>NZ_CM197955.1:6627500-8127665 GCF_059511905.2 Chitinophaga sp. 9-1-y | reverse complement strand
TGAGATAAAAAAAATTAGATTGTTTCTTAATTAAGGATGCTTAGTTCTCGAATTCGAAATTCCCCAACGCAGGATGTTGAAAAATTTTCAGACAGGATGACGAATATCTGTAGAAAATGTTGAAAAAAAAAATTTATCTACCCTTGTTTATATTCTCCTGATTACAGAGTACCAAAACTCCTCATTCCAATACTGCCGTGGCTTTACAGCCCTGACGTGACAAGGTTTTCAATACTATGAACCCTATTGATTAACAGCACACTTATCTTCTTCATTCTCCTTTTTATCATAAATATGGATATATAATTGATAAAATAATATTGTATCCCTTCTTCCGAAAAAAATCGTTCACTGGTAAAGTATGAGATATTCACACTTTTTCCGGAGAGGGTGCAAAACTATGTTAGTATCTCCATTAAAAAAAATGAATTCAGTAATAGTTATTATGAAACAATTTTTTTATATCCGCGCGCACTGGGTTAATAAAAAATATTTGCCTGCACTAAGTCGAATACCTTATCTTTGACCCTTCTGAATTTAAAATAATTTTTCTATGAGTTTTGAAATTACCGGAAAGCTGATTGTGAAGTACAACACGGTACAACGTAGCGAAACTTTTAAGACAAGAGAGTTCGTTATCGAGAAGTCCGATGATATCAATGGCCGTGTTATCAATAACTACATTAAGTTTCAGTCGGTGCAAGACCGCACTGGTATTGTTGACCGGTTCAATGAAGGTGAAAACGTTAAAGTTTATTTCAATATTAAAGGCACCAGATGGGAAAAGGATGGTAAAGTAAATTACATCACCAACCTGGACGCATGGCGTATGGAATCTGTAATGGCAGCACCTGCTCCAGGCGCAGACCCAATGCCTAACTACAACGCACCACAAATGCCTGCCGGTGACGGTGGAGACGATCTTCCGTTCTAAGCAGCACAAAGCATAAGGCGAAAAGCGAAAAGCTATTGAAGCGAATAACTGTTGCGAAAATGACATACGCACCGGCCATTCTCTTCAATAGCTTTTCGCTTTATGCTTTCCGCTTTTCCATATCTTTGCCACAGTTTTAGGATAACCACCTAACCGCTAGCATGATACAACAACTATCTCTTAAATTACTGCCGGCAGATGCCGCCTCTCATACACATATCATACAGCATGCCGCTGCTGCACTGAGTGTGAAACCCACTGATATTACCGGATTCAATCTACTGAAACGCTCTATAGACGCACGTTCCAGGCAGGTATTCTTTGTACTCACCTTACAGGTGTTTGTAAAGGAACCATTCATTGAACGCCAACATACCCATCCGGTATATCCTTCACTCCCGGCCAATGCCCCAAGAGTACTGATTGCAGGCGCAGGCCCTGCAGGGCTCTTTGCTGCACTACGACTCATAGAAGCTGGTCTGAAGCCCATTATTATTGAACGTGGCAAAGATGTTCGCGCCAGACGCAGAGATCTTGCCGCCCTCAATAAAACCGGTATCGTAAACCCAGACTCCAACTACTGCTTCGGCGAAGGTGGCGCCGGCACTTACTCCGATGGTAAACTATACACCCGCTCTAATAAGCGTGGCGATATTAACCGCATACTCAACATTTTTGTTCACTTCGGCGCAGAAGAAAAAATAATGATCGATGCGCATCCACATATCGGTACCAACAAACTCCCGCATATCATCACGGCCATGCGCGAGCAAATTATCAACAGTGGCGGAGAAGTACACTTTGAACAAAAAGTATCGGCCATACAAATAAAAGATGGCGCCGTTACCGGCGTGCAAACCGCCTCCGGACAACAATTCGAAGGCAAACACCTCATCCTCGCTACCGGCCACTCTGCCCGTGATATTTTTATCATGTTACACCAACAGGGCATTTTGCTGGAAGCCAAACCCTTCGCCCTCGGCGTGAGAGTAGAGCATCCACAGGAACTGATCGACAGCGCCCAGTATCACTGCCCTACACGCGGCGAATTCCTCCCACCCGCCAGCTACAGCCTGGTGGAACAGGTAGATGGTCGCGGTGTATTCTCTTTCTGTATGTGCCCTGGTGGCATTATCGCCCCCGCCGCTACAGATCCGGGCGAACTGGTGGTAAATGGATGGTCACCCTCCAAACGCAACAACCCCTTCGCCAATTCCGGTATGGTGGTTACCGTAGATGAATCCGACTTCGTACCCTTCGCTAAACATGGTCCTCTGGCTGCTATGTATTTCCAGCAAGCCGTAGAAAAACAAGCCTATATTGCCGGTGGAGGCAATTTCGTTGCCCCTGCACAAAGAATGACCGACTTCGTCAGCAAAAAAGTGTCCACCTCTTTGCCCGACTGCTCCTATGTTCCAGGCCTGCAAAGCGCCGACCTGCGCACCGTATTACCCAAAGTAGTACACCAACGCCTGGCAGGCGCCTTCAAAGCTTTTGGCCGCAAAATGAAAGGATACTACACGGAAAACGCCGTACTGGTAGCCACCGAGTCGAGAACCTCTTCTCCCGTACGCATTCCCCGCGACAATGATACACTGGAACACCCACAGGTAACCGGGCTGTATCCCTGCGCAGAAGGCGCCGGATATGCCGGCGGAATTGTTTCTGCCGCCATGGATGGAGAACGGGTAGCCGCCATCATTGCGGATAAACTGCGATAAGTAAGCAGGCAAACGTTGATGATTATTTATTGCCGATTAATCATTAATTTTTCACCATGAACTTACTCGAAGTCAAACACCTGAAAAAACATTATCAAACCCATAAAGCGGTAGATGATGTGAGCTTTGATATACAGCAGGGCAGCATCTTCGGACTACTGGGACCCAACGGCGCCGGTAAAACTACGCTACTACGCATGATTACCGGCATCTTCTATCCCGATGAAGGAGAGATACTTTTTAACGGCCAGAAATTTAACCCGGAAAGCGATGTACATCACATCGGCTACATGCCCGAAGAACGAGGACTTTATAAGAAGATGATGGTAGGGGAACAAACCCTGTACCTCGCTCAACTAAAAGGCCTTTCCAAAAAAGAAGCCACCAAAAAGATCAAATACTGGTTCGATAAGTTCGATATCAACTCCTGGTACCATAAAAAGGTAGACGAACTCAGTAAAGGCATGCAGCAAAAAGTGCAGTTCATTTCCACCATCCTACATGAACCTAAACTGCTGATACTCGATGAACCCTTTTCCGGTCTGGATCCTATCAACTCTAACCTGATCAAACAGGAAATTTTTAATCTCAGCAAACAAGGCACTACCATCATCTTTTCTACCCATCGTATGGAACAGGTAGAAGAAATCTGTGATCATATCATGCTCATCAACAAAGGGCATAAGATACTGGATGGCAGCGTACAACAGATACAACAGGACTTTAAACAGGGCCTCTTCAAAATAGGCCTGGGCACCATGCCTAACCCGGCGCAAATGGCCACCTGGCACTTCAACATCGTGGAAACACATGACAAAGCATTCACGGTAAAAATGAATGAAGACAGTACCACCAACGATATCCTGCTACATTTCATCCGCCAGGATATCCCGGTTACTTATTTCGAAGAAATGCTCCCCTCCATCAACGAGGTATTTATCACCCAGGTACAGCAAACAGAAACAGCCAACGCCAACCTGGCGGCTGTGCCACTCACCTGATTACGCTACTTACTTATGGAAAAAATATGGCTTATCATAAAACGGGAATTTTTTACCCGCGTCCGTAAAAAATCCTTCCTGGTTACCACATTGCTGGTGCCGCTTGCCTTTGCAGCCATGATTATTGTGCCCATCCTGCTGGCTACTTCGTCTTCAGCACACAAACGTATTGCAGTGGTAGACAACAGCGGCTTATTTGATAATAAATTCCCGGACTCCAAAGGAACCTATTTCAAATATCTCCATGATCAAAACATCGACAGCCTCAAACAACACTATGAAGATCAGGGCTATGAAGGCCTGCTCTACATTCCACAGTTTGATATCAACCGCCCTTCAGGATTTGAATTCTATAGCAGCGGTCAGGCCAGTATTACAGTAGAAAGCAGTATCAATAAAGATATCAACGATATCATTGAAAAAAAACGACTGGAGCTGCAGGGGATCGACCAGTCCAAAATGGATGGTATACGCTCCAATGTGGAAGTTACCTTCAAAAATGGCCGCGACGAGAAGAAAGGCAACTCCTGGGTGGCCTATGGTGTTGGCTATGCCAGCGGATTTATCATCTACATTGTGTTGTTACTGTTCGGTACCTCTGTGATGCGGGGCGTGATGGAAGAAAAGGTAAGCCGTATCGCGGAAGTAATGATATCCAGTGTTAAACCCTTTCAGCTGATGATGGGTAAAATCATTGGTATTGCAGCTGTAGGCCTCCTGCAGTTTTGCATATGGGGTATCCTTATCACAGCCATCTACTCTCTGATACCGTTATTCTTTTCTCCGGAAAGTATGCAGGCCGCTGCACAGGGTGGTGGTGCTATGGCGCAGGCCAGTCATGCTGACCAGGTAGAAATGATTCATAAAATGCGGGACGTGGTAGGCAGCATTCCCTGGGGCTTGATTATACCCTGCTTTATTTTGTATTTCCTGGGTGGCTACCTGTTCTATTCCTCCCTGTATGCAGCTATTGGCAGCTTAGCCAATGAAGATGCCAGCGATATACAACAATTAACGATTCCGGTTACAGTGCCCATCATCATTGGCATTATGATCATGATGAAAGCAGTGCAGGATCCGGGTAGTCCGCTGGCCGTATGGGGCAGTATTATTCCCTTTACCTCACCAATGGTGATGATGGCCCGCCTGCCTTATGGTGTTCCCGGCACGGTGCCTTACTGGCAACTGGCGCTCTCACTACTATGCCTGATAGGGGGATTTATTGGCACTACCTGGGTAGCCGGCAGAATATACCGTACCGGCATCCTGATGTATGGTAAAAAGATTACGCTGAAAGAAGCCGCAAAGTGGGTGGTGAGGAAGCCGTAGGAAGCTTTTAGCTTTTAGCAGTTAGCTTTTAGCAAAATGCAGCGAAGATGATGAGGATTATTCCCATATCTCCGCTGCATTTTGCTAAAAGCTAACTGCTAAAAGCTAAAAGCTAAAGGCTAACAGCCAACCGCTGTATCGTTTCCCGGTACTCGGTCCAGATTTCTTCCACTACCATCGCTGCCGGTTTTATTTCATGTATCAGCGCGCTTACCTGGCCTATTTCCAGTTCTCCTTCTTCGAGATTACCTTCAAACATACCAGCTTTAGCACGTGCGCGGCCCAATAAGGTTTTAAGGGCCGCAGCATCTGCGCCGTTATCTTCTGCAGCCTTGATGGCCTGGTAGAAATTGTTTTTGATTAAACGCACCGGGGTTAATTTCTTTAAACTGAGCATGGTATCCCCTTCTTTTGCATTGATCACCGCTTGCTTAAAATTTATATGGGAAGATGCTTCAGGTGTTGCTACAAAACGGCTGCCTATCTGTACACCGGAGGCTCCCAGCGCAAAGGCTGCTGCCATCGCCTTTCCGGTAGCAATACCGCCTGCTGCTATCACCGGGATTTTTACCTGTTCGCATACTGACGGAATCAGCACCATGGTGGTGGTTTCTTCGCGGCCATTATGGCCGCCTGCTTCGAAGCCTTCTGCTACCACGGCGTCTACGCCGGCTGCTTCACTTTTCAACGCAAAGGCAGCACTGGAAACTACGTGTACTACTTTTACACCAGCAGCTTTCAATACGGGTGTCCAGGTTTTGGGATTGCCGGCAGAAGTAAACACTACTTGTACCCCTTCTTCCAAAATAATATTTATCAACTGGTCTATATCCGGGTATAACAAAGGTACATTCACGCCAAAAGGCTTATTGGTAGCTTTTTTACATTGTTGTATATGTTCCCGCAATACATCCGGGTACATACTCCCGGCGCCTATCAGCCCAAGGCCACCGGCATTACTAACCGCACTGGCTAAACGCCAGCCACTTGCCCAGATCATACCAGCCTGGATAATGGGATATTGAATATTGAATAAAGAAGATATACGATTACTCATGAAACGAAATTACGAATTACGAATTACGAATTACGGATTTGGGGGTAGACAATAGCGCATATTCTTCGCTGATATCTACCCCCAAATCCGTAATTCGTAATTCGTAATTCGTAATTTTTTCTTACCCTAAATCTATTTCGGTATTATCGCCAATATTAAGGCTTTGGCTCAATCCCCGGATATTGGCATCGCTACCAATCAGGGAAGATTTCAATACTACTTCATATAGGTTACTGAAGGAGCCAATGATGGAGTCCTTCACAATTGAATAGTTGATCACGGTATTGTCGCCAATGGCCACGTTAGGGCCTATAATGGCGTTCTTAATATTACAGCCTTCCCCTATACTCACTGGCGGGATGATGATGGTATTTTCGTAAGGTAATACGGGGTTATTAGCCAGTTTATACTTCTTCAGCAGGATGGCATTGGTTTCCAGCAGGGTATCTTTCCGTCCGCAGTCAAACCAGTTGGATACTTTAAAGGCATTGAACTGTACGCCATATTCGATCATACATTCCAGGGCATCTGTCAGCTGAAATTCATCATGCGATTTTATCTTATTATCGATATTACGCTGGAGGCAATCGTACAGTTGCGTGGTTTCTTTGATCTTGTAAAGTCCTACCAATGCGAGGTTCGATTTAGGAATCTGTGGTTTTTCCACTACGCGGGTAATTTTGCCATGTTCATCCAGTTCTGCTACCCCGAAATTACGAGGGTCATCTACTTTCTTGAGCCCCAGCATAGAGTAGGGCGAAGCTATGATTTCCTTGAAATCACATTCACAAATGGTATCGCCTAATACAATCAGTATTTCGTCGTTACCTACTATATCGCGGGTAAGTGATAATGCGTGTCCGGTGCCTTCGCGACTGTTTTGTTGTACAAAGTGACAGGTCAATTGCGGGTATTTCTTCTCCACATAGTGCTGAATCTTTTCACCCAGGTACCCCACCACAAATACAAACTCTGTAATGCCTGCATCCACCAGCTGATCAATAATGATACTAAGAATGGTTCTGCCGGCTAAAGGTATTAATGCTTTAGGCTGTGTATATGTATGTGGACGAAGCTTGGTGCCTGCCCCTGCCACGGGTATGATTGCCTTCATTATCTGTTGTAGTTAGGATGTTACTATTGCACTCGAATATGCGAAAATACTATATTTAGCGGAAAGCATAAAGGTGAAAGCAAAAAGCCACGTGCACAAATGATTCACGCAACAGATCATTAAATATCTGCTACTATCTTCGCTTCTATAGCTTTTTGCCTTATCCTTTCTGCTTTCCGCTTGCTATTCATCCTCCTTTCATTTAATTTTGCCCAAAAATTTGGGCAACATGCAAAGAGACCAGCAAATATTTGATTTAATTGGCCAGGAATTGGAGCGTCAGCGCCATGGCATTGAATTAATCGCATCTGAAAACTTTACCAGCTACCAGGTAATGCAGGCAATGGGGCAGGTGATGACAAATAAATATGCCGAGGGCTATCCTGGCAAAAGATATTATGCAGGTTGTGAAATTGTAGACCAAAGCGAGCAACTGGCTATTGACAGAGCCAAACAAATATTTGGTGCTGCTTATGTAAACGTACAACCTCACTCCGGCGCACAAGCCAATGCGGCAGTGATGCTGGCTATCCTCCAACCTGGTGATAAAATACTGGGACTGGACCTGAGCATGGGCGGTCACTTAACCCATGGGTCAGCGGTAAACTACTCCGGAAAGCTCTACCAACCTCATTTCTACGGTGTTAACAAAGAAACCGGCCTGGTAGAATATGATAAGATGGAAGAAATTGCACAGCGCGAAAAACCAAAGTTGATTGTTTGCGGTGCATCTGCTTACAGCCGCGACTGGGATTATAAACGTATCCGCGAAATCGCTGACTCAGTTGGCGCCTTCGTAATGGCGGATATTGCACACCCCGCCGGTTTGATTGCCAAAGGTTTGCTGAACTCTCCATTTGCACATTGCCATTTCGTTACCACTACTACTCACAAAACACTGCGTGGACCTCGCGGCGGTATGATCATGATGGGTGCCGATTTCGAAAATCCATTTGGTCTGAAAACACCAAAAGGCGAAACCCGCATGATGAGCTCCCTCATTGATACTGCTGTATTCCCAGGTATCCAGGGTGGTCCGCTCGAACATATCATTGCTGCTAAAGCAGTGTCTTTCTTCGAAATATTATCTGACGATTATACCGTTTACGCCAACCAGATCCTGAAAAATGCACAGGCCATGGCGAAAAGCCTGGTAGGTAAAGGCTACGAAATCATCTCAGGCGGCACTGATAATCACCTGATGCTGATTGACCTCCGTAACAAAAATATCTCCGGTAAAAAAGCAGAACAAACACTCGTTAAAGCTGATATCACTGTGAATAAAAACATGGTGCCTTTCGACGATAAATCTGCCTTTGTTACTTCCGGTATCCGCGTAGGGGTGCCTGCTATCACTACCCGTGGCCTGAAAGAAGGTCATATGGGCCAGATCGTTGACTGGATCGACCAACTGCTGATGGATGCCGATAACGAAGCACTCATCACCAGCATCAGAGGTGAAGTAAATACGTTCATGCAACAGTTTACCCTGTATCCTGAACTGTAATAGCGCAGACAGCGTAAAGCAGAAAGCAAAAAGCCATTATCGCGTACATCACTCGCGATAATGGCTTTTTGCTTTCTGCTTTACGCTTTTCCCTTCCGAATCTTTTCTCTCCCGAAAAAATTCTTTGAAATATTAAAATCTCCCTTATCTTTATAGTGTACTAGTTAAGTAGTACACTAAATCACACGATATGATTAACATCCAATCCCTGACATTCAGCTATCGGAAAAACAAGCCGCTGTTTGAGCACCTGCAACTAAAACTGGAAGCAGGCCATATCTACGGTTTACTCGGAAAAAATGGAGCAGGTAAATCTACTCTCCTGAAGCAAATAGCCGGCCTGCTATTCCCCGATGGCGGCACCTGCGAGGTAATGGGCTATACCTCCGCCAAAAGGCAACCCGCCTTTCTCCGTGAACTGTTCCTGGTACCCGAAGAATTCTATTTGCCGAAAGTGAGTGTTAAAAAGTACGTCAACCTCTATGCTCCATTTTATCCCAACTTCGACGAGGCCGCCTTTTCCAGGTACCTGAAAGAGTTTGAAATTCCCCGCGAACAGCAGTTAACAGAGATGTCTTATGGTCAAAAGAAAAAAGTACTGATCAGCTTTGCTTTAGCCACCAACACCAAAGTGTTGATTATGGACGAACCCACCAATGGCCTGGATATCCCCTCCAAAAGCCAGTTCCGTAAGGTAATTGCAGCCGCTGTTACAGAAGATAAGTGCATTGTCATTTCTACCCACCAGGTACGTGACCTCGACAACCTGATAGATAGCATTGTGATCATAGATGGTCATAAAATTATTTTCCGGGAAGATGTACAAACGGTAACGGATAAACTGAGTTTCAAAACGGTGAGCCGTATGGAAGAAACCTCCGGTGTATTGTTTGCCGACAGTAGTCTCCGCGGCCATACCATTATTACTAAAAACACCGGCAACGAACAAAGTAAAATCGACATGGAACTCTTGTTTAACGCGGTATTGACTAATCAGCAACCTATCAGGGAAATATTCAACTAATTATATCTCATGCAAGCAAATAACGTTTTCAACCTACAGCGCATGCAGCTTTACCTGCAGAAGCACTTCGCAGATCAACTCCGGTTTTACCTGATGGGAACCTTAGCGATACTCGGATTAGCCGCTGCATTTGGCATACTAATGCCCCTGGCACATACCGAGATTCGTCAAACTAGTAATGTTGTTCCATTTTATTATATAGGCTTGTTTGCCGGCGGCCTGCTGTTCACCAGCAGATCTTTTAATGAACTGGCTCATAAAGAAAAAGGAATAGATTTTCTCCTGCTCCCGGCATCACAATTCGAAAAATTCCTGACCACATTTCTTATCAGCACTATTGGTTTCTTCGTGTTTTATCATGTAAGTTGCTACCTGGCTATCAATATCTTTGAAAAGGTACAAGTGTCTCTGACAGGCCGCCATATAGAAAGAGATTATAAATTCTTAAGTAACCCGAACGAAAAAGTATATTTCTACTACGCTTACTTTGTACTGCAATCCATCTTCCTGTTTGGCGCCACCTGCTTTCATAAATATAGTTTCATTAAAACCCTGCTCTGCATATTCGTCTTTCTGTTTGGACTATATGTAATTAATTGTGTACTGATTACGGTCCTCTTTGGCTGGCAAGGGGAATTCTGGAAAAGATCTGTACCCTTTTTCATGGTAGCTAAACTGGATGGGGGGCCTATCAGCTGGCATACTACTGTCTATGTCATTCCCCGCTGGTTGTCAGATACATACCTGTTTATTGTCCGGTTTATATTAGCCCCTGTATTTTGGACATTGGCCTATTTCAGATTGAAAGACCAGGAAATATAAAACTTTTGTGAGATGGAATTCAAAGAAACACAAGCCATATACGTACAAATCGCGGATTACGTCTGCGAGCAGGTACTCCTTCATAAGTGGCAACCAGAAGAACGTATCCCCTCTGTGAGGGAACTGGCGGTTTCACTGGAAGTGAACCCCAATACCGTGATGCGTACCTTCGAGCTGCTACAGCAACAGGAAATTATTTACAATAAAAGAGGTATCGGCTACTTCATCAGCCCTGATGCACTTAAAAAAATCAGACAGGTTAAAAAAGAAGCATTCATCAGTAATGAACTGCCCAGCTTCTTCCGCAACCTGTATTTGCTGGATCTCAGCGTGGATGAACTGAAACCTCATTACGAGAAATTCAAAAAAACTAATTTCAACTGATATGAAAACGAGTAAAAAATTAATGATCGGTTTTGCTGGTATACTCGTGCTTTTGATGCTATTTTCTGCTACGCTCTTAAGAGTGAATTATAGTAAAGGTATTACCAACGAGAAACAATACAATGCAACTCCGGATACAATTGACTTACATATTCAAGAAGATGCACTTGCCCCATTTCAGGTAGTCGTATTTAGGAATGGTCAGGATGATTTAGCCACGGAGAAAGTGCTCACCAGGGGCGATGGCGCTACGTATACTGAACAGATTACACAACGTGTTAATAATGTCAACATTCAACACGGGGAAAAATTTGAGCTGGTCCATAACGACAGTATAAGCAAGCGGCAATCGGGAGATACGCTGTTTGTCACGTTGATTAAACAGGGCGACATCACACTTATTTGTCCATCATTAAAAGCCATTCAAAACAACTATTGCAATATTTCTTTGAGTGAATTCAACCTGCCGCAGCTGCAAATTACAGCTGGTGCTAAAACAGAAGTTCATCTTACCAATAACCAGATAAAGTCTTTAACCTATAGCGGCGAAAAGGAAAATAGTCTCTCCCTGAATAGCAAGAATACCCTGGATAGCTTAAAGATTACCATGGGGAAAAATGGGGCACTCCGGATGGAAGATATCACCTACAAAGTAGCTGACATCAAAGTAGATAGCTTAAAAGCACTGGAAGTGTATGGCGGGACTATCAGCAGCATTAAACAAATTCATTAACAAGCGCGACACACGCTAAGCAATAATTTCTATCGATATAGTAAGGGCTTATTTTCTAATCAGCCCTCTTTCTTCAAAAAAATATCTAATAAAAAAAGCCCCGATTTTCATCGGGGCTTTTTGATGTATAGTATCTTAAAACTGCGTTGCCAGATAGGCCATGGTACCCATTCCTACCTCTATCGCCTGTTCATCAATATCAAAAGTAGGCGTATGTACACCGGAAGTAATTCCCCTGGCTACATTACCGGTACCCAACCTGAAAAAGCAGGCAGGTACTACCTGTGAATAAAAGGCAAAATCTTCTGCCCCCATCCTGATTTCTGTATCTCCTACATGCGCTGCATCAAGATACTCCGTAGCGAAATGACGTGCTTTGCGGGTTACTTCTTCATTGTTATACAACGTAGGATAACCCACCAGTATTTCAATGTCGATTTCAGCTCCCATCGCTTCTGCAATGCCGATGGCCTGCTTGCGGATCAACTCGTGTGCCTTAAAGCGCCAGGTTTCATCCATCGCCCGGAAAGTACCCATCAGCTTTACTTCGCTCGGGATAACATTGGTGGTAAATCCACCGTTGAAAGCACAGATGGATAATACAGAAGGAGAGAAAGGATTATTGTTACGGGAAATAATTTGTTGCAGACTCACTACCAGCTGGGAAGCCACGAGAATAGTATCTACGGTCAGATGTGGCTGCGCCGCGTGGCCGCCTTTACCCTTGATCGTAATATATATTTCATCGGCACTGGCCATGTATTTGCCTTCGCAGAAACCCAGCTTACCCGCTTCCAGGGAAGGATGCACGTGCATACCCAGGATAGCATCGGGGCGTGGATTTTCGAGCGCACCTTCTTCAATCATAATACTGGCGCCTCCGGGATGTTTTTCTTCTCCCGGCTGAAACAATACTTTGATCGTTCCTTCAAACTGATCTTTCAGTTCATGTAATATTTTGGTAGCGCCCAATACGCAGGAAGTATGTACATCATGTCCGCAGGCGTGCATAACGCCAGGATTGGTAGATTTATAAGATACTTCATTGGCTTCTGTAATCGGCAGTGCATCGATATCGGCACGGAGGGCAATTACTTTGGAAGCGGGGTTCTTTCCTTCAATCAGGGCAATGATGCCGGTACCGGCAACACCTGCCCGAAAAGGAACACCATAGGCAGTTAATTGCTGCTGTATATAAGCAGTAGTTTCAAATTCCTGGAAGGATAGTTCCGGATGTGAATGTAAATGCCGCCTGATGGCAGTAAATTCCGGTGCATAAGCCTTCGCCAGCTCTTTAATACGGTTCTTCATTCGACAGTTCTTTATCCAGTGACACGTTGATAATGGCAGGTACTACAAACACACCTCCTGAAAACAGGTCGGATAATTTGTCCCGTAATTCGGCTGCTTCTTCACGGGTTTTAAAATCGCCTACGCGCACTTTAAAATAGGGGGCCTGGTAATCGAGATAGGTACGATAATCGCCATAAAGCTGCATTACTTTTGCTTTGGCTTCATTGGCATCGCCGCGTTTGTTGGTGGAAATCACCTGTACCCGGAAACCGGACTGGTTGCGGATGGCGAGTGTGTTAATGTAGATCTGTTTTTTAATCAGCACATCCACACGACTATCTTTCACCACCCTTACGCCTCCGTTGGCGGCTGTTGCATTGTCTTGCGCCATGGCCGCCCAACTACTTCCCAACAAACAGCAAACCAGGATGAATAACTTTTGCATGAATACTGTATAATTAACTATGAATAATTATTTATTGCGCTGACGCGTCCTTACTTTCCTTCACAATGTTCACACTGGCACTGGCTCCTATTCTGGTCGCTCCGGCCGCTATTAGCTCCTGGGCGAATACAAAGGTACGAATACCACCCGAAGCTTTTATTTGTATGTTAGCCGGTAAATTAGCCCGCATCAGTCTTACTGCTTCTACAGTAGCTCCTCTTTCTGCATAACCGGTAGAGGTTTTCATGAAATCAACCCCGTATTTGGCATATAGCTGGCAACATTTCACGATCTCTTCTTCCAATAATATGCCACTTTCAATAATGATCTTGATTACTTTTTGCTTTTCCCGGATGATATACATGATATTGGCAATCTCTTTTTCCAGGTATTCCCAGTCATTGTTTTTGATAGCGGAGATGTTAATCACCAGGTCCAGTTCATCTGCCCCGTCTACAATGGCCAGTACAGTTTCAGCTACTTTAGCCTCTATTGCAGAATAGCCGAAGGGGAATCCTATTACGGTGGCTACTTTGGTATTGGTAGCACCCAGGAATTGTTTGGCCAGCTTCACATACAACGGGGGTACGCAGGCGGCTGCAAAATCGTACTCTACGCATTCCATGCACAATTTCTTTACATCTTCCAGTGTAGTAGTAGGTTTTAATATAGTATGGTCTATGTATTTATTGATATTCATGGAACAAAAGTAAAGAATTACGAATTACGAATTACGAATTACGGAGTTGTGGGGGAGATCTAAGCGGATTTTGATGGAGGATCAATGGTATTTTCTTTGTCTTTTATTGTTTTCTATATTGATCCAATAATGCGAAGTAATTCATTACAGTCAGTCATTAATGATGTAGCCAACACAGGCTCAAGTAATTGACAGTCTTTTAATATTTTTAACCAATAACGGGTTTCTCTCGCCTCCTTGTAGGATATACTTAATTTATTAATGAAATCCTTACGTGAAGAAGCCCCCACGGCTTCTTCAATATTAGCCCCTACTGAGGTTCCCGAGCGTAAGACCTGAAGTATCAGGGTCCTTTCAACACCATTCTTAATCAGATATTGGAACATTTTCACTATTCTAAGGCTAAATAAGTAGCTCTTATCCAGGAGTATATTCTTTTTCATGAGAACAAGGCATTAACAAACAAAAAAGGGCCGCAGTTCAGCATTTTAATATGCTAAATCTGCGACCCATAAAAAATATAATCTGCGTTTACTACATTTACCTCATCCTCACAAATCTTCCCACAACTCCGTAATTCGTAATTCGTAATTCGTAATTCTACTACGCATTCTTACCATGGCATTGTTTGTATTTCTTTCCGCTACCACAAGGGCAAAGGTCATTACGACCAATTTGTGGTCCCTGATGACGGATAGGCTCTGATTTCACTTCTTCTGCAGTCTGGAAATCCGGGCCGGCGACCTGATGACCGTTATGGTCTAACAGGTCTTCATGAGAGGCACGCATGCGGCTCATATCTGTTTTTTCTTCCACTGCTTCCCTGATTTCAGGCTCTGTTTCCTGTGCCTGGTTATTATTTACAGGGATACCGCATTTAGACAGGAAGGAAACGATATCGCGGCTGGTTTCACCATCCATTTCCCTGAACAGGTTGAATGCTTCAAACTTATAGATCAGCAATGGATCTTTTTGTTCGTACACCGCACTCTGTACAGATTGTTTCAGGTCGTCCATGGCGCGCAGGTGCTCTTTCCAGGACTCATCGATCAGGGCCAGGGTGATGCTGCGTTCCAGGGCGTTCATGGTTTCTAGCCCTTTGGTTTCTACTACTTTCTGTAGGTTCGCCATTACATTAATACCTTTCTTACCGTCTGTAAACGGAATAGAGATATTTTCGATGTGTTGACCCTGTTCTTCGTAGATACGCTCAATCACTGGCAGCGTGTTGCTGATCAGTTCATTTACTTTGCGGGTATAGTTACCTTTTCCTTCGTGATATAATTTAGATGCCAGTGTTGAAGCATCCGTTTTATTCAGTTCTTCACGGGTGATAGCCGTATCGATAGAGAAGTTCATGATAGCATCCATTTTGAACGCTTCATAATCTCCGCTTCCTTTGTGGGTATTCACCATGTTTTCCGCTACATCATAGAAAGCGTTGTCGATATCGATAGCCAGGCGTTCGCCAAACAATGCGTGGTTACGTTTTGCGTAGATCACGGTACGTTGCTTGTTCATAACGTCATCGTATTCCAGCAGGCGCTTACGGATACCGAAGTTATTTTCTTCTACTTTCTTCTGTGCTCTTTCGATGGAGCGGGTGATCATGCTGTGCTGGATCACTTCTCCTTCTTTGTAGCCCATACGGTCCATGAGGCCGGCAATACGTTCTGAACCGAACATACGCATCAGGTCATCTTCCAGGGAAACGAAGAACTGGGAAGTTCCCGGATCACCCTGACGACCGGCACGACCACGTAACTGTCTGTCTACACGACGGCTTTCATGTCTTTCTGTACCAATAATTGCCAGACCACCGGCTTCTTTCACGCCAGGTCCGAGCTTGATATCCGTACCACGACCCGCCATGTTGGTGGCGATGGTTACGGCGCCAGGCAAACCTGCTTCCGCTACGATCTGTGCTTCGCGGGCGTGCTGTTTAGCGTTCAATACGTTGTGTGGCACTTTATCGAAAGTCAGCATTTTACTCAGCAACTCGGATACTTCCACGGAGGTAGTACCTACCAGTACCGGGCGTCCTTTTGCCTGTAATTGCTTGATTTCATCGATAACGGCTTTATACTTATCCCTTTTGGTTTTATATACCAGGTCTTCCGCATCAATACGGGAGATGGGGAGGTTAGTAGGAATGGTTACCACATCCAGTTTGTAGATTTCCCACAGCTCACCAGCTTCTGTAGAAGCGGTACCGGTCATACCGGCCAGCTTGTGATACATACGGAAGAAGTTCTGCAGGGTAATGGTAGCAAAGGTTTGGGTGGCGGCTTCCACTTTCACATTTTCCTTGGCTTCAATGGCCTGGTGTAAACCGTCGGAGTAACGGCGTCCATCGAGGATACGACCTGTTTGCTCATCTACGATTTTCACTTTACCATCCATTACAACGTATTCTACGTCTTTATCAAATAAAGTGTAGGCTTTTAATAATTGTTGTACGGAGTGGATACGATCTGACTTAGCGGCAAAGTCTTGCAGTAATACATCTTTCTGCTGCAGTTTTTCTTCAGGAGAAACTGACAGTTTTTCAATTTCTGCCAATTCAGAACCTACGTCTGGCAGAATAAAGAAGTTAGCATCTTCTCCACCTTGTGTGATCAGGTGAATACCTTTATCGGTGAGGTCTACGCTGTTTTGTTTTTCTTCAATTACAAAGAACAGGCCTTCATCTACTTTAGGCATTTCGCGTTGCTGATCTGCCAGGTAGTAGTTTTCTGCTTTCTGTAAAATAACACGGTTACCGGCTTCACTGAGGTATTTGATCAGGGCGCTGCTCTTTGGCAAGCCTCTCCAGGCGCGCATCAGGGCCAGACCACCAGTCTTCGGATCATCTTTACCTTCCGCAATCAGCTTTTTAGCTTCCTGCAGGTATTGGTTTACCGATTTCTTCTGCATTTCCACCAGGTATTCGATACGTGGTTTCAGTGCGTGGAATTCCTGTTCTTCTCCGCGGGGGATAGGACCGGAAATGATTAATGGTGTACGGGCATCATCCACCAATACGCTATCCACCTCATCCACCATGGCATAGTGATGTTTACGCTGTACCATTTCATCGGGATTGTGTACCATGTTATCACGGAGGTAGTCAAAGCCGAATTCGTTGTTGGTACCATAGGTAATATCTGCCAGGTAAGCGTTGCGGCGTTCGGCCGTATTAGGTTGGTGTTTATCGATACAGTCTACTGTAATATCGAGGAATTCGAAGAGGGGGCCGTTCCACTCAGAGTCACGACGAGCCAGGTAATCGTTCACGGTTACGATGTGAACGCCTTGTCCGGCTAATGCGTTGAGGTAAGCAGGCAGGGTAGATACGAGGGTTTTACCTTCACCTGTAGCCATTTCTGCGATTTTACCCTGGTGTAATACGGTACCACCAATCAGCTGTACATCGTAGTGTACCATGTTCCAGGTAACGCGGCTGCCGGCAGCGTTCCAGCTGTTTTGCCAGATTGCTTTATCGCCCTGGATGCTCACGTAATCCCCTTTCAGGGCCAGTTGGCGATCCAGTTCAGTAGCGGTTACGGTAAGAGTGGTGTTATTAGTGAACCGGCGTGCAGTTTCTTTTACAACGGCAAAAGCCGCAGGCAGCAATTCTTTCAGTACTACTTCCAGTTGCTTGTCGCGGTCTTTTTTAAGTGTATCTATTTCCTGGTAAATGGCGTCTTTTGCGGTTACATCTTCTTCTTCGTCTGCAGCGGTTTGCTTATCCGCTATTTCTTTATCAATACCGGCGAGATGTTCGGCGATGCGCGCGCGGAAATCCTGCGTTTTACGGCGCAGATCATCTATTGACAGGGATTGTAGCTTTTCGTACTCCTCATTAATCTGCTGCACCACTGGAGCGATGGATTTAATATCCCTTTCTGATTTATTCCCTCCAAATAGCTTTGATAAAAAACCTAACATGTTAAATGTTTAATTACGAATTACGATTTCTATTTTATTGTAACCTAACCCCATCCAGGCTGAGTTCATTATCAGTTGATATTTCCTGCTTCCCCAGCCTGTGGCACTTAGGCGGCGGGCTTAGTCAGTTGGATAGACGGCATCCTGATTACTCAAATATTGTGCTTGTGAGGAAAGACTGTCAAGGTGTCAGTTTTACAGCTTTCTGGGCAAGGCCTGTAAAAGTAGGAATAAATTTGGTGATTTGGGAGAGATTTTACGGGGATTTCGCAATTTATCTACATCAATTAACATATCCTTGATATTTGGGGTAAAAGCAGGCAGGGGAGCGGTTTGTGAGAGAACAACAAGCATCCTGGATACCTTTTTTATTCACTTGTCAATGACCTGCTGCAACCACCATGCATTGTCATTCCCGGGAGGTATGCGCACACCCTGCAATAAGGACTATGCCTGTCACTACACCTTTTTACTGTAGCTGCAAAAATGACCTGATAGCACGATTATGCACTAAATCATTAACGATAATGTTTATATATTTGAACCAACTTATCCCAAAGGAGAGTGCACCCTATTACCTTAACAACCGCCAACAAATAACGAATCCCTATTGCCCGTACAAACCCACAGCAACATGATAAGAAACCTTATTCTAACTTTCATTGGATTATTGATTGTTTTCGTCAGTAATGGACAACAAGTTTATCAGATCCGTGCCGATAGTGTTCGTATCTACAATGTATGCGACACTGCAGAACTCATCCTTGAAAACCGGACCCAGGGTATTTCCGGCTTTTTGTATAACAAAGGCCGGGGGCGTACCGAATTCAAAAAAATCAGACTGGAAAAAATTGGCAACAGCCAGATTGCTATCTCCGGACAAGATACACTGGATTTAAGCACATTACCCGGATTAAGTGGTGTAGATACTATTTATCGTTCCGGTGATAATATCGTTTACAGGAAATATGGCCAGCAGTATAGCATTGCTGCCCCGGCAGGTAACTCCTCTAACTACATCCAAAATCAGAGCGCTGCTCCACAGGCTAACAGCACGTTCTGGATTAATAACGCCGGCATTATGCGAAGCCTTAAAACCGCCAGTAATATAGGCGATGGACATTGGGATCTCTACTCGGGCACCTCTCCTGTAAATACAAACATCCGATGGACGGTACTACTCACCAAAACAGAAAGTGGCGGCAACACAGGCGCCGACTTCTCCATTCAACGATATGCCGATAACAATGGTGGCGTCATCAGCGTTCCCTTGGTGATCAGCAGAGCTACCGGGATCGTGAACCTGAATAATGGCTTCAGAGGCGCCAACAGCTCCGGTATAACCGGTAGTGGCGCCGCAGGTAGCAATTATTCCTGGCTGGGCTTTTACGACAACGGCAACACAAATAGAAGTGGTTACGTTGGTAAAGGCAGTGCTACCACAACAGATATTCATTTAACCAGTGATAGCGGTAATGTTATATTGATTCCAAAAGGCACCGGTGTCATAGGGCAACTGATTGTATCCCCTACGATAGCGAATTATACCGGTGGACAAATCACATTAAGCCACCCGCTTGCCAACAACATTTCATTTGGGAAAATTGGTATTAATCCACCCGCATTTACCACACGTAGTGTGGGAACTAAAATTGTGCTGTTTGATAATATAACTGCCACATCAACAGATTACGCAATTGGTGTGGAAAACGATCATCTCTGGCAAACAGTTCCTACCACTGCGGCTACATCTGGCTTTAAATGGTACGCAGGCACCACATTGCTATCCCGCCTGGATGGCACAGGCGTGCAGGAATGGAGTAACATGGGCCGGTTTAAAGGCTATACCCAGGGCGGCACAGGAACAGGCGCTGAAATATACTTTGGCGGAGGAATGGCTTATTTCAACGGATTTGACCGTACCAATAACATCTACACACCAGTGGTACTACAAGGAGGCAATACCAGCACTGGCCGGTTATTTATTATTGATGGTACCGGCTACAAATTCCCCATGCTTTCCAATGTGGGATTATTAGGCACAGATGCCAGCGGTTATCTGACAGATAAATCTGCGGCCTATGCACCAGCAACTGGTGCTGCCAATTACATACAAAATCAGGCTACTGCCATACAGCCTTCCAGTAATTTCTGGATTTCCGGCGCTGCTGCCGCCAACAGATTTGCAGCATATGCTCCTGTAGCCACTACCTCCGGCGACTTCATGATGTTTGAAGGCAACTCTGTAGCTGGCGGAAATTTAAGATGGCGATTTCTCAGAGCAAATGCAGAAAACACAGGAAACACGGGAAATGATCTGCTCCTGCAGGCGGCTGATAACAATGGTCAGTTGTTATCTACTCCAATGAGCATAACGCGCTCCACAGGTGTTACCAACTTCTCTCAAATTCCTGTTGCCGCAGGTAATCCTGTATTTACAACTGCCAACCATACACCAGGAACCGTATTTGCCCCCACGTTAACCGGCAGTAATGTATTGGCCAGTTTCACGACTAACAGTGCCGGTCACGTTACAGCAGTTACCACCAGAACACTGGCAGCCACCGACATTGGCGCAGCTCCCGCTACTGGTAGCACCAGTTATATACAGGACAGAATTGCCTCCGCACAAGTAGCCAACAGCTGGATTTCAGGCAACAGTGTAGCAAATACATTGGCAGGGCTAAATCCCACTACCGCAGCTACACCCGGATCTCAAAGCATCAGGCTTTACAACGGTGATTTTGTGCCCGGCAAATTAAGATGGTCCATGGGACTAATGAACACCGAAACAGGCAGCAATTTAACAGGTTCAGATCTAATTTTATTCCGGTATACAGATGCTGGTGCATTACAAGGCACCGCTATGGTAATGAACAGAAATACGGGCCTTATCACAATGCCATATGGCTTCAGAGCGGGTAATGGGTCTGGCATTACCGGCACTGGTGTGGGTAACAGCAATTTGTCCTGGATAGGCTTTTTTGAAAATAATAATACCACCAGAAGCGGTTATGTAGGTAAAGGCAGTGCCTTAAATCCTGATATACACCTGGTAAGCGACAGTGGTAATGTGATATTGATACCCAAAGGAATAGCAACAACCGGGCAGTTGATTTTATCTCCCACGATGTTGAATTATACCGGTGGTCAGATTTTATTAAATGAGGCAACCGCAAATAATGTTGCTTTCGGCAACGGTGGTGTAAATCCCCCAACATTTACCACACGTAGTACCGGTACTAAAATAATGCTTTACGGTGGTATTGCCTCCAGCTCAACAGACTTCGCCCTGGGTGTAGAGAGTAATCATATCTGGCAGGCAGTGCCAACTTCCATCACTTCAATGGGATTTAAGTGGTATGGTGGCACCACGCAAATAGCCAGATTAGGTGCAACAGGGAACCAGGAATGGGCAGGTGCAGGAAGGTTCCAGGGAGCCCCCTCACCAACTTCTGATGGTACCGGAAGCGCTATTGAATTAGGATACGTGAGCGGTACCGGCGTAGTACAATCTGTTAATAAAACGGGTAACTTATACCTGCCTACACGCATTATTGGAGGTTCCGGCGCCGCCTCTCCTGCCTTTAAAACTTTCCTGGTTGATAATGCAGGTTATAGAATCGATCTCCTCAATGTTGGCATACTTGGTACTGATGCAAGCGGGTACCTGGCAGACAAATCTGCTGCTTTCGCAGCGGCAACGCATACGCATACACTCACTTTAACCGGTGCAGTAACAGGGAGTGGCGCAATAACGGGAAGCATTGCCACCACGCTGACTGCCTTCGATGCCGCCAAAATAACTACCGGAACAATAGCACCGGCGAGATTGGGTACGGGCACCGCCAGCAACACCACCTTCCTGAGAGGTGATGGCACCTGGCAAACTGTTTCAACGGCCGTACCTACCCTCCAAAGCGTTACTACCGCAGGCGCAACTACCAGTGTAGCGATTAGCTCTACTAACACCATTACTTCTACAGGATTTTATCAGTCTTCTCTAAGATCCCTGAAACAAAACATTAATGATTATACCGGCAACGCGACCGATATCATTAATCATTTTAAAATAAGAGAGTTCGAGTATAAAAAGAATCCAGGGAAAAAAGTAGTGGGTATTATCGCAGATGATGAAGCGGAAATTATCTCCGGAAAAAATCATGATCGCTTCGATATGATGAATGCCATGGGTTTACTACTCAAAAGTGTGCAGGAACTCCATCAGCAGAATGAAAAAATAAAACAAACCAGCGAACAGTTGCAAACAGAGAACAACGACCTGAAAAAACAATTGCAATCGCTGATGGAAAGAATGGAAAAATTAGAAAAACAGTCGTCCAAATAACTGCAGCCATGAAAAATATACTCATCATTTTTGGATGCTTTTGTTGTAGTTTTTACTCCTCGGCGCAAAGTTTTGTGCCCACGCATAACTATATTAAACAGAAAGTAACGGATGGATACTTTACTACAAAGGCCTCCGTGACATGGCCCAGCGACGACAAGTGCATTAACAAACAGGAGGCCCTCAATTACCTGAATATTGCTCCTTCTTATTTGCCCGCAGATGAGCGGTCTCCCTGGTTTTCAGAACTGGTACCCTGCCCCAACTCAGTGGTGTTAACTGCTATGCCCACACAAAATGTGTATGCTGCATGTGGATCATATATTTTGGGGACCGGCTACCCGGTGGATATTGAACATTTTTGTAATCGTTCCCGCATTACCGGTAATCCTTTCTGGGAGGCAAACCCAACAGAACAAAGCCTCTGCGGATTCGACTGTGCTCCGTCATCTACCATGGCATTAGCAAAAATGGCGGCCAATACAGATACCACTCACAAGGATACAACGCTAAAAAGCCTGCATACAGCCAGTTTGCTGGCAACCACTTATGGCGGCCCTATGAACAGGGCTGGTGTTTGGGCCAATGTACCCACTATGCAATGGGTAACCTTTTCCGTTAAAAGAACACTGACCAGAAGCGGTACCTATTATATCGGCGTAGCCGCCGATAATCAGTTTAAGGTAAGTATTGATGGAGTGGAAATAGCAAAATATACCAGCAGTAATCAGGGGGCTTTTGAATTTTGGTTTATCCTTCCGGTTACCATGACAGCCGGCACGCATGTCATTACTATTTCAGCTAAAGATGATAGTAGTCCTGCCGGCGTGGCAGCGGAAATGTACGACAATACGGAAGCAGAAATACGTGCGGCAACCAGTTATAGTATGCTAAATCTTGTTTTCAGTACCAAAGATATGGTAGGTAGTGCCACCTATATGTGTTATTGACAACAATAAAAAGCAAAAGCTATGGAGGCGAAGGACTAAAGTGGACACTATACCCGCTTTAATCATTCGCCTCCATAGCTTTTATGGTTAGGCCTTCAGCTATTGCTTAAAGACCAGCTGTATCGTCTTCTCTAATCCGCTAAAAAAATCGGATAAAAATGCCGGTATACTCCTGCAAATACAGGACGACCCCTGGCCTGGTGGCCCTCCAAAACATCTTCACGGCGCAAACCGTTCATCATAATAATATTACTGCCCCGGTGGGTTTAGGTGGCGGACTTCCCCACTAAGATGACCCATTAGCCCACGAAAAGAAAATTTTCAAGTAAAAAACAGGCGGATGGCGGTGTACCGGGTACTTTTGGCAGGATTCTTCCCAATACCAGCAAAGAAAATACATGATCATTTTTTTTCATCCCACCACAGTGGGACGCTTCAACCGCTTATCCTGAAATTTAACCGCCCTAATACGGCATTAACACTTCATTTAAAATGTAAAACAAGACATTAGCGAAAGAAATCAAATTTTTCCAGAAAAATGCACAGAATCCATACAAAAAGATGGAAATATGCAAATACTTTTTATAAATTTAAAGGTTTAATCGCCGTTTTTTAACTTTTATTTAGACAAAACATCCACGTTTATGGCAAATGTAATACAGCCACAAAAACTGTTCGTAGCCAGCTGCATGGCCCTGCTGGTAACATCGTTGTCCTTTGGTATCCGCGCAGGCATTCTGGGCGGACTTGGTGTTGAATTTCACCTGGATATTCAACAATTGAGTATTATTGCCGGTACCGCTTTCTGGGGCTTTCCCCTGGCAGTAGTATTAGGTGGTTTTATAGTAGATGCCATAGGCATGAAACGACTGCTCCTCGCAGCTTTCGTGTTGCACCTCCTGGGTATTGTGCTGACAATATTTGCCAATGGTTTCTGGTCCCTGTTTATATCCACCCTGTTTATAGGAATGGCTAACGGTACCGTAGAAGCGGCCTGTAACCCGCTGGTAGCTACCATTTTCCCGGATAATAAAACTACTAAACTCAACCACTTTCACCTGTGGTTCCCTGGCGGTATCGTAATAGGTACCCTGCTGGTATTCCTCCTTTCCAAGATAGGCCTTAGCTGGCAGCTGCAGGTAGCCACCATGATTATCCCTACACTGATCTATGGTTATCTCTTTTTGAAACTCGACTTCCCTGTTACTGAAAGGGTGGCTTCCGGTGTTTCTTCTGCCCAGATGTATAAATCCATCGCCAGCCCGCTGTTCATCGTGATGTTTATCCTCATGTTTGGTACCGCTATCACAGAACTGTTCACCGGACAATGGATCAACGTATTATTAAGCAACGTTACACAAAATGCGATCCTCATCCTGGCATTAACCGCCGGTGTGCAAACACTGGGTAGAGGCGTAGCCGGACCAGTGGTACATAAAATATCTCCTACCGGCGTATTGCTGTTCTCCGCCATCTTCTCTGCATTGGGCTTATATTTATTATCCCATGTATCGGGTAATATGGTGTTTGTGGCAGCATTTATTTTTGGTATGGGTGTTACCTATTTCTGGCCAACCATGCTGGGCTTTATCTCAGAAAACATTCCGCAGTCAGGCGCACTGGGCATGAACCTGATGGGTGGTGCAGGTATGTTTGCCGTATCTGTTTACATGTATTTCATGGGTGGTTTCTATGACAGCATTATCACCAAACAATTACCTGCCGGCGCTTCGCTGGATGCATACCGTTCTGCAGCTCCCGGCAGCCCCGAAGCGACTGCGTTTGCAAAGGCCACTGCGTTTGCCGGCCCCGAAATCCTCAATGCCACACTGATCATCCCTGTGATGCTCATCGTTGCATTTGCAGGCCTGTTCTTCTATATGCGCAACCGCAAAAAAACGGAAGTACCTGTTAAACATGTTGAAGTAGTATAACTAATAAAAGATAATTGTATATATGACACGGAAACTCAGAATGGGAATGATCGGAGGCGGTAAAGACGCCTTCATTGGAGCAATTCATCGTATTGCCGCTAATATGGACGGACTCATTGAACTGGTGGCAGGCGCCCTCAGTATCAATAACGACATCGCAGTAGAGTCAGGTAAAATGCTGTTCCTCGATCCGGAGCGTACTTACCTCGACTTCAAAACCATGCTGGAAAACGAAGCGAAAATGCCGGCAGATAAACGTATGGACTTTGTGACCATCGTTACGCCTAACTTTGCTCACTTCGAACCAGCTATGATGGCGCTGGATCTCGGTTTCAACGTAGTAATAGAAAAGCCAATCACTTTCTCTCTTGAGGAAGCCAAACAATTAGAAGCCAAAGTAAAAGCAACCGGCTTAACCCTGCTGCTCACACATACTTACACCGGCTATCCAATGGTAAAGCAAGCCAAACAAATGGTGAAAGACGGTGCTTTGGGTAAAATCCGTAAAGTATGGGTAGAATATCCACAGGGTTGGCTCAGCAAACTCAGTGAAAGAGAAGGCAATGCCCAGGCAGCCTGGAGAACAGATCCTAAAAAATCAGGTAAAAGCGGTTGTATGGGCGACATTGGTACCCACGCGGCCAACCTCGCAGAATATATTACCGGCGCTAAAATTGAAAAATTATGTGCCGATCTGAACATCATGGTACCCGGCCGTGCGCTGGATGATGATGGAGCAGTATTACTCCGCTTCGACAATGGCGCTGCTGGTGTGCTGATGGCATCACAGGTAGCTGCCGGTGAAGAAAATGCGCTGAAAATCCGCGTATATGGAGAAAAAGGTGGCCTCGAATGGGCGCAGCACGAACCCAATACCCTGCTGGTAAAATGGCTGGATAAACCTACTGAAATCTACCGCGCAGGTGGTGGCTATACTTTCCAATCCAGCTACATGACCCACAATACCCGTACACCGGGCGGTCATCCGGAAGGATACCTGGAAGCATTTGGTAACCTGTATCGCAACTTCGCACAAACTTTAGCGGCGAAAATCGACGGCGTTACCCCATCTCCGGAATCACTGGATTTCCCGGGTACAGCAGAAGGCGTACGTGGTATGGCTTTCATCGATAACGTAGTACGTTCTTCTCAGAGCGATGCAAAATGGACAAACTTCGAGATATAGTATCATAACCAGCACGAGTGTATGAAAACGATCAAAGGACCCGGCATTTTTCTGGCGCAATTCATGGGAGATGAAGCGCCTTTCAATAACCTGAAAACCATCTGTGAATGGGCAGCTTCTATCGGTTTCAAAGGGGTGCAAATCCCTTCCTGGGATAGCCGCCTGATAGACCTGCAGAAGGCAGCGGAAAGCAAAACCTACGCAGATGAAATCAAAGGCATCGTGAATGCAGCAGGACTGGAAATAACAGAACTAAGCAGCCACCTGCAGGGACAACTGGTAGCAGTAAATCCTGCCTTCACCGAAATGTTCGACGGATTTGCACCCGCACAATATCATAATAACCTGGCCGCCCGTACCGAATGGGCGGTAAACCAGCTGAAATATGCAGCGAAAGCCAGCCGTAACCTGGGACTCAATGCCCACGCTACTTTCAGCGGTGCTTTGTTATGGGCGCCAGCCATGTATCCATGGCCACAACGTCCGGCAGGACTGGTAGAAACCGGCTTCGCTGAACTGGCGAAACGCTGGCTGCCTATCCTCAATGAATTTGATGCCAACGGAGTAGATGTATGTTATGAAATCCATCCGGGAGAAGACCTGCACGATGGTATTACCTTCGAGCGCTTCCTGGAAGCTACCGGTAATCATAGCCGCGCCAACCTCTTATACGATCCAAGCCACCTGTTACTGCAATGCCTCGACTACCTCGAGTACATTGATATCTACCACGAAAGAATCAAAGCGTTCCACGTAAAAGACGCGGAATTCAATGCCACCGGACGCTCCGGCGTTTACGGCGGATACCAGTCGTGGATCAATCGCCCGGGACGTTTCCGCTCTCTCGGCGACGGACAGGTTGACTTTAAATCCATCTTCAGTAAAATGGCCCAATACGATTTTGCCGGTTGGGCAGTAATGGAATGGGAATGCTGTATCAAACATCCGGAAGACGGTGCCAGAGAAGGTGCGCCGTTTATCAAGGATCATATTATCCGTGTTACCGAAAAAGCATTTGATGACTTTGCAGGTGCCGGCACTGATGATGCTTTTAATAAAAGAATACTCGGTATTTAATTCAAATTTATCCATCGATCGTTTACGTAAACAATAACCAAATAAAAAAATCAACAAATGAGAAAGAGATATCTGGCGCCGCTGGTACTAAGTGTTTTATTCTTTGCAGCATGCGGAGGAGGTGAAAAAAAACAAGAGAAAGCTGACAGCGCAAGCACTCACGAAAGCGCAGCAGCAGATAATTCCATGGTATCACCTACTGCCAACAAACCTGTTAGCAAAGGCGAAACCCTGATGGCAGCAAGCGATTGCAAAACCTGCCACAAAGAAGAAATGAAAGTGGTAGGACCCGCACTGAAAGATATTGCCGGCAAATACCCTAACACACCGGAAAATGTGGATAAACTGGCCGATAAAGTAATCAAAGGCGGTTCAGGCAACTGGGGAGAAGTAGCAATGTTACCACATCCACAGGTTTCAAAAGAAGATGCGAAAGAAATGGTAAGCTATATCTTATCATTATCTGCCGCCAAATAATTGTTATCCAAACATAAACACAATTCATCCGGCATGAAAAAATTAATCATCGGAGCCTTCGCGGTAGGCGCTTTATTAGGTACTTCCGCGGTGAAAGCCCAACAATTAAATACCTTATCGGCTAAAGAAAAGAAGCAGGGATGGGTATTGCTGTTCGATGGTACTTCTACCAAAGGCTGGCACACTTACCTGCAATCTACCGCCAGCCCGGCCTGGAGCGTAGCTGATGGCGCCATCGGCCTGAACCAGGCAGCTAAAAAGAATGGCGCTCCCGGTGGTGACCTCGTTACTGATGCAGAATATGAAAATTATGAGCTGACGTACGAATGGAAAATTTCTCCTGGTGGTAACAGTGGCCTGATTTTCAGCGTTCACGAAGATCCCGCTTTAAGCCAGACTTACCTGTCAGGCCCTGAAATGCAGGTACTCGATGATGCCGGACATCCGGATGGCAAAAATCCCAAACACAATGCCGGTGAGTTATACGATCTCGTAAAAGCTTCCAGCAGACCTGCCAAACCAGTAGGTGAATGGAATTCCGCCAAAATATACAAGAAAAACGGCCACCTGATCCTCTGGCTCAATGGTGTGAAAATGGCAGAAACTACCATGGGTACCCCTGAATGGGATGCACTGGTGGCTAAAAGCAAATTCCACGATTGGAAAGACTTCGGCAAATATGCCAAAGGACATATCGCACTGCAGGATCACGGTAACGATGTATGGTACCGTAACATGAAAATAAAAGCTCTTTAAAATAAGCAGAAAGCGAAAAGCAAAAAGCAAAAAGCTATTGTAGCGAATGATCCAAGCGGATATTTAATCTTAGCATTCATCATTCACCACAATAGCTTTTTGCTTTCTGCCTTCGGCCTTCTGCTATTATTCATCAATTCCCACGTAAAACAATGAAAGCACTAACCGCGCTTATTGCACTCCTGTTCCTTGCCAGCACTTTTTCCGTGCAGGCAAAAGATAAAAACAAACACAAGACCAAAAAGGTACTCGTGTTTTCAAAAACAATGGGCTTTCGCCACGACTGCATTCCTGCTGCCAAATTGGCCATCATGAAACTGGGTAAAGAAAACGGCTTCGACGTAGATACTACAGAAGATGCCAGCGCCTTTACCACCGACAACCTGAAAAAATACGCCGCCGTGATTTTCAGTTGTACCACCGGCGATGTACTCAATGATGCACAACAGGTAGCATTCGAAAATTATATCCACAAAGGCGGCGCCTGGATGGGTATTCACGCAGCTACTGACACGGAATACGACTGGCCCTGGTATAACAAACTGGCCGGCGCCTGGTTCCTCAGTCACCCACATCAGCAACAAGCTACGCTGAAAGTCGTTGACCACAACCATCCCGCTACCAAAGACCTGCCAGACGAATGGATCCGCAAAGATGAATGGTACAATTTCAAAGACCTGAATCCTGATGTACACGTGCTGATCAAAATCGATGAGAGCAGCTATACCGGCGGTAAAAACGGTGATAACCATCCTATGTGCTGGTATCACAGCTTTGAAGGAGGACGTGCGTTCTATACGGAAATGGGTCACGTAAAAGAAGCTTACGAGGATCCCGTGTACCTGAAACATTTACTGGGAGGCATCCAATATTCAATTGGCAACTGGTCTCCTAAAAAATAACCCGCTATATCATGAAACATACCATAAAACTTATTTTGCTGCTGGCCCTCATTGTGGGCATAGCGGCGTGCAAAAAAACACGTCCGGGTAAACCGAGAGTTCTCGTATTTACCAAAACGGCAGGCTATCACCACGGCTCTATTCCAGCTGGTATCGCCGCTGTACAAAAACTGGGCGTGGAAAACGGATTTGAAGTTGACACCACTACCAACGCGGAAAAATTCAATGAAGATACCCTGCAAACCTACTCCACGGTGATCTTCCTGAATACCACCGGCGACGTCCTCAACAACTACCAGGAAGCAGACTTCGAAAGATATATCCAGGCAGGCGGTGGCTACGTAGGCGTACACGCAGCAGCAGATACGGAATACGAATGGGGTTGGTACAACCACCTCGCCGGTGCATGGTTCCAAAGCCATCCTCCGGGCGTTCACAAAGCAATGATAGACGTAATTGTAAAATCATTCCCTGCAACGGAAGGTCTTCCTGAAAAATGGGAACATACCGACGAATGGTATAACTATAAAAATGTAGATACCACTACCACCGTGCTGCTGAAGTTAGATGAAAAATCTTACGAAGGCGGTATCATGGGCGGTAATCACCCTATCAGCTGGTACCATGATTACGATGGTGGCCGTGCTTTCTACACCGGCCTCGGTCACACGGAAGAATCTTACACCGACAGCTTATTCCTGAAACACCTGGCTGGTGGTATTAAATACGCCATCGGTAAAAACCAGGTGCTGGATTACAGCCTGGCTAAAACCCTGCGCGTACCGGAAGAAGATCGCTTCACTAAAAATGTACTGGTATCCGGCGAGTTCTTCGAACCAACGGAAATGGCCGTACTCCCTAACCTCGACATCCTTGTGGCACAACGCCGTGGAGAACTGATGCTCTACAATGCAGCAGAAAAGAAATTGTCGCAGGTAGGTTTCCTGAAAGTATATCACCACACCGATGTACCTAAAGTGAATGCAGAAGAAGGATTCCTCGGCCTCGCCGCTGACCCTGACTTCAAAACCAACCACTTCATCTACGCTATGTATTCACCGGCGGATACGTCTGTGAACCGTTTGTCGCGTTTCAAATTTGAAAACAACAAACTGGATATGCAGTCTGAAAAAGTAATTCTCCAGTTCTACTCCCAACGCGATATCTGCTGCCATACCGGCGGTTCTATTGCCTTCGGACCAGGCGGACTGCTGTATTTATCTACCGGCGATAACACCACGCCATTTGATGAACCCGGTCAGAAATATGTGAGTAAAGGTTATGGCCCTACCGATGATCGTCCGGGTCACCTGCAATATGATGACCTCCGTGGATCTGCCAATACCAATGATCTGCGTGGAAAAATCCTCCGCATCAAAGTAGAAGCAGATGGCTCCTACACCATTCCTGAAGGCAACCTGTTCCCGAAAGGCACCAAAGGTACCCGTCCGGAAATATACGCCATGGGTACCCGTAACCCGTATCGTATGTCGATAGACCAAAAGACCGGCTATGTATATTGGGGAGAAGTAGGCCCTGACGCCAACAACGATGACTCGCTCCGCGGACCAAGAGGATATGATGAAATTAACCAGGCAAAGAAACCAGGTAACTTCGGTTATCCTATGTTCATTGCCAACAACAAGCCTTACCGCAAATACAATTACGAAACCGGTGAAAGCGGACCTTACTACGATCCGGCGAAACCCATGAACGAGTCCCGTAACAATACCGGCTTGAAAGAACTGCCTCCGGCTACTTCTGCCTTCATCTGGTATCCTTACGGCAAATCAGACGAGTTCCCGATTGTAGGTAGCGGCGGTCGTAACGCAGAAGCAGGACCTGTTTATCACAGTGAATTCTATCCGAAAGAAACCCGTTTCCCGGATTACTTCAACGACAAACTGTTTATCTACGACTGGATCCGCGGCTGGATCATGGCGGTTACCCTGGATAAAAACGGTAACTTCTCCAAAATGGAACGCTTCATGCCGCATACCAAGCTGAATGCCCCTATCGATATGGAAATGGGACCAGACGGCCGATTGTATGTATTGGAATATGGTAATGGATGGTTCAGCAAAAATGCAGATGCAGGCCTCTCCCGGATCGATTTTAACGGTGGTAACCGTGCACCGGTGGCAAACATCCACGCCGACCGCTTAACCGGCGGATTGCCCTTTAAAGTGAAATTAAACGCAGAAGACGCTGTTGATCCGGATGGCGACAAAATCACTTACCTCTGGAACTTCGGTAACGGTACTAAAAAGGAAACTACCGAACCAACAGTGGAATACACTTATACTACTGCCGGCGAATACCAGGTATATGTAGAAGTAGCAGACGACAAAGGTGCTAAAACAAAGAGCAAATCCCTGGACGTTTACGCAGGTAATGAAACCCCTGATGTAAAAATTGCCATCACTGGCAACCAGATGTTCTACTTCCCTGGCAAGCAGGTACAATACAGTGTGAACATCAGCGACAAGGAAGACGGCAACTCCGCAGATGGAAAACTCGACGTCAACAACATCTTTGTAAAAGCAGATTATATACAGGGACGTGATAAAGCGGGCGCGCCACAAGGCCACCAGATTATTACCGGCGCTATTGCAGGTAAAAATATCATGGAAGTATCTGACTGTAAAACCTGCCACAAACCAGACGAAAAATCTATCGGTCCTTCTTTCAAACAAGTAACCGAAAAGTATAAGAATGATCCTTCTGCCGCAGAAACACTGGCTAAAAAGATCATTAGTGGTGGTGGCGGTGTGTGGGGAGAAACAGCGATGTCTGCCCACCCGGGTATTTCCCTGGGAGAAGCCAAACAACTGGTGGAATACATTTACTCCATTGGTGGCAACGCGCCGAAAGTAAGCTCCCTGCCCGTTTCTGGCAGTATTAATCCTACTATGGGTGGTGAAGCCAAAGATAACGGCGTACTGTATATGCTGGCCAGCTACACCGATAAAGGTGGTCCTGGCATTAAGCCCATCACCGGTACTGCACAGGCAGAACTGATCAGTCCTGTACTGCCGGCAGCAGACTACAACAAAGCAGATGGCGTATCTACGTTTGCGGTAGACGGCATGAAATTCCTCATTCCTTCCAACACCGAAGGATGGGTAGTTTACAACAAGCTGGATCTGACAGACGTGAAAGGCATTGAGCTGACTTACATGGTACAGGAAACGCCACAGCAGGGTTATGTAGTGGAAGCTTTCGTTGATGATGCCAATGGCACCCGTTTGGGAGAAGTAACCATTGGACCGGGTGCACAGCCTAAAACGGCTAACAAAGTACATTACAACTTTGCCCCGGTAACAGACGGTAAAAAGCATAACCTCTATTTCCGGTTTAAAGCAACTGATGCTACACAGAAAGTACAGTTGGGAATATTATCATTTACTTTGCATCCGTAATAGAGAGCATAAAGCATAAAGCAAAAAGCTATTAAGGCGAATGATCAAAGCGAAAAATAATAATCGCTTAGGTCATTCGCCTTAATAGCTTTTTGCTTTACGCTTTATGCTTTCAGCTTAATTCGCATCCCACCATACGCGATCATTCAGTGTTACCTTCTGATCAGGTTGCGGGTTGGTCAGCGGCTCGCTGGCCGGATAAGGCCATCTGCGGGGAATGCTGTTAACCACTTCATCCTTGTAAGGCTTTAGCACAGGAAAGCCGGTACGTCTCCAGTCGTTATATACTTCCGGAGATAGGAAATTTGCGATATACTTCTCTGAAATAATCTGTTCCAGGGCGTTGGCAGTAGTTAACGCTGGTCTGGAAGCGAGATAGGTTTGCTGTGCTTCCGGAGAAATACCCAACATAGTCATATGCTGTGCAATGGCATTCTGGTAGATCGGCGCAGCGGCAGCGGCACCCTGTTTAATCAAAGTAGCTTCTGCTTTTATAAATAATGCTTCGCTATAAGTAGCCAGATAAAGGCTGGCTGCAGCACCGGCATAAAATTGATTCACGCGCGAAAATGATTCCCAATCGGGGGCTGGTACCTCACCTACTTTTCTGCCTATATAAACACCATCCTTACTTTTGGCTGCAATAACAGACAGGCGTGGATCTTTTCTAAATATCAGCGAATCAATAAATGACTTCGCCATTACTACACCACCTGCAGCTTCCTGGGTATTTACATACCACGGGCTTTCCGCCTGCCCACCACCAGTATAAGTTACAGCTGCATTATCTTTATTGTCAGCAAATCCATTAGCCAGCGCTGCCAGGGCCTTATCTGCCTGCCCGGCAGCAGTATGACCCGGCGCCTTGCTCAACCGCATCGCATAGCGCGCTTTAAGCATATACACAAACTTTTTCCATTGATCCATTTTACCGCTGTAAATGTAGTCTTCTGTTCCCGGAACTGCTGGTCCTGCAGGCTGTGCCATGTAATACAACGCGCTATCCAATGTTTGATCAATAGTAGCGTAAATCTCCTCTTGTTTGTCGTAAGGTGTCTGCTTCACCGTTGTCACTTTGAACCCTTTTGAAAAAGGAATATTGCCCCAAAGATCAGTAGTGATCGCCAGGTTGTATGCTATCAATACTTTCCCGATGGCTACATACCTGTTGTTATGCCGGCTTCTCGCAGAGTCAATCATCGTATTCAGGTTGTTGAAAACATGCGGATACAATGCCCAGCTCCAGGTATTTTCTACGTCTGGCGGAGTTACGTTGTAAGATTCTACGCTGGGGGAAGACTGGTTCAATGAAAGTTGCTGCATCCAGTACGATGATATGATGCCACAATAGCCACCTACTACCCAGGTACTGGTAGTAACTTCTGCCGGGCCCAAAATCATCGATTCCTGTACACTGGGCGGATTATTGGGATCATCGTTGATATCGAGGAACTTCTTACAACCGGTACCCAGCAAAACACTGCCGGCTACCAGGCATATCATCAGTTTATTTTTCATGTTGTTTCTTTTGAGTTTGATTAAAATGTAACCTTTACGCCAGCAATAATGCCTCTGTTTGACGGTACAGAGAAATTGGTAAACCCTTCACCATTACCACTTCCGTACAAACCAACCTCTGGATCTGATCCGGAGTATTTTTTATGCAGGATAAAATTGGTACCAGTGAGCGTAACTGCAGCCGACTTGAAGAAGGAGTTCTTCAACAGACTTGCACCCAGGTTGTATCCCAGCGTTACCTGCCGTAATTTAAGGTAGGAGCCATCTTCCACGCTATTTTCGCTTACTGCAGAATAGTAAGTTTTGTAGTACGTTTCATCCAATACTATTTCCTTTGTATTAGGAGCACCGGTTTTCTGATTTACACCAGGCAATACCACCTTATTACCTCTGTTCTCTGTACCTTTCGCGGTACCATAGTAATAGAGAGAAGAGTTATCCAGGTTAATCACGTCACCACCATGCTTGGCAGCCAGTACAAAAGAGAAACTAAATCCTTTATAAGTCAGATTACTGGTGAGTCCACCCAGCCATTTGGCAGTGGCATTACCAATAGGTCCGAAATCGTGACCAACAATAGGATAACCATTATCTGTCAACAACAATTCGTGCTTATCGTTACGCACGAAACTATTTCCATAAATAACATTATATGGTTGGTTAGCATACGCAAAAACACCCAACCCTGTAAAACCGGCCAACTGGATATAGTTTACACCATCCGCGAGATTTAATACCTTATTATCAATTTTCGTATAGTTGATACCGATAGTCCAGTTCAGGTCTTTTGTTTTCACTGGTGTAAAGCCTAATGAAACTTCAATTCCCTTGTTCTCCATGGCACCTGCATTCAAAGAGGCTGCATTGTAACCGGTTGCAGCAGACAATGGAGATCCTGGAGTGATCAAATCACTACTACGCCTGTTGAAATAAGAAACCTCCAGTGAACCTCTGTTCTTCAAAAACCTGGCTTCAAATCCTACTTCAAATTCTTTCAGGGTTTCATTCTTTAATGGGAAATTATAGGTCGTATTCAGCGTATATCCGTTTGCACCGTGGAAAGGGAAATACACGTTACTAATACTATTACCTCCGGCAGCCTGAAACCAATTATTACTTAGCGAATATGGCTGTACGTTATCGTTACCTACTATAGAATAAGACACGCGTATTTTACCAAAGTTCAGGATAGGATCATCCTGCATATGCAGTGGCTCCGTAAAAACAAACCCCGCGCTCACAGAACCATACGGATAAAATTGTTTATCCTTCGACAATACAGAACTTCCATCATAACGACCGGTAAGCGCCAACGTCAGCATACGTTTATACTCCGCGTTTGCCTGACCATAAAACCCTACTTTGCGGGTTCTGTAGTAGCCATAAGTAGAGGTTACTTTATCCGCATTGGTAATGTTATAGAACTTTTCCACAGATAAGCCTACACCCTGTATAAAGTTATTGTCGTTGTAATTAGTGAGAATATTATTTCCCAGGAGGACACTGGTATACCAATCTTTTCCAAACTCCTTCCGCGCTTCTACCATCAAATCATTACTGAACTGCTGATATCTGATATCCCTTTGGTACACCTGCCCTATATCGGGTGTAGAACCATTATTCCCCCAACCTATAGCACCGGGTGCTTCGTGGTAGTTAGTCCCATTCACATACATATCTGCACCCGCTCTTTCTGTAATGGTGAGCCATGACTTTGGGCTATAACTGAGTGATATTACCGGAATAATACGATTGTTTTTGTCTGCTAATCCAGTGTTATCTAATACCCAGTAAGGGTTATTACGGGAGCCACGGTATAAACGCTGGCTTCCATCCGGGTTGGTGGTTGGAAACGGATCCCAGGAAATAGGAGCACCGTATATCGTCCAAAGTGGATTCACAAAGTTGTTTCCCTCCAGGTAACGGTGGTTATTAGTCTGTATGTAATTGAACTGTGCAGACAACTGCAGGTTATCCATCAACTTCACACCATAGCGGGTAAACAGGGAGTGCCTGGAATAATCCGTATTGGGGATAGTACCATTGGTTTTCAAATAAGAGTAAGACACGATGTAATTAGACTTATCTGAGAAACCGCTTACATTAATGTTATTATCTGATGTATGCCCTGTTTTGAAAAATTCCTTCATAGGGTTGTGCTTCTGCACCGGCTTGCCATTTACTTTCAATGTATCCATCAATGGTCCCCAGGAAGAAGATCCATGTTCTCCATTATTCCCATCCACGTATTCACCGCCGGTTCCCTGGGCGTATTTATCCTGAAATTCAGGTAAGATAGGTGTTTGGAAAGAATAGCTGCTACTGAAAGATACAGTTGGTTTTCCTTTACCAGATCCCATACCATTTTTAGTAGTAATAACAATAGCTCCTCTCGCAGCAGCAGAACCATAAATAGCCGTAGCGGCCGCACCTTTCAGTACCGTCATTGTTTCAATGATATTAGGATCAATATCACTGCCTCTGTTGGAGGTACCACCATTGTATTCCGCTCTGTTAGGATTACCAGCTTCACTGTTGTCCATAATCATTCCGTCTATTACGAACAAAGGCTGGTTATTCCCTACCAGTGAGGTACTACCACGAATCACAATTCGGGCAGAACCACCAGGCACACCGCTGGAGTTATTCACTTGTACACCGGCTACTTTTCCCGCTAGTGCATTTACTACGTTGTCTTGTTTTGCCTCTGTGAGGGTAGCGCCTTTTACTTCCTGCACACTATAGGTGAGCATTCTTTTATCCCGCTTAACACCCAACCCGGTAACAACTACTTCTGTAATGTCCTTGGAATTGTCTGTCATAGAAATGGTAACAGGGGCTTTACTGTTAGCTTTTACAGTTACCGTTGTAAACCCGATAGCAGTTACCAATAGTACTTCTCCATCCTTTGCTTCAATTTTAAAGGAGCCATCCGCAGCAGCTGCTACACCTGCATTACGGCCTTGCACGTGAATAGAGGCGCCTGGAACAGGCGATCCGTCTTTAGTCAACACCTTCCCGGTTACAACCGGTGATTGGGCATAGGCAAAAGCTACCGCTAACAGCAGCCATGCTGCCATTGCAATTGTTTTTTTCATAAAAATTAAATTGTTGAGATTAAGCAGCCGGCATTACGCGCGCAAACGCATTTCCAGCCAGCGTTGTAAGCAACGCGGAAAAATGATTATTGATTAATGGTAAAGATTTTGTGCCTTGTAAATACTATTCGCCTAACGGCAGGTTCATAACATGTGCTATTGGTTGATACATTCTACATACCAACGCCTATCTTACTTTCAGCGGAAGCAGGATGCATAAATACGATTTGATTGGAAGTAAAATTAGGCCACATTTGCTGATGTGGTCACACCAGAATTAACCAATTTCGTGCAGATATTAACTCGGGGCAAAAAAGTAAAAACTAGAAAACATAGGCCATCGAAGATGCCGCAAAACCATTGACAGTACTAAAGAAGAACCGATAAAACACCTTCAGAAAAGGCACATAGCAGTTGTAACAGGTAACAAATAAAAGCAAATAGCCGACTTCAAAATCTGCATATTCTTCCATTTCCATCCTTCCAATAAAGTTAAAATATGCGCACTTTGAAATAAAATCTGCGTGCGCTATCTATTCAATGGCACACGCAGAAACCGCCACTACGCAGTAATAATCGTATAATTTTTAATCAGGAACTGATCTGCAAAACCCATCTTCAGGTAAATACCAATACCCATTTTAGACGCCTGCAACGTAGCATACGCAGCATTCAAATCAATAGATTGATTCAATACAAATTCCATGATTTCATTGGCAAAGCCTTTCTGCCTCATTTCAGGAATAACGCCTACACCATGAATACCTGCTATACCATCCGCACAATGCAATATCGCCGTGCCTACCGGCTGATCTCCCAAATAGGCCAGGTAAAAACGAACATCATTAAATAACTTTTTAAGAATCTCTCCGCTGATCCGGTACCCAAACGACTGCGGATATATTGCAGCCCAGGCTTCCGCCTGCGCATTACTGCTCACCTGCTCATAACGGAGATGACGCGCGCCTGTAAACGGCCGCTCCAGCTTCAACGACATGCCTGCCTGTTCAAATGCCTTTTCCCCACCTTGTGCGGTAATATATTCGTCTGCGTTAGTGCCGTAAATATCCCAATAAGGAATCGTCATTTTCCCGGAGGGCAATGTCGCTAACGCAGCCGTCAGCGTTTCCGGTGTAACATCCTGTTTGAACCATAAACGATTGGGCCAGTCAGAATCTGGTATCTTACAATAACTATACGCGGGTGTTTCTACTAAACCGTTAAAAGGAATACCAGCTGTTCTCCACAGGGAGGTTAGGTTGTCAAGATTGGTTTTAATAATATCAATAGGAGGTGTCATATTCTGCGTGATTAAATAATGCCCACAATATCGTTTTTCTCACGCAAAAAAATAGGCTGCCTCCGGAACTACCGGAAACAGCCCTGTCTGATCACTGTATAAAACTATTTCTTAGGCTTTGCCCCCATGTAAAAAGTAAGGGTACCACCATTCATAATATCTGTATGCGTGATATACAACCTGTTTAATGGCGCACCATTCAATACTACCCGTTGCACGTATACGTTTTTGTCGCTTTGATTTTTAACATCTACCACAAACGTTTTTCCATTCTCCAATTGCAGCGTGGCTTTATCGATGGCCGGGCTTCCCAGTGAATACTGATCGCTACCCGGGCATACCGGATAGAAACCTAAAGTGGTAAAAATGTACCAGGCACTCATCTGGCCGCAGTCGTCATTACCGCCTAAACCATCCGGCCCGGGATGATACATTTTTTTCAGGATCATGCGCACCCGTTCCTGTGTTTTCCACGGGTAGCCGGTCCAGTTATAGAGGTAGGCTACGTGATGCGAGGGTTCGTTTCCATGTACGTAATTACCGATAATACCATCGCGGGTGATATCTTCCGTTTCAGCAAAAAACTTATCCGGTAACTCCATGGTAAACAACGAGTCCAGGTGAGCCGTAAATTGTTTCTTACCTCCCATCATGGCAATCATTGCATTGGGATCATGTGGTACATATAAACTGTAATTCCAGGCGTTGCCTTCTATAAAGCCCTGGTCGTGCGTTTGCAGCGGATCAAAATTGGCTTTAAAAGTACCGTCATTCAATCGTGGACGCATAAATCCGGTGTTACCGTCGTACACGTTCTTATAGTTCGCAGATCGTTTGATGAATTCTTCATAAATATCAGTTCTGCCTAACTTCTTTGCTACCTGTGCAATACACCAGTCGTCGTACGCGTACTCCAGTACTTTGGAAACCGATGAACCATTTCTGTCTTCCGGAATATATCCCCGGTCAATATAATATTCCAGGCCATCATAGCTCCGGTGACGGGCAGTAGTTACGCAGGCATCCAGTGCTTTGTTGACATCAAAAGGGGCATTCCCTTTCATGATGGCATCTGCAATAACAGAAACGCTGTGGTAGCCAATCATACACCAGTTTTCATTGGCATAGTGCGCCCATACCGGCAACATATGCTGTGCGCTCTGTTCATAGTGATGAAGCATAGACTGAATCATATCGGCATTACGCTGCGGCTGTATAACGTTAAACAGCGGATGCAATGCGCGATAAGTATCCCACAGGGAAAAAGTAGTATAATTCGTGTAGCCGTTAGCGGTATGAATGTTCATATCTAGTCCGCGATATTGCCCATCCACATCCATATAGGTGGTAGGGTTGATAAACGCGTGGTACATAGCCGTGTAGAAGTTCTCTTTCTCTTCCCGGCTGCCAGATTCAATATGAATTTTATTCAACTCTTTGCTCCACAACGCTTGTCCATCACGCTTCACCTGTTCAAAATCCCAACCGGGAATTTCTGCACGCAGGTTTTTCAACGCGCCTTCTGTACTTACTGGCGACAACGCCATTTTTATTTTAATCTTTTCACCTGGGGAGGTTTTAAAATCGAAGTAGGCGCGAATTTGCCTGCCGGCCATTTCCGGGAAGTTGGTGGTCTGGTCAAACTTTCTCCAGAAGCCTTTATATACATCCTTTGCATTGTTCTGTTGACCGTACTGTACAAACGGCTTGGAGAACACCATCGCAAAATATTCTATCCTCGTACGTGCCCAACCGTTAGTTTGCCGGAAGCCGGTTACCAGGGTATCATTTTCCACCCGGATAAACGTCCATACATTTTTATTCTCGTAATTATAAATACCCGACATCATATCCAGGATGATATGTGCCTGGTCGGTACCCGGGAAAGTATACTGATGAAATCCTACCCGGTTGCTGGCAGTCAATTCTGCCAGGATATTTCCCTCTTCCAGTTTCACTTTATAGTAAGCGGGTTCCGCTACTTCTGTACTATGAGAAAAAGGAGAGCGGTAGCCACTTTCAGGATGATCTGCCGTGCCTGGGTTTAGTTGCAGGGCGCCCACGGTGGGCATAATTAAAAAGTCGCCCAGGTCGGAGTGCCCGGTACCACTGAAATGTGTATGACTAAACCCTACAATGGTTTTATCTTCATACTGATACCCTGCACAATACTTATACACATCCGGGTTATATTTTCCATTCATTTCATAAGGAATGGTATCGGTTTCCGGGCTGAGCTGCACCATGCCGAATGGCACAGTAGCGCCGGGATAGGTATGTCCCATTCGCTGGGTGCCGGTAATCGGTTTTACATACTGTATTATATTCTGCTGTGCCATTGCTGACACAGCAGAGAAGAGGATAACGGGTAATAAAATTTTTCTCATCTCGGTTGATTTAGCTGTTAGCAGTTAGCTATTAGCTGTTAGGTGACTTTCCGCTGCATTTCTAACAGCTAATGGCTAACAGCTAAAAGCTAAAGAGAGTACATCCCGAAGAGTCGGGATGAAATATTTCAGTGAACAATGAAAATCGTTTACAGATCTATTTGTTCGCTGTAGGCGAATAAGAATATGGATAGTCAGCAGCGTTCGCGCCTCTTGATTTCTCAGGAGTAGCGCCCATTTTGAATTCCAGGGTACCGCCTTTCTGCAGGTCCTGGTGGCTGATCCAATTCTTTGAATAAGGCTGTCCGTTTAAAGACGCACTTTGTACGTACAGGTTAGTATCGCTGTTGCCTGGTGCGTTGATCACCATTTGTTTACCGTCTTCCAGTGTCATGGTAAGTTTGGAAAACAGGGGGGTACCTAACACATATTGTTGTGTACCGGGACATACAGGATAAAAGCCCATCGCCGAGAAAACATACCATGCGCTGGTTTGACCGTTGTCTTCATCACCGCAGTATCCATCCGGGGTGGCTTTGTACAAACGGCTCATTACCTGGCGTACCCAGTATTGGGTTTTCCATGGCTGACCTGCATAGTTATATAAGTAGATCATGTGTTGAATGGGTTGGTTGCCATGTGCATACTGTCCCATGTTCATGATCTGCATTTCGCGTATTTCGTGGATAACGGTGCCGTAGTAGCTTTCATCAAAGATGGGTGGCATGTTGAAAACAGAGTCCAGCATGTTGGCAAACATTTGCTGGCCGCCCATCAGCTTAGCGAGACCTTGTACATCGTGGAATACAGACCAGGTATAGTGCCAGCTGTTGCCTTCTGTGAATGCATCTCCCCATTTGAATGGATTGAAAGGGGCCTGAAATTTACCGTCTTTGTTTTTGCCACGCATCAGTTTTGTTTCCGGATCGAAGATATTACGGTAGTTCTGAGAGCGTTTTTCAAACAGTGCAATTTCACTCTTAGGACGGTTCAGTGCTTTCGCCAGTTGGAAAATGGTGAAGTCATCGTAAGCATATTCCAGGGTGCGGGCTGCGTTTTCATTTACGTTTACATCGTATGGTACGTAGCCGAGCGTGTTATAGTATTTCACACCTAATCTGCCAACTGAGCTCATAGGCCCTTCGTTTTCGGTGTTTTTCAGAATAGCCTTGTACAGGTTATTGATATCATAACCACGGATACCTTTCAGGTAAGCGTCGGCGATGAGGGAAGCTGAGTTGGAGCCAATCATACAGTCGCGGTGACCAGGGCTGGCCCATTCCGGCAACCATCCGCTTTCGTTATATGCATTGGATAGTCCTTCCATGATATGCGCGCTCAGCGTAGGATACATCAGGGTGAAGAAAGGATGCACCGCGCGGAAAGTATCCCAGAATCCGTTGTCCGTAAACATATAACCGGGTAATACCTGACCGTTGAACGGACTGTAGTGTACGATTTCGTTTTTCGCGTTGATTTCATAGAATTTACGCGGGAACAACATGGTACGATACAGGGAAGAGTAGAAAGTACTTACCTGTTCGCTGGAACCGCCTTCTACAGACAGTCTGCCCAGTTCTTTATTCCAGATATCTTTTGCTTTTTTGCAGGTGGCATCAAAGTTTTCGTTGCCTATTTCACGTTGCAGGTTCAGTTCTGCCTGTTCAAAGCTGATAAAGGAAGAAGCAGTTTTGATTCCTACCTTTTCGCCTTTCGTGGTTTTAAAGCCTACAATAGCACCAGTATGATCGGCCTGTAATTCCAGCTGACCTTTTACCAGCACGCTGTCGTGCCAGATGTTGGCAACAGTAAACGGCTTATCGAAGGTGATAACGAAATAGTTCTTGAAGTTGGAAGGTACGCCACCACTGTTTTTGGTGGTATATCCGATGATCTTCTTTTGTTCCGGTAATATTTTAATATAGGAACCGTGATCAAATGCGTCTACCACGATGTAGGCGCTGTCGGTGGCCGGGTAGGTAAACCGCAGCTGGGCTGCTCTTTCAGTAGGTGTAATTTCTGTGGTAACATCCGGATCAGCGAGGTATACACTATAATAATAAGGCTTCGCTACTTCTGATTTATGTGAAAACCAGCTGGCGCGGGCATTTTGATCAAATTTCACAGCACCTGTCACCGGCATGATGGCAAATTGTCCATAATCATTGATCCATGGAGAAGGTTGGTGTGTTTGTTTGAATCCCCTGATTTTGTCAGCGGTATATTGATAAGCCCAGCCATTACCCATGGTATTGGTTTGCGGCATCCAGAAGTTCATGCCCCAGGGCAGGGCAATGGCGGGATAGGTATTACCATTCGACAGGCTTACTTTAGAATCAGTTCCCATCAGGGTGTTTACCCACTCCGCCGGCTCAGCTACTTTAAGCACTGTTTGGCTAAAAGCGCCATGCAATGACAATAAAGCGGCTGCTAACAGTCCAACTTTTTTCATGAATCAGATATTATAAACAATAAAAATGATCTCTTCGCTAATAACACGCAAAGCTTGCGTAAGTTAACGTGAAATTTTCACAAAATCGATTTAGCACAGGTATAGAAAAAAAAGATTCTACGAATCCTTTCTTCTGTAATCAAAAGCTGGTACTAAAATTATAATTTTTTTAATCATTTGCAAGTATTTAACGCTTTTTTCACGACGAGGGTCGGGAGATCCTGCCGGCTGCGTTCCTACCGCGTCTGTCAGGCAGATCCCCGTAAAATAAATTTGCCAGGCAACTCTATGGCATTTTTCTTCAAGGGCCCGCTATTCTTATCTAACTGGTGCATTAACAGGTCAATAGCCGTTTTGGCAATACCCTCAATCGGCTGTTCTATCACGGAAATACCGGGAGGATATAAACGGAAGATGTCGTGGTCATCGAAGCAGAGCACCGCAATATCATCCGGCATCTTCAGGCCCATACGGGCCAATACTTCCAGTCCCAGGATACCCAGGTAGTTGGTAGAAAAGAAGATGGCTTCCAGCTCTGGATTGGCTTCTATAAAGTCCTGCAGCTGTTTGAGCGACTCTTCCCGCTGCTTGTGATACTGCAATTGCAGGATGTATTTCTTCCGGGAAGGGATTTTATGGTCTTTCAGCGCAGTCACATAGCCCCGTAAACGTTCTTCTATCTGTATCAGCTTTACGTCTACCATTACAAAGGCTATCTTGGTAAATCCTTTACCAATGAGGTGTTTCATGCCCTGTTGTACACCATCGAAGTTATTGATGAGTACATAAGGCGTTTTAATCGAAGGGAAGAAGCTATCCATCAGTACTACCGGTTTATGCTGTTGTACCAGGTGTTGTATTTCCTTTTCCATACCTGGTGCCGGGGTAATCAGGTAGCCGTCTACCATTTGCCGGCCCAGCATCCTGATCAGCTCTCCGCCTTTCTGGGCATTATTTTCCGTACTACAGTAGACTACGTTATAGCCCCTGCGTTCCGCTTCTGTTTCAATGGTTTTAGCCAAACTGGCAAAGAAGCTACCGGAAATACTTTCTACAATAAGGCCCAATGTTTTGGATTGCCCGGTACGAAGATTCACCGCCATACGGTGGGGTTCATAACCCGATTTCTCTGCCACCTGCATAATATGCATGGCCACTTCATCCCGGATCCGCATTTGCTTTCCCTTTCCGTTCAATACAAACGAAACCGTAGAAGGGGCCACCCCGGCCATTTTAGCAACATCTTTGAGGGTTAGTCTCTTCATGTATAGTGATTGGTTTTGGCAACTGTGAAATGTCTGGTATAGGAACATTTCACATAACCGGATAGTTATAGAAAATAAGCGCTCCTCTTGTTTTGACAGATTCACCAAAACTGAAATTACAAAAATACCTGTAATAACTCCGGGAGAAGAAAAAAAAGGCTATCTTTCGGTTAACCGGAACGGAATAATATATCTCCCTGGACCGCGTTATAATAATTCATCGGCTCCGTTTTGCCAACTTTCTCACAACTGTAGTAAACACTGCGTATGAAGTCTCTTACTCGTCTAACTGATCCGGTTTATGTAAAGCCTGACCATGAAACAGCACTCGACCGCCTTTTCAAAAGCTGGATAAGGGATGAGCGCGATCTTCCGTTTGTATACCTGACGGTGAAAATTACACTGACACTATGGCCACTGGCTATTATCCTCTATATCCCCGGTATGAATAACTGGATTTGGTGGACCGCGGCCATTGCCTACCAGTTCCTCAACAACGTTACTTTCAAAGGACCATTCGGCCTTATGCTGCATTGCACCAGCCACCGGCAGTTCTTCATTAAAAAATACCAGTTCTGGAATAGCTACCTGCCCTGGGTGATTGGCCCACTGTTTGGCCAAACCCCGGAAGCCTATTACTCCCACCACATAGGCATGCACCACCCCGAAAATAATATGCCGGACGATGATAGCTGCACCATGATGTACCAGCGCGACTCTCTCCGGGGCTTCCTTTTATACCTGTTTAACTTTATTACACAAGGCGTGTGGGATACCGCACGCTACCACCTGCGCAGAAAAAGAACAAAGCTCATGGTGAAGCTGGTCAGGGGAGAATTGTTATTCATTGCCGCCTGCGTTGGCCTGTCGTTCATCAACTTCCCGGCTACTTTTGTGGTATTTATATTACCCTTCGTCATTTCCCGCGTAATTATGATGGTGGGCAACTGGGCACAACATGCCTTTATAGACGCCACAGATCCGGAAAATTCTTACAAAAACAGTATTACCTGCATCAATACGAAGTACAACCATAAATGCTGGAACGATGGCTATCACATCAGCCACCACGTTAAACCCAGCATGCACTGGACCGAACACCCGGTATATTTTACCAAAACACTGGATGAGTATATCAGCAACGATGCCATTGTATTTGAACACATTCACTTTCTCCATGTATGGGCTTACCTGATGGGTAAACGCTACGATTTGCTGGCCAAACATTTTGTCAACATCGGCGGACGCTTCCAGACAGATGCAGAGATTATTTCCTTCTTAAAACAACGTACCCGTAAAATTACAGCGGTGGCAGCACCTGTAGCCATCGCTGCCGCCTAGGAAAAAATTAGGAATTAGGAATTACGGATTTGTGAGGAGATTAAGACAGATGACCAACATTAACTGATCTTCCCACAAATCCGTAATTCCTAATTCGTAATTTCCCCCTTCATAACCACATTTTAATGAAATAAATAGGCAAAAAATCGTAAGAAAAGTGTCAGTCGCCTTCTGCCCAATCCCTAAAAACCGCCACCACGCTACACTTTAACGTAAAATCATAAAAGTTATATTATATTATCTTAATGAATATGCTTATTCATAACAATAAGTAACTAAATTTGCGCTCTAACTTTTTTTATTAAAGTAAAAAATATGCGTACTGTTACACTGAAAAGGGTTGTGGTTACCGGCTTGGGAGCATTAACACCTATCGGGAATGATGTAAATACTTTTTGGAACAATATGAAGGCTGGCGTTAGTGGCGCTGGTCCCATTACCAAATTCGACACCACAGAGTTTAAAACAAAATTCGCCTGTGAAGTGAAAGGATTTGATGTGGAAAAATATATGGAAAAAAAGGAAGCCCGCAAAATGGATTGTTTCACGCAGTATGCCATGGCAGCTGCTCAGGAAGCCGTGCTGGATGCTGGTCTTGACAAAGAAGGAATTGACAAAACTAAAATAGGTGTCATCTGGGCTTCCGGCAATGGCGGGATGCTCACGTTCGAAGAACAGATCGTTGAATTTACACAGGGCGGCTTTATTCCTAAGTTCAACCCTTTCTTTATACCTAAATTAATATGCGACATTGCAGCTGGTCAGATAGCCATGAAGTACGGCTTTATGGGTATTAACTTCTGTACTGTTTCTGCCTGCGCATCTTCTACCAGCGCACTGGTAGATGCTTTCAACTATATCCGCTTGGGTAAAGCCAATGCGATTGTAACCGGAGGTTCTGAAGCCCCCGTAACCCGCGCCGGTATTGCCGGTTTCAATGCCCTCAAAGCATTATCTACCCGCAACGACGATGCTCCTCACGCATCCCGTCCGTTCGATACTGAGCGTGATGGTTTCGTAATGGGCGAAGGCGCTGGCGCTATCATCCTGGAAGAATACGAACACGCCATCGCCAGAGGTGCTACCATCTATGGTGAAATGATTGGCGGTGCAATGACCTGTGATGCTTACCACCTCACTGCTACCCATCCGGAAGGCCTGGGTGCACGCCTGGGAATGGAACAAGCCCTGGAAGATGCAGGTATTGCTACTACCGACGTAGATTACGTAAACTCACATACTACTTCCACTCCGGTGGGCGATCTCAGCGAACTGAAAGCCATCGTGGCCGCGTTTGGGGATCATGCACCAAAACTCAATATCAGTGCTACCAAATCCATGACAGGTCACCTGTTAGGAGCAGCTGGTGCTATTGAAGCCATCGCATGTATCAAAGCTACCCAGGAAGATATCATTCCGCCTACCATCAATACTACGGTACTGGGCGAAGGTATCCCTACCAACCTGAATCTCACACTGGGTACTGCACAAAAACGCGAAGTGAATGTTGCCATGAGCAATACCTTCGGTTTTGGTGGTCATAATGCGATCGTAGTATTCAAAAAATATATTGGTTAAGCCGAAAGCTTAAAGCATAAAGCAAAAAGCTATTAAAGCGAATAATAGAAGCGATTGATTATTAAATCTCCGCTAATATTATTCGCTTTAATAGCTTTTTGCTTTATGCTTTGAGCTTTATGCTTTCACAATAATGGTGTAGCTTAGTAGTTTAATATTATGGCAAAGAAAAAAGAGAATGTACCCGCTACTACCGTTGCGCAAGCCCCGGCAGATGAACAAATAGCCATCTTTGGCGCACGGGAGCATAACCTGAAAAACCTGGACCTGGAGTTGCCCAAAAATAAACTGGTGGTTATCACTGGCATTAGTGGCAGCGGCAAATCATCACTAGCTTTTGACACAGTGTATGCTGAAGGACAACGCCGCTACATGGAGAGCTTTTCCGCTTATGCCCGCCAGTTTATCGGCGACATGGAAAGACCCGATGTAGACAAGATCACCGGCCTTTCTCCCGTTATTTCTATAGAACAGAAAACCACCAATAAGAACCCGCGTTCTACTGTTGGTACTATTACGGAGATATATGACTTCCTGCGCCTGCTCTATGCACGCGCCGGCACTGCCTACTCCTATAATACCAATAAACCGATGACGCGCTTCTCGGAAGAGGAAATCCTGGCGCATCTTTTCAAACATTATAACAATAAAAAACTGGCCATCCTCGCTCCACTGGTGCGGGGACGTAAAGGCCACTACCGGGAATTGTTTGAACAGGTGCGCAAACAAGGCTACCTCAAAGTGCGGATCGACGGAGAAATACAGGACCTGAAAGAAAGAATGCAGGTGGATCGTTATAAAATCCACGACATCGAACTGGTGATAGACCGCATACAGGTGCAGGAAAGCGCCCGTACCCGTATCAGCCAGAGCGTACAAAAAGCGCTCACCATGGGTAAAGGCCTCCTGTTTATCATGGACCATGATACCAACAAGGTAAGCCAGTACAGTAAACAACTCATGTGTGAAGATACCGGCCTTTCTTACGAAGAGCCCAGTCCCAACACTTTTTCCTTTAACTCGCCCTATGGCGCCTGTCCCCGCTGTAAAGGTCTTGGTAGCATCTACCAGATCAATATGGATGAAATCATTCCGGACTACAGCATATCCATCACCGATGGCGGCCTCAAACCATTAGGCGAAGCCCGCGACACCTTTACCTTCAAACAGGTACAACAACTCGCTAAAAAATATAAGTTTTCCTTAACCGGTCCTATTTCCGCCATCCCGCAAAAAGCCCTCAACGTATTGTTGTTCGGCGATGAAAACGGGAAGCTGGAAGTAGATATGAACTACGACGAAGGCAGTGGCAATACAGAATACGCCACCGAATACGAAGGCGTAGTAAATATGGTACGCCGCTATTTTAATGATACCTCTTCCGATCATGTGCGCAGCTGGGCCGAAGGCTTTATGCAACTCAGCACCTGCCCAGAATGTAACGGCGCCCGCCTCAAAAAGGAAAGCCTGTTCTTTAAAATCGATGAGAAAAATATATCTGAACTGGGTAACATGGACCTGGATAAGCTCCTGGCCTGGTTTGGTGATATCGAAGACCGTCTCGAGAAAAAACAAAATGCCATCGCCAAAGATATCCTCAAAGAAATCCGCGAGCGACTCGGCTTCCTCCTCAATGTAGGCCTCAATTACCTGACACTGAACCGTCCTACCCGGACCCTGAGTGGTGGCGAATCACAACGTATCCGGCTGGCCACCCAGATCGGATCACAGCTGATGGGAATTACCTATATCCTCGATGAACCGAGCATCGGCCTGCACCAGCGCGATAATATGCAACTGATTGATGCCCTCCGTAACCTGAAGGAAATGGGGAATACCGTGATTGTTGTAGAACATGATAAAGACATCATGCTCCACGCCGATCACCTGGTAGATATTGGCCCTGGCGCCGGCAAACACGGCGGACAAATCATTGCACAAGGAACACCTGCAGAAATACTCAAGCTCAATACGCCTACTGCCGGCTACCTCAATGGTAAAACTGCCGCGGAAATACCTGCCCGCCGTAAAGGTAATGGCAACTTCCTGGAGCTGAAAGGCGCTTCCGGCAACAACCTGAAGAATGTAAACCTGAAACTGCCCCTGGGCACTTTCATCTGCGTTACCGGCGTTTCCGGCAGTGGTAAATCTACCCTGATCAATGAAACCCTGTATCCCATTCTCTCTAAACATGCATACGACTCCAAAGCAGTTCCCATGCCCTATAAAAGCATCAAGGGACTGGAGTTTATTGATAAGGTGATTGAGATTGATCAATCGCCTATTGGTCGTACACCACGCAGCAACCCCGCTACTTATTGCGGATTCTTTACCGATATCAGAACCTTGTTCGCCTCTGTACCAGAAGCCAAAATCAGGGGATATAATGCAGGCCGTTTTTCGTTCAACGTAAAAACAGGCCGCTGTGATGTTTGTGAAGGCGGCGGCATGCGCGTCATAGAAATGAACTTCCTGCCGGATGTATACGTACATTGCGAAAAGTGTAATGGTCGCCGTTATAACCGCGAAACACTGGAAATACGCTATAAAGGCAAATCCATCTCCGATGTACTGGATATGACCGTAGATGAAGCCGTGGAATTTTTCCAACCGGTGCCCTGGATTTACCGTAAAATAAAAACCCTCCAGGATGTTGGTCTGGGCTACATTACACTGGGACAATCCGCAGTTACCCTCTCCGGAGGGGAAGCACAAAGGGTAAAACTGGCCACCGAACTTTCCAAGAAAGATACCGGCAAAACCATTTATATCCTCGATGAACCTACTACAGGCCTGCATTTCCAGGATATACAACTGCTCCAGAAAGTATTGAATAAACTGGTAGACCGCGGCAACACGGTACTGGTCATAGAACACAACCTGGACGTTATCAAAATGGCAGACTATATTGTAGACCTTGGACCAGAAGGCGGCGGAGGTGGCGGTACCATTTTATGTACTGGTACGCCGGAGCAGGTAAGCACCTGTAAAGACAGCCATACCGCCCGATTCCTCAAAAAGGAGCTGGGAATTTAATATCTTGCCAACTTGTAAGCAATCAATGAAAAGGATTTACCAGATATTACTCACAGGTTTCATTTTTGCCGGCATCATCGCCTGCGAAAATGAAACCAAGGTATGTGATCAAACACTGCGCAATGATCTGCATATCCACTTTAAGCGCGATAGCGCCAACGGTCTGTTCATCAGGGATACTATTATGCCCAAGGTAACGGCGTATGCGCTAAAAAAAGATACCATTTACAAGAAACAACCCTTGATAGATGTGTTCTTTCAACTTTCACCCGTGGCCGATAGCAGCCAGTTTTACCTACAGGTAGATTCTACTGCAATAGCTGATACCCTGACTTTCCGGTACTCACGCGTGAAACAATTTATCTCTCCGGGTTGTGGGTTTGGTACCTATTTCAACCTGGATACCGTTCTTACTACCAAACATACCATCGGGTATATTCAGATTAATAATAAGTCCGTAACCAGCAGCAATGACACGCATCTTCTTATATATTTCCTTGTCAGTCAGTAGTATTCTCTTTACTGTTGCTGCTGTTGCTCAAAATAAGCCGGCAGCCATTAAACCGGATACCCTGCACAAAACGATCAAAGCAGATACTACCCATAAAATGGTGGTGGATTCTGCCCATAAAATAATTATACCCGCTAAAGACAGCTCCTGGTACATTCCCGGTGGTATACGCGTGGGCGTGGATCTTAGCCGCATCGTTTCTGCAATCTACTATCCTTACCGCAAAGAAGTAACAGTAGTTGCCGATGCCCGTATCAACAGTAATTTATATGCCGCCTTTGAAGGAGGATTCACCAGCACACCGTATAGCGATACCAACTATACCTACAAGGGCAGCGGCATATTTATGACATTGGGGGTAGATTATAATTTCCTGAAAAGACAATACCCTACGGAGAAAAACATGTTCTATGGCGGTATTCGTTACGGCTTCTCCCACTTCAGCTATGAAGTGCCTACCTATAAAATGAAAAGTGCCTATTGGGGAGATCAGCTCACCGGCAGCATCCCCAAAACAAATGTAAACGCACACTGGATAGAACTGGTAGTAGGCATGAAAGCGGAAATTCTCAAGAACTTCTTCATGGGTTGGAACATCCGCGAACGCATTCTCATCAACAATGTAAAAAAGCCGGACTTTACACCACTGGTCATCCCGGGTTTTGGTAACGGCTCCAAGAGATCTGTATTCGATGTGCAATACACCGTCTCTTACATAATTCCTTTCTATCGCCTGAAAGAGCATGCGCCTAAAGTGGAGGTTAAACAGAAAAAAATACCGAAAAGATAAGCTGAAAGCAGAAAGCGGAAAGCAAAAAGCTATTATAGCGAATGATCAAAGCGGATAAATAATTCAAATACTCGCGCTAATCATTCGCTATAATAGCTTTTTGCTTTCCGCTTTCTGCTTTCAGCTCCTCAACATCTCTATATGCGGAATCCCATCTTCCAAATAAGTATCACTGGTTTGCTCAAAGCCCAGGGAGGTATAAAACCGTTGCAAATATTGTTGCGCACCAATTTTAATAGGCACCTTACCATAATGCCCCTGCACCTCCAATATAGAACGCTCCATCAGCTCCCGGCCGGCCCCTTTTCCTCTTGCCAGGGGCGAAGTAACTACCCGCCCAATAGAGGCTTCTGTATATTTAATTCCCGGCGCAAAAAGGCGGGTATAAGCCAGCAGTTGGCCCTGTTCATCCAGCCCCATTAAATGCAGCGCTTTCTGATCGGTATTATCCAAATCCTGGTAAGCACAATTTTGCTCTATAATAAATACTTCACTCCTCAAACGTAGGATGGCATAGAGCTCTGCTACCGTTAGTTCCTCAAAGGTTTTTATCTTCCAAATCATACCCTCAATTTGCTCATAAATTTACTGGATGCTTTCAATAATACTATTATTTTTATGCCGACAGATGAATATTTAGCCCAATCGTGCAAACCATGACAGACAAGCAAACGCCGTTCCTCTCCATGGAACATATCACCGTAAGGTACCTCGACAAAACCTTATTCGATACCCTTACCTGGCAGATCAACAAAGGAGAGCAATGGGCCATTACCGGTCCCAGTGGCGCCGGTAAAACCGCCCTGCTAAATACCATACTCGGTAAATTCAATATTATCAATGGTAGCATTCATTACCATTTTTACGACGACTATTGCAGCCGTCATACCATCACCGATCCCTGGTTCAACTACCGCAACCTGATTGCTATGGTAGGCCACCATCATACTTTCCGGAATCTTTCCAATACCACCACCGACTTCTATTATCAGCAACGCTTCAACAGCATGGACGCCGATAATTCCCCCACCGTGATGGAATACCTGGAAATAACCACTGTACCGGCACTGGTACGGGCACTGCGTATTGAGCCACTGCTTGAAAAACGCCTTATCAAATTATCTAATGGCGAAACCCGTAGGGTCATGATTGCCCGTGCGCTCCTGCAGCAACCACAACTGCTGATGCTGGACAACCCTTACATTGGTTTGGATGTACAGACCCGCAAAGATTTCAGCCAGATGATCAACGAAATCATTGCCGCTGGTACCACCGTTTTACTGGCCACTACGCCTCAGGAAATACCCGATCATATTACCCACGTACTCACGCTGGAAAATGGCGCCATTACAGGAAAATATACCCGCGAAGCGTTTTTACAGTTGCCCCTGCCGGCTCCTGTAACCGCCTCCCTGCCCACGATGGCTACCGATAAGATAACCGCATTGGTACAAAACAGCGCCAGCACCCCCTTTGAAACCATTGTACGCATGGAAGATATCCATATCAAATATGGCGAAAACACCATTCTCAATGGCATCAACTGGACGGTGAAACCCAACGACAAATGGGCTTTACTCGGCCCCAACGGCGCTGGTAAATCTACCCTCCTCAGCCTGATCAATGGCGATAACCCACAGGCATACGCCAACAAGTTATGGCTGTTCGACCGCAAACGCGGCACCGGGGAAAGCATCTGGGATATTAAAAAGAAAATAGGCTTTGTATCGCCTGAATTACATCAGTACTTTACCTCCCGCGATAACTGCCTGAAAGTAGTATGCTCCGGTTTCTCCGATGTCATCGGCAGCACCAGGCCTGCCACACCGGAGCAACTGCAAATTGCCAACGACTGGATGAGTGTACTCGATATTTCCGAACATGCTAACGCGCCATTCAAACAGGTGTCTGAAAGTGCCCAGCGTCTTACCTTGCTGGCACGCGCCCTCGTGAAAAATCCGCCCCTGCTGATTTTTGATGAACCTTGCCAGGGGCTGGATGCACAACAAAAAATACACTTCAGGCAGGTAATAGAACAACTCTGCGCCCATATGCCCGTTACCCTCATCTTTGTTACACACTACGAAGAAGAACTGCCAGATTGTGTAGATAAGTTTATCCGCCTGCAAAAAGGCGAAATGGTGTAGCGGAGATTGTCCTGGGGCAGGATTAGACTGATTATACTGATTATATTTTTTTGATTTAGAAAGATATAGAGAAGATGGTAGATGTATTAGCCTCCTTCCGTCTGTATCTTTTTAAATCAAAAAAATATAATCAGTCTAATCAGTCTAATCCTGTTCTAAGACAAAAAATCGCGAAAATCAGCCTAACCCAGCCCCAACGCCCCATATCAATAAATTTCCCGACATTCGCACCTAATAGTTAATCACCCTAACATCCTTACTGATGCACCCATTAAAACGGCTTACTGTTGTAGCAGCCTTATTTCTTTTCATGGCCACCCTGTTTGTTATCAGTGGTTGCCGTACCACCCGAAAAGAAATGAATCCGGAATTTGCCCGGTATATTGAGGCATACACCGCTGGTATCATCTCTAAACAAAGCGCCATCAGGGTTCACCTGACCGGGCAAACCAATGTCACACACACCCAGAACGAAGCCCTGGACAAGGAGGTATTCGAATTTTCTCCTTCTATCAAGGGTAAATCATACTGGGTGGATGCTACCACCATTGAATTCCGGCCGGATGAAAATCTGCAGCCTGGCAAAACCTACCAGGCCAACTTTAAGCTGGGTAAAATCATTGATGTTCCTAAAGAACTGAAATCTTTTGATTTTGAGTTCAAGATTATCAAGCCCTCGTTTTCTATTGAAAACTTCGGGCTGAAAGCCAGTAGTAACAATACCCTCGACCGCATGACCTGCACCGGGGCCGTGTATACCGCCGACGTAGAAGATCCGCAGGCCATCGAAAAAATACTCACTGCCCAGGTAGGCGGCAAAAGCCTGCCCATCACCTGGCAACACAACGCCACCGAACGTACTTCCCGCTTCACCATTGCCAATATTGCCCGCGCTAATATTGGCCGCAACCTGGAACTCAACTGGAATGGCGCCCCGCTGAAAGTGGAGAATGTCACCGAAAAAAAGACCATCGAAGTGCCTGCCATTGGCGACTTCAAAGTATTAGACGTTAAAGCCGTATCCGATCCGGAACAACACCTGCTCGTACAATTCTCCGATCCTGTTAGCATGGCTCAAACCCTGGAAGGACTTATCGGTATCAGCGGTCAAAGCGACTTACGCTATACCATTGATGGTAGCGAAGTAAGCGTATATACCCCCACCAGGCTAGAAGGCAACTACAACGTATTGGTAGATGAAGCGGTGACAAACATCACAGATAAACGCCTGGGCAAAACCTTTAGCGCCAACGTTAACTTTGAAAATACATTACCTTCCGTCAGCATTCCCGGCAAAGGCGTGATTCTGCCGGAAAGCAATAAACTGGTGATGCCGTTTGAAGCCGTAAACCTCAACGCTGTAGACGTTACCATCATCAAAATTTATGAAAATAACGTCCCTCAATACCTGCAACGCAATGACCTGGACGGCAGCCAGGAACTACGTCGTGTAGGCAAGCCCGTAGTAGAGAAAACTATCCGCCTCGATGTGGATAAATCAGTGAACCTGCACAAGAAAAACCGCTTCTTCCTCGACCTCGATAAAATGCTCCGTACCGAACCAGGCGCTATTTACCGTATCACCATCGGCTTCCGTAAAGCATATGCCATGACCGCCTGCTCCGCAGACACCACCGGCAACAAAACATATGTCTCCATCTATGAAGACGAAGGCGACGAAGGAGATTATTACGGCGGCGAAAAAATTGATGAAGACGACTCCTTCTGGCAGCGCTACGACAGCTACTATCCTTACGGATATAACTGGGACCGCCGCAATGACGCCTGCTCTAACTCTTATTATAGCAAAGACAAATGGGCTTCCCGCAATATCATTGCTTCCAACATTGGCCTGATCGCCAAAAGAGGCAATGATAACAGCATGATGGTAGCGGTAACGGATATACGCGATACCAAACCAATGATAGGCGTAGAACTGGAACTCCTCGACTATCAAAACCAGGTAATCTATAAAACCAAAAGTGACGGAGAAGGACTGGCTTCCTTTGACCTAAAGCGCAAACCTTACCTGCTCATCGCCAAAAAAGAAAATGAAAGAGGCTACCTGAAACTGGATGACGGTAGCTCCTTGCCATTGAGCCGCTTCGATGTAAAAGGAGAAGAAGTACAAAACGGTATCAAAGGCTTCCTCTATGGCGAACGTGGCGTATGGCGCCCCGGTGATTCTGTTTACCTCACTTTCATCCTGGAAGATAAAGGCGCGAAACTACCTGCCGATCACCCGGTCACCTTAGAATTATATAACCCAAAAGGACAACTATACAAACGTATTAATCAACATGAAGGTCTCAACGGCTTCTATAGCTTTGCCACCGCCACCGCACCAGATGATCCTACCGGTAGCTGGGTAGCGAAAGTAAAAGTAGGCGGCGCCACCTTCCAGAAAAATGTTCGCATAGAAACCGTGAAGCCTAACCGGCTTAAAATAAAGATGGATTTCGGCAATAATGTTTCTTTGTCGAAAGGCAGCTCTACGGGCACCCTGTCGGCCATGTGGCTGTTTGGCGCTACCGCCCAGCACCTCAAAGCCAAAGTAGACGTATCACTCGTACAAAGCACCACCAACTTTAAAAACTTCACAGACTATTCCTTCGATGATCCGGTAACGCATTTCGATGCGGAAAATAAAACCATTTTCGAAGGCCCACTCAACGAAAATGGCACGGCTCCTGTGAATGCCGACCTCCAACTGGGTAAAGTGGCACCCGGACAACTCAAAGCCAACTTCGAAGTAAAAGTATTTGAACCAGGAGGCGATTTCAGTATCGATCACTTCTCCATGCCATACAATCCATTTACTTCCTATGTAGGCTTACGCATGCCAACAGGCGATCGCACCACCGGTATGCTACTCACCGACCAGCCACATAGCATTGACCTGGTAGATGTAGACGGCAACGGTAACCTCAGCAGAGGCAGCAAAGAAGTGCAGGTAGAGCTGTACAAGATAAAATGGAGATGGTGGTGGGATGAAGGCTCCGATGATGACTACTCCAACTTTACACAAGACAGCTACAACCAGTTGCTGAGTAAAGAAACAGTGACCCTGCAGGATGGTAAAGGCAAATGGAATTTACAGATAAATTCTCCGGACTGGGGAAGATACCTGGTAAGAGTGAAAGACCTGCAAAGTGGCCATACAGCAGGTAAATCCATCTACCTCGACTGGCCGGGCTGGGCGCAGAGAATGCAGAAAGAAAATCCTGCAGAAGCCTCCATGCTTGTATTCACATCCGACAAACAACAATACAAAACCGGCGATGATATTACCCTCACCATCCCCAGCAGTGAAGGCGGACGCGGACTGGTAAGCATCGAATCAGGCAGTAAAGTATTGAAGACCTATTGGATCACCACCAAACAGGGACAAACCACCTTCAAATTCAAGGCGGAGAAAAACATGACGCCTAATATATACGTGAACGTTAGTTTGCTGCAAAAACATGCGCAAACCCTCAACGACTTACCCATCCGTATGTATGGCACTATCCCTGTTTCCGTGGAAGATCCCGGTACCATTCTGAAACCAGTGATTACCATGTCTGATAAGCTGAAGCCGGAAACAGAAGCCAGCATATCTGTAAGCGAAAGCAATGGTAAACCAATGACATATACCATTGCCATTGTAGATGAAGGCCTGCTGGATCTTACCCGCTTCAAAACACCGGATCCACATAGCGCCTTCTATGCAAGAGAAGCGCTGGGCGTAAAAACGTGGGATCTCTATGATTTCGTTATTGGCGCCTGGGGAGCAGATATGGATCGTATCCTCAGCATTGGTGGTGACGAAGGACTGGACAAAAATGCCGGTGGTGCTAAGGCCAATCGCTTTAAACCCGTGGTTAAATACATGGGGCCTTTCTACCTGAAAACAGGACAAAAACAAACCCACAAATTCAAACTACCTCCTTATATCGGCTCCGTAAAAGCCATGGTAGTAGCCGGTCAGGATGGTGCATACGGCTTTGCAGAAAAAGCAGTAGCCGTAAAGAAACCGCTGATGCTGCTCACCACGGCGCCACGCGTACTGGGGCCGTCTGAAACCATACAGGTACCAGTCACCGTGTTTGGCCTGGAACCGAATATCCGCAACGCCAGCGTGACCATCAGCACCAGCCCGCTGCTGGAAGTTGTAGGAGAACGAACTAAAACAGTGACCTTCTCTCAACCGGGAGAACAGCTGGTATACTTCGATGTGAAAGTAAGACCGCAAACCGGTGTTGCTAAAATCAAAGTAGTAGCCAGCAGTGGCGCGGAAAAAGCAGAAGAAAATATAGAACTGAATGTCCGTAATCCGAATCCGGTGATTACCAACATCATTGAAAATACACTGGAAGCCAACCGGAGCTGGGAATCTGCTTATAGCCCCGTAGGCATGGCGGGCACCAACAGCGGTACCCTGGAGGTATCAACCATTCCATCGCTGAACCTGGGCAAGCGTTTACGCTTCCTCATTGAGTATCCGCATGGATGTATAGAACAAACCACTTCCGGCGTATTCCCGCAACTGGTACTGAATCAGCTGATGGATGTCAAAGAAAGCCAGTTGGCGGAAATAGACCGTAATGTAAAAGCCGGTATCAATCACCTGAAAAGCTTCCAGACTTCAGACGGAGGCTTCAGCTACTGGCCTGGCGGAGGGAACTCCGATGAGTGGGGTACCAACTATGGTGGTAATTTCCTCATAGAAGCACAGGCGCAGGGTTACACACTGCCACCGGGATTACTGGATCAGTGGAAGAAATTCCAGCGTAACAAAGCCAGCACCTGGGCCCCCAGCACGCTCAACTTCTACGGCGGAGATCTCACACAGGCTTACCGCCTGTACCTGCTGGCATTGGCTAAATCACCGGAATTAGGCGCCATGAACCGGTTAAAGGAATTCAAGTATTTGTCTGTTCCCGCCAAATGGCGTCTGGCAGCCGCTTACAAGCTCTCCGGCCAGCCGGAGGTAGCCAATTCACTGGTGCAAAACCTGGCTACTGACGTGAAGCCATATACGCAGTTAGGGGGTACCTTCGGTTCAGACCTGCGCGATAAAGCCATGATACTGGAAACCATTACCATCCTCGGACAACGTAACCGCGCCAACGAACTGGTAAAACAAATTGCGGCGCAGTTATCGCAAAACGACCAATGGTACAGCACCCAAACCACAGCTTATGCACTGATCGCTATTGCCAAATACTGCGGCAACAATAAAGGTGGCAGCAAAATGAGCTTTAACTATACTCTCAATGGAGTTAAAGGCAGCGTAAATGGCCAATCGTTCGTGACGCAGATTCCTGTTAACTTTAACAGCAATGCCGGCAATATCAGCATCCAGAATAATGGGCAAAACGTGCTGTATGTACGCCTCATTCTGCAGGGACAACCAGATGCCGGCCAGGAACCAGTAGCGACTAACAATCCGGATGTATTAAGTATGCAGGTGAGCTACAGCACCCGCGACGGCAAACCACTGGATCCCGCCACCCTCAGACAGGGCAGCGACTTCATGGCCACCGTTACCCTCACCAACCCTGGCAAGCGTGGCTATTACGAACAAATGGCATTGTCGCAAATCTTCCCGTCAGGCTGGGAAATACTCAATACCCGCTTAATGGAAAATGACAGCGCATTCCATACATCACCATCTACGTATATGGATATCCGTGATGACAGGGTGTATACTTATTTCAACATTGAAGAAAATAAGAAGCGCACATACAATGTATTGCTAAATGCCGCTTACCTCGGCAGATACTACCTGCCAGCTACGGCCTGTGAAGCGATGTATGACAATACCATACATGCTTTCCAGCCAGGCAAATGGGTGGAAGTAGTGAAATAGCTGTTAGCCATTAGCTGTTAGCTATTAGCAAAATGCAGCGGAAATTAAAATGCAGCGGAGATGACATTTATAAATGTTCATCTCCGCTGCATTTTGCTAATAGCTAACAGCTAATGGCTAAAAGCTTCACTAAAATATTTCACCGTCCTCACCAGTTGCGAAACATAACTCATTTCATTATCATACCAGCTGACTGTTTTCACCATCTGTTGATCGCCGGTAGTGAGTACTTTTGTTTGTGTGGCGTCAAAGAGGGAACCGTAGTGCATGCCAATTACATCACTGCTCACTATTTCATCGGTATTATAGCCAAAACTTTCGTTGGCAGCAGCTTTCATGGCGGCATTTACTTCGTCTACCGTTACTTTACGTTGCAGCGTTACTGTTAGTTCTGTTAAGGATCCTGCAATAACGGGTACGCGTTGTGAAGTGCCATCCAGTTTGCCTTTCAGCTTGGGTAACACCAGTCCTATGGCTTTGGCAGCGCCGGTGCTGGTAGGAATGATGTTTTGCGCAGCGGCCCTGGCGCGTCTCAAATCTCCTTTGCTGTGAGGCGCGTCATGTGTATTCTGGTCATTCGTATAGGCGTGTATGGTAGTCATCAGCCCGTTTACGATACCGAACGAATCATCTAATACCTGTGCCATGGGAGCCAGGCAGTTGGTAGTACAGGAAGCGCAGCTGATAATAGTTTCTGTGCCATCCAGTATATCATGATTCACGTGGTATACAATGGTTTTGATGTCGCCGGTGGCGGGCGCCGAGATGACTACTTTTTTGGCGCCGGCTGTAATGTGTGCAGCCGCCGTGTTTTTATCGGTGAAAAAACCGGTACTCTCCAGTACCACATCTACCGAATGTAATCCCCAGGGGATCTCCGCAGGATTTCTTTTAGCATACACTTTTATTTCTTTTCCATTGACCACAATGGCATCTTCGGTAGCTGTAACTGTAGCGTCAAAGCGGCCCTGGGCCGTATCGTATTTCAGCAGGTGGGCCAATACAGCCGGACTGGTTAAATCATTGATGGCAACTATCGTTGTGCCTTGCTGGTTAAATACTTCGCGGAAAAACAATCTTCCAATTCTTCCAAATCCATTGATGGCAATTTTCTTGTCAGACATAGATAATTATTTTAGGTGGTTATAATTTTTTCAAAAAGTCATGTATCAGGGAGGCTACTTCTTCATGGTATTCTTCCAGCATAAAATGGCTGCCATCCAGCAAATGCACGGCAGCATCCGGCACATCCCGTTGATAAGCGACGGCACCCGGCCAGGTAAAGATTTCATCATTTTTACCCCATACCACTAATACCGGTGGTTGCTGTGTACGCAGGTACTGCTGCCATTCAGGATATTTCGGGAAATTGGTACTGTAATTCAGGAACAGTGCGATCTGCACTTCCTGCACACCCGGCCTGTTCATGTAGAAATGTGCCAGCTGATAACTATCGGGACTAACGCGTTCCGCATTGGCAGCACCCAGCAGGTGTTCTTTCCTGATATACTCCAGCGTTAGTTTTTTACCAATAGCCGCCAGCAGTGCCTCGCCTTCCAGCGTACCCAAAATCTGCACTTCTGGCCCCAGGCCATCGTCATATATATTGGCATTCTGTATCACCAATGCCTTTACCAGGTCCGGTCTCTTTGTAATAATGCGGAAGCCGATTGGACCGCCGTAATCCTGCAAATACCAGGTAAATTTTGTTAAGCCAAGCGTATCAATAAACTGCTCCATGATCAGCGCCAGGTTATCGAAGGTATAATCGAAAGCGGTCAGCGACGGGATACTGCTAAGCCCAAATCCCGGGTAATCCGGAGCAATAACGTGGTACCTGTCTGCCAGGTCATTTATCAAATCCCGGTACATATGTGAGCTGGTAGGAAAACCATGTAACAACAGGATTGTGGGTGCATCGGGCGCACCTGCTTCCCGGTAAAATATGTCCTGGTGATTTACGGTAACGGTCTTATATAATACGTTGGTAGTTTTCATGTGATTGTTTTTGTACCGTTTAGTACAATAGTGATAAAAAAAAGAGTGATGACAAAGCGAAAAGAAAAGAAGACTATGTTGGATTATTTGGTTTGTGTAGCATGTGGAATGATTTTCTGTAATAAAGATATGGATATTTTACCAAATGGTACAAATATTTTTAAAAAAATTTAAAAACTATTAAATAGCCTGATTTTCAATAAATTAAATTTGACTTTCCGATAATTTAGCGCGTTTCCGGTATTCCAATGGGCTTTCCCCGCTATGCTTTCTGAACTGTCGTCCTAAGTGGCTTTCATCGGTAAAACCCAGCTCTCCCGCTATCTGGCTGATAGTCAGATTACTGAACGCCAGCCGCTGTTGTATCAGCTTTATTTTATACTGCGTGATATACTGCTGTAAACTTTCCCCCGTAAGCTTCCGGAAATATTCTCCCACATAATTGACAGAGAGATTAAAATGCGCCGCCAGGTAATCTACTCTCAACTTATCCGCATCGCTGATATGCTGCCTGATATGGATCAGCATGCGGTTAATTAATGGCTCAGCATCACACGCAGCCGTACCGCCGGTAGGCGCTGTACTATCCGTTACATTACGCGACAAAATATTCAGCAACAGCGTTACCAGGTGCTGCAAGTTCTCTTCATGAAAAGCCTGCTTATTTTCATACTCCTGCACCGCAAGATTCATTAGTGTAATAATCTGCTGACAGTCACCCGCATCTTTTACTAATAATTGCTGAAAACGGTTGTGATGGGAGAAGATATGTTCCAGCTGTTTTAACCATTGTACAATCCTTTCCCGATCCTGCGCATTTTTATATTGTCCCAGGAATACCTCCGAGAAACGAATAGAACAGAAACGGGTAGGAGTGGTAGCATTAAAACCCCGGCAATCCAATGGCGTAAACAAAAAAATACTTCCCTTTTCATAGGGAAAGTCGTTCCAGTTGGTAGTACGAACACCGGTCCCTTCCACGATTTGGACAATCTCGAAGAAATGATAGATCAATGGCCGCTCTTTCCAGCATTCCATATCTGATACGTATAACTCAAACGGCTGATGCAATATTTTTTGCTCCATATCTGATTGTCTTTATGGGATAACATACTTCTAACCTGTAAAATTACAAAAGAAACCCCTCTTTGTCACTGTTCCCCCGTCACTGCGGCCACTAATTTTGCCTTTACAAACATAATCAGTCATGAACACACATAAAAAACTATTATCTCCACTTGTTACCCCTTCCGTTACATTTAAAAACAGGGTAGTCATGGCGCCTATGAGCAGACGCCGCTCAGAGCAGGCTATTCCCAGTGATTCCGCACCGCTTTATTACGGACAACGGGCAGGCGCCGGCTTAATCATTGCAGAAAACAGCGCAGTGGCACCTAACGGCGTCGGCTATCTGAATGCTCCCGGCATTTACAATGACGCACAAAAAGCCGCCTGGAAAAAAGTAGTAGAAGAAGTACATGCAAGAGATGGGAAAATCTTTGTGCAACTGGTACACACCGGTCGTATCGGACATCCCTTCAACCATGAAAACCACCTTCCTTTGGTGGGCGCCTCTTCCCTGAAAGCTGCCGATATCATCCGCACGCCCAACAACGAACACCATCCGATGCCGCAACCGGACGTACTGAGTACCGCAGGCGCCACAGCCCTCGTGGATGCACATATACAAGCTGCCGTCACCGCAATGGAGCTGGGTTTCGATGGCGTAGAAATACATGGCGCCCACGGATTTTTACCCGATCAGTTCCTGCACCCGCAAACCAACCAACGAACCGACCGTTACGGTGGCAGCATTGCTAACCGCAGCCGCTTCCTGCTGGACATCATGGAAGGAGTAACTGCCGCCATCGGCAGGGAACATACCGGCGTTCGTTTGTCCCCCTTTGTGGGCATCAACGACCTGCCCCCTTACGCAGAAGAAACAGCCACCCACCTGTATATCACTGAAGCCCTGCAACAACTGGGCATTCTTTATATTCACCTGTCCGGTATGCTGGTGAACGGCGTATCTACCATCTCTGCCGATTATTTACAGCAAGTACGCCAACGCTTTAAACAACTGTTGATCGTAGCAGGCGGCCATACCGCCGAATCGGGAGAAGCCCTGCTGCAAGCCGGTCTGGCAGATATGATTGCCTATGGCAAACCCTTCATTGCCAATCCGGACCTGGTAGAAAGATTCCGGCACCATACACCTTTAGCCGTAGCAGACTTCAACATTTTTTATGAAGGAGGAGACACCGGGTATATCGACTTTCCCGTCATACATCCACAACCGGAAATCAATATCGCAGCGATCAGTAACTGAGGCTAATGTGATATAGGCTGTTGCAGCATTGCTACTGCTTTCTGCAACGTTTTCCGGGTAGATGCTGAACGAGTGAGGGAGATGGCTTTATGATAATAATCAACGGCTTTATGCACATCCGTATCCGCCCATAAATAAGCCAGCAGCGCATAGTAGTAATCATGCTCCATCAGCTGTAGTTTTTCTGCCTCCAGGATGCCCGCTGCATGACCATGTACTTTTGCAAAAGCAAAGGTCCTGTTTAGCGCCGTCATAGGGGTATACGCCACCAGGACCAGCTGATCATAGAGTTGAAGAATATGTTTCCATTTATGCTGATCAGTGGGAGTTGTGTGCCAGTAAGCGATACCAGCTTCCAGGTGATATTGCGAAATAGCATCACCGGAACAGGCATTCACCAGGTAGTAATTACCTTTTTCAATCAGCGGTATACTCCATAAGCTGCTGTCCTGCTCCTCATATAAGATTGCTTCTCCCATATCATTTTCACGGGCATCGAGCCGGGAGCTTTGATAACACATTAACGCCAACAGTGCATTGGCAGACGTAGTACCAGCCAATGCACTTTCTGTTAATATAAGGGTCAGCCGCATAGCTTCTGAACAAAGGTCCTTACGGATGGCCTGGTTATGAGACGTGGAAAAATAACCTTCATTAAACAAGAGATACAACGTTTTTAAAACAGTATCCAGTCGTGCTGCAATAGTAGATTTATCCAGTACCTTAATTTCGAAATGGTCTTCCCGCAGCTGCGCCCTGGCTCTCAATAATCTTTTTTTGATGGTTTCTTTTTTAGTGAGAAAGGCAGCGGCTATTTCTTCCACGCTAAATCCACAAAGAATTTGCAGGGCCAGGCATATTTGTGCTTCTTTGGAATTGGCAGGATTGCAAACAGCAAAAATCATCGCCAGTTGGCTGTCTGTAATGGTTTGAGGAGAAAAATCGAAGTCGGGTTCCGCAGCCACTTCATTGGTACCGATCGCATTTTTAACCCGTGATTCAAACACGGATAAGTGTTTGAGATAGTCTTTGGTTTTGTTTTTAGCAACAGTATACAACCAGGCGGCCGGGTTCTCCGGAATACCATTTATTCCCCAGGTTTCTGCAGCCCGCAGAAAAGTGTCACTGGCAATATCTTCCGCTATCTCTATATGTTGCAGGCCAAAATGACGGCATAATACTGCCGTCATTTTAGTGTATTCCAAACGGAATAAATGAGGTAAAAGCTCCGGATGTGTGGCGGCCTGTTCTGCCATATATCACTAATTTTTTGCCGGAGGTATCGCTAACACCTCCCTGATTTCGATATTTCCGCCCATTTTAATCATGGGATTTTCCCGGGCAATGGCTACCGCTTCCTCTATGGTGGCTGATTTAAGGATCATGTAGCCGGTAACAAATTCCTTGATCTCTGTGTAAGGCCCGTCGGTTACCACGTCGTTGGGTTTCACCGTTTTGGCGCCGGTAGCCGACAAGCGATTGCCTTTGTCTGCCAGCAGGTTGCGGGCAGCCACGCCCGCCATCCAGTTCATCCTTTCCTGCAATTGCGCAGGAGATGGGTGATCGTGCGCATCTTTACTGTTTCTGAAAATTAATACGAATTCTTTCATGATCTCAGTTTAGTTGATTCATCCCTATAACGACTCAACTTACCGGAAGGGGACAAATAACTTTTGTCAGACGCTCATCACTTATAAAGTTAACCCTATCTTTGAACACATAAAATTATTACCCGGATTCCCTGATGAAGCTATATCGTCTCAAACAATGGTGCCTTAAAAGAAAATGGTGGCTGGGTGCTGCAGGTGTACTACTCATCGCCTACTATTTTTGTTTACCCAAACAGTTGTTTACCACCGCCACTTCCTATGTACTGGAAGATAGCAATGGCGACCTGCTGAATGCCAGCATCGCACCAGACGGGCAATGGCGCTTTCCTTACAATGCCCATGTACCGGAAAAGTTTCAGAAATGTATTGTAGCGTATGAAGACAAACGCTTCTATTATCACTGGGGACTGGACCCATTGGCCTTAGCCAGGGCCGTTAATCAAAATATCCGTGGTAAAAAAGTAGTCAGTGGAGGCAGCACGCTCACCATGCAGGTAATACGTTTATCACGCAACCAGCCGCGGAATATCTGGCAAAAAATGGTGGAAGCCGTACTGGCTACGCGCCTGGAATTTGCTGCCTCTAAAAAGAAGATCATTGCGCTATACGCTGCCAACGCTCCTTTCGGCGGCAACGTAGTTGGACTGGAAGCCGCAGCCTGGCGGTACTATGGCCGTAAAGCAGATTTATTATCATGGGGAGAAATGGCCGCCCTGGCGGTTCTACCTAACAGTCCTGCGCTCGTGCACCCAGGCCGCAACAGGCTAACGTTATTGACTAAACGTAATCAACTACTTACCAGGTTATACCGGCAACATACTATCGACAGCATTACCTGTCAACTGGCCAAGCTGGAACCATTGCCGGATCAGCCGTTGCCGCTTCCGCAAGATGCGCCGCACTTACTCGATCTGTTCCGCAAAGAATACCTACAGCAAAAATCGGATGCCCCTACACGCATTAAAACTACTGTGCAGGGCGACCTTCAACGTAATACCACCGCTATTGCCGACCGTTATCACAGCGCCTATAAAGCCAATGGCATCAATAATGCTGCTGTATTGGTACTGGATGTGGAAACCGGCAATACACTCGCCTATGTAGGTAACATCTATAATCCATCGGACCCGGAGCTGGAAAGCCATGTAGATATTGTCCAGGCCAGAAGAAGCCCCGGCAGCACGCTTAAACCTGTGCTATATGCCGCCATGCTCAACGATGGCCTGATACTACCCAATACACTCATTCCTGATATCCCTACGCAAATTGCCGGCTACTCCCCGCAAAATTTTGACCTGGGCTATGATGGCGCCGTACCAGCGTCGCGCGCTCTGGCACGGTCGCTGAATATACCTGCCGTACGTATGCTACAACAATATCGCTACGAACGCTTTCATTCATTACTACAGAAACTGGGCATTACCACACTCAATAAACCGGCCGATCACTACGGCTTATCGCTGATCCTTGGCGGGGGAGAAACCACCCTCTGGGAAATGTGTGGCATGTATGCCAGCATGGCGCGTACACTGCTGCACATGGATCAATATAAAGGGAAATATAGCATGGATGATATCCATCCACCTAACTACCGACAGGATATACAACGCACCTCCCGATACGGATTAAGCAGAGACGGATTACTCGATGCCGGCTCCATCTGGTACGCCTTTCAGGCCATGACAGAAGTAATGCGCCCCGGTGAAGAACTGCTGTGGCAACAATTCTCCTCCTCTCAGCGCGTAGCCTGGAAAACAGGCACCAGCTTCGGCTTCCGCGACGGATGGGCCATTGGGGTAACACCACAATATGTTGTAGGCGTATGGGTGGGCAATGCCGACGGAGAAGGACGCCCCGGGCTAATAGGTGTGTCTACCGCTGCACCTATTCTATTTGATGTATATCGCCTGTTACATACCAATGGCTGGTTTAACACACCATATGCGCAATTACGGAAAATAGAAGTATGCCGCAAAAGTGGTTTCCGCGCCAGCGAACTATGCGATGAAAAAGATTCTATCTACGTACCGGCAGCAGGGATGCGCGCAGGGATTTGTCCGTATCACCAACTCATTCACCTCGACAGAACCGGGCAGTGGCGCGTAACAGAAAGTTGCGAATCACCACAATTTATGCAACATAAATCGTGGTTTGTATTACCACCCTCCCAGGAATATTATTATCGTAGTAAAAACTACTACCAGCAGTTACCACCTTACAAACCCGAATGCCTGGCTTCTCTCGGGCAAGATAAAGCACCCATGGAACTCATTTATCCACGGCCCGATGCACGGATATTTGTACCTATAGAAATTGACGGAAAACCTGGTCAAACAATCTTTACGGCTACTCACCGTAATAGCACGGCTAAAATATTCTGGCACCTGGATAATAATTTCATTGGTACTACGGTGGAGTTTCACCAGATGGCGTTGCATCCCACAGCAGGGAAACATACGATTACGTTAGTAGACGAAAATGGAGAAAGGGTAGAGCAACGGTTTGAGATTTTGGCGAAAGAAAGGGAGTAAAAAAAATTACGAATTACAGATCTGCGATTTGCTATTGCCTCCTCACAGATCTGTAATTCGTAATTCTCAATTCATTATCCTCAATAATTATATTTCTCCTTCCACAAATTCTTCAAATACTTCCTCAACTCTTCTTCCCGCGGGTTATTCCCCGGTTCATAAAACTTCATACCTTTAATCGCATCTGGCAAAAATTCCTGTACCACAAAATTATTTTCATAACTATGTGCATAAGCATACCCTTCGCCGTATCCCATGTTTTTCATCATTTTCGTAGGGGCGTTCCTGATATGCATCGGTACCGGTAAATCACCGGTTTGAGCTACTACAGATTGTGCGGCACTGATAGCTGTAACAGCAGCATTACTTTTGGCAGAAGCAGCCAGGTAGGTAACGCATTGCGACAAAATAATTCTCGACTCCGGATATCCTATCAGGTTTACTGCCTGGAAGCAGCTGGTAGCCAGCAATTGCGCATTGGGATTAGCATTACCGATATCTTCTGATGCCAGAATCACCAGGCGGCGGGCGATGAATTTTACATCTTCACCACCATCTATCATCCTGGCGAGATAATACAATGCGGCATTAGGATCACTACCGCGAATAGATTTAATAAACGCGGAAATGATATCATAATGTTGTTCTCCGCTTTTATCGTAAATGGCTACACGCTGTTGCGCGATGTCCATCACTTTCTTGTCGGTAACCACAATAGGATCTTCCTGTAGTGTGGTTACTACCAGTTCAAAGAGGTTTAATAATTTGCGGGCATCTCCCCCGGAAATATTAAACAGGGCACTGGTTTCCTTTAATTCAATATGTTTACTACGCAGCCATTCATCCCGTTCCATGGCTTGTTGCAGCAGGGTCATTAACTGTTCTTTGCCCAATGGCTTCAACACATATACCTGGCTACGCGATAATACCGCTGCATTTACTTCGAAAGAAGGATTTTCGGTGGTGGCGCCAATGAGGGTGATAATGCCTTTTTCTACGGCGCCCAGCAAAGCATCCTGCTGGGATTTATTGAAACGGTGAATTTCATCAATAAACAGTACAGCATGTCGCTGTTTCTTGGCCATTTCAATCACTTCCCTGACTTCTTTCACACCGGCAGAAATGGCGCTCAGCGTGTAAAAGGGGACCTGTAAAGTATGGGCAATAATATTGGCAATGGTAGTTTTACCAACGCCCGGCGGCCCCCACAAAATCATGGAGGGTATCATACCTTGTGAAATAGCTTTTCTTAAAATACTATCCTTACCAGTAAGGTGTTCCTGCCCCACCAGTTCATCCAGGGTTACTGGTCTTAACCGCTCTGCTAATGGTTGCATACTACACTGATGATTTAATGGTTAACTGCCCGGGTTAATGAGCGGGATTTTTTTGCTGCTGTCGGGATGATTGATCTGGTTCATCTTATATGCCATGATATCCTTGATAGATCTGGCACGGGTAATAGCCAGTGTTGCCTTTTCACCGGTAAACAATTCGTGGACAGTCTCCTCAAACAATGCGATCCAGCGTTCAAAGTGAGCCGATTCCAGTGGGATCAGTTTATTGATTCTGAAATGAGGTTCCATGGTTCTGCCACGATAATTATTACCATCCAGCAGCAGGCTTTCCCAGAAATCATACATGGTAGGCAGATGCTTGCTCCAGTCTACCTGGGCGATGTCATTAAAAATATATCCAATGCGGTCATCCGCCTGTACTTTCTCGTAAAAGCGGTCTACCAGCAATTTGATGTCTGCACTATTGGTTATTTCCTTCTTTTCCATCACCGTTCATTTTAAATTATTCTTCCTCCGGATGATCATGTTGCTGCCGTTCCTGCCATTGACGCAGTATACCGAAAGACAACACCGCATTGACTATCAGGATAAGACCCGGTAAAAGGCAAAATCCTCCTGCTACCTGTATGGTCACCGGAGTAATGGAGTTTTGTTCACCGGCTGGTAACATAGCCCGCACATCGTTGATAATATTACCGGGTAAGCTGATCAGTACAATTCCTACGATAATCATTAAGGAAGAAAAAAGCACTTCTATCACGCCCATAATGCGAATACCACTAGGGGTATTTTCTTTCAGGGGCACTTCCGGCAACAATATGCTACGTTGCAGATATAAGGATAAAACACTATGAATGAAACAAGCGCCCCAAAACAAGAGGCTCATTAAAAACATCGTACTCATCCCCTGGAATAAAATTACAGAAAGGCCTGTGAACACAAAAAAACCAGAAATCATCAATGCCAGCGACGTTGTGATCCTGTACAATTTAAACCTAAAACTCATCTATCTCCTAATTTTCGTAACACAAACCTACCTAATTATTTAGAGATTATCTGATTTGATCCTGTCAGCCACCACTGCGGGGATTGCCGCTCATAAAAAACCTTTGTCGCAACTTGCCCCCTTTTCCATAACTTTAAATACTAAACCTGTTTTATATATGAAGAAAACCAATGCGGTAAAACTACCGTTGCTGGCTGCCATGGTTACTTTTGCAGCCTGCAATTCCGGCAGCTCCTCGCACCAGGGAGAAACAGCAGACACCATAAAGGTGCCGGCATTCAACCTCGCCGACATCGACTCCACCCACAAAGCCTGCGATGATTTCGACAATTACGCAAATGGCAACTGGAAGAAAAACAACCCTATTCCATCTACAGAAAGTCGCTGGGGAGCCTTCAACATCCTCGATAAAGAAAACAAAGAAGTTCGCCTGAAAGGCATTATTGCTGATATCACCAGCAAAAAAGACCTGAAAAAAGGTACCGAAGAGCAGCAAATCGCGGATTACTACACCTCTTTCCTGGATACCGCTACCATTGAACAACGCGGTATCACTCCATTACAACCTTACCTCGATAAAATTAACGCCATCAAAACACTGGCCGACTGGGCCAGCGTAACCGGCGAACTGCAAAAAATCGGCGTATCCAGCTTCACCGGATTTGGCGCAGATGCTGATGCGAAAAACAGTAAAATGAACGTACTGTACGAGGGACAAGGCGGCTTGAGCCTCGGTGAAAAAAGCTACTACGAAAGACAGGATTCCGCGACCAAAAATGTACGCGATGAATTCGTTACACACGTAGATAAGATGTTTAAACTGGCTGGCTTTACGGAAGCTACGCCTGGTAAAACCATCCTGGAATTTGAAACCAAACTGGCTAACATGCAGCTCTCTAACGTAGAACTGCGCGACCCGGTTAAAACATACAACAGAACAGCTTTCGCTGAACTGAAAAAACTGGCGCCGGATTTCGACTGGGATAACTTTGCGGCTAAACAGGATATTAAAGCAGATACCGTTGTACTGCAAAATAAAGAATACCTGACCAAAGCTGGCAACCAACTGAGAATTACGCCCATTGAAACACTGAAAACATACACCAAATGGCAGCTGTTGACCCAGTTTGCCGGCTATTTACCTGCCGCTATTGATGCAGAAAATTTCCACTTCTATGGTACCGTGATGACAGGCAAGAAAGCACAGAAAACCCGTGCTGAACGCGCCATCCGCTCTACCGACGGTAAAATGGGTATGCCACTGGGTAAACTGTTTGCGAAGAAATTCTTCCCGGAAAGCAGCAAACAGAAAGTATCTGAAATGATTGAAAACGTGCGCAAAGTATATGGCGAAAGAATCGACAAACTCACCTGGATGGGCGATTCTACCAAACTGATGGCACACAAAAAATTATCTTCCTTTACTTATAAGATCGGGTATCCTGACAAATGGAAAGATTATTCTTCTATCAATATCGATAAAGGCAAACTGCTGGAAAACGTAGTAGCAGCCAGCTTGTATGAGCACAAAGAAAATATTGATAAAATTGGTAAACCAGTAGATAAAAGCGAGTGGGGCATGACACCGCAAACCGTGAATGCTTACTACAATCCGTTAAACAACGAAGTAGTATTCCCGGCAGGTATTCTCCAGCCTCCTTTCTACAATCCGAATGCAGATGATGCGATCAACTATGGTGGTATCATTGCCGTAATCGGCCACGAATTTACCCATGGCTTCGATGACCAGGGCTCTCAATTCGATGCAGAAGGTAACCTGAAAAACTGGTGGACTGCAGCCGATCGCGCTAACTTCGATAAACTCACCAAACGCTATATCGATTACTTCAGCTCCCTGGAAGCCTTACCTGGCTTCAAAGTAAATGGTGCGCTGACCATTGGCGAAAACGTAGCCGACCTGGGTGGCTTAACCCTGGCTTATCATGCACTGGTGAAATCTTTTGAAGGTAAAGGCGAGCCTAAACCAATCGACGGATTTACCTGGCAGCAACGTTTCTTCCTGGGCTGGGCGCAGGTATGGCACGGTAACATTACCGATGCTGCCCTCCGCAACCAGATTCAAACAGATCCACACTCTCCGGCAAGATTCCGTATCAACGGACCATTACCTCACCTGGCCGAATTCCAGGCAGCATGGGGTTGTGCAGCTGATAGCAAAATGACCTTACCAGAAGATAAACGTGTGATCATCTGGTAATAGGAAGAATTACGAATTAGGAATTACGAATTACGGATTTGTGGGTAGATGGTAAACGCGAAGATCAACTTCGCTTTTATCTACTCACAAATCCGTAATTCGTAATTCCTAATTCGTAATTCGTTTTATCAATACCTTCGCAAAAAAAAATAGCATGAAACATATATTCATTATCGGTAGCGCATTATTCCTGTTTGCCTGTGCACAACAAACTAAACCCGCTGAAAATAATACCATGCCCGACAAGGCGGCACCTGCCGCAGCTACAGAAAAGCTGACCGCTGATGCCAACGGTAAATTACCGGATCCGGTATGCGAAATGCCTTATGATACCAGCTATAAAGAATGGACAGTATATAAAGGCGATACCCTTCATTTCTGTTCTCCTACCTGCAAAGGAGTATTTGAAAAAGCGCCGGAAAAATACATGGCCAAATTGGGCAAATAAACGCATTCCTTAAAAACCGTCCGGGTAAAAACCCGGGCGGTATTGGGTTCAGTTTATGAATCTATTGATAAAAAATACAACAATTGTTAGGTGAAAGTTACCAGGAGAAAGAGGTCCATGCGCATGGTATTGTGTTTCCGCTGCAGGTGATATGGGTTCCGTTCCCCAAAAGTAGGGGCAGTATATTACCAGGTGGTTAAGAAAATATTACCAGCATGTTAATTGATAAAACATTTACGGAGGGGGACTAACAATAATAAGGTTTCAGAGAACAGGATATCGGTACAGGGCTAAAAAGCAAGCCGGAAGTATATATCTCCCGGAAAAAGATAAAAATTACCACATATTTTGCTGAGGCGACTGCCGGTTATTATTCATCAGCATATCCAGGGAAATATCCAGCTGATAATTCCGCTCTTCCTTTTTATCAGCAGTAGCACCCGCAATCTGGAATAAATGCTGGCTCTTGTTCATAAAAGGTTTGTTGTCTTTGTTACATAACTCCAGCGAAAAGTTAAACTTTTCTTCTACTTCTTCCTCAAACTCACGCAGGCTCAGTGTTTCGTCGATAGGAAATTCTATCAGCACTTCTTCTTCAAAACCGGCTTCTTTCAAGGTATCAAAAGTATTGGCCAGGGAATTACGCACATACACTGCCACATTGCAAAAGAGCAAACGCTGGATCTGCATTTGCAATAGGGAGATAGTCATTAAAGGATGCAACTTCAATACTTTCATCTAGCTTTTTTTCTGCTTTTTAAATGTACACTATCGACACACTTAATTATTTCTCTGGCAAACTTAGTAGTCTACTTTTAATTTAATATTAAGCGCTTGTTATGATTTTGTGAAAATAATATTTAAATATAAATATATAATAAATATGTAAATATAAAGATAAATACCTGCTTGCCCATCCTGCTATCTCCAAACAACGCCCTGTTGTTACGGCAAAGTAACCAGGGCGGGGAGTAGTCAGACAGCATCAGGATCCGGGGAAAGTAATAATGCGGGTAGGATCCCAGTCGTTGGAGGTATCCTCCTCATCTTCTGCCAGTACAATTTTGGATTTGGTAACCGGGTGTTGGTACAGGGTCCATTGTTGGTTGGTATATTCGAGAGAAGTGAGACTTTCTACCCAGTCGCCTGAATTCAGGTAAGTCACGGTTTTATCGCCTACCTGCATCTCTTTAATCAGGGGTTGGTGAATATGTCCGCAGCACACCACGTCAAATCCTTTATCCACAGCTATTTCCGCCACGGTTTGTTCAAAATCGGAAATAAACTTCACCGCAGATTTTACGCCCTGCTTCACCTTTTTGGAAAACGACATCTTTTCCCGGCCCAGGCTTTCCAGTGCATGGTTAACCAACCGGTTCAGGATAATCAGCAGGTCGTATCCCTTTCCGCCCAGTTTAGCCAGCCATTTGGAGTTTTTCATGGTAACATCGTACACATCGCCATGGAAGAACCAGTGCCTTTTTCCGTTTACTTCCAGTACCAGCTTATTATCAATCGTAAAGTTTCCCAGCTCAAAGCCGGCATATTTACGGAGGGCCTCGTCGTGGTTACCGGTGAGGTAGTACACTTCGGTGCCTTTCCCGATCATCTTCAGGATTTTCCGGATTACTTTGGTATGGGCTTTTGGGAAATAACGTTTGCTAAACTGCCAGATATCGATAATATCCCCATTCAGTACCAGTATCCGTGGATCAATACTATCAAGGTACTGGATCAATTCTTTAGCGTGACAGCCGTATATCCCAAGGTGTACATCTGAGATTACGACTATATCTAATGGGCGTTTGTCTGACATCTATAGGTGGTATGTACAGGTTGTAGGCAGCCTGTTTATGAGTATAATTTTCAATACAAAGGAAAAATCGCTATATTACTTTTATATTAATCCAGTGTTAAGGAATTATTAATTCGCTTTTTTTACTGGTAGGAACAGGTCGAGAAAGCTATTTTTGCGGCAAATTATAAACTCAAACGTATGGGAGGCTTCAATTCTTTTGTAAAACTATTCATGCCGAAAGACCGGGTATTTTATTCTTTGTTTGAAGATGTGGCTTCCAATCTGGTAGAAATGGCGACCGTGCTCAATGAGCTGGTTGCGACTACTGATCTGGCTGTGAGAAAAGATAAAGTGCATCTGATAGAGCGCCTGGAGCACAAAAATGACGACTACACTCACCGCATATTTGTAGAACTCGGACAAAACTTCATCACCCCATTTGACCGGGAAGATATCCACTACCTGGCTGCTACACTGGATGATGTTGCGGATTATATCCACGGTTCCGCCAAAAGAATGGATCTCTACAAAGTTCATTACATCAATGAAAGCGTTCGCAAACTGGCCGAATTAATCCACCTCGGCGTACTGGAGCTGGCAAAAGCAATCCCCGAATTGCGCAATATGCAGAATATGCGCATCATTACCGATGCCTGCGTAAAAATCAACAGCCTGGAAAACCATGCTGATGACATTTACGACATGGCCATCGCCGATTTGTTCGACACAGAACAAAATGCGGCAGAACTGATTAAAATGCGTGAAATCTACCAGGCCCTGGAAATCGCTACTGACAAGTGCGAAGACTGCGCCAATGTAATAGAAACCATTATTATCAAGTACTCCTGATAAGGGGATTACTGTTCTGAACGCATAATTCTCCCTAAGTCATGACATTATTAGTAATAATTATCATCCTGGCATTCATATTTGACTATATCAATGGTTTTCATGATGCTGCCAATTCTATCGCCACTATTGTGTCGACCAAGGTGCTGACGCCTTTCCAGGCAGTACTTTGGGCCGCAGTATTCAACTTTGCGGCTTTTTTTATTGCCAAATATATCATTGGTGAGTTTAAAGTAGCCAATTCTGTAGCCAGCTCTGTATTTGAACAATTTATTACACTGAAAGTAATTTTTTGTGGCCTCGTGGCGGCTATTATCTGGAACCTGTTCACCTGGTGGCTGGGTATTCCTTCCAGCTCCTCCCATACACTGATTGGTGGCTTCATTGGCGCTGCAGTAACGGCTTCTGGTGGTAGCATCGACGTGATCAACTTCCACAAAGTATTGCCTACCGTATATTTTATCGTATTGGCGCCGTTGATAGGTATGTTTGTGGCCTTTGTCATTACACTCATCATCGTAAATGTTTGCCGCAAAGCCAATCCCTATCGCGCAGAAAGCTGGTTCAAACGCCTGCAGCTGGCATCTTCCGCTGCATTGAGCCTTGGACACGGTAGTAACGATGCCCAGAAAGTAATGGGTATCATCTCTGCCGCCATGGTGTCTGCCGGTTATATCCAAAATATCAAGGCAATGCCAGACTGGGTTCCATTGGCCTGCTTTACCTGTATCGCCCTCGGTACCATGAGTGGTGGCTGGAAAATCGTTAAAACCATGGGTACCCGTATCACCAAAGTAACCCCACTGGAAGGGGTGGCAGCGGAAACATCCGGCGCCATTACCCTCTTCATTACCGAACACCTGGGCATCCCGGCCAGTACCACACACGTAATTACCGGTGCTATCATGGGAGTAGGTGCTACCAAAAGGCTGTCGGCTGTTCGTTGGGGGGTGACCGTTTCCCTTCTTTGGGCATGGGTATTAACAATTCCCATCAGCGGATTACTGGCTGCGCTCACTTATTTCATCGTGAATCTGTTTATATAATAAGCATAAAGCTAAAAGCAAAAAGCCATTGTCGCATATATCACTTGCGACAATGGCTTTTTGCTTTTAGCTTTATGCTTTTCTAAAAAAAAGCCGCTATTTTTGTGCGGCCTTATAAGGAGTGTCCATCAAAAATTGATCTTGCAAATGAAAGGAATTATCCTGGCGGGTGGGTCCGGCACCCGGTTGCACCCCATTACGTATGCTATCAGCAAACAAATAATGCCGGTGTACGATAAACCAATGATCTATTACCCGCTGTCGACCCTGATGCTGGCGGGAATAAAAGATATTCTCATCATTTCTACCCCGCACGATCTGCCCGCTTTTCAGCGTCTTTTTGGGAATGGACAGCAACTGGGCTTACAGCTCAGCTATGCCGAACAACCTAATCCCAACGGACTGGCACAGGCATTTGTAATCGGAGAGGAGTTCATTGGCAAGGATAGCGTTGCCCTGGTATTGGGCGACAATATTTTCTATGGTGCCGGACTGGGAACCCAACTGGCCCACAATGCCAACCCCGACGGCGGTATCGTATATGCTTACCAGGTATCTGACCCGGAAAGATATGGGGTAGTAGAATTCGATGAGGATATGAAAGTAGTATCTATAGAAGAGAAACCACAGCAGCCGAAATCCAATTATGCAGTGCCTGGTCTCTATTTCTACGATAACTCTGTAGTGGAAATTGCAAAAAATCTGCAACCTAGCCCACGTGGAGAATATGAAATTACAGACGTCAATAAAGAATATTTAAAGCGCGGAAAATTAAAAGTTTCTATCTTACCCCGCGGTACAGCGTGGCTCGATACCGGTACCTTTGATTCACTCATGCAGGCATCACAGTTTGTACAGGTGATTGAACAAAGACAAGGAATAAAAATCGCCTGCATCGAGGAAATCGCCTACCGTAAAGGATTTATTAATGCCGATGAACTGAAAGAGTTGGCAAAACCTTTGCTTAAAAGCGGCTACGGAGCATATCTCCAAACGTTACTTAATCAAAAAATGTTCTGAAATAACTAATAAAGTAAATCTGAAATATCATGAAGGTTCTTGTTACGGGTGGATGTGGCTATATCGGCGCACATACTATAGTAGATCTGATCAATAATGGATTTGATGTAGTGTCTGTTGACAGTAACATCAGGAGTACCACCCAATTATTAGATGGTATAGAAAAAATTACCGGGAAAAAGGTACGCAATTACAAAGTAGATCTTTGTAACCTGGAAGATACTAACGCCGTATTTCATGAAAACAGGGATATTGTGGGCGTTATCCACTTTGCAGCACTGAAAGCAGTAGGAGAATCTGTTACAGAACCCCTGATGTATTTTCAGAATAACCTGACCTCCCTGATCAACGTACTGAAATGCGTAAAAGAGTATAATATCCCTAACCTGGTATTCTCCTCTTCCTGCTCTGTATACGGCAACACCAAAGCTTTACCTGTAGTAGAAACAACACCTATCGGGGAAGCTCAGTCGCCCTATGCCCGCACCAAACAAATCGGAGAACAAATCATTGAAGATTACAGCCGGGTAAACGATACCCAGTCTATCCTGCTGCGCTATTTCAACCCGGTAGGTGCACATCCTTCCGCCCTCATCGGCGAATTACCACTGGGCAAACCAGATAACCTGGTACCAGTGATCACACAAACGGCTATTGGTAAAATCCCTAAAATGACCGTTTTTGGCACCGATTACGACACCCGTGATGGTTCCTGTGTACGCGACTACATCCATGTGATGGATATCGCCAATGCACACACGAAAGCACTGCAATACCTGCTGGAACACCGCAATGAAAGCAACTGCGAAGTTTTCAACCTGGGTACTGGTAATGGCGTCACTGTACTGGAAGCCATCAAGGCGTTTGAAAAAATATCCGGTATTAAACTGAATTACACTACCGGTCCACGCCGGGACGGAGATGTGATCTCTATTTATGCCAACAATTCCAAAGCCAAAGAAAAGCTCAACTGGTCACCTGAAATTGGTATAGAAGACAGTATGCGTACTGCCTGGCAGTGGGAAGTGAGCCTCCGCAATAAAGTGCTGAGTAACTAGGATCCTCCCTTTTTAATGTTTACTTTTATACTTCAATTTTAAAAAGACCATAATGGTAAAAGATATTCAACCACTAAATGAAAAAGAAACCCGCGGAGGGTTTGGTGAAGGTATATTGGAGGTAGGTCGTAAAAACCCCAATGTAGTTGCACTGACAGCCGACTTGCTCGGTTCCATGAAACTGAATGCATTTATTAAGGAATTTCCGGATCGTTTTGTACAGGTAGGTATTGCTGAAGCTAACATGATCGGTATCGCCGCTGGGTTAACTATTGGCGGTAAAATCCCATATACTACTACTTTCGCCAACTTTTCTACCGGCAGGGTATATGACCAGATCCGTCAGTCAGTGGCCTATTCCAATAAAAACGTTAAAATATGTGCTTCCCACGCAGGTCTTACCCTGGGTGAAGATGGTGCTACCCACCAGATCCTGGAAGATATCGGGATGATGAAAATGTTGCCAGGCATGACCGTGATCGTACCCTGCGACTTTAATCAAACCAAAGCTGCTACCATCGCTATTGCAGATTACGAAGGACCGGTATACCTCCGTTTCGGTCGCCCGAAATGGCCTAATTTCACACCGGAAGATCAAAAATTTGAAATAGGTAAAGCACAAATCCTGCACGAAGGAACAGATATTACCCTGTTTGCCTGCGGCCACCTCGTATGGATCGCAGTGGAAGCCGGTAAAATACTGGAAGAGAAAGGTTATAGCGTGGAAATTATCAACATCCACACCATTAAACCACTGGATGAAGCAGCAGTGATTGCCTCCCTCACCAAAACCCGTTGCGCTGTAACTGCCGAAGAACACAACGTACTCGGCGGCTTAGGCGATAGCATTGCACAGGTAGCCTCCCGTCATATCCCCGTTCCTATTGAATATGTAGGTACCAACGATACTTTCGGTGAAAGCGGCAAACCACTGGACCTGCTGAAAAAATATGGCCTGGATGCAGATCATATCGTAGCGGCAGCCGAAAAAGCAATGGCACGGAAGAAAAAAGCATAAAGTAGGATCAGAGCGGATTTTGTCTGTGGGCAGGATTAAACTGATTATACTGATTATATTTTAAAGATTTAAAAAGATGAAGGGAGATTGAAGCAGGTATATGCTTTAATCTCCCTTCTTTCTTAATCAAAAAATGTAATCAGTATAATCAGTTTAATCCTGCCCACAGACAAAATCCGCTCTGATCATCCTCCCTAATAGCTTTTTGCTTTATGCCTTCTGCTTTATCCCTCTCCATTAAACTTTAGGAGAATCCGCTTGTCTTATGAGCAGGTTTTTATTTATATTCATTTAATTAAAACCTGTCAAGAACCATTTAACCTATGGCCGTTTCACAGGACGATAAAACATTATTGGCATTATACCGCGCAGCTGATACCAAGGAAAAAGGGTTCACCCTCATTATCCAGAAGTACCAGGAAAGACTTTACTGGCACATCCGCAGAATGGTCATGGATCATGACGACGCTAACGATGTGCTGCAGAATGTATTCATTAAAGTGTGGAAAAACCTGGAAAACTTCCGGGAAGATGCGCAATTATATACCTGGCTATATAAAATAGCTACCAATGAAAGTCTTACTTTCCTGGAACAACAAAAACGGAAAACATCTATTTCCCTCTCCGAAGTGGAAACAGGTTTAAGCAATAAGCTCAGGGCAGATCCCCAGTTTGACGCTAATAAACTGGAATGGAAACTCCAACGAGCCATCCTTAGCTTACCGGATAAACAGCGGATTGTATTTAACCTCCGCTACTATGATGAAATGCCTTATGAGGAAATGAGCAAAGTGCTGGAAACCTCCGAAGGCGCGTTAAAAGCATCATACCATCATGCGGTAAAAAAGATAGAAGAATTTATCCGGAAAGGAACAGATATCTAATCAACAAATATGTATTTTAATCGATTTTTAAAGAAAATTATGAAAAGATTAAAATCGCATTAAACTATTAAATCCCTTCACTGTCTAAAAAACAGTATATGAACAAGCGGACCGACATAGCGAGTGAATTAATGCAAATAGTGCCAGATGCCAACTGGCCTGCTGAAGTACCTTTTACGGTACCGGCCGGCTACTTTGAACAACTGCCAACTGCTATCATGCTGCAAATTCAGCTGGATAACCTACGTTCCGGCATCCCTGCTGTTCAACAAAGCCCTACCATTCCTGCCGGCTATTTTAACGAACTGCCATCGGCCATTATGCAACGAATTCAGGCGGAAGAGGCCACTACCGTTCAGTCAGAACTAACGGCACTTTCCCCTTTCCTTGCTGCAATGCCCAGGCAGTTACCCTTTACCGTACCCGAAGGTTATTTTGAATCCCTTCAAGTCAACCACCTGCTGCCAGCCCCTCCACTGCGGGTAGCACACCGGAACAAGGTAAGTACCTGGCTAAAATGGACAGTAGCCGCCTGCCTGATGACATTAATCGGCAGCAGCGCGATCCTGTTTATTATCGGCAAACCTACCAGCAGAATAGAAAAACAACTGGAAACCCTGAACGATCAGGACATTGTTGAATACCTACAAACCCACACTGATCCTTTTGATAATGAGGCTATTTTTGCATCTTCCGCTGCAGTAGAAGCGGCCCCCGTGCAAAATCAGCTAAATGAAGCCGTCCCAGTGGAAGCCATCGAAAAATATCTGCAACAAACAGATTTATCAAAGGAAGTGTTACCTGAAAAGAAATGATGAAACGTTTTAGCTTTATATGGATCGCAATGTTTGTACTGCTCTTCACCAATGGTGTGAGCCGTGCACAGCAACCACCATCCGATGACCCCGCTGAAAAAATTAAAGCCATACAGATAGAATATCTGTCCAAAAAATTAGACCTCACTACGGAAGAAGCACAAAAATTCTTGCCCGTATATAATAACTATACCCGCGAAGTAGAACAACTCATTGCTGAACGCCATCAGAAAAAAGATCTCGATAAGTTGTCTACCGATAATGCCGACGATGCAGCCCGTAGAAATATGGACAAGGAATTAACGTATGAAAAAAGAATGCTGGACATCCGATCCCGCTACAGCACAGAGTTTCAGCGGGTATTACCTGGCAGAAAAGCTGGTATGGTATTCAAAACAGAAAGAGAATTCCGGAATATCATGATCAATCATGTAAATAATCAACGCATGAACAGAATGGGACAAGGCGGCGGCCTCCGGAGAAGACCATTCTAAAAGAATTACGAATTAGGAATTACGAATTACGGATTTGTGGGTAGATAACAGCGAATGTCTTTTGTGTTTACTATCTACCCACAAATCCGTAATTCGTAATTCCTATTTATAGTGCGCTCTTACCTCACTTACTAAGCCTTTTTCATTTAACACCATCAGCTCCGCACTCAACATATTATTTACACTTTTATAGTACAGCACCACTGAATTTACCCCTTCCAGTATGTGATACAATTCAAAATGTAATTCAGGATAAGCTACTAATGCCTTACTAAAGTAGGCGCGCAGATTTTCCTTTCCCCGGATACATCCGGTAGGATCATTATTGATCTTCTTGATAATGGGAGAATAAAACAGGATATTATCATCATAGTGAGATAATACTTCTTCGAGGTCGTGTGCATTCCATGCCCGCACCCAGGCTTCACCAAAGCTGGTCAGATTTTCCATGACTTTTTTTCTGCAATGTAGCGCATTAACGCATCCGGCTATTTGCTGAAAAGATCACTTTCCATTTTGCGCCATTGCAATGGCGTTAACTTAAAACATCGCCTGAACTGCCTGTAAAAATGGGGGATATCTTCAAATCCAACGCTATAGGCAATTTCAGGAATGGGTTGGGTGGTGGTTCTTAACAGGAAACCTGCTGTTTGCAGCCGTTTCGCCCATACCCATTCCATGGGGCTGCAATGATAGATGCTGCGGAAACGACGCTTTAAAGTAGCGGTACTCATGTGTCCCATTGTCGCCATCTCCTCCAGCAACCGCACTTCCGGCAAATGAATGCTCAGTTTTTCCATCACGGCCGGCAAAGGGTACTTCACCGCCCTGGCCAACATGGCACTAATGCCTGTATGTTTATTGATGAGGCGTAATGTGCGGGAAATAATTTCATGATGATCCGGCCCGGTATAGTCCTCCGCGAAATGTGGCAACAACCATTGGGCCAGATGTTGCCATTCCTGGTCAACCGGCAGGGTAGTTAAGGCTTTGGAACACGCAGCCGGCTGCCTGCCCGGTTGCTTCAATTCTGCCAGGATCATTTCATCCGGTATTACCAGGTTAATACTCCTATACTGCTCCTGCGGCGGCAGTATTTCAGAGCAAAGCAATGTTCCGGCCGGAATGAGCAGGGCATCACCGGCATGCAGATAGTGCACCTGCCTGCCGTCATACATCCTTTTCTCCCCTTGTAATACCAGGTTTAGTATTGTATGCGGTACATACAACTCATGTGCGGCCGGCTCCCGGTAAAGGCTATACGAAGCCCATTGATGGCCTTGTTGTTGCCATGTTTTAATGGCATGCTGCCCCGTAAGCGTCAGATTATCAAACAGGGTATACATGAAAATAGCTTTTAGCTGTTAGCGTTTAGCTGTTAGTTAGCAATTAGTTAGTGAACCTGGTGAAAGGCTCTTTCGTATCATGGTAGAAAAGGAAAGTCCATCCTTCCTGTTTACCACGCTCCAGAAACTCCTGCCGTAACTCCATACTGCGCTTACCATCGTAATCGTACTTGGCCGCAAAGCGACTTTTCATCTGGGATATCTGCGGTGCCACATCTCCCCCAAAAAAAACCTTATCTTCTCCATCATCTACCAAAAATACCTGGTGGTAAGGACAATGGCCACCGGTTACTTCGTAATGAATATAGTCATCAATAGTACCATTGCCGGTAGTAAACACCACGTTATCACGCTGCTGCAACAATATAATGTCTTCGGCTAGATATGATTTACCGGAATGCTCCAATGCATACAACATCTCCTCATTATTTACATAATAGGTAGCGCCCGGAAAAGTAAGGGTACGTTCCTTTGTAATGGGATCTTCGGCAGATACACCACCGGAATGATCTTTATGTAAATGACTCATTAATACCTTGGTAATCTCCATCGGATTAATACCATGATCTATCAAATGCTGATGAATCTGCAATACTCCATCCGGGTTACGGAAACCCAAACCAGTATCAAACAAAATATAATCACGGTCTGTAATCACCAGGAACGGCTGTATTTCAACCAGCAATGAACCATGCGGGCGATCCTGCATGCTATCGGTTTCCCGCTTAAAAGGAAGAAATTTCTTGGTCCCGTCTACGGTAAATGACCCCTCGGATAATGGAATAATTCTCGCCATAATGCAAAGATAGCAGAAAGCAGAAAGCAGAAAACAAAAAGCTATTGAGGCGAATGATCTAAGCGAATATTATTTTTTCCGCTCAAATCATTCGCCTCAATAGCTTTTTGCTTTACGCTTTACGCTTTCTGCTTTCTGCTACCTCAAAACCATCTGCCGGTCGGCATCCAGGCGTAGCAGAATAAATATCATCATAGTAAAGGTCATCAGGGAGGATCCACCATAACTCACCAATGGCAATGGAATCCCAATTACGGGCGCCAAACCAATAGTCATCGCAATATTGATGGACAAGTGGAAAAAGATAATACTGGCTACCCCATAGGCATAGACTCGCGTAAAGGTCGATCGCTGTCGCTCCGCCACAAAGATGATCCGGAAGAGCAGCGCCACATATATGCCCAGGAAAATTACACTGCCAAAGAAGCCAAAGTCTTCACCTATAGTACAAAAGATAAAGTCTGTACTTTGCTCTGGTACGAAGTCGTAACGGGTTTGTGTACCTTTCAGGTATCCTTTCCCCCAGAAACCTCCGGAACCAATAGCAATCATACTCTGCCGGGTATTGTAAGTGGCTTTCGGATCATTTTCCTTGCCCAGCATTACTTCAATACGGCGTACCTGGTAGTCTTTCAGCACTTTCGTAAAAACAAACGGTACCACAAACATCACGAAGAGTCCACAGAAGGCATATACCCCCAGGATCAACGCCAGCCGCGATCGCTTTCGTTTTATTTCACGCCGGCTGAAATAGATGACCAGCGCTGTAATGACGGTAAATATGGCAAACAATATATTTCGTTCTACCAGCAATGCCGATAGCACCAACACAATACCTGAAAAGGCAATTACCAATAATACGCCTGGTAACCCTTCGCGGTACATAACCAGGAAGAAGGAAAAATATACCAGTGCCAGCCCCGTTTCGTCCTGCAGGATGATGATACCTGCCGGGATAAGTGCGATGGCTGCGGCAATCAACCGCGATCGCAACTTATTAAAATCTGTTTCCTGCGACGACAGGTATTTGGCTAAAGCCAGATTCGTACATAGTTTGGTGAGCTCCGCCGGCTGAAACTGGAATCCACCAATAACCAGCCAGGAATGCGACCCCTTTACATCTTTACCGATACCCAGCACCAACAGCAACAGCAGCAACCCTCCTGCATAGGCCAGGTTCGCCGTAGCCGTAAAAAACTTACTGTCTGTAAGCCAGATAATAGCCGCCAGTACCAACGATATTCCCAACCATATTAACTGGCGCGAATAGTTTTTACCCGGGTGAATAATATCCTGCCATACATTATCGTCCCCCCGGTATTCCGCAGCAAAAATGGACATAATGCCGATGATCACCAATGCGAGGTACAGGCCAACTATTGGCCAGTCTATCCCTTGTGTCAGTTTGGCTTGCGAGCGGTTCATTATAAATTAATCGGTTTATGCGATGATTGGGTTAAGGTTTTTTCTTTTTGATAATGGCATTACTATTCAATGAATCCAGGTGCGATTTAGCCAACATAGCCGGGTCTATTGTAACCGTTTCCATTACCGATTTCAGCAGAGGTTGACGTTTGGTAGAAATACTGTCTTTCAGGTATTTCTCCATCATCAAACTGGCGATAGGCGCTGCATATTTAGCACCAAAGCCGGAGTTTTCCACTACTACTGCAATGGCTATACGTGCATGTTCTGCAGGGGCGAAGGCCACAAACATCGCATGGTTTTTCAGCTTGGTTCTCACACCATTTACAATACCGTAGTTTTCCGCTGTACCGGTTTTACCTCCAATGGTAATCCCTTCAATCTGTGCAATACGGCCGGTACCGCTTTCCACCACATCGGTCATACCATGAATTACTGCGCTATAGGCCGTATCGGAAATCTGGGCACCCTGGTGCTTTTGTTTGTATTTGTCCAGTATATGGGTGTTATCATTATCAATACTGCTTACAAAGTGCGGAATATAGTAAGAACCCCGGTTGGCAACAATACACATCGCATTAGCCATCTGGAGCGGTGTTAACAACAGTTCACCTTGTCCGATACCCAGGAATACGGAAGTACAGGAGTTCCAGCTTCCTTTGTAACGGGCGTCATAGTATTTTTTATCCGGCACCAGTCCTCGTCCTTCGCTGGGGATATCCACACCGATTTTATGCCCGAAACCGAAGTTGTTCATATAATCGGCCCATTTCTGCATACCACCTACCTTGATGCCGCCAAATTTGCCGGCATCAACACTCAGGCGATATACGTGCGAGAAGTACGAGTTACAGGAGTGGGAGAGTGCCAGTCGCAGGTTCGCTGCGTGTCCTGCATCATGGTGCTCACACTTGATAGGGCGGGAACAGCCATAATAGGCGCCTCCACAGGGATAACCAAAGCTAGGTGTAATAACCCCTTCATCCAGTCCTACCAGTGCTATCATTGGCTTAAAAGTGGAGCCTGGCGGGTAAGTAGCCTGGATAGCGCGGTTAAAGAGTGGTTTAGTGGTATCTGTATAAAGTTTGCTGAAGTTGGCGCTCCTGTATGGACCGGTAAGCAGGTTAGGGTCAAAGCTTGGGCCGCTGACCATACACAGGATCCCTCCTGTTTGCGGATCTATGGCTACAATGCTACCTGATTTACCTTTCATTAATTTTTCCCCGAGCACCTGTAATTCAATATCCAGCGACAGGCGCAGGTTTTTACCCGCGATAGCCGCGCTATCGAACTCCCCGTTTTCATAGGCGCCCTGAGGCCTGTTGAGGTTATCTTTGATCAGGTATTGGATACCGCGTTGCCCCATCAGCACCGACTCATAAGTTTTCTCCAGTCCTGTAAAGCCCAGGTAATCACCAGAGTTGTAAGAGCTGTAGTTGGCTGTGTCTTTTAACATGGCCGGGGAAATTTCCGCGATATACCCCAGGATATTGGCGGCCGCTGCATAAGGATAGGAGCGGATTTGCCGGGGTACCAGCTCAAAGCCGGGAGAAAACAGGTACATACTTTCCTGCAGCTGACCGAATACTTCGGGGGCCAGCAGGGGAGCAAAAACGGATTGTCTTACCCGGCCATTTTTGATGATGGCGGTCAGGATACGTTTTCTGAATTCTTCCTTATCTATTTTTAAGATATTACAGAGATAGCCGGTGTCAATACTTTTTACGCTGGCAGGCGTTACCACGAGGTCATATAGCACGTCATTGCCGAGGATGCTACGGTTTTGCCGGTCATAAATAATACCTCTGCTGGGATATATTACTTTACGTAACACGGCATTAGCATCCGCCAGCTTGGCGTACTTCTTCTCCACAATTTGCAGAAAGAATAACCTGGTGATGATCAGAACTACCATCCCAAGTATAATCACCTGTATTACTCTCTTCCTGGGCTGATTGAATACTGACAAGGACGGAAATGTTTTAGTTCAAAAATAAATCGGGCAGTTGCTTTGGGCGGAAAGCATAAAGCTGAAGGCACAAAGCTATTATGTTTTGTTGTTAGCTATTAGCTTTTTAGCATCCAGCCTTTAGCTGAAGCTAAATTGTTCTTACTCTTTCTCCCCTTCATCTACGCTAAAATAGCCTTTTGCGGTAAGCTTTCGGCTATCCATTAGGCGTTACTTTCTCGAAAAGAACAACAGCTCATACAGTACAATCAGGAAAAGACTGGCCAATGTTGAAAAAACAATCTTCATGAGGAGGTACAGTATATTGCCTGTTCCGAATACTTCCAGAGAAAAGAACACTGCATGATGTAAAAACACCAGGATGGCGGCGTAGATGAGAAATTGCGATACGCCCATGCTGGTCATGGACGGTGTTTTCTGGGTGGTTTCAAATCCCCCCTGTGGCGATAGGATATTTATAATAAACGGACGCAGATAGGCAATGAATACGCAGGCAGCGGCATGCATGCCGGGGGTATTCATGAACATATCCAGAGAAAGCCCCATCAGCAGTCCCATGAGCATTAGCATGGGGCGTGGCAGGTTAAAGGGCAGCGCCAGGATAAAAAGCATGTAAAGATATGGACTCACCAGCTGGTGCAGCAATATTTCATTGAGCACGAACACCTGTATCAGTAACAGGAGTATGAAGCGGATTATATTTCTTAACAGTATACTCATTTAATCAACTTATACGTTGAATCTTCCAATCGTTGTTGTTCGTCTTTCAGCAGGTTTTCTATCACGTACACGTATTGCAGGTTAAAGAAATTGGTAGCCAATTTCAGACGGATAGTAAACGAGGTGCTGGCTTTATCGCCTACGGCAATGTTTTCGACATAGCCAATAGGAATATTTTCGGGAAACAGGGCTGAGTAGCCGCTGGTAACTACGGTATCGCCTTTATGAATTTTTGCACTTTTCGGTACATCTTTCAGCAGGGCATAGCCGGCATCTTCGCCGTCCCAGTGTACAGAACCCATCTCTTTTCCTTGTCCCAGGCGGGCACTGATGGATACGGAGTTGGATTTAGACAGCATAGAGAGTACAACAGCATAGTTATCACTTACACTTCTTACCACGCCTACCACACCACTGCTGCTGATCACGCCCATATTAGGCCGGATTCCCTGCAGGCTGCCACGGTGAATGGTAATGTAGTTAACGGGCTTATTGATAGAGTTATTGATCACTTTGGCGGAGAAGTATTCGTAGCGGCGGATCTGTGTACCGATTACCTTGTGGGCAGTGTCATCGCTATACTGACGAACGGTATCAATTTTTATCCCGTTGGTGGTGATCATGCTGTCGTAACTGGATCTCAGGGCATTATGCAGTCGCATGTTTTCGTTCACCAGGCTATCGTTGGTCGATTTCAGGTGAAAGTAGTACTGCACATTATTATACTTGTCATATAACTTACCACTGACGTCGTTGGCGGAGCTGAGGTAGGCAGTGCGCTGAAAATTGTTATGCTGGAACACCAGTACCAGACAAATCACTTCCAGCAGCACAAATAAGAAGAAGTTAAAGTATCGCCTAAAGAAAATGATTAGATTTCGCACAAGCGCGCACTGGTTTTGAGATTTAGGCGTTTACGGATTTTTCAATGGTGTTGCCAGCATCTCCAAATCCGTAAACGTCAAAATAGTTTTATTGCATCAGGAACGGATACTTACCAACATGCTTTAACGCAATACCAGTACCTCTCACCACGGCGCGTAACGGATCGTCTGCTACATGCACCGGCAGTTTGATTTTTTGGGTAAGACGTTTATCCAGTCCGCGCAGTAAAGCACCGCCGCCGGTCAGGTATAAACCTCTGCGATAAATATCTGATGCCAACTCCGGAGGCGTTGTTTCCAGCGCTTTCAGGATGGCTTCTTCGATCTTAAAGATAGATTTGTCAAGGGCTTCCGCAATTTCCTGGTAAGATACCATGATTTGTTTGGGGATACCGGTTACCAGATCTCGTCCGTTAACAGGAATATCGTCTGGTGGGTTATCCAGCTCTTTCAGGGCAGATCCGATATGTATTTTAATCTGTTCTGCGGTTCTTTCACCGATTAACAAGCTATGATAGCGGCGCAGGGCTTCCATGATATCAGCAGTGAATTCATCCCCTGCAATACGGATACTCTGGTCACAAACAATACCTGCCAGGGCAATCACAGAAATACCAGTGGTACCACCACCTATATCAATGATCATGTTACCTACCGGTTCTTCTACATCGATACCAATACCCAGGGCAGCAGCCATTGGTTCATGGATCAGGTATACCTCTTTGGCGCCTGCCTGTTCAGCAGAGTCACGTACCGCTCTCTTTTCCACTTCCGTAATACTGGAAGGAATGCAGATTACCATACGCCAGCTGGGTGCAAACAGTGGCTTTTTGGGGTAAATCATTTTTATGAGTTCCCTGATCATTCCTTCAGCGGCATTAAAATCCGCTATCACGCCATCTTTCAGGGGACGTATAGTACGAAGATATTCGTGTGTTTTTTCGTGCATCATCATGGCCTTTTTTCCAACAGCCACAATTTTGCCACTAGCCCGTTCTATCGCTACAATGGAAGGCTCGTCCACTACCACCTGGTCATTATGAATTATCAGCGTGTTCGCTGTACCAAGATCAATCGCGATTTCCTGCGTTAAAAAATTAAAAAATCCCATTGTTGATACGGTCAAAAATTAGAATGCAAAAATGAATAATTCCAACGAATATACGATGCAAAAAATGGATATTCTTGCAATAATACAGCTAAATATTAAAAAAAGTTATTTGTTGTGCAAACGGCATAGTAACTGCTCTCTTTATGCTCCGACCAGATGAACGGGATTACCCCGTTTTAATTGTTCCTACTGCCTAAAATTACGCCTTTACAAGTCCCGCTTTTCAAATGTCCTGTACCAGTCCTCCCTACTGTAGCTTAACAACAGCCTTCAGCTTTCAGCTATTAGCTATTTAGGGCCTGAGCGGTTAATTATTCGCTTAAATCCCTAATAGCTAACAGCTAATGGCTAATAGCTACACGAATTCATATCCTATATCCCGGCGATATCCTTTCCCATCAAATGCAATCTGCTCGGCTGTTTGTACAGAGTGAGCCAGTGCCATCGACAGGTTGGCGGCCAGTGAAGTAACAGCCAGTACCCGACCTCCATTGGTCAGCACCTCGTTGCCTTCCTGCCGGGTACCGGCATGGAATACAATCTGGTCGCGGCCTGGAGCCGGAATACCTGTGATTACCTTATTCTTTTCATACGCTTCCGGATAACCGGCCGACACCAGCATAACAGTTGCGGCAGCACGCTCATCGGCGTAAATCGTTTGTTCATTCAGTTTTCCAGCTGATACGGCATTGAACAGCTCCAGTAAATCATTCTTTAAACGAGGCATTACCACCTCCGTTTCCGGGTCACCCATGCGACAGTTATACTCAATTACAAACGGCTCCCCTCCTACATTAATCAGGCCAAAAAAGACAAACCCATTATATACAATCCCTTCTTTTGATAAGCCCTCAATAGTAGGTCTGATCACCTTATCTTCCACTTTCTTCATGAAAGCTGCATCCGCAAAGGGTACCGGAGATACCGCACCCATACCACCTGTATTCAGCCCTTTATCACCTTCTCCTATGCGTTTATAGTCTTTTGCTTCCGGTAATATTTTATAAGAATGCCCGTCAGTAATGGCAAACACCGATAATTCTATCCCTGTGAGGAACGCTTCTATTACCACCGTTTTGCTGGCATCTCCGAATTTGGCAGCCTTAATCATCTGCTGGAATTCCTCTGCTGCCTCCTCATAAGAAGCCGTAATCACCACCCCTTTACCAGCTGCCAGCCCATCGGCTTTCAATACAATTGGTAAGGAGTGCTGTTGAATATAAGCCAGTCCTTCTTCATAGTTATCTGCATTAAATTCGCGATAACCGGCAGTAGGGATCTTGTGCCGCTCCATGAAAAGCTTCGCATAGGCCTTGCTACCCTCCAGTTGGGCACCTTCCTTAGACGGACCCATTACCGGGATATGCTGCAGGGCAGGTTCATTCTTGAAAAAGTCGTAGATCCCGTTTACCAGGGCTTCTTCTGATCCCGGCATCACCAGGTCAATAGCGTTGTCCAGGCAAAAGGACTTTATCTTCTCGAATTCACTCACCCCCATGTTTATGTTCTGCCCACACTGAGCAGTTCCGGCGTTACCCGGCGCAATAAACAGTTGACCGCAAAGCGGGCTTTGTGACATTTTAAGGGCCAGTGCGTGTTCCCGACCACCACTTCCAAGTAATAGTATGTTCATATGAATTGCCTAATAAATGCAGATGCGAAAGAAAATGCAAAGAAAGATCAAAAAAGCGCAAAAAATGAGCATTTATACCATTTTTTTACGCGAATAACTGATTTTATTTAACTTGCCATATTTAAAGGTTCTCGAAATCTAAACAACTATTGCTAAAACTAACCAATTTATGATGCAAACTGCTGTTGCACAAGAGTCCCCTATTGCCTCGGAGAAGGGCCACCCTAAGGGGCTCTCTGTATTATTTGCCACGGAGATGTGGGAACGGTTTAACTTTTATGGTATGCGGGCGTTATTAACGCTCTTCCTGGTAAACGCACTGGCTTTTTCTGAAAAACAATCTTCCCTTATGTATGGAGGATTCCTCGGTTTATGTTACCTGACCCCTATGCTGGGCGGGTATATCTCCGATAGGTACCTGGGAAACAGGAATTGCATTATATTAGGAGGTTTTACAATGGGTGTAGGCCAGCTGTTGATGGTAATGAGTGGCGTCCTGTATGCTACCAACGTGGAAACAGCTAAATTAATCGTGTGGCTGGCGCTCTTTATCATCATTGTTGGTAACGGCTTCTTCAAACCCAACATATCTTCTATGGTGGGTCAGCTTTATCCTAAAAATGACAGCCGGCTTGATTCTGCCTTCACCATCTTCTATATGGGCATTAACATGGGCGCCTTCCTCGGAATGACCATTTGCCCTATCCTCGGCGACGTGAAAATAGAAGCCACTGGGGTGAGAATCGTCAGCGCTTTCAAATGGGGCTTCCTCGCTGCCAGCATAGCCATGTTCCTGGGAACCATCCTGTTCTACTTCCTGAAAGATAAATACGTAGTAAAACCAAATGGAGAAGCAATTGGAGCGAAGCCTGATTTCAGCAAATCCGATATCAACGCCATTGGTAGCGTATCTTCAACCAACACCACCGGCGAAGCAGATAAAGCTAAATTTACCAGCACCAGCATCATCGGCGTACTAATTTTAATGGTGTTCCTCTTCGCAGGTATCCATTACCTGTCTTTGGACGCGGATCACGATATCATCAAGGAATGGATCTATCCATTTATATATGCGGCCGGTATTAGCCTCGCCGTACTGATCCTGACCGATAAATCTATCACCAAGGTAGAAAGACAAAGAATCACGGTGATCTACTTTGTGGCTTTCTTTGTGATCTTTTTCTGGGCTTGTTTTGAGCAGGCCGGCTCTTCCCTCACATTTATAGCTGATTATCAGACAGATCGCCATCTCTTTGGATGGGATATGCCGCCAAGCTTTGTACAGAACGCCAACTCCATCTTCATTATCGTATTTGCGCTGCCTTTCAGCTGGTTATGGCTGAAATTACAGAAACGCAACCTGGAACCCATTTCGCCAATAAAACAATCCCTCGGATTGGCATTGCTGGCATTGGGCTTCTTTATCATTGCTATCCAGATGAAAAGCCTGGGCGCAGGCGAAAAGCTCGGTGTAAGCTGGTTAATCCTGATGTACCTGTTCCATACCCTGGGTGAATTGTGCTTGTCGCCTATCGGTTTATCACTGGTGGCTAAACTGGCGCCTCACCGTTTCTCTTCCCTGTTAATGGGGGTATGGTTCCTGGCTAATGCCGCTGGTTACGCACTGGCCGGTACGCTTGGTGCTTTGCTGCCTCCTACTATGGACAAATACGCACTGGCTACCAAAAACGGTATCGACCTGAAAGGCATACTGGATGGTACGATCACTGCTACTGCCCAACAACTGGATAAATTAAAAGACCTGAAACTGGCCGCTCAATATCCTACTTTCGCCGGCTTTACTATTCACAACCTCTATGAGTTCTTCATGGTATTTGTGATCCTGCCAGGAGCAGCTGCCGTATTGCTCTTCCTGTCTTCCGGCTTCCTGAAAAAATGGATGAACGGTGTTAGATAAGCTGAAAGCATAAAGCAGAAAGCAAAAAGCTATTGAGGCGATTGATTAAAGCAGATATTATACTCGCTTAAATCAATCGCCTCAATAGCTTTTTGCTTTCTGCTTTATGCTTTCAGCTATTTTCGTATATTATCCATTAACAACAACATCTAAATATGTCTGACATTAACTTTAAGCCGTTCGTTCCGCCGGGCGCACAAATGAAGGAATTCACCCTCAAATCCATTTTACTGGGTTGTATCTTTGGCGTTATCTTCGGTGCGGCCACCGTATACCTGGCGCTGAAAGCGGGTTTGACCGTTTCTGCTTCTATTCCTATTGCCGTTATTGCGATTACTTTAGGGAGAAAATTTTTCAACACCACCATTCTTGAAAACAATATTATCCAGACCACCGGCTCTGCGGGTGAGTCTATCGCAGCAGGTGTGGTGTTTACTTTACCAGGCTTCCTGTTCCTGAGTGATGGAGGCGGTGCACAGTTTTTCAATTACTTCACCATCCTGATTCTGGCCATCTTCGGTGGTATCCTGGGTACACTGATGATGATCCCATTAAGGAAATCACTGATTGTAAAAGAGCATAAAACCCTGCCTTACCCGGAAGGTACTGCCTGCGGCGATGTACTCATTGCAGGAGAAAAAGGAGGCGATTTTGCAAAAACAGCTTTCTATGGGCTGGGCTTCGCATTTGTATACGCTGCTTTCCAAAAGATCTTTCATGTAATTGCCGAAACACCGGAATACATGACCAAACAAGCCAGCAAGTTTTTCCCTTCCGCCAAAATCAGTGGCGACATTACACCAGAGTATATGGGTGTAGGTTATATCATTGGTCCCCGTATTGCGGGCGTATTGGTAGCTGGTGGTGTGTTGTCCTGGCTGGCCCTTATTCCACTGCTGGCCTCCCTGTTACCAGCAGACGTGATTGCTACCCAACTGGTAAAAATAGGCTACCTCGCTAACCTGCAAACACCCGGTGGACAAGGAAACTGGGATCCACTCACCCATACCTTTGGTGACTATTCAGCAGCCGTATACTATGCCTATGTAAGGCAGATTGGCGCCGGCGCAGTAGCTGCCGGTGGTTTCATCACGTTGCTGAAAACAATACCTACCATTATTTCTTCTTTCAAAGGAAGTATAGGAGCTATAAAAGGGGGTACTGACAGCACCGATACCAAAGGCAGTATACCAAGAACAGAAAGGGATCTCAGTTTGAAAGTGGTATTATTTGGCAGCATTGGACTCATCCTGTTGATGGCTTTTCTGCCGCAACTTCCGGGTGATTCTATTGGTAAAAAATTACTGGTAGGTTTGCTGGTGGTGGTTTTCGGCGCGTTCTTCGTTACGGTGTCCAGTCGTATTGTAGGCCTGATCGGGTCTTCCAACAATCCTATTTCCGGTATGACCATCGCTACGCTGATGGGTACCTGCCTGGTGTTTATTGCAGTGGGCTGGACCGGAAAAGTGTACGAGCCAATGGCGCTGGTAGTAGGTGGTATGATTTGTATTGCCGCCGCCAATGCAGGTGGTACCTCACAGGACCTGAAATCCGGCTATATAGTAGGCGCTACGCCGATGTATCAGCAGCTGGCATTGTTTATTGGCGCTATTGTATCGTCTGTGGTAATTGGTTTAACAGTGAAATTCCTGGATAAGCCTACGGCAGAAATGATCGCCAACGGCGTAAAAGATCATGCGATTGGCAGCTCATACTATCCGGCACCTCAGGGCACGCTCATGGCTACACTCGCAAAAGGTATCCTGTCGTTTAACCTCGATTGGCAATTTGTGCTGGTAGGCGTATTCCTGGCTGTTACCATGGAATTGTGTGGTGTAAATTCATTGTCTTTCGCCGTGGGTGCTTACCTGCCGCTGTCTACTACATTGCCCATCTTCGTGGGTGGGGCTATTCGTGGGGTAGTAGATTACAAACAAAAGAAAGCCAATAAAACAACATCTCCGGAGGAAGAAGAACTCGGCAAAGGCAATCTCTTTGCAACGGGACTGGTGGCCGGAGGCGCGGTGGCAGGCGTTATCATCGCCATCCTCGCCGGATTCGATTCCACCTCAGCCATGTTAGCCAAATTAAATAAGCAGGAATTCCTGTCCAATATGTTGGGACAAAGCGGATATTATATAATAGGCTGTGCCTTTTTTGCGTTTATGGGCTGGTATTTATACCGTACCGCACGTAAAGCATAATTAGCCAACTTTTCAAGATAGAGGCGATGCCGGTAAGTGGGTGTAACAATCCTTTACCGGCATCCGTTTTTGTATTTAAATGATTAATTTAGTTGCCGAATAATTAAAACTGTTTATAATATTACCTATGCGTATATTAGTCACGGCTCTGCTCAGCGCCATTGTATTGCTGACCGTTTCCTGCTCAAAAGATAAAAAAGATGATAGCCGCCAACGTAAGTATGTGTCAATGAAACTGGATAACCGGATTTACCTGGCAGAAACGCCCAAAGGCATTATCTATGTTCCTGACTTAACCGATACCGATCCAAATAATGACTATCCCCGGATGGTAATTTCCGGACAAACTTACGGAGGCGACCAGTTCACTTTTACGCTGGCAACACCCACCCTTCCTTTTTTACCTGGAACATATCCGGCTACCAAAACAGGTAACAGCCTGCTCATTACGCTGAACAGCAGTTTTACTACCCTTACCTCTCAGGGTAGCCCCACCTTCTATATCACCATTACCCGCATCGATAACATGATGGTAGAAGGTACATTTAGTGGCTCCCTGCAGGAAACTACCGGCGCAGGTGGCCCAAGAGGGTTGAGAGATGGGTCTTTCAGAACAACTATTACACAGGTTAGTCAATAAGCAGAAAGCGAAAAGCTTAAAGCAAAAAGCTATTGAGGCGAATGATTAAAGCGGATATTTGAATTATAGTCGCTTCGATCATTCGCCTCAATAGCTTTTTGCTTTAAGCTTTTCGCTTTCTGCCCTATACAAAATCCATATGCGGATACGCTTGTCGGAGAATAGCCTTGTCATCTGCTCCCAGCCATTTATTTAACAGGGTAGCATATACGCTCTTAAAATCAACTTTATATTGCAAATCCCCTTCTCTTAAATTCATCAGATCTGGTCCGTCATTAATAATACCGGGCTGTTTTAAACCACCACCTACCAGGAACATATTGTTAGCCGTGCCATGATCCGTGCCTCCACTGGCATTCTGACTCACCCGGCGTCCAAATTCGGAGAACGTCATCACCACTACATCCTGGAAGCGGTTATTTTTTTTGAGGTCGCCGGTAAATACGGTCAACGCATCACTCAACTGCCCAAAAAGACGAGCCTGCTGATCCTGTTGATTAACGTGGGTGTCAAAACTACCATGCGATACATAATACACTTTTGTATTGATATCAGACATGATGAGGTTGGCAATGGTTCTCATGTTCTTGCCTAACTCTGTGTTGGGGTAAGCCTCGTTAGATTTATATGTCTTAAACTGTTGCTGAATATAAGCAGCCGAAGAAATGGTTTCTCCCATTGTTTTATACAGGTAATCCACGTTGCTGTGATGATCATCGGCCGGCTTACGCTGTTGCATAAGATCCTTGAAATACTTGTCGTTGCTGGTACCAAAAAGCCGCGTCGGATCTGTTACCGCCAATCCTTTATCACTATCCCCCTTCAATGCCAGGCTCAGGGTATCATCTATTTCAAGCGCCTGTGTAGGCTTATCGCAACCCTTGCACTGCGCATCGAGGTAGCGCCCTATCCAGCCATCAGACCAGTATTCATTCGACTGACTCGCGGAATGCCAGATATCCATAGAACGGAAATGCGACCGGTCCGGGTTAGGATACCCCACATTATTGAGAATGCCGAGGCAGCCATCATCATATAATCCTTTCAATCCTTTCAGGGCAGGATGTATGCCCAGGTTATCGTCCAACCGCAACGCCACATCTTTCTTTATTCCCAGCGATGGACGCATCATGTAATAAATATCATTCCGGTAAGGAATGATGGTATTCAGGCCATCGTTACCCCCAGATAATTGTATTACTACCAATACCTTGTTGCCAGGAGGCACCAGGGCGCCTCTTTCCAGCGCTTTCAGAAATTTAGGCATCATCACTGCTGCTGAAGCCAGTGAACCTACCTGTAAAAAACGACGCCTGTTGAGAATTAGCATAGCTCTTAGCTTTTAGCGGTTAGTTATTAGCCCTTAACTATTAGCTTGCTAAAAGCTAAGAGCTAAAGGCTAACAGCTAACACAGTTGATATTCCGGTGTGCTCATTACATCAATGGTCACCGTTTTAATATAGTTTTCGCGACTGCTGCTGTCAGCATATTTTTCCAGTAATGGCCGGTCAATCTGGTTGGACTGTTGCAGCAGAATCCCCGCAATTTCATTGGCCAGATTTTCCCGCGGCACGTCGCTAAAGCCTTGTATATATGGGTTCCAGTCGATTGTTGCTTTTACTTTTTTCGCAAATTGATTTTTGAGGAAATCGTTGATTTGCAGGGTCATCTTATAGTTACTGCCGTCGCCCATTTCCGGCGTCAGTTCTTTCGGCATCACATTAAATGCCTGGGAATACAGGATCACCTGTGGCACGCGCAGCCGGAACATCAGGCTGGAGCTGTCGATCCAGCTACGGCCGCCAGGCCAGCCCGCTACGTTAGGTGGATAAAAAAGCAGTTGTCCCAGTACGCGCTGAAACAACAACATTGTTTCTTCTTTTTCGAAAGTCATGGGAATGGTACGGCGAATGCCTACCAGCAGCTCTATCGGCGATTTGATACGATTCCCTACAATGCTGCTGTCGTAAAACCAGTCGGCCATAAATATTGCGCGCATCAATGATTTGATGTCATAGCCAGATTGATAAAATTGCTCCGACAGATCCTGGATATGCTCCTGGTTGGGTGTTTCACTGACAAAGTATTGATAAATTTTTGCCGTAATAAACCTGGCAGTCTGCTTTTGTTCGAGCAGTATTTTCAGTACATCATCTCCATTAAAATTACCCTGTTTGCCAAGAAAGGTTTTGATGCCGTCATCATGTTGTTTTTCGCGGAATACGAAATTGCCTTCTTCATCAAATCCCCATCCGGTAAAGGCCCTGGCGCCTTCTTTCACATCTTTCTCAGAATAATTACCTCTGCCTAAAGTAAACAACTCCATGACTTCGCGGGCAAAGTTTTCGTTGGGATGTTGTTTGCGATTTTGCTGGTTATTGAGGAACTGCAGCATAGCCGGACTTTTAGACACTGCGCTTAACAGGTCGCCGAAATCGCCAAGGGCATTATCCCGTATAACGTTCAGCAGTTGCTGATTATATAATACATCTTGTGTGCGGCAGGCAAAATGTCCATGCCAGAAAAGGCTCATTTTCTCTCGCAGCGGATGTTCTGTATTGATCATGGAAGTTACCCAGGCCACGTTAAGATCTTTGATGCCCTGTGTATTCATCTGCTGCACTTTCTTCCGTTCCTCCGGTGTCATGTCTTTACGTTTCCTGGTATCCGGAAAGTCATCAGCATCCATCACATCTACGGAGGTCATGTGTTTCCTGGTGCGGCCAATGAGTACTTTATTCACCAGTTCTTTTCGCCTGCGGGTGTCCCAGTCTGAGATAACCGGAAGAGTTTCTCCAAAGCCAGCGCGCCAGGCAAGATGTTGCAACTGAATTTTGTGGGCAACTTCGGCCATAAGCATTAATTTATAATAAGACTATTAAATGAAGTACGGGTTTAACGGGTTAAGGACGCGTGCGCGGAAACCGGCGGCTGCGGGATATTTGCGGTGTTAACGTATATGCCTGACTGTTGGGGGTGTAATACCGCTTAGCGAAACTTCCATACTTGATAACTATTCCCTTTTTCAAAAACCTGGTCTTCCAACGGCAGGGTCAGAAAAGCATCGGCCTTTAACAAACTGGCCAGATCGCCGGAACCCTGGTATGGCTGCGGGATAGCGATCATCCTGCCATCCGGCGCTGATTGCAATTTCACGGGCAAATAATATTCCAATGCCACATCAAAAATCACTTTCTCTGATAACTGTGCATATACAGGCGCCGGCAAAGTGGCGCCCATAGCAGCATTTATCCAGGATTGTACATAGCGGTAAAAACACATAAATCCGGATACCGGGTTGCCTGGCAAGGCAAACACTACCGGACCGTTGTTGAAATGTCCAAACAGGAAAGGTTTTCCCGGACGTTGCTGCACTTTATGAAATACCTGCTGCATGCCCAATTGCTGTAATATCGCCGGGAGATAATCAAATTTTCCGGCGCTCACGGCACCAGAGCTAATCCAGATATCCGTTTCTGGCAGCAGTGCCCCCAGTTGTTCGTGCATGGCAGCTTCTTCATCGGGCAAATGTATATAGCGGGCTTTGATACCCATTTGCTCGAGTGAGGCCAGCATACTGTATACGTTAGATATCCTCACCTGGTGCAGCGCAGGAGTAGCGTGTACTGGCACCAGTTCATTGCCGGTAGCAATTAATACCACCCGGGGTTGTTTACTCACCTGCACCATGGTTTTCCCTACCGTAGCCAGTACCCCTGCCTCGGCAGGACCAATGAGGGTGCCGGAAGGGATGAGTACGGCACCAGTAGCGATATCGGAGCCTATTCTGTGAATATTTTGTCCTTTTTTAACCGTTTTATGTACGGTGAACCGCCTAAAACCCTCATGCTCAGAGGCGGTCAGGTGTTCGTAAGGGATAACGGTATCCGTCATGTCCGGCAAAATGGCGCCGGTCATCACTTCTATGCAGTTGGCCGTATTGGCAAGTTGCAACTGCGGTGTACCCGCCGCCTGTATGTCTTCCACCCCAAAAATATGTTGCCCCCGTGCAAAACTTTCGTAATTCACGGCAATGCCATCCATCGTAATACGATCGAAGGGCGGAAAGGGCCTGTCGGCCAGTATGGGCTCCCGCAAAATACGGCCGGTGGCGGACTCGAAAGGTATCGTTTCCGTACCCAGGTCCCGCACAGTTTGCATCACGGCGTTAAATGCAGCAGCTACAGTCAACATCATTTTGAGTTACTTTTGTAAAAGGTGAATTGCTTTAAATTTATGCTTTTATGTCCAATGAATCAAGTGGAGGTTTTTCTCACCTCAATGAAACCGGTCAACCTGCGATGGTTGATATCAGTGGCAAACTGAATACTTATCGTATAGCCATTGCCGAGAGTCGTGTTTTTTTACCGCAGGTGGTGCGTGACCAATTCCAGGGGAATGACATACAAACCCGCAAGGGCGGCGTATTTCAAACCGCCATCATTGCAGGCATTATGGCCGCTAAAAAAACACCGGAACTCATCCCGCTTTGTCATACCTTACTGCTGGATGGCTGTGATGTAAACATACAACTGGAAGGCAGCGAAGCGGTGATCCGCTGTACCGTAAAAACCACGGGCAGAACGGGCGTGGAAATGGAAGCGCTTACCGGCGCCAGCATAGCAGCCCTTACTATCTATGATATGTGTAAAGCGCTTACACAGGAAATGGTAATCCGGGAAACCAAACTGATCAGCAAAACAGGCGGTAAACATGACTATACGAGATAATGCACCCTTAAAAGGACTGGTGCTCTGCGGTGGCTTTAGCACCCGCATGCAGGAAGATAAAAGTAGTATTGAGTATCATGGCATGCCACAATGGCAATACCTTGTACACCTGTTGCAATCCATCCTGCCGGAAGTATATATTTCCTGCCGGGAAGAACAACGGGAGAATTTTACTGCTCATGCCCATCTGATACCTGATACAGTGCCCTATGGTGGCCCCTCTGCCGGGTTACTCAGTGCGCATGCGCGCCAACCCAACACGGCCTGGCTGGTGATTGCCTGCGACCTGCCGCTAATCAGCCGGCAAAGCCTGGAATTACTCATCCGGTCAAGAAATACCAGCAAGGCGGCTACTAGTTTTATCAGCCCGTTTAATCAATTACCGGAGCCACTCATCGCTATATGGGAACCTGCCGGGCTGGCGATGCTGGCGCAAAATGTAGCTGCCGGCAAAAATTGCCCCCGCAAAACCATGTTGAACACGGATATAGCCATCATAGAAAATCCTTATGCCACAGAGCAATTTAATGCCAATACACCGGAAGAAAAAGCAACAGTATTTTTAAATTTGGGATTATAGGGAGACAGACTCCTTTTCCTGCAGGGCCCCATTAAGTTGGGATATCGCGCCCGGGCTGTATTGCCTGCTTACACCCCAATTTCCCCATCTGCAAAAAATTCCTTTTTCCAGATAGGTACTGTTTCTTTCAGGGTATCTATTACATATTCACAGGCATCAAATGCAATACCGCGATGTGCGGCTGCAACGGCTATCACCACCGCAATATCGCCCGGATATTTATCACCTACTGCATGCAGCATGACCAGTTTCTGGATGGCCCACTTTTCTTTTACCTGCGCAGCAATTTTTTCCATTTCGGAAATTGCCATCGCTTCATAACATTCGTAAAACAGTTTCAGCACCGCTCTTTGTTGGGTATGGTTCCGCACCGTACCACTAAAAATAACCTGGCCACCACATTCCGGCGACTGTATAAAATCCAATGCTTCCTGCACTGTAATTACTTCTTTGATATTGATGAGTACTTCCATTTTTTTCGCTGCTAAAAACTACTAACTATTTTACCTGGTATGATGGCATCAACCACCGCTCACCGGCGGAATCACCGCTATTTCATCCTGGTCACTGACAAACATATTATCAGCAGCATAACTACGGTTTACCGCTATCATCATGGATTTCAGCTGTTGCAGGGAAGGGTATACTTCATAGAGCCAGGCCTTCAACGCCGCCACATCGTTAATGTGTGCGGGCTTTTCCAGTACCGGTACCCCGGCAATATCCTTTGCTGCTCCAAACAATAATATCCCCATAGTCATTAAATTGTTCGTTAAAACTACAATATAGCCCCGATAAAGTAGTAATTTTAATACCGGCGCTTAAATCATTTTTTATGAAAATACGGCTAAGAGGCAACAGCATCCGGTATCGCCTGGATAAGACAGATGTAGAACTACTGGAATCAACCGGTAAAGTGGAGTCCATCACCCACATCGGTGCAGGTACCCTGCATTTTTGTGTTCGGGGGAAAGATATTACAGATCCGGTGATTAAGCTGGAACATGATGGCGTTCACCTGCTGCTGCCCAATACCAGCCTCACGGAATGGTATGCACCAGAGCAGGTAGGGTTTGAACTCATCTTGCCCAATGCCGATGGATCAGAATTAAAAATCCTGGTAGAAAAAGATTTCAAATGCCTGACCGAAAGAAACGAAGACGAAAGCCAGTCGTTCGATAATCCGATGGCCGGCCAAAATTGCTGATAAGAATGCTCACAGATGCCCATCATCGCACTATTGATTACGTCAGATTATCGGTAACAGACCGGTGCAACCTTCGCTGCACCTACTGTATGCCGGAAGACATGCATTTTGTACAACGGGCTGCATTGTTAACAGACGGGGAGATCCTTTCGTTACTGCAAATATTGGCAGCGGCGGGCATCTCCAAAGTAAGAATTACCGGCGGCGAGCCCTTTCTCCGCCCCGGCCTGATGGCATTGTTGGAAAAAATAAAAATGATACCCGGCATCCGGGAAATTGCCATCACTACCAACGGCGTACTCACGCAATCGTTTATTCCGGCATTGCAACAATTGGGAATTACTAACATCAATCTAAGCCTGGACACCTTACAGGCAGATCGTTTTACGCAAATTACCCGGCGCAACCGCTTTACTACGGTCATGGATACACTCCAAAGTTTATTACTGCACCATATGCAGGTAAAAATAAACGTAGTAGTAATGGAGCATGTGAATACAGATGAACTCACCGCGTTCACCGCGCTCACCCGCGACCATGCCTTGTCAGTAAGATTTATAGAAGAAATGCCTTTCAATGGCCAGGGACACAGCTTTTCCGGTATTACCTGGAACTATCATAAAATACTGGATGCTATCAGCGACATATATACGTTGCAAAAATTAAACGATGCGCCACACGCCACTTCTCTCAACTACAGCATTCCGGGGCATAAAGGTACCATTGGCGTAATCCCTGCCTATAGCCGCACATTTTGCGGTACCTGCAACCGACTTCGTATATCCGCTACCGGTAGCGTAAAAACCTGCCTCTATGGTAACGATGTATTACAGGTAAAGGAACTGTTGCAACACAATGCAGCACAGGTATTGCCGGCCATCCAGGCCGCTATCCATGGCCGGTTTGCAGATGGGTTTGCCGCAGCGCAGCATCATACCGGGAAAAACATGGAGAGCATGTCCATCATCGGAGGTTAACTTACTTTATCAACATTCTCACCCCGGCATATAAAATTAAGACAGCGGTAGCACCAGCCACCCATCTTGGTTTCAATATTTTTGCACTGAGCAACGCGCCTATTTGTCCGCCGGCAATCACAGCCAGCAGCAAGGGCCCTGTAAACTTCCAGTCAAATACAATCACGTGCTTGGCGGCCTGCCCGGCTAAACCCGCAATAGAATTCACGAGAATAAAAAAGCTGCTCAGCCCCGCTATATTTTTGGCCGTATCATACTTGCCCAAACGCAACACCGGCGATAAATAAATGCCGCCGCCAATGCCTGTCATACCAGACAACAGGCCGATGGCCCCACCAATAATACCATATGCCATTCCTCTGCCTTTATCGGCAGGAATAATTGGTTCTTCTTTTTCAAAAAACAGCCGGTAACACATCACCAGTGCAGCCAGCGTGAGCGCAATACCCAATACCAGGAAAAAAGTGGCCTGCTTCATGGGTAAATAACTTCCCAGGAAAGCCAACGGCACACTCACCAACGACAACTGCCAGGCCTTTTTCAGCGGCAGATGCCCATTCCTGTAAAAATGATATACCCCGCCAATCACTACTGCCACATTACATAATAGCGCCGTAGATTTCATCAACTGAAAATCTACACTCCACAAGGCCAGGATAGCCAGGTAGCTGGAGCCGCCGCCAAAACCTGCTGCTGAGTAAGCCAGTGCTACCAGGAAAAAAAGTAAACAGAGTTCTGTGATCACGGTTAGTAAGTTTGCATCTGATCATCAATTGTACAGGCCCAGGCATGAATACCGCCTTCCACATTATATACCTGGTTGAAACCCAGGTCTGTTAAGCGTTGCGCTACGGCCCGGCTTCGCATACCATGATGACAAAGCACCGCTATCGGAGCGTTTGCCGGCAGGGCAGCAGTTTGTTGTAATACCTGTCCCATAGGAATGTGCACGGACTGCGGAATATGGCATATTTCCCATTCATCTTCTTCCCGCACGTCCAGCAACATAAAGCGGGTATCTTTTTGCAGCCATTCGGCTAATTGCTGTACAGACAAGGATTGTACGCCATTCATTTCGCAAACTGTTTGTTGATAATTATGTTGCAGCGTAGTCATCTGACGATTAGCTGCTATCGGTGTAATATTAAACACCATTTGGGTATTATGCAAGGTATCGATCGTCATCAGTTGGTTCCGCAGCGGCGTACCAATGCCGGTAATTACTTTCACGGTTTCGTTGGCCTGGTAACAACCTATGAGTCCGGGTAAAACACCGAGTACGCCGATATCATTACAGTTCAGCATTTCTCCGCTTTCCGGTGCTTCCGGGAAAACACAGCGATAAGTAGCGCCTTCCTGGTAGTTAAACACACTCACTTGTCCTTCATATTTGTAGATAGCCCCATACACCAGTGGTTTGCCGGTAATTACACAAGCATCATTCACCAGGTAGCGGGTACCAAAATTATCAGAGCAATCTACAATTACATCGTAGGCGCGAAACAAGGTCAGTGCATTATCGGTAGTCAGCCAGGTATCATGCACGATATGCTTTACTTCAGGATTTAGTTGTTGCAGGCGGGCAGCAGCCAGCTGTACTTTAGAGGCGCCCTGGTCGGCGGTGGTGTACAACACTTGTCTTTGTAGGTTGGTTACATTCACGGTATCGTGCTCTACTATGCCGATGGTCCCTACGCCCATGGCGGTCAGGTATTGTAATACCGGTACGCCGAGGCCTCCGGCGCCTATTACGAGTACTTTCGCCTGTTGCAGTAATGCCTGTTTCTGTGGGCCAAATCCTTCCAAACGGGTCTGACGGTCATATCGATCCATACTGATTCATTTAGACCTTAAAATTAATCGTATTCGGGAGAAATTACGGTAGTGGTTTTACCTGGAGGTACATCGTCACCAGGTCGGCATAGGCCCCACTTTTCAGCAAAATAGCCGCAGGCTGGCGTCCGCACTCCTGGAATCCGAAGTTGCGGTACAATTGCATGGCTTTATCATTGGGTGAAAAAACATGGAGATAAATCATGGCTAATCCGGGTCGTCCTTCAGCCCACCGCAACATGGCGGTGATCAGCCGGCGGCCAATGCCCATATTCTGCCAGGGGCGCTCCACGGCAATGCCCATTTCTGACGTGTGGGCTTTCTTATGCAAACCGCTGTGATTCACATTTAAAGAGCCTATAATGCGTCCTTTTACAGTGGCTACCAGCAATAATTGATGTGGATTATCGAGATAAGATTGAATATAATCTTCTTCAGAATGGACATCCAGTTCCAATGATTCGGATGGGGTAAAAAGCAGGTTATCCGTTTCCTCCGTCAGGCGCTGAAAGCTGGCTAACAAAGCGGCGGCATCATTGATTTCGGGAGGACGAATGATGAGTTCATCGCCGTTGGGCAGGAAATGTTTCATTAGAATGGGTGCTTTTTGAAAAAATTACGAATTACGATTTACGAATTACGGATTTGTGGGTAGATAGTAAACGCGAATATTATTCGTTATAATCTCCCCACAAATCCGTAATTCGTAAATCGTAATTCGTAATTTTTCCTTATATCATATGGCTGCCAAAATAGCTCTGCAGCGCAGTAGGTATCCGTATGCCTTCCACTGTCTGGTTATTTTCCAGCAGGCAAGCCAGGATACGCGGCAATGCCAGGGAGCTGCCATTCAGGGAATGTACCAGCTGTGGTTTACCATTATTTTCTTTGAAACGTATTTTCATACGGTTAGTCTGATATGCTTCGAAATTACTTACAGAGCTCACTTCCAGCCATTTCTGCTGTGCTGCACTGTATACTTCAAAATCGTAGGTGATAGCAGAAGTGAAGCTCATATCCCCGGCGCATAAACGCAGAATACGATAAGGCAGTTCCAGCTGATTCAGCAGGTTTTCTACATGTGCAATCATTTCATCCAGCGCCTCGAAAGACTTATCCGGATGCACCAGCTGTACTATTTCTACTTTATCAAACTGGTGTACCCGGTTTAATCCGCGTACATCTTTACCATAAGATCCTGCTTCACGGCGGAAACAAGGCGTATAGGCCGTCATTTTGATAGGCAGGTCTGTATCTTTTACGATTTCATCACGATAGATATTCGTTACCGGTACTTCCGCGGTAGGAATGAGGTAGTAGTTATCTTCTGTGGCATGATACATCTGGCCTTCTTTATCTGGCAGCTGGCCAGTACCATATGCAGATGCTTCATTTACCATATATGGCGGAGCATACTCCATATAACCGTTGCTGGTATTGTAATCCAGGAAATACTGGATCAGCGCACGTTGTAACCGGGCGCCCCTGTTTTTGAATACCGGGAAACCGCTACCGGTGATTTTATTACCCAGTTCAAAGTCAATCAGGTCGTACTGTTTGGCCAGGTCCCAGTGAGGAACAGCACCGTCATACAGATCCGGGATTTTACCACCGCTACGCACTTCTACGTTTTCTTCCGGTGTTTTACCGGCAGGTACCATGGAAGCAGGCAGGTTGGGAAGTTTTACCAGCGCATCCTGCAATGCTTTTTCAGTAGCATTCAGGTCTTCATTCACAGGCCCGAGACGCTCTTTCAAAGCGGCTACCGCTGCGCGTTGTGCTTCTCCTTCTTCTTTTTTACCCTGGCTCATCAGCTTACCTATTTCTTTGGATAAACTATTTACCTGCGCCTGTGTATCATCGTATTCAAGGGTTAATTTCTTGCGTTTGTCGTCCAGTGCCAACACTTCTTCCACTACATCAAGGTCCTTAAAGTTTTTAAAGGCCAGACGCTCTAAGACAAACTCTTTATTTTGACGTATAAACGGTACTTGTAACATGTGATTTTGTTCAAATTTTAGCAAAGATAGAAAAATAGCTTTTAGCTTTTAACCGTTAGCTTTTAGCAAATGCAGCAGAGATCATATAACGAAGATCACATAGTATGATCTCTACTGCATTTGCTAAAAGCTAACGGCTAAAAGCTAAAAGCTGGTTCAGCTCAGGTATTTTCCCACTATCGGCATTCTTCTTCCCACCCCAAAGGCTTTGGAAGATACCCGGATAATAGGGCAGAATTGATTCCGCTTGTATTCATTGGTATTTACCATTTTTAAGGCCCGCGAAACCAATGCCGCGTCAAAGCCCTTTGCTACTATCTCTTTAGGTCCCTGACGGCGTTCTATGTACTGATAAAGGATTTTATCGAGTATGGCGTAATCCGGTAAGCTGTCGCTGTCTTTCTGATCAGGACGCAACTCCGCAGATGGCGCTTTATCAATAATATTCACCGGTATAATTTCCTTTTGCCGGTTAATATACCGGGCCAGGGAATAAACCTGCATTTTATACACATCTCCCAAAACAGATAACCCTCCGGCCATATCTCCATATAAGGTACCATAGCCGGTAGACAACTCGCTTTTGTTAGAGGTATTGAGCAGGATATACCCGAATTTATTAGACAATCCCATCAACAGGTTACCACGAATGCGTGACTGCGTATTTTCCTCTGCCACGTTAAACGGTAATCCTTTGAAATACGGCTCCAGCGTTGCCAGGAAGCTTTCGTAAATATCATTGATACGAATAATATCATAAGGATTGCCCAGGTTTTCAGACAGGGCCACCGCATCATCTACAGAGTGTTCGGTAGAGTAGGGAGACGGCATCAGCACCGCTCTCACGTTATCCTTCCCCAGCGCATCGCAGGCAATGGCGAGTGTTACAGCGCTGTCTATCCCACCTGATGATCCCAGGATAGCCTTGGTAAAGCCCATCTTCCCAAAATAATCCCGGATCCCCATCACCAGGGCATCATAAATGCGATCAATATTGTGGTCAAACAACAATTCTGTTAAAGGAGCTGCTTCAGGGGGTTTGACAGGCGGCAATTGGTTATCCGTCAGTTCTTCCAATGTAATAGCGCCCATGGCCTCTTCAAAGTAAGGCAGTTGTTTGATGATATTGCCTTTTGCATCATACATGAGGGAGCCTCCGTCAAATACAATTTCCGTTTGAGAGCCTACTGTATTGCAGTATAGCATTGGTAATTTATACTTCAATACATTAGCGAGAATGATGGCTTTTCTATCTTCATCATGCTCATAATCAAAGGGAGAAGCAGACAGGTTAATCATTATGTCCGGTTCCTGTGCAATCAGCTGATCCATTGGACAAATGCGGTACAGCGGGTTATCTCCCAGGTTCCAGATATCTTCACAAATCGTTACGGCCAGCTTTTTACCTTTGAAAGGAATAATGTTCCACTCATAGGCAGGCTCGAAGTAGCGATATTCGTCAAATACATCGTAAGTAGGCAGCAATGTTTTGTGTACTACCTGTTTTATTTCTCCTTCATATAAAAACCAGGCAGCATTAAACAGGTCCTTGCCCTCCCGCTGCGGATTATGGGCCGGGGCACCTACCAATACAGCGATGTCTTTTGTATGTGTTTTAATCACATCAATCGCATGATGGCACTGTGCAATAAAATCTTCAAATTCCAGGAAGTCACGGGGAGGGTATCCGCAAACAGATAATTCGGAAAACACTACCAGATCCGCGCCCTGTGCTTTGGCAGCGTTAATGCCTTCAATAATTTTGGCCGTATTTTTCTCAAAATTGCCGATATGATAATTCTGTTGCGCCAGTATAATTTTCATAAATATTTTTTTAAGCAGAAAGCATAAAGCTAAAAGCATAAAGCTATTGAAGCGAATATCTAATAGCTAAAAGCTAATGGCTAATAGCTAGAAAAACACCCCTAATCTGAGTGCAAAGCTATTCATATTTACTCTTCCGTCGTTCCATTTGGCGTTGCGGGTAACATCTACAAATCCGTTTTGGTAAGTAATACCTGCCATGCCTTTCAGGTTATTGCCCAGTGGATATTCTATCCCTGCACCCAATAACATCCCTATATTAATCCGGTTCATTTCCGGTAATATATTTACCCGGTCATAGGTGTTACCCATGGATATCACATTCGCCCGGCCACTTACCGGAAAATCCAGGTAAGTACCGAATTCGCCCCAGAAGTCAACGCCTTCCTGTTCTGTGTTGGACTTTAGCTTCAGGGCTACCGGAATTTCAATGTAGGTCAGCTTCATATTATATTCTGCCGCATTGGCTTTATAATCATTCAGTCCTTTGCCCGCATCATATTTCAGTTTACTGCCCGCCAGCAACACCTGGAAGCCCGACGACAATGCATAAGTACCTCTTTCATTCAGGTTAAAATCCGCCATCAGCCCGAAATTCAGTCCTGCTTTGGCAGCCGTGCGATTTACACCGGATTCCTGCGGCTTCAGGATAGAAACCAGTGGATTCACGGTAAATCCAAGCTTTACTTTACTTCTGAAAGTACTATAGCCATCCTGTGCCATACCTGCCTTTGCTATGCCCATAATAGTCAGCAAAATGATGATCTTCTTCATAGTATGATGCTAGTTCATAATTTTTTATAATACAAGGTAAATAATAATTTTACCTTAGATGAGTTTTAAGAGTGATGCAAAGTTACATTAATAAATATACCCTGCTGATAAGTTGCTTCGTTGCCCTGTTGGGTACTGCAGCCTGCAATTCCGGCAAAAAAGCCCCGGACGTAAGTCATATACCCATGACCGTTAGTCTGTCGCGCTTCGATTCCGCCCTGTTTACTATCGATACCAACCAGGTACAGACCGGGCTGGAAAAGCTACATGCTGCTTTCCCCGTATTCCTGCCCCTGTATGTGACGGATATCATGAACCTGGGCGCTTATTCCGACAGTAGCGCAGCGGTACAAAAACAACTACATCTGTTCCTGACCACCCCGGATTTCCGTCAGCTGGAGAGAGCCGTAGCCGCCAAATATGGTAATGGCGACAAGCTGAAAGAAGAGCTGGCACAGTGTTTCCGGTATACCAAATACTATATTCCTTCCTTTCATCCCCCTAAGGTAGTCTCCTTTATTTCGGGGATAGCCAATTATGGCGCCATTACAGTAGATTCCATACTCGGTATCGGGCTGGATATGTATATGGGGGAAGACTTTCCACCGTATGCCATGATCCCCGACTACCCCGATTATATGATCCATCGGTTTACACCCCAATATGTGGCGGTGAACTGTATGCAGGTGCTGCAGCAACAAATGTATCCGCCTGCCCGGAAAAACGGTAACCTCATCGAACAAATGATGGAAGTTGGTAAACAACAGTATTTCCTGGACAAAGTATTACCGGAAACACCCGATACTATCAAGCTGGGATATACGAAAAGCCAACTGGACTGGTGCCGGGAAAACGAGCAAATGATCTGGCAGTTTTTCATACAAAATAACCTGGTATACTCCACGGATTGGCAACAGATCACTCATTTTACGGGTGATGGCCCATCTACACAGGGGATGCCCGAAGGATCACCGGGTAAAATTGCCAATTTTGTTGGATGGCAGATTGTAAAAAAGTACATGGAAGATCACAAGGAAGTTACCTTGCAGCAATTGATGGAATCCAAAGATGTAATGGAATTGTTCAAAGCCTCAAAATACAGGCCCCGATAGATTTACAGGCTAAACGAAGACAGGAACTAGTTTAATTTGAATGGAACCACCATCTGGAACTCCGGAATTTTAACTTCCAGTATTTTCTTATCCAGTTGGTTTTCCATTTGATAAGTACCGTACATCTTACCGATCTCCGTGCGAAGATTGGATCCCGAGACGTATTGGTATGTTTCACCGGGGGCCAGCAATGGTTGTACGCCTACCACACCTTCTCCCTCCACCTCGCGGTGTGTTCCGTTGGAATCGATAATGTACCAATGCCGGCGGAGCAATTTAATAGGGAAAGTGTTATTGTTTTCAATGGTAATACGGTAAGCAAACATGAATTCGCTTCCAATAGGATTAGAATAATCCGGCTGGTAGAATGTTTCCACGCTGATGGTGATGCCCTCTGTTACCTTCTTAACCATAAAATCAACCTTTAACGTAAAAATAAGAAAAATAAAACCAGTGGCTGGAAAAAATATACCAGAAGCCCTACTTTAACGATTCTTTAAACTATTTCAATATCGTTGAGTATGTCGGGATCTCCCTCTGAAGCTCTTGCCGCTATTTCCAACTCATTGTTATAATAGCCTTTACGCAGGTATTGTGCCAGGTATTTCCACAAAAAACCATAAAACCCCAGCTGTTGGTACTGTTTCACATGACAAGCTTCATGCCTCATCCACGAAACATCTGATAAAAAGCGTTCCCGGGACGCTCCATACAGGTGAATGGTGCGTCCCAGGACCATGGCTACAGACTGCACCCGCATGGAGCGGGCTGCAATTTTGGCTAACCAGGAATTTTCATGTATGCGGCATTTTATTTTTTCCAATCTTTCTTCCCGAATAACGTAAATCTACGGGAAATATTGAATCCCCAGCGGAATTGTCCCTGTAGCCAGGAAGTGGTAGTGGCTGGAATGAACTGGTTTTCCAGGATAGCGGTGGAGTTGGTAAAGGTAATGCTGAACACATGGCCGCCGGTTTCGATTTCCAGGCCCAGGCCCAGCGGGTTATAAAAGTTGATTCCCTGGGATTTAAAATTATCCTTGCTGGCGGTGCTCCGGAAAGGATAATAATATTCTGCCAGTAAACCCAGGCGCTTGCTGAGTTTCAGCCGGCCAGCGGCCCCCAGGGCAAACATATTATTCATATCCTGGTAACCAACGTGGTTACGGTGTACATAAGTAGGCATCAGGGTAAGGGATAGTTTGTCGGCAAACTTCCTGGATACCAGGGCCTGCGCTACATACATCAACCGGTCTGACCCATCCGCAAAATGCGCGGCAGATGCCACGTCCGCATTGGAAGGCATCCCGCTGATCACCGCATTGCCAAATACCGCCAGTGATACCGGGATATAATTATCCGTTGTTTGCTGCAGGAAGCGGTACTTTACCAGCCCTTCATATAACTGCTGTAAGTCCCCGCTGCCTTTGCTTCTGCTGATACCTACCATGAGGTTATCACTGATGCCATACTCAAAGGCAATACGGATATCGGTAGAGTTATCGGTACCGAAAAACGTTTTGGTGCCGCCAAATTCACCGCCGGCATCGCCGAAACGGTGTGCCACACGGAAGTCCAGCTCATGTTTGCGAAGCATTTCGGTAGATTGTCCCTGTACAATACGGGTAGACTTATACGTGTCCCGCACCCTGGTATGTGTAACACCGGTGGAGTCGAAGAGTTTGTCGAGGCCGTTTTGTGCCTGTACCTGCCAGCTGATCATACAGCCTAACACCAATATGGAGACTATTTTCATAGAAAAAACTTATTTACTGTATGGAGTATAAATAGCATTTACCTTTACGGCTACTACCTCTGCCACATTTTGTATTACCAAAGAAGGAATTTTAATACCGTGATCGGCTACACGCACTTTGAAGTCAGACGTAACGGTAATGGTGTTGCCTTTCGTCACCAGCGTACCTTTGGCCGTATACGTTTTTTCCACACCATGAATATTGAGTATACCCGTTACCGTAACCGGGTAAGTACCGTCTTTATTGAATTCCGGCGACTCATTAATTTTGCCTTTGAATTCCGCAAAGGGATACTTATCACTTTCGAGATAATTTTCGTTGAAGTGTTCCTGCATCAACTTCTTTTTGAATTGAAAAGTGCTGACAGGTACTTTAAAGAAAACATCTTTTGTTTTCAGGTTGATGGCAGCCGCCCCCTTATCTGTCTTCGCTTCAATATCTTCCAGGGGGGAGGAAGAAAAAAAAGATAACTGTACATTTTTACAGGTAAATACATCCTGTGCAGCTACAGCAGATGCCCACCACCAGGCGGTTATAAAAAGCAGCCAGTGTTTCATACGATTCCTTTTAAAGTTATTGATCCGGAAGTCCGTGTGCAATCCAGCAGGCGATGGAGTCTTTCATACCCTGCGACAGTGCCGGAAATGCCTGCGACTGGGGCATATCTGCCTGTGGACCGGTAACCCGCAGGTCGAACATTGAGCGGTGGGTATTGATATATCCTTTTAATTTATCGGCGGTAGAAAAATCGGCTGTGACCGGGGAGTTTCCACCCGGATGACAGTTGCGGCTGGTGCAATTGGCCTGTATAACACCCAGAACATAAGTAGTGGTGATTTTAGCGGCATCGCAATTAATACCACCGCTTACAGGTGGTGGCGCCTGCTCATTCTTACAAGCAGCAAAAGCCAGACAGGTCAATAAGAAAAGAGTAATACGCGTCATAGGTTTTTCTATCATTTGATTGCTAATAGCGGTATACGGGATAGTATTTAAATTGGTTGCTTTAGACGGCAGATAAAATTCTGCTATATTACATGATTAACCACTTATTTTTGCACTAAATAAGATTTGACCGTGAATATTGAACAACTATACAGCATCTATGAGCAGCACCGCTCGGTACAAACGGATACACGTAAGCTGAAAGCCAATGATATATTCTTTGCGCTGAAAGGAGGGAACTTCAATGGTAACGAATTTGCCGCCAAAGCCCTGGAAATGGGGGCCGCCTTCGCCGTTGTAGATGAAGCCGCTTATTTCACGGTACCTGAAAAAATGATGCTGGTAGAAGATGCCCTCACCGCACTGCAACAGCTGGCGTTGCGGCATCGTCAACAGTTAAATATTCCTTTCCTCGCTATTACCGGCACTAACGGTAAAACCACTACGAAGGAACTGGTCAATGCTGCTTTGTCGGCCGGTCTGAAAACTTATGCCACTGTTGGCAATCTCAATAACCATATTGGCGTACCCCTGACTATTTTAAGTATACAGCCGGATGTGGAAATAGCCGTGATAGAAATGGGTGCTAACCATCAGTTGGAAATAGCCGGTTATTGCAAAATTGCCCTGCCTACACATGGTATCATTACCAATATCGGGAAAGCCCACCTGGAAGGCTTCGGCAGCGAAGAAGGGGTAAAGAAAGCCAAGGGAGAACTCTACGATTTTTTACGCGCCAACAATGGTACCGTGTTCGTGTGTAACGACTATGGCTACCTGGTAGAAATGGCTACCGGCATTCCACATATCATTACTTATGGCAGCAAGGAAGCTGACTTTGTAGGGGAAGCCATTGCCGACAGTGCTTTCCTGGCCGTTCAGGTAAGGGGCGACAGCCAGGTAGGCTTTATCCAAACACAACTGGTAGGCGCCTATAACTTTCCAAATGTAATGGCCGCAGTAGCCGTAGCTACCCACTTTGGCGTACCGGAAAAAGATATTGCACCTGCTATTGCTCATTATACACCGTCTAATAACCGCTCCCAGGTAATACAACAGGGTACCAACACCATCATTATGGATGCGTACAATGCCAATCCTTCCAGCATGAAAGCCGCCATCGAAAATTTTGCCGGCATACAAGCAGAGAAAAAGGTATTATTACTGGGCGCCATGATGGAATTAGGAGCAGACAGTATAAAAGAACATACTGACCTGGTTCACTTACTGGAACGCACACACTGGGATGCCGTGGTATTGGTGGGTGGAGATTTTAAAAAGGTAAATCATCCTTATATCTTCCTGGAAAATGCTACAGAAGCGGGGAAGTGGCTACAGCAGCAGCAATTCCAACACACACACCTGCTGATTAAAGGGTCCAGGAGCACCGGTATGGAAAAGGTACTGGCATAAGGGATCCAACTTGTCATGCGCCGCCAAAAAACAAATAGTTCAAATAATTTGTTAACGATTTCATAATTGTATTATTTTTAATACTTGAATCTGTCATTTGAACTTTGCACAAAATCTGAATCGCATGCACAAAAAGATCTGGTGTTACCTCATTTGTATGCTTTGTTGCGTACTTATGTTGCCTAATGCCCTGTTTGCCCAGGAAACAACGGCCGATATTGCCGGAACCATTGGCAGTAAAGAAGGCCCTGTACCAGGTGCCAGCATTGTGGCCATACATCTCCCTACCGGTACTAAATACAATACTGTATCCCGTAAAGATGGCCGCTTTAACTTACCCAACCTCCGTGTTGGTGGTCCTTACACCTTAACCGTTTCTTATATTGGTTTTAAAGATGAGAAACGGGAAAACATCAATCTGTCACTGGGTCAGGAATACAAAGCAGATGTAACACTGCAACCCAGTACCAGCACACTGACGGAAATAGTAGTTACTTCTGTTGCGCAAAACAAAGTAATCAACAAAGCCCGCACTGGTAGCCAGGAAGTGATTACCCGTTCACAGATGGACAGGTTGCCTACGATCAGCCGTTCTATGCAGGACTTTACCCGGTTGACCCCTTCCGCCAATGGTCTTAATATTGGTGGTAGAAGCAACCAGTTAAACAACATCACCGTTGATGGTGCCAACTTCAATAACTCTTTCGGTTTGCAGGCTACACTTGGCTCCCAGACCTCTTCCCAGCCTATCAGCCTCGAAGCACTGGAGCAGATACAGGTAAACGTATCTCCTTATGACGTAAGACAAGGCGGCTTTTCCGGCGCCGGTATCAACAGTGTTACCAAGAGTGGTACCAATACCTTCAAAGGTTCTGCGTACACTTACATCCAAACACCTGGTTTGCAAGGCCGGAAGGTGGGTAATGTTACCGTTCCTAAACCGAACTTCAATTACAACATGCGTGGATTTTCTATTGGTGGTGCTTTCATTCCCAACAAATTGTTCTTCTTTGTAAGCGCTGAACAGGAAAGGATTAAAGCTCCCGCTACCAGCCTGGTGGCTAACAAACCTGGTGGTGTTGCCGGTGGCAACGTTTCACAAGCGGTAGCAGATACCCTGGATGCACTGAAACAATTCCTGATCAGCAAATACGGATACAATCCAGGTGACTACCAGGATTATACTTATCGTACACAAAGCGATAAGGTAACCTTTAAGGTAGACTGGAACGTAAACGATCATAACACCTTTACTTTTAAATACAGCTACCTGAAATCTTTCAGAGATATTGCAGCCAGCAATAGTGGCGCACCAGGTGGTGGCGCCGTTGGAAGTGGCCGTCAGCCCAGCGCTACAGGTCTTCCTTTTAGCGGTAGTGGTTATACCATCAATAATAACTTCAACATCTTTATCGCCGAATTAAATACCCGTATCGGTAACCGCGCTTCCAACAAATTCCAGGTAGGATTTTCGGCAATGCGTGATTACAGAGCAGCACTCTCTCAAAGTAATTTCCCGTTGGTGGACATCATGAACGGACAAGGCGCCAGCTATACCGCCTTTGGTTATGAGCCATTTACTTACAACAATAAGCTCAATACCAACGTATACCAACTGTCCGATATCTATACCATGTATAGAGGTAAACATGAAATTACCATCGGTACTCAAAACTATTACAAAACATTCCTGAATGGTTTTGCTCCTAACTACATGGGTAACTACCGTTTCAACAGCCTGAGCGACTTCTACGCCAGTGCAAAAGACGGATTGCCCACCGCGGTTCGTTACGCATTATCCTATGCTACCACCAAAGACAAGTCTTTCCCATATGCGAAAGTAAATATGCTGGAACTGGGTGCGTTTATACAGGATAAATGGAATGTTTCCAACTTCTTTACCTTCACTTACGGTGTTCGTATAGACTTACCAGTTATAGGTAGTACGTTTGACAGGAATGATTCCCTGACTACCTTAACTTTCAGAGATGGGGTAAAACTGGATGTAGGTCAGGCGCCTAAAACTACACCATTGATTTCACCTAGAATTGGTTTTAACTGGGATATCACGCATGATGGTAAAACGCAGTTACGTGGTGGTGCCGGCTTATTTGCAGGTCCTCCGCCGGCGGTGTGGATCAGCAACCAGGCAGGTAACAACGGTGTACAGTTTGGATCATTTACCGCACAAACCAGTACTACTGTTCCTGTTATCAATTATCCTTTCAATCCTAATCCGGATACTTACCGCGATAATTCAGGACAGCTCTCTAAACAATATAATATAGCCGTTACCGATAAGAATTTCAAATACCCGCAGGTAATGAAAGTAACCCTGGCTATTGACCGTCAGTTACCATGGGGTATCATTGGTACATTGGAAGCCAACTATTCCAAAGATATCAACGCAGTATACTTCCAGAACGTAAACCTGCCGTCTACCGGATTTCAACTGGACAGCACCCCTGACCACCGTCTCCGCTACAGCAGCAGCAAAATATACGGTGCAGGTACCAGCCTTGGCAACCCGAATATCAGCGATGCTATCCTGATGCGTAATACCAATAAAGGCTACTCTTATTTTGCCACTTTACAGTTCCAGAGAAATGTAAATAATCTTTACATGAGTGTTGCCTATACTTATAGCAAATCACGCAGTGTAAATGATGGTGGTACCATTGCACAGAGCAACTGGCGCGATCGTCCGGTACAGGGAGATCCTAACGCCAATGTATTGGGTTATTCCAACTACTATATGCCACACCGTGTGGTGGCTGCCGCTTCTTACCGCTTTACCTGGGCAAAACATTTTGCTACGTCTGTGGGTATGATTTATGAAGCAGCACCAAGCGTAAATGGCCTTTATAGCACTACTTCTTATACCTATAACGGAGATCTGAATAATGATGCTTCCGGTGGTAACAATGACCTGATCTACATTCCCAGAAACAGCAATGAGATTAAACTGGTACCAGTAGGTTATGGCGATAAAGGATTTAATCCTGCTACCAATGCGGATAAACGCACTGGCGCTATCATCTGGAACCAGGTGGATAATTTCATCAAGCAGGATGCTTACCTGAGCAGTCACCGTGGTGAATATGCAGAGCGTAATGCAGTAGTATTGCCTTTTGCTAAAAGAATGGATGTAAATATCACACAGGACATTTTTGTGTATAGCGGCAAGGAAAAAAACAAGCACACCATCCGTATCAGCTTCGACATTATTAACTTCGGTAACTTCCTGAACAAAAACTGGGGTATTTCCAAAATGCCTAATGTGCCTTCTTTCCTGAAATATGAAGGTCAGTTCAGAGATCCAAGTGGTAATACTACCAATGCTGCTGCTTTCTCCTTCCCTTACCAGGATGCTAATAACCAGATCCCGGTTACCAATTCATGGAGAGATAATACCAACGTTATTTCCCGTTGGCAGGGTCAGATTGGTATTAAATATCTGTTCAACTAACAAAAACAAACCTATAAAAAAGAAAAGTCCGGATCATGATCCGGACTTTCTTTTTTATAAACATGACATCATCTTTTACATCAACATCTAAAATGTGTGTGAGCAAATAAAATCACTACACAACACTGGAACATCCACGCGGCATATCTCTTACCTGCTTTCCCGAAATAAAAATATACTTGAAACAATTTGCTCGATCTGTTGAGCGTTAATAGCATTAACAAATAAGCATAGCAGCTGTACGATCCCTCCCTGAAGCTATTTCCCGGCTAATTGAATTGAATCACTCTCTGTAGAGGTAGCTTTTAAAAAAAGACCTGCAAGCTAAAAAACCCGCAGGTGTTCATAACCTATGCCAACTTTAGAGTAATCGTTAAAACTTAAACTGTTAAAATCTATAAAGCTTAAGTCTTGTAATATTTTGAGTATTGTTCTTTTTTGTATTTGAGTGTTTGTAGATATAACGCTATGGAAAATCTATTTGTTCAGTTTTTTTATAAAAATATTTTGGTTTTAACTTTTTGTGCCCTTTTGGGGGGTGTTTCATAATTACTTACGAATACATAATTCCTTTGGATTGCTAAAATGGAAAAAAAATTAAAAAAAATATTATTATTTATATTTAATATATATAAGTAAATGTTTACTTGATCTCCTGGCAAATTTCGATCAAAACCCCGTTACTGTGCTTAGGATGGAGGAAACATATCAGTTTATTATCTGCCCCCTTTTTGGGTGTTTCCTGTAATAAAACGAACCCTTCTGCTTGCAATCTTTTCATCTCCGCATAGATATCTGCTACCTCAAAAGCGATGTGATGCATGCCTTCCCCTTTCTTATCCAGGAATTTAGCAATAGCACTACCCGGACCAGTCGCTTCCAACAATTCTATTTTACTTTCTCCCTGCTGAAAAAAGGCCGTTATCACTTGTTCACTGCCTACTTCTTCCTGTTTATAACAGTTAGTGTTTAACAGCTTTTCAAACAACGGAATGGAGTCAGCCAATGAATTTACTGCAATGCCAATATGTTCTATCCTGAGCATGTTTATGAGTTTAATGATGTATCCGAAATACAGTGTCTGCAAGGCATTTTCGGGACATGCCCTACCCGGTAAAAATAGAACTTATGTCGTAAATTTGTTAGCTCAGCGATGAGATAACAAAGACACATATGCTACAATTGCCTGTTTACCTTGACAATAACGCTACCACTCCCTGCGACCCAAGGGTAGTAGCCGCCATGTTACCCTACTTCACCGAAGTATATGGAAATGCGGCCAGTCGCAGCCATCCATTCGGGTGGGCTGCCCAGGAGGCAGTAGATTATGCCCGTGAACAAGTAGCCAGGCTGATAGGCGCTGATACCAAAGAAATCATATTTACATCCGGTGCCACCGAAGCGGTAAACCTCGCCATCAAAGGCGTATATGAAATGTATGCCAGCAAGGGCCGTCATATTATTACCGCTACTACGGAACATAAAGCCGTATTGGATACTTGCAAACATCTCGAAAAACAAGGCGCCCAAATCACCCTGCTGCCGGTAAACAGGGAAGGACTGATTGACCTGACTGCGCTGGAAGCTGCCATTACGCCGCAAACCATCCTGATCAGCATCATGTACGCCAACAATGAAACCGGTACTATACAGCCGGTGCAGGCTATCAGCGCCATTGCCAGGAAACACGGCGTATTGTTTATGACAGACGCCACACAGGCCGTAGGAAAAATTCCGGTCAACGTAAACACCGATGGTATAGATCTGCTCACCCTGAGCGCCCATAAGATATACGGCCCAAAAGGAGTAGGCGCCCTCTATGTACGCAGACGTTCCCCCCGGGTAATGCTCGCTGCCCAGATAGATGGCGGCGGACATGAACGCGCTATGCGTTCCGGCACCCTGAACGTACCCGGCATAGTAGGCCTGGGTAAAGCCTGCGAACTATGTGACGCAGAAATGGCCAGCGATAACGCCCGGATCAGCCTCCTGAGAGACCGGCTGGAAAAGGCCCTGCTGCAACTGGAACAATCCTATGTCAACGGATCCACCACCCATCGACTACCTCATACCACCAACCTCTCTTTTAAATATATAGAAGCAGAAACCCTGATGATGGGCTTTAATAAAAACATTGCCCTCTCTACCGGTTCCGCCTGTACGTCGGCCTCCCTGGAACCCAGCCACGTGCTGAAAGCCCTGGGGATGAGCGATGAACTGGCACGCGCTTCCCTTCGCTTCGGACTGGGACGTTTTACCACGGAAGAACAAATAGATTATACCATCCGCACCATTACAGATGCGGTAAATAAGGTGAGAAGCGAAAGCCCGATATGGGAAATGTATAAAGATGGAGTAGACCTTGATACAATAGCCTAAAAGGTAATAGCGTTTAGCTATATTTGTATCTTTACTAATATCCTAATCCTTACAAACTGTTCATGCTAGCCATCTTTAAGAAAGAGATTAACCAGTTTTTCAGCAGTGTAACGGGCTATGTGGCCATTATCCTGTTTTTGCTGGCAAATGGATTATTACTCTTCGTTTTTCCGGAAACCAGTTTGCTCGATACCGGTTATGCTAACCTGGATCCGCTGTTCAACCTGGCACCATTCATTTACCTGCTGCTGATCCCGGCTATTACCATGCGCTGCTTTGCTGATGAATTTAAAAGCGGTACCATGGAACTGCTCAGCACCAAACCTGTTACCGGCTGGCAAATAGTAATGGGCAAATTCTGGGGTAGTATGGTGATTGTACTCATTTCGCTTTTACCGACCATCGTATATTATTTTGCTATCCAGCAGTTGAGTGTAGACACACAACAGCCAGACACCGGCGGTATCATCGGGTCTTATATAGGCCTGCTGTTGTTGGGCGCATCGTTTACGGCTACCGGCATCTGGGCGTCTTCCTTCACCAACAATGCCATGATCGCCTTTCTCATTGCCATTTTTACCTGTTTCATATTATATAACGGTTTTGACGCCATCAGCAAAATACCTGCTTTCACCGGCGGGGCCGACTATTACCTGCAGATGGCCGGTATTAAATTTCACTACGCTTCTGTTAGTCGTGGCGTGATTGATAGCCGGGATATCATTTATTTTATCAGCATCATTGGCCTGATGCTCTATCTCACTAAATTATCCCTCCAAAGAAAACTCTGGCAAAACGGGTAAAGATTTCCCTTACTAAATGTTATGGCTACACGAAAAAAATACATACAACGTGCAATAGCAGTCATCCTGCTACTCACGGGCATCAATATAGCAGCCGCTTACTTTCATGGCAGATGGGATCTGACAAAAGAAAAAAGATATACGCTCACCAGCCATACCCGGCAAATGCTGCGTCAGCTGGATAGCCCGGTAGATATTGAAGTATTCCTGAAAGGCGATTATCCTGCCAGCTTCCGTCAACTGGCGCAGGCCACCTCCGAATTACTGGAAGAATTCCGGGAATACGGTAAACAAAATATACGGTTTACCTTTATCAACCCCGGGCAGGGCATGAACGATACTGCCCGTATGAAATTCCTCGGAGAGCTGACAGCACAGGGTATCATGCCTTTTAATATGCAGGTACAGCAGGAATCCAACGATGGCTTCGCACAAAAACTCATCTTCCCCGGTGCACTGGTGCATTACAAAGGGAAAACCATGGGCGTGAACCTCCTGAAAAATCAGGGCGGACAAGATCCCATGCAAACCATGAATAATTCCGAAGCCCTCCTGGAATACCAGTTTGCCAATGCGATCAACAAACTACAACAAAAGGAAAAACCACTCATCGGCTATATGATGGGCCATGGAGAATCATTAGGTGCAGAAGTATATGACGCGCTGAGTACCCTCCAAAGCAACTATGCCCTGGATACGCTCACTTTACAGTCTGCCTCTTTTATTTCCCCTGAATTCAATGTGATCCTCTTTGCCAAGCCTGCCGGCACTTTCAGCGATGCCGACAAGTTGAAAATAGATCAATACGTGATGAATGGTGGTAAAGTATTGTGGTTTATCGACGAAACCAGTGCTTCCATGGATAGCCTGCATCAACAAAACGCCTTTGTAGCAGTAGACCGGGGACTCAACCTGGAAGATCTCCTGTTCCGTTATGGCGTGCGCATTAACCAGGACCTGGTAATGGATCTGCAAAGTGATGTGGTACCACTGGTGGTAGGTAATGTAGGTAACCGGCCACAGATACAGCCGGTACCCTTTCCCTACTTTCCCATGCTCATGCCTACCAAAGCGCATCCTATTGTAAAAAACCTGGATATGGTGCTGAGCCGGTTTGTTAGTTCTATGGATACCATAAAAAATGACGCCATCCGTAAAACCATTTTACTGACCAGTTCCCGTACCAGCCGCTCCGTGCGACTGCCAGCCGAAGTGAGCTGGGATGTGGTAAAAACCCAACCTAACCAACGCGAATATCGCCAGCAGTATATCCCGGCGGCCGTATTACTGGAAGGACACTTTACTTCTTTATTTCATAACCGCCAGGATCCGGCAGTAGTGGAAGCGCTGCAACGTGCTTCCGGCAAGCCTTTCCGGGATGCAACAGACACGCTCAATAAAATGATTGTGGTGAGCGATGGCGACCTGATTGCCAATGCCGTATCCCGCAAAGACGGCCCGCTGCAAATGGGTATCAACGAATTTAATCCAGGCTTTACCTTTGCAAATAAAGAATTTTTCCTCAACTGCCTGGAATACCTCAGTGGTAACAGCGGTATCATGGAAGCGCGCAATAAAGAACTGACGCTGCGCCTGCTTGATAATGGAAAAATCAAGCAGGAAAAAACCAAGTGGCAGGTGATCTGTTTCCTTGTACCCATTGGGTTGATCCTGTTATTCGCCATGGTTTTCCAATTTATACGCCAACGAAGATTTGCCGACTAAATCAATTGCCGCAAATGCAGCGAAGATTAACATAATATGTTCTCCGCTGCATTTGCTAAAAGCTAAAAGCTAACTGCTAACCGCCGTTTCACTATCTTTGCTCCTTCATAAAAAAAATCAACTACATGACCTCCATACAATGGACCTATCTCATATTCTTTATTGTGGTAGTCATTGCATTAATTTTTGACCTGGGTTTATTCAGCAAAAAAAACGAGAAAACAACAATCAAAACTGCCCTGTGGCAAAGCATCTTCTGGGTAGGGCTTTCCGTATTATTTTTTGGATTCATGTGGTTTGAAGATGGTCCTGACACCGCCGTTAGCTTTATGAGTGCTTACCTGATGGAGAAGTCATTATCCATGGATAATATTTTTGTATTCATTCTCATATTTAGTTTTTTTAAAATAAAAGAAGAGAATTATGCCCGGGTATTGCTGATCGGTATTGTGCTGGCTATCATTTTCAGGGCTATCTTTATCAGCGTAGGCGTTGTATTGATTCGTCAATTTGAATGGATCTTATATATCTTTGGCGCCTTTTTGCTGTATACCGGTTTTAAAATGTTTACAGCCAACGCGGAGGATGAATTTAAACCGGAGGAGAATTTTGCCTACCGGTTTATGAATAAGTACATGCGGGTAACAACAGAAGAGCCGAAAGGACGTTTTGTTATTCAGAAACATAATAAGATGTATCTCACCACGTTATCCCTGGTAGTGGTAATGCTGGCGGTAACAGATATCATATTTGCACTGGATTCTATTCCAGCTGTATTTGCGATATCACAACAACCGGTAGTGGTGTATACTTCCAATATATTTGCGGTACTGGGACTCAGGTCCTTGTTCTTTTTACTGAGGGGAGCGGTGGATAAATTTGATTATTTGCCTCAGGGTATTGCTATTGTGCTTATTTTCATAGGACTGAAAATGCTGGCAGAGTATTTTATTCATATACCGGTATATGTATCATTGATAGTGATCGTACTATGCCTGGGAGGTTCTATCCTCTATTCCCTCTATCATCAGAAAAAAGAATTACCGGAAGCAGAAGAGAAGTAAAAAGCAGCTGTAGACAATGTTTTTGCGGCCGCTAAGTGATTATTCAAACCTGATAAACGTGTATAACGCAGCAAGCATCAACAAGACTTTGAAAGGGGAATTGTTGCAAGAGACTGGATTTTCTGAAATTGACCATCTTTTATTGGATAGCAGGAAGCTAAGCTTCCCGGAGTCGTCGCTGTTCATTTCTTTGGTTAGCCCACGGCGCAACGCGCACCAATACATTGAAGAATTGTACCGCAAGGGAGTCAGCAATTTTGTTATAAGTGAACCAGTGCCATTGGAAAAATACCCCAAGGCCAACTTCATTTTAGTAAAAGATACCCTGCAAGCCTTACATGCACTGGTGGCCTTTCACCGTCACCATTTCAATATTCCTGTGATTGGCATTACCGGCAGCAATGGAAAAACCATTGTAAAGGAATGGCTGTATCAATTACTGGAAAAGGATTATAACATAGTACGCAGTCCTAAAAGTTATAATTCCCAGATAGGCGTACCCTTGTCGGTATGGCAAATGAAGCCGGAACACCAGCTGGCCATTTTTGAAGCGGGTATTTCACAACCCGGGGAAATGGTGAACCTGGAAAAAATTATCCGTCCTACCATTGGCATTTTCACGAACATCGGAGAAGCCCACAGTGAAGGTTTTTTAAATATCCGGCAGAAGATCAACGAGAAGCTGGTATTATTTGCGAAAAGTGACATCCTCATTTACTGCAAAGACTACCTCGCCCTCAATGAGTGTGTGCTGGCCTTTCACAACCAGGTAGGTAAAAAAGAAAACCAGGAAGGCGGCGGACCGGAATTATTCTCCTGGTCCCGGAAAACAGATGCCGATCTGCGGGTGATCAGTGTGGATAAAAATGATAATCATACCCGCATAGATGCCCTGTACAAACAGGAACCCCTGCACTTTACCATTCCGTTTGTAGATGAAGGCTCCATTGAAAATGCCATTCACTGCGCCGCCCTGATGCTGTACCTCGGTAAGGATGAAGCGACCATCCAACAGCGGATGGATCAGCTGAGCAATATTGCCATGCGCCTGGAATTGAAGCAGGGTATCAATAACTGCTCTGTTATCAACGACGCCTACAACCTGGACCTTGGCTCTTTAACCATTGCACTGGATTTCCTGCAACAGCAGCAACAACACGCTACCCGCACCGTCATCCTCAGTGATATCCTGCAAAGTGGTAAAAGCGATGCTACCCTCTATGAGGAAGTAGCTGACCTGTTACAGAAAAAAGGCATTAATAAATTAATTGCCATCGGGAAAAATATTGGCCGGGAAAAGAAAAGCTTTCAACAGGTGGAAGGACTGAAAACACAGTTCTTTACCACTACCGATGAATATATACAACAATTCAACGCAGACGATTTCCAGAATGAAACCATACTGGTAAAGGGATCCCGCATATTTCAGTTTGAGCGTATCGGCAAATTACTGGAACAGAAAGCGCACCAAACCATCCTGGAAATCAACCTGAGCGCTATTTCGCACAATGTAAAGCTGTATCAGTCGCTCCTGAAGCCCGATACCAAATTAATGGCCATGGTGAAAGCATTTTCCTATGGCAGCGGTAGTTTCGAAATAGCGAACCTGTTACAGTTTCATGGGGTAGACTACCTCGCGGTAGCCTATGCCGACGAAGGCGTGGAGTTAAGAAGGGCCGGTATTACCATGCCTATTATGGTAATGAACCCGGAACCTGCCAGCTTTGACGCTATTTTGCACTGGAACCTGGAGCCGGAAATTTATTCCATGCAGATATTATTGCAGTTTATGGAAGAAGTGACGGCCGCAGGCAAAACAGGATTCCCTGTTCACATCAAGCTGGATACCGGTATGCACCGGTTGGGCTTTGTGAAAAGTGAAATTGCCGAACTGGCACAGCTGCTGACTGCCAGCCCGTTAATGAAAGTACAATCTATTTTCAGCCACCTGGCTGCCAGTGAGGATCCGGAAAAAGATGCCTTTACACAGCAGCAGGGACGCTTATTTTACGATATGAGTCATGAGCTGCAGAAAGCATTGGGCTATGCTGTGATCCGCCATATTGCCAACAGTGCCGCTATTACCCGTCATCCGGAATTACAACTGGATATGGTAAGACTGGGTATAGGTATGTATGGCATCGACAGCAGCAATGGCATCCAGGATCAGCTCCGCAATGTGAGCACCCTGAAAACCACCGTGGCGCAGTTGAAACACCTGGACGCCGGCGATTCTGTAGGCTATGGCGCCAAATGGGTAGCAAATGGCCCGGCAGTTACGGCAACTGTGCGTATTGGCTATGCAGATGGGTACCCCAGGAGATTAGGTATGGGTGTAGGCAAAATGCTGGTTCGTGGCAAATTGGCCCCGGTAGCGGGTGTGGTGGCCATGGATATGCTGATGCTGGATGTAACCCATATCCCGGACGTGGAAGAAGGGGATGAAGTGATTGTTTTTGGCCAGGACCTGTCAGTACAGGACTTATCAGCCTGGGCGGACACCATTCCTTACGAAATATTAACAGGAATTTCACAGCGGGTAAAAAGGGTATATTTCCAGGAATAATGATATTGCAGGCTTCGACTTTGAAATAAACTATTATTTTTGATAAAATTTTAATATCAGTTGAAATATCGTCACGTAGTATTTATCGTTATCCTGATCCTGGTTATTGACCAGACCCTGAAGTTTTGGATCAAAACGCATATGTTCATGCAACAGGAGTTTGTGATCTTCCCTAACTGGTTCCGTATCCACTTTATTGAGAATGAAGGAATGGCCTATGGGCTTAAGTTTGGAGGCGACTTTGGTAAAATTCTGCTTACCATGTTCCGCCTGGTGGCGGTAGTAGTAGGCTTTGTGTACATGAAGAAGCTGATCAAAGAAAAGTACAGTACGGGGCTGCTGATCTGTGGTTCACTGATCCTGGCTGGTGCTGCCGGTAACTTGATCGACAGTATGTTCTATGGCCTGATCTTCAATGATAGCGTAGGTTATGACGTAGCTAAGTTCCTCCCTGCAGGAGGCGGCTATGGCAGTTTCTTACACGGCAGGGTAGTAGATATGCTGTATTTCCCCATCTATGAAGGCTATTTGCCCAACTGGGTACCATTCAAAGGAGGCGATTACTTTGTGTTTTTCCGCCCGGTATTCAACGTAGCGGATGCGGCTATTTCAACGGGTGTAGTAGCTATTCTGCTGTTCCAGAAACGTTTTTTCGGCAAACATATGCAGCCTAAAGAAATAGAACAGCCAGTGGCAAAAGACCATGTAGTATAAAAAAAATTAAATATTTATAGGGAGAAGCGTTCGCCAGTGGTGAACGCTTTCTTTATTTGCGAGTTTTTGTCTTTTTCAGGATTATACTGATTATACTGATTTTCTACTTTGATTATATAGGATTAGAAAGGTTACAAGAGCCCAGGTTACAAAAAATCAGTATAATCAGTATAATCCTGAAAAAGACAAAAAAACTCGCGTAATCCCTCATTCCCAATGTGTTAATGGCCGTCCTGCGGCCTGTTTGGCAGTCGTACTACTGCAATTTTCCAACAAATACCTGCATTTGCTTTGAAATAAAAAATATCCGGACTACATTTGTCTACTAATTCTATAGACTATATGATAATAGCATTTACAAAACAACTTATTATTAACCGATGTTGAGGCACGACAACGGTTTACACATCCCCCTTATCAAATTTTATCATTCCAGGATCTTATAATGTTAACAACACTATGCAAAAGTTCTTACCTATACTGGCAAAATACCTTTTTGCGATATTGGTATTCAGTCCGGTACTAGTACAGGCCCAACTCAATGGTTCCTATGTAATCCAGGGAAACATTACAGACGACCACGGGAACGCCCTTCCCGGCGCTTCTGTACAAATTAAAGGCACTTCTTTTGGCTCACAAACAGATGCACAAGGCCATTTTGAAGTAACCACCAACGCCAAATTCCCCCTGAAACTGGTATTCCGCCTCATCGGCTATCAGCCACAGGAATTTGAAGTGAAAAGCAGTACCAGCAAACTGGCCATACAGTTATTCACCCAATCATTGCTCGTAAATGAAGTGGTGGTATCTGCTTCCCGGCAGCAGGAAAAGATACTCCGCTCACCGGTAGCCATCGAAAAACTGGATATCAGGGCCCTGAAAGAAACCCCGTCCTCTACTTTCTATGATGCATTGGGTAACCTCAAAGGGGTTCAAATGACTACTGCCGGCCTTACCTTCAAAGTATTCAATACCCGCGGTTTCAACGTACCCAATAACTTCCGCTTCATGCAGCTGGTGGATGGCGTGGACAACCAGGCCGCTACCCTTGGCGTACCACTGGGTAACGCTATCGGCCCTACGGAGCTGGATATTTCTACCGTAGAAGTAACGCCCGGCGCCTCTTCCGCACTGTATGGCATGAACGCTATCAATGGTATGTCCAACCTCATCACTAAAAACCCCTTCCAATACCAGGGCGTAAGTGTATACCAGAAGGTAGCTGTAAACCATGTAGGCGACGACGGCGGCTCCAAATTACTCACGGAAACGGCTGTACGCTATGCACAGGCGTATTCGCCCTGGTTTGCCTGGAAAATTAACTTCAGCTACATGCAGGGTACCGACTGGTATGCCGACAACCACAGCGATTTTTCCCCGCAATCCAAAGCCAACCCCGACTTTCCACAGTTGAGTGGTCCTAACAACATCGCCAACGACGGCTGGAATAAATATGGGGATAACTCCAACCTACAAGTAATTGACAAAGACGGACGCGCTTACACCGTACACCGCACCGGCTACTGGGAAAAAGACCTCGTAGGCGATTACACCGTAAAAAATAAAAAAGCGGATATCTCCCTCAACTTCCGTTTACCCCGCAAACTGGAATTATCTGCTTCCTATCGCTATGGCGAAATGGATGGCTTCTTCCAACGCGGTAACCGTATTGGCTTACGCGGCGTTACCGTGCAAAATGCCAAACTGGAACTGACACACCCGGACTTCACCGTGAGATCCTATATCTCTATTGAAAATACCGGTAACTCTTACAACATGAACCCGCTGGCGGATAACCTGGAAAAATCTTTCAAGCCGGATAAAAAATGGCTGGCTGATTATACTACCGGCCTGAATAATGCACTCACCGGAGGTGCTGACCTGGTAGCCGCTCACCAGGCTGCCCGCTCCTTTGCCGACGCCGGCAGATGGACACCCGGCACACCCGCCTTTGATGCACAGGTAGCTAAAATCAAAAGTATCAATGACTGGGATATTTACCCTACTTCCAAAGATCCTAACAATACCAGCGGTGGTGCAGCCCTCCTGCAAAAAAGTCGCTTCTATCATACAGAAGGCACCTGGAACCTGCGCAAATACATCCATTTCGCCGATGTACTGGTGGGCGCCGATTACCGCACCTACGAAATCATTCCCGATGGAAACAACTTCGTAGACTTCTCCCGCCCTGCAGACAAACGCAACACACCTGGCGGAAAACACATCTGGTACGGCAAATACGGCGGCTTCGCACAAATCAGCAAAACATTCTTCAATGACGCCCTGAAACTTACCGGCTCCCTGCGCTATGATAAAAACGAGCAATTCGATGGAAAAGTAAACCCACGTATTGCAGCCGTATACAGCATCAAAGACAAACATAACTTCCGCATCTCCTGGCAGAATGGGTTCCGTTTCCCCTCACTGTTTGAAGCTTATTCCTTCGTAAACAACGGCCAGGTAAGACGTGTAGGTGGTTTGGCCTTCATTGAACAAGGACTGGGTTACTTCAAAAACTCCTTCCTCACCAGCACAGTAGATGCGTTCGGGGTAGCGGTGAATAAAACTATCAATGCGGAACATATCTCCAAAGATGCTGCTGCCGCTAAAAACGCCGGCATCCTGAAAGTAGCGAACCTGGATCCTATTGTTCCGGAACAAATCACTTCCTTTGAAGCCGGCTATAAAGCCGTACTGCTCGAAAACAAACTGTTTATCGACCTGGATGCATACTATAGCTCCTACAAACATTTCATTGGACAAATAGAAGCAGTAGTACCTAAAACCGGTAACGTGAACAGCCCTGATCAAAGCGTGCTGAATCAGATGCTGGACAAGGCGCAGCAAGACCGCTACCGCGTATGGACAAACAGTAAATCTACCGTTAACAACTACGGTTTAGCGCTGGCCGTTACCTATGATATCTACAAAGGATATACAATCAGCGGTAACGCCAACTATAATAAACTGGCGCAGGATAAAACCAAAGATGATGCACTGATTCCCGGCTTTAATACACCGGATTGGTTCACCAATGTGAGCGTGGGTAACCGCAACGTAGTCAAAAATGTAGGCTTTAACGTGGTATGGCACTGGCAGAATACCTTTTACTGGCAGAATCTTTTCGGTAACGGCGACGTGCCTGCGTACAGTACCGTGGATGCACAAATTACTTATCGCGTGCCTAAAATCAATACCTCCTTTAAACTGGGTGCTTCCAATGTGCTGAACAGTAAATACTTCCAGTATGTAGGCGGTCCTACTATCGGCGGATTGTACTACTTGACGATAACGTATGATAATGTGTTTAAGAAGATCAAGTAAGCTATTAGCCATTAGCTTTTAGCCTTTAGCAAAAATGCAGCGGAGATAAACATGTAACATGTTCTCCGCTGCATTTTTGCTAAAGGCTAAAAGCTAATGGCTAATAGCTATTTTATTTCCCCTACCATGTGTGCAGGTACTACCCATTCATCAAATTCAGCAGGGGTTACATAACCCAGTTTCACTGCCATTTCTTTGAGGGTGGTGCCTTCTTTATGGGCTTTCTGCGCAATTTCAGCCGCTTTGTAATACCCAATTTTGGTATTCAGCGCTGTTACCAGCATCAGGGAATTTTCCACGTGTTTTTTGATATTGGCTTCGATAGGCTCAATACCTTCTGCACATTTATCATTGAAGCTTACGCAACCATCGCCGATGAGGCGGGCGGAGTGCAGGAAGTTGAAGATCATCACCGGTTTAAACACGTTCAGTTCGAAGTGACCGTTAGCGCCGCCGATGCTGATGGCCACGTCGTTACCCATTACCTGTGCAGCAATCATGGTGAGTGCTTCACACTGTGTTGGGTTCACTTTACCTGGCATAATAGAAGAACCCGGCTCATTATCAGGGATATGAATTTCACCGATACCTGCGCGTGGGCCGGAGCTCAGCATGCGGATATCGTTGGCTATCTTCATTAAACTTACTGCTACGGTTTTCAGTGCGCCATGTGCTTCTACGATAGCATCGTGGGCTGCCAGTGCTTCAAATTTATTTTCAGCTGTGATAAAAGGTAATCCTGTTAACTGTGCAATATTTTTAGCTACATTTTCAGAGTATCCTTTCGGTGTATTGATACCGGTACCAACAGCAGTACCACCCAATGCCAGTTCGCTCAGGTGTGGCAGGGAGTTGTTGATGGCTTTTAAACCATGCGTCAGTTGTGCTACATACCCACTGATTTCCTGACCGAGGGTAAGCGGGGTAGCATCCATAAAGTGGGTACGACCAATTTTTACCACATGCTTAAAGGCTTCTGCTTTTTTCGCGAGGGTGTCGCGCAGCTTTTGAATACCGGGAATGGTTACTTCCAACAGCATTTTGTAAGCGGCGATGTGCATCGCAGTAGGGAAGGTATCGTTAGAGGATTGTGATTTGTTCACATCATCATTGGGGTGAACGAATTTATCCTTGTCGGTGAGTTGACCGCCGTGCAGCACGTGTGCGCGGTAAGCTACCACTTCGTTTACGTTCATATTGGACTGAGTACCGGAACCGGTTTGCCAAACTACCAGCGGAAACTGGTCGTCCAGTTTACCTTCCAGGATTTCATCGCATACCTGACCAATCAGATCACTTTTTTCTTTCGGCAGCACGCCCGCTTCCACGTTGGTGATAGCAGCGGCTTTCTTCAGGTAAGCAAATGCCTTGATAATTTCTTTCGGCATTTTGTTGATATCCTGCGCAATCTTGAAATTTTCAATGGAGCGCTGTGTTTGAGCGCCATAATAGGCATTTACAGGCACTTTCACCTCGCCCATTGTATCTTTCTCTATTCTGAATTCCATGACTTAAACGTTTTATAATAATGGGTACAAAAGTAAAGAATTACGAATTACGGATTACGGATTTGTGGGTAGATATTAGCAAATGTTGTAATTCGCGTTTACCATCTACCCACAAATCCGTAATTCGTAATTCTTTCTTATTCACCCTTAAAATTCGGTTGTCTTTTCTGTATGAAGGCAGCCGCACCTTCTTCCAGGTCTTTGGTGGCAAAGCAGGCGCCGAATTCCTTCAGTTCCAGTTCAAAGCCATCCTGGTCTTTATCCAGTGCGGCGTTAGCGCATTTAATAACGCGGGCAATGGCCAGCGGGGCTTTGGTTTGTATTTTTCGTAAGATGGATAGCGCTTTGGGGAGCAATTCCTCCAATTTTACCACGTGGTTCACGAGTCCCCAGGCCTGTGCTTCTGCAGCGGTAATCATGTCGCCGGTCATCATCAGTTCCATGGCTTTGCCTTTTCCTATCAGCTGGGTCAGGCGCTGGGTACCACCATATCCAGGAATGAGGCCCAGGTTCACTTCCGGCTGACCGAATTTGGCATTTTCGCTGGCAATGCGGAAATGACAGGCCATGGCCAGTTCGCAACCGCCGCCGAGGGCAAAACCGTTTACGGCTGCAATGATAGGCTTCCCGCAACTTTCTATACGTTTAAAAATAACATGGCCTCTTTTAGCCAGTTCTTCGCCCTGCTTATCTGATAAAGTTAGAAACTCACTGATATCTGCACCTGCTACAAAAGCCTTTTCTCCTGAGCCGGTAATAATGGCTCCTTTGATTTCCCGGTTACCATAAATTTCGTCTACCACCAGTGCCAATTCGGCCAGCACCTGCTGATTGAGCGCATTCATTTTTTCCGGGCGGTTGATCGTAATCGTCAGAATATTATTATCCAGTTGTGTGCTTAACGTCTGATACATGAGCTGTATTTTTAGTTTATCAATATTAAGCAATATTCAATAACCTAACGAATCAGGCCGGCAACAGGGCGTTAAACACAAAAAAGCCGACACTCCGCTATGCGGGGTACCGGCTGGATTATACTAAAGTCGCGCTATCTTAATAATTCACTTCAAACTCTGTTTTCCCGCTTTTCATCCTCATGTAATGTCTTTTCTTCTTCACCTTGAAATAGTTGATACCGTTAAAATTATAACTGAGCGTAACAAACACCAGGTTAGCTTCCAGGTTCTTATTGGGATAAACGGTGTTTCCTTTCACGGTTGTTTTAAAGTCCTGGTTAAAGAAGTTCTGCGGATAATACTGCACTTTCAGCCCAAAACCAGGATGCACACGGAATCCGGCAAACAGGGAGGGCATTAACAGGGGCGTACGGTCACTGAACCATTCATTGAACTTATGCTCCTTTTTCCCATCTATAAATTGTTTTTCCTTGTAGTTGATGGCCAGGTCAATTTCGCCACCGGCAAAGAAAAAGAAGCTGCCACCGGACAGGTCACCGATTTTGAAACCCAGCGGTATACCGATTGTATATACCCGTTGTTTCAGCTTAAGGGAGTCGTATGGCTTGGAAATCAACCCGATATTTTTGAGATTGAGGCCGGTAAAGAAGCCCAGGTGCCGGGTTACATCCTTATTAAAGTTGGTACCGATGTTGAAAAACAGGGTAAAGCGTGGAATATTACGCATATGCTCCCCATTGTTTGTCATGTTGGCAAAAGACAGCAGGGCGCCTTCTCCTCCACGGGTTACGTATATCCCTTGCCGGTGCTTGGGATATTTACCAAAAATAATGGAGAAGGTAGTACCTCTCTCCACGGATTTCTCTACGGTAGTATCAGCGGCAGCGGTGCTGGCCGAATCTTTCTTATCCTGTGCAAAAGCAAAAACACTACAACTAATCAGCAACAGTACCAGGAATAACGGGCGTAACGTACATTTCATAAAAACGGGTGTTGTGGTTTTTTAGACTTGGTGGACTATTTCACCTAAAGACGACCCGGTTAAAGAAATGTTACGGCGACGGCAGAAAATTTTTAAAAATTTCTGTGAGTGGCCACCCAGTGTGTGATATACTCGGAAATATCTTTGGTGTTGGTACCCGGAGGGAACAATTTACCCACCCCCATTTCCTGGAGGGCTTCCATATCGGCGTCAGGAATAATACCGCCGCCGGTTAGCAGCACGTCATTCATCCCTTTTTCCTTCATCTGGGCAATTATTTTAGGGAATACGGTCATATGAGCTCCGGAGAGGATACTCACACCAATAGCGTCCACATCTTCCTGCAGTGCGGCATTTACTACCATTTCGGGGGTTTGACGGAGGCCGGTATATATTACTTCCATACCAGCATCCCGCAGCGCTGCCGCAATTACTTTTGCCCCACGATCATGGCCATCAAGGCCCACTTTAGCTACCAAAACGCGAACCGGACGATTTAACGGGTTGACCATACCAATTATCATATTAAGGAAGTAAATGTACGAAAAAGCCGAAAGCAGAAAGCAAAAAGCCATTAAAACGAATGACCAGAGCGGATTTTGTCTTTGTTTACAGGTGCTTTAGCACTTCTGCTTTCTGCTTTCTGCTTTTTCGTACATTTGTCCTCCAAGATAAAAAGCACTATGAGCGAAGAAAGATCTCTCAACTTTATAGAACAAATTGTTGAAGAAGACATAGCGAACGGCGTTAATGATGGTCGGGTACTGACACGTTTCCCGCCGGAACCGAATGGCTACCTGCATATCGGGCATGCCAAATCCATCGTCCTGAACTTTGGTCTGGCCCAGAAATACAACGGAAAAACCAATCTTCGCTTTGATGATACCAATCCTGTAACAGAAGATACAGAATATGTGGACTCCATCAAGGAAGACATCCGCTGGCTCGGATTTGAGTGGGAAAAAGAACTGTATGCCTCCGATTACTTTGAGCAGCTCTACGCTTTTGCCGTAAAGCTGATCGAAAAAGGACTGGCTTATGTAGAAGACGCCACTGCCGAGCAAATTGCTGCCGCAAAAGGAACGCCTACTACCCCAGGTACGCCTACACCTGCCAGAAGCCGCTCCGTGGAGGAAAACCTGGATCTGTTTGCCCGTATGCGTGCCGGTGAGTTCAGGGACGGAGAAAAAACACTCCGCGCCAAAGGCGACCTGGCCGCACCTAACATGCATATGCGCGACCCCCTGATGTACCGCATCAAACATGCGCATCACCACCGCACCGGCGATAAATGGTGTATTTACCCCATGTACGACTTCGCCCACGGACAAAGTGATAGCATTGAAAATATTACCCATTCCATTTGTACACTGGAATTTATTCCTCACCGTCCGCTGTACGATTGGTTTATCAAGGAGCTGGATATCTTCCCCAGCCACCAATACGAGTTTGCCCGTTTAAACCTCACTTACACGGTGATGAGTAAACGAAAACTAAAACAACTGGTGGAAGAAGGTCATGTACGCGGCTGGGATGATCCCCGGATGCCTACTATCAGCGGCTTACGCCGCCGTGGTTATACCGCCGCCAGCATCCGTATGCTCTGCGAACGCGTAGGTGTACAGAAACGCGACAACCTGATCGAACTGGGACTGCTGGAATTCTGCATCCGCGAAGAGCTGAACAGAACTGCCAACCGCGTAATGGCCGTATTGGATCCCGTTAAACTGGTGATCACCAACTACCCGGAAGGACAAGTGGAAGAACTGACCGCCGACAACAACCCGGAAGACGAAAACGGCGGCTCCCGTACCCTGCACTTCAGCAACACCCTGTATATTGAGCGGGAAGACTTCATGGAAAATCCTCCTAAGAAATTCTTCCGTTTGGGCCCCGGTAACATGGTACGCCTGAAAAACGCTTATATCATCAAAGGAGAAAGCTGCGATAAAGATGCAGATGGTAACATCACCACCATCTACGCTGCCTACTTACCGGAAAGCAAAAGTGGCGGCGATCAGAGCGGCTTAACCGTTAAAGGTACCATACACTGGGTAAGCGCTGCACATGCGGCTACTGCCGAAGTACGTATCTACGATCGTTTATTCACCGCAGAAAATCCTGCTGCCGAAGAAGGAGATTTCAAATCGCTGATTAATCCGGACTCCTTACAAGTGATCGAAAAAGCATACGTAGAGCCAGGTCTGCTACAAGCCAAACCAGGCGAACGTTTCCAGTTCCTGCGTAAAGGATACTTCTCCGTTGATCCGGATAGTACGCCGGAGAAAGTGGTGTTCAACAGAACGGTAACACTGAAGGATGCATGGGCGAAAGAAAGCGCAAAAGGAAAGTAAGTTTTTATTTAAATAAGTGAAAGCCGGGCAGTTACTGTCCGGCTTTCTTTTGTGTATAGAGGTAGTGTTTAAAATATTTTTTATGGCAAACACAACTATCGATTTAAACAACAGGCTTATAAAAGAAGCTATGCGCCTTAGCAAAGCGAAGACAAGGAAACAAGTGGTAAATATGGCGCTGGAAAAGCTTATTATGGGTATCAGTCAAAAAAAATTCTTAGCATTACCTGGGGAAATTACTTTTTGGGATGACTATTTAGATGATGCACGGAGTCTATGATTCCGTGCATTTCATTTTGTAAAAACGAAATTGATTTTCGTCAAAATTAGATCAAGGGCTAACAGTATTATCGAACGTTTGGTGTGTATAATATTTGTAATTTTATTTGTAATAAAACCATTCTTTATGGCAAAAGTAAGACCTAATATCCCTCAGGCAACTATTGCGAATTTAGACCCTGAGTTGATCAAAGAAGCAATGAAACTTAATAAGGGAAAGACTTATGAGGAAGTACTCAACAAGGCTTTAAGGGAGTATATTGTCGGAGTTAAAAACAGACAACTATTGAACCTCAAAGGAAAAATTCATTGGGATGGCGACTTAAATGAAATGAGAGGAGCATGAACCCACCACTTATCTTTGACACGTCAGTTTGGGTTGACTTTATCAACAGAAAGAATACCCCACAAACAACACTCTTAAAGTATTATCTCGAACATAAGTTCGAGATCCCGCTTGTTCCTGTTATTCTCCAGGAATTTCTACAAGGGGTAAGAGAAGATAACCAACATAAAAAGATTGTAGAGGTTCTGCGGTGGCATACAAGATTAGAATTACCCCACATGACAGGGGCGATTGGAGCAAGCTCATTGTTTCGAAGACTTCGCAAAAAAGGTGTCACCATTCGTAAAAGTAATGATTGTCTAATTGCTTACTATGCTATACGTTTTGATCTGGAACTGGTACACAATGACAGCGACTTTGATTTAATCAGCGCCAACGAACCTCTAAAAACATGGAAAAACAACAAAGGCTAAACGATTCTCATCGCCTAGCCTTTATCTATATAACAATTAACAATTCTACTTAAACGCGTCCACCCCTTTTGCTATTCTGTTGCGTGTTTCCGCAATACCCAGTGTAGCCACGATATCAAATACCGGAGGTCCGAATTTACCGCCCGTCAGCATGATACGAAAAGGCAGTTGCACATCTCCCATTTTCAGGTTCTTTTCAGCCGCCAATGCTTTGAAAGCAGCTTCCAGATCCGCCGCGGTAGCAGTAGCGAGGGATTCCAACTGAGCAGACCAGGCCGTGAAGAACGCTTCTTTATCTGCATTCCACTTTGGTTTCACGGCAGCTTCATCATAGCTTTCAGGCCCCTGGAAGAAAAAGAAACCATGGTCCCATATTTCATTCACGAAGTAGCAACGCTCCTTTACCAGTCCTGCTACAGTAGCTACATAAGCAGGATCTGCGCTGATGCCTTTTTCCGCCAGGACCGGCAGGAAAAGGGTGGCGAGGGTTTCATTGTCTTTATGATGAATATACTGGTGGTTAAACCATTTGGCTTTTTCGTAATCGAATTTAGCGCCTGCTTTGTGTACACGCTCCATAGAGAACTTCTGAATCAGTTCTTCCAGGGAGAATATTTCCTGTTCGGTGCCGTCATTCCAGCCCAGCATAGCCAGCATGTTGATGAAAGCTTCCGGCAGGAAGCCTCTTTCACGGAAACCTTTAGTGAGGTCGCCAGTCGCTGGATCTGTCCAGTTCATGGCATATACGGGGAAGCCTAAACGATCTCCGTCGCGTTTGCTGAGTTTACCATTACCATCGGGTTTCAGGATCAGTGGCAGATGCGCCCATTGCGGCATATCAGCCTGCCAGCCCAGGTATTTCCAGAGGAGGAGGTGAACGGGTGCGGATGGCAACCATTCTTCTCCACGGAAGGCGTGGGTGATTTTCATCAGGTAATCATCTACTACCACGGCGAGGTGGTAAGTAGGCATACCGTCTGCTTTCAGCAATACTTTATCATCTACCTGTGAGGTATGAAAAGTTACCTCGCCCCGAACCATGTCGGTAAAGGTGAGCTCTTCATTTGCAGGCATATTAATACGGATGACGTGCGGGGTGTTTTTTGTCAGCAGCTCCTGTACTTCTGCATCCGGCAGGGTGAGGGAGTTACGCATTTTTTCCCTTACCACATGATTGTATTGTGGAGAAGGATTTTCCGGCGTTTTCAGCGTTTGGCGCATATTGTCCAGTTCCTCAGGGGTATCGAATGCATAGTAAGCATGACCGGATGCTACCAGTTGCTCAGCATACTGGCGGTATAACGGTTTACGCTCACTCTGGCGATAAGGACCATACGGACCACCTACTGCAGGGCTTTCGTCCGGCGTAAGGCCGCACCAGCTCAAACATTCGCTGATGTATTCTTCCGCGCCGGCTACAAAGCGGGTTTGGTCGGTATCTTCAATACGCAGCACAAAATCGCCTTTGTGCTGTTTGGCAAATAAATAGTTGAACAATACAGTGCGTACACCTCCAAGATGTAGGCCACCAGTAGGACTGGGCGCAAAACGCACTCTTACTTTTTTGTGTTCCATAGGCGGCAAAGATAAGGATTTAGTGTTTAGCTATCAGGTGTGAATACCAGGGATATGCAGTAAATTAAAATTTTTTAATACGTCTTATCGCTTTCACACATTGAGTATATTGCATTATCAAGCATCATATACGCTATGTTCTATCTTACTAAAACACCCGGGATCCTGAAAGCCCTGTATAGTAGTTGTGTCTGGAATATGTCGCCGGCCGGCAACAAAGTATACCTCACTTTTGATGACGGCCCCCATCCAAAGGCTACGCCTTTTGTGCTGGAACAACTGGCTAAATATGATGCGAAGGCCACTTTTTTTTGTATCGGTAAAAATGTATTGGAATATCCGGCTATTTATCAACAGATCCTGGAAGCGGGCCATGCAACTGGTAATCATACCCATAATCATCTCAATGGATGGAAAACCAGTACCCAGGAGTATATAGAAAATGTGTTGGAAGCTTCTCAATATATTGCGTCTCCTTTGTTCAGACCTCCTTATGGCCGGATTACCCCTTTCCAGATCCGGCAAATAAAGAACAAGCTGCCAGGGGCTAAAATTATAATGTGGGATTTGCTGAGTGGCGATTTTGATACAGACCTGAATGGAGAAGCCTGTGTGCAAAATGTAGTATTTAAATTACAGCCGGGGTCTATCGTGGTATTTCACGACAGTGCCAAAGCCTGGGACCGGCTGGAATACGCGCTCCCACGTGTGCTGGAGTATTGCAGGAAACAAAAATACGAGCTGGCAGCTATCGTATAAAAGAAGAAGGGCCGATACGGTTGGTATCGGCCCTTCTTCTTTTTATATAAAGTAATGATTACAGTTTAATTTCTTTTGCTTTATCGCCTACCGTAATAGTAGCCAGGTTATCGCATACCCCATCTCCATAGTTAATTACACCGGTGATATTATTGAAATCCACCTTCAGTTTACCCTTGGAAATATACTGGCAGTTCCACATTTTTATCAGTGATTCTACTGTGGTAAAGGTAGCAGTAACACCTGTTACCGGGCCTTTCTCATAGCTGAGTGAGGCAGTACCATCAATACTGTACACATCGTCAGAGGGGTTCAGGAAAGGAGTGGTGAGGTCAAAACCAGCTATTTGCTTCACCGTCTTTTTATAAGCATAGTTCACCACGGTGGAATCGTTCAGGGTTACTTTACCATTGGTTAATTCCGCGGTGTACTGGATACCAGTAGCAGCACTATAGCTGGCATTGCTGATAACGAAACGACCGGCCACTGCTTTGCCGTTAACTTTGTAGTCAGATGACTCAATGACGATAGTAGAAGCTGGTTTAAAGAGCGGACCGGAAAAAATGACTCTCAGCGTACCGCTGCGATAAACACCGTCCCTGCTAAGGCAGGATGCTCCAAAATTGATCACCACCCGTTTAGGCCAGGTATTACCGGTAGCATCCAACAGTTCTGCAGATGGGCAGGAAGGAGCATCCGCGGTAGTAGTACCTGGGGTAGCCTGACGGCCATTCATCCCCTGGGAAATGCCTACAGTGGTGGCTGTTTCAAACCAATCATTGTACATGGCGCTTGCGGCGGCCTCATGTTGTACCGCTCCCATGGTTTTGTTGTCGGATTCGTTGTTGGGGGCAGTGTCTGTGGTTACTTCTTTCTTGCATGCAAAGAAAATAGTGGCTACGGCCACACCGGTGATGGTCCACGCCAGCACACGATTTGTACTGAAATAGCTTTTCATAGTTTAGGTTTTATTAGCAATTAGGTTTTTCGGTCTTTACCTTTGCGATATAAAGATATCCTTTAAATATTAAAGAAATTACAAATTCAATAAATAAATTATTATGCACTGGATAGACACCCATACCCACCTGTATTCAGAGGAATTTGAGGCTGACCGGGAAGACATGGTAGCGCGCGCCATCGCCGCAGGGGTAACCCAGCTGTTTTTGCCCAATATTGATGAAGACTCCATAGCAGGTATGCTGGCACTGGAAGCCCGGCATCCGGAACATATTTATGCCATGATGGGGATACATCCCTGTTATGTAAAAGAAGACGTTACCTCCCAGTTAAACCTGGTGAAAGCCTGGCTACAACAACGCAGCTTCAAAGCAATCGGGGAAATAGGGCTGGATTTTTACTGGGATAAATCGTTGTTAACCCAGCAGTACCAGGCCTTCCAGGAACAGCTCCTGCTGGCCAGGGAGTACCAGTTACCCGTATCTATCCATAGCCGGGAAGCCACACGGGAATGTATCAACGAAGTAAAAGCATTACAGGATGGCCGCCTCAGTGGCGTATTTCACTGCTTTTCCGGTACGCTGGAAGAGGCAAAGGAAATCATTGACCTGGGCTTTTACCTGGGCATCGGTGGGGTAGTCACCTTTAAAAAATCCGGACTGGACAAGCTTTTGGAAGAAATAGACCTGGCGCACATTGTACTGGAAACAGATGCACCCTACCTGGCGCCGGTACCTTACCGGGGAAAACGTAATGAAAGCGCCTACCTCCCGCTGGCAGGAGAAAAGGTGGCAGATATAAAAAATCTAAAAATAGCAGACGTAGCAGATATAACAAGCAGCAATGCCCGGAAATTATTCAAAACGCTCTAACTGTTTAGGTAATACCTTTGCAGGCAATGGCTACTAGCACAATGAGCAAAATATTGATTATTTACACGGGCGGTACTGTGGGTATGATCTATGATGATAAGACCAAAGCACTGCGCCCAATCGGATTCAACGAGATACGGAATAATTTACCGGAACTATACCGGATGGGGATCGATTTTTATGTGTACGCATTTAATCCTCCCATAGATTCATCAGATATGCAGCCAGAGATATGGGTAGAACTGGCCAGTATCATTGAAGACCGGTACGACCGGTATGATGGATTTGTTATTTTGCATGGTTCCGATACCATGGCTTTTACCGCTTCCGCACTGAGTTTCATGTTGGAGAATCTGTCGAAACCGGTGATCTTAACCGGCTCCCAGTTACCTATCGGCAAAATACGTACGGATGCCAAGGAAAACATTATCACTGCCATGGAAATAGCCTGCAGCAGGCATAATGGCACTACGGTATCCATGGTACCAGAAGTATGTATTTACTTCGACTTCTCCCTGTTCAGAGGTAATCGCTCTAAAAAATATAACGCAGAAAAGTTCGAGGCATTCTACACCATGAATTATCCGCAACTGGCGGAAGCGGGCATTGATATTAAGTTTAAGCACCAGTTCATTTTACCCCCACCAGTAAAACCACTGAAGGTGCATAAAGAACTGGAAACAAATATTACGGTGCTGAAGTTATTTCCAGGCATCACCAGGCGGGCTGTAGAAGCAACGTTGAGCGTATCCGGCCTGAAAGGCGTCATTATGGAAACCTTTGGTAGCGGTAACACCAGCACACAATCCTGGTTTATTGAAAGCATTAAAAAGGTAATCGACAACGGCGTAGTAGTAGTGGATATCACACAATGTGATGGAGGTTCGGTTGAACTGGGAAAATATGAAACCAGCCAGCAACTCATGGAAATGGGTGTTGTAAGTGGCCATGACATGACCTTTGAAGCCGCCGTTACTAAACTGATGTTTGTATTGGGGCAGGGGTTATCACCAGCAGAAACGAAGAAGATGATAGAAACGTCGCTGCGTGGAGAGTTAACACCTATTGAAGTTTACTAACCCTTTTTTCAACGTTATACAAAGCGGGAAGCACTTTAGTTGAGCTTCCCGCTTTTTTTTATCTTGAATATTTAAGGTAAATTTAGTTATCACCAATTTCACATTCCCCGATTTCTATTCACCACAAAATTTGTCTTTCTATGGCGGTTTCATTATCACAGAAATGTATTGCAGAATTTTTTGGCACCTTTGTTTTAGTATTTATGGGTTGTGGCAGTGCGGTGTTAGCCGGCACGCATGTGGGATTCCTGGGTATTGCTTTTGCATTTGGTTTATCGGTAGTAGTCATGGCTTATGCAGTAGGTCATATTTCCGGTTGCCATCTTAATCCGGCCATTACCATCTCTCTGGCCGCTACCGGTAAAATATCCGGTAAAGATGCGGGAGCGTACATTGTGGCCCAAATCCTGGGAGCTATTGTGGCTTCTGCGTTACTTTACTTTGTAGCCCAGGGCAAGGCTGATTATTCCCTTGCGGCCAATGGCCTGGGTGCAAATGGGGTAGAACAGGGATCACCAGACCATTACTCTCTCATCAGTGGCCTGGTAGCCGAAATCATTTTAACCACTATTTTCCTCGTGGTAGTGCATGGAGCCACCAGCAAAAACAATGGTAATACCGCTTTTGCAGGGTTAGCCATCGGTTTATGCCTGACAATGATCCACATTGTAGGTATTCCAGTTACCGGCGTATCCGTAAACCCGGCACGTAGTATCGGACCTGCCATCTTTGTGGGCGGTCAGGCCCTTAGCAACCTATGGGTATTTATTGTAGGACCTATTGTGGGCGGGCTTCTTGGAGCAGGAATCTGGAAATTATATGACAGTAAATAAAAAGTTTTGAAATATAAACTAAAGGATTATCTTTGCAACCCTGAATTGGAAAACAACCGTTCCATTTTAGTTCAGAAAAGATAATCACGGAGAAGTGCAGGAGTGGTTGAACTGGCACGCCTGGAAAGTGTGTATAGGTGAAAGCCTATCAAGGGTTCGAATCCCTTCTTCTCCGCAAGCTTTAAAGCTCTGGTAACGCAAGTTATCAGGGCTTTTTTGTTGTCATTCAGTTATCCTGAATTAACATCAATCAACCCCACCATATGTTCATCCTATAACAGCTCCGGGAAATTAATTTAACTTGTGCAACTGAAAAACCTATTACGTTAATCCGGATTCAATTTTAACCATTCTTAATTATCTTTATGAAACACACCATTGCCATTATTTTGGCCGTTCTCCTTTTGACCGCCTGTAGTAAAAACATTAGTATTGAAAATCCTCCCGGCAAGCCTGACACGTCAAAGAAATTTCCCGTCCAGTTTAGTGTTACCGGTTTCTCCCAGGATATTGATGATTTAAGCCGAAGTAGTGTAGTGGCCCGCAATATGACAAGGACACCTGCTGACTCACTGGCTAAATCTATCCACTATCTTCTGTATAGTGTATTTGACGCAGATACGCATCTTAAGGTAAGATCCATTTATCAAAAATGCCAGGACAGCTCCTTTGGCTTAATCCGGGACACACTACCAGCGGGCAAATATGTCATTACTGTTACTGCCAGTAAAGACTCTGTTTTTAGCCCGCCGGTGATATATGATCCCAACAGTCCAATACCACCATTATACGACCTTAACTACGGTTTCAGCGCAGCTAATCCGCCAGGTACAGACGTATTCTATAAAAAAATAGAAGTCAGTGTTGACGACGCAGTCAATCAGCAATTCACCCTGAAGAGAATAGTATCTAAATTAAAAATTAACATCAAAGATAATATGCCATACACTATCCGTTATATCCAGATGGTGATGATCCCTGATTCTCAGGTGGTGGGAACATCTTATCTGCCGGCATATTTTCACTTTGAAACAGGCATCAGCTATGGCAAGAAAAACGAAGTTTTTTACTTACCCTATACTATCCCCGTTCCGGATGCTGCGAAAGGGAAGCCCAACTTTCAGTTTGAAACATATGTTTTAAACACAGGCACGTTAAAAATCACTCCTATTCTATACGCTATTGATACAGGCAATGCGGGGGTTGCCCGGAAAGATATACGAAATGTTACCCTGGAGGCTAACAGAAAAACTACCTTATCCGGCTATCTTTTCAACGTTCCCGGATCCGGCGCAAACGTTGATTTAGAATCAACCTGGAGAGCGGATAGCATTTATGCGGAGTTTTAATAATTACCTGCTAAAGTATTCATGTTAGATAGCAAATATTTCAGCGCTGATAACTAATGTTATCAGCGCTTTTCATTGTAGTGGCTACCTTTATCGGAGGCAAACAAACACGCCAGATATCTATCTAAATAGATATCTTTATAAAATAGTATTATTTTAGTTTTGTAATCCTTATATCAAAAATAGTTTTAAATGAAACGCGTTTACCTAACCCTGTGCTTAGCAATTCTTGGCTTTACAGCCATGGCACAAACCCCTTCTATTCAGTGGGGAGAAGACTTTAGACTTCGCAAAGGCAGTACCGACCTGAAAGTAATATCTGCAGACAATACCGGCGCTTATCTCCAGGAAGGCCACCTGGCTATGAAAAGCTACTTTGTAGTGGGTGCCAGCTTCAGAGAATCTGCCACACTTGTAAAAGTAGATAAGAATTTAGCGGAAGTTTATCGCAACGACTTTAACAAAGAATTGAAAGGGAAGGAATTTGAACAACTCTTTGCTTTCCAGGAGAAGTTATTCCTGTTTGCATCTGATTACAGCAAACGGGAAAAAACACTCACGCTTTATGCCGCACCAATAGATAAAAGCTCCGGAGAACTTGCCGGCGACTGGAAACAAACTACCGTTTTCCAACTGAATGAAAAAAGTGATGATGTTAACTTCAAGATTGACTACAATGTGGATAGCACAAAAATACTCATTGTAAGCAGCACAGAAGGTACCGAAAGAAATGAATACAAGATCCAGGAACTGGATAAGAATTTGAAAGCTACCGCCAAACCACTTATTCTCAGGAACGAGTTTGAGCGTAAGAAATATGAACTGGAAGATCTGTTGTATACCAGCGATCGCAGTGTGGTATTGGTAGGACGTATGTACGAATATGAAGAAGGCAAAAAGAAAAAGGACAAATTTCTCGACTTCACCAACTACAATATTCGTATTTACAACGATAAAGGAAAACAAAAAGCAGAGATCAATACCGGCATCAACGGAAAATGGCTCACCAACACCAAACTGATACAGGAAAAAAATAAAGATCTCGTACTGGCAGGATTTTACAGCAACGTAAAAAAAGGCAAAACAATTGACGGATTACTGGTGCAAAGAATCAATGTGGCTGATGGAAGCGTAGTATCTACCAGCGATAAAAAAATCAATAACTCGCTGTTGTCTGGTGACCAGGATGATGATGACGATGTTGACAAAGATGAAACCAAAGAAGAAAGAAAAAAGAGAGAGGAACTGAAGAAAATGCAAGCAGAAGGAGAAGGTTTTTCGAAGTACATGCAATTTCGGAAAATCTTTTACACGGCCGACAATGGACTGATTATCCTCGCTGAACGTTACGACCATTACGTAACCACTACCCAAAGTTATAGTCCCGGTCCTGTTGGCGGTGTTGGAGGTATCGGTGCTTCAGCTGGCCAATGGAGCTCAACTACCTATTCCGTTTACCTGTCTGGCGACCTGATGATGTGTAAAGTAGATGCATCTGGCAACATTGGCTGGTTGCAAATAATACCTAAAAAACAACGTGAAGAAATACAGGGCGGTACCCGTACTACCGGAACCGGGCTTTCATTTAGTACGTCTTATTTTATGGACGGAGGCAGACCTTATTATTCCGGCTTTGCCGCACTTCAATCGAATGGAAATATCCAGGTACTGTTTAACGATAACCGCAAAAACATTGCTGTTACCCAGGCAGGCCAGAAAGCAAAGCCAATTTTCCGTTTCTCCAAATCTGATTGCTTCGTTTTAAATATTGACGAAATTTCCGGAAAAATTACCAGGAAGGTATTTTTCTCCAATAGTGACATTCCCACTTCCATGCCCCGTTTAGGAGCAATTGTGGGAAACGATATGTATATGGTAGGAAGAACAGACAGGGCCTTGTCTAAGACAAGAGTAGCCATAGGAGTAATTAATATAAAGTAGGATACCTAAATAAAAAAGGCCTTGGTAACGCATGTTACCAAGGCCTTTTTTATTTAGATTATGTACTCAATCTAACCACCCCATCTCTACGTACATATCAACATAGGAAACAAGTATCAAAACCATATCCTCACATGAAAAAAAATCTCCTGCTGCTGATTTTTATGACTGGTTTCACCGGATGCATGAAAGAAGATCAACAAACCAGCCCTGATAAAATCATCATCATATACGAATTAGAATCCAATACAGACATACCTTTTGATGAAATAAAATACGGTAGTGGCACCACCGGCGCTAATTCCAGCTGGAATGTTTCAGGTATAGGTACTTTTCAAAAAACAGATACCCTTAAAAAGGGGATAGGCGTATTTATGGAAGCCCGCCATCCCAGCAGTAACAAATGGAAAATCCGGATAAAAACAACAGACGAATCTTTATTGATTGAAGGCCCGGTAAAGTTCTCCGGAGGCACACCTGGCTATTATTATTCTACGATAGGCGCCACCGTTAATTAACGGTGTCAGCCCTTTCCTGTTTATTCACTTAACTAGCTCAAAATATTTCCGGAAAATTTCCGCGGTTAATAAAATAACTGTAGATTTACAGCCGAATTGTTTAACCCGTATTGTAACCCGTATAATATATGTGCACCTATATTCATTATCATTTTTTAACATCCAATTTTTAATCCTTTAAACCACTTTTTATCTATGAAAATGAAATGGCTGATAGCGATATCGCTAAGCGTATTATTTTGTGCCTGTAGCAAAGAGCATACCCCTACTAAAGCCCCTGTGGCAGCTGAAAAGTTTCCTGTCAGAATGAGTGTAGCCGAATTTATAAAAAAGGTACAGCCGTTGTCCCTTGTTAATGGCAGGACCAGTGCGGCTTTTGCAAGAGATTCAGCGCTTGCCGCCAAGGTTTCTGATATTTATTACTACATTTTTAATTCTAGTGGAGAACTGATTACCCTTAAGCATCAAACGCTGGCAGATCCCAATTTTGGTTCCATGACTGATTCATTACCTGCGGGCACGTATAAGGTAAATATTGCAGCTAGTACTGATTCTTTAATTTTTGGTTCCAGCCCTTTGGCAGCGATACGTCCTGTTCATTATGAGGGCTCAGACGCAATCATTGACAAGGCGTGGCCAGATATCTTCTTTAAAAGTAGCACTATAACGGTTTCATCAAATGAATCAAGCAACAATTTCCCTATGGTTTTAAATCGCATGGGGTCTCAACTGGAAGTTAATATAACCGATGCGCCAGCTATAGGAGATTCAAACATTACAGTAAATGTGGTAGGTGAGTGTTTTGTCTTTAATCTTTACGATGGATCTAAATCAACATCATTTAGATTACCAATACCACGAAAAAGCCCATCTGTGTATAGCGAATTGGTATTACAGACTGATACTGATATGACCTTAAATATTTCTTATCCAGACAAACTGACCAAAGTTATTGTAACCAAAGAAATACATGTTCAACTATCCCAAAATACTAAAACCATACTAACGGGTAGTTTGTATTCTCCTTCACCAGGGAATACAAAGAATAGTGGTTTCAGTGTCCAGATACAGGACGCATGGAACCCCTCCGAAATAATTAATTTTTAACACCACAAAATATTCACTAATAGAAGAAAGGATAGACGCAAATCTGTCCCTTCTTCTATTTTTCGCATGTAACAAGCATGCTACAATTAACGCTCACCCTAACCTAACATTATTACTTTACGACGCTATACATCGCCTGCTGCACTGTTGTTGTTAAATAAGGATACAACATCCCCGCAAAAACCTGGCTGTAATGCGCTATCGCCTTGCTACCCCTCAGCTTCCCGGTTAACTCATTATTGGAAAGCCAGAAATCTCCCACAATAAATATCTGTGTAACCAGCGATTGTAATACTTCCGCAGGGATATCCGGCCTGAAGATGCCATCCGCTTTAAATTTATCAAAAATGCCCAGGAACTCCTTTTCCCGCCGTTGCGTTAAAGCATGATAATCCTTTCTGATAGCGGGAATACGCATGCCTATCTCCACAAAATGCAAAAATATAAAACGATACTTATACATCAATTCCAACGACCTGTTCACAAAACTCCGTACCGTATCCAGGTTAATATCCGTTGAAGCCCCCACCGCTACCATGATGGCATCAAAATCGGCTGATAACCGGCTATATAAGGTTTGAATGATTTCGTCTGTATGCTTAAAGTGATAATGCAAATTCCCGGCGCTGATACCCATTTCTGCGGCAATATGCCTGCTGGTAATGGTATAAATCCCCTGCTGGTTGTACAGGTCCAGCGCCGTTTTCAGGATGCGTTCTTTCGTTTCCATGTTCAAATTTAGAACAAATGTTCTAATTTCAGAAACATTTAGTACATTTGTTCTAAATACAAGGCAATGAATAACGAAACAACTGATCCAATAGCTGATCAAATGTCTTTATTTCAGCGGCTGAGAAGTACCATGTTCCCCATCAAACCAACAGATGGGGTACCCGTAAAAATATTAAAGGAAAGTGGATTCTATTTATTCGCAGTCATGATTGCGCTGATCACCCTCACCCTTGGTGGGGCTATTATGTTTGTTTTATAACATGAGAAAGTTATTTGATCCACTATTCATTACTTACTGCCTGCTGTGGATCGTGATTCATGGATTCAGACGCCTGCAGCTGCCTGTTCCAATCCTGAATGGCTACCTGACCGACTTCATAGCCATACCGGCCATGGCGCATATCACACTTACCATTACCCGCATATACATTGTTCGAAATAACGTATATACCTATCCGTTACCGTACCTGCTCTTTATTGCCGGATATACTGCTGTTGTTTTCGAATGGCTACTGCCACTTTACTCATCAAAGTATACCGGTGATGTATGGGATGTGGTGGCGTATTTTGGGGGCAGTTTATTCTACTATTATTTTCATGGCAACCGCCTGCCCCGAAGGGCGCAACAATTATAAAAAGCCACTGTCTGCTTCCGATTTTTTTGAAAACTGAATCAGACAGTGGCTCACATTTATTTACCTTACGATAACCCTGGTGGCGCTGGCTCTGCTACTATAGTATGCCTTGCCTATTTCACGGATCGCATTGATACTTTTTTCCTGTAAACTATACTGTCGCTGTTCTCTCTTCTCTACCTTTGCTTCCAGTTGCTTAATCAGCGCAGTCACTTCCTTATTGCAGGCAGCATCCGGTGCAATCTGATCCAATGTGGTCATTGCCAACTCAAAATCGTTATTGGCAATAGCCGCTTTTGCCCTCGCTATATTTTTGCTGCAAAGAAGCGCCTGCGCTTCTTTGTAAATAGCCAGCGACTTAGCCTGCGCGGTAGCATAACAGCTGCCCACCGTTGATGGGATAGCTTGCAGCAAACTCAATGATTGCTCGTAATCATGCTTCCCGGCCAATGTGGTAGCCTGCTGAATGATTTTATTGCAATTAGCTGTATAGTACTGTATAATTTTAGTTCTAGCAGTGGCAAGAAATTGCTTGTAGCTATCATCTGCCGGCTTTATCTGGCTGATAGCATTGCTAATAGCCAATGCTTTATTATTACCACTTCCTTTTAGCTTTTTAGACAACGTATTATATACCAAACTCCCTGCATACTGCTTTATTACCAGCGACAACTCTACCGTGGTAACAGTCAGGTTTTGCAGTCCGCCTTCCACTATCCCGGTTTCTTCCTCCAGCAGCGTGGCATACACTGCAAAATCATTGGTATACCCCATCATGGCTTCCCCGGAGTTATTAATGATTTGCGTCACTTTATTCGACAGCTTCTGTAGTTGTTCGGGAGAAAGTCCGTTTGTTGCTTCGGGCAGCACCACGCCGAGTGTAAAATCAGTTTGTTGTGCGACAGCCATCTTTACCATTCCCAAAAAAGAAAACAGCACCAGCAGGCAGTCTTTAAAAGAAAATAATTTCATTTTTCTAATTGATAGTGATATAAATGGTATTTCCTTTCACGTCCCTGGAAGCTGAAAGTCCTAATGACTTAAGATAGGAAATCAGTTGTAAAGAGAATTTGCTGGCAGTAAACCGGTTGTTATTGGGATCTTTCAACGGTATCCTGGCATCATCAAATATCATTTTAAGGCTGGTAGCGCCTTGTATGTGATAATTGCCATTCACTGTATGCTCAGACATCCATAACTCCAGTGCATCAGACAACACCTCGTTATTTACCTTAGAGGTCATATTATTGGTGGCATTTTCTGCGAAAGAAAAATTTACCAGCACTGACTGTCCATTTTTTGCGATATCCGCCAACTTCAACAACATGGCTTCAGCAAATCCGTCCATGCATTTCTCCGCCGCCTTGTTGGTCAGTTTTCCCAGGTCGGCAGTAAAAAACTTTCCGGAACTGCCTACTTTGCTCGCAAGTGAGTTACCAGTAGCTGTTTCGTAAGAAGTAAGAATGACGTTTACACCCGATCCCTGGTTGTCTTGTTGTGCATCCACTTCTGCCACAATAAAAATATCACATGCCGCCAATTCAATGATTTTTGATTTGATGTCTGTTTGGTTGTCAGAAGTAAATACCTGGTTATCACGCGCCGCTTTCAATTTTCCAACAAAATCAACGGTAGTAAATCCTTTGGCATCTAATCCTTCTTTTACTTTTGCGATAGCAATACGCCGGTTCACATCATTGTCTAACACAGTTCTGATATCCTCTCCATCCTTAGTAAAAGGAATTACCATTATTTTTTGCTGTGTCTGTATTGTTTGCGCAAAGCCTGTAGCAGCAGTAAGCGCCAGCGAAACCGCAGTAATAAATTTGCGCATTATATTCCGTTTATAAGTTCACATTTAACTTTTGCACCCGCTTCTATTTTCTTTGCAATGTCGGCGCCGCCTTCTTTTACTGTACAAACAGAAAATGTTTCATCTTCTACTTTGCTTACCACTACTTTACCAATGGCTTTCTTCCTCGTCATCTTCTTGCCATCTACCACCATTGTTACTTCTTCATATACTTTAAACTCATTGTTCTCTTTCACGCCAGTAGAGGATCCTCCGGCAATGAGAATTTTAACGGCCTCTCCTGCGGATGATTTTTCTTCGATAGAAGCAACGGACACCACCACTTTGAAGTTATCTTTTACAAATTTTTCAATCTGTGGACGGATACCTTTCAGCGCATCATCGAAAGCACTTTTTCCTTTTGCAGAATTGCTAAAGCTGCTGGAGGCAATGATTTCGCCAGTACTTACATCTACCACCCGGATGCTGAACGAAATTTCCGCTACATAGCTGGTAGTAGTACCCACATAAGGAATGTAACCCTGTTTTTTGTCGGTGCCTGCTTTAGCCACATTACCTAACACCACATATTGTGCACCAAGTGATTTAGATTGTTCAATCACAGAACCATCTATAAAGTCTTCACTTTTCTGCAGGTTCTTTTCTGAATTCAGCTGATCCATTTTCTCCCTTTCTACCAGGGAAAATCTTTTTGAGTTCAGGAATCCTTCTGCCACAGCATCTTGCAGGGCAATCCGGTTGCCTTTATCGGCATCACGGTCATAGTAATCACGACTATTACCACTGCTGGCAGCATTTTTAAATGGTACAATACCCACCAGGGCTTTTTCCTGTGCTACAGCCAATGTGGTAATGAATAAGGAGGAAAGGGCGAGGACAAATTGCTTTTTCATGTTTTCATTTAATGTTTATAGGTGCTACCAAAGCAGCCAGTTTTAAGTATGACTTGTTTATTGTTGCTACTGACAAACTTATCATGCAGGATAAACGTTACAATCACCGGGGGAATAAGTACCATCATGCTTCCTGGCATAAGTGTATAAGGGATACAATTGGGCATTCACATTCTTCCGAAGTATTTTTTTGTATGCTACTGATCAGGTATAGGATTGGCTGCTATACACTATTACCATTTCTTCTATCCGGGTGAAAGCTATTTGTTACTGTCCAATTACTTTCAACAATACCGGTACTGGTATCTAGCGTACAAGCATGTACGAAGATAAAATATTATTTAATTTTATTATGAATATTTTTCAGAAGATGAATAACTTGATAAGTATTCTGCCCGGTACAACCTGGGCATCTCGCTATTTTTCCTGTAAGGTCATGAAAAGAATAGGAAATGGTTTTCCCATCCCATCTGTAGCGGCGCGGCCGGTGATAACAAATCCCATATGTTGATAAAATCCTACCGCCTGACTGTTCTGTTCATTTACGTCTACGGCGTTAATGTTTTCATGCTTAATTACATACTTTATCAAGTCGCTGCCAATACCTTTTCCCCTGGCGGCGGGATCTATGAATAACATTTCTACTTTCTGTTCTGCCACGCCAATAAAGCCTGATATTTTGGAGTTGTCATCCTTCACGCAAAACAGGTTCACGACCTGCAGGTATTCCTGCATAATGAGGGGCTTATAGAATTGAATATCTGCTTCGGTTAAAAAATCGTGGGTAGCTCTCACAGAAGCCTCCCATACGGCTACCACTTCGGGGTAATCCATTGTTTCCACTGCTGATACAGGGTATCTCATAAGATCAAAAATTCAGTCGTCAAATGTAGTGTTTTATCCGTATTACTACTTAGATACAAAATTCAGCACAACACCTCATTTCTCTCACTTGCCGTCAAAATACCTTTGTATGGTTAAATCCAGCCTGTATGAAAAAGAAAAAATATTCTACCCACATCATATGGCGCTTATGCCTGCTATTACTTTTATTGGGCTCCTGCCATAAAAATCCATCAGATAAACCGGGTCCGGTGAATCCCGGAGATGTTGACGAACCAGGGGTTGCTACCACTATAGGCGTTGCTAAAGGCACCCCGGTATCCGTAGCTATTGGCGCACAGGGTGGCACTATCAGCGCCAACAACGGCACGATAAAGGTGGAAATTCCGCCTGGTGCGTTAACCCAAACCACCACTATTAGCATTCAGCCAATCACCAATACCACGGAAGCAGGGGTAGGCGACGGTTTCCGGATCACGCCGCACATGACATTTGCTAAACCAGTGAAAATTACTTTTGACTATACCGCTCAGACAAATGAAATTGCCAATCCGCTATTCACCGGTATTGCTTATCAACATACAGATAACATCTGGTACATGCTGCCCGATGCACAAAACGATACCCTTCATAAAAAAATAACGGTCAACACTACACACTTCAGCGATTGGAGCCTGGTGAAATGGTTAAGTCTTGTTCCTATTAACGCGATTGTTCCAACCAGCGATGACAGACGCATTACGGTCTTAAGATTTGTACCCCTAAAACCGGCTACAGATGATGCTGAATTAATCCTCCCGCTTGTAGCGTCAGCGATCCCAATAGGCAAGGGACACGAATTGTCTGCCTCCCGCATTAAAGAATGGAAACTCAAAGGGGTAGGGGTGTTAGAAGGACAAGGTTCAAAAGCAGTGTATATAGCACCGGCAAGTGTGGCAGGCACAGAGCATGCAGTCGCAATTTGTGAACTGAAAGTACGTGATGCGCAAATCTTACTGTTCTGCCATATCACCGTTTTTGAGGAAGGCATTTTTCTACGGATAAGCAATGGCCCCGAATTAAAACTCCCAGGTAGAATGACACAAAAGCCTGGCACAGATGACTATGTTGTTGAGAGTGTTTCAGCCAAACGTCCTTTTGTTACCATACTATGGCCCGGCCTTGCGGGTACCTGGACCTGGGCTGATCCCAATGAAGATCCAAGCGAACCGCCACCATTGAAAGAGTTTTCGCTTAAGATGCTTATGCCCGATACCACACAATACGAAAGCCATTACTTCACACCAGATTCCCATAGGAATCGTATCTACCATACTAGCGGCGGCAATTTAGTGATAGATGGAACAAATGGAAAAATATGTTTCGGAACATTTAAAGTCCTTACAGCCGGAGCATTCAAGCTAAACACGGAGGACTTTAATACCATCACCAGCATCACTGGAAGATTTGCAGTACGCATTTTATAAGTACCAAAATCAGCTACAAAAGTATCCGCTTTGGTAGCTGATTTTTTTATCGGAATCATTTATCTTAGCCAACATGTATTTTATCAGAATAGCCTGTATCCTTGTATTTGCATTACTGTTGCGGCCCACACTATGGGCACAAACAACCGCTTCCGATACCTTGCTTGTTCATAAATGGCTGCTAAGTATCCGGGAAAAACTGGACAATAACGACCTGGATTCCGCCAACTGGTATCTCAAAAAAACCAGCGAAAAATTTAATGCCGCGCTCCCCTCACAAAAACAGCAATACCTGGAGCGCTATGGCATGTACCTATACTCGCGTTTACAATACCAGGAATCGCTGAAAGCCTACGAACAGGCGCTCGCCATCAGCCTGCAATTAAAAGATCATTCTTCCACGGCCCATATCTATAATAACATTGCTATCCAGCACCGATGCTTAGGCCAATTACAACCCGCTGCGGAAGACATGATCAAGGCACTGAAAATACTGGGTAATCTGAAAGACTCTGCCGGGCTTCGCAGGTCTTATAATAACCTGTCTTCCATTTTCCTGGACCTTCATGACAAAAAAAATAGTCTTTATTATGCAGAACTAAGCTATGCTATTGCCGTCAGGCTAAAGGATTCCCTGCAACTCGCCAAAAGCATTGTAAACCTGGCCAATGCAGAAGTACTGTATGAGCGGTATGATACTGCCACCCAGCACCTGTTGCAGGTAGCCGCCATATCCGGCAAGCTGAAAAACAATTCCCTGCTATTATATGCCTACGTTAACCTGGGCGACATCTGCAACCGCACGGCCAATTACCAGGGTGGCATGAATTATTATAAAAAAGCTGCGGATCTTCTGCAGTCAGCTCCCGATCCCGATTTTGAAATTTATACCAACTATGGCCTTGCCAATTCTTATAATAACCTCGGTGATCCGCATACCGCAAAAAAATACTACGACCTGTCCATTGCCAGCGCACAGGACCTGATGCCCAAAAATGACCTGAAAGAGGTGTATATGCTGGGAGCATCTATCCATGAAAAACTTCACCATCCGGAGGAAGCACTGGCATTATGGAAAAAATACAGCCAACTAAATGACTCCATCATCAATGGCAGCACGCAAAAAATTATCCTTGAAACCGAAATCAAATACCAAACCTCGCTGAAAGAAAAAGCCCTGGTAGAACAACAACTCCAAATCAGCAACAACAAAGTGCAACTGCAAAAGAAAGATAGATTCATTTTGCTGGCATCCATTATCATCATAGCGTTGATCAGCGTTTGCCTCATTATCTATCTTATCTACCGGAATAAAAACAAACTCATAGCACTCAACCTGCTGAAAGCACAAATCCATCCACATTTCCTGTTCAACACCCTCAATAACCTGTATGCGTTAAGTCTTCGTAAATCCGATAAATCTTCCGCTGTAGTACTGGAGCTATCGCATATCCTGCGTTACATCCTCTACGAATGCAATACGCCTACAGTAAACCTGGAAAAGGAAATACAAATGATTCAACGCTATATATCATTAGAGAAAATACGATACCAGAATCAGCTGGAAATAAACATGGATATAGACGGCGACCTTTCCAAATTTAATGTGGCGCCTTTGTTAATACTGCCATTAGTGGAAAATTCCTTCAAACATGGTATCAGTAAACTGATGGAAGATGGCTGGATCAATATCTCGGCAAAAGCAAGAAACAATGAATTTACTTTCAAAATTTCCAATAACAAACTGCCGGAAGATAACAGTAAAGCCCCTTCTTCCGCTTTCGGTAATATAGGGCTCCTTAATATCCGGAAACGGCTGCATTTCCTGTATCCAAACCGGCACCAGCTGAAAATCATCAGCGAAGACGAAGTTTTTATGGTTGTTATGAGAATAAAGCTATAGTAAACGGCCAAATTTGCTGTTAATCGATAAAACAATACGGTATATCTTCAGTAACTTATAGGAGCCTCCTAAGAGCTTATCTTTGTAACTGTAGTCTGTCGCACACATGAATAAAAGAGTTTTTATACATATAACTTTCTGGCTTGTTGTAATTACCGTACTTACCATTTTCTATGGCACAGGCTTACCTAACTATGGTATTGGCTTTAACATTATCATGATGCTATTGCCGGTGCATGTCGGATATTTCTATACGGTAGCCTATGGCATACTTCCTAAATTCCTTTACCGCAAACAGTATGGAAAGCTGCTATTGTGCGTGTTCGGATGTACCCTGTTTTTTGCAGCGGTATACCGGGTGATAGAAATACGCTTTGCCGATCCATACCTCTATCACATCCTGGTAAAAGAGAATCCCGCCTTTAAATGGAAGAAGTTAAATGGTACCTTCTGGCAACAATTTACCAATCCTATTTACATCGTTAATGCGCTGGAACAAAGTAACTTTGTTTTCCTGGTTGCCATATCACTGAAGTTTATAAAAATGTGGATTGAAAAAAGGCAGCTGACCGTGCAGGCAGAATTAAGTGCCCTGAAAAGCCAGATACATCCGCACTTCCTGTTCAACACCCTCAACAACTTATATTCACTCACTTTACAGCAGTCGCCTCAATCGCCGGCCATTGTATTAGGCCTGTCAGACATTCTCCGCTACATGCTCTATGAATGCAATACTGATAACGTTTTGCTGAAACGTGATATAGAAATCATGCAGCATTACGTAGCATTGGAAAAACTGCGTTATGAGGAACGGTTGGACCTGAATTTCAGCATCACCGGTGATGTGAATATGCAAAGAATCCCGCCTTTGCTGATGCTGCCCCTGATAGAAAATGCTTTCAAACATGGCACCAGTGAAACCATTGATGAGGTATGGATTAACATAGACCTATTCCTTAAAAAGAATAAACTGAAGTTTAAAATATCTAATAGCAAGCCTCCTGAAGCAGCCAATATACTGAAAAAGTCAGGCGGGCAAATCGGATTGAATAATGTAAAAAAACGACTGGAACTACTTTTCCCGCATGCTCACCAATTGCAGGTGTTTAATACGGAAGATATGTTTGTCGTTATTCTTGATATAGACCTAAAACAAAACCTGGTACTCCATGAAAATAAAAACCTTAATCGTGGATGACGAACCACATGCGATTGAGATCATTGAAAAATACGTAGAAAATTTCCCTGAAATAGACCTGGTATCCAAATGCAATAATGCTATCCAGGCTTTCCAGGTACTGCAGCAGCATAAAATTGACCTCATTTTCCTGGACATTAAAATGCCGGGACTATTGGGTACGGACTTTATCAGGAGCCTGAAAAATCCGCCTAAAATTATTTTCACTACTGCCTACCAGGACTATGCACTGGAAGGCTATGACCTCAATGCAGTAGACTACCTGCTGAAGCCTATCCCTTTTGATCGCTTCCTCAAAGCCATTGACAAGGTTTTTGCCTTGTACAAAGTAAGCAGCCAGAAAATCAGTATTGCAGAACGTCCGGCAGAACAAGCCAGTGACGTGTTTCTTTACCTGAGAGTAGAAAGGAAGATGGTGAAAGTAAATGTAAACGACATTTACTGGATAGAAAGCCTGAAGGACTATATCAAAGTAGTACTCAAGGACAAGGTGTTGATTTCTAAACAAAAAATCAGTTTGCTGGAAGAGTTGTTGCCGGAAGAAAAATTCATGCGCATACACCGGTCTTTTATAGTAGCTACCCATAAAATAGAAAGCTACCATGCCTACTCCGTAGAGGTATTAGGCATTGAGCTTCCTATCGGTCGAAATTACAAAACAGAATGTCACAAGCGGCTGAAAAGTACCTAATCACACGCAATATTTCCCGAGCAATGCTTTGTCCACTCCTTTCCTGCAGCCAATATTGGCGAGGATATTAAACAATGGAGTCAATAATTTAAAGATCCCGGGCAGGTACATGCCGCTCATGTTAGAAATGACGGCCATGCTGATCAAGTCGTGCGGTAATCCTTTTTCATTGGTCAGGCGATCACCTGCGAGCCCATAAAGAATACGCAGCGAATTCTCAAAACCAACAGAACCTGGTTCTATAATGGTTTTGAAAGTTACTTTCTCATTGGTGGCATTAAAAAACCGGTGTATTTCCTTTTTCTGTACGGTGTAGGTCATTCCTCCTGTCAGGTGTATCACTTGTTTTCGTCCCAGTTGAATACTTAGTATGCCGTCCAGCACCACAAACTGTTCCGTAAAATCTTTGTGAAAGTGCAGTGGGGTACCACCTCCGGGGCTCAGTACCACTTCCATTTCTGTAATGCGGCCATTTGATTGCCGGCTGGTTTGAATAAAGGTAACCTGGTCTTTGATGAGCGGGTTAGTAATCGTTTCTTTCATAACATCGATATCAGGCAGTTAAAAATTCCGGCGCCCAAAAGAGCGCCGGTCCATCATTTGTCAAAAGGTATACTTCACGCCAACTCCACCGTATTCCGCGGTGAAGCCACTATCGTAATAACCGCTGTTGAACTGGAATGCAGGTTGCCAGTCGGCACTAACGGCCAGGGGTATCGTTTTAAACTTATACTCGGCTCCCATTACGCCGGACAATCCAAAATAGGTAGTAGACGCCTTCCCGTAATATCCTTCCCATGCATCCGCATATACATTCTTCAGTTTAAAATGCCCGATCATGGGGCCACCACCGGCGTACCAGCGCAGGCCTTCTACCGGGATATCTCCATGATATTCGTACAGGAGTGTCAGGTTGATATCACTGCCTACGCCATGATAGCCCCTGAACTTAAAAATAGCTTCTCCGGCATGATGATCTTTGAAAAAGTGTTTTCCCGTTACAGCAAAACCCCACATTGCTTTGAGGCCCACCGCAGTGGAATATAAGGCTTTGGTATTCAACACCTTCACTGGCTTCGTTGGTGCAGCTGGTTTACTTTCCGCTGCGGAGGTAGTAGCGGTGGTGGTAGAAGTAAGGGGAGCGGCGTTTGCCGTTTCCTTTTTTTCCGCTACAGGGGCAGCCGTACTGGTAGTAGCTGTCTTTTTTTTCGGCGCCGCAGCAGGCTTTGCTACAGTTGTTTTCATTGCCTTCTTAGGTACTGGCTTGCCTGTAGATGTTCTAATCTGTGCAATAGTAGCCAACGAACAAAACAGGAATAATCCGCAAATCGATAAAATTGTTTTCATGTTTACTTGTGCTTACTTTTTTTTAAAATGTGGGGTTATTAAATTTTCGATGATAATCAAATAGAAAAAAATGAGGTAAAAAAAACACGTACAACAAACGTATAACCAACAGTGGTGGCCGATCCATCCGGAATACATTCCGGTACTTCATCAATAAAAAAATGGCATCAGGCAGTTTTGGAACGCCACTTTTATTGGTGGCTCCTATATTAGCCAACCACGTGATGGTGCGGAGAAAGTTTTCCGTACTCATAGACGGTGTTACCTTCCAGCTCACAACTGTTTCCTTAAATCCGGAATTCCATACGCTATGCCTTTCTTCCCTTTTTATATGTATTACGGCGCCCTGCCGGTAAATTTTCACTTCTCCATTTAATCGAACGGTCAACTCTCCCGCCAGCACCTGGAAGTACTCTTCCTGGTATGGATGATAATGAACAGGAGGCTCTTCGGAGAACGGCATGTACCGGGTCTCCATTTCCAGCAGTCCTTTTGTATCTGTTCCCGCTGGTAGGAATTTGACAATCTGCCCTGTTGCCTTATTAGTAATCTGATGATGATCAGAAATAAAAATTTCATTCATTTTCCTGGGGGAATTTTAATAACTATTTTTTAGTGCCCGATGTAACAGACCACAATATTGCGCTATAAAAAAATGCGGTACAAGCAACAGGGATACAAGGAGTTCCAATGATTCCGGATGGGTTAAAATCGCGGGCTAACAGCATTGGGAATACAATACCTGCTGAACGGGGCAATAAATGTGTATTTCGTCTACAAAACAAGGATGTATATCCGTCCAATACTGTGTACTATAGCAAGTTTGGTCGTTATTTCGGAACATTGTACTATCAATTTGTTCACCCCAAAAAATCGGAACAAATGCGCTTGATTCCGATACCAAAAAACAAAATGAAAATGAAAACAATCTTTTTATGTTTAGCGATATTAATGCTAACATCCTGCTCCAAGCCGGCAGAAAGCGATGGTCCCGGTGAAGGGTCCATTACCTGGGGTACACAACCTCCATTACCGGTAGTAAACGGCGAGGCTACCTTTAATCTTTCAGCTACAGATGACCACGTAAATGTGATGGGCAATACTATACCAAGAATGCCTGCTTTCCCTCCCCTGAAAACACAACCGAAGAAATTGCGTGGCTTTGTGGCAGACCTGAGCGGAAAGCCGCTTAAAGGGGCTTATATTGGCATAAGAGCAACTATTGATGGAGGACTCTACTCTGGCGCTTCTGCAGAAACCGATGAAAAGGGCTATTATGAAATCTCCTTACCTGCCGGTGCCATACATTTCTACGCCGCAGGATACAATATTACCTACGGCAATACCATCACCACAGTAGGGCTGTATGCGGCAGATTATTCAGCAGACAATTTTGCTTATCAAAAGGGCGCAGTAGAAAACTTTGTGCTGTTGTCTTATGGCGTTGCAAGCGCCCAACAGGCGCAGGCGATGCCCAGAGACGAAGCAAACTATTTTGGAGGCGCCTTATCCCTGAGTTATGCCGTATTTGACCCTACTGACATCCTTCACAGCCCGGGAGAATTACCACAGAACGCAGAAATTGAAATTAAACTGGTTCCCGATGGCGCCGGGTTATACGGAGAAAACAAAACATTTGTCATCAACAAAAAAGTAGGTAACACCAGTTTCTCTGTTACCAATATCCCGGTAGCACAATATAAAATCAGTGCTAAGCTGAAAGATGGACGACAACTGCGTATAAAAGCAATCGGGCCACAAACCAATAACTTCCCTTCTTTAGGATTGCAACCCCGGGAAGCTTTGGGTACCGCCAAAGTATTGTTTACACCATTGTTTCATTCTCTGCCATCCACAGCATTGGCACATACCGGCAACTGGCGGAATGTGGAAATTAAATTTGAACTGCCCTAATGATGAAAATACTATTCCTGCTTTGTTGCTTACTCAGCACAACGGCCTGCCGGAAAAAGCAGGAACCTTCACCGGGGGAATCTATACTGCGCATCAAAGCGGGAATAGGGATAGTAGCAGGACTTTCCAGCTTCAAAACTATTGGCACGGAAGGAGACAGGCACGGACTTTTTAATATACAACTGGATATTCCGGCAGGTGCATTACGTCAAACAACAGGCATTGGAATCAGCATCATTTCAAACACCCTGCCTGGCAGCCCGGGCAAAGCTTTCAGAATTCTCCCAACAAGTATTGCTTTCCAAAAACCAATAGATATCGTTTATACTTATAGTGAGGCAGAAAAACAGGGTGGCACCCTTTATCTCGCGTACCAGGATGATGAGGCGTACTGGACTATTATGAAACAGACTAAAATAGATACCGTCGCACACACACTAACGATCACTACTACACGAACAGGAGACTGGACCATTTATTCGAAACTATAACCGACATACTACCTACAACTAAACACAACTAAAGCGGCAGTTTGCATCATAGCAGCTGCCGTTATTTGTTGGGGTTGGTGAGTAAATAGCAGGCGATCCCGGTAATAGGCTCTCCTTCTTCTTCCAGTCGCTGCCGGAGCGCATCGTCCAACATAAAATGATACCGTTGCAGTAACTTCACGGAGCGCTCATTTGCTTCAACAGGCAAGGCCGTAATACGGGTCAACCTCATCGCCTCAAACCCAAACTGGATAACCGCCGGCAGCACTTCCCGCATAATGCCTTGTCCGAAAAATTCAGATTGTAATTCATAGCCTACTTCCGCTTCATCCAAATCGGGTACGAGGTTCCATAAACAAATGGTGCCAAACACTTTTTCGCTGTTACTTTCTGTGATCACCCAATACATGGATTTGTAGGAACGGATATTATCCAGGATCATTTCCAGGAACTTTTCAGCGGCTGCTACGGTAGTAGTGGGAGCCCGGTCCAGGTACTGATTTACACGGGAATCAGAGCGTAAACGCGCTATTTCCGGGGCATCAGATAGCGAAGGCGGTCTCAATAGAAACCGGGAGGTAGTTAACTCGGAATATGGGTTAAAATCGAATGTTAGCATATACTAAAAGTACCGATTTTCGGAGAAGAAAAAACAAAGGATATTTATATTTACATCCACAAAATTTAAATCGTTGCTTATGGAAAAGTTATTAAAAGAGGTTAGAATCCTGAAAATCTATGCCCTTACGTTAACCGTCATTTTTGCCTTATTTCTGTTCATGTCTTTCAGACCCGATATTACCCGTCAAAAGTTCCAGGAAATTGATGTAGAGCGCATCAATGTGGTGGAAAAAGATGGTACACTGAAAATGGTGATCTCCAACAAGGAGCGCCAACACCCTGGTATGACGGAGGGAAAAGATTTTCCTAAACGTGAAAGATCCCAGGGCATCATCTTTTTCAATGGTGCAGGAGATGAATGCGGTGGCCTGGTATATGAAGCGGATAAGTCTTCTGCCGGCATGGTGTACTCCGTAGACCAATACAAAAATGACCAGGTTATGCAGTTGCAATACTCCCAAAACATTGGCGGCGACAACCTGAAGCGTTCTTACGGATTGAAGTTATGGGACCGGCCAGACAACTTCACACTGGCGGCGCAAACTAAATTCTTCGACTCTCTTACAGCGCTTAAAAATGACGCCATCTTTGAGAGAGAAGCACAACGGTTATCTGATGCGGGTATGCTGGGCACAGAACGCTTATTTGTAGGTAAAACTACGAAAGATGAGGTGGGGCTATTTATCCGTGATGCAAAGGGGAAAGTAAGGATTAAGCTCTATGTAAATAAAGACAATAAAACAGTAGTGGAAATGCTCGATGAAAACGGGCAACCGATATCCCATTAAGTGAAATCGCTGCTAATACAATGTAACCTGCATAGACCGCCATTAGCGTCCTATGCAGGTTATTTTTTTATATCATAAGAAGACTATACCGGCCAGGGGTTCTGGTAAGTTGAGTTATTCAACTTCACTTCCCTGGATGACAGGGTTAACTGAATTTGCAGGGGCTGCTCATTGTTGGCATTAAACAATTCTGAATAAGCCACACAATAGGCATCTGTAAATTTCAGCTCTTTTAACCGGGACATGGAATCGCGCCGGAAAAAAGTAATACTGCCATTTTTTGTTTGCGTATTAGAAATCATCCAGTCAAATAAACTGGTTTCTCCGGCAGACTCTATCAGTAAATCAATGGAACCTCCTTTAGGGCGGGCTGCTGGTTTTCCATTATGGTCTGTGTTCTGGGAAAATGAAAACCTGCATTCGAGGACGTTCATTTCTTCCCCATCAATGTTGAGAACGGCTTTAAAAGACATAATTAATTTGGTTAACAAGCCCGTTGCAAGGCGCAACAGACAGGCAAAAAAATATGGTATACAGAATGAAAATACACATTTCTGTTTACATCCCGAAAAATGAAAGGTTATTTTTTCGGGCACTGGTGCAGTCCATATCTGGCCTGACTTTCAGCGCACCTATAATATAATACTTAACAATTATATAAGATCAAATGCCTGGGCAAAACTGGTCAGATCGTAGCTGGACTGTGCCCCGATTTTAGCTTTGATATTGCGTCGGTGTGTAACGGCTGTTTTCTCAGAAATACCCGTGTTGGCAGCAATTTCTGCCGCACTGAAGCCCAAAGCCAGCATACGCAGGATTTCCTTTTCCCGCCGGGTCAACGACGCGAAAACATGTTGGTTACGGCGCAGGAAATTATTCTCTTCCAGCAGGCGGTTCACCTTACTGGTCACGTGATGCAACGGATCCACGGGTGTAGCGCAGGTAATAACATGCGTAGGCATGCCCTGGGCATCCCGGCAAAATACCCTGCTGGAACCCAGGTGCCAGGCCCAGTCCCGCGAATTGGCCCTTCTTACCTGTTGGAAAAAAGTAACCGTCATATTAGCGGCTACCGGCGCATCCAGCATCGCCACTACCTTTGGTACGTAGTCGGCCACGTCGTGCGGGTTAAAGAAGTTATCGAAGTATTTGGGGCCCATTTCCCGCAGCTCCTCCAGCGTAACACCTAATTCCCTACAGCCCCTGGGCGACATATACTCCACATAATTCTTCAACACATTCATTACTATTACTACTACCGGAAGTTCCTTATCAATGGCTTTCAAAGCGGTCAGCTTATCATCCAGGCCGGATTCAACATTTCTAAATGCAGCATGCTCCATCATGTACGTGGTATAAATCGTGTATAGGAATTTCTCTAAGATGTTGGTTGATTACTGTGCTCCTGCAACAAATGTAATAAAAATAAGAAAGGGTCCCTCATGAAAAAGAGACCCTTTTTTGGGGATAGAAAAATAGTTTACCCGTTTAATCCAGGTGGATGACTTTATAATAAGGTTAATTGAGATCAATTCGTTGCAACAAAGGTATGTTAAAGTTCAGGGCTATCAAATACCTAATTGTGAGTATTTTTACAAAAATAAAAGCCGCTTCGCTACATGAAATCCACCCCCTCCAATTTACCGGAAACCCTTTCCCACATTGCGCCAATGAGCGCTGAAGCCATGTCTTTGTTCTTAAACAGTGCACAACGCGAAATAGTAAAAAAAGGTGACTATCTGCTATCAGAAGGGCAGCGCTGCCACTCCATCTGGTTCATTGAAACCGGTGCCTGCCGCGCTTTTTACGACCATCATCAAAAAGAAACCAATACCAGTTTTTACTTCGAAAATACTTTCTTTACCAACCTAAACAGTCTCCGGAACAGCGTTTCCTCCGATTACCATATCCAGGCAATGGAAGCTACCGTTCTATGGAGATGGCATAAAGAAGAACTATCACGCCTGTACGAATTATCGTCCGAAATTGTTGCATTTGGCCACCAGTGGCTGGAACATATGGTCATTGCACAGGAAAGACATACCAGCTGGCTGAAAAAGAATACCCCGGAAGAAAGATACCAATCCGTCCTGACCCATCACCCCGAACTGATACAGCGGGTGTCTCTTACCCAACTGAGTTCCTACCTGGGTATCTCCCGGGAAACATTGAGCCGCATACGCCGCCGGATACAATAGGCATTTCAGATTTGTGGAGTACCCCGGATTGTGACGTTTGACACAATGGCGCCATTTCTGGCGGTATACCTTTGTATGGTAAAACACAACCTTATGACTATACAGGAACAAAAAAACCTCGTCAACAACTACATTCACACTATCTGGAACGAGGGTAACACCTCCCGGCTGAACGAATTTCTGCATCCCAACTTTACAGATCACGGCCTGCCGCCCTCCCTCCCGGCAAACGCCAGTGGCCTGACGCAATGGGTAGCATTAACCCATAGCTCTTTTATACCTGAAACGGTAATAGAGCACCAGGTAACAGAAGGCGACCTATGTATCATTAAAATCACCATGCGCATGCAACACATTGGGTTGTGGCGGGGCATACTACCCACCGGGAAAACCGTAACAACAAATGGCTACCGCACCTTCCGGTTCCAGGACGGCCGTATCATTGAACATTGGGCTTTGATTGATGGTACCACACTGGAACAGGCCCTTCAGGGAAAAGCGCACGCCTGTGCGAGATAGCTTTGCGAATACCTTCCGCTCCCGTCATACAGCGGGGCGGAATGGTACTGTCTGCGGCTTATTTAACACATACATGAATTTAATGCCAACCTAATGGTGGTACTTTTTTATCTATTGATTATACTTTTGATTGTCACTTACATCACACAGAATAGGTGTAAAACATACACACATACTGCCAATTAGCCGCAGTACAAGTATTATACTAAAAAATAACCCGAAATTTTATTTTACATTTGATACGCCTGCTTTTATAATGCTTTTTTAGCCGTAAAAACGCTTATGAGAAGACATATTACATTCCACGTAGTACCGTTTCCGTTAGTATAAACCACGTTATTATGAAAGGTAAGTTATTAAGAGAGATTACCCCGTTAACCCAGAGCGATTGTTTCACTTTATTTTCCAGGGAGAAGAAGGAGTTTGATTTTCCATTGCATTACCACGACGAATTTGAATTAAATTTTATTCAGCATGCCAAAGGCGCCAAGCGCATTATTGGTGATCATATAGAAGAAATTGACGAGCTGGAATTGGTGCTGGTAGGCCCTAACCTGCAGCATGGCTGGTTTACACATAAACATGCCGGCGGAACCATCAAAGAAATCACCATTCAATTTCACCGCGATTTATTCGATGAAAAATTTTTGCAGCGCAACCAGATGCACTTCATTAAAAATATGTTTGAGCGTTCGTTGCGAGGCATTCTTTTTTCTGCAGAAACGATGCAACAAATTATGCCGCGACTAATCCTGTTGTCACAGCAGCAAGGGTTTGATTCTGTACTGGAACTGATGTCGATATTACATGATTTATCTACCAGCCGCAATATGCGGTTACTCTCTGATTCTACATTTGGTAACACAGAAACGCTTTCCTATAACAGTCGACGTGTAGAAAAAATTATGACTTACCTGAATGCTAATTTTGATAAAAATATTTCGCTGGGTGAAGCGGCTAAATTAGCTGCGATGACGGAAGTAGCTTTCAGTCGTTTTTTCAAAGCCAAAATTGGAAAAACATTTGTAGATACGCTGATAGAAATAAGGTTAGGGCATGCTTCCCGTTTATTAATTGAAACCACGCATACGGTAAATGAAATTGCTTATAAATGCGGTTTCAATAACATCTCCAATTTCAACCGCATCTTCAAAAAGAAAAAAGATTGTACGCCAAAGGAGTTCAGGTTGGCTTATACCTCTTCCGGCACCCGGACTTTTGTATAGTTATCGAGTAATAAATTTCTTACAAAATGTAAGAAATACATTACTTTTTGTAAGAAATTTCTATCTTTACAAAAAGACCCTAATGATGAAATCTCGTTATTTATTACCCTACCTCTACAAGAAAATTGGCTTTTTTCTGTTCCTGGTGTTTCTGACATTAGGTGTTTTGCTGAGTTGTTTTGATTATACCATAAGCTGGCTGACATATGATACACCTATAAAATGGGCATCCGGAAATTTAACTGATGAACTTGTGGTGACCGGGCTGATGATCGGTTTACTGATGATTGCTTTTTCAAAAGAAAAAAATGAAGATGAGTACATTGCTACGGTTCGGTTGGAGTCGCTACAGTGGGGCATTTACATCAATTATGGATTATTGCTGATTGGCACCTGGCTATTTTTTGGATTTGATTATCTCAGTGTGATGATCTATAATATGTTTACGCCACTGGTATTCTTTATTCTCCGTTTTCATTATGTAATAATAAAAAACCGCAGAACTTTACCCTCATGAAAAACACCATAAAAGTGCAGCGGGCTATTCATAATATGACGCAGGAAGAACTGGCAAAAAAAACCGGCGTAACCCGTCAAACCATTAACACCATTGAGGCTGGGAAGTATGTTCCCTCTACCGTACTGGCCCTTAAAATGGCTAAAATATTTAATGTATCAGTAGAAACAGTCTTCCAACTGGAAGCTGCTGATGAATAAAACAAGACGGATAGCTGCTGGCTTACTGCTAAAAAAATCGTAACTTTGCGGCTTCATGCAAACGTCTACATTACTAAAGCCCGGGAACTACGTAAACGATGCCGCTTTTGACTGGCTGTATCCTGAAAAGATACAACAACTATCAAGACGCCACTGGACACCGATTAGCATTGCTAAAACAGCTGCCCGTTTTCTGGCGAATGAGCCCGGTAAAAAAATACTGGATATTGGTAGTGGAGTAGGAAAGTTTTGCCTGGTAGGCGCAAGGTTTTACCCGGAATCTACCTTCTTTGGTGTAGAACAAAGGGAATCACTGTATCAGCAGGCAATGGAAGCAAAAGAAGTAATGCAGTCACGCAATACCCACTTTATCCATGGCAATTTTACAGAATTAGACCTTTCTGCTTACGATGGTTTTTACTTCTACAATTCTTTCTTTGAAAACCTGGTAGACCAGGATCAGATAGATAGTTCCGTAGAACAATCAACAAGTTTATATAATTATTATAGCCGCTACTTATTCAAGCAATTGGATAAATGTGCCAGCGGCACAAGACTCGTAACCTTTCACAGTCTTGAAGATGAGGTACCACCCTGTTACCAGTTGGTGGATACTTCTATGGATTTAATGCTCAAAATGTGGATCAGAAGATAGGCGCAGACTATCGAAAAATTAATACCATGACAACAGACGAACAGGCATTACTGATAATCGCACAACTCAGCGCGGCGAAGGATTACATGCAGGCAGACGAAATACTTGCAACTGTTGAAAAAGAACACGCATCTCTACCAAAAGATCTCCTCACTTCCCTTCAGGAAAAAATAGAAAATTTATCACCACTGGAGTGTAACAGTTTACAATGGAGCAACTACCGCTATACGCTCATGTGCATCCGTAAACGCACCATGATGGAACCTGCCTGATTTTCAGGCACTGATAGCCAGCTTTTTATCAATAGCTGCTACCAGCGTTTCCGGTGAAAATGATTCCTGTAAATACAGATCTACAAATGCATAACTGATTTCCAGTGAAGGTGTCACCAAATAAACGCCAGGCACAGGTACATCTGCATTTACACCAGATACCCGGCCCCAGATGGGGTCTGACTCCCTGTATATACCAGCTTTCCTGGCAATACGGTGCTGTGCGTCATGCACTACATCGAAAGGAATATCTCCTGGATTCACCGTTGTAAACAGTTTCTTGTCTTCACTGGATACCACCAGTAAACGCGCACCTGCTGCTTCAATAGCCGCATGCGCCTCTTTTAATTGTGTAATTAAACGATCGGCATACCCATTCCAGTGCCAGGAATAAAACGCAATCACCAGTGGCTGCGCCGTCAGCTGATGCAATGATACCAATTGGTCAGCATCCGCTAATAAAGCACCGCCATTAATAATGCGGGATTCTTCCAGTAAAAATTCAGGGAAATAGTTACCTGTATTCAAAGGATTTATTTTCTCCCGTACTTTAACAGGACTGGGGAAATTTTCCGGAACCGGGGTAGGCAGGTAATCTGCGTATCTGTAGAGCGTTGACAGTGATGACATATTCAGTTTTTTTAATGGCTGGTAAAATGGCCGCTGTTATAGGTTTGGTGATTGTCTTTTTGCTATCGTGAAACAAATATAGGGAGAATATTTTAATTACTCTACTATTCCTATAGACTATTAGGTAATTAAAATATAAATAATTGATTTTTAGAGAGATAATATTCCCATTTTTTTTCTTTAATTTCAAAATAGGACCGTTACCCAAAAAAAATACGCCATAAAATATCCGGATATATGTTGCTGAAACATCGTCTTTCGCTCAGCCAGATTTTTTCCTTTACCTGGAAAGTAGATCTTATGCTGCTGGCTTGTTGCACCCTTGTTTTTTTATTAGACAGATACTGGATGGCTGCTCATGTATCCATACCGGTTGCCGTATCCGCAGTACTCGGTACCGCTATCGCCTTTTTCATTGGATTCAATAACAACCAGGCCTACGACCGCTGGTGGGAAGCCCGCAAAATATGGGGCGCACTGGTAAATGATTCCCGCTCCTGGGGCCGCGGCCTGCTTTATTATGCTGCCGCTCCCGGCGATCCTGCTACCCAGGCTATCGTACGTCACATGATTTACCGCCACCTGGCCTTCATTTGCGCCCTGAAAGCCAACCTGCGCAAACGCCCGGACGAATACTACACCCGCTATCTCACCCAGGAAGAAATTGCCGAGGTACAAAAACAAAGCAATATCCCCAATGCCCTCCTCAACATGCAAACCCGCGACCTGCAGGAATTACGGAACACCGGCGTAATAGACGGATTTAAGTTTATTGAACTCAACCAGCTCCTGATCAGGCACTGCGATTCTATGGGACAATCAGAGAGAATCAAAAACACCGTATTTCCTCCCAGCTACGTATACTTTACCCAGGTGTTCATCTGGTTTTATGTGATCATGAATACCCTCATGATGACCGAATCCATTGGCGTTTGGGCCATCCCATTCGGTTGGATGTTTGGATTTGTATTCCATGTTACCCACCTCAATGGGATTACCCTCATGAATCCTTTTGAACTCCAGCCCCTGGCCATTCCACTCGACAATATTTCCAGAACCATAGAAATCAATCTCATAGAGCTATTGGGCGATGAACCAGTGCCCACCCCCGTACAGCCAAGGCTCAATGGGCTTTATATCATGTAAAAGCGCGGGGATTGTCTTTGTACAAGATTAGACTGATTATTCTGATTATAATTTTTGATGATAAACGATCATCTTTCTTTTATCATTTAAAATTTAAAAAAATACAAAATCAGTACAATCAGTCTAATCCTGTCCCAAGACAAAATCCACTGTAATTCCTTATTTTTACGTTTATGACGTATGACCAATTATGTAATCTATATGCCCAATCAGTAACACTGAAGATACTCCGGGCACGTAGCGCGCCAATGATGCTGTCATTTTTTCATTACACATTCAAGGAAAAAAACCATACCACCATTTCCAATGTGGAACTGGTAACGCGTTTATCAGACTACCTCGGCATCACCGGCTACCGGGCCACCGATGACGAAATAGACGCAAGCAGCCTGCTGGAAAATGACGACGAAAAAGCCCGGAAGTATATTGAACAGTGGAGCAATAAAGGCTTCCTCCGCAAATATCCCGACGACGACGGCCAGGATATCCATGAGCTGAGCAGCGACATGGAAAAAGTAATGCATTGGGTATCCACCCTGCAGAAACGCGAATTTGTGGGAACAGAAAGCCGCTTCAAAGATATTTTCTCCAAACTCAAAGAACTGATCGATCAGAGTAACAAAGACCCTGCACAACGTATACAGGAGCTGGAGAAAAAGAAATATGAGATAGAACAGGAAATAAAAGCCATCACCATCACCGGTAAAGTACAGGTGTTTGATGACACACAGATAAAGGAAAGATTTTACGACGTTAACCGCATGTCGCGTGAACTCCTCAGCGATTTCAAAGAAGTAGAACAAAACTTCGAACAAATCACCCAGGAAATATACCGCAAACAAAGCGAGAGAGATGTCGCCAAAGGCGCCCTGCTGGAATATACCCTCGATTCCTTCGAAGCCCTGCGCCAAAAAGATCAGGGTAAAAGCTTCTATTCCTTCTGGCAATTCCTCATGGATGAAAACAAGCAGGAAGAAATGCGCGAGCTGATAGAAAAGCTCTACACCCTGCTGGAAGACCGGAACATAGAATATAAAAATGATCGCTTCCTCAAAAAGCTGAAACAATTCCTCCATGCCTCCGGAAAGAAAGTAATTGATGCCAACAAAAAACTGAGCGATAAACTCAGCCGGGTACTCAGTGAAACCAATCTCACCGACCGTAGAAAAGCCCTGGAACTCATCAATGATATCCGTCAACTGGCTTTCCAATCGCTCGATAACCCTCCCGGAGAAGAATTCTTCATCGAAATAGAAAGCGATCCTGACATAGATCTGCTCGACCGCTGGGATATGGCGGAAGAAAAGAAACCTAACCTGGAAGTAGAATTCCCGGACGGCGTAGGCGGCACAGAATTTGACCCCGACGATCTCAACGCATTATTTAACCATTTTAATATAGACCGTGCCCTGCTGGAAGATCGCATCTCTACACAGTTACAAAATAAAAAACAGGTCAGCCTGAAAGAACTGGTAGACATCTATGGCGCCGAAAAAGGACTCACCGAACTGATTACCTACTTTTCCATCGCCAGCCAGTCGGCACACCACATTATCCTGGAAACACCAGACCCGGTAATGTTAGGTAGCCGCACCATCAATATGCCCATGGTGCTGTTCACAAATTCACAAAACTAAAAACATGGCCGAGAAAAATATATCTCCCTTTGCACACGTGTTTCTAAAACTCATGCAGGGACCCGTATACGAAGAAGACAAATCCTACTGGAAAGACCTGCTCGGATGGCAAACAGAACTGAGCAAATACCTCCAGCAAACAGGCTTACAACTCGTTATCAACGAAGCCGACGGCTTTGCCCGCATCGTACAACCGGAAGCAGAAGAAACCAACGACAAACCACTGCCACGGCTCATGCGCAAAACCCGGCTTACATACGAAGCCACCCTGCTTTGCATTGTGCTCCGGGAAGCCCTCGACGAATTCGATCTACAGGGAAATGGTACCCGTCTTTTTATGACCCAAAGGGAAATCAAAGAAAGACTCGCCCTCTTCTTCAAAGAACGACACAACAAATCCAAACTGCTGAAAGATCTCAATAAACCTATCAACAGCCTGCTAAACGTAGGAGTGCTGAAAGTTACCCGCGAAGATGCCGCCAATAAAGAACTGCATCAATACGAGGTAAAAAGAATTATCAAAGCACTGGTGAATAATGAGAAACTGGAAGAAATAAAATCAAAATTAAAACTGCATGTCCACCCTGTTCAATAGCGATTCGAAAGAAAGTGGATTCCGGCTGCAATATCTCGAAATATACAACTGGGGTACCTTTCACAATAAAATATACCGGCTCAATACCAATGGCAATACCTCCCTGCTCACAGGCGCCAATGGTAGCGGCAAAACCACACTCATCGATGCCCTGCTAACCCTGCTCGTGCCAGCCGGCAAACGCTTCTATAACCAGTCTTCCGGTACCGAACAACGGAAAGACCGCGGCGAAGAATCCTACTTCTGGGGATACTACGGAAAAACATTTTCGGAAGATTCCCTCCAGTCTAAAACAGAACAACTCCGGCACAAGGAAAACAATCCCTACTCCGTACTGCTGGCCTACTTCTACAACGCCGCTACCATGCACCAAATTACCCTCGCACAGGTAAGATGGCACTCCGGTGAACTGAAAAGACAATTCATCGTTTCTCCCCATAAACTCAATATCAACGACCATTTCGGCGCCGGTAAGTTTGATGTGAAAGGAGACTGGAAAAAAAGATTACGCCTCGAATTTCCTAAAACGGAAATCACCGATAGCTTTAAAGAATACGCTGCCCTGTTTAGCAACATCTTCGGACTGAGAAGTGAAAAAGCCCTGTCGCTCTTTAACCAAACCGTTGGTATCAAAGTACTCGGCGATCTCAATACCTTCATCCGTAGCCAGATGCTGGAAGAAACAGATGCCGAAGCAGAGTTCATCAAACTGCGCGAAAACTACGACAGCCTCCTGTCCAGCCACCGCGCCATTCAGAAAGATGAAACCCAGCTGAAAATGCTCGGCCCCATCATCGAAAATAAAACCGCCTGGCAGGCACTACAGGACCGCAATCGCGAACTCCAAATGCTCCAGGACATCCTGCCCACCTGGTTCAACAAACAGGAAAAAGATATCCTCGAAAGAGACCTGGAAGTATTGCAGAAAGAACAACAGGTAACCGGCAGTACCCTCGCCAGTATCAACGAACACCTGCAATCACTGAACCTGCGCAAAGATGAGCTGATTGCCCAGAAAGCCAACAACAGCGTAGATGAGCAACTTCGCTCCATCGAAAAATCTATCCATTACGAACAAAAGGCCCTCGAAGCCAAACGTAATAAGATGGAAGAATATAACATGCTCGCCGACCGGCTGGAACTGGCCCCCAACCCCGATGAACAGCAATTCCATGAAAATATCACCGGCGCAGAACAACTGAAAGCCGGTCACGATAAACAGCTGGAAACATTACAGGAGGAAATGTTCCACCATAAAAGCAGCCTGAATGCCGAAAGAACACAGGCTTCCCGCCTGGAAGAAGAAATAGACTCCTTCCTGAACCGGAAAAACAATATTCCTTATGAACTGATCCGCATCCGCCAACAGCTGGCCGATATGCTGGAGGTACAGGAAGATGACCTGCCTTTTGCCGGTGAACTGATCAAAGTAAAAGAATCGGAACTACACTGGGAAAATGCCATTGAGAAAGTATTGCACAACTTCGGTCTGCGCCTCCTGGTACCGGAAGAATACATCATGGATATCAACCGGTATATCAATTCCAATAACCTGCAAACACGCCTGGTATACCACAAGGTAGAGGAGGAGAGCTATACCATGCTACGCATGCCTACCGAAAAGGAAAGCCTGCTGCAAAAAATAGACATCAAACCAGGCACCGTTTTCAAAGAATGGTTGCAAAACCAGCTGCTCGACCAATTCGACTATACCTGTACCGATGACATGGCAGTATTCAACCGCTCACGCAAAGCGGTTACTTCCAATGGACTAACGCGACAGGCTACCCGTCACGAAAAAGATGACCGCCCTAACCGTTCCCAGCAAAACAATTATGTACTGGGATGGAACAATAAAAACAAACTACGCCTGTTAAAAGAAGAACAGGATGAATGCAATAACAACATCGCCACGCTGCAACACAGCATTACACAGCTGGAAAACAGCCGCAAAGCCGTTACCACCATCAACACGCTGTTGAATGCGTTTCTGTCGCTCCGCAACTACAGCGAAATCAGCTGGCAATCGCATGCCGGCGTCATCGAATCGTTTGCGCGTGAAAAATCACAGCTGCTGCAAACCAGCGATAAATACCAGGTCATCTGCGATCAACTCGACGATATCACCGCACAACTGCACGCCAAAGAAAAAGAGAAGGAAAGAACCCTGCAGGAAAAAGGACGATTGGATGATAAAGCCGCGGAAAAACTACGCCACTTCAACCAGCTAAAGGTCAATAAACTCGATGATATCTCCCTCCAATACGTGATGGAATACCTGACAGACCTTTCGCTCACTGAGCCGGCAGAAACAGCCATGGAACTGGCTTCTTACCGCAAACGCGCCGATGATAACATGAAAGCAACCATGCAGGATGCCATGCGCCAATCGGCCGAAAAAGAAGCAGAAATCACACGTCAGCTGTCCGCCTTCGTGATGCCGCCTAAAGCCATTCATGATACCTATCCCGACTGGCTCGGCGATGTAACCGACCTCCAACCACATGTGAAATACCTGGAAGAATTTACTTCCCTGTACGAACGCATTAAATTCCAGCGTCTCATTGAACATAAAGAACGGTTCCGCAAATACATGGATACCAGTATGCTCAATGCCATCACCAACTACCGTGCATGGATATACGGACAGGAAGACCTCATCCGCGAAGTAATGGACGATCTTAATGAACCTTTGCGTAACATTACCTTCAACAAAAATCCGGATACCTACCTGCAACTGGAATGCCGCCATGTAAAGGACGTGGAAATACGCAACTTCAAAGAAAAACTCAGTGGCGCTGTTCCCGATTCCTACAAATATCACATGGAAAAGGACGAAGCCTATGGTGATCAGCTCTTCGAAAATATCAAGGTCCTCATCGATGAACTGCAGCAAAACGAAGCGTGGCGTCGTAAAGTAACCGATGTGCGTAACTGGCTCGATTTCGGTGCGAAAGAATTCTATATCGCCGATAATAAAGCCTTCAAATATTACGAAGATACGGCCAGTCTTTCCGGTGGTGAAAAAGCACAGTTTACCTACACCATTCTCGGTGCCGCCATTGCTTACCAGTTTGGTATCAACGAAGCCAACAGGCAGCATCGCAGCCTGCGCTTCATCACGGTGGATGAGGCTTTCAGCAAACTGGATCCTGAAAAAAGCCACTACCTGATGGAGTATTGCGGACAGCTCAATTTGCAGCTGTTAGTTGTAACGCCGCTGGATAAACTGAATATCGCAGAACCGTATATTCATGCTTGTCACTTTGTAGCGAATAAGAACAAACGCGATTCAGTAGTGTATAATTTTACGATGGAGGAGTATAGAGACAGGAAGAAAGAATTTGAGGCAATGGCAACATTGTCGTAAAAGGATAATTATAACTAAGATGCCCCCCACTGAAAGCGGAGGGGCATCTTAGTTTATACTGCTATTGTAGCATTGATTATTCAAAATTTGCTGAAAAGTTCAGCGTTTTAAGGTGATCGCATTTTGCGACTACCTCCTCTTTTTCCGCTACCGTATTGAAAGCTGTTCCGTCACCACCAGCTCATAATGCGGCTCCAGTCCCATCTGCTTCCGTCCCCAGTTACTCAACAGCTTAATGAAAGGCAACAACTCTCTGCCAGTAGCTGTTAATTCGTACTCCACCCGCGGTGGCACTTCCAGGTATACATGACGGGTGACCAACTGATCTTCTTCCAATTCCCGCAATACCTGCGTCAGCATTTTTGCAGTAATACCGGTTACTGACCGGCGTAATTCTCCATATCGCCTTACACCATCTCTAAGATGATAAATAACCCGTCCTTTATGTTTGCCTCCAATGCGTTGAAAAGCATAATCTACTGCACAAATAGTATCGAGATCATTATTTTTTTCCGATTTCTTCATTTTTTTGGCATTGATTATCAGCAATAGTACCCAACTGGTAACTACATTACCAAAAGGTGCATACTTGTCTGATATGAAGTTAGTATGCAATTTTGTGTCAGAAAAATTATTCTTATGAAAGCAGTACAACAAATAGCCTTCGGACTGGACAGTTTACAACTCACAGAACTCCCTACCCCCACACCTGCACCGCACGAAGTATTAGTTAAAATAGAAGCCGCCGGGCTCAATTATCTTGATGTAGCCCTGGCTACTGGTACTTATAGTAAACAATTGCCTTTACCCCGCATCCCAACTTCTGATGGCGCAGGCGTAGTAGCCGCCATCGGCGATAAGGTAAGCCAATGGAAACCTGGCGACCGGGTAATTGTACAATATAATCAGCTTTGGCAAAACGGGAAAGCCACTCCCACCACCAATCACATCAGAACAGGTGTGAGTACCCCCGGTATGCTCGCAGAATATGCAGCTGTTCCGGAATATGCTTTGGTGCGTACGCCTGCTAACCTCAGTAGCGTAGAGGCGGCCACGTTACCAGTTGCTGGTGTTACCGCATGGACAGGCCTTATGGGTTATGCCGGCATTCAACCCGGACAAACCGTTCTTACACAAGGCACTGGCGGCGTTTCCTTGTTCGCGTTGCAATTGGCCCTGGCGGCGGGTGCGAAAGTAATCGCTACCAGCAGCAGCCCGGAGAAATTAAAAAAATTGCAGGCGTTGGGGGCGCATGAAGTCATTGATTATAAACAATATCCCGACTGGCACGAAGAAGTAAAGCGGCTGACTAATGGCGCAGGCGTACACGCTACGCTGGATATTGCCGGCGCTGCCACTATTGTTAATTCTGTGAAATCTGTTGGCATGAACGGCTTTGTGGGATTGGTAGGATTCATTGCGGGTGCGCAATTACCATTAGACCTGTTTACCATTGTAGGTAATTACATCCGGTTACAGGGATATTCTGTGGGTAGTTTGGAGAGTTTCCAGCAATTGGTAGCAGCAGTAGAGGCAAATGATATTCATCCGGTTATAGACAGCGTATTCCCTGTAAGCAAGGTGCAGGAAGCATTCCAACACATGGGTAGCAGTAGCTATTTTGGTAAAATCGTGATTGAAATGAACTAAACTAATATACATATAAACGTCCTGCGCAGCGGCAGGACGTTATATCAAGTAAACCATTACACTAAAATTATTGTTTCAAGATAGTAAAACAAGGCGACAAACCTGTTATTTTCCTTGTTAAGGTGATGATAACATTATATTTTTATCAATACATGACAAACATCAGTTTCATGGATATCTTCACCTCCTACCTTTGCATCAATAATTTTGTATTATGCCTTCTGTAGAAATACTATCCAGGATACAATTTGCCTTCACCATTGCCTTTCACTATATCTATCCTCCGCTGAGTATAGGACTGGGACTCTGTCTCGTTATTATGGAAGGGCTGTATCTCAAAACAGGTCTCGCACTCTATAAGGATATCACCCGGTTTTGGATCAAAATATTTGCCCTAATCTTCGGGATTGGGGTAGCCACGGGTATTGTGATGGAGTTTGAATTCGGGACCAACTGGGCTACCTACTCTCATTATGTGGGGGATATCTTCGGCAGCGCCCTGGCGGCAGAAGGGATCTTCGCTTTTGCCATGGAATCTGCCTTCCTGGGCGTTTTACTGTTTGGATGGAACCGGGTGAACAAAGGCGTTCACTTTTTTTCTACCTGTATGGTTGCCCTGGGTTCTATTTTTTCCGCGTTGTGGATCGTTATTGCCAACTCCTGGCAGCAAACACCCGCAGGATTCCGCATTGAAGGCCACGATATGCAGGCGCGTGCGGTAGTAACAGACTTCTGGGAAATGGTGCTGAATCCTTCTTCTGTAGATCGCTTCTCTCATGTTATTATTGGTTCCTTCCTCGCAGGTGCTTTCCTGGTGATGAGTGTAGGCGCCTGGTATATATTAAAAGAACGTTTTGTAAAACACGCGCAGGCTATGTTCAAAGTAGGCCTGAGTGTAGCCGTGGTGGCTGCTTTGATGCAGCTGTTCACCGGGCATCGCTCTGCACATTATGTCAGCAAATACCAGCCGGCTAAATTAGCAGCGATGGAAGGCCACTATGATAGTTCGGCTGTAGCGCCAATGTACCTGGTAGGATGGGTGGATAATAAAAATGAAACCACTACAGGTATAAAAATCCCTGGCGGTCTTTCTTTCCTGACACATGGGAACTTTTCAGCGCCGGTAGAGGGATTGCGGGCTACGCCCAAAGAAGACAGACCTGGTGCCGTCAACTTCGTTTTCCAGATGTATCATATGATGATCTCTATTGGCATGATACTCATTGGATTAACTTTGTTAGCTGTTTTTCTTTTATGGAGAAAGAAGTTGTTTAACCAACGCTGGCTGATGATCATCTTTGCCTGGGCTGTGGTGTTACCACAAATTGCCAACCAGGTAGGCTGGTATGCCGCAGAAGTAGGACGACAACCCTGGGTAGTATACAAGCTGCTACGCACCTCAGATGCTTTATCGCGGAAAGTGACTTCAGACCAGGTGATGTTCTCGCTGATATTATTTACGCTGGTATATCTATTGTTGTTTACGCTTTTCATGTACCTGCTAACCCGTAAAATCCAGCATGGGCCAGACATTTCGGAGAATGCTGAAACAGAGTTTGATGGCTACTACAATGACAACCTTACTTACCATCCTAAATCATAGCAATATATGGAAACAATACTCGGACTGGATCTGCCAACCTGGTGGTTTTTAGTAATTGGCGGATTGATCACAGGATATGGTGTACTCGATGGTTTTGACCTCGGAGCAGGCGCCCTGCACTTATTTTTTAAGAAAGAAGAAAGCCGGCGCCTGGTGCTGAATGCTATTGGACCGGTATGGGATGGTAATGAGGTATGGCTGGTTATTGCAGGAGGGGCGCTGTTTGCAGGCTTCCCGCTGGTATATGGCGTAGTATTATCTACCTTTTATATTCCCTTCATGTTATTCCTGGTAGCCCTGATTTTCCGGGCTATTTCCATAGAATTCAGAAGTAAGGAATCCTGGCTGTGGTGGCGGAAAATGTGGGATATCAGTTATACCGTTTCCAGCACCAGTATTACGTTGCTGTTGGGATTGGTATTGGGCAACCTGATTCATGGGCTGCCTATCAATAAAGAACATGAGTTTACCGGCAACCTGCTTACCTTCTTTAATCCATACGCTATCCTGATTGCGTTTACCACATTATCGCTGTTTATGCTCCATGGAGCTATTTACCTGGTCATGAAAACAGAAAACAGGTTGTATACAAGGCTGACAGTGATTGTAAACAACTGCAGTAAATTTTTCATCCTGTGTTTTATACTAACGTCAATGGCTACCCTGATTTATGTGCCACATATGACGCATCAGTTTAAAACACATCCGCAGCTGTTCATATTGCCAATGGTAGCGGTACTCATCCTGTTAAACATCAAAAGGAATGTAGACGCCCGTAAATATTATACCGCTTTTCTCTATTCCAGTATTATTACCGCCTGCCTGCTGATCCTGTTTGCGGTTGGATTATACCCGAACATCGTCATCTCTACTACAGATCCAGCCTATAGCATCAGCATTTATGCCGCGGCTTCTTCTGTAAAGTCATTAAAAATTATGTTATTAATTGCGGCTATCGGTACCCCTATGGTAATTGGATATACGGTTTTCCTGTTCTGGACTTTCAGGGGTAAAGTGAAATTAAACGAGATGAGTTATTGATAGAAGCTAAAGGCATAAAGCCGAAAACAAAAAGCTATTAAAGCGGGTGAGGAAATTGTATAGGCGACTTTTTAGGTGCTACTTTCGCTTAAGCATTCGCTTTGATAGCTTTTTGCTTTAACCTCCTAAAAAAACAGGTCCCCGCAAGAAATTGCAGGGACTTACCATTTAACCTATATTCTGTACTGTAGCATTGTGTTGATGATCTTCCGAAAGTCGTCTTTGTCTTTTTCTCAGTATCTTTTCTGTTATCAGAAGATTGTTATGTATTTAAGACGATGTACGTTGAATAAAGTTTAATGGATTTAAAAAAAATTCTGAAAATAATTTTTGGACCCCGAAATTCGTACCCAGAACAACAGCCTTCATGAACCGTATAGACCGTCTAACAGCCATTCTCATTCAATTACAGGGTAAAAAAATTGTAAAGGCGGCAGAAATCGCCGACCGCTTTAATATTAGCCTGAGAACGGTGTACCGGGACGTAAAAGCCCTACAGGAGGCTGGTGTGCCTATTGGAGCGGAGGCAGGAACCGGCTATTATATCGTGGAAGGCTATCACCTGCCGCCGGTGATGTTCTCTAAAGAAGAGGCTGCTGCGCTCCTTACCGGCGAAAAACTGATGGAGCACTTCAGCGACCACAGCAACAAGAAGCAGTTTAGCCTGGCCATGGAAAAAATACGGTCCGTATTGCGGGGAGCTGAAAAAGACTACCTCGAGTCCCTGGACGAAAACATCGCTGTATTCAGGTACCAGCCTGTAAATGCGGAAGTGAGCCAGTTTCCTAACCGCTTTCTTTCCGATATTCAACAGGCACTGGGTATGAGCCAGGTAGTCAGCATGGAGTACTTTTCCCTGCAGGAAGGAGTAGGGACCAAAAGAGAAGTAGAACCAATAGGTATTTTTCATCTCAGCAGTAACTGGCACCTGATCGCCTTTTGCCGGCTCAGGCAGGGCTATCGCGACTTCCGGTTAGACCGGATCCGTAAATTAAGTGTACTATCTGTCAATTATCAGAAAAACAAACACCCCTCTTTACAGGATTACCTGGAACAACAGCGCCAGCAGAATAAGGAAGATACCCACCTGATCAAAATCAATGTGGATAACGAAATCATGCGATATATCCGCGAGCAGAAATATTATTACGGCCTCATGGAAGAAAAGGTGACCGGTAACCAAACAGAGATGACTTTTCTCCAACCCTACCTGGGAAACTTTGCCCGCTGGCTCATCATGTTCGGCAACCATGTGGAGGTAATCCAGCCACAGGAGCTCAAAGAGCGGATGCAAGAACTGGTAACGGAGCTCAAAGAACATTATTTATAATTTTCAGATTACTGCTGACATAAGGTTGTCACTGCCCCATCGTTGCTTTGTATTGTGATTAAAAACAACACAATATGAAGACGCTGAACAATTGTTATGTATTCCTTTTCGATGGCTATTCAGACTGGGAACCCGCCCTTGCGATGTATGGCATGGGTAGCTTTACATCTGTTAATATCGTTACTTTCTCGCTCGATGGCCAGCCTGTTACATCCGGAGGCAAACTATTGGTACAGCCACAAGCCAGCCTGGCACAGGTAATGGCTGCTGATATTGACCTGCTGATTCTCCCGGGAGGCGCACCCATGGAGCAAGGCGCCAACACCGAAGTATTACCTCTTGTCCGGCAATTACTCGAAAAACAGAAAACTATTGCCGCCATCTGTGGCGCTACTGCATTATTAGCCCAACACGGCTTCCTGGATAATATCCCGCATACCAGCAATCATTCGGAAGTTCTGAAACAACTGGCGCCAGCTTACAAAGGCGGCGATTTCTACGACAACAGCCCGGCAGTGGCGGCACCGCATATTATTACCGCCAGCGGCACCGCGATGGTTCCTTTTACCAAAGCTATCCTTCATCACTTCGACCTGCTGCAAAACGAGCAGCTAAAATTCTGGTTTAGCTTCTTTGACGGTGGCGCTGCAGGTACTGACATGGGAATGTCTTCTTCCTTTCACTTCTTCTACCGCCGCTATGAAACTAACTATGAAGGCATGCTGAAACTGGTACGTACTGCTATTAAAGACGTATACGAGGCAGCAGTAGCAGCCGGGCTGGAAATCAGCGGCGGAGCGCAATGGCACTACCATGGCTTCGATGGGCAACCTGACACCATATTTGCCCTCGATATAGGCCTGCCGGTTACCGAAGTAAAAGCAGTGGCCGCCCCCTGGCAATGTGAAACATTACCTCCCTTCAAATGTGTAAGCATGCAGCACCACGGCAGCTGGGATCTTTTAGCCAACACGTACGGTAAACTGTTTACCGGTATGGGAATGCTGGGTTTACAAATGAATGGTTATACCCGCGAACAGTACCTCCAATACAATTTTGAACATCCTGAGCATAACATCACCAACGTGCAGATAGGAGTTATATAGTCTGATAGTGGGTGCGGGAACGGGCGCCTGCACCCATTATTTGTATTGCCCAAACCTTTTATATGAAAACGTATATCTATCTGGGCTGGTTGCTCCTGATCTCATTTGCTTTTGATATACAGCTAACACTCAAACACATGGACAAACTGGATTTAACGAAAGTATTCAAATCCTACTATACCGCCGGGAAAACACCTGAGCTGGTAACCATTTCAAAAGGATTATTTCTGACGATTACCGGCAAGGGCGATCCGGATGGCGCCTCGTTTGCAGAAGCCGTTGCAGCACTATATGGTGTAGCTTACGGGATTAAATTTGCCAGCAAACAAAAGGGGCTTGATTTCACGGTCAGCAAACTGGAAGGTTTCTGGTGGGTAGATAACCAGCAGGTAGACCCTTTACAGGTTCCCCGGGATCAATGGAATTATGAACTGGCTATTCGGTTGCCAGATGAAATCACCCGGCAGCAATTTTCCGAGTCAGTATTGGCTACAGAGAAAAAGAAGCATTCGGTTTATATCCGGCAGATTGACTTTAAGCAGATAGAGGAGGGGTTATGCGTACAAATGCTACATACCGGACCTTTTAGTGAAGAACCGGCATCACTCAAAAAGATGGACGATTTCATGGAAAAGGAAGGCTTACATATGAATGGCCTGCATCATGAAATCTATTTATCTGATTTTAGGAAAACGGCGCCAGAAAAATTGAAAACAATATTAAGGCATCCGGTGAGGAGATAATATAGGGAGATGTAAAAGAAAGTCTCCAACAACAACAAGGTAGTGGACCATTGTAGACGAAAGCCGGAAGCTTACTGCTGACGGCTTTTTTAGTCGCCTAATCCCAGTTGTATAATGGCTTGTTGGGCAGCAATCTGGCTGGCATCTTTTTTATTAAACGCTTTACCGCTGCAAATCAGTTCTCCATCTACCACAGCTCCTACGGTAAAGATGCGGCGGCCGTTATCCATTTGTTCTTCGAGCAATTCGAATTCCAATGTTTTGCCATTTTTATTGGCCCAGCCGTATAGTTTGTTTTTGTGGTTCATTTCCACGGTTTCCAACATTTCCATGTCGATATAAGGCATAATAATGCGCTTATGAACAAATTGCTGGGTTTTATTATAACCGCGGTCCAGGTAAACGGCGCCTACAAGGGCTTCGAGGGTGTTACCGAATATCTGGCTGATTTTGAGAAAGCTGTTGTACTTATCGTAGATGGTGAGCTTACGCAGTCCCATCTTGATGGCGATATCATTGAGTTGCTGCCGGTTTACAATCTTGGACCGCATCTCTGTTAAGTATCCTTCTGTTTTGTAAGGATATTTTTTAAAGAGATAGTCCCCCACGATGGCGCCGAGAATAGCGTCTCCGAGGTATTCCAGCCTTTCGTTGCTTTCCAGGAATTTTTCTTTACTGGAACGATGGCTCAGGGCCACTTCATAAAGGGCGAAGTTACCTGGAGGGAATCCCAGCAGGTTGTGCAACTCCTTATATAAGTGCCGTTTTTTGGAAACTAGTCGATATAAAAAACCTGGCAGTAAATTCACACAATCAAGATCAAGGAACGAATTTTTTGAAAATAACGGAGGCATTATGTCCTCCAAAACCAAAGGTATTGGATAATGCAGCGCGTACTTCTCTCTTTTGTGCGATATTAAAAGTAAAATTCAGCTTCGGGTCTAACTGCGGGTCGTCAGTAAAGTGGTTGATCGTAGGAGGAACTATGCCATCAAGGATTGACATAATTACGGCTATAGATTCAACGGCGCCGGCAGCCCCGAGCAAGTGCCCGGTCATGGATTTAGTAGAGCTGATGTTTAAATTATAAGCATGCTCTCCAAAAACCCCCTGAATGGCTTTTACTTCGGCAATATCTCCCAACGGAGTGGAAGTACCGTGAACGTTGATATAATCGATTTCGTTGGCCTGCATTTCGGCATCTGCCAGGGCATTCCGCATTACATTTAAAGCGCCCAGTCCTTCCGGATGGGGGGCTGTAATGTGATATGCGTCTGCGGTAGCGCCGCCACCGGCTAACTCTGCATATATCCTGGCTCCTCTTGCCTGTGCATGTTCTAATGACTCCAGTACAAGGGCACCAGCTCCTTCTCCCATCACAAAACCATCACGGTCAAGGTCAAAGGGTCTGGAAGCAGTTTTGGGATCATCATTCCTTTCCGACAGGGCCTTCATAGCGTTAAATCCGCCAACACAAGGCTCATTAATTACATTTTCTGACCCACCGGTAATCACCATATCGGTTTTACCATAGCGGATACTGTACATGGCCTCTATGATTGCATTGGTTGCAGACGCACAGGCTGATACAACAGAAAAATTCGGCCCCCTGAAACCATGGCGGATAGAAATATACCCTGCCGCGATATCAAGAATAAGCCTCGGAATTAAGAAAGGACTGAAACGGGGTGTACCATCCCCAGTGTGGAATTCTTTCAGCTCGTTACTGAAATTGATCATACCACCAACACCGGTACCCCATATCACTCCAACCCGATCAGCATTGATCTTGTCTTTATTGATATTGGCGTCCAGTATCGCCTGATCTGCGGCAATTACAGCCGTTTGTGTAAAGGGGTCCATCTTACGGGCCTCCTTTTTGTCCAGGTAGTTAGCAGGATCAAAATTTTTCAGTTCACAAGCAAAACGAGTTTTAAACTTGGAAGCATCAAATTGCTTGATAAAATCCGCGCCGGATACACCGTTCGTCAATCCGTGCCAAAAATCAGCTACGGAATTGCCGAGCGGTGTAAGAGCGCCTAAACCTGTAACGACAACTCGTCTTGGTTGCATTAAAACAATTCTGATTAGTAGGATTATTTTACATGTTCTTCCAGGTAAGCAACTGCCTGGCCAACAGTAGTAATAGTTTCAGCTTGTTCGTCAGGAATGGAGATGTTGAATTCTTTTTCGAATTCCATAATCAGTTCTACCGTATCCAAAGAGTCAGCGCCTAAGTCGTTGGTGAAGCTGGCTTCAGGAGTTACCTCGGCTTCGTCAACGCCCAATTTGTCAATGATGATCTTTTTAACTCTTGATGCAATGTCTGACATAATTTTAAGTGTTTTTGGTTTAAAACTTGACTGCAAAAATATAATTTTTATTGAATTGCCAACAGATAGCCCGAATTTTAAAGGCGCTCCAATAGGATCAATCTCACCAAACCCAGTACAGTAAACATATTCATAGCTTTGTTAATAAAAGAATTTATATAATTTTGATACTGGCAGGTTTATAGATTTGCTTATTTTAGCACAAAAGTCGCCTTTTTCGGGACAAATAAGCCAATCTCCCAAATCCAAAATCTATAAATCTTAAAATATCTCCATTCAACCACCTATATCACCACTTATCTAAAGCCTTAACGCTAATTAACAGTTGCCGGTAGTATTCAGCCCCCTCAATGCTTAAATTTGCCCGGCTTGTGAGATAATGGCACGATATCGCCATCTTCCAATTGTTGTATTCGCGTATTTTTCTGCTAAAACTAGCAGCTAAGGACCAAAAAGCTATAAAAAACACCTATAAAAAGATATGGCCATCACCAAAAAGACTGTTCGCTCAATCGTATTATTGGCCGCTGCCGGTATTGTAGTCTTCCTTATTTATAAGAAAACAACCAATACCAAGGCTGCCGGAGAACCAGCCGCAGCCGCCAAAGGAGCCGGGCCCAAAGCCCTGCTCACCGATGCCTGGATTGTAAAATCATCCCGGCTCGACCAATCTATTGAAGCCAGCGGTACCCTTCAGAGCAATGAAGAAGTAGAAGTAAAGCCGGAAATCAATGGCCGTATCATACACCTCTATTTTAAAGAAGGCACCTCCGTTAAAAAAGGCGACCTCCTCGTAAAACTGTACGATGAAGATCTCAAAGCCCAGCTGCAAAAACTCAAATTACAACAACAACTGGCCAAAACTACGCTGGAACGCCAGGAAAACCTGCTGAAAATAAATGGTATCAGCCAGCAAGACGTAGATGTTACCCATAACCAGGTAAGCGCTTATGGCGCCGATATGGACTATACCCAAACCCAACTGCAGAAAACGGAACTCCGCGCCCCCTTTAGTGGAAAATTGGGCTTACGGAACGTCAGCGAAGGCGCCATCGTGTCCTCCGCCACCGTTATTACCACCCTCCAACAGATAGATCCACTGAAAATGGACTTCTCCGTAGCAGAGAAATACCGAAATGCCATCAAAAACGGCGACCAGGTCAATTTTTATGTAGCAGGAGACAATAAAGAATATAAAGGCAGCATCTATGCCATTGATCCGAAAATTGACCTGACCACCCGCACCGTAAAACTCCGGGCCATTGTTCCTAATAATAATGGTGTACTGTTCCCCGGATCTTTTGCCAAGGTGAAAATCATATTAAAAGACCTGCCCGACGCCCTGATGATTCCTTCACAGGCGGTGATTCCCGGTACCCGCGATAAAAAAGTAATTGTAGCAGATAGCGGCAAAGTAAAATTTGTAGTAGTGGAAACAGGCCTGCGTACTGAAAGTAGCGTACAAATCACCTCCGGACTGCAGCCCGGCGATACCGTCATTACCACCGGTATCCTCCAGCTGAAACAAGGCATGCCGCTCAAGTATAATAAGATACAATAATGAAAAATTACGAATTAGGAATTACGGATTTGTGAGGAGATCATAGCGGATACGCTTCGCGTTCACCATCTTCCCACAGATCCGTAATTCCTAATTCGCAATTCTTCCTAAAATATTTACCATGAGTTTACCTTCATTATCACTCAAACGCCCCGTATTTGCTATCGTGATGAATATCATTATTGTGATATTCGGTCTGGTGGGCTTTACTTTTCTGGGGGTAAGAGATTTCCCGGCCATCGATCCGCCTATCGTGAACGTGCGCACCTCCTATGCCGGCGCTAACTCCGATATTATTGAAACACAGATCACGGAACCACTCGAAAAACAAATCAACGGTATCGCCGGGATTAAAAATATATCTTCCAGCAGCAGCCAGGGAAGCAGCAATATTACCGTGGAATTTGAGCTCGGACAAGACCTGGAAGGCGCTACCAACGACGTACGCGATAAAGTTTCCCAGGCCCTCCGCAGCTTACCTCCCGATATTGATGCCCCTCCCGTAGTATCCAAGCAGGACGCCAACTCAGACGCCATCATTTCCATGACGGTTCAGAGTAACACCCGCAACCAATTGGAAGTAACAGAATATGGTACCAACGTACTCCTGGAAAAACTGCAAACCATTCCCGGCGTAAGTGCCATACAGATATGGGGAGAAAAAAGATACGCCATGCGTATCTGGATGGATCCGGCTAAATTATCTTCCTATAGCCTTACCCCCGGCGACGTACAAGCCGCGCTGGCAAGAGAAAACGTGGAGTTACCTTCCGGGAAAATAGCTGGTAATGCTACCGACTTCACCGTACGTACCTTCGGCCGCCTCGTTTCTGAAGATGATTTCAATGGCCTCATTATCAAAAATATCAATGGCAGCGAAATCCGCATCCGGGATATTGGCCAGGCCGTACTCGGACCGGAAAATGAAGAAACCGTGCTGAAAGAATCAGGTAGTCCTATGATTGCGCTCGCCCTGATTCCCCAACCCGGCTCCAACTATGTGGCCATCGCCGACGAATTCTACAAAAGATTCAACCAACTCAAAAAAGATATTCCGGACGATTACTCCGTAAATATCGCCATGGACAACACCAAATTCATCAAACAATCTATTGATGAAGTAGAGGAAACCCTCATTGTGGCGTTAGTACTGGTAATCATTATTGTATACTTGTTCTTCCGCGACTGGTTGATGGCTTTGCGCCCTTTGATAGATATTCCGGTATCCCTGATCGGCGCCTTCTTCATTATGTATGCCTGCGGATTTACCATTAATATCCTTACCCTCCTGGCCATCGTACTCGCTACAGGGCTGGTAGTGGATGATGGTATTGTGGTAACAGAAAACATTTATAAGAAGATAGAAGCCGGTATACCCAGAATGCGGGCGGCCAGAGAAGGATCCGAGGAAATATTCTTTGCGGTTATTGCAACGTCTATCACCCTCGCCTTCGTATTCTTACCTATCATCTTCCTGCAGGGGTTTGTTGGGCAGCTTTTCCGCGAATTCGGAATAGTGGTGGCAGGAGCGGTAATTATTTCTGCTTTTGTCTCCCTCACCTTAACACCTGTACTGAACGTGAAGCTGGGTCGTAAAACACATACCCACTCCTGGTTCTATACTAAAACAGAACCTTTCTTCCGCTGGATGGAAGACGGCTATAAAAATTCACTGGAAGCGTTTATGCGTTTCCGTTGGGTAGCAGGATTAATTATCGCCGGCTGCCTGGTGATGATTTACTTCCTCTTCAAAACCCTGCAATCAGAACTGGCGCCACTCGAAGATCGCAGCACTTTCCGCTTGTCTATCACCACACCGGAAGGCACTGCCTATGACTACATGGACAACTATGTAGACCGGCTCACCAAATTCATGGTAGACTCCATACCGGAGAAAAAGATTGTACTCAGCGTTACCTCTCCCGGATTCAGTGGCTCCGGCGCCGTTAACACCGCCTTCGCCAACGTTATGCTTACCGAACCACATGACCGTAAACGTTCGCAGAAAGATATTGTGAATATGGTGAACCGTAATATGAACCGGTTCCCTGAGGGTAAGGTATTTGCCATTGAAGCACAAACCATCCAGGTAGGGCGTCGTAGCGGATTACCGGTGTCATTTGTACTGGAACATATCAACTTTGATACGTTAACATCTGTACTGCCTAAATTCATGGAAGAAGTAAGCAGTAGCCCCATTTTCCAGGGAACGGATGTGGACCTGAAGTTTAATAAACCTGAATTACGCATACATATCAATCGCGATAAAGCCACACAGTTGGGTGTTTCTGTGCAGGACATCTCACAAACCCTGCAGCTGGCGTTGAGTAACCTGCGCTATGGCTACTTTATCAGAAATGGCAAACAATACCAGGTAATGGGGCAAGTGTTCCGTGCAGATCGCGATGATCCAATGGATCTGCAAAACCTGTATGTACGCAACTCCCGCGGCGAAGCGATACAGCTGGACAACGTGGTAAGCATTGAAGAAGAAACCAGTCCGCCGATTATTTATCACTTTAACCGTTATAAATCTGCCACCATTTCTGCGGGCCTTGCTCCGGGCAAAACCATTGGTGATGGTCTTAAAGAGATGTACCGGATTTATGATAAACTACAAAAAGAACAAATCCTCAATGACTCGTTTAACACCGCATTATCCGGTTCTTCACGTGACTATGCAGAAAGCGGTTCCAATACGATGTTTGCATTAGGATTGGCGCTGGTACTCATTTACCTGGTACTGGCAGCACAGTTTGAAAGCTGGGTAGATCCGTTAACCATCATGCTTACGGTACCACTGGCTTTTGCAGGTGCATTGTTATCACTCTGGCTGTTTAATCAAACCTGGAATATCTTCTCTCAAATCGGTGTTATTATGCTGATCGGGTTGGTAACCAAGAATGGCATACTGATCGTGGAATTCGCCAACCATCAGCGCGACAACGGCATGCAGAAAGCGGATGCTGTTATCAACGCGTCTTCCATGCGTCTTCGTCCCATCCTGATGACCAGCCTGGCCATGGCGCTGGGTGCGTTGCCAATTGCCATGTCATTGGGTGCCGCCGCTACCAGCCGTATTCCACTGGGGATCGTAATTGTGGGAGGTATTGTATTCTCACTGGTATTAACACTATATGTAATTCCGGCCATGTACACCTTCCTCTCCCGCAGAGGTAACTTATCTCATGATGATGAGGAAGCAGAAGAGGATGCGACAAAGAAAATTGCCGCCACGCATGCCTGAGGAGGAATGGATTGAATGATTAAGACTAAGTTTTTTATGAAGACATATATCCGTAAGCGTTACTTATTATTAACCCTGTTACTGGCAGGTACCGGCGCATTGCATGCACAACAGAAGGTACTTACCCTGGAACAGGCCATAGACCTGGCGCTGAAAAACAACTATGATATTCGCCTGGCAAGGAATACAGCAGAATTGTCGGCTAACGATTACGCCTACGCGAATTTTGCTTTTATTCCCCGGCTGAATGCTACCGCTGGTACTACCTGGAGTAACACCGCTACCAAACAGGAGTTTGTAAATGGTACCGGACGCGACACCAGCGGCATCAAAGGCAATAACATCAATGCCAGCGCCAACCTTAGCTGGACATTATTTGATGGTCTTAAAATGTTCGCAACACGCAATAAACTGGAATCTATCCGTAACCTCGGAGAGCTGGCGATCAAAGACCAGGTACAAAATTCCGTTGCGACTATCATTAGCGGGTATTATAATATAGTGCAACAAAAACAACAGCTGAAGGCTTTAGCAGAACAGATGTCCATTTCTGAAGAGCGGGTAAAATTATCCGATGCCAAATTCAGTACCGGACTGGCACCTAAAACAGACCTGTTACAATCAAAAGTAGACCTGAATGCACAAAAGGCATTATATATCCGTCAGCAATCACTGATAGCGCAAAGTAAAGGGTTGTTGAACCAGCTCATGGCAGTGCCTGCAGGCGCCATTGGATATGATGTAATTGATTCCATACCACTGGAAAACAGTCTTTCTTTTGCTGCCTTACAGGAAAATATTGCCAATAATAATACCGCCATCAAAGTGCAGCAACAAAATGTAAATGTATCGGCACTCACTATTAAAGAACGTCGCGCTGACTATTTCCCGGTGATATCTTTTAACTCTGCTTACAACTATACCCGGAATACCTCCAATGCTGCGTCCAATGCCTTCAGTCCTAAATTTAGCAGGAACGGCGTGATTAACTATGGCCTGACAGCTGCTATTCCGATCTTTAATGGCTTCAATGTAAAAAGGCAGGTACAAGATGCGCGGATAAATTTTGACTTTCAAAACATCACCCTGGATAACTTAAAATCACAGGTAGATTTGTCTCTCAATAATGCCTTTAAGGATTACGAATACTATAAAAAACAGGCATCCCTCGAAGAAGAAACCAATGACCTGGCGAGGGAAAATGCCATGGTGGCGTTGGAACGCTTTAAACAAGGTGTATCTACTATTCTCGAAGTGAAAATAGCACAACAAAGCCTAGAAGACTCCTACTATCGGCTCATCCAGGCAAGATATAATACCAAATTAGCCGAAACTGAATTAGGACGGTTAAATGGTGCTTTGGTAAAATAAATAGTCTACCTGATTGACAAAAAATAAAAGCGCAAAGCAAAAAGCGCTTGCAACAAATGACCAAAACGGCGATTGATACTCGTTCCTGGCATTCGCTGCAAGCGCTTTTGCTTTGCGTGCTACTTTTACATTATGTGCGGGCATGAACAAAGGGTTGTATTATTACCGAACACATATGAAATAAGACAATGTAATAATCGTTACTTATCAGCACTAACTCCTCCGGCATGGTTTTGTAAATGCTATAGTTTATAAACCCTGCGATTATGTTACGCCACCTTTTAATTATGTTCGTTTGTCTGTCATCAGTACCCGGCACCGCTACCGGACAGCAATTGCGGGTTGTAAACCGTGGAATGGTTGCAGATTCCGCTACCGTACACCTTGATCAGGCTCCGGGCCCGGGAATTGCCTGGATCACCCAACAGCATTTTAACAACGGCACCATAGAATTTGATGTAAAAGGGAAAAATATACTACAGCAAAGCTTTGTTGGCATTGCCTTTCATGGGGTAAATGACTCCACATACGATGCCATCTATTTCCGGCCTTTTAACTTCCAGGTGCCGGAAACTACCAGGAGAAAGCATTCTGTTCAGTATATTTCTCTACCGGCGTACGACTGGCCCCTACTGAGACAGAACTACCCAGGCAAATACGAAAATGAAATAGATACCAAGGTAGACCCAAATAGATGGTTTCATGTAAAAATTATCGTATCTTCTCCCGGAGTATTCGTGTACGTCAACGATCAAATGTGCCTGACAGTGACACAATTGAGTAACCAAAAGGGGGATATGATTGGATATTGGGTAGGTAATGGTTCCTCCGGCGACTGGAAGAATTTAAAGATCAAATAAAGTTTGTTGATTGATACAGTTAGAAGTCGGGCTTTAGGAACGCGGGTTCTTAAAGCCTTTTTTTTGCAGTCTATTTCCTCCTGCTAACGGTCCTTCCTATTTTGAAGTAACCTCAATCTCTCACTACTCCGGCTCAAGCTTGATGACTGCTACCACACCCGGCTGGTGCTGACTTCACACAGTGCATAGCAGAGGCAACTCGTCAGTGTTTGGGTTAACAAACTGCGGATGAAAATCATGCAGATGTATTCTTAAAAAGCAATAGCTACAAGCCTAAAAAATAAAGATGATGACTGAAACCCCGCCGGACCGATATCAACTTCAAGTGGTACTCGGCAGAGGTAACAGGCCATCGTTGGGTCAACAAACTGCGGATAATAACCATGCAGATGTATTCATAAAAAGCAATAGCTGCAAGCCTAAAAAATAAAGATGATGACTGAAACCCCGCTGGACCGATATCAACTTCAAGTGATACTCAGCGGAGGTAACAGGCCATCATTGGGTCAACAAACTGCGGATGATAACCATGCAGATGTATTCATAAAAAGCAATAGCTGCAAGCTTAAAAAATAAAGATGATGACTGAAACCCCGCCGGACCAATGCCGACTTCATACAGTACTCAGCGGAAGTAACAGGTCATCATTGGGTTAACAAACTGCGGATGATAACCATGCAGATGTATTCATAAAAAGCAATAGCTGCAAGCTTAAAAAATAAAGATGATGACTGAAACCCCGCCGGACCGATCAAGCGGCACTCGGCGGAGGTAACAGGTCATCGTTGGGTTAACAAACTGCGGATGATAACCATGCAGATGTATTCATAAAAAGCAATGGCTGCAAGCTTAAAAAATTAAAGATGATGACTGAAACCCCGCCGGACCGATCAACTTCAAGCGGCACACGGCGGAGGTAACAGGTCATCGTTGGGTTAACAAACTGCGGATGATAACCATGCAGATGTATTCATAAAAAGCAATAGCTGCAAGCTTAAAAAACACGGTTGATGACTGAAACCCCGCCGGACCGATGCCGACTTCATACAGTACACGGCGGAGGTAACAGGTCATCATTGGGTTAACAAACTGCGGATGATAACCATGCAGATGTATTCATAAAAAGCAATAGCTGCAAGCTTAAAAAACACGGTTGATGACTGAAACCCCGCCGGACCGATCAACTTCAAGCGGCACTCGGCGGAGGTAACAGGTCATCGTTGGGTTAACAAACTGCGGATGATAACTATGCAGATGTATTCTTAAAAAGCAATAGCTACAAGCCTAAAAAAGTAAAGATGATGACTGAAACCCCGCCGGACCAATGCCGACTTCATATAGTACGCGGCAGGGGTAACAGGTCATCATTGGGTTAACAAACTGCGGATGATAACCATGCAGATGTATTCATAAAAAGCAATAGCTGCAAGCTTAAAAAACACGGTTGATGACTGAAACCCCGCCGGACCGATATCAACTTCAAGCGGCAATCGACGGAGGTAACAGGTCATCGTTTGGTTAACACATGCTACAGGATTATACAGTACCCGAATGTCTAAACAGAATAAGATCTTCATCATAAATAAATAATTTCAGCAGTATTCTTCCAGCAATTGATTTTATACCCCTTATAGCAAGGAGTTACAATAAAGCAACATCACTCAAACACGCGTCCCTCTTAACTGGATGACAACCGCCCTACTGACGCACACACAGCAACCTTCAACACACAGCAAGGCAAGTCATCATCGTTGGGATAACAAAAGAATCAGATATAACGTATAAGTATATACGCAATAAAAATAAAATACTACACATAGCGATCCCTAATCCGTGAATCAATCAAGGAACAAACTGCAACAGTCATAAGCTGTCCGTTCAACCTGTCAACGACAGGTACTACAACAAGTTCACATCTAAACTATTCTGGCTACTGCTCTTCAACAACGACAATGCTAACTTGATGATAGTCGCCCTGGCTACTTCTATCCACCAACCATTTATCACATGCAGCATAGGGCGATCCATCACCGTTGGGTTAACGAAATCAAACAACTTAAATACCATGACAGTATCAATAAAACATCTTCATTTTTAAATATTTCCATAACAATTATTTACGTAGCATTCCCCAAGCGAAGCCAACAGGCGTCGCCAAATTGAAGATTCTCTGATGTATAGGATATTCTCCCCACAGCATGTGCTGCGCTGACTTACTCAGGTACCAAAAGGTGCATGACAACTGGTCGTTCGGGATATTTCCCTACCACTACATAACTGGATTTTAGTTGCACTAGCAGTACATTTAATGATTCGCTCATTAATAGATTTCCATTTGGGTTCCAAAGGCTCCAGAACACTTATTTATCTGAAGCTATATATTTTATTCTCTTGTGACAGATCAATTCCAGGGACAATTTGCGCTACTTTAAGACCAACAATGCTCTCCAATAAAACAATATCTTAACTCACATAGCAGTAATTGCAGCTAAATCTACTGCAATACCAACATCACAAAACTCCTCTAATCTCAGCACCCCATCATGCTATTCAGTTCCTGCGCATTTTTCTGCATCAATATTATTCCGATATTCCTTTCTATTCATGATCACCCACTCGGAATATACTCGTCAAGGAGACTTTCATCCTCCCATAGCTCATTCAATGAGCGGTAAAACTATACAAACTATCGTCAGGTTTCCCTAATAGTTTGCCTGATGCAACATACATTTACTAGCGGATGGAATGCTTATTGTGTCAATAATACTGTTCAAAAATTTCGCAGATTATAGCAGAAGAAAAAGACTGCTTGGGATTTTGGTTGAGCGAAATTATATTTTTTTCAACAAAAACAAAAAAACTTACAAAAAAAATTTCTCACCAGCAATAATCAATATCTACAAACGCAATACAGTAAAGGGTTAAAATGACTAAAAAAAATATTTACAATCTCGAAAAAATAATATCATTAAAAAAATTTAGGTAGGATTCTTAATTATTTTTTTTGCAATTAAAATTAATTACATAATTTCGGACCCATGTTTGTTCCCAACAATCATATCCTCTCCCAAAGAAATCCTCAGACATTTTAATCAACAAAAACATGACCATATTCACCAAAACAACTGTATCCGTAGGAGCGCAACAATTTGGACAATTCCAGTTCCTTCACTTAAAACAATCCATGACAGCGCACCACGAATTTGAACTGGGCATTGGATACGATTGGCTATCACGCCAGGGCTCAAATCCAATAGCAGCCGGCAAATCCTTTCTCGGAAAGGAGATTAGCATCTGTATTCAACCGATTGAATCTTCCCTAAATTTCAAACCACTCCTATTCAACGGCATCATCACCAATGTAAGCTCCGGCAAAGAAAAAGATGGCATTACCGGCAACTGTATATTGCGGGGAAACAGCCCAACCATCCTACTCTCCGGGAATCCACATACCCAATCATTTGAAGAACAAACACTATCAACCATCGTTCATACCATTTTTAAGAACAGCCACCCGGTAGCAGTGAGCCCACACATCAATCCTGTTATCATTCATCCACTAAAATATATTGTTCAATACAAGGAAACCGGGTTCGACTTCCTTTACCGACTCTCCGAGCGCTATGGAGAGCCCTTCTTCTATAATGGGCAACAAATTATATTCGGACAATACACACCACAACGAACGCCACTAACGCACCAGGAAGATCTTACCGAATTTCAACTGGAATGCAAACTAATACCCGGCAAGCAGGTATTAAATGTCTATGAATACAGGCTGCAACAATTCCTGGATGAAGAATCAGGAAAACAAGGCCTCCGTTCTCCCAATAGTCACTCACAACAGGCGTACGATTTAAGTAATAAATTCTTTCCACAACCTGGCCATTATAAAATCCCTTTCGCCGTTTCAGGCAATGCCAGCGCTGAACTATCAGTACTTGCCCGGCAATACCAGCAATCACGCATATCGCAAATGGTTTTCATGAAAGGGCGTAGTAATAATACCAGTTTACAACCCGGGAATATTATCAACATACGCGAGAAATGGATCTCGAATGAAGAACACGGAGAATATCTTCTTACAGCACTGGAGCATTATTGCAACGGAAACGGGAACTACTATAATACCTTTGAAGGTGTTCCTGCCGACGTGGCCACTCCCGTTATGCACCTGCATAATATACCTTACTGCGAGGCGCAAAGCGCCATAGTAACAGACAATCGCGACCCCAAAGGGCTTGGAAGAATCCGTGTAAAATTCCAATGGCAAAAAGGTACCACGCCATGGATCAGGCTACATCAACCCCATGGCGGACCAGACAAAGGCTTTTACTTCATTCCTGAAATCAATGAAGAAGTATGGGTCGAGTTCGAAGGTGGTAACCCCGAAGCTCCCTATGCCACCGGCTGTGCCAGTAACGGTAATTCCCGGACGAACTACGGCGACGACATGAATAATGTAAAAGTAATTAAAACCCGTAGTGGACATACTATCCGACTGGATGACACCCATCAGCAGGAGCATATAATTATTTCTGACAAAGGCGGAAACTCCATCATGATGGATACCCAGGGGCAAAACATTTCCCTCTCCGCCCCGGAAAATATCAAAATAACGGCACGAAATATCAGCCTTTTCGCCCTTGAAAACATAGATACACAGGCAGGATTTCATATGACGCATACTGCCGGACAGAACATCACTCAGCGTGCAGGCGATTGTTTAAGTCAATATACTGTAAACGACTATCTGTTAACGGCCACAAACATCACCAAAACTGCATTGGAAAATATAAACATCCAGGCAAGGGAAATAGAAAAAACTGCGGCAGCAATAACAGTAGAAAGTACTAAAGAAGATATGCTGTTCCGCGCTGAGAAATCCGTCACTATTCAAAGTAACGAGAAATCCAAAATATCTTAATACCAAACGTCATGCATCAATACCCCACAGGCAACATGCGTATTATCTGCAAAAATTATACAGAAACTGGCAGAAATATCCACTGGCACAGTAGCGGAGAACTTTATATTCATTCCGGAAAATCGGTAATCCTGAATGGTATAAAAAAAGGCATAAAATTCCGAAAAAAACACCAATAATATATCCCGTAAGCTAACCATATCATCATACCAACAACCATTAAAATGGCTGACAAACATTTTGTAGTACAGGGAGCCATCTGTAAATGTAGTTTTGGCAGCACCAGCAGCCAACTACAGGTAGCTGGGGGCACCGAATACATCAACGACTATAGTGGCACCATTAAAGCTGCTGCCAGTACCAAAGAAACGGGAAATCCATTCCTACCACCCACATTCGGCATGTGTAAAATTTCGCATAATGCCTGCATACCGGCTATTACAAAATGGCTGGGATATTCACCCAATATTACATTATCAAATAACGGACAAATACTCACGGAAGACAGTAAAGCCGTTTGTGCAGTAGCAGGAAGCCCTTGCATCAGCATCAGTCATCACGGACAAACAGCAACTGTGATTACTTCATCCGACCATGATCCGACATCCGAAAGCGCATCTACACTTAATCCATTGGCACCGGGAAAAGCAGCAGTAAAAGAACTGCCACGGATACTCAGCATTAGCCTGCAGCTGGAAGAGCGCCCCAACAGATGCACGTACTCCGGCTCTAAAATAAAAGATAACACGCTCCCCGAAATCATCGTACGGGTTAACGAGTCACTGTTCTTTTATATAAGCCAATACGATAATCCCGGGAAAACAGACGAATCATTGGTTAACTGGAAAGTATACAATAGCCATGGCTATAATACTATGCCACTTTCTTTTGAAAAGCAGGGGCCCTCACTACGCATCAAATTGGAAAAAGCAGGTAAATACCGTGTTACGGCTTATGGCAATGAACAAACAGCTAATACGGCATACCTGGATATCACAGCAACCATCAATCACTTAAAAGATGCGTTCAGCATAACTGGTACCGTCTCTGATATACCTACCAACAAAACACATCAGCTGAGAAAAGGAGTACCCGTGGAAATAACAGCAGTATACGAAATAACTCCTCCTACTCCATCAGAAAAACAAAGCGTTTCTTTGCAAATTGCCGATACGTGTAACAATATCGTCGCCATTTCAAACACAGATAGTATCAGTTTTACCCCTCCCAATAGTACCGCAACTTATTTCGTGAGTGCCATGATGTGCAGTAATGATTACGCCCAAACCATTATACATATTTTAGCACCAGGAAAAGAAATAACCATATCAAAAACCAACCACCTGATCAGACCCCGAACATCCCTGCAATTGCATGTCAATGCAATCATACCTGGTCCCATAGAATGTTTGGGTAACGCGGAATCCACCCAATGGACTCTTAACGGAAAAAAAGTAGGCATCGGTTCATCCATCGCAATGGATGGCGATACTCATTTCACTCTCCCAGGCAAATATCTTGTCGAAGCCCGTTTAAGTTACCCAACATCAGGGACCTCTTCAACCAACATTGTAAAATACGGCTCCTGGAAACTGGAAGTAAAAAACAACGAACTACTACCCATCAAAGTAGTCAACGGCAATACTAACTGGATAGTAGGCAAACTTTACCAACTGTCCGTTAAAACGCGGATGCCTTATGACGATGCCCTGGACGGTCCTATTACCTGGAGCCCATTCGGTGCAGGCGGCACCATCCTGCAAAATGCCGTAGCTACACAACCAGGTCATTTAACAATAAGTGCCGCCTTAGGTACATCAAAACAAATACTGGAGATCAACGCCTGTTATGCCAACATCACCCGCTGGTGTTTTGCCGACCAGGAAGGCATCTGCAAACCATCCGCAGGGTGGCGGGAAAACATTAATATTACTATCAACGCTCCGATGGCCGCTAATGAAAAGATACGTATACATCTGTTGCAAGCCAATCCGGCCAACAGCATATGCCACATCAAAGACCTTGGATCGGTCTCCTTTGATGGAACTGGAGAATTGAAACTAAATTTCAGCATCTACAGCCTGAAACCATTACTAACCGCACTGAGTTTTGAATGGGATACTTTCAACTTACTGTTTGCTATCGAACAGGTAGCAAACAGTATCCAGTTTTCTGATATGAAAACCATCCAATGCGGTAACAAAAAGTACTGGTTTCCCAGCATGCAAAGCAACAAGCGAAATGCAGAAAAAGGGAAATCCCTTCGTATAAACGCAAGAAAAGAAATCATTTCAGTAATACTATACGACAGCCATAATTACCCGGCCTATAAAGTATACAAATATGGAGAAAAGATAAAAATACATATACAAACAAGCAACCTGTCCGGTGAAAAACTGCTATTACAAATCTGGGAAAATAAATTCCTGGATGAAGACAAATGCCGCTACAGTACCAATCTTGTGATAAACGAAGATGAAATATGCAATACGGTAATTAATACACGTATACTTAAAACCGGCAACTTGTTGGAGGATAATTTCTTCCGCTGTTTCTATGTAGTTATAAAAACAACAGCAGGCAAATATCTATATCCTGCCGACATAGCGGACGCTAATATGTTAAATCCCAATAGTGTCAGCTTTTATCAGCATATCAAGCTATCTGATAAATTAGATCGCTTATTGAATCAGTTTGGCAAAAAAAATGCGCCGGCTGTACTCGGCGAGTCCTTGCCCGAAGATCTATTCGCAAAAGAATGTCCTAGGTGCAATGAAAATATCACCTTGTCACAACTTAAGAGCATGTTCCCCGGAGCCAATGATACAGACCTGTTGATAGTAGCAGACACCTACAACCGGTATATGAAAGCAACAGGCATGAATACCTGCTGGAATAAGGCTCATTTCTTTGCCCAGGTGGGCATTGAAAGCGGTCAATCTCTTCATATTAAGCACGGAGAAAATTTTAACTGGTATTGGGAAGATCTTTGTAAACATTTTTCTGCATTCAATACCGTAGAAGGAAAAAAGAAAGCCAAAGAGTGGGGTAGAAGTGTAAGAAAACCCGCATCTCCTGGCGTAAATGAAGAAAACCAGAAAAACATCGCCAATTACGCCTATGGTCCAGATACAGCTACTGGTAAAGTACTGGGTAATACAGTAAAAGGAGACGGCTGGAATTTCAGGGGTCGTGGGCTCATACAAATTACCGGTCGTGATGCATACGCTTTTGCGAATAGTTATACCATCAAAGAAAAAGCAGACATCATTAATCACCCAGACCTGGTAGCTACTGATATGAAAATAGCAGTGCTTTCCGCAATGGCATTCTGGAAATGGAAAAGCTTACAGCATATCGCCAACCGCAGTAAAGAAGTAACAACCCAAATTAGCAGAGCAGTTGGAAAGAAAATTATATCGGGTGGAAAAAGCAATTATGAAGAAAAAAACCGGCTCTTCAAAAACAATACCGCCATTGTATTTCAGGTAAGCAACTGTCAATTTTCGGAGGCCGCTGCCGGAAGACTTAACAGGTACGTTATCTATGCAGATATATTTACCTACAAATTTGTCGAAACTAATACCAACAGCAACAAATATCAATACGACATATACTTATCCAATCGCTTGATAAAATCATTCCAATTAGAAAAGAATAAACATGGTCTTTTGCCGTTCCCGGAAACTGGCCCTAACTGGGGCCGATATGGGGACAGAGATAGTGGAGATGATAACTATATTGCCCCACACATAGCGGCTCCTTTATTCGGGTTCTTTTATTCTTTACCTAAAAACGGATACAAGGAAATACTATATTACAATGATATTTCCGCTAGTAATAAACGGAATATCGGACATCAGGGGCATATTGAAGGAAATGATATTGATATCAGGTACCCCGGTAGCACTAATAGGGGAGGAGAAGTATTATGGAGCGAAGCTAAAAGAGCGTATAAATCGGAACAGGAGTTTATAAATGTGCTTGAAAATATCCTAAAAGTAGCCGACAGATGGGGGTTCTGTAAAAACTATGGCTACAAAGTTGGTATTAAAAACACGACCGGTGGTTCAACAAGAGTGCATAAAAATCATTTTCATTTAGGATTTAGATAAAAAATATTTCTATGAGGACAATATACATCATGTTCATAGTTAGCCTATCAATCACTTTTACAAGCTGTCAAATGAAAAGGCAACAGCATGAACCATCTATCGAAATAGATAAACCCAAACCAGTCGAAAAAACTTATACTATGAATATTGCAGAAATAAGAAAACACGACGCATTACAGGAACATATCGAAGCATCCGAAGATAACAGTTATACTATTTATAATTACACAGTACATGATGTGGAAATTGCATTGCCTGTCATTGCCCAAGGGTTAAAGGAAAAAAAATTTGTCACACTCGACAAGGATGCCTTTAACAAAAAAATAAAAACCATTTTCGGAGATATCTTCAATAAAGAAAATAAAAAAGTTAAACTTAGAGATAAGTTCAATACGGTATTCGTCGATACTGTTGCCAATGAAGAAAACGAATTTGATTATACGATTGACAACATCTTCATTTCAAAAGAATATAATTTTATTACTTATGTCCCGCTCATTGGAGACTTTATTACTTTCGTAGATAGTAGCCATTATACTATTGAAATAAATCCTCCACTTATCGCTCGCAACAAATATCTCCTTAACAATAGCCAACCAGACCTCGCCTACCTTCTCCACGAAGACACCCTCTTCCTCAAAACGTTGGTCAAATCATTCGGTTACACAAAAGAGCCCAAAATAAACGACCTCGTCATGAAAGATTACCTCGACCTGGATGATAATCGTATAGCTTCCGTCGGAGAAATCATCTTTGTAAAAAATGCAGCCGGCGTATTAGAAATAAAAGAAGAACTACTCAAATGGATCACTGATCATACCAGTATCAACGACAATCGAATGGCGGATGCATTGCGTTCGTACGCCGATGCGTTATACGACAAATCGTATAATACTTTTCTCAACATCAACGCCTATCAATTTTCCCTGGATGAAAAAAGGAAAATTGCTGCGTATATAATCAACACCTATGACCCACTCTATCGCCGTTTTGTGCTCCAAAACCAAAGGATCTGGCCTGCGGATGGAGCGCTAAACGGCCTACTGATAGACGATACCGGAATGGCAGACTATTTTAAACAACAACATTACTTCTCATTGCCTGCACTGAAAATGGAAATGGAACTTACGGTTGATGCTTCGCAATGATATACCAGTTTCCGGCAACTGCCTGAACGGTAATACCCAGATAAGCAACAGCTGAGGTAAAGGAGGTGGCATTATCAAGTTTCTGTCCTGCGGCTGCAGGTTTAATAGTGATGCCTCCAGACGTGCCTGTTCCCAACAACTTGATGTTGTAAATACGCCCTTCGCGGATAGTGGCATCTGGAAGGAAAACAGTAATATTGGTATTAGCAGATGCATCTACCAGTATGGTATAATCTGCATCATTGGCAGTGGTAGTACTGTTAACAATTCTTGCAGCACCACCCACGGATCCATTTACATGGAATGTAGACGCGGGCGTTGCAATTCCCACACCGATACTACCAGAGGCAGTAATGCGAAGGCGTTCTGGTTGCGTCGTTCCACCAGCGCCCGTACCGGTATGAAAGCTCATGGCGCCGGGGGTAGTTGAGTTAGCACCCGCGATCAATTTAATTTCGGCGCCTTTAAATGAATTAACCGTTGTTGCTCCTCCAAAAATGCTGATATCTCCAATAGAATTATTAGAACAGATAACAGGAGTGGCGAGTGTACCAAAAGTTCCTCTACCCGACCAAAATGAGTTGCCAGCCCCATCTATCCTTCCTACTTCCGTAGTACCTCCATAGAATTTAAAATCATTAGTGGCATTGTTTTGAGGCACTGCCAGCCACAGGCTGGAGGTATCAACACCCAGGCTGTAATCTCCCTGAGAAATACTAATCGTCGGGTTTAGGGTTATTTTTGTACCAGTACTCCGCGTATTTAAAGCAGGTTTCCCTACCTGCGTGGCGGTAGTGCCGAAATAAATATTATTTGCGGTAGTGTTCAATAACCTCAGCTGCCCACCATCATAATCAAGGGTAGAAGGGCCTACATTCATTTTTGCCACACTGCCATTGGAATATACGTTTACATTGAAGGCGTTATTGACTCCCTGACTCAGTTCTGTTGAATCTGTATTGAGTAATAGTTTTATAGGTCTCGCAGTAGCTGTATTTACGGCGATATTATCAACCCATGAGGAGGATGTTACATCTTTAGCATCAAAATAAGATACATACCAGGTTACATCACTGGTGGTTGGCCCTGCCAGATAAAAATAATTCACACTGGAAAAGCTCCCTCCATCGCCGGCTCCCCAACGAAAAATATAATCTTCCCATTTACCGGTTCCTTCGGTTTTACTTAACCAACGATCCACCCACGAAGTACCATGTGCATTTGACGCCTGTTGTATAGCATATCCTACCGGTATTAATGCACGTATCCTGGTAATGTAAGTTTTATTTGCGGCGGTGTTAATATGAGCAACAATACCTCCAAGTCCCGGTGTTACTGGTAAACCCGACTTATAATCTACTTTAAGATAATAACCCGTAGCGTTAGGGACAATATTAGTTAATGGAGCATTGGTTCTCACAACGGTAACAGCGCCCCCACCTGCATTGTTATAGGAAATAACATTATTCATTCCACTTCTGAATTCCGGATCAGGAAATAGCTGCCTTCCTTCAAATGAATTCCATAGTTGATTAATGCCACCATTTGAAGAATTGGCAAACGGTGTATTGATATATTCTGAAGCCCGGATACCTGCTCCGGTTACATCCAGTTTACTTCTCGGATTGGTAACACCCATCCCTATAAATCCACCAGGTGTGATGCGCATCGCTTCTTTCCAACCACTGGCATCATATGCCCAGAATGCTAGCCCCGGATAGCCGTTAGCATCATTACCTGTTAGCTGAATATTAGCGCCTTTACTTGTAGGATCCTCCAGTACGATGCTTGCATTCAAGGCATCCGATCCTAATTTCAATAAGGAGAACCTCCCTTCTGTACGTTGTATGCCAGTTATCCAGCTATCAAAAGGCTGTGCTACTGTATATTGATTACGGAGATAAGATTTATCTCCATAATCTTTAAATAACAATTCACGCCAGGCGCTCCATTGTAACCGGTTATCATCCTTAGTTCGGATAAACGCACCATTAGGCCCCAATAGTTCACCATCCCAGTTTATGGCAAAATCGAATCCGGTAGCGTTACCAGCCGGAGATGTTTTAACAACCAATCCATTAAAGTAGTTTTTTCCGCCTCTGCCCTGGAATGCCTGATCCGATAATATCGGCATGTCTTTCCCCTTATAGGCAAAGTATCCCATCACTTTTCCGGCAGCCCAATTATCGAATAATACACTATCTCCATCAGCAATCACTCTAAAGTTAGTACTTGCCAGATCATAACGGCTATCGCCCCAGGCACTCAAATCCATCTTTATGGCAAATGTCCTACCATCCATCTTCCGGTAATACAGGGTATCCGCAGACCTGTATAAAGTATCTACCGCTGTCTTTACCAATGTTCCCAATTGAATAGTATCCTGCCCTACAATCGCCAGGGAGTTCCCCAGCAATTTCAGCCTCATTTTTCTAAACTCCGTACGTCCTTTACCTTTATTTAAAAGTACACCCAGGGTATCTTGTGTATGGTTTTCAATAATCAGCTCGGCTGTATCGCAGGCACTATAAATTCGAACACTGTCAGCCCGGATTTGGTAAACAGTTTGTGCATAGGATACAATACCGATTAAGCAAAACAGTACAACACAGGATAAAAATTTCATAGGGTATGAATAACAAATTTTATTTGGAAGAGCGTTCGTTATTATTTTTCTGTTCCAGTTTATCTAATCTTGCATTTGTCTCTTCAATGCTTTTATCTACTTTGGCATTCAATTCTTGTACACTTTTCAGCAATAAGCCTATCGCATTCATCATATCCAGGTGGTCATGCTTCTCTCCCGAAATAATGGCAGGTTCTTCATCTGCAATGATGCCAATTACTTTTCTACCAGGCGCTTTCTTATATTCAAACTCTCTTACCTTAATGCTATCAATGATCCGTAGCGCATTTAGTTCAAAATCTTTGATATTCATTTTTAATGCACGTAGAGAAGGCGGATTAAACCCGGTAGCAGTCACTGTTCCTGTTACCACCACGTTACCACCTATTGTCAAATTACCGCCCAATGCGCCGGTACCATTCAGATTAAAGCTACCTGCCTGTGCACTGGCGGATTGATTTTGAATATAGCTTGTCGAACCTGTAGCAGGGGCTGCGGCGATATCAGCCGGTGTTAGCGTCCTGGTGGTAGCTGCTGTTACGTGTCCTGCATCATTGGTTATAAAAGAGGCCAGCACATTTGCTCCTGTAAGTGTAGGCGTCAATGGTTTTCCGGCAACATGGTTATTTGAATGCCATATTGTGTACTTATTCGTACCATTATCAGGTGAGTATAACGGTGCAGCATCGGTATTATTTAAATAGAATATTTTTGATCCGGTAGGAGTACCATCAGCAGTGGAAATAAATAACCCACCAACATTGGCACCCGTATTAGATACACCGAGAGAAGCGGTAGCATTGATTCCACCAATGTAACGAGTAGTTTGAAAAACATATTGAGTGGCATCGCCTGCAGCTCCCAGTGCCACAGTTTTCTGGGCAGTGTTACCATTATTCAATATGGCAGATAACGCAATATTAGCTGGAGCTGCGGCAATATCAGTAGCTTTTAAGGTTCTTGTTTTTACCTGTGTAACGTGTCCAGCTGAATTTGTGAAGAAAGAATCCAGCACAGTGGCTCCCGGGAAACCAACAGTTACTGCGTTTCCTGCGGGGTGATTCGTTTGCAGCCAAAGAGGGTCTCTATTTGTACCGACTTTGGGTGTGGCGGAAAATATAACATCTCCATTTACCCTCGCAATCTGCAATGGGTTGTCCTGAAACACACCATTGTCATTGTACCTTGATATCACAAAATTACTACCGGCATTTCCTCCGGTCTCTGCTCCTGATTTATAAAACACCCATCTTTTGTTGGTAGCGAGAGAGTCCGGATGCGAAGATTTATATATTACAAAATCCTCGTTGCCTATATTAGCTCCTGTAGCAATGCTTTTGGCAACACCCGAACCGGATATATTAAAACTGATAGCCTGTGGAGCAGCGCCCAAAGCCTGCACAAAATTAGCGGAGCTATTAATCAGGTATCCATTCGCATCTGTTCCTAAAACGCCTACATTAAAAAACTTCGGAGTACCGCCTTCTAATTTGATATTTTTGGCCTTTATCCTGAGTGTGCCAATAAAATTGCTGCCATTGCGTGGGCCAAATACAATGTCTCCATTATCTGGCGTATCAAACCAAATACGGTTTCCATTCACACCGTCCACCGCAGTAAGGTTATCACTATACACACCAAATCCCTGCTGCCAATCCATCAGTTGATTGGCTGCCGACAGGGTTCTGTTAAAAACAATAGCGTTGTTACCTGTTTGGTTACCCGCTGCCAGAATATTTGACAAAGAAGCTACTTTGCTTACCAGGTAGCCATTTGCATCCGTTGCCAGCATACCTGCATTAGTTAAACTATTAAATCTATATCCTGTTCCATCTATCCCAAACGTCTTGGGATCATTAGCTGCGCTTCCCCCTGTAACACTGATAGTAGTGTACATATTTGTCGTTCTGTTATACCCCCGCAACTGCGCCTGACCTGATGAAAAACCTACCTCTGTAGCAGGCCCGGCACCACTTGAATAATCGCCCTTGAATCTACTCATCCCTTCCCAGTCAGCACCGCCTTGCCCATCTATTTTGCCAATTGGTGTGGTCCCTCCATAAAATTTCCATCCAATATTATTTGCATTCTGCGGTACGGAAAACCACGTATATCCCGATTCCATACCTATCCCATAGTCAACGGTTGTCGCGCCAATACCAGAGGACAACACCACTTTCGTTCCCTTACTTCTGATACTAAAAGCTGGCGCACCAATACCATAACCGGCATAAACAATGGTATTAACCGTTGTATCGGAAAGACTTAATGTCCCCGTTTTCAAGATTAAATTTCTGGTGCCCAGGTTAAATTGAGGATCTTGCGCACTGTATGCGGAAAGGGCGATATTCCCTTTGGCACTCTGAAAAGTAAGATCATCATTAAGGGATGACCGCTTGCCGATATATCCTACCTCATTTACCACATTCGATTCCATAAACGTCAAATAGGATTGATTCACAGTCCCTGTTCCTGTTCCCCGAATCCGCGAATATGGACCTGCTATCAACCCCGACGGCATATCTACCATCCCTGTCTGCCTTTTTATCACTAATGCCGGACCTGTCAGATTGCCAAAATCATTATACCTCCATAGCACAAAATCAGAACCGTCATTTGCCTGACCTGTTTCTGCATTGGTTAAACCAATGTTCCACCTGTTATTATTATTTACCCTTAAAGTATAATGCTGTATATTTTGCCCCGCATTAGCAATAAAGCCTTTGTCTGATTTTCCCACACCATCAATATAAAAATTGCCGCTCTGGGCAGAATCATACTGATTTCGTATATACCGCGCATTCGACTCCACCTTCGTATAAGCATCCACCACATACAATCTCACTCCCACAATTTTCCCATCAGTTTTCCTGTAATACAAGGTATCATTAGACTTATAAAGGGTATCCACAGCTGTCTTTACCAATGCCCCCAATTGAATGGTATCCTGCCCAACTAATGCCAACGAATTCCCTAACACCTTCATGCGCATCTTCCTAAATTCAGTTCGTCCTTTCCCTTTGTTAAAAAGAAAGCCCAACGTATCTTGTGTATGATTTTCGATAATCAATTCAGCGGTATCGCAACCGCTATAAATACGAACACTATCGGCGCGGATTTGGTAAACATTTTGCGCATAGGAAACGCTGCTTATCAGGCAAAGCAATGCAAGGCGGAATAACAACTTCATAGGATACAGAACTATTGGTATAGGTTTAAAGGTACACACTGTTGAGGGCAACTGCTCATACAGCGTAACAATATGCAAATATATAAATAATTATATGTATTAGGGAGATATATACCGCCCCGTAAATAATTACGCCACGCGGAGAATCGCGTGGCGTAATTAATTCCTTTAAGGTTCCTTTCTGACGGCCTTTTCTTTCTGATAGGCTTCAAACGACTGCTTGATATATAACATCAGGTCATATTCTGAAGCACTGTTAAGAAACTGATAGCCTGGCCGGTATTTATACATAAAGGAATCCAACTCGGGGCTCTGCAATTTGGTCATTTTTTCCACTAATTCGGGTGAATAACGGTAATCAATATATTTTTCCTTCTCCCAATAAAGCAATTGTTCATGAAATTGCTCCTTCCGTTTACGAACCTTACTAGGTACCAGGTAGGTTAATGCAGTGATAGGATTAGCCGGCAGCGTTTTCAACACATCTACTGCTCCTGGCTTATGATAATTGAAATAACGCCCATATTCATCACGTAAGGCCATCGAGTCGTTACGATAATTCTTTCCCCTTACATTTACGCCTTGTAATTCAAACAACCGCTTCTGCATATATACATTCTGGGAAGAGGACAGCATCGGTACAATAATTACTTTAGTAGCATAACTCAACATGGAAAATTCCAGCGTGTCCCCGGGAATAGCTTCCATATAATAACGGCCACTTTCATTGCTAAGTGCCCCCGTCATAGTTCTCTTGTTTACAATGGAAACAAAAGGCAATCCCGTTTTGGTCTCCTGATCCGCCACCATACCAGACAACCGCACCTGTGCGACAGTACCCTGCATGCTAATGAAAAAGAAAAAAAACAGCGCTCCGATATATACTGTAAAACGAATCATGAATAAAGTAATCCTTCAAATTTAATGTTCCACCCGCAAATGAAAAGTTAAAAAACAGGGGAAATGACAGTGCTCAACGGCAAAAATATTAATTATCAACGTTATAAATATCCCCTCAATCACTTATTTTTACCATTATCTAGGATATATCCTGTAAAAGTCATGCCACAGAAGATCATTTTTGCTACACAGCATTACCAGTACCTGAAAAATAAGATACTGTCAATCACAGGAAATACCTGGGAAAATGGGGAATTGGAGATACGCGATTTCCCTGATGGGGAACATTATCATCGCATACTGAGTAATGTCAGCAACAAAGAAGTGATCTTAATTGGTGGCACCATCGACGATCAGGCCACCCTCGAATTATATGATCTTGCCAGTGGATGTGTACAACTGGGCGCCTATTCTCTCACAATCGTTATCCCTTTCTTCGGATATTCCACTATGGAAAGAGCAGTGAAATACGGAGAAATTGTGAAAGCAAAAACCCGCGCAGTACTGTTTTCCTCTCTTCCCAATACCTCGCGGGGTAACAGGATTGTGATGATCGATCTCCATGTAGACGGCATCACCTGGTATTTTGAAAACGATGTACGCCCGGTTCATTTATACGCAAAAGAATTTGTCATGAACGCTGCCATAGAACTGGCTGCCGGCCATCCTTTCGTCCTCGCCAGCACAGATGCCGGCAGAGCAAAATGGGTAGAATCTCTCGCCAACGATATGCACGTTCCTGCCGCCTTTGCATTTAAACGTCGCCTCTCCGGCGATGAAACCGCCATCACCGCCATCAGTGCCGACGTGAAAGATAAAACCGTTATCATTTACGACGATATGATCCGCACAGGCGGATCGCTGATTCACGCCGCCCAATCTTATCATGATGCTGGTGCAGCCGATATCTGTGTAATCACCACCCACGGCATCTTTGCAGGTAATGGATTTGAGAAAATCAAAAAAAGTGGCCTCATTAAAAAAGTTATTTGCACCGATACCCACCCCAACGCACTCCGGATAAACGACCCAATGCTAACAGTCAAATCAGTAGATCAACTCATCGTCAGCTATTTTAACTCACAACATTCCTGATTCCCGGTTGGCAAGCTATTTGTCTTCCCGACAATTATGGACATTGTAGCAAATCAACTGCTCACCTTGCAATTACTTAAATTGCAGTACATAAACCTAACAAACAAATATGCTTGATTTTCGTATACTCGAGTACGGTAGTTGTGACTATCACACCATGCTGGACCTTCGTAACGAAGTACTCCGAAAACCACTGGGACTCAGCTTTACAGCAGAACAACTGCAACAGGAAATAAATGATATTTTCATTGCCGGATTCATCTCCAACAATGAAAAAGAAATACTCGCAGGTTGTTGCATTCTTACTCCGGTGAATGAAAATACCGTACAACTGCGACAGATGGCCGTTTCTCCCACCTTGCAAGGGAAAGGAGCCGGCAGGGAAATTATCTTGTTCGCAGAAGCATATGCACGTGAAAACAACTTCGATATACTAACTATGCATGCCCGCAAAGAAGCCACAGGCTTCTATCAGAAACTAGGCTATGAATCTTGTGGAGAAGAATTTACAGAGGTGGGCATTCCACACTACGAAATGAGGAAAAACCTGAAATAATATTTTTTTTGCTTTTGCAACCCATTGTAGAAGCCATTTTGATTGTATTGTTATATTGATGGATCACCAATATAACAATAGACAGCGTAGGATTCCTGTCAAAAAATTTTGTAACCAAATCTTTGATTATACAATGAGAAGCCATGTACTAGCCTGGTCGGGGCTGTGCTATGCCTTTTTCTGCTATACCTCCAGCAGCGCATACGCAAAACCCGAAGGGTATCTATCCGCCAAACTGCCCGCTGATACCACCGTTCCGGTAGTGATTAAGCCTGCTGCAGCCGATACCAGTGTGAAACCCAGGCAAGATACTGCCGTCAAAGCAGCTCCTGCACAGGATACCACCAAACCCAAACAGGATACTTCCGGTAAATCCGTTCCTGATACTACTAAAACTACTACCGCTAAACCTAAAGAGGATACCGCCCTCATCCTTCCCCCGGACCCGGCTACGGCAAAAAGTGAAGTGGGAAAGTTCTCTCTCACCGGCACCGTGAAAGATGATAAAGGAACCCCGATTCCTGGCGCTGTGATCCGTAATAAAACAGCTAAACTAAATGCCCAAACAGATCCTACAGGTAACTATACGATCAAGGCAGCTATCAGAGATACCATCCTCATAACAGCACCTACTTTCGGCGAACAAACAATTCCCATAGAAAAAAGAGGGGAACTGAATATTACCATGGTACCTTCTAATGCTACTAAAAAAGTGTTGGGAGAAGTAGTAGTAACCGCCCTTGGCATTAAAAAGAACCCCCGCTCAGTAGGCTATGCCATACAGGAAGTAAGCGGCAGCGCGGTACAGGAAGCCAAAGAAGTCAATTTCGTCAACGCCCTTACCGGTAAAGTGCCTGGTGTGCAAATCAGTAGTAACACCGGATCTATGGGCGGTGCCAGTAAAATCACTATCCGCGGTGTAAAATCCATCCTGGGCGATAACAACGCCTTCTTCGTACTCGATGGCGTCCCCATGATGAATAACGTTACTAATGATCCCGGTCAACAAAACGGTGGCGGTGGCTACGACTACGGTAGCCCCATGCAGGACATCAATCCGGAAGATATTGAAAACATCTCCGTCCTCAAAGGCGCCGCTGCAACAGCTCTTTATGGAAGCCGGGGCGCCAATGGCGTTTTACAGATCACTACTAAAAAACGTCCTGATACGGAAAGAGGAATTGGTGTTACCTACAGCCTCAATGCACAAATTGACCAGGTAGCTGTTCTTCCAAAATACCAGAATATGTATGGTGGCGGTAATGCAGGAAAATTCGATACACTGTATTATAACCAACATCCCGATGGGTTCCTCAATGAACAAAGCGCTACCTACGATGATAACAATGGCAAAGGACGCTATGACCTGCTGCCACAATATGCAGTGGATGAATCATGGGGACCAAAACTGAATGGACAAATCATCCGTCCTTATTGGTCATGGGATAAAAATAAAAATAACCCCAACTTCGGTAAAACCGATACCTGGTCAGCACATCCGAATAATGTAAAAGACTTTTACAAAACAGGTTTTACACTTACCAACAATATCTCTATGGCTGGTAGCAACGATAAAGGAAGCTTCCGCCTGTCATACGGCAATATGGATCAAACCTTTGTTTTGCCCAACGCTACCAACAAAAGAAATAACCTTTCCTTCAATGGTAGCTACGAATTAACAAAGGGAGTGAAGGCAGTCGCCTCCATGAATTATACCTCCTTAAAAGTGAAAGGCCGCCCCGGTACCGGTTTTACCGGGCCCAACCCAACTTTACAGTTTACCATGTACGGCCAACGCCAGCTGGATATAGCAAGAGAAAAGAACTACCAATATAATGATGGTTCCCAAATTACCTGGAATCGCCGCGCATGGGATGATCCAAGTATTTCTTCCAGCAATGGTCCGTACTGGAATCGCTATATGGATTACGAAACAGACAGCCGTAACAGACTGTTTGGATCTGCTGGCCTGGATGTAGACGCTACCAAATGGCTCTCTTTCTCCGGCCGTGTATTCATGGACGACTATAATACACTCGAAGAAGAAAGAACTGCAAAAGACTATTCAATTGGTGGGTATATCAAACGCGTAAGAAGCAACCGCGAGATGAACTACCAGTTAACAGCAGATATCAAAAAAGACTTTGGTAAAGACTTCCAACTGAACGCTACAGTCGGCGGAAATATTATGCATCGTCAGTGGACAGTTACTGGTGGAAGCACAGTCCAGGGCCTGATCACCAAAGGTGTGTATAACTTGCTCAACTCTGTACAACCAGCACAAGCTATTGATCAATACTACGAGAAACAAATCAATTCCGTTTTCGCTACTGCCAACCTGGGGTATAAAAATCTCCTGTTTCTCGACCTGACAGGACGTAGCGATTGGTCATCAACACTGGTAAAAGGTAATAACCAATATTTCTACCCTTCTGCTTCCCTCTCTTTTGTTTTCTCAGACCTGTTGAAAGACTGGAAGTGGTTGTCATTCGGTAAGTTAAGAGGTAGCGTGGCCGCAGTAGGTAATGATGCAGACCCTTATCGCATTTATAATACCTACGATTTCGTTCCTCCTTTCGGTAGTAATCCAATTTCTCAGTTCTCATACACTTTATACAATCAGGACCTGAAACCAGAGCGTACCACGGAAGTGGAAACCGGCGTAGAACTGAAATTCCTCGACAATCGCATCGGACTGGATTTAACTTACTACAGACGTGTCACTAAAGACCAGATCATTACACTGGCATTACCCACTGCTACCGGATTCACCGGTGCTTATGTAAATGGTGGTAGTGTGGAAAACAAAGGCATTGAAATAGGCTTAAACCTGAATCCCATCCGCCTGAAGAATGGCTTCCGCTGGGATATCAATGCCAACCTTGCCCGCAACAGAAACAAAGTACTGAACCTGGATATCGCACAGTATAATACATCCCTCGCTTTCCTGACCATTGGTACCGACCGTCGTACACAAAAGGTGTCCGTTGTAGGACAGGTTGGGGAACCACTTGGAACTATTCGTGGTACAGATTATACTTATCTCAATGGGCAAAAAGTAGTGGATGCGCTTGGTCGTTATGTACCCAGTGCAATCAAACCTATCGGTAACGCCTATCCGGATTATGTGGGTGGTGTTACAAATACCTTCTCTTATAAAGGTATTTATTTGTCTGCCCTGGTTGATTTCCAACACGGCGGCGACTTTTTCTCCTACACTAACCTGTATGGAAACAAGTCTGGCTTGCTGGAATCTACTGTGGAAAACGGGATTCGTGAAAATGGCATTATCGTTCCGGGTGTAACAGCCGATGGTCACGCCAATACCACAAAAATTACAGCACAGGATCATTTCAATTATAACGGAGGCAATGTGATTAGCAAGGCTAATTTATATGATGCCAGTTATATCTACCTGAGGGAAGCAAAAATTGGTTATAACCTGCCGGAATCATGGTACAAGAAAATTGGCGCGCAGGCGGCACGTATTTCCGTATATGGCCGTAACCTCTGGCTAATTAAATCCAATGCACCTAATGTGGACCCGTCCAACATCCTCAATTCTGCATCTAATGTGCAGGGTATTGAAGGAGGGGCGCTGCCTTCACTCCGGTCTTATGGATTAAACCTGAATGTATCATTCTAAATTTTGTGACGATGACTAAAAAGATTTTAAAATATAGCAGCTTAGGAATCCTGATGGTTTCACTGGCAGTCACCAGTTGTAAAAAACTGGATGATATGAACCACGATCCTACCAAACCTACTACTGCCGAACCACAATACCTGCTCACCGGGGCGCAGAAAAGTACCATGGATGTGCTTTACAGCGGATTGCAGAATGGCTTTATCGCCATGAACTACGCACAATACTGGACTGGCAATTCCAGGACCAATGATAGCCAGTTTAATCTCGATGAAGGTAACAACGCCACTTTCTGGAACACATTGTACCGCGTATCATTACATAATTTGGACGACCTGGTAAAACAAAATAATGCGAAAGCAGACCAAACCGGTGTGCCGAATCAGAACGCGATCGCCAAAATTACCAGTGCATGGATTTACCAGATCCTGGCAGATACTTATGGTAATATTCCATATTCACAGAGCTTCCAGAACACTACGAACATTACACCCAAATATGATGACGCTAAAACCGTTTATAATGCCCTGATCGACACTTTACAGGCGCAGATAAATGTACTGGATACAGCACAAATCAGCTTCAATTCCGGAGACGTTATTTACAATGGAGATGTGGAAAAATGGAAAAAACTGGCTAATTCACTATTGCTCAGAATGGCTATTCGCATGGTAGATGCCAACCCGGAAAAAGCCAAACAGATCATCGAAGCGCATTATAAAGATGCTATCAGCAGCAATGATGACAATGCACAATTTCAATACCTGGATGCAATGCCTAACCAATTTCCTTATAATGAGGCTGCACGTCCTATTATTGATTTCTCGGTAAGTGCCACCCTGGTTAATTACATGAAAAGTGTGAATGATCCGCGTCTTAGCATTTACGCCCGTCCTTCCAAAGATGACAAAGTCTATAATGGAATGCCATACGGCTGGGCCGCATCAGATACCAACAGGCTTTCACAGGATCGCTACTCTTTTCCGGGCACCCAGATCTATAGCGCCACAATGCCAGGCATCCTGATGGGTTATTCAGAGGTAGAATTTATTCTGGCAGAGGCTGCCGCCAGGGGCATGAAAGTAGGAGATGATGCAGCTACTCACTATGCAAATGGTATCCGGTCTTCTATCAATTACTGGCGCCTACTCACCCGCAACAAGGATATTACCGACGCAGCGGTTGATGCATATATTGCCAAAGTGCCTTATGTAGCATCTGACTGGAGAAATGTGATCGGTACACAAAAATGGCTGGCACTTTATCCACAAGGCTTCCAGGCATGGTTTGAAAGAACCAGGCTCCATTTCAGCAAGCCGGGTGGTCAACCCTTATTTATTGCACCTGTGTCTGGTTCACTGGACCCAAGTGTCACCGTAGTGCCCTACCGCTTAACCTATCTGCAATCCGAACAAACACAGAATAAAACTAGTTATGACGAGGCCGCTGCAGCTATTGGAGGCGATAAAAAAGGCACCAAACTGTGGTATAATAAATTCTGATACAACAATCAACTATAGCTAAACAACAATCTATCGGCGCCTGCATCTGCAGGTGCCTTCTTTTTTTAGCCCCGGTTTCCTTATCTTTAACGCCAACCTATATTCAGCGATTATGAGGAAAGTACTGCTCACAATGGCTCTGATAGCCATTGCCCGTTTTGTATCAGCACAGGATATGACACAAGCCTACCAAAACTGGTATACCTATTTTGGCACCACAAAAATTAACAGCAAATGGGCCATTCCGTTTGATATACAATTACGTATCAGAGATGGTATCAGCAACAAAGGTCAACTCCTGATGCGGGGCGGATTACAATATTCACTCACCAAACAGGATCATATTTTATTAGGCTATGCCTATGTTCCTACCTATAACGGAGTAAGCAACACCTGGCTGCCGGAACAACGTATTTTCGAACAATACATTCACAAGGCAAAAAAACTGGATATGACACACCGGGTACGATTAGAACAACGCTGGGTGTCTCAGCCATCTAAACCAGGCGCCCACAGCGCTATTGGTGACTGGAAATATGGCAACCGCGCCCGCTATTTTAACCGCACCCAATTCGCTATTAAACATAAAAAAGAAACAACTCCTTTTTATGTAGCCTTACAAGATGAAATTTTTCTGAACCTGTGGGGAAATGATATCAGCAACCTGCTATTTGATCAGAACCGCTTCCTGGCGGCATTCGGGTACCAGTTTAATACCAAACTTAAAGCCGATATCGGGTATATGAACCAATTGGTACAAGTCACTTCCGGCGCTAAAACCATGAATCATATCCTGCATTTCAGCGTATTTCAAACAATTGATCTGTAGACAGATTATATTTTAAAAATTTAGAGAGATAGATAACAGCTTGAAGTGATTGATTCGCTCCGACCTGTTATCTATCTCTCTAAACTTTTAAAATATAATCTGTCTGATCCTGTATAAACACAATCTCCGCCCGCTTACTTATAATTACTGAACTTCTCTTTAAGCATACCAGTGAACTGCCGGTAAGCCTCTTCTGTTTGAAAGGCACTGATGGGAATAAGAAAGAAAGTTTTTTTGTCTCTATATAGAAAGAAGAATTTCCTGGTTTCAACTACCTGGGAAAAATTGCTCCAACTGATGGCCCGCTGGTGCTCACTGGCACGCGTGGATATTAACAGACCTTCGTCCGAATAATTAAGCTGTATGCTGTCTTTAAATGTAGCTGCCTTATTGTAGATGGAAATAGGTAGAAGATACCAGAATACCCATCCTAATACCAAAATCATGAGTACGATCCCTGTAAGGGCGCTGGAAGTAACTACACGGAAAAAATAACCGGTTAAGGTGGCTAGTAGGAGTATAATAAGGGTATTGCGAAAGACTTTTATCTCTCCTCTCCGCATAAAATGATAGCGCAATGCATGCAATACCTCCCCCTTATCGTAATTAAACTCTAAATGCATTATCGCCTGGCAAAACGATTTTATCTGTTAACTGAAATCGACATAGGATTATCCATTTCATCACGCACAGTAACAGGTGCTTCTTTCTTCCGGCCGCGTTTTACATTAGACAAGTCGTCTTCGCTGAAACCCGGGAAGTTTTTCTTGATGAACAGAAAATATTGTTGCAAGGTCTTAGGATCTACCTTAAAAGGGAACGCCAATTCCTTACCACTTCCTTTAAGGAAGTCGTTAGTATTTAATTTGGTTTCGTTTTGTAAATACCATTTGTACAAATCCACAATAGCTTTTTCCAACTCTCCCTCATCAACTTTCTCCGCTGTCTCAACCCGTGGAAACATTAACACGAACTCTTCTACCCGTACAGGCTTAGGATTATTTGTGTTCTTGGAGTTATTACGGTTATCGTTGTTGTCCCCGTTTTTATCTCCATTCTTATCCCCGTTATTGAAACCAGTGTTGGCATTTGCTGAAGCGGCTGCGGCCAAAACTACCAACAGCATTAACAACAGCTTTTTCATAAGGTGTCAAATTTTCGAGTCTAAAAATACAATTATATTTTGAGATTTCTAGCAGATAAAAAAATATGCGTAAAAACCCGTAAAAGCCCTGAAAAAACAAAAGCAATGGACGAACCATTGCTTTCGAGAGTCATTTACAGTGCATGAGGAGTCATGCGGTGTAGGAATATTTGGTTTTTCATAGGACAGTAACCATAATAAAAATTAATACAATAACAAATATAATAAAATTATATCGTGACTCGCTGAAAAGTATAAATATTAGAAAAAATCAAATATTTGAGAGCTTAATTATAAAAGCTGCAACAAAATTGATTTAAACAGAAAATTATCAAATGAGAAATATAGACTTAAAAAAATAAGAGAGGAATCCTATGCCCAAAAAAGAAGGTAAAACCAGGTGTTTTCTAAAAAAAGTAAGGGCGCCTAGAAAAGCGCCCTCAATTTGTTACTATCCTATGAAAACCCTATTTGAATACAAAGGTAAGGGCATGTTATTTTTCTTTGAAATTTTAAAGGCACAATAACATATCATTAACAAGAAGTTGCAACATCAATCAGCTGCAACCCATGCTGGTACCGCAATTCAAACATTTATAACAAGTTCCTGATCGTACGGTAATATGCCCGCAAGTATGGCATGCAGGTGCATCACTTTGCATACTTTTCAGATAATCCTGCGTGGTATTTTCTTGCTGAAACCCGCTAACAGACTGAGCTTTGACCACACGCGGTGCCACTCTTCCGGTACTGTTTACCAGTGGGGGAGCAGGAGCCTCCGTTTCATCATCTTCCCCGGTATTACCAGGCGCATCCAACACATGCACCAGGTCTGTACGCCCCAGGTACTCATAACCCAGCACACGGAAAATATAATCTATCAGGGAAGTGGCTGATTTAATGTTGGGATGATCTACTACACCTGCCGGTTCAAACCGTGTAAATATGAACTTGTCCACAAATTCTTCCAGCGGCACCCCATATTGCAGTCCTACAGAAACCGCGATGGCAAAGCAATTCATCAAACTGCGCAGGGTAGACCCTTCCTTCGCCAGATCTATAAATATTTCTCCTAACGTACCATCATTATACTCCCCGGTACGCACAAAAATTACTTGTCCACCTACATTCGCCTTCTGCGTAAAGCCACCCCGCTTGGATGGCAACGCCTGTCGCTCTACAATCCTCGACAACTGCCGCTTCAATGTAGTATCCCTGCTGGCCAGCATCCGCTTATTCACTTCTTCCAGTAATTCATCTATGCTTAACTCATTCAAATCTGGCGTAGTAGCCGAGGTAACGGCCTCTGCTTTCTTTTTCTTATCGCTTTTGTTGCTCAACGGCTGACTTAATTTACTGCCATCCCGGTACAACGCGCAAGCCTTCAACCCCAACTGCCAGCTCAGTTGATAGGCATCCGCCACCTCTTCCACCGATGCTTCATTCGGCAAATTGATGGTTTTAGAAATAGCGCCGGAAATAAATGGCTGCACCGCCGCCATCATCCGGATATGCCCATGCGGATGAATATAACGCTCTCCATGCTTGCCGCATTTGTTTGCACAGTCAAATACCGGTAAATGGGCCTCTTTCAAATATGGCGCCCCCTCTACCGTCATGGTGCCACATACAAAGTCGTTGGCAGCCTCTATCTGCGCATCAGAAAAGCCAAGCTCATGCAATAAGCTGAATTCCAGGTTATAATATTCTTCTGCCTTAAATCCTAACCGCTGCAGGCACTCTTCTCCCAACGTATAAACGTTGAAAACAAAAGCAATATCAAAGGAAGAAATAACCGCCGCATCCAGTTTCTTCAGTTCTTCCCCCATAAATCCCTTCTCACTCAACGACTGATGGTTAATATAGGGCGCGCCCGCAAAACTGCCGGTTCCCCTGGCATAATCCACAATAGCCTTAATTTCATGAGACGTATATCCCAGGTTTTGTAATGCCGTGGGAATAGACTGGTTGATAATCTTAAAATAACCACCCCCCGAAAGCTTTTTGAACTTCACCAGCGCAAAGTCCGGCTCTACACCGGTAGTATCGCAATCCATCACCAACCCAATAGTACCGGTAGGAGCAATAACGGTGGTCTGCGCATTGCGGTAGCCATACTGTTCTCCCAGCTTCACCGCTTCATCCCAGGCTTTGGTAGCGGCTTTCAGTAAATAATCCGCACAATAGCGCGCATCAATCCCCCTGGGCTTTATTTCCAGCCCGTCATAAGCATCTACCGCATCATAGGCCGCGGCCCGGTGATTACGCATTACCCGCAACATATCTGCCCGGTTAGCGGCATATTCCGGAAACGCTCCCAGGTGTGCAGCCATTTCCGCAGAAGTTTTATAGGCTACACCAGTCATGATGGCGGAAATAGCACCGGCAATGCCCCGTGCTTCCTCACTGTCGTAGGCAATACCACTCACCATCAGCATGGATCCCAGGTTAGCATAGCCCAAACCCAGCGTACGGTAATCATAACTAAGCTGCGCAACTTCTTTAGAGGGAAATTGCGCCATTAACACAGAAATCTCCAATACAACCGTCCACAACCTAACAGTATATTCAAATCCGGGAACATCAAACAGGTTACGCTTATCGTCAAAGAATCGCCGCAGGTTCACTGATGCGAGGTTACACGCAGTATTATCCAGGAACATATACTCTGAACAAGGATTGGAGGCATTGATACGTCCTCCCTGTGGGCAGGTATGCCACTCATTGATAGTAGTATCATATTGTGTACCCGGGTCAGCACAGCGCCAGGCAGCATAGGTAATCTGATCCCACAAATCCTTTGCCTTCACTGTTTTTACTGTTTTTCCGTTGGTACGGGCCTTGAGGTCCCAATCGCTATCTGCTTCCAGCGCACGGAAAAAGGAATTAGGAACACGAACAGAATTATTTGAATTCTGACCCGACACCGTTTTATAGGCTTCTCCCTCATAATCAGAAGAATACCCGGCGGCAATCAGTGCCGCCACTTTTTTCTCTTCTTCCACTTTCCAGTTCACAAAGTCCATGATTTCCGGGTGATCCAGGTCGAGGCATACCATTTTAGCCGCACGCCGGGTGGTACCACCCGATTTAATGGCACCTGCTGCCCGGTCACCTATCTTCAGAAAACTCATTAATCCACTGGATGTACCACCTCCACTCAGTTTCTCACCGTCTGCCCGGATTTGTGAATAATTGGTGCCCACACCAGACCCGTATTTAAAAATGCGCGCTTCCCGCATCCATAAGTCCATAATACCGCCATCATTTACCAGGTCGTCATTCACACTAAGAATAAAACAGGCATGCGGCTGAGGACGCTCATAGGCAGAAGTGGATTTTTCCAGCTTCCCGGTTTGTTGTTCCACATAATAATGTCCCTGGGGTTTGCCTTTTATGCCATAGCTCTCAAATAACCCGGTATTGAACCATTGTGGGGAATTAGGCACACAAGATTGGTTTAGCATGCTATAGCTCAGCTCTTCATAAAATATCCGGGCATCCTGTTGGGAAGCAAAATAGCCATATTTCTCACCCCAGGCCCGCCAGCAGTTGGCCATCCGGTGCACCACCTGCTTCACAGAGGCTTCCCGCCCCGATGTTCCGTCGGCCTGCGGCACACCCGCCTTCCGGAAATATTTTTGCGCCAGGATATCTGTGGCTATCTGCGACCAGCCTGCTGGTACTTCTACATTGTTCATCTCAAATACAATGTCGCCGCCAGGATTACGAATAACAGAGGAGCGGAGTTCATACTCAAATTGATCGTAAGGACTCACACCTTCTTTGGTAAAATGACGGGAGAACGCGAGACCACTAGTACTATTGACTGGATTTTTCATGCCCATGACTTTTTCTTAGGTGATACAAATGAGTTAGTAATGCGGAGTACTCTAAAATTAATTTTTAAATACGGGGCTCATTCCATTTATTTTGCACAGATTGTGGATAATTGCGCAAACAGTTTGCCAACCCATTTGTTATACCCCCTGAAAAGAAATCCGGCTCAAAATTTGCCCTTAAGAAAAAATTTGCAGTTGTATAACATATAATCAGGTAGGTATCATGAAGTTCATGAATAGAAAATGAATTGAATGCTTATTTATATAGCACTGTGTGTTATTAACAAAAATATTATACATTTGCGACAACCGGAACAATGCGCTATTGATGTACAATAACATATACACTTCGTTCATCGAAAGAAAGGCTAAAAAGGAAAAGGCATTCGCGGTTTTAATTGATCCGGATAAGGTTACACCTACCGATATCATAGAAATTGCTGCCAAATGCACTGCTGCCAAAGTTGATTATATCTTCCTGGGAGGCAGTTTGGTGATTTCCGATCATCTGGATGAATGCGTACAACAGCTGAAAGCCAGCTGCGATATACCCGTTGTATTATTCCCCGGCAGCCCCTCCCAGGTATCAAAATATGCTGATGCCTTACTCTATCTGTCTGTTATTTCCGGCAGAAACCCAGAATTGTTGATTGGTCAGCATGTAGTATCTGCGGCGGCTGTTAAGAAAAGTGGGCTGGAAGTAATTTCCACGGGCTATATGGTCATCGACGGAGGAGCCCCTACCACCGTATCTTATATCAGTAATACCACTCCCATTCCGGCAGACAAGGCAGATATTGCCATGTGCACTGCCATGGCAGGCGAAATGCTGGGAATGAAGGTAATATACATGGACGCCGGCAGCGGGGCCCGTATCCCAATCACCGAAAGCATGATTAGCCGCGTTGCCAGCCAGGTGCAAGCCCCTATCATTGTTGGTGGCGGTATCAGAGACGCAGAAAAGGCCTACCTGAACAGCAAAGCCGGCGCGGATATTATTGTAGTAGGTAACGCTATTGAAAAAGATCTCTCCCTGATAAAGGAACTTGCTGATGCAGTACACTCTGTAAGCAGAAAGCAAAAAGCCTAAAATAAAAAGCTATTGAGGCGAATGATTAGCGAGTATATAATATTCGCTAATCATTCGCCTCAATAGCTTTTTGCTTTACCTTTTCGGCTTTCAGCTGTTTTAGAGGCTCATCATTTCCTTGAACTTCACCGCCTGTCTGCGGCTCACTTCAATTTTTTCACCTCCACGCATTTCCAACAACAAGCCACCATTGAAATAAGTATCAATTTTTTCGATCATCCGCAGGTTCACGATATGCTTACGGTTGGCACGGAAAAAAGTACGTTCATCCAGTCTTTCCTCCAATGCGTTCAATGATTTCAGGATCAAAGGCTTATTCGTTTCGAAATATACCCGGGCATAGTTACCAACGCTTTCAAACAACCGAATCTCCTGTAATTTCACAAACCAGCAACGGTCCCCGTCTTTCACAAAAACCTGGTCATTTTCAGACAGTAAATTGCGGATTCCCCCGGTAGCCGCCAGGCGGTCCTTCTCATCCTGCTGATGCAGCTTGTGAATAGCATCCGCCAAACGCTTAGGCTCTATCGGCTTTAACAGGTAGTCTAACGCATTATATTCAAATGCTTTCAATGCATACTCATCATATGCTGTAGTGAAAATCACCTGCGGTGTTTTCTCTAATTCAGCCAACAAGTCAAAGCCGGTCTTGTCAGGCATCTGGATATCCAGGAACAGTAAGTCAGGATGGAGCGTTTCTATCTTCTCTATACCATCCTTCGCATTCACAGCTTCTCCCACCACCACTATTTCCGGGTGATCTGCCAGCAATTTTTTAAGTTCACTCCTGGCCAGGCGTTCATCATCTATTATCAATGCTTTTTTCATTGGCAATATGAAGTTTGGTTGATGATTTAATTAGTTAAATAATAATAGCCATATCCACTATGAAGCAGCTATGGCAGGTTATAACAAGTGATTTAGAGCAAAGGCATCACTACAGTAGCTTCTACCGTCTGCTCGTCTTTATTCCTGATTTCAAAAGAGGCCCTGTTGCCAAACAAAAGACTTAACCTTTGCCGGGTGCTCTGTAAACCAAAGCCATGGCCATTTATACTATTTTCTACTATTTGCCCGGTGTTCTCTATGGTAATTACATGCTGCATCCCCTTCAAAGAAGAGTTGATGTACACCGATCCTCCCATAATAACACGGGAAATCCCATGTTTAATGGCATTTTCCACCAATGTCTGTAACATCATCGGCGGCACCTGTAACTCCAGCGTATCCGGATCAATCTCATATTTTACGTTCAGGCGTTCCTCAAAACGGATATGCTCTAATGCAAGGTAATCCTTTACAATGTTTAATTCATTTTCCAGGCTCACCGTTTCTGCTTTCTCCGTTTGCATGGAACTCCGCAATATGTTGGAAAGTTCTGTGATAGCTGTTCTGGCCCGTTGTGGATTCTCATCCACCAATGCCCGGATACTGTTCAATGCATTAAAAATGAAGTGCGGATTCATTTGGGCCTTGATCGTTTTTAGCTCCAGCTCCTTTACTGTTGTTTCCAACTTCAGCTGATCTACCTGGGAACTACGGTTCCGCTCTATATAGTGCCAGATATAATAGATCATCCACCACATAAAAGAAAGCGCAAAAGCAGACACGCCTTTGATAATGCCCGTGAAAAGATCCTCCTGCTTATACCTGAATACAAAGTACATCAGCGCGTTATAAGAAATATATAACGTGACCGCCGTACCCGTCACCATCATAAAGAATAAAAAAATCTGCTGCTCAGAACTATAGGTCACCCATTGTCGCCTGTTTATTAACGTGCGAAAAAGATGTGTTATCAGAACTCCTAAAGTAGTGAAAATTAATAAGTTAACAAAGTCAATCAGCTTAACTATCGACTTGTCCTGGGTGTAGTAGATAAAACAATTTAACACGAAATAGGCCGCCCACCCCAAAATCTGACACCACCAGTATTTGTTTATTTGCTTAAACATTAAATCAAATTAGTAAACTTCACCTATATTCCAAAAATACCCTACAGCGCCCCCCGTAGAAACCTAAATGTTATAAATGGTGAATCAAAACTGGTAAATGGCAGATGCCTCCATCTGAATGGTGAGATATCACTTATCTGTACTACTTTCCTGTGATCAGATCACGATTTACCACATATTTTTATGTATTTTTGTTACTTCATATAAACCCTGAGCCCAATTATGAATATAAAGGCAGGTCAACTGTTGAGCCAGATAGAATATCCCGCTGATTTGCGAAAGCTGAATAAAGAACAGCTTCACCAGGTATGTGAGGAGCTGCGTCAGTACATCATTGACGTGGTAAGTGTGCATGGTGGCCACTTTGCGGCCAGCCTTGGTGTAGTTGAGCTTACAGTGGCTTTGCATTATGTTTTTAACACCCCATATGACCAACTGGTATGGGATGTAGGCCATCAGGCTTATGGCCACAAAATCCTGACCGGTCGCCGGGAAGCATTTCCTACCAACCGGAAATACAAAGGACTTAGCGGATTCCCTAAAAGAGACGAGAGCCGGTACGACACCTTTGGTGTGGGACACTCCTCCACCTCCATTTCCGCCGCACTGGGTATGGCCATGGCCTCCCATTACAAAGGCGAATTTGACCGCCAGCACATTGCCGTGATCGGCGATGGCGCCATGACAGCAGGTATGGCCTTTGAAGCACTGAACCATGCCGGCGTTGCCAATGCTAACGTACTGATTATCCTGAACGATAACTGCATGTCCATAGATCCAAATGTGGGCGCGCTGAAAGAATATCTCACAGATATCACCACTTCCCCTACCTATAACAAAGTAAGGGATGATGTGTGGAACCTGCTCGGAAAACTGCCGGTAGGCAAGAAATTTACCCGCGACATGGCCTCCAAACTGGAAGCCAGCCTCAAAGGTGTAGTATCCAAATCCAGTAACCTCTTCGAAGCACTGAAGATGCGCTATTTTGGCCCTATCGACGGCCATAATATCACCAAACTGGCCGATACCCTGCAAGACCTGAAAGATATCCCCGGTCCAAAATTGTTGCATATCGTTACCACCAAAGGTAAAGGCTATGCCCTCGCAGAAAAAGACCAAACCACCTGGCACGCACCAGGCCTGTTCGATAAAATCACCGGCGAAATATTCAAGAAACCAGTTACCAGCCCTCAACCTCCTAAATACCAGGACGTTTTTGGCCATACTATCATTGAACTGGCAGAACAAAACGAAAAAATCATCGGTATCACTCCCGCCATGCCTTCCGGCTCCTCCCTCAAATTTATGATGGAGAAAATGCCGCACAGAGCCTTCGATGTTGGCATCTGTGAACAACATGCCGTTACCTTATCTGCAGGTATGGCTACCCAGGGCATGCGCGTATTCTGTAACATCTACTCCTCTTTCTTCCAACGTGCCTTTGATCAGGCCGTACATGATGTACTGATCCAAAAACTCCCCGTAATATTCTGCCTCGACAGAGCAGGATTGGTAGGAGAAGATGGACCTACACACCATGGCGCCTATGATATCGCCTACATGCGCGGTATTCCAAACGTAATCATCAGCGCACCTATGAACGAAGAAGAACTGCGGAACCTGATGTATAGTGCACAATTACCGGAAAATGATATGCCTTATGTAATCCGCTACCCACGCGGACAAGGAGTGATGCCGGAATGGCGCACACCGTTTAAAGCTATCAAAGCCGGTACCGGCCGCAAAATCCGTGACGGTAAGGATATTGCTATCCTCTCCCTCGGACATACCGGCAACTTCGTAGTAGAAGCCTGCAAAGAATTAATAGGAGATGGACTTCAACCCGCTCACTATGATATGCGCTTCGTAAAACCATTGGACGAAGCCCTCCTCCACGAAATATTCCAGTCGTTCGACAAGGTAATTACAGTGGAAGATGGTACCATTGTAGGTGGCTTCGGTAGCGCCGTGATAGAATTCATGGCCACCAATAACTACAGCGCTCAAATAAAACGATTAGGCATCCCCGATAAATTAATTGAACACGGTAAACCAGAAGAACTCTACCGCGAATGCGGCTACGATGCCGCCGGTATTGCCCGCACTACCAGGGAAATGCTGAAAGAAAAAATTACGGTGACCATTTAAAGTGGAATTACGAATTACAAATTACGAATTACGGATTGATGTGGAGATGACAGCAAATGATCAACATTTACCTATCTCCCCACAAATCCGTAATTCGTAATTTGTAATTCGTAATTTTTTTTCTTCTTATGTACTTTCAGCTAAGGATAACGGATATCATACGCGAAACAGCAGGTACTTACACCTATAAACTGGAAAATACCACGCCAGAGCCACTTGAGTACCTTCCAGGCCAGTTCCTGACCTTTCTTATTACTCTTCACAACAAAGAATACAGACGCTCCTATTCCTTTAGTTCCACCCCGGGAGTAGATCCGTTTATGTCCGTCACCATCCGCGAAAAAGAAAATGGTGAAATATCCCGGCACCTGATCCATACCTGGAAAAAAGGAGATATGGTGACCGCCCTGGAACCCTCCGGTCGCTTTACGTATGAAAAACCTGTCACAGCAGCGAGAGATATCTTCCTGCTCGCAGCGGGCAGCGGTATCACCCCCGTATTTTCACTACTCAAACATATCCTGAAAAATGAACCAGGTGCACATGTTAAACTGATTTATAGTAACCCTACACCGCAAAGCACCATCTTTTACCAGCAGTTACTGCAATGGCAAACGCAATACCCGGAACAATTACAAATCCTCTTTCTTTTCAGCAATGATCCGGATAGCGATCATACTTACAGAAGACTCAATAACATGTTACTGGAACAACTGGTAACAACACATCTTCGTTACTCCCGCGCAGCCGCCACATTTTTCCTTTGTGGCCCTCCGGACTATATGCGCATGATTCTGCTTACCCTTACGTTTATGGGTTTTCATGAAACCCAGCTGCACAAGGAAAATTTCGTAGTCAATACAGACGCACGAATCGCTAAAACACCACCGCCACCCGACCATCAACCTAAAAAGGTGCTGATACGTTATCGTAACGAAGCCTATCACCTCGAAATACCGGGCAATCAAACCATCCTGAGCTATGCCCTGGAAAACGAAATATTGCTGCCTTATAGCTGTAAAGGCGGGGTATGCGGTTCCTGCACGGCACAATGTATCAGTGGCAAAGTATCTATGACCGTGAACGAAGTACTCACCGATAAAGAGCTGGCAGAAGGCCTGGTGCTGACCTGTGTAGGATACCCCGCCAGCGATGACATTATTCTCGAATTATAATCACTTATAATACAAAAAATACTATCAATCATAATGCCCTGAGATAATTTTTTCTATTGGTCAAAATTTGGCTAAATTATATGAAAATCAGGTCATGCGGAATGCCCCTTTAAAAAAGATGGCTTGCATAATTTTAGTTCTCATTGTTTTTGTAATTAACAGCTATCTCCTCATAAAAACCGGTCCCGGACAGCATACATTTTTGCTTGCCGCAACTATATTATTATCTGCTGGTATCCTTCTCTTATTATTCTTCTCTGCCGGATGGCGTAATCAACGCTCACTTCAATTTGAGCACCTCTTTAATGAATATCCTATTCCCATGTGGATTTACGAGAAAGCCACCATGCGCTTCCTCTCCGTAAATACTGCCGCACTTGAAAAATATGGTTATTCCAGGCAAGAATTCATGGAACTAACGCTAAAGGATATACGCAATAAAGAAGACATTCCACTACTGCTGGAAAATGCGGCTGAACGTTGTAATGGCACCGATTACAGGGGAATATGGCGGCACAGGAAAAAGGATGGCAGCAACTTCTTCGTGGAAATATATTCCTTACCCGCCGTCTACTACGGGAAAACTGCCCGCTTCATTATGGCCAAAGATGTGGATGCGGAAGTAAGAGCCAGCAAAGAAGCACATGAATTGGGTATGCGCTACGAATTACTGGCGCAGGCAACCAATGATGCAGTATATGATAAAAATATGGCAACCAATACGGTTACCTGGAACAATGGTCTGACCAATCTTTTTCAATACAATATTAACCAGGAAACAGACCTCGTGCAATGGTGGCAGCAGAACTTACATCCTACTGATCAAGCCCGGGTCACTACCTCCCTGGCAGCCTGCATTGCTGCCGGCTTTAACTACTGGTCAGAAGAATATCGCTTCCAATGCGCCAATGGCGTATACAAATATGTGGTAGACCGCGCTTACATAATCTATGAAAACGGACAACCTATTCGTATGATAGGTATGATGCAGGATATTGACAAACACGTCAAACAAGCCATGCAACTGGAAGAACAAAATAGAACACTGAGAGAAATAGCCTGGATTAACTCACATGAAATACGTCGTCCGGTAGTATCCATTCTAAGCATTGCCGGCTTATTCGATAAAAGTAACCAGGACCGGCATCTCAACTCTCAGCTCATGGAATGGCTACACGAATCCACGCAACAGCTGGACAATATCATTCACAAAATAGAGCACAAAGTCAAGACCCTTGAGTAATCATTTAAGGCTCACAAAGGCATAAAATGATTGAAATCTTCCTTTAATCCCACATACAATTTCTGGAATATTTCCATACGGGTTTGTATGGTGTCAAAGTCATCAACCGGACGGTCGTCATGCACTACCGTTACAGGCGTGTCAGATAGTTTTTTGGCACATTGCTTAATGTCGTGATGCATTTCATCAGCTACTTCCCGTTGGCGTAGTAAACGGTTTTCAAAATGTTCTACTTTAGTCATTACTTCCCTGGAAGCTTTACTAAGACTAATCTGTTCCAATCTTTCCCGCATCATCTTCACTTCATTTCTTACTTCATTTACTTCTTCTTTCCAGGAATTTAGCTGCTGGTGCAGTTCTTCAGTGGGAGTTGTCATTTCCATGGTGTATTGATTTATCAATTTAAATGATGATTAAAAAGCTATTCATCATACCAAACGCTGTTGTCAATATCCATATCAAATTACTTGCAAAGACCTATTCTAAGTTACAATCTTTTTCTCTTCCCCTCATCATTTTTCACCCCTCTTTTCACAGATAAATACCGAATTCCGGGAAAAATTCCATGGCCTCCAGGATGCCACCGGCTCCTGCACGCTGTGCCTGTAATACATGCGCCATGGCAGCAGTTTGTTTCACTAATTCGGGTTCCGAATCACCTACTACCACCCCTTTAAACCCAGTGGCATACATAGAATAATCATTCATAGAATCCCCGGCTACCAACACCTGTTGATGTGGTAAGGCCAATACTTCCAGCAATTGTTGCAGCGTATACCCTTTGTTTACACCGGCAGGCAGTATATCCAGGTACTTACCGGCAGATAACACCAGGTCGCATCGAAGTGAAGTGGCCAGCAGCCGGGCGCCATCAATATCTGTCCCTTCATCATAATAGTAGGAACAACGATACTGCTGATGTGCTTCCTGGTGCAATAAACCTTTCACCGTTTTCAGGGTTTCTCTTACCTGGTCACCAGGCCACTTAGCAGCAATATTAGACTGCACCGGTTCTACAGCAGCAAGCGTAGGGAGATGGGTAACCGTGGCCCCTACATCACAAATAATATATTCCGGTCGCGGCAGTACAATATCTTCCAATAGCTGCAATACACTTCGTATGCCCCTTCCTGTTACAAATACCAACTGTATCTCTTTATGCTGATGCAACAGGGTATATAAACGTTGCTTATCTTCCGGTGTACCTCCTAAAAAAGTACCATCCAGATCCGTGGCTAATAGCATGATAATTCCTCCATAGCGGCTGTTAAAGAATGATGGCAATAATAATAAAAAAAAAGATCAGCCTTATCAGCTGATCTTTTATATAACGGGTTAGTATCTAATGACGTGTATGATTAGCCCAACATTGCTATATCTATCAGCAAAAACTCTGCCGGTTTAATCACTTCAATAGTGGCGGTATCATAATCCCACAATCCAATGGCATCACGTGCCTGCAATACTTCACCGGCTATCTTTATTTCTCCACTCAGTAAAAACAAATAACTTCCTGTACCTGCTGCCTTGGGTGTGATGTCCAGTAATTTACCGGCATCAAATTTACCTAATGAAAACCAGGCTTCCTGGTGTAGCCAAAGCACGTTTTCGTTTTTATCTGGTGATACAATTATCTGCAGCATATTTTCACGGCCAGCAGGATCAAATGTTTTCTGATCATATCGGGGTGTTACATTCCGCGTAGCTGGTATTATCCAAATCTGCAGGAAGTTCACATCTTCCGTTTTGGATGCGTTAAATTCAGCGTGCACCACACCTGTTCCGGCGCTCATAATCTGTACATCATTTTTGCGGATAATTTCCTGTTTACCCGTATTATCCCGATGCTCCAATGCACCATCCAATACAATAGACACGATCTCCATATTGTCGTGAGGATGCGCACCGAAACCCATTCCTCCTTTTACCACATCATCATTCAATACACGCAGGGCACCAAAGTGAAGCCTGTTAGGATCATAATAATTTGCAAAGCTAAATGTATGATGACTCTTTAACCAACCATGGTTAGCATACCCCCTGGTATCAGCACGATGAATAATTTTTTTCATAACTCAATCTCCTTTATTTAATACATCACAAATATCGCTATAAACGCGCCGCCAGAGAATGGATCAACTATTGAAAAGGATGGACAAAAAACAGAAAGCCTATTGTATGGCTACAATAGGCTTTCTGCTTTATCCTTTCAGCTTAATTATACCAACTTAGCGTCAGTAGTAATAGCTGCATTCAATACTTTGCTCACAGGGCAGTTTGCTTCTGCATCTGCTACAAATTCAGCAAATTTTGCTGCATCCAGGCCTTCTACGCTGGCAGTTACTTCCAGGTGGCTGGTAGTGATAGCGCCATTCTCCAGGGTGATGGTGCATTTGGTATCAATGTTACCAGGCGTAAAACCGGCACCAGTGATTACAAAGCTCAGCTTCATGGTAAAGCAACCAGCATGTGCAGCGGCAATCAGTTCTTCAGGGTTAGTACCAATACCATCTTCAAAACGGCTGCTGTAAGAGTACTGAGTTTTGTTCAATACGGTTGACTGGGAAGTTAAAGTGCCTTTACCTTCTTTGCCGGTACCTTGCCAATTGGCAGATGCAAATCTTTTCATGTTAAATTTTTATTTTTTCTTGTTAGAAAAATCAGTGTGGAGGCCCAAATTACAAATTAATCGGCAATAAAAAACGCCGGAGCTTCCTGCCCTCAAAACGCACTCACTACGCTCAACAAAAAAGCCGCACCAAAATAGGGTGCGGCTTTATACTTATTCCTGTCAATTGATCCTTATATCGTTTCTACCAATTCTGCTATTGGCTTACGTACTTTCTTAGCATGTTGCATCACATCATCTGCGGCTCTGAACCCTACTGCAGCAAGAACTACGGTAGCCAATCCTTTATCTTTCAATCCTAAAATTTCATCGTATTTGGCCGCATCAAAGCCTTCCATAGGGCAGGCATCTATATTTTCAACGGCAGCGGCGGTGAGCAGGGTGCCTAATGCCAGGTACGCCTGTTTAGCGCTCCATATGGCAGTTCCGGCTGCTCCCAGGCGGTTAACAGTACCTTTCATCATACCCGAAAAACCAGCCAGCTGTTCCTGGTCTATCTGACGTGTGCTAGCGATGTTACTCGTATAATCATCCACGTGAGATTCATTCAGGTCAGTATATCTTGCAAAAATAACCAGGTGCGATGCGTCTGTTATCTGCGTCTGATTATTCGACGCTCCTTTCAATTGCTCACGTACAGCGGGATTTTCCACAATCAGGATCTTATAGGGTTGTAGCCCATAAGAAGAAGCCGACAATCTTGTGGCTGCAATCAGTTTTTCCAGTTGTGCTTCACTCAGCTGTTTTGCCGGGTCAAATTTCTTAACGGCATAACGCCATTCCAGTTTACTCAGAATATCCATTCTTCACGATATTATAATCAGATATGCTGTTCAGGATACAGGGCTGTAAATAAACAGCATATCTGAATGATGATATAAAATACTTATTGTTTAACCATTTGTACACTTGCCAGCAATTTCACTTCATCGCTCAGCAATATGCCGCCGGTTTCGGTAGTAGCGTTGAAAGTAAGACCGAAATCTTTACGGTTAATCTTACCGGTTAATTCAAATCCAGCTTTAGTTTGACCATATGGATCCACTACTTCACCACCAAATTCTACATTCAGTTCTACCGGGCGGGTATTGTCGCGGATGGTTAAATCTCCTACCAGTTTATAATTCTCTGCATCTACTTTCTTTACTTCTTTAGACACGAATGTGAGCTTCGGATATTTGGCTGATTCAAAGAAATCTGCCTCCTGCAGGTGTGCATCACGCTGCGCATTCTGTGTGGAAATACTGTCGATGTCTGCTTCAAAAGAGATGTTGGCAGTGCTGAAATCATTGTCAGTGGTCTGCATGGTACCCTCAAATTTTGCAAACTGACCGGTTACGGTCGTAATCATCAGGTGTTTAACTTTAAATTGTACATCACTATGTGAAGGATCAATTTTCCAGGTTGTCATATAACTTTTAGTTTTAGTATTATTAATAAATGTTAGTGTGTGATTAGTTTAATTCGCCCATTTTACCGGCATTGTAGTCGTTGATGGCCTGTCTGATATCGTCTTCTGTATTCATTACAAAAGGACCATAAGCGAAAATGGGCTCGTTTATCGGCTCTCCGCTCAATACTACCATACTGGTATCTTTCAGCGCAGTAATGGTAATTTCAGTGCCTTTACGTTCGAATAATGCGGTTTCTACTGCTTTCACCGGCTGACCGTTAATATCCACTTCGCCTTGAAATACCACGGCGGCGGTATTGAAATCTTCCGGTACAGCAAACGTGATGCTGTCGTCTTTCTTCAGGCGTACATCCAGTACGTTTACCGGAGAAAAGGTAGTAGCAGCGCCTTTTGTGTCCTGGTAAGTTCCGGCAATCACTCTCACATAACCTTCTTCACTCACCTTTATTACCGGGATATCTGCTTTGGACAGGTTCTGATAAGAAGGTGGATTATTTTTAAATGCTTTGGGAAGATTTACCCACAGTTGGGCAAATTCTGCTTTACCCCCTGTTTTGGTGAATGCTTCACTGTATTTTTCTTCGTGTAAAATTCCACCTGCTGCCGTCATCCACTGTACATCTCCGGGATATAAGTATCCATGGCTACCGGTAGAATCCCGGTGTTCCAGTTCGCCCTGGTACACGATGGTAACGGTTTCAAAACCTTTGTGCGGGTGTTCGCCTACACCACGTGGCCTTGGGCTGGGTGGAATGTAGTTGGGTGCCGCGTAGTCCATCATAATGAAAGGGCTGATCACGTTGTTTTCAGAACGGGTACCACCTGGTAAGGTGCTTTGTACCCGGAAGCCATCACCTACCATATGGGGAGCGGCTGCTATAACTATCTGATTTACATGTTTTTTTGTGTTCATATTGTTTGCCTCCTTAAGACAACACAAAAATACATGTTGCAACACCATTCAAGAATGGATAAAACGCCGCTAGTGATGGACTTTTTTAAAATTCCGGGAAAAACTAGGCAGAAGGGCTCATAGAAGAGCGGGAAGCATCCTTAAATTCAGACGGGCTCTGACTGGTATACTTCTTAAAAAAACGGCTAAAATAATGGGGATCATCAAATCCCAGTTTATAGGCTATTTCTTTCGCCGTGAGATCAGTATTATACAAATAGCGCTGGGCTTCCAGGATCACCCGGTTACGGATATGTTCACCGGCAGTAATACCGGACAATTGTTTGCTGATTTCATTCAGCAATACAGGTTTTATATGTAGCAATCCGGCATAATCGGATACTGTTTTGAGTTCCTGGTATTTCTCTTCTATCAGATTTTTGAATTTCAGGAAGATGGAACTATTGTGCATCGCATGCTGCTCAGGAGAAATGGCCACATTCTCTCCCTTAATGCGGGATGCCAGCACCAGGAAATAGCGTAACAACCCATGGATGGCCATCTCGTATTCCGGTTCTTGTGTAGTCAATTCTTTCATCATCAGGCGCACTACAGCATCAATATCCTTCTCCTGTTCATCATTGAGATGTATAACGCTGCTGAACTGGCTGTTGAAAAACAGGCCGGAATTGATTCCTGACACCTGTGTCTGATCTTTCAAACACATAAAAGCATCCCGGAAAGCAATCATGTAACCTTCGATCTTCTCGGTAGCTTGTATATTATGCACCTGGCCGGGCGCCACAAAAAAAAGGGTATTCTTGGTTACTTCATAAGTAGTGGCATCAATGGTATGCAATAGCTTACCACTCTTGATCCAGTAAATAGTATAGAAATCGTGTCGGTGCGGCACACCAATCTGGTCGAAAAAGGAGTTTCCTAATTCACAAAGACCAGATACCACAAAACCTGCATCTACCTGCGCATATTCCGGTAAGGACACAATGCCTATATTTTCACGTTTCTCAGCCATCTATTAAAGTTCCTGCGGGTTCTTCCTCCCTGTCAGAAGGATCAATATACTCAATAATAAAGTTGTTTCTGCCTTCTCCCACCATAATACCCATATGCTTCATTTGTACCAGTTCCAACATACTCAGGAACAGGAAAATAGCATGTACTCTGTCTTTACAGTGGTCAAATATTTTTTCGAAAGATAGGGTCCGCTCAGCTCTCGCCAATTCTTCCATATACATCCTGGAGCCTTCCATGGTGTAATCATATTTATACACCACGTGCTGGGGCTTATTATCGCGCTCTTTCATGCGCTGCATCACCTTTTCAAAGGTTTTGGTCAGCTTAAAGAGGGTAAGCGTTTGTACCTCTGTACCTTCACTGGTTACTTCACCAATTTCCGCCAGTTCTTTGGCTATATTACCCCGTTTAATCTGCAACATCCTGTCTGCCTCCATTTCGGCGAGTTCTGCGGCAGCGAGCTTATAACGCTTATATTCCAGGATTTTGTCAATCAACTCCATACGCGGATCAATCTCATTTCCCTGTTCATCCAGTTCTTTGCGTGGCAGCAACATCTTAGCCTTGATACGCATGAGGGTAGACACAAAGAGAATGAATTCACTGGCTAATTCAATATTCAACGACTCTATATGGTGAATATATTCCAGGAAATCCTGCGTCAGCTTATTGATAGGGATATTATAGATATCCAGTTCATCACGCTCAATGAAGAATAGCAACAGGTCGAAAGGACCTTCAAACTGCGGTAATTTGATCTTATAGACAGGTGCTTGCTCGCTCACGTATTGCGTTTAACAGTTGTTTAAAAAGAATTCGCACAGAGGCACTCCGGAAAACGAATAACCGATGCTTTGTAGCCGGCTTCTTTTACACAAGGTGCCTGTGTGCGATATCAAAAATAACAAAAATCCGGCGAATCAGAACTTCGCGGCAAAACCAACCCCTATAATCTGCTTAATCTGCAAACGGGGCCCCATTACGCCAGTCTTCTTATTCTCAAATACTTTTACATCATCATCATAAATCATATCTACAGTCAACATGGCTGAAATCCATTTATTTACTTTCAGTTCCAGCGCGTTATTGAACATCACATCAATATTTTGTGGATTATGCCTGTAATCGGAGAAAAGATCTAACCGGCCTTTGTAGGTCATGTTCTTCGCGAAAGTCTTCACATAATTAGCAGACAAATAAGCGCCTATTTCATATTTAAAATGGCTACCGGTATCTACGCCATAAGCGCCCTGTTTGGAGAGGAAATCATCCATCACAAACACAAAGCGGGAAGTAATAGGAGAGAGGAATAAAGAAAATGAATTATCAGGCTTATAGTCAAAACCCGGTGATACCAGCACATATGCAGGTGAAAAGAATTTAGACGACAGTTGCTTCGTGGTATCAGAAGGATACAGGAAACCATTTGCAAACTGAGTACGCAGGTTAAGTAATCCACTTAAATACCAATGTTTGCCAATATCATAACCGTATTTGGTAGTGAGGTCAATACGGTCATCGCTTTTACGTCCACCTAAACTGGTGGTATTCAGATAGCCATAAGCGAGGTCAGCTACGTTATCCCAGGAATTTCTTCCTTTTTTATAAAATGCCCAGGCATACAGGTTAGAACCAATAGAGAAAGAAAAATTATCTCCACCCGCAGCCCAGTTGCTCAATGATCCCTGGTTGATATTCACATTAATATTCATTCCTTTTCGCCATAGCTTTGGGATGGTATCGTTATCATCTTTTTTAATTTTACCGGCGGCTTCTTCTCTTGACTTCTTCATCCAGTCATTTTGCGCGTGTACAGCTGTAAACAATAGCATACAGCAGGCAATGGATAAAGTAAATTTTTTCATCAATTTATTATTTAAGGTGAGTATACATATATCATTCACCTATTACCTCCCGGTGGGAAGCAATAGGTGAATGGGGATTTTTAGAAAGATATTTTTATCTGGATTTTTTCAGTTCATCACGAATTTCCGTGAGTAATTTTTCTTGTGTAGTTAACTCAGCTGGGGCTGGGGCTTCTTCTTTCTTCTTGGTCAGTTTATTCATGAATTTTACCAGTAGGAAAATACAGAAAGCGATGATCAGGAAATCTATGATGCTCTGAATAAAGGCGCCATAAGCAAATACAGCGATACCTTTTGTTTTCGCATCGGCCAGCGTGGTTACAATTCCCTTCTTATCGTCCAGCTGTACAAAGAGATCATTAAAATTCCGGCCACCGGTGACTATTCCAATAAGCGGCATCAGAATATTATCAACCAAAGATGTAACGATCTTCCCAAATGCACCTCCAATAATCACACCCACAGCAAGATCCATTACATTGCCTTTCATGGCAAACTCTTTAAACTCTTTGATGAACGACATAATGCAAGGTTTTAGTAGTTAAAATAAGTGCACAAAATTAAAGCATAATCCCCGAAGGCGTTAATTATTAATCGATTATTTCTTTAAACGGGGATATTTCATGTCCAGTGACTTCAGTGTATCCCTTAACGTTAGCGCTATCAGGTACTCTTTATACCAGTTTTGATCAGCCGGTACAATGAGCCATGGTACATAGTCGCAATGATTAATGGCGTCTTCGTACGCCTCCATATATTTATCCCAGAGCTTTGCTTCTTTCAGGTCATTCTCATTATACTTCCACATCTTGCGTGGATCTTCTGTTCGTTCTACCAGGCGTTGTTGTTGTGCTTCTCTCGATACATGCAAATAACATTTAATGATGTGCGTATTGTTATGTACCGTCAACAGTTTTTCAAAGTCATTGATGGCTTCCATTCTTTTACGCACCATTTTGTCGTCAATCCATTTGTGTACACGCTGTATCAGGATATCTTCATAATGGGAACGGTTGAATACCTGGATCATTCCTTTACCCGGCGCCTGCTGATGTACCCGCCATAAAAAATCGTGTTCTGATTCTTCTGTGCTGGGAGCCTTAAAAGAGTGTACGGTACATCCCTGTGGATTCAGTGTACCCGTTACATTCTTGATCACCCCATCTTTACCGCTGGCATCCATTCCCTGCACTACCAATAGTATGCTGTGTTTGTGCTGTGCGTACAGCAGGTTTTGCAGTTCGTCGAGTTCCTGCAGTATCTCCTGGGTTTGGGCTTTGGTTTTCTCTTTATCCAGCTTCTTAGGGGCTGTGGTGCTGATCGCGGACAACTTGATTTTACTCATGAAAATGCATTCTTATAAATAAATTTAACAAAAACAGATCAGAAGTGTTGCAATAACACGATTTATATTTTGCCGAATGCCTCTGATATCTGCACCTTTGTAGCTGAAAATTGTAGCTATGCATCAACGTTTTGCCCACTGGGGAGTTTTTATTTTACTCTCGCTTACCTGGGGCAGTTCCTTTATATTAATGAAGATTGGGTTGGAATCCTTCACTTCTTACCAGGTGGCCAGCTTAAGATTGGTGGCCGCCGGTGTTGCGTTGTCGCCGTTTTTGCCCAAAGCATTACGACAAACACCTCGCAGCAAAATACCTGTTATATTGCTCTCTGGTATTCTGGGTAATGGCATTCCAGCCTTTCTTTTTTGTTTGGCAGAAACAGAAATAGACAGTTCACTGGCAGGTATCTTAAACGCACTCACCCCACTGATGGCGTTATTGTCTGGTATTATCCTCTTTAAAAGTCCATTTAAAAAGGCACAGCTTACCGGTATTTTCGTGGGGCTGTTGGGGGTAGTATTGTTATTTACGTCTAAAGGTATTAATACCAACGGTCATTGGTACTACGCTCTGCTGGTTATCCTGGCAACAATTAGTTATGGTGTTAATATCAGCCTTGTACATCACAAGTTAAAAGGGTTTTCCTCTTTGCAACTGGGGTCTATTGCCATGTTCTTTTGTGGTATCTGCACATTTCCGATTCTGTGGGGCAGTAATTTCTTCCCACAATTTACCCAGCCTAATGCGCCGTGGCGTTCTCTTTCAGCCGGCCTGGTATTAGGTGTGATGGGTACAGGTATAGCTGCTGTATTGTTCTTCCTGTTAATAAAACGTGCCGGATCTATGTTAGCCTCCATGGTGGCGTATGCATTGCCGTTAGTAGCAGTGGGATGGGGGTTGTTGGCGCACGAACCTATTACCTGGATACAGGTGTTATGTATGGGTATTATTTTATTCGGAGTATACCTGGTAAATCGTGCCAGCAGGCCTTCAACAGAAAAAAGCGTGGAACAGGCCCGTTAGGGTATATATAAAAAAGCGGAGATATCAGTTGATATCTCCGCTTTTTTATATATACCCTAACGGGCAACGCCCGATACAATTTAAATAGCCATAATTTCCTTCTCTTTCACTTCGCAGTGCTTATCGATCAGGACAATATGTTTATCGGTCATAGCTTGCACATCTGCTTCGGCATCCTTGGCAGTGTCTTCACTTAAGCCGTCTTTTTGTAATTTTTTCACAGCTTCAATGGCGTCCCGACGGATACTTCTCACTGCTACCTTTGCCTGCTCACCTTCGTTATTTACTCTCTTCACAAACTCCTTTCTACGTTCTTCTGTTAACGGAGGGAGAAACAAACGGATAATAACACCATCGTTTTGTGGATTAAGTCCAATATTGGATGCGATAATAGCCCTTTCAATAGGCTGCAGCATGTTCTTTTCCCATGGCTGAATGGTGAGGGTACGTGCATCAGCAATGCTCACGTTAGCTACCTGGTTAAGTGCAGTTGGCGCACCATAATAGTCAACGAAAATACCATCCAGTATTTGCGGATTAGCTTTCCCCGCTCTGATTTTTGTAAGCTCCAATTCCAGGTGCCCGATAGCTTTTTTCATCGAGTCCGCTGCGTCATCAATGATAAGCGTTAGATCATCTTGCATAACATAAATAGTTAAGTGCGTGCAAACCTACAGGTTTTCTTTTAATCGTCAAAGTAACGTCCTGATAATAGCAGGAGAAATGCCTGTAATAAGCTTTAGCAGGAAATTCCCAGGTGAGAATTATTTGTCCTGCAACACACCATCTGTTGTAACACGCAATATTTTGGTGGATTCTTTTCCAGGAACAGCTGTTGCTGCTGGTTGAATCACCGGTTCAGGTATAACCTGGGCGGCCAGTTTCCTTCTGCGAGCCAGGTATAACATGCCGGTAAAGAAGGTAGCAGAACCAATAACCACCATCAATAATAAGGTAGCCCCCATACCCTGCAAAACAAATGCGCCCAAAATGTAAGAGGCATTAATAGCCACTGATACAAGCGTAGTTTGTCTGTGATTCAGTTTCAGATCAAGCAGGTAGTGATGGATATGATTTCTGTCGGCAGAGAAAGGAGATCTTCCTTGTAACATACGCACGGCAAACACGCGCAGGGTATCGAATAAAGGAACTATCAGGATGGCGAAGGCAACAGCCGGAGTAGCTGCCACAGGCATCTTTCCAACAGGATTACCTGCCACATCAATAAACTTAAGTATCAATACAGCGTTCACCAACCCTATCAGTAAGGACCCCGTATCGCCCATGAAAATACGGGCAGGAGAAATATTATAAATCAGGAAACTGGCTAAACCACCTGCCAGTGCAAAACCGATTACAGCATAAGTAATTTCACCTACATGCAGGAAGTAAGCACCCAATACCGCACTCACCAGCAATCCAATACTACCGGCATGACCATCTACCCCATCAATCAGATTAAAGGCGTTAATCACCACAATAAAGGTGAAGTAAGTCAGCATAAGGCTGATATTGGGAGGTAATGTGTAGATTCCCATAAAGCCATACATACTGGTAATCTGCAAATTACCAAGATAGATAATAGCAAAAGAAGCAGCCAGTTGTCCGATTAATTTCTTGAGTGGAGACAATCCAACAATATCATCTTTCATACCTACCATGAAAATGATAAAGAAGGCGGCCATCATGTATTGAAACGGCGAATTGGCCATTGCGGGTACACAAATAGCCGAGGCAATAATGAACCCAGAGAAAAATCCAATTCCTCCAAGCGTTGGTATACGTTGTTTATGTGCTTTTCGTTCGTCCGGTTCGTCGTAAAGATGCTTTAATTCCGCAACCCTGATTAGTATTGGAATCGAAAAATAGGTAACCACAAAACTTAGGACGGTAGCAATTAATACATTCTCCATTAGTGGGGCTTAATTGTGCAAAGATATTAATTTCAATGAAATGTGAAAAGAAACGTTAAAAAAATCAAGTTTTTTAATACATTGGAACCGCAAAAAAAACATTCAACAACCACAAATTCTACGAAATTCGATTAGTTTTGCGGTACAAAATTTAACAACTATCATGCCACAGCTCAAAGATATTGCTACTCAGGTCAGAAGAGATATTGTACGGATGGTACACGGCGTTCAAAGCGGACACCCGGGAGGGTCGTTAGGTTGTGCAGACTTCTTGACTGCACTGTATTTCAAAGTAATGGACCACAAACCGGTACCCTTTGATATGGATGGTAAAAACCAGGATCTGTTTTTCCTTTCCAATGGTCACATTTCTCCTGTTTTCTACAGTGCACTGGCTCGTTCAGGATATTTTCCCGTGCAGGAACTGAGTACATTTCGTAAGCTGAACTCCCGCCTGCAGGGTCACCCCACCACTCACGAACACTTACCTGGTGTACGTATTGCATCCGGCTCCCTCGGCCAGGGAATGAGCGTGGCGATTGGCGCAGCATTGGCAAAAAAACTGAACAACGATAAAAACCTGGTATTCTCCCTCCACGGCGATGGTGAACTGGAAGAAGGACAAATCTGGGAATCTGTGATGTTTGCTCCTCACCACAAAGTAGATAACCTGATCATCACTGTAGACCTGAATGGACAACAAATTGATGGGACTACTGATGATGTGGCCGGATTAGGCGATGTAGGCGCTAAATTCGAAGTATTTGGATGGCATGTACTCCATATGAATGGTAACGATATGGACGATGTTGTAGCTACACTCGAAAAAGCCAAAAGCCTTACTGGTCAGGGTAAACCAATTGCCATCATCATGAAAACCGTAATGGGACAGGGTGTTGACTTCATGGAAGGTCATCACGAATGGCACGGTATCGCTCCCAGTGATGAACAACTGGCCAAAGCATTGGCACAATTACCGGAAACTTTAGGCGACTACTAATACTTCGTCTTTAAAAAAAATTAAAAAGGACATGCTTAATATAAGCATGTCCTTTTTAATTTTTTTTAAAGACTGACGGCTCATATCAATATCTAGGTAGCCTTCAATGCAATAGCTTCCATGGCGGCTCTTCTAGCAGGATACCAACTGGCAGCTATACCAATGATCATGATAGTTATAAACACCAGTAAAAAATCTTCCACATGCATGCTCACTGGATAAGTGTCTACCAGGAAGGAGGTTCCCTCCAGCCTGATAATACCAAAGTGTTGCTGTAACAAACAAAAGGTAGTCCCTAAACCCAGGCCGATCAACGTACCAATACCGGCTATGATTAATCCCTCTGCCAGGAAAATCCGCATCACCAGCGACCTGCGCGCCCCCATAGCTTTGAGAATAGTAATATCTTTTTGCTTCTCCATCACCAACATATATAAAGACCCAATCATATTGAAGGCCGCAATGATCATAATAAAACTCAGTATAACATATACCGCCCACTTCTCCGTTTGCATAATGGCATACAACGACTGATTCTGCTCATAACGGGTCTGCACCTTGTAACTCTTCCCCAGGAGCAGCGTCAGTTTTTCCTTCAGTTGTTTTTCGTTTACGCCTGCCCGTATACCCACTTCCAATGCCGACATCTCATGATCACCCAGCTCCAGCAACTTCCGCATGAACTCGATATTGGTAATCACATATTTACTGTTAAACTCCTGCTGAATAGCAAACGTGCCTGCAGGATACAAAACCCCATTATTAAGGGCATCTTCAGGGGTTACAAAAGCATTGGCATTCCGCCGGGGCAGGTATACGGTTACCGGGGCCAGACTATGTACCACATCCACACCCAGTGCGCCTTCCAGCTCCAGGCCAAGTACAGCCCGGTAAGCCACGCTATCACCGGTATCAAAGCGTCCTCTTACAATATTACTTTTAACATCCGTTACATCATTATAGCTATTGTCTACTCCTTTCAGAATAGCAATCGTAGGCTCGTCACCGTAGCGTAACACCGCTTTTTCTTCTATAACTTCCGAAAAATGGGCTACACCGGGTATCTTCGATATCTGCTGTAACTGGGCAGGAGTGAGGAGAATTGTTTTCCCGCTGGCGGGTGCAATTTTAATAGCTGGATAAAAAGAAGAGTAAAGGGATTTGACCAGGTCTTCAAAACCATTGAATACACTTAATATCACAATCAGGGCACCAGCCCCTACTGCAATAGCTACCACACTTACCCAGGCAATGATATTAATCGCATTGGTAGATTTTTTAGCCCGGAAGTAACGGGAAGCAAATTGCCAAACCATGTTTCTTTAATTACGGATTTTCAGATTTTTTGATGTTGGAATATTGTTTTCGGGAGATATCAAACTACCGGATACAATTGCCAACATCAAAAAAATCGCGGGTCTGGCCTGATTTATTTATTGCCATCCTTAATATTTGCATCATCTTCCTTGATCTTTTTAAACAACTCTTCCATCTTGAAAACGTAGTCCAGTGTGTCGTCCAAAAAGAAACTCAATTCGGGAATTCTGCGCAATTGCTTACCCAAACCTATACCAAGGGCTTTCTTGATTTCGCCCATTCTTTCCTTGATACGCTCCAGCATCTCCGCAGGCGCTTTTATCTGAAACATGCTCAGGTATACCTTCGCTTCCAACAGATCAGGCGTCATTTTTACGGCAGCAACAGATATCATTCCTCCCTCTACCACATTAAACCCCATCCGCTGAAGAATACCACTTAGTTCCTGTTGCACTAATTGTCCTATTTGCTTCTGCCTTTTAGTTTCCTGCATCTCATTCAATTTTAATCGTTAGTAAAACGGGGGCCTATGTACGATAATAACATTTTTACTGCACAGCGCCAAACCTTAACAGGCTGCCTGGCAGCCCGCCAGATGCGAAATTAACCTTTTCCTGCAAAGAATAGTGTCAATTAGCCCCCGACATGTGGTATTTATGCTATTTTTGCCAGCAGTTTAAAAGCAACAGGAATGAAGACATTCAAGCGATTATTGAAATTTGCCACCCCATTACATCATTATTTACCTGAATATGTTATATATACTTTGATCGGTATTATATTCGGTATGGTCAATTTTGCCATGCTGATTCCACTACTCGGGGTTATTTTTAACCAGGTGGATGAAATACCCAAGGTAGCAGCACAGCCACACTTTACCTTTTCCATCCAATACTTTATAGACCTGTTTTACTACTATTTCTACGACTTTATCAAGACCAGCGGCTCCAAACTGAGTGCTTTATACTTTGTTTGTGCAGTTATTGGCGTGTGTGTAATCATTGCCAACTTTGGCCGGTATATGAGCGCCCGGGTAATGGTACGCCTGAAAATGACAGTATTATCAAGATTACGGGTGCGCTTATACGAAAGATTTACTGAGCAATCACTTTCCTTTTACAGCGAACAACAAAAAGGAGATCTCTTGTCTTCTATGACCAACGATGTGCAGGAAATTGAAAACAGTGTGATCAATGCCATTCAAACACTACTCCGCGACCCATTCATTATCATTGGTTACTTTGCTGCGTTATTTTATATCTCCGTAAAGCTGACACTGTTTACCATCGTTTTCTTTCCTATTTCCGGTTTGCTGATTTCTTACGTTTCTAAGAAATTGAAATTAAAAGGTAAGTTCAGCCAGGATCTGTTGGGAAAAATTCTTTCTGTTACAGAAGAAACACTCAGCGGAATAAGGATTGTGCAGTCTTTCACCGCTGAACGATTTATGAAAAATAAATTCGGGGAAGTAAATGGCCGGTTCGTAAAAGTCAGCAAATCCATGTACAATCAGCGGGAACTGGCATCTCCCATCTCCGAAATACTGGGGGTAGTGGTGATTATTATCCTGGTTATTTATGGTGGGTCACTGGTGCTTTCCGGCAGCGAATTGCTCACCGGTGCTACTTTCATGACTTACCTGGTTTTCTATTCCCAGATTATGACACCCGCCAAAAACGTGTCTACCTCCATTACCACCATTCAAAGAGGAATGGTATCCAGTGAACGGATCTTTAAAATACTGGATGCGCCGGTAACAATTGAAGAAAGCCCACAGGCACAGCCTGTAAAGGAATTTGACAACAACGTTGAGTTCGACGATGTATCCTTCAAATACGAACAACAGTATGTGCTGAAAAACATCCGGCTCCGGATTAACAAAGGTCAAATGATTGCACTGGTTGGGCGTAGCGGTGCGGGTAAATCTACCATGGCCGACCTTTTACCACGCTTTTATGATGTAACTAAAGGCGCCATTCGTATAGACGGCAAAGATGTACGTGATCTCAAAATACAGGACCTCCGCAGCCTGATTGGGGTAGTATCGCAGGAAGCTATCCTGTTCAATGATACTGTGATCAATAATATTGCCTTTGGTCAGCCCAATGCCGACAGAGCTGCCATCATAGCCGCTGCAAAAATTGCCAATGCCCACGAATTCATTGAACAACTGGAGCAGGGTTATGACACCTCCATTGGTGATCGCGGCCTGAAACTCAGTGGAGGACAACGTCAGCGCCTCACTATTGCAAGAGCTATTTTCAAAAATCCTCCTATCCTGATTTTAGATGAAGCTACTTCCGCTTTGGATACCGAGTCTGAAAAACTAGTGCAGGCGGCATTGGATAAACTGATGCAAAACCGCACCACTATTGTAATTGCACACCGCTTAAGTACCATACAACACGCCAGCGAAATTATTGTCATGGATCACGGAGAAATCAAAGAACGAGGTACACATGAACAATTACTGCAGCAACAAGGCATCTATCACAAACTGGTAGAAATGCAGGAATTTAAATAAAGGAATCCTAACGTTTAAGCATATACGTAAACGAAGAAGGTCCCGCCAATGCGCGGGACCTTCTTCGTTTCAGGCAGTCTCCACGGGCATTTCCTCATTATTATCTTTTAAAAACCAGGAGGTAACGGGTATGGTTTTTGTAACTATTGCGGCCTGACATGCCAATACCAGCTCTTTGCAGCACTATTTCTTAACCTTTTAACATAGCGAACTCCTATGATATCTATCGTAATTCCTGTATTAAACGAAGGTGCTACCATACGCCAGGTGATTAAAACTGTAAAAAAAACATCCCGTAAAATTGAAATCATTGTAGTAGATGATAACTCCACAGACAATACTGTAGAAGAAGCCATGAAAGAGCAGGTAAGAGTTATTACCAGCAGCCAGCGCGGCAAAGGTATTTCCATGCGCGAAGGGATGATGGCAGCGAAACATGATATTATCGTTTACGTTGATGGCGACATCCTTACATACCCCGACAATATTGTAGACCTCTTAACTGGTCCTATTGAAAAAGATGAAGCTGACTTCGTCAAATCCTACTTTGAACGGCAGGCAGGCAGGGTCACCCAATTGGTGGCCAAGCCGCTGCTGAGTATTTTATACCCCGAATTGTCGCACTTCCAGCAGCCGCTCAGCGGTATGATTGCAGCGCGGAAATCGTTCCTGTCGCGCGTACATTTTGAGAATGATTATGGCGTAGATATCGGTTTGCTGATAGACATGCACCATTTGGGTGCACGCATTACAGAAGCCAATATAGGCAAAGTGGAAAACGCCATGCAAACCTGGGAGCAGCTGAGCAAAATGTCGAGAGAGGTATCCCGCACTATTCTCCGGAAAGCAGAAAATATCCCACAGGAAAACCTGGAAACACTCGGTAATATTAACCTGATACGGGAACAGATGGAATACTCTATCCTGGAATCTATTGATAAGTTACAGAAGATGGTCATTTTTAACCTGGACCATGCAGTATTTACGCAGAGCTATCTGCAATGGGCCGCCATTGCTTTTGACCAGGAAGATGCCCTGCAACAGATACTGGCCGGCCGGCATGATGATGTTACCCGTATGCAATTAACAGCTACCTTATTTGAAGGACGTAACATTGCCGAAATGCTGGAAGTAGCAGATGCCATTCCACTGGTACCCGGCATCCGGGAAATTGTACGGGAGCTGAAAAAGAGAGGATACGCCTGTGGTCTTATTACAGATGGCTATGGAACAGTGGCCCGTCATATAAAAAACAAACTGGGAATGGACTTCGTATTCGCCAACAAGTTGCACCTGGTCAACAGTGTGGCTACCGGCGAATTTTCTATAGCCGATTATTTCCTGAAAGAAGAAGTATACTGCAAAAGCAATATGTTCCCGCACATTGCACAGCAATATCATATCAACCGGCAAAACATTATTTACGTAGGCGATGGAAAGCAGGACAGCCAATTGTTAGCGGAAGCAGGCATAGGCGTTGCGTTTTGTCCACAGTATCGTGGTGAAATTGTAGAAAAGGTTGCCGATAAGATTATCAGTGGGCTATCTCTTGCACCATTGCTGGATATTGCGCAGGCGGGTCCCGGCAAATTCAAGCTGCCGGCTATCAGTAAAAAACAGGCGCGAAAAATTGGGGTAGGTAGTTTGGTCGGTCTGGCAGGAGCAGGGTTGATTTACCTGGCCGTTCGCCAGCTGCGCAACAACAGGAGAGAAGCGGCTTGCTGAAGTCTTGTTGCAGTGAAGTAATTAAAAAGGCGTCACGCTGATAGCGTGACGCCTTTTTGTTAGGTCTTATTAAGACTATTTACTTTTAGCCAATTTGGCTTCAATGCTCAACGTAGCGTGAGGAACTGCTCTGAGGCGCGCTTTGTCTATGAGTTTACCGGTTACACGGCAAATACCATAGGTTTTGTTTTCAATACGCATCATTGCTTTTTCCAGGTGATCAATGAACTGAATCTGACGGCTGGCCATTTGGTTCAGCTGCTCTCTTTCCTGGGAGCCGCTACCATCTTCCATGCTCATGTATTTGTTTTCAGTATCATCGGTACCAGCTTCATCTTTACGAGTGATTAAGCCTTGCAGGTAAATGAGTTCCTTTTTAGCTGATTCCAGCTTTTTTTGGATCAATTCTCTAAATTCCTGGAGGTCAGCATCACTGTATCTATATACTGGGCCACTGGGAGTAGCTGGTTGATCCAGCACTGATTTGGTAAACTCAGGTTGATAAGTCACCAAAGTAGCTTTTCCACCTTTTTTCTCGGTTTTTTCCGTTTTTTCGGGTTTTTCGGCTCTCTCGGGCTTCTCGGATTTTTCCGCTTTTACTGATTTCTCAGCCTTAACAACTGGCTTTTCAGCTGCCTTTTTTGAGGATTCTTTTTCCTTAGCAACTTCTACCTTAGTATCTGCTTTCTTTACTGCCATCGTTTTAAGTTCTTTTTCTTCTGACTTAGAAATAAATGGTTTCTTTTTTTCAGCGGAAACACTTTTCGTAACCACTTGTTGCTGCTTTACAGCAGGCTCTTTTTTAACGGTCGATTTCGCAGGTACAGCAACGCTCTTGACGGATGTTAATTTACTGTTGGGTAAGGCAGAAGCCTTTTTTACGGCTGTTTTAGGCGCCACAGGGGCGACTTTTTTAGCGGTACTTTTGGCTACCACGGCTTTTCCGGCTGCTGGTTTTACTGCTGCTTTGGGCGCTGCCTTTGCAGGAGCGACTTTTTTAGCAGCGGCTTTCTTAGGCGCTGGTGCGGCTTTTTTTGCGGGAGCAGGTTTAACAGCTTTTTTTGCTGCGGGAGCCTTCGCCGCCGTTTTTTTCACCGGAGCTGCCTTTTGGGTCGTTTTACTAGCAACCTTCTTTTTTGTTGCCATGGGGGATTAGCTTTTTTTGTTAACTAATACATTAAATTTAAGGTCATTCACCTCTATTTCTGTACCATCGTGCAATCTCTCCACTAATTCCAGGCTATCTGCCAAAATTTCCGTGCAAATATAGTCATTATAGTTCACAACGGCCGATTTGAGCGCTTCCACACTTTCAACGGCAACATTGATTCTATCTGTTAAAGCAAAGTCACTATCCTTACGGATTTTCTGTATCCGGTTTACCAGTTCCCTGGCATTACCTTCCTCCTGTAACTGGGGCGTAATAGTAATATCAAGCGCTACCGTTAAGGCGCCTTTATTAGCTACTGTCCATCCCGGAATATCTTCGGAAATGATCTCAACATCAGAGAGTTGAATTTGCAATTGCTCTCCTTCCACAACCAGGTTGAAATGGCCGTCGCGTTCTATGGTGGCAATATCTGCAGCTGTGAATCCACCGATAACGGCAGCAACAGACTTCATCTTTGCACCCATTTTACCACCAAGCGACTTGAAGTTCGGCTTAATCTTTTTCTTGATAAAACCTTCCGTTTCCGTAAGATAATCAATCCCTTTGACATTCACCTCACTTTTTATCAAGTCTGCTACCTTTTCTATTTGCTCCTGTATCCGAACATTGGTTACCGGAATCAAAATCTTCTGTAACGGCTGACGAACCTTGATATTCACCTTCTTACGCAAGGATAATACCAGTGATGAAATATCCTGCGCCAGTTGCATTCTTTCTTCCAGGTCAACGTCAATCGCTTTTTCATTGGCCACCGGAAAATCAGTATGGTGAATAGAAACCGCCTTGTTACGTCCACTTACACGGTTCAGGTTATTAAATAACCAGTCGGTGAAAAATGGGGAAACCGGGGCCATCAATTGTGTAATTTTTTCCAAACATTCATATAATGTCTGGTAGGCACTGATTTTATCGTGTTCGTATTCTCCTTTCCAGAAGCGGCGACGGCAAAGACGTACATACCAGTTACTCAGCTGCTCATCTACAAAACGCTCAATAGCCCTTCCTGCCTGGGTTGGCTCATAATCATCAAAGCTGCTGGTCACGTCTTTCACCAGTGTATTTAGTACCGAAATGATCCAACGGTCAATTTCCGGACGTTCTTCTAATGGAATGTAGGCCTCCTTGAACGTAAAGTTATCAAGATTAGCATACATAGCGAAGAAATTATATGTATTGTATAGGGTACCAAACAACTTACGTTGTGCTTCACCTATTCCTTTCACATCAAACTTCAGGCTGTCCCATGGGGAAGCATTGGTGATCAGGTACCAACGGGTGGCATCTGCACCATATTGCTCAATGGTTTCAAATGGATTCACCACGTTACCGAGGCGTTTACTCATTTTATTACCATTGCTATCCAACACTAAACCATTGGATACCACAGTTTTATAAGCTACTTTATCAAACAGCATCACGCCCAGCACATGCAGCGTATAAAACCATCCACGGGTCTGGTCTACTCCTTCTGCAATGAAATCAGCAGGGAAAGAGGCACCTGTTTCTATGAGCTCTTTATTCTCAAACGGATAATGCCACTGTGCATACGGCATGGCACCACTGTCAAACCAAACATCCACCAGATCAGGTTCACGACGCATTGGCTGCCCGGAGTCACTGACTAATATGATCTCATCCACATAAGGCTTGTGTAAATCCAGGATACCTTCATGCAGGTATGACTTATTCACATCTCCTCCTAAAACCTCACTGGCTTTCCGGATTTCAGCGTTCAACTCTTCAATTCCTCCGATACATTTCTCTTCGCTGCCATCTTCCGTACGCCAGATAGGCAACGGTGTTCCCCAATACCGGCTGCGGCTGAGGTTCCAGTCTACCATGTTCTCCAGCCAGTTACCGAAACGGCCGGTTCCTGTAAACGCCGGCTTCCAGTTAATGGTTTTATTTAATTCAACCATCCGGTCTTTCATAGCAGTGGTTTTAATAAACCATGCATCCAGCGGATAATATAATACCGGCTTATCAGTACGCCAGCAGTGAGGATAAGTGTGTTCGTATTTTTCTACTTTGAAAGCGCGATTCTCTTTCTTCAGTTTCACTGCGATATCCACATCCACATCTTTATAATCAGGATCATCCTTATAGTTCTTCACGAATCTACCAGAAAACTCACCTACATTATCTGTGAACTTACCTTCTCTATCTACCAGGGTTAAAATACCAATGTTATTCTTTTTACCTACGCGGTTATCGTCTGCACCAAAGGCTGGTGCAGTGTGTACGATACCAGTACCATCTTCTGTGGTAACGAAATCACCCAGGATGACGCGGAACGGATCTCCTTCTTCCGGCTGTGCAAAAGGCAACAGCTGCTCATAGCGGATATTCTCCAACTGGCTGCCCTTAAAGCTGCTCAGTACTTTCCACGGAATTACTTTATCGCCTTCTTTATATGCATCAAAGTCAGCGTTTTCACCTTCCGGCTTGAAATATTTGCCCAGTAACACTTTCGCCATTACTACATTCACCGGCAGGTGGGTGTATTGATTGAAAGTACTTACCAGTACATATTCTATGTTAGCTCCAACTGTTAAGCCCAGGTTGGAAGGCAATGTCCATGGGGTAGTGGTCCAGGCAAGGAAAAACACCTCACTGCTGCCCGCTGCATCAAAAAGGAATTGAGAATTATCTGCCTGTAATGCTTTGAACATAGCCACGATAGTGGTGTCTTTCACATTTTTATAAGTACCCGGTTGATTTAATTCTGCAGAACTCAAACCCGTACCTGCAGCAGGAGAGTAAGGCTGAATGCTCACGCTTTTATACAACAGGCCTTTTTTATATAGGGTTTGCAGGGCCCACCATAAGGTTTCAATGTACTTATTCTCAAAGGTGATATAGGGATCTTTCAAATCAACCCAATAACCCATTTTACGGGTCAGGTCATCCCACTTATCTTTATATTTCAGTACTTCTTTACGGCAGGTTTCATTATAATCTGCAATAGAGATCTTGGTACCAATATCTTTTTTAGTAATGCCCAAGGTTTTTTCAACGCCCAATTCAACAGGCAATCCGTGGGTATCCCATCCACCTTTACGTTTTACCTGGAAACCACGCATGGTTTTATAACGGCAAACGAGATCTTTTAAGGTACGTGAAATGACATGGTGAATGCCCGGCAAACCGTTGGCGCTTGGGGGACCTTCATAAAACACAAAAGGAGTGGCGCCTTCGCGCACTTCCACACTTTTTTCAAAAGCCTGGTACTGCTCCCAGTGCTGGAGTATATCTTTCTCTATCTGAGGTAAATTCAACTGGTTATATTCCTGATATTTGCTGGACATAAAACAATTCCCCGCCCTTTGATGTTATTTAGACAATAATTGATTAAAATTGTGCGAAGTTAAGAAAATACACTGGCTCCTAAAGGAGGAAGTTTACCAAAAACAAAGCTTTTTGAATATTTTTTATTGTTTTTTTTGTAATTTGCAATAAACAGTATATAAATTACGTTTTTGGCATTGTTTTAGCTTATTTGCCAGGAAGATTAGAAAAACCTAGTAGTTAATTTTAACCCAACGGAAAAAAACCATATCGAATATGAAAAAGTTGACGTTAATATTTTGCGCGGTTCTATTCACTTCCGGCATAACTTTTGCACAGCAAAAAAAATCAGTTAAAAAAACAAAAGTAGTTGCTAAAACGGTGCAAGCACCTGAAGCAGTTAAAAGTTCTTTTGATCAAAATTTTGCGGGAACAGCGGCCAAGTGGACAAAGACAAGTGCAGGACATTGGACAGCGAATTTCCAAAAAGACAACATAAACACCAGTGCAGAGTATGATGCAGATGGCAAATGGATTGCCACAAGAAGCGCTTATGATGCTCAAAACCTTCCGGAATCAGTGTCTGGTACATTGAAAACAAAATATCCGGCAGCAACCATAAAAGATGGCTGGAAAATTGAGAGATCAGATGTAGCTTCATACTACAAAATAAATATTCAGGACAACGGTACAGAGAAAGCAGTGTTATTGAACGAAGCAGGTACCATCACTGAATAACACAAACAAGTATTTCATAGGTATAGGGATAAATAGGACAGACCCTGCTCTTTTGGGCGGGGTTTTTCATTTTATATACCCAAAGAAAAACAGCCCCCCTGCCATTTTGCACAGGTTGTCATGAAAATATTTCACAAAAAAAGTCGCCCGCAAAAGCGAACGACTTTATGAAAATCTGGTAGAAACTTTTCTGGCAAGATGCACTTAACTTCAATGGTGTTTGATATTTCATGCAAGTATATTTATGGCTTTACTTACTTTTCGCCAGCCAAGCTTCTCCCATGGTCAAATCTAATAAGGAAGCTTATAGGAAGTGCAAATGGATATTTGCTTATCGTCCTACAAAGAAACACCTATATTTTATCTTCCACTTTTCAAATCGGGAAAACAAATGATCGAAAAAGGAAAATACACAAGTATCCTTTACAGTAGCGGATTTGCCGACACGAGTGTGCTATAAATTATCAAGAATTAAAACGGCCACAGGCCCATTAGCGCAGCAATAGTTCACAAGGTTTCAACCCGGTGTGCTTTTTAAAAGCCGTAGAGAAGTGAGAAATGCAGGAATACCCCATCAACATGGCTACCTCAGAAACAGACATCCCTTTTTCATACAGAAGGCCTTTAGCTTTTTCCATTCTTTCTTTCTGGAAGTAGTCATATATGGTAGTGCCATACATGGCCTTAAAGCCTTTTTTCAGGTAACATTCATTCATGGCCACCCGACGCGCCAAATCCCTGATGGTAATAGGGGAGTCCAGCTGTTCTAAAAGAATGCTGCGGGCATTTTCTATTTTTTCGCGGTCTTCCAGGTGAGTCAGGAAGCGGCAACCATAGCGTTCATCGGTATCATTTTGCATAAACTGGTCGGAGCTGTATAACAACAGATCCAGCGCCCGGCTTTGCAGGAATATATTTTTCAGAATGCCTTCATAATCGTGATGTACCATCGTTTCCAGTACTGACTTGGATTTTGTACAGGGCTGAATGGTTTTCACGAAAGGCTTTTGTGACTGATTTTCGAACAAAGAGAAAGTAGTAGTGCCTTTCTGCAGTGATTGTATAAAAGCTGGCTGGAAACGCACACTGATCACATCTACAGATGGTACCCGGTCTGCGCAGACCTCTTTATTACCTTCCACACATAATTGATCTGTACAGGAAGGATTCTTACAATATTTGCTGCCGGCCACACAGTAACGCAGTTCGATGGCAGCAGACTGGCCTCTTTTTGCAGGCTGATATACCACCATGGCCACATCTTCTACCGGCAACGGCTTGTCATAGGTAAAACGCTGTAAAGTAAAGTCCAGGCAATCAGGTACCAACACACTATCCTGCTCCGCCAGATGTAGCTGATCGCTCATCGCTGGCTGCGGAATGGCTAATGACAATATTTCCTGTATTTCTTTCACTTTAGCTATTTTTTTAATGCCGTGCTGTTACCGAAGCCACAAATTTAGGGATTCATTTTTTAAACAAATACGTTTTGACAATACAGTTACAAAGCCGCTGGCCCTATGAACACCTGCTGATACGCTGCAGTGCCCAATAGCAGAACTTATTGGTATAAATTTCGTTTATGCTTTACAGATATGGCCCTCAGAAAATTTAATATCCGTAAACTGCTAAAGATCGTGTTCATCACGTTCGGCATACTTACTTTATTGGTGCTGGCCACCGGTTGGTTCCTCAACCGTCACTGGAATAAGCTGTTGAAGCAGGAACTACCTGGCTATGTAACCGATTTATCTGATAGTCTTTATACCGTCAAATTCCAGGATCTGCGCCTGGATGTACTTTCGGGCAGCCTGGTATTGGAAAAGGCTGTCATGGCAGTGGATACAGCTATCTACCGGCGGCTGTTAGCCCAACAGCGGGCACCTTCCGCGTTGTATACCATCAGTGTAGATAAATTAGCACTAAAATACTTCAAACCGTGGCGGTATTTCATCGGGAAAGAATTGAATGCAGCTTCCCTTACCGTAAGTGGCCCCAGTATTATTATGGAGCAAAATGCCACCGTCAAAGATACCAGTGCGCCCAAAACAGCTTATCAGCATATATCAGCAAAAATGAAGTCTATTTTCATAGGCAAACTAATATTGGACAGCACCAATTTCAAATACATTTTTACGCGGAAAGATTCCTCCCGCGTCATTCACCAGTTTCACAACCTCCGGGTACGTGTCAACGATTTTCTGATAGATTCCCTGGCCCTGAATGACCCAACCCGTTTTTTATATGCCCACAATTATGAGATCGGGATGAAAGATTATATGAACCGGACCAGGGATAGCCTTTATTGGCTGAATGTACGGGGTATCCGGTATGACGCCGCGTTGCGTACCCTACATGTTGGCCGGTTAGAAATTCAACCCCGCTATGATAAAGTCGCCTTTCAACAAAAAAACGGCGTACAACAAGACCGGTTTGAGGTAGTATTAAATGATATAAGCCTCCATAGCCTTAATCCGCGTCTTTTATTACAAGAGCAGCAAATATGGGCGCAGCGGGCCAATATAAAAGGAGGTAGTGTGGAAATATACCGGGACCGTACCTTACCAATGCCGCCAGGCAACAAATTGAGGCAATTTCCCCACCAACTGCTCCACCAACTGGAAATCCCGGTAAGCCTTGATACCCTGCTGGCCAATAACATTAATTTACAGTACCAGGAAATGAGTCCTGTTACCGGTCAATCCGGCCAAATCAGCTTTAGTCGTGTACATGCGCAATGCAGCAATATTACCAACATTGATAGCCTGGTGGCTAAAAACAGTAATATGGTGGCCAATTTTGATGCAGTTTTTATGCAAAGCGGGAAGCTCACTGCCCGGTTTGATTTCACCCTCAATGATAAAGCCGGGCATTTTGCCGTGTCTGGCGCACTAAAAAATATGAATGGGAAAGACCTGAATGTGGTCACCAAACCACTGGGAAAAATTGAAATCCGCTCCTGCGATATCCAGGAATTAGGCTTTCATATAAAAGGAGATGAACGGAAAGCAGCCGGCCAAATAAAGATGCGTTACCAACACCTGAAAATAGCAGTGCTTAAGCAAGACAAAGAACATCGGGAATTTCAACGGAAAGGATTGGCCAGTTTTCTCGCTAACTCACTGGTTATCAAAGACGCCAACCCTCTTGAAGGGGAAAAAGAGCGGGTGGCCACCGTAGTTTACCAGCGGGACATCCAAAAATCCTATTTTAACCTGGTGTGGAAAACTTTATTTACCGGGGTAAAAGACATTGCCGGCGCCGGAAATCTGTGAAGATAAAATTGGCCTGTCCACACCTCTTAAAAACAGGCATTCTTTTGCGGAAATAAGGCTTATTTTTCGTATTTTTGCATGATTGTCTACCGTTTTTATTTCTAATAGATTTTACACCAACATATGAGCGAAGAATTAGTGCAAGCACCCAGCCCCAGCAGCAACGGATATGATGCAGGGAGTATTCAGGTATTGGAAGGTCTGGAAGCCGTACGTAAGCGTCCAGCCATGTATATCGGCGATATCGGCATCAAGGGACTTCACCACCTGGTTTATGAGGTGGTAGATAACTCTATTGACGAAGCCCTTGCCGGATACTGCAAAAATATTGACGTAACTATCCTGGAAGACAACTCTATCCGGGTAAAGGATGATGGTCGTGGTATCCCCACCGGTATCATCCCTAAAGAAGGTCGTTCTGCACTGGAAGTTGTCATGACCGTACTCCACGCCGGTGGTAAATTTGACAAGAATACTTATAAAGTATCCGGAGGTTTGCACGGTGTGGGTGTGAGCTGCGTGAACGCCCTGAGTGACAGATTATATGTAACAGTAGAACGTGAAGGCAAATTATTTGAACAGGAGTATCACCGTGGCGTACCACAGTATGGCGTTCGTGAAATAGGCAACAGCGAAATCACTGGTACTACTGTACATTTCAAACCAGACGGTGAAATTTTTAAGGAAACTACTTACAACCGTGAAATCCTCGCCGGCCGTTTGCGTGAACTTTCTTACCTGAACCGTAAGATCAAAATCACCCTGACCGACGAACGCGAAAAAGATGAAGAAGGCAACTTCTTCTCCGAAACCTTCTATAGCGAAGGTGGTATCAGGGAGTTTATACAGATGCTCGACAAAAATGGTCGCCGTAACCCGCTGTTACCCGCTCCTATTTATGTAGAAACACATGATGCAGCTTCCAACGTAGCAGTAGAAGTGGCATTGGTATATAACGATGCATTCAGTGAGAATATCTTCTCTTATGTAAATAATATTAACACCATTGAAGGAGGTACGCACGTAGCTGGTTTCCGCCGTGCTATTACCCGCGTATTCAAATCTTATGGTGATAAAAATAAAATGTTTGAGAAATCGAAGGTAGAAGTTACCGGAGATGACTTCCGCGAAGGATTGAGCGCAATTATCAGTGTGAAAGTACCTGAGCCTCAGTTTGAAGGACAAACCAAAACCAAACTCGGTAACTCCGATGTGATGGGGGTGGTAGATAGTTCTGTAGCGGCCGTATTGGATGCTTTCCTGGAAGAAAATCCACGTGAAGCTAAAACGGTTATCAATAAAGTAGTATTGGCAGCGCAAGCGCGTGAAGCAGCCCGTAAAGCACGGCAGCTGGTACAACGTAAAAGCGTGATGACCGGTAGCGGTTTACCAGGTAAACTGGCCGATTGCTCCGATAACGATCCTACCAAATGTGAACTGTACCTTGTCGAAGGAGACTCCGCGGGTGGTACTGCCAAACAAGGCCGTAACCGTAACTACCAGGCTATTTTGCCATTACGTGGTAAAATCCTGAACGTAGAAAAAGCCATGGAGCACAAAATCTACGAGGATAATGAAATCAAAAACATCTTCACTGCATTGGGAGTAACCATTGGCACAGAAGAAGATGATAAAGCCCTCAACCTTTCTAAGCTGCGCTATCACAAGCTCATCATCATGACGGATGCCGATGTGGATGGTAGTCACATTGCTACATTGATCCTGACTTTCGTTTTCCGTTATATGAAAGCGATGGTAGAACAGGGTTACGTGTACATTGCACAACCACCACTGTACCTCGTGAAAAAAGGAAAAGAGCAAGTATACGCCTGGACAGAAGAACAGCGTAAAGCGGCTACCTTGAAACTTGCTGGTGCTGGTAAGGAAGACAGTGTTACCATTCAGCGTTATAAAGGTTTGGGAGAGATGAACGCAGAGCAGCTATGGGATACTACCATGAACCCTGAACATCGCACACTGAAACAGGTAACAATTGAAAGCGCTGCAGAAGCAGACCGCGTATTCAGTATGCTGATGGGTGACGAAGTTCCGCCACGCAGAGCATTCATCGAATCTCACGCGAAGTATGCTAAGATTGATGCTTAATTACGTATATACGTTTATGTTATAAAGCAAAAAGGCTTCCGTTTACACGGAAGCCTTTTTGCTTTATAATTCTTTTTTATTTTTCTTTCGTCAGTATAAAATTCGCTAAAATCTGGTAGCCGAAGACGCCTATCAACATAACGGTAACGAATATATTAAATGGTTCGTTTGTTATAAAAGTAAAGCCTACTCCTAATATTCCCAATGCTACGAGTGCCCAGACATACCACTTTGTAAAATTACGGTACTTCTTTCCATCGGCAACATATAGTCCGGCTGAAGGTAACAGCATTACGCCGCTACAGATACACAGCGCCAGTAAGCCATTTATACCCGTGAGCATAAATGCCGCCCCTGAGAGCAGTGTGGCACCCAGCAGGATACCTACGATATTGGATACTTTCGTTTGTTCCGGGCTCAAGGCATATCTGCCGTAGGGATTGAGGCGAAGAAACAGGTTACTCACCGGTGTAATCAGCCAGGTGGAAATAGCAATCAAGGCCAGTATAACATATAGAGGGAAGTAATACTGATTAGCCACTTGCGTGAGCACAAAAATTGCGATAATGATAGCCCATTGCGTACCTGCTTTCTGGCGACCCATAAAGAAGGAATAATTCAGGAACTGCCGGTATAGCCAGTATTTGGCTTTCATAGCCTGTACCATGCCGTTGCGGGCCAATTCATTATTGGGATCAATTTTCAAAGATTCTCTGAAATGTTCCAACGCCTTGCGATGGTCATTTACTTCCAGCCATTTCCAACCGAGGTTGGCGTGGGTGTAAGCATTTTCCGGGTTATGCTCCAGGGCTTCATGCAAATTAGAGAAGGCTTCCTCTTTTCTGCCCAAACTAAACAGCGCATGGGATCGCAGGTTCAAACAAATTTCATCTTCCGGATTCAGCGCCAGGCCTTCTTCTGCCTTTTGCAGGGCTGCTTCATACTCCTTCTTATTCAGCAGTATCTGGCTCCACATGGCAAAATAATGCGCATAACCAGGATTGATGGCTACTGCGCTGCTGATAGCCCTGATGGCTTCCGCATACTGATTTTTAATGAAAGCAATTCTTGATTGCAGATACAGGAACCGGTCGTCGTAAGGGGCGAAGCTCAGTGTATTGGCCGCTACCTGCTCCGCTTCTGCTATATTGCCTGTTTCGAGGTAGCAGATGGTCAGCAGGTAAAGGCCTTCCGTATCATGCGCGTTCATGCTCAGGTGTTGACGTAATGCCGTGAAGGCATCCTCAAAGCGACCTTGTTGTAACAAAATATGAGCGCGCTGAATTAATACAGCCATAAACGTTATTTCTTAATATCCAGGTATTTCAGAACATCATCATAAAGACCGGTTTCATTTGAATACAATGCGTAGTTACGGGCGGTATTAAACCATTCCCTGGTGGTAGGCTTATGTATTTTAGCGGCTTTTAAAAGTTCTTTCTGTGTGATAGGCTGTGGTGTACCTTTTTGTAATGCTTCCAGCAATTTTTCTTCTATCGCAATGTCAACGATGGCTTTGAGATCAGCACCGGAATAGCCGGCGGTGGCTTTAGCCAAAGCGTTGTAGTTGATATCGCTTACTGGTTTATTGCGTAGTTGCAGTTTCAGTATTTCTTCGCGGCCATCTGCTTCCGGAGGCGCTACGAAAATGATTCTGTCGAAACGGCCGGGGCGGCGGAATGCCGGATCCAGGCTCCATGGTGCATTAGTAGCGCCAATGATCAGTATGTTTTCATTATTGGCGGCAATGCCATCCATTTCCGCGAGGAACTGGTTAATAATATGTGTTGCGCCAGACTGCCGGAGTGCAGAGCGGTTAGCGCCCAATGCGTCTACCTCATCAAAAAACAATACGCAGGGCTTACTTTGCCGGGCGAGTTCAAACAGGCTGTGGAGGTTTTTTTCACTGGTACCTACCCACATGTCCAGCACATCATGAATGCCTACATTGATGAATTCCGCCTGTATTTGTCCGGCGGTAGCTTTGGCGAGGTAAGTTTTACCGCAGCCGGGAGGGCCATACAATAAAATGCCACCGCCTGCTTTTTTACCGTAAGCTTTATAAAGATCAGGAAATTGCAGTGGCTTAATGATCTTCAGATCTATTTCCTGCTTTTCTCTTTCCATGCCACCTACATCGGAAAAATTGATTTCTGGTTTTTCCAGCATGAACAGGTTTTCGCTTTCTTCTTCGTCTTCATCTTCCTCGTTAAAGGAAACGGGGGCGGACTGAGCTACGCGGAAAAGACTGTCCAGGGCTTCATCACGGAAACCGGGATTTATTTGCAGTAAGTGCTGGTAGATTTCTTTCGCCTGCGGCATAGACTGCTCTTTCACCAGGATGCGGCAATGTAATAGTAACGCGTCGAAATGGTCCGGTTCGCGGTGTTCCAGTTGTTCCAGTACCACAATGGCCGCAGAATATTTCTGCTGATGATAAAAGGTGCGCGCCAGGCCGAGCTGGGCGGCAGTGTTAGTGGAAGAAAGCTCTAATACTTTCCTGTATTGCTCTTCCGCTGCGATATATTCATAGTCTTGCAGTAAAACCTGCGCCAGATGCATACGTAAGGGCACATTCTCCGGTGAAAACTGCACCGCCTCCTGTAATTGCTTGATTACTTCCGATGACATAATGTGCTTTTAAAATATTCAGTAACGCCGTAATAATACGTAATTCGGAGGCAAAAAAATTGTTAATTATGGTGTGTAGTCCGTGTTAAAGGGCAACAGCAGGAAAATGTTATCTCCGGAGATCATAATATATTAAAGGTATCTGTTCATGATATGTTGATCGGGTAGGCTTTCCCGGTTTATTTTCTCCCGGGAACAGTCTGCATCCATTGTTGGGGCTGTTTGATTCCCATCTTGCCATATATATATTTTTTTAATTCGTATTTTTTTATATATATTGCACCCACATTATCCCTATGCCAACAGTCTTGACCAGTATCCTATGTTAATTTAAATTATCGCTGGCCGCCACCATAGCGGCCGGCACTGGTTTTTCCTGATAAAAAGCGGCATACCAAACAAAAAACGTTATGTGATGCGTATTACATTATTATTGGTAGCCATGATTGCCATATTGGGCCTGAATGCCTGCAATCCAAAAAAAGAAGAGGCGAAGCCTAACAGCAGTTTTTCCTTTAAACTGGATAAGGACACTTACCAGTCTAATGCCACGGAAGCGTATGTTACAGACACCGTTTATGCAGGAAAGAAAACCCTGGTAGTAGACGGGGTGACCAACAACTTCGGCTACCACATGGAGCTGATGATTACATTCCCTAAAGATAGTCTTACCACTGGTACGTTTGGCGGTGTAGAGATGTCGCTCATGCAGATCCAGCAAAAGGAAATAGGGTATACCGGTCAAAATATCAAAGTAAATATAACGAGCATTAATAGTAAACATGCAGAGGGTACATTCTCTGGTGTATTATCAAATGGTGATATTGAAAAACCTTTAACGGACGGGACTTTCAAAGTCGAAATTTATTAACATCATTTTCTGATGACTTTTTACAGCAGCCCTGCCTTTAAAGGCGGGGCTTTTTCGTATATACGTTAAGGTTATATTATGTTGTTTATTGTTTACGCTTAGTTAACAATTAATTTGTACCCCCTTTTTTCGGTGCTGTTAACATTAAGGTTAAATTGAGCAGTAAAAATGATGTTATTTTAACCCAAAAAACAAACAATCCCGTTTTTTCGGTTCACTTTATGCACTCCTTAACAATTCCGTAATAATCTGTTAACATTCTGGTTGTTTTAGACTGTTTCCTTTGCACCTGTAAATACTTACAAAACAGTTTATGAAATCATTCTTTACGCTATTAGCTAGCTTTCTTGTAATTCTTTTTTACAACAACGTGCAGGCACAGGTAACTACTTCCGTGATATCGGGTAAGGTATCCGATCCGGGTGGTCAGGCTATCCCTGGCGTTACAGTAGTAATAGTAAACAACAGTACCGGCGCAAAATCCGGCGTTCAGACCAACACAGACGGCCGCTATATCCTGCCGAACCTGAACCCAGGTGGTCCATATACCATCACTGTTTCATTCATTGGATATAAAAAAGAAGTAAAATCAGACGTTAACCTCGGATTGGGTACCACCAATTTCAACTTTAAATTAGCAGAAGAATCAACTGCACTGAGTGAAGTAGTCGTAACAGGAACGCCAGGCGCCGGCAAAGCTGGTGGCACCAGGGTAGGACAAGAGCAGATCAAAACGCTCCCTTCCATGAGCCGCAGCCTGCAGGATCTTACTAAAGTAACGCCACAGAGCAACAACAACTCCTTCCTGGGTACTAACTACCGTTACAATAACGTAACCCTGGATGGTGCTATCAACAACGATGCGATTGGTTTCAGCCCTTCCTTAGGTGGACAGAGCAATACCAGCGGTCAGCCAGGTAGCTCTACCCGTACTAATCCCGTGTCGCTGGATGCGATCCAGGATGTACAGGTATTACTGGCTCCATTTGACGTGAAAGTAGGTAACTTCCTTGGTGGTAGCGTTAACGCGGTAACCCGCAGCGGTACCAACGAAGTACACGGTTCCGTGTATGGCTTTGGCCGTAATGCTTCCATGATCGGTAAAAACAACGCCGGTGATGGTTCTAAATTACCCAGCGACTTCCACGAATACCAAACTGGTGTACGTGTTGGTTTCCCAATCATCAAAAACAAATTATTCTTCTTCACTAACGAAGAAATTACCCGTCGTGTAGATCCGGTTATCCTCGCTGCAGGTTCTGCTGATAACGGTGGTATCTTAACAGAAAAAGATGCAGCTGACATCACTGCTTTGATGAAAACCTACGGCGTAGACGCAGGTACTGCAGGTAACACCAGCATCTATTCTAATTCCAACAAATTCTTCAACAGGTTAGACTGGCACATCAATGCAAAACACCAGTTATCTGTTCGTAACAATACCATTACTTCTGAAGCCACCAACCTGGAACGCGATCAGCAAAACTTCCGTTTCAAAGGCATTGACTTCAAACAAACCAATAACCAGTCTTCTACTGTAGCAGAACTGAAGAGCAACTTCAACAACACCCTGTCTAACAGCTTGATCCTGGGCTACTCTTCTGTACACGACTACAGAGATCCATTGTCTGACCCGGCAACACCACAAATTCAGATTAAAGGCAGAACCCCAGGTTCTACCATCTTCCTCGGTACTGACCGTGAAGCAAGTATCTTTAATATGAAACAAAAGACGTTTGAAATCACCGATAACGTCACCATATTTAAAGGTAACCACACCATCACTGTAGGTACACACAATGAGTTCTACAACATCACTTACGGTTTCGTTAACTCCTGGAATGGCCGTCTGGATTATGACAGCATTCAGGCTTTCCTGGATAACAATCCTGCCCGTGTACGTGGTAACTTTAACTATACTAACAACTCACGCGATTACATCATGAATAATCCGCCAGCACAGTTTAAAGTAAACCTGCTGAGCTTATACGGACAGGATGAAATCCAACTGACGGATCGTTTCCGCATCACACCAGGTTTGCGTTTAGACTACACCGGTATTCCTAACAAACAACCGCTGAGCGATAAAACTAGTAAAGCACCAGAAGATCCTAACTACGGAACTACTTATACCTATACCAAACCAAAGGATATCAAAAACGATTTCCTGAATAACGTACAGTTCTCTCCACGCATCGGTTTCAACTACGATATCAAAGGTGATAACAGCCTGGTATTACGTGGTGGTAGCGGCTTGTTCACTGGTCGTATTCCTTTCGCATGGATTGGTTATGCTTACTATAACAATGGTGTTACTTACGGTGCATATGACAACAAAGCATCCAGCAAACCATTCGTAAATGGTCCGTTACCTGCAGCTAAACCTTCTGCAAATGGTATCGCTGATTTCGCCAAACAAAATAATGTAGACGTTAATAATGCAGCCGGTCCTACCCAGGTAGACATGATCGACAACAACTTCAAAATGCCACAGGTATGGAGAAGCAGCCTCGCCCTGGATTACACTACACATGATCAGTGGAAATTCAGCATCGAAGGTATCTATACCAAAGTAATCAAGGATCTGCAATTCCAACAGGTTAACCTGGTAGATAACCCTACTTACTATGCTTACGACGTAAACAAACAACAGCCGATCTTCTCCGGTAAAAAAATCAACACCTCGTATACCAACGCTTACCTCCTGTCTAACACTGACAAAGGTTACCGTTACAGCATTACCGGTCAGATCTCTAAAGTGTTCCCATTTGGTCTGAGCTTCATGACTGCTTACACTTACGGTCAGGCTAAAGATATCACCAATGGTATCCGTAACTCAATGGAGTCTAACTGGCAGCTGAACCAGGCCCTGAATCCTAACAACCCAGGTCTGGCTTACTCTAACTTTGATGTTCGTCACCGTATCGTAGCTACTGTTAGCTACAAACAAGACTGGGGTTCTAAAGGTAAATGGGTATCTACTTTCTCTGCCTTCTTTAACACTTCTTCCGGTTTACCATTCACTTACGGTTTCGTAAACGCTACCGTACAGGGTACTCCTCAGCAGGTGAGCCTGGCTTACATCCCGAAAGATGTAGCTGAAGCCACTAACTTCTTCACTGATAAAGTAGGTGGTGCTACTGCCGCTCAACAAGCTGCTGCTTTCATGGATCACGTAAACAGCGACAAATACCTGAGCAGCCGTAAAGGTGACTTCACTGAGCGTAACGGCGGACGTACTCCATGGAATACACAAGCTGACTTCCGTTTTGCACAGGACTTCAACATTAAAACACACAAGAGAGTACACACGATTACATTTACTTACGACATCGTGAATGTTACTAACCTGTTGAACAAAAACTGGGGTATCCAATACTTCTCACCAAACACTTTCAACTCTTCTGCGAGTGTTGGTCTGACACCTACTGGTAAAGTGGTTAACAACTATCCAACTTACTCTTATACCAACCCAGGTACTCCTTACTCCAAAGACTTCTTTGGATCCCGTCATCAAATGCAGATGGGTCTGAGATACAGCTTCTAATTTAACTGGATCTTTATAAACGAAAATCGCCCCCCGCTTTATGCGGGGGGCGATTTTTTTGTTATTACATCTCCAGCGTAATTATTTAATAGCAAATACTGCTCTTACTTCTGCGCGGATCTTAATAGTTTTGAATTCGATGTCTGAACCAGCGTCTTCAGCAACTGCTGCAGATTTGAAGTTCGCCATCATCATCGGACGTACATCGGTATAGTTATCGGTGCTCATTTCCTGGATTTCAATTACACCATCTACCTTGTTACCAATAGCAGTCAGCATATATTCTGCTTTTTCTTTTGCGGCCAGTAATGCTTTAATTTTTACTTCTTTACGGTATGCTTCCATTTTGCTGGAAGAATAAGAAGCGATTCTGGTGTTTTCAATTCCTTCTGCATCTACTGCACCCAGGATTTGATTGATTTTATCCAGTTTGGTTAATTTCAGGCGATACTGTTTGCGCGCCATAAATTCCTGTGGATCTTTCTTTTTACGCAATATCTCAAAGTTGTTGCCATACACGTTTTCAACGGTCAAATCATTCTTTGAAATACCAGCTTCCGCTACTGCTTTTTCCAATTGTTTTTCCAGTGTGCTGATGTCTACTTTGGTTTTACCTTTCAGGTATTCACGTAAAGAGATGTCGAAATAAATTTCATCCGGTGTTATTTCTATTTCTGCAGAACCATTTACTTCAATCTTTTTTACTGGTTGTTTATCCGCCTGTTGTGCAAAAGTGCTCAGGGCAAAAAATAAACCGGCTGCTAATAACATTACCTTTTTCATGTGTCGATGTTTTTCTATTGTTTTAAAAAATTTAGTTTCCGTTGTTGTTTACGCCCTCATGATGCGTGGTTAGAAAGTGATTCCACAAACGGGATTTTATAAAATTTTGTTAACGCTCAGTTACAGAAATAGCATTATACATTTCATATTATAAATGAAACGATTACAAAGAGATTATGTTACAGGGAGTTTATTTCCGGCTATCAGTCATTGCCTTCAGGAAGTCATAGAGATCGTTCATATGACGGATACGGGAAGCCACCAACATGAAGTTTTTGCCTACTTGTTTCAGTTTGGCGTTGTTGGTACGGGTTTGTATATACGTTAATATATGATTGAACGTAGGAGATTCGAAATAAGGGGAATCCGGGTTATTAATAAAGTAGCAACGCAGGTTTTCTTCTTTCAGCATCATTTTCTCGAAGCCCAACTGAATGGCCATCCAACGGCAGCGGATCATCGTGAGCAGGTCTTTTACCGGCTCCGGGAGCGGGCCGAAACGATCTGCCATATCCACTTCGAAAGCCTGCAATTTGCCCTCTTCCATGATATTGTCCAGTTCCTGGTAAAGGTTCAAACGTTCCTGGATACTTTCAATATAGGTATCCGGAATGAGAATTTCCAGGTCTGTATCAATGGTACAGTCGCTTACGAAATCTTTTTTCTCTTCCAGCTGATCTTTAAACAGGTCGCGGAATTCATTTTGCTTCAGTTCGCGGATGGCTTCGTCCAGGATTTTCTGGTACATATCAAAACCTATTTCTGCCATGAAACCGCTTTGTTCGCCACCCAGCAGGTTACCGGCTCCACGGATATCCAGGTCGCGCATAGCAATCTGGAAGCCGCTACCTAACTCACTGTGCTGTTCGAGTGTTTGCAGGCGCTTACGGCTATCTGAAGGCAACGTGCTCATAGGCGGCGCCAACAGGTAACAGAAAGCCTTTTTATTACTGCGTCCTACGCGACCACGCAGCTGATGCAGGTCGCTCAGTCCGAAGTGATGCGCATTATTAATGATGATCGTATTGGCATTGGGAATATCAACACCGCTTTCCACGATATTGGTACATACCAGTACATCGTATTTGCGGTCAATGAAATCGAGGATCACTTCCTCCAGTTGATGTCCTTCCAGTTGTCCATGTGCAGTGGCAATAGACAAGTCGGGGCATAATCCCTGGATTAGCCCGGCCATTTCTTTCAGCCCTTTTACCCGGTTGTGGATAAAGTATACCTGTCCGCCGCGTTCGGCCTCAAAGTAAATAGCGTCGCGGATCTGGTCCTGGTTAAATACCTGTACTTCTGTTTCAATAGCCTGCCTGTTGGGCGGAGGCGTGTTGATAACAGACAGGTCACGTGCACCCATCAACGAAAACTGCAATGTACGCGGTATAGGCGTTGCCGTTAGTGTGAGGGTATCTACGTTATGTTTTATTTGTTTCAGTTTTTCTTTGGCAGAAACACCGAATTTTTGTTCTTCATCTACCACCAGTACGCCAAGGTCTTTGAACTTCACTTCCTTACCCAGCAAGGCGTGGGTACCGATAATGATGTCAATTTTTCCTTCTTCGAGGCGTTTGAGTGTTTCTTTTTTCTCTTTGGAAGATTTGAACCTGTTCAGGTAATCTACTGTGCAGGGGAAATCTTTCAGACGGTCAGCAAAAGTTTTGTAGTGCTGGAAAGCCAGGATGGTAGTGGGTACCAGTACGGCAGCCTGTTTACCATCTACAATAGATTTAAAAGCTGCACGGATGGCCACTTCTGTTTTACCAAAGCCAACGTCGCCACACACCAGCCGATCCATTGGAGCGGGTGATTCCATGTCGCGTTTTACATCTGCGGTAGCTTTGCTTTGATCCGGGGTATCTTCATAAATGAAGGAAGCTTCCAGTTCTGTTTGCAGATAAGTATCTGGTGTATGCGCAAAGCCTTGCTGGGCTTTACGTACCGCATATAACTGTATCAGGTCTTTCGCAATATCTTTTACCTGCGTTTTGGCTTTCTCCTTCAGCTTATCCCAGGCATCGCTACCCAGTTTATTCACTTTAGGTTCTACGCCTTCTTTGCCGGTATATTTACTGATTTTGTGCAGGGAGTTGATATTTACATACAACAGGTCGTTGTTTTTGTAAATGATACGAATGGCTTCCTGCATTTTTCCTCCCACCTCAATTTTTTGCAGCCCGCTGTACATGCCTACGCCATGATCGATATGCGTCACAAAATCGCCGGATTGCAGCTCCCGCAAGGTTTTCATGGTAATTGCCTTATTCTTGTTGTAGGCTTGCTTTACCTTATACTTGTGGAAGCGCTGGAAGATCTGGTGATCCGTATAACAGGCCAGTTTCAGCGTATGATCAATAAACCCGTTGCTGATGGCTACGGGAATCGGGAAGAATACAAAATCTGCCTTGAGGTCTTCGAAAATACTCCGCAGGCGTTCCAGCTGACGGGGATTATCGGAGAATATAAAGAGGGAATATTTATTACTATTATGTTTGCCCAGATCTTTGATCAGTAAATCAAACTGCCGGTTAAATACCGGTTGTTCCTGTGTATCGAATATAATATCGGTGGGGGAGTAGCCTTTGTCCTTTAACCAGTCTTTGTTACCAAAAACGATGGTGGGCTTTTCCAGCAGCTGTTGCAGCAGTGGTGCGGCTTTCACAAAGTCATCTTCTTTCAGCACCATTTCCTCATCTTCATCCACTTTTACTTTCTGCCCGGTGAGCAGGAAGTCGTCCAGGCGTTGTTCCAGCTGTTCTATCACGCCTTGTACGTAGCCGGGATCTTTCATCCATACTACGGTATTGGCGGGGAGGAAGCTGGTGAGGGGAGTTTTACCGTGATCCGTGCTGGTGCCATGGGTATCCATGTTAGCGATGAGGGTCACCTGTGTGAGCTTGCGTTCACTCAGCTGAGACTCCGGATCAAACAGGCGGATGGAATCTATATCTTCCCCAAATAATTCAATACGGTAAGGCTTTTCATTACCAAAAGAGTAAATATCCAGGATACCCCCTCTTACGGCGTACTGGCCGGGTTCATACACAAAATCAGTGGCATGAAAGCCCCAGGACACCAGTTGTTCCAGCAGAGGATCTACTTTCAATACATCGCCTACTTTCAACTGCACCATATTGGCGCTGAAAGCCTGGTTGCCAGCAACCTTTTCCCAGAGCGCTTCGGGGTAGGTAACCAGTATTTTTTTGTGGACTTTATCGCCGGAAAACTTCATGAGGGCTTCCGTCCGCAGCATGCTATGGCTGCTGTTGATTTCGTGAAACTGCCCTGCTTTTTTGAAGGAATCCGGAAAATAGAAAATGTCCAGTGCCTGGCTGAGTTGTTCCAGGTCGTTATGGAAATAGGCTGCCTCCTCTTTATCGTTTAAGATGAAGAGATGGTTCGCATCTGCATGCGCCCAGGTGCTAACTGCCACAAAGTTTATTGCACTCCCACTAATGGAGGAAAGCTGAAAGTATTGTGGGGTGGGTGATTGTATCCCCTTCACCAGCGACTGCAGGCGAGCATCACGTTGAAATAATTGTAATACAGCCTGTAAATTCATGAAGAATGCAAAGGTAAAGAACATTTACCGATTTTGATATTGGGTTATCAAGATATTTGGAGAAGCCGGGGGCGTGGATCCTCAAATAATGAAATATCCAAATAATAAAAATGCCAGATTTTCACTATATTCAGTACGACCAAAACTCAACTTCCATGCTGGACCTATGGCATACAGGCATCGTTACAAAGTTGGTGGACGAAACCCACAATACCCGCCGCTTTTGGATCCAGGTACCGGACATGGATCGTTTCGACTTCAAGCCCGGGCAATTCGTTACCCTGGACCTACCCATCCACGAGAAAAAAAACAAGCGCTGGCGTAGCTATTCCATTGCCTCCCATCCCGATGGCAGCAATGTATTTGAGCTGGTGATTGTATTACTGGAAGGCGGGGTAGGCAGTACTTACCTGTTCAACGAAATAAAGGTAGGCAGCGAATTACTGCTGCGGGGGCCACAGGGAATTTTCGTACTACCGGAACCGTTAGACAAGGAATTATTTCTTATCTGTACCGGTACCGGCATTGCGCCCTTCCGTTCCATGGCTCATTACATACAGGAGCACCAGATTCCGCATGCACCCATACACCTTATTTTCGGCGTACGGTATCAGCATGACCTGTTATATGCCCAGGAAATGCAGCAATTGGCGGCATCGCTACCCAACTTCAATTATATTCCGACCCTGTCGCGCGACGAAAACTGGAGCGGCCGGAAAGGATATGTACACAATGTGTATGAAGAATTATTACAAAACGACAAGCGACCGGCCAATTTCTTCCTCTGTGGCTGGAAAGCCATGATAGACGAAGCCAAGCAACGCATTCAGGCGATGGGCTACGACCGGCACGCTATTCACCAGGAGCTGTACGGATAACTAGAAGCGATATCCCAGGCTCCACTCTGGTGTTGGGAAATTAGCAATATAACGTTTTGATCCTATCATCGACGCCCCTACTCTCATCAGCAAACGCCTGCCGATAGCGCGGCGGTAGTTAGCTGAAATCCAGCCCAATACGGCGTAACTGGTAGTAATATCATCGTACCATAGCGAATCGCCGAACAAATAGGTAGCGCCTGCGCCGATTTCCAGCATATTTTTGGAGGTAGGAGAAGATGCCAGCACATAATTTAGTCCAAGTAAAACGGTAGGCTTCCCATCATACCATTTGTAATATACAGGAACATCACTGGTGCCCTTCCATGAGTCTTCGTATGGCGGCACATACGCCACCGCGGCTCTGGCGCCTAACCCGGTATGACCGCTGTTGAAGCGAACATCGTACTGCAGGGATATACCACAGGCCGGACCGGCAAAAGCTACAGAAACTACCTGGTTATAAGGAGCGGATGTTTTCTTGGATCTGTTAGTGGAGAAATCTGAAGAAGAGGTTTGTGCAGCAGCGAACAAACCGGACATAGCAAGGGCTATGACAGTTACAAAAGTACGTATAGGCATAACAGTGGTTGCTTATTGTACTTATTTAACGGCCATAGCCCTTAAAAGTTACTAGAGAATTTTACTTAATACCAGTGCTTTCACTTCAGATAATGGTATGCGTTCCTGTTCCATGCTGTCGCGGTGACGGATGGTAACAGTGCCATCTTCTTTGGTCTGGTGATCAATGGTAACGCAGAAAGGCGTACCTATGGCATCCTGACGACGATAGCGTCTTCCAATGGCATCCTTTTCTTCATAGAAGCAATGGAATGCCTGTTTACACTCATTCATCAATATCTTAGCTGCTTCCGGTAAACCATCTTTTTTGGTGAGCGGGAAAATAGCCAGTTTAATGGGCGCCAGTTTAGCAGGTAAGCGCAGCACTACGCGGCTATCCTGTTTATCAGCGGTACTCAGATCTTCTTCTGCGTAAGCATTACAGATAGTCAGCAGGAACATACGATCCAGACCGATAGAGGTTTCTATCACATAAGGCACGTAGTTCTGATTGATTTCTGTATCGAAGTACTGAATTTTCTTCTTGCTATATTCCTGGTGTTGTTTCAGGTCAAAATCACCACGGGAGTGAATGCCTTCTACTTCTTTGAAGCCGAATGGGAATTCGTATTCAATATCCACCGCAGCATCTGCATAGTGTGCTAATTTCACGTGGTCTTTGAAATGGTATTTCGCAGGATCTGTACCCAGGCTGAGGTGCCATTGCATACGCTCTGCTTTCCATTTTTCGTACCATTCCTGTTGGGTGCCGGGGCGTACAAAGAATTGCATTTCCATCTGCTCAAATTCGCGCATACGGAAAATAAACTGGCGGGCTACGATTTCATTTCTGAAGGCCTTACCAATTTGTGCAATACCGAAAGGCACTTTCATCCTACCGGTTTTTTGTACGTTCAGGAAGTTAACGAAGATACCCTGTGCTGTTTCCGGACGCAGGTATATTTCGCTGGCTTCGTCAGTAACACTACCCAGCTGAGTGGAGAACATCAGGTTAAACTGACGTACTTCTGTCCAGTTAACAGTACCGCTGACAGTACATTTTATTTTGTTGGATTCTATTAATGTTTTGAGTCCTGCGAAGTCGTTTTCCTTCAGCAGTTCGTCCATCTGTGCCAGGAGGGCATCGCCGGCTTCTTTGGATAATGTTTCTGCGTGACCTTCAATGAGGTGATCCACCCGGTAGCGTTTTTTGCTATCCTTGTTGTCAATCATGGGATCGCTGAAATTATCCACGTGTCCGGATGCTTTCCAGGTAGTAGGATGCATAAAGATGGCGGCGTCAATTCCCACGATATCTTCGTGCAATTGCGTCATGCTCTTCCACCAATAATCCTTGATGTTTTTCTTCAGTTCTGCCCCGTATTGACCGTAGTCATATACAGCACTGAGTCCATCGTAAATTTCGCTGGACTGAAAAACAAAACCATATTCTTTACAATGCGATATGATCGCCTGGAATTTATTCTGATCTGTAGACATAGTGGCGCAAAGATAAATGCCAATTTTGAAAATACGTATGCGATTATTAAAATATGTTTAAGAAGATGGTTAACAAATAATTTACCCTTCTTCTACGATTTGGGGCTCATGGGGCACCTCTATTTGTTTGATCCAAACAGCATATTCGTTGGGATAAATCTGTGCCCCGGAATGCTGGACATACACCCGTGTAAACACCGCCCCAAAATAGAGGATAGCCGCGGAATAGTATACCCAAAGCAATATGATTACGATAGACCCTGCGGCGCCATAAGTAGAACTTACTTTGCTGGCCCCCAGGTAGTACCCGATGGCAAATTTACCCAGCATAAAAAGAATAGCCGTAGCAATGGCGCCTACCCGTACATCTTTCCATCGGATGCGCGCATCTGGCAGTACTTTAAAGATGATCGCAAACAGACAGGCGATTACTAAAAAAGGAACTACGAAATCGGCGAGCGAAAATAAGATACCGGAGGTGATCTTTCCTGGCAGGAGTCGCACTACCAAAGAAGAAAATAATTCCACCAACCCATTCACCGCCAGCGATACCAGCAGGATGAAGCCCAAACTCACCACCAGTGAGAAGGAGAGGAGCCGGTTCAGGATCATGCGCAACAACCCATTCTTTTTGGGTTTTGATTTCAGGCGCCAGATATGATTAATAGAGTCCTGTATTTCGGCAAAAACCCCGGTAGCACCAATGATCAACGTCACAAAACCCACGATGGTAGCCCAGCTCATATCACCGGACAACGAGGCATTTTTGATCATATCCTGGATTTGGGTTGCTGCATTACTGCCTACCAGGCCACTGATTTGCCCATAAATATTGCCTTCTATTGCGTCTTTACCTAAAAACAGGTCGCAGAAGAAAATAATAATGATGAGCATGGGCGCCACGGAAAAGATCGTGTAATAAGCCAATGCTGCACTCAGTTTCAATACTTTATCGTCTATAAATTCACTACCAGACTGCTTCAGTATCTGCCATAAGGTTTTTATTTTTCCCTGTTTTCGCATAACTGTATTTTAGGAGCTGTACACAAAAAGCGTGCGTACTGCATCAGGGTTTTAGTTTGGGATTATTATGGTGCCGCTGTGCATCGCGGATATTTTTCTTTTCGAAGTTTTTTTCGAGGGCCACGGTCATGTCAATACCGGTTTGATTGGCGATGCAGAGCAACACCCACATCACATCGGCCAGCTCGTCTGCCAGCAGTTTTTTGTTATCACTTTCTTTCGACGACTGGTCCCCATATTTACGGGCCATTACACGGGCTACTTCACCAACTTCTTCTGTAAGAATAGCCATGTTGGTCAACTCACTGAAATAACGCACGCCGGTAGTGTTGATCCAGTTGTCTATTTTTTCCTGGGCTTCCTGAATGGTCATGGGTTTTGTTTATTTTATTAAAGATAATGGATTGACTTCATTGCCACCGGGTTTATTCCCGCTGCTGGGAATCGATGATGATCGTAACAGGGCCATCATTTACCAGCGTCACTTTCATATCTGCCCCAAAAATACCTCTTTGAATAGTAGTCCCTAAATCTTCCTCCAGCTGTCCGATCATTTTTTCATACATCGGAATCGCGACATCCGGCTTACTGGCACGGATATACGAAGGGCGGTTTCCTTTTTTGGTAGACGCATGTAACGTAAACTGGCTTACCAGCAAAATATCGCCGTGTACATCTTTCACAGAAACATTCATCACACCCGCATCATCATTGAAAATGCGGAGGTTCACTATTTTACTGCTTAACCACTGTATATCTTCGGTGGTATCTGTGTCTTCTATACCCAGCAGGATCATTAACCCCTGTTGAATTTGCCCGGTTACCGCCCCATCTACTGTTACAGATGCGGAACTAACGCGTTGTATAACTACTCTCATGACGCCATTTTAGTGCCGGGAAATTAACGCAAATCAGTTGAATCTGTAACATCATCATGCTATCGTTCGTTTAACAGTACCAAAATCGCTTATCTATGATCCGTTACTGTTGCATTTTATTCCTCGGACTCTTTTTATTTACCGCCTGTAAACGTTCAAAGAAAGACAATCCCTGTGATGGAGCTATGTGTCCTTACATCTACAATCCGCCTACTTATGCGTTTAAGCTGATTGATCCGGCCACCGGTCATGATCTTGTGTATGGCCAATATGCACAAATCCCGCTGGACAGCATCAAAATACAGATGCCCCAGATGACCAAGCGGGTAGGCCAGCTCATAGATACCCCCCATCAAACAGCGGTGTTGACTTACTTCTTCGAAGCACCGCAGACCTTACAAATTGGTCGACCCGGCAGGGTTACTGTGGACAAACTGAACTTCCTCACCAGGCCTAAAAACTGCTGTGACCGGGAAGTATATAGCCTGACATTGAATGAGAACCCGGTTCCTGTAAAGCAGGATGCAGCGGGGGTGTTCCTGATTCCGTATACCTTATAAGCTATTATTCAGCAAATTGTTAGCTATCCGGCGGCCACAGGGCTACCCGGATAGCTTTGTTATAACCCTATCTTGTTAAAAAGTGGCCACCATTCCGCATATTCGCTACAGTTTTAATAAATTGCCCTTCCTAAGTACTTTTTTTTATTAAAACTTAAATTAAAATGAACATTAATGTGACCGCCGAAATCACGTTCCGTACGGCCCGCAGCGGCGGCAGTGGCGGACAAAACGTGAATAAGGTGGAAACCATGGTAGAGGGTTACTTTGCGGTAATGACTTCTGCCCTGTTAACCCCCGAACAAAAAGCAGTGCTGTTGGAGAAATTAGCTAACCGCATTAACGCGGACGGCCAGCTCCAGGTGAAGTCCCAAACAGCGCGGACCCAATTAGGGAACAAGCAGGAAGTGATTGCCAAAATGAACGACCTGATCAACAAAGCGCTGATACCGCGTAAAAAGCGGGTACCTACCCGGCCCTCCAAAGCGGCAAAGGAAAAAAGGATAGCATCCAAAAAACGGCTGTCGGACAAGAAACAACAGCGCAGAGGCGGGTTTGAATAGAATTACGAACTACAAATTACGAATTACGGATTTGCGGGGAGATTCCCTACCATCTTCCCACAAATCCGTAATTCGTAATTCGTAATTCGTAATTTCACCAAAAAATATCTGGGAATTGAGTATCAAGAAACTGGCAGGCCAAACGATGTATTATGGGTTGAGTAATATTGTGAGCAAATTGCTCAACTATTTTCTGACCCCATTTTATCTGACCATTTTAACCCGTGCCTCTTTCGGGGAAATGTCTAACGTTTATGCCTATATACCTTTTGCCAATATTGTGTTGACCTATGGCATGGAAACGGCATTTTTCCGTTTTGCCAAAAAGGAAAACAAAGCGCATGTACTGGGTACCACTACCATCTCCCTGTTATTGTCTACCATCAGTATCACCATTTTATTACTGTTCCTGAGATCCCCGGTCATTAATTCTTATGCCGGAGAACTGGCGGGGCTGAGCGGGCACCCTACTTATTATACCTATGTAGTGCTGCTCATGGCCTTTGATGCGCTCACAGCCATTCCTTTTGCCCAACTACGACTGGAAGACAGGCCCGTGAAATATGCGGCCATTCGTATAGCCGGAATCGTTACCACCATCTTTTTCAATATTTTTTTCCTGGTGATTTGCCCGAAATTATATGCAGCAGGCCACCACTGGTTACCTGACCTTCAAAACGGGAGCGACCAAACCGGGTACATCTACCTGAGCAATATGCTGGGTAGTGGTGTTACCCTACTAATGTTTCTTCCCCAAATCCGTAAAATTGAATGGAAGTTCGATACCGGGTTATGGAAACAGATGATGCACTATGCCTTGCCGCTGATTATAGTGGGCATGGCCGGCATGGTCAATGAAACCTTCGACAGGGCCTGGTTTCTACCCCAGTTTTTGCCGGGGAATGATATGGAAGCCAAAAAAGAAATTATTGCCTTATATAGCGCCAATTACAAGCTGGCCATCCTGATTACCATGTTCATACAGGCATTCCGGTTAGGAGCGGAGCCTTTCTTCTTTAAACAGGCGGAAAGCGGGGATCCCCGGAAAATGTATGCCCGTATTATGAAGCTGTTTGTTATTATGCTTTGCTTTATGTTCCTGTTTGTGAGCCTATACCTGAATATCTGGAAGGCTTTCCTGCGGGTACCTTTTTATTACCAGGGGATGCGTATTGTGCCTGTGTTATTGCTGGCCAATATGTTCCTGGGCATCTATTATAACCTGACCATCTGGTTCAAACTGACAGACCGCACCAAAACGGGCGCGGTCATTACCATTGTAACAGCCATTCTGGCTTTCCTGCTCAATTACTGGTGGATTCCGGTGATGGGGTACTATGGCGCGGCGCTGGCTACTATGGTATGTTACTTTATCCAGATGGTAGTCTGTTATGTTTTGGGGCAGAAGTATTACCCTATTCCTTACCATCTCCCCAAACTCATTACCTATGTAGGACTGGCTATAGGTATCTACTATGTGTTCAACTGGCTGAACGGGCTGGTATTATCACCTAAAGACATCTACGCCCTCAAACCCCTTCCCCTCGCAGCAGCAACTGCGTTCTTTGCAGCTTATGCCTGGTTTATATTCCGGATGGAGAAGAAGGAGTTTGCCCGGTTGCCGGTAATCGGGAAGTATATAAAATAACCCTTAGCCTACCAGGAAGGGATTGTGTTTCTTTTCAAAGCCAATAGTAGTGGAAGGACCATGGCCAGGGAATACCCTTACCTCGTCTGGCAGTACAAACAGCTTTTCCCGGATGCTTTGCAGCAGGGTGTGATGATTCCCCCCGGGGAGGTCAGTACGGCCAATGCTCTGGTAAAACAATACATCCCCACCTATCACAAATTGCTGATCTGCGCAATAGAAGGACACACTTCCCGGAGAATGACCCGGTGTAAGCAATACCGTTAGTTCGTTGGTTCCAAAAGGAATGATTTCACCCTCCTGCAGGTAGCGGCCTGGCATAGGAGAGGGTTCAAACGGAATGTTATAGAGGGCAGCTGCATTTTGGGAGTTGTCCAACACCGGCTGTTCCAGCTCATGGAACTCCGGACGCACCTTATACGTATCTGCTACGAGCTTATTACCAAATATATGATCAAAGTGACAGTGCGTATTCAATAATCTTATAACATTTAACCCATGCGTTTGTATATATTGTAATAATTCTTTTCTTTCGTCCTGAAAATAACATCCTGGGTCTATAATTATACAATCCTTTTTACCGTTAATAAGCAGAAAGGTGTTTTCTTGTAATGGACCAAAAGTGAATTGTTGTATTTCAATCATTGTTACCCGGTTTTTTTAGGCTAATTTTAAAACAGATCACAATATTATCAATACTTTCTGTATGAACAGATTTATTACCAGGTTATTATTCCACGGTACCCTATTACTTGGAACGATAGTATCGCAAGCCCAGACTAATACAGTAGAATTCGGCCAAAATCGTGTGCAGTTCAAGAACTTTAAGTGGAGATACTATCAAAGCCGGCATTTCAATACCTATTTTAGTCAGAATGGACTTGAACTTGGTAAGTATGCGGCCCAGGTAGCCGAAAAGGAGTTACCACAGTTGGAACAGTTCATGGAAAGTAACCCCAGACAACGTATCAATATTGTGGTCTACAATTCGTTTGGGGAAATGAAGCAGTCCAATATAGGGATTGGTGTAGAGTGGCAAAATACAGGAGGGGTAACGAAGCTGGTAGGCAACAAAATGATCGTTTATTTCGATGGCAACCATGAGCACCTGCGCCGGCAAATAAGACAGGGTATTGCCCGTATTATGCTGGAAACATTGCTTTTTGGGGAAGATATCGGCGAATTTGCCGGTAATGCCGCCCTCATAGATTTCCCAAAATGGTTCACCGATGGCTTTATAGGCTACGCTGCCGAAAACTGGACCGCCGAACAGGATGAACAGCTGAAACTGATCATTATGTCGGGCAAGTACAGCAACTTCAATGCACTGGCTTATGATCATCCCCTGCTGGCAGGCCAGGCCTTCTGGTACTATGTAGAAAGTAAATATGGGAAAGATGCAGTGCCCTACCTCATGTATATCACCCGTATTAACCGCGGACTGAAAAAGGGATTTGAACAGGTATTGAACCAAACGCCTAAAAAAGCAACGAAAGACTTCTTTGTTTTTTACCAGAAACGCTTCCAGGAAGACAACCGCAGAAGAAAAACATCTGCCAAGGGCCGCACAATTGTAGCCCAGGAAATAACCCCTAAATCTGAATACTATCGTTTCAACCCGAACCCCAGAAACAACTCCTATGCAGTAGTTGAGTTTAAAAAGGGCGTATACCGGGTACAAATACAACTGGGCTGGAATAAACCTAAAATACTGTTGCGCAGTGGGGTAATGCAGCTGGCCAACCAGGTAGATCCCAACTATCCACAGATGGCCTGGAACACTAAAGGCAACCGCCTCGCAGTGATATATGAACATGAAGGCAAAACCAAACTGATGATCTATGACCTGGTTACCCGTATCACCCTGCGGCAGGAGCTGAACCAGTTTGACCGGGTTATTGACTTCAAATATATGCCAGTACAGGAAAACACCCTGTTACTGTCTGCCGTAAAAAATGGACATACCGATATTTTCACGTATAATATCAGCAATTCCAAAACAGAGCAAATCACCAACGACGTATACGACGACCTGGATCCATCATTTGCCGCCTTCCCTGGCAAAAGCGGTATTCTCTACTCCTCCAACCGGCCTTCAGCCAAAGGAAGAGGCTCAGATACCTCGCTGATGAACAAGCCATTTAATATTTTCATGGTGGATAACTGGAACAAAAGCTCAGATAAGCAGATTACGCAGCTGACAGACCTCCAGTACGGTAATGCCAAACTGCCCATGCAGTACAATACCACCCACTTCACCTTTGTTTCCGATGCTAACGGTATCCGTAACCGTTATGCCGGATTCTTTAAATCACAGGCTGATGGTGTAGACTCCCTGTTCTATGTGGGATCAGAAATCCTGCATAACCCGGAACCGGAAGAACTGGATTCTGCCCTCGCAGCTTACGGCACCACGGCGCCGGACTCTGTAGAAGCAGTAATGCTGACAAAAGATTCTACCTATACTTTCCCTATTTCCAACTACCCTTATGGTATACAGGAATCCCGCATTACCGGCGAAAAGGGAGAAGTATCTGAGGTAGTACAATATGCCGATATCAAACGCCTCATGAAACTGAAGGTAGATACAGTGGTGCTGAAGAAAAGAAACGTCAATGCCCGCGTCACTAACTTCAGACGCGCCCAAATGCATGCTGACAGCCTGCGTTTAGGCTTGCCTACCTATATGGCGCCTGCAAAAGATACCACCACGCATACCAATTTCTTCCAGAACGAATTTGGCAATGAACCGGCTGATACCAGCACCGCTATGGCGATGAAGGAACCCGCATTATTTGAAAAACGGAAGGAAGACGAGCCTATACTGAAGAAAATGAAGCTCTTCCCGTATAAATTCAAATTTGCGTCTGATTACCTGATCCTGCAATTGGATAACTCGATATTGATTAACAAATATCAACCATTCACAGGTCAGCCAACCGCGCCTATCCGGCTTACTGATCCGGTGAACGGATTAATTAGGATCGGGGTAAGTGATTTGTTCGAAGACCTGAAGTTCAATGGGGGCTTCCGTATTCCTTCATCCCTGCAAGGATCAGAATACTTCTTTACTGCCAACTACCTGAAAAAACGGTTTGATTATAAATTCACTTACTATCGTAAAGTAGATAAGAATTTCTCGTCTGCTTATATAGATACCTCTGGTGGTGTTCCCACCCTCACTTTTGCGCCTAATAAGCTTATTACAAATATCTACCAGGGAGAAGTACGCTATCCGTTTGACCAGGTGAGAAGTATCCGTTTGTCAGTTGGTATCCGTACAGACCAACTGGTTGTTCAGGCTACCGACAAGCCGTCCCTGATGGATAAAACCCGGAAAGAGACATATGCATTGGGCCGCCTGGAATACGTGTATGATAATACCATCAACCCTGCCATTAATATATGGAACGGTACCCGCTATAAAATATATGGAGAAACAAATGCCCAGCTCACCAATGGTGGTTTGAATGAAGCGATGTATCCTCCCAATACTACCTTCGCACAAGGGCGGTTTACTTATAACATGGGGGTAGATATCCGTCACTATGAAAAGATTTACCGCAACTTCATCTGGGCTACCCGATTTGCCATGGATATGTCGTGGGGAACGCGTAAACTGTTGTATTACCTGGGGGGTATTGATAACTGGTTAAACCCACAAATCAATGAGAAAACGCCGGTAAACCTGAGTGAGAACTATGCTTTCCAGACATTAACAGAGAATCTGCGTGGTTATAAGCAAAATGCCAGAAATGGTAACAATGCAATGGTGTTGAATACAGAACTTCGTTTACCTGTATTTGCCACTTTTATAGACAAGCCTATCAATTCCGCATTCCTGCGTAACTTCCAGGTGACCTCGTTTATTGATATTGGTACCGCCTGGAATAAGAAGCTGACCTTCAAGGATGCTAACTATGGCTACTATGATGACGGCACCGGCGTTGTTACGCGTATTAAGGAAGGAATCCTGGGACCATTTGTTGGTGGTTATGGCTTCGGCGCCCGTACTACTATTGCGGGTTACTTCCTACGTGTAGATGCAGGATGGCCGGCCATAGCGTTTTTCAGAGGTAGTCCTATCTGGTATTTCGGTATGGGAGTAGATTTCTAATAGAGCGAAAAGCCTAAAGGAGAAAGCAAAAAGCTATTGAGGCGAATGATAAGAGCGAGTATTTAAGTTACTCATTCGCTCTTATCATTCGCCTCAATAGCTTTATGCTTTCGCCTTTAGGCTTTATGCTTCTTTAACTATATTGTTTCTTTACCAATGGATACATTAAACTGAGGAAAACACCCATACAAATCGTAAATGCCCAGGCGTGGCGATTATCCCAGGGATGCAGAAAAATATCTCTCATATCTCCGAGTAGCATCAATGGATCTTTCACTACATCCCAGCTATTATATCTTAGAAAACGGCCAATATATACCCCTAATCCACAGAGAAACATCACCGGGAAAGTAAATAACCAGGCTGGCCAGCGGGTGTAACGTTGGCTCCACATATTTTCCATGCTGCGGATAGACATATATCCCAGTATCATACCATTCCAGGCAAAAGAAAAAATCACAAAGAGATCGAACCACATGGGTACTCCACCATCAAAAAGATGAAAGAGGTCAGTGAGTATATAAGGTGCATTGGGAATGAACAGCAGCCAGCAAATAAAACAGCCATACCAGTTATAGCGATTCTTTATTTGTTCCGGATGTTTCTCCATCCAGCGGGTAATGGCAAAGGGCACAAAAGCTAGGAAGAGGTTCCATATCAGGGTAACCCTGAGATAGGTACCACTATGTATAACCCGGAAAAAAAGCAACGCCAGGCTAAACAGCACTGAGGCATACAGCGTGTATTTCGGCCGGGAACGGCCGATACGATATTGTGCTAAACGCAGGATTCTTTTCAATTGCATATGATATGGTTAAATGGTTTTTAAAATGTACGGGATAAATACGACAGCCCCAATAATTGCTGCAGCGATGGCTGCTATGAGCGCTGCACCAGCAGCTACATCCTTGATGAACTTCACTGCCGGATGTAATTGCGGTGAAAGATGATCCATTATTTTTTCAATGGCCGTATTCAGCATTTCTGTAGTCCAAACAAGCGCTACAGCCATAATAATCCATATCCACTCCGGCGTTGCTATTTTATACCAGCAACCGGCTGCCACTACCACAACGGTAGCAATAGCGTGAATGCGTGCATGTGGTTCCGTGCGCAGGAAAGCGCCAATACCATTAAATGCATATCCGAAACTGGCTAACCGCTTGCTGATATAAGAATTTCCCATGTTTGCTTTATTGTGTAATAGTGTTGTTGTTTTTATGCCCTAATTTATCCCATTTAATGGTAGTACTGAAGTACATGATCAGGGCCAGGATAATAAAGAGTCCTAAGCTTCCCATTAATAATGCCTGATCTTCTGCACTGATGATCACATAAATAAATCCGTATACGACGGCGAGTGTGGCGCCGATGCCTGCTGCAATACGGGTACTTTTAAAGGCAGCAGCCGTGTATGCAATAATCAGACCTATCGTTAATACACTGGCAATAAGGTAAGCCATAATAAAGTTAATTTGTTCTGAAATAGAGATGAGCAGGGTATAAAAAATACAAAGGGCTAACCCGATGAGGGCATACTGTATTGGATGAAGGGCGCGGCGCTGTGACAGTTCAATAAAATAAAATATAAAGAAAGTAAGTCCTATGATGAGAATGGCGTATTTAACGGCCCGCATGGACATTTGGTAACTTTCTGCAGGCATAAATAATTTAATGCCGAAATCGGCGGAATGGATATTGTATTTTTTGCCTTCCCAGCTTTGGGGATAACTGCGGTTCAGGTTTTGTATCTGCCAGGTAGCGGCAAATCCTTTATCATCTACCCGTCTTGTTTTAGGAGGGAAGGCTTCATCAAAGCTGGGGTTAGGCCAACTGGAATTGATGGCTACGGTAGTGGATTTACCGATGGGGGAGAAGCTGATCCTGCCAGAGCCTTTTAAGCTCAGCTCCAGCGAGAAATGACCCGACAAAGCGCCGGTGTCTCCTGGTGTAATGGCAATGGGCGCCTGGATACCGCTGTTAAACAAGTCGTTGCTGACTACTCCTGCATTGAAAACGAAATTCCTGCCATTCCATGCCATCTGCACCTGGTTGTCGATACCATGTAAATCGCTGACGCCAACGAGTATAGATGCGTGTCCCCAATCTAAGGCGGAAGAAGAGGTGTTGAGCGCGGCGATTTCAGCGCCACTGAAGGCTCCACTCAGTTGTAGTTTAGCGTTATACACAGCTACATTGAAAATGCCCCGTTGCAATTTCTCCGGGAGAAGTTCTCCGTTTATTTTAAGATTTTCCGGCAGTACATACAGGTAATTGGCATCATTGGCAGTGTTACTTTTATAAGGAATAGCCAGCACCGGGCCTGTAATATTTTGTTCGCTTCCCCAGCGCCCCGTGACTTCTTTAACTGCTTCCTCCTGCCGGTCGCGGCGTTCCCAGATGAGGTTTTGTATCATGCTGGTGGGGATCAGCAATATCATGATGGTGACTACAATAATACCTGCTTTAAAGGCGTAGGCGTACCGGTCAAAAAAAGACAGTGGTTCTTGTGTTGAAGGTTCCATGGTTTTTATTTTTAAAAAGCACTTTGTATTTCAAAGTAAAAAGGCAAAAAAATTTATTTAGTGAATTTTATCATGTGTTCCAGGGCCGCCAGATGCCCTTTAAAGGCTTTTTCCCCGGCAGCGGTAATCGCATAAGTGGTATTGGTTTTCCGGCCAATAAAGCCCTTGTGTACTTTCAGGTAACCGTTTTCTTCGAGTGTATTGAGATGGGAAGCCAGGTTACCATCTGTTACTTCCAGCATTTGTTTAAGGTCGTTGAAATTAACTTCCTCATTCACCATTAATACACTCATAACGCCCAGGCGTATACGGCTCTCGAATACTTTATTTAAATTACCAATTGGGTTCATGCTATTGATTAAATAGTCTTTTTCCGTTCATATTTCCACCACATCAGCGCTCCGTAAATAATATGGAGCAATCCAAAGCCCGCTGCCCAAAAATAAAGGCCTTTACGCAAATAGAAAAGATTAACTATACCGAGTATGGTTTCACAGATACCCAGGTACTTCACATCCGGTAATGTGTACTTACTGGCGTTAATAATGGCTAACCCATAAAATACCAGGCAAGTGGGCGCTACCAGCGTTTCCAGGTGGTTAAATAACAACCCGGCAATAAAGGCACCACCCGCTGCCAGCGGAATGGCCGTATTAATCAGCACTTTCCTTGCAGTTAAATCCCAGATAGGTAAATTATTTTGCCTTGCTTTACGCCAGGTGAAAAAGGTACCACCTGCCAGGGCTGCTGCCATCACCACTAACCCCAGGGCTATTAAACGATATTTCAAGGTACGGTAATCTGCATCACTGTATGCCCCGGAAATTTCCCACCTGGTATAATATTCTACCAGCCACACACGCGCTATCCAGGCGCCAATCAGCCCGCTGATACCAGCAGATATTCCACTCAATCCACTCAGCGAGATGAAACGGCTGCTCCGCTCCATCAGGCGCTTTATGTCTGTTAATGCTTGCAGATGTTGTTGGTCTGTCATACAGAAAAGTACTTTGCAATACAAAGCTAATAGAAATATTTGAATCTTAAAATATAATTTTTTGTTATAACTACGTTACCTGGAAGAAAGCACACGTGTAGAATAGCGATAAATAATATAATATTGTTGTCAGATATGGTTGGCTGGAAAAGAATATTAGCAATAATCATCGGCGTAAGCGTTTGGTGTTCGGGTTTGATGGCGCAGCAGTATAAGGTCAGTGGAGTGGTCAGGGACGCGCACTCACAGGAGATCATTCCCTTCGCAACTCTTCAGTTTGCCCATACCCAAACCGGTATGGTTAGCAACGCGGAAGGTAAATACCTCTTCGAATTAAATGTTATCCCATCAGATTCATTACTGGTAAGGGTAATGGGGTATACTATTCTCCAACTTCCCGTTAACAGAACCCTAAAAGAACAAACCATTAACTTCGAGGTAACCCGCTCCGACGTTTCTTTAAAAACATATGAAATAAAAGCCAACGTAAACTGGGCCCTCATCCTGCTCAAACAAATTATTAAACACAAACCGGAAAATAACTACAATCGCCTCGATAACTACAAATACGAAGTTTATAATAAGCTGGAACTGGATATGAAGAATCTCAACAAAGAGAAACTCGGCCGGAACCGCTTCACCAAACCATTTGCATTCATCCTGGATAATATCGACAGCACCTCGGAAGACAAACCTTTTCTTCCCATCTTCCTCACAGAAACCCTGTCTGATTACTACTTCCAGTCGAGCCCACGCAAAACAAAAGAAATTATCAAAGCCGCCCGGACCTCTGGTATCGACAACGAAAGTGTGACCAAATTCCTGGGAGGCATGTACCAGAACATCAACATATATGATAACTTCATCCCGGTATTTGATAAACAATTTGTAAGCCCTATACACCATAACGGCGCTTTCTATTACGACTACTCTATTGCCGATACCCAATACATCAGCGGACAACGATTCATAAAACTAAACTTTACGCCTAAACGGAAAGGGGAGAATACCTTCATCGGCGACCTCTGGGTACATGATACTACATATGCAGTACAGAAAACAACCTTGTCCGTTCCAAAAGATGCCAACATCAACTTCGTACATAAAATAAGCATGGTACAGGAATTCCGGCAGCTACACGATAGCTCCTGGTTTCTGTATAAAGATAAATTCATCGCCGACTTCTGGGCGCCCAGTCCCAGACCCGGGAAAACGTTTGATTTCATTGGCCGGAAAACAACGACCTATGATAACGTACATACCAATGATACCGCCGCTACTAACATCTTCAGTGACAAAAGATATCCTGAACCGGTAGTAGTGCTGGACAGCGCCCGCATACGGAAAGATTCCTTCTGGATGGACAACCGCCCGGAAGACCTCAGCAAAAATGAAGAAGGCATTTATAAAATGGTGGATACCCTCCAGAAAATGCCCCTGTTCAGAACTTATTCCAATACCATCCGCTTCCTCGCTACCGGCTATAAACCAGTAGGGCCCATTGAGTTTGGCCCTTATTACTACCTGTTTTCCCAAAACAGGCTGGAAGGTTTCCGCCTCCGCATGGACCTTGGAACAACGCCTAAATTCAATAAAGATCTTTACCTGTACGGCTACCTGGCCTATGGCTTCAAAGACCAGGTATACAAAGGAAAAATATCGGCACTGTGGCTGCTGAAAAGGCATCCCCGTATGTATATTTATGCCGCCTACACCAAAGACCTTGACAACGGTACCCACTACTATGATGAAGTAGGTACAGATAACATCTTTACACTAGCGATCCGCAAAGGTGGCATACCACAGAAATTTTTGATGGTAGACGAAAAACGTGTGGAATTCTTTAAAGAATATTACAGCGGATTTTCACACCAGCTGAACCTGGTATACAAACAGGTAAGACCATATGAACCACTGCCTACCACAACGTCTTACCCGAAATTACCCAACAACCGCGACCCGCTGACCAGCATGGAAGTGGAACTAAAATTACGCTATGCGTTCCATGAGCAATTCCTGGAAGGTAATTATTACCGTATCAGCTTAGGTAGTAAGTATCCTATTGCAGAATTGAAACTGGCAGCAGGCATACCAGGCATAGGCAACAGTGGACAACAATACCAGCGCGCATCATTGAGTGTATCTGACTATGTAAAACTGCCTCCTTTCGGCTCCTTCTACTACAACGTATTTGGCGGTAAAATTTTTGGTACCGTGCCTTATACCTCGCTCGAAGTACATCCGGGTAATGAAATTTACTATTACAACAAGTATGCGTTTAACATGATGAACCGCTTTGAGTTTATCAGCGATCAATACGTAGGATTCAATGTGGAACATACTATTGGCAATGGCATATTTGGCTATATCCCGCTGATTAAAAAACTAAAATGGCGCCAGTTCTGGACTGCCAAAGGCGTAATTGGTTCTTTATCTGAATCCAATAAACAATTGAACCTCAACAACGGGTTTGCCTTCAAAACCTTAGAGGGCAATCCTTACCTGGAATTGGGCACCGGTATAGAAAACATTTTCAAATTCCTGCGGGTAGACTTTATCTGGAGAGTAACACCGGACGTAGCGCCCGGAGAACCTGCCAACAAACGTTTTGGCGTATTCGGCAGCTTCAAACTACAGTTTTAATTGTTTACTCATGAAAGATGTAACACATACGCCGCTGCAGGAAAGCATCTCCAGAGGTGAGATAGATGGCCATCCTTACGATCTGCAGCACGACTACCAATGCATCAAAATACAATTAGACGCCACGGAAAAAAAACTGCAACTAAGATTTACCAACGACGACTTTAAAATAATTGTAGACTTTCACCAGGTAACCATGACCAACTTCTCTATTCATCCGGAGAAAACAGGTAATAACGGCGTACTGGAGCATTTCTACCGTGGAAAATTCAAGTATAATAATAACTTTCACGAAATGACTTCCCAGGGCAAATATTACTATTACCTGGCCATAGGGGAGCAGGACACCATAGAATTATTTGCGAAGAGTGTAACGCTGTCGTTAAGCAGATTGAATTCATGAAAGCAGAAAGCAAAAAGCAGAAAGCAAAAAGCTATTATAGCGATTGATAACAGCGAGTAAAAAATTAAATGATCGCTCTTATCAATCGCTATAATAGCTTTTTGCTTTCTGCTTTACGCTTTCTGCTTCTAAATAGCCTCTGCCGCTTCGCAAATCAGCTTACAAGCCCATATAATTTCTTCCGGTGTAATAATGAGTGGTGGCACAATCCGCATACATTCTGCTGCAAAGAGGAACCAATCGGTGACCATGCCATTGGCAATGCAATAATCAATGACTTTTTTATTGATGGGGAAGTTCTCAAACTCCACGGCTATCATCAATCCAAGTGAGCGTACAGATTTAATAGCCGGATGTTGCAGGTGCTGCAGAAATAGTTGTTCCTTTGCCTGCACATCTTTCAATAAATCCTGGTCCAACAAGGCTTTAAAGCCGGCAAGACCCGCCGCACAATTAACAGGATGGCCGCCAAATGTGGTGATATGCCCCAGCACCGGGTTATTGGTGAGTGTCCACATAATATCGCGGGAGGTAATAAAAGCGCCTAAAGGCATGCCGCCTCCTAATGCTTTTCCCAACAGCAGCACGTCGGGAACAATACCGAATTGTTCAAATGCCCACAGCGTACCATTTCTCCCAAATCCGCATTGAATTTCATCTAGTATCAACAATGCACCTGTGGCAGTACATTTATCACGAAGTGCGTGTAGCCATTCCCGTTGCGGAACGTTTACACCGCCTTCTGCCTGAACCGTTTCTGCAATAACAGCAGCCGTATGTTCCGTGATTAATTCCAGTGATTCAAAATTATTATACTCCAGGTGTTGTATGCCGGGTAATAACGGCCGGTATGCATTACGCCAGTATTCATCGCCCAGGATGCTTAATGCACCTTGTGTAGATCCATGATAGCTGCGGTTAAAGGCTGCTATTTCCATTCTGCCGGTATAGCGTTTGGCCAGCTTCATGGCCCCTTCTACTGCTTCGGCTCCGGAGTTGGTGAAATATACACAGTTCAGTTGTTCCGGAAGATGTTGCGTGAGTAGTGTAGCAAAAGCTACCTGTGGCGATTGCACAAATTCTCCATACACCAACAGGTGCATATATTGCTGCGCCTGTTCCTGTATTGCCTTTACCACGGCGGGATGGCAATGCCCTACGTTACATACACTGATACCGGCAATGAGATCCAGGTATCGTTTACCATTTACATCCCACATATACATGCCTGCTGCCTTCACTATTTCCAATGCCAGCGGAGCATCGGACGTTTGTGCTACGTGCTGCAAAAAAAGTTGCCTGTTGTTCATATCACTAACTACTCTGTTCTTTGCGAAGTTAGAAAACAACTGCTAATTAGTAATTGTTATATTTGTAACGTAAGCATTAAAACACATTATTATGGCGCACATTATACCACTCAGAGGCATCACTCCTCAATTTCCTGAAGACTGTTTCATTGCTCCCAATGCTACCATCGTAGGGGATGTAGTAATGGGCAAAGGTTGCACAGTATGGTTCAATGCTGTGGTTCGTGGCGATGTAAACAGTATCCGCCTGGGCGAGAATGTAAACGTACAAGACGGAGCAGTGATTCACTGTACTTATCAGAAATCTAAAACCATTGTTGGTAATAATGTGTCTATTGGCCACAACGCTATCCTGCATGGTTGCACGGTAGATGATAATGTATTGATTGGCATGGGGGCTATTGTAATGGATAATGCACATATCAGCAGCAATAGTATCATTGCCGCCGGCGCCGTAGTACTGGCTGGTACTAATGTAGAACCTGGTACTATCTACGCCGGAGTGCCCGCCAAAAAGGTAAAAGATATTGATATGGCGCTGATTAACGGAGAAATTAACCGCATTTCCAAAAACTATAGCATGTATGCCTCCTGGTACGAGAACCTGGAAGAAGTAAAACAACCATAACTCATGTTATAGAAAAATATTATATTGCAGGCAAATACCCTCCTATGAAACCTATTTTGTGCCTGCTTTTATTAGGCAGCATCCTGTTTGTCAGCTGCTCATCGCAGAAAACAGGATGCCCCGCTTCCAACTACTACACGAAAGATATCAAGCAAAGCAACCGCAAGGCGGGTAAACAAATGAGTCGTTTATTCTAAAAAATCACTCATGCGTAAAGCCCTTCCTATTGCCTTATTGCTGGTTGTTATCGCCCTGGGGGCCTGTCGTACCCAAAAGAAAGGTTGTCCGCAGCCCAGGCGCAACTGGGGTGCAGAAAAAGTAATTGACGAATTGGGTAAGCCGGGAAAAAGATAATCAGTATTGTTCTTCCTGTATTGTTTCCAGGATAGTAGCATAACTGATGTATCTGTCTGCATCAATCTCACCTTCCTCTACGGCAACTTTTACCGCACAGCCGGGCTCATTGATATGCAAACAGTTGTTGAACTGACACTGACTAAGGTAAGGTTGCATTTCCAGGAAATAATGGGATAACTCTGCCTTGGCGATATCTACGATACCAAATTCCCTCACACCAGGCGTATCTATTAAACAACCGCCAAAAGGCAAGTCGTACATTTCAGCGGAAGTAGTGGTGTGTAATCCCTTACCGCTCCAGCCACTCACGGCCTTGGTACGGAGGTCCAGCCCAGGCATCAGCACATTGATCAGGGAAGATTTTCCTACCCCGGAATGCCCTGACATCAGCGTGGTTTTATCTTTGAGCAGTGCTCTCACTTCATCTACTCCTTCTCCATTGGAAGCTGATATCAACAATACCTGGTAACCGATATCTTCGTATAGCGCAGCCAGTTCCTCGAATTTCTCTAATTCTTTCTGCTTGTAAATATCTTTTTTGTTGAATACCAGTATCACCGAGATGTGATAAGCCGCCGCTGTAACCAGGAAACGGTCAATAAAGCCCTGGGAGGTACGCGGTTCCTTCACTGTACAGATCAGCATTGCCTGATCCATATTAGCGGCCACAATATGTTTCTTGTTTTTTCCATGCGGAGAGCTACGTACAATATAATTCTTACGGGTGCCAATGGCAGTAATCATCGCATTTTTGGCGTTGGCGTCACTATCATCCGGCTCTATGGTAACGGTATCGCCTACCGCAATAGGATTGGTGGAAGTGATATCTTCATCTTTTTTGAAGATCCCCTTCATCCTGGCCTGAAATGTTTCGCCGGTGGCGGTTTTTACCACGTACCAGCTTCCCGTTGATTTATAGACTGTTGCTTCTTGCATATGAGGCCCAAAGGTAAGGATAAAGCAGAAAGGATAAAGCAAAAAGCCATTGAGGCGAGTGACCAGGCGGATAACTAATGTTTCGCTTTTTATCACTCGCCTCAATGGCTTTTTGCTTTATCCTTTCTGCTTTATGCCTATGGTAAGCTCTTGAATACACTATACCGTAACACTACTTCCAGCAAAATACATCCCAGCGCAATCATGGCCAGGAGGAAGAAATGTTCTGCATAGCGTTTATAGGAGGTGATTTCTACCTTGGTTTTCTCCAGCTGATCAATTTCATTGTAAATGCTTTTCAGATCAGTGGTATTGGTAGCGCGGAAATACTTTCCGCCGGTTTCTTTAGATATTTTCTTCATCAACGGCTCGTCGATCTGTACGTCCTGCATCACCATTTGCACACTGCCATCCGCCATAGGCATGGGGAACGGCGCTTTACCAATGGTACCTACCCCAATGGTGTATACCCTGATTTTAAACGCTTTGGCAATATCCAGTGCGGTAAGCGGATCTATAAGACCAGTGTTGTTAACCCCATCTGTAAGCAGGATGATGACTTTACTTTTCGCATGGCTATTCCGTAACCGATCTACGGAAGTAGCCAGTCCCATACCAATGGCAGTACCATCTTGCAGCATCCCACTTTTCACCTGCATGATCTGGTTTTTCAACACGGCATGATCAGTAGTGATAGGGCATTGGGTAAAACTTTCTCCGGAGAAAACTACGAGGCCAATACGGTCGCTGATACGTTTATCCACAAAGTCCATGGCCACTTTTTTAGCTGCTTCCATACGATTGGGTTGCAGGTCTTCCGCCAGCATACTACCGGAAATATCTATCGCCATTACGATGTCAATTCCTTCGCTATCGATGCTTTCTGAGGTATTGGAGGTTTGCGGCCGGGCCAGCGCTACTATCAGTGCGATGACAGCCAGCAGGCGCAATACCAGTAACAATGGCCTGAAACGCACTTTCCAGGATACCGGCAGGCTTTTCAATCCTTCCAGGGAAGAAATCATCATTACACTTTGCCGGCCTTTACGACGGGCGAAGTACCAGTATATCAGCACCGGTACCAGCAGCAAAAGCCACAGGAAAACCGGGTAAGCAAATTCAATATTTTTCCACGTTGAAAAATCCATCAATTTTCTAATTAAGATCCATTCTGGCTTTATGCTTGTTGTTTTTCACCCGCTGCCTCTTCTGCGGGACCGGCTTTCGGTTTGGTCCACTCCAGGATTTCTTCTGCCTTATGCATGCAATCCTCATGTTCATCCGCTGTTGGTTGCAACTTGGCGAATTTCGCCAGATCTGCAAGTGTCAGCAGGCTACGCAGTTTGTCTCTTTGTTGATTCAGCTTTGTCACCGGTTTAATATTCTGTAGCAACTCTTCACTGGTTTGCTCCAGTGCAGCAATATTAAATTGATGCTCAAAGTAGGTGCGCAGAATATCTGTTAACCGGGTATAATATTGTTTGATATCCCCTTGTTGCCACAATTGTTGCTCCTTCAGTACTTTCAGTTCCTGGATGGCAATTTCATATGGAGAAACCGTAGGTACATGAACTACCTTTTCTTTTTTAGGTCTTGTGATGAGATACCACCAGATACCAACTGCCACTAATGCAACCGTAATCCCAATGGCGATATACAGCCAGTAATCCCAAATACTCCAGGGTACTGATTGTACTGCTTTAATAGGTTTAAATGCTTTAGTAGTATCTACGGATACGGTGTTTACATCTATTCCTATTGGCAATGTAATTGCGGAATCAGACTTTGCGTTAGCCCCCGTAATGACCTCAAACCGCATAGGAGGAATTTCCCAGTGACCGGAGTCAAAGCTGGTAAGGGTAAATGTTTGATGAAGAATGTGTTGATCCTGGTTTACCAACGTATCTAAGGAAGTACGGGTTACCACCTCAAAATGTGCCAGGGAGTCTGGCAATACAGGGAACAGTACTTTAAAATTGGCGTCTTTAAACTGTGCCGGTGTGAGCGTAGCAGTAAGCTGCAGTTTTATCTGCTCACCGATCCTGATACTATTGGTATCTGCCCTGGCCGTCACATCTACCGCTTGCTGGGCCAGCAGGCTGAAAGGATACAACAACCCCAGTAAGCAACATAAAAATATACGTCTTATAACTTGTTGTTTATACATGTTTAATTTGCGCTCCATTATAACTTAGGCCCTCTTGAGGAAAAATGTTTGTAATGCTTTCACATAATCTTCATCCGTGCGTACGCTTACCAGTTCGGCGCCACTTTTCAGGAACGCATTTTTGCAATACTGTGAATGCTGCAGGAACTGCTGCTCATAATACTGACGTACCCGGCGGTCGGTGGTATCTATCCATTGGGTTGCCCCTGTTTCCGCATCGGCCACCTGTATTAATCCAACGGGTGGTAAATCTTTATCGCGTTGATCGTATACCTGTATACCTACCACATCGTGCCGTTTGGCTGCGATGTTCAGGGCATCCTGGTAATTGCCGGAAAGAAAATCGCTCAGCATAAAAACGATGCTGCGCTTTTTGGTGGCATTATTAAAGAAACGTAGTGTTTCATTAATATTGGTTCCTTTACGTTTAGGCGTAAACGATAATAGTTCCCGGATAATGAAGAGAATATGTGATTTACCTTTTTTAGGTGGAATATACTTTTCCATTCCATCACTGAAAAAGATAACGCCTACTTTATCATTATTTTTGATGGCAGAGAAAGCCAGCACAGCACAGAGTTCCGTGATCAGGTCACGTTTATCCTGCTTTTTGGTACCGAAGGATGAGCTTTCGCTCATATCTACCAGCAACATAACAGTGAGCTCTCTTTCTTCTTCAAAAACTTTAACAAAAGGGTGATTGAATCGTGCTGTTACATTCCAGTCGATAGACCTTACATCATCCCCGAAATGATAATCTCTCACTTCGCTGAACGACATACCACGTCCTTTGAAGGCGCTATGATATTCGCCTGCAAAAATGTGGTTGGTAAGCCCTTTTGTTTTTATTTCTATCTGTCTTACCTTTTTTAATATTTCAGCCGTATCCATCATGAGAAATTACGAATTACAGATTATGAATAGCTCCCAGCTTTCAGACTAACTGCTATCAGCTAACTGCTATCAGCTAACTGCTAACTGCTAATAGCTAATAGCTACTACTATGGTACTTCAACAGCGTTCAGTATTTCGCTCAGGATGTTTTCGCTGGTCACATTTTCTGCTTCTGCCTCATATGTTAAACCAACGCGGTGACGCATTACATCAAAGCATACATTGCGTACGTCTTCCGGGATTACGTAGCCTCTGCGTTTCATGAAAGCATATGCTTTAGCAGCCCAGGCCAGGTTGATGCTGGCTCGCGGAGAACCGCCATAAGCGATTAATGGTTTCAGTTTATTCAGTTTATAGTCTTCCGGATTACGGGTAGCAAAAACGATATCGAGAATATACTTTTCAATTTTCTCATCCATATACACTTCTCTCACGAGTTTCCGTGCTTCAATGATATCAGAAGGTTGTATGATGGGACGGATAGGCGAAGTGGCTTCCGGGTTGAGATTTTGACGGATGATCAGTTTTTCTTCTTCTTTGGTAGGGTAACCGATCACTACTTTAAGCATAAAACGGTCTACCTGGGCTTCCGGAAGGGTATAGGTACCTTCCTGTTCAATTGGGTTCTGGGTGGCCAGTACCAGGAAGGGTTCATCCAGTTTAAAAGTGGTGTCACCGATGGTGATTTGTCTTTCCTGCATGGCTTCCAGCAGCGCACTCTGGACTTTTGCCGGGGCACGGTTGATTTCATCTGCCAGGATAAAATTGGCGAAGATGGGACCTCTGCGTACCACAAACTCGTTCTTCTGCTGGTTATAGATCATAGTACCTACCACATCCGCAGGTAAAAGGTCAGGCGTAAACTGGATACGGCTGAATTTAGCGTTGATAGCGGATGACAGGGACTTGATAGACAGGGTTTTTGCCAGACCGGGTACGCCTTCCAGCAGCACGTGGCCCTGGGCCAGCAAACCGATGAGCAGTCTTTCCACCATATAACGCTGGCCAACGATTACTTTACCTAACTCCATTGTGAGCAGGTCCACGAAAGCACTTGCCTGGTGGATCTTCTCATTCAGTTGCCGGATGTCGGACGATGTATTTTCCATGCTAATAATTTTTCAGGTGTGCTAAAATAAACATTCTCTGGTCAAATAAAACTTATCACTATGTGAACGGGCCGTTAAAATGCTGTTAAACTTGCCACTGTGGCTCATTTAGACCCATTTATCTCTTTTTTGCCGGGCGGAAAGCCTAAAGCAGAAAGCAAAAAGCTAACTTTGCGGATGATTTTGGCGGATGATTTTAGCAGATAAAGATAAAAAAGATGTTCATCTGCTAAGATAGCTTTTGCTTTTTGCATTGTGCTTTCCGCCCCCACTATAAAACGGACAAAACATGGAAGATTTCGAACAGCGCTGGAAGCCCATAGAAGATATGCTCACCCAAAGGTTTGGCAAGAAACCTAATATGGAAGCCATTCTTTTCATGATCGGCGTGAATGAACTAAATAACCTGACGAAGAAAAAATACACCAAAGAACAGAAACAGGACCTGATGCACATTGCGGTATGTACGCTCCTGAGCCAAAGTGGCTATTTCGATTTGGATGGCTATGATGCGGACGGATGGCCACATTTTAAGGAATTACAACCTGTCCCCAAAATGGAAATGGCCGAACAGGAAGTGTTCCTGAAAGAGCATATTATTGCTTACTTTACGGATCACGAAGAAGCGTAAATACATTTTATGAAAAAACTATTACCCCTGAGCATCCTCTTGTTGTTCTTTGTTTACGCAGGCACAGCAAAAGACAGAAGAGTAAAAGTGATCACCCCTTATGGTACCATGATCATTAAACTCTATGACCAAACCCCGAAGCATCGTAACAATTTCATAAAGCTGGCTAAAAAGCACTATTATGATAGTACCCTGTTTCACCGGGTGATCAACAATTTTATGATACAGGGAGGAGATCCGGATTCAAAACATGCTCATCCCGGCGACACACTGGGTAACGGAGATGTAGGATATACCATTCCTCCGGAGTTTCAGCTGGACTTATTTCATCGAAAAGGTGCGCTGGCGGCGGCCCGGGAAGACCGGCCCGACAAAGCTTCTTCCGGTTGCCAGTTTTACATTGTTCAGGGTAAAGTATTTACAGATGAACAATTAGACAAACTGGAGAAAACCAGGCTGGGAGGGCGCAAAATCCCCGTAGATCAACGCCGGGTATACAAAACAGAAGGAGGTACCCCTCACCTGGATCAAAGCTATACTGTATTTGGACAGGTGATTAAGGGCATGGAAGTGATCGATAAAATTGCAGCATTGAAAACAGATAGTCACGACAGACCCCTGGAAGATGTACGGATAAAAATAAAGGTCATTAAAAAGTGGTGGCTATTTTAAAACAGTCATTATTCCAATTGTCAAATTCATAATACTTTCTGTATTTTTACGGCTCAAAATCAAACTTGATATGAATTTTCCGTCAAACCTGCGCTACACAAAGGACCACGAATGGGTTTTATTAGAAGGTAACGTAGCTACCATCGGTATAACTGAATTTGCACAGCGTGAATTAGGCGATATAGTTTTCGTAGATATCCCTACTTCAGGTAAAGACATCGCTGCTGAAGAAGTATTTGGTACAGTAGAAGCAGTAAAAACAGTATCTGATCTGTTTATGCCTGTTGCTGGTACCGTTAATCAGGTAAATGAAGAACTGGAAGGTTCTCCTGAACTGGTAAACACGGATCCATATGGCGATGGCTGGATGGTGAAAGTAACCGTTAAAAATCCTGCCGATGTAGCTGGCCTGTTAGACGCAGCTGCTTACCAGGCACTGGTTGGCGAATAATTGCACCCATAACTTATTTACATACAAAAGGACAACAGGCTACGTTATTTGCGATAAGCCTGTTGTCTTTTTTTTACTAATTGCCAGCAAGCACATATAAGATGAAGCACGTCAGATATTATATTCCTGCCATACTTTGGATACTCCTGATTCTTTTTTTGTGTACCCTGCCGGGAAAAGATATTCCCTCCAGCTCATTCTTAGATAAAATCCATTTCGATAAGTTTGTTCACTTCGGCCTGTTTGGCGGCATTGTATTATTCCTTAGCCTGGCCATTTACTGGCAAAAGAAATTCATTGCTCCACTTACCCTGGTGATACTGGTAATAATAGCTGCTGCTTACGGCCTTGCTATTGAATATATCCAGAAATACTGGGTAGTAGGCCGCAGCTTTGATATGTACGACGTATTAGCAGATACCCTGGGAGCTATTGCCGGTGTATGGGTATTCCATATAGTGCGGCGTATGTTCCTGACAGACAAAAAATAAAAATCCCCTCCCGCTGAAGCGGGGGGGGATATATATCTGCTTATGAGAAATAAGTGTTCTTAATATTTTGATTATTGCTGACCTGCTTCTTTCTTCGCGTCTGATTTCATCTTATCATTTGCAAAGATAGAGAACTCACAACGGCGGTTAATAGCACGGTTAGCATCTGAATCGTTTGGTACTTTAGGCTGAGATTTACCATACCAGAAGCCTTGAATACGGTTAGCTGCAATACCTTGCGCCTGCAGGAATGCTATTACCGTTTTAGTTCTTCTTTCAGATAATCCCATGTTGTACTCATCTGTACCCTTATCGTCCGTATGACCTTCCACACGTACATAAGTATCAGGGTATTTGTTCAGAATAACAGCCAGTTGTTTAATGTTGTCCTGGGCTACAGGAGACAGGTTTGATTTATCGAAACCAAATAATACGCCTGCATCAAAGGTTACGTTGATACCTTCACCTACACGTTCAACAGTAGCATTCGGTACTTCTGTTTTAATTTCCTGTGCCTGCTTATCCATTTTCTTTCCGATCAAAGCTCCACCAGCCCCACCAACTACAGCACCAATAATAGCACCCAGTGCAGTGTTACCGGCTGCTTTACCGATGATAGCACCAGCGGCAGCACCACCACCTACGCCAATAGCAGCACCTTTTTTAGTATTGTCCGCGCTCTGCCAGGTTTTACAACTGAACAACATGGTTACAGATAAGACTAAAGCTACCAGAACATTGAAATTTTTCATCATAATAATTTTAAACATGAAGGTTTTTAAGCATTAGTTCCGTTGACAAAACTAATTGAAAAACTTGTAATCAAATATGCTGCCAACTTGATTTAACATTCACAACTGATTGATTGGTATCAATAAACGAGCAACGAAAATTTTGCAAGTTTTTAACACATGACAAATGGATCATATACAATCAACATGACTGTCAGTTATTAAACAATGCAAGTGACCAAAAAGATTAACCTAACAGATTTTTTAATAATCCACCTATGCCACCGCCTGTATTCGCTTGCTGCTGTTGTTGAGCACCATTAGATAAAAGGCTTTTCAAATCTTCCAGGTCTACATGTCCATCACCATTTTTATCTAATCCGCCGGATAACTGTCCCAGTATGCCCTGCAAATTGATGCCCTGTGCAGAGCCACCGGTTAATGAATTAAGAATACCATCCAGGCTGAAGCTGCCATTGGAAGGGTCTTTTGTTTTGTTAGCCAGGGAGCTTAACACGGTAGGGATTAATGAAGCGGCCAGTTGTGTAGCAGCGCCTTTATCCAGGTTGAATTTTTCCAACAAGGTACCTACCAGGTTATTGGAAATATTGCCTACTACCGGATTGCTGGCATCTGCAGCACTATTGCCACCCAATAAAGACAACACGCCTTCTGTGTTACCGTTGGCCAGTTCCTGTTGCAGGCCAGACGCGATAGATTCAGTAGCGGCGCCAATAACGGCTTCATTGTGTTCATTAGGAACAGCAGGATTGTTCACCACAGCGCCCTGTGCATGCTCCCGAACGAGGTCCATTAATTGCTCTAACATTTGAAGATGATTTAAGGGGAAGAAAAGGTTTTCTATTTCTTTAGTACAGTCCCGTAAAAATGAGACCGCTAACTAAATGTAGGATATTTTGAGAAATTAGCAGGCTATTGCAGAAAGATAACACAGCATTCATCTGCCGGCATCTTTCTGCAATAACATGGCTGGTATCAGATTAGTTTCCCTGCTTTAATTTTTCCGCGTTTTCAGCGAAAGAGAGGGCATCAATCATATCTTTGATTTCTCCATTCATGAAGGCATCCATATTGTATACTGTCATACCAATACGGTGATCCGTAACCCTTCCCTGGGGATAGTTATAGGTACGGATTTTAGCCGAACGGTCACCGGTAGACACCAGGCTTTTACGCTGGGAGGCGATGGCGTCTTCATGTTTACGTACCGCTGCTTCATAAATACGGGTACGCAACATTTTCATGGCTATTTCGCGGTTGGAGTGCTGGCTACGTCCTTCCTGGCACTCTACTACCACACCAGTAGGAATATGCGTCAGCCTTACCGCCGATTCTGTTTTATTTACGTGCTGTCCACCTGCGCCGGAAGAACGGAAGGTATCCATCTTAATATCCGCTTCGCGTACGTCTACGTCTACTTCTTCTGCTTCGGGCAATACCGCCACCGTAGCCGCTGAGGTATGTACGCGGCCGGAGGCTTCTGTCGCCGGTACACGCTGTACGCGGTGAACGCCTGACTCAAATTTCAGGGTACCATATACATCGTCGCCACTTACTTCCATCACTATTTCCTTGTAACCACCCGCAGAACCTGGGTTCTCACTCAGCAAACTGGTAGTCCAGCCTCTCAGCTCACAAAAACGCAGGTACATGCGGAACAGGTCGCCCGCAAAAAGGCTGGCCTCATCACCACCGGTACCGGCACGGATTTCAAGAATGGCATTCTTTTCATCCTGGGGATCTTTTGGTATCAACAGGTTGCGGATATCTGCTTCCAGCGCGGTTTTCTGCTCCTGCAGTTCTTCTGTTTCCGCTTTCGCCAGGTCACGCATTTCGTCATCACCACTGTCCAGCACTTCTTTATTGAATGCAATATTGTCCAGTAGTTTCAGGTAGGCGTCGTATGCCTTCACGATCTTTTCCAGCTGGCGGTATTCTTTGCTCAGCTGACCAAATTTCTTGTTATCACTAACAACTTCAGGGTTGGTGAGCGCCATTGATACCTGCTCGAAACGACCTTTTATAGCTTCCAGTTTGTCTATCATAATTATATTTGACTTTTGAGTATCCCTTCCCAACCGGAAAAAGATACTGCCAATCGGGTTGCAAAATTAACACCATTAACTTAATTAAACAGCAGGTAATTGAAACAGATCAAATTAAAGGGAAAAGATATATTTAACGGCACCCAATTATTGGGGCCCGGCAACGTGCTGATCCTACAGGAAGATGGCGTAGTGGCGGACATTGTAGCCGATTCCGGGGCAGGTGAGGGTGTGCAGGAACTGGATGGAATTTTATGTCCCGGCTTCATAAATACCCATTGTCACCTGGAATTATCGCATATGAAAGGGGCCATTCCGGAAAAAACCGGCCTGCCCACCTTCCTCACCCAGGTGATGCAATCCAGGAATAATCACTCCGGCAACATCAATACGGCGATTGATGCCGCCGAACAGGCTATGTGGGAAAGTGGCATCTCCGCAGTAGGTGATATCTGCAACGGCACCGCCACCCTGGTTAAAAAGCAGCAGGGCAGGATGTACTACCACTCTTTCGTAGAATGCATGGGTGTAGCAGATGCCGGCGCCAATAGCCGCTACCAGTATAGTATGGAAGTACTGGCCGCCTTCCGGGAAATCAATAATTCCCGGCACCAATGCTCTATTGTTCCGCATGCACCCTATTCCGTTAGTGCTACGCTCTTTGAACTGCTGGCCAGCACCCCTGCCAATACGCCGGTAAGTATCCACAACCAGGAAACAGCCGCGGAAAATGAATTGTTCCGGCAAAAAACCGGCGATTTCCTGGCCTTTTATCAACAGTTCGGGATGGACGTCAGCGGCTTCCAGCCCAGCGGTACCAACAGCCTGGAGGCTTATCTGCCCTACTTCTCCCAAAACAAAATACTACTCGTACACAACACCTTTACTACGGAACAGGATATACGATTTGCACAGCAACAACCAGTAGAAACCTGGTGGTGTCTTTGCCCGCAGGCCAACCTTTATATAGAAAACCGCCTGCCGGATATTCCACTGCTACGGCGCCTGCAATGCCCTATCACCCTGGGTACAGACAGCCTGGCTTCTAACCATACCCTGTCTGTCTGGGAAGAAATAAAAACCATCCGCCAGCATTTTCCGGAAATTCCGTTGGCAGAAATCCTGCAATGGGCTACTTTTAATGGCGCAAAGGCCCTGGGTATAGAGGATACCTACGGCAGTTTTAACATCGGTAGTCAGCCTGGCGTAATATTGATTAACCAGGAAAGTAGCAGAATTATTTAGCCATCATTTTATGAATGAATTTTTGAACCAGGTTTTTTTAGACAACTCCGTACGGGATTACATGGTCCTGGTAGGTGTATTGTTATTTGTGTGGATTGTAAAACGGTATATCTCCAAAGGAGTAGCCGCCATCCTGTTCCGGCTGGTGAAACACTGGTCGCCGCAGATTGACGAAAAAGATTTTGTGACCCTGCTGCTACGGCCACTGGAGTACTTCCTGCTGCTGGTCACCTTCATGCTCACCATTGACCGGTTTACGTTTCCGCGACTGCTTAATGTACATGTATATGGTAAAGCCACCCTGCAAAATGTAACAGATACCTTACTGGAGCTGTCGCTGAGCATGAGCATTATCTGGATTATACTGCGGCTGATTGACTTTGTAGCCCTGGTACTGGAAAAGAAAGCGGACCTGACAGAAGATAAGACGGATAATCAATTCATCATTTTCTTCCGCGACTTCTTCAAGGCCATCATATTTATAATGGGGGCCATTGCATTTATACGCATCCTGTTTGGGGTAGGACTGGTCAATAAAATCATTGCGGGTCTTGGTATTGGTGCGGCAGCCCTTGCACTTGCTGCCAAAGAAAGTATTGAAAACCTGATTGGCTCTTTCATCATTTTCTTTGACAAGCCATTCCGTGTAGGCGATAGCGTTAAAGTAGATGCCTACCAGGGGTCCGTGGAAAAAATTGGTTTGCGCAGTACCCGCATACGTACACTGGAAAAGACTTTTGTAACGGTACCTAACAAAAAAATGGTGGATAGTATCCTGGACAACCTTTCCCTGCGCACCCAACAGCGGGTGGCGTTAAAGCTGGAACTGGGTACAGATACACCAGCGGATGCCGTGTTATCATTTTTACAGGATGTAAGGCAATCCTTAACAAACAATGAGAGCGTGCTGGATAATTTCACGGTGAACCTGAATGATTTTACAAAGGACACCTACGTTATCCAGATCATTTTCAATACCTATATTATTGACGGTACCCGGTATGCGGCATTAAGAGAAAGCGTGAACCTGACAGTGATCAAGCTTTTGGAAGCCAGGGGGATCAAATTACCCACTACCTCCACCAATGTAACCATTACCGATCAACGGCCGTGAGTTTTTGTCTTTTTCAGGATTATACTGATTATACTGATTTTTATTTTTTGATTATAAAGATTTGGGGGAGATGTAAGCAGAGTCGCTTATATCTCCCCCAAGTCTTTTATTCTCCTCTATTATAAAAAATAAAAATCAGTATAATCAGTATAATCCTGAAAAAGACAAAAACTCACGTTTACTCTTTATCTTTCTCTTTCTCTTTTTCTTTCTGGCTGCTGGACAGCAAAATACGGGACAGATCAGCTTCTACAGACTCCTTAGGGGTGCCTACAATACGACCTTCTTCTTTGCCATCTTTAAATACAATGATAGTAGGCAGCTTCTTTACTTTATAGTCAACCGGGGCATCTGACTGCAATTTCTGATCGGCCGCAAACATAACAATCTGCTCTTCCGGGCTACCGCCGGTGATCATAACTTTATAGAGGGCCGGAATTACTTCGCGGCTGGTTTCGTCCCAGGTGCCCATTACCACTACCATATTGAAGTTGGAGCGGTTGGTTTTAATATAGTTGAGCATATTGTCATTAGGCTGGTAGCTATTTACACCTTTGTAGAACCACGTGGTGGAGGTATCATTCATCAGTGTTTTCATGTCTATCTTGCCCTTCAATACCTTTCCACTCTGAGCCCAGGCCAGGGAGGAGAATAACAAGCCGCCACCCAATAGTAATGTTTTCAATCGCATAATGATGTTTTTATAATTGATCTTTCAGTTCCGTTAAGAAACCCCGTACCTTCAGCAAAGCCTGTACCATTTCGAAATTCCGGGCGGCCAGTTTATGATCTTCCTTCAATTTCTGCTTGGCTCCTTCAATCGTATATTTTCTTTCGCGCAGTAGGTGGTAAATTAATTTGAGGTGCTGAATATCTTCCTGCCGGAAAAGCCGGTCGCCTTTTCGGTTCTTTTTGGGCTGCAGTATATCGAATTCATTCTCCCAATAGCGTATCAATGAGGTGTTGACTTTAAACATGGCAGCCACCTCACTAATTGAATAATACTGCTTATCTAGTACCAATTTATCCAATTCCATAATCAGGTCCGGGTCCTCCGATAATTCTTTCAGTGATTTACGTCCCCGTTTTTTCCCAGTTATGATGGGCGCTACGGCAGCTTTTTTGCTGCTTGCCTTTACTTTTACTTTAGCTGGTTTTGTTACCGCAACTTCAGCAGGATGCGGTATTCCAGGTGTCGAAAAAAGGTCTAGCTGGTGCATCGTAGTAAAAAACGAGGTGACAAATATCTTTTACGAAGATGAAGTTAAGCTTTTAGCCTTTAGATTTCCGCTTTTTAATACTGGATTTTTTAGTTTGATATGATTAGTAAGGACATATAACTTACTAAAAACTAATGATTAACAGTTTCAGGTTAGTCGAAAGACTGATTTCCGGATCTGGCCATTTTCAGCATACGATCAAATTGTTCGGGTGTGAGGTCATTGAAGAAGAAGTATACCGGATCTACCTTTTCACCGTTTTTCATCACCTCATAGTGACAGTGGGGTCCGGTAGATTTACCGGTACTGCCTACCCATCCCAATACATCTCCACGTTTCACTACCTGGCCGGCTTTTACTTTCATACGCAGCATGTGGCCATATAATGTTTTATAACCATATCCATGGCGGATCACTACGTGGTTACCATACCCTACATCACTCAGGCTGGCTTCTTCCACGGTACCATCACCGGTAGAATAGATGGGGGTACCGCTGGGTGCCGCAAAATCGAGGCCCGCATGGTACTTCATGGTTTTATAGATAGGATCTATACGATAGCCGAAACCGGAGGCAATATGTTTAAGATCTTTATTGGATACAGGCTGTATAGCGGGGATAGATGCCAGCATTTGCTGTTTATTCTTCACCATCTTGTCAATTTCGTCATAAGAGGCTTCCTGTGCTTTTACCCGGTTATTGAGTTCTTTCAGCAAAACGGCGGTGGAGGCAATAATTTCGCTGCTGGCGAAAGATTGCAACTGGGCGGCTTCTTCATCCCGCTTTATTTTACCCATACGGGTACTGTCCGGAATGGGGGAAGCTTCAAAGATGACGCGGTAAATTTCATTATCCCGGTCTTCCAGCTCAGCCAGTTTACCCTTTACTTCCTTCATACGGCCCTGTAAGGCGTCATATTTTTCCTTCATGCCTTCCAGGTCACGACGGAGCGATTTCTCCTTGGGCGAGTCTACCAGACGGTAGGCCACAGACAGGAAAATGGCACCAGTAACGATCGCCGCAGACACAAACCCCAGTATTCGCAGGACTTTAACCCGCAGTGATACTACGAGCTTCTCGTATTTTAATGTTTGGGTATTATAAAAATATTTAACCTTCTTCATGCACCAGGGTATACTTTATGCGCCATAGTGCAGTGAACGCTATGACAACAGATTTATTTCACGAGGCACAAACTTATGGATGGTTTCGTTGGCATTTCTTTTCCCATAGAACTATTTTTGCCGGGTTATACAAGCTGTTTTGCATAATCATACCAGATTTTGATATTTTTGCACTCCCTTTAACACGGCGGGAAAATAAGGCGCACAAACCTACTGTAATTAGATTAAAACATCAACCTTTTGAATGTCAATTTTCTAACTACTTTATAAGGGCTTGAAATACAGTTACAAGCCCAAAGCTGGTTGAAACGCCTTTATAAGATATAAAATACATATTAATTCGTATCAATATTTATGACAGCATCTGAAATAAGACAGCAATTCCTGGACTTTTTTGCGTCAAAAGGGCACCAGATTGTGCCATCTGCCCCTATCGTTATCAAAAACGACCCCACCCTGATGTTCACCAATGCGGGTATGAACCAGTTTAAGGATTATTTCCTTGGAAACCGGGTTCCACCCCACAAAAGAGTGGTAGATACGCAAAAGTGCCTGCGGGTAAGCGGCAAGCACAACGACCTGGAAGAAGTGGGTATTGATACTTACCACCATACCATGTTTGAAATGCTCGGTAACTGGAGCTTTGGCGACTATTTTAAGAAAGAAGCCATTGCCTGGAGCTGGGAATTGCTGACAGAAGTATATAAAATCCCGAAAGACAAACTCTATGTAACTGTATTTCAGGGAGATGCAAGCGAAAACCTGCCAAAAGACGAAGAAGCATATAATTTCTGGAAAGAACATATTGCGGAAGACCGTATCCTGTTAGGTAACAAAAAGGATAATTTTTGGGAGATGGGAGATACTGGTCCTTGCGGCCCTTGCTCCGAAATCCATGTCGACTGCCGCACGGAAGAAGAAAGAAAGCAGGTAGACGGTAAAGCCCTGGTTAATGCAGACCATCCACAGGTGATTGAAATATGGAACAACGTATTCATGCAGTTCAACCGCCTAAAAGATAAGTCCCTGGAACCACTGCCAGCACAACACGTAGATACCGGTATGGGCCTCGAACGCCTGGTACGGGTATTACAGGGCAAAACCTCCAATTATGATACCGACCTGTTTATGGGTACTATCCACACCACGGAAGGGCTCAGCGGGAAAAAATATACTGGTACTGATGATAAAAAAGATGTGGCCTTCCGCGTAATTGCAGACCATATCCGTGCGATTTCTTTTACCATAGCAGATGGACAACTGCCTTCAAATACTGGCGCTGGCTACGTTATTCGCCGCATCCTGCGTAGGGCGGTACGTTACTACTACTCCTTCCTGGACGTGAAAAAACCACTGCTGCACGACCTCGTACCTGTACTGGCGGCTCAGTTTTCACATGTGTTCCCGGAACTGCAACAACAGGTGGACTTCGTAAGGAAAGTAGTTTTTGAAGAAGAAAACAACTTCCTGCGTACCCTGGAAAGCGGTATACGCCGGATCGAAGACTTTATCCAACATGCCGCTGTTAAAGCAGTAGATGGTAAAACTGCTTTCGAATTATATGATACCTACGGTTTCCCTTATGATCTTACCAGCCTGATCGCTGCAGAAAATGGTTTCTCCGTGGATGAAAAAGGATTCGAGGCTGCCATGAAAGAACAGAAAGACCGTTCCCGCGCCGCTACGGAGCTGGATATGGGCGACTGGGTAGTACTGGACGAAACCCCCAACTCTGTTTTCATCGGCTACGAACAACTGGAAAGCACTACCAAACTCCTGAAGTACCGTACTGTAAAAGCTAAAGGCAAGGAACAATTCCAGCTCGTACTGGGCCAAACGCCTTTCTACGCAGAAAGCGGCGGACAGGTAGGCGATACCGGTACCCTGCATTTTGGAGAAGAAATTATTCATGTAACTGATACCAAAAAAGAAAACAACCTCACTATCCATTTTGCGGATAAGCTGCCAACACAGCCTGGTGCAGTAGTAAAAGCAGCCGTAGCAAAGGATAAACGTCATAACACAGAGCGTCATCACTCCGCTACCCACCTGCTGCATGCCGCCCTGCGCCAGGTATTAGGTACCCACGTAGCGCAGAAAGGATCTCTCGTAAACGCAGAGGCGCTTCGTTTCGACTTTTCGCATTTTGCCAAAGTAACAGACGAGGAAATGGCACAGATTGAAGCCATTGTCAATGAAAAAATCCGGGAAAACATCCCTGTAGTGATCCGTGAACTACCTAAGGAAGAAGCCCTGAAACTGGGTGCCATGGCATTATTCGGCGAAAAATACGGTGATGTGGTGCGGGTAGTCATGATAGATCCTGCTTATAGCGTAGAATTATGCGGTGGTACCCACATCAGCTCTACCGGCGAACTGGGCCAGTTTAAATTTGTATCCGAAAGCGCAGTAGCTGCCGGCGTACGCCGCGTGGAAGCTGTTACCGGTGCCAAAGCAGAAGCTTTTGTGAATGAGCAGTTGCTGCAACTGAAAGAAATCAAGGCAGCCCTGAAAAATCCGAAAGAAATCGTTAAAACAGTAGAAACGTTACTGCAGGATAAAGCGGCCCTGGAAAAACAACTGGAAGCGCTGGAACTTGAAAAAGTACGCGCGCTGGCTGCCAGTCTGCGTCAACAGGCGGAACAAATCAACGGCATTAACTTCCTCGGACAAATTGTATCCGTAAGCAATGCAGAAGGATTGAAACAACTGTCTTTCCAGCTGAAAAACGAAATCCCGGATCATGTGCTGTTATTTGTTGCTAATATAGGCGGCAAAGCCAGCGTAGCATTGACTATAGACGAATCAATAGTAACTGCCAAAGGATTTGAAGCACCGAAATTAATTAAAGAACATATTGCGCCATTGATCAAAGGTGGTGGCGGTGGTCAGAAAACCTTTGCCACAGCCGGCGGACAAGATACCGACAAATTAGATCAGGCTATTGCCGCAGTGAAGAAAGTGCTGCAGCAGGCATAAAGCTAAAAGCGTAAAGCAAAAAGCTATTAAAGCGAATGACCAGGGCGGATGGGTAACTTAATTACTCGCTCTGGTCATTCGCTTTAATAGCTTTTTGCTTTACGCTTTCTGCTTTATGCTTTCTTTTTTAACTTTTTCTTTCCTCTCTCACCCGTTAATTTTGCCTCATTAGCTTACATTTAGTAAACAAAACAATGAAGTAATATGACCAGGTTACTGCAAATCCTCACACTGGCGGGTTTTTCCTGCTTTATTACGGGCGCGGTATCTGCGCAAACAGCTAAGTCGCCCAAAGATCAAATGGGAGAGTTTGATGAAATTGTGATTAAACACAAAAACGACAAAGACAGTAAGGTGACCGTGGAAATTAAAAATGGCGACATCTTACTCAATGGTCAAAAACTCGAGGAATACAAGGATCCTAACCTCTCCGTTTTCCGCAGAAAAATTATTCCGCGCGATGGCAACGCCCTCAGCTTCGATAGCGATAATCTCCCCGGCAATTTTGATCTGTTCAATGGCGATGACGGCGATGACGATGATGCGATGGCAGCCCCCTCCAACAAGGCCATGCTGGGCGTTATCACGGAAAAGAAAGGCGCCACCGGCGTTACCGTAAAAACGGTAGCCAAAGGAACCGCCGCAGATAAAGCAGGCATCAAAGAAGGAGATATCATTACCGCCATTGACCAGGAAAAAATAAATGAACCTGCGCAACTGTTTGAAATCATCGCTAAACATCAACCCGCAGACAAAATAACGGTATCGTATATACGTAATTCTAAAACCAGTAAAGTAGTGGTTACACTGGACGAAAGGAAAGACCCTGGCATGAATAGCTGGAATGGTAATTCCCCTTTCGGACAACCCAGAACCGCTCCCCGCATGTTTAGCTTCCCGGCTCCGCCACGTGGCGGACAAGGCTTCGGAAATGGCTGGTACAATCGCCCTGAAGAAGGCGTAAAACTTGGCCTGCAGGTACAGGATACCGAAAATGACGAAGGTGCCCAGGTAATTGATATTGCCACTGCCTCCGCAGCTGAAAAAGCCGGGTTTAAAAAAGAGGACATTGTAACGGAACTCGCTGGCACCCAGGTTAAATCCGCAGCGGATTTATCCAAAGCATTCCGTGAAAACCGCAGCAAAGGAACTATAACGGCTACGGTTAAACGAAACGGACAAACACAATCACTGGAAATAAAAATACCGAAGCAATTAAATAAAGCAGAATTGTAGAAAGCAAAAAGCAAAAAGCAATTGAAGCGAATGATGGACGCGGATGAGTAAATTAAATACTTGCGCCCATCATTCGCTTCAATTGCTTTTTGCTTTCTGCTTTACGCTTTCAGCTTATTTCATAATCATCTTCATTAGCTTCAACTTATTCTTAAATGGAGGATACTTGGTAGGTACGTCCAGCCAGGTACCTGTTTTCAGCATTCCTTTCTGATGCGTAAACGTGTCAAAACTATATTTACCATGATATTTACCCATTCCGCTGTAACCTGCTCCACCAAAGGGTAATTCAGGATTAGTGAGATGCACCAACGCATTATTCACACAACCGCCGCCAAAACGTACTTGTTCTATCAGCATCTTTTCTGTTTTCTTACTCTTTGTAAACACGTACAACGCCAGCGGGTAAGGAAGTTGTTTGATGGCTTGTATTGCCTGCGGCAAATCAGTATAAGTCAGGATAGGCAATACCGGTCCGAATATTTCATCCTGCATCACGGGATCCGTCCATTCTACATCATCCAGCAGGGTAGGAGCGATATAAAGTTGATCGCGGTTGATTTGACCTCCATGCAGGATATGACCTTCTTTTAAATAGGTAGCTACGGTATCAAAGCGTTTACTGTTGATCATCCGGGCATAATCGCCGCTGGCTGCGGGATCATCTCCAAAAAATTCTGTAATAGTTGCTTTGAGTGCTGTTACCAGCTCTTCTTTTATATTTTGATGTACCAGGAGATAATCAGGCGCCACGCAGGTTTGTCCGGCATTCCAGAACTTACCCCAAACAATACGTTTAGCGGCTACGTTTACATTCACGTTTTCATCCACCACGCAGGGTGATTTACCGCCCAACTCCAGTGTTACCGGCGTAAGGTGTGGAACAGCCATCTCCATAATTTTTTTGCCCACGGGAATACTACCCGTAAAAAACACATGATCAAAGCGGAAGCTCATCAACATAGGAATCACTTCCATGCCATCACCCGGTACAACGGTAATATATGCCGGATCAAAGGTATCGGCAATCAGATCGGCAACAACAGCAGCTGTATGCGGCGCCATCTCCGAAGGTTTAATAATCGCACAGTTACCCCCCGCAATAGCGCCCAGTAATGGACTGATCAGCAGCATAAACGGATAATTCCAGGGACCAATGATCAATGTGAGGCCGAGGGGCTGCTTATATACCCGGCTGCTACTGGGATAGGTGACAAAAGGAGAAGTCACCACTTCTGGTTCCATCCATTGTTTGAGACCATCCAGGATATAGCTGATTTCTTCATATAAAAATCCTACCTCGCTGCCATAAGCTTCCATTGGATGCTTATGCAGGTCGGCATGTAAGGCCGTAATGATTTTCTCTTCATATTTCTGTATGGCTTTCTTCAGCCGTTTTAGCTGGTTTTTCCGGAAAGAATACGGAAGTGTGGCGCCGGAGTCGAAATAAACCTGTTGCGCCTGATAAAGCTGACTTGCCTGGGCCTTACTGATCATAGGGAAGCTTTTTAGTTGTTGCTGTCCTCAATTTAGGATTTTATTGGCACCAAATAGCCTGAAATCACGGCATTATTTGAATATATTTGTGGGAATCAGCATGGAATATGAGCGACATATACAGCAAATATGAAACAGTAATCGGGCTGGAAGTACATGCCCAGTTGCTTACTGAAAGTAAACTATTTTGTAGCGATAGCGCAGCCTTTGGCGGTGCTCCCAATACGCATATCAGCCCAATTACGATGGCACATCCGGGCACTTTGCCCCGTATGAACCGTAAAGCGGCAGAATATGCCATCAAACTTGGCCTGGCCTGTCATTGCGAAATTGAAAAAGACAACTATTTCGCCAGGAAAAACTACTTCTACCCGGATTTGCCGAAAGGTTACCAGGTATCCCAACATACTGCGCCCATCTGTAAAGGTGGCTATATTGCCATTGTTACCGATGCCGGCGCCCGGCAGGTGCAATTAAACCGCATTCACCTGGAAGAAGATGCCGGCAAACTGTTGCACGACCAGGATCCCCACAACAGCTACGTGGATTACAACCGCGCCGGTGTGCCCCTGGTGGAAATAGTTACCGAGCCGGATATGCACAGCAGTGACGAAGCGTATGCCTATCTCACAGAGATGCGCCGGCTGGTGCGTTACCTGGGCGTATGTGATGGAAATATGGAAGAAGGGAGCATGCGCTGTGATGCTAATATCTCCGTTCGTCTGAAAGGCAGTACCACCCTGGGAACCAAGGTGGAAGTAAAAAACATGAACTCTATCCGCAACGTAAAGCGGGCCATAGATAATGAAGTAAAACGGCAGATAGACCTGATTGAAAGCGGCGGTACACTCATACAGGAAACCCGCAGCTTTGACGCATCCAACGGCAGCTCTTTCTCGCTGCGCTCCAAAGAAGAAGCCAATGATTACCGCTACTTCCCGGAACCGGATCTGGCGCCATTCCGCCTTACGGATGAGTTTATTGCCGACATCCGGGCTACTTTGCCAGCACTGCCAGAAGAGCTGATCCGCAAGTACACCACAGAATTTGGCTTACCGGAATATGATGCCCGCGTTATCTGCGATGATAAATCTACCGCAGATTATTACGAAAGCCTGATTGCGGTTACTGCCCAGTATAAAGCTGCCGCTAACTGGATGCTGGGACCTGTTAAATCCTGGCTGAATGAAAACTCGGCAGACATCAGCGCCTTCCCGGTAACACCAGCGGCACTGGCGGCACTGATTACCTTAACAGATGCCGGCAAAGTAAGCTTCTCTATCGCCTCTTCCCGCATATTGCCGGAAATGATACAGTCGCCTGCCGATCCAATGGAAATAGCCACCAGGCTCAATTTATTGCAAGACAACAACGCAGATAATATTGCTCCCATTATTGATGAAGTGCTGGCTAAATATCCAGACAAAGTAGCCGCTTTCAAAGGGGGCAAAAAAGGGCTGATGTCCTTGTTTGTAGGGGAGGTAATGAAACTCTCCAAAGGCAAGGCTGACCCTCGTCTTACGAACGAATTACTGGCTGAAAAGCTCAAAGGCTGAAAAACCGTTACACATTATTAACCTAAATTGAGCAGCATTTGTCAGATGAATGTTCAAAAAAACAGCAGCATGAAAAAACACTTATTATGGATTTCCGCCGGTGCTTTCCTGGCAGGATGTGCCGGACAAACGGAAAAAGGTGCATTTAAGATAGATGGACATTTTAGTAATCTTCCATTGGGCCCGGTAGTGCTGGAAGAGCTCACCCTGGATAACGTAAAAGTGGTAGATTCTACCAATATTAAAGACGCCGGCGGAAAATTTTCATTGAAAGGGATGGTGGCTGAACAAGGACTGTACCGTATCCGCTTCGACAATGGCAAATTTGTGTTACTGGCCCTCGATGCCGGCGATATGAAGCTGGATGGTGACATGGATAAACTGGAAGATGTTAAAATAACTGGTTCCGAACCAACTACCGAATTGCAACAATTTTTGGGCGATATCAGCAAACAATCTATTTCGCTCACTGAAGAAATGCGTCAACTGGACAGCCTGCACGGCGCCCTGCCCGACAGCGTATTCCAGCCCAAACTGGTCGCTTTTCAGAAAAAAGAAAAGGATTTCGAGAACGGCTTCTTCCTGATGGCAGATAAAACAAAAAATCCTGCCAACGCAGTATTTGCTATCAGCCAGGTAAGAAACCCGGAAGAAATTATTGCACACAAACAAGTGTTCACCAACCTCACCACCCGTTTTCCTAAGAATACGCTGGTGAAAAGTATGACCGATAAAATCGCGCAACTGGAAAAAGCACCGCAGGGTGGCGCCGATGCCGCTGGTGGAGAACAGCCTTCTGCAATTAAAGTAGGCCAGGTAGCGCCTGACTTTACCCTTCCTGATCCGAATGGTAAAATGGTAAGTCTCAGTTCTTTCCGGGGTAAATATGTATTGCTTGATTTCTGGGCGAGCTGGTGTGGTCCCTGCCGCCAGGAAAACCCGAATGTGGTGAAAGCCTATCAACAATATAAAGGTAAAAACTTCACCGTACTGGGCGTTTCTCTCGACAAAACAAAAGACAAATGGCTACAGGCTATTAAAGAAGATGGTTTGGCGTGGAACCATGTAAGTGATCTTAAATACTGGGATTCTGCTGTGGTGCCCGTGTATGGTATCAATGCTATTCCAACTAATTTCCTGCTGGATCCTCAGGGCAAAGTAATTGCTTCTGATCTGAGGGGTGAAGCACTGGAAGCGAAATTAAGAGAAGTACTGAAATAAAGCATTCCTCTTCATAAAGAAAAAACCTCACTGGAAAATATCCAGTGAGGTTTTTTTATAACAGGTGATTATTCACAATTATTATGGATTCTGTACAATCTTAGGATTGGCATTTAACTCATCCTGAGGGAACAGCCATTGCCATTTTGTATCACCGGCAGCTATAGTCATTACACTTGCCAGGGAAGGATCATGATTGGCGCCAGTTCTGTCCAGCGCTTCATTTTTACGTTTCAGATCAAAGAAACGGAAGCCTTCACCCCACAGTTCCAGACGGCGTTGAATAGAAATTTCATTCTTCAAAGCCTGGCCGGTATTGGTTGATTTTACATAGTTAACATCGCGGTTTTTTGCCAGCGTGTACAAAGCATCAGCGGCGGCACCATCATTTGTCAGTTGAGCATTTGCTTCTGCATCAATCAGGTACATTTCAGCTAAGCGCATGTAAGGTACATCACCCACACTGCTACCGGTTCCTTTAGCAATGAACTTCTGGTTCATGTAAGGAGCCTTTGTGAAGTTAGAAGCAGGTACGGTAAATTTCTTTCCGGTAGAATCCCACAGCAGCGCACGTACGTCCGTTGCTGTTAGTTTACCGTACAGCAATTTATTGATCGCTTTCGGATTACTGCGGATATTGGTAGAGCTGAAATTAATAGACATGTAGGCAAAGAATCCGTTGAATGCAGTAGTCTGGTCATCGGTAGGACGGCTGGCCCAGATCCACTCTGCGTTATCACCGTTATTGAATCCTCTTACATAATCCGTATTGCTCATCAGGTTGTACTTTGCCTTCTTGATCACCAATTCAGCATTCGTAACAGCATTAGCCCAATCCTGCATGGTTAATGCCACACGCGCCTTAAGTCCCCATACCACAGTGGTATCAAAGTGAGATTTGGCAGCCGGATCACGAACATAACCACTCAGGTTGGTTAATGCGTCGTTCAGGTCTTTGTTTACCTGGGTGTATACTTCTTCTACGGTTGCTCTTGGTTGTGGCTCAATGGTGAACTTAGTCAACACCGGCACACCTGGTTGATTATTAGGCTTCGCGGTAGCATCGTAGCGTGCACCAAATAACTGTACCAACTGGAAATGCGCCCATCCTCTGTAGGCCAATGCCTCACCTTTGATGGCTTTCTTATCAGCATCAGGGCCAGGAATACCATCTATCTTTTCGATGATCTTGTTAGCATTCGCTATGATTCTGTAATAGAAATAATAAACAAATCTCAGTTGGGTAGCACTGGTGTTACGGTGTGTAACCCATTGATAGTTGGCAACCCACCAGTTATTACCGGCGCTGGTCATCACGAGGTCATCTCCCATCATATCTGCATCGATCATAATGGTAGACTGACCCGTTTGATCCTGGCTATCATAGTCCTTGTACATAGCTCTATGTATACCATTCAAAGCAGCCCATGCGCCCTTCACGTCAACAAACACCGCACCTTCTTCTACTGTTTCAGTTGGAGAAGTGTTGAGATAATCTTTTTTGCAGGATGTCAGCGACACGCCGGATACTGCAAAAGCAATGAATATATAAAGTATCCTTTTCATTCTTTCAAATTTTAGAGTGTAATGTTCAAACCTGCACTGATGATACGAGCTGGCATATATACATTCGAAGTAACACCGGTAAATGCCTGTGCTACGTTCATTCCTTTACGTGCACTGAACAGTGCCAGGTTTTCACCACTCAGGAATACGTTAGCAGCACGCATGTGTATTTGTTTTGCGAAAGACTCCGGTACAGTATAACCCAGTTTTATTGACCTTAAGTTCACGAAAGAAGCATTGGTTAACCAACGGTCAGAAGTACCGGCGTTGAAGTTGGAAGTCTGGCTCTGATCCATACGTGGTACGTCTGTAACATCACCAGGTTTCTGCCAGCGTTTCAGGATGTCGGTATGTAAAGCCGCACCATAGCTACCAGAACTCATTAATGAAGCATAAGTTGCATCATATACTTTACCGCCTAACTGGAATGAAATCAGGAAGGACAGTTGGAATTGTTTATAGTTGAAAGTATTGGTGATGCTACCAAATAAGTCAGGAATAGCGCTACCTGCATAGTGATACTTAGCATTGTTGATACTTGTAGTCACAGTATCGCCATTTTTCAGCACACGAACACCGGCACCGGTAGACTTATCAGCAACATACAGCGCAGCACCATCAGTAGGATCTACACCATACCAGTCACGTAACCAGTAGTCATACAGAGAATGACCAACAGACAGCTTCTTGGTGCCGCTGATGATTTCAGCCTGCGGTAATTTGGTAATTACGTTCTTGAGGGAACTCAGGTTCAGATCTACGGTCCAGCTAAAGTCTTTCTTACGGATCACTTCACCTGTTAACTGTAGTTCCACACCTTTATTGACCATCGTACCAACGTTCATGTTTTTAGAAGCAATACCGCTGGAAAGTGGTAATGGCAAGTCGAACAACAGGTTATCTGATCTGCGGTTAAAGTATTCAATGCTACCAGACAATCTGTTATCCAGTATGGCAAAGTCAACACCTACGTCAAAGCTTTTATTAGCTTCCCACTGCAATTGAGGATTACCCAATTTAGTGAAGAATACACCTGGTTCCAGTGCGTTGTTGAAGCCCAGTTTATAAAGTGTTTGCCATGCATAGTATACTGGTGTTACTACACCGTTACCATCTACTTCAATTACGGCATCATTACCCGCAGTACCATAAGAAGATCTCAGTTTCAGCATATTAACCCAGGAAGCGCTACGCATAAAGTCTTCTTTATCTATACGCCAGCCGGCACCAATGGAGTAGAAGTTACCCCAACGGTTGTCTTTGTAAAAACGGGAAGTTCCATCACGACGGATTGACGCTGATGCAAAATATTTCTCGTTATAATCGTAGTTAACACGGGAGAAATAACCTTCAGTTCTGTATTCTCTTTTGTATGAGTACAGGTTATTGGTGGTAGTAAAGTCGTACAATTCAGAGTTACCGAGAATGATCTGTGACTGACGCTCGCCATAAAGCTGGTTTGCTGTCTGATCAAAGTTCTCGTGACCTACTAACACACCCAGGGTATGTGCACCGAAGGTTTTATTATAGTTCAATAACTGGTTCAGTGTATAGCTGGAAATTTGTGTATTGGTACGGGCACCCAAGCCTATTGGCGCACCATCACCCACCACAGTATTCCAATAAGTATTGGCTCTGGTGTTGGAAATGTCTACGCTCAGATTGGTAGTGAATTTAAAGTTTCTGAGGAAAGATATTTCACCAAAAGTTCTGCCACTGAGAACATTACGGGTGAAAGAGTTATCATTCAACAGGTTTTCACCAACGGTATTACGTCCAGGAGAAGCGCTGGCACCACGGCCACCACCCACATCAAAAATTTTGTTGCCATCTTTGTCCAATACATAAGCACCGGTTGCATCATGTTGATATACCGGGTAAATTGGGCCAATATTACGGGCAAAAAAGATCGGATTTACGTAAGAAGTACTGCTGGTAACGTCTGTCTGGTTTGATTTTACAAAGGTACCTGACATGTTAACACCCGTTCTGAACCAATCAGTAGCCTGTGTATTTACGTTGATACGGGCACTGATACGTTGGAAATCAGAATTGATTACATATCCTTTATCGCTCAGGTAGTTCAGTGAAGCAAAATAATCTGTCTTCTCTGTTCCTCCACTATAGTTGATACCATATTCGCCACGGGCGCCGGTACGGGTAACCGCTTTTTCCCAATCCAGATCATCCGGATAGAGCAATTTAGCATTAGGGTTTAATACTCCGTTAGTATCAACAATCGCATTGTTAGGTACGTCAAATGGATTGTATCCCAGCAAATCTTTGATACCTTTTGCGCCGGTAACAAGGCCAGAAGCACGTCTGTTAGCTTCAGCCAGTGGTACTCTATTAGTTACCAGGGCATTACGCTGCGCTTCCCACATTATTGGATAATATTGTTTTGCATCCAGTCTGCTATATTCAGGAATACCACGGGAGTTAAAGCCCTGGATGGCAGTTACCTGCAGCTGATTGCGGCCATTCTTACCTTTCTTGGTGGTTACAATCACCACACCGTTAGCGGCGCGGGAACCATAGAGCGAAGCTGAAGATGCATCTTTTAGCACAGAAATGCTTTCAATGTCAGCCACGTTCAAGCTGCTCAGGTTACCGGAGTAAGGTACTCCATCCACTACATACAGAGGATCGCTGGAAGCGTTGATAGATCCAAATCCGCGGATACGGATAGCCGGACCGTCACCAGGCTGGCCACTTCCTGCATTTGTTTGGATACCAGGTGCAGCTCCATCCAGTGCAGCGGCAACGTTGGAAATTGCCCTGGTAGCAAATTTCTTACTGTCGATTTGTGTAGTAGCACTGGTATTGGATCCTTTCTTAGTAGTACCATAGGCAACAACTACTACTTCACTGAGGGCTTTTTCATCAGCACCCAGTTTAACGTCAATGTTGTTTTTTCCGGAAGTAGCTACTTCTTTCGTAGCGAAGCCTACAAACGTAAACTCCAACACAGCGTTACCAGATACATTCAGGGTAAATTTACCTTCCCCGTTGGTAGTGGTACCCGTATTGGTATTTTTGATTTTAACGGTTACACCGGGCAAAGGTGCACCATCTTTGGCATCAGTCACCCTGCCGGTGATTGGCCGCGTTTGGGCCAGCGCCTGAACAACGCTGATGGCCGCAATAAGCAAGAACAATACTGCTTTCTTCATAAGCGATTTAGATTTGAAATAATTGTTACTACAGCTAAGTACTCCATTACAGGCATAGCAATACCGTTAGGCATCCTACCTTTATTTTTAACCGATATATGTATGTGAAATAACAAACGCTACGTGCATAGCTAACGTAGCGACCAAACTTTACAGTACAGTTAATGTTATCTCATAAGCAATTCAAAAAATAACAAGTTAGTCAGAGTATTTCAGCGACAGACGCGCCTTAATAGCCTGTTAGATTTAGCAAATCAAGTTAACATCGCCATCAGTCCGTTTTTCCGGAGAAATAAATTTCCCTCGGAATTGCAGTCCTGGCCTACAAGTGATTAGCCCAATAAATTCTAAAATGGAAAAAGTTTGTCGTAACTAGTTCCCCTAAGCAAAAATATCCCAATAAAAAACGCGTACTAAACACCAATTCGTCTATTCAGTTGTAACACAGAAAAAAATCGTGGTTGTCGATTTTCGGTTTAGCGAAATTACCATGTTTAACGCAAATTTAACGAAAGCAAAATGCCATGAAATAACATGTTCGTGCTATAAGGTAAAATAAAAAAAATTAAAAAGCCGCCCCGACATGAGGCGGCTTTTAATTTTCGTATGTGCGTTCTAGTTACTTCTTAATCGTATAAGTCACTTTTAAACTGGAGCCAACATAACTGGAAGCATCCGGACCATAAGAGGATCCCACCGGATTAAATATCGGTACCATCAGTCCATTGTTCATGAACACATTTGCCCCTATTTCAAATGTAGTACCACTGTGCATCGTATCCGCCTTCGCACCAAACAAGTCAGCCAACTGTTGGGCCGTAACTGTAAAGGCAGTAGGGTAGGTGGTTACATCTGCTTTTAATACTTTTACGTTCGTATATATTTTGTTCAATGCTACTACCACATCCATTTTCTTCGGCTGTTCTTTATCGGCGAAATAAAGTCCTACACTGAATTTACCCTGGAAAGTAGCCAAATCACTTATGGTGGTACCAGACCCTTTATCTGCCTTCACCAAAGGAAGCGCTCCGCTTTTAGTATCGGAAGGCAGCCGGGGATTCTGATCTTTCTTACATCCGGTTATCATCGTTCCGGTAAGCAATGTTATTATGATGAAAGTTGTTATTCTATTCATAACCATATTTTTTTTTGCATACAATCAATTCTTATCCCAGAATACCGGGTAAGTAGACGGAATCTTCTGTTTCGGTGCATTTTGGTTTACGTTCAAATCCAAACTACTCCATGGCAAAGACAAGGGATAGTTAACACTTAACGTTACCGGAACGGCAGGTTGATTTCCCGCAATAGTGGGGTCTCCTTTTAACGGAGGCTGGAAAAATCCACCAGGCGCCATTTGTGGGTTTCTGGGATCAAAGAGAATCGGATACCCGGTTCTCCTATAGTCTGTATACTGATCCACACTATTACCAAAACTTTGAATCCATTTTTGCGTCATAATGATTTCAAGTTTTTTAGCGGCCGAACCGGCATCATACTCCGCCAGTACTTTTGCAGTATATGCCTTTTCATCATCACTTCCGGCTATCAAAGGCACTCCCTGTTGCTTGGATGCCAGCGTTACTACATAATCTACCTGCTTAAATGATTCCGCCATTGCCGCTATCAGCTTTGCCCGTGCATCACCTCCCAGTACGCCTGTTGACATCAATTCAGCTTCAATGTAAAGCCGGTCTGCATAAGTCAGCATCCTGAATGGAGCAGCACCGGTTGCCATCGATGCATCAAGACTAGCCGTATCATCTACTGCCTGATAACGGCCCCCTACGGGATAAATACCGAATATAGTCAGGGATCCATCCTGTCCAAAATTCCTGTTCACACCTACAGATCCAAAAAGAATAGAAACAAAACCACTATCCCGGTAGTCCGTTGCATTTTCTGCTTCATCATTATAATGCAATTGCTCATAGAAATAATAAGGAATTCTTGGATCCCTGTTATCCGTGAAAATATTCTTGTTATATCCTCTCAGAATTTCATAAAACCAGGGACTCATGTAGTGAGAACGTTGCGTGGCAAAATAGTCGTTATACCCTGGATTACGATCATCAGGTGTAGTACTCCTGCCATAAGTAAACATAAAACCTTCAGACGTTTGGCTAATCATTTTGTTTTCTGCTTCCAGTGCTGCTACCTGTGCAGAAACATTCTGTACCAATCGTACCTGGTTATACAATTTCAGTTTAATAGTACGTGCCAGGTTTGCCCATTTCTTTTTGTCGCCACCATAGTAAAGATCATCTCCCGCAGGAGTAATCAGATTGGCTGCATCTACGCTTAAATTAGCAATCCCCTCATCCAGCAGTGCAAATAATTTAGGATATATGTCTGCCCCCTTATCATACTTAGGATACCGGATACCATTTGGAATACCGTTTACCAAAAATTGATTGGCCTCTGAATAGGGGATATCTGCAAAAGCATCTACAAACTGACTGATGGCATACGCTTTTATAATTTTTGCGATCCCTACGTACACCATGTTTCCATTAGCCGTTCCCTGGGAAATGATGGTTTCCACATTCTGTAAAGTACCCAGTACGTCTGATCCTACCTGCGCCTGTGAACTGCTGTACATATCGGTCCAGGAACCGGTAAGGTTAATATCATTCCCATCTGATCCATATTGATCTGGATCTTCTCTTACTGTTACCTGGTGCATGTATACAGATAGCACTTCTGTTAATCCTCTTGCCCCCCTGTTATCATTGGTGAATCCCAATGCATAGGAGAGTCCTTGTTCTGCTGCTGTCAACAAACGGTTCTCCGATGTTTTGGCCGCATAGTTAGGATCTTTGTTTATATCCAGGAAGTTTTTAGTACACGCCGTCAATAATATCAACGTCCCTAAAAACACATACATCGATCTTTTCATAAATTCCGGGTTTTGACTTGTTGATAATTTAGAAACTTACTTTCAGGTTGATACCGTACCTACGGGTTGTAGGCGCACTGGATAATTCAATACCCTGTGTGGTAGTATTACCAAAGCTGTTTGTTTCCGGATTGAAGTTTGTATATTTCGGGAAGTTAGGTGCTGCGTACCATAAGTTCCTTCCTGTAAGCGTAACCGTTAAACTACCGATGGGTGTTCTGTCAAACCACTTTTTAGGCAGGTCATAACCCACCGCCAACTCACGGAAAGTGTATACGGTGGCATCAAATACGTTCCACTCGGTGGCAGCGTTAATAGCAAATGATTCTCCGAAATACATTTCGCGCAAACTGATGTTAGTGGTATTCGGTATTTTCTCTCCTTTACTGTCCAGTATAGGTTTACCGGTATTCGCATCGCCATAGAAACCGGGTATTACATAACCGGATTCGCGGTCTTTGGTATCCTTCGTTACACCACGACCTAACAGGCTGCTGGTGGTCACAGAATACATGTCGCCTCCTTTGGTCAGATCAAACAGCGCATTCAGGAAAATGCCTTTATAGTTAAAGCCCATATTCACCCCTGTTTTGAAATCAGGATTAGGATCTCCAATCATAGCCTGCTCTGTATTTCTAATCAGCAATCCGGTTTTAGGATTGATCAGCAAATTTCCCTGATCGTCCCGGTAATCCACAGTTCCTCTCAGGTAGCCGAAAGGCTTGCCAGGCTCCAGGTAAGGAGAAATGGTGTTGAGTACATTGAACAATGGAATTCTTTCTACGCCTGGTAACAGGGAAAGCACCTCACTCTTATTCTTGGTAAATACCCAGTGTACAGTCCAGGTAAAATCTTTGGTCCTGACAGGCACTACATTCAGATCCACTTCAATACCTTTATTGGATATTTCCCCGAAGTTTTCATAAAACTGGGTAAAGCCGGAAGAGCCAGGCAGCGTGATCGGCGCAATCTGGTTAGACGATTTCCTGCTATACCAGGCAAAATCCAGGGCAATTCTTCTTTCAAAGAATTCGAGTGTAGCTCCTACTTCCACATCCCTGGTAAACTCTGGTTTGAGATTCGGATTGTTGGCCGTTGGCGATTGTATAACTCCGGAAACACCTGTAATAGGGCTATTCAGGCGGAAAATAGTTTGTAGTGAATACGGATCCGCATCCCTTCCTACTTTTGCCCAACTGGCGCGGATTTTACCGAATGTGAGTACGTTGCTTTTCAAATCAAATGCCTGCGTGAATACAAATGATCCCGACACACTTGGATAGAAATAACTTCTGTTATTAGACGGCAATGTGGATGACCAGTCATTTCTTCCCGTAACAGAAAGGAAAGCCCAGTTTTTATATCCAAACTCCAGGTCTGCAAACATACCCCATAGTCTTCTTTGAGAATATAAGCCACCGTTAGGCAACACCGTTTTAGTATTGTCCAATGTATAAACGCCCGGTGATACGATTTCATTCCCCAGGAATAATCTATCGCGCGACGTACGTTGGTTTACGTTATGACCAACAATTGCTTTGAAATCGAAGTCCTGGTTCCTGAACTTAGGCGTGATGGTGGCAATGAGATTAGATTCTATTTCCTGGAACTGGTAATTATCTTCCACAATTCTTCCCAATCCTTCAGCAGCACGGGACCCGATGTCTGTTACTTCGCGTCTGAACAGGTTATTAGTATTAGTTCCAATCTGGTAAGAAAGTGCTAACCACTCTGCCACGGTATAACCAAACTTGATACCGGCTACATAGCGGTCGGTGTTAGTCGTAATCGTATTATGCCGGAATGACCACAACGGATTATCGAATTGTGTACCAATAGGCGTGATGGAACGGTCGTTGGCATCATGGTCAGGCAGTCCTGCAATATTCCAGTTCCTGGCCAGGAATAGGTTTCTGGCGAAAGAGGAAGCGGCGCCATCTACCTGGTTTTCACCAAACGGGCTACCTACCTGGTTACTGCGGGAATAAGAAAATTGAGCGCTGATGGTTAAGCCCATATCCAATTTAGTGGTTCCTCCCAAACTCAAACTACCTCTGTTGAAGCTGGAACGGGGAACATACCCGTCCTGGTTGAGGTAAGAAGCAGTAACACTCAGGGAGCTTTTCTCTGTACCACCATTGGCAGAAACAGAATTTTCAAACATGGATCCCGTTCTGAACAAATCTTTTACGTTGTTAGGATAGGCTCTGTAAGGTGTTTTCCCGGTAGAAGAAAATAACTCAGGATAAGCACCCAGGTAATCGGGCCATGCCGGGATGGAATCCAGGGTACCAAAACGAGGTCCCCAGGAGCCGTTGGCATTGGAGTATTTAAAAGAAGATCCGGCGCCGTAATCATTCTGATAATCGGGCAAACCAGCCACTTTTTCAAATGCCAGTGAAGAGCTGTAGGTTACTTCCAATCCTTTTTTGGATCTGCCGGCACTACCGGATTTGGTGGTAATAACGATAGCGCCATTAGAGGCTCTGGAACCGTACAAGGCCGCGGCAGCAGCACCTTTCAGTACGTTCATAGAGGCAATATCGTTAGGATCAAGAGAAGACAAACCACTGGAATACGCACCACCACCAGAGGTTTGCGCTGAGGTGGTTACCTGGTCATTGTTATAGGGAATACCATCTACTACAATGAGCGGTTCATTTTTTCCAAAGAAGGAGGTATTACCGCGAATGTTGATACGGGTAGCGGCGCCTGGTGTACCCTGGGAAGTACGTATGTCCACCCCGGCAACTTTACCCTGCAGGCCTTTTAACATATCGGGTTCCGACTTCTGAAGAATCTGATCCGGCTTTACCTGCGTTAAAGAATACCCCAATGCCTTTTCATCTCTCTTAATACCTACCGCAGTAACTACTATTTCACCCAATTGCTTTTTGTCGGCCTCCAGCGATATATCAATCACATTACTCGATCCTACCGACGACTCTTTAGTTAGGTATCCTACGAATGAAAACACCAGCATGGACCCGGCATCTGCTGAAATTTTATAGGACCCATCACCGGCAGTAAAAACGCCTTTTGCAGTACCTTTTACCACAACGGTTACTCCGGGCAGCGCAGAGCCGTCCTTTGCATCAGTAACCCTTCCAGTGATCGACCGCGTTTGTGCAAATACGTTGAGCACGCCAGTACACAAAAGCAGCCATAGAAGTAGCTCTTTTTTCATAAGCGATTTATTTTGATTGACAAGAAAGCAGTTAACAATGTTTAGTTCTAAGAATATAGATACATGAAGTATTATTCATAAAATACAATCAGCTACTAGCTCAACATCTGCATATCACAGTATATCACAGTATATAGTTCTTACTAAATAAAGGTGATAACACGTGATTATTTGGAAAGGTTGCATTAGATGATAAGAATGATTACATATATTTCATACACATATTTTATTTGTGGTATGTAATTTTGATCCCGATATGATCAAATAAAAAAGGGGAACGCTTGTTGGCGTCCCCCTTTTTTATTGCAAAAAAATCAATCAATTATTGACCGTAACCTGGATTCTGTTCAATTGGATTGGTGTTCAGTTCCAATTGAGGAATAGGACAAAGGGCAATCGTGGAAGCAGCACCAATGGTACAAGGAGCTGTTATTTCCAATGTATTGTGACAGAAATTGCGTACTACATCTTTGCCGTTTCTCAGGAGATCGAAATAACGATGACCTTCAAACATGAACTCTTTTCTGCTTTCATTGAGTACATAATCCAGTACTTCATTATCGGCTACGCCGGCTAATGGATCAAGACCTCTCTGCGCTCTCAGGGTATTCAGATCACTGATCGCTTTAGCAGATTGATGCAGGTGTGCGTATGCTTCTGCCCGAATCAGGTACATTTCAGCCAAACGCAACAGCTTGGGGCTGTGCATACCAGCTATACTTTCCTGACCAGCAAATTTCAGGTTGGTTTTCTCGCCGGTACTACCGTCTGAAAAGATACCGATCAACTTCTCACGTACATCGGTAGCTGTAAAGGTGCTATACAGATCCGGAGATACACGCACATCACCATAGCCTGGTTTCAGGTACATCATACCAATGTTATCAGATCCCAGGTCTTCTGCAGTACCCACAAATCTGAGTGTGAATATTTCTTCTGCACTACCAGGGGTATTATAAAAAGTAGGAATCGCGCTTGCTGGTGCTAATGAGAAACCTGCGTTTATAACGTTGGTGGCTTCATCAATGGCAGCCTGGTCATCTCCTTTTGCTAAATATACCCTTGCCAACAATGCAGATGCTGCATACTGGCTCGCATGGTATTTCGTGCTGGCGCCAACATTCGCCAGTAATTTTTTAGCGTCTGTCAGGTCGGTGATAACTCTGGTGTACACATCAGCTACAGAGCTGCGTGGTGTTTTTACGATAGCAAATTTCAGATTAACCGGCACACCTGGTTGGCTACCATTGGTATTACGGTAAGGTTTGGCAAACATATTTACCAGGTCAGAATAAGCCAATGCCCGGATAAATAATGCTTCGCCTTTCGCTACGTTTTTCAACTCCTGATCTCCTTCAACAGCATCTACGCTGTTGATGATGTTATTAGCACCCAGGATGGCTTTATAGGTTGTTTTCCAGAAGTCCGTTACATCTGCATCCTGCACATTGTATTCGCGCTTAAAACTGGATATAAAACGGTTACTGTTTTTAGCTGCCAGGTATACGTTATCGCCGCTTAATTCGGTCATCAACCAAAAGTTACGGCCATAGTATTCTTTCTGTTGCAATACATCGTATGTTCCTGCAAGCGCAGACTGTATAGCCGGTAAATCGGCTAACGCATCTCCTATTGGCAGCGAGTTGCTTGGCTTCAGATCCAGTTTTCCTGAACATGCCTGTAACAGGGTAGCTGCTGCAAATATGCCTATGATATATTTTTTCATGCTGATTATCCTTTTAAAATTACAATGTGATATCTACTCCAAAGCTCACGCTCTTATTAACCGGATATTTGAAGAATTCAAATCCATCCGTTCCGATTTCCGGATCTACACCAGAGTAGTTAGTAATTGTCCACAGGTTAGCGCCCTGCACATACACGCGCACACCCTGTATTTTAGCTGCTTTTAACATGTTAGCCGGCAGGTTATAACCTAATGTCAGGTTACGGAGCCTGATGTAAGAGCCATCTTCCAGGTAGCGGGTAGAAGAAGCATTGGAGGATTTGTTTCCACCAATCACCGGTTTAGGACGATCTGCTTTCTGACCTTCTGTAGTCCAGTAGTTCTGACCTGCTTCTACATTGTAGTTCCAACCAAAACGGCCACCATCTGCGTCACCATATCTCTTTGTACCATTAAAGATTTCATTACCCTGGTTTACATAGAAAAATGCAGACAGGGAGAAGCCTTTGTAATTAACCGTATTGTTGAAGCCCATAGTAAACTTAGGCATGGTGTTACCGAAAGTTCTGTAATTCGCTTTGTTGATATCGTTGGTGGTTTTACCATCAGCAGTATACCACAGAGGATCACCGGTACCAGGATCTACACCCGCCCATTCTCTCAGGAACCAAGTGTATGCAGGTAATCCTTCTTTCAAAATCGTATTGGTATACACGTTACCTTCATAATCTTTGAAGTTATTGATTGGCTCATGGTTGTTCAGTGCCAAAACCTTGTTACGATTCAGTGCAAAAGTAACATCGGTGGTCCAGGTAACTTCTTTGGATTGAATATTCACGGAAGAAACAGTTGCTTCAATACCACGGTTTCTGATAGTGCCTACGTTAGCTGGTCTGTCGATCATACCAACAGAAGGAGGAACAGGTACATTCATCAACAACCCGGTACTTTTCTTATTGTAAAGATCCACAGAAACAGTAAGCCTGTCTTTCAGGAAGCCCATATCAAAACCTACGTTAGCGTTAGTGCTTTTTTCCCAGGTCAGATCAGAATTTCCAATACCATCCAGCACTCCACCTGGTGCGCCGTTGTATCCAACATTATATTTGTACAACGCCATCCAGGTATAGTTACCGAAATTGGCATTACCGGAAGTACCGTAGCTGGCTCTCAGTTTCAGGTTGGAGAAGATGTGCTGGGATTTCATGAATTCCTCATCTATTATACGCCAGGAAGCTCCCAATGCGTAGAAGGTACCGTATCTGTTATTGATACCAAAACGGCTGCTACCATCTCTTCTAATGGATCCGGTCAGGTAGTACTTATTGTTGTAAGTATAGTTTAACTGGCCGAGGTAAGACACGAAACGATAGTCGTAGGTATTTCCTGCTACCGCCTGTGGTGTAGACGCTGCATCGAGCACAGGCAGTCTGCCATTGGCAAAGCCAATACCAGATGTGTTAAATCCATCAAAGTGTGTAGGCACATATTCCATTAATGCCAGGTAATCAAACTGGCTTTTTTCGCCAATATTGAAGTTACCGGAGAAGGAAGTTTGTGAAGTGATGGTTCTGTTAGTTTGACTACCTTCCAGCAAGCTTCCGCTCTTCGCATTATCAACAGCGTTGAATGCATCGGCGGTAGTTGGATCCTGGAAAGATTTCTGACGGGCCATGATCATATCAGCAGAAATATTCTGCGTAAATTTCAGCCAGTCGAATATGCGATAGCTCAGGAACATTTTACCCAAACCACGGAAGTTATAGTTGTTGTTGCTGTTCAGGGGAACTGAATACAGGAAGTTATCTCCGGTAGAAGAGTTTGCCCATGCATCTTCCATACCAGTGTACAACTTACCATTAGGCTTGTAAGGGTTCAGCATGGGAGAGTTGGCAAAACTTGCCAGCAATGGGCTGCTGTAACGGTTACCTGCACCGGCGTTGTTAGCATCGCTGTAAGACAGGTTCAGGTTCATACCGATATCCAGGCGGTCGTTTACTTTGTGTTGGATGTTAGACACCACAGAGTAGCGTTTCAGACCTGAGTAAATCAAGGCACCATCCTGGCTGAAGTAAGCACCGGAAATGTAGTACTTGGTTTTATCGTTTCCTCCGCTGGAAGAAATCTGGTAGTTCTGGGTACGGCCGTTCTGGAATGCTGCATCTCTCCAGTCGAACATATGATTCAGTAAAGAGTCTGGATATTGCGCTTTGATATCGGCTTCTGACACTTTATTTAAGCGCAGCACGTCTTTCTCGTAATTGAAAGCCTGCTCACCGCTCATCTGTTTCCATTTACCGAAGCTGGGAGCGTTAAAACCGTATTGTGCTTTGAAGTTCACGTTAGAAGTACCGGCTTTACCTTTCTTAGTGGTGATAACGATTACACCGTTACTACCTCTTGAACCATACAAACCTGTAGCAGATGCGTCTTTCAGGACGTTCACGCTTTCAATGTCGTTAGGGTTCAGGTTGGCCATGATGTCACTGCTCTGTGTTTGGTTGTCGTAGTTGAACTGACCATTGTTGATGATGATACCATCAATTACGTACAATGGACCTGCTCCGGCGCTCAGGGAACCAACACCACGGATGGTTACTTTCTGTGCGGAACCAGGTTGTCCGGAAGCGGAGGCAGATACCACACCTGGCGCACGTCCCTGCAGGATCTGGTTAACATCCGGCATAGGTACGTTCTCAATTTGTTTGGAACTTACTTCTGCAATGGAGCTTACCATTTTTTTACGGTCTACCTGGGTGTAACCGGTTACTACCACTTCGCTCAGTTGCTTGTTGTCTACCTCCAGGGTAGCATTTACTACTTCCTTGTTAGCGGGCAGTTCTTTCACCAGGTATCCTACAAAGGAGAAGGAGAGGACTGCATTGCTATTGTCTACTGTAATTTTGTAAGAACCATCCGGAGTGGACATGGTGCCCTTGTTGGTTCCTTTGATCTGAATGGTTACTCCCGGTATAGGCGAACCGTCTTTACCGTCGGTAACTCTCCCCGTCACTGTGCGGCTTTGCGCAAAGACCTGTCCGCCCAGCAATAGCACGGACAAGAGGAGAAATAACACTTTCCTCATAAGCATGATTTTGTTGTTTCCTTAACCTTAAAAAAAATAAAAATCCACATCAAGGCTATAAAGCCTTAATTCAATAAGTTTCCGTTAATAAAAGAGTTGAAGTAAAATGTAAGCTGGAATAACTTTAATACTGGAGAGAGCTGGCAAAGTAAGTGTGTAATAAATACTTTAATAATAACTAACCATTGACTTACTCTATTGCATTTTTTTTAATAAAAAAGCAACAGAAGTAATCAACTTCTTCCTCATAAGCAGTTTCCTTAGCAAATTTTCAACCGGCTTCAAATATAATAATTCTTAACAAAAAATTAAGCTGGAAAAGTTGGTGATAACATTCAGATAACAAGTTTTTAACGTTTCATTAACTTATAATAACAAAACATTATGCATATAGGCATGAAAATAAACAAGCGGCAAGATTACCGCCTGTACTCATCAACCAAAATCTAAATCGAGATTAATGTTGCCCCGCATAAAGCGGGGCACAATACCTTATCAGGAAAGGGTAAGTGGATATGTTTTTAACAACTCCAACAATACCATAAACAGATCTTCATTACGGTGATTAAACCGGTATTCACACTCTTTCAGGTGCAAATAGGCTGTGTTACGGTTTAACCCCTTAAACTTGGCCAACCGGTGCTTGGTTAAGCCCCAGAAGGCATCTACATCATCCATTTGATGGGTGTCTGTCGATTGCCCCAATCTGTACAGGCGGTACTGACCTAAGTCTACCAAACCATTAAACCGGCGCAAACGTTCTGATGCACCCTGGGTTTCCAATACGGAACGGCCGCGGGTAGCAGCATGAATCATGGAACGGCTTACATCTGGGAGAATTTCGGTGTGCAACCTGTCTGAGGATCTACAGATGCCAAAAATTACTGGCTTAACAATCCGGTCTACTTCCGGTTTTACGGCCACCAGCGTGTCGCTGTCGTGGTCCGGGGTTAGGTCACTGGGTCTGCTGTCGTAGGTTAAAACGGGAACAGGCGCAGGATGCTGCGTCTCACAGTAGCGGGCAATCTGGTGTCGTAGCTTTTTCAGATAACTGTTAATCGTTACCCTGCTTACACCGCTGATATTGGCTATCTGGGTCGCAGTCAGATCATCGGCAAACAGCCGCAGGATCTCCTTAAATTTGCGCTCGGATAAATGAGCGCCCTTTAAGTACTTATTTTTCATGAACTATGTGGTTAGAATGGCATTATAAACCTCATACTTTTTCATTATAATACCCCCCCCTTTTTTACAAGCGGTGAAAAGGGCTTTTGAATGCTGTCTACTAGATTATTTCAGGGGCTTTTTTTGTCCATTTTAGCTAAATATTTAGCAGCCCACTGCGGAATTCAGCCAATAAAAAGGCCATCGGGGTAAACAGCTGCAGTAAAACTGCTTCCGCTTACCCCGATGGCTATCATTTTTATCTCAGAAATCTACTCTTTATCGCTGATACCCAACTGCTCAATGTCGATATCTTCCTCTTCATCCAGCGTTTTCCATAACTCCTTCTTCTTCGCCTTCTTCAATAATGCCTTCTCCATCCATAACAATAACGCTGGCAATATCGTCAGATTCGTAATCATAGCTACCACTAACGTGAGAGAAGTTAACCATCCCAACGCCTTGGTACCACCAAATTCTGAAAAACTGAAAATCATAAACCCGGCAAATAAAATAGCAGAGGTATAGATAATACTCAATCCTGTTTCGTGAATCGTTTGTTTTACCGTAGCACTGATATCAAAATCATGACGTGGCAACTCCTGCTTAAAGTTAACCAGGAAACGAATCGTAACATCAATAGCTATTCCCAATGCCACACTAAATACCAGTACAGTAGACGGTTTCAGCGGCACGCCTACCCAACCCATTACACCAGCCGTTACTACCAGCGGAATAATATTAGGGATCAGCGATATAATCAACATTCTCCAGGAACGGAATAAATACAACATACACAGCATAATCAACACAAACGCCAGTACAATGCTTTCCATCAACCCATTAATAATAAACCGGGTTCCTTCCTGGAAGATAACACTGGTACCGGTAAACGTTACCTTGTAATGTGCCGTATCAAAAATAGCCGCTACCTTAGGTTGCAACGAATCCAGCAATACCGGTAACCGCTGAGACCCCACATCTTTCATATTCACACTTAAACGGGCCACCTGCTTAGTGCTGTCCATGAAAGAAGACACCAGCTTCGAAAACGTAGACGCAGGTCCTGCCGCTGTACTCGCTCCCTTCATCCGCAGATAAGGCGCCAGAAAACCCAGATCAAACTGGTTAGGCACTGCAAAGTTGGAGCTATCACCGTTATAATACGCCTGCTTCGCAAACTTGATACCTTCCACTACTGATAAAGGACGACCAAAATCAGGTTGTGAAGCAATCAGCTGGGTTAATTCATCCAGCTTGTTCAGCGTTTGCAGGTTAATCACCCCGTTTTTCTTTTTAGTATCCACCGCTATTTCCAACGGCATCACCCCCTTGAAGTTTGTTTCCAGGAACTTCAGATCTGTATACAACTTATCTGTATGAGGGATATCATCCAGCATATAACCCACAGATTGCAGGCGTCCCATACCTATCACAGACAGTACCACCAACACCACACTCACTACGTATACCCATGGACGATACTTAAATACCAGCGTATTCAGGAAATTCAGGATCGCACCAAAGAAACGGTTGTCCAGGTAGGTAGTATGCTTAGTCTTAGGCGCTGGTAAATAACTCAGCACAGATGGAAGGAAAATAAAAGAGATCAGGAAGATGAACATAATATTCAACCCTGCTACTACTCCAAACTCTTTCAGGATGGCACTATTAGTGAAACAAAATACACCAAAACCAATAGCCGCCGTAAGGTTGGTGAACAGCGTTACTATACCCATCCGCTGTATCATATGCACCAATGCCCTTGTTTTATTAGCGTCTTTGGCATATTCCGTATGATACTTACTCAGGAAGTATACACAGTTAGGAATTCCGATGACCACTATCAGCGAAGGAATCAAACCCGTCAGCAACGTAATCTTATACCCCATCAACACAATAGTACCTACTGACCAGATCACCCCAATAGCTACCACAATCATCGACATCAGTACCGCACCAAACGAACGGAAAAACAGGAATAAAATTAGCCCCGTTAAAAGGAAGGATATTTTAAGAAACAGCTTCAGCTCATCTGCCACTTTTACGGCCATGGCTGTACGAATAAGTGGCAATCCGCTCAAACGTACTTCTGTATGTTGTTTTTCCTGGAAAGCATTGGCCAATTTGGTAATTTCCTTTACCACTGCGGTACGCTTCGGCGAATTAAATACATCCTTATTTACATAAATAGCCATGAGATATGCATGGGTATCCGGATTGTACAACAAGCCCTTATAAAACAACAGCGTATTAAATACTTTTGATAAACTATCAATTACTACCTGGTTCGTCAAATCTCCCCTGAAAAGTAAATTCGCCTCCAGTTTCTGTGTACTGTCATTCTTCACCAGGTTGATCGCCATGGGTACGCTCATGATGTTTTCTACTGCAAAAACATTCTTCATATCCTTGTTCAGCTGAACATAGTCCTTGAAAAAGTCTGCCTGGAAAAATTTATCTGTTTGCACAGCGAGCATAAGCACATTACCATCTCCCCCAAATTTTTTCTTAAACTCCTGGTATTCAAGAAATTTCGGATTATCATGTGGAATTGTAGCCACATAATCATAAGACATTTGAACCTTACTGGCATAATAACCCATAAAGCCGGTACCGGCAAGCAAAAGAACAAGAAGCAATAATCGATATTTTAGCACAAAGCCTGCTAAACGTTGCCACATAAGGATTTCCTTTTTAATGGGCGTAAAGGTAATTAAAATAGCTATTAGCTGTTAACCAACCGCGATGAGCTGGCTGGTTTTAGCTACCAGTTGCAGGCTTTTAACCTTCAGCCGCAATGCCCGTATTTCACTAGCCCAGTTTGTATTAACTTGCACTTCTGTTTTTATCATCATGTAAAGCGCCCATAGCTCAATGCTTCACAAAACACGCGGCATCGTATTACGCACGGTCAGGTATGGCGATACCAGCCTGATTGCCACCATATTTACTGAACTTTTCGGAGTACAGTCTTACATGGTAAATGGCGCGCGCTCCTCTAAACCCAAAGCGGCCAAAGGCAATTTGCTGCAGCCAGGTAACATCCTGGAGCTGGTGGTATATCACAACGAAATCAGGAACCTGCAACGGATATCAGAATTTAAGCTGGCGTATATCTATCAGGCAATACACCTGAATGTGGTGAAAAACACGGTAGCGCTGTATATGATCGAGCTCCTGCAGAAATGCCTGAAGCAGCCGGAGCAACAACTGGACCTTTATTACTTCACGGAACATACCCTGCAACTGCTGGACGTATCTGCATTACCGGTAGTGGCCAATCTTCCGTTATATTTTACGCTAAAAGTAGGGGAGCAGCTGGGTTTCCGACTCAATGGCCGCTTTTCGGAATATACACCCTATCTCGACCTGCAGGAAGGCACCTTCACCGACCTGCCTCCACATCACGTTGATCATTTAGACGCCCATAGCAGTGAATTAACGGATCAGCTATTCCAATGCACGGAAATTCAACACCTGGCGGCGATTACGATGAATAAAGAAAAACGAAGGAAGTTGCTGTATGCATACCTGGATTTTTTCCGGCTGCACTTACCTGATTTTACAGAAATGCACTCACCGCCTATCCTGCACGAGATTCTGGACGCCTGACCTGGCAGCCTGCTCACCCGCTTCGGTAAAGAACTTCAGGGTCACCTCATGGCCATCATATACAGCATAAGAGAAATAATTCAGCCAATCGCCCAGGTTAATATAGCGACTGTTATCAGACAAGGAAATATCGAGGGGTAAATGTCTGTGTCCGTATATGAAATAATCGAAATGCTCTTTTTGTAATACTTCTTTGCTGTAAATAGCCAACCATTCATTTTCTGCACCCAGGAAATGTTCCAACTCCTGTCCAGTAGCAGCGCGGCTTTTACGGCTGAAGTAATTGGCCAGGGAAATGCCCCAGGCCGGATGAAGGGCGGAAAACAACCAGCGGCAAAATGGATTCCGGAATACTTTCTTGAGCATTTTATAGCCATGATCTCCGGGGCCTAATCCGTCGCCATGTCCAATATAAAACCGTTTGTTACCAATGGTATAGGTTTGCGGTTCATAGTAAACAGGGATATTCAATTCCTCTTCAAAGTAGCCATTCATCCACATGTCATGGTTACCTATAAATACGGAAATACCAATGCCTTTATCACTTAAAGCAGCCAGTCTGCCGAGGATGCGGGTATAGCCTTTAGGGATAACGTGTTTGTATTCAAACCAGAAATCGAAGATATCACCTACCAGGAAGATATGTTGGGCATCCGGTTCTATCTCGTCGAGCCATTGCAGGAGCACTTTTTCACGCTCTCTGCTGGTCGCTGCGTTGGGTGCACCGAGATGAAAATCAGAGGCAAAATATACTTTCTTATTGGCTGGTAAGAGGATGTCCATTGCTTTAAAACTTTTAGCCTTTAGCGGTTAGCTTTTAGTAGCAAAGCGATGGTTCGTTTTTCTGCTAAAGGCTAAAAGCTAAAGGCTAAATATTATTTTTATCTATTCGTCTACTAAAAATACATATACTTCTTTGGGGCCGTGAATGCCCACCACCAGTGTTTTTTCGATATCTGCTGTTCTGCTGGGTCCTGTTGCAAAGGAAATAGCAGACGGGAGGTCGTTGCCGTACTTATCTTTCAGTTTGCTCAGCGCATCTTTCAGGTCAAAGACCAACTGGTGCGTGTAGGCAACCATGATATGTACGGGGGCATATACCGGCAATGCTCTGCCACTGGGTTGTGCTGCACTCAGCACCACTGTTCCTGTACGTGCCACCAGGTATTCGCAATCGGTGATGGCAGCATCTGCCTCGTGCATAGTTCCTTGGTTGAGGGCAGGTAATTCTTCCTGGTGCATTATTTTCAGCAGGGCAGGCGTCTGACAAAATACGTTATGCCATTCTTTATTTTCACAAAGGGCACGTAAACTCTCCATCAGTTCACCTTTTCCTGTACAGAAAACAAATTTCCCCTGTAATTTGGTAAATTCTTCTGCAAACTTTAATTCCAGGCTCTCATTCTCGGTTCTGAAAACAGACGAGTTGCCCTCCGAATTTGGGAAGGGCAACTGTACTGACTGACTTAACGCATTCCGTACTCTCTTCAGAATATTTTCCTTAGCAGGAGAAATCTTCATATCACTATTTACGCATTAGCTGGTGATGGAGAAGGGTTGATGATATCTGACGGATGAACACCATCAGTAGTCATACCTTCTTTATTCAGTAAATGTTCTCTGTGAACGTCAAAAGGACGTTTGCCGATCAATCTTTCCAGGTCAGCCTGGTATAAAACTTCTTTCTTCAGCAGTTCTTCTGCCAGCACTTTCACCTGGTCCATTTTTTCGGTCAGCAGGTCTTTCGTTCTGATGTAAGCAGTAGCAATCAGTTTCCTTACCTCATCATCAATCATCTTGGATGTTTCTTCAGAGTAAGGTTTGGTAAAGGATTGTTCGCTGTTTGGATCGTAGAAAGAAACATTACCTACTTTATCATTCATACCATATACCGTTACCATTGCATACGCCATGCGGGTAATTACCTGCAGGTCGTTTTGTGCGCCGGTAGATATTTTACCGAATACCAGTTCTTCTACTGCACGGCCGCCGAGGGTCATACAGATATCATCCAGCAATTGCTCGGTATTGTATAAATATTGTTCTTTCGGGAGATATTGTGCGTAACCAAGTGCCGCTACACCACGGGGAACGATTGTTACTTTCACCAATGGATTGGCGTGTTCCAGGTGCCAGCCGCAGATAGCGTGGCCAGCTTCATGGTAAGCGATTACTTCTTTCTCTTCCGGAGAAATGATTTTATTCTTCTTTTCCAGACCACCAATCACACGGTCGATGGCATCGTTGAAGTCATCCATTTCAACCTGCGTTTTGCCTTTACGGGCAGCAATCAGGGCGGCTTCGTTACATACGTTGGCGATATCCGCACCAGCAAAACCCGGTGTCATAGAAGCCAGCTTCTTTACATCAAGGTTAGGAGAAGTTTTGATAGGCTTTAAATGCACTTCAAAAATGGTTTCTCTTCCGGCCAGATCTGGCTTATCGATAGAGATCTGACGATCAAAACGACCTGGACGTAACAACGCGCTATCCAGTACATCCGGGCGGTTGGTGGCAGCCAGGATAATAATACCACTGTCTGTTCCGAAACCATCCATTTCTACCAGCAACTGGTTCAGCGTGTTTTCGCGTTCGTCGTTGCTCATCATCACATTCTTACCTCTTGCACGGCCAATGGCATCAATTTCATCAATGAAGATGATACATGGTGCTTTTTCACGGGCCTGTTTAAACAAGTCACGTACGCGGCTTGCACCTACCCCTACAAACAATTCCACAAAGTCGGAACCGGACATAGAGAAGAAAGGTACCTGTGCTTCACCTGCCATTGCTTTCGCTAACAGGGTTTTACCTGTTCCCGGAGGACCTACCAGCAACGCGCCTTTAGGTATTTTACCTCCCAGGGCAGTATATTTTTTAGGATTTTTCAGAAAATCCACGATCTCCATTACTTCTACCTTCGCTTCGTCCAAACCAGCAACATCGTTGAAGGTGATGTTTACGCGGGTACCTTTGTCGAACAGGGTCGCTTTGGATTTACCAATATTGAAAATGCCACCCGGACCACCACTACCACCGGCAGGGCCACCCATTTTTCGCATCAGCAATATCCATAAACCAATGATGAGAATAATCGGCAATAATAACTGGAAGATAGGTTCAAACCAGCTTTGACGCTCATCATAAGAGATCTTCACCTGGTTTTCTACCGGAACACCTTCCTGTGCCTTATCAATATCTTTCTTAAAACTCTCTTCGCTACCTATGGTAAAACGGTAATGAGGGCCGGGATTATCGCCGCCAAACCTACTTTTGTTAACACCATTAAACTTAGACTCTTTTAAAGAGTCTGGTTTTATGTAGACTTCTACATATTTTTTATTTACTACAACCAGCTTATCAACGTCACCTGGTTTCAGATAATTAATCTGAAACTCCTGGAAACTGATTTCTTTGGTTGAGGTCTTAAAATCACCAAAAATGTTCATAGCCAAAAGGGCTACGCCAATAAAGGCATATACCCAGTATATATTGAACTTCGGTCCTTTCTTAGGTGATTTCTCTGAACCCTTGTTGAAGTTATTGCCTCCTTTTTCCATAATCTTACGCTCCTTTACGGATGTTTATTGCAATCAGAATAATATGAATAATTAAATTCTAAAACAACTGTTTTGTCTAGTCTTCGGTGTGGTCCATTCTATCAGCATCGCTCCACATTTCTTCAAGATTATAGAACTTCCGGTTTTCAGGTTGGAAAATATGCACAACAACATTCACATAATCCACCAAAACCCAGTTTTGTGAACTAAATCCTTCGTGCTTATATGGTTCCTCTGATGTACGCTTCTCTACCTCGTCTGATACATAATCAGCAATGGCTTTCACCTGGGTACCTGAATTGGCTTCACATATAATAAAGAAATCGGCCACGGCTTCAGGAATCTGGCGTAGATCCAGGGATACGATATTTTCCCCCTTCTTATCCTGTATGGCCTTTATGATGGTGGTAAAAATTTCACTTTCTCTGGTCAGGCGTAACTGCGCCTTTTTTCTCGTGCTCAGAACGGTTAAGGGTGCCAATAAATCTCGTTTTTGTTAAAAATAATCTTTAATTGTCAAAGTTACTAAACAAGCAGTAATATAAGATGTTTAATCTCACCTGCGGGCCTCCTGAAATGTTAATTAAATAATAAAATGAATTACTTTTCGGGCCAGATATACAGACTAAAAAAGTTTCATGTGATAGGATACCCGTTTCATGTATTAGACGAAATAGACAGCACCAATAACTATGCCATGGAGCAGGTAAATTCAGGGCAGGTGACATCCGGAACTGCCTGGTTTACCAGCAACCAAACCGCAGGGAAAGGCACCCGTGGGAAGCAATGGTTAGCCCAACCAGGCGATATCAGTGCCCTCAGTATTGCCCTCCAACCGGCTATGCTGCCGCTTTCCCGGCAATTTATGCTCAGCGCTTCCGTGGCACTGGCAGCCGCCGATTTCTTTACCACCTACGCCGGCGATGAAACCGTTATTAAGTGGCCAAATGACATTTATTGGCGTGACAGAAAGGCAGGAGGCATCCTGATTGAAAATGTATTGCGCGGAAATATGTGGCAATATGCCATTATCGGTATCGGGCTCAACATTAACCAGGCCGCCTTCCCACCGGAATTACCCAATGCCGTTTCTCTCCGGCAAATTACCGGCAAAGTCCGGGAAGCCACTGACATGGCCAGGGAATTATGCACGTTCCTGGATAAAAGAATCCGGCAACTACAGCCCGCCAATTATGATACCCTTCTGCAAGAATATACCAGCCGGCTTTTCCGCTGGCAACAACCTGGATTTTACCGTAAAGACGGGAAAATTTTTGAAGGTACTATCCGGGGTGTACTCCCCGACGGACACCTTCAACTGGAAAAAAATGGCGAAATCCTGTCCCTGGGGTTCGGAGAAGTAGAATTTATCCTGAATCGGTAAGGTCGTAACCCCGCCACGCCGGACGAAAGGCGTGGCGGCTATGTTACCTGGATCTTCCTTCATATTCTCCCTGCTTCTCCTGCCATACCTGCTTCAGTCGTGCAGGCAGCCTGGGCGACAAATCAGATAACAGGTAAACATCTGCCCCATACTCATATTCACGGGAAAGCGTATCCTGCAACGTACCAGTTTGTAGAATTTTTCCGGCCAGCTTCAACGTTTCTCCCTGCGGGCGCTTCCCAACCTTAATTATGTAACGGATACTATCCATTTCAGGAAACCAAAAAACATAATCGGCATCAAATGATACAGCCAAAGGCATCTTTCCTTTGTTATAGTAGTTTAATGCACCAGCCTCCCCATAATTACTGGTAATAATCAACGTATAGGGTTTATCCGCCGCAGGCACCTGTTGCCAGGTTTGCAAGGCCATCGCCGCCAACTGGCGCCATCCCAACATATCTGCGAAATCCTGTGGTAAAGGATGATCCTTGCCGTCTTCCCAACGCAATAGCCCCAATGCTTTGAATTTACCTGCCTTTTCACTGATCTCTGCAGGCTTCATTACCGGGAAAACCACATTCACCAGTAACGCAAACGGCACTATAATAATGGCAGCCCACAACCACCGGAGATGCCGCGTCCAATCATGTGTAAAAATCCGCTCCCAGTAAACACTCCCAAATGCCAGCAATACCGGGTATAACCCCAGGGAATAATAACTTTTTGCCCGCAGATAGGTAAATGATAACATTGTTAACCCATATATCAGCAGTATAATACGGTAAGAATGGAAAGGACGGTAAAACAGCAAGCCAATAAACGCCGCTACAACAATAAATGCCCCACCGATAAAGAAAATCAACTGATCACTAATAAATGTCATGCGGTTTACATGCACCAACTGACTTTCAGCCAACTCCTTCATATGATGTAATACCGGCAAACCATGTTGCAACTGCCATATAATATTGGGCGATACCATCAGCAAAGCAATGGCCGCCCCCAGGTACAAATATTTATTTTTAAATACCTGCCGGTGCGACGATAACAGCAAGGCGCCCACCAGGCCTACTACCAGGAATATAATATTATATTTATTGAGAATACCTATGCCTGTTATTACTCCCATCCACAACAAATATTTATCTTTTTGGGTGTGCAACCATTGCAGGAAAAACCAGAATAATAATGTCCAGGCAAGTATGTCAAAAGAATTTGGCTGATACAAAATGTTCACGCGACTCATCCCGGAACAAATAAATACCAGTGCAGCCAATACCTGCGCAAACCATCGGCCGCCCAGCACTTCTACTATCTTCCAAACCAATATCATGGTACATACACCATACATAGCCGGAAAAAACCTTACCCAGAAAACGCCATTGCCCAGCCACTGTATCAGCAGGGAATTTATAGCAGTAAATGGAGGCACAGAAAGATATCCGGCAGACAGATGATTTGCCATATCCAGGTGGAGATATTCATCTCTTTGCAAATCATACCAGGAACGTAATATCCCGAACTGAAAAGCCAGTTTTGCAAAAATAATAGTCAATAACAACCAAACGGGCGAACGATATGGCGATGGAGTAATGGTAGATGTGCTCATAAAAACAGGGACAAAAAAAATGTATACTTATCTCAAAAAAAACGGAAATACCTGCTGTTGAAGCAATGTATTTCCGTTGATAATTTATAGAAGTTCTTGTTCAAGGCATATGTGGCAGGCCGCTCTACATAGCAATCATCAGGGCTCGATGATAACAAGATTTTGGTTGATAAAGGCGTTAACAAATTGTGAAATTTTTTCTATTTCAGCAAAAATGAAATTGCAACATAGTTTCATTTTTAAAAAACATACAGCGGCAGCAAGGATTTACGGGTTATCTTCTCCTGTAAAACTTAACATTGGCAGTATAAGCACACGTCTTATTTATTCCGGAATTGATTAAATTTGGAGTATGTCTAAAAATAAAAATGCTTCCATTGGGCTAAAAACGATTTCTGAATTTAGTGATGACCTGCTCTTGTATTCGCCCAAAGAATTAGTTCCAAAAGCTCCGTTACGTGGGAGTTTTACCGTACAGGCAAGAACCGCTTTCCCTTGTGTAGATGAAGTAACCGCCAGCAGGAGAGACTACTACAAAATAAGTTTCTTCAGTAAAGGCAGTGGTATTTTTACCATGGGAGAGGAGCGCCATGAGATAGATGGGCCTACTTTACTTTTTCTCAATCCATACGAGGTAAAAACCTGGCGCCCGTCTTCAGAGGAGCAGGAAGGATATTTCTGCCTGTTCACCGATCTCTTGTTTGAGGCACAAACATCACCACAGGAAAACCTGTTACAACATCCGCTTTTGCAACTGGGAGCACAGGCGGTATTCAAACTAAACACCGAACAATGCGAATACCTTCAATCCATTTTCAGGCAGCTGATGAGAGAATATAACGAAAATGCCGCTTTCAAACAGGAAGCAATTCTCATATACCTGAAGTTATTGTTACTGGAAGGCAAACGCTTATCTTCCCATACCCATCACGTTCACCGGCAACTTTCTGCGGCCCAGATGCTGGCACATCGTTTTACCGACAAACTGGAAAAACAGTTTCCAATCGAATTCAATCACAACCAGGTAAAACTGAAAACAGCCAAAGAGTTTGCACAGGTATTAAACACACACCCTAATCACTTAAATGCTTCTGTAAAGCAGGCTACTGGTCGCACGGTAAGCGAACATATACGTCAGCGTATTTTGCTGGAAGCCCGTTTGTTGCTCATTCACACCGACTGGCAAATTGCGGAAATCGCCTGGTGTCTTGGTTTTGAAGATCCTGGTAACTTTACGCACTTCTTTAAAAATCATAGCAACGTATCCCCGCATATTTACCGGGCACAATAATGCTTTGATATTAACAACTATTACTTTGCCTCCTACAACCGGGCAACCTGTATCTGCATGTACTTTTGTATCACTTTAAAACTACATCAATATGCACTATAGAAAACTCGGAAAGACAGGCGAATCAGTATCTGCAATTGGACTGGGTTGCATGGGTATGTCATTCGCATATGGTAATAGCCAGGATTTCAATGACGAAGAATCACTCGCTACATTGGAGCTTGCACTGGACCTGGGTATTAACTTCCTCGATACCGCAGACATGTATGGGGATGGCGCCAACGAAATTCTTCTTTCAAAAATATTAGCAACTAAGAGAAATAAAATTTTCCTGGCTACCAAATTTGGATTCAGGTATAAAGAAGACGGAACCCGTTTTTTTGATGGCTCTCCCAAATACCTGAAAGCAGCCTGCGACGCCAGTTTAAAAAGATTAGGGGTAGATGTGATTGACCTCTATTATACCCACCGTATAGACGATACAGTACCCGTTGAAGACACCGTAGGCGCTATGGCCGACCTGGTAAAAGAAGGCAAGGTGCGCTATCTTGGCTTATCAGAAGCAGGTGTAGACTCCATTAAAAGAGCATATGCCGTGCACCCGATTGCCGCTGTGCAAACAGAGTACTCCCTGTTTACCCGCGATATAGAAGCGGAAATCTTAGCCACTACCCGTGCATTAGGCATTAGCCTGGTGGCCTACAGCCCATTGGGCAGGGGCCTTACCACCGGCGCGCTCAGTAGTGCAGACTCATTAAGCAGCGACGATTTTCGCCGAGGTTTACCCCGCTTTCAGGAAGGTAATTTTGAACAAAATCTTCAAATGACAACAGCCCTGGCTGCCTTCGCAAAAGAAAAAGGTATTACAGCAGCGCAATTATCACTGGCCTGGTTATTGGCACAGGGAGAAGATATTATTCCCATTCCAGGCACCAAACGCAGAAAATATTTACTGGAAAATGCAGCCGCAGCAGATACTACCTTATCAGCCGCAGATCTTGCCACCATTGATCATATCCTCCATCAGCATACGGTAGCCGGCGCCCGCTATACAGAGGGTGGCATGAAGATGGTGAACAGATAGTAGAAAGCATAAGGCAAAAAGCGGAAAGCATAAAACTATTATAGCGAATGATTAAGCGTAAGAAAAATCCGCGCTGATCATTCGCTATAATAGTTTTATGCTTTCGCCTTTATGCTTGTAGTTACTTGGTTCTCTTATAACCCCAATCCAGCAACCACTTGATTATTTTTTCTTTGTAGTCGCCCTGTATCAGTATTTCACCGTCTTTAACACTACCGCCGGTACCACATTTGGTTTTAAGCTCTTTTCCCAATTTCTCAATATCTTCTTCTTTACCAACAAAGCCGGTAACCAGGGTCACTACTTTTCCGGCGCGCTGTTTTTTATCGAGTACTACTCTCAAAATTTGTTCTGCCGGCGCCAGTGTTTCGGCGGCTTCTTCCGGTGTTGATTCGAAGGAGAAGTTAGGATCAGTGGAATATACGATTCCACTACCTGGTGTATTTTTCTTTTTCGACATCTCTCTAAAATATTTAAAGGTTATTCGTTTACCACTACATTAAGTGCCTGTGACTGTATCCGTATGCGTACCATCCCCTTTTCAGTGAGCGGCACGGCATCGCCATCTACCTGTAGATATTGCAGTGCATTACTGCGGATAGTGATATCCTTACCTGTATAATGCCTGATATAACGTGTTTGATCTATGTTACCCATCAGCGAAAAAATGCTTACCGGCAACAGGCTAAGAATGCCTACCGGCGGCATAATGCAAAGGTCCAGTTGTCCGTCGAACACACTCGCCTTGGGAGCGAGTTTAAACTCATATCCAAACTGGTTGCCATTGGCAACTGTGAGCAGAAATGCTTTGGTTTGGAAAGTTTGCCCATCGATGTCGATGGTATATTCTGCAGGATCGTAGCTGTTAAAACTTTTCAGCACCAGTTTGGCGTAGCCTGATAATCCACGCCTGGTATTATGCCTGAACTGTTCTGAAATCAATGCATCGAAACCAACGCCTGTATTACTGAGGAAGAGGTGTTCATTCGCATAACCCACATCAATGGGGCGTTGCTTATTGTTAACAATCAGTTGCAATGCTTTGTCAATATTCAACGGAATTTTCAGGGCGCGGGCCAGTCCATTTCCGCTACCCAATGGTAATATCGCCATCGCGGTATTGCTGCCAATCAGCCCTTGTGAAATTTCGTTGATAGAGCCATCGCCGCCAACGGCTACCACGGTGTGTACGCCATTTTTAACAGCTTCCCTGGCAAGATCGGCTCCATGACCAAGATAAGCCAGGTAGGCAGTGCTCACTTCATACTGATCAGCCGGAAAATGTTTGCTGATGGCATGTTCCAATCGCTTCTCCCGATCAGTACCCGCTTTGCGGTTGATGATAAATAATATCTTCTTCAAAAAAACTGTTTTAAAGGATAATGGCCTTCAGGCTCAAATCCAGGCTCACGGCATGGTGTATAATAGCGCCCACAGAAATATAATCCACGCCTGTTTTCGCATATGCTTCCAGGGTATCCATGGTAATGCCACCTGATGCTTCTGTTTCAAACCGTCCGTTGATCAACTCCAGTGCCTTCACAATATCTGCAGGGGTAAAGTTGTCGAGCATGATACGATCTACCTGCCCTACTGCCAATACTTCTTTCACATCTTCCAGGTTACGCGTTTCCACTTCAATTTTCAGGGGGAGGCTACGTGCTTTCAAATAGGCTACTGTATTGGTGATGGCGGCGGTGATGCCACCGGAAAAATCGATGTGATTATCTTTCAGCATAACCATATCATACAATCCCATCCGGTGATTAACGCCACCGCCTATACGAACTGCTTCTTTTTCCAGCATCCGGAAGTTGGGAGTTGTTTTGCGGGTATCTAGTATCCTGGTATGGTATCCTTTCAGTTTTTCAACATATTGATGTGTTAAGGTGGCAATACCACTCATTCGCTGCATGCAGTTCAGCACCAGTCGTTCGCCCATGAGCAGGGTATGCACGGCGGCATCCACTTCAAATGCTATTTCGCCTGCTTTCATGGCCTCGCCATCTTTCTTATGGGGCGTGAATACGGTGTACATATCCAGCCATTTAAAAATGGCTTCGGCTACTTCCATGCCGGCCAGGATACCATCTTCCTTAATCTTGAGTACAGCCTTCCCTTTGGCGGTAGGCGGAATACAAGCCATGGTGGAGTGATCTCCGCTTCCTATATCTTCTGCCAATGCGCTTCTGATAAACGCATTCAATGCTGCTTCATCTAACATAATTCGTAATTATCACGTGAAAGATAGCTCAAAAATAAAAAGTGCCCCGCAATAAATTGCGGGGCACCGGGGTTTTTCAACTAATTTATACTGGTATTTTTATTTGCTTTCAAACCTTAATTCATTTAATACCATACTACCACCTTTCTTTTGCAGGAAAAAAGATACCCTGAAAGTACCGTTTCCTGTAACCATATTACCAATACCAAAGCGGGAATTATCGCCCCCCTGGTGTACCAGTTCAAATGACTTCACCTGGTTTTTTGATAAGAAGTCCTTTAAAATTATTTCTGCCTGTGCTTTACTATAGGAATTCGATTTTCCTGAAATATTGATCTCTACAGTATTGTCGAGGTAACGGGATAAGCCATTCACATCGCCTTGCTTTAATGCCGCCACTACATCATCAAATGGGCCGGCAACGGTGATATTAATTGACCTGGCCGACAGTGTAAGCGTGGTAAAAACACCTCCCAACAACATAATCCCCAGCACAATCAATAGCTTCTTCATTGTCAGTTATTTTATTAAAAATGTGATTTTTCTAACTCAAATTAAAAGCGAAAACTATGCCAAACAGGCTGCAAATCAACAAAATCACATTATAGTGGTAGCTATGAAGGGCTAAGTAATAACAGTAAGATAATATGTATTTATTTTCGAATAAATAAACTATAAAATTTGACGAACGAATGTCTTCCCCGTTAATTTTTTGATAAGCGTTATTTTTGCAAAATATTTAAACCCTTTATAAGTACTTTCACCGCCTGAGTGAATTTACATTAAACTATAACCAGATAGGATATGGAAAAGAAAAGAGCCATTCTCGTAATTATGGACGGATGGGGCGAAGGTAAAGTGCCTGACGCCGATGCCATTGCACACGCAAAAACGCCTTTTGTAAGCAGTTTATATAAGCAATACCCGCACAGTCATCTCATTACCTGCGGAGAAGCCGTAGGCTTACCTGACGGACAAATGGGTAATTCTGAAGTAGGCCACCTGAACATCGGCGCCGGCAGAATCGTTTACCAGGAGCTGCAACGCATCAACGTTGCCATCAGAGACGGCGAACTGGCTGCCAATTCTATTTTACTGGATACCCTGGCACACGCTAAAAACAATGGTAAAGCCCTGCACCTGATTGGGCTGGTAAGCGACGGTGGTGTACACTCTCACATCCAACACCTGAAAGCATTAACCGATATCGCCAAAGCAAATGGCCTGGAAAAAGTATATATCCACGCCTTTACCGACGGACGCGATACTGACCCTAAAAGCGGATTAGGCTTCCTGGAAGACCTCTCTGCCCACCTGGCAACATCCACCGGCAAAATAGCCTCCGTAACCGGCCGCTACTACGCCATGGACCGCGATAAACGCTGGGAACGCGTAAAACTGGCTTACGACGCCATGGTACACGGTACCGGCACGCCTACCCAGGATGTTTTAACCGCCGTAAAAGCTTCCTATGCAGAAGGCGTAACCGACGAATTCATTAAGCCAATAGTAGTAACCGATGCGCAACAACAGCCTATCGCTACTATCCAGGAGGGTGATGCTGTACTTTGCTTCAACTTCCGTACAGACCGTTGCCGCGAAATATCACAGGTACTCACACAGGAAGCATTCCCTGATTTCGGTATGCAACCACTGAATATCTACTATACTACCATGACCGACTATGACCGTACCTACAAAAACGTACATGTCATTTTCGAAAACGATAATCTCAACATGACACTCGGTGAAGTGTTGGCGAAAGATGGCTGCACACAAATCCGTATCGCAGAAACTGAAAAATACCCGCACGTATCTTTCTTCTTCTCCGGTGGCCGTGAAACAGAATTTGAAGGTGAACGCAGACTGATGGCCGCCTCTCCAAAAGTAGCTACCTACGACCTGAAACCAGAAATGAGTGCAAACGAACTGGCTGACCTGATTGTACCTGAACTGCAACAAAAATCAGCCGACTTCGTAGTCCTCAACTTCGCCAATGCCGACATGGTAGGCCATACCGGTGTATTCGAAGCCGTAGTGAAAGCCGTAGAAACCGTAGATCACTGCGTAGAACGCGTAGTTACTGCCGCCCTGGCCAGCGACTATACCGTTTTCCTCACAGCAGATCATGGTAACGCCGACTTTATGATCAATGCAGATGGCTCTCCCAATACTGCCCACTCCCTGAACCTGGTACCATTCTTTATCATCAATAAAGATTTCAGAGGCCCCGTGAAAGATGGTAAACTGGGCGATATTGCCCCTACTATCCTTCATTTCATGGGACTGCCCATTCCTAAAGAAATGACTGGCAACCTGCTCGTGTAGCAGAAAGCGGAAAGCAAAAAGCTATTAGCGCGAATGACAAAAGCGAGTATTAATTACTTATTCGCTTCCATCATTCGCGCTAATAGCTTTTTGCTTTCTGCTTTTTGCTTTTTCCAATTTATTTGGAAGTGCCTGTAACATTTCGCAACTGGCCCCCGTTTAATAGACGTTACCCACGAAAAATATCAGCCCAAACAGCTGATTTACATATTTTTAGTGCTCTCGACAGATTTGCTCATGCATCGATGCGCCGTTTTTACGGCGCATTTTTTATGACCCACATTTAAGTATTAATTTTGCAGCATGAGAATATACCCGCAAGTAATGGCGCTATTTACCATCATTGGCTTCATCGCCTGTAACCAGGCAAATAACCCATCAAAAGGACCGGCTCAGGATAAGTTTGCTCCACTGCCAACCTACTTCAGCCAGGAAAATGCACATATCCGTAATAATGATCTCACCTTATTCAAAACCGTGATACTCAATGGCAAAAAAGATACGACCAGTATGTCTGCCAGCGATAGTGCCACCATACACGACCTGCTGAAGCCATTTGCAGATATAGACCTGAACAAACCTTCCCTCCGGGATGAATATGATACTTCCAGCTTATACGACCCTTTTTCCGGCCGGAAATCGGTGATCTATAAATCAAAAGGGAAACAAACCAACCCTTCTGAAGTAACTATGGAACTGGACAAACAAGGCAACATACAACAGGTAAGCATTCACTCCTACACCAGCAACCTGGTATACGAATTCAGACAGGATTTACTCTACCAGCAAAACAGGCAAGTTCGGATGACTACCTATCAAAAAATAGCCTTCCTGACACCCAAAGAACTGGAAATAAACGTAATGATGGCACCTAAAAAAGGGATGTAAACATGACCGCACCGGAGTTTCAGAAAATATCACATACCATACCTGTAGATGCAGGTATTTATAAATACTACGATGAATCTGGCACCCTCCTATATGTAGGGAAAGCCAAAAGTTTGCGTAAGCGGGTCAGCTCTTATTTTGTAAAAAATCATGATAGCTACAAAACCCGCAAACTGGTGGAACACATCCATCATATTGAGTTTACCATCGTTAACTCAGAACAGGATGCCTTTCTGCTGGAAAACTCCCTTATCAAGCAATTCAGGCCTAAATACAACATCAACCTGAAGGATGATAAAACCTATCCATATATCGTTATTAAACACGAATCCTTCCCCCGCGTATTTTTTACCAGGAATGTGGTCAAAGATGGTTCCGACTACCTAGGCCCTTTTACCTCCGTGGGCAGGGTACGGGAAATCCTGGACGTGATTAAATACAACATCCCCTTACGCACCTGCAATCTCAATTTAACGGAAGAGAATATACGAAAAGGGAAGTTCAAAGTATGTCTTGAATATCACCTGGGCAATTGCAAAGGCCCCTGTGAAGGCCTGCAAACACAGGAAGACTACCGCGAAGGATTACAGCAGGTAAAAAATGTATTGAAAGGCAATCTTACACCGGTAGTAAACCTGTTTAAAGAACAGATGCTGGAACACGTGTCCAAAATGGAATTCGAGAAAGCGGAAATTATGCGTAAAAAAATTGCCAGCCTCGAAGACTATTCTGCCAAATCTACCATTGTAAATAACCGCATGGGAAATGTGGATGTATTTTCCATTATCAGTGAAGGCAACCACGCCTATGTAAACTACCTGCGCATTATGAATGGTACCATTGCAGATACCAAAACAGTAACGCTCGAAAAACAACTGGAAGAAAGTGATGAAGAAGTGTTGGCCTATGCCATTGCCTATCTCCGCGAAGTATTCAAAAGTATTACTAACGAAATAGTAGTTCCACTTCCGGTAGAATACCCTGAAAGCAGCGTTACCGTGACCGTTCCGAAAGGCGGTGATAAAAAGAAATTGCTGGAGCTTTCTGAAAAAAATGTCAACTACTTCAAAGAAGATCTATACCGCAAGAAGATACTGCACCTGGAAGGCAAAACTGATATGGAAAGAAAGCAGGTATTATACCAGCTGCAGGCAGATCTCGAATTACCGGTATTACCGGAACACATTGAATGCTTTGATAACTCCAACTTCCAGGGAAGCTATCCGGTAGCTGCCTGCGTAGTGTTCAAAAATGGCGTAGCCTCCAATAAAGATTACCGGCATTTCAATATTAAAACCGTAGAAGGAATCAACGACTTTGCCTCTATGAAAGAGGTGGTTTTCCGGCGATATAATCGCCTGTTAGCAGAGCAACAGCCGTTGCCACAGCTGGTGATCATTGACGGCGGTAAAGGCCAGCTCGGTTCTGCTATGGAAAGCATTCGCGAGCTGAACCTCATCGGTAGCATGACCGTAGTGGGGTTAGCTAAAAATGAAGAAGAAATATTTTTCCCCGGAGATTCTCAAAGTATCAAATTACCCTACAATAGTGAAAGCCTCAAACTCATACGCCGGGTGCGGGATGAGGTACACCGCTTCGGGATTACTTTTCACCGGCAGAAACGAAGCAAGGGTACTTTCAAAAATGAACTGGAAAGTATTAAAGGGATTGGAGAAAACACCGCTACACAATTACTGAAAACCTTCCGGTCTGTGGCCAAAATAAAGTTATTGTCGCAGGAAGACCTGGAGAAAGAAGTAGGTGCCGCCAAAGCCAAACTGATCTGGAATCATTTTCATAACAGCTAGTACTATACGACTTTGGTTAACGGTGGTACACTTACTGCTATGGCATTTTCTGCCTGCAGCAAGTGGCGGTTGATATGCGCGGTCAGGAACCCGAAGGTATCTCCTACAGACAATTTAATAAAGCGGGAGAGGGAAGTAGTTACCCTGGCCTGCCGGATATTTATTTTTTCTGCGCGGATAAGTAATGCTTCCATTTGCAGTTGTTGTTCCATAAACTCTTTCAACACCATGGTTACAGCCGGTTGTGATACCGGCACATGATCTTTGGGAGATTTCATCCTGGAACGCAGTTGTCCGTCTGCCGAAGGCTGCATCAGGCGGGTGAACCAGGCGCCCAGCCAGCTGCTTTTGAATAATGTTGCTGGCTGGCTGTTTTTTTGTGTTGCCGTGATAATAGCTTTTTCCAGTGCCGGAAGATAGAACCTGCCATAGCTATTCAGGTGCTCCAGGCATTGCACAGCACTCCATTTGCCAGGTGCAGGCGGTTGTTGCAATATATTATCTGCCTGCTCACCGAAACGATGCACCACCTTATCATACCCCTCTACGATCTGTTTGCGCAAACTATGCAGCAATTCAATACTGTTAACGGCCTCCATGTCATCCATATTTATTGCAAAGCTAGACCAACAGCCGTTGAAAAATCTTTGTGCAGATCAACATTTTATAATTTCACAGTACTCAGCAATTTGCTGAAGGTTGCCGGATCTATGCCCAGGTAAGAGGCGAGGTATTTATGTGGGATCAGTTGTAATACCTGGGGGCTGCGGGTGAGCAGTTTCCTGAATTTTTGTTCCGCGGTGAAAGACAACAGCTCCCGGTGGCGTTCTATTACACCAGACAATGCCCCTACTGTTCCTATCCTTGCCCATCTTTCTATCAGCGGGTATTCGAGTGTCAGGCGGTTAAAGTCGGCGTAGTTCATGCGCAGCAGTTCACTTTGGGTAAGTGTTTCCAGGTACCAGGGAGAGGGGCGTTGTAACTGAAAGGAATCCATTACACCAGAAAAGGAGCCGGTATAAGAAAAGAGGAGGGTGGCTTCTTTATCATCATCCAGGCAAAAAATTCTTTGTACCCCTGAGATAACGAAGTAGAGATATTTTTCTACTTCGCCGGCTACGGTCAGCACTTCTTTTCGTTTATACTGCACTGGTGTCCATACTGCTTCGAATGCCTCCCATTCGCGGTCGGGGAGCGGCATCATCTGAAAAACGGTTTTACGAAGTGACTCGAGGTACTGCATACGGAAAGAAAGATAAGAAAAAAGAGCTGAAAGCATAAAGGATAAAGCATAAAGCGATTATAGCGAATGATAAAAGCGGATGAGTAATTTGATACTCGCTTTTATCATTCGCTATAATCGCTTTATGCTTTATGCTTTATGCTTTAGGCTTTAGGCTTTAGGCTTTATGCTAGTATTGCCACAAGTCCTGCTCTTTATTAAAGATACGGTCGTGAATGGCTTGTCCTTCGAGGAGGCGCATAACACCGTCTTTAATGTAATCCTTGATTTCGCGGTTGTAGGTATTATTTTCCTTCACTATGTAGCTACCGAAGAAGCGCATTTCAAAAAGGTCTTCCCAGCTGATAGTGGATGCATCGTTGTTCTGGTTATACACGTCGTGTTTAGCCAGGATACCGCGGCAATCAGGATAATATACCCAGAATAAAGGAATGGAGGCACGGATAGAGCCGTCTTCATTTACACGGGATACCATAGGAGCAATACCCAGTATGCGAACTTTCAGGGCAGAAGCTTCTTTGTCGAATACCCATACTTCTTTGATTTTGTACTGTTTGATGGTACGAGGATCGAAGTCATCGCGGGTAGTCACCATTTTTTCTTCGCCGGTTACCGGATCTATACTACGTACGGTTCTTTCTTCCCCGCTGAGTTTATTCTGGATTTCGGAGTAGGGCATTATGGTGGTAAAGCGGTCGTCGATAGCGCTGAAAGCTTCTATCTCTTTATTCTTGATTGCGTCCAGCAGAATATTTATGAACAGCTGATTGGTACCACTTTCATCTTCCACGTTGTATTGAAAAGGAAGATTGATTTTCTCCCTGATATCAATTACCTGCCAGATACGCTTTTCCCAGAACCTGTCATCCTCGCGGATGTAGTCGTAGGCGATTGGCGTACGTTCTCTTGCCAGGTTTCTTTCCACCACACCATCAATACGTAATGATTTGCGGGGAGTGTCTACCAGCGGACTGGTGATACCGTCCGGGCGTTGAGAAGCAGGGGGAGCAGATGGAGGTGTGACAGCATTCCCGGTTGCCGGGTTTACTACTGAAGCATCTGGTGTAGCCGTAGCTGTGTTAGCAGTTCTGCGGCGGGTTGTACCACCACGTCTTTGCGCATCTGCAGCTGATGCCAGCATTACCAGCAAAAGAGTGCACCAACCTATTCTGTTAAATATTACTGCTCGCATAATTCAGTAATTAATTGACCGTTAGTTTAATTTAAATATAGTGCTCGGCATAGAACGAACGATGTTGTCTGGGCCTTTCACTTTCACGTTTTCAAAAAACACTTCATCACCTGGGCGCAGGGAGCGGATAGATGCCGCTACATTGCCTGGGAAATAAGCGGAAGTAGCATCGCCTTCCTGGTATTCTTTGCCTTTTGCAGAGATACCAACACGGTAACCAACTACCTCATATTTTACACCTTCAAATTCGAAGTCTTCCAGGTCAGCGCGTAAACCGCCCTGTACTTTAAAGTCAGCTGCTTTCATGCTACCGCCTTTGTTAACACCTACTTTCAGGATTGGATCCGGAACACGTTTTACACGGAATTCTTTCTGACCCAATGATTTGGTTTTACCATCGATGTTAGCAACTACGTTGATCACTGCCTTACCTGGCTGGCTTACAGTAACGATATATTCACCTGAACCGCGTTTAGTCATGTTACCACCACTAATGGAGGCAGATACTTGTTCAGCAGGTACACCGGCGGCAGAAATTGAAATTGGGTTCTGCAGGCCGATATACAGTACGTTCATTTTGTCGGCAGAGATGGAGGTGGTTGAAGCACCTACATTATAAGTTTCTGTAAAGGGATAGGACACAGGTGCGCCACCTGTAGGATTAGGTAAGGTAATAGTACCGGAGATGGATTTTTCACCAAGCCCGGAAGCAGGAATATTCACAGTTCCTAAACCTTCGTGTGCTTCAATGGTTTGACCATTTACAACAATGGTTGGATTCACCGTACTGCTGTAAGCGCCTATTGCGATGTTAGCAGTTAAGGTTTGTCCTTCCATCAGATTTTTGGAATTCAGTGAAATGAAAGGCTTTACTTTATCAAATTTGAAATTTTGTGCATCGATACGACTGAACAGGTAATCAATCACGGCAGATTCTGAGTTTTTGATATCATTCTGGAATTTACCCAGGATGGTTACAGCTGCAATGGTAGGTACCATGTTGAAGTGGTAGGTTGTCCATGATTTAGGACCACCAGCGTGATCATCATAGGATTTACCTACTTCTATTTTCAGTGGTAAAGTTTTTTCAATTTGTTCTTTCTTTTTAGGATCGTCAATATAGGAGAGGAATTTTTCACGCAGCTCTTTCAGCTTGCTTTCTAATTCAGGTCCTTTTTTGTTGTTCTCCATTACCCTTGTAGGGGCATCCAGACCAGCTTTATCCTTGATTTCACCGTGTTCATCTTTACCACCGCTTTCAGTGATAATGGTTTCTTTCAGGGACTGTACATACTCAAACATGCCGGCAGACAATTTCTTTACTTCCTCTGCTTTGGCTTTATAAGGTGCTGTTTTCGCAGCATTATCCTTCATTTGCGCATCAAACTGTGAGTAAATGAAATCGTTTTTATCTGTTACCGTTTTATTGGAGGTATTGATTGAGTTATTTACGATACTAAATGCGTTCAATATTTCAGCAGAGACGTTCAACGCGAGCATGGCCGTCAAGACCAGGTACATGATGTTGATCATCTTCTGCCTAGGATCTTTAGGTAGTGCCATAGTTTGTTTTCAGATTTAATAATAAGTGTTAATTCGAAACTATTAGCGATACCTTATCTTCCTCCGTGCATAGCGCTCAGCATGTTACCATAGATAGAGTTCAGGTTGCTGAGGTTTTTAGCGAGCAGGGAAATTTGTTCCTGAGTTTTCTTAGCATCTTCAATGCTGCCACTCATAGCGGAAGAAGCATTCTGCAGGTTGCTGTAGAATGAGTTCATTGCTTTCAGGTGGTTGTTAGTGTCCTGGAGTTCCAGTTCGTAGATAGCATTGAGGGAAGCTAGATTTTTAGTCATGCCCTGCATCTGTACATGGAATTCTTTGGTAGATTCTGATGCACTGTTGAAAGAAGATACGGCAGCAGCAGCAGTAGTGTAAGCGTTAGCTACATTACCAATAGCGCTGGCAGCTTCTCTTGTTTTTTGTGTGTAATCTCCGGTTGCTGCTACTACATCGCTGATGTCTCTCATTTTGTCAACAGTAGTACCCAGTTTCTGGAAGTTTTCGCTCAAACGTTGCAGGTTAGCAGGAGTGATGTCTGCTTCCTGGAGCATTTTATCCAGGCCAGCTACTGCAGGACTGCCGGCAACTGCCACCACTTGTCCTTCAGGATGAGAAGCACTGGAATCAGGCACGAAAGCGTATACGAAGAAGATCAGCGCTTCTGTGCTCAAACCTAAGATCAAAGCAATATCAGCTCCCCGCCAGTGTTGCAGTTTAAATAACGCTCCGATAATTACCACGGAAGCCGCAATACATACGAAAAAGTTCAGCCATTTAGCTTTGTTAGGATTCATAGCCATAGGTTAAAATTTACTGGTTAAAGTGTTAATAGTTAAAGTCTGTATGGAATAGTTAATTCTCACTGATTTGCTAATAATAGTGTACATAATACAAAAGGTTGTCTTTGGTAGTTATTAAATACAGGCTATTACAAATTTGGTTCTACTATCTGTGCTTCGCTCTTCTGCTCAGGGCAATGGTACATCTGAAACCTACATAAGATTTAGCACTATCCTGATATTCATATGTTCTGGTTCCGGTTTGGAGGAAATAACCTACGTCTTTCCAGGATCCACCCCTGATAGCTTTACGCTTCATTTTCAGTGGCGCATCATCTGGTACATCCATTCTCAGATAAGGGTTCATATCGGAAGTGAATGAGTAGGCATTTTCGTAGAAGATATCTGCGGTCCACTCAGCTACGTTACCGGACATATTGTATAATCCGTAATCGTTAGGCCAGTAGGCATCTGCACGTACAGTGTAAAATCCACCATCTTCCGGATAGTTACCACGACCAGGTTTGAAGTTGGCGAGTAAACATCCTTTTTTGTTGCGGATATAGTAACCTCCCCAAGGGTAAGGTGTTTGTTCTCTTCCGCCGCGGGCAGCATATTCCCACTGTGCTTCAGAAGGTAGCTGGAATTTATCTTCCGTAAACAGCTTCTTGCTGAGGCGGTAATCTTCCCAGAATTTACTTCTCCATTCGCAGAAAGCCGTTGCCTGGTGCCAGTTTACACCTACTACCGGATAGTTATCAAATGCCGGGTGCCAGAAGTACATACGTGTCATTGGCTCGTTATAGGCATAAGAGAAGTCTCTGATCCAGCAAAGTGTATCCGGATAGATGGGCACATCTTTTTTTACAATGAAGGTAGAACGGGGTTTACCAATATTCTCTCTCAGCTTGGCTTTATCCCAGTTGAAAGTTTCCTGGTGGTAAATCAGTTTACCCACGTCAATATCTTTACGGCCATACAACCTGTCTGCTTCGGAATACACCATCGCATCCAGTTTCTCCCAGGTGGCTTTATCTTTCCAGACAATCTTCTGCTTCCAGTCAATGATATCATGACCATCATCAGATTTTACATGGCCCAGCAGGATGTGAGCGATGGAGTCTTGTACCCACTGCACAAACTGGCGATACTCGTTATTGGTAATTTCCGTGGCATCCATATAGAAGCCGGAAATGGAAATCGCCTTGTTACGCGCCGTAAATGCATAGTTTACGTCCTCATCACTGGGACCCATGTGAAAAGTTCCGGCAGGAATGTATACCATGCCGTAAGGTACAGGGGGAGTGTACTTTGGTCTCGGACTCACGCCGATCAATTGCCCTTGTGCATTTTTAGGGGTTTTACTACCGCCACAGCTGGCCAGCAGGGAAACCAGCAAAACTGCCAACAGACCTTTTACATAGTTAAGCTTCATAAGGGTAGCTTTCATCAGAATATGTTTTTTCTATTAACCAGCCTGGTGCGATTTGCCTGTATACAAGGGAACACATTTCTCATATTTCACCCGCTTTGTTTATATGAAAGATAGCAAATGTAATAATTAATTTTAATCCGTAGTGACTTTTTATACAACTTTTTCAATCCCACTCATCACCGTTCTGTAACTAGTTTAAACGTTACTTTTAACATTTTATTATATAGTCATAATAACATTTGTTGAATCGCCGGCCACCCTTATAAGGGGCAAGTTACATAATTATTATATTAAATTAATAATTTCTTCCATATAATGTACCGGCTTAATGCAATGATAATCTTTACATAAGTATATCAAAGTGTCATTTTCCCGCGCCCGATCTGTCAGTAGCGGGATGTCAGAAATATTTTTTTCTGACCCCAGCAATATTTTATACGGGATAAACCATTTTTGGGTTTCCTGCATCTTCTCCTTAAAATCTTTTCCTACCACTGCCAGCTCCGGGGTCCCTTTTACAAACTGTAATAACTGGCTCGCCCACACGCCAAAGGAAGTAGGGTAACGAACTACTGTTTGCGAAAGACCAGAAACAGCGCCTGTACACCTGTTAGCCCATAGCTTATGATCAAAAACAACCGAAAGGTACCAAAGGTTTTGCATCATCACCGCATTGCCACTGGGCACCGCCCCATCGTAAATCTCCTTTTTACGTACAATCACATCTTCCTGGCCCTCAATAGTATAGTAGAAGAAAAGTTGATTTTCATCACTGAAATGCACCGTCACAAAAGTGGCAATATCCCGTGCCTGGTACAAATAAGTAGTATTGCCTGTTACTTCCTGCAGGGCAATCAATGCCTGAATCAAACAGGCATAATCATCGAGGAAGGCAGGATACTTAGCTTCCTGTTGCTTCCAGGTATGATAAAAAGCCCAACTATCGGCTGTTTGGCGGAAGTTTGCCAAACAAAAATCCATATTGCGGATGGCCATCTCCCGGTAGGCTTCTATTCCCAGCGCCGCATAAGCTTTACAGCAGGCATGTACCATCATGGCATTCCATCCCAGCAAAATTTTATCATCCAATCCCGGGCGGATCCTGTTTGCCCGTACTGCCAGCAGCTTTTCACGGCAGCCCTGCAACATAGCCCCCAATATATCAGCATCATAGCCTTTCTCTGCCGCAAACTGTACCAGTGGCTGTTTTACCCACAATATATTTGTTTCTTCCCAGTTCCCATGATCACTTACATCATAATACTCACAGAAAGGTTTGGCCTGTTCTCCCAGTATATGATGTATTTCCGCCTTGCTCCAGGTATAGAATTTACCTTCCACGCCTTCCGAATCCGCATCCAGCGCGGCATAAAAACCTCCCTCCGGAGCCGTCATTTCCCGGTCGATGTAAGTCAGTGTATCCTTTATCGTTTGTGCATATACGTTGTTACGCGTCAACTGATACGCATCACAGAGCACATCTATCAGCAGGGCATTGTCGTACAACATCTTCTCAAAATGCGGTGCCAGCCATTTTTCGTCTGTGGAATAGCGGGCAAAACCGCCACCCAGTTGGTCATAAAGGCCTCCCTGCAACATTTTATCAAGTGATAGTAACGCCTGTTGCAAGGCTGCCGGATGATGCCAGGCATGATGGTAACGCAATAAATAAGCAATTGTAAAGGTTTGGGGGAATTTAGGCGCCCGCCCAAAGCCGCCCCAGGTGGTATCTGCCTGTTTGAGTATATTTTCACAGATGCTGTCGCACTGCGCTTTGGTAAATAATTCTTCGTGGGGAATATTCAATGCAAACCCAGGTTGCAGGCCAATCTGTGCCGATTGACTAATATGCTGCACCAGGTTATCGGCCTGTGATTCTATTTCCTCCCGTTTCTGTTGAAAAGCCTCAGCAATAGAAAGCAGCACATCGGTCCAGGAAGGACGGTTATAGGCCTGTGTTGGCGGGAAATAGGTGCCACCATAAAAAGGCTTTTTCTCTGGTGTAAGAAAAACGTTCAATGGCCAGCCACCAGCACCCGTCATTGCCTGTACGGCATCCATATAAATGTGGTCCAGGTCCGGCCTTTCTTCCCGGTCTATTTTAATATTGATGAAGTGCTCATTCATGATGGCGGCGGTAGCGGCGTTCTCAAAACTCTCCCGCTCCATTACATGGCACCAGTGACAAGCCGCATAGCCAATACTTACCAGGATGGGCTTATCCTCCTGCAAAGCACGTTGCAGGGCCTCTTCTCCCCATGGATACCAATTAACAGGATTATGTGCATGCTGCAACAAATACGGACTGGTTTCACTGATAAGCTTGTTCATGGATTCCGATACGCGATAACTGATTGATAAAATAATCTCTTACAAAGAAATTTATTTTTTCAGGATTACAAAGAAATATTTTTTTAGCAGTTAGCCATTAGCTTTTAGCTTTTAGCAAAATGCAGCGAAGATAATATTATGTGGGTCTCCGCTGCATTTTGCTAAAAGCTAATGGCTAACCGCTAAAATAAAGCAGGGATGACCACATGGTCATCCCTGCTTTATTTTATGCAGAAAATACTGCTACTTTTTTGTTAATGTAGTAAGGTACTGTTCCAATGCAGCGGCCATGGATGGCGCTTGCGGCAGTGGTGCTTTTACATCCAGTCTCAATCCTGCTTCTTCAACGGCAGCGGAGGTAGTGGGTCCGAAGGCACCGATATGGGTACCATTCTGCTCAAACTCCGGCATGTTTTCAAACAATGATTTCACACCTGATGGGCTGAAAAATACGATCATGTCGTAAGCTGTAGCCGCCAATACTTCCTTTACATCCGTAGAAACCGTTTTATAAAGGGTAGCAGTAGCATACTCACACTTGTTGGCTTTTAACCACTCCTCAATGTCTTTCTTCTGGCTATCGGAACTGGGAAACAGGAATTTTTCATTATCCCTGTGCTTGTTCATTACTTCCAGCACACCTTTGGTAGAACCGTCTGCTCCATAAAATACCTTCCGCTTACGGTAGAGAATGAATTTCTGCAGGTACAATGCTACCGCTTCTGTAATGCAAAAATACTTGCAGTCCTGCGACACTTTGATCTTCATTTCTTCGCAGATACGGAAAAAGTGATCTACCGAATTACGACTGGTGAAAATCACTGCTGTAAAGCTAAGAATGTCGATTTTCTGTTTTCTAAACTCCTTCGCTGGCAAACCTTCCACCCTAATGAACGGGAAAAAATCCAACTTGATATTGAACTTCTTGGCCAGATCAAAATAGGGTGACTTTTCAGTTTCAGGCTTAGGTTGAGAAATTAGGATTGACTGAATTTGTTTACCTTGCAAATCTTTTTTTGGCCCGCCTTTTATCATACGTTTTTTGCTCTTGTGTTAACAATAGGCGATAATCAGGGATTACCAGTTAACCAGATATTCTGCAGCACCTTGGTTAATATTAAAACAGGCGCTACTTCGAATGCGCAAAGGTAAAGAAAAAAATGCAATTTACTGAAAGATAGGTATTGCTTAACTAGCGAATAAGATCTAATATACCGGTATATAATGAGTAATACAATAAAAAATAACGATATATAGAGGAAAGTACGGGCAATTTCAGGGCTACAGAAAGCAATTATTACCAAAAAGGGCACCAACAATACCCCCAGAATCTTATTAATCAGGTACAAGATGAAAATGTAAGCATCTGCCAGCTCGCTATTACCAAATAACCAACCACAGAAACGCAGCATGATATACTTAAATCCATATACCACCGCTACCAACACAATTAAACCCGGAATCAGTAACCAGGGCTCTGCCTGCGGAAATACCTGCTGACGGTATAATACCAGGTAAAAATACAGTCCCAGTACAATAGCAAAGAAGGTATTCAACAGCATATTCGGAAAAGGCGACTGCGATAACTGATCTTTTAACTGTCGCTGGCTCAGCGTAGGGTTGAGAAAGGCGCGGAAAAGGTCGGAAAAATACTTCTGGTAAATTAAACGGATCACGCTCAGCACCAATAACACGGCAGCCATTAGGTAAATCAGCCAGTCCATACTGCGGTAGGGGCGCGCTGGATTGGTGTCTACAAACGTTGGTCTGCCGGGCTTCAGGAAGATATTTTCCGCCGCCATCTTCTTCATATACAGATCATATGCCGATGGCACCTTTACCTTGGGAGCAGCCACCACTGCGGTGCTATCGGTTTTATGCCCGGTGGTATCCCCGGCTGTCTTTGTAGTATCTTTTTTAACGGATGCGGTCAATGGCGCTACGGGAGTATGGTTTACCCGTGCAGAATCTTTTTTTACCGCTGAAGTGGTATGCACTTTTGGACGTGTGGAATCACCAGCCGTCCGGGCGATTACCGGCTTTTTCTTTACTACCGGCGGCTTTACAGCAGCGGAATCTGTTGTTTGCGCCAGTATCGGCAAATAACTGAAAATGAATAACAGCAATAACCAGTTTCGCACCAGGAAAATATTTTGCAATGACTTTAAAATCGGTTTTTCAATAATAAACGCTCCGTTCACGCTCTCCCGAAACAGCAGCAATTAACGTAGTCCTGTTCACATAACAAAACTGAAACGTAATTTTGATGCAACAAAGATATTAAAATAGTCCATAGTTGCCCCGTAAAACGGCAATGGCAGACCACTATAAAACGCGCATGTCCGGAATTTATATACATATTCCTTTTTGTAAACAGGCTTGTTACTACTGCAATTTTCATTTTTCCACTTCCGTTTCAAAGCAGGGAGCGATGGTGGAAAGTTTATTGCAGGAAATCACGCTGCAAAAAGATTACCTGGCCGGAGCACCGGTGCACACCATCTATTTTGGCGGTGGTACCCCCAGCCTCCTCCAGGCCAGCGAGTTACAGGCATTACTGTTGCACCTGCGCGCTACCTTCCCGGTAGCCGATGACGCAGAAATAACGCTGGAAGCCAATCCGGATGACCTGAACATAGAAAAGCTCTCCATGCTGAAAGCCGCCGGCATTAACCGGCTGAGTATTGGCATACAGTCATTCCATGAAGCAGACCTCACCTGGATGAACCGGGCCCACAACAGCCAACAGGCGCTGGACTGTGTACAACAGGCGCAGGACCTGGGTTTCCATAACATCACCATTGATCTTATTTATGGTGGCCCCACCCTCACTGATGAAGGCTGGAAACAAAATATTGAACAGGCGATTGCATTAGGCATTCCGCATTTATCTTGTTATGCCCTTACTGTGGAACCAGGTACCGCCCTCGATCATTTTATTAAGAAAAAGAAGATGGCCGCTACAGATCCCGATAAAGCAGCGTACCATTTTGAAATGCTCATGGATATGCTGGGTGCTGCCGGCTATGAGCATTATGAAATATCCAACTTTGCATTGCCTGGCTGGCATTCGAAACATAACAGCAGCTACTGGCAGGGGAAATCTTACCTGGGCTTAGGCCCGTCTGCACATTCCTTTAACGGGCATTCCCGGCAATGGAATATTGCCAACAACACCCAATACATACAAAGTATTCAGAACGGAAAAGTTCCTTTTGAACTGGAATCGCTGACAACCGCCATGCAATTCAACGAGTACATTATGACGGCGCTACGCACCTCCACCGGCTGCAACCTGGAGTGGGTGGCAGAGAAATTTGGTACCCCACTGGCAACACACCTGGTCACAAATAGCCAGCCCTTTATGGCTGCACAACAGATGGAAAGGGTAGGAGACACCCTTCGGCTCACTAAAGCAGGACGCCTGTTTGCAGACGGGATAGCTGCGGAACTCTTTATATAACTGCAGGCAGGAGCCCGAAACGAACATGCCGCAGAAATCATCTGCGGCATGTCTTTTTATAAACTATCGTACAGTATATTACCATCCAAGGATATACGCAAACATCAGTGGCGCCACAATAGTAGCATCTGATTCTACGATAAACTTAGGTGTATGAATATCGAGTTTACCCCAGGTAATTTTTTCGTTAGGAACCGCACCAGAGTATGAACCATAAGAGGTAGTAGAATCTGATATCTGGCAGAAGTAACCCCAGAAAGGAACATCGGTCCACTCCAGATCCTGGTACATCATAGGCACTACGCAAATCGGGAAGTCACCGGCAATACCACCACCAATCTGGAAGAAGCCAACGCCTTTACCACCGGAATTTGCACGGTACCACTCAGACAGGAAAATCATGTATTCAATACCGCTTTTCATGGTAGACGTTTTCAGGTCTCCTTTAATGCAGTAAGAAGCAAAGATGTTACCCATGGTGCTATCTTCCCATCCTGGAACGATGATAGGAATATTTCTTTCTGCAGCGGCAATCATCCAGCTATTCTTTGGATCAATTTCGTAATGTTCTTTCATTACGCCGCTCAGCAGCAGTTTATACATGAATTCATGCGGGAAGTAACGCTCACCTTTCTCTTCTGCGTCTTTCCAGATTTTGTAGATATGTTTCTGGATACGGCGGAACGCTTCTTCTTCCGGGATACAGGTATCAGTAACGCGGTTAAAGCCCTGCTCCAGCAGATCCCACTCTTCCTGCGGACTCAGATCGCGGTAGTTAGGCACTCTTTTGTAGTGTGTATGTGCAACCAGGTTCATGATATCTTCTTCCAGGTTTGCACCGGTGCAGGAAATGATATCCACTTTACCCTGACGGATCATTTCTGCGAAAGAAATGCCCAATTCAGCCGTACTCATCGCACCGGCCAATGTCACCATCATTTTACCGCCTTCCAGCAAATGTGTTTCATATCCTTTGGCAGCATCCACCAATGCAGCTGCATTAAAGTGGCGGTAATGGTGCTGGATAAATTGAGAAACGGGTCCCTTGTTCATGTCATTTAGTCGTTTATACATTAACAGTCTGGCTAATAAAGCCTTAACAGGTGGCAAAGTTAAGATAATTTTTGGAGGGCGGCGGTACCGCAGTATAAAACAAAAGAGCCCATCGCAAAAGCGATGAGCTCCGAATTTTTAACACTACTAAAACTAAGCTTTTTTGAGACGGCTCTGTACTTTCATATTCGCTTCTGCATCTGTTTTGATAACGGTCCAGGTGTCTGTACCTTCCAGCGTTACAAAATAAACCACGTTTTCGCCAACGGTATATTCCACTACACAATAAATGCTCTCACCAGGATATTTTTTATTCAGCTTACCGGTTACTTTCAGCGGCAATTGCTCTGCCTGCAGGTAACGGGAGGTAGCCATCAAGGTACCATCTTCTTTGAAGAAGGCAGTTACCTTGCTATTGCTCATGGTAAATTTGGCGGTAAACGTTTTGTTATCGTCTGTATACCATTTTACATCTGTAGCGCCAGCAAAAGATTCGTTGAAGGTGCTGTTAATTTTAGTGTTGGCAGTCGTTTCATAAGGACTTGCGAACAATACGTTGGCACTCAGTAAAAGTGCGGTGCTAACTAATAAGATAAGTTTTTTCATGGCGGAAAAAATTTATGTTTTTAAAATTTTTTTTAGGTTTTGTTTGTTTCGATGAGTCAAAGCTACGCCGGGAAGTGGCCAGTGGTCAAGGCATACTTTACTGATGGGAGTACATGATAACTTCGGGTATCCGGTAATGAACGTCCACCTGACCGGTGGCGGACATCCGGGCATATAGAGCCGCCGTGGCCTGTTTGTTGGTGCCAGCTTGCCAATGTTGCATGGCCGAGCGTTAAGAAATTGTTAAAGTGGATAGAGTTTTAGAAGAAGGCGGATAATTGGCAAGCGGTATGAAAATATCTTCCCTAAATGTATAAATCCTTCATTCCTAAGCCCTCCGATCGTATCACAATTGATGTCCAATGACCGGTGGCCACCCAACAGAGCCATTGGGCATAAATACGTAACTTGAGGGCATGAATCACCTGGCCCATGCTTATTTATCTTTCCGGCAACCTGAACTGATCACCGGTAACCTGATTGCCGATTTTGTGAAGGGCAAAAAGAATCTGGCGGCTTATAGTGAGGGGATACAGCATGGGATTCGTATTCACCGGGCCATTGACACCTTCACCGACCAACACCCGGTGACTACGCGGGCAAAACTTTTCTTCCGGCCTTCCTGCGGACTTTACAGTGGCGTATTCACAGACCTGGTATATGACCACTTCTTAGCCAATGACAACGAACGTTTTACGAATGATTCGCTGTATTCGTTTGCCCGTTACGTTTACACGGAGATCAGGTTGCGGTCGGCCCAGCTGCCGCCGGCATTTCTGCAGATGTTTGAATATATGCAAACCTATAACTGGCTGTATAACTACCACACTACGGACGGTATTGCCAGGTCCATCAGGGGAGTGGCACGGCGTGCCCGCTACCTCGAAACCGATGGCAATATGATATTTGCAGTTTTTATGGAACACTACGCCGCATTAAAAGACTGTTACCAGGAATTTTTCCCTGAGCTTCAGGCACATGTGGAGAATTTGCTCCAAATGGAAAACCGCTAACAGCTTGTTAAAAGCAGGGCTGCTGCTTTTCTGATTCCCTAAAAAAAGGTAGGTTTGCCGCCAATTACCTTTTAAAGAAATAAAGCTTTCCAGGATGATGAAAAAAGTTCTCCTTTTCGCCTTTATAGCAGGCATGCTCGGTTTAAACGCCGGAGCACAGGATAAAAAACTGCCGCCTTTAGATGCCAGCCCTATGGACATGGCCTATTACCCTGTAATGTATCCTTATGTAGTAAAAGTTAAAGGGGAGCCTGGTTCCCTGGTAGCGCGCGTGATTTACAGTCGCCCGCAAACCAAAGGCAGAGATATCTTCGGCAACCTGGAAGAGTATGGTAAAATATGGCGTTTAGGCGCCAACGAAGCTACTGAGATCGAGTTTTTCCGCCCGGTGATCGTTGCTGGTAAAAATATTCCAAAAGGTCGCTACACCCTGTATGCTATTCCAACGGAAAAAACCTGGACCATCATCCTGAATAAAGAAACTGATATATGGGGTGCCTTCAAATACGATCAGAAAAAAGACGTAGTAAGAACCGCCCTGCCGGTAGTAGCACTGGATACCGCAGTGGAAGCATTTACCATGGTGTTTGAAAAAGGAGATCCTGGTGCCAACCTGATCATCGCCTGGGATAAGGTAAGCGTGAGCCTGCCTATCAAATGGTCTGATGCTGTGGCGCCGTCTAAAAAGAAATAATCACTACTGATATTTACAAAGCCAGAGCGGCAAAGTAGAAAGCAATTTAATTGCTGGCTACTTTGCCGCTCTGGCTTTTATGTAGATGCTGCTAACAGCTTTGCTTTAAAAAAAGAAAAGCGGTAAGAATACCGCCTTAAGAATTTTAACCATATCCTATGAAAAACCTAAAACGAATTTAGTCCGATTATACATAACCGTTAGGTGTGAATTGGTGAACGATATAAAAATGTTCGTAACCGTTGTATTTTTTGCGATTATATATCCATACCAGCTAAAATGGACAATAAACTCCTCTTATCATTTGGGTATCTTCAATCGCAAAAACTGGAGTATATTTGGAAACCGCCAGAAATTACTCATTTTTAAATCTTTAAGACATGAAGCTGGGAACAAAACTCATACACGCAGGTGTAGCCCCCGATCCATCTACCGGTGCTATTATGACCCCTATTTTTCAAACCTCTACCTATGTGCAAAGCGCGCCGGGAGTGCATAAAGGCTATGAATACGCCCGTACGCAAAACCCCACCCGCGACGCCCTGCAAAATGCATTGGCGGCCATTGAAAATGGTACACATGGTATTTCCTTCGGAAGCGGGCTGGCGGCTACCGATGGCGTTATGAAGCTCCTGAACCCAGGCGATGAAGTAATTGCCACCAACGACCTCTATGGTGGTACCTATCGCATTTTTACCAAGGTATTTGAGCGCTACGGTATCCGGTTCAACTTCATCGACATGTCTGACGCCAAAAACATAGAGGCGCATATAACGCCCCAGACAAAGATGATCTGGCTGGAAACACCCACTAATCCACTCCTGAGAATTATAGACATCGCTGCTTGTGCGCAAATAGCCCGTAAGAGCGAAATCATGCTTTGTGTAGATAATACCTTTGCATCACCTTACCTGCAAAATCCACTGGACCTGGGCGCCGACATTGTGCTGCATTCTGCTACCAAATACCTGGGAGGCCACAGTGATGTGGTGCATGGCGTAGTGATCGTAAAAAATGAAGACCTGGCCCAACGGCTGTATTTTATACAAAATAGCTGTGGCGCGGTACCTGGCCCGCAAGACTGCTTCCTGGTGCTCCGTGGTATCAAAACTTTACATGTGCGCATGCAACGCCACTGTGAAAATGGCCTAGTAGTGGCTAATTTCCTCCGCAATCACCCCAAGGTAGACAAGGTGTACTGGCCCGGATTTACCGACCATCCGAATCATGATATTGCCCAACAACAGATGCGGGGCTTCGGTGGCATGATGTCCTTTACATTGAAAGATGATAGTATTGAAGCTGCAAACCGCATCCTGAGTACTACCCATCTCTTTTCACTGGCTGAATCGTTAGGCGGGGTGGAATCGCTGATAGGACATCCTGCCAGCATGACCCATGCTTCTATTCCCCGCGAGGAAAGAATGAAAAATGGATTAGTGGATTCCCTTATCCGTTTAAGTGTGGGTATTGAAGACGCAGACGATCTTACCGCTGATCTGGCGAACGCCATCGGTTAAGTAATAGATTTTAATTCTTATCCGGTAAAAATTATCTTTACCAGAACGTAAATATTTACCCTAACCATATCCTGCACCTTTTTATGTCAAGAGCGAGTGCTGATATAAAATGGTTTACGGTGATACACGTGATTTAACTTATGAAAATCGAGAAACTAAGGGAGTTTTTGGATGCAAAGGCCGCGTATTACAACCACACGGACTTTATAGCAAATGACCCCGTTTGCATACCGCACCGTTTCAGTGTATTGCAGGATATTGAAATATCCGGTTTTTTTGCGGCCATACTGGCCTGGGGAAACCGGACCAGTATCATCAATAAATGCACGGAACTGATGAAAATGATGGATAATTCACCCTATGATTTTATCCGTCATCATCAGCCCAAAGACCGGATGAAGCTATTTTCATTTTGTCACCGTACGTTTAACGGCCTGGATTTGCTATACTTTGTAGAGTTTCTCCAGCACTATTATACCAATGTAACCTCGCTGGAATTTGCCTTCAGCGCGCATCTCAGCCCAGAGGATGAAAATGTGGAAAAAGCGCTGACCGGATTCCGAAAAGTATTTTTTTCACTGGAACATCCCCAAAGAACTGAAAAACATATTGCCACCCCCGCCAAGAACTCAGCCTGCAAACGATTGAACATGTATTTGCGCTGGATGGTAAGGCAAGATGAAAATGGCGTGGATTTTGGGCTTTGGCAACACATATCACCCGCTCAACTGGTATGCCCGATGGATGTACACGTGAGTAGGGTAGCCGCCAGACTGGGCCTGATATCTGATGCGAAAGCCGACTGGAAAACAGCTGCCGCCCTCACCCACCAACTGAGGAAACTCGACCCTGACGACCCCGCCAGGTACGATTTTGCCTTATTTGGTTTGGGCGTAATTGAAAAATATGTTTGATCAAATAAAAATGGTAATGAAAAGAATTCTGGGACTGATTGTAACAATAGTAACATTGGCTTTTTCCGCCACTGCACAAGAGTATGTAGCCCTCAACTATACTTTCCATAAAGGAGAACTGTTTGAACTGGAACAGAAGAGCAGAAGTGAAACCTACATGACTGTAAACGACATTGTACAACGCACTACCCGCGACTACAACAATATCATTACCATAGAAGTAACAGATGTACAACCCGGTAAAACCACCCTCACTTTCCGATACAAAGATTTGAAATTCAATTTCAACGCTAAAAACCAGAACATCTTCGTGGATGCCAAAGTAGCAAAAGCCGATGAGCCCTTCCAGGCCGGACTTGCGAAAGTATTGAACCAACCCTTTACCGTTGAAATACAAACTTCTGGTATCATTAATAAAGTAGAAGGATTGGATAACATCCTCGATAATGCCAGCAGTGCATTCAATGAGCTGAAAAAAGACGAACAGGAAGCCTATAAAAAACTGATGAAAGACCAGTTTGGCACCACCGCGTTCCAAAGCTGGCTGGAACAACTGCTCATCATGTATCCTGCCCACGGTATTAAAACAGGCACCCAATGGGAAGAAAATGTGCCGTTACGCGGTGGCCTCATAGGTAGCGTAGACCTATACTGGAACCTGCAAACCTGGGATGCACAAACCGCGAAAATTGGAGGTACCAATAAAATCAAAACAGATAAAGTACAACTGCTGACCCTCGACGACGGTATTAAAGCCACCGCTGAGATTTCCGGCACCACTTCGTCCAACTACCTGATTATGCGTAGCAGCGGACTTCCCAGCATCTGTGTTCAAAACACCGATATGTCTGGTGACTACACCTACAAAGCCAATAAAGCCAAACGTATTAAGCACGACCTGAAAGTTCCTGTAAAGGTGGTTACAAATGCTTCTTACAAAATAAAACAAATGAAATAATGACCGCATTGCCAGCACTATATCTTCAGGAAGCAGCAGCATGGGCGCAGGATCACTTCGAAATAAGTGTACCCGTTAATGTCAGTTACGAATTACTGGAAGAAATACTCGCTAAAAGGCTGGAAATACTGATCAGCGAAAACTTTCAACAGTTTATTTTTTTGTTGTACCGCACAGATGTATCTGAAAACCGGGTAAAACAAATACTGGAAAACGCCGCAGTCAATGCAACAGACCCTTATAAATCTATTGCTGCACTGATCATTGAACGGCAACTACAAAAAATTACCTCCAGGGCTACCTATAAACAAGACAATTTACCAGACGACGAAGAAAGATGGTGAAGTAGCAATTAGCAGTTAGCTATTAGCTTTTAGCAAAAATGCAGCGGAGATGAACATTTATATTATGTTCCCCGCTGCATTTTTGCTAAAAGCTAATAGCTAACTGCTAATTGCTAGAAAGTTAATTCCTTTACTTTTTCTTTGTCTTCCTTCTCTTTATCCAGGTCGAAGAAAGTACCAAATACCCGATCCCATACAGAAGAACTCACCCCAAAACCTTTATCTTCACTTTTGTAGTGATGGAGGTGATGGTTGCGCCACAACGGTTTCATAAACCGGAATGGCGGATTCCACGCATGAATGGCGTAGTGCATACTACCATAAATCAGGTACCCCAGGATAAAGCCCGGAAAAAACATAAAAGTGATTTGCCGCAGGAAGATATATTGCGCGCCAAAAATGGCGGAAGCGAGTATCAGACTGGGTACCGGAGGCATAAACAAGCGTTGTTTGTCTCTTGGATACTCATGGTGGTTACCATGCATCACGTAAATAAAACGTTGCACTTTGGGGTTATCACTCGCAAAGTGAAACATAAACCGATGCATGATGTACTCAAAAAATGACCAAAATGCCATGGCCCCAATGAATACACCGAATACGGTGCCGGGTGTAAAGCCTAATGTGTCGTGGCTATAGTAAAGCATATAACCAATAATGGGCAAATACAGCCCCCAGATCACCAATGGATGCGTCTTTGTCAGCATCTCCAGATACTGGCTTTCAAATAATCTTGCCTGTCCTTTGTTCTTAATCTTTTCAAACTTCATAACCGAATTTTAGAGAGCAGTTACGGGATATGAATAAAACCTTCCTTATAAGCCCCGGCAGTTATGTCAAAAATGGTGCGCATTTCAGATATGGCTGTCCGGTAAAAAGCAAAAATACAATGTTCGCGTATTATTTCCCGCACTATACAATGTCAGAAGGCTATAAATATTATCTATCCGATGCCCTATTCCTTATAGTTGATCTTAAATGATTGCAGGTTAGGCAAATGCTTTTTCCTGCGCTGCAATTCATATTTGTAAATTATTTCGCCAATCTCCCGGAAAAAGGGATAGCCATCTTCCTCATATTCATATTTATTATCATTCAAAATGCCGTCGCGGTTTACGTAAAGGTTGCCCGTCAACATAAACTCTACCTTATTTTTAAAATCCACCACATAGGCCGCATCTGTCAGGAACCCATAAGACCATCCAGCTTTATTAAATACACGTATATAGGATGGAATGTTCTGCTTCCCATCTTTAAAGAAAAAAAACTTGGTAAAGCTGTTGTAATACTCGGTTGTATCATACCTGGGCCACTGTGTTTCCGATGGATACTGCGACATATAGCGGTATAAAAACTGCTGGTCTGCTTTTGTGAGATGGAAACGCGCTGTGGCAGCCACTGATGCGGGAAACAACACCGACTGCAACATCTGCTGTAAATCTTCCAACGGGAAATTGTTATGCTTTGTAAAATCCATAGGTAAAAACACAAGTCGGTCGTTTTTGTCCAGGTACCCGTGACCAATCGTGAAGCGCTGGCTGTAATCAAACGTCAGCGTGTCATATGCCGCTGGCTGCGCATAAATCAGCCGGCCGTTTTCCACAAAACGCAGGGGATTGGTATGCCGGTTTTCCTCCTCTGTCAGCGGCATAAAGCGGCGCACAATACGCATATTTTTATAGCCCATGGCCCACAATCTTTCATGAATGCGTTGCTGCCCCATAAATTCATACAGGCGGTTGTAAGCGTCGTTATCACTGATCAGGAATATTCTTTTGATGTAATGGTAGATAGATGGTAACCCATTCTCCGCGGTACTGTCTGTATACACTTTTTCCTGCCCCTGCCACGCGCTGTCTGTCAACATAGGCGTATTCCCCGTGAGTCCGGGAATATTCAGCTCATGCAGCTTCTCCAGCGCCAGCAAAGCAATGGGGAGCTTCACGGTGCTGGCAGGATTAAAATATTTATTGGCATCTACCTCCAGGTAATAGTTTTTAAAATGAGGCGTATTATCGGCGTCCCGGTTTATCTGCGTATAAATAAGCTGGTAGCGGAAGGAGTCAGGATACTGCAAAATATGTTTCAGCGCCGGAGAACCTTCCCGCTGTAGCAAGTTTTGCAGCATAGTATCTGTACGGGATTGGCCCTGTACAATAAAGAGATGGCTATAGCATAACAAGATCAGCAAACAGGAACGCATATACGTGGTGTTCTGTGTATAAATATAACGCAATTACCCGGCTGTCGGCTTATTTTTATGATCTTTTGGCGAAGACAGGACCTCGCAAAAAAAAATACGCAAACCATTTAAAGCCCATTCTTATATTTGGCCCATCATACAACCAGAACAATTACCAACACATGAAACTAGTAAGCTATTTAAGAGATGAAACAGACCAGTTAGCTATCCTGGTAAACGGCCTGTTATACAATACCCAGGAACTGTTTCCGGATCTTCCGAATAACATGGGCATGTTCCTGATGATGTGGGAAGATGTGATTGACATCGCCAAACAGGCGGATGCCCTGCTGAAAGCTGGTAAGAACCCCAGCAGCGCTATTGGTATTCCAGTGGAAAGTGTACAGTTGCTATCTCCTGTGCCTTTTCCTACTTCCTGCCGCGATGGATATGCTTTCCGTCAGCATGTGGCGGCTGCACGCCGTAACCGTAAGGTGCCCATGATCCCGGAATTTGATCAGTACCCGATTTTCTATTTCACCAACCACAACGCCATACAGGGCCCCGGCGATATTCACTGTATGCCTGATCATTTCCAGAAACTGGATTTTGAACTGGAAGTAGCCGTGGTGATCTGCAAAGCCGGTCGCAATATCAAGGCAGCAGAAGCAGACGACTATATCGGTGGCTACATGATTATGAACGATATGAGCGCCCGTACCCTGCAAATGGAGGAAATGTTGCTCAACCTGGGACCTGCCAAGGGTAAAGACTTCAGCACCGTAGTAGGACCAATGCTGGTTACACCTGATGAACTGGAATCCCTGAAAATACCTGCCCAACCTAATCATACCGGCAATAACTACAACCTGAAAATGACCTGTAAAGTAAACGGCGTCACCGTAAGTGAAGGTAATATGGGTGATATGGACTGGACCTTTGCAGAAATCATAGAACGTTGCGCTTATGGTGTAAATATACTGCCCGGGGATATCATCGGCAGCGGCACCGTAGGAACCGGTTGCTTCCTGGAGCTAAACGGCACCGGCAAGCTGGATAATCCGGATTATACGGAGCAGTGGCTGCAACCAGGCGATGTGGTAGAAATGGAAATAACCGGTTTGGGCACACTTTCCAATACCATTGTGAAAGAAGACACCGACTTTTCCCTGCTGGCACTCAAGAAAAAAGCATAAGCATGCGAATAGATCCGTCTCAGTTAAGAACCGTTGAGTTGCATGCGTACCTGCAGAGTGCCATCGCACCGCGCCCTATTTGCTTTGCCAGCACCATAGATGCAGATGGACGGCCTAATTTGTCGCCCTTCAGCTTCTTTAATGTATTTGGATCCCATCCACCCACCCTGATATTTTCACCGGCCCGCCGGGTACGTGATAATACGGTAAAGCATACACTGGAAAATGTATATGCTACCAAAGAGGTGGTGATCAATGTAGTGAACTATGCGATGGTGCAACAAACCTCGCTCAGTAGCTGCGAATATCCGGCTGGTACCAACGAATTTGAGAAAGCTGGCTTTACACCACTGGCTTCCGAAAAAGTACAGCCTTTCCGGGTAAAGGAAAGCCCGGTGCAGTTTGAATGTATCGTAAAACAGATCATTGAAACAGGAAAGGAGGGAGGCGCCGGCAACCTCGTCATTTGCGAGCCGGTGATGATACACCTCAACGACAACATACTCGATGCTGCCGGTAAAATAGATCCGCATAAAATAGACCTGGTAGCGCGCATGGGCGGCGACTATTACTGCCGTGCCTCCGGCGATGCGGTATTTGAAGTAGCAAAACCCAATACCCAGCTAGGTATTGGTGTAGATGCTTTGCCTACCGCCATCCGCAACAGTAACATCCTTACCGGCAACAATCTCGGCCAACTGGGCAACGTACATGAAATGCCGGTCATCGATGCCGCCTTTTATGACGACCATCTCAAAAATATTATCCAATACTACAGTGTAACACCGGAAGAAATGGATAAAGAGCTACATCGCTATGCAAAAAAGCTGCTTGACGAAGGGAAGGTTGCTCCCGCATGGCAGGTGCTTTTGACAGCGGCGGGGCAGTAGATCCTTACCCCAAGAGCAAAAAGCAAAAAGCTATTATAGCGATTGATCAGAGCGGATATTTAATCCTACACTTTAATCAACCGCTATAATAGCTTTTTGCTTTCTGCGTTACATTATTTCGATCCAAATACTTTCTTCAACAAGTCAGAAGTTCTGGCAGCAGGATTAGCACGAATCGCTAATTCTTCTTTCGCAATCTGGTCAAACAGTGCATTAACGGCCATTGTGGTCACGTAGTCCTGCAGATCCGGATTTACTTTATTGAAGGTAGTAGGCAGTTTGTTATAATTGGTAACAATATCTGAATAATAGCGGGTAGCGGAGGTGCTGTCCAGCGTTTTCTTAATCACCGGCAGGAAGGCTGTTTTCAGTGAATCTGTTGTTTTGCTTTTGAAGAAGTCAGTAGCAGAAGTTTGACCGCCTTTTACGAGGTTCAACGCATCTGTTAATGTCATTTGCTTAATCGCAGATACAAAGATGGGCGCAGCATATCCAACGGCTTTTTCCGCAGAACGGTTGATTTGCAGAATGGCTTTATCTACCTGTGGGCCCAGGCCGATTTGGCGCAGGGTATTCCCAATTTTCACGGCATCTGGTGGCAGCAACAATTTATATACATCACTACCAAAAAAGCCATCTTTCTTATTGAGTTTGGCAATACCTGCTGCCACACCTTTAGCCAGGGCTTCTTTGATGGCACCGCCAGCATCGGATTCTGTTATACCAGCCAGGGAAAGGCCGGAAGAATTACCTGTACTATTGTTGTTTTGACCGGTGGCAGTTTCCAGTTGCTTACCCAATTTTTTCAGGAGCTGTGCCTGGCTGGTCTGCAGGCAGAAAAAGCCCAGCAGTACTAATAATGAACGTTTAAGCATAGTGTTATTATAAAAATTAATATCTATCAAATGTATAAATTATTCATGTAATGTCAACAGCGGGATATGCGTTTTGTAGGCTAGTTTCAGCGTACGGCTACGCCTGAAAATGCTTTCAAATAATCCATGTTTTTTAGGAATAGTGAGTACAATATCCGCTTTATTTTCTTCTGCAAATTCTACAATTCCTTCTACTATATCCGGGTTATCTATGAAATGATAAACCGGGTGAAAATCTTCCAGTAGTGTATCCAGCATTAATGTTTCAAAAGGTGTATCTGTGCTGAAATGCCGGCTTTCGTGATCAATATTGATAACATGCAGTTCGGCATTAAAAATGTGCAGTAGCTTCTTCAGTGGCTCCACTGGCGTAGTTTCGGCCACTTTGCGAAGGTCTGCTGCAAACACTATTTTTTCAATGGGCTTATACTTTGCACTCCCGGGGATAATCAATACCGGGTAGCTGGTATGTTTCACCACATCAATGGTGTTGGAGCCTATCAGCACTTCTTCCAGTTTGCTGCCGCCGGTAATTCCCATTACCACCAGGTCTGCTTCTTCATTCTTACAAACCTCTTCAATGGTAGCGGCCAGCAGGGTATTGTCGGCCCGTGTTACCAGGGAAGCATCTGCCGGGACCAGGGCCTGCAATTCTTTCTTCATCTTCTCCAGTCCTTCCTTACTGGCGGCCTCCAGGTCATCCGGATTTACCATAGGTATCATGGTAGGTATATCCGGAACGGGCACAATCAGCTCATATGCATGGTACAATACAATACGGGTACTGCCTAAACTTTTGGCCAGTGATAGGGCGTAAATAGCAGCATTGTAGGCAGTATCAGAAAAATCAGTAGGTACTAAGATTGTTTTCATATGGCTAATTTTAAGATACAATGAAGCACTACTTAAAGTTAACGATGTGCATTGGTATATGAACGCCTACTGAAAATTTAATGCCATTTTTTGAGGAGCAGAAAGCGTGAAGCAGAAGGCATAAAGCTATTGTAGCGAATGACAAGAGCGAGTATTAAATTACCCAATTGCTCTTATCATTCGCTACAATAGCTTTATGCCTTCTGCTTTATGCTTTCTGCTCTGGTTTCATCTGCGGGAAGAACAGCACATCCTGGATAGATGGCTGGTTCGTCATCAGCATGGTTAAGCGGTCAATCCCTATACCGATACCGGAAGTAGGCGGCATACCGTATTCCAGGGCGCGCAGGAAGTCGTAGTCAATGTACATGGCTTCATCATCGCCGCGTTCCATCAGTTGTACCTGCTCTTCGAAGCGTTCACGCTGGTCAATAGGGTCATTCAGCTCACTATAGGCGTTGGCAATTTCTTTACCGTTCACCATCAGCTCAAAACGTTCTACCAGGCCTGCTTTGCTACGATGTTTCTTCGTCAGCGGGCTCATTTCTACCGGGTAGTCCGTAATGAAAGTTGGCTGAATATAGTTGCCTTCACATTTCTCACCGAAAATTTCATCGATCAGTTTCGCCTTTCCTAATTTAGGATCTACATGTATGCCTAATTGTTTGCACACCTCGCGGAGTTGGGCTTCGTCCATGTTGGCGATATCGATGCCGGTATGCTCCAGGATAGCTTCATACATGGATACCCGACGGAATGGTGCTTTAAAGTCGATGGTTTTATCGCCTACCTGGATGGCAGTGGTGCCGTGTAAGGTAATGGCTATTTTTTCCAGCAACGACTCGGTGGTACGCATCATCCACTCGTAGTCCTTGTAGGCGGCGTACATTTCCATTACGGTAAATTCCGGGTTATGGGTACGGTCCATGCCTTCGTTACGGAAATCTTTTGCGAACTCGTATACCCCTTCAAAACCACCTACAATCAGGCGTTTCAGGTATAATTCGTTGGCTATACGGAGATAGAGCGGCATGTCCAGCGCATTGTGATGCGTTATGAATGGACGTGCGGTAGCCCCACCGGGGATTGGCTGCAGAATCGGTGTTTCTACTTCCAGGTAGCCCAGGTTATTGTAGAAATCACGGATGGTTTGCATGATTTTGGTGCGTTTGATAAACACCTCTTTCACTTCCGGGTTGATCACCAGGTCAACATAGCGCTGACGATATTTGAATTCAGGATCTGTTACTTCGTCGAACACTTCCCCTTCCTTTTCTTTTACGATAGGCAGCGGGCGCAGTGATTTAGCCAGGATGGTGAGTTCTGTGGCGTGAACAGAGGTTTCTCCGGTTTTGGTAACGAAGGCATATCCCTTCACCCCAATAAAATCGCCAATATCCAACAGCTTCTTAAACACAACATCGTACAATGTTTTGTCTTCGCCGGGGCAGATATCGTCCCTGCGGATATATATCTGGATACGACCAATACTGTCCTGGATCTTGACAAATGCTGCCTTACCCATATCACGCACGGTCATAATACGGCCTGCCAGGCATACCTGCTGGAATTGTTCTTTTGTTTCTTCCGAATAATTAGAAACTATATTAACGGAAGTATCGTTAACCGGGTACTCCGCTGCAGGGTAGGGATCTATACCTAAATTCTGCAGCTCCTGTAATTTTTCCCGGCGTATAATCTCTTGCTCAGATAATTGTGTCATGTAGTAAGTTGTAATTCCTATTGGAGTGCAAAAATAGTAAAAAGGGCTGTAAGACTACAGCCCTCTTATTTTTTGACCATATCCTATGAAAACCATTTTAAAGGTAACCGCTTCCACTGCTATTTATAGCCTCAATTACCAGGCGCGGGAAAATCTTTCATAATTGGTGGGATTTGGCCAATGGCCGGTTTTTAGAGGGGTACCCGCTTGTGTAAATTGTCAAGACTATTTTCCAGTTATGCTTATTTTCGCCCGCTAACGACAAGATAAAACCACCTGATCTTACAAATTATGAGAAGCGAACAATGGTTTAAGCCAACCACCATCAGCAGTATCGCGTTATTGCTGCTGTCAGCTCCCTGTTTGCATGCGCAGCAAAAGCAGGACATTACTTTCGAACAGGCATTTAAAGGCAAAGCCACCGGCATTAGCAAGCCATTGCCCGCTATCCGGGAATGGACCCATGCAGATCATTACCTGGAAATGCGTCCTGACACTGCTAATGGTCGTATGCAGGCCTGGGAAATAGATGCCCGTACCGGCAAAGCCACCATATATACGGCACCGGTAGACGGCCCCAGTGTGGAAGTGCGCGAAAAAGATGTGTTTTACAAAGCCGCAGATGGCAATACTGTGCGCTTAACCAATGACGCCGCAGAAGAAAAAAATCCCACCCTTTCTCCGGATGGGAAATATGTGGCTTTTACCCGCAATAATGACCTGTACAGCGTAGAAATAGCTTCCAAAAAGGAAACCCGTTATACCAACGATGGTTCCGACGTCATCTACAATGGTTGGGCATCCTGGGTATATTATGAAGAAATCCTGGGACGACCTACCCGTTACCGCGCTTTCTGGTGGAGTCCTGATAGCCGTAAAATTGCTTACATGCACTTCAACGACAGCAAAGTGCCGGTATTCCCGATCTATAGCGAAAAGGGCCAGCATGGCTATCTTGAAAACACCCGCTACCCTAAAGCCGGCGATCCTAACCCTGCTGTAAAAGTAGGCGTAGTACCCGTTTCCGGTGGCACTACCACCTGGGCCGATTTCAACGAAAATGACGACCAGTACTTCGGTATGCCTTTCTGGACAGACGATAGCCAGCAATTGTGGATGCAATGGATGAACCGCGGACAGGACAACCTGAAAATATATAGCATCAACCCACAAACCGGTGCTAAGAAAGAAATCTACGATGAAAAGCAAAAGACCTGGATCGACTGGTTCGATGCCGTACCTTTTGTACAAAACAACCAGGGCTTCCTGTTGCAGAGCGATAAAACCGGTTGGTCGCACCTGTACCTCTATAATATGGACGGTTCCCTGAAAAAACAGCTGACTTCCGGCAACTGGACTGTAAAGGAAGTATTGCAGATAGATGATAAAAACCAACTGGTATACTTCACCGCCCGTAAGGAAGCGTCTACCCGTTTTGACCTGTACAAGGTGAGCATGAAAACCGGTGTGATTACGCGTCTGACCAAAGGCGACTATACGAACAGTATTAAAATAGCGCCTGGCGGCAAATACTTCATTACTACCTATTCCAACCTGCAAACGCCGTCAAAAATGGCGCTGATGGACAATAACGGTAAGGTGATCCGTGAACTGGGCGATAGTAAAGGAGAACATTTTGAAAACTACAACGTCGCCAAAACGGAGCTAAAAACGTATAAAACCCGCGATGGTCTTACGTTACCATTTACCATTACGATGCCATTGCATATGGAGCCGGGCAAAAAATACCCTGTCCTGATCAGCATCTACGGAGGTCCTAACGCCGGTACGGTGTATGATAGCTGGAAATACACCAACACCCAGCAATGGTGGGCACAGGAAGGTGTAATACAGGTGGCTATTGATAACCGTAGCAGCGGGCAGCTGGGCAAAATGGGAATGAATTATATCCATCGTCAAATGGGCAAATATGAAATTGAGGATTATATGGATGCCGCTAAGTGGCTGCGGGCGCAACCCTGGGCTGATAGCAGTAAAATCTGTATGACCGGCGGAAGCTTTGGCGGATATATGACCTGCATGGCCCTTACCTATGGCGCGGATGTATTTACCCATGGCATGGCCAACTATGCTGTAACTGACTGGCAGTTATACGACAGCCACTATACAGAGCGCTATATGGATACCCCGGCCGAAAACCCGGATGGCTATAAAGCTACTTCTGTAATGACCTACGCAGATAAATATAAAGGACTGATCCGTATTGTACATGGTACCATGGATGATAACGTACACATGCAAAATTGCATTCAGTTAATAGACAAACTGGAAAATCTGAACAAGCATTTTGAATTTATGCTGTACCCCGGCGAGCGCCATGGTTGGGGTGGCTTAAAAAGTGTGCATTCATCTGCCGAATCTTACCGCTTTATATATAATAACCTGCTGAACAAGCCTTTCCCGGCTCAGCTCCAGCAATAGCATTCACAACGCCCATTATTTATTACGGCCCGGCATGCAGTACATTGCTGTATGTTGGGCCGTAATTCATTTAATAGCAATAGCCACCAGCACCCGGATAGAGATGTAGGCAGATGATTATTTATGTGTGTATAAAGGAAAGAAGATATGAATCGGAAGGTGTAGAAAAAGAAACAGGGCTGCAAGACTACAGCCCCGAAAAATTTTAACCATATCTTTATTGAAAAACCTATACCAAAGGTGGCCGTTTTTTACGATACTGCAGTGAGCATTCTAGTGAATGATATATTTTATCCGGTAAACGTAAGAAAAGAGAAGGTGAACGTATGAAGGCAAAAAACGCTTCAAGATAACTTCAAATACGAGTATTTCTATTCAACTAATTGATTATCAATTTAAATAGATGTTCAAACACCTATTAGGCTCTTTTCGGACAATAAACGCAAAAGGGAAATAAAAAAGGGTGGTAAGAATACCGCCCTTGTAATAATTTTAACCATATCCTATGAAAAACCTAGAACAAAGATATACCGCCAAATTTAGTGTTAGGTTTCATTTCCGTGAACGATGTATTATTGTTCGTAAACTGATGATAATGGTTAATGTGTTATTATATTATTTTAATAATAATATTATTAATAAATAGAATTAGATTAAATAAACACTTTTATCTAATTGATAATCAATATAAAAATAATATCGAGTATTTTAGCGCTATGCTATACGCTGTCCGTTGACTGTTGGCTTATCGGGCTGAAGCAATACCACATCCTTATTATCACCTACTACACCCAGTACAAGGCACTCAGAGATAAAATTTGCAATTTGTTTTGGTGGGAAGTTCACAACCGCTACTATTTGCTTTCCAATCAGTTCTTCTTTTTGATATAGGGTGGTAATTTGAGCAGAAGATTTTTTAATACCCAGCTCTGTTCCAAAATCTATCACCAGTTGATATGATGGATTACGGGCTTTGGGAAAGTCATTAGCTTCCAGTATAGTACCCACCCTGATTTCTACTTTTTCAAAATCCGGCCAATTGATAGTTTCCATTTGCGCTAATTTGTTTGACGAAATATAGGAAATAATAGGAAAAAAGGCAGCTACATTCCCGGTAGATGGTTCTATGAGTCGCCCCGTAACAAAGAATGCAATTCAAATGTTATAAAGTGTGGTTTTCTTGCCAAGACAGCCCAAACTGGCATAATTATTGGCAATGTTCACCCAAATTTTAGGTTAAAAAATAGGTTAAAGCGAAAGAACCCCACCTGCAGAGGTGGGGTTCTTTCGTATATATCTTTCCGTTAGTTAGTTCAGGTTAGTAGTACTGTCTTGCACCGTAATAGGACCACTCACTTTCAGGATTTTTTTAACACTGAAATCTTCGTTTGCTTCCAGGCCCCATCCATGGAGGGAATCGGTGGGTGTTTTTATAAAAACCTCTTGTGTGGAATAAAAGATCTTACGTTTGGGATCCCAGTTTAACTCTTTGGTATCCAGTCTCTCGCCTTTCTTGTTAATCACTATCACACTATCTGATAAATAAACATAGCCTTCTTCTTCCAGGTATTTGCCCTTTTTAGCGGAAAGCGTGCTTTCCAGCCCCAGGGTGTCGTTATACATGAATACCCGCAACCCTTTATTGAATGCAACATAGGAAGGGCGATCCAGGCTACGTTCCATAGCAGGTGCCAGCAGCTTGGCATTTACCTTTCCTCCCTGACTAAAAATGGTGATAATATCAACCCCGTTTTCGGTGGCTGCTTTCTTGGAATCGAACTCCATCACCGTTTGTATATCATTCTCACAACTACTAACGGCAATGGCTATTATAAAAAATAAGATGGTTCTTTTAATCATTTTGCGCAATAATAGGCCAAAGATAGCATTTAGCTTTAGCATTTGTTTTTTAGCAAAAATGCAGCGAAGATAATGTTCATCTCCGCTGCATTTTCGCTAAAAAGCTAATAGTTACTCACTAAGAGCTTTATTCGTATTTACGTTTTATGAACCACTTATCACTCAGGGTAAAGCCTAATGACACGCGGTAGATATTTTCTTTTAATGCCGTTTGGTTGTTACCACGGCGGGCAATTTCGAATGCCAGGTTCACCATACTATACTGGTTAGAGTAAGCCATACGGCGAACAGGTAAGCCAGCACCTACCGTAAAACCGGTGATCGGCATGGTTACACCATTCAATTTCAGGTAATCATTGCCATAGTAAGCACCTAAGCGGTAAGCAACCCTGTTCCAGTAACCGCTGAGTGCCATCGCATTTGGTACAAACTGACCACCCACGGATAATTTCCAGGCGCTCTGCAAGGCAGAATCCTTTGCACCGAAGCTTTTAAAGTTTTCCCACTGGCTGCTGTTGAAATCCACTCCAATGGACCATTTATCGAATTTACGGAGCATGATCCCCACCGCAAATTCTTCCGGATAAACCACTGTTCCTCTTTCTCCTTTTACATATTTAACCGTGTCCTGGTTGGAATAGTTCCCGGCATTGTCGAATTGTAATGTTTCGCTCAGCATTTCCTGGCGGGCATTCATATTCTGCTTCAGGCTACCGGAGGCCCCAAAAGTGAGGTCCATTTCCTTCGCTACCTTAGCCCTGTATTGTACACCCAGCTTATAGAAGAAGCTGTTATAGGTGGTACGGAACATTTTATGAGATGGGTAAATGCTGGCATCCGGGAAAACCAGGCGGGTATTGTTCTCAATGTTACCAAACAGGTAGCCGAGGTTTACACCAATGCTAAAGTGCCCAAAACGTACGCCTGTACCAGCATACAATTGATAAAGACCTCCACTGCCTTCGTATTTGTTGGTCAGGGGATATTTGAGGGTATCAAAAAAAGCCCCGTTAAATCCTTGTTCAATATTGTAGGAAGACCTGGTTACCGGGCGAAGTCCGAGGTTCAACCCCCACTTGTTTATGATCAGTGGTATTCCCAATTGTAGGTAGGAGAGTGTACCGAAGCCAGAACTAAATTTATTTCCCTGGTCAGTAATAGATCTACCTCCTCCTTCCACGCCTACGTCGAAAGTTGTTAACACTAAGCTGGAATAGCTGGCCGGATTAACAAAGTTAACCGACTGAGGATCGCTATAACCTTGAGAAACCCCTCCCATACCGCGGTTCACCGTGTTTTGGTTGTTATTCAGATCTCCTAATCCGTAGCGGGAATATGGTGAGTTGTCCTGTGCGATAGCCTTATTTGCGATCAGGAAGAAGCTTCCTAGCAAGCAAAGAATACTGACTTTTGTCCAATGCATTGAATACAGAATTGAGTTTAAGCCCTTATTCCTGTTAAAATATGGGTCTGCAAATATCTATTTTTTAAGGCGGGAAGCAAAAAAAACCAAAACCCTACCTGTTAAAGACACGTTAAAGTTCCCCTTTGAGGGCCTTGAAACGTATACCAGGCAAGCATCTTACTGAAAATTATAAATTATCGGCAGATAAGTTCCGGAAGTGCCCATTCAACATGACCCGTTCTTTTAGTCTTTCCATTTCCGCCATCATGGGAATTACCTTGTGCAGGTGGCGTTTCAGGTATTCCAGCCGCTGTGTTTCGTAAAAGAGGTGCAGCAGCTCATATTCCTCATCCAGCGACAACCCGGCATGATGAGCCAGGTCGTAGGAGCACAGCTGGTCGTCTTCTTTTTTGAAAGTTTTATGAATTTGCAGGATGGCATGTAGTTCCCGTACACCATGCAGTACTTCCTGTAAAAGCCTGGAATGGCTTTCTGCATTATTCTCCGGATAGTTTACAATGGCGCCGGCATATAATTTATCTGGAATTTCCACTACTTGCTCCAGCATCCGAAAAACACTGTCCCCGGTGGTTACAATGTCCATTTCCCCGGTTTCATATATCTTCTCTACCTTTTTTATTTGCACCAATGTTCCATATTCCATAATTTTTTTATTTATTACAGTTGGAATGCCAAAAGGCTTATGTTCAGCGATGCAAGCGGCCACTAGCTGTTTATACCGGGGCTCAAAAACGTGAAGGTTTAGTTGTTCTCCCGGATACACTACAATTCCAAGCGGAAATATGGAAATAAAATTCGTCATTAGTATAATAATAGGCAATTGGACTGACAACCAATATACGTTAGTAAGACAATTAATCCGGGAAAGGGTAAAAGATAATTATCTTTTTTTCGTAAAAAGTTGTAATATCTTCGCTTAAGCATTTAGTTATATATAAATATATACCAGACAATTATTCAAACTGATTAGTATATGCCAAGATTTGTGATAGACTGTGAAAGATTAAAATATCCGAATAACGGTCTATATACTTATTGCAGCGAACTTGGCCAATCTTTGCTGAAATTGGTGGCTCCTCCGGAAGAACTGTACTTCTATTTGCCATCTTACCGGCAAACTATTTTTTCGGAACACGCACACTATAATCAAAAAGCCTGGCACAAGCTATGGATGCCTTATTCCAAGGACATCCAGGTGTGGCATACCACCTATCAACTTTCCGACTACTCCCCTGGATCATCCAGTATTAAGCGGGTATTGACCATTCATGACCTGAATTTTTTATATAAACCCAATTATAAGCACAGGATCTCAGGACAACTTGCCAAGGTACAACGGATGATCAATAAAGCAGATCATCTTATTGCTATCTCTAATTATGTTAAACAAGATGTACTTCAACACCTTGACATAGGAGATACCCCTTTAAGCGTTATCTACAATGGGTGTAATATCAAATCGTACCCCGACTTTAATAACCCGGTGTATCGTCCCAGCAGACCATTTCTGTTTACGATTGGCACCATATTACCCAAAAAGAATTTTCATGTAATCCCCTGTTTGCTGAAAGACACTGATTATGAGCTGGTAATTGCCGGAAACGCCAATACCTCCTATCAGAAACAGATATTACAAGAAGCTGCCCACTATGGCGTACAGGACCGTGTGAAGATTTTAGGGCCTATTGATGAAGAAAGCAAATACTGGTATTTTAGTAATTGCGCCGCATTTGTATTTCCATCCATTGCAGAAGGCTTTGGTATTCCTGTAATAGAGGCCATGCACCACGGTAAACCGGTTTTCTTATCCAATAAAACCAGCTTGCCGGAAATAGGCGGAGACCTCGCGTACTACTTCGAAAACTTTGATCCCGTATACATGCGGGAGGTATTTGCCAAAGGCATGGCACATTACGCAGCCACCCAACCGATGGCCGCTATAAAAAAACATGCAGATAGCTTCAGTTGGGATGAAATAGGAGAGCAGTACCTGGATGTTTATCGCTCTTTACTGGTGTAACCGGCAGACCCCTTATTTTTGTTCCTGAATATTTGTAAGCAATAAAATGTACCAACAGTATATACCCGGACTTTTAAGCGGTGATATAAAATCATTGGCTCGTTGCATTTCCCTGGTGGAAAATGAAGCAGGAGGGTATGAAGCATTGTTGGAGCAGCTTCCCATCAGCCACCATACCATCGTGGCCGGTATTACCGGACCTCCGGGAGCTGGTAAAAGTACCCTGGTTAACGGCTTGATTACCACGCTGCTGGAACAGGATAAAAGCGTAGCCATCATTGCCGTAGATCCTTCTTCTCCCTTCAATTTCGGTGCACTCCTTGGCGACCGGATCCGGATGAGCCAACATTTTAACCATCCTAAGGTATTTATCCGGTCTATGGCCAGCAGAGGCGCCTTAGGCGGACTAAGCCCAAAGATCATAGAAGTAAGTGATCTCATTAAAGCAGCCAGGTTTGATTATCTGTTTATTGAAACGGTGGGCGTAGGACAAAGTGAAGTAGAGATCGCCGGCGTAGCAGACACCACGGTAGTGGTAGTAGTACCGGAAGCTGGTGATGAAATACAAACCATGAAAGCAGGTTTGATGGAGATCGCCGATATCTTTGTGGTTAACAAAGCCGACCGGGATAATGCCGATATTTTTGTGAAAAATCTCCGTCTGCTGGCGCATAGTAAGCAGGAGGGAGGTTGGGAAATTCCTGTGATCAAATCAATAGCTACCCAACATACAGGCATACACGAAATTATCACTGCCATTAGCAGGCATCACGAAGCTGTTTCCCATCAGCAACAAAAACATGTACTGTTGCTGGCAGAGAAAGCTTACCAGCTCATACAACACCGACGCATGAAAGATGTAGTTAAACAAGATCTGCAAAAAGAAATACAGGCGCTACTTACTCAAAAAACATTTAACCTTTACCGTTATATCAGTACCAAAACACAGGTGTAATACATGCGTTATCTGACTTTGCTTACCAGTGCATTTACGTCTGCCGCCAACCCGGAAAATGCAGCCGCCATGAAACAATACATGCGCAACCAGTTCGAATTCCTGGGTATTAAAACACCTGAGCGTCGCAACATCATTAAAGCATTGAAAGCGCAACATGGTTTACCCGATTTTACAGAGATGCCAGCGTTGATAAAAGCATTGTGGGAAAAGCCGGAGCGGGAATATCAATACGCCGCCATTGACATAATGCCCTATTTTCGCAAACAATGGACACCTACAGATATTCACCTGCTTGAATACATGATCACACATAAATCCTGGTGGGATAGCGTAGATGCCGTAATATCCTTTGTAGCGGGTCCTTGGTTAAAGCAATTCCAGGATACCAACGCTACAATTACCAACCGGTGGAGCCATAGCGATAATATCTGGTTACAACGTGCTGCCATCACTTTCCAGAATGGCTATAAGCAACATACCAACGAAGCACTTTTATACCAATACATTTTGCAACATGCACACGCCAAAGAATTTTTTATTCAGAAGGCAATTGGCTGGGCATTAAGGGAATACTCCAAAACTAATCCAGCGTCTGTACGGGCGTTTGTAAACAGTCATGCCCTGGCACCATTAAGCAAACGGGAGGCCCTCAAAAGAATAGAGTAAAAAAAAATCGCTACCTTTGCTGTATGCGTTTTACTTCATTCGGCATATCTATCGCTTACGCAGTGTTTAACTACGGTCTCTGATCCACAGAGAACAGGCATTTCATGCCTTTACTATTCAACATATTTTTTCTTACTTTCTAAATTCAGTATTATGCCTTGGTTATTCCTTGTCATTGGTGGACTGTTTGAAATAGGCTTTACTATTTCATTAAAGTATTCTGAGAACTTTTCAAAGCTGTGGCCTTCTGTCAGTTTTATTGTATGTATCAGTTTAAGCTTCTTCTTTCTTAACAAAGCTATTAACGGCGGATTGCCAATAGGTACTTCTTACGCAGTATGGACTGGTATTGGTGCTGCCGGTACAGTAATAGCAGGTATGATCTTCTTTAAAGAGCCTGCTGCGTTATGGCGTATATTCTTCCTCGTGTTATTGATTGGTTCTATTATAGGATTGAAATTTGTGTCGCCTCATGATTAAGGAAGCGGAAAGCACAAAGCACTTGTAGCAAAGAAAAAGCGGAAAGCATTTATATGTTTTCCGTTTTTTTCTTGTTGAAGAACGTGATAAGTGATATGCAATAGGAGATACAACAGGCGGCTAATACCGGCAATATGGTATTGGCATCATGTGTTAACTCTACCGAAAGCACCATGGCGGTAAACACCGCCCTTGATGTACCTGCCAGCATAGCTGCCATACCCGCCAGCACCAAAGTGCCCGAATGTATTATTACGGCAGGAAATAATAGTTGTATCACCACACCTACCAATAACCCGGCAGCTCCTCCTGTTACCAATACCGGTATAATTCCACTACCTGTTTTATAAGCACTGGAGAAGAATAGCCAGGCCACTAATTTCACAACAGCCAATGCAAACAGGATAGACAAGGTGACATGTGCCTGCAACAGATCATTTACATAATGATTACCTGTTCCCAATGCCCTGGGGGAGATATATCCCGCCGCGCCTACTACCAGTGCAGCCAACAGCAAAAACCAGCGATTAAATATAGTTAGCTTTCCAAACCATTTTTCTATCATCTTAGATAAATTCACACTCATCTTTGCCCATAATCCTACCAGTAACCCTACTCCCAGGTAGGCCAACAAGGCCTGCATGGTAACAGCGGGTGCTGCCGGAATGTTAAACACCGGTGTAGTACCGCGAAAGAGGTAGTTGCCTATACCAGCGGTAATAGCAGCCAGCACTACCGGAATCATAGTATTAATAGTAATAACGGCAAAAAAACATTCTATGGCCAGGAAGATAGCGGCTACAGGCGCACCGAAGAGACTTCCCAAAGTGCTGCAGGTACCTGCTACAAAAAGTATATAACATTCGTCCGGATTGCAGCGGAATAATTTACCTATCCAGTTTCCCATGGCTCCGTTAAACATCATGGCAGGGCTTTCTATCCCCATTGGAGCGCCGGCGCCTATAGCAACGGTTAATCCGATCGCCTTTAGAAAACCATTATGATATTTACTCAACCAGGTTAACAATACGGCACCTGCTATAGGAATACCAATGATCCATATGCCCAGGTCGTCATTTTCGGGAGTGCTGATTTCCTTGCCCATATCTCCAAAATATACCAGTGCTGTAAGCCATTGCATCATCCAGGTAAGCAGTTTACCCAGCACTACGCCAATAGCTGCCACCAATATGGCCGCCACAGAGAGATACAATGCCCGGGGTAGATACTTTATCCGTGTAAATTCCTGTCCATCGGGGATGGGTACTATATGAAAAGCCTGCCTGGTGATATATTTTAGCATGATACAACGGGTTATATTCAATGGCATCAAAGCTATAGTGTTCGCTTTAGAATCACAAATAAAGTTATATTAATATATCAGTTCCCTAACGGACAACACCATACGATACGATATAATTTTTTTAGTTAGGCAACCTTATTATATTTGTAATAACCAATCCGTGAAGGACATCTAAATCAACATGTATGAATAACGCTATGCGGCATGGCACAGCGGGCTCAGGTACCCCCAAATCCCCACTGGATGCGCAAGTATTAGTCCGGCTAAAACGAATGTTGTTGTTCACCCATGATGATGAACAATATCTTCTGATGGCTGGAGATATTTTGCTGGCGCATACAGAAGATATCCTGGATAACTGGTATGATTATATTTTAAAGAATAACTATCTCGCCTATTACTTTACGCGGGGAGGTGCGCCTGACCTGGATTACCTGCAAACGCTGCGTCCACAATTCCGACAATGGTTGATTGATTTATGTACCCGGCAGGAGGGGAATACCTGGTGGCAATTTGAGGAGCGTATTGCGGCGCAGTTACAACAGGAACCGGTATCCGAAGCGGATATGGCCACGCTGCCGTTGGAATATCTACGGTATTTATCCACTTTTATTTATCCGGTGGCGGAGGCTGGCAGACCTTACCTGGGCCGGTATGGGCATCCGGCGGTGGAAGTAGAACGGATGCAGCAGGCCTGGTTTAAGGCGATTAGTTTTAGTGTACTGTTATGGGTTTATCCTGATGGATTATCTCCCTCATTTTAATATAACCGTTTACGTTAGCAACAAAAGTACTGGGCTATGGAAGTCGCCGTTTATGATACCTACGTTAAGAGAAAGGATGGGGGGCATTTGCATTTCGACATTATCGTCAATAAGGCCACCCGGTTTGACGATGTGTTGGTATTTGGCAACAGGTATCTGCAAAGCCGGAGGGGGGAACAATTAATGATTTTGCATAAAGATTGCAGATTTTCGCATATTACTGAAGTAATACCGCGGTGGGAGCTGCAAATTTTGCGGAAAGGGTATTATATTCATGAGTTGGAGGGCTGTAGGGGGAAAAAGCGGGATTTGGACAAGGAATGTCACTAATATGCTATTTCCCGCCATATATTTATATTGTACCTTGCCCCACTAACTAACTATTAAGGACAGCAAGACAATATGGGGAAAGTTTCCACATTCAGCCCCGCACAGCAGGCGGAAAACACATCTAGCAAAGTAGTGGCCTCCCTGGAGCGATTATCAGAGGCCTTCCGCGTACTATTATGGCAGGAAGCCACACAGTATGGACTTAGTCCCATACAGATTCAGGTACTTACCTTTTTACTGCATTACCCGGAGGAAAAACGTACTGTAACCACTTTGGCATCGTATTTCAACATGACCAAAGCTACCATCAGTGACGCGGTAAAATCACTGGAGCAGAAGCAATACCTGACCCGTAAGGCAAGCCCTACGGACACACGCAGTCACACTTTACATCTTGTAAAGGAAGGACGGGCTATTGCCAAAAAAGTAGAACAGTTCGCCAATCCTTTACAGGAAACAGTAGATCATTTATCTGCCAAAGAGCAGAGTGGGTTACTGGAGCAATTGATGCAGCTTATTTACCAGCTTAACCAGCAGGAAGTTATTTCCACACAACCTATGTGCTTTAATTGCCAGGCATACACCGAAAAGAAAGGACACTACTGTAACAAGTTGAAGACGTCTTTAAACAACGGTGGATTGCGGGTAGATTGTCAGGTATTTGAACTTCGGGAAGAAGCGTAGCCAACTATTGTACACGGGGTAGCTGGCAGGTCATCTCATTATCTCCGGCTACAAAACCAAACTGCTCGTATAATAAACGTCCATCATCACTGGTATGTAAGCTTACCTTACCGGTATTGCGCGCTTTTGCTTCATCTAGTAGTTTTTGCAGCAAATTTTTTGCGATGCCTTTACGCCGGAAAGCAGGAAGTGTATACACATTCAGGATATAGGCTACTTTGCCTTCCAGGTTGTGGTACAGCGGTGGCTGGTTATAAAAAACTATGCCGGCGCTGGCCACTACCTTGCCTTCTATATCGGCAAACCAGTTCACGAAGTTATTCCTGGAAAGATGTTCTGTTAAATACTCCCGAAGATGCGTTTCTAATACGTCATCCTGAGAATCATCAGCTTTAGGGTAAATTTCTTTCAGAAACTGCAGTCGCAAATGCACCAACTGCGGGATATCTGTTATATCCGCCTTTCTGTAGGTAATCATAGTTTTGGGTTATTCGTCGTTATTTTTGATCAGGCTTCCTTGTTGCTCCTCCACCATCTGAAGGCGAGGAAACCTATAATAGCCAATGGAGTTAATGCCAGCATCAGGATTCCGTTATTCAGCCCTTTTGCCGGGCCTTCTCCCAATTGTTGCGCTGTTTTAGTACACAGGGAACACTGCGCCATTACTGACCCACTCATCACTATTAAAACACCTGTCAGCAAAAACAAAGCTGCCTTCTTCATAGTATTACTCATTTGATTCCACAAAATTAGGCCATCTCACCCAAAAAAATCTATTAAATGTATCAATGGTAGTAGGGGGAAATCATGATATATACGATCACACCCGTTACCGCCACATAAAACCAGATAGGCCAGGTAATACGGGCTATTTTACGGTGACGGGGAATGTCATTCTGGAAGCCGCGTAACAGTGTAAACAATACCAGGGGAACAATAATACCTGCCAATACGATATGTGTCAGCAACAAGAAATAATAAATATAGCGTATTCCTCCCAGCATTGCTTTTTCGGCAGCATCCACCACACCATTGTGATCCAGGTCACCAAAACGCGTTTCCGGCGCCAGTGCATGGTAGGTAACATAAGATAACAGGAATATAGCAGATAACCCTACTGCTACCAGGTTGGTAGTTTTATGTGCTTTTACATGACCATTTTTAATGAAATACAAACTGGCCAGCAGAAGCACTGCCGTAGCTGTATTCAGAATAGCATGGAACAGGGGCAGTATTTTTACATCAAACCCGGGATGCATTTCTGGTTTGGGTAAGAAGAACAATAACGCCACTAACGCCGGAATTGCAATAGATACAATAGTAATAGGCGTATTGAGATTTTTATTTTTAAGTTCCATGTTTGCTAAAATATAAAGGTGAATAAGGTAAGGTGAACACCCTTTCCTTATTCACCCTTTCAAATAAATGATTTATTACTTTTCTCCGGAGAACAATTTCTTGAGGAAGGCGCCAAAGCCAGGTCGATGTCTTTCCTTTGCCAGATGCAATATGGAGATATCTCCAGCGCAACGTTTTACAGCATTAGAATCGAGGCCATTGTAGTATCCCCTGATGTTTCCGTTTTTATCAATCAACACTAATTTCTCTGTATGTATAAAATCATCCGGACCGCCATCACCTTTTGTAACGGAAACGAAAAATTCGTTTCGGGCGAGGTCGTAGATTTCCTTTTTACTACCGGTGAGTAACCACCAGTTATCGGGATTGATCTGGTAGTCGTATGCGTATTTACGCAATTTTTCTACTGTATCTCTCTCCGGATCTACAGAAAAAGAGAGTATCTGCAATAAAGAGTCATTCTTTACGTAGGCACTCTGTATCTTTTTCAGATTCTTTGTGAGTGTAGGACAGATACTAGGGCAGGAGGTAAAAAAGAAATCAACGAGTATTACTTTTCCTTCCATGTCTTTCAGACTTACCTGTTGACCCAATTGGTTGGTGAGGCTGAAGTCCCTGATTTTATGAAAAACAGTATCGTACGATACTTTACCATTTTCCGTAACCGTATCTACTCTTTCCGGGATGAAGTAACCGGGTACTGGTATCACATTTTTCCCATAGTGATCTACAATGAGATAACCCAAAAGCGGCACCAATATAGCCAGTGAAACTCCTAATAAAGCCCTGCGAGTGATGATCCTGATAATTTAGTACGAATGAAAATTATGGGTGTTTTTCAACTGGTCCAACCTTTGGTGTTTCAATGGGAGTACCTGGTTTCAGGTCTTTCCGCATGTTCTTCCAGGAATCACCTTCGTAAAGGAAAGCGATGATGAACCAAACGAATAACAGTAAAGGAACTAAGACGGTCATGATCAGGTTCTTGATTTCGTGACCTAAGTGCATGAACTCCGCTACGATATAGAAAGCTTTCACCAGTGTAAGACCAATAAATATTGCGTTCAGTAACACTCTTGGCAGAAAACCGTATTCCAGGTGTAAGAATGCCAGACCTACTTCCACCAATGTGATACACAACAGGATCCAGAATGTTCTCCAGATTGATTTGGTAGATGAATCAGTATGTGCACTTTCATGCCCTGCCGCAGTATGTGTATGCTCCATTATTCTTTAAATTAAAAATTCGTAAAATTCAGATTCAATAATTGTGACAAACCTTGTATAACGCTACCTGTCCAGGATCAGAGCAGGTAGAAGCAGGTGAATACGAATACCCAAACCAGGTCTACAAAGTGCCAGTACAGTCCTACTTTTTCCACCATTTCATAGTGACCTCTCTGATCGTAAGTACCTTTCAGTACGTTTGCGAGGATAACGATATTCAACACAACGCCGGAAGTTACGTGCAAGCCGTGGAAACCGGTGATGGTAAAGAAGAAGTTGGTAAAGTTGGTAGAAGCTTGTGTACCATCCACGTTAATGAATGGGTTACGACCCCACCAGGCACCTTCGTGATAGAGGTGTGTCCACTCCCATGCCTGACAGCTCAGGAAGGCGATACCACCTACGATGGTCCAGGTCAGCCATTTAGCCACTGCTTTTCTATCTCTCATGTGACCAGCATGTACAGCCAGTACCATGGTTACAGAACTCATGATGAGAATGAAGGTCATTAAGCTCACAAACATTAACGGCAATTCGGCGTGGCCCATGCCAGGGAATGATTTGAACACTTCATTCGGATCAGGCCAGGATGTGCTGGAAAACCGGATGGTACCATATGCTATCAGTAATGCGCCGAAAGTGAACGCATCTGACATCAGGAAATACCACATCATCAACTTGCCATAGCTCACATTAAAGGGAGAATATCCTCCTGCCCACCATTTTTTCTTCGCTGTAACTGCTGTATCCATTGTTAGTTTTATAAAATTTTACAAAGTTTATCTGGCGATACTTAAAAAAATTAACAGGTAAATCCACAATACATCCACGAAATGCCAGTAAGTAGCGGCCACTTCGATGGGTACCGGGCTATAGGTACGTACACGGGTTCTGTAGGCCCTGCCGAACATAATGAGTAGTGCGGTAACACCACCCAACACGTGCAGCATGTGCACGCCTACGATTACATAAATAAAAGAAGCGGAAACCGGCCCATTTAGGGGCAGTCCCATATTTTTCATCTGAGAAAAACCAATCCATTGGCAGGCGGCAAACACTACACCCAGTATTGCAGTAAGGGTAATAAGTTGTTTGTAACGTTGCATATTCCTTTCTTTAAATTGCTTCAAAGCCAGGTGAATCGTTAAGCTACTTGTTAAAATTACGGCAGTGGATAACCAGAAAATGTGGGGCAATTCAAATGCCAGCCAATTTGCCTGTGATCTTTTAACAATGTAAGCACTGGTAAACCCGATAAACATCATGGTAATGCTCCCCATAGCAATCCATAGGGAATATTTATGCGGATGTATTTTCTTACGTTGTTCTAATGTCATAGTATCCATCACTCCTCTTTTCATTTTATGCTTTGTCCAGCAGCTGTGCTAACTGAACGATAGTCAGATAAATATAAGATCCGAACATGAGCTTACGCGCTGCGGATACTTCATTTTTCCTGTACAGGTTAATAGCTCTGTAGAGGAAGAAAACACCTGCCAGGATAGCCACTATTGCAGAGATACTGCCAGTGATTTTCAGGAGGTAAGGTGCTACACCGGCAGGAATCAGCAACAAAGTGTACATAGCAGCCTGTAAGGCGGTGTACTTGTTGGGTTCTCCACTGCCAGGGAGTAGTTTGAAGCCTGCGTTCGCATAATCTTTATACGCAATCCAGGCAATAGCCCAGAAGTGCGGGAATTGCCACAGAAACTGGATAGCAAATAAAGACCAGCCGCCTTCTGCCAGGTTATTGGCGCCAGCTGCCCAACCGATCAACGGAGGCATTGCGCCAGGAATAGCACCTACCAATACGGCCAGTGAATTCCATTTTTTCCAGGGTGTATATACGAAACCGTACAATACCAGGGAAAGCAGGCTTAGGGAAGCAGCTAACCAGTTAAAGCAAAATCCCATAATCAGGATACCTGCCACACCAGTAATCACTGCCAGCGCTATTGCTTCACCATTCTGCATCCGCCCGGAGGGCAGAGGACGAACAGCGGTACGCGCCATTAGCTTGTCTGTATTCTTCTCCCATATCTGGTTGATGGTATTTGCTGCTCCGGAAACCAGCAAGCCACCGGCAAATAATAAAAGAACTTTTATTAAGTTAAACTCCACACCAGGCACCAACAGATAACCCACTACAGACGAAAATACCACCATAAAGGTGAGATTAAACTTCATCAGCTGAGAGTAATCTTTCGCTTTACTGGCTACCGCATACGATGACGACAATTTTATGGAGTTTTCTTGCAACATTTTTTTTCTAGCCACATTCCGGGTTTAAGTCCGGAACAAATTTACAAACATCACAGTGAACAAAATTCCGGGAGGAAGATTTTCCTTGGGGGAGTTTCTTCCTGCCGGAATTCCGAACTATATTTTAGTGCGCTGATTCATTAGGACCAATAGGCTCTGTTTGCGGAATGAAATCTCTTCCATCCTTGCTATAATCATAAGCCCAACGATATACCTCAGGAATTTCACCAGGCCAGTTACCGTGACCAGCGTGAATAGGAGTAGTCCATTCCAGGGTAGTTGCGTTCCATGGATTCTGCGTAGTCATCTTTCTACCTTTGAAAATGCTGTAGAAGAAGTTGAATACGAACAGCAGTTGTACCGCAAATACCAGGATTACCACGATAGTGATGAATTCGTTCAGGCCACCGAATTGTTTGAAGGAAGCCCAGCCGGATACATCATAATATCTTCTCGGCATACCCGCCATACCTTCGTAGTGCATTGGCCAGAAGATCAGGTAAGCACCAATCATTGTTACCCAGAAGTGGATATAACCGATCGTAGAATTCATGAAGCGGCCATACATCTTAGGGAACCAGTGATAGATACCGGCAAACATACCGAAGAACGCAGATACACCCATTACAATGTGGAAGTGAGCGATTACGAACATGGTATCATGCAGGTGAATATCGATAGAAGAGTTACCTAACCAGATACCTGTTAAACCACCGGAGATGAAAGTGCTCACGAAACCGATAGAGAACAGGGAAGCAGGTGTAAAGTTGATATTACCCTTCCAGATCGTAGTGATCCAGTTAAATACTTTAATCGCAGATGGTACCGCAATCAGTAAGGTTAAGAGTACGAAGAACGCACCGAGGAATGGATTCAGACCTGTTACGAACATATGGTGCGCCCAAACCAGGAAGGCCAGGATACAGATAGCGAACAGGGAACCGATCATCGCCAGGTAACCGAAGATAGGTTTGCGTGAGCTAACCGCTAATACTTCAGATACCATACCCATTGCAGGGAGGATGATGATATATACCTCAGGGTGACCTAAGAACCAGAATAAGTGTTGATAGAGAATAGCGCTACCACCTTCATTTGCCAAAGCTTTACCAGCGATAAAGATATCAGACAGGTAGAAGCTGGTACCAGCGTGACGATCCATCAGCAGCAGGATGAAACCTGACAGCAATACAGGGAAAGACAATACGCCTAATACAGCAGTAAAGAAGAAAGACCAGATAGTCAAAGGCATTTTAGTCATTGCCATGCCTTTGGTACGCATATTCAACAGTGTAGAGATGTAGTTCAAACCACCCAGCAGCTGAGAAACAACAAACAGTGCCATACTGGTTAACCATAAATCCACACCTATTTTTGAACCGATAGAAGCATCACCCAACGCACTCAGTGGTGGGTACATTGTCCATCCTCCGGAAGCAGGACCTGTTTGAACAAACAGGGAAGCCATCATTACCAGGCTGGCCAGGAAGAAAAACCAATAGCTCAGGCAGTTCATGAAAGGAGAGGCCATGTCACGCGCACCTACCTGTAAAGGAATTAACAGGTTAGAGAAGGTACCGCTCAAACCGGCAGTTAATACAAAGAATACCAGGATGGTACCGTGCATTGTTACCAATGCATAGTAAGCTTCCGCAGAAATACGGCCACCTTTAGCCCAATGACCCAGGATGCTTTCCAGCCATGGGAAAGTTGCATCGGGAAAACCAAGTTGCAAACGGAACAGAACAGAGAAGAAGGCACCAATGATAGCCCAAACGATACCAGTAATCAGGAATTGTTTGGCGATCATTTTATGATCCATGCTGAACACATATTTCGAAATGAAACTGTCTTCATGATGGTGCTCATGATCATGATGATCATGCGCTCCGTGCATTACCTCCTGTTGACTGTGCAATGTTGCTTCGTTACTCATAATCGGTTCGGTTTATTATAAACTAACGCCCGGGAAGTATCGTCGTTTGTCAGTTCGTCTTTATTGTTTTTAATTGTACTCCGTCAAAAATTCTTCTACACAAATTTACAGCTTACTTAGCAGCTATTACTTTTTGTGTGCTGTCTGCGGCAGGGGCTGCCGGAGCAGGTGCTGCATGTGTTAACTCGTAGGTAGATTTTTGTTTGGCTACCCAGGCATCATATTCCGCCTGAGTTTCCACTACAATCACACCTCTCATGGAGTAGTGACCGCTACCGCACATCTGATCGCAGGAAATTTCGAAAGTGAAATCAGGGTTGCCTGTTTTCTCCTGCATTTGCTTGGTAGTATACTTAGGTGTAAACCAGAGGGTAGTAGGAATACCAGGTACCGCATCCATTTTCAGACGGAAGTGAGGTAAACCTACGTCATGGATAACATCGCGGGAACCAATGATGAATTTAACCGGCTTACCTACTACAAGGTGCAGTTCGGTAGGCATGAAATCGTCTTTATTCAGCGGATCGTTCCAGTCCAGACCTAATTCGTTACCGGCAGAAGGATCGATGGCTTTAAAGTCGCGACGACCGAGCTGACCATCTTTACCTGGGTAACGGAAGATCCAGTTGAACTGTTTACCGGTTACTTCTACTACTGCTGCATCTTTTGGCGCATCAGAAGTCAGTTGGAACCAATGTTTCAGACCGAAAGCTACCAGTATGGTTAAAGCGATAGCTGGAATAACTGTCCAGATCACTTCTAGTTTATTGTTATGTGGGAAGTAAAATGCTTTACGACCTTCTTTTTCCTGGTATTTAAATGCAAACCAGAATAATGCGATCTGGGTAAGCACAAACACTACGCCTGTAATGGCCAGTGTTACGTAAATGAGGGTATCTACCCCTTCGCCCTGTTCTGAAGCAGATTCACCCAGGATTTTGCCTTTCAGCAAATTATTACACCAGTACACGCCTATAAGCCCCAGCACCAGGAATGCAATCAGCATGAAACCATTTATACGGTTGCTCTGCTCGCGCGCTTTCTTTTCTCCCTTCAATATGGACACATATTCGCTCGCCTTCGCAATCTGGAAGATGACTATGAATATGAGAACAACAACTAAGACTGCTAAAAATCCTGACATTGCTATATGAAATAATTAAGTTATCTAATGCTTTTCTATTGCCTATTCTCCTTGATCACCGATTAGGTGTGATGAATGATACTTTCTTTCAGGTAAGGATGATTTTTAGGAACTAATGCTGCTTTAGTCAGTTGATTAGATACCAGGAAAATAATCAGTCCCACGAAACCAAGTCCGAGTCCGAATTCATACCAAGGGAATACCAGGGTTTTAACAGTGCCTGGGTAAACCATTTGCCAGAAATCCAGCCAGTGACCGAAGATGATCACGATAGCGATGAATACGATGGCGGTATAATTACGTTTGGTGTCCCTTTTCATCAGGAACAGCAATGGTGTTACGAAGTTGATCAGGAGGTTCAGGAAGAAAATTGGTCTCCACTGGCCCCAAACACGTGGTTGGAAGTATTCGGTTTCTTCCGGCATGTTGGCGTACCAGATCAGCATGTATTGGGAGAACCAGAGGTAAGTCCAGAAGATGCTGAATGCAAACATGAATTTACCCAGATCGTGCAGGTGTTCTTCAGTTACATAAGAGAGATAACCGTGTTTCTTGAGATATACTACGAAGAGTGCGATCAGAGACAGACCAGATACCCAGGTGCTGGCGAAAGTGTACCAGCTGTACATGGTAGAGAACCAGTGTGCATCGATGCTCATTAACCATATCCATGGAGTGGTAGAACCAACGCTCAGGGTGAAAACTACCAGGAAGCCACCGCATACAACGGTATTTCTCCAGAGCAATTTACGACCAGTTTCAGGGCGCAGATCCCATCCATCTTCTTCGATAGACATTTTACGGAGTTTCAGGGTAAAGAATACCCAGAGACCCAGTGTGAGGATAGTAGCGATGGTAAAGAATCCTTTGTTCAGGAAAGCAGATTTCCAGGTAAGGATTTTGTCTTCTGCCACGTGGTGAGCGTTCACCCAGTGGTAGATATCGTCTTTCCCTCCGAAAACGAGGATCATCACGATTACAAATAAGATGGCAGCCAATACTGGCACTGCCATTGAAATAGCTTCAGGCACACGGCGGAAAGCGATCTGCCAGCCACCATGTGCCAGGGTAGTTGCAGCGATAAAGAAGGTGCTTGCCAATGTAATCAGCAAAAAGAAGCTGCTGTTTTGCAACAGACCGGCCCAAAACCGTGTCTCACCGTGAAACGCAATTAATCCGATCAATAACGTCAGCAAGCCTACGCCCATTAACACGAAGCTGGTCTTTTTTAATCTTGCCGGTACTACAAATTGGTCTTTCATTACTGTATATTAAAATACTTGATTGAAATTCAGTTTACTCTCAATTATTTAGCTGCAGTTGCGCTATCCTTAGCAGGAGCAGCGGAGGCCAAGGCGGCAGCACCTGGCTGTTTGCTCTTGATATAAGCTGCGATCTTCCAGCGTTGTTCTCTGTCGAGCTGGCTGGCGTAGCTACCCATCATGTTATAACCATAAGTCATTACGTGAAACAGGCGGCCTTCGGTGTAACCGGATTTTGCACCAGCTACCAGGTTGGCAGGAGCTGCAGAAAAAGGTCCGGTACCATCTTTATAGAGTGGTCCATTACCATCTAAAGCTGTACCATGGCAGATACCGCAGTAGATATTAAATAAACGTTCGCCTTCTTTCAGATCAGTTGGCGTAATAGTTAATGGATTTTTTACCAGATTAGCCAGTGCCGTATCTGATTCTTTCAGATGGTATGGCAAAAGTTCACCTCTTTTTACTGTTCCTTCCACTGGCTTCAGGCCTGACAAACGAGCACTATAAAATTCATACGCACGGGATTCATACATGTCTGGCATATAAATCCTGCCGGGCTTTCTGTTATGCTCCCCTCTGTTACAGGCTGCCAGGAAAGCTCCAGTTGCCAATGCGGCTACAATCAATATGTTGGAAGTCCTTTTCATCAGAAATTATTTATCTAGCTTTCATTAGTTCTTGCTTGCTCAAATCCTAATGTCGCAACGGTATGTTTTAGCTGTTATTATAATTAAGCGTTTGCGGTCTGAATCTTACGCAGATAAGGCTCATCGTCCTTATCATATCTTCCGAACCACCATCCTGCTTCAGCTTTTTGCTCATTGATATCCTGTGCACCTGCAGCGGCGAGGAAGCTTTTCACTTCTTCTGCGTTGGTTTTCTCTGTCAACTCTATCACCATTACAAACTTATCGTCTGTCTGACGTGGATGGAAGATATGTTTCTTCACACCAGGCATTAACTGGCAGAGATAGCAGAAAGTCATCACCATACCTACTGCCGCAAATAATACGGTCAGCTCAAAAGTAATAGGAATGAACGCAGGTAATGGGAAATGTGGTTTACCACCAATGTTCAGCGGCCAGTCTACATTAAATACCCAGCTCATGAAGGATAATGCTGTAGTAGTACCAGTGATACCATATATGAAACCGGCTGTGTGCAAACTGGTTTCCCTTAAACCCATTGCATGATCGAGGCCGTGAACAGGAAAAGGTGTGTATACATCGTGCAATTTGTAACCTGCAGTGCGTACTTTCTTTACTGCCGGAAACAACACTGCCTCATCGTCAAACAAGCCTACTACAAATTTTTTAACAGCCATATATTTAAAAATTCAAATTCCAGGTAATAAATTCTCTTGATTCGTCTATTAGTGAGCGTGAGCTACATCGTGTGCAAATTTCTCAGCGCTTTCTTCTTCGTATACTTCCATTTTCTCTTTGAAGTTTTCACCGGAAGTTTTCAGGATAGACTTGATTTCAGCTACCGCGATTACCGGGAAGTATTTAGCAAAGAGGAAATAGCAGGTGAAGAACAGACCAAATGTACCCATGTAGAAACCTACTTCAGGCCAGGATGGACGATAGTAAGCCCAGCTGGATGGCAGGTAATCACGATACAGGGAAGTACAGATGATTACGAAACGCTCGAACCACATACCGATGTTTACTACGATAGACATAGCGAAAGTTACTGCGATGTTTCTTCTCATTTTACGGAACCAGAACACCTGCGGAGTGATTACGTTACAGGTCATCATGATCCAGTAAGACCAACCCAGCGGACCAGCAGCACGGTATTTGAAGAAAGTAGCAAATTCGTAAGGGTTAGCACCATACCATGCCATGAATAACTCAGTCAGGTAAGCGCAACCTACTACGGAACCGGTTAATACAATTACCTTGTTCATGGCTTCCATGTGGCCCAGGGTAATGTATTCTTCCAGGTGTAATATTTTACGTGTAATGATCAACAGTGTTTGTACCATCGCAAATCCGGAGAAGATCGCACCCGCTACGAAGTAGGGAGGGAAGATGGTAGTATGCCAACCAGGAATTACAGAGGTAGCAAAGTCAAAAGATACGATCGTGTGTACAGACAATACCAGTGGAGTAGACAAACCTGCCAGTACCAATGACAGCGCTTCATGACGTTGCCAGTGTTTGGTAGAACCTGTCCAACCGAATGCAGCTACACCATATAACAGTTTACGCAGTTTGGTTTTAGCTCTGTCGCGAACGGTAGCGAAATCCGGTAATAAACCAGAGTACCAGAACAACAGTGATACGGTAAAGTAAGTAGAGATCGCGAATACGTCCCAGAGGAGGGGAGAGTTAAAGTTAACCCATACCGGACCACGGGTATTTGGGTAAGGCAGGATGAAGAATGCCATCCATACACGACCCATGTGAATGATCGGGAACTGACCGGCGCACATTACCGCGAAGATGGTCATCGCTTCTGCTGCACGGTTTACCCCTGTACGCCAACCCTGACGGAACAGGAGGAGGATAGCGGAAATCAGGGTACCGGCGTGACCGATACCAACCCACCATACGAAGTTGGTGATATCCCAACCCCAACCGATGGTTTTATTCAGATTCCATACTCCGACACCGAAATAGATCTGCCAAAACACTGAAAATGCGCCGAAGCCCAACAGTGTCAGGGATATAAAAAAGCCTACATACCACAGTTTTCCAGGCTTCCCTTCAATGGGACTAATGATATCTTCCGTTACCTGGTGATAATCCTTAACCCCGTCTACCAAAGGTTCTCTCAGTGTGGATTCGTATTTTAAATGCATATTCTATAAGCTTTTAGCTGCTAGCTTCTAGCTACTAGCCCTTGTCTTTTGTTATGATCTCAGATTCTGTAACTTCTTTCTGTCTTTATCTCCTAACGATTTCCGTTAAGATCTTACGCATGATGCGCTTCTTCCTTGTGAGCAGATTCTTTCTTTTCTGCTTTAGGTTCGGCATCCTTGTTTCTGATCTTAGCCAGGTAGCTGATAGAAGGCAGTACGTGTGTTTCTTCCAACACATAGTATAACCTGTCTGTTTGCATCTCGTTGCGGATCTTATAGATTTCGCTGTTTTTATCGTTGATGTTACCGAATACGATCGCATCAGCGCCACATGCTTGCTGGCAGGCAGTTTTAGCAGCACCATCTTTCAATGGGTGACCGGCTTTCTTCGCATCCAGTTTCGCTTCCTGCAGACGTTGTACGCAGAAGGAACATTTTTCCATCACACCACGGCTACGAACCACAACATCTGGGTTCAGTACCATGCGGGTGAGGTTATCGTTCATATCAGCCACATCGTAGAGGTTATTTTCGAAGCTGTCCGCACCGTTCCAGTCTCTCCAGTTGAGGCGACGTACTTTGTAAGGACAGTTGTTAGCGCAGTAACGGGTACCGATACAACGGTTGTAAGCCATCTGGTTAATACCTTCAGAGCTATGGTTGGTAGCACCTACCGGGCAAACGTTTTCGCAAGGCGCGTTATCGCAGTGCTGGCAGAGCATTGGCTGGAACACTACTTCCGGATTTTCCTCATCACCGCTGAAGTAACGGTCAATACGGATCCAGTGCATTTCGTGTGCTTTCGCCACTTCTTCACGACCTACAACAGATACGTTGTTTTCCGCCTGGCAGGCAATGGTACAAGCACCACAACCAAAGCAGGTGTTCAGGTCGATAGACATACCCCATTTGATACCAGGGTAGCTATAGTTAGGATACAGGGTAGCGTCTTTACGGAAGTCAGGACCAAATTTCTTCAGTTCCAGCCTGTCTTCGTTTACCTCTTTAGGATTGTGGATAAACTCTTCCAGGGTAGTTTCCTTCACGATAGGACGACCTTCGTAGCTATTATGTGTTTGTGTTAAAGCAACAATTTCTTTCTTACCGGTAGCTTCCACACTGGCTTCAGTAGTGAAGTAGTCGAAAGTTTGACCGTTGAAGCTTACGAAAGGATAAGCGTTTACACCGATACCACCAGCTGCCCTACCTACTTTTTCACCACGACCGTAACCTACTGCTATCGCGATTACTTCTGGGTGCATACCCGGAACAATCAGCATTGGCAGTTCGACTTCTTTACCGTTGGATTTAATTTTCAGTACTTTCTTTTCTGCGTTGATTTCGTAATCGTCACCTAACTGAGTAGAGAAAGTTTTAGCGAGCTTGTTGGAGATACAAGCGTAGTTACCCCAGGTAGCGCGGGTGATTGGATCCGGCATTTCCTGTAACCATGGGTTGTTAGCGAGTTTACCGCTACCGATAGCTACTTTTTCGTAGAGTACTAATTCATATTGACCACCTTTCTTCGCGCTGTTGATTTTAGCAGCAGCACCAGCGATATCGCCGGAGAAAGTGGCACCACCTAAAGCTGGAGCAGTAGCTGGTTCAACAACACCGTCCTGCAGTGCTTTGTCCCAACCTTCCTGGCCACCCAGTTTAGTGATCCATTCATTTTTCAGATAATCTGCCCAGGTAGTAGTGTTACCAGTCCAGGTCAGGAGGGTATCCTGTACCGCACGTGTTTTAAACAGCGGCAGGATAGTCGGTTGTCCGAAGCTGTAGTGACCTGCTCTACCTTCCGCATCGTTCCATGCTTCCAGGAAGTGATGATCAGGAGCCTGGTATTTACACAGTTCAGTGGTTTCGTCGTTTCTTTCGTTGAAGGAAACAGCCACTTTCACTTTAGCCAGACCGTCTGTAAATTTCTTCGCATCGAAGTAATCGTAAGCAGGGTTAGCGCCATAAACCAGTACCGCACCGATGCTGCCTGCGTTCATATCGCTTACCAGTTTCGCCATTTCCGCATCATTACCCTGACGGTAGTTAGATGGAGAAGCGAAATCGATGGTGTTACCGTTAGCGCCGATGATGTTGTTGATAGCGTTGACGATGATCTGTACATTCACATCGTTAGAACCGCTCACCACCAGGGCTTTACCGTTACTTTCTTTCAGTGCTTTTGCTGCTTTCTGAATACCTGCTTTTACACGTTCGCTGGCAATAGCCGGAGCAGTTACGCTACCACCTACAGCTGCCAGCAGTGCCAGCGCAATAGCGCCGCTTTCAGAAGGCTTGTGTGTATATCTTTCATCCGCATTTGCACCGGTAAGGCTCATCGTGCTTTCGAACTGGAAGTGTTTGGACATTTCCGGTTTCTGAGCATTGATCTTACGTGTTTGTGCAAACTGGCGGGCGTATTCAACCGGGTTTAACCAGGTTCCGAGGAAGTCGGCTGCCAAACTCACAATCACTTTCGCATTTTCGAAGTGGTAAGAAGGGATCACTCTTTTTCCGTAGGAAGCTTCGTTAGCCTGCAGCATACCAGCGTAAGAAACCGCATCGTATACTACATGGCGGGAGTTTGGATATTTGCCCAGGAACTCGCCGATTACTTTTTTAGTAGACGGGCTGAGTAAAGTAGTACTTAATAAAACAACAGGAGCACCGCCTAAACCGGCCAGTGCTGCACCTACTTGTTTATCCAGTTCTGCCCAGGTAGTTTCCGAACCAGCGATAGATGGGAAACGGAGACGAGCGGTATCATACAGGCTCAATACTGCGCCTTGTACTTTAGCCGAAGTAGCCCCCTGGGTGACAGCTGATAAAGTATTTCCTTCCAGTTTGATAGGACGACCTTCGCGGGTTTTCACCACTACAGGTACATATTCGCCATCAATTGAATAAGAAGAAGCATAATAATTGGCTACGCCGGGGGTGATTTCTTCCGGTTTGTTTACATACGGAATTGCTTTCTTAACCGGTGTTTCACAGCTGGCAGCGATAGCGGCAGCAGCAGTGGTAAAACCAAGATATTTAAGAAAATCCCTGCGCGGGGTAGTAGCATTCAACAGGCCTTCACTCTCGAACGGCAGTTCTTCACTGAATTCGTTCTTCACAATTTCCTGATGCGCATCGGTATTGTGCAACTCCTCCAAGCCTTTCCAATACTTTTTTTGCTCCATGTTATATTAACGAGTTACGTTTATAAATTTGATATCTTCTGATCTGAGAGAAATCTCTCTAAATCCATCCTAGTAGTGACATTTTTGACATTCAGTACCACCTACCATTTCAACTGTTACGCTATCGATCTTCTTATCTTTAATATCCTGATGAAGCTTTTCGAAGATGCTGTAATAGTTATTGTCAGCGAACTGCACTTTCGTAGTACGGTGACAGTTGATGCACCATCCCATAGAGAGGTCAGCAAACTGGTGTACTTCGTCCATTTCTGTGATGGCTCCGTGGCAGGTTTGACATTGTTGTTGACCAGCCACCACGTGTTGAGAGTGGTTAAAGTAAACGTGGTCAGGCAGGTTGTGGATTTTGGTCCATTCGATAGGACGGCCTGGCTTAGTATATTTACCAGCTTCAGGATCCCAGCCTACGTAATCGTATAATTTCGCGATTTCGGCAGTACCATTGATTTTCTTGCCTTCTGCGTTAGTCAGCTCAGGACCGGAGTATTCCTTAATGGCCTTGTGACAGTTCATACAGATGTTTTCAGAAGGAATCATAGCATGCTTACTTTTCTCAGCACCAGCGTGGCAGTATAAGCAGTTGATCTGGTTAATACCGGCGTGTACTTTGTGGCTGTAGAAGATCGGTTGTTCCGGCATGTAGTCTTTCTGACGGCCCAAACCGATAGCACCCTGGATGGTGAAGTAACCACCAACCATGAAGAGCACGAGGATAATCAGTGCCAGGTAAGCTTTGTTCTTGTAGAATGGAACAGGTTCCGGAGTAGGTACGCCTTCTTTATCACCAGCCAGCTTATTCAGGTTGCTGTTGATCTGCATCAGGATCAGCGCTACTACCGCGAGAATCAGGGTAATGATACCGAACAGTAAACTGTTGTCATTGCCTTTTTCTGTTGCGCCGGCAGTTTCATCACCTGGCTTGGCAGCACCAGCTACTGGTTGCGTCTCTGTAACTTTCACATAAGCCAGGATGTCGTCAATGTCCTCGTTTGATAACTGAGGAAATGAAGTCATCTGTGTCTTGTTGAACTCATTAAAGAGATCATTGGCGTATTTGTCCCCTGTAGCCAGGACTGAAGCAGAGTTATGGATCCACTGGTGCAATAATTTCTTATCAGCCCAGCGACCCTCTACGCCTGCTAATGCAGGACCTGTCAGCTTTTTGTGGACATTATGGCAGGACGCGCAATTGGTTTGGAATAATGCTTTACCCTTCGCTGGATCCGCAGCAGCCTTAACGGAAGAAAACGGAATTACTATACTAGCGCATAGAATAAGCACACTCACAAAATGCTTGCGCAAAAGAATGGAAACACGACGATACACAGCCTATATAGTTTAGATTTGACCTAAAGTTTCTTAAAAGTGCCAGCAAAAATAAGACAGAATGTTGACAATTTACCAACAATTAAAAAAATTTATTGTCTTATAGCAGGGCTTTTTTTACCCGTTTTTTGAGTAATTATTGAGCTGTAAGTCTTGCTGCTGGCCTATTTGAACAAATCACCCTTTATATCTTTCAAAACTTATTATTTTGATTGAAAGTTCTTTTCCTCTGTGGAGGCTCGTCTACATCATAACGTGGGGCAAGGTTTGCGGGGATATAATTATAATAGATTGCAGATGAAAATCAGATAGTGGTCCCCTATATCCTTCCTTACACAATATAATATATTATCTGTCAGCGCAATTATTTTCTATGAGAGTTGTTATTTTTACCTTAATAACCTGTCAGCGAACCAGAATGTTCAATCTGTACCAAAAAAACGTTCCCATGAAAAAATACGTTATCCTCGCTGCTTTGATCGCTACCATGGCGGCTTGTAATAATAATCACCCTGCTCATCAGACAGACAGCACTTTACAAAACACCACTACACCATCCGTAGTTGCGACACGTATTACCGGTACCTACCAGGGTACCCTCCCTTGTGCAGACTGCCCCGGCATGGATTACCAGATCAGCCTGTACAACGACCATACCTTCAGTGAACTGGTCGCCTACCAGGGACGAGGACAGGGAATAGCCTCCGTAGAAACAGGTACCTGGCAGCAAACTTCCGACTCCACGGTGGTCATCCGGAAAAAAACAGACAGCTCCTCCTTTCTTGCCGCTGAAGGCAACCTCCTTCAACTTGACACCAAAGGAAAACGCATCGAAGGCGTTCTTGCCAGTAACTACATATTAAAGCCCGTAGAAGGAGGCGATCGCCGGGACATCCTGGCCGGCAAACATAAATCCGGTATCCGGTTTACCGCCAACGGTAATGAACCCGGCTGGACCCTGGACCTTGATAACAAAAAAATCAGCTTCCATGCCATGAATGGCGACAGTACTATAGCTGTGCTGCCTCCCGCCCGTCCCAATACCGATACCCTGAAAGTATACACCACCCCGGGCATCACCGTGAGCATACGCAACACCATGTGTACTGATGATATGAGTGGACTCATGCGCCCTAACACGGTACAGGTACAAATAAAAGATAAAACCTACCAGGGATGCGGTGAGTATCTTAAGTAACCGGGAACGGCGATATCATATATATAATGAACAGAAAAGCGATGGGTGTATCTATTTACCCACAAATCCGGAATCGTAATTCCGAATTCGTAATTTTACACCTTTAAAACAGACTTAGTTGAAAAATATCGCCATATTCGCTTCGGGTGCAGGTAGCAACGCGCAGAAAATTATAGATCATTTCAGAGGTTCAGACAAAGGCAGGGTTTCCCTCATTGTATGCAACAAAGCAGGAGCTGGCGTTTTACAAATTGCAGCACGCGAAGGTATTGCCACTATCCTGATAGAAAAGGAACCCTTCTTCCATTCAGATAAATATATATTGCTGTTAAAGGAACAACAGATTGATCTTGTGGTATTGGCCGGCTTCTTATGGAAAATTCCCGCCAACCTGGTACAAGCCTTCCCTAACAGGATCATTAATATACATCCGGCATTGCTGCCTAAGTTTGGAGGTAAAGGTATGTACGGTCACTTTGTACATGAAGCGGTGATTGCTGCTGGTGAAAAAGAAAGTGGTATTACGATCCACTACGTAAACGAGAAGTACGACGACGGTGAAACGATCCTGCAGGAACGTTGTATCATCACGCCGGAAGACACACCGATCACCGTTGCACAAAAGGTCCAAGCCTTGGAGCATCAATGGTTTCCGGTAATTGTGGAACGATTATTGTCCGCTCTTTAAGCCTGACTTACCAGATCTAAAAGCCAGTCTAACCCTTACAACTGTATGAAAAAGACACTGCTATTACTATGGTTATCCTGTTCGCTCGCCCTGGCATCTTTTGCACAGGATGCACCCAAACGAGGGAGCAGAAATACTTATCTAAAGGTGAACCCGGCTACACTGATTAATGAGCTGGACATTTACCTTGAACAGGAGTTATCTGATAACTTTAGTCTCGAACTCGGTATCAGTGGCATTTATACAGATTATCCCGATTACGTGCTGGCCAAAAAAATTGACTTCGGACAAAAAAAACCAGACATCAGCACAGAACAATTTGTAGACGGCCGCGGGCTGGGCTTCCGTGTGGGTGGACGCCTCTATCTCATATCCAGGGATATGGCGCCTGCCAGAGCAGCAGGCACCTACTTTGAACCTGTGATCTTTTTCAAGAAAGTTTTCTACCCTAACATGGCGAATACTTTCCAAAATAACACCTATACCGACTCCGGTGATAAAAGTGTAGTTGGATTACAATTACTGATAGGCCGTCAGTTCAAAAAAGACCGCTTCATCCTGGACCCATTTATCGGTCTGGGCATTCGCAGCAAAATTTATCATTACAAAACCTATCATTTTGATGACAATACCTTAAGTCTCAACGATGGCAGAATGGTAAGTATATTGCCCAGCCTGCAGATCGGTATAAAAATGGGACTCAAGCTCTGGTAAGAAGTGTACTAAAATGGCACGATTACTTTTGCACTGAAATTTCTTCCCATATTGTAAATCCCCAGATGCCCGTTAGGGGAGGAGCTGTAATACTCAAAATATTTCAACCGGTTCATATTTGCCTGGTAAGCAATATTCCATACGTTATCCAGTTGCAGAAATACTTCGCAAACGGTGTTGCCCTTCTTATTTGTAATACCAGTACCGGCGCCCACATTAATCAGGGTATATCCCGGCGTAAATGTTTCCGTATTATCCACCCCGTAAAAATGTGGCTGGTCTGCCATCACATCTGCTTCCAGGCGTATGTATGATTTGGAAAAACACGCATGCGTTTGTTGGGTGGTAGCCCTCAGTTCACTACGTATATGCGTAGGCGGTATAAACGGAAGATAGCGCGCTTCATCCCCATGCTTATCAATCAGTTCCTTATTACGATTACGTCCCTGCGTACAGGCAATACTGTTATTCATGGTTAGCCAGCGGAGGGCCCGTGGATGAAGATTCACGCTGACCTCTGCACCATATAACCTTGCGGCTGATTGCTGATAGCGATAGGTAGCATTACCCGCCACAATTACTACCGGGTTACCGTTGTCGTCATATAGTTTTGCCTGATAAATATAATTGTCGATACTATTGTTGAACAGTTCTACACTGATATCCATGTCAGGCAACCACGCCTGTATACCGATATCTTCCTGTAAGCTAAACTCTGGTTTAAAGCTGCGGTTACCGAGGTATACAATATGTGCGCCCGGATCTAACCCGTTGGAGCCAATCTCTGTAATATTAGGCGCACGGTAGCCCCGGGCAATATTAGCCTTTACCAATATGCGCTCACTGATATTCCAGGTAGCGCCCACACTACCGGATACTCCTGTATAATTATGCTTAAACTGGGGAAACTGTAAACGGGCACCGGCTGTATCAGGCAGCAATACATGCTGCTCAAAATCATTATGCTTATTGGGTCCTACATAAAAGTCGTTCCAGCGAATGCTCCGGCTATCGTAGCGTACGCCCCCTGATACGTCTACTTTACCGAACGACTTCTTCGCAAAAACAAATCCACCTATATCAAAAAGCCGATAATCTGGAATAGGAAAGTCCGTACCATTCCTGCTTTTATTGGATTGATACATCCCGTTAACGCCGATAGTTGTTTCTACGCCATTCATCTCCGGCAAATTATAGCGAACATCATAATTCAATGTATTGAGCACCACGTACAACCCTGGCTGTGCCGGCATTTCCGGGTGATTAAATTCCCGTCGTATACTTTGTTGTAACCCCAGCATAGCATTGATATCACCATTGCCAATATTCCATTTGGTACGGTTGTACATCCGGTAATGTTGTATATGCTGATGCAAAGGATTAATGGTGTAAGAACGTAGTTCCTGATCTGTCACCAATGGACGATCCCTGATGTCATCATCTTCCTTTACCTGTTTGGTAAACTTACGTGTAAGGGAATCTCTGCTGCCATCCGGTATTTCCTGGGTATTATCGTACAGAGTGGCGCCAAACTGTGAATATCCCCAGGCTTTATCAACACGGGCCAATGCTGTTAGATTGTATTCTTTGAAGGCGGTGCCATATACATATCCATCAATTTTATTCTGATAATTATGTGCTGCTTTTGCAGTAGCCCGAAACACATATTTCCAGTCGTTACTACCATATGCCAGGCCAATGGAAGTACCTACCATACCGTTATTGCTGTGGTAGTCTGTCAGGAAGCTGCCATGCAATTTTCCGGGAGTTAATTCCGGGATATCCGGAATCATGTTTATAACGCCAGCCAGCGCATCTGAGCCATAGGTAAGGCTCGCAGGGCCTTTCACTACTTCTGCCCGGGAAACGCCATATTGATCTATTTCAATGCCATGTTCATCGCCCCATTGTTGTCCTTCCTGTCGTACGCCGTCAAACAGCGTGAGTACGCGATTGTAGCCCAGGCCGCGAATGAATGGTTTGGAAATATTAGGTCCGGTAGTTACGGCGCTTACACCTGGTATACCTTTGACGATAGCATCAATGAGATTATTATTCACATTCATATTCATCTCTCTTTTTCCTATAACGGCAATGGGTATAGGATTTTTGCGAACGGCGGTAGCGCGGGAAACACCCGTTACCACTACTTCATTGAGTTTTGATAAATCTTCTTCCAGGGAGATGTTAATGCTGGTGGTTTTCCCGGCGGCAATTACTTCCCGTCGCACCACCGGTTGATAACCTATCATAGAAATGCTGATATCGTAACTGCCGGGAGGAATGTTCTTAATATTGAAAATACCCTGTTGATCTGCGGTAGCTCCTGTGTGCAACGTTTTTATGGCAATCGTAGCAAATTGCACCGGCCTGCGATCCTTATTAGTAACAACTCCTTTCAGGCTGCCTTGCTGTGCGTAGGTAAGGATAGTGATAAATAGTAAAAATAGTAATGTAGATAAATGTTTCATGCGTGTTTGAAATGTAGGTTTAATACAGTACGGGCTTTCTGGATAGTAACAATAAAGCACACTTCCGAGCTGTTATGCTCAACAAAACTATATTCTATTTTAACACTTGTCTAAATTAATTTTTAGGCTAGACTAAATATTAGGAAAAGGATCTTTAAAAACATAGGTACTATTCAGGAGGTTAATCTCTGCAGTAGTACACAAACAACCATCCAGGTCGCGGATAATATCTTGTTCGGCAAGGTCCTGGCCAATAATGACCAGTTCATTATAGCGATCTGCAAAATGAGGATCCCACCGATTTATGATGAGTGCCGCTGTTTCAGGATCCAGGTTCCATTGTTGGCGGGGAATGGCGCACCACCAGTAGCCCGCTTTCTCTGCACGGAGTGATCCTCCTGCCTGGCTCCAGTTGATGGCAATATCCGGACGGGATGCTAACCAAAACAATCCTTTACTGCGTATGATATTACCGGGCCAGCGTTCATCAATGTATTCCCAGAATCGTTCCGGATGAAAAGGTTTGCGGCTTCTATACACGAAAGAAGATATGCCGTACTCCAATGTTTCAGGAATATGTTCCTGCGCCAGTTCTGCCTGCCAGCCGGCACTTTGCGAGGTAGTGTCAAAGTCAAACAACCCGGTGTGGAGGATTTCTTTCAAAGGTACCTGTCCTTCTACTGTTTCAATAATCTTTGCCTGTGCATTGAGTTTACGCAGCATAGCTTTAAGGCTTCCCAGTTGTTCCTTGCTTACCAGGTCGCATTTATTCAACACAATCACGTTGGCAAATTCTACCTGGTCTGTTAGCAGGTTTACGATGGTACGCTGATCAGCCATATCTTCTGTGAGGCCTCTTTCCTGTAGTTGTTCCACACTGCTATAGTCATTCATGAAATTGAACGCGTCTACTACGGTTACCATGGTATCCAGTTTGCTGACGGTGGTCAGGTCAATATTATTGGTGGGATCCTGGTAGCAAAAAGTTTGTGCTACTGGTATGGGTTCCGATATGCCGGTAGATTCTATCAGCAGGTAATCGAAGCGCTGTTCTTTCGCCAGCAGAGCCACTTCTTTCAACAGGTCTTCTCTCAGGGTGCAACAAATACAGCCATTGCTCATCTCCACTAATCGTTCCTCTGTTTTGTGCAGGGAGTTTTCATTTCTCACTAATTGTGCATCGATGTTTACTTCGCTCATATCATTCACGATAACGGCTACACGTAAATTTTCACGGTTATGCAGTACGTGATTAAGCAAAGTAGTCTTTCCCGCGCCGAGGAAGCCACTCAGCACCGTAACAGGTAGTTTTTCCATATGTGAGGTATTATTGTCTTAGCCGATATCGACGACAGCAGGTTTTTTTATATAAAAACGTATATCCGTTATTGTTAGTAGGTGGATGTTCTGGATGAATAGTTACCTGTCTGTTCCGGGATGTGTATGCTTAGGTACTGTACATTCCTTACAGCGGCGCAGGTTCAATAAATGTGCGCTGGTGACGCCGGCTGCACCCAGGAAAATAATAGCAGGTTCCCAATAACCACCCGCTACACCGAAATGGCCTGCCAGCAGTAATGCAAACCCGGCGGTGAATATCAGCAGGGGAGTTATCCGGCGGTGATGCCTGAAATAGCCACGTCCCAGCGCCAGGCTACCTATACCAAAAGAGAATACCAGCAGCCCGTATTCCAAACTTTCGTTCTCCAAAATATGTGTTCCCAGCAAAGGGAGCACCGTGATCAGCAAAGGTAATAAGGCACAATGCACTGCACAGGCCAGAGAGGCCCCGATACCTACGGTATCCAGGCTCATCCGCTTTAAAATGTTACTTTCCATGTCCCCGTTTTTCTATGCCAACAAAACTACATAAATTTGCAACAATGTTGCAAATTAAATTTAACCAATTAATCAGATAATTTATTTTGTTAATTGTAAAACATTGCATTCGTGTTAAAAAAGACAGACAACAACTACATTGCTGGGCATCTGTCAACTATGTACTACCTTTGTATATCGAATAAAACTGGTATTATACCTATGTCGAAGAAAGCAATTATACTGACCGCATTTTTTGTGATATTGAGCGTGGGATTCCTCGCTTACTCCGCCTACGTGATTAAAGGGCAAACAGGTTCCTTTGTTGGAAAAGAAAAGTTACCGATCCTTGGAGCTCCCGGCCATACTGTACCTGGGTTTTCTTTTACAGATCAGAACGGCAACACCAAAGCGAAAGCGGATGTAGCAGGGAAGATTTATGTATCTGAATTCTTTTTCACCACCTGCACCGGTATTTGTCCGAAGATGAATGCCAATATGGATAAGGTGTACGCAAAATATAAAGATAAACCTAACTTCCTGATCCTGTCGCATACCGTAGATCCGGACCACGACAGTGTACCTGTTTTAAAAGCTTATGCTGCCAAACACGGTGCCGATGAGAAAAACTGGTGGTTCCTTACCGGCGATAAAAAGCAGTTGTACCGGTTAGCCAGACAAGGCTACCTTGTAGATGACGGTGTATATACTGGAGAAGAGGATTTTGTGCATACACAATGGTTTGCGCTGGTGGATAAAACCGGTCAGATACGCGGCCTCTATGAAGGTACCAAACAAAAAGATGTGGAAAAATTGATTGCAGACATAGACCGTTTAATGGAAGAATAAACTTTTTTTTCATCATGGGGACTAAACAACAAATTACAGAACGAATCGGCAGTCTTTTACGTGATAGTAAACTGAGCGTAACAGAAACCAGGACCAAAATCCTGGAGCTGTTCATGAAAAGCAATGGTGCGCTGGAACACAGCGATTTCGAAAAACTCGCGGGCAAATCATTCGACCGCGTAACGGTATACCGTACCTTACAAACCTTTCTTGATAAAGGCATCATTCATAAAATACCTACTACCGACACTTCTGTACGCTATGCTGTATGTAAATCGGAGTGCTCCGAACACCACCACCACGATCATCATATACACTTTAAATGTGAAGAGTGCGGGACCACTATCTGTTTAGATGATACAGACATCCCGCAAATACATCTCCCTAAAGGTTATGCGGCACATAATGTAGAAGTGGTGGTAAGTGGGGTATGCAAAACATGTAAGTAAAGCATAAAGCGAAAAGGGGAAAGCATAAAGCGATGGAGGGGAATGATCGAAGCGAATATTCGCTTTGACCATTCCCCTCCATCGCTTTATGCTTGTTTGTTTATATTTTTTCTATTTCTGCTTTTACGAAATCGGCCAGTTCCTTTACGTATGCAGGAGAGAAGTCGAACTTAATGCCTGCTGCTTTGTACAATTCAGGAAGCGTTTTGGTATTACCTAAACTTAACGCCTGTACGTAGTTATTCAATGCCTGAGTTTTGTTTTCTTTATATTGTTTCCACATCGCAATGGCGCCGAGTTGTGCAATGCCGTATTCGATGTAATAGAAAGGCACTTCAAACAGGTGTAATTGTTTTTGCCAGGTAATAGCACGATAGTCTTCATTGCCGGACCAGTCTACCACCGCAGGGGAGAACTCATTCAAAATTTCCAGCCATTTAGCCGTGCGTTCTTCTGTAGTGTGTTGCGGATGTTCGTAAATCCAATGCTGGAATTTATCGATGGTAGCAATCCATGGGAAAATGGTGATAGCACGTTCCAGTTGTTGCAAGCGTGCACGGCGCAGTTGGGTGGCATCATCAAAGAAAATGTTCCAGTGATCCATGGTAAAGAGTTCCATGCTCATGCTGGCCACTTCTGCTATTTCCATAGGATACTCTTTGAAAGCGCTGAGTGATAAATGATGACTCAGGAAAGAATGCACCGCATGGCCACCTTCGTGTACCATGGTGGTCAGGTCTTTCATTTGACCGGCAGCATTCATAAAGATGAATGGCACGCCTGTTTCCGCCAATGGGCAGTTGTAACCGCCTGGTGCTTTTCCTTTGCGGCTTTCGAGGTCGAGGCGTCCCATTTGTTTCATTACCCGGAGGCAGTTACCAAAGAAAGGGCCCAGCTCATCAAAAGTAGCAATGGCTTTGTTTACCAGCTCGTCGCCGGATTGGAAGGGTTCCAATGGTTTTACGCCTACCGGCTCTGCTTCTGTATCCCAGGGCTTCAGCGTATCGAGTTGTAATTTTTCCTTTTGCTTTTCGAGGATTTGTTGCACCAGTGGTACAATGTGCGCTTTGATAGCAGCGTGGAACTGAAATGCGTCTTCTTTAGTATAGTCGAAACGACCCAGTTCTTCAAATTTATAATCGCGGTAATTGGCGAAGCCTGCATTTTTTGCAACCTGATCGCGCTTCACTACCAGCCCGGTATACAAATCGTCTAATGCTTTTCTGTCTTCCAGGCGACGTGCAGCCGTTTTGGTGAATACTTCTTCTCTCAGGGAGCGATCGCTGTTTTCCAGGAATTTCGCGGCTTGTTGCAGGGTATATTCCTGGTCCTTTACCGTAATGCTCATTCTACCGGAGATAACACCGTACTGTTGCGCCATTACGCTTAGTTCCGCCTGCAGGGGAATATTTTCTTCCCTGAACAGTTTCACCTGTTTTTCCACATTGCGGAGGTAGGTTTTATAGAGATCCTGATCCAGGTCTTTGCGGAAGGGGCTGTCGAGAAGTTTTTTATTGAGTGCATCTGCATAGGGTTGCAGCTTGGGCTGAATTTCCATGCAGAAGTAAGTAAATGCTTCTTCGAGTTCTTTGCTGTTAGTATCGCAGGTCATGCGAATCTGGCGCCAGCAGGCATCTTCGCTAATAACTGCTTCCAGTTCACTCATATCTTTCAACCATTTCTCCAGGTCGGCTACGCTGTTAATAGGCCTTTGTTCCAGGGCTTCGAAGTAGGGTTGCAGCGTATCCCAGGTGGTTACGGTAAAAGTTTCGGGGAGAAATTGACGGGGGAGTTTTTTTATATCTGCACTTAAATTATCCATGCTATCAAATATTTTAAAATTTTTCGAATGTAGAAATTTAGGAATTTTTGTGCGAATGCCGGGCGAATCTGCTTAAAAGAATCGTTAAAAAAGCGGAATGCTAAAACGATTCAGGCTTCTATTTACAGAAATACGATTCTGTAAATAGAAGCCTGACCTATAATATTATTAATGAATATTAAGCTGTTGAAAACAATCTATTATTCACCAATAACTGGTTCTTACTATTCTTCTGTTTTCTTCTTGCGTGGCTTAGCAACTTTTTTAGGTTCTTCACCTTCTGCTGCCGGCGCGTCATCTTTCTTTGCTTTGGCTTTTTTAGGCGCTTTTTCTTCGGCACCTTCTTCGCCTTCTACAGCCTTTTTAGCACGTGGCTTTTTAGGCTTTTCTTCTGTAGCTACTTCTGCTTCAGCGGCAGGAGCGGCTTTTTTCTTTTTCTCAGGAGCAGCGGTTTCTTCTACTGCCACTTCTTCTACTTCACCTTCACCATTGGCCAGAATCTCTTCAAATTTCAACAGATCGTTTGCTTTGAGGATACCGAACCATTTCACCATCTTCTTCATATCACTCACATACACTCTGTCTTCATCGAATTCAGGGAATACGTTTTTGAAATAAGCTTTGATAGCATTGTTATCTGCTTTACCTGCTGCAGGTGGGAATGTCGCTGCTTTTTCATCCATGGCTTTAAATACTTCAGCCAGGTTTACGTTTTCGCCGGTAGTGAATACTTCAATACTTTCCAGTGGAGTAAAATTATGCACGCGGGAAGATACAAACCTTGTACTTTTATCTTCCAGTGACCTTACGATGGCGCCATCTTGTTTGCTGGCTACTAACTGAAACAAACCGCCCAATCCGGTTACTGCAACAATTTCTCTGTACTGCATGTTCAAATTTTTAGGAAGCGCAAATATAAATAATTATAATAGATTGACCGCTGCTATTTTTAATGGCTAAAAAGCCCGCAACGGGGGAGTCGCTCAGGTCAACTTTCGTGCCATGACCACTGTGCGTTTCCAGTGTTTTACTTGTCCGCCGAGATTAAATATCTCTATAAAAAATATATAAATCCCTGATGGTAAAACTACTGCATTTTCTCCAATTCCATTCCACTGCAAATATCCGTTGTTTCCCAATAATAAATTACGCGCCAGGAAGCGTACGGGCCGGCCTCGTATATCAAAGACGGTAATATTTCCCACATAGCCGGGGCCGGGCAATTGCCAGGAAATTTTCACTTCATCATCTATTCCATCGTTATCCGGGGTAAAGGCGGCCGGATCGAGTACAATATTGAGGGAATCCGCTGCTTCCACCCGGCGTTGGGAGTTAAGCGCGCCAGGCGTGGCATATCCGGCAGTAGCCGCAGCAGAATGCCAGTTGTCTCCCTTGCTGGCAGGAACATCATACTGCAGCCTTTCCAGGGAAATGCCCTGTAAAGCACTTGCCAGGGGGAAATGCTGGTCTTCCCGGTAAGGCAATTCATCTATCACCACACTATCTGCCCGCCATAATATAATGTTACCCGCCGCCATTGGCATAGCCGGTAAGCTGCTCACTTCCTGTATATTTTCCGGTGCTTTGCAGGTGTAATGACGACATAGCAATGCGGCATCTGTTGTAATAGCCAGGAATTGCCCCGGCATTAATAGCCGGCCGGCCGTGCTTAATGGTTTAAAGCCTGCTGGCTTCCCCTCTTTTCTTACGCCAAAATATAATTCCTTCAGCGCAATGGCTTTCTGGCTGCGGTTATAGACCTCTATAAATTCCGGTACACCCGGAGGTGGATAAAACAGGATTTCATTAATTACCACGTCCTGCACTGCTGGCGGTTGCGGCATCCCCAATGCAATATTGGCGTAGATGTTACTCTCCTCATGATAACAACCGGTAACACCGGTAGTATTTAGCCAATAGTTTTGTGTGGCCTGGATGGGCGCGGAAAGCAGTAGTTGTACATTGGTAAACAAAGGAGGGAGTACTTCACAGCTGCTTATTTTTATGCCCCCGCTCAGCTGGTAATGCCGGGGATCTGCTGCAATGGCGCTATCCAGCGTTTTGCTGTATTGCAATAGTACATGCAGGCTATCTGTTATGGCAGCATAGAGCAGATCCGGCCGGGTATCATCTATCCTATCAGCGGCTACTGCATTGGCTTTACCAGGTGTACCACCGGTGCTGGCAGTGCTTGCCCGCCAGTTCATTTTACCACTACAGGGCAAAGCAGCGTTAATCATTTCCAGGCTGATGCCTCCTTTGGGCCTGGTGGGCCCATACCAGCCCTGCTGGTAGTTGACCGCGTGTATAACGCTCCCGGAGGGACTGTACAGCACTATCAGGGCGGTATCATCTGCTATGGCCGGAAAGCGTTCCAATCGGCCCACATTAGAGATATGATAGCTATCCGCCGCAGCAGCAGGGCAAAGCAGCAGCAGGCTGTCGGCCGCCAGCAGGTATTCCGGCAGCATTACTTCCCGCTTATTCACTGCCAGGCGCCAGTTTTTTAATTGAACCGGCTGCTGGCTTACATTCCGGAGTTCTATATATTCATACGGTGGCAAACCAGCAACAGGAGAAGGTTTGGGCATTATTTCGTGTATGATCACGTCATAGCGGTTGATGGTTTGGGTAAAACCAGTCAGGGCCTGCAACAGTATGCAGCCACAAACAATGGGCATCCTCATATATTTTGGGTTTTATGGGCTTCAAACTTAACATTCAAAATATTACGGCCTGTTAATGCCGTGTAAACGGTAAAAAAAAATCTTAGTGCTATGAAAAGCGCTTGCTATATATTAATTTTGGGCTTCCAAAATTAAAAATGTAAAAACAAATGAAAGTTGCCGTAGTAGGAGCGACCGGATTGGTAGGCTCAAAAATGTTACAAGTGTTAACGGAAAGAAATTTTCCCGTTACTGAATTGATTCCAGTGGCTTCTGAGAAGTCCGTAGGTAAGGAAGTAACATTTAAGGGCAAGACCTGGAAGGTGGTAAATGCTGAAACGGCGATTTCCATGCAGCCTAATGTGGCGATCTTTTCTGCCGGTGGTAGCACATCCCTGGAATGGGCGCCTAAATTTGCGGCAGCGGGTATTACCGTAATTGACAATTCCAGTGCGTGGAGAATGGATCCTACCAAGAAACTGGTAGTACCGGAAGTAAATGGTGATGCCATTACCCGTGATGATAAAATCATTGCCAATCCTAACTGTTCCACTATTCAGATGGTGTTGGTTTTGAAACCATTGCACGAGAAATATAAAATTAAGAGAGTAGTAGTATCTACTTATCAGTCTGTAACTGGTACCGGTGTAAAGGCGGTAACGCAGTTAATGAATGAAAGACAAGGCATTACCGGTGAAATGGCATATGCTCATCCGATAGATCTGAATGTTATTCCGCAGATAGACGTATTTCTCGATAACGGCTATACGAAAGAAGAGATGAAGATGGTGAACGAAACGAAGAAGATTATGGGAGATGACAGCATCCTGGTAACGGCTACGACTGTACGTATTCCGGTAATGGGTGGTCATAGTGAGTCAGTGAACATTGAGTTTGAAAACGAATACGAAGTGGCAGACATACGTGCCATCCTGGCGGAAACACCAGGTGTGATTGTGGTAGATGATCCGTCTAAAGCATTGTATCCAATGCCTAAAGATGCACACGATAAAGATGAAGTGTTTGTAGGTCGTATCCGCAGGGATGAAACACAGCCTAAAACGGTGAATATGTGGATTGTGGCAGACAACCTGCGTAAGGGTGCTGCTACTAACGCGGTACAAATTGCGGAATATCTCAGTGGTAAGCATTGGCTGTAATCATACTGTTGTGCTATGTAATTAAGGGGTTAAAATACCCCTAAATGCATCTCCCGCAGATGACTATACGAAAATACATCTATAACTCATTAAGAGCAAGCGCGTTATCGCTTGCTCTTTTTTATGCGATTCATAAAACGATAACACAAAAAGCTTAAAAATTACACGGAAGTAGTATTGATTTGTGCGGGATAAAATCCAATTTTGGAAACAATAATCCTATGCCAACTAAAACTCTTTGAAAAAGAAGAGTAGTCCAATTTTAGAGATGCCGGTATTTTTCGTTATTTTCTAATCAGAAAACACCCTTAAGTCCTATGAAAACCAACACCAATCGCGAACTTCTGTTGATGCACAAGTTCACCGAAGAGTGGAGCACCAATTTCTCTTCACAGGTATCCCGGATCATGAATATTGTTGATCAGCAGGATACTTTGGACGGAATTATACCGATTATTGAGGTGGCGAATGTTTATAATCAACGTTTTGCCCACGCGCGTACGGACAAAGAAAATCTTTTAAAGAATCGTAAAGCTCGTCCGTTCGAATTCCTGATTCACAAGAATTAATCCTGGATGAAACCAGGAAGTGTGGTTTATTGGTTTATGGAAGATGTAATCACTTTTATAAACTAATAAACCACTTTTATGTTAGTCCATTGCCCGGTTAAGAAACCGGATTAAAGGCTGCATTACCGCAAATGTTTTCAGTATTTCTCTTACAATAGATGGCTGCGTACAGGCTTCGTCTGTAACGGGACGTGATACCAATACGCTTTTCAGCTTCAGGTATGCAATAGCGGGATTATCCGGCTGATATCCCTGCGGAGCTGTTTTTAATGCATCCCCATCTACCTTTCCAAAATGTTTGATGAATTCTTTATTAGAAATAATCTGTTCAAATTCCTGGAAATTATAATCTATTTCTTGCCTGATTTTTTTCAGATCTGGTGCAGCCGGCATCCAGATGCCGCCACCAGCAAAACTATTTCCTCCCGGTTCCAGTTGAAAATAATAACCCGCCAATGTTGATTTCTTACCACCGGGTTGAAAGGCTGCCCCCAGGTTAGTTTTATAGGGTGTTTTATCCTTTGAAAACCGAACATCCTTATAAATACGATATACACAATCTTTCACCTGTAACCCCTGCACAGTGGCATCCTGTTTAGCCAACCCATCTATGAGTTGTTGTACCATGCTTTCAAAATCATCTTTTGCTGCTAAATATTCGGTTCTGTGCTCATCAAACCAAATTTTATTATTATTTAATTTGAGCAACTTTAAAAATTTTAACGTGGACGGTTGCAACATCATTATTCTATTTTAATCCCAAGATAATACAAAGAGCAGAAAGCGTAAAGCAGAAAGCAAAAAGCTATTAAAGCGAATAATGGGATCGAGTATCTAAATACTTATCCGCTTTCATTATTCGCTTTAATAGCTTTTTGCTTTCTGCTTTACGCTTTCTGCTAGAAATGATATGTGGCGGCTAACAATACATTGGATGTCATATCATAGGGTTTCCCATCAGATTTACTGAATATATCTACTGATGCTTTATCCAATCTGAACTCCGGCATAATAGTAAGGTTTCCTACCTTGTAATTTAAAGTAAGTGTACCGGCTACCACATTTCCGCCACCAGGCACGGCGCTGAAAACTTTCAGTCCATCTTTATCACTGAAGTATTCGCCGCGTAGGGTGAGTCCCACTTTATCTGTAAAGTCAAGATTTACGTACAGTGCATTACCCCACCACTTTGCATTTTCGCGGGTACTTTTGGGTACACGTGTATCTGAATAAGTGCTGTAGGTAGCATTATAACCCAAACCTACTACTTTATTGATCTGGTAAGTGGCTACCAGGTCTACCTGGTGATTTTGGATACCAAAGGTGTCTTTCCCTTCCAGGTAGTTGAGGTACAATTTAATGGGTGTTTCAGCAGGAGCGAAGCCCAGTTGTGCACCAATGTATTTGTGGCTGTTCTGGGTAACTGATTTCAGGTCAGTAGGATTGAATACGCCCACCATGGCGCTTAAAGAAGATGTGATCGCGATGTCTGCTTTAACTCCCGTATTAAAAAAAGGACCGTAACTAAACATGTAACTCATGCTATAATTTCTGTTGGCATAGGCATCAACCAATTCGTACCCGATGTGCGTAGCAAAACTACCCAGGCTTACTTTTATTTTATCAGTTAACTGATAAGCCACATACAACTGTTTGATAGCCATGGATAACCCATTTGAGGAGCCGGGGGCATCATTATAAGAAAATTCTCCTGCTCTTTTACCAAATCCCAGGTCAGCAACAATACTTCCTTTTTTAAATCCATGTTCTACTTTGAGAGACACCATTCCTAATTCGAAAGAATTATGTGAATTAGTAAAACTGGTTTTATTATCTGTATTGTTGCCGTTTAAATTGTACTTATAATATACATCTGCGGATCCGGACAATTTAAAAGCAGGTGCAGTGGTGGTATCCGTGGTCGATTGGGACATGGCAACGAGACTGCTGCCCATAACAAATAAGGTCGTTAACATTCTTTTCATACTTATAAGTTTGGTTGATAAAATGTATGTACTAATGCGGCCTTGCCTTGCTTTCGGATTGTTTCGGGGAGGGTGTACGCGTGCTTTCTGATGATGCTACAATCAGAATAGAAGGAATGGATAATCGGTTGCTAATGATTGGTGCGAGTTTCACTTATTTACAGCGATTTAGCTACCAATTATCCATTCCAGGTTCTTACAACATAAAGTATATGTTTAATAAAGTTGATAAAGATCGAATTCAGCGAGCGGTAATTCCTGCCTGATCGCTAACACGCTTCAGGAGTGTACCAGTTCATCTTCTTCTTTCAGCGAGCCATTATCAGAAACGCTGATCAGGGAAGGATGATAGTTTTCGTTGTGTTGTGTAACATCCAGTCCCAGTTCTTCTTCTTCTTCTGATACACGCAGTGGGTGAATAAAGTTGATGAGTTTAAAGATACCATAGGAGACAGTGAAGCTATAAGCCACTACCAGCAGCAAGCCGATCACCTGGTTTTTAAACAAATCAAAGTTTCCATATAACCAGCCATTGTTGCCGGCATCATTGATTGTTTTGGTAGCAAAGATACCGGTGAGCAACATGCCTACCATACCACCCAGGCCATGGCAAGGGAATACATCGAGGGTATCGTCGATGCTGGTTTTTGATTTCCAGTGTACTGCCACATTAGAAATGATAGCAGCAATGAAACCGATAAATATACTTTGTGGGATAGCTACAAACCCGGCAGCAGGTGTAATGGCCACCAGACCAACTACTGCACCGATGCAGAAACCAAGCGCTGATGGCTTTCTACCACGAATTACATCAAAAAACACCCATGATAAACCTGCAGCAGCAGTAGCGGTGTTAGTGGTAGCAAAAGCAGATGCAGCGAGGGCGTTAGCTGCTAATGCAGATCCTGCGTTAAATCCGAACCAGCCAAACCACAGTAAACCAGTACCCAGTAACACAAACGGAATGTTTGCTGGTTGCAGTTCTTTCTTCTCAATATGATCTTTTCTTCTTTTCAGTACCAATGCACCAGCCAGTGCAGCACAACCTGCTGTAATGTGTACCACGGTACCTCCTGCAAAATCCAGTACGCCTAATTTAAACAGGATACCATCCGGATGCCAGGTCCAGTGCGCAATAGGTGCATATACTAATAAGCTAAACAACACCATGAACAATACATAGGAAGTAAAACGGATTCTTTCCGCTACTGCACCTACTACCAGGGCCGGGGTGATGATGGCAAACTTCATCTGGAAGAGTGCAAACAGCAACAGCGGGATAGAGGGTGCCAGGCTCCATGGAGCACTTGAGCTTACATTCTGGAACATAAAGAATGTACGTGGATCTCCAATGAGTCCTCCGTGAGATTTACCAAACGCCAGACTAAAACCAACAACCAGCCATACTACGCTGATGAGGCCTGTTGCAATGAAGCTTTGCATCATGGTAGAAATAACATTCTTCTTATTTACCATGCCTCCGTAAAAGAAGGACAAACCAGGGGTCATCAAAAATACCAGGGAAGACGCTACCAGGATCCAGGCAATATCAGCAGAATTATATTTACTGGTATCTGCAAAATTCGGTAGGGATGGGATAAAAATTCCAATAATTGCAACAATCGCAAGGAAAATGAAGGGCAGGTAGTCCTGAAGTGATATTTTCTTCATAGCGTTTGATTTTTAAATTTCTTAAATAAAAGTAGATCTGAAATTTAAAACATCAAATAGAAGGCGCTAAAAATAGAAATATTTGAATGAACGGTAGGATATTTAGGATTAAGTCAATTATATAATAATAAATAATAATATTAATTATGCTTTTTCATCATATCGTCTTTTCAAATAAAGAAAAATATGCCATAACTAAATGATTATTAATTAATTATTAAATATTGAATGAAAGGTTAACAATTTTTAAATTCACCAGGTGTACGTGTTACAGTAAAGTAGAAATGACCCACACAAACACCTGATGAATAATCAATTATAAATTACATATTTATCAATTCAATAAGAAAAACAGCTCAAACATATTACAAATAATTCTATGTAACATTATTCCGGGGCGGAGTCAACTATTGTTTCATTTCTAACAATTCTCGCTCCATAGCAAACATCTGATCCCTTAAACGGGCCGCTTCCATAAAATCAAGATCACGGGCCGCCTTCTCCATATCTTTCTTCACCTTAGCAATAGATTTCTCCATTTGCGGAATCGTTTTCCCCGCAGCAGCAGAAGATTTCGCATATTCCATCGCATCTTCCGCTACCAGCTGCACTTCATCATGTATAGCCATCGGAGAGTTCTCATCGAAGTGCTTAATTTCCAGTACAGACGTTTGTCCCAGGATTTGCTCCTTGCTTTTCCGCACCGTTTTGGGCGTAATATTATGTGCCAGGTTAAAAGCCACCTGCTTTTCCCGGCGGCGATCTGTTTCATCCATGGTACGCTGCATGCTCTCTGTAATGGTATCTGCATAAAAGATCACCAACCCATCTACGTTACGGGCCGCACGACCCGCCGTTTGCGTCAGGGAACGCTCATCGCGCAGGAAACCTTCCTTATCCGCATCCAGGATGGCTACCAGCGATACTTCCGGCAAATCCAATCCCTCTCTCAACAGGTTTACCCCTACTAAGACATCTATATTACCCAACCGCAGATCGCGCAAAATTTCTATACGCTCCAGGGTATCTACTTCTGAGTGAATGTAACGCGACTTAATATTAATACGTCCCAGGTATTTATCCATTTCTTCCGCCATGCGCTTCGTGAGGGTGGTTACCAACACACGGTCGCCCTTCAGCACCCGTTTATCTATTTCTTCCAACAGGTCATCTACCTGGTTTACACTGGGCCTTACTTCAATAGGCGGTTCCAGCAAGCCCGTAGGACGTACCACTTGCTCTACTACCACGCCCTCTGTTTTCTTCAGTTCATAGTCACCGGGGGTAGCGCTCACAAAAATGGCCTGGTTCACCAGGTTTTCAAATTCATAAAAATTAAGCGGACGGTTATCCATAGCTGATGGTAAACGGAACCCAAATTCTACCAGGTTTAGCTTACGGGAACGGTCGCCACCATACATGGCACCAATTTGCGGAATGGTAACGTGACTCTCATCTATTACCAACAGGAAGTCGTCCGGGAAATAATCCAACAGGCAGAAAGGCCTTGCACCAGGCTTCCGACGGTCCAGGAACCGGGAATAGTTTTCAATACCGCTACAATAGCCGAGTTCACGGATCATTTCCACATCATAGTTCACCCGTTCGGATAAGCGTTGTGCTTCTATCAGTTTACCATTCGCTTTAAAATATTCCACCTGTGCTTTCAGTTCATCCTGTATTTCATAAATGATCTGCTGCATCATATCTTTTGGCGCCAGGTACATATTAGCCGGGAAAATGGCCGCACTGTCCACCACGGTAATACGTTTGCTGTTTTGTACATCAATGGTTTCTATTTCTTCTATCTCATCTCCAAAAAAAGTAATCCGGTAGCCATAATCCACATAAGGTAGGTTAATATCTACCGTATCTCCTTTTACCCGGAAATTACCCCTGTTGAAATCAGCCGTAGTACGGCTATACAGGGAATTTACCAGTCCGTGTAACAATATATTGCGGCTCAGGGTCTGTCCTTTCTGGATCCGGATAATCCCGTTTTCGTAATCGGTAGGGTTACCAATACCATAGATACAGGACACGCTGGCTACCACAATAATATCGCGCCGACCGGAAAGCAGGTTGGCGGTGGTTTTCAACCGGAGTTTATCCAATTCCTCGTTGATGGCCAGATCTTTCTCTATATAGGTATCACTCACCGGCATATAAGCTTCCGGTTGGTAATAGTCGTAATAGGATACATAATATTCCACCGCATTATCGGGGAAAAACTGTCTGAATTCGCCGTACAGCTGTGCTACCAGGGTTTTGTTATGTGTCAAAACGAGGGTAGGGCGTTGTACCTGTTGTATTACATTGGCTACGGTGTAGGTTTTCCCTGAACCGGTTACCCCCAGCAGGGTTTGAAATGGCTCTCCTGCATTGAGGCCTTCGGTTAACTGTTTAATAGCTTCCGGCTGGTCCCCGGCCGGAGAATATGGTGCATGGATACTAAAAGGCATATTGAAATGATATTTGAGCAGTATCTGTAAAAATACTAAAGAATAAGGAAGTTAAAGTGTTAAAAAAGAAGCTTTAATTTTACGGTTTATATCAAGGACAGACTTATGAGAAAAAAAATTTTAATGGGCCTGGTAGTGGCCTTCCTGCTTCCACTTGCCTCTTTTGCCTGGGGGCCTAATGGTCACCGGATTGTTGCCGAAATTGCCTGGCTCCACCTGACCCCGAAAGCCCGTAAAGCCGTTACGAAGATCCTGGGACCACAAAGCATGGCGATGATTGCCAACTGGCCAGACTTTATTAAGTCTGATACCACTCACCAATATGATCATACCAGTGCCTGGCATTACCTCGACTTCCCCGCTGGTATTGAACGCGAGCAATTCAACCAGTTACTGGCAGCAGCTACCGGTGAAAACCTGTATACCGAAACTGACGCCATGATTAAAGATCTGAAAAACAAGACCATGGCAAAGGAAAAGCACTTATTTGCCCTCACCTTCCTGGTACATTTGATGGGAGATATGCATCAGCCGTTGCATGTGGGTCGTGATGAAGATATGGGCGGCAACAAAATCAATGTGATGTGGTTCGATAAAGCCTCTAACCTGCACCGGGTATGGGATGAACAACTGATCGATTTTCAACAACTAAGTTATACGGAATATACCAAAGCCCTGAATATTGCTTCTGCAGCCGAAATAAAGCGTTTGCAACAGGGTTCTGTTGCCGACTGGATGTTTGAGTCGCATTTGCTGGCCGACAGGGTTTATGGCTACACTAAACCGGATTCTAAACTCAGCTATCGCTACAACTATGTTTTTATAGCTGACCTGAACCAACAATTACTGAAAGGAGGGCTGAGACTGGCCGCTGTTTTGAATAGCATTTACAAATAAGCAGAAAGCGGAAAGCATAAAGCAAAAAGCTATTGAAGCGAATGATAAGCGCGAGTATTTAAGTTACTCATCTGCGCTTATCATTCGCTTCAATAGCTTTTTGCTTTCTGCTTTCTGCTTTCCGCTATACGAGGTCTATATCGAAATTAACCAGCTGCACGAACTGTTCCAGGCGGGCAGAGATATCTTCCTGTGTAATTTCGCGGATACGTTCTGTACCGAATTTTTCCACGCAGAAAGATGCCATTGCAGAACCCACAATGATAGCGGTCTTCATATTTTCGAAAGAAATATCTTTTGTTTTAGCCAGGTGACCAATGAAACCACCAGCGAAAGTATCACCAGCACCGGTTGGATCATATACATCATCCAGTGGCATAGCAGGTGCAAAGAATACATGGTTTTCGTAGAATAACAGTGCGCCGTGTTCTCCTTTCTTAATAATCAGGTAACGAGGGCCCATAGACATGATTTTACGGGCTGCTTTCACCAGGGAATACTCACCACTCAGCTGCCGGGCTTCTCCATCATTTACCATCAGCACGTCTACTCTTTTTAATACTTTCAGCAGATCATCCAGGGCTACTTCCATCCAGAAGTTCATGGTGTCCATCACAATCAGCTTAGGACGTACTTTTAACTGGTCCAGTACGCTCATTTGCACCTGTGGAGTGAGGTTACCCAAAATCAGGAATTCGCTTCCCTGGTAGCTTTCAGGAATAACCGGCTTAAAATCGGCCAGTACATTCAATTCGGTTGCCAGTGAATCGCGGGTATTCATGTCCATGTGGTACTTTCCTGACCAATAGAAAGTTTTCTCTCCCGGTTTGTGTTGTACGCCGTCCAGTGCTACACCTTTTGCAGCCAGTGCATCCAGTTCTGATTGCGGGAAATCTTCCCCGATTACAGATACCTGGTTAATTGGCTGAACAAAGTTAGACGCAGCCCAGGCAATGTAAGTGGCGGATCCACCAATGATTTTACCTGATTTACCAAAGGGGGTTTCGATTTCATCGAACGCCATAGTGCCTACAACCGTGAGTGACATGCTATTTAGTTAATTTTATTATTTTTAAATTTAATACAAAACCAGGCAAAGGTAACTACTTATATAGAAAGCGGAAAGCTAAATCTTTACTGCCTTCCAGGCCCCTCGACGAAACAACAGGATAGCTGCTACAGCAGCTGCTGAATCAGCCAGCACCATCGCCCATATCACCCCTTCAGGGCCCACCTTCAGTACAACAGAAAGGGTATAGGCCAGGGGCATTTGAAACATCCACATCGCAAAGAGGTTAATTAACATCGGAGTTCGGGTATCGCCAGCACCATTAAAAGCTTGGGTTAACACCATCCCGAAAGCATAAAAAATGTAACCTCCGCTCATGAGTTTAAGACATTGTACCGCCATGGCTTTCACATCAGCATTGTCAGTAAAGAAACCGATGATAGTGGGAGCTCCGGTCATAAACACAACCGCCACTATAGCGAGGAAAATCATGTTGAAGAACGCCGCCCGCCATGCAGATGTAGCCGCCCGCTCCGGTTGCCGGGCCCCCAGGTTTTGCCCAACCAATGCAGCAGCGGCATTGGCCATTCCCCACGCAGGTAAAATGGTAAAAATAACCACCCGGATGGCAATTGTATACCCCGCTACTGCATCCTTTCCAAAATGAGAAATGATGCGCACCAGGAAAATCCAACTGGCGGATGCAATCAACATTTGAGCCGTTGCTCCCATCGCTATTTTCAAGATGGCACCAATCAGTGACCAGGCTGGCGCCAGATGACGCTTTGCGATTCGTATCAGGCCTTTCCCCTTTGCCAGGTGATATAATTGATAAGTTACGCCAACACCTCTGCCTATAAGTGTAGCAATAGCAGCGCCTTCCAACCCTAACGCCGGAATGGGTCCCCAACCAGAAATCAACAACGGACAAAGTAAAATATTTAACCCGTTGGCAATCCACAATGTTCTCATCGCCAGTGCGGCATCACCTGCCCCACGAAAAATACCATTGATCAGAAATAGGAGAATGACAACAATATTTCCGCCGAGCACAATTTTCGTATATACCACCCCGTAGTCAGCCACTTCTTTGGCAGCACCCATCAATAGTAATATATCTTTCGAAAAAAATAACCCAATTATACCTATCACAATCGCAATCATCAGGCCGGGGTATAATGCCTGTACAGCAGCATGTGCAGCACCATCCGGATCTTTCTCTCCGGTTCGCCTGGCAATCATAGCCGTAGCCGCCATACTCAGGCCCATGGCACCAGTATACACCAATGACAATACCGACTCTGTTAATCCTACGGTAGTAATCGCATTTACACCTAAATGGCTAACAAAATAAATATCTACCACCGCAAAAAGTGATTCCATGGCCATTTCCAGGATCATCGGAATAGAGAGTAAGAAAATAGCGCGATTGATACTACCTGTTGTAAATTCTTTTTCACTACCGGTAACAGCTATCTTAAATAATTGAAAGAAACGGGCTACGCCAAATAGCCTCTTCCTAAAAATATGCATACAATAAATTTGAAAATAAATAGAGCAACAACGCTATAACAGCATTGCAGATATGAAAAACAGAAGTGGGAGGGCGACAAACGGAAGTACCGTGGTCTAATTACTTTTTCATATTACCATCAAGTTGGCGCATCATCTGATGCGTTACAAATGTAGTTGAATTTTTGAATCCGCAAAATGCGCTTGTAAGAAAAATTATCTTGCAAAAAACTACGTGGTTAAACATGCAGTTATAGTTACCATGCTCTAAGTAAAAAATTATATCTTCTCTGCAACTCTTTGCCAGCAAGGATTACATAAGATTAAAATAAACATTTAAAAAAATTTCTACTTATAGCTGTAACTTTTTATTTCAAGCCTCGTTTAACATCTACAGTAAGCGCTGAAGACCTATATTAAAAACGATTACAAACAAAAAATCTCAAGATCAACATAAGTTGTAAGACTACAACTGTGAAAATCGCCATCTTAAAAACTCTTATAAAACTGAAATCATGCTTATGTTTAACAAAAACACGCTCCTGACAGGAGTAGTGCTCGCTACTGCATTGGGTATAACTTTCACCTCCTGCAAAAAAGACGATGATGCGCCTACACCGCCAACACCACGTTCTAAAACCTTTGAGCTGAAAGGTACTAAAGGTGACGATAAAGATAAAAAAGTAGGTGACCTTACATTGACTGAAAATACCGACAGTACTGTAAATGTGGTATTAAACCTCGCTAAGAACACCAAAGACGCTACACACAAAGTTTACCTGATTGCCGGTACGCCTACTACCCCCGTAACCGACACCCTGTATAAAGGAGAATTCAAGGGAACTGGCGCTGCACAGAAAGTAGATATTTTCACTAAGGTGAATACTATCAAAGTAAGCAAGCCAAATGATATCAAAAAAGATACTGCCTTTAAATACAACAATGTATTAGCTATTGCTTCTCACATAAAAGTATTGAATGGTGCTGACACACTGGCTATTGGCCTGTTTGGAAAAACCAATTAATACGTTCTGGCGTTTACATTAAAACTATCACAGGCATATCCCTTTACCGGGGTATGCCTTTCCTGCTATCATTTTTAATTTAATTAGGATTGCTAACATAACAAATCAGAAAAGGAATTATTCCCATTACTACTTCCTCTCACCACCTTACATACCGTTCCGGTATACGTTCACTTGCTATCATAATTTATTTAACATGTAGTTTTTCGGTTATCACAATCGAAAATACTCCGTATTCCTGGTGCGGCAGGCAATCATTATTCAGTATTGCTTACAGTAAAAGGGTTGAAGCCACGTCCCATTACTTCAATCCTTGCTGACAGGGTTTCCCTTCTTGTACCCACTTTAACCAAATATTGTCCTGTTAAGTATCAATTGAATGATCAATGCTTAAAAGAATTGCTCCAGCAGCGTATTTTATGTTCTCTCGAAATAAGGTAGTTCTTAATGTTAAGTATATCCATGCCGCTACATCGCATGTTACCAATAAAATAGCCGCGCATATGCTGCGCGGCTATGGTAAATATAGGATATGGAAGCAATCGGTTTACTACCGTGCTTAGGAAAAAATACTATTGACTACTACTATTATCGTATTCTTCTTTTACCTGTACTTGTCTTTTCAGCACCTTGAATTCTGTTCTACGATTCAGCTGACGACCTTCAGGATTATCTTTATGATTAGGCAGCGAGTTCGGTGCAATTGGTCTTGACTTACCATAACCTTTTGCAATGAGCCTGTCTGCTGAAATACCTTTACTAATCAGGTAATCAACGCAAGACTGTGCACGTGCCTGTGATAACTTCTCATTATACTTTACGGAGCCCACACTGTCTGTATGCGCACTCATCTCAATGGTCAGTTTCGGATTGTCCTTCAACATATCTACCACGGTATCCAGCACTGCTTTAGATTCTTCTCTGAGCGTGGCTTTATTGAAGTCGTAGTAGATATTATTCAGAATAATTGGTTTTTCTACTTCATAGTGTTTGAGGCATAGGGTAGGGTTATCCATTGAATCTACCCGTTGCAATTCGTCTGTATTGAAATAGAGTGCTTTGGTGAAGTAGTTTTCTTTCTCAGCTATTATCTTATAATAGCGTTGTGGATCTACCTCGAAAGTATATCTACCATTTGTACCTAAGGTTACCTTTTTAATGGTTTTCCTTCTTACGGTATCTACCAGAGTAACTGTAGCACCCTGCAATGGTTGTTGTGTATCACAGTCGATAATAAGCCCGCTGGCTATTTTGCGGATACGCTGAATACCGAATACTTCCAGGCAGCAGATTGATTCCCTGTCGGAGCTGATAAAGCCTGCAGCGAAAGGATGTGTATTATCGAGGGCAGTATAGTAGATATCATCTTTGGGAGAGTTCAATGGTTTGCCCATATTCACGGGAATAGACCAGGTACCGAAATCGCCTTCGCTCTGGAAGAAATCGAGTCCTCCTAAACCTACACGGCCATCAGAGCTGAATACCAGCAGGTTTTTTTCTGCATCATAGAAAGGGGCCTGTTCTTCATCTTTGGTATTAATAGCGGTACCCATGTTACGTGCACCACCTGGCACTCCGTTGGTCATGATACAATACCACAAATCATTTTTTCCCATACCACCTGGCCTGTTAGACGCAAACAACAGGTATTTCCCATCAGCGGTGATATAGGGCTGCATAGAATTATACCCGGGCACGTTTACATTATCTCCCAGTATTTTGGGTTCAGACCAAATCCCGTTTTGGCGGGTACTGAGGTAAATAGCGGATTGTTTTACACCGTCCTTTACCTGCCACCGGGTAAGATAAAGCGAGTTACCATCTGGTGTTACCGCAGATACACCCTGATCATAGCCTTTCGCGGCGGGGATTTTTACTTTCTGACTATTAGCAAAACTATTATCACTACCGGTAGCAGTATACAATGCGTTTACATAGGGGGTACCCTTAGGTTGTTTTTTATTGGCAGCGGATTGTTTAGTAGCAGGGGTAGGTAAGGGTGGATTATCGGAACGGGAAGATGTGTACATTAACGTGCTTCCATCCAATATGACAGGGGCATAGTTAGCGCCTCCTTCATTTACGTTACCAGATGTTTTTACGATTGTAAATCTTGGTTCTTTATTAGCTTCTGACAGGGCGAACTGGCAACAGGCAATTTCAAGTGGGGTTCTTACAGACAGTTCATCTGCGGCGGTATAGCTTTGTTTGAATTTGGTAAACTCATCCAATGCCTGTTGATATTTCCCATTGAAACGCAAACATACCGCGTACCAGTAGCGAGCCTGGGGAAATGCAGGATTATTGAATCCTACAAGCTGGGCATACCAGGTTTCGGCGTTGCCATAGTCGTAGAACAGGCGGTAAGATTCCGCCAGCCTGGCTACTACTTGTTGATAATCTTTCAATTTTCCACTGGGAGGAGCGGAGCCGGCAAGGGTATAGGGTAATACCTGTTCTGGTTTGATCTTGAAAGTGCCAAGCGCTTTATTATAATACTGCGCTGCGGAATAATAATCTCTTGAATTGTAAAAAACATCCGCTGTATGTTTATAATCGTAAACATATTGCGCCTGTATTACATTCATTATTCCTAAAAAAACTACCAGCCAACAGAGTGTAATTTTTTTCATGAGGGTTCCATTTCTTTTTTCAGTATAAGTTTTTTCCTCCATTCTGATCCGGTTGCTTGCTGATTATAACCTGGGACAAATAAAGTATTCTTCGTTCAACACTCTTCTTTTGCGGCTGATAAAGGAAAGAGATACTTCAAAGCTCTGGCTGCCATTTACCAGGCGGCGCATGTTAGAAGTATTGGCATCATAGCTCAACCCCAGTGTAAAGCTTTTAAAATGGAATCCGGCAAAAGGTATTACCGCATCGTTGAAGCGATAGTTACCACCCACCAGGAAATCGAATTCGGGGTTTACCATCAATTGTGCATACATGCCTGCTACAATTTCCTCTGCATTACCTTGTCTCATATAAAGACCCGTAGGGGTAAGATGTATAGCATCATTCAGTTTAATCTTTGTACCACCGTGTACCAGGTAGCGTACCGGCAATTTCCTTTCTGTGCCATCAGAAGAGAAAGGATCTTTAGGTTGTGTGAGGTGCGCGGCAGCAAATCCGACAAATGGATTGAACATGTGATTCGGATTACCATCAAAGAAAACAGCACCAGCGCCGGCATCAAACTGTGTGGAAGATGTTTTACTTACATTTTCTCCATTGAAAATGCTGGGGTCAAACCCTGTTACTGGTTGGTATTGGCTACCAGTTTGAAACTTTGCAGGATCCAGGCGTCTGTTGATCAGGCCGGCGTTAATACCAAACACGATCTGACTGGTTTTGGTAGGGCCAAATTTCACACCACTATAGGAAACGCTGGCCATGGCATTAAAGTAATTATAGCCGGCATCCCCTGCCGACATATTCATTACGTTCAACCCCACACCTACATTCTTATTGGTGGCGGCGTCAATGGACACTCCGGCAGTAGAAAATGGCTTGCCATAGTTTGCCCACTGATTACGATAATCACCACTAATGCGGTAATCACCATCTATTACCCCCGTCAGAGCAGGATTCAGCCACAGCGGGTAAGCATAGTATTGAGAGAAGTGTGGATCTACCTGGGCAGCACATATCCTGGGCAACAAACTGCTCGATAAAATCATTGCAACTATAAAAATCCTTTTCATAGGAACATTTTTTAGCTTTTTCTGGATAAACCGGGATGCAAAGCGCATCCCGGTTTTATGATTGACTTTGTATTACGCTGATGAAGCATTATTATCTCATGAGTGTTACGTTACCTTTCTTCGTGATTACTGTACCATCCTGCATTGTAGCTCTCAAGATGTATACGTAAACGCCTACTGGTTGTTTCTGACCACTCATAGTACCATCCCATCCCTGACGTTGATCTTTGGATGTGAATACCAACTGACCCCACTGGTTGTAGATTCTGAATTCCAGTTGTGCAATGGCAGTTGAATACACATACTCAATATCATTTATACCGTCGCCGTTCGGGCTGAAGAGGTTCGGTACAAAGATGTTATTGCCTTGCGGATTAGTGGTTTTACCAGTTACTGCGGTAGACAATGCACTGGTTTCACAATCAGAAGCACCTATCGCTCTTACCTGTATGGTTGCGCTCTGGTTAGGTTGTAAGCCTGTTACCGTATGCGTTGTACCATTTGCGCCGGAACTTGGTGCGATGAAGGTGACACCGTTGTCGAGTGTTACTTCATAACGTTGTGCTCCGGTTACTGGTGCCCAGCGGAAGGTGATAGTAGTAGCGGTGGTGTTATCCACGGTAACTACTGGTGCCGGGAGCGGTTGTGCAATGACAACTTCTACTAATGTTCTCTGACCTGCACTGATACATCCACCGGTGGTAAATGCTTCCACATAGTAAGTAGTATTAGTATTCAGCGCTGGTGTTACAAATGTGGCGCCGGTATATATTGGCGTTCCACCTGTAGCAAGCGTGTACCAGCGGAAGTCTACACCTGCAGTTGTTGAAGTAGCGGTGAGTGTTGCTGTTTTACCAGGGCATACACCATTGTCGTTACCTGTTACTGTTGGTTTACCAGGTGCCGGCGTAGCGATTACACTTACAGCGGTACGTGTTGGGCTTGAACAGCCATTGCTGTTGGTTGCCTGCAGGTAGTACATCTGGTTTGTATTTACCGGAGGTGTAGTATAGGTTGCTCCGTTAGCTACTGCTGTACCACCTACTGCACTGGTGAACCATTGGTAAGTGAGCGCTGGATCAGGATTCAGTGCATTGAGTGTAACCGTTTGACCTGGGCAAGCCTGCAGTGTTGCATTAGTAACAGCCGGTGCTGATGGTGACGGATTCACAGATACATTCACCTGCGTTCTGCTTGCGCTTACACAACCACCACTGGTAGAAGATTCCAGGTAGTATACTGTATTCGCTGTAGGCTTGATGGTAAAGTCGCCACCGGTGAATACTGGTGTACCTCCCAGGAGTGAAGTATACCATTTATAGATCACACCAGCTTGTTTGTTCTTCACTGTCAGCACTCCGGTTTGACCGCTACATACGGTAATCGGATCTGCCAATGGTGCATCAATGGTGCTTACTACGGTTGCTGTTAATCCTTTACGTGCACTGCTGCAACCTGCGCCATTCAATGCTTCCAAGTAGAAGACAGTTGTTTGTGCGAGTGGTGCGGTAGTATACGCATTACCGGTAGCCAGGAGCGTTCCGTTAGACGGTGCATCGAACCAGCGGTAAGTCATAGCAGGATCAGGATTACTGATAGTGAATGTAGCGGTACCGCCTATGCAGGTTACTACATTATCCAGGTCTACTGTTGGAATTGGCGGAGCCGGATCAACGGATACACTCACCGCTGTTCTGGTAGAGCTGGAGCAACCGCTGCCCAGGTTAGCCTGTACATAATAAGTAGTATTCTTGGTTACTACTGGTACGCTGTAAACAGGACCGGTAAAGAGCAATGAACCATTAGTAGCCGCATCATACCATTGGTAGGTAATATTAGGCAGTATTGTTTTCACTGCTACGGTAACGCCTGTACCCGCGCATGTTTTAAGAGAAGATGCTACCACATCCGGTGCATTTGGTGCTACAACTACTGTTACAGTAGCTTTCACTCTGGCGGATGGGTTACCACATTGACCTGTAGTACCGGTAGCTTCCACCCAGAAGTCCATGCTGGTGTTCAGCGGATCTGTTGTAAATATTGGGCCTGTGAATATTGCAGTACCACCGGCTGCCTGGGTGTACCATTTGTAGATGATACCGTTGGTAGCTGACGTTACACGGAGTGTAGCGGAGGTACCCTGACAAGTGGTTACTGCATTAGATTCCAGTATTGGTGTTGGTGCTTGTCCTACGCCAATGGATACCTTGGTTCTCTGCGTACTGCTACAGTTGCCGTTGCTGGCTTCTGCATAGAAATCAGTGTTCGCATTCAGCGCACCGGTGGTGAAGCTGGTGCCTGTGAACAGGAGGTTACCAGCGGCCGCTGCATCAAACCAGCGGTAGGTAGTACCTGGAACCGGATCTTTAATTGCCAGTGTTACACTTCCACCCTGACAAACGAAGAGAGAAGAAGCAGTAACTACCGGTGCGGTTGGTATACTGTTCACCTTGATGGTAGCGCTGGTTCTGGTGGCACTTGGGCAGCCTCCATTTACCAATGCCTGTACATAGTAGGTGACGGTGCTATCCAGCGCAGTGATACTAAATACTGGTCCTTCGAATACCATCGTGCCTCCGGTAGCTGCGTCAAACCATTGGTAGGTAGTACCTGCAGCAGGATTTTGGATGGCCAGTGAAGCTGGCTGACCAATACAACCCTGTACACTGTTGCTTACCAGGGTTGGAGCTGCCGGCACTGGCACCACGGTTACTTTCGCGGCCGCACGGGCGGATGGTTTACCACATTTCGAAGTATCGCCGATTGCCTCTACATAGAAGGTAGTATTAGCATTGATAGTACCGGTTGTGTAAATCGGTCCTGTGAATACTGCAGTACCGCCTGTAGCTGTAGTGTACCATTTGTAAGTGATGTTATTTACGGAAGAAGTCACCTTCAGTACCGCGGTACCACCCTGACAAACCGTTACATTATTAGATTCCAGGATCGGAGTTGGTGCTACACCTACGCCGATGGATACTTTAGCCCTGGTAGCACTATTACATGTACCGGAAGAAGCTTCTGCATAGAAGTCTGTTGATGTAGTAAGGCCTTTCACCTCATACACTGGTCCGGTGAATAATAAGGTACCACCTGTAGCCGCACTGTACCAGCGGTAAGTGAGTGTATTATCTGCATTTTGAACTGTTAAGGTAGTAGTGTCACCTACACAGATGCTGATAGCAGAAGCGGATATAATCGGCACTGGTACATCGCGTACTGTTACGGTTACCACTTTCGCATTTGCTGCTGTGTTAGCGCACTTGTTAGCACCTTCTACTGTCACATAGTAAGAAGTAGTAGCGCTGATTTGTCCGGTAGTATAAGATGAACCGGTGAAGAGCAATGTAGTAAGTGCTGCGTCTTTATACCATTTGAAGACAGGGTTGGTAACAGTAGTGCTGGCAGCAGTCAGTTTCACGGTAGTGTTTGCACAGATAGTGGTATCTGCCAGTACAATGTCTGAAGCTGTTGCGTTTGCGTTTACAGTTACTTTCACTGCTTTCAATGCACCGGCGGCATTTTCACACTTGCCGGCATTGCTTACACTTACATAGTAGGTGTACGTTCCGGTAGTCAAACCTGAAAGGGTTAATACGCCGGTAGCACTTACACCCTGTGTGATTGGGCCTGTTTTATCCGGATTTGCATACCATTTGAATACAGGGTTCTGAACAGTTGTGCTGGTTGGTGTTATTACCGCCACACCACCTGCGCAGATTACCTGGTCAGCAGCCTGGATATCGGCAGCTGTGGATGCACTATCCACTCTGAGGGTGATCTTCACGCGTCCGCTGTCGTTGGTACAGTTACCTGTATTCACCGCTTCCACATAGAAGTTATAAGTACCTGCCTGCAGATTGGCCGGAGTAGTGTAGGTATTATTGTTTGATACCAGTTTAGCTCCACCGGTTGCTGCATCGTACCAGTTGAACTGAACACCAGCCACCGCTTTCACGCTGAGGGTTACAGGTGTATTCAAACAAGTAGACACGTTGTTATTCACCGGTACCGGCACGGATGGTATTCCTTTCACCGTTACCTGCACAGGTACTGAAGCAGCTCCTGTACAACCGTTCCTGGTGGCTCTTACATAGTAAGTATACGTACCGGAATCGAGGGTAGTTGGTGTTACGAAGGCGATACTATCGAGCAAGCGGTTACCTGCACTGTTGTACCAGCTGTATACTACACCCGGAGCAGGGTTCACTACATTGAGCGTAGCTTGTTTTCCTTTACAGATAGTGGCGTTGGTTGCCTGTACCGTTGGTTGTACAATAGCACGTTGTGCGTAGTTGAAGTCTACCGCTGTCAGCGCACCTATGATGCCTGATCTCAGTTTCACTTCTACTGCATCAAATGCTTTGGTTGGAACGAATGACAGTACCGCACCTCTGCTACCGCTGAGCAGATCGAGATGGATCAGCGGATTAGATACCAGTACGGAGTCACCAGCAGTGTTACCGTTGTAGGTTGTCAGCTGTACGCTGGCAAGTACGGCAGCGGAAAGCACCTGACCTGGATTAGATAGCATCACTCTCACGGTATCACCAGGTGTAGACAGGCCATTGAATGTTGCTTTTTCAAACACACTGGCATTGACTGCACCGAGGTTAATTACGAGGGACGATGCCGTATTCTTATTATTATCTACTGCGAGGGCAGGGTTGTAAACATTACCCAGTATCAGCAATCCAGATCCACCGATCGTTTGACCAGTTGCGCCTTCGCAAGGCACCAGATCCAGGTTACCACTTACAGTGAGTGCGTTCACAGCCACTCTTGCTGACTTACAGGTAGCTGCTCCCGGCAGGGCTGCTTCTACCCAGTAAGTAATAGTGCCTAATACATTAGAGGCTGGCGGCGCAAATGTAGATCCTTTGAACAAGGTATCTGTACTTGTTTGCGTAGCGAACCAGTAGAACTGAGCATTTGCAGTAGCTGCGCTTGCTCTGAATACAGGTTGCTGACCAGCTACCACTGTATCTGTTGTTGGTGTTACAGTTGGAGGAGCCAATGCTGCAGCAGTGTTAACAGTTACTGCTGTTCTTGTAGCAGATACTGTATTACAGCTATCATTGATTGCTTCCACATAGTAGATGGCTTTAGTGGTAACATTCACCACTTTATAAGTGAAGCCACTATCTGTGTTCAGTTTAGTACCACCTTGTGCCACGTTGTACCATCCGTAAGTGTATCCTTTAACCGGATTCACTACAGCCAGTACAGCATCAGAACCAGCACATACATCTACGTTCGCAGCCTGTACCTGTGGTGCCGCTGGCGCTGCCGTTACTTTCACATCCACCCTTGCACGTCCTTTGCTTGCACAACCATTTCTGAATGCTTCCACAAAGAAGGTAGTGTCTTTGGTGAGTGTACCGGTAGTGAAGGATACGCCGTCTTTACCGGTGAGGTATGTACCATTACTGTTGTACCAGCGATAAGTAACGCCTGTTACCGGATTCTGTACATTCAGTGTAGTGGTATTTCCTGCGCAAACAGTTACCTGTGCAGCCTGTACTGTTGGTGCTACGAGGGCGCGTTGTGCGTAGTTAAAGTCTATTGTAGTTAATGCTCCCGCAATACCTGATTTCAGTTTCACTTCTACTGCATCAAATGCTTTCGTTGGTACGAATTCCACGATTGCTTGTTTTTTGTTGTTCAGCAGTGTCAGTTTAATCAGCGGGTTGTTGATCGCAACAGAATCACCTGGCGTGTTACCATTATAAGTGGTTAACTGTATGCCACCCAGTAATGCTGCAGATAATATCTGACTTGGGTTAGACAACAGTACTCTTACTGTATCACCCGCACCGGACACGCCATTGAATTTAGCTCTCTGCCATACCTGCGCATTCAGCGCACCCAGGTTGATTACCAGGGAAGATGCCGTGTTGGCGTCATTATCTACTGCCAGGGCAGGGTTGTATACGTTACCCAGTATCAGCAATCCGCTACCTCCGATAGTTTGAGAAGAAGCGCCTTCACAAGGTACCGCCTGGTTAGGACCTGTTGGTCCGTATACCACTACCACCGGTACTCTGATTGACTTACAAGTAGTACCACCGGTGAGGGAGGCTTCTACCCAGTAGGTAACAGATCCCAGGGTATTCTGCGTTGCAGGAGCGAAGATCTGGCCAGTAAACAGGCTATCATTACCTGCCTGGCTGCCATACCATTTGAACACCACATTGGCAGCATTGGACGTTGCAGTAAGTACAGCTTGTGTGCCAATAGCCACTGTATCTGGATTTGGAGATACAACCGGTGCACTCAATGCAGAAGACAGGACAACACTGATGGTTTGTCTTGGAGACGCCGCACCACAGCTACTTACTGCTTCTACATAGAACGTTGTATCTCTCATCACTGCTGGCACCTTGAATACAAAGCCACTGTCTGTATTCAGTTTAGTACCACCAGTAGCTACATTATACCAGTTATACCGGAGTTGATGATCCGGATTAGTTACCTGCAACAGGGCGTCAGCACCTGGACAGATATTAACCGTAGCCGGAGCACCAGGTACAGCCGGAGCTGGAGATACAGTAACGCTTACCGGTATACGTTCTGGGTTCGGACAGTTGTTAGGTCCGCCCAGTACCGCTACGTAGTAAGTTATTTTTCCTGCTGTTTTCAGCGTATCCGTAGTATAAGTAGCCTGTGTGCTCAATACGGTAGTGCTGGTAGAATCAGCATACCAGCGTACAGAGGTACCTGCTGCCGGAGTTACGGAAAGAGTAGCTTTATTGTTTATGCAAACACTTGCATTAGTAGTATTTACCACTGGTTTAGGATAGAAGATCCTTGCACCATAGATATCTATAGAATTCAACAGATTTGCCACACCGGTTAACCTTACTTCTATGCGATCGTAAGCAGCAGGTGCTGTAATAGTAGCAGCAAACTGTTGTCCGTTGAGCAAGCGTAAAGTAAGCAGGCGTGATAAGGTATCTGCTTTCACGAGTGTGTTGTTGTTGTACAGTGAAATCAATGTACCGCCCAGCAGACTTACATCAGCCAAACCTACAGAAGTAGCCAGACGAATCTGGATACTATCTGTTGCCTTACCTGGATTCGGGAATATCAGCTGTTGATAAACTGATCCACCCAGCAATCCTACAGGGATAGACAACCTGGTGAAATTAGTCTGAACACTATCGATATCGTTAGTAGGTCCATTTACGCTACACAGGATACAACCAAGGGTGGTACCGGAGTTCTGGCTGGTTGGCACATTACAATCCGGAGAAGGAATAACTGGTCCTGTTACCACCACATGTACAGGCACGCGTGCAGAAGAGCAAGCGCCTGTAATTTGTATAGCTGCGAAGTAGGTATAAGTACCTGGGTTATTGAAAGGTCCTACCTGAATAGAAGCTCCAGAACCTACAGGAGTAGTACTTGTGGAATCGCTATACCATACGATGGTAGCGTTGCCACCTACTACAGGCGTAGCATTCAGTGTAGCTTTCACACCAGTTTGTACTACTACGTCGCCGGTTACCACTGGCGCCGCAGGTGCTGTTACTACCTGTACGGTTGCTGCTTTCAGTGCACCGGCAGGGTTTTCACATTGACCGGTACCTGCTACGCTTACATAGTAAGTATAGTTACCGGCAGTGAGACCAGTAATCGTGAGTTTACCCGTTGCACTATCCACTGCATATTTCACAGTGCCATTTACCAGGCCATCTGTAATTGGTGTTGTTTTGTTTGCATCCTTGTACCATTTGAATACCGGTGCAGTTACGCCTGTTGCTGTTGGCGTGATCACTGCAGGGTTGCTGGTGCAGGCAGTAGTAGTATCTGCTACTGTGATGTCACCTGCTTTGCTTACCGGATTAACGGTAACGGTAACAGGTATGCGATCAGGATTAGCACAACCATTTGCACCTACTGCCTGTGCATAGTATACAAATGTTCCTGCTGTTTTAAGGGTATCCGTTGTAAAGCTGTTTTGTGTGCTGAGTATAACCAGCGTAGTAGAATCTGCATACCAGCGTACAGTAGTACCGGCAGCTGGCGTAGCAGTTAATACAGCGCGTTGACCAGCGCAAACAGTTACATTCTTGGTGGCAATTGTTGGTTCTGCTACCACGGCGCGTACACCATAGATATCCAGTGAGTTCAACAGGTTAGCCACACCCGTGAGTTTCACTTCAACTTTATTGTAAGCACCGCCAGCTGCTATAGTAGCAGTGTAGCGGGTGCCACTCAGTAATCTTAAAGTAAGCAACTGAGATAAAGTATGCGTGCTTACTACAGTATTATTGTTATAAACAGTCACCACTGAACCTCCCAGTAAGGATACGTCAGCCAGGCCACCTGGAGAAGACAGATCCAATCTGATACTGTCAGATGATGCTCCGGTAGCAGGGAAGATTAATTGTTGGAATACGGAACCACCCAATAAACCAACTGGTATATTGAGGCGGGTGAAATTAGTGTTTACGGAGTCGATGTCGTTAGTTGGATTAACTACGCTACACAGTACGCAACCCAAAGTAGTACCGGTTACCTGGCTGGTTGGTACATTACAGCTGGTTGGGATTACCGGACCAGTTACTGTAATAGTAATTGGCAGACGGCTGGACAAGCAGCCACCTGCCAGACTATCGCCTGCATAATAAGTATATACACCTGGATTTGTAAATGGAGGTAATGTAATAGAATTACCAGTAGCAATAGCCGCCTTCGTAGTATCGCTGTACCATACTACTGTTGCACCTGGGGCAGGAGATGCCACTAATGTAAGTGGCAATCCTGTAGTAACGGTGTAGTTCTGTACAACAGTAGGCGGAGCAGGTGCACCAGTTACGTTGATAGTAGCTGCTTTCAGATTACCGGCTGCATTTTCACAACGGTTGCTGCCAGATACGCTTACATAATAAGTATGTGCGCCTTGTGTTAAACCTGTAACGGTAAGTTTACCAGCAGCGTCTATTGCGAAGGTAGCACCACCTATTACGGTACCATTTACAATTGGACTTGTTTTGTTTGCATTTGCATACCATTTGAATACCGGAGCTGTTACACCTGTAGCGGTTGGGATCAGTGTTGCTGCACTTCCACCACAGGTAGCTGTAGTATCTGCTACAGTAATATCAGCAGGAGAACCCAGTGGGTTTACTGTAACGGTAACTGGTATACGTTCAGGATTTGGACAGGTTCCATCTACTACCTGTACGTAGTAAGTGAAGGTGCCTGCTGTTTTCAGACTGTCTGTGGTATAAGTAGGCTGGTTGCTCAGAGAAGCACCACCAGTAGAATCTTTATACCACTGTACAGTAGTACCGGCTGCTGGCGTAGCTGTCAGTGTGGCTGGCTCGCCTGCACATACTGTTACGCTGTTAGCAGCAATCGTTGGATTAGGTCCTACTGCACGTACATTATAAATATCCAGTGAGTTCAGCAGATTGGCTACACCGGTGAGTTTTACTTCTACCTTATTGTAAGCACCGCCTGCTGCTACTGTGGCGGTGTAACGGGTACCGTTGAGTAATCTTAATGTGAGTAATTGTGATAAGGTGTGAGTGCTGACAACTGTGTTATTATTATATACAGTCACCTGCGCACCACCCAGTAAGGATACATCTGCCAAACCTCCTGGAGAAGACAGGTCGAAGCGGATGCTATCGGTACCTGCACCATTGGTTGGGAATACCAGTTGCTGGAATACAGAGCCTCCCAGTAAACCTACCGGTATATTCAGGCGGGTAAAGTTGGTGGCATCTGCATCGATATCATTGGTTGGATTAACTACGCTACACAGCACGCAACCCAAAGTGGTTCCGGTTACCTGGCTGGTTGGCACATTACAACTGGTTGGGATTACCGGACCAGTTACAGTAACAGTTACCAGTAAGCGGCTGGAAAGACAACCACCTGCTACGCTGTCGCCAGCGAAATATTTGTACACACCTGGTGTAGTGAATGGCGGCAGTGTGATAGAACTTCCGCTGCCAATAGAAGCTTTGGTAGTATCACTGTACCATACTACGGTAGCACCAGGAGCTGGTGACGCTACTAAGGTAAGCGGCAAGCCGGTGCTTACAGTATATGTTTGTACCAATGTTGGCGGAGCCGGTGCACTGGTTACAGAAATAGTAGCTGGTTTCAGATTACCCGCCGCATTTTCACAACGGTTAGTACCTGATACGCTTACATAATAGGTGTGGTTACCTGGAGTAAGACCAGTGACGCGCAGATTACCTGCTGCATCAATGGTAAAGGTAGCGCCACCTATTACAGTACCGTTTGTAATCGGCGTTGTTTTGTTTGCATTTGCATACCATTTGAATACCGGAGTAGTTACGCCTGCAGCAGTTGGAGAGAGCAATGCAGTAGCACTTCCACATACTGTTGTAGTATCGGCCACGGTAATGTCGGCCGGTGAGCCAAGTGGGTTAACAGTGATGATAACAGGTATACGTTCAGGATTTGCACAAGTTCCATCTAACACCTGCACGTAATAAGTAACAGTACCAGCTGTTTTCAGGCTGTCTGTAATATAAGTAGGTTGGTTACTCAGAGAAGTACCACCAGTAGAATCTTTATACCATTGTATAGTAGTACCTGCAGCCGGAGTAGCTGTCAGTGTTGCTGGTTCGCCTGCACATACTGTTACAGGGCCGGCAGCAATTGTTGGATTAGGTCCTACTGCACGTACATTATAAATATCCAGTGAGTTCAGCAGATTGGCTACACCGGTGAGTTTTACTTCTACCTTATTGTAAGCACCGCCTGCTGCTACTGTGGCGGTGTAACGGGTACCGTTGAGTAATCTTAATGTGAGTAATTGTGATAAGGTGTGAGTGCTGACAACTGTGTTATTATTATATACAGTAACCTGCGCACCTCCCAGTAAGGATACATCTGCCAAACCTCCTGGAGAAGACAGGTCGAAGCGGATGCTATCGGTACCTGCACCATTGGTTGGGAATACCAGTTGCTGGAATACAGAGCCTCCCAGTAAACCTACCGGTATATTCAGGCGGGTAAAGTTGGTGGCATCTGCATCGATATCATTGGTTGGATTAACTACGCTACACAGCACGCAACCCAAAGTGGTTCCGGTTACCTGGCTGGTTGGCACATTACAACTGGTTGGGATTACCGGACCAGTTACGGTGATAGTCACCAGTAAGCGGTTAGAAAGACAGCCACCATTGATGCTGTCGCCAGCGAAATATTTGTACACACCTGGTGTTGTGAATGGCGGCAGTGTGATAGAATTACCGCGACCAATAGGTGCCTGAGTAGTATCACTGTACCATACTACAGTTGCACCTGGAGCAGGAGATGCTACTAATGTAAGTGGCAAGCCGGTAGTAACAGTGTAGGTTTGTATTAGTGTTGGCGGCACTGGAGAACCTACTACCTTGATAGTAGCTGGTTTCAGGCTACCTGCTGCGTTTTCACAACGGTTGGTGCCTGATACACTTGCATAGTAGGTATAGTCACCCGGAGCCAAACCAACAACACTGAGTTTACCGATGCTGTCTATTGTAAAGGTAGCAGAGCCAATTACTGTTCCGTTAATGATCGGAGAAGTTCTGTTGGCATTAGCATACCATTTAAATACTGGTGTAGTTACACCAGCGGCTGTTGGTGTGAGTACTGCGGCAGCGCTACCACAAGTAGTGGTAGTATCTGGCAGTGTGATATCAGCAGCAACACCCAGTGCATTAACCGTAACTACTACTGGTATCCTTTCAGGATTGTTACAAGTACCATCTACTACCTGTACAAAGTAAGTTACTTTACCTGGTGTATTCAATGCGGTAGTAGTATAAGTAGCCTGATTGCTGAGTGAAGTAGTAGTGGTAGAATCTGCAAACCATAATACGCTTGTTCCGGGAGCTGGCGTAACGGATAATGTAGCAGTAGATCCTACGCAGGTAGTGAAGCCAGCCGGATTAATGGTTGGATTAGCACCCACCGCACGTGCGCCATATATCTGTAATGCATTCAGCAGGTTCAGCGTGCCGGTCATCAGGATCTGTACACGATCGTATGGACCTGTTGCAGGAATACTTACTGTAAAGCGGTTGCTGCTCAGCAGGCGCAGGGTAAGGATCTGCGAAAGCGTATCCCTTCTTACAACGGTAGTACCATTTGCTACCGTAATAATGGTACCACCCAGCAAACTTACATTAGCAAGAGGAGCGCTTGTACCCAGGTCTAACCGGATACTATCTGTTGCAGCACCAACAGCAGGGAATATCAATTGTTGATAAACGGAGCCGCCCAACAGTCCAACAGGAAGATTCAGCTGGGTGAAGTTGGCAGCATTCGCATCAATATCATTAGTTGGATTATCAACGCTACATAACACGCAACCGAGGGTAGTACCAGTTACCTGGCTGGTTGGTACGTTACATCCGGTAGTTGTTACCGGACCAGTAACAGTTACCACAACCGGAACACGATATGATTCGCATCCGCCGGTAAGTCTTACCCCTGCATAGAAGGTATAAGTACCTGGTGTGCTGAATGGCCCTACCTGGAAGGAAGTACCGGTACCGATAGACGCCTGCGTGGTATCACTGTACCAAATAATAGTAGCGCCGGTAACCGGAGCAGCCGTAAGGGTTACAGTTTGACCGGTAGGCACAGAGAATGCTGGTGCTACAGAGGCTGGAGCAGGGCCTGTACCTACTGTTACAGTTGCCTGTGCTAAAGCATTGGCAGCATTTTCACAGTGGTTACTGTCTGTAACGCTTACAAAATAATGGTAAGTTCCTACAGTAAGACCTGTTACGGATAATTTTCCGGTGGTGTCAATATTATATTTCACTGCACCTTCCACCAGGCCATCGGTAATGGCGGTGGTTTTGGCAGCATCTTTATACCATTTGAATATAGGCTTTACATTAGCCGTAGTAGAAGTAGGTGTGAGCCTAACAGTATCACCAGGACAGGAAGCCGTATTGGCAGGTATAGTAATATCAGCTGCTGACGCGAAATTATTCACTTTCACTGTTACCAGCGTTTGGGCTGATTCTGTGGAACAGTTCAATCTTTTGGCTGTTACATAATAGCGAAAAGTTCCGATGGTGTTCACCGGAGGATTAAAACTCGAACCACCACCTACTACAGTTGTTTGCGTAGAATCGTACCAGGTATAAGTAAGTCCAGGGTCGGGGCTACTTACATTTAATGTAATGGCGTTGTTTAAACAGGTAGTTCGCAATGCGCCACCGCTGGCTCCCGGTCCCGCCGGGAATCGCTGTATTTCATGAATTCGAATGGACGAGAGGGCACCGGCGACGACTGCTCCCAACAATACTTCCACGCGGTCAAAAGGGGCAGAAGGCTGGAAAGTCAGTGACTGGAGTCCGCCACCTCCACCCAATAATGTCAGGTTTAGTAGTCCACTGGAACCAGTAATATTATCAACTACATTTTTACCATTATAAGTAATGACTTTAACAGAGCCGAGTACTGTTAAGGTTAACAGGGAAGAAGGAATAGATGCAACAACGCGCACGGAATCGCCGAATTTGGAAAGACCCGGAAATACGGCAGTTACTTCTGCGCTGCTGTTCAACAAGCCAACGGCGCTGAACAGTGTAGCATAATTGGTGGGTGAAACGATACCATCGCCGGCCTGGGCAGGATTGGTGACACTTCCTAATGCACCAATAGCACCAGTTACACCGGATAATACATCAATGGGTTTATCACATGCAATGGTGCTGGCAGCAGGTATATTATAATAAGCGGAATAGATATCGATACTTCCTGCAACACCGGCCAAACCGCCATCTACAGTTACTCTTACACGATCATATGTTCCGCCGGGAGCGTTCAGGAATATTTCTGCCTGGTTACCGCTGGCAAGGAGGCTCAGTACTGTTTGGCTGGCAAAAGCAGTATCTCCAACAGGCGTTGATCCATTGAAGGCTTGTACATATACTCCCCCCAACAAGTTCAATGACACTACATTACCGAGGCTACCGGAGGCGCCTATTTTCACTATTGCGGGGATATTACTGGTAACCGCTGCCGGGAAAATCAGGTCCTGGGAAGCGGTAGCGCCCAGGGCAGCTACAACAGTATTGATAGTTGATGCAGTGCTCAAAGAGCCATCCACCGCCTGTCCGGGGTTGTTCACACCACAAAGAAGGCAGATCCCACTGACTCTGTTGACCTGAGTGTTGGCGTATACCCGGGTGGTGTATGTTTGCGCCCGGCCTTCTTTAGCGCTTATACCAAAAAGTAGTAGGAGTACCAGCAGACTTTTCCAGGCCAGAGATCCGGCACTATTACAGATATAGGCGAAGCTGGTTGTAGCAGTAGCCGTTCCCTTTGGGTTAGGGAGAGAAAAGAGAGCAGTAAAAGGGCTATTAGGAGTAGCTTTTGAATGCATAGCATCAAATATTTGAATAAAAATTGTTCAGTTTCATTGCGATACAACAAAACTCTATAGGAGGCAGCCAGGTTAGGAATGTCTTGGGGAAAGGATACTGGTTGATAAATAAGTATACTTCCTTGCGGTATTTGTTAAAAGAATGTTACAAAACGGTACGAATGTATACTGAAGGGGTGGTTTATCGAAGGCTCTTTTTGTTCATTCCATTTTCCCGGTTCACTTTGTTCAATGTCTGAATTTCCTGTTCATTTCATTCATTCGTATTATTCAATATCCCGTTTTTAGGGAACTGAGCAGTTAAGGGCGTTAAACCCCGCTGCCACTGATTATTTTTTTTCGGGCATCCAACAAATATTTTGGAACCCCTGCTGGAAGGTCAAAAAACAAAAAAATAATATATAATAATATTTCATATAATAATACTATATTGTAATACTCATATTTATATATGATATTCAGATTATAATTAAAGAGCGCGCAAATCTTATTTATTTATTTTATATATATAATTCAATTTAATATTTCTTGTTCATTTTGTTCATTCGTGTTTTTCCAAATCTAAACGCAGATAGCGTACGTAATTAAACTTGTACCGACAATTCGAAAATCCATTTTATTGTCCCCTATGATTGATCTATCCTATGACTTTATCGTCACCTTGCAGAACGAAGTTTTACGCAGGTTCGGTGTTGAAGTCATATTGCCAGGAGATTGCAAACATCTCTCTCAGTCCATATTGGATGACACCACGAAACTGGTGAGCGAAACTACGCTCAAACGGGTGTTTGGTTTTGCTGTGGCTCAACACAGCTTCTCCAGATATACGTTGAACACACTTTCGCAATACTGTCAGTATAAAGACTGGGAAGATTTTCAGCAACATCATTACAGGATGCTGAATAATGAGCCGGTGTTTACCAGCGAAAACATGAATGTTCCTGTATTTGATCCTACAAAGTGGCTCGACCTTAAAAGTAAAGCGGATGCTGTATCCCATTACACCATCCTTACCCTCAAAAACCGCTCAGGTATTGCCTTCCCGTATACCGTACACCGGCCGTATTGTAATGCACATATTGAGAAGTTCCTGGAGAGCGACTATGCGGCTACCGCATTAATTGCTCCCTCCGGATGGGGTAAATCGCTCGCCCTTGTACATATGGCAGAACACTGCTGGTTTGGGAAAGAAGCCCGGTATAAAAGAGATATCTGCTGGTTTATTCACGCACATGCTGCAGGCAGCCTGTTGCTGAAAGGCTTTTCCCTTTCCACCTGGCTCGACAACCAAATGAACCTGGGCAACGGTGAAAACTTCCGCGAATATTTCGCCAGCCACTTCGATAAAAAGGGGGGACGCCTTATATTAATAATAGACGGATTCGATGAAATTGCAGTTGCCGGCGAAAAACTCCGCTTGCTTTATTCCAAACTGGAAGACTTTGTATACTCCAATGACCTGTATCCCTGGGTGAAAGTGATTCTTTCGATCCGGAGCAGCACCTGGGCAGAAATATTCCAGCACTCCCAACAATACCCCGCCTTCCGGCGCTACTGGTACCTGGGCGCTGAAATGGATGAAGAAACCAATATCAATATGCCCCAGCTCTCAGAGCAGGAGGTGAAGTCCATATTATATAACCACCAATTTGATCCGGCTACCGTACGCCTGTTTTCTGAAACCTTTCTTCAGAAATTAAGGTATCCATATTATCTGCAGTTGTTCTGCCAGCTCAACACCGGCCCAGATCAAACATTTGTAGATGAGCACCTTAGCCTGTTCGAGATTGTTTCGCGATTCATCCAAAACCGGGTGTTCAACTCGCAAAGCAATTCTTTCAAAATAAAAATCATTGAAAAATTACTGACCCTGCTGGATCTTGGCAGAACAGGAATTTATACAGACAAGAACCTGTTGCTCACGCAAAATGCCGAATTATTCCCCGCTTATAAGGAGTTACTGGCAGATAATATCCTGGTAGAAGAAAACCTGAGCCAGGAAATTATGTTCAACGTAAAGGTGCGCTTCGCCCATACCATGCTACTGGAATATTTTGTGGCAATGCACTACCTGAAACAAAACGGCCAGGAAATTAATGAAACCCTGCTCATGGCCATATTGGACCATTTGCCACAATCCCCTTACCGGATAGGTGTTTTCAGATGGCTCCTACGCTACGCTATCAATCACGCCCAGATAGATGGCATCATCAAAATGTTACATTTACCATTATCCAATATAGAAAAATCCCATCTGCTGGAATACCTCGTACTACACTACCAGCACGATGGCAATAACCAGGGAGAACTTAAATCTATCTTCCCGGCAGGCTTCTTTAAAAAGAACCTTATTGGCCCCTTTATCAGCGACGAATTTATCCATTTCAGAAAAAGAAAAGTACTGGCAGCACTGCTGGGATTGGCCGAAGCCCGGGAAGATAAACTTAAAATCAGGAGCAAACTCTTCACCATGGCACTGCTTCAACTGGATGCAGAGCAATGTGAAGTAGAGCTCAACAATATTAAAAAGATATATGCCGCAGATGAATTTGAAGATGAACTGTGGGTAACACCTTATGAAATACAACTGTTCATTTACGAATTCCTCAAATTTGGTATCGTGAATGAAGATATCCGGGAAAAGATTTACAACTATTTCCGTTACTGGACAGGCGCCAAAGGCGGGAAAAAACCCATCACAGAGCCACAGGAAATTGTATTCCGGAATATGGGTATTGTATTTACCCTGCTGGAAGACCATGAACACCTGCTGAATTTTACCACCAGTATATTTGAAACGTACCCTTCCTTACAACACCGCAAAACAGATTCGCTTCGTTTGACGCTCCTCTGCTGGCAGGCACAAGCCTATCTTGGATTAGGACAAACGGCGTCGGCTGCACGAATTTGCAGACATACCGACCAGGTCATTAAAAAATACTCCTCCGATTATTTCGGTGGCAAGTACCTGGAATCTGTACAGAAACTATTGTATGCCGGCGTCTACTTTAACGAACACGAATTCAATAAAGCCATTCGCACAGCGGAAACAGCAGTAGAGAATGCACAAAAGCTGGATTTCAAAGTGCTGGCACTCATGAATTTCGGTTTGCTGAATAAAATCTATCAGCAATTGCAGATGGATAAACAGAAAAATGATACCGTTCAGCAAATAGAACTCATCAGAAAAAGTACATCGTTTAAACAGGCCGTTTCAAATTTTGCGAGGTAATTATGGCATAATTTTGCTTTATTGCGTAGCATAATGGCCATTGACGAAAGCAAATACACACGGGTACAGTTACTACTGCTCAATTTATTGAGCCTGTTAACGTTAGCACTACTTGCACCTTACATGAATCGTTTTATTCCACCATTAGTGGCTAATGGATGGCATGTAGATTTGTTGGTAGCCGTGGCAATAAGCTTCTGCATAGTATATCTGCTTCGATGGATATTCCGGCCGCTCATCATCCCGGTGTTTTTATTGGCTTGCAGTGTAATGATATTTAATAAATATACCGGGCGCTATACTTTCAGTAATGTACTCAACGACTATAAAGGAATGGTGCAGGGTAACCTGGGTGCAAAAGATAGCAAACAACTGGACATCCTGAGCTTCTATCCCAGAAGGGTAGAAAGCTATCGCGATAAAACGGTAAGGGGTATACGGGAAAAAGTCAACTTCCAGGATTCCGTAGTCCGTAACTTCTCTGTAAAACACTCTCTCGAGTATTACGACCAATATTTCTATAAATACGGAAAAATCACCCGTTTTCTTTCACTGTTCCGTTATATCAACAGTCATTTTAAATATGTACTGGACTCCCGGCGCGATGAATATTTTGCTACACCACAGGAAACCATACAAAATGGATTGGGCGGCGACTGCGATGACCACTCCATTTTAATGACCTCCTGCCTGCAATCTATTGGTGCCCGTTGCCGTATTGTACTGATAAAAGGACATGCTTACCCCGAGTTGTTTTGTGGTGACCGGGAAGATTTTGAAATTATGAAACAAGCCATTGTCACCCTTTTTCCCAAGCCATTGGTCACCGAAATATATTATCACGAATTAAAAGGTGAATACTGGATTAACCTGGACTATACAGCCCGTCATCCCGGCGGCCCATATATGAACGATAAAGTTTATGCACTGATTGAGCTCTGATCCTTAAATTTGCTGCATGAGTAAATTTAGTCGCCTTCGGAAGTACCATCATTTTTTTCGATTTAAAAAGGATTTCGAACAGTACAGTCTAAGGCGTGCTAAAAGCTATGAACTGGCTTTACATTGGCTGCACAGTAAAATGAACCGGCAACAATTCCTTTTGCTATCCGGTATATTGGTAGGCTGCAGTGCCGGTTTAGCCGGAGTGATCTTAAAAAGCCTGGTTCACTATATCCACTATGTAATTACCTACAAAGTACATTTCCATACACAGGTGATTTTTTATATGGTGTTTCCATTCCTGGGAATTGTGCTGACAACGTTAATGGTAATCTGGTTTTTTAAAGGGCAATCGAGAAAAGGCATTCCCGCCATATTACACGAAATAGCACTGAACTCCAGCCTTATTCCGCCGGTAAAAATGTATTCGCAGATTGTGCAAAGCGCCATCACAGTAGGATTGGGAGGCTCGGCCGGGTTGGAGAGTCCGATTGCGGTGACGGGTGCTGCGTTAGGATCCAACTTCGCGCGGACATATCACCTGGGCTATAAAGAACGAACCCTGTTATTAGCAGCCGGCGCCACCGCAGGTATCGCTGCAGCCTTTAATGCTCCTATTGCCGGGATGATGTTTGCCTTCGAAATATTGCTGACAGGCGTAGTGTTTTCCGACTTCATGCCCCTGATCGTGGCGGCCGTATGTGGTAGTTTATTATCGAAAATAATTTTACAGGAAGAAGCCCTGTTTCATTTCGAATCCCGTGTGGCCTTCAATTATCACAATGTGCCCTACTATATAGCCCTGGGAATTATCAGTGGATTTTATGCGAGATATTATGTGGTCATCTCCCAAAAAATAGAACATTTTTTCCATCACCTCAAATGGACAGCCCTACAGCGGGCTATACTCGGAGGCATCCTGGTGTCGGCACTTTGCGTGGCTTTACCTCCTTTATTTGGTGAAGGATACAGTAGTGTAAAATCGCTGGCTTCCGGCGATGGTAATGCTATTTTACAGAATAGTTTTTTCCGGTATCTTCCCATGCAAAGCTGGATGCTGGTTGTTTTCACCGGTTGTGTATGTTTACTGAAAGCCCTGGCTGCGTCTGTAACTATCCAGAGTGGCGGTAATGGCGGGAACTTTGCACCATCACTGTTTGCCGGCGGATTCCTTGGCTTCTTTTATGCCATGGTATGCCAGCAAATGGGGCTGACCGATATCCCGGTGACGAACCTCGTCATTGTAGGAATGGCCGGGGTAATGGCCGGGGTGATGTATGCACCGCTAACGGCCATCTTCCTGATTGCTGAATCCAGCTCCGGATATGACCTCTTTATCCCGTTGATGATTGTTTCTACCATTTCCTTTTTGATGGCAAAATGGTTTTCCCCTATCTCCCCGGAACTAAAACAACTGGCCAAAGAAGGTAAAGTATTTACCCGGGCGCACGACAACAACATATTACTGCTCCTAAAAATGGAAGATGTGATAGAAAAAGATGTGCAACTCATTTCCATTGATGCTACCTTACGTCAACTGATTGAACTCGTAAAAGAGGGGCATAGAAATATTATAGCGGTGAACAATCATCAGCAACTGTTTGAAGGTATTATTACACTGGATGATATCCGCCCGATTATGTTTAACCCGGAATTGTATGATGTTGTAACCGTTAAAAAACTGATGCAGCCGCCGCCGGCAGTAGTATCTTTAAAAGATAATATTAACACGGTCATCAAAAAATTTGATGACGTACAGGCCTGGAACTTACCCGTAGTACACGATAAACGGCTGATAGGTTTTATCTCTAAATCCAGTATTCTCAATAAATACCGGTTACTGTTACAAGAGTATTCCGAAGGATAGCATTGCTTTTACCATTAAATCCTCTTTTCGTCAAATGGCCAAGGTTCTGATAAATTTTGCACATCCTGCATTGGAGAAATCCAGGGTACACCTCCAGTTGGTACGTGCCATTAAAAATATACCAGGCATTACTTTCAATGACCTGTATGAGCAATACCCTGACCTGGATATCAATGCCACGCGGGAACAAAAACTATTGGAGCAGCATGATATTATACTCCTGCAGCATCCGTTTTATTGGTATAGCGCACCTGCCATTATAAAGCAGTGGATAGACCTGGTACTGGAGCATGGCTGGGCGTATGGTCATACCGGGAAAGCGTTGCAGGGGAAATACCTCGGTAACATTATCAGTGCCGGTGGTTCTGAACAATCCTATCATCCGGAAGGCCACCATGGGCATACGATTCATGAGTTTCTGCTACCTTTTTCGCAAACCGCGAAATTGTGCAACATGCATTACATGGCACCCTATGTGATTTATGGGGTTCACCGACAGGATATTTCTGATATAAAAGAAGATGCTGTTGCACTGACGCAGGTGTTGGAAAAATTAAGCGACAAAAAATTTGATCCAACACCGTTGCCTGCACTAAACTATCTGAATCAAATTCTTCAACTACCCGAACAAACCCGTTAACATGGATCAACATTCACTCTTATTTCAGTCGATGGTATACCTGGCGGCAGCCATTGTATTTGTACCGCTGGCCAAGAAAATGGGGCTGGGAGCCGTTTTAGGCTACCTGATAGCGGGTATTATTATTGGTCCTTCGTTACTGGGTTTTATAGGCAGAGAAGGAGAAGACATTATGCACTTCGCGGAATTTGGTGTAGTAATGATGTTGTTTTTAATCGGGATAGAGCTGGAACCTGCACTGTTATGGCGATTGCGGGCATCTATTCTTGGGCTCGGCGGATTACAGGTGGTGCTGAGTGCTGCTGCCATAGCAGGTATTGCATTCCTGATCGGGCAACCGCTGAATACCTCGCTGGCGTTGGGAATGATTTTATCGCTTTCCTCCACCGCCATTGTATTGCAGACGCTGAATGAAAAAGGGTGGATGGGTACTGCCGCAGGGCAAAGCGCCTTCTCTGTATTATTGTTCCAGGATATTGCAGTGATTCCGATGCTCGCCATTTTCCCTTTGCTGGCCGGCAATGCAGCGGCTGATACCACCTCGCATTCCCATTCCCTGCGGGATAACCTACCAGGCTGGGGACAAACGCTGGTAGTGTTAGGAGCCGTAGCTGTGATTATTATTGCCGGCAGATACCTGGTAAGGCCCATCATGCGAATTATAGCCCGTACCCGGGTACGTGAATTATTTACCGCTACCGCTTTACTGATGGTAGTAGCCATTGCTGTGCTGATGAACCTGGTGGGTCTCAGCTCTGCGCTGGGGGCCTTTTTAGGGGGCGTAGTGCTGGCTAACAGTGAGTATCGTCATGAGCTGGAAAGTGATATTGAGCCCTTCAAAGGATTATTGCTTGGCTTGTTTTTCATTGCAGTAGGCGCGTCTATCGACTTCCGGTTGATCATGGCGCAACCTTGGCTCATCATGGGTTTGGTAGTTGGCATCATGGTATTAAAAGGCATCGTGTTGCTGATATTGGGTAAAATATTCAAACTGAATTTAGATCAAAACCTCCTGTTTGCCTTTGCATTGGCGGATATCGGTGAGTTTGCCTTTGTGTTGTTGTCCTTTACCAGTCAAACGCATTTGATGAGTGCTGAAATGAGCGCTATGATGACCGCCGTGGTGGCCATTAGCATGGCGCTTACCCCGCTGATTATGTTGTTGTATGAAAAAGTAATACAGCCATATTCTACCCGTTCTGAAGTAGCTGCTGAGCGGGAGGCAGATGCCATCAATGAAAAGAACCCGGTGATTATAGCGGGTTTCGGTCGCTTTGGCAGCATGACAGGGCGTTTCCTCCGTGCCAATGGTATTAGTGCTACCATCCTGGACCTGGATTCTGACCGGGTAGATGCATTACATAACCTGGGTATTAAAGTATATTATGGAGATGCGTCCCGCTATGATCTGCTGGCCGCTGCGGGCGCTGCCGATGCTAAAATGCTGATCATTGCTACAGACCATCCGGAGCAAACCCGCGACATTGTGAAGATGGCGCAACGCTATTTCCCTCACCTGCAATTGCTGGTAAGAGCAGAAAATAATGAAGATACCTTTGAGCTGATGGATCTGGGTGTACTGCATATTTATCGTGAAACGGTAGACACCTCGCTGCGTGTAGGCGTTGACGCACTGCGTATGCTGGGACAGCGCGCTTATCACAGTGAACGGGCAGCCCGTACTTTCTTCCGGCAGGATGAGCGCACCCTGAAAGGCTTGTCGGCCTTACGCGATGATAAAAAACAATATATCAACTCTATGAAAGAGCGTATTGAAGAAATGGAAAAACTCATTTCTTCTGACCGCGTTAAAACCTGGCTGGACGAAGGACAGGGCTGGGATCCCGAAACATTACGCGATGAAATCAGGGGAGAGAGCGGAGAAGCTACCTCCTGATGTTATTGAATATGTTCAACAATGAGTTCTGCTACGCGGTGTAACAATCCGATATCCACCGTGTTTAAATGCTCGTGTAATGGCTTGCTGGAGATGGCTCGTACAAAGCCTTCTTCATCTGGCTCAAAAACTATTTCATGTTCAGCAATGGTCACTTTGTACACCGTTTTAAATTGCTGATGCGCTGTTTGTACTTCCAGGATGTGTGGATGACCTTTGTATTCAAACTTGAGTGTGAAAATATCAGACATAAATTGTTACCGTTGCGCAGTATTGGCTTCATCACCGCTGTGACGGTGCTGGTAGCGCTTCATCCTGTTTCTTTCATCGCGCGAAAACTGATGAATTAACCACAGGGAAAAATAAGCAAGACCGCTGATGATAAATATGTAGCCTATAAATCCGAGCGTGTGGAATACCTTAAACCATATCCAGTCGTTGATGTAGGCGTACTGCGCTAAGATAGCTAAAATCACTCCTGCGATCACCAATATCACGGCAATTTTTTTCATGGGGGAACATTTTTTTGGGATAAAACAATTTTGTACCCGTAGCAACAGAGACAAACAAAATGCCATCTCCTTACTACCTGGTACTCAGGTGTACCGTTGTGTTTTCACGTAGATATATTTCTACATTACGCGTATTATAACGCAGGTTGGTACCTGAATGTTACAGTTGCAGACGAATTCCCAGCTTATTTAAACCTTTAACAACAAACAACATGGCGACTGCAAAAAAGGCGCACCAGAGTACACCTGGAATACCTTGCCCCAATACAGCAGGTAAGCCCACGCCCGCCAGTAACATGCCATAGAAAACAATGTCGGGCAGGATATATGTGAGGAGGGGATTAGCACCGGCAGGGCGGAAAAATGCGGTCCATTTACTGATATGCTTTACATCTATCAAAAAATACAAAAAGGAAAATACGGCGATACAACTGGCTGCGCTATATAAGCACCAGCTGGGCGTTGCATGAATTTTTGATACCTTAAATGCAGGCCGCAGGAACCACGCTGCTACCAACAACATGATTAAAAACCCGGTGACCCTGGACACCAACTTACTGCCTTTTAAACCCAGGTCTTCATCAAAATAAAACAGTGATACCACCATGCCGCACAACACAATAGATGTGTGTGCCAGATTCCTGCTTTGCGAAGTAAACTGACTCCAGCTGTTCTGATGATGTTGAATGAATGCATAGCCTCCAATACAAGCAGCTATCATCAACATAATACCACCCGCATTCCCCCTGAACAACTGATAAATAATACAGGCATACAGGTAAGCCCAACCAATCAGCCCCAGGATTCCCCACCACTGCGGACTTAACCGCTCACTGCCATCTCCGCCACGATAAATAATTCCTAACACCAGTAGTCCCAGCAGTCCAATACCTTTCAACATCCAGCCAATCCAGCGTTGTTGGAACGTATATACATTCCATACCAATATGGCGCATGCGTAAAACAATAATGCCCACAAAGCAGTACTCATCCCTGTTGCCGCAGCATTTAATTCTTCTGCATTTACCATAAAAACACCCAATACCCACAAGCCCAGTGTACGCCAGGCAATATGCTGCTGTAATTTCCAGAAGCTATCTCCTTTTGCCAAACGACTATTGATAGCAAAAGGAATAGACATGCCTACAATAAAAAGAAAAGAGGGAAACACTACATCCACAAACGTCATCCGGTCTTCTTCCGCCAGTGCATGCTGCATCCAGGAAGGAATACCGCTTACACCAGATACGCTATTCACGAAAATCATGACAAGAATAGTAATGCCCCGAAATGCATCGATCGATAAAATACGGCCGGATGTAAGTCTGTTGATCATAGTGTAGTGGGTTAGGAGTTGACTTCCTGACAAAATACAATATAAAACGAATATTTGCTTTAAATTATCCTGCTACCATTAAGCCCATTTTAATAGGGTGGGTCACAAAAAAATAATTACCTTTCTCCCGACAACAAAATTCTCTACAGCTTATGATGAAATACATCCTTACCGGAGCAGGTATAGCCACTATGGCTTGTTTTGTAGCCTGCAACCAGGGACAAAAAAGCGCAGACGCCCAACAAGCTACGCCCGATGCCGTTGCCGCTAATGTAGACAGTACGGTTAACCCCGCACAAGATTTTTTTGACTATGCCAATGGCGGTTGGGTAAAACGCAATCCCATTCCAGCGGAATATAGCGCCTGGGGAATTGGTAACCTGGTACAGGAAGAGCTTTATAAACGCCTTCGTACCATCAACGAAAAAGCAGTGGAAAACCCCACTGATGGTACTTCTAAAAAAATTGCTGCCTTCTGGAAAAGTGGGATGGACTCGGTGAAAATAAATGCCGATGGCATCAAGCCCATTGAAGAAGAACTAAAAGCTATTGATGCCGGTACCAGTATATCTCAATTGGTACAACTGGCCGCCAAAGCGCATAACATTTCCCTGTGTAGTTTTTACATCGCGCAGGATGCCAAAAACAGCGAAGTAATGCTGGTGCAATTTGGACAAGGAGGAATAGGCTTACCTAATCGCGATTATTATTTCAACACTGATGAACGCACCACTAAAATAAGAAATGCCTATCCGGCACATGTGGCCAAGATGCTGCAGTTCACCGGCATGGACAGCACCGCTGCGAAAAAAGCTGCTGCTGAAGTAGTAGCACTGGAAACCATCCTGGCAAAGTCCAGCCGTAAGCTAGAAGCCCTCCGTGATCCGGAAGCCAACTACCACAAAATGGCCGTGACACAATTGAATAAAATTGCCGGCAATGTTGACTGGGTGGATTTTCTCAAACAACAAGGTGTCACCCAATATGCTGACACCGTGATTGTGGGTCAGCCAGAATTCTTTACCACCTTGAGTAACGCGCTGAAATCGCAACCACTGACTACCTGGAAAAATTACATGAAATGGCACCTCATCAATAATGCAGCCGGTATGTTGAGTGATACCATTGCCAATACTGATTTTGCCTTTTATGGCACCCTGATGAGAGGACAAGATAAACAGAAGCCTCGCTGGAAACGTGTACTGGATGCAGAAGAAGGCGCTATCGGCGAAGCACTGGGTCAACTCTTTGCGAAAGAATTCTTTAATGCTACAGCTAAAAAGAGATATGAAAACCTGGTAGAAGAAATACGCGGAGAACTGAAAACCCGTATCGAACACCTGGATTGGATGAGCGACAGCACCAAACAAAAAGCATTGTACAAGTTGTCGAAAATCACCAAAAAAGTAGGCTATCCTGATAAGTGGAAAGACTTCTCTGCTATGGATATCAAGGATCAATCCTACTATGCAAACATGCAGGCTGCAGAGCATTGGTGGCAAAACTACCAGATCGCGAAACTGGGCAAACCTGTAGATCGTACAGAATGGGATATGACACCACAAACTTACAACGCCTACTATAACCCCAGTAACAACGAAATTGTATTGCCTGCTGGTATCTTCACCGTTCCTGGTAAACGCGACGAAGAGCTGGATGATGCCATCGTATATGGTTATGCCGGCGCTTCCACCATTGGCCATGAAATTACACATGGCTTTGATGATGAAGGCAGACAATTTGATGCCGCCGGTAACCTGAAAAGCTGGTGGACCAAAGAAGATGAAAAGAAATTCAATGATCGTGCAGCCGTAATGGTAAAGCAGTTCGACGGATATGTAGTAGTAGACAGCTTACACATCAACGGTAAAGCTACCCTCGGCGAAAACATCGCAGATCTGGGTGGTATATTACTGGGATGGGAAGCATTCAAGAAAACTGAACAGTATAAGAAAGGCGAAAAAATTGCCGGCTTTTCTCCGGCACAGCGCTATTTCATGGGCTATTCACTGGGATGGCTGAATCATACTAAAAAGGAAGCACTGGCAAAACAGCTGCTCACAGATGTACATTCTCCTGCTAAATTCAGGGTGAATGGACCATTCAGCGATGTAGATGCGTTTTATGAAGTGTATGGACTTAAACCCGGAGATGGTATGTACAGAGCAGATAGCCTGAGAGTGCGGATCTGGTAGCGAATATTTGTCTGGATCAGGATTAGACTGATTAGACTGATTTTATTTTTTTGATTTTTTATTTACCTTTTTAATACTTCTTGAGCCGGATTTTATTCCGGCTCTTTTTTTAATATAGTGAATTGGCTAAATTAGTGGCATTGTTTGTTTAACCTTTCCTTACTTTATGATTAACCCTGACTACAAGCATTCTGAGCTTACTGGTAAAATAATAGGATGTGCCATGCATATTCATCGGATATTAGGCCCTGGATTTCAAGAGGTGATATATCAGCGTGCATTAGCAATTGAGATGACAGAAAAGGGAATTATTTTCGAAAGAGAAAAAGAGAGTCCAATATATTACAAAGGACTATATGTGGGAGGACGCAGAGCTGACTTCATAGTTGAAAATGTGGTTTGTGTAGAACTAAAAGCATTAACAGTAACAGAACAAGTGCATTTATCGCAGGCACGAAGTTATCTTAAAGCATACAACGTGGAAACAGGATTACTTATTAACTTTGGCGCGCCAAGCCTTGAATTTAGAAGACTATTCAACGATAAATTTCAATGAAAACAAAATATCCTTTAATAAAAAAGAGTATCGGTATAATCAGTATAATCAGTATAATCAGTATAATCCTGGGAAAGACAAGTTCCGCCCAAACTTTCTCCGATGCCTTCAAACCATTTACCGGTACACCTAAACACTATATCTGCTACCGGACAAAAGGAAATGTAGCTATTGATGGCAAGATAGAGGAAGATTCCTGGAAGCAGGTGGAATGGAGCGCTGACTTTGAAGATATTGAAGGCAAAGCCAAACCAACTCCCCGGCTGCGTACCCGGGTAAAAATGATGTGGGATGATCAATACCTCTATATTGCCGCTGAACTGCAGGAGCCGCATATATGGGCCACGCTGCGTGACCATGATGCCATCATTTTTCACGACAACGACTTTGAGGTATTCATTGACCCCGATGGCGATACACATCAATATTATGAAATAGAGATCAATGCCCTCAATACCGTCATGGACCTGTTTATGAGCAAGCCTTACCGCAATGGCGGCGAAGCCCTCCTGAACTGGGATACCAGGGGAATCCGCACTGCTGTACACGTAAACGGCACCCTTAATAATGCGAAAGACACTGATAAAGAATGGACCGTGGAAATGGCCATTCCATTTACTGCACTCAGTTTCTTTAATAACAACCAACGTCCTGCTGACAATACTTTATGGCGGATTAATTTTTCCAGGGTAGAGTGGGACACTGATATCAAAAACGGTGAATATGTGAAACAACAAAAACCGGAAAACAACTGGGTTTGGTCGCCACAGGATATCATCAATATGCATGCACCAGAAAGATGGGGCTACCTGTTGTTTACCACTCAACCTAAAGCCGTATTTCAACTTCCCTCGTCAGAAGACGCCAAGGCTTACCTATGGCGTATTTACTACGCACAACTGGCCTACAGATACCGCAATGGCAAGTATGCCGCCAACCTGGAAGCACTGAAGCTACCCGCCAAAGAAACCGGTGCTAACGGACAGGCATATAATTTGAAAATGGAAGGCATCAGTACACAATTTACTGCCAGCATTACCGGCAGCTTCGCGGGAACGGTGACGATTAACCAGGAAGGGAAAGTGGTCTATAGCAAAAGATAAATTGTAACCTGGTAAGCTGTGGGAACGTTTTAAAACAGAAAATAACGGATATGGATAAACGTCTTTTTATTAAATCATTAGGTATCGGGGGATTGGCGCTAGTGAAGCCTTCCTTACCGGTAAGTGCTGCCGCCACTGATAATAAGGCGCCGCTGCTGGAGAAAACGGTGGTACAACACCGCGTGTGGATCAATCCTGATCTTAAAGATACCGCCGCTGTATTACAGTCCAGGTACGCCACTTACAGAAAAGCAGGCATCACGGATATTATGTTTGAGGCAGACAGTGAACTACACTTCAAAACGGCCAAAGCCAATGGTATCAAAGCTCATCGCTGGATATGGACAATGAACCGTGGAGAAAAAGACCTGCTGGCGAGCCATCCGGAATGGTATGCAAAGAACCGCAAAGGCGAATCCTGCGCAGATCATCCACCATACGTAGACTACTACAGATGGCTTTGTCCCAGCAAACCAGAAGTGGTAAACTATCTGAAAAGCCAGGTGGAAAAGATTCTCTCGCTTGATTATGTAGATGGAATTCACCTGGATTACGTACGTTTCTGTGATGTGATATTGCCTGTAAACCTGTGGAGCCACTATGGTATTGATCAGTCGAAAGAACTACCGGAATATGATTTCTGCTATTGCGAACAATGCCGCAATGCTTATAAGGAAAAGAATGGCATTGATCCGCTACAGATAGAGCATCCCGATCAAAGCCCATCCTGGCGCAAGTTCCGATACGATCGTATTACCAATGTAGTGAACAACCTGGCACAGGTAGCCCGTCAACATAAAAAGCCCATTTCAGCAGCGGTATTCCCAACGCCTGAAATAGCCAAACGTATTGTGCGGCAAGACTGGACCAACTGGCCGTTGAATGCAATATGTCCCATGATTTATCATGGCTTCTACCGTGAAAATGTGAGTTGGATCGGAGATGCTGTAGCAGAAGGTGTGAAAGGACTGCATGGCGCGTTTCCGCTGTATGCCGGGCTTTATTTACCTGACTTCCACGGCAACTATACTGAGTTAGCGGAGGCGGTAAGATTGGCTATTCAGAATGGCGCGGCCGGGGTTTCTATTTTTGGCGAGGTAACACCGGAAGTACTGCGGATATTGGGAGAGAGCGCGTAAGCGAGTTTTGTCTTTGTACAGGATTAGACTGATTATACTGATTTTCATTTTTTGATTATAAAAGATTAGGGGAGATAAAAAGCGAATATGCTTTTTATCTCCCCTAATCTTTTATAATTTATTTATACTCTTAAAAATCAAAAATAAGAATCAGTATAATCAGTCTAATCCTGTACAAAGACAAAATCCGCTACAGCACGTTTGCAGGTCTGTTTGCAGGCGCTTTACCGAAATCGTAGTTAGGTTTGTTGCCCATCTTCACTACCAAAGTACCGCCTTTCATGACGTCCTGATGTGTGATAAAGCTTTTGCTGTAAGGCTTTCCATTGAGGGTAACGCTTTGAATATAAATATTCTCCGCGCTGTTACCGATGGCCTGTACCGTAAAGGTTTTGCCTCCACCTACGTTGATAGTAGCTTTATCAAACAGTGGGCTGCCTAATACATACACGCCACTGGCAGGGTTTTCAGGGTAGAAGCCCAGGGAAGAAAACACATACCAGGATGACATAGCACCGCAATCTTCATTACCGGCCAGCCCTTCTGGTTTATCGAAATAGAATTCTTTCATTACCTGTCTTACTTTCTCCGCAGTTTTCCATTGGTAACCAGCGAATGGGAACATATAAGTAACGTGATGACTAGGTTCATTACCGTGTGCATACATACCTATCAAACCGGAGATATCGCTGGAAGCTTCTGCCCCCATATCACCTTTAGCGGTGAAGAGGCTATCGAGCTTACGGGTAAAGGCATCGTCGCCGCCCATGAGATGAATTAACCCTTCTACATCTTGTGGTACCAGCCAGGTATATTGCCAGCCATTACCTTCCGTGAAATCACCTTTTTCGTGGATAGAGTTAAACGGATCGTAAGGTGTTTTGAAGCTACCATCGCTCATACGTGGACGTACAAAGCGGATGTTGCTATCGAAATAGTTTTTATAGTAGCCTGCACGTTTTTTATAATATTCGTAGTCGGCAGTTTTACCCATTTTCTTTGCCATGGCAGCAATACACCAGTCGTCGATGGCATATTCCAGTGCTTTTGAAACGGATTCATATTCTTTATCTGCAGGAATATAGCCTAACTCTTTTACATATTTCACGCCGAGGTCATCGCGGGTAGAAGAGGCTTTCATAGCGGCAAATGCGTCTTCTGCATTGAAGCCGGTAAAGCCTTTCAGGTAAGCGTCTACAATAGGAGGCACGGCATGATAGCCTACCATGCAATTGGTTTCGTTGCCATTCAGGTGCCAGATAGGTAATTTACCCTGCTGTTTGTAGATAGCGAGCATAGCGTTTACAAAGCTGTTCACCTTATCAGGATGCAGGATAGTACTCAATGGCGCGCAGGAGCGATAAATATCCCACAGGGAGAAAACAGAATAGTTATCGAAGCCCGGATTAGGATATACTTTTTTGTCGGTACCGCGGTAGCTACCATCATGATCATTGAACAATGCCGGATCAATCATGGTATGATACAATGCAGTATAGAACACGCGGCGGGCCGCGTTGTCTTTTGTTTCAATTTTTACTTTAGACAGTTCCTTATCCCATTTGGCATTAGCGCTATTTACCACTTTAGCGAAGTCCCAGCCTGGAATTTCCGCTTTGATATTAGCCAGTGCGTTTTCGCTGCTAACAGGGGAGATGCCTACTTTCAGCATTACTTGTCCGGGGGATTTATCAAAAACAATAACGCCTTTGGCGGTTTTTGACTTTACGGAATTACCGGTTTGTTGGGTATCTCCATCAAATACCAGGAATTGTTTTACCGGCACGGAAGATTTGATAGCAAACCACAGGCGCTGGTCTTCCGCCCAACCTTTGGAGTAGCGGTAACCTTCGAGTGTGTATTCATCTACCTGACGGATAAATGTTTCTACTGGTGCATCCCAGCCGATACCTTCTTTCAGGTCAATAATGATATTTGCTTGCTGATCTTTCGGAAAAGTATACCTGTGTAAGGCTACTCTTTCTGACGCGGTGAGTTCTGCTTTGATCTTGTAATCGTCCAACTGTACGGCGTAGTAGCCCGGGCGAACGGTTTCACGTTCGTGTGTGTAGTGGGAGCCATATCCTGAAGTAGGATCTTCCTGTGTACCTCTGTTGGTTCTTACTTTACCGGTGTAAGGCATTACCAGTACATCGCCGAGGTCGCCGATACCGGTGCCGCTCAGGTGCATCTGGGAGAAACCTATCAGCACGCTGTCTGAGTAATGATAGCCGGAGCACCAATCCCAGCCCTTCACAATATTGGTAGGACCCGTTTGTACTGCGCCGTAAGGAACACTGGCGCCAACGAATACGTGTCCATGTCCACCGGAGCCAATGTATGGATCTACTGAAGCTACTGATTTACTTTCTACAAATGTTTCTTTCTTCTGAGCATCTGCCTGTATGCCGTGAGTCAGCAATGCAGATAACGCCAATGCGCCACCTATCTTGAATCCCGTGTTCATAATCAAAAACCTTTAATAATCTGGCAATTTACGGCCTGATTATTACTTTTTTAGTTAATTTTTTTATACCTGGGCGATGGGCGCTAACTGCCGCACCGGTGGAGTGGCGTCTTCCTTTTTCAACAAAAACTTCTTTGTAAAGATTTCATACGCAATCATGAGCCACAACATCAGGCAGGGTAAGGCTTTCAGCGCATATGGAATGGCCAGATTTTTCCTCACCCAGGGTGTTACCACGTCTGAATGGGAGAAGCTTACCAGCAAAATGGCAAAAAAGATGAATACGTTATTCCACTTTGTAGAAGGCTGCATCACATACCAGATACAGATGGCCGGGATCGCGATGATGTAGGTAGGCGACTCTGAGCTGCTGCTAAAAAGTACCGGGAACATCAGCGTAGAGCATAAGATGTATAAGCGGTAGCGGGAGTTATATCGAAACTTTAACCGGGTATATTGCAACAGGAATATTACAATTGCCGGAATCAAGACTGCCAGATTGCTTAATTCCGGAACACGGAATACCCGTTTAATAAATCCACCAGCGGAAATATCCTGAAACGGGTGGGCTTCTCCACCATTTTGCGCATTTTTAGCCACCAGTGCCGGCAGCCACTCGTTATAACAACGAACGATATAGCTGGGAGATGAAATAGCCATGGGCAAGGCAAACATTACGGCAGCCCATAGCAGGAGTCCGGCAATAAAGCGTTTCGGATTAGGACTAAAAAAGAAAAATGCGAGTCCTACGATACCATAAAACTTGGTGAGGGTACCTAATACGATGAAAAAGGTAGCCCATAGCTCCTTTCCTTTAATCGTATAGGTGAAGGTCAATATGATGAAAGCTCCTATAAACTGGTTGAGCTGGAACCATCCACTGGCGCCCATCAATTCCGAAGTACACAGTAACAGGATGATATTTTGCTGCATGCGATTGAGCGGAAGCTGACGAATCGCATAAAAAAGTGCGGCAGCACCGGCCATTGCCCATAAAACGGCGCCTATGTGAGGCTCCAGCGCGGCGAATGGTGCAATCACAATACTAAATACCGGCCCATAAAGGTTTACGTCGTAATATTCTTTGGGATAAGGAATGTAGAGGGATTGCTGATGCAGCACGTGAAAGAATACGTTCCTAAATATTTTAAAATTATTAAAATTGTTCCGGGATATATCCACAACAGCGCCCACGAAGGCTAATCCAAACCACAAGGAGAGGACCAACCATTCCCTTTCCGCCAAAAACGTTAGCACATTCCTTTTTTCGCGCATATCAATAGTTACTAGATAAATAAAAAGCTACAGTACGCAGGTATGACGCAGCCGCAGCGCGCATCCCCCTACTGAAAAGCTTAATTATTTAACAAATATGCCCTTATGGAGCGACTGAACTCCTAGTTTTCGGATTCCGCCCACTGTTTGGACTGCGTATTAATCGCATATACTACTGCTGCCATTACCACTGCACAGCAGATTACAAAGGAACTTATCAATAAAATCATAGCAAACCCGATTTTTCACATGATGAACTCAAATGTAAAGAAAAAATGGAATGATCAACTTGATAAATATACATAAGCGGTGATATGTTATTCACATTTGCCATCCTGGGAAAACAGACATTGAAGTTGGAAATCAACAAATTCGGGAAGCTATGGGAGATAAATTCCAGGCAACATTGCTTCCTTCCAGCCCAGGCGCCGGGATGAAAGAAACAATTTTTGTAAATTACCCTCATGAGTGCAAAAGGACGACGTTCGGGCAAGGACGAAAAATTAACCTTTAAAGAGCGACTGGCAGCCTTACGAAACCTACCGGCATTTTTTCGCATGGTATGGCAAACCAGCCCCGGTTTGACAATTGCCAATAGCATATTACGGGTGGCGCAATCAGCCATGCCTTTATCCTTACTTTATGTAGGTAAACTGATCATTGACCAGGTAGTGCACCTGAACAAAGACCCGCATCATTCTACCACCTGGCTATGGCAGCTGGTAGCCATAGAATTTGGACTGGCGATTATATCTGATGGATTGGGTCGCGTTATTTCCCTACTGGACGGGCTGTTGGGCGATCTCTTCGCCAACCACACTTCTGTGAAAATCATGGAACATGCCGCCTCGCTGGATTTAGATCAGTTTGAAGACGCCGATTTCTATGATAAACTGGAACGTGCGCGTCAACAAACAACCGGGCGAACCGTGCTGCTGGCACAGGTATTGAGCCAGATACAGGATATTATTACCATTATATTCCTGGCGGCGGGCCTTGTATTATTCAATCCCTGGCTGATACTATTGTTGTTGCTCGCCGTAATTCCTGCGTTCTTAAATGAATCGCATTTTAACGACCTGTACTACAAACTAGCCTGGGGCCAAACCTCCGACAGGCGGGAGCTGGACTATATCCGCTACCTCGGCGCCAGCGATGAAACAGCGAAAGAAGTGAAAGTATTTGATCTTTCAAATTTCCTGATCAACCGCTTCCGGACTATCTCCAATAAGTTTTATACCGATAAGAAAGACTTACAGGTAAGGGATGCCACCTGGGGTACTGTCTTTGCCATACTGGGCGCAGCGGGCTATTATGCCGCTTACGTGATCATCATTCTGCGAACCATCAGCGGACATCTCAGTATTGGCGATCTTGCATTCCTGGCGGGATCATTCCGGCAATTGCGTACCACCTTCCAAGGTATTTTAATTCGCTTCTCCAGTGTAACGCAGGGCGCATTATACCTGCGGGACTTGTTTGAATATTTTGAGATGCAGCCCAAAATGGTAGCACCGGTGCACCCGCGGCCATTTCCACAACCTATACAACAGGGATTTACTTTTGAAGATGTAGGTTTTAAATATATCAATTCCGACAAATGGGCCATCCGTCATTTGAATTTCACCTTACATGCCGGCGAAAAGCTGGCGCTGGTAGGGGAGAATGGTGCTGGCAAAACCACGCTGGTAAAGCTATTGTCCCGCCTGTATGATCCGGTAGAAGGCCGGATTTTACTAGATGGGGTTGACCTCCGGGAATATGATCTGAAAGAATTACGTGTACATGTAGGCGTTATATTCCAGGATTTCCAGCGCTATCAGATGACGGTATCGCAAAATATTGCAGTGGGTAATATCGCCCAAAGCGGCAACCAGGATATGATTGAGGATGCCGCCCAACAAAGCCTGGCTTATCCGCTCATTGAAAAAATGCCACAGGGCTATCAGCAAATGCTGGGGCGCCGTTTCCACCAGGGGATAGAACTATCTGGCGGTGAATGGCAGAAAATCGCACTGGCGCGGGCTTACATGAAAGATGCGCAACTGCTGATATTGGACGAGCCTACTTCTGCACTGGATGCACGGGCAGAATACAATGTATTTCTCCGCTTTGCGGATCTTACCCGTCATAAAACGGCTGTGTTGATTTCTCACCGGTTTTCCACCGTGCGCATGGCCAATCGCATACTGGTATTGGAAAGGGGGGCTTTAGTAGAAATAGGCAGTCATGAAGAACTGCTGGCAAAAAAAGGAAGATATGCGGAGCTGTTTGAGTTGCAGGCTGCAGGATATAAATAAAAGAGGGACGCTAATGCGTCCCCCTTTTAAAGAAAAACTATGGCGGAAGGAGAGCTAATGCCCCTTGTACACAGGACGCAGCTATTCAGGTGCTACCCCTATTGGTACTACAAAAGTTTATTAATCGCTTCTTTGATGGTACTTTCCGCGCTGGGCCTGGGCGCATTTGCACTCACCACTTTTCCTTCTTTATCAAAAAGCAGGAAAGTAGGGTAGCCAGGCACCTGGTAATACTGCATGAAAGCCGTTTTTTCGCCGGAATACAGTTGTAATGTTTGCTTGTGGCCGGCCATTTCTACCCAGGTGGCCTTGTCTTTAGGCTTATCTGCCGAAATACCTAAAAACACGATATCCTTACCGGCATAATCAGCCGCCATTTTTTCAAAAAGTGGTGCTTCTGCGCGGCAGGGACCACACCAGGTGGTCCATACATCCACATACACCGCTTTTCCTTTAAGGTCGCTGAAATGCCAGATTTTCCCTTTATGATCTTCCAGGGCAAAATTGAGCCCTGGTGTGCCTGGCAATACATTTCCCATGGTGGCAATCAGTTGCTGTAAACGGTTCTGAAAAGCCGTATCTTTTATAGGCTCGCTGGCAGCCATCGCGAGCTTGCGCGCAATGGGCAGTTGGTTTGTTGTGTAATGTTTATTGAGATAAGAAAAATAGGTGTTCTTTACATACACGAACCTGGCCACTTCCTTAAATGGCGCATACTTGTTTACCTGCAATATTTTCTGTCCCAGGAAAAGCACTTTAGCGCTATCACTCATACCAACCATGGCGCTTTTATAGCGTTGATTCAGCATCCAGTCGTAGGTAAAGAAGAATCCTCTTCTTGCTTCTTCCGGAAGGATGTACTTCACAAACACCGGTTTATTCACCAGCTCAAAAGCTTTATCATTATAGGCTGGCGCTATTAATGCGGATGGCAGGGCTGGCGTAATTTTATTTTCATCGTAGTACCAGCTGTAAGCATTGCGGATAGTGATTAAACTATATTCATACAGCACCTCCAGGTAATTATTATAACCCGTCAATTGCTTTGCGCTGGCATACAGTGTTTTCATGCGCTGCAAATGTGCTTCCATGGTAGAAATGGTCGCTTTATTTTCGTCCAGGCCCGTCCACATATCATCCATCACTTTGTAGCTGTTATATTCATACCATGCCAATACATTATTCAATGTGCCGGCTTTAGACTGAAGCGTATCCATCAGGAGGCCTTCGTTTTTCCCGTTGAATATAATACTCAGTGAGTCGCCGGGTTCCAGGTATACTTTCTGCGACGAGCTTACTTCTTTGCCCCGTAACGCCAGTGTCACCATTACCGGTTCGCTGATGTTGGTGCTCCAGGTGATATATTTTGCGCTGTCTGCGGGGAAACGCTCACCGGCAGGCTTCATTTTTCGCACCAACACTTCGCTTACAGCGGGTAGTTGTTCTACCTGGAAGTAGCCGTCTATATCAGTGCCGCTCATGGTGATAGTACTGCGCTGTGGCTTGCTTCCTTTATTTTGAGCCGTTACCACCGATGCGGTAATGAGGGCAAATAGTAAAAAAATGGTTGCTCGCATGATCTACGTTTTTATCTTGGATTTTGCTCCAGGTGGCTGGCGGTAATTTCCTTGTTGGGAATAGGGAGTACATAACGGTTATCGCCTGGTGGCAATGTCAGGGTTTGCCCATCCAGTGTACGCGTTAACGTTACTTGTTGTCCAGGATCCATATTCAATCGTTTGAGATCCATGAGGCGGAGATTTCTAAACACCAATTCCTTACGGCGTTCCAGTAATACTATTTTCAGCGCTTCTTTAGCAGATGCAGCGGTTAACGGCTGGAAAGTATTCTCTTCGAAACGTTTTACCAGTAAGGTATTCAGATCTCCCATAGCTTTGGAAATATCATTTTTACGTGCATAACACTCCGCCCGTACCAGGTATAGCTCTGCTACCGTAAATCCCGAAAATGGTGAAGGGACATTCGTACGGCCGCCATCGTTATATGTACCAATGTATTGATAGTTCCCATTATCCGGCATCTCTCTAAACAATAAAGAAGTGCGCAGATCATGGTTGTCATATAGCTGATAAAAATCTGAAGAGATGAAATGATTTTTAGCATATACCCCTGTGGTAGATGAAATAAAAATCACCTCCGGATTATTCACAATATTTATCGGGAATACTGCATCAAAAGTAGAGTTCGCCGGATCCACTGTTTTATAATCTACCAGGGTATTTTGGAGAGACAACGCACTGTTAGCCTGTTCCATGGCCTGATCATAATTGCCCATCTGCAGGTTAATACGTGCTGATAAGGCATAGGCCGCGGTGCGGGAAGGCCTTGTTTTAAAAGATGATTTCACTGGCAGCAACTTAATAGCGTTGTCTACATCCTTAAGTACCTGCGCATATACTTCTTTCACACTATTACGTGTAACCGACGTCGTTATATCTGATGACAACCGCAATGGTACGCCCGGATCTTTATCTGCGGTAGCTACATTGTATTGTTTGGCAAAGGTATTCAGCAGGTTGAAGTAGGCGTAGGCGCGAAAGAACACTGCTTCTCCCTCAACCTGGTTACGTATTTCCGGGAGTCCGGCCGGGTTGGCCGCCAATCCTTCCAGGATGGTATTGGCGTAAAAAATGATTTTATACGGTGCGCTCCAATCGCGGATATCTTCATCAGGTGCAAAAACATCTTTGCTCCAGGTGTAGATACGTTGTTGATATTCCTGCGAGAGGTCGCCGTACTGACTTTCTGATAACGACAGGTCATCAGTCATGATGTCTGCCAGGCCCGGAGTTAGCGTCATGGTCCACTGATCATCGAGCAGTAAACGAAAATCCTCTACACTGTTGGGAATGAGTTTGTCTTTCGGCTGTATATCCAGGTAGTCTTTACAACCTGCCAAAGCCGCCGCTATAAAAGCAAATATGATATATATACTCCTTTTCATTGCTTAGTAATTTGAGGTGATTAGAACCCTACTTTGGCGCCAATAGCCAGTGTACGCACCGGTGGCATCACCGATGAAAATGTTTGTGGCGCATAGTCAGGATCTATTCCATTTTTATTGGCTCTCCAGATAATACCCAGGTTGCTGGCCTGCGCATACAGTGTAATGCGGTTCACCGGCAGGCGGGCTACCGTTTGCTTAGTGATATCATAACTTAACAGTACATCCTGTAAGCGGATATGATCTGCTTTATCCACGTTTACATCTGAATATTGATAGAAATCATTGTTTGCCCTGTCCTGTGTTCTTACGGCAGTGAAGGCAGGAATATTTGTTTTCTTTTCATCTCCCGGTTGTTTCCAGCGGTCTTTAAAGCTGTCTGGTCCGCGCTGGTACATTACTGCCATGGTGTAATAACCGAGGTCACTGCGGCGATAGTAGTGGCCCAGTTTATACAGGAGATTCACGGTCAGGCTTAACTGCTTATAGGAAAAGGTATTTGCCAGGCTACCAAATACCGGCGGATTCACGGCACCCATGTACTTCATTTTGTAGATGTTATCGTAGGCGCGGCCTGCTTCAAAACGATCGGTGATGGTTTTTCCATCCGGACCGAGAATTCTTGCATTTCCTTTTGCATCCAGTCCGCCCCAGGGGTAGGCCCATATACCGAATAGCGGATATCCTTCTACCGGCAGGTAAGTAGACTTATCATCATTATCGCGGCCGCCATACAACAGGAACAAGGAAGGGTTCATGTCGCCACCGGTGTTATAAAATTTGGTCACCTTATCTTTTGCGATGCTCAGCATAAACGTGGTGTTCCAGCGGAAATGATTGGTACTGATATTACGGGAGTCCAGTTTTAGTTCCCAGCCATTTGTGCGCATAGCGGCTATATTGCTGCTGATGCTATTGAAGCCGGTAGACGGCGCCAGGAAATCGCTTCCAAAAAGATCCTGTGCACGTTTATTGAAATACTCCAGTGATCCACTCAAGGTTTCATGGAAGAGCGCGAAGTCCACACCCAGATTCACTTGTCCTACTTTTTCCCAACGCAGGTTAGGATTGGCAGGGTTGATAATGTTAGCATAGGGAATGAACGACGTGGAGTTTTCGCCGGAAGGCATCAAACCAGCCGTGGTATATGCGGTAGCAGTTTTGTTGATGTTACCATTAAAGCCATAAGTGGCGCGGAGTTTCAGCATATCTACCCAGTTGGCATGGAAGAATTTTTCGCGCTGCACCTGCCAGGCACCACCCACTGACCACAACGGGTTAAGACGGCGATTGCGTTGTACGCCAAAAAGGTTAGATCCGTCTACACGTCCGCTGGCAGACAAGGTATAGCGGTTCAGATAAGTATAAGAAGCGTTGGTGAAATACGAAACAAAGCGATCTTTTATGTAGGTAACTGGGGTACCTACGCCTAACACACTACCAATAGAGTTGGTAAATCCATACATATCCGGGAATTGCGTTACCATATCCACATCTGCATATTGCAGCGTACGATCGTTGTAACCGAAGAGGCGTTGTCTGTTCCCTTCTCTTAAAATCTCCCTCGCTTCTGCTCCGGCAATGGCTGCTATTGCATGCCTTTTTCCCCATAGGTGGTTGAAGTTCAGTTGGCCGCGGAAGGTTTGTGCGGTCAGTTCCGTTTTAGCGAGAGTTAAGATATCGCCTAATGGCAGATGTCGCACTTGTTCGCCGTCAGGCATGGTTTCAGAGAAGAGGTTTACGTTGTCTCTCACCATGAAGGTGCGTTGGTCTGCCAGGTCCCTGTCTGATCCGGTATTCTTTTCCAGGTTGTATTTCAGGTCGAGATTTAAGCCTTTGGTGATTTCGTAGTTAGCACCGAGTCTAACGTTCACGGCCATACTTTTTATATGACGGTTCATCATTTGATATTCCGTCAGTGGGTAGTAGTCCATGTTGAGGAGTCCCTGGTCGTAGCCATTTTGCTTGAATGCATCATTGTACATCCAGGGTATTTTCAGGGCGTTGCCTTTATCATCGATCAGGCGGGTGTAAGGGGAGGGGATCTGTGCGGACACATTGGTAGCGCTGCGGGATCCGCTGATCATATCGAAAGGGGAGCTGCCACTTACATCAAATGGGTTGGTGGTATTGCCCTGTGAGAGCTGTCCGGCGATGCTTAATTCTAATTTCTTTGTTACGCGTACGGTGTTACTGGTATTCAATGTGAAGCGTTCGTAGTCGCTGCCCACCATGTAGTTGGCATTTTTATCATATCCTGCGGAGAGATAGTATTGCATGTTTTCGCTACCGCCACTTACATTTACCTGGTACTGCTGTGTAAGTGTATTCCGGGTAAATAACCGGCTGTAGTCGTCCAGGATATCGATATTACGTAATGCGTCTACTTTTTGCGCAGCTACTTCATTGGTGATTTTCCCGTCTTTCGCATCTTTCCAGATCTGCACTGCTTCCGGAATAGGGGTACGGCTACCGGGAGAAAACAGGGAATTAAATCTCCCAGCTTTAAACAATATCTGTTGTGCATCTATATAATCACTGCTACTCATTAAACGCAATTGACCATAATCCGGCTTCTTTCCGAAAATGATGTTGGATCTTGCTTCTACAGTAGGACGCTGATTTAACTTACCCTGGCGGGTAGTGATCACAATCACCCCATTGGCCGCACGAACACCCCAGATAGATGCGGCAGCGGCGTCTTTCAGGATGGTAATGCTTTCTACATCATCCGGATCAATGCTATTCAGGTCGCCTTCAATCGGGAAACCATTTACCACAATCAATGGCTGATCTTCCGAGAACAGGGTACTGCGGCCGCGCAGGCTCAGCTTAGGCTTATCAGAGGTAACACTTCTTGAAAAAGATAATCCGGTGCTCAAGCCTTCCAGTTTGTCGAGGATATTGGTAGATACCCGTTTATCCAACTGGGATTTATCTACCTGCGAAAATGAGCCCGTAGCGCGTTCTTTCGGGAGGGTAACATATCCTGTAGTAACCACTACTTCGTTGAGTTTCTTTTTATCTTCTTCCAAAAAAATCACCTGGTCATCCTCCGCTCTCACTTCTTTGCTGATATATCCCAGGAAAGATACCTGCAACACGGGATGCTGGATGCCGGTAGTTACCGTAAATGCGCCACTACTATTGGTAGTAGCTCCTTTATCGGTGCCACGTACACGGATAGTAGCGCCAATGAGCGGCTGTTTACTTTCGTACGCCAACACCCGGCCGCGGATAGTGTACTCCGCCGCCGTAGTGGTGGCTGTCTTCGGCGTTACCACAATCGTTTTATCCACTACCTTCCAGGTAAATGGAATCTGGCTAAAACACTGCTGCAATGCAGATTCCAGCGACGCCTGCTTCACCGACAAACTCACCGTTCCGGCCTTTTTTATAGACTCGTTATTATATAAAAATTCATACCCGGTTTGTTGCTGAATCACAGCAAATGCTTTCTCCACGGGCACCTGCTGCAGACTGGTTGTGACAGACTGCGCGCATAGTGATCCTATATACTGCATACAAAGCAGTAACATCGACAATCGTTTCATTGACTACAAGAGATTTTGGCTCAGCGAGCATGACAATTGTACCCGTAACGTTCCGGGTACTCATCTGGCATTACACTGGTTGGTTGTTGATTAAAATGCTACATTTATTTGTTTACCACTAAGTTTAAAATTGGCGCCTCCTGTTTGATTTAGCATCTCCAGTACCTGTTCTATGTTATCGTATCGTTTGATAGCCCCGGTAAAATGCTGGGTACCGACTTTCTCTTTTGGATATACTGCTGTTACATCGTACCAACGTTCCAGTTGATGCAACACCGTAGTAATATCATCATTTCTGAATACAAACATTCCCCGTTTCCAACCGGTGAGGGCGGCGATGTCCATTTGCTTCGCCGTGGTGTTACCATTTTCTGTAATACCTACCCATCCTGGCTGCAGCAACGTTTCACCGTTAGTGGTTTTAATTTTTACGCTACCACTGACCAGCGCCGTTTGCATGGTTGGCTCATTGTCGTAGGCCATGATGTTAAATTCCGTTCCTAATACCGCCACTTCTGCTTGTCCGGCTACCACGCTAAAAGGCTTGCGGGCATCAGTAGCCACTGCGAAGTAGGCTTCTCCCGTAAGATATACCTTCCGGTCGCCTTCCGTAAAGTGTACCGGGAAACGTAACGACGATTCCGCATTCAGCCATACCTGGGTACCATCGCTCAGCGTAAGGCTGTAATCCATACCCCTCGGTATTTTCAGCGTGTTATACACCAGCGGTCCACTTGTATTGTTATATGCCAGCTTATTACCCTGCTGCCGGATACTGGCTCCGTTCTTCTCTGTAAGCAGCGTATCTTTCGACGCGCCCAGTACCATTTCTTCTCCATTACTCATTACCAATACCGGCTTGCCTTTTACTGGCATGGCTGTTCCTATCACTGGTTGCTGCTGCTCTACCTCCGTACTCGTATACCACCACCTCGCGCCAATGGCCAGCAGCAATACTACCATGGCCGCGGCAATCCGTCCCCAGGGCACCATACGTTTCACCATCATCTCTCCCTGGATACGGTTCCAGGCCTGCTCCGGGTGATACTTACCCATCTGCAACATCTCTTCCTTCAACACCTCTTCCTTGCTCAACTCCTCAAATAACAGCCTGTTGGCCTCACTCTCGGCTATCCATGCCTCCAACGCTACGCGCTCTTCTTCAGATAACGTATTATCCCAATACTTCACTATTAACCGGGACGTGTGATACAGGTGATGATATGATTCCATGTGCTACTATATCTATAAACAATCTGCTAACCGCAAATGGGTGAAAGACCTAAAAATATTTTTCAGAAACGAGGATACACAGTGCCATAAAGGATTCGGGGGTTAAGCGCAGCTTTAGTAACGCCAATGCCCGGGCTTTTTGCGTTTTTACCGTATTAACGGAAATCTTCAATTCATCTGCTACCTCCTGGTTTTTTAACCCTTCCAGGTAACTGAGCTTGAAAACATTACGGCAGCCTTCCGGCAAAGAAGCAATAGCCCGATGCACTTCCCCCCATACTTCTGCCTTCACTACCGCTGCTTCTTCTGACTCCGTTGTTTGTGTTGCTGCAAATTTTTTGGCCACCTTCTGGTGCTTAAGGTGGTTGAGACAAGCATTCCTCACCATTACATAAAGAAATGTTTTAATGGCTGGGAGGTCGGTCATTTCTGCGTTGCGTTGCCAGAATTTTATGAATGCTTCCTGAACGATATCCTCTGCAGTGGCTGAATCGGAGATAATTTGGTCAGCAAATCGGCATAGGCGCAGGTATAGCAGGTCAAATAATGACTTCAATTGGTGATGGGAGAGGTGTGACTGGCCGGTATGCATGTGGGGTAAATTTAGGGAGAATAGGGGGGATTTGCAATTGTGGGGGGAAGGATGGCATTTCTTTGTTTTATTTTTTTATTTTAATTACCAATTTGATCTTAATTTTATTTAGGCCATGGTTTGATTTATGCCGCTAAGTCGTGGCAAAAGTTGATCCATCAAATATTTTAAAACCAATACGTCCATTCCGAACTTTGTATATGAGTAGCGTACCTCGTTTATGGATACTAAAATCCAAAGGAGACAATAGTGCTTTTGGAGGGAACAGTGGATATCCTGATCAACCCACCTCTCACTATGTATATGATACCACGGTTAAGAATCATGATAAATTAAAACAGGGAGACCAAGTTGTAATTGTTGACAAATTGTATTTAATTGGCATTGCTACTATAACGTCGATTACTACTGAAAAGCATTTACCCAAGAAAAGATATCGTTGCCCGATTTGTAATACACAGGAACATTACATGAGGCAATCTGTTCAACCCAGATATAAATGCAGAAAAAAACATGAATTCGATGAATTAATTGAGGAAGATATAACGGTTGATCAATTTACTGCCCACTATTCCACCACATTCAACCCAGCTCCTCCTAAAACTTCTGTCAAAATTTTAGACGATTATTATATTAAAAGAAATTATTACTATTCAATACAACAGGCTGACTTGAATTTTTTAAGGACAGCTTTTCCGTACATTTATGACAACATCAATCTTGTTACTGCCACAAGTCCTGACTTCCCGATTGATAGCATTATTCCTTATTCCCCAATTGAAACAGACCAGCGCAGGTACAGTGCAGTAAGAACACCTGGCCGACAAGGGCAAGATAAATTCAGAAAGAATTTGCTAGCAATATATGGCCCATACTGCATGATTAGTGGATGTGAAACAATTACTGTAATTGAGGCGAGTCATATCTGTCCATATAGAGGGCTCAAAGATCACAATCAGCACAATGGCCTATTGCTGAAAAAAGACCTACACGCTCTATTTGATTCAGATTTACTAGGTATAGACCCTGCTACTTTGACTGTAATGCTTCATCCATCGCTTAAAGATTCTTACTTCAAAAAGTATATTGGCAAAAAAATAATACTTAACAGGGATGATTTTCGACCTTCACCAGAAGCTTTGAAAATACGTTGGGAAATATTCATCAATAAACAACGGATATAAGAAGTTCTTTTCTTCGTCAATGCAGCATTTACAACTTGCTACCTATATGTTCTTGATAAATTTCCAAAATCTTAGTTGCATGATTAACGATGTGCTCCTTAATCCGCTTCCCTTTCTGCAGCTTCTGCACTAAATTTCTAACCACACCAATCTGTATCTGGTCTAATTTTCGTTTTTCAACACCAAACTGCTCTATTAGCTGCCAGGTTTTTATAGACGTATTCATGATTTTTTCTTCATTCTCACGATAAATGGTCACACCTTCATTAGAATCAGGCAGACTTATATCCTGACTAATTAGATTAAAATCAATTTCCCATCTGGATTTATCAATAGCTTTTAATTGTTGCCAGCATTCTTCTCTTTTGGCCCATTCCCCGACTAACGAAAACTGTTCTGGTTTTTCTGTTAAAAAGAATTCATTCACACCTAGTAATACCGTTTCTAGTAACTTATCTAAGGCGGGGGAAAGATCCTGCTGGCGCCAAATTTTTTCAAGATCAATTTTTGCAGGGCAGTTAGCGCTTATCCATGCCAAAGCGTAGGGAACTACAATGAATCTTAAATCGCCCATTGCATTTGGCTTAACTCCATAAATTAGTTCCGCTTTTTTAAAAAGAATAGCCAGAGAAACTATATTTCGAAAATATAAACGGTCCGGTTCTATTTTTGATTCGTTTTGAATAAATTGGAGATAGTTTTTCTGGCTTCCTTTAACTACTATATTAGGTAGTCCATTCCAGGAATTTTTAAATTTTGCCAACTCCTCTTTTCTTATAATTTGATTCGCAGGATTATTTTGCTTAAATTTTCTCCTTCTACGGTCTCCACTGTGTTCTTTATTAATCTCCTCATTATATTGCCCTTTCACTCTTTCATAGTACCAGCGGCTTTGATGTGAGATACCTTCTTTCGATGGTGCCCATGTAATTCTGGACAACTCCTCAAGTGTTATATGAAACGTCTGATTAGATGTCAGATCAATTTCACTTACTTTATTCTGACTATTCGCAAATTTTGAAATACGAGAAATAATTCCTTCCGTTTCTTTATTATCACCTACCAATGTGATTTTCACTTGAACAAAAATATCTTCTAATGTCGCTTTCCCTTTTTGTCTCGCATAATAGATAGAAGAGGTTGTTTGTCCACCATTTACAATCTGAAGACCTTTAACTCTCTTTATAGTATTAAAAACATCATTCTTGTTACTATTTAATTGAATATCCTTAACTGTTGCGGAAATACCATTATTATATGCCAGGAACATTTTAGAATCTTCTAAAATCGTTTTCCGCATCTCTTTATTTACTTTTCCTACGTTCTGCAAATAGGATCTAACATTCTGCTCTAATAATCGAGAACCATATAGATCGTACAAATCGGCTAATAAATACCCTGGTATGATGGCAAGAAAGACACCGTGGTTATCAGGAGTGGTCAGGCATCTAACCTCTTCGTTAAAATCAGCTTTAAAATCAATCTCAATAGGCATTCGTTCGCGCTGAGATAACCATAATTTAGAAACTCTCTCCAGATCCCATATTTCATATATTATACGCAAATTACTTTTCCCGTCAAAAAGAGCTGGAATTTCCGTCTTTACAATGCCATCAGTTAGTAGAATAATACGTACCCTAAGTAGTTCTTCCCTATAATCAGCGAAATTCTGAAGAAATTCCATTTCGCTAGCAGATTCATCTACTTCATCAAATTGACCCTTTTCAACATATTGCAAATATTTTTCAGCCAAGCTGAAATTACTTTTTATCCGACTCTTCTCTAGCGTATAAATCTCTGCCCCGCCCTTATAATCCGTTATAAAGATATCCAATGTCTCATAGTTATCCCATAAGGCATATGCATTCATTTGACGCATGCGTTTATCGTTCTTGCTCCGAAATATTGATGTACATACTTGTGGATGTCCTGTTTCACCAGCATCGCTTAATATCTCAACAACAACCTTTGTAAATGCCTCTTCGCGAAAATCAATAGCATTTGCTTCTTTCAATTCATCATCAACACTTTCGCGTACAAATGCCAAAAAATTTGTGAGCTCCAATTCGGTACTTGCCATTTTCAAATAGTTACTTTAATTATATGTCATCCTGGTTTTCTGGATTCTCCTCTGCATCTTCAGGATAATCATTTTCTTTTCTAAATTGGTTATTGACTTTGTAGGTCAATTTTACATCACCATCTATACGGGGAAAGCTAATAGCATATCCCACGGCAGGCAAATCAGGAGAGCCATTAAATCCTGCTGGATCCAATAAATAAATTAATAACAGTGCAGTGTTCTCTCCTCTGTAATATCTGATATACTTACCAGCTGGTACTTTGGGAGCCGTCTTTGCTTTACTATTTTCTATCGTTTTTTTCTTCGCCAAATCATATCGTGGATCACTAATATCCATATCTAGGTACTCATGGGGAGGACTTATTATGTGGGATTTCCTAATTAGATAAACATCTTTATCCACAATAGTATTCCCGAAATCATCGGTTCGCTCAGCCTCCATCCTTTGGGTGAGACCAATATCTAAGTCTCCAATTTGGAAGAGTGATTCAGAAAGGCTGTTATTAATAAAAACAATCGTCCACTTATTCAAGTTTCCTGCTTCCACTTGTTTATTGATATAACTCCGTATTACATCGGGAATAATATTTAATTGTTTCGTTTTATATTCTGCTATAAAATCATCAACTATCGCATATTTGACATTCTCCCAAATATAGGGCTGACCTTGTCGTTGCTTCCCTGACGTTTTACCCAGTCTGGATGCAAACCTTGTAAGTGCGAGTATATTCTCTTTAAGTACATCTTCAGACTTGCTTAACTCATATGTTTCCAACAAATCTGCCGAAAAGCTAAGAGTGAGATCAGTTGCACTTTTTATTTTAGCCGCTGCTGAAATCATCAACATACCTGGAGCAGACTTAACCTTTAATCCGAACTCATTAGGAGACGCGCTACTCAACTTCATTATATCAAACTGCTCCTTAAGTTCCTCAGTTGCATTTCCGATATATTGGTACCAAGATATAATCTCCTTCGTTGTATAAAGTCTACAGAGATCAGCATAACCTGGTCTATAACCAAACCATCTCCCCATTTGCAAAAGCGTATCATAAAATTTTGTAGCCCTTAAAAAATAGCTAATTGACAACCCTTCAAGGGTTAAACCTCTTGATAATTTATTCCCACCTATTGCTATAACAGAAAGTCCTTTTTCATACTTACTATAGTTCAATGGGGTTGTATTTTCATACTCTAACCCTCTACTTGTTCCATGGATAGCTCTTACTTCAATTTTTTCGACAGCTTGTTTAAGAAATGGTCTTACTTCTTCCCAATCATGCGTAATTAACCTGGAATCACTATACGAGATTCTCCCGATAATACTGATTGACTTAGCTTTAAACTCTCTTTCCCACAAATATTTTAGCTCATCTATGAATCCTCTAATGGATGCATAACGAATTTCATTTTTTATTTCTCCAACATAGTCACTTATTAATCGTGCAATCCTATTAATCCATTTTTTATACCACGAGACATGCACAAGCATAGAATTGTGTTCATTCTCTTGACCACGAGCTATACGAATTGCGCAGACGATTACAAAACTTTGCACTGCATGCTTTAAGCTAGCTGGAATTTCATCTGGCAGCTCGTCATTCATCAGGTGTTTAGGAGGAATATATTCTTCATAATCGTCTATGACATTTATGCCTGACAACGGATTCTCATCAGTATCTTCATCATTATTTAAATTAATGTCAAAAACATTCGCATAACCAATATAATTTGAAGGAGGAGGTACATTTATTATAAAATCTTTGGGGAATAAATCTTCTCCTAATTGAAATAATTTATTATTAATCGTTATACTTTGCCCTTCTGTATTGTTCCTATCACTTATAAAAATATTAGCAAAGGGAGTAGCTGTATAACCAATAAAGGCACTCTGTTCAAATAGACTCAGTACAGCGCGAATCGAGCCATTAATTTTAGAAACAAATTCATTGTCAACATTAATTGATGCATTATCTGCCTCATCATCTATAATTAACAACGGAACATTTTTTATTATTTTAAACTTTCCATTCTTTTCTCCTCTTGCATGTAACCACGTTAATAGATTCTTAAGAATTAACGGATTCTTTTTAATAACCAAGGCGTAGTAACTATCAGTTTTAAGCGGAAAATTCTTAAGACTGGCTGACTTTAAATCTCCATTATCTCCCGCATGCGTTATAGGGAAAACTTCCCTGGTTTTACGGTATTTTCCAACTCCAATCCGTTGATCATTGCCGGGTTCTGACGAGACTCCTGAAAAACCTTCATCAACTCTCAATTGCGTTTGTTGACGCAGGCTCTCATATAAACCACTTAATACAATTATCAATTTAAATCCTGCATCAGCCGCTTTATTAATTAAACCTATATAATTACTTGTTTTCCCAGATTGAACATCTCCAACAATCATCCCTCTTTTATTCCAGGGGCCTTGCCGAGAAGGATTTCCTATTCTATCAAGAATATCATCTGTTATTTGATCCAGTTGATTAATTGTAGTACTTGCCAATCCTTTTTCATCAAGATATTTCTTATAGGCATCCCAAAATACCCATGAAATTTTATTCTTCCCTTCTTGTATCCATTTATGATGAATTTCTTTATCGCCTTCAAAAACCTGATATGAAAAATTAGTAACCAGATTCTTACTCTCCAGCTCAACCTGTAAGACTAATCTATTTAATAATTCATCCAACGTTTCTTCACCAAACTCCTTAACATATCTAACCCTTACTGCTGCATACGCAGCTTCAATTGCATTGTCCACTTTATCAGACTCTAACTCATCATAGCCTGATAAAAAATTTTGCGCAATGGTATTTACGTCCATTTTAATTTTTCTTCTCGACGCAATACTAGCCATTAGATTTTTGAACTGTAATTCAATTTCCAATGGTATTTCTCCTTTCATTGCTTCATTCAAAAGCACAAGTGCCTCATCAAAATAATCAAGATTCAATGCAAAATGCGCTGCCCCAAGATAAATAATTGATCTTGTTGGTTCCTGATCATGCAATGGCTCTAACAGTCGAGCTGCAGCTTTTTCATAATTCAGAGCTCTCTGAATAAACCGCCAATAGTTATGATATTCTCCACGCCGTTTTGCAAAAAAAGCCATTTCGGCGAGGTCCATTGCCTCCTCATGCCAGTTTCTAATATTACTTTGTAAATCCTTCATCTTCTGCCAATTAAGGTTTTAGGATTACTAAATTCAACAATAACTGCATAAGCGGGGAGTTTTGTATGATCTGAGGTCTGTGTTTGTAACAACTTTTCCGCCAAACGCGTTTGCATCTGTATCTGCGTACCTTTTAAAATACCACTAACTTCAAGGCGTGCTTTATTCTGAAAAATGAATTTCTCATCTGGTTCTCCTAACCAGTAATCAAATCCTGTTCCTTTCCAAGATCTTTGTATCCCAAGATTCGTCTCATGAGCAATGATAGCCACCGCAATACCACTTGCCCCATGCTCAGTTGCTTCCTGTAAATCTTTAAAGCTATTAATTGCGTCTGTTGTAACGTGTATGCAAGAAATTTCATAACGTTCGGTATAATACCCTTCGCTTTCAAAATTTGCTTTGAGAATATGTCCATTATGGTGAAGGCACACAGATGCAGCTTCTACAAGGAAACCCGCATAGCGTCGGGACAAACCGGTTATACCTGTTTCAAGAATTTGGAGGTCAATAGTTTTCATAGCGTCGTTTAGCTTCGCAATAGTTCAATCAAATGTGGATAATTACTAAATGGATCAATACTATGCAACTCATCAAGTGCCCTTTGGGGGCTTAGTCCATCATTTAGCAACTTGGAATATACAATATTCATTAGATCTATAACTTCGTCATCTGTTGTAGGATATTTATACTCCTTAGCTGTTTCCTCATTCAACGCACCATTCAACGCAATTGCTGGAATGGGAATCGTCATCTCTATCAAGTTCAACAACTTATCAAGATCTTTTTTATTACTACCTAGCTTCTCACGAACTACCTTTACTACGGGATGATTTCTATTAATCTTAAAACTCTCCCCTTGATCATGCTCTATTGTATTCCAAACAAATTCATACGTGGATTTGCCTATTTTTCGTTGCTCTTGTTTACCTCTGTACTTAAATACTTCTATTGCAATCCTCCTTATGCCAGCAGCATATCTCTCTAAATGATCTCTAAACATTTTTGGAGGAACTGCCCGGGATTTTCTAATATCCAACTGCCATGCAAAATCAAGGCTAGCATCAATATCAATCATGATCCTAGCCAACTTCGTGTACTCTGATTTATTAAATAGCTGCAACCATCCTCCGGCACAAAGTATCCTATTCTTCCTATAAATATAAAACCCTTGATGCTCATTCCAGCCTCGTGTACCACCTGCCCGTTCCCATAGCTCTGTACTTACTTTAGAATTGTGGGGCAAGACATATCCTGTTACTTTAATTCTATCATCAGCAAAAGCCTCCATCGGAAAAGACCTGGTTGCTTTTTCTGTTCTTAAAAAAGGATCCCATGGAGCAATGAATTGACCATTAATCCATAACCTTACTTTAGAGGTTTCAATTAGCCGATGGAAAACCATTGCAAGATGGTTTTCAATATCTCGGATTGCCTCGAGAAATTTTTTCCGTGTTATCAGCGTTTTCTCTTTATCAAAAATAACTCTATCGAGGTTCTCCCATAATACCAATGTCCCCTTCTCCATATCTTCCAGATCAGTGAAAAAAAACGAATCTGAAATATACTTGATTAATTTCCATGCATTCCTTTTCCCTACATAATTCAGATCCCACGCTCTATAGTTAATATCTTTATTGCCTTCTACTTTCGAGGCTACAGTTAACCTTCTGCATTGGGAAAATGAAGCTGTTTTTAGTCCCAATCCAAATCGACCTAGATCTGTAGCCTTTCTATCTGCTAAGGGATTTTGGGCACCCGGCCTTAGCGCCTCGACCAGGGCTTTTTCATTCATTCCCCATCCATCATCCAGAATGCTAATAAAGGAATCGGCATCCTTCCAGACCATGTTTATCCAGACATTCTTTGCCTCAGCGGAGATACTATTATCAATAATATCTGCCAATGCGGTAGGCAAACTATACCCAATTGCCCGAAATGTTTCTATGAGAGCAGAAGCATTTGGGTCTACTGTTTCCGCTTCATATTTTTCTAGGAAGTCTACTTGGTCATTTTTGAGCATTTTATACCTTGTTCAATTGTTGATCGAATTGCTACAGCTAGTTTATTCGCCATCAAAGGAGGTACAGCATTTCCAATTTGCCGAAATGCTGCATTCATAGCCCCCGCGAATTGAAACTTATCAGGAAATGATTGTAATCTGGCTGCTTCACGTACAGAAATAGTCCTTGCCTGATCACTATCATAATGTATATGAGAATAACTATCTTTCCCCAAATGAGCCATCAAGGTGCGGGCTGGCATATCTGATTCCATTTTCCGCCACTTATTAGGAAACTTTTCAACATCATAAGGTGGAATTGTTTCGGCCTGAATTTCTTTATATCTCTTGGATGATTCAGAAAGTTTTCTGCCAATCAACTTTTCTTCCTTATTCAGTTTCCCTTGAAAAATTTTGATTGCCACTTCAATTGCCTGTGGATATTGATCTCCGGGCTTCATTTTTTTAAAGATAGGATAATCTCTTGGTAGAAATCTAATCACATTTCCATCCACGGCTCCATTAGCATTAAAACCGATCCAGTTTCTCATTTGTTCTTGATATTCATTTTGAGGGGGTGTTCTATAAGGAATATCATTATTCAATTTCTTAGTTCCACGCTTTAATTCATTCTGCAAATGAGTAACAAGTTCCGGGAGATCGGCCATTGCCTGTTCCGCTGAAATGAATGTCGGTAAATCTTTCAACACCTCTGGTGCTGCCTTATAATACCGGTTAAATAGATCTGGATTAAACAAGTTGGGATTAATATACTTCAATGCTACATTTCTGGAACCGTGATATCCCCTCGGTAACTCCGCATAGTTTGTTGGAGCAGGAAACCGTATCTCAGCTTTAATGGACTTATGTACTGCTATCAGGAACATCCTTTCCCTCATTTGTGGAATTCCATAGTGTACTGAGTTGAGCAAAGTATACTGACAATTGTAGCCTAATTTGGTCAAATCCTCACATACCAGATCTGCAATATTAACCCCACCATAGTTTAACATATCTGGCACATTCTCCATCAAAATAGATAAAGGAGCCAGCAGCTTAACATATTCTAGATATCGTTTATACAACTGGCTTCTTGGATCATTCAGAAATCCCTTTTCATCACTTGACACCTCTCTTAGCTTAGCCCGCCCGATTCTTGTAAATGCCTGACAAGGGGGCCCACCAATAATCATATCAATTTGTTCCGCTGGTTTTCCTTTTAAACCTATTTCCTTAAAAAGTTGCGCCGGTGCAGTTTCCTGAATGTCTCTTGACTTTGCATGCTCCTCAAAGTGCGGATCATTCTTATGAAAATTCAATGCATGAGAACGAGCTGCTTCTTTATCCAGTTCAACTCCAGCTACTATCTTATACCCTGCCTTATGAAACCCCAACGATAATCCACCACAACCCGAAAATAAATCAAGAATTCTCAAACTTTCTCCTGTAGCAAAACGAGCTATCTTTTGTTGAATGAAACTGGCTATAAAGTCTTTGGCCATTATAATAATACTAAATTTTTCAGCTACAAAAATATCTCGAATAAATTTACTTAAGATAATATTTTCTGAAGTAAGTGTAAAAGAGTTTTTCCCAATTTATCTGGGCGCAATTCACATTCCCATAAATTAATGATCTTCCATCCCAACCCATTTAGTGCAACAATCACTTTCTTGTCGTTTTCAACGTTGCCATTAATCTTATTTAACCACCAATCAGTTCGTGTTTTCGGAACCACAAAATATTTACATCCCTTATGCCCATGCCAAAAACAACCATGTACAAATATGACAGTCTTATGTTTCGGCAATACGATATCCGGCTTTCCTGGTAAATCTTTTACATGTAACCTAAACCTATATCCATTAGCATGCAAATACTTTCTTACTTGTATTTCGGGCTTGGTGTCCTTACCCTTAATCATACTCATGTTAAAGCTCCTGGTCGCTTTTGAATGAACGTCCGCCATAAAACCTCATTTTTAAAAATAAAAATCGAGGCGATCCTATTCGCATTACGAGTAACGTAAAACCCAGATCTATTACAAACAACGGAAGGTCGTAAAATTATTTACCAAATCTGCATTGTAAGTACGCATTGGATATGCATTCACCTCTGCATACATAAGCCTCTTCAATAGGCTAGTCCTTTCTCAAAACCAGCAACTCTCTTGCTTCCACATCTAATACCTCAGCTATCTCAAACAGCGTTTCCACTGAAGGCTGTATTTTATTCGTGCACCATTTCGATACTGTATTAATATTTACTCCTATTGCCTCTGCTAACCACTTATTTGCTTTAGCCTTTTCCGCTAATACAGCTTTTATTCTATTTAATACTTTATCGCTCATAAAACGCTTTTAAAGCATATTTTTCTACAATTTAAGCATAATAGAAATTACAAAAACGAACAAAAATATCCCTAATAAGTATATTTATATAAATATTATAGAAATAAATAGCTGTTATATAGATATTCATATGTAAATTAGGGTTACATTAAAAACCTATTGTTATGCAAACCTCACAACCATTCTTCTACCACACGCACCTTTCGGACCAGGAGTCTAACGACCCAACACTTGTATGGCCCAGTTCTCCGAACTCTTCCCGCCCAGTACTGCGCGGCAAACGCTGTGCCTCTGGCTTTCGGAAACACTTGCTGCAGCAGATACGCAGTACGAAGATGCTCAATCCCGGGCGGAGCTATTGTTATTCTATCAAGAAGTACTCAGATTAATAGATGCCAGCTATCTTTTAAGTCTTTCAAAAGAAACCATATAGCCGTCCATGTCCGATCCTCCCCACAAAAAAAGCCTGACAACCACGTGTCAGGCCCCATTTATAAACCCGTTTCAATTGTTATACGATCTTATACCAGGCTAATCCATCCACCCCTTTCGGATGGTGAATAGACGGCGTTATACTATTGCCATTAATTTCAAACCAGGGAAATGAGCTCCTCCCATTTGGATGATGCATGGTAGGATATAACTTATTTTCCCTGACCTCATACCAGGGGAGGGAACTGGAGCCCTTTGGATGGTGTATGGTGGTGAAAACATTGTTGTCTCTGATTTCATATTCTGCTAATGAACGCCCACCATCTGGATGATGTAATGTTCTGTGGAGTTTCATGGTCATTGTTTTTGAGTTTTTTAAATAATATGGTTAACATTCTCTTTTGGGTTTACTAAACAGGTATCGAATATAAGAAAATATTTAATGAGGAAAACGAACTAAATATTAAAAATACCGGACACTGTCTTTCGGTACAGAAAGCAGATATCCGGATCGCTGTACAGTCAAAATCTCTACAGTATTACTATACTTGAAATGGGTTCTGAGCATGGCAATAGTGGCATATAGTGTTCGTTGTTTGTCTGTCCCCGAAACGAGGGGTTTCAATAAATCGTTTACTACCGTCTTATTGATATTGGCAATAAGATACTTCAGGACTCGCACTTCGTTAGCGTTAAGGTAAATGGATACATCATCAAAAGTAAGCGTAGACAGCCGTGTGTTAAAAATGTAAGTGTCCAATACAATCGTTTCACAAGCTTCCAACTGCTCTTTTGCTCTGCGAACAAGGGCCTCCATCCTGGAAACCAATACGCGCGTATCAACAGGTTTAACGCAGTAGGCATCTGCACCTCCTTCACTAAAACCTCTCAACTGGGTTTCCGGATGACCATCAGCGGAAATGTATAAGATCGGTACAACAGTATTAACAGTACGTATTTTTGCGCCTAACTCAACTCCATCTAACTTCGGCATGTGAACATCCAATAAACAAACATCAAAAGATCTACTATTAAAACATTCCCAGGCTTCCATACCATTAGCTGCAACGATCACTTCATAGTTTCCCATTTTTTCCAATGCATATTTCAACACCCTGGCATTGATGGAATTATCCTCTGCGTATAAGATCGTTTTAGTGTCAATACGTTTTCCAATAATGTTCATAAATGTATGTTTCGGTTGAAAAATCGGTTTTTCATTTTGGAATGCAGGATAGGAACCATCGGGAAGAGTGGGAGTAATAGGTTTTCAAAGCTCAATACTTCGGTACGATGAACACATATCCCTTTCCGTATATGTTATCTATTTCCTGCTTTACACCTACTATCTTGAAATAACCTCTAAGCCGCGATACATATACCCACAACTGGTTATCGCCTGCGGACACTGCTTTTAACAAGTCTTTTTTAGCAACCATTACATTTGGTGTTGCCTTCAGGCACATCAAAAGCTCATGAATATCAGGAGGAAGCTTTTTCTTCCTTTTCGGACCTGATAATTCACGATTGGTTTCATCATACTTGAATTCTGTCATAAGGTTTTATTATAGGTGTAGATATAAAATAGTGCAGCAAAACACTAGATAATTTATTGATATTAAATGTCTTATTAAAATATCCATTACCTCCGCCGCGACCAAATACCTCTTTCTCCACCAACAAAAGATCTTCTCCCGACAAATAAAAAATCGGTACCTGCTTATCCACCTTCCGGATCCTTTCTCCCAAATCAATCCCGTTTAGCCGGGGCATCATAATGTCCAGCAGGCAATAATGAAAACACTGCTTATTAAAAAGCCCCCAGGCTTCCTCTCCATCATAGGCACTACTTACCTCAAAACTGCCCTTCTGCAAGATTTTTTTTACAATGCTGGAGAAAATAGTATCGTCATCAGCGTGAAGTATACGGATATTCATGCGGCGTTTATAATTGATTAACAGAAATAAGAAGTAGAGACAATATTATTGCAGTTGCTCCTTTTATAAATGTTACGGCTATACGCTGGATAGCAGGGACATTACAACTATCAATAAAATTGATGAGCATAATTTTTACTTTTTTTGACCTTACAAAGGAAAAAAAAATTTGTGAGTCATTTCGAATCCTTAATAGAAAGTTTTTAATTTAAACTATCAAAATGCAATTCTAATTTAAATGCACCAAACTGCTTATATAAAAGGATTGGCAAAAAATTGTATAGTTTGTTAAACAGTAGTTAATCTGTTTTATTTGCGTTTTGATTAACACTGATTTTGTTAATCAAAAATCATTTAATTAACGCATGTCACGCAAGAATTATGTAATTATAATTATTGATAATTATTTTTCATTCAAAACAACCCATTCGCTATCCTTACCTTCCTCAATCATCTCCCAAAATTCACCCCTCACTTATCTAGCTAAAAAATATTTTTCAAAAAAATTTGGAGATATTAAAAAATTATATCCATCTTTGCATTGTTAAAAAAATCACAAAACATGTACTGCTCAACAACGCACATACAAATAAAAAACTGGTTTAGTCTGCGGGAAGACTATACAAGTTGCGGGGCAGGTTATGCTACAGAATAGTTAAAAACGAATTCTATATAACGTAAGCCCCGCAAGAGATTGCGGGGCTTTTTATTTGTATTTATAACGAAAAAATTAAGCATGCAAACGCATATTCATAGCATACGATTTACAAATGATCATAACGGGCAACTGTTATCGAAGTGCTATGGCTATGAAAAAAAATATCAACGACCCTGGTGTCAACGAACATAAGTAACTGCTTATGTACAACGTAAAAACCGGGCGTCAAAAACGCCCGGTTTTTTTGTGCTAAAAAGTGGCCCGTAGCTCAACGGTTGGAGCGTCTGCCTTATATGCAGCGGGCTACCGGTTCGAATCCGGTCGGGCCAACTTTGTAAAATGGTGCGTGTAGTTCAATGGTTAGAATATCCGGCTGTGAACTGGAAGACCTGGGTTCGAATCCCCGCCTGCACCCCGAGAACCAATGTTGTTAACCCTGTTTGTTAACCCAAATTTTGTTCATCCAAACAGGTGCAACCCCAAAAAAATGTTAACCCGGAAAGCGTGTTAACCCAAAACAGGAAAAGAAAACGTTAACCCAAAAAGTGTGTTAACCCAATAAAAAACGTTAACCCGGAAAGCGTGTTAACCCCAACGTAGAAAAAGAAATCGTTAACCCGAAAAGCGCGTTAACCCCAAGGCAGGAAAAGAAAACGTTAACCTAAAAATGTGTTAACCCCAACGATGACCTAAGGAAAATGTTAACCCCCAAAAAACATTCTCCTAACAAAGTTGATTGAAATGTTTGTTAACCCATCACGTGAGTACGGCGAAGCGGGAGTGTCGCAATGGTCTGTAAAACCATCGCCCTAACGGGCTTAGCAGGTTCGAATCCTGCTACTCACACTACAAACGGATGAATAGCTCCAATGGTAGAGCAGCGGTTTGAAGCACCGCCAGTGCAGGTTCGAGTCCTGCTTCATCCACCAGGTAAATGAAAAGCATTTACTAAAAAGCTTCCTTCACGGGAAGAAGAGATTTGATGTCGCTGAATGCAAACCAGGCAAGGGTTTCTAAAAGCCCTGCAGTGCAACTGTAGTAACACGTTGTATGCTGTTGCCTCATGGCACAAGTCTCTCCAAATAATCTATGGGTCTTAGGTTCGAATCCTATCCGTCTACGAAACGGTAGCTCAACGGTAGAGCAATAGAAAAACTCCCTTTCACGGAGATCAGTCTGCAAAACTGAAAACAACAACAAACAAAAAAAGTCAGGGCTGTAGGCCCCGCTACTACATCAAAAGGATGACAGCAGCAGTTGTGACAACACCCGCAAACAGGAATAAACATCCGGCGATTACCATCACTTAGCACTTCCGCCCTAACTGATGAATAACCGCCAATTGACAACTGTTTCCGTGCTGACAGAACGGGCAACAACACTGACTTTTTTATTAACCCCAAAAATGAAAATGAAATGAAAAGAGTAACTATCAACGCCTACGAAAGAGGATTGGTTTTTAAGAACGGTGCTTACCAGCGAATGCTGCTGGAAGGAAGACACTGGCTGATTAGCGAAGATGTTCACATCTACGACATCACCAAACCATTTGTAGCCCCTGTTGAATTAAACATATTACTGCAGGATCCCGCTATCACCACTGCTTTGCACGTGGTGGAAGTAGGTGAAACAGAAATCGTTTTGCACTACGAAAACGGATTGCTGAAGCAGGTATTGACCGCCGGAAGATATACTTTCTGGAAAAACATGATCGACTATAAGTTTGTTCGTGCAGATATTTCCGGTATCGCGATACCGGATAATATAGACCGGTCCACCCTGTGCCACCGACTGGTAGCTCCTTTTGTAAGAAGCTACAACGTAGACAGCCACGAACAGGCCATCCTGCTCGTTGATGGTAAGTATTCCATGACGCTGTATCCCGGTATTTATTTCTGGTGGAAGAATAACATCTCCATCGTGGTATCTAAAATTGATACCAGGCAATTGCAGGCCGAACTCAACGGACAGGAAATCCTGACCAAAGACAAGGCTGCATTAAGAATAAATGCCTGGGCGCAGTACCGCATCGCAGATATTAACAAGGCCGTGCTCCAAAATAAGGAATACGAACGTCAGCTCTACGTGCTTTTCCAACTGGCATTGCGGGAATATATCGGCGCACTGACTTTTGATGAATTGTTGGAAAAGAAAGATTCACTGGCGCCTCATATCATCCAGGCCGTTAGTGCCAGGGCCGAAAGCCTGGGCATTACCATCGCCGGATTTGGTATCAGGGACATCATCCTGCCTGGCGATGTGAAAGAAATCATGAACCAGGTACTGGTGGCCGAAAAGAAGGCACAAGCTAACATCATCATGCGAAGAGAAGAAACCGCCAGCACCAGGAGCTTGCTGAATACCGCCAAGCTGATGGAAGATAACCCGATGCTGTTTAAGCTGAAGGAAATGGAATATGTGGAAAAGATCGCAGAAAAAATCAATAACATCAGCGTAAGCGGAAACGGGGTGCTTATTGATCAGTTAAGGCAAATATTTATCCCTAAATAAGCGAAAAGGCACTGCCGTGATGGTAGTGCCTTTAGCCATTTATAGTATAATATAAATTTTCTAGCTTTGCATCATGGACGGACAATACAGAAAAGACATATACCCTGGCCTGGAAGTGGCTATTATCCTGAAAAAGGACCAGCGCAGCGGTAAAAAAACCTATGGCATTGTGAAAGATTTACTGACCTCTGCCGCCTATCATTCCCGTGGTATTAAAGTACGTTTGGAAGATGGACAAGTAGGCAGGGTAGTAGAAACAGACGTTGTAGGCGACGAGGACTAAAGTAATTTCAAATCCTTCGTGATACGATCTATTTCTTCATTCAAATTAGGTCCTATTGCACAGCAGGTTTTGGTAGGCACGCCGCCGAATTCTGTTAACCCCGAATCTGTTATCAGCGTGGCATTCAGCCCATCATCTACCGCCTGTTGATATACCCGGTCCAGGTCTTCTTCCGAATCTACCGACAAACAAATTTTGGTAAATCCTTTCGTCATCCACTCCGCTACTTCTTCTGGGTTTCTCAGGTTAGTTTGTAAAGTATGGCCGTCGATAGTAGCATGCCGTGTCAGAAACGCAATGGATGCATGGGCTCCCTGGGCAATCATTTTACCTTTGCGCATATTCAGATCTTTGCGCATCACTATTACCTGCTTAACTATCCGCGATGACATATAACTCCGTTTAGGCAACGAATGTACAACATTACCAAATCACATATCCTACCTTTAAACGTGCATCCAGCGCATTAACAGCACTTTCTTCATATTCTACCGGACTAAACCTGATGCCAAATTGAGCTTCAAAGCTAAAGTGTTTACCCCAGCTACGTTGCATACCCCAGGCGGGTACAAAGTAAGCATAGGCCCCTTCATAATAATCGTTAGAAACAATGGGATTCGTCACGTAACCACCCCTTATCGTAAAAAAGCTACCGGCGTTATTGTCAATACGTTTTCCTTTCCTTTCGCGGCGGGCGATATTGTAGTATTGTCTTACTCCCACCGAAAAATCAGGCACAATCGCATATCCCCATTCCGATCCTGAATAGTCGCTATAGGAATAACTTAAACCGGATCCCACTTCTGCATCAAAATTAAGGGTAGTGAATTTTAACAATCGCAATTCGTAATTTGCACCTAATCCAAGGAGGGATAAATTTGCTCTCAATTGGCTCGGCTTTCTTTCTAAACTCTGTTGGCCGTTAACATGCAAAAAGGCTCCTAATAATAATGCACCCAGGAGGCGCCATTTCTTTGACATCATATACAGTATATAGGTTATAGATTAATGACAATATACTTAAATACTGTGGTCGCTCAAACAGAGCAGAAAAAAGTCGTACTTTAATCTTTTCAAGTGTCCGGATAAGAATGCGAAACATACCCACGCTGAACGATGTACATCAACAATTTGCCGAGTATTTTGATATCCCGGCGCTGAAACCGTATGCTTATCTACTATCAAAAAAAGGAAGCGAAGGACATATTTGTCTGCATCTCGATAAAGTAAAAGAAGAGCAGGCAAATCTGCCTGAATCTTATCAAAAAATAGATACCAATAACAGCATCCTGGAAAGCCTTCCCCTGGTTGGCCTCCATGGCAACGATAAACAACCCTTTGTTATTTATCAGAACCGGCTGTACCTGCAACGATACTTTAGGTACGAAACGGAGTTTCTCCTGCGTATCAAACAATTCCTGGCTACAGAACAGGCATTGCTGCCGGAAAGAATGCAGCTGCTGCAACATCAGCAAACGCTGATCAGCCAACTGTTTGCCAGTACCACCAAAACTGACGACAACGATCCGGCCGACTGGCAACTGGCCGCTGCCATTACCGGCGTACTCAATAATTTTACCATCATCACCGGCGGACCAGGCACCGGTAAAACTACTACCGTAGCCAAAATTCTGGCGATCCTGTTTGCCACCGACCCGGCATTGAAAGTAGCGCTGGCCGCACCTACCGGTAAAGCCGCCGCCCGCATGGCAGAGAGTTTACGTAATACCACCATTTCGGTAGATACTGGCATCACTGAAAAATTCCGGGCACTGCAACCCTCTACCATTCACCGGCTGCTGAAACCGGTCAGCGGCACTCCCTACTTCAGGCACAACCGGGAAAACCCGCTGAACTACGACGTAGTGATCGTGGATGAGTGCTCCATGATAGATGTGGCCTTGTTTGCGAAGCTGATGCAGGCCATCCATCCGCAAACCCGCCTTATTTTACTGGGTGACAAAGACCAGTTGGCCTCTGTGGAAGCCGGCAGCTTATTCGGGGATCTCTGCCAGGCACAGGAGCAATTAAATCTTTTTACCCCTGCCCGCCGGCAATTCATCAATCATTTTATTACAGATGCCAGCCGCCAGCTACCCGCTGCCGTCGAAGCCGATAGCCCACACCCGCTATTTCAACACCTGGTGGAACTAAGGCATAGCCATCGTTTTACCGGTAATACCGGCATAGGCAAATTCAGTAAGGCCATTATTGCCAATAATGTACCTGTGATCCAAAGTTTTTTTCCGCCTTCGGCAGATGAACAGGTGGTGATTGACCCGGATACATCAGCGAAACTGTTCGACAACTTTATCGCCGGCTATGAAACGTTTATAACAGAGAAAGATATTGCCACGGCGCTGAAACTGCTGAATGCACAGCGTGTACTCACCGCCGTAAGAGAAGGGCCCCAGGGACTATACACCGTTAACAAGCAAATCGAAAAATATTTACACGACAAACGGCTGATTCAGGCCAATACCGAATTTTATCAAAACCGCCCGGTCATCCTTACCCGTAATTATTATGAGCATGGTTTGTTTAACGGGGATACCGGCATTATCCGGAAAGATGAAAATGACGTATTAATGGCCTGGTTTGAAGACAGCACCGGCGTATTGAAAGCAGTATTACCCGGTTACCTTACCCAGGCAGAAACAGCTTTTGCCATGACTATCCACAAAAGCCAGGGTTCCGAATTTGGAGAAGTACTGGTACTTTTGCCGGATACCACAGATGTACCAATTCTTACACGCGAACTGCTATATACCGCGGTGAGCCGTGCCAAACAGAAAGTGTATGTTCAGGGAACACCGGAAGTAATCCTTATGGCGGCAGAACGCTTTGTAGAAAGAGCTTCCGGTATCGCCTCCAGGTTCAGAGAAGTGGATGCGCATGCGAATTAATAACATGCTTCGGGAATGGCGGAGTGTAAACAAAGGAGTTATCAATGGCATTGTTTTTAAAAGTCTCGAACTCACTCAATAGCTTGTCGTCCGGGTTAGCACAAGACCTCCAGGATGCAGGTAACAGCGTGTTCCAGCCTCATTATATTATTACACAAACAGAAGGTATGAACAACTGGCTGAAACTCCAGTTGGCCGACCGTTTGGGCATTGCGGCCAATTGCCGCTTCCTGAAGCCCAACGATCTGCTATACCAACTATACGTGCTGCTGGGAGGTCCTTTCTCCGAAGTCCTTTCTCCGCAAAACCTCTCCTGGCTGGTGTTTAAACTACTGGGACAGGAGGAGTTCATGGCCAAATTTCCTAAAGTAGCGGCCTACTACGCCGATCATCATGCAGAAAGTGACCTGAAACGCATGGCGCTGGCAGAAAAGGTAGCCGACTTATTCGACCAGTACCAGGTTTACCGCCCGGAAATGATCCAGGCATGGACCAACACCCATATGCCCGATTTAGTCAGCGCTGGCTGGCAACACTGGCTGTGGGTAAAAGTAAAACAACTGTCTGGTGGCGCCCTCCCGGATAAAACCATCGTAGGTAACTTTATCCTCGACGCGCTGCGCAATACCAACAACAATAAATCCGGGCTCACTTCCCGCATGCCGGTGATCCACCTGTTTGGCTTATCCATTATTACTGCCTACCACGTGAAAATTCTTCATGAGCTATCCAGCTTCATAGATGTACATTTTCACATCATCAACCCATCGCCGGTGGTATTTTGGTTTGATGACCGCAACGAAAAACAACTGGCCCGCTGGCGGCAAAAAGGGCTCAAGGAATTGGAAAATTCCAAAGCCGGCAATGCCCTGCTAACTGGCTGGGGCAGGGTAATACAGGACTCCTTCGGTCTTTTCTTTGCTTATGATGCATTTATCAATGCCTACGAAGAAATAGACACCGTAGAACCAGACACAGATACCCTGCTGCATAAAATACAACACGATATCTTTATCGCCGCCACTACAGCAGACCGCGAACCTATCTCCCAAAAAGATATTAAAGACGGCTCTATTACCATCAATGCCTGCTATACCCCTGCCAGGGAAGTAGAAGTTCTCTACAACTACCTGGTACACCTGGTAGCCGAACGAAAAGAACAGCTATCGCCCCGGGACATTGTAGTGATGGTAAGCGATATTGATGCCTACGCACCCTATATCAAGGCCGTATTCAATAATGCCCCCTATCCGTTCCGGTACACCATTGCAGATGAAAGCTATACCGATAACGACAACCTGTTCAACGCCCTGCATGCCATTCTCACCATGAATGAAGAGAATTTCAAAGCAGAGGCCGTGATGCAGCTACTCGATTTTTCGTATATCCGTAAACGTTTCAACCTGCAGGACCCGGTACTCATCCGCCGCATTATTGAAGCCGCCAATATCCGCTTTGGTATCAACGGCCAGAAAAAGGATGAAACCCATTTTGTGAGCTGGCAATACGGGATTCAGCGGATCATGTACGGCATCTGTATGAGTGGGGAAGAAGAATATGGCCATGGAGAGGATAGCTTCTTTCCACTGGACATCACCGAAGGCAGCGATGCACACGACGTGATCCGGTTCTGCCATTTTGCAGAAGTGCTGATGTCGTCTATCACCGACCGGCGCCGGCCCCGCACCATTGTAGAATGGGTAGCCTACACAGAAAGAGTATTACATAATATGGTGTTTGAACCCGTGGAAGATATCGACGAAGACTATAATACCCTGGTAAAACAACTCACGGCCTACAATGCACTCAACGAATTCATGAGTGAAAAAGTAACCTTTGAAGTGTTTAGCCATAGCTTCCTCGATACCCTCACCGGCAGCACCCGCGCAGGATTGTTTGTGAACGGAGGTATTACCTTCTGCTCTCTCATCCCCATGCGTAGTATTCCTTTCAAGGTAGTAGCCCTGATGGGACTGAATTACGATAAATTCCCCCGCCGGGAAAATAAATCCAGCTTCAACATCATGGAAGAAAACCGGCAGAAAGGAGATCGTAACGTGAAAGAAAATGATAAACACCTGTTCCTCGAAACCTTACTATCGGCCCGGGAATATTTATATATCAGCTACCTCGGAAAAAACGCCAAAGACAACGCCGACCTGCCACCATCGGCACTGGTAGACGAACTGATAGATTACATAGAAGCCGGTACCACACACCCGGAAAAAATCCGTGGTGAACTGGTAACCTTACAACCCCTGCAAAGTTTCAGCCGGAAATACGCCGGCACCGATGAACGACTTTTTTCTTACCTCAGTACGAAAGACGCCGCCACCGGCTCCTTTCTCAATGAAAATAAAATCACCACGCCGCTAACTTTTGAAGAAATTACCCTGGATGAGTTAATCAGCTTCTTCAAAAATCCTTTCCGGTCGTACTATAATAAAGTATTAGGTATTCGTTACAACGACAGCCAATTGCTCCTCAGTGAAACAGAAATTTTTGATCTGAATAAACTACAACAATGGTCCGTTAAAAATGAATTACTCCCCGTTGCGCCGGCAGCACAGCAAACCCTGCAAACCACCATGGTAAAGAAAGGGCGGCTCCCGCTCCGCAACATGGCGACAGTAGCCATTCACCGAATGGAAGACCAGGTAGTACCCGTACGTAATTTATACGAAGCCTGCACCCAGGGAACAACAGAAAAGAGATTGCCGATAGAAATCAACGTCGATAACAGCATCTTAAAAGGACATATCAGAACCTTTGACCATACGCTGTTACAGATATCCTGGTCTAAGAGAGAAAGCAAATACCTGGTGGAAGCCTATCTCCGCTATCTCGCAGGACGAGCCGCTGGCTTAATCACGCATCTCTGCTTTATTTCCGGCACCAAAAAAGAAGATGCCTTCCAGGCCCTGGCATTAACGCAGGAAGAAGCTGCACGCCGGCTGACGGCCATTATTAAAGTGTATAAAACAGGGTTTACGCATATTATTCCTTTCTATCCGGACCTGGAGATAACAGCCAAAGATATACTCACCCTGGATTTGAAGAAATTCAAAAGTAAAATTACCGGGCTGATAGAACGCCACGAATCGCCAGACCCTTATATCGTGCAGGTGTATGAACAAGGATTTTTTGATAGCGAAGAAGCACTGACCAGCTTCCTTGACATCTACGACCTGCTGATAACGCCGCTAACAACACTGCTACCGGCGTATTTTGAAAAACCAGACAAAGAGAAATGATCGATAGCATTATATATAAAAAGTTTGACGCCGCTACGGTACCACTGGAAGGTAGCAACCTGATTGAGGCCAGCGCCGGAACAGGGAAAACCTATTCCATCGCTATCCTTGTGCTGCGGCTCATCCTGGAACAAAAGCTGTCTATCAAAGAAATATTGATGGTAACCTTTACCAGGGCAGCCGTAGCCGAACTGGAAGAAAGAATCCGTCTCTTTATCCGCCAGGCCTACAAAGCCAGCATGGGTAAAGACATTGCCGATGAAAAAATTCTCGACCTGGTACTGGAAGTAATTGATCCGGAAAATCCACAGCCAGTACAACAACTACTGCGCGATGCCATCCTGCTGCTGGATGAAACTTCCGTACTCACCATACACGGTTTCTGCCAGCAAACCCTTAACGAATATGCATTTGAAACTAACCAGCTGTTTGGCGCCCAAATGGTACCAGACCTCACGCCGGTAGTAGAAAATGAACTGAATAAATTCTGGCGCAGAAATATTACCACCCTCAAAACCAGTTTACTGGAAAGTATCTGGGAGGAAAAAATGAAAGACGACCTACAGGCAATCATACAGGAACATCTCAGTGGGAAAAAATATATCGGGTACCGGGACGATGTTCGGGAAAACATCAGTGAAGCACAACAGGATCAATGGATCCAGGAAATGGATCGGCAATCCGCTCATATACAAACAGCGATAGAAGCACTCTACGAAGGTATCACCGCCAACGCTGCCCATATTAAAGCCGCCTGCGAAGCCAACCGCTACACCAAAAAAGAGTGGCCGGAATTGGTTACACAACCGGAACTATTGGTAAAAAAGATCCTCGCCAAAAGAAAAGACGCAAAATATATTGAAGCCGTTTTCCCGGATATACTGGAAGAACTGGATAAAGTAGAAGAACTCCGTCAACAACTCACCGACTATCAACAACAAATACGTCGGGAGATCTTTTACAGCGCCATCCGGGAAGTAGGGGAGCAGGTGCGTCTGTTCAAAGAACGCAGCAATATGATGGGTTATGATGACCTCATCAACAACCTGCATACAGCACTGGTAAAAAACGAAAACCCGGAGCTCATCGGCCGCCTGCAAAGCAAGTACAAAGCTGTTTTTGTGGATGAGTTCCAGGATACTGACCGTCAGCAGTTTGAAGTATTTGACAAAGCTTTCAGTCAAAATACCACGCTGTTCTACATCGGAGACCCTAAGCAAAGTATTTACGCCTGGCGCAAAGCAGATATTTTCACCTATTTCAATGCCCGTAATGTAGTGCAACATGTGTACGACATGAATCAGAACTTCCGCTCTGCCGAAAACCTGATCCGGGCCATGAACATCTTCTTTGAGCCTACTCCCGGATTCGACACCTTCGATTTCAGCGGACAAAACGATAGCATAGACTACATTCCGGTAAACAGTCCTGATAACAATACCAAAGGCTACCTGTTTAAAGGTAGCCGTAAAGAAGTACCCATAGAAGTAATTGCCTGCGATAAAAAAGAAACGATCTGCGAAGCCGTAGCCGCGCAAATAGCGCAGCTGCTGCTGGATAAAGACTACCGGATTGAAAATGAAAAAGGATCGCGTCACATCACACCCTCAGACATTGGTATCCTGGTGCGTACCGGGCAGGAAGGAAAAGATATTAAACATGCCCTCGCCAAATTGGGCATACCAGCAGTAACCATTGATGAGGCCAGGGTATTAAGGTCGGGAGAAGCACAACAGCTGCTTCATCTCCTGGAAGCCATGGAAACGCCGGACAGATCTTCTATTAACCGCGCATTGCTCGGATCTTTCACCGGCTACAACACCAGCACCATTTTAAAGCTGGATGATGAAACCATGCTGGACCTCTTTGGCAAATACCGCAACCTCTGGCAACGCGACGGCGCTTACACCGCACTGATGGAGTTCATTACCGATTTCAATGTGCGGCATGTTTTACTGGATGGACATACCGAAAACGGAGAGCGTATTATCACCAATCTATACCAACTCTCTGAACTCGTACACCAGGTACAGAGCCGCAAGAACTTATCCATGCGCGATCTCATCTCCTGGTTGAAACGCGGCATAGATGGCATGACCACCGACGGCGATGAATTCGCCCAACGTGTGGAAAGCGATGAAGAAGCCGTGAATATCGTCACCATCCATAAAAGTAAAGGACTGGAATATAAAATTGTGATGGCGCCCTTCCTGGACTTCGTAGCATCACAAAACATTGACCTGATCAGCTTCCGCGACCAAACAACCGGAGATTACCTTAGCTCACAGCGTTCCCGTCTTTCAGAAGACCAACTTACCGCTTACCAGCAACAACAAGAGCAGGAAAACCGTCGCTTAATTTATGTAGCAATTACCCGTGCAGTGTACAAATGCTACCTGTTCAGAAACAACTATACCCGGTTTAAAGACTCGTCACTGGCATTTTTTCTGAAAGCCTTAACGGTAGCCAATCCGGATCCGTCGCTGATACAATTGCAAGGAAGCTTCCCTGCGGAGACCGACCAAACTTACCGGCAACAAACGCTTAAAGGACAGTTGGCAGTAAACCGTCCACCGGTAAAATTTCAACTGCTGGAACAAAACTGGCGCAAGATGAGCTATACCATGCTGGCCGCTAAAGCAGAACACCGGCCACGGGTGCGTTCCTTCCAACAAACAGATCCTTACGATAATTTCATTTTTACTACGTTGCGACGCGGCGCTAAAACGGGGAACCTGCTGCACTTCATTTTTGAAAGCATCAACTTCTCTGATAACAGCAAATGGGAACACTGGATCGAAGAAGCCATCCGACGCTTTGTACCCGGCCAGCGGGAAGTATATCTCGAACGACTAAACGAAATGTTGCAGCATGTGATGTATTCCACCATTCACATTGCCGGCAACAGCTTCCAGTTGGCGTCTGTAGGGCGGCATCAGCGCCTGGCAGAATTCGAATTCGATTTTCCGGTGCCCGTGTTTCAATCTAACTTACTCAATAACCTCTCCGATGAGGAAGTAAGCGTGAGTGTAAAACGGTTCTCAGAATACAGCAGCCAGGAACTGGAAGGAATTATGAACGGGAAAATTGACCTGTTCTTTGAATACCAGGGTAAATACTATATCCTCGACTGGAAATCGAACTACCTGGGCAACAGTGTGGCCGACTACGACAAAGACGGGCTGGCAGCCGCGATGAACGAAAACAATTACCACCTGCAATATTTTATTTATACCGTTGCCGTAAAAAAATATCTCGAAACCCGCATTCCGGGATTCAATTATGAAAAGCAATTTGGCGGGGTGATTTACTGCTTCGTGCGCGGTGTAAGAAATACCAGCGGGCAGGGAATATTCACGGCAAAGCCTTCGCTCAAAAAAATACGATTACTGGAATCTTTACTTACAAAAGCTGTTAACAGTTAATGACTAACTGCTAACAGCTGATAATGGCTAACCTTTAGAAGAGCCACACTCCATTCATCATGGCTACTCCGCAGGTAGTTTCAAATGAATTAACGTAATTATCTGGTGTTCTGTGCCACCATTGTCCCCACATCAGCCCATTGGAATTTCTGTAGCTCCAGGCTTGTGCAGCATTATAATTGAGCCATGCAGCATAGGTGCTCTGGTAGTTCTGATCATGTACAAACTTACAGGCCCAGCGGGCAAATATGGCTTTAAATCCCTGGCAATCGTCGTTATCATACTCGTCGGGTAACAACCCTTGTGCATTGCACATGTTATTTTTCGTATAGTCCATGGCTTTAGCCCCCATTGCTTTGTAGCCACCGGAAGGATAGACGTTGTGCAACATGCTGCAGGCGCCAATAAACGTGCCTTGTGTGTAAGTGCGGGCTCCTTCTGTAATAACGCCGGCGGAGTTCATGGCACCTTTTACTTCGCCGGTACCGGATACATATAGCTTAGTCACCATCCAATCAATGATTTGCTTCGCTTTAGTTTGATAACTGACATCGCCGGTAGCCTGGTAAAGGTACATGGCACAAATGGCGGCAGGCGCGTTTACACAGGCATTTTTGGTATTGTTGGCGGTGGTCCACCACAGCCCTCCGCCAAGGTTAGTGTCCCAGGCGCGGGCCCATACCATATCAAAATTGTTTTTAGCCATGTCCTTCATGCCGCCATCGTTGGTAATCTGGAAAGCACGGATACACATTAATGCTCCCCATATTACGTCGTCATTATAAATATTGGATGACCATAGTAGCCCGTAGGCATCTCTCATACCATTGTACAGGTATACCATCTTATTTTTCAGGTCTGCATCATTGTTGATGTTATACGCATCAATCAATGTTTCAATAGCTTCTGCCTGGCGCCAGAAATCCATCCGGCCTGATTGGGTCACATCGGAATAATAGTACGCTTTAAAAGAAGGACCATAGGTACCATACTGATGATAGAACGCATTGTTGTAGCATTGCATGGCCAGCAATGCTTCCGACTTCACTGGCTGTACAGCATTGATAGTAACCAGGTTCGCCTTTGTTCCGGGAAGGTCCGCATACTTGCCGGCTAACATTTCTTTTTTCCGGCATCCTGAAAAGATCAGTACCAGTAACAGGGTAACAGCCACCAGGTTGATGGAGAGAAGCGCTTTGGCGCCCAAAGGAGTTTTCATGTTTTCAATTTTGTGGAATAAAGAATACTGTTTCGTGGAATAACATCAGTGCCATTCGGCTGATCAGTGCCGGTCTTCAGGAAAAGCCATACTTATTGGATAATGGCCGCAATGGCATGTTGGTTGTGCAAGCCATGCGGGCGTATAACAGTGGAACCGGGTTTACACGGATATCCTATACCTGGAGGACAGGTATACAAAACAGAATTCCCTACAAACACAAAAAATATTTTTGGGGAGAGTAGTGCTTAATTACAATTGAATGCGGCTATTCACCAACTGTACTATTTCTGCATGAATGTCTGCAATAGACCTCATTCCCTGGGCGGCATCTGCACAAACAATCCGGTTAATGCTGTCATCGGCCAGCAGCATGGCTTCGTACTCTTTCTTTACGGCTTGCTGGAGAGAAGTATCTTTTTCGTGGATATCATCTTTCCCCTGGAGGTATTCCCGGTTTTCATTGGCTCGTCTTTTTTCAAGGGCGGCAGACACAAAGGAAAACGGCACATCCAGGTAGATGGAAAATTGTGGTTTGGGGATCTGGTTGTAGTTATATTCAAACTCGTTGATCCAGTTACGCAGGTAGTTTTTTTCTGCATCTGTGTTTAACTTGGCGCATTGGAAAGCGATGTTGGAAAGCACATAGCGGTCTACCAGTACAAAATAGCCATCACGCAGCCATTCATTGATAGTAGCTGCAAAAGCTTTGCGATCTTCTGCAAATAACAGGGCCACCAGTTGGGGGTGTACGTTCTTCACATCCCCAAATTCACCCCGGAGAAATTTAGCAATCAATTCACCAAAAACGCCTTCATTGCTACGAGGAAAATGCACGAATTTAGTTTTCTCATTTTTAGACGCCAGGTATTGGGTCAACAATTCAATCTGTGTAGATTTTCCTGCACCATCCAAACCTTCTACCGCTATAAATTTGTTGCTTGCTATCATTGTAATGTGGCTGTTAAAACGGGAAATTAACAAAAATCTCCTGTGCTTTTAAATATGCATGTCCTGTTAAATGCGAAAAGTCCGCGTTACTGCGGACTTTCGGGCACGAAGGTAATAAAGTTTTACTAAAATCAAATCCGGTCGGCGGTAACGCCTGCCCCCAGGTGAATAGCGATATCGGAGTAATTCCTATACACGGTTCCTTGTCCGAAGCCATTTTCATTTACCACGCCTCCTTTGACTTTATTATTATAGAAGATTTTCCTTCCTACATAAATAGCTCTTTTTAGCAGGAAGTTTTCCCGTAGTAAGTCAGAGCTGATACGATTAAATGCCTCCCCATCATCCCCCAACAAGTGGATACTGCTTTGATAGATCAACGTCAGGAAAAGGCTGCCATTTTCCTTATACAGTCGAAGTTCGCGCCCATCCTGTTTATAAGAGCCTTCATATCTTTTTTTGGGATGAAGTACACAATCTGTTAGCTTACCACTTACCAGCGATTCACTGGGTACGTGAAAAATTTCAAAGGCATTGTTATCTTCCAGGTAAATGATGGCGGTTAAGTCTCCTGGCGCAGCTGAAACAAGTACATCCTTTGTTTTCTTTGTTGAAAATCCATCTGCCATCCTAAGCGTATCAGTATGCGTGATGGCTTCTAAAAAAGCGGGATCCTTGATAGTCATGCCTTTTCGGCCGTAGGCTTCCAGTCTGCATTTGAAGTCTTTATCTTCATAACCGTAATCTTTTACTCTTTCATCATATCCACGTAAAGCATAGAAATCGGCTCGTTTTACACATATCCTTCCCTGTACATCCCACCATTTTTTGTTGGTACCTATACGGGGTGGTAACAAATAGATATCCGGATCCTGGTTGAACCGATCATTTACGTATGCCGCAAACCCGGGACCAGTGTAATTATCGGCATCTATGCCACATAGAATATCGCCGGTAGCCAATCTGAAAGCCATATTCTTGGAATGACTCATATGGAAAAACTGCGGGTCTTTGGTGGCAAAATACACCACCCGACCGGTCTCTATTTCGGATTGGAACTCGGTATGTATCCAATCGTGCAAATCGTCTTTGGAGCCATAGTCGAGGATCACGAACTCGATATCGGGGTATCCGTCATTATCGGAAATGTTACGTTTCAAGGTTTGTTTCAGGTGTATGGTCCGGTTCATACATACCGTACACATAGAGATGCGGTGTTGCATGGATAGTTACTTTAATGGTATAATGAGATGCCGGCTTATATAACAATGGGAGAAGAAGATTGTTTGGAAGATGATTATGCCCTGCTAACGTTTTGTATGTGAATCATTAGTAAAAAAGGAAAAATGATATTCGAAAAATACTAATTTAATTAGTATAATTGCTAAATAAATTAGCTTTAAACTTTATACCGATGCCCGAAAAAAAAGCAGATATCATTGCGCAACTGCAGAAAGATATCCTTCTTTTACAAGGGCTCAAACCAACATTAAACAGTGCTGCCGTAGATGTGGGGCTTGGGCCTATAAAGAATGCATTTCCCAATCATTCTTTTCCTACAGGCGCTGTGCACGAATTTCTGAGTTCCGCAGCTGAAGATGCAGCGGCCACTACTGGTTTCATTAGTGGGTTAACCGGCTGTTTGATGGCGGGAGGTGGTATTTGTTTATGGATCAGTACTTCCCGGACCATTTTCCCACCCGCTTTAATGAGTTTTGGCATTGCGCCTGACCAGGTCGTCTTTGTAGACCTGCAGCGCGATAAGGACGCCCTCTGGGCTATAGAGGAAGCCTTGAAATGTGAAGGATTAGCCGCTGTTATCGGTGAAATCAGGGAACTCAGTTTCACCAATTCCAGGAGGTTGCAGTTAGCAGTAGAACAAAGCAGGGTAACAGGCTTTATTCACCGGCATCAACCCCGCAGCGTTGGTACTACCACCTGCATATCCCGATGGAAAATTACCCCCCTCCAGAGCGAAGCAATAGACCATATGCCGGGTGTGGGCTTTCCCCGCTGGAATGTTGAATTACAGAAAATCCGTAATGGTCAGCCAGGCAGATGGCAGGTAGAATGGTCAGCAGGCAGATTCCAACCAGTACGCAAGGCGATACCAGCATTGCCACAGCAACCCATCCGAAAAATTGGTTGATATGCCGCGGCGCTTTGTCACCATATGGTTTCGTCATTTGCTGACGGATTGGTTTACCCGCCGGCAACCACACCTGCGTAATACGCCCTTTGTATTAGCAGCACCGGATCATGGGCGCATAAAAGTAACGGCTGCCAATGCAGCCGCGCAGGCCCGTGGCATCCATGCAGAGATGTCTGTTGCGGATGCCAGGGCACTCTTTCCCTCCCTATTGGTATTGGACGATGAACCGGAATTACCGGTGAAATTACTGACTGCACTGGGGCATTGGTGCATCCGCTTTACCCCGGTAACTGCCATAGACCCGCCAGATGGCCTGATCCTCGATATCAGTGGTTGCCCACATCTATGGGGTGGAGAAGCACCCTACCTGCAGGATATCCTTTCCCGTCTGACTAACTTCGGCTACCAGGTACGCGCCGGCATGGCTGATACCATTGGCGCCGCATGGGCCATCGCACGATATGGCACCACATCTCCCATGATCCCCCCCGGCGAACAAACCGCCTGCCTGCTACCACTGCCACCTGCCGCATTACGCCTGGAACCCGCTGTGGTAGACCGGTTGCTGAAACTCGGACTATACCAGGTAAACAACTTCATTGCCATGCCCCGATCCGCCCTGCGCAGGCGATTCGGCCAACAAATGTTGTATCGGCTGGACCAGGCCCTGGGCCATGAAGACGAAGCCATTATACCCTTACAACCGCCCGAACCTTACCAGGAAAGACTCCCCTGCATGGAGCCCATTCTTACGGCTACCGGCATCGAAATAGCTTTACATCAGTTGCTCGCAACGCTTTGCCAGCGACTGATACAGGAAGGGAAAGGATTACGTACCTGTGTGTTGAAATGCTACCGCATAGATGGCAATCTCCAGCAAATAACAATAGGAACCAACCGGGCCTCACATAACCCGGCACATCTTCTCAAACTATTTGATCACAAAATTGCCACTATTGAACCGGCATTGGGGATAGAACTATTTGTGCTGGAAGCTACCAAAACAGAAGACGTCACCCCCTCCCAGGAAGCATTATGGATCAGCCACACTGGCCTCGAAAATGTGATAATAGCAGAACTGCTGGACAGACTTACCGGCAAAATAGGTCCGGGTATTATACAACGTTATTTACCCGATCAGCATCACTGGCCGGAACGTTCTATCAAACCCGCTGCCAGCCTGGAAGAAAAGCCCACTATTCACTGGAGAACAGACCGCCCCCGGCCAGTCCGGCTTTTACCTACCCCAGAAATAGTGGAAGTATCTGCCCCCATACCCGATTATCCACCGATGTTATTTCGCTACAGGGGAGAAGTACACCGGATAAAAAAAGCAGATGGCCCGGAAAGAATTGAACGCGAATGGTGGCTGGAAACAGGCGAGCATCGCGACTATTACACCGTGGAAGACGAAGAAGGAAGGCGTTACTGGATTTTCAGATTAGGACATTATGATGTGGATAAACCTCATCGATGGTTTATCCATGGCTTTTTTGCGTGATGAATGAAAAAGAAGGAGTATGCATTACACAGAATTACAAATCACCACCAACTTTAGCTTCCTGCGTGGCGCCTCCCACCCGGAAGAACTGGTAGAACATGCCGCCAGCCTGGGGCATACTGCCATTGCTATAACGGATCATAATACCCTGGCTGGTATTGTCAGGGCACACGTAGCCGCAAAAAAGGTAAATATCCGCATGATTCCCGCCTGCTGCCTGAACCTGTTGGATGGTCCCAGTTTGCTGGCGTATCCTACTAACAAGGCTGCTTACAGTCGCCTATCTGGCTTATTAACCATTGGCAACTTACGCGCGGAAAAAGGCCAATGCCACCTGTATAAAGCAGATGTATATGAACATGCACAGGATATTAAATTCATTGTGCTGCCTCCCCCTGCCTTAAACACACAATTCGATTATAATGACGACTTCAAACAAACATTGGCGGAATACCGCGATGCCTTAAAGCACCACCTATACCTCGCCGCCACCCGTTCCTACCAGGGCGATGACGCTAAAAAACTATATCGTTTGGCACAGTTATCTGAAACCCTGCACATTCCCCTGGTAGCTACCAACGACGTACATTTCCATCAGCCGGAACGCCGCCAGCTACAAGATGTATTAACCTGCATCCGGGAGAAATGTACCATCTATACTGCCGGATACCGCCTGCACGAAAACGCAGAAAGATACCTGAAGTCGCAGGCCGAAATGCAACGCCTGTTTCGCCAGTACCCCGATGCCATCAGGCGTACACAGGAAATTACTGCTGCCTGCCAGTTTTCACTGGATGAACTGAAATATATTTACCCGGAAGAATTAACCACCGAAGGACGTACCCCACAAGAGGAGCTAACAATGCTCGCCTGGAAAGGTGCCAAAGAAATTTTTGGCGAGCCTGTTCCGGAAAAAATAATTTATAACATTAATTATGAATTGAAATTTATTGAGGAGATGAATTATGCACCATATTTTCTAACGGTGTATGACATTGTAAGATATGCCAGAGAACAACGTATCCTTTGCCAGGGACGTGGGTCTGCCGCCAATTCTACCATTTGTTTCTGCCTGGGTATTACCTCCGTTAATCCAACAAAATTTGATTTGCTGTTTGAACGATTTATTTCTTCTGCACGTAATGAGCCCCCGGATATTGATGTAGATTTTGAACATGAAAGAAGGGAAGAAGTAATGCAATACATCTACAATAAATATGGACGCGACAGAGCCGCTATTGTGGCTACCGTCACCCAACAGCGTCAAAAAGGCGCCATCCGCGATGTAGGCAAAGCAATGGGACTTTCTGTGGATATGATTAACCGCCTCTCCGGTGTTATTCAGCACTACACCGGCGATTCATTCAGCGATGAACGTATTACTGAACAAGGACTAAACCCCAATGATCCACATCTGAGCAAAGTGCTGGAGCTCACGGATCAAATGCTCGGTTTCCCAAGGCAGCTCGGTCAACATACCGGCGGGTTTGTGATCACACAGGGAAAGCTATCAGATTTATGCCCCATCCTGAATGCACGCATGGAAGACAGGACCAATATTGAGTGGAATAAAGACGATATCGATGCGCTGGGCTTTCTCAAAATTGATGTACTGGCACTCGGGATGCTCACCTGTATCCGTAAAGCATTTGATCTTATTAAAGCGCATTATAACAAGGAATACACGTTGGCAAACATTCCACAGGATGACAAAGCCGTGTATGAAATGGTTAGCCATGCCGATACTATCGGGGTGTTTCAAATTGAAAGCAGGGCACAGCAGTCAATGCTGCCGCGACTAAGACCTAAATGCTTTTATGACCTGGTAATAGAAGTAGCTATTGTGAGGCCAGGGCCTATCCAGGGCGATATGGTGCATCCTTATCTGCGGCGGAGGAATGGGGAAGAAGAAGTGACTTACCCAGGTACATTAGAAAAGATTTTAAAGAAAACTTTGGGAGTTCCATTATTCCAGGAACAGGCCATGCAAATTGCCATCGAAGCAGCAAGTTTTACTCCTACAGAAGCAGATGAACTCCGGCGCAGCATGGCTACCTTCAAATCAGTTGGCACTATTAATAAACTCCGTGAAAAACTGGTAGCCGGCATGGTAAAAAACGGATACAAAGAAGATTTCGCCAACCGTATTTTCAAACAACTGGAAGGCTTTGGTAGCTATGGGTTCCCGGAAAGCCATGCCGTCAGCTTTGCTTTATTAGTATATGTTTCTTCGTGGATCAAATGTTATCATCCGGATGTTTTCGCCTGCGCACTGCTCAACAGTATGCCCATGGGATTTTATCATCCTCCACAAATCGTTATTGACGCCCGTAATCACGGCGTGGAAGTAAGGGCCGTAGATGTGAACCTATCTTTCTGGGATAATACACTGGAAAAAATAAACGATGAAAAACATGCACTACGACTAGGTTTTCGCCAGGTAAAAAGCCTTCGTGAAGATGACCTGCAAACATTTTTAACAGAAAAAACACACCACTACAGCAATATTCCGTCCCTACGCGATGCCGGTCTTTCATTAACTACACTAGAAAAATTAGCAGATGCAGATGCTTTCAGATCTATGGGATTAGACCGGCGTAGAGCGCTCTGGGAAGTATCTGCACTCCACGACCGTCCTACCGGCATGTTTACCGGACAACAATCTGACAGTGCATCAGAAGCAGCTATACAGCTCCCTGAAATGACCGACTCAGAGCATGTGGTACACGATTATCATGCTACTACACTTTCTTTAAAAGCGCACCCCGTAAGCTTTATACGGGAAAAACTGCAACAGTTGCATATCACCGCCAATAAAGACCTGGACAACATCCTGGATGGGCAACCCGTAAAAGTAGCAGGACTGGTACTGGTACGGCAAAGACCAGGAACCGCCAGCGGCGTTTGTTTTATTACCATAGAAGATGAAACCGGATGCAGCAATCTCGTTGTTTTCAAAAAAACATTCGACAAATTCAGAAAGGAAATTGTGCAATCCCGCTTACTCATGGTGGAAGGGAAACTACAACGCGAAGGCGAAGTAGTACATATTGTGGTACAACGATGCTATAATATATCGCGCTTATTACAACAACTGCTGCCCTCCAATGTTGCGAATAAAACAACCGGTGAACAGCAGCAGGAACAGAAAAAAGAGGTAACGCAGGGTAATATTTTTGCAGAGTCCAGGAATTTCAGGTAGTTCCCTGAAAAACACCTTCTTATTTCCTAAACAACGGCGCCAGGTTATAACTCAGCCCCAGCTGCACCTGCAAGGCTTTAACTTTATCATATGGCAGCAAATAGGGGCCCTTTTCCTTATAAAGGGAATTAAAGAAATATTGCCCACCTAACATTACTTCCAGGTTAGACACTATTTCATACCGGGCATTGAGGTGAGCACCAAAAAGAAACTGCTTTGGCTCCCCCTTTACTTCAAAGAAAGCACCAGCAGCTTGTCCATTGTTATCATATACCACAACGGTATTTGTATATTTCTTACCTACAAGATAATTTAAGATAGCACCTCCCTGAACAGAAAACTTGTTGAACGTTACTGCAACATTAATAGGACGAGAGGTGAGATAAGTCAGTTTGGTATTTCCATAATCACTGGCAATATCTCCCAGATGAAAATCATTTTTATAAAATGATTGAGGGATATAAGTATCATACTTATAGTTCATCTGCATCAAGCCTAATGAAAACGACAACTTCCACCGATTATTTAACCTTCTCCCTGCTTCGGCCTCCACAACAAATCCTACTTTCGATTTGGTAGTGGAGTTCGTTTCCAGACTTCCGGGAGGATTTTTGGAATTACCGGGAATGATCACATTAGGTATAGTAAACCCATCTGCAATAACAAACTGATTCTGAAAATTGGGAACAAAGGTGGTGTTAGCGCTGGCATTAACTTTCAATTCAACTTTTTGGGCGATACCAGCAGTACTGCAAAGTATAAGTGCCATCAAGGCAATAGGGAATTTCATTGTTTATTAATTAAAGGGATGAAATTGAAGACCTCGAATAAAGTTAATTGATTATTTCAGTCGATGCAATAGACGCTGATAACTAATCAAAGTTTAATTTCCACCATTGAATAATTGGATTGGTGCACCTATAACGAAGACAGTAAACCATTGCCAGGTTATTGTTTGTGCAGCTTTCTATAGGTACCTGGAGACATGCCTCTCTGCTTTCGGAACACCCTGGATAGATAGCTTTCATCCGTAAATGATAGTTCCAGTGCAATCTCCTTGAGTCGCATATTACTATAGGCTAACCTGGTTTCTACCAGTTTAATTCTATATTCAATCAAGTAATCTTGCAGGCTATTTCCCGTGTGCTTTTTAAAATATTCTCCCAGATAATTAGGTGAAATATTGAATTGCGTTGCAAGGGCTTCAATTTTCAAGGCTCCAGGATCGCCAATATGTTGCTGGAGATACGTTACCACTTGCATAATCAGGGGCTGTGTGCTGCTTTTCCTTACACCAGGCCCTTCACTGCTGATGAGGTTACGGGCTATCAGATTGATGAGTATGGAAAGTGATTGCCGGATAATCAACATATGACCATAACCTTTCTGGTTATATTCCCGCATAATGGCATCCAGCAAGGCGCCCGCCATTTGGTGATCATTTTTGTCAACGAAAATATTTCCGGCTTTCGCGTGATAATGATTGAGTATGTAATTGATTTTTTTCAGGTTGTCACAGGTTTCTATTCTTTCGTTCTCAAATCTCACCTGTTCAATAAACCCAGGGCTAAATCTCAGGAATACAATAGTGGTTGGCTTTTCAGCAGTGAAGGTATAATGTTCGCCATTTTGCATCATGAAGAGCCTGCGGGAAGAATAGCTATAGTGGTAGCTATTACCGGAGTGTTTACCATTTCCTTCTAATATCCACGCCATTTCGAAAAGATGCCGGGAGCGGTATTTTAAAGCCCCACTGACCACCTTCTTTATTTGTATCTCTGCCTGTTCTCTTATAGCGATTTGACTCATATTCAAAAGTACCAAACAAACCCCTTAAAGTGCTAATTTATTTGTACTGATCGTTCTTCCTTTGCATCATGAATAACATCAAAACAACCTCGTTGGAATATAGCCCGCATAGATGGCTGATTCTGGCTATTCTGTCGCTGGGGGCTTTTCTTTCTCCATTGGATTTTTTTATTGTGAATGTGGCATTATCTGCTATTAAATCTTCGTTGCATGCCACTGATACCGCGCTGCAACTGGTGGTAGCCGGCTATGGCCTTACTTATGCCGTATTGGTTGTAACCGGCGGTAAGCTTGGCGATCTTTATGGTAGAAAACGGGTATTTATTACGGGCATGGTCATTTTTATACTGGCGTCAGCGTTCTGCGGAGGAGCACCGGATACAAGGATGTTGATTATCGCCAGGATAGTGCAGGGTGCCGGGGCTGCCATGCTGGCTCCCCAGGTAATGGCCACCATCAGGGTAATCTTCCCTCCGGGAGAACAGCCCAGGGCAATGGGTATTTTCGGCGCCGCATTTGGGCTGGCCTCCATTGCAGGTCAATTATTGGGAGGGGTGCTGATAAAAGCACAACTCTTTGGATGGACCTGGGAAAGCGTTTTCATGGTGAATATCCCTGTAGGGATACTATGTATTATAGCGGCCACGCTATTTATGGAAGAAAACCGTTCTATACAGCGTAGCAGATTGGATATTGGGGGAATATTGTTGGTAACACTGGCGTTGGTGCTTTTTATATTCCCCGTAGTATTGGGACGCGAGGCACATTGGCCCTGGTGGGTATTCGCATCGATAATAATGTCAGTTGTCATTGGTATATTTTTATTTCGTTTTGAGACCAGGTTATTAGAGAAGGGAAGGGATGCGTTACTGTATATTCCCTTTCTCAAACAGAAGTCTTTTCTAAAGGGGATCTCGATTATTTTTCTATACAATTTCACGGCAGCTTTCTTTTTGGTTTTCCCCTATTATCTGCAGAACAGTTTACGCTGGAGCGCCTTTGATGCAGGGCTGTCTATATTACCATATGCTGCAGGATTCTTTCTGGCCCCATTGCTAAGTCCAAGGTTAGGGCTAAGATCTGGTATATTAGTTAAAGCTGGTTTGCTGCTGTTAACTACTGGTTTTATCATAGGGGCGATAGCAATTTATGGGCATTTTCAGCCGGGTATATTATTGGGAGGGGGGTTATTTTTTGCGGGTTGTGGTCACGGTACCGTAATGCCGGCTATGCTAAGAACGATAATGTCATCGGTACAGGTGGAACTGGCGGGACAGGCGGCTGGCATTGTCAGCACAGGCATGCAGGTAGGCGGTGTTGTTGGTGCGGCATTGATTGGATCTTTATTCTTCTCATTGATAGGAACATGCTCTTTTGAGGCAGCGCTGATAGCATCTTTCTCTGTGCTGGCATTTATACAATGTACAGCCTGGCTAATAGCACGTAATTACTTTAAAAATACAGCAATATGAATCTCTCAGAACAAGCAACACAACAGGTGATTAATTTCCATCTGGCAATAGAAAATTGGTTTAATGGTATAGGAAAAGAAACACTCGAAGACATGACTGCTTTTTTCAGCCTTGATTTCAATATGCAGGGTGCTTCGGGTGTCACTATGAATTTTGAACAACTAAACAAGTGGCTACAGGATGTGCGAGGCCTAAAACCAGGCATAAAAGCCACACCTTCCAACATCAAAGTCTACACTACTTTCAGTCATGCGCTGGTATACTATGAAGAGTTACAGGAGCATGCAGGTGCTACTACCAAAAGGAGATCCAGTGCCATTTTCCAAAGAGAAGGAGCGTCCTTAAAATGGAGCGGACTCAAAGAAGAATGGATATAAAGTTCGTATTCCAGCCGATATGTTTATCAACGTATCGGCTGGTATTCAAGCATCAACACGCCTTTGTCGGTAGCCTGTGAATGCTTCAGTGTATATTTTTTTAATTCGAAGTTGTCATCGAATAATCGCAACCCACCACCAATAGAGATAGGGAATACCATTAACCGCAACTCATCTACCAGGTCATGACGAAGTAAGGCTTTGACGAGCGTGGCGCTACCATACACGAGGATATTACCTCCGGCGGTATTCTTCAACGCAGCAACATCTGTTGCCACATCGCGAAGAATATGACTATTGTTCCACTCCGCCTTTTCCAGGTGCTTTGATACCACATATTTGGGTAACCGGTTAATTGGATCAGCGAACTCTTTACCAGTCTGATTCGGCCAATATCCCGCGAACACATCATAAGTAGTTCTGCCTAATAATAAAGCATCCACAGATGCCAGCTCATCAACTTTGTATTTACCAGTTTCCGGAGCGTTATATGGCATTTGCCAGCCTCCGTGGGGATGAGGGGTTTCATTGCCTCCCGGGGCTTCTATTACACCATCAAGGGTGATGAATTCGGTAACGATAATCTTTCTCATGATCTTTTTTTTATAAAATTAGCGGAGAAGATGTTGGGGGAGAGGGGGGAAGTGAGACATTTTAGAGGAGAAATGCGTCGTATTCACAGTATTGCTGCGAAGTTTAAAATGAAAAATAGCCTAGGTCAAAAAACGCTATTTACAAAAGCACAATATACTGCGCTTTCTATGTCAAATTCTGACTTTGGAAATTTTTAAACACTGAAAAGCGAAGTATACTTCGCTTTTCAGTGTTTAAAACGATTAAAAATTATATGTATTTACGTATAATCTAGAAAAATTAAATCTAATTATATCTAAAAACATATAATGGCCATATTCTTTTCTCTCCCATATCCAGAATATGAAATTCTTACCTTCATAAGGTTCTATACTTAGAAGCATACTTGCATGAAGCCATTACAGCCACAAATTATTAGTCATCAAACTAGATCATTGGATTTTTTTGCACTAACCCGATACGACCTGCTTAATATCGATGTGGTAAGATTAATACCTGCCGAATATGCAGGAAAAGCAATTGAAGGCGCAATATTAGTCAGAAAGTCATATCTGAAGTAAACATATACACCAAAAGCTAGTGAAAATATCCATTTAAATATGCTGGGAGGAGTACCTGAATTACTAGCACTTTTTACCAGGTACCCCACAGGATCGAGCACAAGATATACTGGCAGCACGCAGGTAAATGCAACACAAATAATAAATGGCAAAATCCATAACCACTTATTATTGCTTTTCAAACAGATGAGTATCCCTTTAACAAAGTAGACAAGCAAGTAAAGTATATAGCTGACAAGAATAACAACGGCTAACCCCAATAAGCTGGTTACCTCTTTTTTCATTATTGATGATACAATGATAAATGACGTGATAATAAGTGGGAAATAAATCAATACTTTTAATAACCATTTTGCTACCTGCCACAAAATTCCAGTGTTCTTGTCAAACATTTGTTGATCATCCATTACGTGAAATTTAACTTGAAAAATAGGGTTCAATTTGGGTTGACATTACCTAAGTTAAGAAAATTTTGCAGCAATTACAATGGCCCAAGCGGCCACTTCAGTAGAACAAGTCCTCTTTGGCAGGGCATTGAATTGATTGCACTATAAACATCGTATCTTCCGCCATTGTCTTATTTTTCAAACGTCTTTTTATAATAAAATGCAGGCATTAGATTCAGAACGGTATATAAATCAACTTGAGCAACATTACCAGGATTACTTTGGTGTTGAAGGAACAAAGAAGGTACTTGATAAAGGCCCTAAAGAAAAATTACATCCCAACTTCTATGTGCTCGAAATTCCTCCCAACAAGCGCCATAACATATTTATTTATTGCACGGTGGGCATGTCTGCCGACAGAACAGATAATAACCTGATTGAGTTATTTGCTTTTTCTCCGAAACCCGATAATCAATTGGTGGAGTTAATGACTTACTGCGCTTCTTACCATAGAAACGGTCTTCCTTTAAATATCCATCATACTATCAATATTGGTCAGCCCTGGTTGGATAATTCCACCTGCGATCATGCTTTTATATCATTGCCCTATCTCGACGAACAGGACTTCTGGCTTTTAAATGTTGATGGCCATGACATTCACTGTTATTGGCTCATTCCAATAACAAAGGAAGAAAGAGATTATAAAATTGAAAATGGTTGTGAGGCGCTGGAACAACTTTTTGAAGAAAAGCAATTGGATTATATAAATCCGCTGCGAAAATGCCTGGTAACGGGAGAATGATAAAGTGTACTCTTATCCGCGAGCATTAAAATAAAAAAGCCCCGCAAATGCTTGCGGGGCTTTTCATTTTCTGCTCCCCCTTCTGGACTTGAACCAGAGACCCTCTGATTAACAGTCAGATGCTCTAACCAACTGAGCTAAGGAGGAATATATTTCCTTTTCCGGCGGCAGATCTAATTAAAAATATCCGCCTCTCACTTTTAAATTAAAAAGCTGAAATCCCTAAAAGAACTTCAGCTTTTTGCTCCCCCTGCTGGACTTGAACCAGCGACCCTCTGATTAACAGTCAGATGCTCTAACCAACTGAGCTAAGGAGGAGTGTTTCCCGTACCGCTTACGCGATTTGGGATTGCAAAAATAGGTAAATTTTTATTTTTGCAAAATCTAATTCTATTCTTTTTCAAAAAAACAGGGATAAATAGCACAGAACAAGCTACCACACTACATCTGGCTCATAATAAAAATTTTCACTTTTTTACCGCTACCAGCATTCTTTCCCCTAAAACACCCGCCCTGGTCACCTTTCGGACAAATGGCAAATCCAGCTTGCTCACATAAAAATGAGGAAACGATTTTATCAGGGTACAGGCATATCCTTGCTGCTGTAGTGCCGTTACACCTTCCGGCGTCGTAAAAATGAGCGGCGTAGCGGTGTCTGCACGTAATACCGGCGCTTTTAAATAAAAGTCGAAGGAATAGGAATTCGCCTGGTACAACCCTATACTGCGTCCCGGAAGATACGTATTCGCATACGCAGCAGCGGTACTTCCACTTTGGTATTGCATCATATCCGGGTATAAGATGGTATTCAGGTATACATTCAACAGGATGCTCACTGCCACGGTGCGATAAAAGATCGCCTGCCGGGTGGATTTGTCGAGCCAGTAGTGGAGAAGAAGATACAGTACACATATGGCCACTGCCAGCAGGAGCCAGGCGTAGTCCATGGCTGGCTTATATAGCAGGTCTATCACCGTTACACCTATCGCTAACAGAATAATAATGGTGTATTGCGTAACCCGGAAAAACTGAAGCCCCTTGCTGCTTTGCAGCGATAAAATATACTGCGCGGTAAGAATAGCAAAAAAAGGAAAGATGATATTCAGGTAATGAGGCAACTGAAAACGGGACAACGAAAACAAAGCAAAAGTAGCCAGGGCGGCACATATACAATAATATTCCCTTTGTTGTTTCCATTTTTTTATGAAGATGATAACCGCCGCATATAACATCACTGACCAGGGCAGAAAAGCCCACAGAACGGTATGAAAGAAGAAAAAGGGATCTCCGGCGCCCTTAATAGGCCCGGTGTTCATGAAACGCCCAAACTGGCTGTCCCAGAAGAAAAACCGTAGGCCGGAAACACCGGTACTGCCAAAAACAACTTTCTCCGGATGCTCGTCAAATTGGATGTAGAGCGCATATAGCTCCGGCGCAATGAACAACGCCACCAACACCAGGGTCAGCACCCAGCGAAGGTGAAACAGCTCTTTCCAGTTGCGCGTAAACAGCATTTGGCCGCCAATAGCGGCGCCAATTGGCACCAGGGCGAATAAGCCCTTGGTCATGATAGCACAGGCTGTAAAAACAGCTCCCAGGAGTATTCCCCGTCGATAAAAATGATACACCGCGGCGATAATAAGCCCGGTGAGATAAGGCTCTGCCCGTACATCGTTGTTGGAAATAACCAGGTGTTCAGCCGTGAGCAAGATGCAAAGCGCCCAGCGGGCTACCTTTTCATCGTATAACAACCGGGCAAACCGGTAGGTATACGCTGCACCCATCAACAAAAACAGGATAGCCGGCAATTTATAAGACCAGGTGTGGATACCAAAAAGTTGAAAGCTCAACGCGGTTATCCAGAAAGGAAAGTGGGGTTTATCCAGCCAGTCGTGGCCATCTGCATAGAGGTTCCAGTAGTCATGTTTCAGTACCATGGTTTTGGCAATACCGGCATAGAGCGCGCCATCAGGCTCAAGGATAGGTACAAACAGCGCGCTGAATTGTAACAGTATAACCATGGCGGTTATCAGTAGCCATACCTGCTTTTCAGTAAGCACGTATCTACGGGTGGGTGTGATAGTTGTAGGGGAGGTCAGCATACCGAAAAGTTACAGGCATCTGCCGGCACTTCAAATACACCTGCCACTCTTAACAGAAAGATAATTGCTTACCAGAACCAGCCGCTTTTTTCCATACCCAGCCAGGGGCCGTCTTCACGCTGTTCTATGGGATAGGTTTTCAGGTAATAACCTTCCCCGCTGCAATTGTAGCCATTTTTCAGGCTAAACTTGTAGCGGTGTAGCGGACAAACCACGTTACCGGCGGCATCAATCACCCCATCGGCCATAATGCCACCGGCATGCGGACATTTATACGCAAAGGCGAAAAGCCGTCCCTCGTGGAGGGTACAGCAAATCTTTTTGCCGTTTACAGTCATAACGCTGATCGCTTTCTCTGCAAACGGTAGTTGGCCTTCATCTAACTTATACCAGGAATATTCTTTGGCCATTAGTAGAAGAATTCTGTTTTATAAGGGAAGCGCTCCTTGTAGAGTTTTGATACCCTGTCGAGGATGGTTTGGCGCAACTCTTCAATGTTCCTCTTTTCTGTGGCAGAAATGAATACGCAGTTACCCTGTGTTTTGGTTTCCCAGTTCTGTTTCAGGTTAGCCAGGATATCCTGTTTAATTTCGGGTTCCAGCCATTGGTCGAAGGTATTGGCCTCGTACAGATCCATCTTATTGAAGATCATGATAGTGGGCTTCTCAAAGGCTTTCAGTTCCTGCAGGGTACGATTTACCACTTCAATCTGCTCTTCATACTGCGGATGCGAAATATCCACCACATGAATCAGGATATCGCTTTCGCGTACCTCATCCAGCGTAGATTTGAAGCTCTCCACCAGGTGATGCGGCAGTTTGCGGATAAATCCTACGGTGTCGCTGAGCAGGAAAGGGGTTTGCTCAAATACTACCTTACGGGTAGTGGTGTCGAGGGTGGCAAACAACTTATTTTCGGCAAACACGTCACTTTTGCTGAGCAAATTCATGGTGGTGCTTTTGCCTACGTTGGTATAACCGACCAGTGCTACCCGGATAAACTCACCTCTTTCCTTACGCTGCGTAAGGGATTGGCGGTCGATGTCTTCCAGTCTTTTGCGTAACAGGGCAATTTTATCCTTTACGATACGGCGATCCGTTTCAATCTCCGTTTCACCGGGACCTCTGCTACCGATACCACCTCCTTGCCTTTCCAGGTGACTCCACATACCACGCAAGCGGGGCAGGATGTACTGGTACTGCGCCAGTTCTACCTGTACCCGGGCCTGTGCGGTGCGTGCACGGCGGGCAAAAATATCCAGGATAAGATCACTACGGTCTATCACCTTTACTTTCAACACTTTTTCAATATTGGAAATCTGAGAGCCGGTAAGCTCATCATCGAAGATAACCAGTGATATATCCCTGCCTGCAATAAACTGATGTATTTCTTCCAGCTTACCCTTTCCTACAAACGTAGCCCTGTCGGGGTGCGCCAGGCGTTGGGTAAAGCGTTTTACGGTGGTTGCCCCTGCGGTTTCTGCCAAAAACACCAGCTCATCCAGGAATTCATTTACCTGGCGCTCTGTCTGCTCTTTGGTGATAACACCTACAATGACGGCCCTTTCCTCTTTTTCTACTACTTGTTTCTTTTCAATCAAGTTATTTCTGAATTTGCTGCAAATTTACAGAGAATTTAGTCTTTACACGCCGATAGATTTTCTTCCCGGAATTCCCCTGATTTCGGTAAAAATCATCAAAATCAGTGTAATCCCGGGTAAGAAATGTAAGCGGGCAGTCCCTATTTCTTCCTACATTTACCCGATCCAAAACAACCTTTCGACATCATGTATAAACCTTTTTTACTGACAGGACTATTCATATCAACTATGGCAGTAGCCCAGGATAAGATGACACCCGAATTGCTGTGGCAATTAGGCCGGGTGAGTGGAGAAGCCATCAGTGCTGATGGCAAAACCGTGATCTACGGCGTTTCTCAGATTAATATGACGGAAAACAAAGGAGAGAAAAATCTCTTTGCCATTCCGCTAACAGGTGGCGCGCCAAAGCAGCTCACCCAAACCGCTGGTGCAGAAGGCGACGTAGCCATATTGCCCGGCAATAAAATTGGCTACTCCCTCAAAGGACAGTGGTATGAAATGGATGCCGATGGCACCAACCCCGTGCAGAAAACCAATGTGGAAGGCGGTATGCAAAATATCCGTATTTCTCCCGATGGTAAGCATATCTTGTTTTCGAAAGAAGTGAAAGTAAAGAAGATTGCAGGCGTTGATCATTACCCGGACCTTCCTAAATCGAATGTTCAGATCTATGATAACCTGAACTACCGCCATTGGGACACCTGGGAAGATGGTAACTTCTCCCATGTGTTCTATGCAACCTACAATAACGGGGAAGTAGGTACGCCGGTAGATATTATGGCAGATGAACCATACGACTGCCCCCAAATGCCTTCCGGTGGCCCCGAAGACATGATCTGGAGCCAGGATGGTAAAAGCATCATTTACGTTACCAAAAAGAAGTACGGAAAAGATTACGCCATCAGCACCAATACAGATCTCTACGAATATAACCTCGATACCAAAGCTACCCGTAACCTGTCGCAAGGCATGATGGGCTACGATATGGCCCCGGCTTTCAGCCAGGATGGTAAATACATTACCTGGTTAAGCATGGCCCGCGATGGCTTTGAAGCCGATAAAAATGATGTCATCATCATGGATCGTGCAACCGGCACTATTACCAATCTTACCAAAGGCTGGGACGGCACCGCCGGCGCTACCCGCTTCAGCAACGACGGTAAAAAAATATATTTCCTGGCGGTGATCAAAGGCACCGAACAACTGCTGGAAATTACCCTGCAGAAAAATATCGCCCAAACAACGGAAAAGCATATACGCCAGGTAACCACCGGCGATTTCGACATCAATGATATGCTGGCACAAACCGGCAATACCATGGTGGTATCCCGCACAGATATGAACCATGCGGCCGAACTGTTCACAGTAGACCTGCAAAAAGGCGCCCTCACCGCGCTGACCAGCGTTAACAAGGCCGCCTACGACAAAATAGGTATGTGCAAAATCGACAAGCGCTGGGTGAAAACCACCGATGGGAAAGACATGCTGACCTATGTCATCTACCCACCCGACTTTGATCCGGCAAAAAAATATCCTACCCTCCTGTATTGCCAGGGCGGACCACAATCAGCCGTTTCACAGTTTTATTCCTATCGCTGGAACTTCCAGCTGATGGCTTCCCAGGGCTATATAGTAGTAGCTCCCAACAGAAGGGGAATGCCCGGACATGGGGTGGAATGGAATGCCTCCATCAGCAAAGACTGGGGCGGACAACCCATCCGCGACTACCTGAGCGCTATTGATGATGTTAGTAAAGAAAGCTACGTGGATAAATCCCGCTTAGGCGCTGTAGGCGCCAGCTACGGCGGATACTCTGTATACATGCTGGCAGGTGTACACGAAAACCGTTTCAAATCCTTTATCGCACATGATGGTCTCTTTGACCTGAAAAGCTGGTATGGCACTACCGAAGAACTGTGGTTTGCCAACTGGGACATCGGTGCGTACTGGGATCCGGCCAATGCCAATGAATACAAAAACTTCAATCCAAGTGAACACGCCAACAAGTGGAATACACCTATCCTGATTATCCAGGGTGGCATCGACTTCCGTGTACCTATTGAGCAGGGCCTGCAAGCCTTCCAGCTGGCACAGTTGAAAGGCATCAAGAGCAAATTGCTCTACTTCCCGGAAGAAAACCACTGGGTATTAAAACCACAAAATGCCATTGCATGGCAGCGTGAATTCTTTAACTGGCTGAAAGAAACCCTGTAAATCACCAAACAATCCAGCTACCATGGCGGCTTTATTAATGGATATCCAGGATGGTATTGCTACCATCACACTCAACAGACCTGAAGTATATAATGCATTCAATGATCCGCTCAGCTATGAACTGCAGGACGCACTAAAAAAGGTGGAGAAGGATGCCTCCGTGAGAGTGGTAGTGCTGACAGGAGCCGGGAAGGCCTTCAGCAGCGGGCAAGACCTCAAGGCTTCTATGGAGTCCGGGAAACGTGATTTGAGTGAGTCGCTACATAAACGTTATAATCCTATTATACGCGCCATCCGCAACATGCCTAAGCCGGTGATATGCCGGCTCAATGGGGTAGCGGCTGGCGCCGGCTGCTCCCTCGCCCTGGCCTGCGATATGATCATCGCCAGCGAGGAAGCTACCATGATTGAAATATTTGTGAATATAGCCCTTGTGCTGGATTCCGGCTCATCCTACTTCCTGCCCCGTACTGTAGGCTACCACCGTGCATTTGAACTGGCCACCAAAGCCACCAAAATCACGGCGCCGGAAGCCCTGCAAATGGGACTGGTCAATAAAGTAGTGCCGGCCACCGAGCTGGATGCCGCCGTACAGGCCGAAGCAGCCTATTACGCCGCCGCACCAACGAAAGCTATCGCCCTGATGAAGAAAATGCTGACAAAAGGCATGACAGACAACCTGGACAATGTGCTCGACTACGAAGCCTATTGCCAGGAAATAGCAGGTAATTCTGCCGATAATGCCGAAGGAATATTGGCCTTTATTGAAAAGAGAAAGCCGGTATTTAAAGGAGCTTAAAGCGGAAAGCAGAAAGCAAAAAGCTATTAAAGCGAATGACCAGAGCGGATGAGTAATTTAACTACTCGCTCTGGTCATTCGCTTTAATAGCTTTTTGCTTTCTGCTTTCTGCTTTAAGCTTTATTACAATCCGCTAATGCAGAGACCTATTGAATACGGTTTGATTTCCCAGCCACCATTGTTGCTGTCTTTCAGCAATGGATTCAGGGAATAAGCACCAAACAAGGCAAAATTACCATAACCTACACGGGCGGTTGCTGCAAAGCGCCATGGGTTAAAGAATCCACGATTAGCATCCTTCTCAATGGTTTTGCTGCCATTTGGAGCGGTAAGTTTGGTTTTTGTATGTGCATCTACCAGCGCACCTACTTTCAGACCAATAGCCGCTTTGAAGCCTTTATTGGCATTATCCGGTACACTACGATACCTTAATTCCAATGGAATTTCCAGGTAGGTGGTAGCAACTTTATTCTTCTTATTGGTAGAAGCAGGGAATGATACCTGGCCTTTATTTACCGTTCCCATGATGTCCATGCTGTTGTCTTTCAGGTAAATACCACTGGTACTAATGCCTAAACCCGCAGCCATGCTCAGTTTGGATTTCTTAAACGGGAAATCATACATCAACGCCATATTAAAACCCCTGTTCAGGCCGGTCTTAATACCATCTGGCTTACCAGCCCAGCCATCGTAAGACAACTGTATCATCAAAAAGTCGTTGGAATGGGTAACCTTATTAACCGCTTTATTCATCGGCGAGCCACCATCCTGCGCGAAAACTCCAATAGAAACAGCTATCAGACCCAGGGTAAAAATTATTTTCTTCATATAAGATACATACTTAGGAAAAAGAATATTAGGCAAATATAATGGAATGATTGTAACACAATTGGTTAAAATATTGCAAAAACATGTTCCGTATTATAGCTTACCGGGCCGAAAGTTACAGAAAAAGTGATATTGCTGCCATAATCTTTTCCTGATCTACCCCCATCCATACTGAACAAGATGAATAGCAATATTGGCGCAAAAAAACTTAATTTAAATAAATAATCCTCCATTAAGGCCATCACCCCTACCAATGCTTTTAATGGGTCCTTGAAATCTACGCATGAAAAAAATTATAAATACTGTTTTGGTACTCGTACTGGTAGTGTTAATGGCGCTCTCCGGATTTATATACTACGCCTGGATGGTACAAAAAAGAAGTAAAAGTGCGGCCGAACTCATGGTACAAACAAGTACAGAAATAGACCAGGTAAGAACCATCTCCATCCTGGAAACTAACTACACCAGCTATATCCGGGATATGCTGCTCATGGACAAATCATCCATGCCGGCAGCCGCTTATCTCTTACCAGACAGCATGAAATCCCTGTTGAATAATATGCGGGGAAATACAGAAAACGATACTGCCTCCCGGCGTATACTGACCAACCTGCAAACAGTACTGGAAGAAAAAAATGCCTACAATCAACATATTCTTGCAATAGCCACTACCCAGCCTACCCTGGCCAAACAACTCGTTACTGCGGAACAAGAAACCATACTAAAGACCAATATCCGGAAAATCGTCAATGAATATATCCAGGAAAATCGTCGCAAACTCACTGCCCGTGTAGAAAAAGATAATCAATACACCCGCTACTCCTTCTGGACCACCGTTATCATCAGCCTCTTTACACTGGTGCTTCTACTGGGAGAATCCCGCTATATATACCGCCTCTTCCTGAAGCTAAAAAGCCGGGCAAACCGCCTGTATAAAAGAGAACAATCCTTTATGCGCCTGGCCGAAGAAACAGAACTCATTCTGTTCAAATCCGGACTGGACGGCATTTTCACCTCCGTAAGCAAACGCACTACGGAAATCACCGGCTACACCGCCACAGAACTCATAGGACAACACTATTCTATCTTCCTTGACCCCGATACCTGGAAACGACTCGAAGATTTTTATGCCCAACAGGTACAAAACGGCGACGACTATACCTTCATCGAATTTGAAATCATCACTAAATCAGGCGCCAAAAAATGGGTAGAACAACTCGCCACACTTATCTACAACGAAGACGGCTTCATTAAAGAATTTCAATGCATTGTCCGCGATATCGATAAGGAGAAACGGAATGAGGACCAGTCCATGTACCTCCAGAAACGACTGGACGCCATTGTTGACTACATGCCCGCTATGATGTTTATTAAAGACATGCCAGGGAAATACCTCCTCGTCAACAACCGCTTTACAGAAATGCATGGGGTGCAGAAAAAAGACGTTATCGGCAAAACAGACGCGGAGCTTCCGTACGACTGGGTAGCCAAATATGCGGCCCTCGACAAAGAAGTACTCGCCACCAAATCCAGGGTAAAAGTAGAAGATATTATTACCCACAATGGCATCGAATATCATTTCATCATCACCAAATTTCCATTACGCAATGCGGAAGGCGAAATGATAGGCATCTGTGGCATCGGAACCGACTTCACAGAAAAAGCCCAATATATCATCGCTGTAGAAGAGGCCAATAAGCAGGCGCAGGAAGCAGTAAATGCACAGGAAATGTTCCTCGCCAATATGAGCCACGAAATTCGTACGCCCATGAACGGCATCATTGGCATGACGAACCTCCTCATGCAGCAACAACTCACCACCTCCCAGCTGGAATACACCAGCGCTATCAAAACATCCGCAAATCACCTGCTGGTTATCATTAACGAAATCCTTGACTTCTCTAAAATAAAAGCCGGTAAACTACACCTGCAAAACGAATCTTTCGACGTATATGAGGTGATCGATAATACCCTCTTTCCACTGAAACTACAGGCCCAGCAAAAAGGATTATCCTTCTTTGATGAAATAGATAACGCCGTTCCCACCTTCCTCCTGGGCGACGAAATCAGGCTCGCACAGATATTAACTAACCTCGTGGAAAACGCCATTAAATTCACCCATCATGGCAAGGTAATGGTGAAAGTATCACTGGTGGCGGAAAACAAAGAAACGGCTACCCTCACACTGGGCTTCGAAATAAAAGATACCGGTATTGGTATCGCTCCCGAACAACATGCGATGATTTTCCATAGCTTCTCTCAATCACATACCGATAATACCCGGAAATTTGGCGGCACCGGCCTGGGGCTGGCGATCAGCAAGGAACTAATAGAGTTACAAAAAGGCGCTATCCGCGTGGATAGCCAACTCGATGAAGGCGCCTGCTTTTACTTTGAATTACCCTTTACCAGGGGTGATGGAGAAATAAATGAGAGAGATGAAAAAGTAAACCTGGTGCGTATCGACAAACCACTCCAGGGCAAAACCATCCTGGTGGTAGAAGACAACGATATCAATCAACAGGTAGTATACCATACCTTACGCAACGCCGGCGCCAGAACTGATGTAGTCAACAGTGGCAAAGCCGCATTGGAAATGGTGGATTACAAACAGTACGACTGCATCATTATGGATATCCAAATGCCGGGCATGGACGGCTATCAAACTACCCAGGCCATCCGCAACAAAGGCATCCAATCCTGTATCATTGCCATGACCGCCTCCGCACTGAAAGGAGAGAAGGAACGCTGCTTGAAGGCTGGTATGAATGACTATATCTCCAAGCCCTTTGATAGAGATGATCTATTTCATAAAATCCTCAAAGGATTGGGAGAACAGGTGCCGGAGCCGGATACAAAAATAAACACTACCACGCCCGTAGCAAGTTCTATCGACCTCTCCACCGTATACAACATGATGTCGGGTGAAAAGGAACATGTGAAGATATTATTGGGCGAATTGCTCGACAGTATCCCCAAAAAGTTCCAGGAAATGAATGAACTGGTGGCAGAGAAAAACTGGCAACCACTATACATGCTGGCGCATCAAATGAAATTTAACCTGAACGTGGCAGGGCTACAACATGCCTCCAATATGGCCTATAGTATAGAAAGAGACGCCCGGCTGGAAGAAAATCTCGATACCATACTACCACGCCTCAACGAAATTATGCAAACCTATTATCAGCATGCCCCCCTGATCAAAGAACATGTGGATCAGTGTTAAGCAATCGCCTCAGGGAGCGTAAAGTAAAAACGGCTGCCTTTACCTTCTTCGCTCTCTACTCCTATAATACCGCCCTGTGCTTCAATAAACTCCTTACTGATGGCCAACCCCAGACCACTGCCTTTATGTCCTTTCATACCAGGTACCTGGAAAAACCGTTCAAAAATCCGGCCCCGGAAAGCAGCAGGAATACCATTACCGTAATCCTGTACTACAAAGGACACCATTTCGGTACCTGTGGATGATACCGCCAGGTCTATGGCTGCGCCATGTGTTGAATACCGGATAGCATTGGTGAGCAGGTTGACTAACACCCACGCCGTTTTTTCCACATCGGCCAATACCTTCGGCAAATTATCAGGCACATTAATACGAATGGTCACTTCCCGTTGTGCGGCCTGCTTCTGTACTGTATCCATGGCATATTGCACAATATTAAATGCGGCAACAGGCTGCGGTTGCAATTGTATGTTACCGCTTTCTACCTGCGATAAATCCAGCAACTCACTTACAATTTTAATCATACGCCGGTTGTCCTGTTTCATGCTGTCCACCAGTTCTTTCTGCTCATGGTTCAGGGTACCGGTTCTTTCATCTTCCAGTAGCTTGATACTAAAGTCTGATGCGGCCAGTGGTGTTTTCAGTTCATGTGAAATAGTGGCAATAAAGTGTGTTTTGGCAATGTCTTGTTCTTTGAAAGTGGTAATATTTCTCAATATAACCACATAGCCTATACGTGTTTCTTCATGTTTTATATCCGTTGTTTCCCGGGTGAAGAAGCACTCTTTGCCGTCTACTACAATCTTGAGTGGCGCATTTTCTGAGTTGGTCATCAGGAAACGCAACAGGTCATTGCGTTTAGACACCTCGGCGGCGGATTGACCAATGACATCTTTCTCCGGCAAACTTAACAGCTGTAACGCCTGGGTATTAGCAAACAGAATGATGTTGTTTACATCAAAACCGATGGTGGCATCTTTTAAACTGCCTATCACGGCTTCTGCCCGTTGTTTTTCAAACATAATGCGGGCAAGGTTACTATGTTCATACTCATCCAGTCGCTGTGCCATGGTGTTGAACGCAGCGGCCAGCTCCCCGAATTCATCACTGGAAGTAAAGTAAAGTCGTTTGGTGTATTGCTTATTGGCAATGCCTTTGATCCCTTCTGTTAAGGCGTGGATAGGGTTAGCGATGTAGCCCGGGAAGTTATACACAAATGTAAAGCCCAACAAAAAACAAACGCCGCTGATGATAGCAATATACATCAGGGCATTGTCGGCTGTTTTCTTTACTTTCTCATTTTTACCAACAATGGCGGCCATATTGAGGTCCATGATGGTATAAATACTTTTCTTAATCGCGCCTACATCGGTAGTAGTATCTTTTTGCAGTAGTTGAAAAATGCGGGTTACTTCTGCCGTAGCATCTTTTTCACCTCTTTCCGTTACGTTGGCCTGCTGTTTTTTCAGGTTATCGGAGAAAACGGCCATGGCCTGCGTACGATGTTGTGGCAAATCTTCCAAAGCCACCAACATATTTTTGGCATACTCCAATGATTCGTAGTTATCCTTGAGAATAAACTTCGCCTTTTCGTTCAGGCGGTTCAGGTAGTAATAACCGAGTATGCTCACCAGCAGCAGCATGATGTAGAGGAACAATACCCCCAGCGTAATCTTTGTTTTTAGCCTGAACTTACTCATGATAATATGATGATATCGATATCGTTTGAAGAAAGCGTTTTCAACAACTGATTAAAGAGGTTGGTACGCAAAATGATACGGAAAAGACTAATATGTGGCTTTCCCATACAAATGGTAGTGACCCGCTTTTGTAATGCAATGTTAATGATAGCTTCTGAAACTTTGGCACTATGTTCCTGGATTACTTCTGCACCAAGTTCTGTAGCCAGTTTCAGGTTATTAATAAGATGACGTTGCGCAGCCAGTGCTATTTTATCAGAACTTTCTCCAGGTACCTGCACATACAATACGAACCAGTCGGCGTGATAATACGCCGCCAGCCGGGCGGTTTTCCGGATTACTTTCCTGGCTACTTCATCATTGGTAGAAATACATGCCAGGAAGCTCTCATGGCGCATTTGCAGGTTACGGGGGATCTCCGTTTCCACTTTCCTTTCTACCTGTGTGGTTACTTCTTTCAGTGCCAGCTCCCGCAGTTGCAGGATTTTATCTGCCTGAAAAAAATTACTCAGGGCACTATCTACTTTGGAACGATCATAAATTTTACCTTCTTTCAAACGGGTAATTAGCTCGTCTGCTGTCAGGTCAATATTTACTACTTCATCGGCCATCTGCAATATCAGGTCAGGGATACGTTCCTGCACTTCCACGCCGGTAATAGATTTCACTTCCTGGTTAATGCTTTCAATGTGCTGGATGTTTACGGCAGACAACACATTAATACCCGCATTCAACAGGTCTACCACATCCTGCCAGCGCTTTTCATTTTTTGAACCGGGGATGTTGCTGTGGGCCAATTCATCTACTACTACCCATTCGGGGGCGAGGAGTAATATAGCGGAGAGATCCATCTCGTCCAGCATTTTCCCTTTGTAAAATACCTGTCTGCGGGGTATTTGGGGCAACCCATCCAGCAGGGCATGCGTTTCCGCACGCCCATGTGTTTCAATGTAACCAATCTGGATGTTTACCCCATTTCTCAACATGGCATGTGCTTCCTGCAACATGCGATAGGTTTTTCCCACACCAGCACTCATGCCAATGTAAATCTTAAACTTACCTCTGCCGGCGCGATTGGCCAGGTTAAGAAAATGCTGTACCGAGTGTTCTTTATCTGTCATATGAGGTGCTTAGAACCATACTGCCAGTGAGGCGGTGATGGCGGTATTGGTATTCTTCAATTCTGTGCCCTTCATAAAGGTTTTGTCTTTCCCATCAAATGTTCTTCCTTCCAGTCTGAACATCACATTATCCACCGGGGTAAAGTCGAGGTTCAGTGAATAGCCGGTTGTTTGGAAACCGTTTGTTGTGCCGGTGTTAATGACTACGCCATGTTGATCATTGTAATGTTCTACACGGGCCGCCATGGCAAACTTTTTAGTAAACGCATACTTACCGATGATAATTGGGCTGTACCAGTTGTTCAGATCAGAAGATCCCTTCGCTTTTTGTTGCAGTCCAAAGTCAAATCCGGCAGTAAGACTAAATTTTTCCGATATATTAAAGGTACCATAAACATCATTAAAATAGCGCATCTGGCGGGTACTGTCCGGGAGATCATTACCGATGTAGGTACTCCAGTTCAGTAATATTTTATCCGATGGTTTAAAGGTGATTTGTGTACCAAAATTAGGGGTTTGGTTGGCATCTACGCGCTTGATCCGCTGCCATCCATTGAGGTACATGGCGGCGAAAGTCCATTTGTCGTTAGGCGTCCAGGTTACTTTTGCGCCGGTTTCATAATAAGGCGTATTCTCCGCCATAATGCTGCGGGTGAGGGTAGGGCAGTCTTTCCCGATAGCGCTTTCAAAACCAATATGCGATGGCATCACCCCTGCATCAATCCAAACGTTTTTGCCTACACGAATACCGACGTTGGCTTCGTATACATACTGCATCAGGGTAGGTTCTGACGACAGGTTGTATTGCGGGTAGGTACCAGCCATCAGGCCTACGTTAGCGCGTACACGATCGGAAGTATAATTAGCCTTTACCATGGCCAGGTTCAGATTCAGCTCATTATGACGATTATAGTTGTACAGAAATCCCGGCTTGGTGTGGTTCTCCGGCTGATTCAGATCGTAGCTATAGTACGCCTCGGCGTACCCGGAGAATGTAATTTTACTTTTGCTTTTGTCGTTGTCTGTTTTCGGAGCGTCCTGGGCAAACATAGTAATAGCTGCTGCCAGCGCGCCGGCCAGTAATAGAATTTTTTTCATCTTTCAAGTTGACTTTTAAAATATAGGTAGCTGGTGTTGTTAACACTGGCAATTCGCTGCGACGAATTGCCAGGCAAGATAGTTAATCATAGGATATTCACAGGTGACAGGAATAAGAGGACAGCGCTCAACTTACTTCAACTCATCGAGCGCGATATTCAATTTTAACACATTAACAGTAGCTACTCCCAATACCCCCAGTACAGGTGGTTTGGTGTTGGCATCCACCAGTTGCTTCAGGCGATCCGCTGAAATACCTCTGTGTTTGGCAACACGTGGTATTTGTACATAAGCCGCTTCCGGACTGAGGTGCGGGTCAAGACCGCTGGCAGAAGCGGTAACCAGTTCCGCAGGGATATCGGATTTTTTTACATCCGGGTTATGCACCATAAAGCTGTCTATTCTTTCCTGTACTGTTTTCAAATAGTCGGGATTACCAGCTGATTTATTGGAGCCACCGGAACTGGCAGCATTATAATCCACAGTAGATGGACGGGGCTGGAAGTACTTATCATCAGAAAATTTCTGCGCAATATTTTCGTAACCCACTACTTTCCCATTCCGCATCACCTTTATGCCATCACCACCACCAGGAGCCATTTTGGCCACGCCTGCCAGGAACAAAGGATATATTCCACCCAACAGTACTACCAGTATTAAAGTGAGTTTTATAGCAGGCAAAAGATACTTTTTCATCTCTTTAAATTTTTATCATTTAGAATTACATGAACAGCGCCATCAACATATCAATCAACTTGATACCGATGAAAGGAGCAATAATACCACCTACACCATAGATCAGCAGATTTCTGCGGAGCAGGGCGCTGGCGCCGATAGGCTTGTAAGCCACACCACGCAATGCCAATGGAATCAACAACGGTATAATGATGGCGTTGAAAATAACGGCGCTCAAAATGGCGGTTTCAGGACTATGCAGTTTCATGATGTTAATACCTTGCAAAGCGGGTATAGACGCCACAAACAAGGCAGGAACAATCGCAAAATACTTCGCCACGTCATTCGCAATAGAGAAGGTGGTAAGGGTACCGCGTGTCATCAACAACTGTTTACCGATTTCCACTATTTCAATCAGCTTGGTAGGGTCATTGTCCAGGTCCACCATATTACCGGCTTCTTTAGCCGCCTGGGTACCGCTGTTCATGGCTACTCCTACATCGGCCTGGGCGAGGGCAGGGGCATCGTTGGTACCGTCGCCCATCATGGCTACGAGGCGGCCTTCGTTTTGCTCCTTGCGGATATAGCTCATTTTATCTTCCGGCTTGGCTTCTGCGATGAAGTCGTCCACACCTGCTTTATTGGCAATAAATTTCGCGGTCAGCGGGTTGTCACCGGTCACCATTACGGTTTTCACACCCATTTTACGCAAACGGTCGAAACGTTCGCTGATACCGGGTTTGATGATATCCTGCAGTTCAATAACGCCCTGAACTTTACTATTGAGCGATACTACCAGCGGCGTACCACCATCTTTAGAAATGGCTTCTACTTTTGCCAGGGTTTCGGCAGGGAAGGTGTACCCTTCTTTCTCAGCGAGGCGTCTGATAGCGTCGTAAGCACCTTTACGGATGCGGTTACCATCAGGGAGGTCAATACCGCTGCTGCGGGTTTCGGCGGTGAATTTCACCAGGCTGGCGCCGCTCACCGATAATTTATTCACTACCTCTTTACCTGCCAGTTCCACGATGGATTTACCTTCCGGCGTTTCATCTGATAAGGAGCTGAGTGCACAGAGACGAATAAATTCTTCGTTGGAAACACCATTGGTAGCGTAGAAGTTAGTAGCCTTACGGTTACCAATGGTGATAGTACCTGTTTTATCAAGCAACAGCACATCTATATCTCCGGCGGTTTCTACGGCCTTACCGGATTTAGTAATCACGTTGGCACGCAAAGCCCGGTCCATACCTGCTATCCCGATGGCTGATAACAAACCTCCAATGGTAGTTGGAATCAGGCACACAAACAAAGAAATGAATGCGGCAATGGTGATAGGCGTTTGGGCATAGTCTGCAAAAGGTTTCAGCGTTACGCACACGATGATAAATACCAGGGTGAAGCTGGCTAACAGGATCGTCAGCGCAATTTCATTCGGTGTTTTCTGTCTGCTGGCGCCTTCTACGAGGGCAATCATTTTATCCAGGAAAGATTCACCGGCTTCGGTACTTACTCTTACTTTAATGTGATCGGATAATACTTTGGTACCACCTACCACACTTGATTTATCACCACCGGCTTCACGGATCACCGGGGCGCTTTCGCCGGTAATGGCCGATTCATCGATGCTGGCGAGGCCTTCCACTATTTCTCCATCTGCCGGAATAATATCCCCGGCTTCACATACAAAGATGTCGCCTTTACGCAGGGAAGCAGAAGAAACGATTTTAATTTCGTTGGTGAATATTTCACCGATCAGTTCTATTTTTTTCGCTGGTGTTTCTTCTCTCGTTTTACGGAGACTTTCTGCCTGTGCTTTACCACGCGCTTCTGCAATGGCTTCTGCGAAGTTGGCAAATAACACGGTGAGGAAAAGCACTACAAAAATAGCTACGTTGTAAGCAGCACTGCCCTGTTCACGGCTGCCGGTAAAGATGGCATACAGTGCTACTATCAGCATTACAGCGGTACCTACTTCCACGGTGAACATCACCGGGTTTTTAATCATCAGTTTTGGATTCAGTTTCACGAACGACTGTTTCAGGCTCTCCATCACCAGCTCTTTCGGAAACAATTTATTATCATGCTTCATGGTAGTCAGTCATTAAAAAATTACAGGGAAAAATACTCTGCGATAGGACCCAGGGCCAGTGCCGGGAAATAAGACAGGGCAGTGAGAATAACGATTACCGCAAATGTCATGGCTCCGAAAGTGAGTGAATCTGTTCTCAGCGTACCGGCAGATTCAGGGATGTATTTCTTGGATGCCATCAAACCTGCAATTGCCACTGGTCCTATAATGGGCAGGAACCTGCCGAGGATCAGCACAAATCCGGTAGAAACGTTCCAGAATACGTTACCATCTCCCAAACCTTCAAAACCAGAACCATTATTGGCATTAGCAGAAGTATACTCATACAGCATCTCCGAGAATCCGTGATAACCGGGGTTGTTTAGCCATGCCGTTGGCTTCACCGCCCAGTTCACATCCGGATGATGCGATAACATATAAGAGGATAACGCAGTACCTGCCAGGATCAGGAAAGGTGATAACAGCGTAATAATTGCCGCAATCTTTACTTCCCTCGCTTCCAGTTTATGGCCCATGAATTCCGGTGTACGGCCTACCATGAGTCCGGATATAAATACCGCGATAATAATGTAGATGTAGTAGTTCAGGATACCTACGCCACAACCACCATACAGGCAGTTCAGCATCATACCCAGGAGCTGCATCAAACCGGTCATCGGCATGGTGCTATCGTGCCATCCGCATACGGAACCGGTGGAGATAATAGTGGTAACGGTACTCCAATAACCGGTGGCGGCGGCGCCGAATCGCACCTCCTTACCTTCCATGGCCCCCGTCAACTGGTGAATGCCCATTTTGGCGATGGCCGGGTTACCCGCCATTTCCTGCTGCATCGATGGGATCAATAAACAAATCATACCGATTGTCATGATCCCGAATATGACGTTGGCGAATTTCCTTTTCTGTATAAACAAGCCCAGCGCAAATACCATGGCAATAGGCAGTACTACCTGCGCCACCATTTCGGTCATCCAGGTAACGTAGTTAGGATTTTCCAGTGGGTGGGCAGAGTTGGCGCCAAAGAAGCCACCACCATTAGTTCCCAGGTGCTTAATGGCCACAAATCCAGCTACAGGACCACGGGATACGTTCACGGTATCGCCCTGCATGGTCACCACGGTATCTTTACCGGCGAAGCTGGCAGGCATACCATTGAATATAAAGATGAGTGCAATAACAATACTGAGCGGTAACAGGATACGGGTAATGGTTTTCAGGAAAATATCCCAGAAGTTACCCAGCTTAGTAGTGGTTTTTTCCTTCATGGCCTTAAACACTACTACCAGTGCGGCAATACCAGTTGCAGCACTTACAAACTGCAGGAAGGCCAGTACAAATAATTGTGTGAAGTAGGTCACCCCGGTTTCGCCGGAATAGTGTTGAAGGTTACAGTTTACCACGAAACTGATGGCGGTATTAAACGCCAGATCTGCCGACTGGCCGGGGTTTCCATCCGGGTTCAGGGGCAGTTTATCCTGGAACATTAAAGCGAAGAAAGCATATACAAACCACACGAGATTGATTGTCAGCAAGGCTTTCATGTGGTCTTTCCAGTTCATTTCCTCTTTGGGATTGATACCGGATATTTTGAAGAAGAGGCGTTCCAGTGGCGCCATAAAGTCGGACCAGGTCCGCTCACCCCTGAATACTTTTACGATGTACCTGGAGAGAGGCCAGGCGAGTAACAGCGTGATGCCGTAGGTGGCAATTACGCCTAAAATGTCTGTTGTCATTGCTATAGTTAGTTAAAAAGCGTTGCGTATAGGCATGGGAGTTGCTACCCCAATCAGAACTTTTCAGGTTTCAACAGTACATATACCATGTAGCCGAAAACGAAAAGCGATAAAACAAATAATGCAGTCATAATAATTGTGTTAGATCTTTTCGAAATAGTCTACCGATTTGAAGAATACAGCAAAGCAGGCCAGTCCTGCCAATACCAAAAGAATAGTCATCATCATAAAAAGTGTTTTATATAGCGATTGTTTGTAAATGCTGGATCCTTACATTCTTCAGCGACAGCGGTAGTAATTCCTTATGCTTTCCACAGATCAGGGGGGACAACGTGTACATAAATGCACTTTCGATGGCGTTCCGCAAGGCACTACTTCCATTATGATACAGCACACCGGCTACATGAAAGCAACGCTTCACCTCATGTAATTGTTCATTACGTATCATCCGGCCGGTATAGTCAGCAAAGGTGTGAATCACTTTACTGATGGAACCTCTTGCGGGAACTTGTTGCTCTGCCGGGAAAGTTACCCCTGGTATCTGCGAACCTATCAGTTGAGAGATTTTCGAGTCTGGTAGCATATGGATCAATTTGTTTTTGATACAAATGGGGTAATGCCAGCGGAGTGCCAGTATGCCGTAACGGGGTTTTATTTTATCTTATACAATTGATTATCAGTTATTTAAATAATAATTTCGGGAGATAGGGTTCGCAGTACGGTTCCCGAAACCATGCAGAAATGGTAGGGTGTATGCAGAAATGAAAGTGTTTTCCTACCTTGGCGTCCAATTGTAGTATACCCATTCCCGATACCTAAACCTATTTTTCTATGGATGAAGTGAATGCCTTATCATCGACACCAGCCCCAAAACCAGGTTGTCATAATTGTAATAATCCCGAAACCGAGCCGGGCTATCTGACACCGCTTTGTAAAGAATGCAGGAAACAATTTAGTCGTTACCCGGTATTGAACAGTGTAAAATGGGGAGCCGTTGGTGTAGCACTGCTCTTTTTAATTTCCGGGTATAATTTGCCTAAATACCTCAAAGCAGGGGTCACCTATGAGCGGGCGCTCAAAGCGGAAAAAACACATCATTATATTACGGAGAAAAAGCTACTGGCGAAAGTGTTGCAGGAATTTCCCAACAACTTTGAAGCTGGCGCACACTATCTGATTGCGGCCATACAAAGTGATAATTTAGTAGAAGTAGACAGCATGCTGACAGTCATGGCCGATAAAAAAAGTGATAACAAGGAGCTGATTGAAGAGGCCAATGCTGCCATGGGCGTTTTTCAGTATTATCGTTTACACGATACTGCTTTCTCCGCTTCTATTAGCCAGATCGCAGAAAGTAATCCGGTATATCATCAACAACTGACCACCTATTGTACCAAACATCCGGAAGATCCCTGCGCTGCTTTTATGTTAGGCAGAAGTGCTTTCAATCAGGAAAACTATACCCAGGCGGATAGCCTGTTTAGTAAATTGGTGAAGGATCACCCGGATTTCCGTTTCGCCTCCTTATGGTTGGCCAATACTTATAGAGAGGAGAAAAAATATGATGAATCCATAAAGCTCTGCGAAGACCTGCTGAAGCAAAATGCAGAAGCACATTATGCCATTGCCGGAATCGCAAAAACACTGTTAAAACAGAAACACGATAAGGAAGCGCTCCAAAAAGCCCTCATCGCCTATGAGCTCAATCCAGATGCAGCATCCAGCGTATATACCTTGGCGGTAGCCGACCACTTCAATAACAAACCGAAGGAGCGGGACCAGCTATTTACAAAAATGAAAACGATGCCAGATGCAGACTCTGCCACCATTGCGGAAATGGCAGGCATCTTCAGTGGTAAAATCAGTTACCGGTAATCATCTCCCCAAAACTCAAAAATTTATCAATATGTTTTTTGTTCCCGGTATCCTTATCACCGTCATCACCTTTCCGGGTGTAATTGTACATGAATTTGCACACCAGCTTTTCTGCCGTTTGTTCGGCGTAGCCATATTTGAGGTAAAATATTTCCAGGTCGCTAATCCTGCCGGATATGTGATTCACGAAATACCACGTAACCCTGTACATCAACTGATGATCAGTATAGGACCATTTTTCGTCAACACCATCCTGGGCTTCATCATTGCTTTTCCGGCGGTCATCCCGATAGTGCAATTTGAGTCCGGCACCATCTTCGATTATATCTTATTATACCTCGGCGTTAGCATTGCCATGCATTCTTTTCCCAGCCTCGGCGATGCAAAAAGCATGTGGCAAACCCTCTGGCATGGGGAAGATACACCGATATGGCTTAAAATACTGGCCGTTCCTGTTGCGGGATTAATTATGATAGGTGCGCTGGGCTCTTTCTTCTGGCTGGATCTGGCTTACGGAATAGCGGTGGCCATAGGGCTACCAAAACTGATTGTTAGTTTATGTGCATAAAAAAAGGAGCGATACCAATCGCTCCTTTTTTTATGCGGTCTCAGCGCGTCCAAAACCCACCGTATTACGAAACAGCTGCGGCGACACATCCGTATTCGCCTTAAAGAAGCGGCTAAAATAAAACTCATCTTCATACCCCAGCTCAAAAGCAATTTCCTTTACCGCCTTATTCGTCAGATACAGCTCTCTTTTGGCTTCTACAATAATACGTTCAGCAATGAGATGCGTAATGGTTTTATTGAAATGGGTCCTGGTAATACGGCCAAGGGCCTTCGTAGAAATATTAAGCAGTGCGGCATAGTCGCCGGCACTGTGTTTCATTTTAAAATTGCCTTCAATCGCATCTTTCAGTTGTTGTAATATAAGGGGTTCTTTATACTGGCTATCCGAAAGTAAATTCAACTCCTCCTGCTGCTGAATTTTCAACCTGGAAGCGGTTACCAGGAATATTTTGAGATAGGAGATAAGGGCATCATACTGCGCTAATTCCTTGTGTTTCATCTCCAGCTTCATTTGTTCAATAATCATATTGAAAGTAGCGGCAGCAGCGCTATCCACTTTCACATAAGGCGCCTGGTAAATATTATTAAATAACACACCATTGCAGGATACCTCTTTATGATGCATATGAATACAGAAAAAATCAGGGTGAAATTGCAATGCGATACCAGTCAGTTGGGAAGTGGTACACAACATAAACGGCTGATAAGGAGCGAATGCCAACAGGTTATTATCTCCAAAATCATACGCTGAAAAATCTGATTTCAATTTTCCACTTCCCTGGTGTATCCAAATCACCGAATAGTAATTATTACGCTGCACATGGTCAAAGTGATTGTTATTCTCAAAGGAGAATAGCTTCAGCGCAAGGTTTCCTGTAGCCGGATCTGTAAGTGTATAGGCCGTAGACGTGTCCATAATACTGGTTAGTTTAGTAATAGGCAGGTGCGTGCACTTTCACCTGCTTATTTACATCCGTAAATTTAAACTATTGTAGCATGCGCAGCTACCGGAGGAAAGTCTATTTCCGTTTCAGCGGTATGATTAAAATAATTGGTCAGGATATTTAATCCTACATGTCCTATTACTTCACCAATCTCACCTTCTGTTACACCTGCTGCTTTCACTTCTTCCAGGTCGTCATTACTCACACGACCATTTTTGCTCACCAGCTTTTGGGCAAATTGAAGGATAGCCTGGGTTTTAGCATCTGCGGCTTTCCCTTCTCTGGCGTCAGTTAACGTGCCGGCGTCAACTTTTACCAGGTTAGCCCCTATAAAAGTGTGGGCAGACAGGCAGTAGTCGCAGCTATTACTTTCTCCCACCGCCAGGGCAATCAGTTCGCCTGTTTTGGCGCCCAGCGTTCCGCCGCCAAGTGCTCCACTTAGTTGGAGATATCCATTCAGCAGGGCAGGAGAATTGCCCATTGTGCGCATCATATTGGGAACTACGCCGAGTTTGCCTTGTACGGCGTTAAATAATTCTTTGGCTTTACCGGTAGTGGTGTCGGGATTTAATGCAGTTAATCGTGCCATGTTTTTAAGTTTTTACTGGTGAAGATTTTAAGTCGTTGTTATTGATAGCACAAAATTGGCCCAAAACAACCAGGTACGCCATGCAGGATTGGCGCTATCACATGGACAATTTTCCCAGAGGGGTAGGGGCATAAAAAAGGAGCGCTGTTAGCGCCCCTTTTCACTTATTTATGTACTATTCACTAACTGAACAAATACAACACATCTTCTTTCGTCAGCTTCTTCACAAAACCACTATCATCGGAAATAATCTCTTTCACCAATGATTTCTTGCGTTCCTGCAACTGCAATATTTTCTCTTCCACAGTGTCTTTACAGATCATGCGGTAAGCAAAAATATTTTTCGTTTGCCCGATACGGTGTGTACGGTCAATGGCTTGTTGTTCTACAGCCGGGTTCCACCATGGGTCTACGATGTACACGTAGTCGGCTGCGGTGAGGTTCAGACCCACACCACCGGCTTTCAGCGATATCAGGAATACGCGGCACTCATCGTTGTGCTGGAAGTTCTGGATCGCTTTTTCCCTGTCAACGGTGGAGGTGCTACCATCAAAGTATTCGTAAGGAATTTTGAGGTGTTGCATCCGGTCGCGGATCAGGCCCAGCATACCCAGGAATTGAGAGAAGATCAGCACTTTGTGGTTACCGATGTTCTCCGATATTTCACGGGTGAGCTCATGCAGCTTCACAGAGTGATTCGGATACTGCTCTGTATCGTTGAGAATAGCAGGGGAATCGCAGATTTGGCGCAGCTTCATCAAACCTTGCAGGATGGTGAGCTGGGAACGTTCCATACCCTGATCTTCAATAACACCAAGGATCTTAGAGCGATAGGTGTTGCGGTAGGCATCATAAATATGACGTTGCTCCGCGTCCATTTCGCAGAAGATCACGGTTTCTATTTTTTCCGGCAGATCTTTCGCCACCTGTTCTTTGGTACGACGAAGAATAAACGGATAGATCAGTTTACGCAGGTGTTCTTTTCTTTCTTCATCCTGGAATTTATCGATAGGCGTAGCAAATTCGTTGCGGAAGAAGTCAACGCTACCGAGCATACCCGGATTCAGGAAGTTCATCTGAGCATAGATATCAAAGGTATTATTCTGCATAGGTGTACCGCTGAGCGCCAGTCTGTTCCTGGTTTGCAGGAGTTGCGCCGCTTTGGTAACCTTGGATTGCGGGTTCTTAATAGCTTGTGATTCATCAAGGATCACGTAGTCGAACTCCACTTTCATGAGCAGTTGAATATCGCTACGCAAGGTGCCGTAGGTAGTAATAATGGCATCAAATTTCACCAACTCTTCAGACGATTTCAGCCGCGCCGGGCCGTGGTGGATATGATGTTTGATATCTGGTGTGAATTTCTTTATTTCATTTTCCCAGTTGTAAATCAGCGTGGTAGGGCAAACTATCAACGCCATGGTTTTACCACCATTCTTGTTTTTGTAGTACTGCAGGAAAGTGAGGGCCTGGATGGTTTTACCCAACCCCATGTCATCTGCGAGGATACCGCCCCATTTGATGTCATCGAGGTAGTTGAGCCATTGGAAGCCGCTTTCCTGGTAAGGACGCAGCGTAGCCTTGAGGTTCTCCGGCAGCGCAATGTTGCGGATTTCATCGAACTGCAGCAGTTTGCGGCGCTTTTGTTCCAGTTCTAAAACTACGGCTTCATCATCAATAAACTCATAGAGTTCATCAATTACGCTGAAGTTGTATTTGCTGAGTTTAAGTCCTTTATCTCTTTCTTCACCTACTTTGAAGAGCAGGGAATATTTACGCAGCCATTCTTCCGGCAGGAGGCCCAGGGAGCCGTCTGCCAGCTGAACATAGTTTTGTTTGTTGGCCAGCGCATTTTTAATATCCTTGATACTTACTTTCTGATCACCGTATAATACTTCGATCTGTGCATCAAACCAGTCGATGCCGGAGCTGATTTGCAGGTTGGTAACCGGTTTATGCGAACTAAATTTGAAGTTACGCAGGTTATCGAAGCCAAATACGCGCACGTTCATTTCTTTCAGGGCGTCGAAGAAGAGGAAGAACCAGTTGTTCTTCAGGGCTTCTTTGGCGCGCAGATAGAAATAGTTGTGGTTATCGTGCTGTGCGAAGTTGGTATGTAAGGTGCGGAGTTTAGCTACAAATGCTTCTTCCGCATCTTTGTTACGGTGAATGATGAGTACTTTGTTGCCTTCCTGGACGGTGATTTTGCTTTCATCGTTCCATTCTACTTCCTGCCCGCGGTAAGCGAAGCCAGGTTGTATGATAAAGGTTTCGCCCAGTTCTTTCAGGAATACGCGGGGTTCGGGGGTGATATCATCTACCTCGGCCAGCAATTCTTTGTCGAACTGGATATCGTACTGCCGGCTTAATGGCAGCAGGTAATCTTTCAGGTAGGCCGGCCATTCTTTGTTGGCCACACGTAGTTTCCCGTTTTGTCTGAAGAGTTCTACGTGCAGGGCATCCTGTGGGCTTTCGAACAAGTAGATCACCTGTTTGTAGAGGAACATCAGGGGGCTATCCCATTCGTTATCCGCTACATTCACCAGTTCTCCTTCAATGTTTACGAAGCAGTTTACTTCCACGTTCGTGTCGCCGGTATTGGTTTTGATGACCAGCTTCAGGCGTTCGGCGCCTATTTGCAGCAGTTGTAAGTTCTTTGTTTTGAAGGCTTGCCGGTTAGACAAGGCAAATACCAGTCCGTGCTCGGCCAGTTGCGGGAACAATTTGGCGAGTTTGGGATGCAGGTATTCCAGCATCAGTTCTTTTGTTTCGGTAGGGAGTTCTTCCGCATTTTCGTGCGTAATATTTTCCCAGATGCCGGCAAAAGGAGAGTTTTTGCTGAGGAATTTGCTCACTTCGCTGCCTTGTAATTTTCGTATAGGCGCTATGAGTTCCCTGTCTTTTTCCTTGTACTGGTAGAAGTCTACGTATTTGGTCAGATCCAGTTTGCTGGCGAGGGATACGAAGGCGTTTTGTTCTTCGTTTATTTCGCCGCTAACCAGGTCTATTTTAAAGTAAGGGTACAACGATTCGTTGGCATTGAATACGGCTGCCAATCGTTGGGTGATGGTAATGGTTTCTTCCGGTGGTGGTGGCGCGGTCACGGGCTGTCGGCCTGCGGCGGCGCCATCTACGCGTTTAATGGACGGATCCAGTACACGGAGAAATGGCTTACCATCCATGTAGGAGAAAGCAAATTTCCCGTTCAGATCATCTGAAAGGGAGTAACCATAGAGGGAGAGGAGTTTGTTTTTCTCTTTATCCCAGTTACGGAGGGTATCGAAATAAAACGGACCGTTTTTCTGCAGTAACTGTAGGAAGAGGGTGGTTTTATGCACACAGAGGGCATGATCCGTTTCATCGCAGGTGCAATGCGTATCAAAGAAGCGTTCCTCATTCCGCTGAATGATCAGGGGAAATTCGGCTCCGTTGACCTTCAGCAGGGCTTCTACCTTTTCATCTTTCGCTGCAATGATTTTAGCGGGATGCTTTTTGGCGATTTCTTCTGCTTCGGCCAGAATAGCGCCGGAGGTAAGCAGTTTGATGGATTTTATATCGATAGACTTCATTTTAATCAGCGTATGCTGCTGATCAAATTGTGTGTCGAAGCTCTCGAAATGGTTTTTATCCAGCATTTCCTGGAGCTGGAAAAGTGCGGCTGCTTCGTGCCGGCAGATGTCACCCAGGTTGTATGGGCATTGACACCGGATGGACATACCGGTTGTTTCTCCATATTTACTGATAGAAACACGGTAGTAGTTGGCGTGTGTGTCGCTCTTTACGCGGAAGGTAGCTGATTTCAGTACCGGGTCTGCCTCGATGAGTTCAACGCCCCCGGCCGAAAAAATACGCTTCCCCCTGCGGATCACTTCATCAGTGCCGTTGTTGTAAACATATTTTAGCAAATGGGGTAGCGACATACTATACGTTGTTGCCCGCTTTTTATTATCAGCAAAAGGGTTAATAGATAGATCAAAAAAACTTAATAGCTGATAAAAAGGCAATCCACAAAAGTAAGCAGAAATTTTCTAATTACCCGCAGTCAACACATTAAGAACGCATTAACCGCTCCCCGTTTGCCATGGCGGGGAAGCGGGATTTTTCCAGCATCTTTTTTTGCAAATATAGATGCCTGTTTATCAATCATTTAATTCGCTGCAGATATCTCTCTAACGAAAAATCCACCGCTGCCTGCGCACCGGTTTTAATATATTTACCAAAAGCACCATACATGGCGTCGTATGCCAGCGGCTTTATGGCTGCATGTAGCGTATTAATTTCCCGGGCAGATAAAGGAATATTATTGGGATAACTGTACATCACCGATACGGTTTTCCGGTCGGACGACACCTGGATAACATCACCTACCAGCAGCATGCCTTTTCCCGCTGGTGCATAAAGCACATTGGCGCCGGGGAAATGCCCGCCACATAATACCAGTTTGATACCATCCCATAAAGGCAATTCATGGCCGGACCATAGTTTAATCACGTCATCGCGGCGTTGCAACCACTCCGCATCCAGCTGGTGTACATACACCGGGATATTACCAAAAGCATGGCTCCATTCCACAATCGTAGAAAAATAATGCGGATGGGAGAGGGCAATGGCTTTAATGCCACCCAGTTGCTGTATAATTTTAATCGTAGAGGCGTCGAGGTTAGCAATACAATCCCAGAGAATATTTCCACCGGGCGTAATGAGCAAATGCGCCCGTTGCCCGATCGCAAAATCAGGGGTGCTGTAAATAGCATACAAATTAGGTGCTACCAACTCTATAATATTCTTATGGGTTTGCTGTACCTGCTCCAGGGTAGTCCAGCTTTGACCACCTGGATTCACATACTGGCGGTCATCTTCACAAATAGGACAATGTTCCGGCGCTTGCTCACTGGCTTCATATTGCACCCCGCAGGTGGTGCAGAGATAATGTTTCATAGTAGTTACTTTGTCGTTTCCGGGGAGAATATAAGCATTTTTAAACAGCACAGGCAAGCCCATCATGGCGAGGGTGCTTTGTTTAATCCATTTTCTTCTTGAGGTATCGTCTGGCATAATCATTAATTTTACACCACAAAAGTAAGCCGGCGCCGGAGGCGTCTCAATGGACATTCCATACAATTACTTGTACATTTAAACATGCAACAAAAACATATTCCTTCTCACCGTATCCATGATGGTGTAACCGTCAACATCCCGTCACAGCTGGAAGATGTGCTGGTATCCGGCATCAACGAAGAAGGGAAAATTATGACGCGGCAATATCCTCATCGTCACGATTATTATGAGATCATGTTGCTGAATGAAAGCGAAGGCATTCATCATATCGATTTTACCGCCTACCCCTTCAAAGGTCCGGTAGTATTTATGTTGTCGCCGGAGCAGGTGCATGAACTGGTACGGAAAACCGGTTGCCGCGGATTTTCGCTGAAATTCAATACCCCCTTTTTCAGTAGTGGCAATGATCCGGATAATCAACTATACGCCCACTTCCTGTTCGATAATCTCCAGGCCTACCCGGTGATTGAACTACAACCGGAAGAATACACCCGCTTGCATACCCTGATGACGCTGGCCCTCCAGGAATATAACATGGCTGCCAATGGTGCCGCAGATATCCTGTTTTCCTACATCCGCGTAATACTCCTGGAAATATTGCGCATCCGGAAACAACACCTGCAGGAAACGCATCTGCAACCAGGCATTGCGCAAACACAACTACTAACATTCAAAAAGATGTTGCACCAACATTTTCATGAAAAGCATGCGGTACAGGATTACGCCTCCCTGTTACATATCACGCCTCAGCAACTAAATACCCTGGTACAAAAGCTCACCGGTAAAACCGCTGGCACACTCATTAAAGAAAGAATATTACTGGAAGCCAAACGCTTGTTATTTACGGACACGCTCAGTGTTAAGGAAATAGGCTACCAGATTGGTTTTGAGGATCCTGCCTATTTTAACCGCTTCTTTAAAAAAAATGCAGGCCTGGCGCCGCAACAATTCCGGGAACAGGCACAGCAAGCATAAAATGTCCAATACAAAACCTATTTTATCCATCGACCCGCTGTGCTGATATTGTGTTGATCAGGATTAAACTGGTTAGACTGATTACATTTTTTAAAAGATTAGCGAAGATAGATGCGGATATCCACATCAGTCTTCGCTAATCTTCCAAATCAAAAATATTATCAAAAAAAATCAGTCTAATCAGTTTAATCCTGAATAAGACTAACTACCCGGCAATCAGTTCCCCATCCCTGAACAATGGCAGCACATTGGCGCCATCCGGGGTGAGACAGTAATGAATATCTTTTTCCAGCCCATACTTTGCTAAGCGTTGGTAGTGGGAGGCTTGTTTCATAAAGGTATAGATATCGCCTTTGGCGCTTTCATAGAGCGTTTCTGCGGCAATCGCAGAATCGCAGTTAACGTCGAAATGTTCCTTAATACGGCTTACCACGGCGCCGGCAAAAAGGGTATCTTCCATGTTTATACGGTCTTTCCAGGCAGCACAACCGAGGATAACATTTTTATTTTGTGAGATGAGGTACTCGCAAACGGCACTGATATTCGGGAAAGAACCGGTAATAATCTGGATGGCATCTTTGGCCATATGCAGCAGTTTGGTGCCATTGGTGGTAGTGAGTACCAGGGTTTGATTTTCCACGAAATCACGGGGATATTCAAAAGGGGAGTTGCCGTGTACCAGGCCTTCCGCGACTTTTCCATCGCGTTCGCCGGCGGTAATGCCGCCAATAGCACGACCAATATTCACACATTCTTCTACACTGGCTACGGGTATTACCCTGGAGGCGCCGTTGTAAAGCGCGGTACAGATGGTAGAAGTAGCGCGCAGTACATCGATAATAACGACAATACTGTTTTTTACATCAAACAAATGTAATAAAGCCGGAGATAAACATACTTCCAGGCTGGGTTTGTTGCTTTCTGTCATTCAGTTACTTTTAACTTTAATCAAGGATTACTCTCCACTTTTCACTCTCTGCATAATCCTTAATGGCACTATTACGCTCCTGTAGGAGCTTAGTCATATACTTACACAAATAAAACCGCTCAAATACCCGTCCGAACCAGCCATAAGGCGTTCCGAATTCCATGATATCAATCATGACGGTACCATTGCCGATTTCTTTAAAATGATGTTCATGGTTCATGTGGGTAAAATCACCGGCCGTCATCTCATCACAGAAAAACTCATTCTGACGCATGGCGGTAATTTTAGTAGTCAGCTCCCTTACTTTACCCAGATGCTTTGCCTTCCAGGTGACGGTTTCATTATAAGATATCAGTCCGTTGGTACGGCCTTTTATCGCTTCCTCCTGTCGGTGCGACATACTTCGCTTGTGCAGCGTAATGCTCCGGCTCAGGTCAAAAACCCTGTCCAGCGGGGCATGAATGACGGTAGTCAAATGAATAGTAGGCATAGATATGGTAATAAAATATAAAAATTCCGGTGCACTGAAAACTTTCCAGGCACCGAAATTAACAACTTTAACCGGCTATTCATACTATTCCTAGCTCAGGAAAGGCACTTTTACCACTTTTGCTTTCAGGGCCTTATCCCTAACGGCAATAAATATTTCAGTATCCTGTGCAGCGAAAGCGGTATTCACATAGCCGAGACCGATAGCTTTCTGCATAGAAGGAGATTGGGTACCGGAAGTTACACGGCCAATCACATTACCAGCTGCATCTTTAATTTCGTAGTCGTGACGCGGAATACCTTTATCCACCATTTCAAAACCTACCAGCTTCTTGCTAACGCCTTCTGCTTTTTGTTTTGCGAATAATTCGCTGGAAGTAAATGGTTTAGTGAATTTGGTGATCCAGCCTAAACCTGCTTCCATTGGAGAGGTAGTGTCGTCGATATCGTTGCCATACAGGCAGAAACCCATTTCCAGGCGGAGGGTATCACGAGCGCCTAAGCCAATAGGCTTCAGACCTTTAGGAGTACCGATTTCGAAAATAGCGTCCCAGATTTTGTTGGCAGCACCATCTACATCTTCAAAATAGATTTCGATACCACCTGCGCCGGTGTAACCAGTAGCACTGATTACCACGTTAGGCACGCCGGCAAATACGCCTTTGGCAAAGGTGTAGTACTTCATGTTTACCAGGTCTACTTCCGTGAGTGGTTGCAGGATGCTGGTAGCGTTAGGTCCCTGGATGGCCAGCAGACAGGTTTTGTCGGAAATGTTGTGCATTTCCACATTGTTGGTGTTGAACTGGCTGATCCAGTTCCAGTCTTTTTCAATGTTGCTGGCATTTACTACCAGCATATATACTTTATTCTCTTCAATGCAATATACCAGCAGATCATCTACGATACCGCCTTCGTTGTTAGGCAAGCAGCTGTATTGCGCTTTTCCGGCAGTGAGCTTGGAAGCGTCATTGCTGGTCACACGCTGGATCAGGTCCAGGGCATGTTCGCCTTTCAAAATAAATTCACCCATGTGGCTTACATCGAATACGCCGGCGTTTGTACGCACCGCCTGGTGCTCATCGTTAATACCAGTGTAGGAAATAGGCATGTTGTAACCCGCAAAGGCAGCCATCTTGGCGCCCAGCGCAATGTGTTTCTCAGTAAACGGCGTGTTTTTCATTACTTTGTTTTTAAAACGGGGCAAAAATAGCGATTTGGAATTTACCAACGGCCAATCCCCACCGGCGAATGACTATTTTAAGACGAAAGCATTATATTATAATTAGTTGAAATACAATACAATCGTCAAAAGAATTGCTGTCAATTGCGTTATTGCCCGTGGGTAATTCGTAATTTTGCCGCAACACCCAAACAGATTGCTGTGAAAAAGATAACCTGGCTGTTACCACTGGTGGTTGTAACCATATACGTGCATGCGCAGAAAAAAGAGGACAGAAAAACCATAGGTAACCTACAATTGCACATTAACTACCTGAGCAGCGATAAGCTGGACGGTCGCAGCACCGGGGCTCCCGGCGAACAACTGGCTGCCACTTACATTGCAGCACAATTGCAGCAAATTGGACTAACGCCTATGGGCGACGACGGCTTCCTGCAAACTTTCACCGTAAAAGAAACCCGCGAACCGGCAGCCTCCTGCCACATGACCCTCAATGAAGATAAGTTACCGGCAGGCAAACAATTTCTCCCGCTACCCTTCAGCGCCGAGAAAACGGCCAAAGGAGAAGCCATGCCAGGGGTAAATGAACCCGATAATATCTGGTTTATCAACGTAGCCGAAATGGATAGCGATAACCACAAACCCATGCTGCAACAATATCTTGATCAAACAAAGGTGGCCGAAAAATCCGGCGCCACCGGCGTTATATTTTATAATGGGAAAGAATCTGTTGCAGAAGTGACTAAGTGGTTGGAGCAACACCCCGCCAATACCGGCATTCCGGCCGTTTGGGTAAATAGTGATATCAGCAAAAAGTTGAGTGCAGAAGACGCCGGCAGCTTCCAGGTAAACATGCAGGTGGCTTTCAAAGCCATCAAACGTAATGGCACCAACGTAATCGGCTATATTAACAACAAAGCTCCCAGGACCATCGTTATTGGTGCCCATTACGACTACCCGGGATGGGAAACCACGGCCAAAGCGGAAGACAATGCCAGCGGTACCGCCGCCTTACTGGAAATAGCCCGTATCCTGAATGGTTCCCGTCTCCATAACAACAATTACGTAATTGTTGCTTTTTCCGGTAAAGAACAGGGATTGTTCGGCTCCAAATATTTTGCCTCCCATAGCACCGTCAATCTTTCCCAGGTAAACTACATGATCAATATGGATGGTATTGGTCAGCTTAACCCCGGCACCTCCCTGCAAATCGGTGGTACAGGTACCTCTCCCGGATGGGCAGCTATTCTGCAGCAGGCCGCCAGCAAAGACCTGCCAGTGAAATATGACTCTACCGGCATCAACAACTCTGATCACGCATCTTTCTATCAAAAAAATATACCCGTTCTTTATTTTTCTACCAGCACCGCCACCAACAATAGTAAGATCAACTATGAAGGTACCCTGAACGTGCTCAAACTGGTATATAATATCATTGATAAAACAAACGATAAAGACAAACTCGCCTTTACAGGAATTACGAATTAAGAATTACGAATGACGGATTTGTGGGGAGATAAACGCAGTCAATCTCCCCACAAATCCGTCATTCATAATTCGTAATTCGTAATTCTTATCTCTAAATGTATATTTTCGCATAATTACGTCATTCAAAAATATTTCAATTTATCCCTTTAAATGGAAGAGAAACTGGCGCTTATATACCGGTATTTCCAGCTGTTGGAAAGCTTTTCAACAGACCCCGTTGAATTTGCCAGGGTTTTTCATCCGAATATCATTCAGACTGAATATCCAAATCAGCTCTCGAATGAGATCAAACAACGAAATTTTGAGATCATGCTGGAAAGCATGGCCACCAATAAAATTATTCTAAAATCCCAACACTTCAGCGTGCTGAAAGTAGTGGAATCCGGCAATACCCTCGTGGTAGAAGCCAAATGGACCGGGGAAATAGGTGTAGATGCCGGACAATTTCGCCGGGGACAGATCATGAAAGCATTTATTTGCACCATCATAGAATTCCGCGATGGCAAAATTTATCGCCAACGCAACTATGATTGCTACGAACATTAAAGTTTTGAACGCATGAATAAAATATTATCACTCCTCACCATCGCCATAGGATTGTTTGCGTGTAACCCTACCCGTAATGATGAGCATACCACCGACAAATCCGCCTACGATGTGATCAGCGAGAAATCCTATGTGTACCGCGAATTCAAACCCGCGTCCAGCCTGTTAAATGATTCGGTACTGCAATTGCGAAAACAAATGACCGATTTCCTCGACCGCCACAACTTTAAAAGGCATATGGCCGGAAAAGACAGTTTACTGTTCCACCGCGCCAACGGCCAGGAAGTGATCATAGAACTGCCTACCCCCCAGGATATATGGGAACAAAGCACTATTATCGTTTTTGATCCGCAGAAAAATCCTTTGTTCGTAAATTTACACAAAGACACTGCCCAGTTAGGTCATTACATCAAGTAAAACAACAGATAAGCTTGCCGATCAAACAAAACATCAAACTCACCGTAGATGCGGTAGTATTTGGATATATTCCCAAAGAAGGCATTGTGGTGCTGCTCATCAAACGCACCATAGAGCCTTATCTGCACAGCTGGGCACTCCCCGGCGGTTTTGTGCTGGATGAAGAATCCCTCGAAGAAGCCGTTACCCGTGAACTGCTCACCGAAGCCGGCGTAAACATCAACTACCTGGAACAGCTGTATACATTCGGCTTACCCGGCCGCGATCCCCGTGGCAGAATCGTATCTGTTGCCTACTTCGGCCTGGTAAACCCTGTCAACTTCCAGCTGGCCGCCAGCTCAGACGCGGAAGACGCCAAATGGTTCAATATCAAAGACCTGCCCACACTGGCCTTTGACCACGCCGCCATCATTGATGTAGCCGTTCAGCGCCTCCGCAACAAAATCCGCTACGAACCGATCGGCTTTGAACTGCTCGCCAAAAAATTCCCGATCGCAGACCTGGAAAAGCTCTACGAAACCCTGCTGGACCGGCCTATCGACCGGCGGAACTTCCAGAAAAAAATTAATCACCTCGGAATATTGATTGCGCATAATGAAAAGCAGAAACAGGTATCGCAGGGGAGACCCGCGAATTTATTCAGCTTTGATGAGGAACGGTATTTTAAGTTGAAGAAAGAAGGGATGACGTTTGAGATATAGCTGCCCACCCAAACTATTATTTCTACACCCTGTAATTGACCCATATGTTCCGAACCAGCTGTATCATCGTCGCACTTATCCTTACTGTTTCCACGGTATCTGCACAATCCAACTGTAGCATTGCTCCAAACATTGGAAAAATATTGGATCACCTTTACACCTCCTGGGATACCATTGTGATAAATCCAGACGCCATGCGGCCTGTCAGATATGAGCTACTATATTGTTTGAAGGATAGCGCGGATTTCCGGAAAACCAGCAACCTGTTGTTGGATGACAAAACCTGGGAAATATCGTTTTCTTCCAACGGAGGTAGTAGTACGAAGACCAACACCACTGGCACTACCCTTCAAAAAATTCCACAGGAGGTGAATGAGATCTCCTCTATAAAAGCATCGCGGGAGAAATATGGGGCCATGAAATTGCAACATCGAACAGATAGCATCATGACCAATAAAGTAAAGATGGGACAACAAGTGGTAGCTTTGTATTTTACCCGTCAGAAAAAAACGATGCGGTTTATAATGGTGGTAGATGGTGCTTTTGTAGCCTACAGCACATTTGATTTAGTGACAGCACATGATAAAATCAGGAATACGCATAGTAAAGCATTTCTTACGTTTCCTTAAAAATAAAAGAGGCCATAATGGCCTCTTTTATTTTATAAAGATTATCTCGTTGGTAAAAGCTCCTTTTTACAAACAGGCTTCCTACAAATGAAAGGCAGCAATTTCATTCGGCAAAACCTACTGCTGTATTACCACATAACCCAATCATATGCTATCATTTCTGTATTCCAAATTATATTTTGTGTATTTTTTACAATAAATATTTTGCCGTTTCAAATTCCCTGCATACATTTGTGTAACAATGACACAAAATAGCTCGGATATGCAAAACACAAAGCCCACAGGAGTTATTATCGCCCGCTTCCAGACACCTTCCCTCCACGAAGGCCACCTGGCACTAATCCGGCAGGTGAAACAAAAGCACAATCGCGTGCTGATCATACTCGGCGTTAGCCCGGTAAGGGGTAGCCGCAAAAACCCGCTCGACTACTACACCCGCGAGCGCATGATCAAACAACAGTTTCCGGAAATCATCGTATTGCCACTGAGCGATCAGAAAAGCGATGCAGTATGGTCACAGAAGCTGGATGAATTGCTGCACAACAACTTTCCACACGAAAGCTTTTTGTTGTACGGCAGCCGCGATAGCTTCATGGGTAATTACACCGGTAAGTATACCACCGAAGCACTGCCTCCGGTAAAGGATTACAACGCCACCGCTATGCGGGAAGCCCTATCCGACAAGGTGTTTGACACAGAAGAGTTTCGCGCCGGCATCATATACAACACCTATAACCTGTTCCCGTCTGTATATGCTACCGTAGATATTGCCCTGTTCCGCAACAACAAACAGGAACTGCTGTTAGGCCGCAAGCCCAACGAAAACGCATGGAGATTGCCTGGCGGTTTTTCCGACCCAACAGACGATGATTACGAAATGGCCGCTGCCAGAGAGTTACAGGAAGAATGTGGCCCACTGTCAATCAGCCAGATGGAATACGTCGCCTCCATGCGGATTGACGACTGGCGATATCGCACCGAAGTAAACAAAATTATTACCACCCTGTTCAGTACTAACCTGGTAGCCGGTATAGCCGCTGCCGGCGACGACCTGGCCGAAGTAAAGTGGGTAAATGTAAAGGATATACCCTCCTTAATTACCAACGGAGAAATTGTAGATACACATCTCCCTTTACTCGCCAAACTGATGGAAAAATATTCTTACCAAGACTAAAATATTAAGTTATGACAAAGGAAAACCTCCTCCTCCTGGCCGATGCTTACAAATACTCCCACCACAAATTATATATCCCCGGTACCCAATACATCTACTCTTACCTCGAAAGCAGGGGCGGTAAATTCGATGAAACCGTTTTCTACGGCCTGCAATACTTTCTGAAAGAATATTTAGCCGGCGAAGTATTTACCAAAGAAAAGCTGGACGAAGCAGAAGCCTTACTCACAGACGTATTTGGCCGCGCCGATGTTTTCGATCGCAGCCGCTTTGAATACATTATCGATAAACACAGCGGTAAACTTCCCATCCGCATTAAAGCAGTGCCGGAAGGTACGGTGGTGCCTGTACGAAATGTACTGATGACCATCGAAAACACCGACCCGGAATGTTTCTGGCTCACCAACTTCCTCGAAACACTGCTCATGCAGGTGTGGTATCCCTGCACCGTAGCTTCTGTATCCAGGGAGATTAAAAAAGTAGTAAAGAAATATTATGAAGAAACCGCCAGCGCAGCTGCTTTCGCCGGCATCGATTTTGTCCTCAACGACTTCGGCTTCCGCGGCGCCAGCTCAGTAGAAAGCGCCGGTATAGGCGGCAGCGCCCACCTGGTCAGCTTCGCTGGTAGCGACACTATTCCAGGATCCGTATTCGCTAAAAGATATTATGGCGCTACAACCGCACCAGGACTGTCTATCCCCGCTACCGAACACTCCGTAGTAACCCTTTTAGGCGAAGCCGGAGAACTGGAGATATTCAAACACATACTGGACACGTATCCTACCGGCACCATCGCCTGTGTATCTGACTCCTACAATATTTTCCGGGCCTGTGAAGAATACTGGGGCACTGCCTTGAAAGAACAGATATTAAAGAGAGATGGCACCCTCGTTATCCGCCCCGACAGCGGCGATCCCATACAAACCCTGCTGAAAATTTTTGATATCCTGATGAAAAAATTTGGGCACACTACCAACGAAAAAGGTTTCAAAGTACTCCCACCACAGGTAAGGGTAATACAAGGCGATGGCATCAGCTACTCTTCTATACCAGGCATCTTTGAAGCACTCAAACAAGCAGGTATCAGCGCGGAAAACCTGGTACTGGGCATGGGCGGCGCCTTACTCCAACGCGTAAACCGCGATACACAAGAGTTTGCCCTCAAATGTGCCTACGCCGTAGTAAATGGTGAACCGGTAAATGTGCAAAAAATGCCAGTAGAACTGGATGCCGCCGGTAATCTTCGTACTTCTTTCAAAAAATCAAAAGCCGGCAAACTCAGCCTGGTACGCGATAATAACACCTTCAAAACAGTATCTGCTTCAGAAGTCGCCGTAGCAGATGACCTCCTGCAAACCGTATTCGAAAACGGTGAAGTAATCAGGCAATATACTTTCAACGAAGTACGCCAAACCGCCGCTTTATAAAAATATCCTTATTTCTTCCAACACGTTTACCTCAATAGCAGCCGTTTCATCCCCGAAACGGCTGTTTTATTTTTCATTACTTTAACGCCCTTCTCCTGCAATAATTCACCTCATTCATTATCTTCATAGCATGTATTTACTCATACCCGGCCGCCATCATCTGCTAACTGACTTTCAGTTCAAATATCTCAACCGCCTGATCAAATGCAAACTGACAGGCGAAAATGACGTATATGGCCATCCGTTAGCTACACAGGAAATAAACGGAATTATTTTCGCGGTTACCTCGGCAAATCACCTGGGAACCAAGCGGAACCCGGTGCCGTTCTATCTTCGCGCCATGGCCATCCAGGAATTCTCTAACTCCCTGGATGTACCGGCCTTTGTATACGGCATCGACGACGTAGGCGTGATCAACGACTTCACAGATTATACCATCAAAACCATCAAACATTCCAGCGAAGGCGTACACGCGCTCACCCCGGAAAATACCCTCGTGATTTGCTCTACCGCCGTGAAAGAAATGTATCTCCGCAAAGGATACACCGTACTGCCGGCAGAGTGGGACCCTGCCAGTCAACAACTCACCCAACCCATGCCCTGGGACATTGTAAAACTGGTAGCACAATCCGACGACTGGCGAAAAAACAAAACCATCCTGGATCAAATGCATCCGGCCTCATTCAAAGTCTGGTCACTGTATGGAGTAGGGGAGAAGGTGCAACAAATACTCAAAGACCCCATCATCGGCGCCGACGGCGATCTTACCGCTACCCGCGATTACGCCGTATACGTAAAGCAAATGGACGACATCGCAGCACAGAAATACCGCGAAACAGCTCCCTATATCCAACCTGGAAAAATTGGGGACATCGGCTGCGCCGCCGGTTCCTGGATTAAAATAGCCTGCGAAGATGATCGCCTCCATGAGTGCGACTTTTACGGCATTGAAGTTTCCCGGCACTTATACGATATCTGTTTACAACGAAAACATAACGGAGAATTTGCTAATCCTTCTGTCTTCTTCTCACAGAAAAACGCCGTTACCAGCCTGGTGTTCGAAGCAGGCAGTATGAATACCATCCATACTTCTTCGCTCACCCATGAAATTGAATCTTACGGCAACAGGGAAGATTTATTAGCGTTTATCCGTAATCGTTATAATGAATTAGTACCCGGTGGTGTATGGATTAACAGGGATGTAGTAGGTCCGGAAAATAAAGACGAAATCATTTTACTGTGGCTCAACGATACTGATGGAGAAAATAATCTCCCTATGCCCGAAAATGCCAACACGCATGAACTATCGGCCTGGTTGGGCAAACTATCTACCATGGCGCTATTCAAACAATTCGCCAAAGACTTCCGCCACCATGAAGGATTTCAATTGCCATACGAATGGGTAACCATTGCCGGTAAAACCTATGCACAGCTATCCATGCAAAATGCCTGCGAATTCCTTTTCAAAAAAGATTATCACGATAACTGGCTGAGTGAAATGCACGAAACATTTTGCTTCTGGAATTACAACGATTGGAAATCAGCACTGGAAGAAGCCGGGCTAAGGTTAGATCATCTTTCCAGTACCTGGAGAAATGAATGGATTGTGCAAAACAGGTTGGAAGGAAAGGTACAGCTGATGCGCCCGTGCAAAAATGATGTACCCTTGCCCATTCCCTTTCCTGTATCACATATGTTGCTGTTAGCGAGAAAATAATGTTGATAAAAAAACATCATTATGATATCGCTTGTTCTGCAACGTAGTGTTTATATAGTGACAGCAATGCTGTAATAGAAATACCCAATAAGTTGAAGCGGCTCTGTGAGAGCCGGCTTCCCCTTATTATTAGCTTACAACCCTAATTTCTTCAGTGAAACAACTTCCAGTCTGTCGTCCAGTAATTGCGGTATCAGCAATTCTTTCTTCTTTGTATCCAGTGCGATATCAGCAGGAGCACGCTTGGTTTCCTGTTTAGTATATTGATTATTCTTTAAATCATACACGTATAAATTGCCTTTCACCGGGTCTTTAATAGTGATCCAGTCAGATACCAGCAAACGGTGGTCATCTAATTGTACAATACCATCAAAAAGCCCTACCGGTGAATTTTTCAACTCCTCAAAAGCGGCGTTTGTATCGTGCAGTTTCTTTGAATATAATTTACCTGTACCGTCAAAATTGGCGCCCATGCTGCACACGTATATATCATCTGTAGCAACGTTATATACCACACCATTGGGTACTACAATTTCGCCCTTTAACACCGTCCAGGAAGCGGTAACCGTATTCACCAGTAATACATTATTTTTAAATGAGTCGGTGATCACCAGTGTACTATCATCCACTTTAGTTAAATCATTGAGGAGCAGCGCTTTCCCCTCCAGGTTCAAATCAAATACTTTCTTCCGGGTATTAATATCATAGCCTTTCAGGTGATCAATATCTGCTACATACAATACGTCACCAATGATCTCCAGGCCTTTGGGGGCATTCAGGGCATCATCAAAATATTTGAGTGTTTCCAGTTTGCCGGCACTGTTGATATAGGAGATGGCACCATCCCCATCTTTGCCTACTGGATCTAGCTTTGGACCGATTTCAGAAACAAAATAGCCACCTTTATAAGCAACCACACTTTCTGGTTTTTCCAGGCCAGTGGTGGTTTTCTGTGCCTGTACAATAAATGGGGAAATTAATAAAGATAAAAAGGGGAGATACTTTTTCATATGGAAGATTTATGCCCACAAAAGTAATATGCCCTCATTAACTACACCATGTGAAAACGAAAGAATTAATTGTTAATATCAAAGAAAAAAGGAAGCCGGAGTAGGAGTACTCCGGCTATTACCTAAACCTACAACTGTTACACTGTTAGTAACATATCTTTAATTCACATGAATTTCATTTAAAGGAACTTCTTCATAAGAAGCCACCATGCGCTGCCTGATGTAGCGTTTGGTCGACAGCTTACCAATTCCAAACTTCGCCATTACCTTGTCAACCACCATGTATACCACCGGTACCACAATGAGTGTCAGGAACATGGAGCTAATCAAACCTCCAATGATGGCCCAGGCCAAACCATTTTTGATGGCGCCCACCCCACCTGTTGCCAATGCAATAGGTAACATCCCAATCACCATGGCGATAGTGGTCATCAGAATAGGCCGCAAACGAGCGTTGTTGGCATGTATCAACGCCTGATAGGTGCTCTGGCCCTCTTCTTTCATCTGGTTGGTAAAGTCTACCAGGATGATCGCATTCTTCGCCACCAGACCAATCAACATGATTATACCCAATATGGTAAATATATTCAGCGTATTGTTAGTCAGCGCCAATGCCAGCAACGCGCCAATAATTGCCAATGGGATGGAGAACAATACCACAAATGGATAAATGTAGTTATCATACAATGCCACCATGATCAGGTATACCAGTACAATAGAGATCAGCAACGCTGCGCCCAACGTACCAAAGGAATCGCCCTGGTTTTCTGCATCTCCGCCAAACAGGTAACTGATACCCGTTGGTTTACCCATCTTAGCCAGCTTTTCTGTAAACTCCTGTGTTACGGTACCGGAAGGGCGACCCATCACCTGCGCCTGCACTGATACCGACGTATTTTTGTCCCTTCTTTCCAGATGACTCGGACCAGAACCTTCTGTTACCGCAGCAAACTGCGACAACTTGATTAACTGTCCTTTATCATTGATGAACTGTATATTTGAAACATCATCCAGGTTCTTTCTGCTGAAATCATCGAAACGAATGTTGATATCATATTCATAATCTCCCTGGCGAAACTTCACTTTGGAATCATCTGCTGTACCACTGAATGCCGTTTGCATAGTTCCTCCCACCGCATCCAGGGTAAGCCCCAATGCGGCCATCTTATCACGGTCTACCTGCACATTGATTTCCGGATTACCATCTTCTACAGACAGCTTTACTTCCGTAGCACCACTGATGGTTTTCAGGGTATCCATCGCTCTTTTAGCATAGTTCATTACACTATCGAGTTCTGTACCCATTACAATCAGCTCTACCGGCGCACGCTCTGCAGTACCCATAATACTTACAGCCGTGGTTTTTACTTTAACACCAGGTAAGATATTCTTCAACTCTTTCTTAATCTTTGCCGCATAAATATCTGATGCATCCGCGCGCTTCTCCGGATCTACCAGCATTACGGTGATTTCTGATTTATAAGCAGTGGACTGTGAATTACCAAAGCCATCTTCACTGGTTTGACCAACGGTAGTAATCAAACGGGTGATTTCCGGTTTCTTGTTGAGATATTTTTCCGCTGTTCTGGTAGCCAGGTTGGTTTGATCTACAGACGCATCCTTTGGCATTTCCAACATCACAATAAATTGTCCACGGTCACCCTTCGGAATAAACTCACCTCCAATATATCCTTTACCCAACAACATGAAGGAGGCGAATAACAAGCCTATCGCTACTATCAGGGTAATTGCCTTATGCGCCAGTGCCCAACGCAGGATATCTGTCATCCAGCTGGTGAACTTTGATAACTGCGCTTCAAACCAGAGGATAAACTTCTCAAACCAGTTTTTACCCGTGATATGTTCCAGTTTACCAAAACGGGAAGATAACAACGGTACAATCATAAAGGAAGAGAGCAAACTTAACATAGTAGATATCATTACCACCACGCAGAATTCACGCAGAATTTTTGATACCAGCTCATTGGTTAAGGATATAGGGAGAAACACTACCACAATTACCAGGGTAATGGAAGTAACCGTGAATCCTATTTCTTTTACGCCATCAAATGCAGCACGCACCCGGTTCTTACCCATCTCCATATGACGATAAATATTCTCCAGTACCACAATGGCATCATCCACCAGGATACCTACTACCAGCGACAAACCCAACAGGGACATCAGGTTGAGCGAGAAACCCATCAGCTTCATGCCAATAAAAGTAGCAATCAGCGAAGCCGGAATAGAGATCATTACGAAGATGGCACTCCGCACACTATGTAAGAACAACAACATTACTACTGCTACCAGCGCTACCGCCAGGATCAGGTCATGTATTACGGAGTCTGCTGACTCCAGTGTAAAGTCAGAAGAATCATTTGCCACAAGTATCTTCAGATCATTAGCAGCATAGTCTTTCTCTATTTGAGTAATCGTTTTCTTCATTTCCTCACTCACGGTTACCGCATTGGCATCCGTTTGCTTCTGCACCTGCAACGCAATGGAACTCACGCCGTCTACACGGGCAATACGATCCGCGTCTTTCTGCGCATCCTGTACATCAGCAACATCTGTAAGACGCACCTGGGTGCCATTCTCCGTTGTTTTCAACACCAGGTTACGGAGCTGATCTACATTCTTATACTTACCTGCCAAACGGATCAGGATCTGTTCATTGGCTGTTTTTACTTTACCGGTTGGAAAGTCCAGGTTCGCATTGGTGATCAGCTGACGCAACTGCAGGATAGACAAGTTAAATGCCTGCAGTTTCTTAGGATCTACGTTTACCTGAATTTCACGCTCCTGGCCACCAATCAGCGACACCTGCGCCACACCGGGTAAGCGGGACAATAACGGTTGCAGTTTCTTATCTACCAGGTCATAAAACTGTTTGTCGTCCATTTTTGCGGTGGCAGACAATGTCATGATAGGCAAATCATCCAATGAAAATTTGTTGAGGGAAGGTGGTTTCGCATCACCGGGCAAATCCGCCAGGATAGCGTTTACCTTACGCTGTGCATCCTGCAATGCGATATCCACATTGGCATCGTTGTTCAGCTCAACAGTAATAACGGAAAGGCTTTCGGAAGATTTAGAAGTAATCTTCTTGATCTTTTCCATAGACGCAATGGCGTCCTCTATTTTTTTTGTCACACTGCTTTCTACCTCATTAGGAGAAGCTCCCGGGTAAATGGTAGCAATGGTAACGATGGGGGAGCTGAACTTGGGCAACAGCTCGTAGTTCAGCGATTTATAACTCATCACGCCCAACAGGGTGAGGATGGTAAATACCACCACCACAATGGTAGGTCGCTTAATCGATACTTCAGTAATCTTCATGTTGCAAAAATTTGGTCAAACACCAGATACATTTCCTTACTTACTTCGCAGCGTTTTGTACGGCTACAGTGGCGCCTTCTGTCAGGTTAATCTGACCGCTGGTAATGACGGTATCACCTTCGTTGAGGCCTTCCCGTATTTCCACCTGGTCGCCAATAATGCGACCGGCTACTACCTTGCGTTTCTTTGCCACATTACCTTCCATGATATATACTTCGTTGCTGTTTACACCACCAATGAATGCGGTGCGTGCAATAAAAATGGTTTTATCTGCATTCGGGTCTACGAAGTGCGCGGTGCCATACATCCCTGCTTTCAGGTCTTTGCCGGCTACATTGTTTACTTCCATCTCTACCGGGTAGTTAAGGGAGTTATCGCCTTTGGCTGCGATAAAGGTGATAGTACCTTCATACTTTGTTTCCGGGAAAACGTTGCTGGTGACTTCTACTTTCTGACCTTTTTTCAGGGTTACTACCTGACCTTCCGGCACAGATACCGCCAGTTTCAGGCGGGATACATCCACGATATCGAACATTTTAGTACCTACAGAAAGATAAGCACCCAGCTCAATATATTTTTTGTTGATGATACCGGAGATAGGTGCCTTCACATAAGTATCGCTTACACGGCGGCTGGCGGCCTCGTAGCGTGTTTTGGCCACGTCGTACTGCAGGCGTGCATCGTCCATTTGTTTTTGTGTAACGCCACCGGTTTGGAAGGCGCTTTCGTATCTTTCTTTATCTACTTTCAGCTGGTTGAGGTTAGCTTTTGCAGATTCGAGGTCGGTGTTTACAATTTGTGCATCCACGTAAGCAATGGGTTGCCCCTGTCTTACTACACTGCCTTCGTCTACCAGTAATTTGGTAATACGACCGGCAGTTTCTGCCAGGTAAGCCAATTCACGCACGGGGGCGAAGTTACCATTGGCGAGGAAGCCATTTGAAAAATCGTTGCGGGTTACTTTTTGCACCAGCACCGGGATATCGCCGATATTGCTTTGTTTTACGAATTCTGTTTTCGCCTCATTAGCCTTTTTATTAGCATTGAGTTTCCACATGATCAGTACCACTGCACCTATTGTCACTACGCCCCAGATTATAAACTTTTTCATCTGCAAATAGTTTATCGTTGTTTTCGTTTATACGTTTAGTTTAGGAGATCTTTTAAAGATCCTTTGCTCTTTATGATGTCCAGCTCTGCCAGTTTATATTGCAGCAGTGCTTCGTTGTAGCTGTTTTGCGCATCAGCCAGGGAAGTTTCTGCATTGAGCAGATCCGTTAACCCTGCCAAACCGAGTTTGTAGTTATTCTGGGTAGAATAATATACTTCATTGGCCAGGTCCACGTTTTCCTTTTGTGTGGTGATGGTAGATAAGTTACTACGTACCATCAGCTTGGCATTTTCGTAATCTGTGCTAAGCGTTTGTTCGGTATCTTCTATTTGCTTGTTCAGCTGACGCAGCACAACATTTTGCTGGTTTACTTTAGAGCGGCGGCCAAAACCATCGAAGATGGGTATCTTCAGTGATACGCCGATAGCGGCAGCACCAAACCAGCTGGTAGAGTTGGACGGATCTTTGGAGAAAGCGAATTGCTGACTCATGCCGTTGTAAGAATATCTTCCGAATAATGACAGGGAAGGGTAGTACTCCGCCAAGTAAGCTTTTTTCTGGAACAGTTGTAGTTCTTCCTGTTTCTTCAACAGTTTATACTCCGTTCTGTTGGCAATATTCATATCATCATATTGCAATACGCCGGCAGCAGCGGTTTCAATTTCCTTCAATGAGGCGGCAGGCAATAAGAAAGAAGATTGCAATGGCATCCCCATTACCTTTTTCAGGTTATTGGTTTGCATGGCATACTGGTTCAACAGTTGCGTGCGTTGCGTGAGATAATTAGTCAGGTTTACCTTGATACGATCAAGGTCTATCTTCTTGGCCAATCCATTATCGAATTGTGATTTGGTAGCACTTACCAGTTGGGTCAGTTTCTCAATATTACTGTTGATAGTCACAATTTTTTCTTGTGTTACCATCAGTTGATAATACAGCTGAGATACGCTATAGATCACGTTTTCCTCAGATTGCACGGTTTGTATTTTATAATATTCTTCACCGGCTTTTGCTGCCTTCAAACCTGTAAATACGGCCTGGTTAAAGATTTGCTGGCTCAATTCTGCGCCTACGGTGGCATTATACTTTACACCGAATGCCACGAGGATAGAGCTATCTGGTGGTTTACCAAATACAGCACCTGGAATGAGTGATTTTTGCAGCATCAGGTTATCTGTATAAGATGCGTTAGCATTCAGCTGAGGCAAGGCCTGGGAGCGGACTTCCTGGGTTTTGAATTTACCCATTTCCTCGTCCATTTTAGTCCGGGCTAATTGTTTGTTGTTGTTCAATGCAAACTTCAGCGCTTCGGATAAAGTGAGCTGCGTTTGGGCATAGCCATTATACACCCCTATCCCCAATAGGAGGACAAGCGTTAACTTTAATCGCTTCATAAATTAAATCTGTTAGCGTAGTCGTTTATTCGTCTTCGTTAATATGCAGGTACTGGTTAGCCAGCTTATGTCCTTTGATGGTGGCAATACCCAGTATAAAATGGGCGGTTACCTGTTCCATTACCGTGTGCAGGTCAAACTGATCTGCGGGGTATTGTATCGGATCAAATGCGGCTTCCAGCTGTAGCTGGCGCATACGTGCTACAATATCAATATGGAGGTTATGACGATATAGGCCTTCCGTCATGCCTCGTTTTAGATTGTCTTTGATATTAGTTAGTATCGCATCCCCCTTAAAACTTTCAATACTCTTCCAGGTGTCCGGATGGTACTTCTGGATTTCATACAACATCACCGGGTTAAGGGTTTTGGCTATGCTGGTAACATATTTCATGTTACGCATCATTTCTTCAATGGCATCGGCTGCGGTTTGCAGCGATGCGGTAAAATAGTTAATATGATTAGTTAACAACTGCTGCATCCCTTCGTCTATCAATGCCTGTTTGTCTACAAAGTGCTCGTACACAGTTTTCTTGGAGATACCACAATCACGTGCAATGTCGAACATTGTCACACCTTTCACACCGTAGGTTCTGAACATTTTCAGTGCCGTTTCCAGTATCCGTTCTCTCACAACCATGATTTCCGTTATTATGCTTTTATTCCTTTTATGAAGATCTCCAGCAGTTGTTTTTGTTTCTCTATGATATTGTCCATCATCTCATCATCGAGGTCGGTATCTTCCCGGATGTGATCCGGAACAGAAAAGCGCAGGCCCATGGTAGCTTGTACCAATAGTTCGGCTACCTGTGCGGGATCTGATACTTTAAATTCTCCCAAAGCAATACCTGCCTTAATGATATCTGTATGGATATTGAATTCTCTTTGTTTGGCTTTCTTTTTCTCCGCCAGGAAGAAGGAGGAGTTGTCTTGTATGATTTGAAATAATTCGAGGCGACAGAATTTACGGATAAATTCTTTTCGCAGATCGATGATATTATATAATGCCTGCGCAGCCGACTTCAATTCTGCTGCTTCTTTCTCCATTGTCTGGAAATAGGCTTCCGCAATTTTTTGTAGTACGGCTGTATGCAGGGCTTTTTTGTCCGGGAAGTAGTAATACAGCGATGCTTTAGAGCAGTGAAGATCATCTGCTATTTCGTTCATCGTTGTTTTGGATGCGCCATAGTGAGTAAAACGCTTCAGAGCCGCGTCCAGGATTTTATCCCGCATTTCATCTTTAGCTTCTGTTTGCATTAACTTTTTGACTTTTTTAGTTTCAGGGTCAAAATTAGGAAGTTTTTCGGAAATAGTAACAACAGTTGACCATTTAACAGGTTTTTAACTTTTCGACGCAAAAAGTCAAAAGGAAGATATAAAGAGCTGAAAGCATAAAGCGTAAAGCAAAAAGCTATTAAAGCGATTGAAAAGAGCGAATAAATACCCGCTTCTTTCAATCGCTTTAATAGCTTTTTGCTTTACGCTTTATGCTTTCAGCTCTTTATATCTAGCTTAACTTTTCAAGGGCAGCCTGCAGTTTTTCGAACATTGCCGGGATCTCTTCTTTCACGCAAGTACCAACGCTGAGGCGGTACCATGGAGAGTTTTTAGCAGATCCGAATGCGTAGAACGGCACCAGGGCCAGTTTTGCTTCATTCAGGATGTACGAAGTAACTGCAGCCTGATCAGCCAGTACAGCACCATCCGCAGTTTTCTTACCTACCAGGTCAAATTTAACCGTCAGGTAAATAGCTGCCTGAGGTGCAATCGCTTCTACCTGGTGACCTGCATTTTTCAGTTTATCGAAGCCCTGGTAAATTTTCACCAGTCTTTCTTCGATTTCACCTTTGAAGTGTTTCAGGTAAGTATTTACATTCTCTTTCTGTACCAGGTAGCGGGCAGCAGCTTTTTGTTCTGCCATTGGGCTCCAGGCGCCTACGTGAGAGAGAATAGATTTCATTTTACCGATTACGTGTGCGGGTCCTAAAGCCCAACCTACTCTTACGCCGGTTGCAGCGAAAGCTTTACTCATACCATCAATGAAAATGGTATAGTCTTTCATTTCAGGACGGAGGGAAACCGGGTTGTAGTGGTGTGTGTCACCGAAGGTGAGTACCCAGTACATCTGGTCGAACAGCACATAGAGTGGCTTTTCGTCGGCACCCCTGCTTTTATTTTCAGCGATAACGAGGTCGCAGATTTCTTCCAGTTGTTGTTTGCCGAATGCAGTACCGGTTGGGTTCTGCGGCGAGCAAAGCGCCAGGAGGGAAGCTCCTTTCAGCAGTGGCTTCAATTCAGCCGCTGTAGGCATGAAGAAGTTTTCCGGTTTGGTTTCCAATACCACGTGCTCCGCTTCCAGGAAGTGGGTGTAGTGGTTGTTGTTCCAGGACGGAGTTGCATACACTACTTTTTCGCCACGGTCCAGGATTGTTCTGAAAGTAGCATAAATGATAGGACGACCACCGCAGGAAATCACGATTTCCTTGGCTGGGTCGTAGGAGAGACCTTCACGCTCAGCTATAAAATCACCTACAGCCTGTCTTAACTCCGCGATACCATCAGCAGGAGGGTAGTTAGTGAGGTGCTCCTTATAGGCTGTTATGATTTCCTGTTCAAATTCAACCGGGATGGGAAATACCTTCGGGTCAAAATCACCAATGGTGAAATTATAGATCTTCTCACCCTTGGCCTGTTTCTCCTTTATTTCAGCTGCTAACTTAATGATTTCGGATCCAATCAGTGTTTCGGCTAAATGAGACAGTTTCATAACCTGCTTTTTTTGTTGGTTTGGAATAATTTTTTTTAGCGCGGCAAAAGTAACCGATTTGAAGATAATTTAAAAGAATCAGGGAATTCTTTTCACATTCGTCAATAACTAACAACAGATATTACATCTCATCTAAATAAAAGCCTTTTTTCTATCTTTCTGTTTAGTATTATATTAAAAACAAATGTTTGAACCCTCACAAATCGTTGTGTAAAACCGCATTATCTTAGTGTATAAGATGTGATGAAATTAGGGAGAATGACAAAACTTTCTATCTTTGTTTACAGTACATTTGACCTTTTATGCAAGGTAACATGTGAATCAGGCCACCTGCCTTAATGGTTACCCAAGAACAAAAAATGATAAGCAAACTTATATAACTCATGAAATTTATTGTTTCTTCCTCTACTTTATTAAAACAATTACAACAGATCAGCGGGGTTATCAATTCCAACACAGTATTGCCTATACTGGAGGATTTCCTATTCCTGATTGACAAAAACGAACTGACTGTAGTTGCTACTGACCTGGAAACTGTTATGCGGGTGAAGCTGGAGGTGGAAGCCAAGGAAAGCGGACGTATCTGTATCCCGGCAAAAATCCTGATGGATTCCCTCAAAAATCTGCCAGACCAGCCCCTCACTTTCCACATTGACCTGAATTCTTACGCAGTAGAAATTACTTCAGACAATGGTAAGTACAAGGTAATGGGCGAAAATCCGGAAAACTTCCCGAAGGAACCTGCTGCTGACGACACCACGTCTTTTACCATGTCTGCCACTGGCCTGGTTACCGCTATTAATAAAACCCTGTTCGCCGTAAGCAACGACGACCTGCGCCCCGCTATGACCGGCGTATTCTTCGAAATTGCTCCCGGCAGCCTTACCTTCGTAGCCACCGATGCACATCGCCTGGTGAAATATGTAAGAACAGACGTTACCTCTCCGCAGGCCGACAGCTTCATTGTGCCTAAAAAACCACTGAACCTGCTGAAATCTGCCCTGCCAGATAACGAAACGCAAATTAAAATCGCTTATAGCCAAAACCACTTCTTCGTGCAACACGAAGGTGCACAGATGATCTGCCGCCTCATTGATGCCCGTTTCCCTGACTATAAGGTAGTAATACCAAAAGATAATCCTTACCGCCTTACCGTAGTAAAAAGCGACTTCCAGAACGCTTTAAAACGTGTAGGCGTGTTCGCTAATAAAAGCACCAACCAGGTAGCCCTCAGCATCACCGGCAGCGAATTACAACTCTCCGCCCAGGATGTGGATTTCTCTTTCGAAGGTAATGAGCGCATGAATTGCCAGTACACCGGCGATGATATGCAAATTGCTTTTAATGCGAAATTCCTCATCGAAATGCTGAATGCTGCAGAAGGTGATGAAATCTCCATCGACCTCGCTACAGCTACCAAAGCAGGTATCCTCCGCCCTTCCGAAAAAGAAGAAAACGAAGATCTGCTGATGCTGGTAATGCCATTGATGCTGAATAACTAAGCATTTAACTAAAAACAGATAAGCGATTAAGCCGAATGAGGAGCACATGAATAATGTGCTTATCATTCGGCTTAATCGCTTTTATCATTATCGCTTTTATGCCTTTAGCTTTAAATTAATATATAATACGATACTCCCCAAGTGCTTGCTATTTTCTTTGCCCATGGCTCAAAAGAGCCTTTTATTATTCCTTAAATAGTTGTAATTTTTCATCGGAATCAAGGGTAGAAATACCCCTCCAGGTTCCAGGACCGTAACGCAGAGATAATAACAGTAACGTATATATGTTTGCTGTGTATTATATTATAAGATCACTTCCCCATATCCACCGTATAGATTTTGTTGGCCTGGTCAGGAAAAACCAATAAAGCGCAGCATTAGTACAACTATATATATTACCGGTTATGGTAAGTTTTTTTGAACATATTCCATCTGTGTACCGCACAGCCATTTTAGTTGGTGGACTCCTGCTATTATGGATACTGGAAGGCATGGTGCCAAGATTCCGCTTCCGCGGCAATCGCTATAAACATGCGGGTACCAACCTGTTCTTTACGCTGACCACCATCATTGTAAATACCGGGCTGGCCTTCCTGGTGGTGAAAGCCTCCCAATGGACTACTGACAACCGGTTTGGACTCCTGTATCTCACCCGTCTTCCATTATGGCTACATGCTTTACTCGCCATAATGTTGCTGGATTTCCTGGCTGCATGGCTCATTCATTGGGTACAACATAAAACCGGGTGGATGTGGCAATTTCATAAAATACATCATATAGATACACAAATAGACGCAACCACGGCACTCCGGCACCATCCAGTTGAAAGCCTGTTCCGGATTATTGCGCTCTTTGCGGCTATCCTTATCCTGGGTGTCCCATTCTGGATGATCATGCTGTATCAAAGTTTGTCGGTAGTATTCTCCCAATTCAGCCACGCCAATATCCACCTGCCGCAATGGCTGGATGATGCGCTTAGCTGGATCATTGTATCACCCGACATGCACAAGGTGCATCACAGCCACTACCAACCGCAAACAGACGCCAATTATGCTAATATATTCTCTATATGGGACCGGATATTCGGCACCTTCGTTAAAGTGCCAGACACGCTTTCCATTCACTATGGATTAGATGAGTACCAGGATCCCCGTTACCAGGAAATAGGATCCCTGTTAAAAGTGCCCTGGGAAGCTACCGGAGTGGTGGAAGAAAAAGTAAGTAGTCAACATCACAACCTATAAGCAAATTTTTATTCCTTCACCTGTTTTTAAAACTCGAATACATATGCAACAACACTCAACAGCTCTGACAAAAACAGCTTGTATTTCAGCACTCATTATTGGTGTATTATCGGCCGCATTTGCCTTTACCACCAAAACTCCTGGCTATGCCGTAACTGCCGGTTCAGTAGCCATCGTGATAGGTCTTATCTCTTTATTTATCGGAAGAAAAAATATTGATGATATGCAGCTCGCTGCTGCGGGTATATTCATGGCAGTTGTCGCTTGCCTGGTAGGCTTATGGCAGTTGTATAACTGATTTAATTTCGTTTATGGTACTTTTCCACATAGCCCTCAGCGGCTTTCACAGGAAACAGTAGCAGCGAAGTATCTGACAGTTCTTTAATGATAGTAGTATCCACAATGGTGGACGTGTCTTTTACACCTTCGGAATGATTCCATAATAACAAGGTGTCGTGCGTCAATTGCCATTTTTCGTATACAAGCGTATACATATTAATGGACCTGGCAGTTCCGTTCTTTCTTAGTTGAAAACCCTGCATTTCCCTATCCAGGCCTGCTACAGGCTGAATCCACATCCCTATGAGCTTAGCTGCATCCACATGCAGCGTATCCGCAACAGCAGCGATGCTGTCAGTAATGCCGGCATTACTGCTGTCTGCGATACTTACCAGGCTACTGTCGTCGAACAACTCTTCCTTACTATCTTCCTTATGCGTTCTCCCATTACATGCAACGGCCAGTATCAATAAACACACTAAACTGAATCTTACCATAACTTAAAATTACGAATTACAAATTACGAATTACGGATTTGTGAGAAGATAATAGCGAATGATCTCCTCGCAAATCCGCAATTCGCAATTCGTAATTCGTAATTCTAAAAAATTGCATTACTTTTATGCCTACACTTTAGGGGTGTTTATCCACCATGTAGGCGGATAAACTGAGATGATACCCTCAGTACCTGAAGCAGTTCGTACTGCCGTAGGGAAAAGTAACTGAACCTTTCTCATCTTTCCACATCCTTAAAGTTTATTGTTTCACCTTAATTCCAATTTATCATGGAAGTGCATGTAAACAATAAACTTTATGCGGTGCAGCCAGGAACAACCATTGCTGCACTCTTACAGTTTATTCAACTCTCTGCTCAAAAAGGCATCGCGGTAGCCGTTAATAACCAGGTAATACCCAAAATCCACTGGGAAAACCAATCGTTATCGGCCGCAGATAATATCACCATTATCCGGGCCACACAAGGCGGTTAACTCCGTTGACTTAAATTTCGTATATCCTTTTCCGTAGTGTTCAATTACGGAACGGACATTTCTATCTGCAAAAATCCAGACATCATGCAACAACAACCTGTGGCTATCAGCCGCACACCCTTTCCTGCATCAGAAAAAATCTATGTAGACGGCCATATCCATCCTATAAAAGTAGCCATGCGTCAAATAACGTTAACGGATACACGCATTGACGGCAGAAACGGCGCATCTACTCCCAATGAACCCGTAGTAGTATACGATACCAGCGGCGCATTCTCTGATCCCAATATACCCATTGACGTTAGCACCGGCATTCCCCGCGTCCGCGAAGAATGGATTCATGACAGGCAAGACGTAGAACAGCTACCACAATATACCAGCCCCTTTGTCAGAAGCCTCATGCAGGAAGGAGGAAAAATGCCACTGATGAGCCTTACTCACAAGCCACTTCGCGCTAAACCAGGGCAAAACGTTACACAACTTTACTATGCGCAACAGGGCATCATTACACCGGAAATGGAATACATCGCCATCCGCGAAAATCAATGCGCAGATAAACTATATGAAGAAAATAACGCATTGTGGCATCAACATAAAGGACAAAGCTTTGGCGCCAACACACCCATTAAATATATTACGCCTGAATTTGTACGCCAGGAAATTGCTGCCGGCAGAGCCATCATTCCTTCCAATATCAATCACCCGGAAAGCGAACCCATGATCATTGGACGCAACTTCCTGGTGAAAATTAACGCCAATATTGGTAACTCCGCCGTGAGCTCCAGCATTGAAGAAGAAGTGGAAAAGTCAGTATGGGCCTGCCGTTGGGGCGCCGATACCATCATGGACCTCAGCACCGGCAAAAATATCCACGAAACAAGAGAATGGATTATCCGGAACTCTCCCGTTCCCATCGGTACCGTTCCCATTTACCAGGCACTCGAAAAAGTGAACGGAAAAGCCGCCGACCTTACCTGGGAAATCTTCCGCGATACCCTTATTGAGCAGGCAGAACAAGGAGTAGATTATTTTACCATCCACGCCGGTGTTTTATTAAGATATATACCACTTACCGCCAAACGCGTTACCGGTATCGTTTCCCGCGGTGGCTCCATTATGGCGAAATGGTGCCTGGCACATCACAAAGAAAACTTCCTGTATACCCACTTCGAAGAAATCTGTGAAATCATGAAAGCCTATGATGTGGCGTTTTCTTTGGGAGATGGATTACGCCCCGGCAGCATCGCGGATGCAAATGATGCCGCCCAGTTCGCAGAACTCGAAACCCTCGGGGAACTGACTAAAATAGCCTGGAAACACCAGGTACAGGTAATGATTGAAGGACCAGGACATGTACCTATGCAGCTCATTAAAGCCAACATGGACAAGCAACTCGAGCATTGCCACGAAGCACCATTTTATACATTAGGCCCCTTAACAACGGATATCGCACCCGGCTATGATCATATCACTTCCGGCATAGGCGCCGCTATGATAGGCTGGTTTGGCTGTGCCATGCTTTGTTACGTTACGCCTAAAGAACACCTGGGATTACCGAATAAAGAAGATGTACGACAAGGTGTGATCACTTACAAAATTGCGGCACATGCCGCCGACCTCGCCAAAGGGCATCCGGGTGCACAACACCGCGATAACGCCCTCAGCAAAGCCCGGTTTGAATTCCGCTGGGAAGACCAGTTCAACTTAGCACTGGATCCGGAAACCGCCCGCTCTTATCACGATGAAACACTGCCGGCAGAAGGTGCCAAAATTGCACACTTCTGCTCTATGTGCGGACCTAATTTCTGCTCTATGAAAATTACCCAGGAAGTAAGAGCATTTGCTGCCGAACAGGGTATGGCAGCAGAACAGGCCGTAGATGCAGGTTTGAAAGAAAAAGCGGCTGCCTTTGCGGCACAAGGCGGAGAAATTTATTTATAACAACGGATTCAAAAAATCATTCTTGATCTGGGTCATCACATCACCTGAACGTATACACGAAGAAGAGCAGATAATAGCCGCACTATTATCTGCCGGCGCTTCGCGGGTACTGCTTAGAAAACCGGGATGGACAACAGCACAATACCGGGCATTGCTGGATACAATATCTCCCGACTACTATGACGCCCTGCTGATCCGCGACGAACCGCTACTGGCAGTGGAATACGGTCTGGCTGGTGTGCACTGGAGTAAAGCAGTCAACACATTTTATGCCACTACGGTATATACAGAAAACAGTATCGGTATCCATTCAACAAACGAGATAACGTTAACGAATAAACGCTATTCAACTTTGTTGTTAAGCCCGGTGTTCAATAGCATCTCCAAACCCGGCTATACCAGCAGGGCAGCCGGCATGCTGACCAACAAAGATCATAGGCCCGTACTTGCTTTAGGTGGTGTGGACCACACAAATATCATCTTTCTAAAAAAATGGCAGTTTGATGGCGCCGCTTTACTGGGCGCTATCTGGCAAACACCGGCAAAAGCCGTTGAAAACTATTATCGCATTCAGGAATTATGGAACAAGAGCGACCTTACGTGATGAGCTTTGCCGGTCTGGATCCCAGTGGGGGAGCAGGTTTGCTGGCAGATATTAAAACATTTGAACAGCACCGGGTAACTGGCCTCGGTGTTTGTACCGCCATTACGGTACAAACACCCGAACAATTTATTTCAGTAGAATGGCTACCGGTAACGCATATACTGGCACAGGCGAAACCGTTGCTGGGCAATCCATTGCTGCAATACTGCAAAATAGGCATCATGGCGGATATTCAATCTTTACTGGAATTAGTCCGGCAAGTCAAACTATTGTCGCCCGGTATCCGTATCATCCTGGACCCCGTACTAAAGGCGTCTGCCGGTTTTACCTTCCACGGCCATATACAGCAACAGGCCTGGAAAGAGCTCCTGCCTGAGCTATACCTGCTCACGCCCAACTACGATGAGGCGTTAGCGTTAACAGGGCTTACAGACGGGGAAATAGCTGCGAGAAAACTGTCGGAATGGTGTGCGGTACTGTTGAAAGGCGGACATCATAAAAACAAGCCCGGATACGACACTTTATATACCGGCGATGTGATACATACATTTAAACCGGTATTACAGCAAGTATATCCCAAACATGGCTCCGGCTGTGTATTATCCGCCGCCATTACCGCCGGCCTCGCCAATGGCCAGTCACTACACGACGCATGTGCTAATGGTAAGGCATATACGGAAAAGCTATTAGCCAGTCATTCATCATTAACAGGATATCATCACATATGATCAGCAAATTACACTACATATCACAACCAGACCATATCGGCAACATCACCGCAGCATTGGATGCCGGCTGTAAGTGGATTCAACTGCGCATCAAAAACGAATCGCCGGACACTATTTTACCCGTAGCCGAATCGGTAAAGAAAATCTGCGATCGGTATCAGGCTGCCCTCATCATCAACGACTACCCACATATTGCGGTGGCGGTGGGCGCCGCAGGCGTACACGTAGGCCGCCTGGATATGACCGTGGCTGCAGCCCGGGCCATTACCGGCAACAACATGATAGTAGGTGGTACCGCCAACACCCTGAACGACATCCTGCAACATGTAGCAGATGGCGCCAGTTATGTAGGTGTGGGGCCTTACCGCTTCACTACTACTAAACAAAATCTGAGTCCCATACTGGGCCTGAGTGGCTATCAGCAAATTTTACAGGCATTAAAAGAAAAAAATATAGCCATCCCCCTTATAGCCATCGGCGGTATTTTACTCGATGATATCTCCGCCCTGATGGAAGCCGGCGTACATGGTATTGCGGTAAGCGGCCTGGTTACACAGGCCATAGACAAACAAAGCATCGTGCATCATATTCATCAACAGTTAAACCATACCCCCACATGGAGCCTTTAATCATAGCCGGCAAGCAGTTTTCTTCCCGGTTGTTTACCGGTACCGGCAAATTTTCTTCGCCCGATATCATGGAAAGCGCCTTGCTGGCCTCCGGCAGCGAGCTGGTCACCGTAGCGCTGAAACGGGTGGAGATGGATAACAAAGCAGATGATATGCTACAACACCTGCAACATCCGCAACTCAACCTGCTACCCAATACTTCCGGTGTGCGTACCGCCAAAGAAGCCGTGTATGCGGCCCAACTGGCCCGGGAAGCACTGGAAACGAACTGGATCAAACTGGAAATACACCCGGATCCCCGCTACCTGATGCCAGACCCCATAGAAACCCTGTTGGCCGCTACAGAACTGGTAAAACTGGGATTTATAGTACTGCCTTACATACATGCGGACCCGGTGTTGTGCAAGCGGCTGGAAGAAGCCGGTACCGCCGCCGTTATGCCCTTGGGTTCTCCGATAGGTAGTAATAAGGGATTAAAAACGTTCGACTTCCTGGAAATCATTATTGCGCAAAGCAATATTCCGGTGATCGTAGACGCCGGTATTGGCGCCCCCTCTCACGCAGCACAAGCCATGGAAATGGGCGCCAGTGCGGTATTGGTAAATACCGCGATTGCCGTTGCCCGCAACCCGGCGCAAATGGCAGTAGCCTTCAAAGCCGGGGTAGAAGCAGGACGCATGGCTTATGAGGCAGGTTTGCCCGGCAGTAGCCAGCAGGCCATTGCATCCAGTCCGTTAATCGCGTTCCTGGAGGAAGCATAACGCCATTTTATCATCTATTTAATCCATCATCATGTTTAAAAGCATATTTGATCAGTATGAGTGGGAGGAGGTAAAAGCCAGTATCTATGCTAAAACATCCCGGGATGTAGAGCAGGCGTTGCATCATCAACGGCGTTCGCTGGACGACTTTGCCGCACTCATTTCCCCAGCCGCAGCACCCTACCTGGCACAGATGGCCGCCATCAGCAATACCCTTACCCGGCAACGGTTTGGCAATACTATGCAGCTGTACATTCCCATGTATCTCTCCAACGAATGCCAGAACATCTGTACCTATTGCGGGTTTAGCCTGGATAATAAGATCAAAAGGAAAACCCTCAATCCGGCAGAAATACTGCTGGAAACCGCGGCCATCAAGGAAATGGGGTTTGATCATGTGCTGCTGGTAACCGGAGAAGCGCATCAACAGGTAGGTGTTGACTATTTTAAGAAGGTACTGCAATTACTACGGCCTCATTTCTCCAATATTTCCATGGAAGTGCAGCCTATGGACGAGCAGGACTACCGGGAGCTGACCGAACAGGGACTACATGCCGTGCTGGTATACCAGGAAACCTATCACCAGGACGACTATAAAAAGCATCATCCCAAAGGGCGCAAGTCGAACTTTGAGTACCGGCTGGAAACGCCGGACCGACTGGGACGTGCAGGTATTCACAAAATGGGACTGGGCGTGCTGATAGGCCTGGAAGACTGGCGGACCGATAGTTTCTTTACCGCCTTACACCTGGGCTACCTGGAAAAAAAGTATTGGCAAACTAAGTATAGTATTTCCTTTCCACGTTTGCGGCCATTTTCCGGCGGCCTTACGCCTAAAGTGGTGATGAACGACCGGGAGCTGGTACAACTGATTTGTGCTTACCGGTTGCTGAACCAGGAAGTAGAACTCAGCATTTCTACCCGTGAAGAGGAAAAGTTCCGGGATCATATTGTTCATCTGGGCATTACGGCCATGAGTGCGGCTTCTAAAACCAATCCGGGTGGATATACCGTAGATGCGCAGTCGCTGGAACAGTTTGAGATTTCAGACGAACGGAGTGCCGCAACCATAGCGAAAATGCTGAAAGGACAAGGATATGAGCCGGTTTGGAAAGATTGGGATCCTTCCTTTTCAGGGCAATAAAAAAGGTGGCTGGTTAGACCACCTTATTATTATTGTTTTTCATGGGGAGGTTAAAATGTATACAAGCGTCAATTTTACTTCTCTCAATCCTGTTAAAGATAGCACCACTGATAGAAATTAAAAAGAGGCAAACTAAACTGAACAAAATGAACAGACGGGATCCCAATGAACAGCACCTCTTTTTCCACCTCATTTTTCCGGACTGAACAGGGCCTGAGCCAGACCGGAAAAGCAATAAAAAGGGCTGCTTCAATTGCTGAAGCAGCCCTGTACCGAAAATCCCGTAGTTGCCATATTACTTATTAAGATAAGTATGATTGGAATCTTATAATATCAAAAGTAACAGGGTCCTCCTGAACAACCGCTATAAGCACTGATATGAACAAAAAGAACAACTACCCTTTAAATGCACAAAATGCCTGTTGATTCGTTGCATCAGGATAGCTGTTGACATTTTCATTTCAAAAGGATCGTTCTTTAGCTAAACCCTTTATCAACAAGTACCTCCGAAGAAATATACCAGTTAGCACCCGTCCTTTTTTGTCCCGGATGGTGGAGAAGGTTCCACAACACAGCAGGGTCAACGATGTGGAGATGGCTGTAAACAAAGCAATTACCTGATTGGCATAAATTTTTTAGCGGTATAGGCGAATCAAATCCTTGAAACAATGAATAGCCTTCTTTATTTAATTGCCGTAATTCTTATAATAGGATGGATACTTGGTTTCTTTGTTTATTCCGCAGGATCATTAATACACGCTTTGCTTGTGCTGGCTATTATTGCGATCCTCGTCAATATTATCAGGGGTAGAGCGGTATAGCAGCTATTATACACCCGGTTTTGATATGCCCACTTTTAAAAGCACTTCAACAGGAAACACTTTCATCCGGTAGACGAGAAAGCTTTGCTGCGTTAACTATTGCCAGGCCGAAAAACAGCCGCTGATAGTTAACAGTTGCCTGTTATCCATCCGGGAATCAGGATAACAGGCAACCTAACAAGGTTTTCCATTCTACCGGATTTTGTTATCTTACGCAGCCTAAACCGAACCCGTTAATGAATTTGAAACTGCTGGTTATCCCTTTTCTATCGCTCTTTATCGGTATTCCCGCGATCGGACAAAACTGCAACTGCAAAACCGAGTTTGTACATCTCAAAGATCAAATCACCCAAAATTATGCAGGGTTCCAGGATAAAGCCACCAACACTGCATACCTGGTATATACCAAGGCAATTGCCAAAGCAACAGAAGAAGTAACTACCTCGCACCACTGTGCTTTGTTAATGGCCGACTGGTTGACCTTCTTCCTGGACAGGCATATACAGCTGGGAGAAAACCCATTATCAGCCACCGATTTACAAAAAATAGTGGCAACAACAGAAAGTATACATCTCACAAAAAAACAACTAAATAAACTCCCTCATTCGAAAAGTGTAGAAGGGGTCTACTGGAGTAGTGATTCTGCAGACTGCATCGCCATCATCAAAAGTCCTAACTCCGTCCGGGACTTTGCGGGTGTCATTATCTCTTCAAAAACAACCGGCTGGAAACCAGGTCAGGTTAAACTGGAGCTGAGACCATCCAACAGAAAAAATGAATTATTGGGCATTACGTATGATACAGACCATACTCCTTACCTCGAAACGTTTTCGTTTGACACCCATACCCTGGGCGCCTGGCAGCGGGAAGGTACAGTAGCTAATAACGAAGACGCTTCTACTGAAAGCGTTACTGGTAAATTACTATCAGACCAAACACTCTATCTCCGTATCCGGTCTTTCGATCAAAGCAATGCAGCCAATATTGATTCCCTTTTTAAAACATACAAAGTCCTCCTGCACAAAACCCCTAACCTGATTATTGATATCCGGAACAACGGTGGCGGCTCCGACTTCACGTATGCACCGGTCACACCGTATCTTTATACCAACCCCGTTCAGAAAATTGGTGTAGACGTACTTGCCACCGAACAAAACATCAATGCCTGGAAAGCATTATTGAAAATGAATGATCTTCCTGCCGCAATAAAAAAACATATTACCGACGTAACGGAGGAAATGGAACAACATAAAGGGACCTTCGTCAGCACAGGCCCAGACGAAACAGTCACATCAGACAGTATCAGTACCTGTCCAAAGAAAATAGCCATTCTGATCAACGGCCGATGTGCCAGCACCGCAGAAGAGTTCCTGATGGAAGCTATACAAAGTAAAAAGGTAACCCTTATGGGCGAGGCTACTGCAGGCGTATTGGACTATGCCAATATGAGACAGGCACCAGCTTTTCCATGTTTACCCTATACTTTATATTACGCCACCACCAGGAGCCGGAGAGTTAATATTGGAAAAGGTATCGACAATACTGGTATACAGCCGGCCGTAAAATTATCCCCCACATTGAATTGGATTACTGCTGCGCAACAGTTCCTGGAAAAATAATGAACCGGGTTTATCAGCCACACCATCGTGTTGTGGCTGATAAACCATCCTCAGACAATATCCCTTTCCTTCTCCCCAAAATACTTTTTCTTTTTTAAAACCAATTTTTAAAAGACCCCGTATATGTCGATCAGGTGTCTGCGCGAGCGTACCTGCCGGCATCAATAAAACCCGCTACTGTTGCATAACAGAGCATTGTGACCATGTATTATCTCACCACGTAAAATCTTACATTATGCACATTATGAAAACCTCCCTTCGGGATGAGGGTAAAGAAGCTATGCCCAATATCCAGCGTCGTAACTTCCTGAAATACCTGGGTATGGGAGCTACATTTGTTACTGCTGCTACAGTTGCCGCCAGTTGCCATAAAGATGATAACAACAACCCCTCCGGTGGTAATGGTGTGAGTTTAGGTACAGGAGATGTGGCGGTACTCAATTATGCGTATGCATTGGAACAGCTGGAAGCAGCCTTCTACACGCAGGTAGTTAACAACCCCTATGCAGGCATGACTTCTACCGAACTGGATTTCTTTCAGAACATCCGGGATCATGAAATTGGTCACCGCGAATTCTTTAAAGCCGCATTAACCACCAGTGCAATCGCAGGACTAGAAGTAAACTTCAGCAGCATAGATTTTTCCAAACGGGATAGTGTACTGGGTACCGCAAAAGCATTTGAAGACCTGGGCGTTTCCGCTTACAATGGCGCGGCCCAGTATATTTCAAAAACAGCTACGGGGTTGGTATACCTCGGGCTGGCAGGAAAAATTGTATCTGTAGAGGCCCGGCATGCGGCCTATATCCGCGATCTTATTACCCCCGGATCCTTCGCCGACACAGATGTAATAGACGCCAATGGCCTGGATAAAGTAAGAACACCCGCCGAAGTATTTGCTATTGCCGGCACTTACATTAAAACAAAGATTGACACCACCACTTTGCCTAAATAAGCTTCACCTGTTAAAATACTAATCATATGGACCTTCTTAATATTTTCAAAGAAATCGAAAAAATCGATCCCGAAGTATACGACAGGCTGGATTCCCGCCGCAACGCCATGAAACAATTTACCAATCTCAGTGGTAAAATTGCACTGGCAGCCATTCCGTTTGCACTGGGTAGTATGTTTAACAAAGCATATGCACAAACACCCGGCACCTCGGTGACAGATGTGCTGAAGTATGCGCTGACACTGGAATACCTCGAGGCGGCTTATTATACCAAAGGCATAAATACGGCGGGCCTTATTACTGCTCCTGCAGCGCAAGCCGCCATACAAACCATACAAAAACATGAAAATGCACATGTCATTTTCTTAAAGGGCGTGTTGAGCAGTATGGGCACTTCTTTGGACAGTCCTACTTTTGATTTCACCGCAGGCGGTGTATTCCCCACTGTTTTCAGTGACTACAACGTATTTCTCGCCATAGCACAAGCTTTCGAAGATACCGGTGTCAGGGCCTATAAAGGACAGGCAGGTAATATCCAAAGTAATGCTACCGTGTTAACCGCGGCATTAAGTATTCATTCGGTGGAGGCCCGCCATGCCTCGCATATCCGTTCTATGCGCCGCGCTATTGGCCAGCTGGGCGCCACTACCGCACTTAAACCGTGGATTACACTGAACCAGAGCGGTATTGCCGATGCACATGTAAATGCCACCTATGCAGGAGAAGAACTGACCATGCAAGCAGGTATCAACATTTCAGCATTGGGAAATATCGGCGCAGACAGGGCTTCCGAATCATTTGATGAACCATTGGCCATGGAAGATGTACTGAATATTGCCAAATTATTTATAAAACCTTAAGTACGCTATCAGTTGGTCAGATGGAGAAAAGGCTGGCTCTTTCGGGCCGGCCTTACTACGTAGTATTCAGAAGGGTGATAACACCATAAAAACAATACTGCTCCGGCGTTGTTATCTTCAGAAAAACCTGCTTTATGAAACGCTTGCCATTATTGTTAGCATGTGTCATCTTTGCCGCCTGTCATCAGGCCGGCAAACACACCGGGAACACAGATAGTACGGCAACCAAATCCACAGATGCAGATACGGCCTCCCAGGTAACTTATACCGGTACACTTCCCTGCGCCGATTGTCAAGGCATAGAAACAGAACTCACCCTGTACCGGCAGCCGGATACCCATTTCACACTGAAAGAAACCTACCAGGGTAAAAACCAGACATTTCCCAGTGAAGGTAACTATGTAATACGGCATGGTACGCCGTCAGATCCCGGCGCCACTGTGATACAACTCAATCCCGACAAAGACAAAAACCTGCAACGCTATTTTCAGCAGGTAAATCCTGACGAGCTGAAGATGCTCGATATAGATCAACGGGCTATACAAAGTAATCATAATTACACCCTAAAAAAGGTTTTATAGCAATTTTGCAACAAAATTGAATGATAAACAGGCGCTGGTTTAAAATAAACCGGCGCTTTACATTTTATCAAAAAAGTCGCTTAAATTTAGCGTTGACCTTGTGACCTTTTATTACTCCATCATGCTATGAATCGATTTTTGGGCTATCTGATTTTACTACTGATAACTGCTACCCATGCCTATGGTCAAACTTCCACCGACAGTCTGCTCCGGGAGTTGAACAAAGCCATGGAAAAATCAGCCGTCTATGATTCTATCAAATTAAGAGGTATTGATAGCATAAAGCGCGGCTTGCCGGCTGTAGCCAATAACCCCACCGGGCGGTTTCACATCTACGAACAACTCTATAACGCCTATAAAGTTTTCAATTTCGATTCCGCTTTTGTATATGCCCGGCAACTGGAGCAGTTGGCCATACAACTACATGATCCGGTATATATCACTGCCTCCAAAATCAAAATTGGCTATGTACTACTATCGTCCGGCATGTTTACCGAAACGGCGGCTTATGTAAATACCATCGATGCCACTGGCGCACCCGATAGCATCCGGATAGAGTTTTACCTGATGAAAAGCCGGTTGTATTTTGACCTGGCAGACTATAACCAGGATAGATATTACACCCCCACCTATATTAAACAAGCCAGTGCTTATATTGATTCGGCCCTGGAGCTGATACCCGTTAATTCTTTCGAGTACCGGTATAATAAAGGCCTCCAACTATTTAAAATGGGAGATGTAGCCGGAGCCCTGGCCATTTATCCCAACCTGGACACACCGGGAATCAGCGACCGTAAGCTTGCGGTGTCTGCCTGTACGCTGGGAGCCATTTATGAAGCCCTGCATAATACAGATACGGCCATAGCGCTGATGACCCGCTCGGCCATTGCCGATATCCGGTCGTCTACCAAAGAAACTATGGCCAGTTACAGCCTGGCCACCCTGTTATTTGAAAGAGGGGATATCAAAAATGCCTCCCACTGCATTGAACGTGCCATTGGAGAGGCGGTATTCTACGGCGCCCGCCAGCGAAAAGTGATGGTAAGTAGTATTTTACCCATTATTGAGCATGAAAGAATCAATACCGCTGAAGAAAGAACCAAATCGCTGCTGATTTATGCGGCCATTGTGACCTTGTTGCTGATTGCCCTGGTAGTACTGGCCATTACTGTATTCCGGCAGGTACAAAAATTAAAAGCCGCCCAGCGTATTATTACCGCCGCCCATTTGAAACAACAGGAAATCAATAATCAATTGCTGGAAGCCAATAAAATAAAAGAGGAGTATGTTGGTTATTGCTTTAATATCAATGCCACCTATATCGGGAAAATAGAAAAACTGAAACAAAGCCTGGAGCAAAAACTGGCTGATAATAAACCCAATGAACTGAAGTTTGTAGTCAACAACATTAATATCCGGCAGGAAAGGGAGGAGTTATTCACCAACTTCGACCGGGTATTCCTTAAAATATTCCCTCATTTTGTAACTGAGTTCAACGCACTTTTCGATAAAGACAACCAGGTAATATTAAAGGAGAATGAATTATTGAATACGGATATCCGGATCTTCGCTCTTATCCGGATAGGTATCAGCGACAACGAAAAAATTGCCAGTATCCTGGAGTACTCTGTTAACACCATTTATGCCTATAAAACCAAAATCAAAAAGCGGTCTTTAATCCCCAATGAAGAGTTTGAAAACCGTATTATGAGCATTAAAGCCCTATGAAAAAGCCTTCATTTCATCAATATATAAATATTTTATATATGAACGTAAGTAATTGATATACAGCATACATAAAACTTACATCTTGGTAAATTCCCTTTTATTTTCTATATTTTAATTGTAATACTTGTTGACCTGCTGATAGTGTTTTTACTTTGATTCCATCAGTAGAAGAAACCAAAAATCTAACTAGCATCTAAAACCATTTAAAGAAGACGAACGACACCGGTCGTTTCAAAAAACAATTTAATCCACGTTGATAAACTGCCGAGGCATTCTCTGCAAGCAACGCCTTATTTCCATTTTTTAAATAATGAAAAACATTTAATCCACGTAGCAGTACCGTTGACTGCTAAAAAAATCCACTTTATGCTTAAAACAAGATCCATCAAAAATCTTTTTCTGTGCATGCTGTTATTTGCCCTACCCGGCATGGCCATCGCCCAGAATAAGACGATTACCGGGAAGATCACCGATAAAAATGGGTTGGCCATTCCCGGCGCCTCTGTTCAAATAAAAGGCACCCACAGCGGCACCACCACGGATGCCGACGGCGCCTTTAAATTGTCCGTAGCCCCAGGAGCCAGCGCGCTGATAGTAAGCTTCATTGGTTACACACAACAGGAAGTAAGTATCTCCAACAAAACCACTGTTACCGTACAACTGGGACAGGAAAACACCACCCTTACTGATGTAGTGGTAGTAGGGTATGGTACTACACGTAAAAAAGATTTAACCGGCGCCATTGCCCAGGTAAAGGCTGCCGATTTTAATAAAGGAATTACCTCTGCTCCCGATCAACTGATCCAGGGTAAGGTATCCGGTCTGATGATACTCAACAACAATGGTGCACCTGGCGCCTCTGCCACGGTAAGGATCAGGGGAGTATCTTCCGTTCGTTCCGGCAACCAACCCCTTTACGTGATAGACGGCGTGCCATTAGATGGACGCATTGCCCGTCCGTCTCTTAACCTCACCGGATTAGGACAAACTCCCGATGCCAACCCGCTCAACTTTATTAATAATAATGATATCGCCACCATGGAAGTACTAAAGGATGCTTCTGCCACCGCTATTTATGGATCACGTGGATCCAATGGGGTGATTATCATCAATACCAAAAAAGGAACTGCAGGCGCCGCAACAGTGGATGTGAATTACTCCGTGGGCATGAGTAACATCATGAAAAAACTGGATGTATTGAATGGCGATGAATACCGTGCGGCCTTAAAACAATACAATTTTACCAGTGGCGATGGCGGTTCCAATTCAGACGGCCTCGGCTCCATACTCCGGACAGGCGTTACACAAAATGTGCATGTAGCCATGAGCGGAGGAAGTGAAACCAGCCGCTACAGGGCATCCTTCGGTTTACAAGACCAACAGGGCATCGTGAAAAAAACAGGTTTAAAAAAATATACCGCTACCCTGAATGGCCAGAGTAAATTCCTGGAAAGCAAAAAATTGGGGATCGATTATAGCATCATGGCTGCACAAACCAACGAACAACTGGCACCTATCTCCAATAATGCCGGCTTTACCGGAAGCCTGATCGGACAAGCATTACAATGGAATCCTACTGTATCACTCACCAAGCCGGACGGGTCATTAAACATCCTGGCCAAAAACCAGGCGATCAACCCAATGAATATGTCGCAGGGCTATGATGATAAAGCCAATATCAGTTATGTACTGGCCAGTGTATCTCCCTACTTCAAATTCAACGATAACTGGGAATATCGCGCCATGTACAGTATAAACCACCAGGTAGGACAAAGAAGAGCATCCCTGGATTCTACCATTAACATTGACCAGGTGCTCGGTGTAGGTATAGCTGCCTACAACACCGCAGAACTGACTACCCAATTATTCAATAATACCCTGACCTATAACAAACAGCTTTCCAGTGCATGGAACCTAACCGCCATGGTAGGATATGAATATCAGAAATTTGCCTATTCCGGCGTAGGTATTGGCGCAAAAGGTTTTCCTACCAACGCAGTTGGCTATACGAACATATTCCAGTCTACCTCCCAGGTAAATACTAATATCAGCTCTTTCATGAACCCTTCCTCTGAAATACAATCTTTCTTCGGTAGGGTAACTGTGAATGCAAAAGACAAATACATCCTGACCGCCACCATGAGGGCCGACGGATCCAGCAAATTTGGCGCAAACAACCGTTATGGCTATTTCCCTTCTTTCGCTGCGAAATGGAATATTTCCAATGAAGACTTCATGAAGGACAATACCTTTTTCAATAACCTGGCAATAAGAGCAGGCTATGGTATTACAGGTAACCAGGAATTCCCTGCCGGCGCTGCACAGGCACAGTACACCCTGACTCCCGGCAACAAAGCCAATCTAAGCAATGTACCTAACCCCGACCTGAAATGGGAAGACTCTAAACAACTGAACGTGGGTGTAGATTTTGCCATCCTGAAAAACAGGTTAAGTGGTACAGTAGATTATTTTCTCAAAAACACGACCAACCTGTTGTTCAGCTTCCCCGCCATCCAACCGGCGCCAGCCTCCAGCTACTGGATCAATTTACCAGGTAAAGTGATGAATACCGGGGTGGAGTTATCCCTTAAAGGCACCATCGTCCAAACTAAAGACTGGATTTGGGACCTGGGCGTGAATGGCACCTGGTTGAAAAATGAAATGTCTGGTTATTCCGGCCCTACCGTCAATACCGGTTCTATTGATGGACAAGGCGTATCTGGCGTAACCTCCCAGCGCTTGGCTAACGGATACCCTTTAAATACTTTCTACCTGCGGAAATTTGAAGGTTTTGATGATAAAGGAATGAGCATATATGCCAACGATGGCAAAACCCTTTATTACATGACTAACCCAAATCCCAAAGTATTGTTGGGTATCAACACTTATTTGCAGTATAAAAAATGGAGCATGTCTGCCAGCTCTCATGGTGCATTCGGCTTCCAGGTGTATAACAATACTGCCAACACAGTATTACCCATTGGCAACCTTGGCTCCAGGAACATCGCCAAATCACTGGTGGGCAATGGTGAAGCACAAACAAACTCACCTGCGGCATCTTCACGGTACCTGGAAAATGGTAGCTTCCTGAAACTCGACAACCTCACACTCTCTTATAATATAGGCCCGGTTGGCAAAGTATTCAGAGCCGCAACGCTGTCACTCACCGGTCAAAACCTGCTTGTTATTACCAAGTACACCGGATTTGATCCTGAAGTAAATACAGATAAAAACATCAATGGCGTTAGCTCCTTTGGTATAGAGTATTCTCCGTATCCAACTGCCAGGTCCTTCATGTTTGGTGTAAACTTTACTTTATAATCTACTGCTAAAAAAGATCACAATGACGACTCAACATATATTCAAAACAGCCCTGGTTATAGCCTGCAGCGTTGGTTTCACCGCCTGTAGCCTGAAGGAAGACCTCGGAAGCAGCTTAAATCAACAACAGGCGGATTCGGTTATTAAAGCCTCCCAGTTGTTAGGAACCGCCTATGATAATTTACAGAATGCCTACCAGGATTTCTCTCAAACCTGGGGTATGAGTGAAATCAGTACAGACGAAGCTCTTGGCCCCACACGTGGCGGCGATTGGGATGATAACGGTGTTTGGCGCGCCCTGCATTTACATCAATGGGACGCCGATCACGCACATATACAGAACACCTTCAGCGCGCTACTGCTCGAACAATTCAGCGCTACCAACGTATTGGCATTCCATCCTACTCCCAGACAGGATGCAGAAGCCCGCTTCTTACGCGCCTGGTCTATGTTTTCTGTAATTGATCTCTATGGTCAGGTTCCTTTCCGTAGCCCGGGCGATAACCTGCTGGAAGCCCCTAAAGTGCTGAACGCAGCAGACGGATTAAATTTCCTCATATCCGAACTGAATGCGATTATGGCCAACCTTCCGGATAGAGTAACCGCTAAAGATGCTTTTGTTGCCAACAAAGATGCCGCACGCTTCCTGCTAATGAAGATTTATCTTAACAAAGGGGCTTTCCTAAACAGAAAATCACCCACTTTTGATGCAGCAGATATGCAGAAGGTAATTGCTTTAGCAGATGAATTAACTGCCAGTGGTTATAGCATTCAGGCTAATTACTTCGAAAATTTTGCGAAAGATAATGATGCAAAGTCGCATGAAAATATCTTCACGCAACAGAATGGTCCTGGCATCAGTAATACCCGGAATGGTAACAACGTATACTGTCGCTGGATGTGCACCTTGCACTACAGCCAAAATCCGAGTGGCTGGAATGGCTTTACTACCTTATCTGACTTTTATAATTCCTTTGAAGCCTCAGATACCCGCTTAGGCGGTCCATATCCAGGCGTAACCAATGTTTCCGGTTTAAGAGTGGGTTTCCTCGTAGGTCAGCAATATGATCAAAACGGTAACAAGATCCTGGATAGAAGCGGGCGTCCACTTATTTTTACGCCAGCAGTAGAGCTGAGAGCAACAGGCAGCCAGGTGGAAATGTCTGGTATCAGGGTAGTGAAATATCCGCCAGATATGGGTTCATCTGGTAGCGAGGCCACCAACGATTTTGTATTCTTCCGCTATGCAGATGCCGTTTTAATGAAAGCAGAAGCCCAACTCAGAACAGGTGCGGCCCCCGCTGCACTGCTGCTGGTAAATGATCTGCGTGTTAAACGTGGTGCCTCTGCCTTGCTCACGCTCGACCTCACGCAACTACTTGCTGAAAGAGGCCGTGAATTATACTGGGAAGGCTGGAGAAGACAAGATCTGATCCGCTTCGGTAAATACCTGACACCATGGCAACTGAAACCATCAGATGATGAGAAAAACCTGTTGTTCCCAATTCCTACCAGCGACCTCGCTGTAAATCCAAACCTGAAACAAAACCCAGGTTACTAAATAATGTCCTTTTGCTTCAGGCGGGATCTATATGATCCCGCCCGATAGCAAAATCTTCTTCCTTTTATTACTATATCACTGTTACGCATTACATCAGTAATGCGATAGGGGAATTTTTTGTGTAGAAATTAATCGCTCATATGAATATCAAAGCTCTGCTAAAGCAGTCCCACTGGCTACTGTTACTGTGCAGCCTCTCCATAAAGGCACAAAATCCGGTAAAAACGATCGGCAAAATAAATACGGTCAACATTTCAGGTCAGCAGATCCGGATCAGTGCCGAAAATGCTTTCGCAGAAATCACCGTGTACAGCCCGTCGGTGGTACGTGTGCGGATGGATCAACGCCCACTGTCTGCTGACTTTTCCTACGCCGTGATTGCGCAACCAATAACCACCCGGTTAAAGACTACACAAAATGAAAGTGAAATCAACGTCGCTACCGATTCCCTGCAATTACGTATCACCAAAAATCCATTTTCCATCCATTTTCTTACCCCTTCGGGAGAAGTGATTAACGAGGATGAAACCGGCTTAACCACCTCCTGGATCGGCAACGACGTAACTACCTACAAGAAAATGCAGGAAGGTGAGCGATTCATCGGACTAGGCGAAAAAACCGGTAAGCTGGATCGTAAAGGAGAAGGCTATACGAACTGGAACTCCGACAAATTCGGTTATGCCACTAACCAGGATCCGATCTATGCCACCATTCCCTTTTACATAGGCATACACCATCATGTTAACTACGGCATTTTCTTCGACAATACTTTTCAGAGCGACTTTAACTTCGGCGCCAGCAACAACCGGTTTTCTTCTTTTGGTGCAAGAGGAGGGGAGATGAATTACTATTTGATCTATCATGCGCAAATGGCTGATATCATTGCTTCTTATACCACCCTCACCGGTCGTATGCCCATGCCACCCCTGTGGAGCCTCGGCTACCAACAAAACCGCTACAGCTATTATCCCGATACCGAAGTATTACGCATTGCGCAAACCCTTCGTGAGAAAAAAATTCCCGCAGATGGGATTACCCTCGACATCCACTATATGGATGCCTACAAATTGTTTACCTGGAACAAAGACCGCTTTCCGAATCCCGCCCAGCTTACTAAACAACTGGACAACATGGGCTTCAAACTCACGGTAATTGTAGATCCGGGCATCAAGGTAGAAGATGGCTATGCCGCTTATGAAAACGGCAAAAAAGAAAACATCTTCATTAAATACAGTGATGGCCAAAACTATACCGGCCAGGTATGGCCCGGCTGGTGCCACTTCCCGGACTTTACCAGCCCCAAAGGGCGCGACTGGTGGAAAGGACAGATTAAATCGTATATCCATGACGGTGTGCGCGGCATCTGGAACGACATGAATGAAATTGCTACCTGGGGACAAAAAATGCCCGACAATGTATTATTCAACTATGATGGTCACCCCGTTACCCATCAACAGGCGCATAACATTTATGGACTCCAGATGGTACGCGCCAGCTATGAAGGTAGCCGCGAGGAACTAAAGAAACGCCCCTTCCTGCTCACAAGGGCCGCCTATGCAGGGTCTCAGCGCTATAGCGCCATCTGGACAGGCGACAACCGCGCCGAAGAAGACCACATGCTACTCGGCGTACGGCTGCTGAATAGTTTAGGCGTTAGCGGTATGCCATTTTCCGGGATGGATATCGGTGGCTTCACCGGCAACCCTACGGTGAGCCTCTATGCCCGCTGGATGCAGATAGGCGCTTTCATCCCTTACTTCCGCAACCATACCGGCGTAAATACCAAATCGTCTGAGCCATGGGCATATGGAGAAGAAGTACTGGAAATTACCCGTAATTACGTTAATCTGCGCTACCAGCTGCTCCCATACCTGTACAGCGCTATGTATGAAGCCACCCGTACAGGCATGCCCGTTATGCGTACCCTGGCCCTTACCAACACCTTCGATCCCAAAGTATATGACACCCGCTTCCAGAACCAATATGGCTATGGTAGCGCCTTTATGATCGCGCCTTTCGAGAGTACCAAAGAATTTGGATCCATTTACTTTCCCGCAGGTAAATGGTATAATATCTACAACGACAGCCTCACCAACGGTAACCAGGAAGTGATTACACCACTCAGTTTGAAAACACTGCCGGTATACATAAAGGAAAGCAGCATTATACCTATGCAATCCTTAGTACAAAATACCGCTGAAAAGCCATCAGATACCCTGTTTCTCCATATCTACAAAGGCACACAACCACATTCCTTTGTTTATTATGAAGATGACGGAGAGAGTTTTGATAATGAAAAAGGCGTCTTTTATCAACGGACCATCACCTATCAGCCTGCCAACAAAAAAATTATATTGGAAAAAGCAGCAGGTAGCTATACTTCAAAATTTCATTACGTTAAATTATTACTCCACGGCTTTAATGAGCAAAAAAGTATCTCCGTAAATGGTAGCCAACTGCCAGTACAAACAAGCGGTTATACTTTCCTTTCACCTATTTCCCGTTTTGATCCGCAAGGGTTTTCTATTCCGGCAGAGCGCTGCCTGGTACAACAGGCAACCTTTGATAATGGTAATCAGGTCATTAACGTGGATTTGTAATAAAAGGAACGGCCCCCCTGGATTTTCCGGGGGGTCTTCTTTATATTTGAATAATGAAATATTACCTGCTTCTCTTATTTATTGGTATCACAGCCTGTCATTATTCTTCTAACAAACAAGATCCCAATACCCACCTTTCTACGGAGACAGCAGCAACACCAGGTATCCATCAATTACTGAAACTATATCAACCCCTTCAGGGCGATACCGTAGAAATAGATCATCAACCAGGAGAAGACATTACTAAATGGAGATACCAGGGCACGTTGATAAATAGTCTGTTGCTGAATTTACTTCCTACTTATTATGAGGGACAAGAGCCTCTCTATTATGCCTGCTACAAATTTGATTTGGATGCCAATACCGTTGGATTGATTACCAGAACACCTTCTGATTATGAATCTTCCTCCATCAAACTATTTGCCTGGCATAAAAAAAACAATACTATCACTTTTGAAACTGAACTGGCTGAATCATGGGGCGATGCCGGAGATGCCATGAGTAAAACCTCCTGGCTATACCACAACCAACAAACTGGCTGGATGGGCATTTTAGAGCAATTCAACTATACTGAAGATCTGAACGATACCACTGCTCCCATTTCAGAAACGTACGACTACTACCATTTTAAATGGGCCAACAACCGCATTGATACCATTAGCCGGGACAGCTCAGCACTGGTGGCCATTTATAACCATATTTCTCCCAAAAAAGTAAAATAAAATAACAACATACATGAAAAAGGCTCTCCGCATAATCGCAGAAAGCCTTTCTTACTTTACAGACTAGAGAAAAATAGATCAGAAACCCGGAAATTCAAAGCAGTATTTATCTGAACAAGTGAATAGTAGCACCTATTTCATCAGTATTATTTACATAGCTAACTCATAATATCTCCATTGTATGATGCTCAACATTATACACGGGTAGTCCTTTTATACACAAGTACCTGTCTGCTCCAGACAAGTAATTCAAATTCCCCTGTTTATCCCTGCTTTCTCTGAAATGAGACAATACGTATCCTTCCTCAGCAGTAAATACCTTCAGGCCTCCCAGCTTTTCTTTTTGAACGAAGTAAGCATTGTTACCGTATGAATTGGAACCTACAAAAGCATATCCTTTTTCTTCCGCCAGCAAACATAAGGCTTTCAGGGAAGCGCCAAAATAGAGGTGGCTGTAATGCTCTTTTTCTCTTATAAAATCTGCTTTATAGGGTACTGTCAATGCCCTGTCTTTTCCCATAACGCTATTATATTCAACAATCACAATAGCGGGCCGTACAGCCTGGATAGCCTTCCAGATCCAATAATCATTTCCATCAATATCAATAGACAACAATCCTATTTCGCCAGACAGCCCACCAGACATGATCAGCTCGTTAATATTTTCTGCAGTAATAAACGCCTGTACCACTTCCAGGTTATGCTGATAATAGATCTCATCTGATTTTATGTAGTTGATGCTTTTCTGGCTACCGTCAATTATTAAGCCGGACCAATTGTCGTTCTTAAGTAAGAACCGGGTGTTGGATTCAACATAATTCTCTACCCCAAATTCTATAAATGTTTTGTTGGAAATGCCCACTTTGTGAATAAGATATTGAATAATGCCATCATCTCCGATTTGGGAAAACACCTTAAACTCGGCTGCTGCAAGATTATTTAGTATGGGTAGCTGCTCGTTCTGTCGCGCCAGCAGCTTTCCAAGAAGCAATATGTCCGTTTGCTGCGTTTTCCTCGTGGTATATAGGGATTGGTACAAAATGCTCAACAGCTTTCTTATTCGTTTCATCAGGACAGTATGAATTTAATAGATAGTTGTTTTAAAGATAATGGCCCTCACTCTAAACATAATTACGCCTACATTGTTCATTTTCCCAGAACTTATGGAATATTATGCATATACAACAAAATGTGGCTTTGATTGTTATGTTCTCTACTGCGTGGTGAAAAGCTACCAAGACGAGGTTGTCATGAGTTTTACTATTGCTACGCGCTATTGCATATTGTTTTTTTAACTTTTCCCTTCATTTGAATATTATCTCATGTCCCTCCATACATCGGCCCCTAAGTATTTTTTCAGTCTGGATGCAATCAGAGGTTTTGCCGCGCTTATTGTAGTCTTGTGCCACTGGCAGTTCTTTTTTTATACGGACTATACCGTAATGTCATCTCCCGTATCAGAGATGCATTTACCACTTTACTCCTGGCTATCCGCTTTTTACAATCTTGCTTACTACGCAGTAGATCTGTTCTTTCTTCTTTCCGGGTTCATCTTCTTTTGGTTCTATGCAGATAGGATAAGTTCGCGTGAAACATCATTCAATAATTTTATTTCTTATCGCGTTACACGTCTCTATCCTATTCATTTTGCCACTTTGGTGATCCTCGTCTTTCTACAAACGATGATGATAAAAGTGACTGGTCGCCCATTTGTTATACAAAACAACGACACTTATCACTTTATACTGAACCTGCTTATGATCCATAGCTGGGGATTTGAACCCCACCCCATCTACAACGGGTTCAATGGTCCTTCCTGGTCCGTTTCGGTAGAATTTCTACTTTACCTGCTGTTTTTCCTGCTTAGCTATAAACGATTGCAGCATAAAAAGGGCGTGTTGATCGGTATTATAGTAGTAGGAGCAGTATTACAGCACTTTTATTCTATGATTGGCCAGGGCGTCTATTCATTTTTTATTGGTGGACTGGTCTTTCATTTATATAGATGGCTGGTCACCAGCAACCATATTAAAAGATTGGCACTTATCATTACAGTTATTACCGTATTAATCTGGGTGATTGCTTTAACAGAGTATGCTTTCTCATATATCCGTCACACCACTATCTTTTTAATGCAACACCTATTACCGGGGAAAAGTATTGCTTCTTATAATGCACTTTTTGATGTTATTAGAAATACTTTTTTCCGCACCATCATTTCTCCTGCTACGGTGCTTTCCCTGGCTATGCTGGAAACCGCGTTCGGAAGCTTAAAAATTAAATGGTTGCAAGTATTGGCGAATGCCAGTTATGCTATATACCTGATCCATTTTCCGCTATTGGTATTTTTTGCATTGATAGTAACCATCTTTGGTATCGATAAGCAGATCTATCAGTCGCCTTTTGTGTTGCTGGGCTTTTATGCGGTTCTGTTACCCGTAAGTATTGGTGCGCATTATTATTTTGAACTACCGGTACAGCGGGTATTCAGGAAGCGGCTAGTGAAGAAGGCGGCGGCTGTTACGGTGATGTGAAGGGAAGAAGGATAAAGGCGATATAAGCCTGGCTTGTACCCCTATTAGTCTTTCTAACGAGTTAAAGCCCATAAATCCATCCCATTTACCCTCTTTCATAAACTTATCGGCTACACGCAGAAAAGCCTCCCGCTGGCGCCATTTGGCAATATTCAGGGTATTTAATTTTAAGAAATTAAATGTAGATAATTCTTCTGCAGCGTCAGAAGATAGAAGACCAAAATTCAGATTGTTCCTGGGATCTTCGATTATTAAGCTATCTATCGCACATCTGTTAGACTCAAAACTTCTGTCGTACTCATTCCTGTAGAAAAGAGCAAGTTCTCCCCATGGATGTTCACTCAGGCAATCGATATGTACACCTGCATCACTAAACAAATACACTTTATCTTTTGTGTTGCTGATAAGCGGTGGAAACGATGTAAATTCTTTGTCTTTATCTAATACTATTCCTACAAATAGGACATTGACTGAACCCCTCAAAAATGATAGCCATATTAATTAATTAAAAGTACCAACCTTAGGCCCAGCTCCTAATAGTACTTCAGTTTATGCGTTCATTAATAAGCCATGTAAGCGCGTACTTTCTCTAATTTACAAACTATACCTATGTTTCCCTATAAACCGGAAAACGAATTGTCCGGTTTCTTAAAACGAATTGTCCAATTTTTCACATGATACAATTGTGTCATTCTATGTACAGATAGGGGTTTAACGTCTAATATAAATCAAGAAGTGAGTACCCAATTGAAGATCCAACTGTCACCCCAAACTCTAATATATATGTATAGCATATTTTTTACCTCCTTGATCATAAAATATTATATATCCATTTATATTGCACATGTCATAAAATTGGACATTTCGTTTTCCCCGATGGAAAATATAAAAACAGATGTATCTCAATGCAGTAAATGGATACAGGGTATTCTCACATTATTTTTTTGGGACATTTCGTTTTACGAAATATATATTCAAATCTTGTTAGCTTAATATAAAGACTATGAAAATTCTCTGGTGTTGGCGTTGCAGAATGGAATTGCCCATGCTTGATGAGGTTGAGTATAAAAAGGCTTATGAACTTTATGGTAAAGGTATCAAGTCAAAAGAGGGAACCTATGAAGAACGCTTTAAAGAACTAATGGATTACTATGAGGAGGTTACTGGATTCTCGGAAACAATACCTAATGCCATCATGCACCATCGCATCGCTCAATATGGAGAACCTTGTGAAAAATGCGGTAAACCATATAGAACTCCGCTGGCTTCATTTTGTGCCGCTTGTGGAAATAAAAAACCTATTGAGCCTGTGACTTAGTAAATGATTTTACCTTCCAATTTGGTTGGGCTTACAATTAAGCAGATTCGCAATCTTAAAGTTTTTTTGGGACAAGTTGTCAAACTCCCGTAAACCAACCAACATCAAACTTCCAAAAAAAGGCATCAAAACATGTATCAAATGAAAAAAGGCTTCCCGCGTCAATCCGCTGAAAGCCTTTTCTATCGTGTGGTCCCACCTGGGCATGATCCAGGGACCCCCTGATTATGAGTCAGGTGCTCTAACCAACTGAGCTATAGGACCCGTTCCGAAGAACAAAAATTCCCCTTTTCAAGGGACGGCAAAATTAATTATTTTATTGAATTAACCTAAAATATTTTTTTATTCCCAACGCGTACGCCTATACTTTAATAACTTTGCCCAATGCAAGGCATTAAGAATATTATTTTCGACCTGGGTGGCGTCATTCTCAATATCGACTACCAGCTTACCGACAAGGCTTTCACCCAGTTAGGGGTGAAGAATTTTAAGGAGCTGTATTCACAGTTTCATGGTTCCAGCTTATTTAATGGGTTGGAAACCGGGCATGTGTCAACAGAAGAGTTCCTGGAAGCTATGCATAAACATGTTCCGGAAACGGTAACAGACGAGCAGCTGAAAACGGCCTGGAATGCGATGTTACTGGATTTTCCGGTACAGCGCCTGCAGTTGTTGCAGCAGTTGCGCCAGCACTATGGACTTTATTTACTTAGTAATACCAATGCTATTCACCTGGAGGAGTTCAACAGGTTGTTGCAGGAGAGCCGCGGTATTCCTTCGTTGAGCACTTTCTTTGACCGGGCTTATTACTCCCATGAGATGGGGCATCGCAAGCCTGACAAGGGGGCTTACCAGATGGTATTGGAAGAGAATGGGCTGGTGGCAGGTGAAACTTTGTTTATAGACGATTTGCTACAGAATATTGAAGGGGCAAAGGCAGTGGGCTTACAAACCATTCACCTGGCGCCTCCTAAAACGATCCTCGATATTTTCCGCCCTGCCAGTGAGGTATAAACAGTATAAAAGAAAAGGCCCCCGCTAGTGCAGAGGCCTTTTTCTTTATTTAATTTCTTCAAAATCGAGGTAATCTCCTTTGTCGACCTTTTTGGGTCCCGGAGGAGGGGTGGAGGGTTCCTGGTTGTTGCCAGGCCGCGCACCTGTCTGATTTTCATATTGCTGCCGCATATGCTCCTGCATATCGCTCATCTGCCGGCGTACCTGCTTGGTCACTTTATAGCCTGGTATAAGCAGATCAAACACCAGTTTATACAACAGCCAGGCAATAAATATGGAAAAGAGTAGTTTCAACATAATGGTGCGAAGTTAGCGGAATATAGCATCCGGCTCCTTGAAAATCATCTCATTTTAAGTTTTTTTTAACTTTCCGGGAGCGATTACAGACCCAGTAATGCAGCAGAAGCCAGTGCTTCTTTTTTATTGAATGCCCAGGTCAGTTTGCGATAGTTAACCGCATCAATGATGGTTCCAACAAAGCAAAAGCCGAGGGTCACCACATAGATGATGCCCATGGCGATCTGGTTCAGCAGGAAACGTTGCACGCCTGCTACGGCAACGAAGCCGATGAGGCTACAGATAAGAATGGTTTGAGGATCTTTGCGCCGGCTCTGGTATACAGAGAGGAAGCGCTGCTTATTTTCGGCAGAATAGCTTTTCGTCAGTTCTTGTAGCCACACCATTTCCTCCGTTTCTATTCCGGGGAGCATGGCAAATGAAAAGTCGCTCATAGTATTGGGTTTATTGTTGTTTAAAGTCTGCATATTGAAGGCGTGCCAGTTGGGCGGTGCGGTAAAGCAGCACTACTACCACTACAGGCGATAACCAGTGATGGTGGATAGCAGCCGTCCATTGTCCATGTAAAAAATAATGGATACCATGGCCTAAACCGCAACCGGGACAAAAAGGGATACCGATATTTTTGAGCAAGCATAAACTGGCGGCATTTTCTTCGGGCTTCATCAAATAAAGGAGGAGAAGCCCCATGGGCCATGCGATGAGTTCAATATTTATTTTTCGCCAGAAAGCAGTACCCACGTCAGATATTTTAAAAACATATATGATTGATGGCAGCGCCTCTTTCACAAATATTTACATACAAGTTAAAGAAATAGTTTTTCAATCAAAATAAAATCCTAATTTTGTAGAAGGAAAAATGATTCAAACGAAGGGGACGAGATATTGTCCCCTTCGCGCTTTTTGTATGGCAAACGAACACGTGATAAAAACTATCCGGGAAATGGCAGAAGGACTGCTGGCTAACGATCCCGACAATTTTTTGGTAGACATCAGAATTAAGCCCACTAACAATATCAAGCTCTTTCTGGACGGAGATAAAGGGGTACCGGTGGCTACATTGGTGTCATTCAACCGTCAGTTATATCCTTTGCTGGAAACGGCGGAACTGTTCCCTAACAATGATTTCTCCCTTGAAGTTTCGTCTCCCGGACTGGATGAACCGCTCAAATTGCACAGACAATACCTTAAAAATATTGGACGTAAAGTGGAAGTGACCTTGCTGGACGGCTCTGTGAAAGAGGGTACCCTGCAATCAGCTACGGAAGAGATGATTAACATTGAAGAGCTGATTGGCAAGAAGAAAGAAAAAAAATCGACCGATTTAAAACTTAATGAAATAAAGCACACAAAGGTGTGCATCGTGTTTTAAAATATAACAACTAAACATGGCTAGTATTAACTTGATTGAGTCATTTACCGAGTTCAAGGAGGCGGAAAATATTGACCGTCCTACATTGATGAAGGTCTTGGAGGATGTGTTCAAAACACTGCTGCGGAAAAAATATGGCTCAGATGAGAATTTTGACGTGATTGTAAATACCGAAAAAGGTGACCTTGAAATATTACGCCGTCGCACCATCGTTACTGATGGAGAAGTAGAAGATGACAATGCACAAATCGCCTATTCCGAAGCTATCAAGGTAGAACCAGATTACCAGGTAGGTGAAGATTTATATGAAGAGGTAGAAATTATGGATTTTGGTCGCAGGGCTATCCTGGCGGCTAAACAAACGTTATCTGCCCGTATTGGTGACCTGAAAAAGAACATCCTGGTTAAGAAATATGCTGATAAAGCAGGTGAAATTGTAAATGGCGAAGTATACCAGGTTTGGAAAAAAGAAGTTTTATTGCTTGATGATGAGGGGAATGAGTTAATTTTGCCTAAATCTGAACAGATCCCCACTGATTATTTCAAAAAAGGGGAGAACGTAAGAGCGGTGGTGAAGAAGGTGGAAATGAAAAACAACGCACCACTCATCATTCTCTCCCGCACACATCCATCCTTCCTTGCTAAATTGCTGGAAATTGAGGTGCCTGAGATCTTTGACGGGCTTATTGTCATCAAGAAAATAGTTCGCGAACCAGGAGAAAGAGCCAAAGTGGCTGTTGAATCCTACGACGACCGTATCGACCCGGTTGGCGCCTGTGTGGGTATGAAAGGTAGCCGTATACATGGTATCGTACGCGAACTGAGAAATGAAAATATAGATATCATTAACTTTACCACCAACATTCAACTGTTGATTCAGCGTTCCTTAACACCCGCCAGAATCAGCCGCATGGAAGTGGATAACGAAAACAAATACGCTTCTGTTTACCTTAACCCTGACCAGGTATCACTGGCCATCGGTAAAAAAGGCGTAAACATCAAGCTGGCTTGCGAACTGACTGGTTTTGAGATTGATGTATTCCGTGATGAAGCACAGGAACAGTCTGAATTTGATATCGATCTGGAAGAATTCTCGGATGAAATCGAAGAATGGATAATAGATGAACTGAAGCGAATAGGTTGTGACACTGCCCGCAGCGTATTAGAGCTGACTGTTGAAGAACTGGTTCGCCGTTCTGATCTGGAAGAAGAGACAGTGCAGGATGTAAGAAGAATATTACAGGAAGAGTTTGACAAAGAATAAAGCCGAGCCACAACCCTTCCCAGGTAAAGGCCTTATTAGAAAGGGAATTGATTTTTTCGAGTTATTGTTTAAACGTAAAAAAACATCCCGTTTTGAAGAAACGGGAAACAGGGGAGGCCCGAAATACGATATGCCTGAAACAACAAACAACACACCACGCTTGCTGGCTGCAGCCAAAGAGTTTAATATTGGTAAGGAAACCCTCATCGATTTCCTTGGCAATAAAGGCTTTGACATGGGTGGCTTTGGTTCTCCCAATGCCCGCCTTACGGCTGTTATGTATACAGCACTGCAGGCGGAATTCCAGCAGGACAAGGCTAATAAACGCAAAAGCGATCAGATAGCCCTGCCCAAAGGAAGCGTGTTAGAAACGATGAAGAAGAAAGAGAAAGAGGAAGCGGAAGCGGCGGCTAAAAAGAATACCAATAAAGAAAAAGAAGAGGCAACCCCCACTGCTCCGGTAGCAGAAGTACCAAAACCCGAAGAAAAACGGGAACAACCTAAACCGGAACCAGTTAAGGAAACCCCTAAACCGGAACCACAACCGCAGGTGCCCGTTGCCCAGGCAACTCCACCTCCCGCAAAGGAAAAAGCTGAACCGAAGCCTGAACCAACCGTTGTTACAGCTCCCCCTGTTGCGGAAGTTCCGAAAGCACCGGCAACGCCTCCTCCGGCAGAACCAGAAGTAGTAAAAACAGAAGCACCGAAAATTAACGGCCCTAAAGTCATTACTACTATAGATCTGGACGCATTAAACCGCAAAAAACCAGTTGCTAAAAAAGCAGAGGACGAAGCTCCGGCACCACAACCAGAAGCAGTAAAACCTCCGGTAAAGGAAGAAAAACCTACCCCGGTTACTACTGCCCCGGTTGCTGAAAAACAGCCAGAACCTAAACCAGTTCCTGCCCCTCCTGTGAAGGAAGCAACTACAGCGCCAGCTGCTGAAAAACCAGCTGATAAAGCCGAAAAAGTAGAACAGGCCCCTAAAGCCGAAACTACCCCACCGGCAGAGAAAGTAGCGAAAACAGATCAGACCGATACGACAGAAAAAACGGAAAAAGCCGCACCGGTTGAAGATAAACCTGTAGTTAAAAAAGTGGAAGAAGTATTACAAGAGGCAAAACCGGCTGCAGCCAAAGAACCGGCGCATATTCCTGTTAAACAAGTCGTGAAAACGGAAAATCGCAAACCCACTGCTGTCGATAACACACCACCAACGCCTCCTCCAGCTGCCCCTCAGGCACAGGATGAGCAACCCGGTGCGCCCGCTGTTATCGAAAATATTCAGGCCGAAAAATTAACCGGCCCTAAAGTAATCGGCAAAATTGAGCTGCCAGTTCAATCTGACAGACGCGATAACAACAAAAACAACTTCAGCAGGGACGAGAAACGCAAACGCAAGCGTATCATCGTAGAAAAGAAACCTGAACCTGTTCAGCCGAAAGATTTCAAAGAAGGCGATCGCAAAGAAGGCGGCGCTCCGGGCGAACATCGCCCGCATCAACACGGCGGACAAGGTGGCGGTAATCGCCCTCACCACGATAACCGTGGCGGCGGCCATCAGGGACAAGGCGGAAACCGTCCTCAGGGCGATAACCGCAATCACCGTCCAGGTGGCACTAACACCGGAACCGGTGGTGGTGGTTACAACAGACCTGCCGGTCAAGGCCAGGGCGGCGGCTATAACAGGCCAGCCGGTCAAGGCGGTCAAGGTCAGGGTGGTAACAACAGACCAGCAGGACAAGGTGGCGGCTACAACCGTCCGGGCGGTCAGGGCCAGGGTGGTGGTAACAGACCAGGCGGTCAGGGCGGCGGCTATAACAGGCCAGGCCAGGGCGGCGGTTATAACAGACCAGGTCAACACCGTGGTGAAGACAAACGCACTACTGAAGAAAAAGAAATCGATAAGAACGAGATCCAGAATAAGATCAAGGAAACAATGGCCAAACTCGGTGGCGGTCGCGGTAAAAACGTGAAAGCTAAACACCGTAGAGATAAACGTGAAGAAAGAGCCCAACAGAAAGCTAAAGAAGGAGATGGAGACAACAAACTCCAGGTAACAGAATTCGTTTCTGTATCCGAACTGGCCAACCTGATGGACGTAAGCTTCGCCGAAGTAATCTCTAAATGTATGGGCCTCGGTATCATGGTATCTATCAACCAACGCCTCGATGCGGAAGTAATAGAACTGGTGGCCGGCGAATTTGGTTACGAAGTTGAATTCATTGGTCTGGAAGATGCAGAAGAAACCGATGATGAAGACGAAGTAGATGATCCTGCAGACCTGGTGCCCCGCGCTCCAATCGTTACCATCATGGGTCACGTGGATCACGGTAAAACCTCCCTGCTCGATTATATCCGCAGCGCTAACGTGGTAGCCGGTGAAGCCGGTGGTATCACCCAACATATCGGTGCTTACCAGGTAACTACCGCTAGTGGCAAGAAAATCACCTTCCTCGATACACCTGGTCACGAAGCGTTTACCGCGATGCGTGCCCGTGGTGCCAAAGCAGCAGATATCGCTGTTATCGTGGTAGCTGCTGATGATGCCATCATGCCACAAACAAGGGAAGCAATATCCCACTCTCAGGCGGCTGGCCTGCCAATGGTATTCGCTATCAACAAAGTGGATAAAGAAGGCTCCAACCCTGAAAAAATTAAAGAACAACTGGCCGGCATGAACCTCCTGGTAGAAGACTGGGGCGGTAAATACCAAAGCCAGGAAATATCTGCCAAAAACGGATTAAATATAGACCTGCTCCTCGAAAAAATATTACTGGAAGCGGAACTCCTGGAATTGAAAGCCAATCCGGACCGCGAAGCATCTGGTAGTATCGTGGAAGCTACACTGGACAAAGGCCGCGGTTACGTTGCCTCCCTGCTGGTACAAAATGGTACTCTCCGTCAGGGCGATACCATCGTATCCGGCTCCTTCTTCGGTAAAATCAAAGCCATGTTCAACGAACGTGGTCAGAAAATGGATGAAGCAGGTCCTTCTATGCCAGTACAGGTGCTCGGCTTAAACGGTGCACCACAGGCCGGTGAGAAATTCAAAATGTTCGCTGACGAATCTGAAGCTAAAGAAGTGGCTAACCGCAGAGCACAGATCGTTCGTGAACAAGGTATCCGTACCAAGAAACACATTACACTGGATGAAATCGGTCGCCGTCTGGCACTGGGTAACTTCAAACAGCTGAACCTGATCATCAAAGCCGACTTTGATGGTTCCGTAGAAGCATTGAGCGACTCCCTGCAGAAACTGTCTACCGAAGAAATCGTTATCAGCATCGTACACAAAGCAGTAGGTCAGATCACCGAATCCGACGTATTGCTGGCTACCGCTTCTGACGCCATCATCCTCGGATTCCAGGTACGTCCTTCTTCCCAGGCTGCTAAGCTGGCGGAAAAAGAAAATATCGAAATCCGTAACTACTCCATCATCTACGACGCTATCGACGAAATCAAGAGCGCCATGGAAGGTATGTTGGAACCAAAAATCGAAAAGAAAGTGGTGTGCAACGTTCAGGTGCGCGAAACTTACAAATTCGAGAAAGTTACCGTGGCAGGTTGCTTCGTTACAGATGGCAAGCTGACCAGAAACACCCGTATCAACGTAGTACGCGATGGTATCGTGGTATTCACCGGCGAACTCGGCTCCCTGAAACGTTATAAAGATGACGTGAAAGAAGTAGCCGCCAACATGGAGTGTGGATTAAGTGTTCGTGGATACAGTGATCTCAGACCTAACGATAACATCGAAGGTTTTGAAGAAGTAGAAGTAAAAAGAACATTATAATAATGCCTAAAGCGTAAAGCTACCGGCAAGAAGCAATTAAAGCGGATAATATTGGCGATAACCTCGTTGGTATTATTCGCTTTAATTGTTTTTAACTCCACTCACCAGCAGCCAGCTATTTACGATAAAAAAGCTGCCAGCCGCTTTCATCTAAACTTTTGTTAAATCCGTCGACTTTCCCTACGCTACTGACCTTTAAATGGTTATTTTTGATTTTTACCGCTTTTGTATGAAGAAACTTTTAGCATTATCCGCAGGCGTTTTGCTCACTTGGCAAGCCGCTTCGGCCCAGCAGAAACTGATTGCAGACAAGATTATCGGCGTTGTAGGAGATAAGATTATCCTCAAATCCGATATGGATGGAGCGCTCTCAGATCAGATGCACAACTCAGCAGATGGAAGTCTGATGCCCGATGCTGCCTGCAGAACACTGGAAATGCTGATTTCCCAGAAGGTCATGGTGCTGCAAGCGGAAAGAGATAGCTTACCCGTAAGCGATGGTGATGTAGAAGCCCAAATGGAGAATCGTATCCGTTACTTCGAACAGATGTATGGTAGCAAAGAGAAAATGAAAGAAATTACCGGCTACTCCATCTATCAGCTCCGCGAACGCTTCCGCCAACCCATCAAAGAAAACTTGCTGGCACAGGCTATGCGTAACAAAATCATTGAACCGGTAAAAGTAACGCCGTCTGAAGTAAAACGCTTCTACGACGCCATTCCAAAAGATAGTCTCAAGTTTTACGAATCTGAACTGGAAATAGGTACCATCGTATTAACACCGAAGGCGACCCGCGAAATGGACCAATATGCCATTGAACGCCTCCTGGATTTCAAAAAACGTGTACTCAACAAGGAATCCGACTTCTCCTCCCTGGCAATTTTATACTCTGAAGACCCTAGCGTAAAAGACAACAAGGGTATCATGCAGATGAACCGCGGGGATAAAATATGGGATCCGGAATTCATGGCCGCCTCCTTCCGCTTGAAAGAAGGCGAATTGTCTTCCCCTGTTAAATCACAGTTCGGATATCACCTGATCCAAATGGTGAAACGTTCCGGCGATAACATCACCGTACAACATATCCTGCTGAGAGCAGCAGTTACCAAATCTGATCTGGCAGCCAATATCGCCAAACTGGATTCTATCCGCTCCAGCATCCTGGCAGGCAAAATCAACTTCTCTGAAGCCGTTGCCAAATACAGTGATGCCCCCAGCGCTAAATTTGATGGTGGTATGCTCCAGTCCAAAACAGGCGATGGTAGCACCCTGATCACTATTGACCAACTGGACGATCCGGGAGAAAGAGAAATCGTCATGATGCTCGATACCCTGAAACCAGGCCAGATTTCTGCTCCTGTGCAATTCACAGACGAAAGCGGCCGCCAGGCAGTACGCATCGTTTACCTGAAAACTAAATCACAACCACATAGAGAAAACCTGACGGATGACTACTCCCGTGTACAGCAACGTACCCTGGATATCAAACGGGCCGAAGCAATCAACAAATGGCTCATCGACAAAATCCCGACTTTCTATGTACATGTGGATGACGAATACAAAAACTGTAACCGTATTAGCCAATGGATGGCATCCCTGGCGAAACAATAATAAAGTAGCTTTTAGCAGTTAGCTATTAGCCTTTAGCAAAGCGGAGATAGGAGCGATAAGCTTTTATCTCCGCTTTTTTTTATCCGCCCTCTAAAAGCCAACAGCTAAAAGCTAAAGGCTATTTATAATATCTTCCCCGCTATTCCTGATAGCTTTCCCACCACCTTTCTGGTTTTCCCCTTTTTTGCCGTACCTTTGCGACTTCAATTTTCTGCCATGAGTGATGCGATCAAACATGAATGCGGTCTGGCATTTATAAGATTAAGAAAACCGTTTTCCTACTACCAACAAAAATATGGGAGTGTTTTCTATGGGCTAAACAAACTATACCTGCTCATGGAAAAACAACATAACAGAGGCCAGGATGGCGCTGGTTTGGCTGCCGTAAAACTGAACACCGAACCCGGCGTTCCCTTTATGCACCGTATCCGGAGCGCTGCTCCCCAGGCAATCGGTGATATTTTCGCAAAAGTCCGTGATGAAATACAGGAGATAGAAAAATATCAGCCGGAAATTACCAAATACCCCGGCCTCATGAAGGGTCACGTGCGTTTCCTCGGTGAGCTGATGATGGGACATATCCGTTACGCCACCCAGGGTAAAAACAATGTGGAACTCTGCCATCCCTTCGTTCGTTACAATACGATTCCTGCCCGCAACCTCGCTATGGCTGGTAACTTTAACCTGATCAACACGGAAGAATTGTTTGAATTCTCCAAAGCACAACCAGGTGACGTACACAAAAACAGTGATCTTGCCGCCATGCTGGAAGTGGTACACCATTTCCTCGCCAAGGAAGATAACGAAGGCAGTAATGAACTCGATATCAAAAAAATCCTGCAGCAGGCATTCTCTATGTTTGATGGAGGTTATCATACCTGCGGCCTGATTGGCTCGGGAGATGCCTTCGTTATCCGCGATGCACACGGTATCCGCCCTTCTTACTACTACATCAATGAAGATGTGATTGTAGCTGCCTCTGAAAGAGCCGCTATCCGCACCACCTTCAACGTAGGCGAAAATGAAGTGCTGGAACTCATGCCTGGCAACGCGCTGATCGTTAAAAATAACGGCGACTACAGCATCGAACAAATTCTCGAACCTAAAGAGCGTAAAGCCTGCAGCTTTGAAAGGATTTACTTCTCCCGCGGTAACGATGAAAAAATATATAAAGAAAGAACCGACCTCGGTCGCTTACTCTCTGGTACCGTACTGAAGGCCATCGACAATGACCTGCGCAATACCATCTTCTCCTTTATTCCTAATACCGCTGAAGTAGCCTTCTATGGCCTTTTAAAAGGACTGGAAGACTATCTCAACAAAATAAAGGTAGAACGTATCCTTTCCTGGGGTAAAGACTTCGATGAGGAAAAGCTCACTGAAATGGTGAACCGCCGCATCCGCATCGATAAAATAGCCACCAAAGACGTGAAAATGCGCACGTTCATTACCGAAGACTCCAGCCGTAATGAAATGGTACAACACGTGTACGATATCACCTACGGTAAAGTAAGACCCGGTATTGACTCCCTGGTAGTAATAGATGATTCCATTGTGCGCGGTACCACTCTCAAAGAAAGTATCGTGAAAATGCTGGATCGTTTAGGACCTAAAAAAATCATCATCGTATCCTCTGCACCGCAAATCCGCTACCCGGACTGCTACGGCATTGATATGAGCAAAATGGGTGATTTCGTAGCCTTCCAGGCAGCTATTGCACTCCTGAAAGACCATGGCAAGGAACACATCCTGCACGAAGCCTATGGCCTCTGCAAGGAGCTGCAACGCACCAACACACTTCACGCACAAAACGTAGTGAAGAACATCTACAAACCGTTTACACCTGAACAGATCTCTGCAAAAATCGCGGAAATCCTGAACCCAGGCGGTATCCAGGCAGAAATAGAAGTAATTTATCAATCTATCGAAAGCCTGCACCAGGCTTGTCCTAACAACCTGGGCGACTGGTACTTCACCGGTGATTATCCAACTCCGGGTGGTAACCGCGTAGTGAATAAAGCATTTATGAACTACATGGAAGGCAAAAACGAAAGAGGATACTAATAAAGAGCGTAAAGCATAAAGCTGAAAGCACAAAGCTATTAGAGTGAATGATCAAAGCGAGTAATTATATTACTTATTCGCCCAAATCATTCACTCTAATAGCTTTGTGCTTTCAGCTTTATGCTTTGCGCTCTCTCAAAACGCATGTTAATTTTATCTTAAATAACCGCGTCCCGGCAAACAGTATAAGTCTAACAAGTTAACTTCCTGTAAAATCTGTATTTTCGTTTTAGTTAACTATTGGTTTTCAGCCCATGAAAACGTTACTACTTATACGTCATGCTAAATCCAGCTGGACCGATCCGGACATGGATGATTTTGACCGGCCACTCAATAAAAGGGGCAAACAAAATGCGCCCGAAATGGCGCAATACCTTATTTCACGGGGTATGGTACCGGAATTGATTATTTCGAGTCCAGCCAAAAGAGCCAGATCTACCGCCAAAATAATGGCAGGCGAATGGAAATACCCCAAACAGGCTATCCTGCTGGAAGAAGAACTTTATCTCTGCTATGCAGCCACCTTCCTGAAAGTAATTACCAAAATAGATGACGATTTCGGCGCCGTTGCCATATTTGCACACAATCCCGGCATTACCGATTTCGCCAACTACCTGACGGAAGAAATCAGGATAGATAATGTTCCCACTGCCGGCGTATTTGGCATACAAGCTGATACCGACAACTGGAAAGACTTCGACCTGGCAAAGAAAAAATTCCTCTTCTTTGAATATCCCCGGAAAGATTAGTCCTTCACTATTTTATTATAAGAAGCAGTAATCCCCTTTATCAGCGAAGAGCTGAAACCCTGGTGCTCCATTTCATTTAAGCCCGCAATAGTGCAGCCTTTCGGCGTAGTTACCTTATCAATTTCTTCCTCCGGATGACGGTTCTCCCGGATCAACAGCTCCGCAGCGCCTTTCACTGTTTGCGCCGCAATAAGACTGGCCGTGCGCGCATCAAAACCGATTTCAATACCACCCTGGATATTGGCCCGGATATAACGCAGGGCAAAGGCAATACCGCAAGCACCCAGCACCGTAGCTGCATCCATCAGCTTTTCATCGATGGTAACGGTAGCGCCTAACTGGTCAAACATCGTTTTTATATAGCGGATCTGCTCTTCTGTTGCATGCTTGTGCGCAATACAGGTGATGGATTCCTGGATCGCAATAGCCGTATTGGGCATAGCACGTACTACCGGCATTCCGGGGAGCACATATTCCAGGTCATCGATACTGACCCCGGTTACTACGCTGATCAATATATGACGACCGGGATCAAAGGAAGATTTGAATTCCTGCAATACTTCCCGCACATTGTAGGGCTTTAATGCTACCACAATGACTTCTGATTCCCGGATAGCAACCGCATTATCCGTTTCTATCCGCACGCCCGCATCACGCAAACCTGAAAGTGTACCCGTATTACGTTTGGTTACCGTAATATCACCGGCCTTTGAAAAACCGCTCTTCAGCAATCCCTGGGCAATGGCCGAGCCCAGATTTCCTCCACCTATAATGGCTATCTTTTTGGCTGACATAAAAATTTATGTTTACATTATAAATCCTACGGAAGGTATAACAAAAGACGCATCCGTGCAAGGAGCAGGTAGCTTTTGCTTATCTTGCATAAATGCAGGCATTACACACAGCTACTGCGTTTTACGCCAGGATAAGAGAAGCACACGGTGTTGAGAATACAGAAGAAAAAACACGACACTATAAACAAATACTGGAAATCCTTTTCAGAGAGTTAACCAGGAAAGAGACCCGCTCTTTCGGGAACCTGTTTGCACGCATGCAATTCTTCTTCGACCGGCAGTCCCTTCCGCCGGATATTCTCCAACAACTGACAGCACTCCGGATACTAACGAACAAGGCTACACGTGGTATGTTCCCCCTGCACGATACAGAACACCTGCTTTGTATCAAAGCCCTCACGGAATCTGTAGCCTGGTGCTACCAGGTAGAGCCACCGGCTGCATTAACAGAAATATATGCACCGGTTGGTGTGCATAAGTTATCACTGGCCTATCAGCACCGCCCGGACAGCATGACGCTCCTCAAGTGTATGGTAACCGCCGTAGGCCCACTCCATACTGATACCCTGGGAAAATATACCCTGTTGCTCAATGTGAAAAACGATGAACAGGGCGACTTCCAGCTACAACTGGAGCACATGGATCCGGTGACTGTTATGTCGTTACACGGTTTGCTGCGGCCATACGATACCATTCACGTGCTCCACTGCCGCCAGGGTGCCGCCGGACACGAATACGCCACCACCAGCGAAAGCCAGGTGGTACTGGAGCCAGACCTGCTTATTGATATCAGTGACCTCGCGGAATGCTTTACCCATAAGGGGCCTAACCGCCTGTTATATCTTGTTAAAAAACTGACCCCTCAACAATCCAGCCCCGCCGCTTTTAAAGGAAACCTGGTCAATGCCCTGCTGGACGAGATGTTGCGTAACAGAGAAATTGACTTTAAAAGTTCTTTTGTTGAGGCAGTAGCTGAAAACGTACTGCAGGCGGCGGCCTACGGACGTGAAAAAATTAATGAGATGTTCCGGGATATCCGGCAACACCATTGGGGAAATCTTTATAATACGGTAAAGGAATTACAGGATAAGCCGGTACGTATTGAGCCTACCTTCTTCTCGGCCCAATACGGCCTGCAAGGGCGTTTGGACCTGATGGCAGAAGATGATACCGATGAATACCGTAAAGAAATATTCGAGTTAAAAAGCGGCAAGTGCCCCGACTACAATACCTGGAAGAACCACGAGATGCAGGTGGTAGGGTACAACCTGTTGCTACGTTCTGCCTTTGGACGACACCGCAAAGGCAGCTCTGCGATTTTGTACTCCGCCGCCACAACCAATCCATTGAGGAATGTAAGCAGTACCCATCTCACAGAAAATGACCTGCTCATGCTCCGTAATGAAGTGGTAGGCATGCTGCTCCGGCTGGCGGGTGGTGAGTTTGAAATATTGTCTACTATCACTACCGCCGCCGCCATTGGTTTGCCTTCTTTCAGCGCAGCACATTTCACCGCCTTTGAACAAGCCTGGCAAACCGCACCGCCGGTAGCAAAAGCTTATTACCACGAGTTCCTGGCATTTATGCTGCGGGAATACCTGCAGGCAAAATGCGGGATGTTCTCCGAAATTAACCGAGAAGATGATGCCGATGGCTTTGCGGCCCTGTGGCAGCAACAGGAAAAAGACAAACTTTCCCGTTTCAATATCATACCGGGACTCCGTTTCCGGGAATTTGATACAGTAAACAGCTCCGTGTTATTTGATATAGTCGTACCCGTTAGTCATAATTTCCGCAAGGGAGATACGGCTATTATTTATCCCCGTACCAGTACGGAACTGCAGCCCATGCAGCAACAGCTACTGAAGGGAAGGATAGAAGAAGTGGGGAAGGACCTGCTGAGTTTTTCCCTGAACAACCGGCAAATGACCCTGGACTTTTTCCGGCAGTTTGATGAATGGATCATTGAACATGACATTTATGAATCGAACTACTGGATAGCCACTTCCTCCCTGTTTCATGTGATATCGCCCCGGTACCGGGAGCGCACCAATATACTGTTGGGGCTTACGGCTCCGCGTTGGTACCCATTGCAGCATCCAACACCTGCTATGTTTAATCCTAACCAGGAGCAAATTGTAAAGCAGGCACTGGAAGCACAGGATTACTACTTGTTGCAGGGCCCTCCCGGCACGGGTAAAACATCTTCCCTCCTAACCACCATCGTGGAGGAAATGGTAAAACAAGACAACTACGTGATCATTGTGGCCTTTACCAATAAAGCCGTAGAGGAAATTTGCCATAAGCTGACGGCTAAAAATATTACGCACCTGCGTATGGGCGGCCGCAGTTCGGAAGCATCCCTAACATTGAAACAATACTGCCTGGAAGGCTCGCTGGATGAGGCTCGCACCTATATTACCAGTCACCGGGTATTTGTAGCCACCGTAGCTACCATGGCCACCCGCCTGGAGCAATTAATAATGATGGGGATTCCTACCGATACGTTAATTGTGGACGAAGCCTCTCAGTTAACAGAGCCCCAGTTGCTGGGTCTGTTAATGCCTTTCCGCAAATTTATTCTTATTGGAGATCAGAATCAGCTGCCGCCGGTGGTAGCGCAGGAAGAATATTTCTGCCAGGCTAAAGCGCCTTGTTTGCTGGAGGTAGGCATCCGGGATCTGCGAACTTCCATTTTCGAACGACTGATATCCCGCTGTAAAACCAGCCACTGGCGTCATGCCTGGGGCATGCTGAATACACATTTCCGGATGCACGACAGCATTGCTGCACTGGTGAATCACTATTACGCAGGACAGCTATCTTCCGGAAGGCCGGAACAAAAAGCAGGCTTCGATCTTAGTAAAGGTCACGAAAACATAGGATGGGAGCGGATTTTGTCTTTAGGAAGAAAGGTTTTTGTTTCCAGCCCCTATGAGGCTACGTCTAAAATGAATAAAACGGAGGCGCAGTGGGTGGTATCCTTGTTACAACACCTGAAAAGTCGCTATGGCACGCAATTCAGTAAAGATACGGTAGGCGTGGTAACGCCCTGGCGTACGCAAATCAGCCTCATCCGGGAGTTGATCGCAGAAGATGCTGCTTTACAGGACATTAATATTGATACCGTAGAGCGTTTTCAGGGATCAGAAAACGATATTATTATTGTTTCCCTGGCGGTATATCATGCCGCCCAGGTGCAAACACTGCAATGCCTGGGGCAGTTTAACTGGGACGAAGAAGAAATAGAAGTAGACCGCAAACTGTTGGTAACATTATCGCGCGCACGAAAACAGGTAGTAATCCTGGGCCATGAGCCTGTATTACAGGATAGTGCCCATTACCGTAAGATGTTGGGAGAGATGGAGAGGGGGATATTATAAATAACTATGGCCACACAGTTAGTATGGCCACAGTTTAGACAACATCATATATGATCACTCCTGGTAAACCAGGCTTTAATCCAGTGTTACGTGTCCCCAGTTTTCACCGCTTTTTATGCGGTACAGTTGCATTTCGCTGATATCGAATTGTTCAGCGATTTGCTTCATAGTTTTTTTACCGGGTTTGTTGAGCAGGCGTTTGATGCTCTTTACTTTGGTTACATTCAGCTTCAGGCCTTTCACGCGATTGCGTTGTTTTTCTTTATAGGCCAGCTTTGCAGGGCTTTTTTGCTGATGTTCTTCCATTTCCTCTTTGGTTGCCCATTGGAGGTTAGAAGCTTTATTATTTTTCTTATCGTAGTCCAGGTGAATCACATATTTATGCGCCCGGCCGCCTTTTTTGCTGAAAAGTTTGGCCACCTCACGGTGCAGGTAGAGCGACTGGTAGCTATCGGCAGGCTTTACGTTTAATACCGTATAGCCTTCCACGGTAGACCCCGTGAGCAGCTTACCATCTTCGGTACTTTCATGATAACTGATCACTCTCCCCATGTTTGAAACGGCGTATTTTTTACGCAGGGCAGATTTGTTTTTAATCTGTAAGTCTTTCCAGACTTCATTTTTCAGATTTTTAATTGTGGTCATGTGAAAGTAATTTTTGTTTTTTTATACGCTGGGGTTTATCCGTTTATCCGTAAACGTTACAACCAGCCATTTCGGTATCAGCTGGCAGAAAATCGTGTGCAGCTAATTGGGGAGCAGCCCTTTCGAATATATGGTCTTTGTATTGTAACACTACCGCGTCTAGTACTTCCTCAATCTCAGCTAATGTATTGTAAGTTACTAATTGTTGTCTGAATTCTTTGATATGCGGCAATCCTTTGAGGTAATTTGTGTAGTGACGGCGCATTTCCAGGATACCTACTACTTCACCTTTCCAGGATACTGATTGGTGGAGGTGCTTTTTACAAACTTCCACTCTTTCTAAAACAGTTGGTAAAGGCAAATGTTCGCCAGTCTTCATAAAATGCTTGATCTCCCTAAAAATCCAGGGATATCCTATGGCAGCCCGGCCAATCATCACCCCATCTACGCCATACTTCTGCCTGGCAGCAATTGCCTGCTCCGGCGTACATATGTCACCGTTACCAAAGATAGGAATTTGTATGCGTGGATTGTTTTTTACTTTTCCGATCAGTGTCCAGTCTGCACTACCTTTATACATCTGGGTGCGGGTACGGCCATGAATAGTGAGGGCTTTGATACCTACATCCTGTAGCCTTTCTGCTACATCTTCAATATTCTTGGTCTCATCATCCCAGCCGAGGCGGGTTTTGATGGTTACCGGTAATTTGGTGGCTTTCACCACGGCGGCGGTCAGTTTCACCATTTTAGGGATATCTTTCAGGATACCGGCGCCAGCGCCTTTACAGGCTACTTTCTTTACCGGGCAACCGAAGTTAATATCCAGCAAATCCGGGTTGGTGGCTTCCACAATCTGTGCTGCCAGTGACAAGGATTCCTCATCACCTCCGAAGATCTGTATCCCTACCGGCCTTTCGTAGTCGAAAATATCCAGCTTTTTACGGCTTTTGATGGCATCGCGTATCAGTCCTTCCGAAGATATAAACTCTGTATACATGAGATCGGCCCCATTATCCTTGCACACCGCACGAAAAGGCGGATCGCTCACATCTTCCATGGGCGCCAGTAATAAAGGGAATTCTCCCAATTCAATATTTCCTATCTTCACCATAATTTATATAACCACCGCAGGTTTTGCCGTAGTTATTATTTTAATATTTTATATACTATTTCTTTTACAAGCAGGATTTCTTTGCAGTGACAGCTATATACCAGGGAGCTGTATTCATCAATAAGTAACTGCAAAAACTGAATTTCGCGCTGTAAATTTACGCAAAATTTAATACAGTATTTTCTTATGACCGGTTATCTGAAGCAGTCTTCCACTTTATTGCAGTTTGTTACCTTCCTGGGCTTTTTCTTTGGGTTCTTTACCGTATACCTGGCAGCATTGCAGGTGCTAACGCCTTCTATTACTGGCCAAAGCCTGGAAGCAATTCAAAACAGTGCTTTCAGCGATCCTAACCTCATCGGCTATCTGAAAATAACACAATTCTTTTATACTGTTGTTGCATTCTTTGTGCCAGCCGCCATTTTTGCCTATCTGTGGCAGCCGTATCCGGCTAGCTACCTGGGCTTAAAACCGGCGCCCACTGGTATTCAGATCGTGATTGCCCTACTTGCCATGTACGGTGTATTGCCACTGGCCAGCCTTTTGGGCGAATGGAATCAGCATTTCCCGATGTCGCAATCCGCTAAAGATATGGAGGCAATGGCCGAAAAGCTGCTGAAAGTAATGCTGCGTATGCCTTCTCTGAAAGACTTATTTGTGAACCTGGTATTAGTGGCCATTGTTCCGGCTATAGGAGAGGAGTTGTTTTTCCGGGGCGTATTACAGCGGCTGATCATTAAAAGCACCCGTAAAGTGTGGCTGGGCGTATTCATTACTTCCATTCTTTTCAGTGCTGTACATGGCGAGATGATGGACTTTTTACCCCGGGTGGCACTGGGCTTCGGACTGGGCGCCATCTATGTTATCAGTGGAAATCTCTGGTTAAGTATCCTGGCACATGTGCTGAATAATGGCTCGCAGGTAGTGATGTTATACCTTTTCCAGCATGGTATGATGGCAGATGATCCAATGAAAGACACACCCATAGCATGGTATTATGTAGCTTTGAGTATTCCGGTAACCATTGGGTTGTTTTGGGCATTAAGCAAAAAATCAACACCCATGCTCATGATTGATCCGGTAGAAGAGAAGAAGGATGAGGCAGATGAGATAGGAATGGACGAAAATTTGTAATCTTACCAAGATATTAAAGCAATAACTATGGAAAAAGACTGGGTTAAAATATTTTCAAGTGACAAGCCTTTTGAGGCAGAAATAGTGAAGGGAATGTTGCTGGACAACGGGATAGACGCAGTATTACTGAACAGGCAGTCCTCTTCCTACAACGTTACTTTACCTGGGCAGGCCGAACTGTATGTTCATCAAACCCAGGAAGAAACAGCGAAGAGTCTGGTGCATTCTCACAACAATTTGCCCACCGGCGACCCCAATGAGATAGACGAGTAGGGGACCGGATGTCACGCGTGTACGCGTGGCGGTGAGATTTTTGCTCCAAAGGGTTATTTTATCCATATTGCGGGCGCCAATTTAATTACCAGATTTAAACAGAATGAAGACTTTTTTTACCCGCACTGCCTCTGCGCTTGTGTTTGTGGCAGTAATGCTGGGCGGCATTTTATGGGCCGACTATACCTTTTTCCTGCTTTTCTTCCTGATAGGCTGTTTTGCCTTACAGGAATACTTTAAGTTAATACGCCACATCGATCCTGATTATGCCGGCGTTCCGGCCTGGCATAAATGGGGCGCAACCATTGCCGGCGCCGCTATACTACTCACTTTTACCGGCAACAATTTCCAGCTCGGACATATCCCCACAGGCCTTATTGGCTGGTGGGTAGCGGTTATTTTCCTGCTAGTAATGCCTTTGGGAGAAGTGTTAATGAGTAAAGACTTCTCTTTAAAGAACATCGGCTACTCGGCTATTGGACTGCTGTATATCACCATTCCATTTGGGCTGCTGATACATATCCGGCTCAATGCGATCAATATCCATTATACGCCACAGGATGTGGGAACCGCCCCCGGCTGGCTGATTCCTTTATTGCTGATCATTTTTATCTGGATAAATGATACCATGGCCTACATTGTGGGCTCGCTTATTGGCCGTACTCCCTTTGCACCGGCTATTTCACCTAAAAAGACGATCGAAGGTACTGTTGGCGGGATGATACTGGCAGTAGCCACCGCCGGTGTCTATGGTCATTTCTGGGGTAGCGGCTACCTGGCCCTCCAGCATTGGATTGCCCTGGCCCTCATTGCAGCCGTATTTGGCACCATCGGTGACCTAATTGAGTCCAAACTGAAAAGAATGGCCGGCGTAAAAGACTCTGGCAATATAATGCCCGGCCATGGCGGATTCATGGATCGATTCGACTCATTGCTCCTGGCAGCTCCCTTCGCCTGGATTTATGTTCAGTTCTTTATGATGGCTTAACCATAATTTCGTATGCTGAAAAAATTGAATTAAACTACCTTCGCACTACGATTTAACACATAAAACAATCATTTAATAGTAAAACAATGAAGATCCATCGTGAAGGATTTGCTACCATTTCCCTTGTATTCCTGGTACTGGCGTTAATTAACGGGGCCATTTTTTATTGGTTCGGTAATTGTTCCGGCCTTTGCTGGACCGTATCTCTGATATCCCTGGCATTCTTCCTGTTCATCGTGTCCTTCTTCCGGATTCCGTCAAGACAATATACAGCCGGAGATTCACTGGTTATTTCTCCCTGTGATGGTAAAGTGGTGGTAATTGAAGAAGTGTATGAACCAGAGTACTTTAAAGATAAACGCCTCCAGGTGTCTATTTTTATGAGTCCGGCCAATGTACACGTAAACCGCAACCCTATCAGTGGTGTGGTGAAACTGTCGCAATACCATGCTGGTAAATACCTGGTGGCCTGGCATCCGAAATCCTCTACAGAGAACGAAAGACATTCTGTAGTGATTGATAATGGCAAAACAGCGATTCTTGTAAGACAAATAGCCGGTGCGCTGGCCCGCAGAATTGTAAACTACCTGAAACCAGGCATGGAAGTAAAACAAAACGAAGAAATGGGCTTTATTAAGTTCGGTTCCCGTGTAGACCTTTACCTCCCCATTGGCACTGAAGTAGCCGTAAAACTGGAAGAAGTAGTAAAAGGCGGTGTTTCTGTTATTGCTAAAATCTAGTATTTTTAGACGCTAAACAGCATTTTTTATGATAAAGAAAGCTTTTACCGGCGCTGCAGCCCTCCTTTTACTGGCTGGCGTTGTATTTGCCCAGGAAAAAACCAAGAGCCAAACAGCAGATAAACCTGCTAAAAAAGAATGCTCCGCGGCCACCTGTAAACCAAACGAAAAAGGTAAAAGCTGCTGCCAGCAGCCATCTAAAACCACCAGCCTGAGAATGGCGGCGGCCAGGAAGCCAAAGGCGTAGAGCAGAAAGCGTAAAGCAGAAAGCATAAAGCTATTAAAGCGGATGACAAGAGTGAATGAGTAAATGAATACTCGCGCTTGTCATCCGCTTTAATAGCTTTATGCTTTCTGCTTTACGCTTTCTGCTCCTACAATATTTCCTGCAACTCCTTCAAATGTCCTATCACATAAGTAGGCTGAAAGTCCACTGGTGGCTTGGCCGGATTAAAATACACCTGGTCCATTCCCACTGTATGCGCCCCTTTAATATCCAGCTCCATAGCGTCTCCAATCATAATGCTTTCTCCTGCATGGGTTCCCGCTTTGTCCATCGCAAAGTCGAAAATTTCCCGGTAGGGTTTCAGGCTACCTGCTAATTCTGAAGTAATAATGTGGGTGAAGTAGTGGTCAATTCCCGCATTTTTCATTTTCAACAACTGGGTTTCTTCAAACCCATTGGTGATCATATGCATGGGATACTCCTTTGCGGCCAGGTATTCCAGCGTTTCCTTTGCTCCCGGAAACAGTGCTTTTTTATAGGGCAATATCTGCAAAAATTCTTCACTGATCTGTTGGGTCAGCTTTTCATCACCTATCTTAAAATCAACCAGGGTAAGGCGGAAGCGCTTGTCACGCAGCTCACGGCGTGTGATGAATCCTTTGCGGAAACGATCCCACAAACGCTCGTTGTGATCCACATAAGAAACGGAAAATGCCTCAAAAGATGGTATTCCTCTACGCTCTAAAGCATGGCTGTTGTACAGCTCCCGCAAAGTTTCCTGTTCATTTGTTTCAAAGTCCCAGAGGGTGTGATCCAGGTCAAAGAAAAGATGTTTGTACTTCATGACGCCGCAAAGGTACAAAATACCTCCCAGACGGTAGGAAGCGCCACCATATGTTAACCGTAAATTCCTTATTTTACTGCACTAATCAACAGACTCTATGAATGCAGTAATTACGGGCGCCAGCAAGGGCATTGGAAAGGCGATAGCAGAAAAACTGGCGCTGGAAGGCTTTAATGTGGCCATTTGTGCAAGAAATGCCGCTACCCTGGAACAGGCCAAAGCCGATATTCAACGACAAAACCCGGCAGTAACCGTGTTAGCGGAGGTAGTAGATATGGGAGAGAAGGCACAGGTATTGGCTTTCGCAGAAAAAATCAAATCCACCTTCTCTTCTGTGGATATACTGGTGAACAATGCCGGCATCTTTGTGCCTGGCAGCCTTCATGAAGAAGCAGATGGCTTGCTGGAAAAGTTGATGGCAGTAAATGTATACAGCGGTTATCATCTCACAAGAGCCTTATTACCCGCTATGATCAGCGAGCGTAAAGGGCATATTTTTAATATGTGTTCTACCGCCAGTTATAATGCTTATCCAAATGGAGGCTCCTATAGCATTACCAAATATGCCCTGCTCGGTTTCACCAAAAACCTGCGGAAAGAGTTAATGCCTCATAATATCCGGGTTACCGCCGTAAGTCCCGGCCCCACACTTACCGCTTCCTGGGAGGGCTTCGAAGCCGCTCCAGACAGGCTGATGCCAGCGGAAGACATCGCTAAAGTTATCTGGTCTGCCTGGACCCTGGCCAAACAAACGGTGATCGAGGAAATTACCCTGAGGCCCATGCTGGGAGATATTTAATCCATTCCTTATTTTGGAAAATTGTTGTTTAGAACAGCGTGCCCAACACAAATTATCTAAATAACTAAATAAGAACATATTAAAATGTTTTAACTAACTTTTAACGGGGGCTTACAGCGCTTCTGGCGCGGCTTTGGTTAAATTTGTTGACATAGTTATGATGTACAGATATTGCATAAGGAAGTGTATTTACTCCATTTTGTTTTGTTTAGGACTGGTTGCCTGCGCCTCCGCACAGGAGTTCCGCTTTACAACTACTGTGAGCAACAACACCGTGACGCAGGATGAACCTTTCCAGATTCAATTTATGCTGGAAAACGGCGTGAATGTGGCCAGCTTTACACCACCCAATTTTAAAGACTTTGAAGTATTACAAGGCCCTTCGCAAATGCAGGGACAATCCATCTTCAATGGCAAACGTTCTGAATACATTGCATTAAGCTACCTGTTACAGCCTAAACATGTTGGTAGCTTTACCATCGCCGGCGCCCAGGCCCGTGTAAATGGAAACGTTGTTAAATCAAACCCGGTTTTAATTGAAGTAAGAAAAGGCAATGCCCCGCAACAACAGCAGCAATCGCCTTCTCCATCTGCCGGCCTCCCGCCACATCGTGGACAAAGCGGCGGGGAAGACCTTCCCGAAGGCTTCCTCAAAAAAGGAGAAGACATCAATGAAAAACTGAAGAAAAATATTTTCCTGAAAGTAGATGTAGATAAAACCAATTTATACGAAGGCGAACAACTAACGGCTACGTATAAACTGTATACCCGTCTCCCAACTAATTCAAGCGTTACCAAAGTCCCTGCATTCAAGGGCTTTTCCGCTAAAGACATTGAACTACCCAACCCGCCACAGGCCACAGAAGAAAGGATCAATGGCGTGCCATATAAAGTATTTACCATCCGCAAAACACTCCTGTTCCCGCTACAATCAGGTACCCTGGAACTGGACCCTGTGGAAGTAGATAACCAGGTGCGTTTGGTGAAATTAGTCGCTAAAAAAGGAGGCAACCGCCAAAAAGATCCATTTGAAGATTTCTTCAACGATCCGGCATTTAAAGATCCGTTCTTCGACGACTTCTTTAACCGCCCCGAAGCCGAATACCAGGACGTTCCGTATAAAATACAGAGCAACCCGATCAAAATTAATGTGAAACCCGTTCCTGTTGAAGGTCGCCCGCTGAGCTATAATGGCGCAGTAGGTAAATTCAACATGACGGCAGTAGTAGATAAAAACAAATTAACTACCGATGATGCCCTTACGCTTAAAGTCACCATCAGCGGTCAGGGTAATGTAAACCTGCTCAACTCTCCTAAAATAGAGGTGCCTACCGGCTTCGATAAATACGATCCTAAAGTAACAGATGATATAGAAAAGAACAGTAACCCTCTTTCCGGCAGCCGTACTTTTGAATATGTACTGATGCCACAGGAAGCCGGCGATCATACTATCCCGGCAGTGGAATTTTCTTACTTCGACCCGGTAGCCAACAGTTATAAAACACTGCGCTCACAGCCATTCCCGGTACACATTGATCAGGGCAAGCACATTAAACAGGATAAACAAGACTTCAGCACCGGCAAAAATGAACTGGTGAAAAATAGCACCGGTATACTCGACTGGGCAAGAAATCACAGCTGGTTTATTCTCAGCCCGTGGTTCTACATCTTGCTGTTGCTGCCTTTGCTGATTGCTGCAGGCCTGATTTTCTACAAACGCAAAAAAGATTACAATACCACAAATGCTGCCATGCTCAAACACCGCTACGCCAACAAGGTAGCGTTGAAAAGACTGGAGCTGGCTGCCCGTTACCTGAAAGAAGGAAAGGACAAAGCGTTTTACGAAGAAACTTCCCGCGCCGTTTGGGGATACCTCAGTTCCAAACTGAAAATACCAATGGCCGATCTGAGTAAACAACTGGTACAGGATAAATTAAGCGCCCGTAGCATCAACGGTAGCAATACCCACGATCTGTTTAACCTGATAGACAACTGTGAAGTGGCCCTCTATGCACCTGGTCAGGACAACCGCAAAATGCAGGGAACCTACGAACAGGCGGTGACCATTATCAGTAACCTGGAAGGAGCATTGAAGAACTAACTACTTAATGAACGGCGAAGATGCGGAACTACCCACATATTAAACGACTCTTTTTAGCAATAGCCTGGCTGCTGACCACCATTGTTAGCCAGGCACAAGTGCCTCAAAGCAACCAGCAACAACGCTTTGAGCAGGCAAACCTGCTTTTCAGCCAGAGTAAATACACCGAGGCCGCCAGAACTTATCAGCAATTGCTGGACGAAGGACACGCACAAAAAGAATTATACTTCAATGCCGGTAATGCCTGGTACAAAGCGGGCAAGAACGGAAAGGCGATATACAACTATGAAAAAGCATTGCAGCTATCACCCAATGATGCTGCCGTAAAACATAATCTCGCGATTGCCAACCAGAAAGTAAATGGTTTTGTAGAAGAATTACCGTTGGTGTTTTTCCAACAGTGGTGGCTACAATTACAACATCTCCATAAAGCCAATGGATGGGCAATAGGCACCGTATTGCTCTGGTGGCTGCTGATAGCTGGCATCATACTCAATGCCTGGCTTCCCGGATGGAAAAATAAATTCCTGCGCTGGGGTACCTACGCACTGGGCGCTCTATTCGCGCTGTACCTGCTCATGGCAGTGGATACCTACCTTTCGGCTAACAATCACCAATCCGGTATTGTGATGAACAGTAATATCAAAGCCAAAACATCGCCCGATGAAAACAGCCGCGATGCGTTTGAAGTAGGAGAGGGCATGAAAGTACACATCACTGATGCCACAGCAGATTTTTGTAAAATAGAGCTGGCAGACGGCAAAAACGGTTGGATCAGTTGCGCCTATATCAAGCGCTTATAACCTGTCTATACGCAGGAGGAAGTCGTGTTTCTTTTCGCGGGATACCGGGATACTAAAGCCATCGCACATAATTATTTCACCACCATCTCCCTTAATATACTTATCCATAAAGGACAGGTTCACCAGGAAGCTGTTGTGTACCCTGAAAAAGCCTTTATCAGACAGCCATTCCTCCATTTCAAGGAGGGTGCGGCATACCATCACTGACATTTCCGGATCTTGCAAATGCAGCCTGGTTTGGCTCCCGGCAGATTTACAGTAAATAATACTTCTGGCAGATACCATGCGCAAACCATCAAGGGTGGGCAGCGCCAGTCTTTCCTGCTGATGCAGTTGTTCCTGTAGAAATTGCAGCAATGCGGCTACCTTTTCACCGTTGCTGGCACGGGTTTGCTGACCGGCTTTTTCTACGGCCTGCTTCAATTCTGTGATATCAATGGGTTTGAGGAGATAGTCCAACGCACTGTGGTGAATAGCCTGCAGGGCATACTGGTCGTAGGCGGTAATAAAAATTACCACAAAGTCGTGGGAGCTGCAGGATTCCAGCACTTCAAATCCATCCATCCCGGGCATCTCCACATCGAGGAAAATCAGTTGAGGGTGTAGTTCGTTAATAGCGGAAACGGCAGAAACGCCATTATTACAAACTGCCAGAATTTCTACGTGCGGGCAGTATCTCTCCAGCATCATTTGCAATGCATCGCGACTATGTTTCTCGTCGTCCACGATAATGGTACGCATTTGAGTCAGATTATATGAGTTTTCGCGGTGTTACAGATTTGTAGGGATCTTGTCAGTATGGTCATTGATTCGAAAAATCCATGTAGAAATTAAGCAATTACCAGCATATTACCAATTAAAGACTCAGCCCGCCAGCGACTGACGGGCACCAACGTGTTGCATGCTGATAATGAGGCGGTTACCAGTAGGGAGTTGTTCTGCATTGTATACCTGCAGGGCTTTTATACTGGCCTGCATATGGTACTTTTCGCTCATCATATATAATCTTTCGGCCGCAATATCAATCCCCGAAGCTTGCCGCTCGCCGGTGCTGTCCAATACTTCTGTGATCAGGATACCATTGTCTTCCAGCTGAATAAACAGCCGGTCTTTTTCTTTACAAATGGTGATCACCAGCTCTCCCCCGGTTTTCTCGGGTCGCAGCAGCAGCCGGTGCCAGATGGCATATTGTACATAGGGTTGTATAATCAGTGGAGGGATAAGGGTAAACTGTTTGTTTACTTCCGGTAGCACATGCAGCTGGTATCTGAATTGTTCATCGAAGCGTAGCTGTTCGAGTTGTATATATAATTCGAGGGCATCCAGCTCGTCCTGCAGGGAAATCCATTCTTTATTAAAATTGCCGATCATGAGCCGCATCAGGCGGGAGAAGCGGGTCAGATACAGGGAGGCCATATCTGTACTGGTAGTAAGAATATAGTGATGAATAGCGTTGAGGCTATTGAATATAAAATGCGGGTCCATTTGCGCCTGGAAAGCATGTAGCTCCAGGTTGATCAGTGCATGGTGTTTGGTTATTTCTTTCGCTGAGGCTCTCCTGATTTTTCTTTCCCGGAGGATAAAAAAGACGATTAGGGTAACGAGACTTAACAAAAAAAACAGCCAGAACGGCCACTCTGCCGCAAAGACTATTTCTATGTAGTAATGTGCCACGTATAAGGTTTACCGGAAGATTATCTTCTTCTCATATAAGCGAAATAAATATCGGCTAATTAATCACCGGAAGAAAGTGGGATTTACTACGAGGTAGCTTTTTAAAGGAAAACGGGGAGAATGGGGTGAAAAGTGGCGAACCAGCTTTTAGCTGTTAGCCATTAGCTTTTAGCAAATTTTGTGAAAATCATGATAGGTTTAATCTTCGCTGCATTTGCTAAAAGCTAATGGCTAACAGCTAAAAGCTGGTTCATGCTTCCGTAAATTTATATCCAACTCCTCTTACAGAGTGGAAATAGCGGGAGTTACGGCTATCTTCTTCAAAATACTTCCGGAAGTTGAGGATAAAATTATCGATGGTACGTGTAGTAGGGTACACGTTGTAGCCCCAAACTACCTGTAATATCTTCTCGCGGGTTACTACTTCGCCTTTGTTTTCGATCAGTAATTTCAGCAGCATGGCTTCCTTTTTACTCAGCTCATAGTGCTTACCATCTTTGCCCACGCATTCCTGTGCAGCAAAGTCGATCATATTATCTCCAAAGCGATAAACATTGGGAACGCTGTCTTTGTCCTGGATTTTCTTATTTTTTACGATGAGCTTTTCTACGCGCAGCAGCAGTTCTTCCAGGTTAAACGGCTTGGTCATGTAGTCGTCGCCGCCTTTTTTGAGCCCCAGCACCCGATCGGCGCTGCTATTTTTAGCGCTCAGGAACAGGATGGGTATTTCGTTATTTTGGATGCGGATATTTTCGCATACCGCAATACCATCCATTTCGGGCAACATGATGTCCAGTATAATAAGATCGAAATATTCGTTTTTAACTGCTTTCAGCGCAGCTGTGCCGTTGTCGACTGCTGTTACCTCATATCCTTCCAGCTCCAGGTTCAGCTTCAGCGCTTCCTGAAGATTCTCTTCATCCTCCACCAGCAGTATTGATGCCTTTGTCGCTTCCTTCATGTGTTATTGTTTGATGTTACGTCGAATCCGGATTCTCTGGTATCCCTCAATTCGTTATCTAATTTACGCCGTTTGCACGGAATATTCAGGCAAGGTTATTTCAAAGCAGCTGCCGGCAGGTATATTATCCTTCACAATGATATTGCCCCCATGTTGTTCCACGATCTTGGCGGTGAGGAACAGGCCGAGGCCTGAGCCTTTGGCTTTGCGGGTGTTTTCATTTCCTACCCGATAAAATTTCAGGAAGATTCTTGCTTTTTCTTCTTCCGGTATCCCTGGTCCTTCATCGATGACCTGCAACTTCAGGTCGCTGCCACTTTCAAAGAGTTTCACAATGATGGTGGTATTCTTAGGCGCATATTTAGCGGCATTTTCCACCAGGTTACTCAGTATAATCTGTAACGTTAGTTTGTCTCCATCGAGCCATACATCCGGTAAGATCTGGGCTTGTATCTGGTGGGTACCTATGCGGCCGTCCAGGTCTTTGATGCTGCCAGCTACCAATGCTGAAAAATCAAGTGGTTCTTTGTACAGCTGATATTTATGTGTTTCCAGTTGCGCGGCCAGCAGGATATTATTACAGAGCTGGTCCAGGCGATTGGTTTCACGAATAGTATTATTAATGAGCTTCAGTTGCTTTTCTTCGTCCAGCCGGTGTTTCCGGATGGTTTCGAGGTTAAGCTTAGCGGCGGCAATGGGCGATTTCAGTTCATGCGTTACGGCCATCATAAAATTCTGTTGCTGCCGGCTGAGCTTCATATATTTCCACACCGCCCTATACACAAAGAGTGCGCCGAGTAAGATGATTCCGAGAAAAATAACGCCTTCGCCCAGGTATTTGAAAGAACGCATATGCTCTTCCTTGTTAATCCGCTGTAATTCCAGCTGATGTTCAATTGGCTGGGCAAGGCTATCTACGCGTAAATAAAGGTTTTGTCGTTCAAAGCCGCTGATCTGTTCACTTTGCCGGAACAGCAGGATCCCCCACCACACCAGGGCCGCGATGGTATATGCCAGTACTAAAAAATATACGAGGGAAACCGATTTGCCCTCCTGCATTTTATTGAAAATCTTTTTCATCATTACCTCGTGCCGGCCTTCTCAACCCGCAAGCCAACATTCATCACATGGGGTAGCGGATTTTGCCGCATATTCTGTTCAAAGGTAAACTTGTAGATACCTGGTTTATTGAGAATGGCGCGCTGTTGTATGAAAACCCGGTGTTCATAAATATCATCCAGACCGGAGCCCGCCCATTTCCCTGTTGCATCGGCGAGAGGCAGCTCTACACGCTGCTCTTTCACCGCACTATCACCCGGCGTTTGTGTGCCTACTACCAACCAGATATTACTGTAAGGGTAAGCGTCGGTATGCCGGATATTGACGTAAATATTGTACAGGTTCGCGGTGTCGTCCGGTGTTATTTTTACTTCAAAAGACGGTTTATAATCATAGGACCACTCATGCCCCGGAATTTCCAGGTTCTTCTCATAAGTGTCTAATTTAGGCGGCTTGCAGGCTGCAGCCAATAATAACAACCCTGCTGTGGCCAGAAATAGTCTGTTCATATGGTATTCGCCTTACTATAAAACGTTTAAAACTTGTTCTTTGGCTTTTTCCAGTTCATCCTTCATCAATACCACCCATTGTTGTATACCGGCATCATTGGCTTTAGAGCCGGTTGTATTTATTTCACGACCAATTTCCTGCAATACAAATCCCAGTTTCTTGCCTTTGGCAGCATCTGCATCTTTCAGTATTTCCATGAAATAGCGCAGGTGATTTTCCAGGCGGGACAATTCTTCTGAGATATCGAGTTTTTCCAGGTAGAAAATGAGCTCTTGTTCCAGGCGGTTACTGTCTACATTTTCCTTACCCACATGTTCTGCCAGCAGGCCTTCCAGGCGTTGACGGATACGGTCTTTGCGCAACGGATCCAGTTCACGTACCTTCTGCATAGAAGCATCTATGTTTTCAATACGCTGCTGCAGATCGGCTTCCAGCATCTGACCTTCATCAATACGATGGGTGTCCAGGTCTGTCAATGCGAGGCGCAGCGTACCTTCCACATCTTTCCATTCTTCCTCTGTCATTTGCTCTGTAGCCGGACTTACCACTTCTGGTAATTTCATCAGCACATTGAGCATATCGCCCTGCGGCAAATTGAGTTGATCTGCCAGCGTAGTAATAGACTGGTGATAATATTTTGCGAGATCAGTATTAATCACAACCGGTCGGGTAGCGCCATTCTGACGGATATTAATCGTTGCATCCAGGGTACCGCGTTGCAAGGTTTGTTGCATCAGGGTGCGGATGTCGAATTCATAGGGTTTCAACAAAGGGGAAAACTTCAGATTCACTTCAAACTGCTTACCATTCAGCGATTTGATCTCCACTACGATACTAGTTTCGCCTTTTGTGCTTTCTGCCCTTCCGAAGCCGGTCATTGATTTCAGCATAATAGAAATTTGTAGGTGACAAACCTAGTTAAAAAAGCTGAAAGCGGAAAGGGGAAAGCAAAAAGCTATGAAAGCGGATTTTGTCTTTGTACAGGATTAGACTGATTAGACTGATTATATTTTAAAGATTTAAAAAGAAGATAGGAGGCGAAAGCGGATACCAGCTTTCATCTCCCATCTTTCTTTATCCTGAAAATCAAATATAAAAAATCAGCATAATCAGTCTAATCCTGTACAAAGACAAAATCCGCTTCAATAGCTTTTTGCTTTGGGCTTTATGCTTTATGCTTTGAGCCTTCTATAGATCTCCTCTCTGCTTACCTGGAGGATATCTCCGGCGTTCATGCCGGCAATGGTGATATCTTCCATGCGGTAACGGACAAGCCTCAACGTAGGGAATCCTACGGCGGCAGTCATCCGTCTTACCTGGCGGTTCTTGCCTTCCGTTAGCACCATCCGGATCCAGGGGGCGGGGATGCTTTTGCGGAAACGGATAGGAGGATTGCGGGGCGGCAATAGCGGCTCTTCTGTGAAAATGGCCGCTTTACAGCGTTTGGTGCGATATAACTTTCCATCTACATTAATCTGTACCCCTGCCTGTAATTGCTGTATAGCTTCCGGCGTAACGGCTCCATCTACCTGGACCCAGTACTCCCTTTCGTGCGCATGGGTGGGCAATAACAGTCGTTGGTTGAGCGCTTTATCGTTGGTAAGGATGAGCAGGCCTTCACTGTCGTAATCCAGTCGGCCTACCGGGTACACATCTGAAGGCACTTTGAAATAATCTGCCAAACAGGCTTTATTCCCTTCCGGGGTAAAGCGTGTCAGCACCTCATATGGTTTATATATAATATAATAATTAAGCGCCACGAATTCTTTGCTTTGGTTAAGGAGCTGTAAATTAGTACTTTTGCAAATTGATTATGGCTACATCGTTCCACAATCCTTCGTGCCAACACTGTAAGGATCGTTTTTCATCAATATTCTGCAAGGCGGAACTTTGCAATCTGGAGCAAATTTCAGAGGCAAAGGTATGCTCTGTCTACAAAAAAGGACAGGTCATCTTCCATGAAGGAGCTTATCCCTTCGGCGTTTATTGCATCAACGATGGCAAAATCAAACTCTCCCACAGCGGAGACGACGGCCGCGAACAAATTGTACGCCTCATCAAAGCCGGCGATATTATGGGTTACAAAGCATTGCTGAGTAATGAACGATATACCGCCACCGCTACCGCCCTGGAAGATTCTTCTATCTGCTTCGTTCCTAAAGACTTGTTTCTCAGCATTCTACAGAAAGATGCCTCCCTTTCCTTTGAAATGATGCGCATCTTATCCAGCGAATTACGCAAAGCAGAACTGAAAATCACCCACCTGGCCCAAAAGCCGGTGAGAGAACGACTCGCAGAAACATTGCTCTTCATCAGGGAAACCTATGGCCTTGAAGCTGATGGCCAAACACTCGGCGTTCGCCTCTCCCGCGAAGAAATCGCCAACCTCGTAGGCACCGCCACCGAATCCGCCATCCGCCTGCTTTCCGAATTTAAGAAAGACGGCATGATAGAACTCGAAGGCAAAAAAATCCGCATGCTCAACCTCGCTGAAATTATCAGGACCGCCAACCTGCAGGACTAAACAGACCATTCCACCTGCTCCCCCTAAGTGCTACCCCACAGCAAAATGTGATAAATATCATATTCTCCCTTGACACATGTCATTGCACCCCCTCGCGGCTACCGATACTTTTGTATCTGTAAAACATCCGCTTTATGTTCGCCTATTCTATCATCAACTTTCATGAACTAACACCCGGAAACCTGTGCAATGTAATTGCCAATAAATTCCATTTTCCTATCACCCACCTGGCAGACCAGGTAATGACTTATTTCCACCTGGAGAGACAGGAGGACCACAGTGTCCCTTCTACGGCCGATTTACAGCAATTGCTATTCGGTAAAATGCAAACAGAAACCACACAACTCATCCGTAAAGAAACCACCGTGCTGTTTCCGGTAATCCGGAATATGTCGGCACTCAACCATCATAAAAAAAGTATCCGGCCAGCTGCCTATGATAGTATACAGCAGTCGTTCCAAAAAATATTACTGCTGCTGTCCAAACTCCGGCAAATATCCACCAACTACCAGGTACAGGCGCAATGGAGCACCGCATACAAACTTTGTGTGAGCGACATTTTCGTCTGCGAACAGCTCATACAGCAATGGATATACGTGGCACAAAACATTCTTTACCCGACCGCTATTCCAGGACATACGATGGTCATCTCCCAACAAAATATTAAAAACGTAATTATAGACTAATGGCTACCTCTTCGCATACACAAACGTCTATTACCTGCTACCATTGCGGGGAAGACTGCTCCGATACAGACATTACACTACAGGAAAAAGTATTCTGCTGCCAGGGATGTAAAACCGTGTATGAAATACTGCACCAGCACAACCTCTGCGAATACTACGACCTCAATAACAAACCCGGTGTTAGTCAACGTATCACAGCGCGAAGCGATAAATTTGCCTTTCTGGATGATGAAAAAATTGCACAACAATTATATGTTTACAAAGACGATACACAGACCCATGTGAACTTCTATATCCCGCAAATCCACTGTAGCTCGTGCTTATGGCTGCTGGAAAATTTACATAAACTGGAAGCAGGCGTACAACGTGTAACCGTTAACTTTAGTAAGAAAGAAGTACTGATCATTTTCTCCCATCCATCCACCTCCTTGCGGAAAGTAGCGGAAATACTGACCGCTATTGGATATGAACCATATATCAGTTTACAGGATCTGCAACATAAAAAGCCCGGCGCCAATCGTACACTGGTGTATCAATTGGGCGTGGCGGGCTTCTGTTTTGGCAATATTATGCTACTGAGCTTCCCGGATTACTTTGCCAGCGCCGGCGGACTGGATGCTACCTTTAACAGCCTCTTCCGCTACATGAATCTGGCACTGGCGCTACCCGTGCTCTTTTATAGTGCACAAGCTTTTTATAAGTCCGCCTGGAGTGGCTTAAAACATGGCTTCCTGAATATAGATGTGCCTATTGTACTGGCCATCCTGGTTACTTTTGCCCGCAGCCTCGTGGAAGTATTACAGGGAAACGCCGGTTACTTTGATTCCATGACAGGCATCGTTTTCTTTATGCTCATAGGAAGGGTTTTGCAAGACAAAACTTACCAGGGGCTTTCATTCGACAGAGATTATACCGCCTATTTTCCTATAGCCGTCAGCGTTATTAAAGACGATCTGGAAATTCCCACCACTTTACCTTCCATCAAAACTGGCGACACCATCCGCATTCATAACAATGAGCTGATACCCGCCGATGGCATCATTGTACGGGGAAAAGCCCTGATCGATTATAGCTTTGTTACCGGAGAATCGGCCCCTGTCAGCAAAGCCATCGGCGAAATTATTTATGCCGGCGGGCGACAGCTGGAAGGCAATCTCGAAATACTGACCATCAAAGAAGTTGCACAGAGCTATCTGACGAGCTTGTGGAACCGGGATGAGCTGAAGCAAAAAGCTGTTGAACCCGTGTCATTTGTTCATTTATTAAGTCGCTACTTTACGTGGATAGTATTAGCCATCGCCGCTATCACGGCAGGTTATTGGGTTATTCACGAGCCGGCGCGTATATGGCCCGCCGTTACTGCCATCCTGATCATTGCATGCCCTTGTGCACTGCTACTGGCATCTTCTTTTACCAACGGACATATACTACGCATTCTTAGTCGGCAAAAGCTATACCTGCGCAATGCCCAGGCCATTGAAAACATGGCTGGCACCACACATATCATCTTTGATAAAACAGGTACGCTCACCAGCAAAACAGGTAGTACGGTAATGTATTATGGTACCCGGTTAACACCGGAACAGGAAAGGCTCATCGCTGCGTTAGCCCAACATTCTACGCACCCTCTGAGTAAAGCAGTTGTACAATACTGTGGTAATCCGGCCACCAGCAACGTAGATGATTTCCAACACTTTACGGGCAAAGGTGTATGTGGTTGGGTAAACGGGTTTTTCATTCGCATGGGTAGTGCAGAATTCGCCGGTGCTCATAAAAAAAATGAGTCCGAAGGCAGTGTGGTCTATGTATCTATCAATGAAAAACTAACGGGGCTATTTACTATTAAAAATGCCTATCGTAACGGGTTACGGCAATTGATGTCCCAGCTGCAAACAAAGTATCCGTTGTCTGTACTTTCCGGAGATAATAATCATACTGCCCCTCAATTACGCAAACTCATGGGAGGTAATACCATATTACGTTTTGGGCAACAACCGGCCGATAAGCTGGCCTATGTTATTTCCCTGCAACAACAAGGTAATAAGGTGATGATGATTGGCGATGGTCTCAACGATGCCGGCGCGCTGAAGCAAGCAGATATCGGTATTTCCTTAACGGAAGACAGCAACAATTTCACACCCGCCAGCGACGGTATTATGGCGGCAGAGCAGCTGCCATTATTACTCCATTTCATACAGTTATGTAAAGCGAACAAGCGAATCATTCTCATAAGTTTTGCATTATCGCTCGGTTATAATATTACCGGTTTATATTTTGCAGTACAGGGAATGCTATCTCCGTTAGTTGCGGCTATATTAATGCCAGCCAGCTCTATCAGTATCATACTGATCACCTGGGCATGTAGCGAATGGCAGGGCCAAAAGCTTAACACCAGGGCATTGCGGCAAATGGATGATAAAAATCATATTTCTGGTTGAGTAAAGTCATAGTAGTGGCCGGCAGTGCGAATTACCTTTGTTACTACACGAAACATACATAGTATAATCTAAGCAAACCTCAATTAGCTCGCATGAAATGAGCGTGTAAACAGTCACCAAAAAGGCTGTTTACACGCAGCGGGTGAGGCATGCCGGGAATGCAGCATTGTATTACCTCACAACAAATTATAAATGAAAGGGATGAACGTAATGCAGGTAGCGGGAAATGAAAGAGTGAAGAGCTGTGCTATTCTGAAAACCAATCGCTTTGATGCCACGCTGCTCATTATGCAGCAGGGGCATCAGATTCCACCACATACATCACCGCAAAATGCGATGATATTAATACTCGAAGGGAAAGTGGCCTTTATGCTGAATGAAGAAGTAACCATCCTGGAAGCCGGAGATGTATTCTCTTTCCTTGCCAATGAAATACATGCTTTACAGGCGTTAGAAACCACTCGTTTTATTCTCATTAAATAATATAACCATGGGCGTTATCATCATTTTATTAGGAGTCAGTTTACTGGTAGCAATGGGGTTTCTGGCGGCCTTTATCTGGTCGGTAAAAACCGGGCAATTCGAAGATGATTTCTCGCCGGCACACCGGATTCTTTTTGATGAAAAGAAAGATAACGTAAACGAATAAACGCATTTATCAACACCTTTAAATACCACTATGTCACTCGAAAAATTTTATTACGACAACCGCACGGTAAAATGGTTTGCCTACGCCTGTGTATTCTGGGGTTTAATAGGCATGCTGGCTGGTCTGTGGGCCGCCCTGGAGCTGGTAATCCCTGGTCTGAATATGGGATTTGCCCCTATCACCTTTGGCAGACTCAGACCCGTACATACCAATGCTGTGATCTTTGCCTTTGTGGGTAATGGTATATTCATGGGCGTCTATTATTCATTACAACGGCTGTGCAAGGCGCGTATGTTCAGCGACCTGCTCAGCAAAATACATTTCTGGGGATGGCAGTCCATCATCGCAGGCGGCGCCATTACCTTATTCCTCGGCTACACCACCGGTAAAGAATATGCAGAACTGGAATGGCCTTTTGATATCGCCATTACACTCATCTGGCTCGTGTTTGGCGCCAATATGCTGGGTACTATTTTACGCAGACGCGAATCGCATTTATATGTGGCCATCTGGTTCTATATCGGCACCTGGGTAGCCATTGCGATGTTACATATTATTAACTCTTTCGAATTCCCTTTATCCCTGTTCAAAAGTTACAGCTGGTATGCGGGCGTACAGGATGCGCTGGTACAATGGTGGTATGGACACAATGCGGTGGCCTTCTTCCTCACCACGCCTTACCTGGGCCTGATGTATTACTTCGTTCCAAAAGCGGCTAACCGGCCGGTATATTCTTACCGCTGGTCTATTATTCACTTCTGGTCATTGATCTTTATTTACATCTGGGCGGGCCCGCACCACCTGCTGTATACTGCATTGCCTGAATGGGCGCAGTCATTGGGTACCGCCTTCAGCATCATGCTCATCGCCCCATCCTGGGGAGGTATGCTCAATGGTTTACTCACACTTCGCGGCGCCTGGGACCGGGTAAGAGAAGATGCAATTCTTAAATTCTTTGTAGTAGCGCTTACCTGCTATGGTATGGCCACTTTCGAAGGACCCATGTTATCGCTGAAAAATGTAAACGCCATCAGTCACTATACCGACTGGACCATTGCCCACGTACACGTTGGCGCCCTGGGCTGGAATGGCTTCCTGACCTTTGGTATTCTCTACTGGCTGATTCCACGCATATTTGACACACAACTGTATTCCCGCAAATGGGCCAATACCCACTTCTGGATTGGTACCCTCGGTATTATCTTCTATGTAATTCCGCTCTACTGGGCTGCCTTTACACAAAGTATGATGTGGAAACAGTTTACGGAAGAAGGACAACTGAAATACCAGTTCCTGGAAACCGTGACTACCATCGTTCCTATGTATGCGTTGCGTGCAGTAGGAGGAGTGTTATACCTCAGCGGTCTGGTACTGATGATTGTAAACCTGACCAAAACCATTCGCCGTGGCTCTTTTGTAGCGAATGAAGCCGCAGAAGCAGCGCCTTTACCAAAAGTAATTCCTACACATGGTAAAGCACACTGGCATAACTGGATAGAACGTCGTCCGCTGCAGCTGGTAGCATTTAGCCTGGTAGTAGTAGCCATTGGCGGTTTACTGGAAATGATGCCCACCTTCCTGATACGCAGCAATATACCTACTATCAGCAGCGTGAAACCATATACACCACTGGAACTACATGGCCGTGATATCTACCTGAGAGAAGGTTGTTATACCTGCCACTCTCAAATGATACGTCCTTTCCGCGATGAAGTGGCCCGTTATGGCGAATACTCCAAAGCCGGTGAGTTTGTATATGATCATCCTTTCCAATGGGGATCTAAACGTACCGGTCCGGATCTGGCGCGCATAGGCGGTAAATATCCTGATTCCTGGCACTTCAACCACATGCTGGATCCTACGTCTATGTCGCCCGGTTCTATCATGCCTGCCTATCCATGGCTGTTTGAAGAACGGGTAGATAAAGGCAAAACACCTGCAATGATCAATGTAATGCGCAAGCTGGGAGTACCTTATGCAGAGGGCTATGAAAAACAAGCCATCGCCGACCTCGACAAACAAGCGCAGGACATTGCGGCATCCCTGCAAAAAGACAAGCTCCCTATCAAACCAGATCGTGAAATCATAGCATTGATCGCCTATCTGCAGCGTATGGGTAAAGATATTAAGCTGGCGCCCAAACCGGCTCCAGACACCGAAAAAGCAACCTTTTAAATAACGCATCATGAAGTTCATTAACTACCTGGAATCAATAGCCGGCATCAGCGTTTATCCAATGGCATCGCTGCTGTTGTTATTTACCTTCTTTATAGGTGCTTCCCTATGGGCTTTTAAAGCAGATAAAAAAATGGTGGATCGGATCAGCCGAATTCCTTTAGACAATGATGAGACTAATTCTCTGTAAAAGAAAATGTATGAATAAACGATTTGTACAGCTACTCGCCGGCTGTTTATTAGGCACCCTGCCGGCCGTTGCAGATAGCGGCGCCAATGCCCCGTCAGAACTATATGATCCGGTAGCCCTGTTGCTGCTAACCGTCATAGGCGGACTATTACTGGCCATTATAATTCTTGGTAATGCCGTATTAGGAGCCATGGATATTTTTAGGGAGAAGATGAAAAAAGATGCGGGCAAAGCTTTGATCACCATCGGCGTTATTTCACTAACACTCTTTAGTCAGTCAACGTTTGCAACATCCGTGATTACGACGGAAGCCAACCCATATTTCACCCGTTTATCATCTACCTCTTTTTACCTAATGGTATCTGTCATCATCGTAGAAGTAGGGGTGATCATCAGCCTGCTGTTTGTGCTACGTTTCCTGGCAGGTATCAAACGGAAACGCAAGCCGGCTAAAGTACCGGTTCCCGGTAAACCTAAAGTCTCCTGGTTTGAAAAATTAAACAATACCAAAACCGTAGATGCCGCTGCAGAAGCAGATGAAGACATGGGCCACGACTTTGACGGCATCCATGAATTAAATAATCCAACACCTCCCTGGTGGAAATGGGGATTCATTTTCACGGTATGCTTTGGCGTAGTATACTTCTGGCGTACAGAAATCTCGCATTCAGCCCCCAGCCAGCTGGAAGAGCTGGCTGCTGCGGAAGAAAAAGCCGCTATTGCCAAAGAAGAATACCTGAAAAAAGCTGCTAATAATATTGATGAAAACAATGTGGTTCTGCTTACGGACGCCAATGATATTGCGGCCGGCCAAAAGATGTTTGTTTCCAGCTGTGCGCCCTGTCACGGGCCACAGGGGCAAGGGGTGGTAGGACCTAATTTAACAGACGATTACTGGCTGCACGGGGGCAAAATCAATGAGGTATTTAAAACCATTAAATATGGTGTGGCGGATAAAGGAATGAAATCCTGGCAGGAAGACTTTTCGCCCAAGCAACTGGCGCAGCTGGCGAGTTTTATTAAATCGATCCATGGCAGCAATCCGCCTAATCCCAAAGAAGCACAGGGACAGAAAGAATAACTGACAAGCAGGGATAAAAAAGTATACACATGAGTAACAGCACATTCAGAGATACAATAGCCACCGTTGATAAACAAGGCAAGCGCAACTGGATTTTTGCGAAGCAGCCCGAAGGGCGCTGGTATAATATCCGTAGTTGGGTGAGTCTCTTCTATTTTAGTGTTTTCTTTAGCCTGCCGTTTATTTCTATAAATGGCAGGCCTTTATTCCTGCTGAATGTGATCGAAGGAAAATTCATTCTCTTCGGGGCTATTTTCTGGCCGCAGGACTTTTTCATCTTTGGGTTGGCGATGCTGGCATTCATTCTTTTCATCGTAGTATTTACCATGGCTTTCGGGCGGCTTTTCTGCGGTTGGATGTGCCCACAAACCATCTTCATGGAAATGTTGTTCCGCAGGCTGGAATACTGGATAGAAGGCGATGCGGCGGCACAGCGAATGTTACAGCAGTCGCCCTGGAATGCTAACAAAATTATTCGTAAAACAGGTAAGCACCTGGCCTTTTATGCATTATCCTTTCTAATTGCCAATATGTTCCTGGCGTATATCATCGGGGCCAGGGCATTAGGACGCATTATCACCGAGCCGGTGTCAGCGCATACCGGTGGCTTTATTGCCCTGCTGGTGTTTTCGGGTGTATTCTATGGCGTGTTTGCCTTTATGCGGGAACAGATCTGCACCATTGTATGCCCCTACGGCCGTTTACAAGGCGTATTGCTAGATAAAAACTCCATACTGGTAGCATATGACTATGAAAGGGGAGAACCCCGTGCTAAGTTCCGCAAACACGATACCAGCGCACATGGCGATTGCATCGACTGTATGCAATGCGTGAAAGTATGTCCAACAGGCATAGATATACGGAATGGCACCCAGCTGGAATGTGTGAACTGTACCGCCTGTATAGATGCCTGCGATTTTATGATGGAACAAACAGGCCGCGCTAAAGGACTGATACGCTATGCCTCAGAAAACGGCATCGCCCAAAAACAACCATTACGATTTACCACCCGGCTGAAAGTATATAGTACTGTACTGGTATTATTGCTGGTGGTCATCAGCTTTATGCTGGGCAGCCGTAAGCCGGTAAGCGGCACCATTATGCGCACAGCAGGCATGCTGTACCAGGAGCGGGGCACAGACAGCCTCTCCAACCTCTACCGCATTAAACTGGTCAATAAAACCACCAGGGACATTCCGCTGGAATTGAAACTGGAAGATGAAAACGGCGTGGTGTCAATGATCGGTAACCAGGTGATTCATGTGAAAGCGGAAGGACAGGGAGAAGGTACCTTTTTCATTGTGCTGCCCAAAACAATGGTACATCAACGAAAGTCCACGTGCTACGTAGGACTATATGAACATAACGAAAGAATTACCCGTTTACGCACCACCTTTTTGGGACCGGTACAATAAACAGGTATCGATATATACATCTCTAAAACTGATTATCATGAACTGGGGACATAAGATTATCATTGTATTTGTAGTGTTTGCTGCCGGCATCCTTACACTGGTCACCAAAAGCATGCGCACTAAAATAGACATGGTGACACCGGACTACTACGGCGAAGAATTAAAATACCAACAGGTGATAGACGGGAAACAAAATGCGGCGGGGCTTTCTTCCCCCATTACCGTTACCCAACCGGAGGGCGGTGTGCTGCTCACCTTTCCACATGAGTTACAGGGGAAGAAGATTACCGGCCAACTCACCTTTTACCGACCTTCTGATTCCGGTAAAGATATTCACCTCCCTCTTCAGGCAGATGATGCCGGACATCAATTGATAAACAGGCAGTTATTCATCAAAGGCCAGTATCGTTTAAAGGTACAATGGACCATGAATGACCGCCCTTTTTACCAGGAACAGTCCCTTCACATTAACTAATCCAAAACGATTGATATGATTGCCTCCTTTATGCTTGGTTTTGTTGGCAGCTTTCACTGCATTGGTATGTGTGGGCCCATTGCCCTTACCCTGCCCGTGCAACACCTTACCGGCAGTAAAAAGATGGCAGGCATCCTGCTGTATAACGCAGGACGCGTCAGCGCCTATGCTATCCTTGGAATCATCTTCGGATGGCTGGGGAAACAACTCTACCTGGGCGGCTTACAGCAATGGCTATCTATCATTATCGGTAGTCTTCTACTGTTGATCGCCGGCCTGAAGTACAGTGGTATACGGTGGACAAAAGCATCGCAACGCCCCAATGCCTTTACGCAGAAAATTAAATCCCTGCTGGGCAGGCTACTCCAACAACAACGATTCCGTACGCTATATGCCATCGGATTTTTGAACGGACTCCTGCCATGTGGACTCGTATACCTGGCTATTGCCGGCGCCATTGCTACCGGCGATATAGGCAAAGGGGCATTGTTCATGGCCGCCTTTGGAGCAGGTACCATGCCCGCTATGATTGGGGTTACTTCATTCAGTCACCTGGTTACCCTTTCCGCCAGGAATAAAATGCGCCGTATGATACCTGTGGTAGTGAGCCTTATGGGAATTTTACTGATCCTTCGGGGCCTTAACCTGGGCATTCCTTACATCAGCCCTACTATGGTACCACAGAGTGAACATGTTGTTAAAAATTGTTGTCATAAATCATAAGTCATCATGAGCCTCATCAGTAAATATAACGTTGCCGCACCGCGATATACCAGTTACCCTACTGTTCCTTACTGGGAAGAGAACACCTTTAATGTTGACCATTGGAAAGCGCTATTAAAAAAGTCATTCCAGGAGTCTAATGGCAGGGATGGTATCAGTATCTATATTCACCTTCCGTTTTGTGAAAGCATGTGTACTTACTGTGGTTGCAATAAGTATATCACCGTTAATCATGGCGTAGAAGCGCCTTATATCGCTACGTTGTTGAAAGAGTGGGAACTGTATGTAAATACCTTTGGTAGCAAACCCCGCATCCGTGAATTGCACCTGGGAGGAGGGACACCCACCTTCTTCAGCGCTGAAAATTTATCGGCCTTGCTCAAAGGTATTTACAGTCATGCAGAATTACTCCCGGATGCTTCGCTGAGTTTTGAAGGACACCCCGGCAATACCACACCTGAACACCTGCAAACATTATACAACCTGGGCTTCCGCAGAATCAGCCTGGGCATACAGGATTTCGACAAACGGGTACAGGAAATCATCAATCGCATCCAGCCTTTTGAAATGGTGGCCTCTGTAGTAGAGAACGCCAGGAAGATAGGGTTTACGTCTATCAACTTCGACCTGATCTATGGTTTACCATTACAAACGCCCAACAGCATACAAAACACCATAGACAAGGTGGTAAGATTACGTCCTGATCGCATCTCTTTTTACAGTTATGCACATGTACCCTGGATCAAGGGAACAGGACAACGCCGGTATACAGAAGCAGATTTACCCGGAGATGAAGAGAAAAGGCAGTTATATGAACTGGGTAAGTTGCTATTTGACAGCAATGGTTACACCGAAATAGGTATGGACCATTTTGCATTGCCGGGAGAAGCCCTGCATACTGCTTTTAAACAAGGCAGATTACACCGCAACTTCATGGGGTATACTGTTACGCATACCTCGCTGCTGGTGGGTTTGGGCGCATCTTCTATAGGTGACAACTGGTACGCGTATGTTCAAAATGAAAAAAAGATTGACATCTACCAGGAGCTGGTCAACAAAGGTGAGTTTCCGGTAGTACGTGGTCATATACTCAGTGAAGAAGACCTCTTACTAAGGAAGCATATACAGGATCTCATGTGTCATTTCGAAACTACCTGGCACAAAGCAGATACACAATGCGAAGCGGTGATAGAAGGGATACAAAGATTACAGGAACTGGAGAAGGATGAACTGGTAACGGTACTCCCTCAAAAGGTGATGGTAACTGCCAAAGGCAAGCCTTTTATACGCAACATCTGTATGGCTTTCGACGCCCGTCTGTGGCGACAAGTACCACATTCACAATTGTTTAGCAAGTCTATCTAAACAGGATGTTTGCTGTTTTTATACTTCATCGGAGTAGTTGGAAAGAGCGACAGAGATTTGTTGTTGTTCCGACATCTCCGGTGAGGCATAAAAAAACAGAAAAAAAATCTGGTCGGGAAGGGATAAAAAAACGTTGTTGGAGGGTAAAATTCCCAAAAAGTAGAAAAAATGAGGGGGAGTGTCTTTTCACCTTCCTGCCATGAGAATGGTAAAAAGTGGAAGTGTAGTTAGTGATAATTTTTAGTGAGATAAAATTCTGATCTGCTGTAACGCTTTATTCGTGCGGGTTTCAGAGGCAATAAAAAAAGTCTGACCGTTTAAACAATCAGACTTTCTTGTTATGTGAATGGGTTAGTAAGTACAGGGAAACAAAATTCCCTACACAATATTAAAAAGAATTTCATCACAAAAGAAAAATTTTACAAAAAAATTTATTCACACCACTAAAATAATTGTGGATAACAGCAGGTGGAAACTTTCCAAACGTTGTTATCATCTCCCCAAATTTTGATCATTGGAATTGTTGATTCACTACCTTTGTTACTCTTTAACATTATTTAATAATTCAGAGTATATGAAGTTCGAAGCACCTGTTGCAGTAACTGAAATAGCAGCATATATAGGCGCAGAGCTGATTGGCAACAGTCAATTGATGGCCACCGGCATTAATGAAATACATAAGGTAACGCCAGGAGATATCTCCTTTGTTGACTTTGAGAAATACTATAATGCCAGTCTTAATTCCGCAGCCACCATCATCATCATTAACAAAAAGGTAGACTGCCCCGAAGGCAAGGCAATTTTGGTGCTTGATGACCCATTCAGTGCCTATGTAAAACTGGTAAAAAGATTCAGACCATTTGAACCGGCAACCAAAGCCATCAGCGATAGTGCGGTAATAGGAGAGGGTACTGTTATTCAACCCAACGTATTCATTGGTAACCATGTGCGTATTGGAAGTAACTGCCTCATACACCCCAACGTTACCATCTACGATCATTGTGTGATTGGTGATAACGTCATCATTCATGCCGGTACAGTACTGGGTAGTGATGCTTTTTACTTTAAGAAAAGAGCAGAGCGGGAAGTAATGTATGATAAACTGGAGAGCTGTGGCAGAGTGATCATAGAAGACAGTGTGGAAATAGGCGCCGGCTGTACCATCGACAAAGGCGTAAGTGGAGATACCATCATAGGCCGGGGTACTAAACTGGATAATATGATCCACATCGGACATGGTACTGTAGTAGGCAAGAACTGCCTCATTGCTGCACAGGTAGGTATTGCCGGTAAAGCGCACATCGAAGACAACGTAATCCTCTGGGGACAAGTAGGTGTAAACAAAGACCTCACCATCGGAAAAGGTGCGGTAGTACTTGCACAAAGTGGTGTACCTTCCAGTCTTGAAGGTGGCAAAGTATACTTCGGTTCTCCCGTAGATGATGCCCGTACAAAAAGGAAAGAAATTAGCTGGGTCAAACGTATTCCTGAAATCTGGGAAAAAGTAAAAGATCTTAAATAAGATATGCAGAAACGGGTTGTTTATTTGCCTTCCGGGCAGATAAACAACCCGCCATCGCCCCTTCATTCTAAACCCACCCACTTCATGAAACCATTCTTTGCCGCTTTAATTAGTGTACTGCTCTGGAGTTGCAGCACCCCCAACAACACCCATACAACCCCCTCTCTCTATAGCAACGACCAGCAATGGACCACCGGGGTGAAAGACAGCTGGCTATCAGCAAAAACGGTCTCCTTAGGCGCTTATACCACTACCTCCCGCAAAAATGGAGTAGCGGAGGCCACCTTCATCAAAGACCCTAAAAACGCCTTTAATTTCTATCTGAACGGCAATGACGAACATGTGTTGGTGCAAACCATGAATACAACGGCTATTGCCTTTACCAATCGCAATTTACCGGCTTATTTAAGTGGTTTACCGGGCAATACAGACCTTCACTATACTTTAATCAACGGCACCAAAAATGAGCCATTAAAGCGCTGGGAAATGATTGTTAAATCGCCTCACTACCTGGAACTAAACGAAAACAAACCGGTAGGCGTACTACGATCGGCTGATACAGACATCCGCATCACCGCTCATAACCGTTTGGGCAAGGTTAATTCTTATGAAAACATCTGCTATGAGTTCCAGTACCGCGGACAACCCGTAGCGGCAGTAAAGCCTGGCGATAAGTCAACCGGCAGTAAGCCCAAAGTATGGGTAAGTAAGGAGGCAGATCCTGAAATGACGAAAACACTGTCGGCTGCGATGGCCGCTTTCTTGTGGTGATATTGCTTTATCTCCGGTTATTGGCCGGCGCGTTCGGCCAAAAAGGCGGACGCTATTTCCCGGATAGTTTGTTCTAATGGCCGGAACTGGAAAGCCGGTAATGCATTCAGCACTTTGGTATTTTCATAGGTTACTTTCATTTGCGCAGTACGGGCAGTTTCTTTTGTTACCAGTGGATGTTTGCCGGTAAGCATCCCTTTTACTTTTTCCAGGCGCCATACTACTTCTGCCATCCAGGGCTTCGCAGCTATATGAGGAGGCTTCTTACCTAATGCATGTGCCATGGTGGTAAAAAGACGTTGATACCCCCAGTTGTCGGCAGAAAGTATAAAGCGCTCTCCCTGGATATCACTGTCCATCAGCAGTACCATCGCTGTCACTACATCGGCAACATCTACAAAGCCGTTAACACCTTCGGTATAGTAAGGAAATTCTTTCCAGGCGTTTTTCAGTAATGCCCCGGAACCATCGTCCCAGAAGCCTGCACCGAGAATGATAGAAGGATTTACAATAACGGCATCCAATCCTTCTGCCATGCCTCTCCACACTTCCATTTCTCCCTGGAACTTACTGATGCTATAGCGCGAGTTATTTTTGCTGTCTTCCCACTCACAAGCTTCATTGACAGCGGCATTTTCCCTCGCTCTGCCAATGGCAGCCACAGAGCTTACATAGAGCAGCTTTTTCACACCGGCATCTAATGCCATATTCACTACGTTAGCAGTTCCTTCTACGTTAATCTTCAGAAGACGGTCTTTATCGGCCGACTGGAAAGACACCATCGCCGCACAGTGATATACCTGCGTAACACCCACCAGGGCATCTTCCAGGGTGAAGATATCCAGGATGTCGCCCTGTACCCATTCTATTTTGTCGGAAATATCCTGCAACCGGGGAGAAGGTTGTTGGCGGTACAATGCCCTCACCGGTTTACCGGCAGCAACTAATGCCCGAATTAAATGACTACCTAAAAACCCTGTTCCGCCAGTTACTAAAATCATGAAGACTAAATTCTAATGCTTTAAGAGGCCCAAAAGTAATCAAAACTATTGTTCATACCTGTAAAAACCCAATCCTGTTTTGCGTCCCAGCTTCCCGTCTTTCACGCGTTGCTCCTGTAATGCATTCGGCTTAAAGCGGGAGGCATGTGCAAAGGCATCGTATAACGACTGCGTTACTGCCAGGTTCACATCATTGCCGATCAGGTCCATTAACGCAAAAGGTCCCATTTTAAAGCCCACACTTTCCAACAACTGATCTATGGTGCTGAAGTCGGCAACGCCTTGTTCTGCGGCATGCATCGCTTCCAGGTAATAATGCCTCGCCACCCTGTTCACTATAAACCCGGGCGCATCTTTTACCCGCACCGGTACCTTACCCATCTGCTTTGCCAGGGCATATACGGCTTCCGCTACTTCAGGGGCGGTATGCTTTCCACTCACTACCTCTACCAGCTTCATCAGGTGCGCCGGGTTAAAAAAGTGCATGCCCACTACACGGGAAGCGTGGCTATCCACTGCCGCCGCAATATCTGATACGGACAGGGAAGAAGTATTGGTGGCAAAAATGGTATCTGGTGAATTGATCGCCGCCAGTTGACTAAACAAGGCAGTTTTAGCGGCAATTTTCTCTACAATCGCTTCTATAATGATATCGGCTACACAATCTTCCAGTACGGTGGTGAAACGAAGCCGTTGCAAGGTGGCTGCTTGCTCTTCGGCGGTTAGCTTACCTTTTGTTACGGCTACCGCCAGGCTCTTCTCAATTTGTACTTTCGCCTTATCCAGCCCATCCTGCCGTATATCGAACAACAGTGTATTAAATCCGCTATAAGCTGCTATTTGTGCTATTCCGGCACCCATGGTACCTGCGCCACATACGGCTATAGATTGCATCACTATCTGAGGTTTTTTCGTACAGAAAAAAAGCTATTGCAGCGACCGATGATTCGCTACAATAGCTTTGCTTTATGCTTTCGCGTTATGCTTCATAATTTATACCGCACCTTCGAATTGCTCCAGGAAACGGGTATCATTTTCCGAGAACAGGCGTAAATCTTTAATCTGATATTTCAGCATGGTAATACGTTCTATTCCCATACCGAAGGCAAAACCCGTATATTTTTCCGGATCAATACCGCAATTGGCCAGTACTTTCGGATGTACCATTCCACAACCCAATATTTCTACCCAGCCGGTTTGCTTACATACCGGGCAGCCAGTACCTCCGCAAATGAAACATACGATGTCCATTTCAGCACTTGGTTCCGTGAACGGGAAGTAGGAAGGACGGAAACGGATACCGGTATTTTCGCCAAACATCTCTTTCACGAAGTGATACAGCGTTTGCTTAAGATCCGCGAAAGACACATTTTCGTCTATATACAATCCTTCTACCTGGTGGAAGAAGCAGTGTGCACGGGCGGAAATGGTTTCATTACGATATACTCTTCCCGGGCTGATAATGCGGATAGGCAACTTACCGGCTTCCATCACCCTTACCTGGGCGGAAGAAGTTTGGGTACGCAGCAACCAATCAGGATTTTTGCTGATGAAGAAAGTATCCTGCATGTCGCGGGCCGGATGGTTCTCCGGTAAGTTCAATGCAGTAAAGTTGTGCCAATCGTCTTCTATCTCTGGTCCTTCCGCAATGCTGAAGCCAAGACGCTCAAAAATGCGGATAATTTTATTCCGCACCAGGCTGATAGGATGACGGGTACCCAGGCGGTGTGGCGCCGCAGGTAAAGTATAATCAATATCGCCTGCGTCAGCACCAGCAGCATCCTTCAGTTCACTGAACTGCTCATAGCGCGACTCCGCGAGTTGCTTAAATTCGTTTAATATCTGCCCAAATTCTTTCTTACGGTCATTTGGTACCTGCTTCATCTCCCCGAAAAGAGCTTTCACGATACCTTTTGTACCCAGGAATTTTATGCGGTACTGTTCCAGATCCGCGGCGCCCGCAGGCGTAAAAGCCGCTATTTCTTCTTTGTAGGTGGCTATTTGCTGTACTAACTGTTCCATAAACAACAAAGATAAGCGATTAGAAGTAAACTGTTGTGGGGGAAACCGGGCATATTTCCCGGAAATAACGTATATTTTCATCAGCAAATCAACGAGGGTATGTCTGTCACCATACACATTACCTGGTTACTATTGGCGATAACCATATCTGGCGCCTTTTTACTACTTTTCCTCCATTACCGGTCCCGTTACCTTGTCATCAAAGGCAGTGAGCGTGCTGTGGTATTACATACCACTCAGCAGGAGAAAGAGTTGCTGCTGCTCCGCCAACAACTTTCGGAACTAAAACTACTCAGCCTCAAATCACAGGTAAATCCACATTTCCAGTTTAATTGCCTGAATGGCATCTATACCGCCCTCATGACCGGCGAAACAGCCCTGGCCCAGGAATACATTTCCGGACTGGCCCTGCTGCTCAGGAAAGTACTCCTGATGGCCGATAAAAACTTTATCTCCTTACAAGAAGAATCTGATATGCTGGAAATATACCTGAAACTGGAGCAACTACGCACCAACAGAGGGTTTGAATATACGCTCAAAACAGATCCACGGATTTCACCATCCGCGCTGCGGGTACCTTGTATGCTGGTACAACCTTTTGTGGAAAACGCCATCTGGCACGGACTAATGCACAAAGCAACAGACCGGCAGCTGCATATTGAGTGGATGCAGCTGCAACAAAATTTATATGCCTGTGAGGTAACCGACAACGGAATAGGCCGGGTACAGGCGCTGCAATATCACCATGAAGGCTTAAAAACGAATAACCATCACTCCAGGGGAATGGAAATATGTATGGAGCGGGCTTCGCTTTACCGATCCATGTACCACACCCAATTCAATATAGAAATTACAGACCTGCCTGGAAAAGAAAACACGATAGAAGGCACCCGTGTATACATCACCTTTGAAGTAGCTCCTACGATGGGTATACCGGGCTAAAAAATCAACTTATACCCAACCCCCCGGATATTCACAATCTGTACCCTGGAATCATCTTTCAGGTACCGGCGCAACTTGGTGATGAAAACGTCCATGCTGCGGGCATTAAAGAAGTTATCATCTCCCCATAAATCCAGTAATACTGCCTTCCGCTCCATTACCTCATTTTTGTTGTTGTACAACCGCTGCAAAATAGCCGCCTCGCGGTGAGAAAGAAACTCGGTGGTATTATTGCGGGTAAGTGTTTGCTTGGTGTAGTTAAATACATATTGACCGATGGATACAGCACCTTCCTCCACCTCCCGGGTGCCGGGGTTATCGGCAAAACGCTTCAGCAACGCAGTAATGCGCACAATCAGCTCATCCATACTGAAAGGCTTCTTCAGGTAATCATTACCTCCCAGCTCAAAACCTTTTACTACATCCACTGTCTGAGATTTAGCCGTGAGAAAGATAATCGGCGTAAATTTATCCTGCTTGCGGATTTCGGATGTCACCGTAAATCCATCCATATTTGGCATCATGATATCCAGTACCACCACATCCGGGTGCTCCTGCTGATATAAACGTAGTCCCTCCCTGCCATCAGCTGCATACAACATCTCAAAACCCCGCATTTCGAGGCTGTCTTTTACGATCTGTCCAAGCTGTACTTCGTCTTCTATCAATAATACTTTTGCCATAGTCTCTTTTATTTATTGTTGTTATGCTGAAGGGATGATAATGATAAACTCACTGCCCTTATCCGGTTCACTGTGCACCTGTATGGTACCATTATGCATTTGCACAATCTTTTGCACATAGCTCAGGCCCAAACCAAAGCCTTTCACATTATGCAGGTTGCCGGTAGGTACCCGGAAAAATTTATCAAAAATATTACCCTGGTATACTTTGGGAATACCAATGCCATTATCTTTCACCCTAATCTTTAAGATACCATTTTCCAGGCTGGTTTGTATATATAACTGCACTTGTTCTCCGGAATATTTAATGGCATTATCTACCAGGTTGTTGATAGCATTGGCCAGGTGTGTTTTATCTACATACACCATTTTTCCCGCCAGGTTATTATCATAGCGCAACTGCAACGGCTTGGCCGCTTTCAGCTGATGATTGGAAAGAATATTATCGATCACTTCATTCAAGTCTGTTTCTTCCCGGAACAATTCAATATCTTCTTTTTCTTCCGCAGCAATATGCAATACTTTCTCTACCAGGTCTGATAAACGTTGTAATTCGTTTTTGGAGATGTCCAGGTAGGTTTGCGTTTTCCGCTGGTCATTCAGCGCATTGAAATTCTGTAAGGCCTCTACTGCTGCAGACACAGTAGCAATAGGCGTTTTCAGCTCGTGCGTCATGTTGTTGATAAAGTCATTTTTCACTTCCGACAACCGTTTCTGCTTCAGGATCGTTCTCAGCATATATACAAAACAGAGGGTCGTCAATACCAACAACACCACGGAACTCAGGAGGGTCCAGATCATTTTCTGCAGGATAAACTGCAGGGGAGAGTCGAAGCTGGCCTGCACAAAGAGGTTGCTGGCCGGATTAAACGGAATCTTTGAAGTTTGACGAGGTTCCCGTTTCCGGATACTATCCCGGAAAGTTTCCCTCTCGAAGCCACTATAGCTGAGATGGAAAGTATCCAGTTTGTAGGGCGTGGCTATTTGCCGGTTTGCCAGTTCTGCTTTGAATACAGAATCCAGTTTAATGAGGTTGGTGCTATCGTTGTGCAAATTGCTGGTTATAAGGAATTCCGAGATTTGCCGGGCCAGGGTATCGGCATATACCTTAGAAGGAGAGTCCCCGTGAAAAGCTTCTGGCGGGGGAGGACCCGGATAACGGTCAAACTCCCGCTGTCCCCTGAATCGTCTCCCTTTAGGCATGCCTATTTCTTCCAGTTGATCCGCCAATCCCCGCATCGGTTTATTCAATGAATCTTTATCTTTCCCAAAGTACCGTATATAACGACGCACATCTGAAAACTGTTTATTAAACACTGCCATCCGCAGTGATTCGTTAATCTCCTTGCTGAACTGCTCTTGCCGTAGCTTGTAAGAATTATACAGCCAATACCCCTGGAATAGAAATATACCCAGTATACAGACAGACATAAGGATGAGGATATTTCTGATTCGTTGTCTCATGGAAGATTTTAAGATCCTTACAAAACTATCCATTCCGGGCTGAATACCGGCAAATCCCTTAACAGTAATTAACAATAAATAAGGAAGATTAACGCTTATAGCATCCCCTTAACAGTAAATAACAGTAAATAAAGCTTTTTAACCGAAAAAGCGAACGCGAAAGAGCAATTTTGTTACATAACAAAAACAACCAGGTATGAACCGAACTATCCGTTTACTTTTCGCAGCAGCCACGCTACTTTCTGCCAGCAGCCCGGTATTTGCCCAGCAATCAGGTACAATTGAATATGAAGTTACCGCTAAAACAGACCCCGAACATATGCGCGGCTTTCAACGTGGTGGCGACGATGCCCCGGAAATCCCGGATGTAATCACGTTTAAACAAACCTTTACTTTCAACAACAACATCGGTAAAATTACCACCGAACGTCCCGACTTCGGCGGTAACCGCAGACAACGTCCTGAAGGCGACACCAGTAACCGCAGTGGCCGCAGACCCGGCATGGGCGGCGGTATGGGCTTCAGAGGCAACAACGCCCAGTATGTAGACCTCGCCAACAAAAAATACGAACAGGTATTCACCACCTTCGGCGATGATAAAAAAACTTATTATACCGAAGAAGATTTCATCATTACCGCTAATACCAAGTCGACCGATAAAACCAAAAAAATAGCCGGATACAGCTGTAAAAAGGCTACCATACAGCTTAAAGACGATACCTACACCGTATGGTATACCACGGAACTGCCGTTTAGCTTCTCCCCGGTAAATGGTTTGTTACCAGAAAATAATGCAGTGGTACTATCGGCAGAAGGCAGCAGGCGCTCTTTCGTTGCAAAGAACGTAAACCTGAAAGCCATTACAGATGCGGATCTCAGCCTTCCTGCCGGTGCAGAAAAAGTAACCCAGGAACAAATGAGAGACATCAGAAAACAGGAGATGGATAAATTACGTAAGCGGCAACAACAATAACTAATTTCATCCTAACTTTCCTTCCGCTGTTAAATTCATTTATGAAGAAACTTATACAACTCTTGCTGGTACTGGGATTGAGCATACTCACTGCACAAGCCCAGGCCCAGCAAGGAAAGATTAAAGGCCAATTGACTGATTCTACCACCAGGGAGGCCATGCCGGCCGCCACCGTGGCACTGCTGAATGCGAAAGACTCCAGTGTTGCCGCCACCACCATGACCGATACCAAAGGTAATTTTGAACTGACCAATGTAGCAGATGGCGCCTATCGGCTCTACGTGAGCTTCCTGGGCTACAAACCCCTCAACAAACACCTGCAAATCACTCCCGACCACAGAGATATTACCCTCGGCAACATTGCCATGGGACACAAAGGCGTAGATCTTAATACCGTAGAAATTGTAGACGAGAAGCCTCCCATTGTAGTTAAAAAAGATACCCTTGAATTTAATGCCGACGCCTTCAAAACCCGTGAAAATGCAGTAGTAGAAGACCTCCTGAAGAAACTACCCGGGGTTACAGTGGACAAAGACGGCGCTATTACCGCACAAGGTGAAACCGTCACAAAAGTATTGGTAGATGGTAAACCCTTTTTCGGCAACGACCCGAAACTCGCCACCAAAAACCTGCCTGCCAACATCATCGATAAAGTACAACTGATAGATAAAAAGTCAGATCAGGCGCAGTTTACCGGTATTGATGATGGACAAACAGAAAAAACAATCAATATCACCATCAAAAAAGATAAGAAGAAAGGTATGTTTGGCCGTGCTACAGCCGGCTATGGTACAGATGATCGCTTTGGCGGTTCCCTCAGCTTAAACCGCTTCCGGGAAAACCAACAACTATCCCTGTTAGGTGGTGGTAATAACGTGAACAATACGGGTTATACCGTACAGGACCAGATGAGCTTCAACTCTGCCGGAGGCGGAAGAGGTGGTGGCCGTGGCGGTGGTGGCGGCATGCGTGGCATGTCTACCAGTATCGGTGCCGGCAACAATCCGGGTATTACCCGCAACTGGAATGCAGGTCTGAACTTTAACCAGGACTTCAATAAAAACCTAATCGTAAACGGCAGTTACTTTTTTAATGATACTAAAACAGATGTAGAACAGAAGCAGGAAAGGCAAACCTTTTCCCAGGATGCACATAAAAATTCTATCACGACGAACGATTTCTCCAATTCTACCTCACAAACAGACAACAGCAACAACCGGGTTTCTGCCCGCATAGAATATACGATAGACTCCTTGCATTCCCTGATTTTTTCACCTACCTATTCCCTCACCAACGGGAATAGCTACAGTGTTACCAATAACGTGTCGCTTCTTAACGGCAAAGACTCCGTCAACAAGGGTACTACCGTGAACGATGGACAAGGCAACAATACAAATTTCGGTGGCACCCTGCTATTCCGAAAAAGATTTAAAAGACAAGGCCGCTCTCTCAGCGCTAACTTTACTTACAGCAATAGTAGTAACGATCAGCAAAACTATGTGAAGTCCAATTTCTTCTTCTTCAACAAAGACAGCATCAGTGCTTTTGACCAAAGAAACCAGGTCAATACCGACAGTCACAACGAAGGAGTAAACCTCACGTACACAGAGCCCGTTGGAAAAGACCGGTACCTGGAGGCGAACTACGGTCTTACCAAATATACCAACACCAGCACGAAATATACGTATGACTACGATCCTTCCGGGAAGGATTATAATATCATGAACGACTCGCTGAGCAACCTCTTTACCAACAACACCCTGAATCAACAGGCGGGGCTGTCACTGCGCACTACCAAACTGAAATACGATTACTCGTTTGGATTAAATGTATTATTCAACAACCTGGATAATACCACGCATTCTTTTCTTACGGGAAAGGATACACTGATCCAGCAACATACCATTAATTTTGCGCCACAGGCGTCTTTTAATTACATGTTTTCTAAAAGCAAACGGTTACGTGTGAACTATAACGGAAGCACGCAACAGCCCTCCGTGCAACAGCTGGCGCCGGTTCCGGACAACAGCAACCCGTTGTATATTCAGTTGGGTAATCCAGATCTTAAACCTTCTTTCAATAATAACCTGAATATTAATTTCAACCAATTTAACAACCTCACCTTCCGTGGTATGTTTGCCTCCCTGAGTGGATCTTATACCGTGAATAGAATTATCAATGCCACCACCCTGGATACCACTACCGGTAAGCAAATGGTGAAACCAGTGAACGTAAATGGCTACTTCAATATGCGAGGTATGGTACACAACTCTATTCCATTATCGAAAACACCGGGGCAAAACCTGAACACCACTAGCAGCGTGGGTTATACAAGAGATGTTACAATAGTGAATAGCAACACCAGCTACACAGGAACATTACAGATATTTCAATCGGCCAGTGTCAGCTATACGTACAAGGAATTACTGGATATATCGCTGGGCGGTAGCATTAATTATAACGGTGTACACTATACGCAGGCCACCAATGCGAGTCAGCAGGATACCCGCTACCTGGATTATAACATCAATGCCGACTTCAACATCAACCTACCCAAAGGATTTATGATTGGCAGTGATATTACCTGCACCATGAACCGCAACAGACCAGTAGGATACAACCTTACCTCTACCATGTGGAATGCTAACATTGCAAAATATGTATTTCCTAAAAAGCAGGGGATGATTAAGGTGCAGGCTTTTGATTTGCTAAAACAATATGTTAGTGTTACCCGTACCGTAGCAGATACTTATATACAGGATACGCAAAGCAACGTGCTGCAACAATATTTTATGGTAAGCTTTACCTATTTCCTGAACCGGTTTGGCGGCAACAACAAGCCTGGAGACAGGGGTAATCGTATGGGATTCCCCGGTGGCCGGGGCGGTGGCGGAGGATTCCGTCAGATGAGGGGGTTCTGAGGAGAGCAGAAAGCATAAAGCGTAAAGCAAAAAGCTATTAAAGCGAATGACAAAAGCGGAGAAGTATTTAAATTACTGATCCTCTTTTGTCATTCGCTTTAATAGCTTTTTGCTTTACGCTTTATGCTTTCTGCCTTATGCAGATACCGTACTTCTTTTGCCTGCCAATACTCGTTTCAACACCCACGATATCGTAAATGTGGGGATGAAATCTGTTCCGGGAAATAATTCTTCCATGAAGTTAAAAACACTACCAAAGGTACCCAGGGTACCGCCAAACATGCGATAGAAAATAATGGCGGAAATGGGCGCCCAAATAAAGTCGCTGACCTCTCCTAAAACCGGTACTGCGTAACTGGCGCACCCCAACAAGTCCATCAGAATGCAAAACCATAAACTGGGAGTATATTTTTTTTCCATATCAACCTCCGCTTTTCAATACTTAAACAAATTACTTACCAACTTTCAGATATTACCTGCAATTTAATATATAAACGTAGTCCGGCCGCGGATAGTTCTACGTGAAAATTAAAATACGTATTTCCACTCCTTTTTTCACCCCAAAAGATAGCAGGGGCTTGTAAGTAACCATAATTTCGATTACTTTGACCTCTCTTTAAAGCAAACCTTTTTATGCACCAGGAAAACTCACGCCGCGATATGATTAAAAAAGTAGCCACCATGGCCTTGGCATCCACTGCGCTATCCTCTCTCACCAATAGGGTTGCTGCCCACGAACAGGCCGTAGAAGAACCCCTGAAAGGCAAAATTAATCACTCGGTCTGCGCCTGGTGTTATGATATGCCGCTGGATGATCTTTGTATAGCCGCAAAAAAAATCGGCATTCATTCTATTGACCTCGTAGATCCAAAGGACTTCTCCATCCTGAAAAAGCACGACATGATTACCGCCATGGTAGCCAGCAACGGCCCTGAATGGGGGATCACCAAAGGATTTAACACCGTTGCACACCACGATAAACTGGAAGAGTATTTCAAACACTATATCGACGAAACGGCTAAAGCCGGCTTCTCTAACCTCATCTGCTTTTCGGGTAACCGCAACGGCATGAGCGACCAGGAAGGCATCAAAAACTGCACTAAAGGCCTGCAGCGCATTATAGGCTATGCAGAAAAGAAAAAAGTAACCCTGGTAATGGAACTGCTGAACAGTAAGGTAGACCACCACGACTACCAGTGTGACCACACCGCATGGGGCGTATCACTCTGTAAATCATTAGGTTCTCCTAACTTTAAGTTGCTGTATGATATCTACCATATGCAAATTATGGAGGGAGATGTAATTCGCAACATCCGTGATCATCATGAATATATTGCCCATTACCATACCGGTGGCGTACCTGGCCGTCATGAAATTGATGAAACCCAGGAATTATTCTACCCGGCTATTATGAAAGCGATTTACGAAACCGGCTTCAAAGGGCATGTAGCTCAGGAGTTTATCCCTGCTCACAAAGACCAGATAGCTTCTCTCACACAGGCCGTTGGAATTTGCGATATCGCTTAATTCATAAATATATCCTACTTTCGCGCAATAGTCCACCAAAACAGTAGGGTATTTTAATGAAAGATTATTACAAAAAGCCTTTAGCATGGCTGCTTCAGGAATCGGCCGACGAAAGTAAGCACACCCTGAAACGTACGCTGAACGGCTTCCAGCTCTTAATGCTGGGACTGGGTGTTATTATCGGAGCAGGGTTGTTTTCTTTAACAGGACCCGCTGCCGGTAATAACGCCGGACCAGCCATCACCATTTCTTTTATAGTAGCCGGCGTTGGTTGCGCTTTTGCCGGCCTTTGTTACGCCGAATTTGCCTCCATGATACCAGTGGCCGGCAGCGCGTATACTTACGCCTATACCACCATGGGAGAGCAACTGGCATGGATTATTGGCTGGGACCTGGTATTGGAGTTTTCCGTAGGCGCTGCCACGGTAGCCATTAGCTGGTCTAACTATCTCATTGCCTTCCTGGCTAAATATGATATCTATATTCCGGCGCAATTTGTCCATTCTCCTTTCGAAACAGTTACCCTCGCTAATGGTATCACTACACACGGATATTTTAACCTGCCGGCAGCCCTGATCATCATACTGATGTCGGCCATCCTGATGCGTGGCACCAAAGGATCTGCCCTGTGGAACGCAGTGGTAGTATCGCTGAAAGTAGGGGTAGTCCTCGTGTTCATTATTCTTGGCTGGAAGTACATACAGCCGGCCAATCTCTCTCCTTATATTCCCAAAAACACCGGCAATTTCGGAGAATATGGCGTGTCTGGCATACTGAGGGGCGCAGGTGTTATTTTCTTTGTATACCTGGGTTTCGATATTGTGAGTACGGCAGCACAGGAAACGAAAAATCCACGGCGCAATATGCCCATTGGCATCCTTGGCTCACTGGCGGTATGTACCGTTCTTTTCATTCTTTTTGCCCATGTACTCACCGGCCTGGCGCCTTACCAGGAGTTTAAAAACAATGCCGCCCCGGTGGCAGTGGCCATTGCCCATACGCCCTTTCACTGGCTGGGACAAATGATCATCCTGGCCATTATTGTGGGTTATACCTCCGTGATACTGGTGGATTTATGGGGACAATCGCGGGTATTTTATGCGATGTCTAAAGATGGGTTGCTACCGAAAATCTTTTCAGATGTGCATCCCCGTTACCGTACGCCCTGGAAAAGCAATATCCTCTTTTGTGTGTTTGTAAGTTTATTTGCAGCCCTGGTACCCATAAGAGTAGTAGGGGAGATGACCAGCATAGGCACCCTGCTGGCTTTTGTAATCGTATGCGCAGGGGTATGGAAAATGCGGTATTCTATGCCGGATGCCCCACGCGCCTTCAAAACCCCGTGGGTTCCTTTTGTGCCCATTATGGGAATTCTTGCCTGTACGGTGATGATGGCATTTCTTCCCTGGGACACCTGGTTACGTCTCATTATCTGGATGGCTATTGGCTTGCTGATTTACCAGTTTTATGGCAAGAAGCACAGCAAAGTGCGGCAATCGCAGCAAGGCTAACCTTTCCAGTCCTGCCGCAGGATGCCCATTACAACCATATCCACATACTGCCCGTGCAACTTGGCGCTATGACGCAAGGTACCCTCTTTGGCAAATCCCAGTTTAATTGGGATTTGCCCGCTTCGCTCATTTTGTAGCACAAAGCGGATCTCAATCTTATTCAGATGTAACTTTTTAAATGCAAATGTGATCAGCCCTCTGCAAGCGGTAGTAGCTATGCCTTTACGCTGAAAGGATTCTCCTATCCAATAACCTATTTCTGCTTTCTGTAGTTGATGATCCCAGCCGTGCAAATCTATCACACCACAAAACTGCTGCTGGTACCATATTCCCAGTGCAACGGCTTCCTGTTCCTCCGCCTTGCGGAGCATGAGTTGAATAAAACGCAGGGAGTGTTCTTCGTTGGTATTGTAATCTACCCAGGGTAAAAATTTACGCAGGCTTTTCCGCGACTGGTCCAGCTGCTTATATACCAGTGGGGCATCCTGCAATTGCAACTGCCGCAGGTATATGTTTTCATTGACTGTTATTTCGAACATAGCTGGATTTAAAAGGGGCGTTAAACTTACATCGATTTAACGTAAAATCCAACCTGCATTTACTAATTAGCCGCTGGCCCTTAGCATTGCTTACGAGCAATCTAAAAACCAACGGCTAAATCCGAGCACCGGTTCCCGTTTATTGTTTCGCCAATAACTGTTGTCTGGCCATATCCTTCACTACCTTTTGCGCATATAAAACAGCCATTCTTTCTGTTGTTGGCGGATCGAAAGACTGTGACTGCACAGAGTATAACATTTGACCACTCTTCAGGTCATACAAATTACCTTCCCACTGATATTTAGTGTTGTAGCTGTAGTATCCGGGCGCATACATCCTGGAATACCACATAGAGTAATAAGGCCAGAATCCATAGTAGCCATATGGCTGATAATTAGGAACGAAAGTTCTTTCTCTGCCTTTATCCAGCATTACAATAGTCATCACCTGATTTACATCACTACCCTGTAATTGTTGTACCACCTGTTTCTCCGTCATTTTTCCCATTTCCTGAGGGCCATAAGTCTGCAAGGCCGACACAGCATTGTATCCTTTCTTCCTAAGTTCTGCTACTGTATAATTTTCCATCTGGCTACGCAGGGTACGATCTTTCTGAGGTACCAGTGCCATTACCATTATTTTGTTATCCTTCTGCAGCTGTTGTGCATCATTAGAACGCCAGGAAGACGTTACTTTCGTGCTTGTACAGGCTGCCATGGCCATGATTGCAAATCCTGCCATGATAAGTCCCAGCTTTTTCATATTCCCTCCTTTAGTTTAATTAGTTTGTACCTGTTAGACGTAGAAAGAGGCTTTTTGTAACACGCACAAGACAGTTTTAACAATTCTTTCTCAGTTGTTAATGATTTGCTAATGAAAGGTTTATAAAAAGAAAAAAGGCATCCCGGATGCCGGAACGCCTTTTCTTCATGATTGACAGCTTCTAGTAATTTATCACCTGCTCTTCAATAGCAGCAGGAAGTTCTCTGAATTTGTAAAGTTGTGTGCGGAGCTGTGGTTCGAATCCAGCTTCGCGGATAGCGTCCTGCATGGTTTTGTATGTGAAACGATGCGGCGCACCGGCAGCACTTACCACGTTTTCTTCAATCATAATAGAACCGAAGTCATTGGCGCCTGCATGTAAGCACAATTGAGCTACCTGTTTACCTACGGTGAGCCAGGATGCCTGAATGTTTTTCACATTCGGTAACATAATACGGCTCATCGCAATCATCCGAATATATTCTTCGGCGGTAGTCATGTTATGTACCCCGCGAATCTTTGCCAACAGCGTATCTACATCCTGGAATGTCCATGGTATAAAGGCAGTAAAACCGTAGTGACCTTCTGGCCTTTCACTCTGTACCTGTCGGATATCCACCAGGTGTTCAAAGCGTTCCTGTACCGTTTCCACGTGACCAAACATCATGGTGGCTGAGGACGCAATATTCAGCTTATGTGCTGCACGCATTACATCCAGCCATTCCTGTGCACCGCATTTCCCTTTAGAAATCAACCGACGCACACGGTCATTCAGTATTTCGGCGCCAGCACCGGGCAAACTATCCATACCCGCTTCCTGTAAAGCGCGGAGTACTTCAATATGCGTGCTTTTTTCCAGTTTGGTAATATGGGCTACTTCAGGGGGCCCGAGGGTATGTAATCTTAATTCGGGATACAGTTGTTTCAATTCCCTGAAGAGATCAACGTAGAAGCTGAGTCCCAGCTCCGGGTGATGCCCACCTTGTAATAACAGCTGATCACCGCCATACTTCAGTGTCTCCTCAATCTTCTTCTTATACTCTTCAATAGGGGTAATATATGCCTCTTTGTGGCCAGGAATGCGGTAAAAGTTACAGAACTTACAGTTGGCGGTACACACGTTGGTGGTATTCACGTTTCTGTCTATCTGCCAGGTAACCTTACCATGCGGTACCTGTTGTTTTCGTAACTCGTTGGCTATTTCCATCAGTTCCGCCAGCGGTGCGTTCTCAAACATATAAACACCCTCTGCTGCTGTCAGAAATCCGAAATCCTGCGCTTTCTTATATAAATCCTGAAGTTCCATTTGCTATATTTCTAACCGGGAATAAACTTTAGCAAAGGTAGTATTTAGGTAAATAACCGCCCGTAATAAATATATTTTATACGAACACTTTTTAATGTTAAATTTAGAATTATATACATCCCTGCATCCCCCAGTATGCTTAGACCAATTCTGTTACACGTTATGCTGCTACTGGCAGCCACCACCGGCACTTCAACCAACACCCTTGCCGGGATCGCAGCACCTTGCACCGACAGTACCCGCGAATCCGTGCTCATCACCCGTTTTCACTTCCGGCAATACTATGGAGGCGTAGTGGTAGTGCAGGCACTGGTTGGCAACTATCCCGATACCCTGCAGTTTATTCTTGACACCGGTAGCGCAGGCATTTCCCTCGATACCGCCACCTGTACACGGCTAGGCATTAAGATGGAACCTTCCGACCGGATCATCAAAGGCCTGGGGAGCTCCAAACCAGTATCTTTTGCACGCAATCATGCGCTTAGATTACCCGGTCTGACAGTTGATAGCCTCGACTTCCATATCAATGATTATGAGTTGATTAGCCAGGTATATGGGATCCAGGTAGATGGGATTATGGGATTTAGCCTCCTGAGCAGGTATATTGTTACGGTAGACTATGATACTGAAGAGATTATCATTTATTCAAAAGGGAAATTTACTTATCCAAAGGGCGGCCAGCTGTTAAAGCCTTCGCTCACGCAAATTCCACTGATCTCTGCCCCGTTAAGAACCAGTTTAAGGACCATCAATAACCGCTACTACTTTGATACCGGCGCCGGCATGTGCTTGTTGTTGTCATCACAATTTGTGAACGACAGCAGTGTGCTCCAGGGCAAAAGACGCCGCACCAAAAAAATGATTCAAACAGAAGCCCAGGGGTTGGGAGGGAAGATGAGCATGTCGCTGACAACCGTTAATGAATTCCGTATCGGCAATTATAGCTTCCGGAATGTACCCACCTACATCTTTGATGATAAAACTAACGTCACCGCCTATCCTTTTTTGGGCGGGATGATCGGTAACGACTTGCTGAGACGCTTCAACATTACGCTCAACTACAGCAAGAAGGAAATATATATGATGCCGAATTCACATTTCCGTGATATGTTCGACTACTCCTATACCGGCTTAATCATTTACCTGATCAACGGCCGGGTAGAAGTCACCGATATCATCAAAGGCTCTCCGGCAGAAAAGGCCGGGTTCAGAAAAGGTGATATCATCATGGCCATCAACAATAACCTCGGCCCAAACCTCCAGCTGTTCCGGGAAATTTTAAAGAATATCGGTACCAAAGCCGTGTGCCTGATCAGTCGCGATAATGACCTGCTCATCAAAAAGTTGCCAATAAAAAGCATACTTTGACGTTATTTGTGTCATGTGGCGTTTTTTATGGATAGTAACCGTGTTTTCCTGCAATGTCTTCATGTATGCCCATGCACAGCGAAAAAGCACTACATCAACAGATGCAGGTGAAAACAAGAAACCGGTGGCAGTGATCCCTTTTCAGTTGGTGGACAAACACGTGATTATTCCTGTACTGGTTTCCGGCAGTACAGATACCCTCCATTTTATTTTCGACAGTGGGGCAGAAGTAACCGTATTACATATCAATACCGCCGCACGGCTACATCTCAAAGGCGGCACCAACGCTTATATGAGCGGTACCAATAACGCGATGGCACAAACGTCGGTGGCCACCCTCAATGTGCTGTATCTCCAGGACCAACGCCTGCCTTATGTGAAGGCCTACCTGGAAAACCTGGACGATCTCGGCCCGGTAGATGGCATAATAGGCATAGCCCTGATGAAAACATTTATCGTAAAAATTGATTACCGCCAACAACAGCTGGTGCTCTATAAAGCCGGGAAAACTCCTACCGGCAACGCCGGACGCCTGTTGCATTTCCAGCTGAACTATACCACACCGGTAATAGATGCATCCATACAACTACCCAATGGCACCCGGTTGCCCGGCAATTACCATATCACTACCGGTGGCGACTATGGCATTCTTTTCAACTGGCCTTATGTGGACAAAAACAAACTCAATACCCTGCTTCCCACCATCAACACAGACCGGGTACAGGATATGCTGAAAGTATTATACTACATCAATAGTTCGGTTCCCTCACTGGAAGTGGGCGGCCGCAGCATAAAAAATGTGCCCATCAGTTATAGCAAAGACATAGACGACCTCGGCGTATTCACTGAAATGGCCGGCTCCATTGGTTATGACGTATGGAAAGACTTTACACTCACGATTAATTACGACCGGAAAGAACTGTATCTCGAGTAAACCGTTGGCAGCCCACTTTAGGTAATGTAGCGGACAATTACAGGGAAGTATTGCCAATTTTTTGCTAAAAGCTAAATGCTAAAAGCCAAAACCTGTCAAAAGATACCCGTAATTCCCTATTTTTACCATACTGACCAACAAAAAGATATGATCCATTATAATAAGTTTACGCTGGCGAACGGACTAAGAGTAATTGTTCACGAAGACCATACCACGCCGATGGCGGTCCTGAATGTACTGTATGATGTAGGCGCCAGGGATGAAAACCCTGCACAAACGGGGTTTGCCCATCTCTTCGAACACCTGATGTTTGGCGGCTCCATCAACATTCCATCGTATGATGAGCCCCTGCAAATGGCTGGAGGTGAGAATAACGCCTATACCACCAGTGATCTGACTAACTACTATATACAACTCCCGGCAGAAAATATTGAAACCGCCTTCTGGCTGGAAAGCGATCGCATGCTCTCCCTGGCGTTCGATGAAAAAAGCCTGGACGTACAGCGAAAAGTAGTGTCTGAAGAGTTTAAAGAACACTACATCAACAAGCCATATGGCGATGTTTGGCATAAAATGCGTGAGCTCTCTTACAGCACGCACCCTTATCGCTGGATGACCATTGGTAAAGAGCTGTCGCATATTGAAAATGCAAAGCTGGAAGATGTAAAAGCATTTTTCTTTAAATACTACAGGCCGGTAAATGCCATCCTGACCGTTGCGGGTAACATCACCGTAGAACAGGTGAAAGCCCTTACAGAAAAATGGTTTGGCGACATTCCATCCGGAGAAAAATATCAGCGCCAGCTGCCGGTAGAACCGCCACAAACAGCGGCACACAAACTGGACGTAAAAGCCAACGTACCGTTGGATGCGCTGTACAAATGTTATCATATGTACTCCCGTACAGACAAGCGGTACTATGCGGCAGACCTCATCTCAGATATCCTGGGTGGAGGCAGTTCCTCCCGCCTGCACCAGGTACTTGTAAAAGAAAAGAAACTATTCAGCAATATTGAGTGTTATCATTTCGGAAGCCTGGATGCCGGATTACTGACCATCGAAGGGAAGCTGGTGAAAGGCGTAAAAATGAAAGACGCTGAAAAAGCCATACAACTGGAGCTGGAAAAATTACAAAATGAAGTGATCTCAGAAAGGGAGCTGCAAAAAGTTAAAAACCGCGTAGAAAGCCATCTTGCTTTTGAAGACATGAGCTTACTTAGTCGCGCCAATAACCTGGCATTTTATGAACTGCTCGGCGATGCTGCGTTGATGAACCACGAATTTGAAAATTACGAAGTAGTAACCGCAGCTGAATTACATGAAGAGGCAAAACTGCTTTTTGATGAGAAAAACTCGAACACCATTTACTACTACGCTGCAAACTAAATCTGTGGCTTGTTTACAGCCCATTACCGTTTAAATACGACCCATGAACAGAACGATAGCCCCTCCCATTAAAGATGCGGTGGAATTTGATATAAAACTGAAGCCATATGAACAGTTCAAGCTGGACAATGGCATTCCTGTATACGTGATGAAATCCGATGAGCAGGAAACCTTGCAACTGGAGCTGGTGTTTCCGGCCGGCAGCTGGTACGAAAGCGAAAGCATGGAAGCCTCGGCCACCAACTTTCTTATGAAAAATGGTACCAGCAAACATACCGCCCAGGAAATAAATGAAAACATAGATTATCATGGCGCCTTTTTAAACCGGAGCGCTTACCATGAAAATGCTACTTATACCCTGCACTGCCTGACCAAACATGCGGAAGTATTATTACCCATGCTGCAGGAAGTAATCCTGGATCCTATATTTCCGGAAGAAGAACTCAGTTTGTACAAACAAAATCAGAAGCAAAAACTGGCAGTAAACCTGTTGAAGTGCGATTTTGTTGCCAATCGTTTCATCGACAAATACCTGTTCGGCGACTTCCACCCATATGGCCGCGTAAGCACCATGATGGCGTATGATGCGCTGCAAACAGAAGGACTGAAAGCTTTCTACAAAAAACATTATACTTACAACAACTGCAAAATATTTGTAGCGGGTAACCTCCCTGCCAACATCATTGCGCTGCTGAATAAATTCTTCGGTGGCACTCCCTGGAATGGAGAAGCCAACTTAATAAAGCTGGACCTTCCTATTCAGCCTGCGGAAGAAAAGAAATTCAGGATTTTCAATGATGAAAATGGCGTACAGGGCGCTGTACGGGTGGCCCGTCACTTCCCGAACCGCTACCATCCAGACTTTCCCAAGATGCTGGTGCTAAACACTATTTTTGGTGGTTACTTCGGCTCACGTTTAATGAGTAATATCCGGGAAGAAAAAGGTTATACTTATGGTATCTATTCCCAACTCTACAACTTCCGTCAGACCAGCGCGCTGAACATTCAAACAGAAGCAGGACGGGATGTTTGTGAAGCTACCATTGCAGAAATCTATAAAGAGTTAACTCGCCTGCAAGACGAACCCGTTCCGCAGGAAGAACTGGACTTGGTACGCAACTACATGATCGGATCCATCCTGGGCGACCTGGATGGTGCCTTCCAGCTCATTCAACGCTGGAAAAACCTGATCCTGAACGATCTTGATGAAAATTATTTCTACAATAATATTCAAACCATCAAAACAATTACCGCAGAAGAATTGCAACAATTGGCTAAACAATACTTTACGCCTGGTGATTTTTATGAATTGGTGGTAATTTAAGGATTATTCAAAAAAAGAAATGCTTGAGAAAGTTTCCATAAATGGAAACTTTCTTTATTTTTGGGTAACCCATATCATCCATATTTGAACCCAGATTTAAAGTCATCTTACTAGATGATGCACTAACCTTTTTAACCAGCATCCATGAGGATGCAAGAGAGAAAATTCTCTACAATATTGACAAAGTCCTCATAAAGAATGACCCTGAAATATTCAAGAAGTTGAGAGATGATATATGGGAACTACGCACCTTTTACATGGACCTTCAATACCGGATTCTGGCCTTTGGGGATAAAAGAAAACCCAATGCCACACTGGTAATCGCCACCCATGGTTTTATAAAGAAACAAAATAAAGTGCCCGCAAAAGAAATAGACAAAGCAATTAAATTAAGAACCCTGTTTTTTGAAAATTTAAGTTAAACCACAACGACAAATGAAAAAGAAACCTTTAAACACCCATACTTTTGAAGAAGTAAAAGACCAGTTTTTGGGGCCGGTTGGTACCCCTAAAAGAGATAAATATGAATTCGATCTCCAGATGGACCTGCTCGGCGATATCATTAAAAAAGCCCGGGAAACGCAACACCTCACACAAGAGCAATTGGGCAGCCTGGTAGGTGTACAGAAAGCACAAATATCAAAGCTGGAAAACAACACCACCAGTGCCCGCCTGGACACCATCCTGAAAGTATTCAATGCCCTGAAAGCAAAAGTAACTTTCAAGGTACAAATGGAAAATGAAGAGTATCTTTTCATATAAAATCGCTCAAAAATGGAAATTTCGGCAGACTATCTTTCAACGAACAAAGAACTTTGGAATAAACGTACAGGCGTACACGTTACTTCTGCCTTTTACGATGTTCCCGGCTTCGTGAATGGTAATACTTCTTTAAAAGAAATAGAGCTAAATTTGCTGGGAGATGTAAGCGGGCAAGACATCTTGCACCTGCAATGCCATTTCGGACAGGATAGCCTCTCGCTGGCCAGGATGGGCGCAAAAGTTACCGGCGTTGACCTTTCTGATGCAGCCATACAGCAAGCCAATGAACTTACAACGCAATTACAACTGGAAAACAGCGCCCGTTTTGTTTGCTGTGACCTCTATAGCGCACCAGCTCATTTAACCGGCTCCTTTGACCGTGTATTTACGTCATATGGCACAATTGGCTGGCTGCCTGACCTGGATAAATGGGCAGCAGTTGTTCATCACTTCCTGAAACCTGGCGGCTACTTTATCATGGCAGATTTTCATCCTGTACTGTGGATGCTGGACGAAGCATTTCAAAACATTAAATACGACTACTTCAATACAGAAACCATTGTGGAAGAAACGGAAGGTACTTATACAGACCATAACAGCAACATTCAAAACAAGTCGTATTCCTGGAACCATCCGTTGAGTGAAATCATCACGGCATTACTTGCCCAAGGGCTGCAGTTGCAGGTATTTCAGGAGTTCAATTATTCTCCCTATAATTGCTTTCCTAACACAGTAGAGAAGGAGGGACGTTTCTATATCCAGGGACTGGAAGAAAAATTACCCATGGTATATGCATTTAAATTCTTCAAACCTTAGCAATATGAAATCACTTTTAATTTTCTTGCTATTGATGACTGGTGGGATAACTGCTTTTTCACAATCCCAATCCGAATTAAATAAACAGGCAGCGCAGGAGTATAAAGATGCAGATAAAAAGCTGAACGAAATTTATCAGCTCATTCTGAAAGATTATGCTGCTAACAAAACATTTATCCAAAACCTGAAAGACGCGCAGCGTCTGTGGATACAATTCCGGGATGCTCAGGTGAAAGCCATGTACCCGGCTTCTGCTAAAAGTTACGGTACGGTATTTCCTATGTGCAAAGCAAATTACCTGGCCGAGCTTACCCATCAGCGCACAGAAGCCCTGAGAGTATGGCTAAACGGACTACCACAGGGCGATGTATGCACAGGCTCTATTGGCGATAAAGAGGATCACTAATAATATTACGCTTTTACATAATATATATTTCGTATATTTGCTGTTCACACAGTACCTATGCGAAACCTAATCCTATTCCTATTGGTTTTCCTGTGCACCGAGGCGTATTCGCAAACCCGACCAACAGCGCTGGACACACTTGAAAACCGCTACCAGCAATGTCTTGGCAATAGCCATAATATGTATACCTGTGCTGTTACCTATTACAAGCAACTGGATAGCCTGTTAAATCATACGCTGCAAAACCTCTATTCCAGCCTGGCTCCCGACCGGCAACAACAACTACAGGCTGAACAAGGCGCCTGGGAAGAGAAAAAAGAAGAATACTTTAAGAAGATAGACGAGCGCGTAGAAAAAATGCATAAACGTACCATGGAAGGTCTCGACGACGATATGATCTCCACAGACAATAAAGCCGCCTTTCTGAAGGCCCGCTTAAAGACACTACTTACTATATAGAGCAGAAAGCGGAAAGCAGAAAGCAAAAAGCTATTGAGGCGAATGACCAAAGCTAATTAATATCCGCCATGGTCATTCGCCTCAATAGCTTTTTGCTTTCTGCTTTCCGCTTTCTGCTCTATTTACTAGAGTCTTTCCTGGTGCCTCAACCATCTTTCCGGCATTTCATTATTACTGGCCATGAGATAGTCGTTATAAGAGCAGGGAACAAATTCTCTATCTGGTAACTGCATCCACCAGCGACTTGTTTTCTTACTTTTCAGGAACACAGTTTCTATATCGGAAAAGGCTATATGAAATTCCCAGAAGGCATCTCTGTCTTCCAGCAGTGCCTCTTTATTTTTCACCGCACGTCCGTCCATAAAGTACCAGAGCATTTGAGCTATTTGCCGGGCGGTAAGCTGTTCCTTATCTTTTTCGGGGCGGTATCCATAAATACCAAAAGAGGAGAGGCGGCTGCTCATACCGGCGTACCGGGCCAGGGAGCAGGCTTCTTCACCGCTGAATCCATTAGGAGAAAGCTGATTGGCAGGTGCATCCGTATGCCGGATGATGTTGATATCCAGGCTGAATAAATCAGAATGGCGCAACACAGGTTCTGCCTCCTCCATATTCTCCCGGATGCGTCCCAGCCGGTAGCAATCAAAACGTAATTTATCCAGCGTTTCTAACATACGCGGATGTACGAAATAGCTCTGGAACCCGAGATGATTGTAATGCCGGAGATAGTTGGGTTGCTCTGTAAGAATATCCATTAAAAAGCGCTCACTGCGTAAATGGGAATCTTCTTTCAGATCAATCAGGGCATCGGCTACTGTAGCCTCAATAATTAATTGTTGGGAAGCGTAAGCTTTATATTGTGGATAGGTAAGATCGTGGGAGCCCCCTAAAATAATGACGGTTTTATTAGCTGCAAGTAGTTCTGCCAATACTGTTTTCATGGCAGCATATGCATCTGCCAGGAAAGCTCCTGATTGCAGGTTCCCTACATCGGCCAGCTTAATATGCCGGTGCCAGTTGTATAATCGGTAAAATTCCCGGCGTATGGCATCAGGTCCACCGGTGGCGGATTTGCCGGAAGCACTTCCTCTCTCTTCTCCAACACCTAATAAGATGATATCCGCTTCGTCAATGTCTGGCTGGTGATTGTCTTCATACACATCTATCACACCGCCAACCTGGAATGGGTCATATTCCTGGTCATCGTTGAGAAATGCCTTAGAAACAGGATGTAGAAAATCCTGCAGGTGTGAAAAATCTGCCATCAGTAAATCAAATTTAATTGATGGCGAACTTACAACAAGAATTTAAAAAAGCAAGTCGTACGGATAAGACAGCGGGTCAAAACTATTATAACGGGAATTTTGTAGAGATAACACTACTAGTTCTTGTGAATAATAAATTCGAAGGGCTTGTGTGACTTACGTGAAATTGCTTTTTCCAGCACAGATCGTTTGCTGGTAATACGACTCTTGTTACAATCCATAACTTCCATAACTGCACAGAGATAATCCATTGTCTCAATCAACGAAAGCATTTCGCTGATTTGTCTCACAGCAGATTGTATCTGCTGCTCCGTGTACCTATCTTCATGTAGCAAGATTAGTAAATCTCTATCTACAGGTTTCATGAATAAAAAATTTGACTGTTCCCCGAAATATTGTTTGGCCAGGTATCAAGGATAATCTCAAAAGATAAGGTAAAAATTGTTTGTCAGTTGTTGTTAAAGTCATCGTTAGTTGTCAAACAGATCGCTATCAGTGCATGCGTTTTTTATTCATGGTGGGACATCCGCAATCGTTTTTCTTAAAAACTTTACATCCCTCCATTGCTAAACTTCCACAAAGAAAAATGATTACCATCCATTTTATACTTTTCATACTGCAGTTTAATATACTTAGCTATTATTGAAATCCCGGTCTAAAAGAGTTTACCTTTTCTTAACAATCCTCTTTTGTAATTTAAGCTAAATTCGTAAAAAATATTAAATTATTTGTCCACAATCCGAACCGATCGAAAAATTCTTGTAGTTCCCCTTGATTGGGGCCTTGGCCACGCCACCCGAGATATTCCCTTGATCCATGAAATGCTAAACGCAGGTTGTCAGGTATTTATTGCTGCGGAAGGTAAGCATGCGGCGCTGTTGCAACAGGAATTCCCGCAACTGACCATATTTCCGCTGCCGGGTTATCGTATTCAATACGCGCAAAAAGGGCAGTTTTTTGGGCTGAAGATTATTCAGCAAATTCCCAAAATATATCGGGCTATACAATATGAACAACGCTGGCTAAAAAAGATAGTTGCTGAGTATCAAATAAATGCAGTGATTTCAGACAACCGCTTCGGCTTGTATCATAAAAATATCCCCACTGTTTTTATCACCCATCAACTCCTGATAAAAACACCTTTCGGTGGATGGATAGAGCGAACCCTGCAAAAAATAAATTATCGTTTCATTAACAAATACGGCGCCTGCTGGATCCCGGATTTTGCCGGTAACAACCACCTTTCCGGAGAACTGGCACATCCGGCACAACTGCCGCCACATACTACCTACATTGGCTGCCTGAGCCGCTTTGAGCCGCGCAACAATGTGGAAAAGAAGTATGATTTGCTGGTGCTCATTTCCGGACCGGAACCACAACGTTCTAACCTGGAGAAAATGGTGCTGGATCAGATTAAGTCCTTGCAAATCACCGCATTGATCGTAAGTGGTAAACCCGGTAGCCCTCAGCATGAACAAGTTGCTCCCGGTGTTACACAAGTAAACCACCTGAATGCTACCGAATTGAATGAAGCCATGCTGGCGTCCGACATGGTACTAAGCCGCTCGGGGTATACTACCCTCATGGACCTTGCAAAGCTGAATAAAAAAGCCATTCTTATTCCTACTCCCGGACAATCAGAACAAGTGTACCTGGGTGAATACCTGATGGAAAAAGGATATTTTTATTCCCTTCCACAAGAACAATTCAATCTCAAAACAGCACTGGAAGAAGCATCCCGCTTCCCATTCCGCTCATTTCACCATGACCAGGATATGTTCCAGTATAAAAAGGTGGTACAGGAATTTGTACAATCCCTTTGACCCATATGAAAAGAGGCTGCCTGTAATCAAAACAGACAGCCTCCCGTTAGTTGGCATAAGGATGATATCATTATCTGTTGATTCGCTGCAAACGTAAATTCAAATTTCGTTAAACCCGCTGCAGTAGCAATAACGCCGAAAAAAAAATGATGATCGTCCTAAATATTTTTCACTTCCGCCCCTATAAAAATCTTATCTCCCACAATCCCTACCGGTCTTTTCAGAAAGGAATACTCCTGTAAAATCAAATCACGGTAGTCCGATTCCTTTAACTCTTTTTCATGTAGGCCCATAGGGCGGTATTGCTGAGATCTGCGGCTAAACAACGATTCATAACTTCCCGCCAGGGCATGCATTTCATCTAATTGTGCCGGTGTAATTTTATCTTTCTTGATATCCTGTAATACAAACCCTCGCGCCTTCGCGTTTGTTTCTTCCAATATCTTTTTGCAGGTACTGCAGGTCGACAAATAATAAATTTTATTCATTCCTTTCTTTTTTTTCTGTGCTAAAGTTACATCCTCACCGTATATTGTAGTACTATCTTAATTTTGCAGATTAAAATTAAATCTTGTAGGTTTAGCGATGGAAAAGAAATTATTTTTACTGGACGCCATGGCACTGATATACAGGGCTTACTACGCCCTTATCAGGAATCCCCGCATCACCAGTGCGGGCCGAAATACCAATGCGCAGTTTGGTTTTACCACTACTTTACTGGATCTTATCAATAAAGAAAAACCTACTCATATGGCCGTTGCATTCGACACGCACGCGCCTACAGAGCGGCATACTACTTATACTGATTATAAAGCTAATCGTCAGGATGCTCCGGAGGATCTGCTTGATGCATTACCCGATATTAAGCGCATCATAGAAGGCTTTAATATCCCGGTAGTAGAGCTGGATGGTTATGAAGCAGATGATGTGATTGGCACCCTGGCCTGGCAGGCCGCTGATGCCGGGTATACCGTATACATGGTTACCCCGGATAAGGATTACGGACAATTGGTGAGAGATAATATTTTTATCTACAAACCGCCGTACATGGGCAACAAAGAGGAAATCATGGGGCCTAAAGAGGTATGTGATAAATGGCAAATCCAGGATGTACACCAGGTAATTGACATCCTTGGCCTGATGGGTGATGCCGTTGATAACATTCCCGGCATTGCTGGCATCGGCGAAAAAACAGCCATGAAACTCCTGGCCCAGTATCATTCCCTGGAAAAAATACTGGAAAACGCAGATAACATTGGCGGTAAAATGGGTGAAAAAATCAAAGCCGGCCGCGAAAATGCTATCCTGTCAAAAGAACTGGCAACCATCATTACCGATGTTCCGGTAAGCTTCCACGAAGAAGATTTCTGCCTCAAAGAAAGCGATAAAGAAAAGCTTACCAGCATCTTTACTGAACTGGAATTTAAAACCCTTGGTAAAAGAATCCTGGGAGATGGATTTGGCGGCAGTACTGCTGCTGAAGCCAAACCCAAGGTCGTACAAACAGACCTGTTTGGAACGGCTATTGTAACGGAAGAAATTACGGTAACTACTGAAATTATTGAATCCGGTAACATCCTGATGGCGGATAAAAATATACACAACACCCCCCATCAGTATGACGTGATAGATACGCCTGAAAAAAGAACCGCTTTACTGCAACAACTGTTACAGCAAAAAGAAGTGTCTTTTGATACCGAAACCACCGGTACTGATGCCAATGAAGCAGATATTGTGGGAATGAGTTTCGCCTTTAAAAAAGGAGAAGCCTACTACATTCCTTTACCAGCCGACCATACCGCTGCCCGCGCCATTATCCATGAATTTATTCCCCTGTTTCAGCATAAAAGCATTGTGCTGGTTGGGCAAAATGTGAAGTATGATATGCTGATACTGAAATGGTACGGCGTAGATGTTACCACCACAGTATTTGATACCATGCTGGCGCATTACCTGATTGAGCCGGAAGGTCGCCGGAGCATGGATGTATTAAGTGCGCAATACCTGGGCTACGAGCCTGTTTCCATAGAAACGCTCATCGGCAAAAAAGGAAAGGGGCAAGGCAATATGCGGGATGTGGAGATTGAAAAAATTAAAGAATATGCTGCGGAAGATGCCGATGTTACCCTCCAGCTAAAAGACAAATTTTTGCCCATGCTGCCTGAAAAAGCCGTGGACAAAGTATTTTACGATATAGAAAACCCGCTGGTACCCGTACTCACTGATATGGAATACGAAGGTATTGCACTGGACACCCTGGCACTGGCCGACTATTCAAAAGAGCTGGAAACAGAAATCAGGCGGGCAGAAGAAAGTGTATACGAACAAGCGGGCGTACGTTTCAAACTGGCCTCCCCTAAACAATTAGGCGAGGTGTTATTTGAAAAGTTACAGCTGGATCCCAAAGCCAAGAAAACCCGCACCGGTCAGTATGCTACTGGCGAAGATGTGCTGCAAAAGCTTTCCAACAAACATAAAATTGTAGAGGATATCCTTATATTCAGAGAGCTGAGCAAACTGAAATCTACTTACGTAGATTCATTACCGTTATTGCTTAACAAACGCACCAACCGAGTACATACTTCCTATAACCAGGCAGTAGCCGTTACCGGCCGTTTGAGCTCCAACAATCCTAACCTGCAGAACATTCCGATTCGTACAGACAGAGGCCGTGAAATACGCAAGGCCTTTATTCCCCGCAATGAGGAATATGTGTTGTTGTCGGCCGACTATTCACAGATAGAACTGCGTATCATAGCAGCCATCAGTGGAGACAAGGAGATGTCTGCCGCTTTCCAGAATGGCATCGATATTCACACTGCTACTGCGGCCAAAGTGTACAATGTAGCACTGGACGCTGTTACTTCTGAAATGCGCCGCAATGCGAAAAGCGTCAACTTCGGTATTATCTATGGCGTAAGCGCTTTTGGCTTGTCAGAAAACCTGGGAATTCCGCGTGGAGAGGCGAAAACGCTGATCGATAATTATTTTGCACAGTATCCGTCTATCAAACAATATATGGAAGACCAGGTGAAGTTTGCACAGGAGAACGGTTATGTACAAACGTTATTGGGCCGGAAAAGATGGTTAAAAGACATCAACTCGTCCAATGCGGTAGTTCGTGGCTTTGCCGAAAGGAACGCCATCAATATGCCTATCCAGGGTACAGCGGCCGATATGATTAAGCTGGCCATGATATCCATTCATAAAGCCTTTAAAGAACGAAACCTCAAGTCCCGCATGCTGTTGCAAGTACATGATGAATTGGTATTTGATGCCCATCGTTCAGAATTAGAGATTATTAAACCCCTTATATTAGATCTTATGCGCAATGCCCTGCCATTGTCTGTTCCGGTAGAAGCGGAAATGGGCACTGGTAACAACTGGCTGGAAGCGCATTAATACAGCATTTAGCCATTAGCTTTTAGCTTTTAGCAAATACAGTGGATGGTTTTCGCTGTATTTGCTAATACGCTAAAAACTAATGGCTAAGACTAATGGTAAATGCTCGCATACTTGTATTTCCCAAAACAGTTTACTAGTTTTCAAATATGATCCAAACACCTCGACTACAATTGTTGCCGTGCTCACTGGAGCATTTCGAATTGCTATTACAGGGCAACGATCACCTGGCCGACCTGCTTGGTATTTCTATACAGGAAGGATGGACCGAATATCCGGAGATGGTCCTTGTAGCATATGATAAGTTACGGAATGATCCTGCCATGCTGGGCTGGTTCTTTTATCTCGTTATACATCGTGCCGACCAGCGCCTTATTGGGGCCGGCGGGTTTAAAGGCAAGCCCAATGCTGAAGGCGTGGTAGAAATGGGGTATGAAATAACCGCCGACTACCGGGAAAGGGGGCTGGGTACCGAAATGGCAGCAGCCCTGATTCGCTTTGCATTCGGGCATTCTTACGTAAAACGTGTGATTGCCCATACAGAAGAAGAGTATAATGCATCCGTTAAAATATTACAAAAAGCAGGAATGCGATTTGTGGGTACAATGAAAAATAAAGAAGGAGAAGATCTCTGGGAATGGGAAATTACCCGGGATCAATACCAGGAAAAGTAGCGCCTATTCCCTCAAAAGCTGTAGCAAGCTCCGTTCATCCATCTTTTCGCCGGTCGAATACCTGCTTTCCCTTATTTTTGGCCCTTGTTTTTAAAACTTATCATTTTACACTCATGAAGAAATGGATGATGTGTGCAGCCATGCTTTGCAGCGTAGGCGCATTTGCACAAAACAATACCAATGTGGAGGGGAGCAAATACCAGTTCACAGTAGTTAAAAACCTCGATGCAGGAGATGTACAAAATCAGGGTCGCACCGGTACTTGCTGGTCTTTCTCCGGTTTGTCTTTTTTTGAATCAGAATTACTGCGCAACGGTAAAAGCAAGGGGCTGAATCTCAGCGAAATGTTTGTGGTACGTAAAATGTATCCGTTGAAAGCAGCTAATTATGTACGCATGCACGGTAAAGCCAACTTCGGTGAAGGTGGTGGATTCCCGGATGATCTGCTGTGCCTCCGTGAATACGGCCTGGTTCCACAGGGCGTATACGATGGCAACAAAGACAAAATGTATAACCATGCTGAAATGGAAAGCCTACTGGAAGGTATGGTCAATAAAATAGGTAATGCCAACGGTAATATCAACCCTAACTGGACGAAAGCATTTGATGGTGTACTGAATGCTTATATGGGAGAAGCTCCTGAAAAATTCCAGTACAACGGGAAAAGCTATACCCCACAGTCTTTTGCTAAAGAACTGGGACTCAGCGCCGATGATTATGTACTGATCTCTTCTTTTACCCACCATCCCTACAATTCACAATTTGTACTGGAAGTACCAGACAACTGGAACTGGGAGAAAGTATACAATGTAAACCTGAGTGACTTTACCAACATCGCTGAAAATGCTATCCAGAATGGTTACACCATTGCATGGGCTGCTGATGTAAGCGAAAAAGGCTTCAACTTCAGAGAAGGCCTGGCAATTGTTCCGGAAAAAGATTGGGCTGATATGTCTGCCGAAGAAAGAAAAAATGCTTTCCTGGAACCAGGTAAAGAAAAAACCATCACTCCTGAACTGCGTCAGCAGGCTTTCGATAACTACGAAACACAGGATGATCACGGTATGCACATTGTAGGTCTGGTAAAAGACCAGAATGGCAACAAATATTTCCGCGTGAAAAATTCCTGGGGTACCGACAATCCAGGTGCAGGATATTTCTACGCTTCTGAGCCTTACTTCGCTTATAAAACCACCTGCTTCATGGTAAACAAAAAAGCTTTACCTGCAGATGTAGCCAAGAAACTGGGTATCAAATAATCTCTTTTAAAATACTTTGAAGAGGTGGTGCGGCGATGCCGGGCCACCTCTTTTTCGTTAGCCCCCCGACGGCTCTTTACCCCGGCTCAGAATCGCGTTTTTACCACCTCGCGAAGGTATTTATCTCCCGAAAAATATATTTGCTACAGGCAAATATATTTATTTGACAAAGTCAAGAACAATCAGCTCATTTCAATATAGCAAAAGATTTTAATGTTTCCCTTCGAGTTGTTGTGTGTAAGAATAGTTTCCTAAACGGAGTTTTACAGGCAACCCGGTACTCTTTTGCCAGGACCATTCTTTTTTGCAGAAAAAACCAAAGTGCTGCTGGTAATAAGCATCTGGTGCAAGCTTATAAGTAGGATAAACCGGCGGGGGAGCAGGGGGGATATAAGCCGTTTTAGGAGCGGGAAATAACTTCACCGGCTTAAGCGCAAAAGTTTGCGCAGCTGCTACATAGCCGGTCAACAAAATACACGTCATCAACACCCATCCTCGCTTTTTCATAAAAACATTTTATCAGGATATTTCTTCAAAACTGCCAATCCCTTCACGAATCAACACAGGCTCTGGCCCGGTACAATCTATTACCGTTGAAAAGCCCATACCACCCGGACCACCATCTATCACGATGTCCACTTGGTTTCCGAATTTCTCATAAATAATTTCCGGGTCCGTATATTCTTCTACATAATCCTCAATGGGCAAGGTGGTACTCATCAAAGGATTATCTAATTCCTTAACAATGGTGCGACAAATATTATTATCCGGCACCCTGATACCCACAGTATCTTTCTTCGTTTTTAACAGCTTGGGCACCATCCGGCTGGCTGGCAAAATAAAAGTATAAGGCCCTGGCAATGCTTTTTTCAGCATCCTGAATATAGGCGTGTCTACACTTTTAGCGTAATCGGATAAATGACTCAGATCATAACAGATAAAAGAGAAGTTTGCCTTTTTCGGATCTATCTGTTTAATCCGCGCTATCCGTTCTATCGCCTTATGTTGCGTAATATCACAACCCAAACCATATACCGTATCAGTAGGGTATATAATAATCCCTCCATCCTTCAAACATTCTATGATTGTTTTTAAATGACGGGGATTCGGGTTGTCCGGGTGTACGTTTAATAGCATATATAAAGTTAATGATTGTGTTTCACTTTCAGCTTTTTAGCCTACCTTTCGTCCCGATTTTTCTAAACCTACGCGATGAATTTAAAAGGCATTGTTCCCAGAACGTGGAGGAGATTGAAGAGGGTACTACTGGTTTTAATTGTTGCACAATTTGTTTATATCATCCTCTTGAAATGGGTGAATCCACCTATTACCATTACTGAAATCGGCAGCTGGTTCAGCCTCTGGGGCACAGATAAAAAACTACACAAAACATGGGTGAGCTATGACGAAATATCTCAGCACGCCAAACTCGCTGTAATAGCCAGTGAAGACCAACTCTTCACCGATCATAATGGCTTCGACTTTAAGTCGATTGAAAAGGCCATGAAGCATAACCAACAAAGTAAAAAGATAAAAGGCGCCAGCACCATTAGTCAGCAGGTAGCTAAAAACGTATTCCTGTGGCAGGGCCGTAGTTGGTTCCGCAAAGGGCTGGAAGTATATTTTACCTTCATGATTGAGAAAATATGGGGGAAACAACGCATTCTCGAAGTATACCTGAACGTAGCTGAAATGGGAGAGGGCATATTTGGCGTGGAAGCAGCCTCCCAGGCCAATTACAATAAAAATGCGGCGAGTCTTAATCGCGAAGAAGCTGCTATGATAGCTGCCTGCTTACCTAATCCGATTAAATACACCATTAATCCTCCTGCCAGGATTACCAGTTACCGGCAACGCAAAATCCTGATACAAATGCGCAACCTTGCGCCGGATCCGGATATTATGGAATTGGTAGTAGGCAGAAAATAAATATCCACTAGCCCAGTAATGACTGCACTGCCGCTATAGCAAGGGCTTCACGCTCCTCATACGTTCCTTTTATTTCCTGCCACGGAACACCGGAAGCAACAACGATGTCCTTATAAACCTGGTAGAAATAGTTACGCATGGCAGGATCAGGGTATTCCCGTTGCGGGTCTTCTTCCCAGGGCAAATCGATATAAGTAAGTAAATAGAGATCGCAATGTTGTTGGGCAACCTGTTTTAAAATGCGCGGATCGCAGTTCCCATATTTATGCTCGCTCCATACTTTTATCACATATAAATCGGTATCACAAATAAGCACCCTATTGGCTTTCATGGCTTGCTGCCGTTCAAGTGCCAGTTGTCCTGCTGCTATTTCCAGCAAATCGTGTTGGTCATATGGGCGGTCCAGCTGATCAATATACTCACGGGCATATTCCGGCGTCCACACGGTATTAAAGTGGGCGGCCAGCATTTCGCTGAGCGTGCTTTTTCCTGTAGATTCAGGGCCTATAACAACTACTTTCTTCATTTATTAGACGTTTCTCTTTGCTGCACAATCGCTTTCCAATCGAAGTATCCGAATACAGCAATGATAAACAAAAAGATGGTGAGTAAAGCGGTCAGATAAAGATGCTTGTAAAACAACAACGGTATGGCCACCAGGTTGGAAATATTCAACAATATCCAGTTCTCCAGCTTCCGCTTTGCCAGTAGCCACATGCCTGCACAGGCACTGGCAGAAACAAAGGCGTCCATCACGGGTACATTGGAATCGGAAAAATGAGTGAGCAGGAAATAAAAAATCCCCCAGCCCCCCAGGGCAATGAAAATGGCCGTAGTCAGCTCAGGGCGGCTACTGCGCGTTATAGGTGTGGCTGGTTCAGCAGGGCCTTTCTTTGCCCAATATACCCAGCCATACACGCTCATAATAAGGTAATACGCATTCAGCGTAGCATCTGCATAGAGCTTGAAATGCTCCTGCGACAAGAGGTAAGTATAAATACCAGTGCTGATAATACCAGTAGGATATACCAGTATGTTATTATTTTTTTGGAAGATGACCGACAGAACAGCAAAGAATACCGCTATCCCTTCCAGCCAGGTCATTTGATGCAGCCCTTCTAAAAAGCCCTGGTATAAATCATTCATGGTGCGAAAGTGGATAAATATTTCGAGATTTCGCACATCGTTGTTGCCGGCTAATACAGCAACAACGATGTGCGAAAAGTTATTTCTTTTCTCCAATCAGTGTACCAGACACATTCCAGAAGCTTTGACTGGTTCCTTCAGGCTTGCCTTGTGGAATAGCCACCTGGATGGTATGCCAGCCCGGCGTGATATCTGGCAATGAAATAATCACCGGAGAAGTAAGTGTACCCGGGCACCAGTTAGAGCGGCTCAGGTCAGAAGAAGACAATCCATTTCCGAAATTACCGGAAGCGGGATTGGAGAGGCGATAAGTAGCACAATCTGTGCGCCACGGAATAAAGTGATATACACGTTTGCCGTCTACAAAAATTTCATTCTGCTTGGGATTGAATTCATCGCCGCCACCCCAGCCACCATGGCCGGTAGTAAGGAAACGTAACTGTACGTTTTTAAGTCCTTCCGGAATGTTTACCCGTACTTTCAGCGAGTCTTTATCGAACAGGGTAGCGTATTCTTGTCCGGCCATTTCCATCAGGTTAGTGGTGTTGAAAACCGGGTAGATCCAGTTGGGAGTACTGCGGTTTTCATCTTCCGGATCACCAGGATAATATTTAAGGCTCAGGCTTACCTTATGGCCGCCTTTATCGTAGTTGCCAATATATACACCCAGCCAAACATCGCCCTGCAGACGGTTGTGTAGTTCAGTAATGTCTTGTTTATAAATAACGGAATCGGCCCAGTTATAACCGGCTATTTTTACCTGGTTATTAAACTGCCGTACACCGAATGGCGTGAAGAAGCGGAGTATTTCCAGTGTCGGTAAATAGTTGTCGGTGGCTACCATGCCGTGATAGCTGTTGCCATTATTAGCGGTAAACAACGGTAACGCCTGTACGCCTTTTTGCAGACCGTCAAGGAAAGAGGTGGCTTTATCTGCCGGGATCATAAATACGGAGCCGGTTCTGTCGTATGCATCGCCATTGGAATATTGGGTAAGCTCTGCGAAAAGTGTTTCACCTTTCTTCACAGCTGGCAGCGATACTTTTTTCAGTATCACGGTACCGCCGGCGTAATGATAGGTTTGATTAGCTTGTTCTCCTGTTGGATTAGGCGTATTGTTACCCCAGCTGATTTGTTCCTGGTTAAACACGGGGAAGGTGGTGTAGCGGCTGTCGATCACCTGCCGCATATAGGCGGCATCGTCAACCAGGGTGCCGGTATTGGTTGGCCAGGCCAGCTCTTCTGCTGTAATTTTACGATAAGTAATTTTCTTTGCGATGGTTTCGCTGTTGCCATTCCGCACAGTTCTCAGTACCAGTCCCAAACCGGGTGCAATGGTGATATTCGGCGTGCCCTTCAACTGTAACGCGTTGGTATACCACACTTCGATGGTGTTGGAGCGGATAAACAGTTTGGCCTTTTTACACACATATCCCAGAATGGTAGCGGTATCGGGGAGGAGTTCGGGTGTAGCATATTCACTAAAGGCCTTTTTCAGCGTGTATACTTCATTGTTAGGAAGGCTTAACACCTGCAAGCTGGCTTGTTCCTGTAATTGCAGGAATTGTTGTTCTTTTTGTTTGCCTTTTCCAGTAACAATGTGTGCACGCTGCTGATCTATGAACAGTTGCAGCTCATTGCCGGGAATGGCTTTTCCATTGCTGCCAAAACCGTAGGTAATAACGGCGCTGGTACTATCCACTCTTTTCTTTCCCTGGGCCCATGCCGGTTGTATCGCCGCTGCGATACCGGCCAATAACACTAAAAACTTCATGCTGGCATTCTCATTTAATAATAAAAAAAGGTCTATCCGCTCCTTAAAAGCTTAAGGCTAACAGCTAAAAAAAAGCACAGCCATAAAGACTGTGCTTTCGTTTAACACTATCATTCACTCAACTATGGCTTATTCTGCTTCTGCCACTACTTCCTTCACTTCGGGAATCATACGCTTCATCATGCCTTCAATACCGGCTTTGAGCGTAATCATGGAAGAGGGACAGCCTGAGCAGGAACCTTGTAACATCAGTGTTACCGTGCCGTTGTCGTAATCTTTGAACTGAATGGCGCCGCCATCCATTTCTACAGCCGGTTTCACATAGTTTTCAAGTAATTCCTTGATACGTTTTACCACATCTGTATCATCTGCGCTCACTTCATTGCTGGCAGTTGATTTGGTAATCACTACCTCATCTTCGTTGATAACAGGGCGGGAGTCTTCCAGGTATTCTTTCAGGAAGGCTTTTACCGTAGGAATTATATCGTTCCAGTCAGTTTCGCTGGTTTTCGTAAGCGTAATAAAGTTAGCCATGATAAATACCCCTCTGATAAAAGGGAAGCTAAACAACTCAATGGCCAATGGCGATGGTTTAGCGCTGGCTTCATCCGGGAAATCAATGCTTTTACCTGGATACAGGAGTTTGTTTGCCACAAACTTCATAGTTTCCGGGTTAGGCGTCATTTCTGTATATATGCTGATGATTGGATTTCCTGTTTTAATCATTTTATCCTAATTTACTTATGCAAAGGTAACATTTTTCAGGCAGATTTTTGGGACAGATCTCACCGTTTGCTATTGAAAATAACAATTTGCTTATAGGCATTAGTGATACCCCGGTTTCCCAGGCTTCTTCTTTATAATTATACAAATTTTTTGTCATGTTATTAAAAGAACTTTCACCCAAAATTCAGACCGCGTTGAATCAGCAGGTAGAAATGGAAGCTGCCTCTTCCCAATATTACCTGGCAATGGCCTCCTGGGCTGAAGTTGAAGGCTACAATGGTATAGCCCTGTTCCTGTACCGGCACTCCGACGAAGAGCGTACCCACATGCTGAAACTGCTGAAATTTATCAATGAACGTGGCGGACACGGCCTGGTACCAGCCCTGAAGCAGCCTGCCGTAAAGTTCAAAAACATCCATGAGATCTTTGAACAGGTGTTCAGTCACGAACTGGCGGTGTCAAAAGAAATCAATAACCTGGTAGATATGTGCCTTAGCGAAAAAGATTACGCTACACATAACTTTTTGCAATGGTATGTAACCGAACAAATTGAAGAAGAACGCCTCGCCCGGCACATCCTCGATAAATTAAAGCTGATAGGAGAGGATAAAGGCGGACTCTATATTTTTGATCGCGACCTCGCCACCCTGGATACCAACGACAGACATTAAAAAAAATCTACCTCCTTTTGTTGCTGCCACTTATTACTTTTGTAACAGATATGCAAACCACGAAAGTATTAAAAGCGCGTAAGCGGATCGCACTCATTGCACACGATCATAAAAAGGCGGAGCTCATTGAATGGGCCGTTTATAACAAAACGGTATTAAGTCGCCATGAACTATATGCAACCGGTACCACCGGAACGATGATAGAACAGGCGCTGGATGTATCTGTCAGAAAACTCCTGAGTGGCCCACTGGGCGGCGACCAGCAAATTGGTGCACTGGTAGCCACCGGCGAACTGGATGTTATTATTTTCTTCTGGGACCCAATGGAAGCACTGCCACATGATCCGGATATCAAAGCCCTCCTTCGTTTGGGTGTAGTCTGGAATATTCCTATGGCCATGAACCGGGCATCTGCCGACTTTCTGCTCACATCACCCCTGATGCACCAGGAATATGAGGCCAGCCTGCCAGATTACAGTCAGTATACTAAAAGAAAGATATAAGTCTTTTTAAATTTTCATGTCCTCAACAGGCAGTGCTAGCTGAATTTTCCGTACTTTAAATAAAAGCTTCGGGAATGAGAATTGTTTTTACCCTTTTCTTCGCTACCCTGTTGGCGGGCATCACTTTACAGGCTAATGCACAAACGGATAGCAGTAAAGCTTCCCGGGATTCGCTGGCAGACTCCCAACTGGTATTAACCACCCGGCTGCTCCGGGAAAACGACTCTCTCCAGAAAGCAGACGAAGCCCAGAAAAAAGAGCTGCAGCAACAACTCCTGCTTAGCAATGACCAGCAGAAAAAAGAGCTGCAGGAGAAACTTCACGCTATAGAACTAGCCGACTCCCTTAAGAAAGCCACCAACGTGCAACGTATTAATCAGCTGAAAGCCACGCACTCCGGGATTCCTGTTGTGCCATTCGGCGATACGCTCTTCTATATTTACAATAAACTCGGCCCGCTACAGCCCAGCGACCGCGCACAAAATATTGATCACAAACTGGCACAATTAGCCAGTGATCCCTTTTTTACAGCGGACTCCATTCGTCCTATACCCAATGAAAACAATATAGATGTCGTCTATAACGATCTCGTGCTACTCAGCGTTACTGATGATGACGCCCTTTGGCTGAACCAGGATAAGTTAATGGTAGCACAGCAATATGCGGATACCGTCAAAGTGGCCGTGCTAAAGGAAAAGAAAAATAACAGCCTGCAAAGTATATTGATCCGCATCGCCTGGCTGCTATTAATTATCGTGGTATTTTCAGCGATTGTATACGGCATAAACCGCCTGTTTAAACGGCTACGGACCAAAGTAGTGCGGCAAAAAGACCAGTATTTTAAGGGGGTAAAAGTGAAAGAATATGCCCTGCTGAACCAACAAAAACAAATCGGGATCATATTCGCCGCACTGCGTATAGCCAGGATCATTTTCATCCTGTTTATTTTTTATATCACGCTGCCATTTGTGTTCAGCATATTTCCCTGGACCAAAGGCATTGCGGATAAACTCATCGACTGGACACTATCCCCGGTTAAATCCATCTTCCTGAGCTTTGTTCATTATCTCCCTAAATTACTCACCATAGTGGTGATATACTTTATTACCCGCTACCTGGTAAAATTTGTGAACTACCTGGCAGAAGAAATTGCAGTAGGCAACCTCTCCATTAATGGCTTCTACGCCGACTGGGCAAGACCTACGGCCAGCGGTATCAAGTTCCTGCTATATGCTTTCATGTTTGTAGTGATATTTCCCTACCTGCCAGGATCGGACTCCAAAATATTCCAGGGAGTATCTGTTTTCCTGGGTATCCTCTTTTCACTCGGTTCTTCTTCTGCTATATCCAATGTGATAGCGGGTTTCGTAATTACCTATATGCGTCCCTTTAAGATCGGCGACCGGGTAAAAATCGGTGATATCACCGGTGATGTAATTGAAAAGAACCTGCTGGTTACACGGCTACGCACCATCAAAAATGAAGAAATCACGGTTCCCAATGCCAGCATCTTAAGCGGCCACACCGTCAATTTTACCACTTCCAGCAAAGATCTTGGCCTGATACTACATACCACCGTGACCATCGGCTACGATGTTCCCTGGAAACAGGTACATGAAATGTTGATCGGCGCAGCCATGGTAACAGAGGGAGTGTTGAAAGAAAAACCGCCTTTTGTATTGCAAACAAGCCTGGATGATTTTGCCATTGCCTATGAAATCAATGTATATACAGACCATTCGCATAAAATGGCGTTGATTTATTCCGATTTACATCGAAATATTATTGACCACTTCAATGCTGCAGGCGTTGAAATTATGTCGCCACACTTTATAGCACATAGGGATGGGAATACCAGTACGGTACCTCCGGAATACCTGGGTAACGACTATAAGCCACCTGTAATGAAGGTGAAGATTGAAAAAGAATAAGCATCTATCTTCATAAGAATCACATATTTGTATCCTATCAGCCCCGGTTTTTGCTATTTTCGCATCTTACGGTTAAAAGTAAGGCAGATGTTGAAGCAATTTATAGCAGGTATCTTTCTATGGATCATTCTGGCACAGCAGGCATGGGCACAGTTGCCTCCCAAACGCGAATTAAGAGCTGTTTGGATTGCCACTGTTGAAAATATTGACTGGCCATCAAAACGCGGATTGAGTACAGAGCAACAAAAACAAGAATTTATCGCAATACTGGATCAGCAACAGCGTAATGGCATGAATGCCGTAGTAGTACAGGTGCGTCCTGCAACAGATGCTTTCTATCCATCGTCTTACGAACCCTGGTCTGAATACCTTACAGGTGTACAGGGACAAGCTCCCAACCCCTATTATGATCCGCTGCAATTCATGGTAGAAGAAACACATAAAAGAGGCATGGAATTCCACGCGTGGTTTAATCCGTATCGCGCCGTGTTTAATGTAAGTCGCAGCAGTGTTGCGGCAAATCACATTACCCGACTTAAACCACAATGGTTTCTTACTTACGATGGCAAAAAGTATTTTGATCCGGGCATTCCTGAAGTGCGCGATTACGTAACTGCCGTCATCCGGGATGTGGTGAAGCGTTATGATATCGACGCCGTACATTTCGACGATTACTTCTATCCGTATCGAGCGCCGGGGAAAGAATTTCCTGATAACAGCTCTTACCGGCTATATGGTAAAAATATGATGAAGGACGACTGGCGCCGGTCTAACGTAGATGCTATTATACAGCAGCTGAGTGTTGCTATTAAAGCTGAAAAGCCCTGGATGAAATTTGGTATCAGTCCATTTGGGGTGTGGCGTAATAAAGACAAGGATCCGGAAGGCTCTTATACCAAAGGAGGGCAAACCAATTATGACGACCTGTATGCTGATATCCTGAAGTGGTTAAAAAATGGCTGGATCGACTACGTTGCTCCTCAACTGTACTGGGAGCGGGGCCACCGGCTGGCAGATTTCGAAATATTGCTGAACTGGTGGAGCCAGCATGGCTATGGCAGACAGGTGTATATTGGGCATGGCGTGTACCGAATCAACAGCAATGCTGCCTGGAAAAATCCGAATGAAATACCTGCACAGATAGAGGAAGCCAGAACACTCAACACTATCCAGGGAAGTATCTTTTATAGCGCCGCTTCTTTCAGGGGCAACCCACAGGGAATAGAAACTGCGTTGAGAAATGGTGTATATAAATACCCGGCATTGCGGCCTGTTATGTCGTGGCTGCCAAAACAAACACCGGAAGCGCCTTATTTCATTGATGCCTTTGAGCGGGCCGGCGGACTGGAAATACACTGGTCTGATGATGATACCAGTGGTCATACAAAGCAGTATGTACTTTACCGGTTCGAGCAGAATGAGGCCATTAACGTAAGCGACCCTACGAAAATTCTTGCCATCCTGGAGCAGATGTCCGACCCTGTATATAAAGATCTGACTTATGTAAAAGGGAAAACATACACCTATGTAGTTACGGCGCTTGACCGCTTTCAAAACGAAAGCCAAATCAGCCAGCCATTGAGGGTGGAGATAAAGAATGGAAAAACGTTGTTCCTTTTTGAATAATCCATCAGCGGGGATACCTTTTTCAGCAAGGAATCCCCGCTGATAAGCATTTCTAAAAATTGAATATCCCTGTTTCCATGTCTATAGCCGTGGCGGCTGGCTTATATAACATCCGGGGAAATTCTTCTGCCTGTTGCAATTCACTGGGAATGTAGCGTAACATACCCCCGGATACCCCCGCAACTAATGCACCTACCGCCTGTTTGGTCTGATAATCTGTATATGCTGCCTGGTAAGCGGGCAAAATGTATCCGTAGCTTTTTCTTCCCAGCTGCACATAGGCAGGAAGGGTGCTGTTGAATACCAGGACAGCAAAAACAGCGATGGAGCATTTTGTTAACATCGGCGCTAAGTATGAGTGGTTAAGGCAAAGAAAGCGCGCGGCGTAAAAAAGCACTCTTAATATACGCCAAAAACAGATACATATTATATGTCATATGACAAGATAAGAATAGGAAATTGATCTCAAAACAAGCGAACCCTACCATTAATTGGCGCCAATTTATCCTGATTGCTCTTTCATTTTTTCAAATATTCTAACAAAGAACGCCATCTTTTTATTTTTTTCTAAATTTTAACCGCCTAACAAAAGTTTATATAAAAAATACCGCGTTCCTTTAGTATCTTTAAACCGTTCCCGAATTATATCGTACACCATCACCCACGGCGCAAGTCAGAGGGGGGAGTGTGCCAAAGCAAAAAATCTAAACCAAATGGATGAAGTGAAGCAAACGCAAGGTTTATACCGTCCGGAATTTGAACATGATGCCTGCGGAACAGGTTTTACCGCCCATATTAAGGGTCGTAAATCCCACCATATTATTCGTGATGCCTTAACCATGCTGGAAAACATGGAACACCGCGGAGCCTGCGGTTGTGAGCAAAACACGGGAGATGGTGCAGGAATACTGTTTCAAACGCCCCACGAGTTTCTGTACGACGAGTGCCTGAAATTGGGTATTCGCCTGCCAGAATTCGGAAAATACGGTGTAGGCATGGTCTTCTTTCCGAAAGAACCACGCTGGCGCGAAGAGTGTCGTGAGATACTCCAACGCAGCGCAGAGAAATTAGGCCTGGAAATCCTGGGATATCGTAAAGTTCCTGTACGCCCCGACGGCATTGGCGAAACCGCCCTGTCAGTAGAACCGGAAATTGAGCAGGTATTTATTGCCTGTCCTTATCATATCAGCGATCCGGAAATTTTTGAGCGCAAATTATTTGTGCTCCGTAACTACGTTTCCAAAACCGTACGCAATACAGTGCCTAAAGAAAAGTCACTGTTCTATATTGCCTCCCTTTCTTACAAAACAATTGTATATAAAGGTCAGCTGACTACCTACCAGGTACGTCATTATTATACTGACCTGAGTGATGAGAAAATGGTATCTGCCTTTGCACTCATCCACTCTCGTTTTGCTACCAACACCTTTCCCAGCTGGAGATTGGCCCACCCGTACCGCTATATCGCGCATAACGGTGAAATCAATACCCTGAAAGGGAACCTTAACTGGCTGCGCGCCGGCGAAAGAGATTTCGTGTCCAAATTCTTCACTACAGAAGAAATGGAAATGCTCCTTCCTATTGTAGAAGAAGGACAATCTGACTCCGCCAGCCTGGACAACGTGATCGAACTCCTTACCATGACCGGTCGCTCCTTACCACATGTAATGATGATGCTGGTACCGGAAGCCTGGGATGGTAATGAAGATATGGGAGAAGAAAAGAAAGCATTCTACGAATACCACGCTTCCCTGATGGAGCCATGGGATGGTCCTGCTTCCATTTCTTTCACCGATGGTAAAATCATTGGAGCTACCCTCGATCGTAACGGACTCCGTCCAAGTCGCTTTGTGGTGACGAAAGATGATCGCGTGATCATGGCTTCAGAAGCCGGTGTATTGCCCATAGATCCAAAAAATATTAAGGAAAAAGGCCGCCTGCAACCTGGTAAAATGTTTATCGTAGACATGGAACAGGGCCGTATCATTGGGGATGAAGAGTTGAAACAACAAATCTGCTCTCAACAACCTTATGGTGAGTGGCTGAATAAATATAAAATCCGCCTGGAAGAACTGCCGGAACCAAGAGTAACCTTTACTCACCTGGAACATGAGCAGATCTTTAAATACCAGCGCGCATTTGGTTACAGCACAGAAGACCTGGATCACATCATTGCGCCAATGGCCATTGATGGCAAAGAACCAGTTGGCTCCATGGGTACCGATACACCATTGGCCATACTGAGCAACCAACCGCAACATCTGTGTAACTATTTCAAACAGTTGTTCGCCCAGGTAACCAACCCGCCAATTGACCCTATCCGGGAAAGACTGGTGATGTCGCTCGCAACTTTTGTGGGAAACAACGGTAACCTGTTGAATGAGGATCCACTGCACTGCCATGGACTGGCACTGCGTCATCCCATTCTCAACAACCATGAACTGGAAAAAATACGTAGTATCGATACTGGTATATTCCAGGCCAAAACCTTACATACCTATTTCAAGGCAGACGGCAAGCCCGGCTCCCTGGAAAAAGGATTGGCCCGCCTGTGCCGTTATGCGGTAGACGCGGTGGAAGATGGTTTTGAAGTAATCATTCTGTCGGACCGTGCCATCGATTCAGAACACGCTGCTATTCCTTCTATACTGGCTGCTTCCGCTGTTCACCACCACCTCATCCGCAAGGGTTACCGTGGCCAGGTAGGACTGATTGTTGAAGCCGGTGATGTTTGGGAAGTACACCACTTTGCCTGCCTGCTCGGATTTGGCGTTACTGCTATCAATCCGTACCTCGCACTCAGCACCATACGCGATATGAAGCTGAACAACAAACTGGATACTAACCAGGATGTAGACAAGCTGAAAAAGAATTATATCAAAGCCATCTGCGATGGACTCCTGAAAGTTTTCTCTAAAATGGGCATTTCTACCCTGCAATCTTACCAGGGCGCCCAGATTTTTGAAATACTCGGTATCAATCAGCAAACTGTTGATAAATATTTCACCGGCGCCGTTTCCCGTATTCAGGGATTAGGCCTGGATGATATTGCCCGTGAAACACTGGCAAAACACTGGATGGGATATGGTCGGAAAGAGACGCCTATTCAACGTTTAACAGAAGGTGGTGTATATCAGTGGAAACGTAAAGGAGAATTCCATCTCTTTAATCCTACTACTATTCACTATCTGCAGCTGTCTACCCGTATGGGCGATTATGCTGCTTTCAAGAAATATTCCAAAGCGGTAAATGACCAAAGTGAAAAAGCAGCCACCTTACGTAGCCTGTTTTCATTTAAACCTAACCGTCCATCTATTTCTATTGATGAAGTAGAACCAGCTACCAGCATCTTCAAGCGTTTTGCTACCGGTGCTATGAGCTTTGGCTCTATCTCTCATGAGGCACACTCCACACTGGCCATTGCTATGAACCGCATCGGTGCTAAAAGCAATACCGGTGAGGGTGGGGAAGATGAAATGCGCTATGCTGAACTGCCAAACGGTGATTCTATGCGCTCTGCCATCAAACAGGTTGCCAGTGCCCGTTTCGGGGTTACCAGCTACTACCTGACCAATGCCGATGAATTACAGATTAAGATGGCACAAGGTGCAAAACCTGGTGAAGGTGGACAATTACCCGGTCATAAAGTAGATGAATGGATCGCGAAAACAAGACACTCCACTCCTGGTGTGGGCTTGATTTCACCGCCGCCTCACCACGATATCTATTCTATCGAGGATCTGGCACAGCTGATCTATGACCTGAAAAATGCCAACCGCGCTGCCCGTATCAGTGTAAAACTGGTATCCAAAGCAGGGGTAGGTACCATTGCCGCCGGTGTGGCGAAAGCACATGCCGATGTAGTACTGGTATCCGGATTTGATGGTGGTACCGGTGCGTCTCCGGAAAGCTCTATCAAACACGCCGGCTTGCCATGGGAGCTTGGTTTGGCTGAAACACATCAAACACTCGTTAAAAATAAACTCCGTACCCGCGTAGTACTGCAAACAGATGGCCAGCTGAAAACCGGCCGTGACATTGCTATTGCTACACTGCTGGGAGCAGAAGAATGGGGTGTGGCCACCGCCGCACTGGTGGTAGAAGGTTGTATCATGATGCGTAAATGCCATGTGAATACCTGCCCTGTAGGCGTTGCTACCCAGGATCCGGAACTGCGTAAACGCTTCACCGGAGACCCTCAGCACGTAGTAAACCTCTTCACCTATCTGGTGGAAGAACTCCGCGAAATCATGGCGGAACTGGGCTTCCGTACGGTGAACGAAATGGTGGGCCAGGTTGGTTGCCTGCAGGTACGTGATAACATCACCAACTGGAAATCTCAAAAACTCGATCTGTCGCCGATATTATTCAATGAAGCGCCTGCTGGTGAAACCGGCCTGTACAAACAGGAAGAACAGGATCATGGCATCAGCGAAGTAATTGACTGGCAACTGCTCAAAGCAGCACAGCCTGCACTGGAAAAGAAAGCCAGGGTATATCAGCAATACACGGTGAAAAATACAGATCGTACCGTAGGTACTATCCTGTCTAACGAAATCTCCAAACGCTACAAAAGCGAAGGATTACCGGAAGACACACTACACTTCAAATTTGTTGGATCTGCAGGCCAGAGCTTCGGCGCTTTCACTACCAAAGGGGTAACGCTGGAACTGGAAGGAGAAGCCAATGACTACTTCGGTAAAGGCCTGTCTGGCTCCAAACTGATCCTTTATCCACAAGGAGAAGCTGGATTCAAGGCAGAAGAAAATATTATTGCGGGCAACGTTTGTTTCTATGGAGCTACTTCCGGAGAAGCCTACATCCGTGGAAAAGCAGGTGAACGCTTCTGTGTACGTAACTCCGGTGCTACCGTAGTAGTAGAAGGAGTGGGCGATCACGGCTGCGAATACATGACCAATGGTAAAGCTGTGATCCTGGGTGAAACCGGTCGCAACTTTGGTGCGGGTATGAGCGGAGGTATTGCTTATGTATACGACGTGAAAGGTACATTCGCTAACCACTGTAACCGCGAAATGATCGACCTCGATCCGCTGGCACAGGAAGATGTAGCATTGCTGCAGGACCTGATTACTAAACACCACGCCTACACGAATAGCACCGTAGCGAAGTTTATCCTGAAAGACTGGGAAAACCAACTACGTCATTTCGTGAAAGTATTCCCGAAAGAATACAAAGCAGTGTTGAAAGCAGGTGTAACGCAAGGCCAAAAAGTAGGTCACTAAAAGAAACAATAACATTCATCATCAAAATATCCCTTGCAGGTAAGGGACTTGTGGAGGAAAATTATGGGTAAACCTACAGGATTCCTGGAATTTACACGCGAGCTGCCCGGGAAAGCAGACCCCCGGGAAAGGGTTGGCCACTATAATGAATTTGTAGAACGCTTTCCTGATAACAAGCTAAATCAACAGGCAGCCCGCTGCATGAACTGCGGTGTGCCTTTTTGCCACAGCGGATGCCCACTGGGTAACGTGATCCCGGAATTTAATGATTCCGTATATCGCCAGGACTGGAAAGAAGCGTACGACATTCTTACTTCTACCAATAATTTCCCGGAGTTTACCGGACGTATTTGTCCGGCACCCTGCGAAAGCGCTTGTGTACTGGGTATTAACCAGCCACCGGTAGCTATTGAAGAAATAGAAAGACATATTATAGAAGTTGCATTCGATAAAGGCTTAGTACAGGCTAAAACGCCCAGGGTACGTACCGGCAAGAAGATTGCTGTTATTGGCTCCGGCCCTGCGGGTCTGGCGGCGGCGGCACAATTGAACTATGCCGGCCATACTGTCACCGTATTTGAACGGGATGATGCACCAGGCGGACTTTTACGCTATGGTATTCCGGACTTCAAACTGGAAAAATGGGTGATTGACCGTCGGGTGAAGCTAATGGAAGAAGAAGGAGTAGTATTCCAATGCAATGCGAACGTTGGTGTAAACGTTAGTACCAATGACCTGTTGAGAGAATACAACGCCATTGTACTCGCCGGCGGATCCACTATTCCCCGCGACCTGCCTATTGCTGGCCGTGAGCTGAAAGGTATCCATTATGCAATGGACTTCCTGAAACAACAGAACAAAAGAGTAGGAGATAAAATAGTAGATGGCAACGACATCTGGGCAACCGGAAAGAATGTAATTGTCATTGGTGGTGGAGATACAGGTTCCGACTGCGTAGGTACCAGCAACCGTCATGGTGCTACCAGCATTACGCAACTGGAATTACTTCCAAAACCGCCGGGCGAACGTACTGCGTATATGCCATGGCCTACTTATCCGATGGTATTAAAAACATCTTCTTCCCACGAAGAAGGAGCAGACCGTAAATGGGCGATCGCTACCAAATCCTTTATTGGAGATGAGAACGGTCACCTGAAAGCCCTCCGCCTGGTAGACCTGCAATGGACCGCCAGCGCTGATGGCAGACCGGCCAAATTCACTGAGATCCCAGGATCGGAAAGAGATGTACCTTGTGAGCTGGCACTCCTGGCCATGGGCTTCGTACATCCTCAGCATACCGGCCTGCTGGATCAGCTGGAAGTAGAAAAAGACGAACGTGGTAACGTAAAAGCTACCGAAAAAGATTACCTGACATCCATCCCTAAAGTGTTTACTGCCGGCGATATGCGCCGCGGACAATCACTGGTGGTATGGGCAATAAGCGAAGGTCGCGAGTGTGCAAGAAAAGTAGATGAATTCCTGATGGGCAGCTCCCAACTGGAAAGTAAAGACCATTCCTTACAGGCTATGGCACTGTAATTAAAATTTTTCTCATAAGCAGGTTTAGATTTTGTTGTAACCTTCAGCCGGGCCGGGTTTTTACCCGGCCTATATTTTTTAAACTTTTTCTATATTCGGGGCTGTTAACATCTATATCCCTGTACAATGAAGCATTTCTCCTTTGTATTGCTACTGCTGGCATTACATTTCACAACCCTGGCGCAAAAACGCGAAAAGAATAATTACAGGAGCTCCAAAACCATTGAAACACTCAAGGCCAATACTGTTACAAAGGATTATAAATCCTTACTAATCCTTGGCTCCGGCTCCATGGCCAGCAGAAAATTTATTCATGATATCATTTATGAACTGGATAAGCAACTGGCCGATTATGCGGTCACTTATACTTATACCTACCTTGGTGCAGAAGAACCGATGATTAAAGACAATCTTAAAAAAAGTGTGTCGTCTGGTAAGTATGACGCCATCCTCATCATCACTCCTCTCCGTTCTACTACACAGACTATCATCTATCGCAATGAATCTCCCTCAACAATGCGAATGGCAGACGGTAGTGAAAAAATGTTACCGGCAGATCCTTATCCTTATCGTGTTGAGGAACGTTTGGCAGAGAAAGTGGAGCTACTGGTCACTGAAAACCTGGATAGCGAACCCGTTTGGCGTGGAGTGCTCCAAACCAATATCAGACAGGATGCACAAAAAGTATTTGTTGGCATCAGTCGCAATCTGATTGCTGAAATGCAGGAGAATAAACTGATCTCTGACACTAAAAAATAGTTCCACATAATCAGCGATATAATTACCATCTCAGCAGAAGAAATAAGTCTGTTCAGCTATTTCTGCCAATAGCCTCCTCCTAAACCCTATACATTTGTTTATTATGAAAAAATGGGGGTGTTTCTGGAGCTTTTTATTACTAACATTTGCCGCCGCTGCGCAACAACCGGCGCAGCAGGGTGTGTTCATAACGAATGGTGTTCCACTGAAAAAAGGGCTATATAAAACCTTTGAGGAATTTCAGCATAACAGCCCTTCTGAAGAAGGTGACCTGGTGATCAAAAACCGTAGCTCCGCTGCCCAGATCTACCTGCTCGCCAATAGAAATGAACTAATACTCCGCGATGGCGCCGGCCAGGAGCATAAAGTGAAAAATTACTGGGGCTTCTGCGATGGTACCAATATCTACATCCGGGACAATGGCCTCAATAGAATAGAAGCAACCGGCTACTACTGCATTTACACCCTTCATGGCATCCAGCCCTCCCGCAGCTATCTCAACCAGGCCGATATGACAACAAACAGCATTAGCAGCCCGGTAGTATTTAAAAAAGTACTGAATGTGGTTACAGGGCAAATACTGGATTTATCTGCCTATAATCTGAAAAAATACATTCTTCCCCAGGATAGTGCACTGTTGGATGAATTCCGCGCAGATAAAGAAAAGAAGGACCAACTGGTGAACTATATTTATCGGTTTAATGAACGGAATAAGCCAGTGTTGCAATAAGACACTATTTCCGCTGCTCCGATCTAATTTCCATCCTTTTGAGCCTATTTGAGCCTCATTAACCAAACTCCTTCTTACCGATTCTACTTTCGTGCTTCACAATATTGTGAAATGATTTTAAACACTTCTTTTCATGAAAAAAGAATTGATTGAAGCACTGTTTGCCCAGTTTGAGCAAGCCCGTTATGAACTCCAGGGTACTGAATGCTGGAGCGCCAGAGAACTCCAACCCATCCTTGGGTACCTAAGATGGGAGAATTTTTTCAAGGTTATTGAAAAAGCAAAAATTGCTTGCGAAAACAGTGGTGTAGCTATTTCCGATCATTTTCGTGACATCACGAAATCGATCGACGTACCCAAAGGCGGGAAAAGAACTTTACATGACATTGCCCTTACCCGCTACGCCTGTTACCTCATCGCTCAAAACGGAGATTCCCAAAAAGATCCCATCGCCTTTGCACAAACCTATTTTGCTGTGCAAACCCGTAAACAGGAAGTCATTGAAAAAAGGCTCCTGGACATTGAGCGCATTAATGCCCGTGAAAAATTATCAACTTCCGAAAAAGTTTTATCCGGAATCCTGTATGAAAGAGGGGTTGATGAAAAAGGGTTTGCCAATATCCGTTCAAAAGGTGACCAGGCACTATTCGGAGGATTCAACACCCGTGATATGAAGAAAAAACTGATGGTTCCTGATAACAGACCACTTGCAGATTTTCTACCCACATTGACTATCAAGGCCAAAGACTTTGCAACGGAGCTTACCAGCCACAACGTGGTAGAAAAAGACCTGGAAGGGGAAGCCAACATCACAGAAGAACATGTGGATAATAACTCCGCTGTTAGAAAAATACTGCTGGAAAGAGGGGTAAAACCAGAAACACTCCCTCCCGCAGAAGATGTGGATAAAGTAAAAAAACGAATCGAAAAAGAAGATAAACACGCCTTAAACCAGGGCACACGAAAAGAAGATTAATTTTTCTATCCTCCGTCCGATCCATTTCTTTCCGCCAACCTGTGCATTTTCCTACTCAATTCAATCGCAGCATCTTTCCAAAAAATAGTGTGTCCGTTACCGTATTTGGCGTATTCTTGCAATAACTATTATTCCCAGTACCCCTCAGGTATGGATTTTGTTGTGCCCCGAAGGCATGTGCCCCGGTTAAACTATCCTGCCGGTGAAGTAAACCATAAGCGTGCTTATACGTTTATATTCAGTAATTGATATTGTAATACATCATAGTGACAGAACCAGCAGAAACCGGAGAAAAACGCGGCCGCCCCTGGTGGCGATGGCTTTTATGGATAATTGTTGCGGTGCTTCTTTTGCCCGTAATGGCTGTTTTATTGCTGCAACTTGATGGTGTCCAGAATTATTTAAGGGAACAGGGAGAAATATACCTGCGCAAAAAATTACACACCAAAGTACAAATTGGCTATCTACGTGCCAGGGGCTGGCAATATCTCGAGCTGCGTAATGTATACGTAGGCGATACCGCCAATCAGGCACTCCTTTACAGTGGCACCCTGAAAGTACACTATAACCTGCTTTCACTGATCAACAATGAACTCCGAATAGATAAACTCGACTGGGATACAGTATTGATCAACGTATACCGGCATCCTGGCGATTCCGTATTCAACTACCAGTTTGCTATCGATGCTTTTGTAAGCCCATCTGCCAAACCAGATACACTGGCCCCGGAAACAGGTACCACCCTGCAGTTCCGGCTGAAAGATATTACTTTCCGTAAAGTAAAGCTTAGCTATGCAGATGCCCCCGGTGGCATGAATGCGGTGTTAACCTGGGACAGCCTGCACGTGGATCCGGACGACCTCCTCCTGGATGACGGTATCTACGCATTCAGAGGCATTGCACTGGATGGCCTGAAAGGCTTCTTCCGCCAAAGTTATGTAGCTCCCGTAATAACGTCTGCGGCGCCACCTCCACCACCAGCGGAAGATACCAACAGCGCTTCCCTGCACCTGCTCCTGAAAAAACTACAAATCAGCAATAGTAGCTTCCTCTATGCCGATGAAGGCAGCGGCATTTCCACCGCCTGGAATATCGGGAACCTGCTGCTCCGCAACAGTAGCATAGATCAGGACTCTACCCATGTACAAGTGGGCGATCTCACCATTGGAAACACCACCGGCCTGGTAATGATGGTCCCCGGAAAAGATACCGTTCCTGCTGCACCGAAAGATACCACGCCCAATACCTGGCAGGTTTTCGCCACACAGGTCAACCTCGATAAACTGGCGCTGAAATACGACAACGGCGGACCAGCACCCAAAGCCGCGGGGCCTGATCCGGATTATAATCACCTGATGCTGACCCGCTTCTCCAGTAAAATCAGTAATCTCCGATATAAACCAGACAGCATTACGGTAGCCATAAAATCACTTACCGCACAGGATAAGTCCGGATTCGCTATCCGTAAAGCCAATATGGATGTACAGTTTACACCACATACCCTGGCATTGCGCAACTTCCTGCTGCAAACCAACAAAAGCATTCTCCGTAAACAAATCATAGTGACCGTTCCTTCCTGGTCAGGTATCTCCGATAAACTAGACCTGTTAGGACTCGACGCAAACCTAGATTCCGTGCATGTGGCTTTGGGGGAATGGCTTCCCTTTGTTCCGGATGCCCGGAAAAACAAATCCTTCGCCCCCTTATGGAAAAAAGAGCTAACGCTGGCGGCTATATTAAAAGGTACTTTAGGTGATCTAAGCATCAAACAACTATACATCAACGATCACGAAGGAAATCTCATTAAAACCGATAACGGTCAGGTGATGCATGCCACTAACCCGGATCTGCTCAGCGCCAATTTACCCAATCTTTATATCCAGTCCGGCAATAAAGCCCTGCGTTCCTGGCTGCCGGCAGGCACCTTGCCAGATACCCCCCGCTTACCCGAAAACATGCTCATTACCGGGATGTTCAAGGGGGGAATGAAAGACCTGGTTACACAGCTGCAACTTAAAAGTGATTACGCTAACGCGACTGTTAATGCGCATCTTATCAATATAACAGATAGTATTCGTAGCAGCTATACCGTAAGTATTCCCTACTTCCGGGCCCACCCCGGCATCATGCTTTATGATACCACCTACGGCTGGATGTCAGGAAAACTCAGCGCTACCGGCCAGGGCTATACGCTGAAACAAATGGTCGCCAAAGCAGCCATTCAGCTAAGCGAAGCTACCTATAACGGGTACGCCTATCACGATGTAAGCGTAAATGCTGGCATCAACAAAGGCAATTTTGAAGCACAGGGCGAAAGCGCTGATAGCAGCATTGCCGCCAATTTCAGCGTCAGCGGTCTGCTCATAGATACCACCGTACAGGCACTTAAGGTTGATATGGACCTGGCTAAAGCCGACCTGTACGCCACGCACTGGTACACCGAACCTTTAACCATTCAGGGAAAGGTAATCGCCGACTTTAACAGTATCGAGCCACAACGTATCGAAGGAAATGCCTTTTTAACCAACTGGCAAATTGCTACCAACGGACAGGTATTCCCACTGGACAGTATTGCACTGCTGGCCCGGTACGATGATCAACAATATATCACGTTGAAAAGTCCTGTTGGCCTGATCAATGCCTACGGACATATCGACTATAGAAAAGTAGGGGCCGCATTTACCGGCGTACTTAATAAGCCTTTGCTGCCACCGGATTCCACCCACATCATAAAAGTTCCGGGCGGACAAATACTCGCCTGGAATGCTTCCCTGATATGGCCCAAAGGCCTGCAAACCATGTTACCAACATTACACATGGATGTTCCGTTGGTGGTAGATGGCCGCTTAAACAGTGATAGTAGCCTGTTGGTACTGCATGCCAATCTACCCAAAGTAAATTATGATTCCATACAGGTAGATAGCCTCCGCTTTTTTGCACGTATCCTGGATACATCTATGCAAACCAACATCTCACTGGCCCGTATGATGCACCCGTCATTTCCGTTGCAACATACCTTCCTCAGGGCTACTGCCAATACAGGTGTAGTAGATTTTAATCTTCAGCTGGATGATATTAAGAGACAACCTAAGTATAAACTGGGTGGCATTTTCACATTCCTGAAAGATAATGCCATGCAGCTCTCGCTGAAGCCTGGCCTGTTACTCAACAAACAACTCTGGACAGTAGCTGATGATAATATACTGCGCATAAAACATGGTGCTCCTGATACCGCCAACATCAAACTGTCGCAGGGAGAGCAATCTATTCAGATCGCTACGCAGCGCGACACAGGCAGCGTTCCTTCATTACTGGCGAGTATTCACAATTTCCAGTTGTCTACCATCACGGGGCTCCTGGCCACAGACACATTACTCGCCAATGGTACATTGAACGCAGAGGCAACCGTACACAACTGGGATAAATCTCCCCTGATACATGCTAATCTAAAAGTAGACAGCCTGACAGTCAAGAATACACACATGGGTACACTGGATGCCAATGTGGAAAATAATGGCCCCGGCCAATACAAACTGATTGCCGGGTTAAATGGCAACAATAATGATATTAAAGTAGAAGGTACCTACGATAGCACTATCAATGCCCAACTAAATATCAATAAACTAAGCATGGCCGCACTGGAACCATTCACCATGGGCAGTGTGACCAAAATGTCGGGCAACGCCAGCGGACAATTTGATATTTCCGGCACTACCGCCTCGCCCAAAGTAACCGGTAGCCTGCATTTCGATAATGCTTCCGGCCTCGTTACCATGATAGGCAGTACTTTCCACCTTCCGAACGAAGACATTGTAATTGATGAAAAAGGTATCCTGCTCAACAACCTGGTAATAGCCGACAGCGCCAATAATGAACTGGTGGTGAATGGCCGTATCAATACTAAAAACTTTACCCGTTACAGCTTTAACCTGGATGTTACAGCTGATAACTTTATGGCGCTGGGCAGGCAACAAAGCCCCGATCAATGGGTTTATGGCCCTGCGTATATCGATAGCAAAGTAAAAATTCGCGGTTCGCTGGATCTTCCAAGAATTGATGCCACAGTAAAGCTCCGCGATAAATCCAGCGTAACCTTAACGTTGCCACAGGATGAACCCAGCCTGGCCAGCAGGGAAGGCATTGTGGAATTCGTGGACCTTTCTAACCCCATCGATTCCGCTTTGCTGGCAAAACGAGATAGCCTCAAATACCAGACAACCCGGTTGAAAGGCATGTACTTGTCTGGTAACCTTGACATCACGCCAGAATCTATCATCAAAATCATCATCGATGCACAGAACGGCGACTATGTACAAGCGAAAGGAACCGCCAGCATCAATGCCACACTGGATCCCAGCAGCAAACTTAGTTTGACCGGCCGTTATGAAATATCGGAAGGGAAGTATGAGATGTCGCTGAATCAACTCATCAAGCGTTCTTTTGATATTCAAAAAGGGAGCTTTATCTCATTTAGCGGTGATGCTACCAATGCAGACCTGGATATTACCGCCAAATACACGGTAAATGCGCCAGCCTACGACCTGGTTTCCGATCAGATACAAAAAATGACGCCGGAAGTACGGAACACATACAAACAACGTATGCCGTTTGAAGTATACCTGATGATCAAAGGCAACCTCATGAAACCGGATATCAGCTTCCGGCTCGACTTACCCGAAAAAGAAAGGAACACATTAAATGGCACCCCTTATAATAAACTGAAACAAATTAACCAGGTACCATCGGAGTTGAATAAACAAGTAATGGGACTGCTGGTGCTCAATACTTTCATTCCAGACGATCCAATGAGTACCCTCGATGGTGGTACCGGCGGTGGCGTAGGACAAGCGGCTAAAAACAGTGTGAGTAAAATACTTTCGCAACAACTCAACAACCTCGCAGGTAACCTGATCAAAGGGGTGGACCTGAACTTTGACCTGCAAAACCAGGAAGACTATTCCAGCGGTAACGCTCAGGAAACCACTAACCTGAAGGTAGGCGCTTCCAAGCAGTTATTCAATGATCGTTTAACCGTTTCCGTAGGCTCAAATATCATGTTACAGGGAAACCAGCAAAACGCCAGCTCACTGATTGGTGATATCTCCGTAGAATATAAACTCACCCGTGATGGCCGTTACAGAATCCGGGTATATCAAAATAATGACAACACCACTGTTATTGACGGACAGGTAGTAGAAACAGGAGTTGCTTTTGCGCTGATAATGGACTATGATGAATTCCGGGAAATTCTTCAACGCTCAAAAGCTCCTTCTCAAAAGAAAAAAGTAAGCGATAAGAAAAAAAATACGACAACGCCTGATGCGAATAGGAAATAGCCATATTACCTTCTTCTGTATAATGCTCTGCCTGGGATACCTGGTGATCAGTTCCTGTAGCACCACACGCTCGGTTCCTGAAGGAGATCGCCTGTATACCGGCAGTGAAGTCAAGTGGATAAACGATACCGTGACAGGGAAAAAGCCCCGTGATTATAGCACATTGATGGATGGTCTGGCAAAGAAAATTCGCCCTAATAAGAACCGGAAATTCCTGGGTATGCCCGTTAAACTATGGTTATACAATTTAGGGAACGAACCAAAAGGAAAAGGATTAAACTACTTACTCAGAAAAAAATGGGGCGAGCCGCCGGTATTGCTCAGCCAGGCCAAGCCGGATTATACGGCAAAATTCCTGGATGGCTACCTGGTTGACAATGGCTATTTCCAGGCCGATGTGGTGTCTGCCATAAAATACTCCGGCAAGAAAAAGGCCTCCGTTCAATATACCGCTACGCCTAATCACCGGTACACTATCAAGAGTGTTACGTATATAACAGATACCAGCGCTATTGGAAGATCTGTTAAGGATACTAAACCAGAGAGCTCGCTGATTGTAGGCGCACCTTACTCGCTTGATTCTATCAAAGCCGAACGGGAACGTATACACGCCATGTTAAAAGAGCAGGGATATTATTATTTCACACCGGATTATCTCCTGGTACAGGCTGATAGCACCAACATGGGGCAGGTAGACTTACTTGTTAAAATCAAAGATAATACGCCTTTGGCAGCGCTACGCCCTTATCGCCTGCACGATATCACGCTATTCCCGGATTACTCACTGGATAATGATTCTACCTCTACGCGGGGAACACCGATCCGATATAAAGGTATTTACATTGTAGATTCTGTTAAGCGTTTTAAAACATCGGCATTTGACCGTTCCGTGTTCCTTCGGCCGGATAGCTTATATCGCCTCAGTTCTCATAATATCACCCTTCAACGGTTAATCAACCTCGGTGTTTTCAAATTCGTCAAAGGGCAGTTTTCTCCTGTCAGAGATACTTCTATCCACAATATAGTGGGTGGTAATCCAAACCAGGTTGATAACAAGAGGGTTACCAGTGGCCGAAGGGATACTTCCCGTATTAGTATTAAAAGAGATGCCACCTATTCCCGTGATACATCACTGGCCAGCAACTACCGGGCAATGGTGAATAACCGCATTTCGCTTGATAGCGGATGGCTCGACGCAAAGTTTTACCTGACACCCTATAAACGCCGATCACTACAAACGGAGCTTCGTGGTACGTCCAAGTCCAACGGTTTCATTGGGTCTGAAGTTCGGATAACTGCTAAAAACAGGAACTGGCTTCATTCTGCGGCATTGCTGGAGATTGGTCTCCGGGGTGGGATGGAATGGCAAACGGGTAATAAAAGTGCAGGGGGATCTAACTCATATGCCCTCGGAGCTGAAGTAGCCGTTACGTTCCCCAGATTTATTACTCCTATCAGGGGTTTTAATATCCGTACGCCTTACGTACCTAAAACACGTATCAGTGCAACTTATGAATTATATAGCCGCGCCGATTTATATAACCTAAACGCCTATACGTTACAGTTGCAATACCTCTGGCAGCGTTCACAATATCTCAGTCACATTTTTGCACCCATTGCTGTTACATATGTGCTGCCGTCTAAAACTACAGCGGCATACGATAGTATACTGGTCAATGATCCCAGCCAGCGGTCTGCCATTGAAAAGCAATTCATCCTTGGAGGGAACTATACCATCACTTATAATAACCAACGTCCTAATCAGGTGCATAATTTTTACCTGAGTGGCAATGTGGATATCTCCGGTAACCTGGCGGGTCTGCTTGTGCCTAAAAATGATACCGGCCAGCGCACCATCTTAGGCAATTCATTTGCCCAATATGAACGGTTTACATTAGAAGGTCGCCATTACTGGAATATTGGCAAAGGAAAACAATGGGTAAACCGTTTGCTATTAGGCTATGGCTTACCTTATGGCAACTCCCAGACACTCCCTTTTGTGAAGCAATTCTTTACCGGAGGAAGCAGCAGTATCCGGGCCTTCAGGGCGCGTACACTGGGTCCGGGAACCTTTCGTAGCAAAGCAGCAGATACCGCTGTGCTGCTGGCGAATGAAGCTGGTGATATCAAACTGGAATTCAACACAGAATTACGAGTACACGTGGCCAGTGTTTTTAATGTAGCCGCATTTATTGATGCGGGTAATATCTGGTTACAAAAAGATGTTCCGGATAAACCAGGTAGCAAATTCCAGTTTAATTCCTTCTATAAAGAAATTGCCGTTGGCGGTGGAGTAGGACTACGTGTAGATGCTTCTATTGTGGTAGTACGGCTGGATCTGGCCATGCCGTTCCGCGTTCCGTACCTGCCGGAAAATGAGCGATGGGTGCTGAACAAAATTAATTTCGGAGATCCGGATTGGCGCAAAAAGAACTTAATTCTCAACATTGCTATCGGTTATCCATTTTAAATTTATAGGGAGATGACACCCGCCATGTTATCTCCCTATAAACGATCTTACAGCACATCTTTCAGGTGCTTATAGTTTGATTTTACAGCATCAAATACGTCTTCATATCTTCCTCCCAAAATCAATTTCCCCATCCAGAGCGCAAAGCCTTTCATTTGTGCAAATTCTACTTTGGGGGGCATTGCCAGTGAATCCGGATTCGTAAATACATTTACCAATACCGGTCCGTCCGTTTTAATGGCTTGTGATAACACTGTTTCCACTTCTTCCGGCTTATGAATAGTAAATGCGGTAAAGCCCATCGCCACCGCTACGGCGGCAAAGTCCGGGTTAACCATATTTGTTTGCCAGTCTGGTAGTCCGGCCACTTCCATTTCCAGCTTTACCATGCCTAATGCACGGTTGTTAAATACAATCACCTTTATTGGGAGCGTGTATTGTTTAATCGTCATCAAATCGCCCAGCAACATAGTTAACCCACCATCTCCACACAAGGCAAACACTTCCCTTCCCGGCTGCGCAAAAGCGGCGCCTATGGCCTGAGGCATAGCATTGGCCATAGAGCCGTGATTGAACGATCCTAATAATGTCCGCTTTCCGGTTCCCTCCAGGTACCGCGCCGTCCAAACGTTTGTCATACCGGTATCCACCGTAAAAATGGCATCATCTGCCGCGAATTTATTTAGCGTTGCTGCTACATATTCCGGGCTAATAGCATCTTCTTTCCCCCTGTCTTCTACATAGGTTTGCATTTTCTTTTTCACTTCCTGGTAAAATGCCTTCATTTCCTCCAGGAAGTCCGTTGCTGTATGTGTTTTCAATAATGGGAGCAATGCTTTCAGGGTATCCCTGATGTCTCCGCAAAGCCCTAGTTCCAGCGAAGCTCTCCGCCCCAGCCGCTCCGGCTGAATATCTATCTGCACAATTTTAGCTTTTGCCGGCATAAATGGTGTGTAAGGGAAATCCGTACCTAACAACAATAACACATCTGCCTCATGCATACTTTTATAGGCGGATGCCAGCCCCAAAAGGCCGGTCATGCCAACTTCATTGGGGTTATCATATTGAATACCCATTTTAGCCCGAAAAGAATAGGCTACCGGCGCCTTTAACAACTGCGAGAGGGCAACCACTTCGTCATGTGCCGGCACTGCGCCTAATCCGCAGTAAATAGCTATTTTCTCCGCGCCATCCAATATGTCCGCCAGTTCCTTCAATTCAGCGGGAGAGGGGCAAATAACGGGACGTGGATGATATAACCTCGTAGCAGTAGGAATGTCCCTGGCATCAGCGGCCGCCACATCTCCCGGTAAGCCCAATACAGCTACCCCATGCTTATGTACCGCATGTTGTAATGCTGCCTGCATCATTCGGGGCGCCTGCTCTGCGGTGCTCGCCACCTGGTTATAACAACTGCAGTCAGCAAACAACTTAATGGTATTAGTTTCCTGGAAATAATCACTCCCAAACTCGTTGGTAGCACAGGTAGAAGCAATCGCTAACACCGAAGCACCCGACCGGTGCGCATCATACAAGCCATTAATCAGGTGTACATGCCCGGGACCACTACTGCCGGCGCAACAGGCCAGTCCATTCAACTGCGCTTCAGCACCAGCGGCATAAGCCCCTACTTCCTCATGTCTTACATGTACCCACTGAATACGACCGTCACGTCGCACAGCGTCGTTGATATGATTTAAGCTATCCCCGGTAACTGCGTATATACGTTGAATACCAGCGCCGACCAACATCTCTACTAACTGATCTGCTACAAGTTTTGCCATATTTTTTTATTTATAAAGATGAATGATAAAACAGCTTCCAACGCACATTGTTCATCTTCCCTTGTTCAATAAACAGGCCATGGAAACCATCCCGGATAACCTTAATTTTACAGTAGAAAACCAATGCTGTATGAGTGTTTTAAAACCCACCCTGCCCACCAACTCCCTGCTGTACAAGCAAGCAGCCACTATTCACTACCAGGACACCTTTGCGGCTAACATCGCTTCGCCACAGCCGGTAACTATAATGCAAACAGGCATTGCCTTCGTCACAACCTCGCCCCGGTGGGTCAGGCAATTGATGAAATGGAGAGATCAAATAGTGGGGATTTTTGGACTTAAAACCAGTAGCAATTTACCCCGCCATCGCCCTCAGACATTCAATTGCGGTGATCAGCTCGGCATATTCAAAATATTGGAGAAAAATGACCGCGAAATAATATTGGGAGAGAACGATAAACATCTCGACTTCCGCGTATCTCTTTATTTACAACAACAAGCAACCCAACAACAGTTAATCTGCACTACTATTGTACACTACAATAACCTTTGGGGCAAAATTTATTTCTTCTTTGTAAAACCCTTTCACAAGCTCCTGGTGCCGGCTATGCTTAAACACACTGTTTCCCAATTACCTGCTACCTCCAGCTGAAAGCGCCAAAAATTGATTATTTTTATAACCATGTCTAAATTGCTACCAATGAAACCTATCCCTGCCCCATTGCATCGCAATACTGTATTGATACTAGCTGTACTGATAACAGCGCTGACCTCCTGTAGCCGGAAAATTACTGAAACGGGAAAAGCGTCGTACTACGCCGACTCTTTTGATGGTAAACGTACTGCCAGCGGAGAAACCTTCCGCCAACGCCAGCTCACCGCGGCGCATAAAACACTGCCTTTCGGTACGCGCGTAACGGTGGTGAATATTTCCAATGGCAAAAGTGTAAAAGTACGCATCAACGATCGCGGCCCATTTGCACCCGGACGTATTATTGACCTGTCTCACAAAGCGGCCGCTAAACTGGGTATGCTTAACACGGGTGTTGCCAATGTAGAGGTGAAATACAAACAAAAGAAAAAGAAAAAATAACTGACCAGCTTAGCCTGATTAATACCCGTTTCCCGGCATTACTGCTACATTAATCGCTGAGCACTACCTAACCGGTATTTGCGCATTTCCGCGACGCTTGCGCTTACCGAAACCGGTATTCTCATTCGTTTGTAATTTTTTACCGGCAAAATTGCATTTGGAAACAGATGCGCTTTTATTTGTTGACATACAAATACAGAACAATGAACAAGAAAACACTTCTCTCAGCATTGCTGGCGTTGTGCCTGGCTGCTGATCACACTTTCGCACAAGCTCCTGCCGTAGAACTTCCCGGCTTCGCCGCCTACGCTGATCCGGTAGAAGAAAACGTAGATATCAACCATAACAAAGGCGTTATTAACTGGACCAGCAACGGCAACACAGTTAACTTTTATTTTCATGCCGCCACTACAGGTCCGCTCAAAGTAGCACTCCTGGCCAAAGCAGATGGCACCAGTAAGGTAAGTGTATCAGTTAATGGCACAGAAAAAACAATAAGCATTCCTAACAATAATGATTTTATAACTATTCCTGCTTTACAAACAAATATTAAGCAGCCAGGCTTCTATTGCGTCTCTTTAAAAGGAGTGGAGAAGTCTGGTTTGGTATATGCCGATGTTAAAGCCGTTTCACTTACCGGCGCCGCTACGAAAGATATTCAGTTCAATGCCAAACCCTGGCGCCGTGCAGCTTCCGTGCATTTAAACTATCCCGTTCCTGAAGGCAAGAACGTAGAATGGTTTTACGGAGAAATTAAAGTGCCGGAAGGAGAAGATAAACTGGGTACCTATTTCATGTCCTGTGGTTTTCACAGAGGCTATTTTGGTATGCAGGTAAACTCTCCTACCGAAAGAAGGATTATTTTCTCCGTTTGGGATGCAGGTGGAGAACCAGAAGAACGTAGCAAGGTAAAATATGAAGACCAGGTAGTAATGCTGGCAAAGGGCGACAGTGTAGACGCCAGCGGATTTGGCGGCGAAGGTACCGGAGGTCATAGTCATTGGATATATAACTGGAAAGCCGGTGAAACATATCGTTTCCTGATGCACAGCGTACCTACGGGAAACACCACCACCTATACAGCCTATTTCTACGTACCGGAACATAAAGAATGGAAGCTGATCGCCAGTTTCAGAGCCCCTAAAGACGGCAAATACATGGGACATCTTTACTCTTTCCTGGAAAACTTCTCTTTTGAAAATGGACATCTCGGACGTAAAGGCTATTTCGGTAATCACTGGGTTAAAACCAATACCGGTGAATGGATAGAGCTCACTAAGGCCAAATTTAGTAATGACGCTACCGCTAAGGCCAAAGACCGGCTCGATTACGGCGGTGGTTCCGAAAATGGCTGGTTCTATCTCTGGAATAGTGGCTTCAAACCTGCGAATGCACAATATGGAGATCTCTTTGAACGCCCTGCCACAGGTACACCGCCAACAATAGTACTTCCACAATTCTAAACAGCCATATATACTGGCCGGAAAAAACGAGGGCATATCGGAGAAAACGATAAGTCCTCGTTTTTTTTTATCTCCCTAAAAATAGATGAACGGCCCATTGGTCTATGCTACAAGCGTTTAATATCCATTTAAATTAGTCTATATACCCTATAGGACTGATGTTACGCATTTATTTTATGAGACACACGACGATTTTCTGAAGAACCGGGGCATTTGCTCTTTATTATCAACCCGGCATAATTCCGGCTATTAACCCATTTTTTGCTTTAAATTCGGTGCTAAATCCTGATAACATCTGTTGTATATGGCATTGAAAAATAAATTGCCTATTCCCGGCGTAGTACAAGTATTGAATCCATTCAAGGTGAAGAAGCAGCGTATCATGAATTTCAATCCTGCGGAAGGAGTGGCCCTGCGGAAGCAGGCAGATAAGAGCAAAATCACTGTTTTCGATTATAATACCAGTCTTTGTTCAGAAATAGCACTGAATAACGTAGAGGAGACTTTCAAATACATGGAGTCTTCACAACTTAGCTGGATCAATGTGGATGGTATTAAAAAAGATGAAATCCACGCCATTTGTGAACAATTCCTAATACACCCTTTGCTGGAAGAAGATATACTCAGTGTTGGGCAGCGGGCAAAAATGGATGAAATCAATGACCGGATGTTTTGTGTGCTTCCCATGATTTATTTCAATAGTGAATCCTCTTCCGTAGATATGGAGCAGGTAAGCATTGTACTGGGCAAAAATTTCGTGATTTCTTTCCAGGAAGATCCTACCAGAGATGTATTTGATCCCGTACGAACCAAACTTTTACTGAAAGGCTCCCGGATCCGCAATGGTGGCGCCGATTATCTATGTTATGCCTTGTTGGACGTAATTGTGGACAACTACTTTATAGTGATGGACAAACTGGGAGAGAGAATAGAAATGATGGAAGACCTGGTGCAGCATCAGCCCAATACCCGCACATTGGCCCGGATCAACTATTTAAGACGACAAGTATTTTTATTTAAACGAGCCATCGCTCCTGTGAGGGAATTAGTAAACGGTTTCCTCAAAAGTGAAAGTGATCTGCTGGAAGATAAAGTAACTAAATATTATAAAGATGTGTACGATCACATTGTTCAATGTAACGATCTGGCCGACAACTACCGTGATATGGTGTTGAACTTACAGGAAATGTATCATACCCAACTCAACCTGAAAATGAACGAAATCATGAAAGTGTTGGCGGTAGTAACAACTTTGATGGCTCCGCCAACACTTTTAGCCGGAATTTATGGGATGAACTTCCACTATATGCCTGAATTGGAAACCAAACACGGGTATTATTATACGCTGGGAGGAATGGGCATATTATTGTTGCTCATGATCCTGGTATTCAGAAAAAGGGGCTGGTTTTAAGCCTTCTTTTTATAAACAGGTACGGTAGAGCAAGGCTCACCATACATAATACTCTTTACAACCGGGCGGAGCAGGCGGGTTATTTCTGCATAGGCAATTTCTCCCACACGCTTATCCCCACACCCTTTAATTACTACTCTTTTATCAGTAAAGGCGGCTACATCTATTTTAGCCAGGTTCTGCAGATAACGTGTTTTGTGAATAAACTCAGCATCTCCGAAGGCAGCGTAGGTGGCAATGGGTTCTAACTCCGTCATTACCAACATATAAGCCCATAATGGGATCACGGCATCCGCGCTACAGATGATCCCCACACTCTTTCCACGGAATTGTTCCCAGTCGAGCTCCTTCAGGGAGGCCCGGAAATCCTTTTCCTTTAGGATCAGGCCCATGAAAAGGTAATCTTTCATATCAAAAATCACCGTATCTCCTTGTGGATAATAGTCCTCCAGATCAATGGTTTCCAATCCACTCTGTGCAACTTTATTTATTATTTCTTCCATTTTGTCCTTAGTTAAGGATACAAATTTACGAATATCGGTGCAGGAATGTGAATAAGTCGCCCGGACGATGGGGAAAGGCTATAAATGGAAGAAGGGACGCGATTACGCGTCCCTTCTTCTTATGTCAGTAAAAAATGTAGCGGTCTAGAAAAATTTACCACGGGTATCTTTCACATCAGATTTCTTTTTCAGCACTTCAAACAGTTGCTGATCCAGCATAGATTTAACACCTTGTTCGTATGCAGCCTGTTGAGTAGCTATATCCTGAGCAGGTTGAGCAGATGGCGCGAAGCTGTCTACCTTAATTACATATACTCCGGCATTTCCTTCGATAGGTGCAGATACGCTGGCAGTACCCCATTTCTTATTGAAAGTAGCACCTGCTACGCGTGGTTCAAAGCCCAGAGAAGCGATAAATGGTGTAGCAAAAGTTACACCTTCTGCTTTCAGCACTGGTTGATTAGTAGCTTTTGCTGCAGCATCCAGGCTAGCCGGAGTTTGCAGTTTCGCCATAATTTGTTCTGCTTTTTTGTGCTTTTTAACTTCCGCTTCCACGCGAGGTCTTACGTCTTCCAGTGGAGCAGTGCCCTCCTCACGAACGCTGGTTAATATAGCAACTACATATTTGTCATCGAAAGTAAATACGTTGCTGGCGTCGCCTTTCTTAGCTTCGTAAGCCCAACGTACCAGTTCGCGTGCTTGTCCGATACCTGGGATAACGAAATCCATTGGGCGAACGTTGTCTGCAATTTTCTTATTGAGTTTACCTTCCTGTACTGTTTTTTCGAAAGCAGCAGCAGTACGGGCTTTACCTGCGAAATCGCTTGCAGAGCTATAAGCAGTGTTATTAGTTTCTTTACTTGCTTCTACAGATTTACCGAGGTACGCTACTTTAATAGCAGGACCAATATTTTTCTGATCCATGATCTGCATTACATGGTAACCAAATTGGGTTTTCACCACCTTAACCTGGCCTTTTGTTCCATCAAATGCAAATTCTTTAAACTCAGGTACAAATGGAGAAGAAGGAGTTAAATCATACTCTCCACCAGTTTGTTTGCTACCTGGATCATCACTGTATTGATTTACAAGTGCTTTAAAGTCGGCGCCACCTTTTACAGCCACTTCAATACTATCAGCGCGTTTTTTAGCAACAGAATCTGCTACGCCCATTTGTGGAGAAGAAGCGATGAGGATGTGACGAACTTTAACGCTATCCGGCATATTTTTACGATCAACCATTTTCGCATATACGATCAGGTTATTATCATAATATGGTCCGAAGATAGCACCAACAGGTAGGTTCACGATAGAATCTTTCTGAGGAACTTTAGCTTCGTTCTTAGAAATATAACCATCGTAATATTTAATATCGGAGTTACGGTTAATAAAACCAGCAACATCTTTAGTGGTATCGAGTTCTTGTTTCATGGCAACAATCTGTTGGATAGCTGCCGCTGAATCTACTGCAGAAGGAATAGCATCGAAAGATACATATTCAACTTTACGGGATTCTTCTACTTTAAACAGTTGCTTGTGATCCTGGATAAAACGGTTCAGTTCAGCGTCTGTTACTTTAACAGTAGAATCAGAAATAGTAGCATAAGGAACGCTTACATAAGAAACAGTAGCAGATTGACTATTATCTTCCTGTTGTTGTTTTGCCAACCATTTTGGGTAGTATACACCTTGTTTAATAAGGGTAACGTACTTCTGTTGTTCCTGATATTTGGAAATGTAGCTTTCCATTTGGTGCAAACCTTCGCGAATCTGAGGATTGCTGGAAGCCTGTGAAATAGCTTGTTGCAAAGCGGCACGATCAAACTGACCATCACGTGTAAATTGCTGTACAACTACCGGATTAGGGTTTTTACCCTTGATTTGGTCTACCACTTCTGCTTCAGTTACAACAATACCCAATTTCTTGTATTGAGCTTGCATGATTTGTTCATTCAGAAACTGGTTCCAAACCTGTTCACGGATATATTGACGTGTTTGGTCGTCAATATTAGGCATTTGCTGACGGGCGCCATTTTCTGCGTCCTGGATACGGCGTTGATAGTCTGCTAAGTCCAGATCTTCACCATTTACTTTACCCACGCTTGTACTGCGACGGGAGAGAGAACTTTTGCCAAAAAAGGCATCCTGCAACAGGAAACTAACAATAGCCAGGCAAATCACTACAACGATCATGACGGCGTACTTGTCCCTGATTTTCTGAATTACTGACATATATTATATAGTCTACATTTTTAAGGATAGCAAAAATAGAATAAAATAACTGTAACTGCAAAAGAGTATTTTAAAGCTTGAAACGCAATACAGCAAAGGGTTTCAGGATGGTATAACACTTTTGTGGACTATGTATGATCCACAGGTTTTCCACATGAAGCGGTTATTCACAACTTGTTTTTTTCCCGGGTTTTGATGTTTTTAAATGCTGACTGTTGCTGGTATTTTCATAAAAATGGGATGCAAATAACATTAAAGGGTTATTCACAAATGTTAAAAACCAGGTTTTCTGAATCCACATAAAATTGTGAATAAAACAGGGCTAATTTAAGCGTGTATGCATTTTGACCATTTTTCATTCCCATCCATTTCTTTTCCACAATTGATGTGCAAAAACCCCTGTAAAACGTAAAATAACGTGGGAAAAGGTGCCTTTGCACACAGGTAAAACTAATTTTGTTATTGTGGTTAAATTTACCCTTAAAAAAATGAGAGGTGAATTGTGGATAGTAAATGCCATCTTTTAACATTTTCCTAATACAGGGTCGACCAAAAAGATTTTCACCAACAACGATATCCACGTATGTGGATGAAAATAGGAAAATCCAGTAATGACGCGGAAAGAGCATGTTAATTTCATGTGGAAAGCGTAGTAAAAAGGAATAACAACTACATTTGTACACGAGCCGGAAATTTAATTTCCACATATTCACAGCCCTAATAGTAGTGGGCTTTTTCTTTTAAATATTTAAAGAAGTATATAGCTATGATTATGGAAATCGCTGAAGCGAAAAAAAATTTGCAACACAACGGATTTTTGGATATATCAGTCGATCCCTCCCTGGATTTGTTTGAAGCGATAGAAAATCTGAAAAAGAAGAAGAATGCAATTGTACTCGCTCACTATTACCAGGAACCAGATATCCAGGATATCGCAGATTACATCGGAGATAGTTTGGGACTGAGTCAGCAGGCTGCCAAGACAGACGCCGACATGATTGTTTTTGCCGGTGTTCACTTTATGGCGGAAACTGCAAAAATTCTGAGTCCACAGAAAAAGGTGCTTTTACCGGACCTTAAAGCAGGGTGTTCATTGGCTGATAGCGCACCTCCGGAGCTGTTTAAGAAGTTTAGAGACCGTTACCCTGACCATATCGTGATTTCGTATATTAACTGCTCTGCGGGTATCAAGGCACTCAGCGATATCATTTGCACGAGCTCTAATGCCGAGAAAATCATCGAAAGCGTCCCTCACAACCAGCCGATCATCTTTGCACCTGACAGGAATTTAGGGGCTTATCTGATCAAAAAAACGGGTAGGGATATGGTGTTATGGAATGGCGCCTGCATGGTACACGAGATTTTTTCCCTGGAAAAGATCACAAAATTGAAAATTCGTCACCCGAAAGCCAAGGTGATAGCGCATCCGGAATGTGAGCCAGCAGTTTTGGCCATTGCAGATTACATCGGTTCTACCACTGGGTTGCTGAAGTTTAGTCACCGGGATGATGCGCAGGAATATATCGTAGTAACGGAAACCGGGATCCTGCACCAGATGCAAAAGGAAAATCCTGGAAAAACTTTTATACCAGCTCCACCCAATAATGCCTGTGCATGTAACGACTGTCCACACATGAAATTGAATACGCTGGAGAAATTGTACCTGTGTATGGAATACGAACAGCCGGAAATTACAATGGAAGAAAGCCTGAGAATAGCCGCTAAAAAGCCAATTGAGCGAATGTTAGCGATCAGTGCAGCTGCTGGACTTTAATATAACTATTTGATTTTCATTATTATTTGAATATTATTTATTAGTAATAATAAATACTGAACATAACGAAGGCCGTGAGAATGTAATATTCTCACGGCCTTCGTATTTGTATACGAATCGATTAATTCTCAGCGTGTTATAAGGCCTTTGAGAATCGTATATTTTATAGATTTCCGCACTCTTTACTTAGAAAATGAAATGTGGGAAAATGGAAAGTTGTAAAATTTGATGTTGAAAACGTGTTGAATTTAATTTTTAAGGCGCTGAGAATTTAATTTTTATTTTTTGTATTGGGTAGGTGAAGGATTTATTCAAATATTAAATTGTCAGCGCCCTTATAGTCTTGTGAGAGCGGCATATTTGACTTTTCAGTGAATAGCTGTGCAGATTTTTGTTTTATGATGGCCTGAGCGTGTTTTTTTTAAAGGCCTTGAGATTTAATTATTTTTTGTTTTCCCTGGGTAATGCCGGGTTCCTTCATTTCAGCGCATTCTCAAAGCGCTTATTTTTTCCTTTCTTTTTGATTTGGCCCTGTTTATCCCTCATTTTTGAAGCAGAGTTTTCTACCAGGTAGGCTTCAGTCTGCTCTTTTTAACGCAGATGTAGAGATTCAAATAGGTGTCAGCTTCGATTTTTCGAAGGCGATGAGAATCGAATATTTTATCAAATCGTTGGGGTACCCCGTGGTTCGGTAATTCATTCAATTCTCAAAGCTCTTGTAGTGCGCTGAGAATTAGGTGTGTATTGGGGTATCCTTGTAGGTTGGTTTTTTGTTTGATTCTCAGCCGGTTCGTAGTGCGCTGAGAATTCAATATTTTTTGGTTTCGGTAAAGAAGTGGAAGAAAATGATTTTCATCGAAATCTCATGGCATAGATAAGGCGCTGAGAATTTGATATTTGAAATGCCGACTGTATTCCTTTGTGAATCGTAGATTTTAGGCGAATCTCAGCGCCAGAGGAGTGAGTTGAGAATAGGATATTTTTAATGAATTGACATATTTACTGGTGGAAGTAAATTAATTGAAATGTCAGCGCCTTTGCAAGCCGCTGACATTTTGATATTTGCCATCGTTTTCGGCTGTCGTCGGAATTAAACTTTGAGACCCTAATGAGCCGGCACTATGAATGCGTTGAGATTTGGATGTGCTAAAATAATCCGTGGGTAGTGAAGGAATTTGGAATTGGTTGAAATCTCGGGGGATTGGTAAGCGCATGAGATTTTAATATTATTGAATTTACCGGGAGAATGGTGAGATCATAATTTTTGGAGGATTGTCGTGGGATTTTTCACCCGTTGAGGTTTCAATATTTATTTTTCTTACGGGAAAGGTAGTTAGTATGAATTTTAGAGCAGTCTCGTGATTCAGAATAAATGTAAGGTGTAGCCCGGCGATAAAAATGAGAAAGTGAGGGAGGTTTTAATTTTTGAATCGAGATTTTTGGAATTAACAGGCAAAATATGTGAATAAGTAAGAACTTTCTTTAAGGTGAAATTTTTTTTTGCTCTTATTCCTTCGAAATGTGGAAAAAAGGCTGATTTTTCTTCTTAAAAAGTCTTTTTTTACATAGGATGATACACAAAATGTGGAAAAAACTGCTTTTTTATCACAGGATGTATAAAAAGTGAAATTTTTTTTTGAAAATATAGTTCTGTGGATAAAAAATGATTTTCCTCGAGTTTTTAGGCGTTTTATTATCGGAAAATGTGGAAAATGAAAAAAAATTTTTTGTTTTTCTTAAATTAAACCGGCTTTTTTTTGTTCCTGTATTAGGAATGAGGGGAGAATGGAGTCTGGATTTGTGGGGTTAACTATGAAATGGAATAGAGGAAACTAAATTTCCTCTACCCAAATATGATCTGCCTCTGTTTTTCTAAGCGATAAATTATACCCAGCCACCATAATGGAAATAGGATCTCCCAGTGGAGCAATCTTTTCAATTTTTACTGTTTCACCTGGTACGCAGCCCATTTCCATCAGCTTAATATGAAGGTCGTCTTTTTCGAATTCTATAATAATTGCGCTTTTTCCTGTTGTCAGCGAAGATAATTTTATAATGCCCTTTTTCATTTCCTGCTTATTAATCTGTTTAAACTTTGTTCCGGGACAATTGGGAAACTCACTCATGAATGATAAGCAAAGGTACCCTTGTAAGCCCAATATGCAAAAAGAAAGGTCGTTCAATCCAAAATTTCATTTTACTTTTACATCCACTTAATTTTTTTAGTTTAAATGGCAATTCAATTTACATCGCACGAGGTAAAAGATTATTTGAAAGAAAAGCGGAGATTGAAAGTATTCCTGGCTGAGCTTTTCTCTGTGGAAGGTCAGGGTTTGAAAAGTTTGCATTTTGTTTTCTGTTCTGATGCGTATTTATTAGAGATTAATAAGCAATTCTTACAGCACGATACTTACACTGATATTGTAACCTTTGAAATAGGAGAGGATCCAGCGGTTACGGAAGGGGAAATCTATATCAGTATAGATAGGGTATTAGATAATGCGGAGAAGTTCAAAGTATCGATTAGCCAGGAGTTGCATCGTGTTATTTTTCATGGTGCATTACATTTGTGCGGATTTAAGGATAAGAGTAAGAAAGATGCTGCCTTGATGAGGAGTAAGGAAGATGAATACCTGGAAAAGTATTTTAAGAAGTGATTTTGTCCCGGCTTGCAATAATAGAATGTTCCGAAAGGAACATTTTTGGTTTTAGGTAGTTAAGGTATAATGTTCCACGTGGAACATTCTCTTTTTTACAGCTCGCTAAATGATTTTGAAGCGGCAATATTCTAATCGTGGATATTGCTGCTTTGCTTTTTCATTGGGATAGGAATGTTCCACGTGGAACATTGGAATATAAAAATGGCATAACCCTAAGCAAGCCGGCCTTTCTATGATTAATTTAAGATGATAGGGAGAGGAGATAGTTACAGATTGATGTAGAGGTGTTGAATTGGGAGGAGCATAACATTTAGGAGGCCGCATAAACTTCTTGAAATAACTGTGGTCATTTATTATATAGTTATAAAAGAGAGGATCTCGTATTTGAAATAATATTGGTGCCTGGTGAAACAAATCTTGAAAAACGGACTTGACGATCTCAAATGGAGTTTCGATTTTGGGAGTATGTATTGGATGGGTAGCATTAATAGAGATGAGATTGCCCAGGTAATTTTTTGTGGTCTCTTTTGGGGAAGCATAATCAATAATCCTGGGGAGAAGTAGCATGACTGATTCATTATAAAATTTATACACCGATGCCTTTCACGGATGAAGTTATATTGATGTATGAAGTAAATTATTTACAGAAGGACAGGTATCATGTAATAGATCTAAATAAAAGAGTAGGGATTGGTAGTAATTGGTCAAACTACCTTTCTTAGAATTGCTAAGAATGTTCCACGTGGAACATTAAATATTGGGGATGATCCGGCTTTAAAAAACCACTATGGAATGTTCCACGTGGAACATTCCACTTTCTCAAAACAATCTCCCTTCTTCTACGTAATTTTGCACTTTCTAAAGTTATTATGTTTCCATCATACGATATCATTGTTGTAGGCGCAGGACATGCTGGTTGTGAAGCCGCTGCCGCTGCTGCTAATATGGGCTCCAAAGTTTTATTGGTGACCATGAATATGCAAACCATCGCTCAAATGAGCTGTAACCCTGCTATGGGTGGAATTGCAAAAGGACAAATTGTAAGAGAAATAGATGCCTTGGGGGGTTATTCTGGGATTGTTACGGACCAATCAATGATCCAGTTCCGGATGTTGAACCGTTCAAAGGGACCCGCTATGTGGAGTCCCCGCACCCAAAACGACCGCATGCTGTTTGCTGCAAAATGGCGGGAAGCATTGGAGAAAACGCCCAACGTCGACTTCTACCAGGACATGGTTAAGGGGTTATTGGTAAAAGATGGACGATGCCATGGTGTGATTACCGGTTTAGGTCATGAGATCCAGGCAAAGGCGGTAGTACTGACTAACGGTACTTTCCTGAATGGAGTGATACATATTGGAGATAAACAATTTGGTGGTGGCAGGGTAGCTGAGAAAGCTGCTACAGGCATTACTGAACAGCTGGTTGCTCTCGGTTTTGAAAGCGATCGTTTGAAAACAGGCACACCTCCCCGCATTGACGGTCGTAGTTTGGACTATTCCAAAATGGAAGAACAACCTGGTGATGATGAGATTGTAGGCTTCTCCTATTTGGACGTTGAACGCATAAAACCGGCTCAACAAAGAAGTTGCTGGATTACTTATACTAGTGAAGCCGTGCATGAAATGTTACGCACCGGTTTCGACAGATCGCCTATGTTCCAGGGTCGTATCCAGGGAACAGGACCTCGATATTGCCCAAGCATTGAAGATAAAATCAATCGCTTTGCGGAGAGAGAAAGACACCAGTTATTTGTGGAACCAGAAGGATGGGATACCGTTGAAATTTATGTAAATGGGTTCTCCACCTCTTTGCCGGAAGACGTTCAAATGAAGGCATTACGCCTGGTACCTGGCTTTGAAAACTGCCGGATGTTCAGACCTGGATATGCCATTGAATATGATTTCTTTCCACCAACCCAATTGCAGTTTTCCCTGGAAACAAAGCATGTACAAAACCTCTTCTTCGCCGGACAAATAAACGGTACCACCGGATACGAAGAAGCGGCATGTCAGGGTATTATGGCTGGTATCAATGCCCACCTGAAAGCAAAAGAGGAAGCACCATTTGTTTTGAAAAGAAGCGAAGCATATATCGGTGTATTAATAGATGACCTGATTAATAAAGGAACGGAAGAACCTTATCGCATGTTTACCTCCAGGGCCGAGTTTAGAACGTTACTTCGCCAGGATAATGCAGACTTGCGCTTAACCGAAAGAAGCTATAAAATGGGGCTCGCTTCCGAAGAAAGGATGGCGAAAGTGCAGGCGAAAAAAGAAGGTGTAGAGAAAATAAAACGTATTCTGAAGGAAATTTCGGTAGAGCAAGAAGAAATTGGCGCATTGCTGGAAGACAGATCTTCTGCTGCATTGACACAAAAACAGAAGGCTTACCAGATATTATTACGTCCTAACCTGGACATCTTTTCCATGAAGGAACAGGTCCCTAAAATAGGAGCCGCACTTGCAGAATTTAGTAAAGACACTTTGGAGCAAGCAGAAATTCAGATCAAGTACGACGTGTATATTGAAAAGGAAAATGAACTGGTGCAGAAAATGAGTCAACTGGAAGACCTCGTAATCCCTTCGAATTTTGATTACAGCAAACTGGTTTCTTTATCAAATGAAGCAAGACAGAAATTCAATAAAATTCGCCCGCATACTTTAGGTCAGGCAAGTCGCATAAGTGGAGTAAATCCAAGCGATGTACAAATCCTGATGGTATATATGGGACGATAATAAGAGCTAAAATGTTGAAAGCGGATAAATTGTTTTACAGTTTATCCGCTTTCTTTTTTTGTCAAAATAGGCTAAAATGACAAAAAAAAGTGCAAAATGCTCAAAAAACGACCTTCAGAAAGGGGGTGAATTTCAAATATCTCTTAAAGGTTGGATAAATATATTCAAAACGAGGTTGTGTTCCTTAATGGGGCTAAAAATGCGTTTTTTGAAAGAAAAACATTATTTTTAGCTAAAAGCAACCCTTCTCTTCCGCTCATCGTATTTATAATGAATTTGATTTTCTAAAAACCAAAATCAAATAGTCATTTTCAAAAAACGGCCATAACGCATTTAATATCTAAAAAGCAGACAAGAATATTTTTGTGCAGGAGCTGAATAATATGAATGATCTGATTGCCGGTTGCTGCAGAAAAGAACGCAGCAGTCAGGAAGCGTTATACCGTAACTTTTTTGGATACGGATTAAGCATCTGTTTGAGGTATGCGCAAAATCGGGAAGAAGCGGTTGAGATTATGAATGACGGATTCCTTAAAATATTTCAACACATTCATTCATTCGATACCAGCAGGCCATTTAAAACATGGTTGGCTAAAATCATGGTGAATACGTCCATCGATTTTTTGAGGAGTAAGAAGAAGCTGGTGTTTGTGGATGATATCAGCCAGATACCAGAGCCTGGAACGGATGAAAAAATTATAGATAAGCTATCCTATGAAGAGTTACTGAAACATGTACAGGCATTGCCTCCTGCTTATAGAACTGTATTTAACCTGTACATTATGGAAGGATTCCAGCACCAGGAAATAGCAGCCATGCTGCGTATATCGGAAGGCACTTCTAAATCAAACCTATTCAAAGCAAAGAAAATATTGAAAGAAAGAATTACGAAATCATCCATTAGTACTATTGATGGGATAGACGTAAATATGCCCTTATACAAAAATGAGTGAAGCATTTGAAAATAGCATCCGTAAGAAGCTGAACGAAGCTGATATTCCTTTTGATCAGGACGCCTGGTCAAAAATGGAATCACTGCTGGATGCCGGGGACAACAAAAAGCGCCCCGGTGGCTGGTGGTGGTGGCTGTTCCTGGTACCACTGCTGGGAGGTATTGGCTGGTGGATTATTCAGTCCGGTGATATGAAGCCACGGAACAACGCTGCTGAACACCCATCTGCCGGAAATAATTTTAATAAAGTGGCAACCGTTCCTTCCAGGGAATCTATAGCTGGTCAATCAACTGCCACTTCAAAGGCTGCCATGCCTGTTATTGCAAATGAGTCACAAAATGAAGCATCAAATCTGTCGGGCGCATTTCCATCTTCCCAAAACAAGATTAAGAACACTACTGCAGATGCAGGCAAACAAAGTATTCATCTTCCTAAGAAAAATATAAACACAAGCAGCCATATTGTACCAGGCAATAATATTGTATCAGCAACAACATTTACAACAAATAAGGAAATTGAAGTAGCTACTTCATCCTATCAACTCAACTTAATCAAGACAAAAACAATAAATAACGTAAACGACTATACGAAAATTGGCAACATTCATGAAATACCTGTAGATACAAGTATTCCACCGGATGTAAGTAATAAAATTCCCAGAAGGAAAATTAACAATAAAGGGCTGTATGTAGGTGTTACGCTTGGGCCGGATCTGAATGTGGCGCCTTCCTTTAATTATGGAAAAGCAGGTTTTAATGCCGGCGTACTTGCACATTACTATTTTAATAACCGCTGGTTTATTACCACCGGCGCTGTATACAGCAAAAAGCTATATGGTGCCACAAGTAAAGACTATAACAGCAACGGTTATGTTCCTTATGGCCTCGTGAAAGTGAATGCGAATTGTGATGTGCTTGATATTCCTGTGAATATGAATTACACTTTCTTACAGAAGAATAATAATACCGTAAGCGCCACACTTGGCCTATCGAACTACTTCATGCTGAAAGAACAGTATCAGTATATCTACAAATACACCCCGAATTGGGAAAAAACAGTAGAGAATCAAAACCAGCATTACCTGGCTATTTTAAATGTAGGCGCATTATATCAACATCCTGCGGGAAGACGCCTGGTGATTGGTGTGCAGCCTTATGCCAAAATTCCACTGCGTGGGGTAGGATTGGGACAGGTGAAACTATACTCTGCCGGCGTATCTTTCCAATTAAACCTGTTGAGCAGAAAGCGCTAATGGCTGACAAACCGCGCTAAACAATCACTATAGTACATTGTTATCTTCATAATGGCATGTCTGCTGCTTAAGTGGCACGGCATTTTCTGCGTTTTCCACATTAAAAGATATGATTATGAGTAATAAAGATAACAAACCAGGTAAGGGAAATTCCAAATCGGAAAAAAACGAAGAGGAAGAATTTCCAGGTTATCCGGAATATCCGGCGGGAGAAGATATCATGAGCAAACGAAATCGTAATCATGAAGTAGATGTAGATATGGACCAGGTAACTGGTTCTTTCCGTCATAATAGTGAATTACCTGCTGAAAAAAGGAAGCCTGCTGAAAAATCGACAGATGAGCAGGAAGAAACCTGGCGGGAAGATAAAGTAGGAGATGACCTGGATGTACCGGGAGCAGAATTGGATGATGAGGAAGAAAATATTGGGGAAGAAGATGAGGAAAATAATATTTACAGCATAGGAGGCGATAGACACGAAGATCTCGAAGAAGATAACGGAGAGTTCCTTGACCTGGACGAAGACAAGAATTAGGGCCCTTACAACAGCGGTGTGAGGAGCCTGCATAAGGCATCCATAAACCGTTTGACAAGATTGCGCCTATTCCACCGGGTTTCCTGCACCGGAACTGAATACAAAAGGTCATCTTCAAACGTCCGGTTTAATTTGCCGGCTACTTCCTGGTCGTAGATCAGGGCACCGATTTCGCAATTCAGATAAAAGCTGCGGTTATCGAAGTTAACGGAGCTAACCCAGGCCAGGTTATCATCAATAACCATGGTTTTAGCATGGATAAAGCCGCGGGTATAAAAAAATATTTTGACACCGGCAGCCAGTAAAGGTTTTATATACGAAAGCGCTGCATGTTGTACAATATAAGAGTCACCTTTTAACGGTAACATCAATTGCACATCTTTACCCGCCAGGGCAGCCATTTGCAAGGCTGTCAGCAACTCTTCTGTGGGGATAAAATATGGATTACTGATACGGATTCTCCTTTTGGCAATGTTAATTGCCATCAGAATGCTTTGCATAGCTATCGGCCATTCTGAATCAGGACCACTGGCAACGATGTCAGTAAAGCAGGTGCCCGTCAATGCAGACCGGCCAAAGTATGGCTCCGCGAAAGGAAATACTTCTTTACTGCAATAACGGTAGCTCATCAGAAATTGCAACTGGAGGATGTTTACCGCGTCGCCTTCAATGCGTAGGTGGGTGTCCCGCCAGAAAGTAGCATGTTTGCCATTGTTGATGTAGCGCTCATCCAGGTTGATGCCACCCACAAAACCTATCGTACCGTCTACTACAATTATTTTACGGTGATTGCGGTAGTTGGCATTCAGATAAAAATCGACCAGCACAGGGGAAAAGGGAAATACGTTGGCGCCATGTTCTTTCAGACGTTTCGGGATATCGCGGATACGGTCACTTCCCATATCATCGTAGAGTAAACGTACCTGTACGCCCACCTTTAATTTTTCGATCAAAATTTCCGTGATTTCATTGCCCACATCATCTGCCGAAATCATATAATACTCTATGTGAATGTGGTGTTTGGCAGCACGCAACGCACTAAAAACGGCCGGGAATTTTTCTTCCCCGTTGATCAGCAACTGTACCTGGTTATTTTTACTCAGGATAGACTGCCGGGTGTTTAATAGCATGGCAGAGAGTTCCTGTTTATTTCCTGCCTGTTTTCGCAGCTCCACCTGCATTTGCTCTATCTGCGGTCGTTGCGACTCCCAGTATCGGGAAAACAATGCTTCATCTTTACTACCTTTTAAGGTAAAGCGTCTTTTCTTTCGCAGGTCACGCCCCAGGTAATAGTATACAATCAGCCCTAAAACAGGAATAAATAGCAGTAGGAGAATATATGCAACTGCCTTTACCGGGTTGCGGTTTTCGAGCAGAATAGTGGCTACCAGTCCAACAAAAATAAGCACCAGCAAAACACTGCTGCCTATTTTAATGTAGGGGTGCCATTCTGTACCCGTAAGATAGCCGATAAGCGTTTTCATAAATTATTAGTGAGATATATTATTAACGCCTTTTCGCGTAAATGGTTATACCGCTTTTTATCATCCACACGGCGCATTCATGGGCGCCTTGATGCACTGAAGATACTGAATCAATGAAGACACTTCACCAAAAATAAAGGCCCCTGATGCTATAAGAACCAGGGACCTTTATTTTTGTCAAAAATTATTCAGCAGTAATTTCAATAATGTTGCTGGTAAGTGACTGTCCATGACCAGTTAACTGCAGGCCTTCTTTCATCAGGTAATCTCCGCTATACAACTGTTCAAAATGAAACGGAGAGCGGCTTCCGGGAAACAGATTGATTTCACGGACGTGATAATTTTTATGAGGATCCAATCCCTGTAACTTTACCGGTGCGAATACATCATTTTTGGCCACATTCATCAGGTAGTTAAACAGGATACTTTTTTTCTGATCATCGCTGATATATTGAAATATGGCTCTGTTTTCTTTATAAGGAGAAGCCAGGCGGTAAAGATTTCCATGCCATACAATATCACTGATACGCCTATACGTTTCTACCGCATCATGGCTGAATTGCAACTCTTGTGGGGGGAAGTCATCTACTTTTATATCATAGCCTAATTTTCCCATCATCGCCACATCTGTGCGGAATTTCAGCGATTGATGCCCCCAATTGGTAACATGGGCTGCCATGGTATTGGACGGGAAAAAGTGAGAGTATCCATATTGGATATAAATCCTTTCCAGTCCGTCTGTATTGTCGCTGGGCCAGAATTCAGTAAAGTATTTAAGGGCACCATAATCGGTACGACCACCGCCACCGGAGCAGAGCATGATAGGCAGGTGAGGATATTTGGCCCTGACCCTGTCCAGAACTTTGTAAAAGCTGCGGGTATAATCTATAAAGAGATGTCCTTGTTTTTCTTTCAGGTAGGGAGACCAGGCATTGGTAAGCATGCGGTTACAATCCCATTTGATATAAGCGATGCCCGGATTATCGGCCAGGGTTTTATCAACAATGCTATACACGAAGTCCTGCACAGCGGGATTGGTGAGGTCCAGTACCATTTGATTGCGATAGTAATTTTCTGCGCGGTTAGGGAGGCGAAGTACCCAATCAGGATGTTTGGTATACAGCTCACTTTTGGGATTTACCATTTCTGGTTCCAGCCAGATACCGAATTTAATACCTTGTTTTTCTGCTTCCTGTACCAGGTATCCCAGTCCGTGTGGAAGCTTGGTGGTATTGGGTTCCCAGTCACCCAGCCCTGCATTATCTGCATTGCGGGGATATTTGTTGGCGAACCAGCCATCGTCCAGCAGGAACATATCTACTCCCAGCTTTTTGGTACCACTAAAGAGTCCAACCAGGCGTTGCTCATTAAAATCCATGCCGGTAGCTTCCCAGTTGTTCAGTAGGGTTAACCGGGGGCCACGACCGTCCAATACTCCGTAATCCAGTGCCCAGCGGTTGAAGTTGCGGCTGGCTTGCCCTTTTCCCTGGGCGGATAAGGTGAACAGGAATGCCGGCGTGGTAAATATTTCATTGGGTTGCAGCGTATAGTCGCTGGCGTAGGGATTAATACCGGCGTTGAGATGCAATTTATTTTGTTCATCTACCTCAAAACCAAATTTAAAATTCCCGGTCCAGGCAAGTGTTCCCGCCAGTACTTCGCCGGTTTCTTCTTCTGCCGGCTGATGAAGAGAGAGTAAGAACATGGGCGATTGCTGCATATTAGCGCGGGTGCCCAGTTTGCTGTCAAGAATTTTCATGCCGGTAGTGAGGTATTGTTCCTGCATGTCTACTTCTTTGGCCCAGTCGCCATGAAATTGGGTCAGCCAGTATTTATCAGAGGTAAGATGTAGCATGGAGGAGGCGTAAGCAGTTACCAGCACTGGCTTTTTCTCTGTATGCTTTATCTCTGTCCAGGTTTTAATGATATCTTCTTTAAAGTATGTTTCAAAGTGAAGGATAACGGTTACCGGGTACACGGGATCTTTCAATGTAATAGTGGTGGCCGTTACATTATTATTTTGCTGGGTAGCAGATTCGTGGGAAATGTATTTCAATTCCAGGGAAGGATTACCATCGCTGTGCACGATGCGGATAGCGGGGTCGAGGAGGCTTTCCATGCCAGCGGTGACATAAGCTTCCTGTTTGCCTTTTGCGGCGGTATCCGCCTGAGAGGGAGCTATGGATTGCCCAAAGTATTGTTGTATCAGGCGTCCGTCTTTATTTACGCCATAAACCAGGCTGGTATGCTGTGTAGCAATACGGATATTTTGTGCTGAGAGCCGGAAATTCAGCAATATGAGGCATAACACCAGAGTTTTTTTCATATTTTATTTTAATATTTACTAACGAGGAATAAGCGTACAAAATACAAATAAAAAGAAAGGGTGTACCTGCCGGGTATATTTTTTTGCCAGGGGATGCTTGTACATAATTGGACAGCCATTGTACATTATCGGACAACCGAAAGGATAATATTCTATTGATTATCAATTTGTTACCTTGCGGCATTTTTTTAGCGGAAAACGGACGCACTACATATAACTGCCTTATGATAAGAAACTACTTCCTTGTTGCCTGGAGAAGCATTGTCAAGAATAGGTTTTTTGCGATGGTAAATATCTGGGGATTGTCGATAGGAATCACCTTTGTATTATTGATAGGTGCGTATGCATGGGGAGAATTACAGGTAAATAGATTTGTGAAAGATAATGACCGTATTTATTTGCTGAAAAGTAAATGGGCTAACCCGGATAAAGGAGTAGAATTTGCAACGTTAGGATCGCTAACAAAATCATTGCACGATAATTATCCGTCCATTGTAGACAAAGCATATGGTCATGATGGTATTACTACCGTTGTATCGGTGGGAGATAAGCATTATCGGGAAGGCGTACATCCCGGAGATGCCACGTTATTTGATGTATTTAATTTCCCCGTAGCATATGGAGATCCGCGTACAGCCTTTGATAAGCCTAATGCAGTAGTAATTACCGAGAAGAGGGCGAAACGATTTTTTGGTAAGACGGACGTGGTGGGGAAATTGTTGAAGATACAATCGTTTGATGGGAAGAATGATGATTTTGAAGTAACAGCAGTTATCAAAGATCTGCCTTTTAATACCATCACAAATTATAGTAAACCGGAGAATGAGGTATTCCTTGGGCCAGCCAGTCTCAGGTATTTTGGGCGGGAGCAGAGTTTTCAGAGTTGGCAATCAACCAACATTATAGATTATGTGTTACTGAAGCCAGGTGCAAATCCTGAGCAGCTGAAAGCGGCTATTGCAACACTGATGAAAACGAATGTAACCCCGGAATTGCAAAAAGTGCTACAGGTATATCCTGAGGCATTGAAAGATGTTTACATGGGTTTGAATAAGGGATTGGCAGGGAAAATGATTACCATTTTTTCATTCGTTGCTATATTTATTCTACTCATGGCCATCATCAATTTCGTTAATATTTCTATTGGAAATTCTTTAACGAGATTGAAAGAAATAGGCGTAAGAAAGGCCATGGGAGGTAAGAAGCTACAGTTGGTATTTCAGTTCATCACGGAGTCTGTGTTGGTGGTTACTTTTTCTTTTGCAGTATCATTATTATTATTCGTTTTGTTAAGGCCTTTATTTGGACAGGTAATAGGAAAGGAGATTCCCGGGTTATCGTCCTTCCCTGCATGGTTTGCTATTTTACCGGTGGGGATTATCCTGTTTACGGGAGCACTTGCGGGTGTATATCCTGCATTTGTATTGTCTGCTCAACCTTCTGTAACCGCGTTAAAAGGGAAGTTGAAAAATGTTCAGGAGAAGTTATTATTCAGGCGTGGTCTTATCACCGTTCAGTTTGTAACGGCGATAGTAGTATTTATTGCTGCTATTGTAATAGACAAACAGGTGTCGTTCTTTTTCCATTCCAACCTGGGCTACGATAAGGAAAGAGTGATCACAACACCTGTACCGCGGGACTGGACCAGTTCCGGCGTGCAACACATGGAAAAAATGAGGGACGAGTTTCGTGCGATGCCGGAAATAAAAGATGCCTCTTTTTCCTATGAAATGTTGAATGGATGGAGTAGTGGTAGCAATATGATTTATAAACCGGAGAATGATTCCAGTACTGCTATATCCGCCACATCCATTATATCTGACGAGCGATTCTTAGCTACCTATGGTATTAAAATGAGTGCGGGTACCTATTACTCCGGAACATCAGCAGATTCAGCAAAAATAGTTATCAATGAGGCGGCCGCGCGTGCATTGGGGTGGAAAACAGCGGCAGAAGCGATGAATAAGCCGGTGCGTATCTATAATTCTAGCCAGGTGGTATATGTGGGAGGTGTTACACGTGATTTTCATTTCGGTACTTTGCGGGACGCAATTTCTCCTATTCTGTATACGCCTGTACAGGCAATTCCTATATACCGCTATCTTTCGTTCCGGTTAAATCCAGGGAATACGTCTCAGCAAATAGCCGCATTACAGGAGAAATGGCAGACGATATTTCCGGATGCGCCTTTTGATTTTCAGTTCCTGGACGTTAGCCTGGCGCAGTTGTATGAAACAGAGCAGCAAATGCAAAAGGCTGCGAGGATAGCCACCGTGGTGTCATTAATGATTGTGTTATTGGGCGTATTGGGTATTGTAACATTAAGTATTGCCAGAAGAAACAAAGAAATGGGAATCAGAAAGGTATTGGGAGCATCAGGTATTAATATTGTCGCCCTTTTTGTAAAAGAGTTTTCGGGGATAATGCTGTTGTCTAACATAGTGGCGTGGCCGTTAGCATGGTACCTGTTGCATAATTGGCTGATGGACTATGCTTACAGGATAAATATAGGTGCCGCACCGTTTTTGATAGTGGGTACCTTATTGATTTTATTGGTAACGGTGATCATTGTTGGTATGACAGGAAGACTGGCGACTAAAAACCCGGTAACCAGTCTTAGAACGGAATAAAGATTATTTTAGGGGTAGCATTAAATGGCTCCTGAAATGACTACCCAGATTATTTTGGTCCTTGTTCTCACCTTGTTAATTAATCTGATTACTACTTTATCTTATGCGGTAAGGATAGTAGGGGTGAGAACAGGCAGAATTGCGATTACATTTTCCCTGTTTAATATTCTCGTTTTACTGTCGCGCACGGCAAACACTTTACAGGCGCCGTTGTTAGCCAAAACGGTTGAACAGGATCTGAAGCTGCATCTGACTTCAAATACCCTTGTTTTCCGGTATATTATTTTAGCGTGTACAGCGGGAACAATAGCAGGGGCATTGCTGATTCCTACTTTTCAGCGCTTATTATCCCGGGCAGTAATACATTTTAGCGTGCATAAGTCTATACCCAAACTATTTTACCTGGGACTTTCGGGGGCAGGAATGCAATTTGTAAAAGAGAATTTGAAGATGCCGTCCGGCAGTCATTTGCTGGAGTTAACGGGTCAGCGGAATTTTCCACTGCGTATTTTTATGTATAATCTTCTGGCTACTGCTATCATCACTATTGCGGTATTATCCTGTGTATATGCGGCCTATCTAAATCCTGAGTACAGGACTACAGCCAGTAATCTTTCCGGTGTTATCAATGGCGTAGCTACCGTGTTAATGGCCCTGTTTATTGACCCTCATTTATCTATACTTACAGATGATGTGGTATTGGGCAAGGTTAGTGAGCGTTCTTTTCGCAGATATATTGCCTACATGGTGATTGCCCGGTTGGGAGGAACCATATTGGCCCAATTGCTTTTCCTGCCTTGTGCCCAGCTGATTGCCCTGTTGGCTGAAAGGGTATAGTTTCGGACTCGTTTGGAATTGATTAACATTTCTATCCCTTTTTTTGTGCTTCTTTGGGTATGATTGTTAACCCCAGAAGATTCTTTGTCATTGTTGGCAACCCCCATACAGGCAAAAGAAAAACAACCCAGCAACTTTTTGGAAGACAAATGTTTCTTCCTTTTAAAGGTCCCATTAAGACCCCGGCATTGGGAGATGAGCAATTCGTGATCATCTTTCCCCGCTCTCCGGATTACCAGGCATATTTGGCGTATATCAGATCGCTTATCCAGCAGCACAGGGATTCGGATACTTCTTTTTTTGTGATCCTTGATTTGGCATCAGGAGAGGATATTGGGAGAGTACGATGTATACTGGAGTATTTTAACCAGTCGCGTTTTGACGTACATTATCTGTTGTTAAGCAGTAGCTTGTATGATCAGCAACTGCTCAGTAATGAAGTAATTGGGTTATTACGGGAGAAAGTGCGAGGCCCTGTTCATGTATTGGATAAGATTGTTACCGGGTCATTAACTCGTTTTAATGAACGGGCTGCGGACGTAGGGATGTTGATATCAAAGGTATTGGAAACACGATATGCTTATTTGTAAATAAGCATATCGCCGGGAGGAGCGCAGTGCAGATCCCCTATTATTAAGCATTTGAAAGTTGAATGCATTTTCCTTCCGCATATTGTTTGCCCCAATCACAGAGGGCTTGTAAAATGGGGATCAGTGAGATTCCTTTACTGGTTAACCGGTAACTTATACCGGCAGGGACTGTTTCAGGAATGGGTATTTTAACCAATATGGCATGTGTTTCCAGTTCCTTCAGCTGGCGGCTTAATACTTGTTCGGAAATGGCGGAGAGCTCCTGCTTCAGTAAACTAAAACGATCATTTCCCGACCAGATAGAATAAACGATCTGTGCTTTCCAGCGACCACTGATCACGTTTAAAGCAGAGTTCAACTCGCAGTTTAGGAACAGGAATTGTTCGTTCAGGCTATTGCTTGATGTTTGCTTTTTCATGCTACTCACAATTTTGAGCGTTATTGACGGGTCGTTAAAACTTCCTGTTTTTTGTACCGTCTAATTCAAATGTAAAATGAAAACAAGAATTAAATTAGCCGTTATCATATTTTTTACGTTGGCATTATATAGGACAAATGCCCAGCAGCGATGGATCATCAGATCGGCCAACCTTACGCGGCCGGATACGGTATTGATATTTAAGCCGACAGGCTATGATGCAAAGAAGGCGTATCCGTTGACTTACCTATTGCATGGCTATAGCGAGAATTATCGCCAGTGGGCAAGGACCATAGATTGTCAAAAGATCGCTGACCAATATCATATGATTGTTGTGTTGCCAGATGGATTTGTATCCTGGTATGTGAACAGCCCCTATCAAAAGGGCTCGCGGATGGAAGATTTCTTTTTTAAAGAGCTGGTACCCAAAGTTCATTCCGCATTCAAAATAGACAGGCGGAATATTTTTATCACAGGTTTAAGCATGGGAGGTTATGGAGCGCTTCGGTATTTCATCAAACATCAGGACTATTTTAATGCGGCTGGCAGCACTAGTGGCGGATTAATTCTTGATGCTTCCATTTGGCAGCAGGCAAGCTCACAGTTTTTTAATAACAACAGGATAATCAATGATCTCACCAGCATATTGGGAGATCCACGGGAGAATGACTGGCACCAATACGACATTACTAAACTACTCAAAAGCGAGGAGCACATAAAGCCATTTATTATTGACTGCGGCACAGAAGACATTTTGTACCCTGGTACTTTAGCATTGAGAAAGGTAGCGGATAGTTTGAAGATTCCTATAACTTATATAACACAACCAGGCAATCATAATACCGCGTATTGGCAGCAGGCGATACTTTACCATTTTGTATATTTTAAAAGTAAACTAATCAATTAATATTTGCTTTATTCCCTGTGGGTGTATATTTCACGGGTTGGTATCATTAGTTTCATTGAATAAAAGAAAGGGGTGCTTTCACGAGTTATTTTAAAATAAGCATCAATTTATTGAATACATCTTTTGCTTCAGGCATATTTAAAAAGATCCATGCATGATACATTTCCTTGTATTCGTAGTAATTAAGGACTATCTTTTTTTCCTTTGCCATAGACACCAGTCGTCTTGCATCAGGCAATAGCACCTCGTGGGTTCCTATAAATAAATGGATGGGCGCCAATCCTTCCAAATCACCACATATGGGACTAATCATGTAATTAGCAATGTTGGTATCGGCAGCATAAATAGAAACCGATTGACGAAACCCCTTAATATCAATGTAGGGGTCGTATTTGTCAATTATCGGGATATCTGGGCTTTGCATTCTGGCATCCAGGAAAGGAGATAATAATATGATTTGGGAGGGAGGGGCGAGCTGATGGTTTCTGGCATACTGTGCAAGCGAAAAGGTGATCCCTCCCCCGGCCGAGAATCCCATCAGGATTACGTTTTTTCCGCCGGCCTGTAAGAGTAATTCTTCATAGGCCGGCACTATCATGTCAAACACATTTTTGTAATTGTTTGCAGGTACGAGCGGGTAGTCAGGTACTATAATTCCGCAGCCGGTGTGTTGTACTATCTTATTCAAAAAAAGCCAATCGTATTTCGTAATATTAGCAACAAAACCGCCTCCATGCAGGAAAAATATATACTGTTTTGGGATAACGTTTTTTTTCTTCAGTTCCCAGATGGTTCTTCCTGTGGGGGATTTTCGGTATAAAACATCACATTGATTTTTCACCTTTCCTGGTATATCGGCAGCGGCATGAAATTTACTGAAATCTCCTGTTCTGAATGCTTTTTGGATTTTTGTTTTTATACCAACTATGCGGATGAGGGCCCTATAAATTTTACTTTGGAAGCTTGTTTTTGTCATATATAGTAGTTAGCATTTTGAATAGTTCCATTATTGCCAGCAAGGTGTATAGAAGCAGCATTGAACAACTTCAATGTCTTTTGGTAAGGCAAATTTAAATGCAGCAAGAAGATGATTTTTTAGCATTTGCTAAAAACGGTCAGCGTTGGGCACGCATACGGCTCAGTGTTACCGGAGACATACCCAGGAAAGATGCTATTGAGGTGAGAGATGCTCTTTGCAGGATGAAGGGAAACTGCGAAATAAGTTTGCGGTAACGTTCCAAAGCATTGTCAAATTGAAGGGACAAAGTTCTTTCTTCCAAAGCGAGATAGTACTTCTCCATCAAAAACTGGTATAAGGTGAACAGATGTGGGTGTTCGCTGCATAGTTTAACAAACGTTGAGTAATTTATTTTTAATAGAATGGAGTCTTCTAATATTTCAACATTTTCATTGCTGGTAGTTTGTGTAAACAGTGCATAAGTTGATGTTATGATATCGTTTTCCCTGGCAAACAAGGTGGTAATTTCCTTGTCGTTAATCACCGAAAATATCCGTGCAAACCCTTTTTCAATAATGTAGAGATGGTCAGCACGTTGTCCGGGCCGAATCAGCATATTTCCTTTAGGAGCCTTCACGAAAACAATGTGCCTGGTGAGAAGCTCCGCTGTCTCGTTAGGCAAGTTTGCCATTTCGACTATATTTTCTATTGCAGCAAACAATTTGAATTACTAATAAGCCAAAGGTAAGGTTGGCTTATTGGTAATTCAAATAATTTTGGTGCTTTGTAATAACACTTGCCGTGTGAGTTCCTGGTTCTTATTTTTTTGCTTCCACTACCGCCAGGTTATTGACGAGTCGCCATTCGTTATCAGTATCCAGTACCAGTGAGTTGTAAGAAACAAAATAGTTTTCTGAACTTTCCAGGCGTAGTTTCACCATGGCTATGGTGCCATTTTCTTCAATCGCTTCAATCTCCATTTTTCTCGGCAGGCCGCCGAAAATGCCTTCCCTTATATTTTGCAGGTACTTTTCCTTATCAATAATAGTTACACCAGGTATTCCCATAAAACCATTGTTGGTAACCCGGAAGTCCTTATGTAATACTTTGTCTAATAATGCTACATCGCTGTTGTCGCCGCCTTTTACGAAGTTGGTGATGGCTTGTTCTATCTTGTTTGACATATTTGATCTCTTTACGGTGATTTAATAGTTTGCGTTGTTATGATATAAAGAGAGGTGGGAGCATGAAAACGTGACAACAATTTTAAAAAAAACGAATATTTTTTAATTTTTCCAGGTTTGCAGGGGAAAAGCAGCCCGTGATACCATATAACAGGGGAAAAGCAGCGTGTTGCCCCCTGGAGGAGTGAAGTATTCCGTCAAACGATGGGCCTGGTCCAGCTCTTAGGGAAATAAAAAAGGGAACAATACTTTTTACAGTAATGTTCCCTTTTCTGTGGAGGGAGCGGGATCGAACCGGCATTCACGGGAAGAATAATGATGCTTATATTTGCCATGTGAATTCATGTTTGGCTCCAGCTACTATCTACCAATTAACTATTTCAGCGTAGTTTAGTATTTAAGATATCAGTTATCTATAAGCATTTGAATATGTTCAAGGTGCAATCTTTCCGACCCCACAGGTTATTGCAGGATTATATCCTTTCTTCCTTAATACTGGAAAGTGATTTCCGGGAAGAAGACAGCCAGAAGATGACCATCTTGCCACATCTTATCCAAAGTCTGGAATTTAATTTAGGTCCGCCAGATAAGGTTTATGATGTTACTAATAAGGAGTATGTAGCATCAGAAAGTATTACAGGTCCCAATGATATGGTTTGTGAACGCTGCATTTATATGGGAATGAAAAATCTTGTGGTAAATTTTAAGCCTGGCGCCTGGTTTACCCTCTTTCATATTCCGGCAACTAACTTCACCAATAAAAGCATAGATCTATCAGTTATTGTCGGTGCTCAAATGCGTGAATTAGGGGAGCAGCTAAGAGAATGCTGTAACGGAGAACAACAGGTTGCTATCTTGGAAGGATTTCTTATCAGGCAGTTGTTAAGCGAAAGAAAATATTCAAGAAATCTGAATGAGACGATACGAATGATATATGCCGCAGATGGTAATATTACCATCCGGCAACTGGAATCCGTAGCTTATCTTACTAAACGTACTTTAGAAAGAAATTTCCTGGAACAAACTGGACTCCACCTGAAAACATTTTGTCGCATTGTGCGCTTCCGACGAACGATTGAATACATGGAAAGAGAAAGAAAAATTCAATGGTGTTTATTGGCGAACCGCTTCGGGTATAGCGACCAAACTCATTTTATCAATGAATTCAGACATTTCGCGGGATGTTTACCGCATGAATATCCTGGTTTCCGCAGCAGCCTGGAACTGGCGTTGGGGATTTAAATTTTGTCACTTTTATCCGATAGTCCCCATTCTTATTTTCCTAAATTAGCATCACTTCCCAGGGTTAATATGGTTAAGCAATGATAACATTGGTAGACGATTTAGCCGTATTAATTGTGTCGAAAATGTATCTTCTGATATTTTTGACCATTTCCTTGAACTCCTGCTATCCTTTAATGCTGAACTATTGACAGCCTGCTATCAGCAATAGCAGGTGTTATCGGTAAATATTGCATTCACCAAAATAGCAATCATATGAGTTATATCGAAAACGATGCAACCAACCGCCGTGATTTTCTTGGGAAAATCATTGCAGGAGCAACGATGTTGAGCATACCATCTTTTGTTCCTCTGGACATGCAGGCGGCATTTACCCCCGAAAGAAATAAAATTGTTCTTGAAGACTCCGAAACATGGCTGAATAAAATCAAGGGGAAACATAAAATGGTGCTGGATGTAGTTCGTCCGCATGACATACTGCCTTTTGCCTGGCCTAAGGTGTTTTTACTGACCAACGCAGCTACGGGCACCCCCGAAAAAGACTGCTGCGTGGTGGTGGTGTTACGTCACGACGGGATTCCATATGCTATGAAAAGTGAGCTATGGGCCAAGTATAAATTTGGAGAGGTATTTAAGGCTGACGATCCTGCCACAAAAGCGCCGGCGGTCAGAAACCCATTCTGGGAGCCTAAACCAGGAGATTTTAAGGTGCCAGGTATTGGCGATGTAGCAATTGGTATCAATGAACTACAGGCCAGTGGCGTATTATTCTGTGTATGTAACATGGCGATTACGGTGTATAGTGCAGTGGTGGCACAAAGTATGTCGCTCGACGCTGCCGAGGTTAAGAAAGAATGGATAGATGGAATTTTACCGGGAATACAATTAGTGCCTTCCGGGGTGTGGGCGGTAGGCCGGGCTCAGGAACGAAATTGCGGCTACTGTTTTGCAGGATGAAAAAGATTTTTTTCTGGGTGTTGTTGGGGATGGTGTTACTGGGATTGATCCTGGTTGTTATTAAAATGTTTTTCGCCTACCAGGCTAAAAGCGGACGTAATTCAACAACAATGTTGTGGGTTGCTCCCGATACAGCAATGATTCCATATGCACCAAATGGAGCGATGATCCTTTATGGCAGGGATCTTATTGTGCATACTTCCATATACCTGGGACCAGGAGGGAAAATAGCGGCCATCAGCAATGGTATGAATTGCCAGAATTGCCACCTGGATGCGGGTACCAAACGCTGGGGGAACAACTACGGAGGCACGGCATCTACGTACCCGAAATTCAGGGAAAGGAGCGGCACGGTTGAATCAATAGAAAAAAGAGTGAATGATTGTTTGATCCGAAGCCTCAATGGCAGTGCCCTCGACAGTAACAGCCGGGAGCTTAGGGCGATTATAGCTTACATACAATGGCTCGGGAAAGAGGTACCTAAGGGATACAAACCTCCCGGAAGCGGAATAAAAGAATTAGCCTACCTCGAAAGAAGAACAGATACCGCAAAAGGTAAGCGGGTATATGTACAGAAATGCAGCACATGTCATGGAGAGAATGGAGAAGGAAAGATATCATCAGATACGTTGGCGATTGAGTATCCGCCTTTGTGGGGGGCGAAAAGTTATAATACAGGCGCAGGAATTTACAGGATATCGAGATTCGCCGGGTATGTAAAAAACAATATGCCTTTTGGAGCGGACTATAGTAAACCACAATTAACCGACGAAGAAGCGTGGGATGTAGCAGCCTTCGTAAATTCACAACCGCGTCCTTATAAAGCGTTTCCTGAAGACTGGCCTGTAGTAAGTACGAAGCCGGTGGATTATCCTTTCGGACCATTCAACGATACCTTTTCTGAGCAACAACATAAATACGGTCCTTTTGGTCCTATCCGGGATCAAAAAGATAAGCGGCACGTTCAATAAACTACCTGTTAATATTCATCATTTCAAGTAAAAATATGATCATGAAAAAGCTATTCATATTTGTGGGATGTTTGCTTGGATACCTCGTATCTTATGCCCAGGCCGATTACAAGGTAGTATTTGATATTACCAGTAAGTCAGTAGAAGATCATAATACCGTAATACGACAAATGAACGGAATCCTGCAAGGTAGTCCTGATGCGCAGCTGGAACTGGCCGTTTACGGCGATGCATTGGATATGGTATTGAAAGATAAATCCAAAATAACGCCGGCCCTCATGAAGTTACTGAACAATAAAAAAGTGAGTGTAAAAGTATGTGGAGCTACTATGAAGCGGAATAATAAAGTTGCCAGTGAATTGATTCCTGGTGTAGAAGTAGTACCAGATGCTGTTTATGAAATAATCACCAAACAGCATGAAGGGTGGGGGTATATCAAAGTGGCGCAGTAATAAGTTGAGATCCGCCTGCGGAGGTCAGAGCTCCGTGAGGCGTCATAAATGCTGAAACCCGGGTTGGATAAACATTTCCGGGCATAAAAAAAGGCCATCTTTCGATGACCTTTTTTTCGTGGTGTGAGCCGGGATCGAACCGGCGACACAAGGATTTTCAGTCCTTTGCTCTACCAACTGAGCTACCGCACCATCCTTTTTTGTTGCCCTCTCTCGTGAGGGGATTGCAAAAGTAATACAATCTTTTGAATTGCAAAATATTTTTTGAAAAAACTTATAAAATTATTTTTTCATGCAGGATTCCGCTCCATAGTTCGTGGCGCCAATGCAGCGACTGCTGGGCGTATTGGGCGGCTTCCTCCCATTTATTTTCATCTGCGCCACAAAGTTCTGTGACCATTTGCATAGCCAAATGACTATGATGATCACCGTCTACTTCGATATGTCTTTCGAGATAATAAATGAAGGTATCCAGCTTACCGGGGAATTTCTGATCGAGGTCTTTTACCAGTGCCAGGAACATATCAGGAATAAGATCTTCCCGGCCAAAAGTAAATACGGCAGCCATGATATGTGCCTTGCCGGTGGCAATTACATCAAAAGTAAAGCCTAAAAAGCCTTTTACAGCCTTAGGAAGCGAAGATTTTTCCAGGATCTGGTGGATAGGCTTTCCGGCCCTTACATCGGCTATAATCGCCTTTATATTACCAATATCGGCGCCGGCCTGTTGCATGGCCAGCTCATACAATTCGAAATGGCTGCAGCGGTTGCCTGCCTGGTCCACATCGCTTTCTTCGCCGGTAACAATTTCATTGATGAGATAGCGGGTGGCAGCGCTGCCTACAGGTACCCAGGGTACATTTACGCAGGTGAGCTGTTGTTGCAGCCCTTTGAGTAACGACATAAAATCCCAAACGGCATAAACATGGTACTGCATGAAGGTACGTATGTCTTCCAGTGTTTGCAGTTCCGCGTATAATGGGTGTGCCACAACTTTTTGCCTGTTGGCCGCAATGGTTTCCTGTATTTTTTGAATACTCATTTCTAATGATTTGTGATACTGGGGGTAACGGTTTAGTTGCCGTATACCACCAGGAATTTAATACGCATCAGTTTTAATTGCTCCAGCGTATAATCGTTTTCAATTAATTCTTCTCTTGCCAGTGCCAGGCTGGAGGTTTCACAACCTTTGAAATACTCCATGATTTCGTCCTGGGCGTAGTCGTCCAATTCTTCATCCAGGCAGTAGTCGATGTTGAGTTTGGTACCACTGGCTACAATGGTTTCCATTTCGTCGAGTAACTGGGAGAGGGATAATTCTTTGTTTTTGGCGATGGTTTCCAGCGGTATTTTCTTATCGATATTTTGGATAATAAATACTTTCATGCCGCTTTTATTCACCACGCTTTTCATGACAAAGTCATCAGGTTTGGTGATGTTATTTTCGGCAACATAGCGGGTAATCACGTCCAGGAACTGTTTTCCGTAACGGATGGCTTTACCTTTACTCACGCCCTGGATTTTTTCCAGTTCTTGTGTAGACGTTGGGTATTGGGTAGCCATATCTTCCAGGGAAGTTTCCAGGAAGATAACGAACGGAGGGAGGTTCTTTTCTTTCGCTACTTTTTTGCGCAGTTCTTTCAGCATTTCAAATAATGCCGGATCAGCGGAAGCTTGTGCTTCAGCGGCTGCTTCCTCTTCGTCATCCAGGGCATCTTCATCAAATTGATGATTCAGTGCCACCATGATGGAATAGGGCTTTTTGAGGAATTTGGTGCCTTTGTCGGTGACTTTCAGCAGGCCATATTCTTCTATATCTTTTTCTATCAGTCCTTCGAGCATCATTTGACGCATGAGGGAATTCCAGAAATGGGCATCGAATTCTTTTCCTTCTCCAAACACTTCCAGCTGGTCATGGCGGTAGGTGTTGATTTGCGGGGAGGTTTTACCGGTGATGATGTTGATCACGTATTCGCTGCCGAAGCGTTCTTCGAGGGCACGAATGGCTTTCAACATGATCACTACCCGGTTTTTCACTTCAATTTTTTCTTTCGGATTGCGGCAGTTGTCGCATTGTCCGCAATTTTCTGTTTCGAAGTGTTCACCGAAGTAATGCAGAATCACCCGGCGGCGGCATACGGCGCTTTCTGCGTAGGCCACGGTTTCGTTGATGAGCTGTGCGCCCATTTCGCGTTCGCTGAGCGATTTATCGCGCATCAGGTGTTCCAGTTTCTGCACATCTTTGTGGGAATAGTAGCAGACACAGATTCCTTCCAGCCCGTCGCGGCCGGCGCGACCGGTTTCCTGGTAGTAGTTTTCCAGGCTTTTCGGAATATTATAGTGAATAACGAAACGTACATCTGGCTTATCTATCCCCATACCAAAGGCGATAGTGGCCACAATGACTTCTGTATTTTCGTGCAGGAACATGTCCTGGCGCTGCGCCCTGGTAGTAGGATCGAGGCCGGCATGATAAGCCACCGCTTTCACCCCGTTGGCCACCAGCATATCTGCCAGTTCTTCGGTGGTTTTACGGTTTAGCGTGTAAATGATACCGCTTTTGCCTTTATGCTGGTGAATGAACTTGACAATATCTTTGATGGTTTGTTCTTTCTTGCGCTTGGTCCTGATTTCGTAATACAGGTTGGGACGGTTAAAAGAAGAAATGAAGATATTGGCTTTATTCAGCCCCAGGTTTTTAACGATATCGCTCTGTACTTTAGGGGTAGCAGTGGCGGTAAGGGCAATGATGGGCAGGTTATCACTGATCTGGTCTATCATTTCCTTCAAACGGCGGTATTCCGGGCGGAAATCGTGGCCCCATTCAGAAATACAGTGGGCTTCATCTACCGCAATAAATGAAATCTCCAGTTCCCGGAAGAAATCCAGGTTTTCCTGTTTGGTGAGCGTTTCCGGAGCTACATATAACAGTTTGGTTTTACCTGCGGTCAGGTCGGCCCGCACTTTTTTTATCTGCGCCTTGGATAAGGTGGAGTTTAAAAAGTGGGCTACATTGTCTTTACTGCTGTAGCCTCTTACCAGGTCTACCTGGTTTTTCATCAGCGCAATCAGTGGTGATACGATTAGCGCGCACCCTGGACTCATTAACGCCGGTAGTTGGTAGCATAGTGATTTGCCTCCACCAGTTGGCATTATAACAAAAGTATCTTTGCCTGAGAGGATGCTATTTATAATTTTTTCCTGATTTCCTTTAAAGGAATCGAACCCGAAGTGTTCGCGTAATGCATCCATCAAACGTTCCTTAACAACAGCCATTGCATTCAAATTTTAACTCTAAAGAACCAACAAATGACGAAATAATTTTATATGTTTTTTAGGGGACACGAAGTTACTTAAAAAAGCGCGGAGTATCAATATAAATTACTGGACCGCATCAGTGCTGACTAAAAAATGATAAATTTGTAATTCGTCATGAAAAGGAATCAAACTATCAATATAGGACAGGTAGCCAGGCGCACAATTGCGATGGAGGCAACAGCTATTAATGATTTGCAACAGTTTATAGATGCAGATTTTGAGAAAGTTGTTGAAAGAATAGCACAATGTGAGGGAAGATTGGTAGTAACCGGCATCGGGAAAAGTGCCATTATTGCCCAGAAAATAGTGGCCACATTAAATTCTACCGGCACCCCTGCACTTTTCATGCACGCGGCAGATGCTATCCATGGAGATCTGGGTATGATACGGGAAGAAGATATCGTGTTATGCATCTCCAAAAGCGGTACTTCTGCAGAAATAAAAGTACTGGTTCCCCTGGTGAAGAATTTTGGCAACACCCTGGTCGCCATGGTGGGGAATACAAGCTCCTTTTTAGCCCAGGAAGCCGATTTTGTACTCAATACCACTGTTAGTCAGGAAGCCTGCCCTAACAACCTTGCACCCACTACCAGCACCACTGCGCAACTTGCCATGGGCGACGCGCTGGCGGTATGCCTGATAGAATGGCACGGATTTACGGCAGCTGATTTTGCAAAGTTCCACCCCGGTGGCGCCCTGGGCAAAAAACTGTATCTCAAAGTGGGGGACCTCAGCAAACTACATCAGTCGCCACAAGTATTGCTCAATAGTTCGCTAAGAGAAGTAATCGTGGAAATTTCATCCAAAATGCTGGGTGTAACAGCAGTAGTAGATGAAAACGGACTATTAAAAGGCATCATTACAGATGGAGACCTGCGCAGAATGCTGGAGAAAAATGTTCCAACAGCAGCTGTAACGGCCAAAGATATTATGTCGCTGCACCCAAAAATAATTCAGCAGGATCAGCTGGCTATCAATGCATTGGAAATGATGCGCCAGCACGATATTACCCAACTGCTGGTAATGGACGGAGAGCGATATCAAGGTATTATTCACTTACATGATTTAATCAGAGAAGGAATTATTTAGAAATGACACAGCTCAACAGCCATTTTTATGTGGCAATAATGGCAGGAGGTATTGGTAGCCGCTTTTGGCCCCACAGCCGCACAGATAATCCAAAGCAGTTCCTGGATATCCTGAATACCGGGAAAACCCTTCTCCAATGGACCTATGAGCGATTCGCCCAGTTCATTCCAAAGGAGAATATTTTTGTGGTAACACATCACCAATATAACAACAAAGTAAGCGAACAGTTACCAGAACTGCCAGCTGCCAATATTGTGAGTGAACCATCCCGCAAGAATACTGCTCCCTGCGTGGCTTATATCTCCCATAAAATCCATAAACAAGACCCACTGGCCAACATTATCTGCGCGCCGGCAGATCACCTGATTATGGACGGCCCGGCCTTTACCAACGCATGCCTCAACGCATTGCTGTTTGTACAGAAAAACAGTGCCCTGGTAACCCTGGGTATTAAGCCTACCCGGCCCGACACCGGCTATGGCTATATTCAGTTTGAACCACAACAGGTATCTGACAATGTGTACCAGGTGAAAACCTTCACAGAAAAACCCAACCTGGAACTGGCTAAAACCTTCCTCCAAAGCGGTGATTTCCTCTGGAACGCCGGCATCTTTGTATGGAATGTGAAAACCATCCTGGCCGCATTTAAACAATACCTGCCGGAAATAGATGAGCTGTTTGAACAGGCTACTCCGGCACTCAATACGCCACAGGAAAAGGAAGCAATAGAGAAAGTATATCCACAATGTACCAACATCTCTATCGACTATGGTATCATGGAAAAAGCCAACAACGTGTATGTGATCCCTTCCAATTTCGGATGGAGCGATCTTGGCACCTGGGCTTCTGCCTATGAAAACCTGGAAAAAGACTATCTCGGCAATGCGGTACAAGGCAAAAACGTAGTGGTGATCGATGCTACCAAGTGTATGATCAAAGTACCCAACGAAAAACTCGTACTCCTGCAGGGCCTCGATGAGTTCATCGTGATCGATACCAACGATGTACTCCTCATCTGCAAAAAAGAAAATGAACAACAGATTAAAGAATACGTAGGGGAAATAAAACGCAATAAAGGCGAAAAGTTCCTCTAATATTTTTCTCTTTTTGATATTGAAATTTAGATATTTAGCAGCCGAAAGCCATTTGCTTTTAACACGAAATACCTAAATTTCAATATCAAAAAACAGGAAATGATCTCAAAACTGCCCCAGGTAGGCACTACCATATTTACCGTCATGTCCGCATTGGCGGCCACTCACAAAGCCATTAACCTCTCCCAGGGATTTCCGGATTATGACTGCAGCGATGAACTGAAAGCAATGGTTAACGAGGCCATGCAGCAAGGTCATAACCAGTATGCTCCCATGCCGGGACTAATGCCACTTCGCTCTGCCATCGCAGAAAAAATAAGTCGCCTCTATCAGCAATCCGTTAATCCGGACACAGAAATTACCATTACTCCCGGAGGAACCTATGCCATCTTCACGGCGATTGCTACGTGTATACGTCCGGGTGATGAAGTCATCATTTTTGAACCTGCGTACGACAGCTACATTCCCAACGTATTGGTAAATGGTGGAACACCGGTACTGATATCACTTTCTTTTCCTGATTACCGCATCAACTGGACAGAAGTACGGAGTAAGATTACATCCCGCACTAAAATGATTATGCTGAACACCCCGCATAATCCTACTGGTAGTATTTTGCAGGAAAATGATATTGCGGAATTGGAAAAGCTGGTAGAAGAGTTTAACCTGCTGGTCCTTTCCGATGAAGTATACGAACACCTTATTTTTGACGGCGCCACACACCATAGTATTTTGCGCTATCCGGCTATTTACCGTAACAGCTTTGTGACATTTTCTTTTGGTAAAGTATTCCATAACACCGGCTGGAAAATGGGATACTGTGTGGCACCGGAGCACCTGATGAAGGAATATCGGAAGGTGCATCAATACCTGTGTTTTTCTGTGAATACCCCCATGCAATATGGATTGGCAAAGTTCCTTGAAACGCCTTCGCATTACCTGGAGCTGCCGGCATTTTACCAGCAAAAAAGGGATTATTTCCTGAAATTGATGAAAGATACCCGCTTTACGCCGCTGGCCAGCGAAGGAAGCTATTTTCAGTTGATGAAGTATGACCGGATTTCGGAAGAAGGAGATAAAGATTTTGCGATCCGCCTCACCAAAGATTTTGGCGTGGCCGTGATCCCGGTATCTGCTTTCTACCAGGATGGAAAAGATGATCATGTGATCCGCTTTTGTTTTGCTAAAAAGCAAACAACGTTGGAGCAGGCCGCTGCAAAACTGGTACACATTTAAAAAAAAGAAGGCTGTTAATAACTGTTTGATCCATTGCCTTTAAATAAATGGATCAAACGGGTTATTAAAGCCTCCTTCTTTTCTACGAAAAAGCAAATTTATTCCCCTGTTATAAAAGGCATTTTTATTACACTGCTACTGCCGTTGGTGTAGCTGGTTTCGCGGTTTCAAGGATTAACGTATGCTCCTTAAATGCCACTACACCGGTTTCCACGTCGTATACCGCACCAATAATGCCTACTTCTCCTTTCTGAATCATGTCGCGCAGAATGTTGCTTTGCTCCATGATGGCTTGTACAGAACGTTCTACGTGTATGTGATTTACCGCTTCCACAAACTGACTGTTGTGGGAGTTCCGCTCATTTTTGATGGTTTTCTCTGCAAAAACAGCCGGCGCAATTTTATTCAGCAATCCGGTGAGGTTGCCCAGTTCTACTGCATCGCAGGCGCCTTTGATAGCACCGCATTTGGTGTGGCCCAATACCACAATGAACTTGGATCCGGCTACTTTACAAGCATATTCGAGGCTACCCAGTACGTTATCGGAAATAACGCCACCGGCTAAACGAATGCTGAAAATGTCACCCAGTCCCTGATCAAAGATCAGTTCAGCAGAGGTGCGGGAGTCCATGCAGCTAACAATAGCAGCCATAGGCCACTGGCCATCGGAAGTATCATTGACCATTTGCAGCAGGTTGCGGTTAATACGCAGGTTATCCACAAAGCGGCCATTACCGGCTTTCAATAAATCAAGTGCTTTCTTAGGTGTTATATTGGCTTGAGAAACTTTATTTAATGTTTTCATGATTGTCATTTTTTGAAATTGAGAAAAATGAACGGAGATATAAGCATGGTTCCGTTTTATTTAAATCAGCGTACAGGCGTGTGCCTATGGCTTAGTTTAATTGTAATTCTTTCAGCAACTCTCTGTGGCTGCCGGAAGAAATAGTATGTACCTGCGTGGAAGTAAGCCTGGATTGCTCTTCAGCGGTCAGATCCGGTGTGTTTTGGATATTATACACCGACTTAAAACCCGTCAGGATAACTTTGATATTTTTCTGTGGTGCTTTGATGTCTTTAAATTCACGAATGGTTTGCAGTACATCAAAATCGATGTAGGCTGTTTTATGGGCATCTATTACCAGGGTAATATTGTTTGGCATATGATCCAGCGTAAGCAGGATACTGGCTTTGTTCAGGAAAGACACTTCCTGTGCCAGTTCCAGGCGGATATTGTCGCCGCTATGGTATTTCTCCTTGCGGAAAAAGTAAGAACTTTTCATATTACCACGTAAAATAGCCAGCACGCTCACTACCATACCCAGGGCAATACCTACCAGCAGATCTGTGAATACGATAGCTACTACCGTAACAACGAAAGGTACCCATTGGTATTTACCGTTTTTAAACATCTCTTTAAAGATGGAAATCTTACACAGCTTATATCCTGTTACGAGTAATACAGCAGCCAGCGTAGCCAGCGGAATTTTATTCAGCACAACAGGAATCAATGCGGTACATACCAATAACAGCACACCATGTACCATGGTAGCCATTTTGGTTTTTCCTCCGGCATTGATGTTGGCGCTGGAGCGTACAATCACAGAGGTGATGGGCAAACCGCCAATCAAGCCGCTCACCATATTACCAATACCTTGCGCTTTCAACTCCCGGTTAGGAGAGGTGTGGCGCTTCAGGGGATCCAGTTTATCGGTGGCTTCCACATTCAATAATGTTTCTACAGAAGCTACGATAGCAATGGTAATACCGGTAATCCAGACTTCTTTATTGGAGACAGCTTTGAAGTCCGGGAAGGTAAACTGGTTCAGGAAATCGCCGAAGCTGCTGGGAACGGGTAAGGATACCAGGTGATTAGATCCCAGTGCCAGCAAGTCGCTGCCGGAAAATGCCATATTCAGCAAAATACCGGTAATAACTGCTACCAGCGGCGCTGGCACTACATTGAGTTTCGGGATCTTGCTCCAGTACAGAATAATGAAAATGGATATGATGGTAATTAATGTGGCGCCAATACTGATGTGATTAACAGCAGACAATAGTGCGCTGAAAGTATTATCCCCATCTACCTGGAAAAAGGTAAAATCACCCTCAGAGTTAGCGTCGTAGCCAAAAGCGTGGGGTAATTGTTTCAGGATAATAATAATACCGATGGCCGTAAGCATCCCGGTAATAACGTTAGAGGGGAAGTAATTGGCTACGGTACCAGCTTTGACTAAGCCCAGTACCAGTTGAAGGGCGCCGGCTATCACCACTGAAAGGAGGAATATATCAAACGCGCCTAGTTTGGTAATGGCTACCAGTACTACTGCTGTAAGACCGGCCGCCGGGCCGCTTACACTCAATTGCGAGCCGCTCAGAAAGCCGATGACAAGGCCACCCACGATACCGGAAATCATACCGGCAAACAGGGGGGCGCCGGAGGCCAGGGCAATACCAAGACACAATGGCACCGCAATGAGGAATACAACAAGTCCGGCTGAAAAATCGCCTTTTATATTGGAGAATAAAGAGGTTTGCTTGTTCATAAAATAAGCTTTTCCGTTAAGGAATCGCGCTTCCGGATAGCGACAAAGCCGCCACCGTGGAAACAACCAGGGAGAATGATACTACTGTTGGGGACTTGATACACGTATCACGTTAGCGGATACACGAAGTCCTGGCAGTAATAAGATGAATAAAATAAAATGAATAGAAAAGTCAGCGGTTGTGTGTACAACTGCAATAGTAATTATGCGATATGCATATTGGGAGGGGGGGCGTGTATTTCCTGAGCTGGGTTACTGGGAATATCTTCCATAAATTGATATTGCATAATACCAATAATGAGAAGTGGGTTAAACTGTATTTCGTCAAATTGCTTACAGAACTTTAGGTCTTTCGCAATTTTTACATGATCTCCACCACAGTCAACCGGATGCTCTTCCACAATCTGATTATTAAACAGCAATTTCCCTACTTCCTTGATGGGAAGGAGTTGAGACACCATAAGGGCCAACAGGAATATGCCGATAATTTTCTTCATGTGTATAATACGCTTGTACAAATGTAATTGAGGGAAAGCATAAATGGTGATGATGGAGAATTAAAAAAATGTTAAAGCAATTTAACACAAAAGACCGCTTTTAGACTCATTTCCCGTTTATCCTGCTCTAAATACCGCTCATCACTTTATGTGGCCGCCGATTTTATGGGTGGGAATATGGGGAATGCACATCCCTGCTCACTTTTATCGGTTTTTAGTGGTAATGGTCTAAACAAGTTATTTTGCTTTCTATGGTATTGTGTATTGCATAGTAGTAAATAATTCCTATTTTTGTGTTGTAGAAATGAAATAATAGCTATTACACTTAACTAATAACTGATCAGAAACCACCATTAAAAAAACTAAAGCTCACTTGCCATGAACATTGATAACACACAATCGCAGATGAGGAAGGGAGTGCTGGAGTTTTGCATATTGTCCATCATTAAGCAGGGAGAAGCTTACCCTTCCGATATTATCGAAAAGATGAAAGAGGCGAAGCTCGATATTTTGGAGGGCACACTTTATCCTTTATTAACAAGATTGAAAAATGCGGAACTACTCACTTATCGTTGGGTAGAAAGCAGTTCAGGACCTCCACGGAAATATTTTTCCATGACTGATAAAGGGGAAACTTTTTACCAGGAGTTGGAAAGCACCTGGAATGAACTGGCCAACGCAGTACATCAATTAACACAAAATAGTACACCTCTTTAAGGGAAGACTTACCTAAAACCTAAATGAACTAGTAATGAAAAAGATCATCAATATAAATCTCTCAGGTCGTCTTATCCCGATAGAGGATAGCGCGTACGAGATACTGAATCAGTATCTGGGGAGCCTGAAAAAATATTTCTCGAAAGAGGAGGGTGGGGATGAAATTGTGTCTGACATTGAAAGCCGTATTGCTGAAGTGTTCCAGGACAAACTGAAGAAAGGTGCACATTGTATTACTGATGAAGATGTGTTAGCCGTAAAAGCTTCTATGGGTACTCCGGAGCAGTTTGACGATGCCGCTTCTACTGAAAACGCCAAGCAGCAACAACAGGATACTGCTTACGACAACTTTGTACCCCGTCCGCGTAAACGCTTATACCGCGATCCGGAAAACAAAGTACTGAGTGGTGTATGTAGCGGTTTGGGTGCGTACTTTAATATTGACCCGGTAATATTCCGTATCATATTTGCCCTGCTGGCCGTTGGTGGCTTTGGCTCCGGTGTGCTGGTATATTTCATCCTCTGGATTGCTACTCCATCTGCAGATACCGCGGCAGAGAAACTCGAAATGAGAGGCGAAAAGGTAGATCTGAATAACATCAGATCTACCATCCAGGAAGAATTAAATCATATAAAAGGTCAGGCGAAAAATGTAGGAGATGATATCCGAAATTTTTCTCAGGGCCGCGGAAAGCAGGTAGGTAGCGGTATTGAACGCTTTTTTGTGAACCTCGCAAGTGGTTTGGGCCAGGTGTTGGTAACGCTTACTAAAGGAATCTTTTACTTCATCGCCGTAGTAGTGCTGATCTGCCTCGTGGTAGCAGCAATAGCGATGGCAATATTTTCCGCGGCCATTTTCCCAATGAAAAGTCTTTTGTTCACCGGCGCACAAAGCATGTTGTTGTGGCCAGCCATTGGATTAATCATTGGTATTCCCATCGTAGCACTGGTTATTTTCATCATCCGTAAACTCACGGGAGTAAAAGAAACCAACCGTTACGCTGGTTATACTTTAACCTTCCTGTGGCTGCTGGGATTGGTGTTTGCCGCTGTGGTAACTACTTCCATGATAAAAGATTTCAGAAGACCTGCTACGGAAACAGAATCTTTCGCTATTCAGCAGCCCAGCCAGGGAAAATTGATCCTGAAAAGAGCACCCGGTGGTATTTTGACTGAATCAGACGATGACATCCACTTTGCTTTCTTCGATGATCATTTGCTGATTGCCGACGATACGGTACTAATCAACGACATCCGGGTACGGATATTGAAAAGCCCTACCGACAGCTTCTCCGTAGAGGTAGCCCGCATATCAAGAGGCCGTAATGTTTCCCTGGCAAGAGAGTTCGCCCAGGATATCTCCTTCCGCCTGAATCAAAAGGATTCGATTCTTTACCTGCCAGAAGGCTTCTCTTTGCCAAGAGGTACCAAATACCGTAACCAGCACGTAATTGTTACGATTAAAGTGCCGGTAGGCAAAACCATCAGTGTTGACCGCGAAGTGTCACGCAACTACTCCGTGAGCCGCAGCAGCCGGGATGACGAAGATTGGGATAACGATAGCTATGATAACGATGAAGATGGTCCGCTTAATCTGAAAATGACACCAGACGGCGCCAACGACATCAATGAGCAAAAAACAACGGAACCGAAAGAGAAGGCTGATTCCACCACTCACGAAGGATATCGCTACAAAGGCCCTTCTGCCCAAAAAGCAGTCAAAGCAGTAGAAAAAGAAACCCATATTGATGCCGGTGTTGCTTTCCTGACTTTCCTAATGGTAAATAGGTATAATAGTTAATAAGCATAACACCTTAATTATAAATAGAGTGAAGTGAAAACGCCGCCATGTTTTCACTTCACTTTTTTTTAACACCCCCATTCGTCAGATTTTCCCGATCGGATCATTCAACCGGTTGATTAATGTTTAACTTTGCATATTCAGGTCACAACATTAATAATTGGATAAGATAAGGAATGCAGGCACCTATAAACATCGCGCTGGTAGGAAATCCGAATAGTGGTAAAAGTTCCCTTTTTAATGCACTCACCGGCTTAAATCAAAAGGTGGGTAACTTTCCCGGAGTAACAGTAGATAAGAAAACAGGAACGGCTCAGATCGCCGCAGGCGTTACCGCCAACATCATTGATCTGCCCGGAACATATAGCCTGTATCCTAAAAGTGCGGACGAATATGTGACCTACGACGTGCTGATTGATCAAAACAGCGCCGATATGCCCCGCCTGGTCATTATCGTGGCCGATGCCTCCAACCTGAAACGCAACCTGCTCTTTTGCTCCCAGATCATAGACCTGAAAATACCCGTGATCATTGGCCTCACCATGATGGATATTGCCCGCAAAAAAGGCGTGGAAATAGACCTCGATGGACTGGAAAGGGAATTGGGTGTTCCCGTAGTGGCCATCAACCCACGGAAAAATAAAGGGGTAACCGAAATAAAGAAAGTAATAGATCTGGCCATCCGGTCTCAATATAAAACACCTCCCCGGGATTTTATCAATAACAGCGCACTTGCCAAAGAGGTGATTGAGGAAGTGAAGAGAGCAGTGCCTGGTTGTAAAAGCGATTATGGTACTTTACATATAGCCGTTAACGTAGAAGACCTCGGCTTTATCAACAATACACAGAAACAGGCCATCAGAACGGCACTGCAAACCCATTCCTTTAATAAAACAAAGATACAGGCAGAAGAAATCATGCAACGGTATGCCCGTATCAAACATATAATGAAAGCAACGGTAGTGGAAAATGATCCGCTGCAAAAACAATTGCGTTCAGAAAAGATTGATGACCTCCTCCTGCATCGTTTCTGGGGGTATGCCATCTTGCTGGTAGTAATGTTCCTCCTGTTTCAGAGCATCTTCTGGCTGGCTTCTTATCCAATGGACTGGATTGAAGGCAGTTTCGGAGCGCTGAGTGGATGGTTGAGCAGTACCCTGCCGGATAATAAAGTCACCGACTTCTTCATTAATGGTATACTGGCTGGTATCAGCGGTTTTGCGGTATTTATCCCACAAATCATGATCCTCTTCGGGCTGATCACCATCCTGGAAGATACCGGTTATATGGCGCGTATCAGCTTCTTAACCGATCGCTTAATGCGGCAGGTGGGCCTGAACGGGAAATCGGTGATGCCACTCATTAGTGGGGTGGCCTGTGCGGTACCAGCCATCATGGCTACCCGTACCATCGAGAATAAAAAAGAACGACTTATCACTATCATGGTAACGCCGCTGATGAGCTGTTCGGCGAGGTTGCCGATTTATACCATGATGATTGCGCTGATAATTCCGGACAAGCATTTTGGGATTCTTGGTCTACGAGGCCTTGTGATGATGGGCCTGTACCTGCTCGGATTTTTCATGGCCATCTTTATTGCTGCGCTGATGAAGTTGTTTGTGCGCATTAAAGAGAAAAGTTACTTTATCATGGAGTTGCCGGTATATCGTTCTCCCCGTTGGGCTAACGTAGGTACTACCATGGTGGAAAAGGCTAAAATATTTGTGAAAGATGCTGGTAAAGTGATCGTGGTGATATCAGTGGTATTGTGGTTCCTGGCCTCTTATGGCCCTGCCAGCCGCATGCAACCAGTGCATGACAAATACGAACCGTTACTGGCAAAGGTAGATCCCAAATCAGAAGAGGCTGCCGTGCTGAATAAAGAATTCCAATCAGCCAGGCTGTCTAATTCTTATGCCGGGATGTTGGGTCATACTATTGAACCAGCTATCCGCCCGTTAGGATTCGACTGGAAAATTGGTATTGCATTGATCACCTCTTTTGCTGCCCGCGAAGTATTTGTAGGCACCATGGCTACGCTTTACAGTGTGGGAGAAGATCCCAATAACAACAATGCTACCCTGCGTGAAAAGTTATCATCTGCCACCTGGCCCGATGGCGCGCCGGTATATACGCTCGCTTCCGGATTATCATTGATGATTTTCTATGCATTTGCCATGCAGTGTATGAGCACCATGGCGATTGTTAAACGGGAAACAAAATCATGGAAATTCCCAGCCATACAGTTGGTATATATGACTTCACTGGCCTATATCTGCAGTCTCATCATCTTTAATATCTTCAAATAATATCTTGTACATTGCATTTATCATTCATCATAAATGCAATGTTTATGAAACTGCTTTGTTACAGCATTTGCCTGCTATTTACACTACCGGTGGTAGCACAAAAAAGCGCAGTAGACTCTTCTCAACTCATGAAAGACGTGCGCACGCTTTCTGCCGATAAATTTGAAGGCAGGAAAACCGGGACCCGTGGCAGTCGCATGGCACAGTTTTACATTATTGACCGCTTTAAGCAAATTGGCATCACTGCTTATCATGATACCTACGAGTATCCCTTCTATTTCCAGGAAGGAGATAAAAAGGTAATGGGAACTAACCTGTACGGCTATATTCCCGGTAAATTAAGCACTACTATTGTTATTTCTGCGCATTATGATCACCTGGGAGTACGGAACGCCGGTAATGATACCGATTCTATCTATAATGGTGCGGACGATAATGCTTCCGGTGTAGGTGGATTACTGGCGCTGGCAGCGTATTTCAAGAAAAACCCTCCCCGCTACACCCTCATTTTTGCCGCATTTGATGGAGAAGAAGAGGGCCTGCAGGGTGCCAAAGCTTTTGTAGCACAGCCTCCGGTGCCTTTAGAACAGATCCGTCAGAATATTAACATGGATATGATTGCCCACAATGATAAGAACGAATTGTATGTGTGTGGCACCTTTCCGTTTCCGGATACCCGGAAATATATTGACGAAGTGGCTGCCGGCAGTAGTGTAAAGCTGATCGCAGGCCATGATAAACCCGACAGTGGTGTGGATAACTGGACCTCGCAAAGCGATCAGTATACGTTTTTTAAACAAAAAATTCCATTCCTGTACTTTGGGGTAGAAGATCATCCTGATTATCATCATGCTTCAGATGAATATTCCCGGATTAATTATTCGTTTTATTACAGGGCAGTACAATCAATTCTGTCGGTAGTGAAGAAAATGGATAGTGATATGCCGGAGAATAAGTTTAGTGGCGCAAAAACAATGTAATGAAAGAGATAGTTGCAGTAGGTAGTTTTCGGGAGATGTATTACGCCGGCTACCTACTGCCTCCACAAATGATGTGCTTATTTTCTGAATGTTTGTACCATTCCTTTGAAGTGAGTAGCGTCCAGCCTGTTGGCGGATGTACGCACCAGCCTGTCGGCCGAAAGTTTGGCAGCACGTCCCAGTGATCCGGCCGGAACACCCATATCTATCAATGCCGCGCGAAGCAAAGGATCGCTTAAATTACCCCAGTCATACGAATAGTCATCGTAAGCCGTTACCGCCGGAGGCAAACCTTTGAAGTAGTCGCCTTGTCCGGCAGCATTTTTAAGTTGCATACTTACCGTATACATATCATACTTACCAAATGAAACAGCAATGAACCCTACTGGTTTACCGTAGGTGGAATCACCCACCAATTGCACATTCATGGCTGGCTTCAGCACATTGTATAACATTTCGCTGGCAGACACGGTATTTTTTGTTACCAGGAAATTTATTTTGGTAAATTCTATGGGGCCTTCCTTCTGGAATTTAGATGTTTTATAGGTGGTGGCTTCCTGGTAGAAGATATCCGACCAGTTATAGGTTGGATAATAAGGCACTGCCTTCATGTTTTGGAAATACGGGCTAAACGTTTTGGTATTCACGTTATTATTGAAATACTGCGTATACATTTCTGTACCAGATTTGGCCGCCGGTACCAGTTTGTTAGCGAGGTATTCCGCTGTTTCCAATGCACCACCGCCATTATAGCGAAGGTCGAAAACGAGTTGTTTTACACCGGCTTTGGCAAATGAGTCGAAGGCCGTATCGATGGCAGTTTTCACCTCCTGCAGGGCGAGGAAATTGTTGAAAACAAAGTACCCTATTTTAGTGCCATTGAAATTATACACATGTGAATAAAGTACAGGATTCAGTTTGTAAGTGGTTGCCGTCAGGGTATTTTGTTGAACTGTATTATCTGGTTTGCGGAAGGCAAATGTAGCGCTTGGGCTGGAAAAGGCATTGTTCAGCACCTGGTCTGTTTTATCATCACCATATTGGAAGCTGGTTGTGCCGTTCACCGCGGTGAGTTGCCAGCCGCGCTTAATACCCGCCTTATCTGCCGGGGATCCCGGATACACGTATATTACGTTTAGCGTAGTGCGTGTTTGGTACCCCACTTCAAAGCCAATATCTCCGGCCAGTCCTTCCTGCAGCGCCCGTGAGGTTCCGCCATTATCCAGGAAGCTGTATCGGTCCAGGTAATTGTTGTCTTTATCCCGCTTATAAGACATCAACGCATCAAACATATTCCTGGGAGAGGAGTAGCTGTTGGGTTTGAATGTGGTGGAGTCGGGCAGTGCATCGGTCCACAGGTAAATGTCTTTGGAAATGAAGAAGATGCTGTCGTTGATGCTCTTGCCGGTATTGGAATTGTTGTTATCCGTATTCCCTCCCTGTGAGGGAGCTGTGGGGGCTGGAGCTTTGTTACAGGCGTGTAGTGTCAGAAAAACAAAAAGCCCTGAGAGCAGTGTTTTGCAAAGGTGGCCAGGTTGCATGAATTCATGGTTTTTATTAAGGTATAACGGGTATGGTTATACGTAAGGCATAGTTTAACGGTCAGGTATAAATCGACTGCCTTCAATGCCCAGTTCTTCAGGGAGTACGCCATTATTTCTAAGGCCTACGTTTACGTTGTCCCGCCAGCGTAGTTGTGCTGCAGGATTCAGTCCGTGATTGGTTTCCTGGTCAAATTTGTATTGTAGCCGATTCATTTCCCGGAAGGACTGAAGATACTGATATTGTATGATACTATCATAATCATCCCGGTTCAGGGCCGTTTGCCGGAGTTTTTGTTTGAACCTTTCCACTACCAGGCGGGTGATATCGAAATGCAGTTGTTCATGGGCCAGGGCATAGTTGCTTTTGGCGTCTGGCCTTACCCAGGAAGCGCTTTTGATGAAAAATACCTGCAGTCGCAAGGTGATGCGTAGGGTATCATTTTTCAGGTTGCTGTTGCCATCATAGGCGAAGCTGGTGTAGGCCACGGCAGCGCTGGGACCGTAAGGCGATGGTGTAGCCAGGAAATCAGTCCATTCCAGCCGGCGGTTGGGGGTGTAAAAAACAGTATCTGATGTGGGAGAAGTGTCGTCTTGTTTTTCCTCAAAATGCAGTTCTATCACGGTGAATGGCTCATGTTTTACCGGACGAACACCCGATTGGTGGTGTCCATTGAACATTAACAGTGAGCACAGTATAGCGGTATATGATAACATGAGCGAAATAGACCGGAATAAAATTAATGCAATGGCGGGCTATCTGTTTCATACCAGGAAAATTTGGCGATTCTATAACATTTCGTTGATGGGTTTTTGACAATGATTTCCGGCTAAAACGGGCTTTTTTCCGTAAATTACTCTCGACCAAAACAATCGCACTATGTACGGCGGTGGATATATTTTCGATGAACCCAACAAGAAACAGTTGAGGGAAGAAGAACAGCATGACGAGCCAGAAAAGCTCGCCGCATTCGAGGAACGTATTGCCAAAGGGGAAAAGATTGAACCGGGCGACTGGATGCCGGCAGAATACCGCAGGCAGCTGATACGCCTCATTGAACAACACGCTCACTCTGAAATTATTGGCGCATTACCGGAAGGCACGTGGATTACCAGGGCGCCGGGATTTAAGCGCAAACTGGCGTTGATCGCCAAAGTCCAGGATGAAATAGGCCATGGGCAATTACTGTATAATGCCGCCGAAACGCTGGGGAAGTCCAGGGAGGCGATGATCAATGACCTGCTCAGTGGTAAATCCAAATACTCTAACGTTTTTAACTATCCGGCCGAAACCTGGGCGGATGTAGCCGTAATTGGATTCCTGATAGATGCAGCAGCCATTGTAAACCAGGTAGCTAATGCAAAAGGTTCTTATGGACCTTATTGCCGGGCGCTGGAGCGGATTTGTTACGAAGAAAGCTTCCACCTGAAACAGGGCCATGATGCCTTTATTGAACTGGCTACTGGTACGCCGGCGCAGAAGGCCATGCTACAGGATGCGCTGAACCGTTGGTGGCAACCTATCATGCACTTCTTTGGCCCTCCGGATAAAGCATCCAGTCACAGTGAAAAGCTGATGCAATGGAAGGTGAAAATGGCCAGCAACGATGATATGCGTAACCAGTTCCTGGAATCTTATGTACCAAAAATCCGCGAACTGGGCATGACATTGCCAGACCCCGCACTGAAAAAGAATGAGGAAACCGGCAAATGGGAATATACAGATCCCGATTGGGACGAGTTCTTCCGCGTAATTAATGGCGGTGGTCCGTGTAACGCAGAGCGGTTACAGGTGCGTAAATGGGCCGAAGAACAAGGCCGCTGGGTCCGTAAAGCCTTAATGAGACCTACCGAGAAAAGGGCCTTGCCGGTGGCATAGCACATCTGATTACTATTTTAAACTACGCAATAATTCATGTCGAACGATTCTTTAGATCCCCGCGTAAACAGGCTGAAATTAGGCGAAGCGGGCGAAGTAGTGAAAGTGGAAGAAGGGGAAAACTGGAATGTATATGAAGTATTTCACCAGGAAAAAAGAGGTGCCCACCACGAGCATGTAGGGTGTGTGCATGCTCCGGACCCGCAACTGGCACTGGTATTTGCCAAAGAACAATTTGCCCGGCGCAAGAAATGTGTAAACCTCTGGGTGGTAAGAAGTGCGGATATACTGGCATTTGATGTAGAAGATGAAGATATGTTTGCCAACAATATGGAGAAAACTTATCGTGATGCCAGCGGTTTTAAAGTGATGGAGAAGATTAATAAATTCAAACAGTCCAAATGATGAATAAAGCAGCAATATCGGATTTGATCATAAAAATGGCCGATGATGAACTGATTCAGGGACATCGGAATTCTGAATGGACAGGGTTAGGCCCTGTGATGGAAGAGGACATCGCTTTTTCTTCCATGGCACAGGATAAAATTGGCCATGCCTGGGCATTGTACCGGATACTCCATGAAGATTTGGGCGGCCCCGACCCAGACAGGTTTGCCTTTCTGCGGCCGGAGAAAGAATTCAAATCCGCTCACCTGGTGGAAATGCCTAACGGCGAATATGACTTTAGCCTCATCCGTCACTTCCTGTTTGACCATGCAGAAGCCATCCGGTATGAAAGCTTGCAAGATAGTAGCTTTGAGCCATTCCGGATGCTGAGTAAAAAAGTAAAAGGAGAGTTGAAATACCATACACTGCATGCCAACGCGTGGTTAATGCAGTTGAGTAAAGCAGGAGAGGAGAGCTATCACCGGATGCAGCAATCGTTGAATGATACTTTTGCGCTGGCTGCCGGCCTGTTTGAAGCCTCTCCGGAACACGAGGCGGCATTGATAGCAGATAAAGTATATCCCGGGGAGAAAGAGCTGTTTCACCGCTGGATGGATCGTATTTACCCGGTGTTGGTGCAGGCCTCGCTCAACCTGCCGGATATGAAAGGTCTTACCCCCGTGTATGGTGGCCGGCAGGGATTTCACACAGCATACCTGCAGCCCTTGCTAAAAGAAATGAGCGAAGTGTTTAACCTGGATGCGGAGGCCAGCTGGTAAAGAATGTCTCACAAAATAACAATAGCAGCAGTGTATGAGTCGCTGGAACATGTGATGGATCCCGAAATCCCGGTGTTAAGTGTCGTGGACCTGGGTATGATTACAGCAGTAGACCTGGGTAACGATGGCGTGCATGTGAAAATGATTCCCACATTTGCGGCGTGTCCGGCCGTGAGTTATATCCAACATAACATAAAAACAACCCTTGAAAGTGAACTAGGCGTCGATGTAAGTGTTGAAGTAGATAAACAGGTACATTGGCAAAGCAACCGGATGACGCCTGCTGCCAAAGAAAAGTTGAAAAACTTTGGTATTGCGCCTCCGAAAGTATTGACAGGAGAAGTAAGTACGGAAATATTACTGGAAGTTCCCTGTCCGCATTGTGGCAGCGAACAAACATATTTGCGTTCTCCTTTTGGTTCTACGCTTTGCCGGGCGATTCATTTTTGCAAGGCTTGCGGACAAGTATTCGAGCAGTTTAAGCCACTGGAATAAGCCTTATTTCTATGTTCCCGCTATAAATACCTATTTTTACACGCATTATTGATGTCGCCATTGGCAATTTATACGACGAAACATGAGAATAGGCTTGTATTTTGGGTCTTTTAATCCTATACACACGGGGCATTTGATCATTGCCAATTACGTAGCGTACAATACTGATCTTGATAAAGTATGGCTGGTGGTTTCTCCGCATAATCCGTTGAAACCCCAGTCAGCACTGCTCAACGAGCATGATCGCTTTCATTTGGTGGAACTGGCCATCAAAGATGAGGCACGGCTGCGCGCCAGTAACATTGAGTTTTCTTTACCAAGGCCCTCCTATACAGTAGATACCCTGGCTTACCTCGGTGAAAAATTCCCCACCCAGGAATTCGCCATCATTATGGGAAGTGATAGTTTTCAAAATCTGCCCCGCTGGAAGAACTATGAGCACATTGTAAAAAACTATCCCATTTACGTATACCGCCGGCCCGGACATGAGATTACAGATACTTTTGGTGCAGAAATAGAAATATTGGAAGCGCCTATGTTGGATATCTCGGCCACGGATGTACGCAAATGGATAAAAGAAGGAAAATCCGTGCGTTTTATGGTACCCGACAATGTGATTCAATATATCGGCGACAATAACTACTACCGTTAACGGGTTTACTTTGCGGCCGTTTTTTTACTGGTCAGATCTCTTCTCTTCACCACAAACTCATTCCCGTATATTTCCAGTAACAATATAAACATAGAGATCAGCAAGGGTCCAAAAATAAGTCCGATAAAGCCGAACAGACTAACGCCAATGATTACCCCAAAAATGGTAATCAGCGGATGTACATCTGCAATTCGTTTGTTCAGCAGCATGCGGGCAATATTATCGGAAGTACCCACAACACCAAATCCATACACCAGTATAGCAATGCCTTGCCAGGTGTTACCTGTTGCCAACAGGTATACGCCTAATGGCACATATACCGCGGCAGCGCCAATAACAGGCAACATGGCGGTAAAGCAGGTAACTACAAACCAGAAGAAGGGTTGAGGGATCCCAAAAATAAGATAACCAATCAGTGATACGATACCCTGCACCACCGCAATAAGTGGAATTCCCACAGCGTTGGCAATAACCAGGGTGTTGAACTCTTTACCCAGTCTTTCCACATTTTCATCTTTCAGGGGAATATATTCGTACAGGTTCTCCTCCATTTTTCGCCCATTTACCAGCATAAAATATAGCATAAAATACATCATGGCAATAGTGGTGAGGGTGTTGAAAGTGGCACCCACGAAACCGGGTAATATGGCCGTAACTTTTTCCTGTAACTTTTGCAGGCGATCGGGGGTGAGCAGGCCCATACCCAGGCTTTCTTCCAATCGGGCATTGGTTTGTTTCAGGCTGTTTATCAATTCTGTAGAATGGCTGGCGGCGTAGGTGATTTTGGCGGTCAGCATATTAACGAGCATGCCTACTGGTAACAATATGATAAGGAAGGAAAGCACCAGCAGCAGGGTGGCGGCCAGGCTTTTATTCCATTTGCGTTGTTCCGTAAGCCTGAACATCCATTTCCTGCAAATTACGTATAGGGTTACAGCTCCCAGAAAGCCGGGGAAAAAGGTAAACATCTCCATAAAAAGGAGAATGGCCAGGAAAAGGATCAGTAATAAAAAACCAATTTGTTTCAGGCGGTCATTGTCAAGATAGCTCATAGTACATAATATCGTCTAAATTCCCCGAATGTCAAAAAGCAGACCAACGACAGTCGTGTTGCCTTTCCAAACACTAAACAAAATTGCATGGTGCTTGTTCTTAAAGCGGGGGATTTGGCACGCAAGTTTTGTATAATTGTCATTTATGGAATAATGTTTGTTGAATCCATGGTACCAAAAAGAAAACCTAATTTATAACATCTTTAAAACCTTAGTTATGAGTACAAGTTCAAAAGCCGTGGTTTCATTTATTGTAGGTGCAGCCGTAGGCGTTGCGGTAGGTTATTTTCTGAATTCAGACAAAAAAGATGAGCTGGTAGAAAAGCTGAGAGATCAGTCTGAAAAGCTGAAAGAAAAATGGAGAAAGAAAAAAGATCAGTTTCAGGATGAGTTAGAGAACGAGTTGGCGTAAACCCCATTTGAATAAATTTATTTGCATGGAAGATAATTTCGGCAACTACTTTAACCAAACGGGAAAAGTAGCCAGGGAATACCTGGAAACCAGACTGGACCTGATTAAGCTCCAGGCAGCGGGAAAGTTATCGAAGGCTTTGGGATTATTTTTCTCACTGACGATGGCTTTCCTGCTGTTCTTTTTCGTGATTGTATTCCTGGGAATGGTGGTTGGTTTCTGGATCGGGGAAATGACGGGTAGCTTTACCATTGGGTTTAGCTGTGCTGCCGGTTTGTTTGTGGTATTATTCCTCATCATCCTGTTATTCCGTAAGCAATTGATACAACGGCCGTTGGCTAATTTGCTGATCACAGAATTACTGGATGAGATGACAGAGAGCGATGAGCGTTCCAATCACATTCATAATCAACGTGCAAAACAGGAACCACCTGTGGAGGATCATGGATATGTACCGGATGATGAAGCCACTGAAAACACTACAAGAGGATAATCAATGCAAAATCTTTACACATGCCTAAAAAGATAAACAGCTTCGAAACATTGGAGCTGGAAATTGCCCGTTTGAAAATGCGCTCCAAAGAATTGGAAAATGAAATGGGTAACCGGGTAGATTATTTCAGGGACAACTATAAAAAGATGGCCCTGAATGCAGTGATCCCCGGTAGCGCTAAACATAGCAGTGCCCTCAACATAGCCATGAATGTGGCTAAGATGGCCTGGGGAAGTGGTAAAGTAAAGAATTTTGCTACCGGGGCATTGATGACTGTCCTGGAATTTATAGGTGTTCAGTTGGGTATCAACCTGTTTAATAAGGTCACTAAATCCAGGAAAAAGAAGAAAGAACCTGTGGCGGAATAATGGCTACTGTTTACCATATCCTGTTACTACTACTGCACCATCCTGGATTACGTCTGGGCTTTTGAGCGCTTTTCCGGATACCTCTAGCTGAAATGCGATGGTCAGCGCAACAGTTACTGTTTTACCTGCTACATCTGGTTTGAAAACAGGCATCATTTTTATGATCCGTACTACTTCGTCTCCCATCATCTTATCAGGGGATAATAATACTTCAGCATTTGTAACTTCACCACTTGGCAAAATCTGGTACTGCGTTATTACATTACCAACGATGTTGTGTTCCTGGCAATGGCGTGGATAACGGACATTCCTGGCAAGAAATTTTGTGTACCCCTCATTACCGCCGGGAAAACGCTGTCTGAAGGTAGAATCTGTGGTGATGCCTTTTGTCCTCCCATTACTTTCAGCGATCGCCCGGTTTAGCAAACTTTGTGGTGTGCGTTTAAATGGCGTATCTCCAATACCGCTCTCATTTTCTGCAAAAAAGAAGAAGAAGGCGGAGATAGGATTATCATCTAATGTTTCTACCAGACCGCTACGCTTGTCCTTTGCTTCAAACCGGATGTTGGTAATTTCCCCGGCGGTATTGCGTTTTAGCACAGGCCATGTAATATGGATACCCTTTGAGGCCAATACAGTCTTCATGTTTGCCAGATCCTCATCAGTTGTCAAACGGGTTATCATACCATGTATGACGCCATTTTCGGTGACCAGGTATTTGTCGGCACCGGGTTGTGCTATTTCATTGGTGGTGGCAGATAAAAGGCCGGCCATGAGTGCTAGTACCGGCAGCAGCAGCAGGTACCGCCAGGTACGTTTACGGGAAGATTGGGTTTTGTTCATCATAAGTATTCTGTTTTTAATGAATGATTTACCGAAATGATTCACAATCGCCACCGGGCTGCGCAGGGCGCTCATCTTTATTAAGCTGTACTGGTAGGCAGTGGGCGTGTCAAAGGTTAGCAGGGCCGCTTCATCTGCCAGGAATTCGAGGTTCAGTTGCAGCGATTTTTTACAACGCCACGCAAAGGGATTTATCCAGCACAGGCAGCAGTACAGGGATGACAATAGGATATCGACAGAGTGGTACTGTTGTACATGCGCTTCTTCATGCCGGAGTATATGTTGTAGTTCCGTAGGCTCGTGGGCGTTAGCGTCAAAAAAGATGGTCCGGAGAAAGGAAAAGGTGGCCGTAAGCCCGTTTATCTGCACATACCGGATATTATTTTGTGTGTTTGCTTGTCCCGTTTGGGCCAGTTGCCAGATTTTTACCAGTTGCCATACATGTATCAGCAATAGTATCCCTGCTACAATAAGATACACGGCTAGCATCCCGGTAACAGCATGTTGCACAAATGGTTCCCACCAGGGATGCGCTACTGCTCCCGGATGAACTGACGTATGTACCTGGGCGGAAGGAGTGTTGTTGAAATACACCATTGTATGCGGTGTGTCTGTAGCCGGCGTTGATGCCCACTGAAAAGCAGGAATGGGTAGCAGCGGGAATATAGCGGAGCAAATAAATGCGCTGAGCAGCAGTAGCCTGTTGTAGCGGTAAAATGTTTCTTTCTTAAAGCAGGCTATATAAAGGAGATATAAGAGCGTCATGCATCCTGATGCTTGCAGGATATATAGAAACAGGGTAGGCATACACGTTATTTTTTATCTTTCTCAATCATCTTCACCAGTTCCTTCATTTCTTCCGGACTGATTTTTTCTTCTTTGGCAAAGTACGCCAGCATATTGAGATACGAGTTATCGAAGAAGGTATTCAGCACCTTTTTCATGAAGGTGTCTTTATAACTTTCTTTTTTGATGATGGGGTAGTACTCGTAGGAGCCACCATATTCATGATGGGCGAGATACCCTTTTTCTTCCAGCCGCTTCATAAGCGTGGCAATGGTGTTGTAGTGAGGTTTGGGATCGGGTAAATGCTCGATGGCATCTTTTACAAATGCCTTTTCCAGGTCCCATATTACCTGCATCAATTCTTCTTCTTTACGGGATAGCTTTTTCATAACACTAATCTATTACTATTTTTGTAGTTTAAAAACTATTTTTGTAGTATTTAAACTATGTACGTAGTAATTGACTGGTTATCAGTTGTTAAAATAATTAAACAGGATAAGTTTAGCCCCACACTTTGGTACCTTCGCTACAATTAGCGCAGATGTCAATGTTTTTGCGGGTTTCGAGGATCTGACTACGGAAACGGATATACTCTTTATTGTGCCACAGTGCTTTGAAAGATTCTTTTTTCAGGTCGCCGAGGCGGTGTTGAGCATCTTTGTCGAAGCAGCAAGGCACTACAAGGCCGTCCCAGGTCACTACGGGAGAATGCCATAAGCGCCAGCAATGGTTGCCGAGTTTGTTTTTAATGGCGTAAGTACCGTCTTCATTACGATGATACCGGGAGTATTTGTCGATAGTAGGAATTAAGCGGTTGCCTTCTTCATAATCATATACCTGTGCTGTTTTAAACCGCACCTGGTCTACGCCTATTTCTTTGGCCAGCCTTTTAATGTCTTCTATCTGGTGTTCATTGGGTTTTACTACCAGGAACTGGAAGAAAACAAAGGGTTTGGAAGAATTCAGTTCTTTTTTCCACTTCACAATGTTTTTAGCGCCCTGGATCACTTTGTCCAGGTGGCCACCTACGCGATACTGCGTATATACGTCCTGGGTAGTACCGTCAATCGAGATGATCAGCCGATCCAGCCCACTTTCTACCGTCTTTTTCGCATTGGCATCTGTAAGGTAATGGGCATTGGTGGAAGTGGCGGTATAAATGCCTTTGGAGGAAGCATACTTTACCATGTCAAGGAAGCTGGTGTTGAGGTATGGTTCTCCCTGGAAATAAAAAATCAGGTAAAGCAGCTCTTTTGAAATTTCATCGATGGTTTTCCTGAAGAAATCCTGTTCCAGCATACCAGTGGGGCGTGTAAAAGCCCTTAACCCGCTCGGACATTCCGGGCAGCGCAGATTGCAGGAGGTGGTAGGTTCAAAGGAGATGGAAATAGGATATCCCCATTGAACAGGTTTTCCAGTCCATTTACTCATAAAATAGCTTCCAAGCACTTTTCCGGCGTTAATACCACGGCGCAGGGTGAATTTGGAAAACAAATTAAGGGTGTCCTTCAGGTTAAAATCGGGCATAAAAATTCACTTGACCGTTGTAAAAGTAGCCCCTTTAAACAAATTATAGCCTATACTTGCTGAAAAAAAAGGGCTGTCGGCAATTATTACAGTATCCTTACCCAATTACCCTGCAACTAACTGAAGCAAAGTGAAAAGCATCTGGATCAGATTATTATTAGTAATAGTGGCTATACTGGCCTATGTATGGTGGAAAGAGCGCGATAAAGGGATCACCTTTGTGAGGTATGAGGAATTTGGAATAGATATGCCGGTGAACTATAAAGTTCACGGCATTGACGTGTCTAAGTTTCAGAAAGAGATTAACTGGCAGGCCGTGAAGCAAATGCAGGTAGATAAAATTCGTATATCCTTTGCGTTTATTAAGGCAACAGAAGGCATCACCCGGCAGGATGCTGCTTTTAAGCAAAACTGGGACAGAGCGGGGAAGGCCGGTATTATCCGGGGAGCCTACCATTTCTTTTATGCTACCCGGGACCCGTTGAAACAAGCCATTAATTTTCACAACGTGGCAGACCTGCAATCCGGCGACCTGCCGCCTGTGCTGGACATAGAAACCAGTAATAATCAGCCGGCTGCCGTGATCCGGAGTACTGCAAAGATCTGGCTGGAAGAAATGGAAAAGGTGTATAAGGTAAAACCCATCATTTACACCAATATTCATTTTTACGAAACCTACCTGGGCAACGAATTCGACCGTTACCCGTTATGGATTGCGCACTATTACCAGAAAGAGAAACCCCGTTCGGACCGTGCATGGCTGTTTTGGCAGCACAGTGACATTGGCCGGGTAAACGGTATCCGTACCACCGTAGATTTTAATGTATTTAAGGGAGATAGTGCTGCACTTGCAAAACTGTGCATACCTTAGCAGTGCATATCATTCACTATGGCAGAAGAACCCGCTACAACAGAAAATCCGGAAGTACCACCGGAAGATCCGAATAAGATGGATTATGAGTTGTTTCATTTTCTCATAAAAATTATGCGCACCATCTTCATCGGGTTATTCTGGATGATGAGTAATGTATTCCTGGGTCTGTATTTAGGCTTTGCCGAGCCGGAGGCATCTACCCCCGGCAGGATGATTTTTTTCTATAGCTGGTTTGGCATTACACTGCTTGCCTACCTTTACTACGTACGGCGTGCCTGGCGCAAAAAAATGAGCGCGCCCTGATTAATGCACCGAATTTCTTTTGCCCAACTCCATCGTCCAGCTGCTATTGTAGCGGCCCACGCCAATTTCTGTAAACATGGGATCCATCATATTATGACAGTGTTTCGGACTGTTTAGCCAACCCAGGATAACGGCTTGTTCATCCATGTTACCGGTAGCAATATTTTCTCCATAGTAATTCCACTTATAACCGGCAGCGTCCAACCGTGCGCCAGGTGTAGTACCATCGGGAGAGTTGTGGTCGAAGTATTTGTTGACCGCCATGTCTTTGCTATGGTCATACGCCGCTTTTTCCAGCAAGCCATTCCAGGTAAGTGATCCTACCGGTGGCATTTGATCCGTTCCACATTTACATCCATGGCTGCGTAGTCCGTTTACCAATACCAGCAAAGCGTTGCGGTCTACTTTGTTTTCAGGTACAACAGAAGTATCTGCCGGCGGATTTTTGCCTGGCTCAATGGGGGTAACACCAGCGTTTTTGGTGCAACTGCAATAAAAAATAGTGGCCATCATGATGACGGCAGTACGGATAATTTTCCCGGACATAACTAGTAATAAGTTATAGTAAATAGATACCGGGTTCTAAACAGGACTTTGATTAAAACTAAAAAGAGGCTTTAGGAAAGGAACTTGATTAAAACTATAGTTGGTTGACCAGAGGTTATGGGTTAAAACGAGTATCAAAGATAGGAAGTAGATATGAAAAATAGATTATAGCTTTTGTAAATCTAATGTTAATCACAACTGCTATATTTCAGCAGCCGACCGTTGTATTTATTTCCCATTGTGAATCAGGGATTTGTGGAGCAGGCGCCCCGTATACAGTTCGCTATCACCGGGAAAGTGCCCTGTTTACGGGGTGGAATAGTCTTTGTGCCTCATCTCTTGTACAGACTTTAAAAAGATTACCATATCTGGTTTGAAGCCCTACTTTTTTCATGAAGAAGTCCCGAACTTCTTTAATGTTGTGGTGTATAACGGCCATCCTAATCATAGGATGGTTTTTTTAACTGCTATGGTCAGCAATAATTTTCCATTCTCCTTTGATTTTCTTTAATACCAGGCTGAAATGTCCTTCCAGGTCGCCGATGGTCCGCTGAAGGTGCCATTTACCAATCAACAGGTATACATTAGGAGCCAGGGGCTTGAATTCCAGCAGTTTGAAATCCAGTTGGCCCATGGTGGTAGCATCGGGGTAGGTTTTCTTGTAACGATCCAGCGTAGCTTGCCAGCCATAGGTGACGCCGCTTTTGCCGATAAAGAGCAGGGAGTCGGAATGCCAGTACGTTTGCATGAAGCCATCGATATCACCCTTATTCCAGGCCGTGGTTTGGGCTGTCATGAGCGCAGTAATTTTTTGTTGGTCGCCGGATGGTGCCTGCTGGGCACTGGCAGGTAATGCCGCTGTGGCGCCCAATAGCATAAGGAACAGAATAAAACGCATGTTAAATTTTTAGCAAAAGATAAACAGTTTTTCCGATGTAACGCAATGCTGATTATAGTAACTTTGCAGCACTATTTTTAGCACATCACTTACAATTATATTTAAAAATCAACAGTTTATGCCCGGATATGAACTATTTGGAGCCGAGGAAAGGAAAGAAGTAAACGACGTACTGGAAACCGGTATCATGATGCGTTACGGATTTGATGGTCCGCGTAAAGGCATCTGGAAAGCAAAAGAGCTGGAACAGGCTATTTGCGATAAACTGAATGTACAGTATACCCAGCTTGCTTCCAGTGGTACGGCCGCGTTAACTACAGCGATGGCTGCACTCGGACTCGGTGCCGGCGATGAAATCATCATGCCCACCTTTACATTTGTTGCCAGCTTTGAATCTGTATTTTCTGTAGGTGCCATCCCGGTACTCGTAGATGTGGATGATACCCTCACCCTGGACCCCAAGGCGGTGGAAGCTGCCATCACTCCCCGTACCAAAGCAGTAATGCCGGTGCATATGTGTGGTGCTATGGCTGATCTGGACGCATTGCAGGCAATCTGCAAAAAACATAACCTCCTCCTGTTGGAAGATGCGTGCCAGTCGTTCGGCGCCTCTTACAAAGGCAAAGCACTGGGATCTATCGGTGACGCCGGTACGTTTTCTTTCGACTTTGTAAAAACCATTACCTGTGCAGAAGGTGGTGCTATCATTACCAATAACAAAGATGTTTATACTAAATGTGACGGATACACGGACCATGGACACGACCACCTCGGCGTAGACCGTGGGGCAGACCTGCATCCGTTTATTGGTTACAACTACCGTATCTCCGAACTGCACGCTGCAGTAGGGCTGGCGCAAATCCGCAAGCTCGACAACTTCCTGGCGATACAGCGTAAAACCAAGAAAATATTTAAAGATGCGCTGGCTACTGTGCCGGGCGTAACTTTCCGCCGCTTACCAGATGAAGCCGGCGATAGCGCTACTTTCCTGTCGTTCTTCCTGCCGGAAACAGCACAAGCGGCGAAAGCTGCTGCTGCCATGAAAGCAGCCGGTTTGGCAGCGTTCCATTACTACGACAATAACTGGCACTATATCCGCCAGTGGCAGCATTTCAAAGAAGGAGCTGTATTAACTCCTTTTGCGAAAGAGCTGAAACAAGCAATGGAAGTGTATAAAACAAAAGAATTCCCTGCGTCTGATGCCATCATTGGCAGAAATATTTCCACCCCTATTAACCTGGGCTGGAGCGATGCAGAAATCCAGGAAAGAGCTGAAAAGCTGGTGAAGGCTGTTAAAAGCGCATTGTAAGCACATATACAGCAGTAAAGACGCCGGGAAATTTGTAATTTAATTTTTTACGTCTTTGCTGCTCAGCTGCTTTGCGCGATCAAAATTATACGACATGAGAAAAGTTGCGTTGATACCTGCCCGTTATGGCGCCTCCCGTTTTCCTGGTAAGATGATGGCAAAACTGGGAGACAAATCAGTGATTCTGCGTACCTATGAATCAACGGTGAATACTGGGGTATTTGATGAGGTGATGGTGGTAACAGACAGTGAACTGATCTACAATGAAATTGTTAACAATGGTGGTAAGGCGGTCATGAGCCAGAAGGAACATGAATGCGGTACCGATCGTATAGCCGAAGCCGTTGTAGATATGGAGGTAGATATTGTAGTGAATGTGCAGGGAGATGAACCATTTACACAGAAAGAGCCATTGGAAAAGCTGTTGAAGGTATTTGAAGGAGAAGAAGGAAAGGCGGTAAAGGTAGCTTCGCTGATGCAGGTGTTGAAAGATCCTGTTTCCATAGAAGACCCTAACTATGTGAAAGTGGCGGTCGACAAAAATTTCAATGCGCTGTTCTTTTCCCGCTCTGTGATTCCTTATCCACGCGATAAAAATGTGCAGTCGATTTACTACGAGCATATCGGCATTTACGCATTCCGCAAACAAACATTACTAGACTTCACGCAGATGGCGGTAACTCCGCTGGAGGCGGCAGAAAAGATTGAATGTTTGCGTTACCTGGAAAATGGCATCCCGATGAAAATGGTGGTGACGTCTTACATGGGCGTGGAAATTGACACTCCGGAAGACCTGGAGAAAGCAGCAAAACTTTTATAACATCTAACTAACAGGGATATATGAAATTCAGGAACTTTAAAATGGTGGACTACGTAGTTTACGGCAGCGGATGTTTTGATCAGCTGGGTGAAATACTGGCCCCTAAGCGCGTAGGTGATGCTCCCATGATATTTTTTGTGGATGAGTATTTCCAGGATAAGCAGGAATTTTTGTCCCGCATACCGTTACAGGGTAAGGACAAGATTGTGGTGATTGATGTAACGGATGAGCCTAAAACCAAAACGGTAGATAAAATCCGTGATGAGCTGAAGGCTGAATTTGGCGCCGTATCCGGTATTATTGGTATTGGTGGCGGTTCCGTAATGGACATGGCCAAAGCAGTAGCTTTGATGATGACCAACCCGGGCTCTTCTGCCGATTACCAGGGCTGGGACCTCGTAAAGGTGGCCGGTGTGTATAAAGTAGGTATTCCCACCATTTCCGGTACCGGTGCAGAAGTGAGCCGTACCTGCGTGTTAACAGGTCCTACCCGTAAACTGGGTATGAACTCCGACTTTACTCCCTTTGATCAGATTGTACTGGATCCTTCTCTGACAAAAACAGTGGAGCCTAACCAGCGCTTTTATACAGCCATGGATTGCTTTATACACTGCGTAGAATCATTGACAGGTACTTATCTGAATGCATTCAGCCAATCTTATGGGGAAAAAGCACAGGAACTGTGTGAAGAAATTTTCCTGCAGAAAGAAAAATGGGATGATGATGCAGATGAGAAACTGATGATGGCATCTTATGCCGGTGGAATGAGCATCGCTTATTCCCAGGTAGGGGTGGCCCACGCGGTGAGCTACGGATTGGCTTACCTGTTGGGGACTAAACATGGTATCGGTAACTGTATTGTGTTTGACAAGCTGGAAGAGTTCTATCCGGAAGGCGTGGCGAAGTTCAAGGAAATGGTGAAAAAGCATAACATTGACATCCCGCAAGGCATTACCAAGGGCTTGACGGATGAGCAATTCGACACCATGATTAATGTATCATTGGGTATGGCGCCGCTGTGGGAAAACGCACTGGGTAAAGACTGGAAAGAAATTATGACCCGCGAAAGACTGCGTAAGCTGTACGAGCGGTTATAGCGCGGATATTGTCTGCATCAGGATTAAACTGATTAGACTGATTTTTATCTTTTGATTTAATAAGATTCGGGAAGATATAAGTGAATTTATCCGCTTATGTTTTCCCGAATTTTTTATTAGGGAAATAAGAAAAATAAAATCTGATAAATCAGTCTAATCAGTTTAATCCTGATGCAGACAATATCCACCACGCAAATTCAATGCGTAGAAAGAAAGTATTATTGTTAAAGGGGGAAGATTATCATGCTGATACTATTGATTATTTCGGGAATAGGGTTACTGGTGTTGGGGTACTGTTTGTTTGCTGCAAAGCAGCAACAGCAGGCACAAGCGGCGGCGCAGGCGCAGCAACTCAGCGCGGTACAAACCAGTTACACCGGCTTGCAGGCCAGTTATGCCGCTCAGCAGGAACAATACCACCTGCTGGAAGCCAAACAAGACTACCTGCAAAGTATGCTGGATGATAAAGCCGCACTGGTAAAAGAAAAGCAGCAGCAACTGGAACGAATAAACGAAGAGTTTTCTGTGCTGATGTCTGAACAAGGGCGACTAATGGAGCAGAATAAATATTTGCAACAACAGTTGTTGGGAGAAAAAGAACGGTTGCAACAGGTGCAGCAAGACTTTAAAGTGCAATTTGAAAATATTGCCCAGCAGCTATTACAGCGAATCTCCGGCACCTTCATGGAACAAAATAAAGTGAAGATGGATGACGTACTGAAACCGTTATCAGAGAAGATAGATAACTTCCGTAGCAGCGTGCAACAATCCCTGCTGGCAGAAACCGCGCAGCGTACAGAGTTGAAAAATGAGCTGCAACGCTTACTCTTGCTCAATCAAACCCTTTCTAAAGAAGCCAATAACCTCACCAATGCCCTGAAAGCAGATACCAAGAAACAAGGGAATTGGGGAGAAATGATACTGGAAAGAGTGTTAGAGGCATCCGGCCTGGAAAAAGGCGTGCATTACTTTACGCAGGACGCTCAGAGGGATGAAACCGGGCAGCTGAGAAAACCCGACCTGGTGCTGCAATTACCCGAAAACAGGCAACTGGTCATTGACTCCAAAGTATCGCTGAAAGCCTACGAACAATATTGCAGCGCCACCACCGATGACGATAAAAAATACGCGCTGAAAATGCACCTGCAGTCAGTTAAAAACCACATCGGTGAATTAAGCGCCAAAGCATATCATACACTCTATAAAAATACGACCGACTTTGTAATGCTGTTTATCCCCATTGAACCAGCTTATGCACTGGCAATCATGCAGCAGGACGAAGACCTGTATGACTTTGCCTTCCGTAAAAGAATCATATTGGTGAGTGTGCCCTCATTACTGGCTACCCTGAGGGTGATTGATAACATGTGGCGACTGGATAAGCAGAACAAAAATGCGGAAGAAATTGTGCGGCAAGGGAGTGCCCTCTATGATAAGTTTGTAGGTTTCGCAGAAGATATGGGCCTGATCGGGGAACACCTGAAACGTAGCCAGAACGCCTATGACGGCGCCATGAATAAGCTCACGTCTGGTAATGGTAACCTGGTAGGGCGGGCGGAGAAGATGCGTAAGCTGGGTCTCGATAACAAGAAAATGTTGTCTAAAGAGATGATTACAGACTCGCTGCCTCCGGAGGAAGAATCGATCGCCGTAATTCCGGCAGACCTGCCGTCAGGAGAAGAGGCAATACCCGAAACGCCTGGGCCTGAAGAGAACGGGATATTCGAATCCTAAAATGATACTGCCCTCCATGCTTTACAGTGATGGAGGGCTTGCTGGCAATATGCTTACTCTTTTTTGCTTGCACCGGTTATCTCTTATTAACGTAGCCGGTCATGCCTTGTAACAGGAGTGGTCACACGATCTTACTGGTGTCAGCAGCTATTTCTTATGGAGTGGGTAGCTGTTGTTTACTGAGTCCGATAACATTGTTTACATCACCGATTGCTCCGTTTTCCTGGGGCGATAGATAAAGCTGAGATATAAAGTCGCCATTAGTGTAATACCTGCCATCACATAAAAGGTGAGCGGGAAATTAGACGACTGGTTGTTGTAAATAAAAGCAGAAAAATAGGCCCCCAGCCCGATACCCGCTTCCATGGCTATGTACATGCTCGCTAATGCACGTCCACGATGCTCAGGCCGGCCAAGATCAACCGTCCACGCCGTAACTGCCGGAGAGTTGAGTCCTACAGAGATGCCATATACCACTGCCGATGCCATCAATAAAGTACTGCTGTTCGTTAATCCCATCATCAGCATAGAACCAGCCATCAGGACAGAAGAGGCTTTCAATATGGGTACCCGCCCGTATTGGTCAGACACTTTGCCTGCCAGCAACCGGATGCCGATAGAACTGGCCGTGAAGAAAGTATAGAATACACCTTTATTGGGAATGCCCAGGAAAGCGCAGAAGTCGGGAATAATAGTCAGTATTACGCCATAACTGAAATAGGTAAGAAAACAAACAATGACCGGTGACCATACCAAAGGTTCAAAAATTTCATCACCAGAAATTTTCAGTAACGATAACCGGAATGGCTGCTTATTTGTCAGGGTTTCTTTCATGCCTATCAGAATCACCACTGACAACAACGCAAATACCGCCGACAGCTGGAACATAATGTTAATATTCCATCGTACCGCAACATAGCCGCCAATAGCAGGACCCATCGCCATACCAATAGTACTGAACAAACCAACCATACCCATGGCTTCTCCGCGCCGGTTTATCGGCACCATATCAGATACATAGGCCGATGTGCCCGTAGGCTTAAAACCAGTGGAAAATCCATGAAAAAAACGCAATAACAGGAAAGCCCCTACAGAACTAATCATCGGGTACAACAAGCTACAAACCACACAGATAAGTGATCCGAATATCATGACAGGTACCCGCCCCACAGTATCAGTCAGCTTACCACTGAATGGACGTGAAAGTCCCGCCATTAATGTAAACAAACCAATGATATATCCCTTGTAATCTGCACCACCCATCCTGGTAAGATAAGCCGGCAGCTCAGGTATCATCATGTTAAAGCTGGCAGAAAAAAGAGCATTGCTAAGGCAAAGTAGGATGAAATGCAGACTGTAAATTCTCCCTGTCGACTGATACATGTACGCAAAATTAGTAACTATGGTACAATTTTAGCAAAGTAATTGACGCCGAAACAGCATGAACAAAAACAAGGTGGTACCTGTTTATATTAACCAGTTGTTAAATCATGACAAGTGTCATAACTATCTGTTGTCGGATTTTGTAAATTTATAGTAACCAAAAAAACGCTATGATATGAAAATCAATATTGGGGTATCAGCAGAACACACAAAAGAAATAGCATTAGAGTTAAATAAAGTACTGGCAGACGAACTGCTGATTTATGCTAAAACAAGAAATTCCCACTGGAATATCGAAGGCAGCAACTTCATGGAAATGCACAAGTTCTTTGAAGAACAATATGAAGAGCTGGAAGAATACGGTGACGAAGTAGCAGAATACATTCGTTCCATTGGACATTATGCACAAGGACGCTATGCAGATGTATTAAAACTCACTCACCTGTTGGAATCTGAATATTCCAACAATCAGAAAACCCAACTGCAGGAGCTGCTGGATGATCATGAAACAATTATCCGCAACCTGCGCAGACTGATAGACGAGTTCGATGAAAAGTATAAAGACAAAGGCGCTGCGGATTTTGCTACGCAAATGTTGCAAAAGCACCTCAAGCTGGCCTGGATGATACGTTCCTACCTCAAATAGTTTTTCAGTGAAATTAAAAACGTGTTAGTTGCAGTAAAAACAGGCTGTAACTAACACGTTTTTAGTTTTCAGTAATTGGCTACATTTGTTATGCGTTAACCCTTCATCCCAAAAATGTAAAACAATGGATAATACTACAAGTGACCTCCGCCTGGCGGTCCTGATAGACGCAGACAATATACCGTATCATAATATCAAGGGTATGCTGGAAGAAGTGGCGAAGTATGGCAACCCTACATTTAAAAGAATTTATGGCGACTGGACCAAACCTACTGTAGTGGGCTGGAAGAGCGTGCTGCTCGACTATGCCATTACCCCCATTCAGCAATACAGTTATACCTCCGGAAAAAATGCTACCGATTCAGCCATGATCATTGATGCCATGGATATTTTATATACCGGTCGGGTAGACGGATTTTGCCTGGTATCGAGCGATAGCGATTTTACGCGGCTAGCCACCCGTCTCCGCGAAGCAGGGATGCGGGTATATGGTATGGGAGAAAAGAAAACGCCCAGCGCTTTCCGGGCAGCCTGCGATAAATTCATCTACCTGGAAATATTGCAGGTACGTAAAAAAGTAGATGCAGACAACGATACGGATGCAGATACAGACACAGACACCGGCGGCAAAACAAAATCTGCCAAAGGCAAACGGAATAGCATCAGCAAGGCGGATAAGCAATTAGTTACCCTGCTGTCTACCAGCGTAAATGATATCGCTGATGAAGACGGATGGGCCTATCTGGGTGAGTTAGGCAACCTGTTGCTGAAGAAACAACCCGACTTTGACGCCCGTAACTATGGCTTCAACAAGCTGCTACAGCTGTTGAAAAGCTTCCCTAACTTCGAAATTGATATCCGGGAAAGTGGTAAGAAAACCGGGAAACTCGTATATGTAAGAACTGTATAACCTATGGCATTCCGAAAAATCAAAATAATCCAGGGCGATATCACGAAAGTAAAAGCAGACGCCATTGTTAACGCGGCCAATTCATCTTTGTTAGGCGGTGGAGGTGTAGATGGCGCTATTCACAGAGCCGGCGGACCGGCTATTCTGGCCGATTGCAGGGCTATTGTGGCCCGGCAGGGTGGATGCAAAACGGGTGAAGCGGTGATCACTACCGCCGGCCATTTACCTGCCAAACATGTTATTCACACCGTAGGACCCGTATGGAATAATGGCATACACCAGGAAGAAAAACTACTGGCTAACTGCTACCAGCACTCCCTGGAACTGGCCTCCCGGCATCATCTGACATCTGTAGCGTTTCCCAATATCAGCACCGGGATTTATCATTTCCCTAAAGACCTGGCCGCCTTTATTGCCATGAATACAGTAGTGAAATACCTGGAAACTCATCCGGAAATGGAAGAAGTGATATTTGTGTGTTTTGATGCGGAAAACCTACGCTATACCGAACAATATTATAACCAGCATATACGCCCGGAGGAATAAATTTGCGCCGTTAATCATAAAATGCGAAGGCCGATCACGGGAGCTTCGCTATATTTGAACGCATATATCAAAACCACCAAACCATTAAAAAAACCAGTAATGAAATTACATCGACTGATGCCGGTGATGGCCGCTATGGCTTTTACCAGCACCTATGCCGGACCAGTACCGGGATCCTCCCTTGCCGTTATCCAGGGCAAAGCCGCCAATGAAAAAGTAAAGAAAGTTACCCTCTATGCTGTAGCAGAAGGCCGTAAAGAAGAAGTAGCCACCGCCATGGTCAATGAAAATCACAGCTTCGCCTTTGCATTATCTACACCTAAAGAGGGGTTCTATTATTTGTCCGCCACTGGTGTCAAAGGAAGAGATGCCCGCGTATACCTGAAATCCGGCGACCAGCTGCAGCTTACCTTAAACGGTGACGACTACACGGTACAGGCAGGATCTGCGGAAAACAAAGCCCTGCAGCAATGGGATCAGCAGCTAAAGCCTATTGTGCTCCCGGCGGTGAACACGGATACCACCACGTACATGTCGTATTTCCCCGTGCTGGAGGCCTTTACACCTAAAGTGGCCGGCTTGAAAAAAGCGGTAAATACGCCCAACAAAAAATTCAATGACCTCCTGAAATACACTATGGATGTTGACGTTGAGCATGCGGCAATGCTGTTTTTACTCACGCCACGGACCATGCATCCAACCCTGGCGCAACGCCCGGTGTACTATAAACAGGTGATACAAGACCACAAATACAGCGACGCCAGGTTACTGCAAAATGGCGACGGGGCGGCGATAACCACGCTTTACGCCACCTTTAATACCATCACGTTTATGCCAAAGGAAAGGCCTAATCCTGCAGATCGTTTGCGGGATGCGGCGGCCTTATTTGGCAATGATAGCGTGAAAGCCGTGGCTATTACCCAACTGCTGAACAGCTACACCACATTTGAAAAACTCACCGCAGCCATTGCGCCTGTTCAGCAATACCTGGTAACAGACCTGCAGAAGCAGCGTTACCTGGCTTATGAAAAGAGTCTTCGTCACTTTGCTGCCGGCGAACCAGCTATTAACTTCTCCGGTGAAGATGTAAATGGTAAACAGGTTTCCCTTAAAGACCTCAAAGGAAAGGTAGTGGTAGTAGATGTTTGGGCTACCTGGTGTGGCCCCTGCAAAGCGGAAATGCCCCACCTTAGTAAGCTGGAAGAAGAAATGGAAGGTAAAAACGTTGTATTCCTGGGCTGCTCCGTAGATGAAGCAAAAGATAAACAGAAATGGATTGAATTTGTGAAGAAACAGGAAATGAAGGGAACACAGATTTTCATGAGCGGCTGGAGTGACATCACTAAAAACTATGATATCAAAGGTATTCCCCGTTTCATGGTATTTGATCAACAGGGCAATATTGTAAATATTGACGCGCCTTGTCCGTCTGAGCCGGAACTGAAGGCGTTAATAGAGAAGGTATTGGCTAAAGGATAAGAAAGTTCCGATAGCAGAAATACAAAAGGCTTCCTGTTATGGGAAGCCTTTTGTTGTATAGTGCGATGTGAAAAAGCGGATGTTGTTAGATTTTTGCGTACTTCACCCAGGCGTAAATAAACATTGCAGCAAAAACAATAATGGCTACAGGCGCCAAAAAGTGACCAATACTATCGCCAACTTTATAAAAGTTAGTGGTGTGTACTACTGTTAAAAGATTCGTCAACATAGTATAATGATTTATTAATTCCGGATGCAAATTAAAACTTTCGGCCCAAATTCCCAATCAAAGGCGGCATTACCATGTGGTTAATTGCGCTATACACTCATCCAGCCTTGATTTGGCGAGAAAATTTTTTTCCAGTGCCCCTGCAAATGGAACAGGGGTATCCAGGCTGGCGCACCGCATTACGGGGGCATCCAGCAGGGAGAAGCAGTGCTCGGCAATCCAGGCCGCTATTTCAGCCCCAAAGCCGCCGGTGAGCGTGTCTTCATGGAGTACCAGCACTTTGCCGGTAGCAGCAACAATTTGGCGGATAGCAGCATAATCCAGCGGCACCAGGGTACGGAGGTCCAGGATACCGATAGAGATCTCGGGGTGCTGAATGGCATACTCCATGGCCCAGTGAACACCGCTGCCATAGGTGATAATGCTGATATCATCCCCGTGTTGTATGAGCGCGGCTTTTCCTATCTCAATGGTGTAATACTCTTCCGGTACGCTACCGCTCACACTCCGGTAAAGGGCCTTGTGCTCGAAGAACATGACCGGGTTGGGATCGGCAATGGCCGCAGTTAGCAGGCCTTTGGCATCTGCCGGGGTAGCAGGGTATACTACTTTCAGGCCCGGAACATGGGTAAACCAGGCTTCGTTACTTTGGGAGTGGAAAGGACCTGCTCCAACGCCGGCGCCGGTAGGCATGCGAATAACCACATCTGCCGGTTGTCCCCAGCGGTAATGTATTTTAGCAAGGTTGTTCACGATCTGGTTAAAGCCACACGTCACAAAATCGGCAAACTGCATCTCCATCACGCTTTTGAAGCCACCAATGGAAAGTCCAAGGGCGGTCCCTACAATAGCGCTTTCACATAAGGGCGTATTGCGTACCCTGTCTTTCCCAAAAATTTCCACTAAACCTTCCGTGATTTTAAACGCGCCACCATATTCGGCAATATCCTGTCCCAGGAGGATCAGCTCAGGATGCTTTTCCATGGCTTGTTTCAGACCATCAGAAATAGCGTTGATAAAGCGTTTTTCGGAAGATAGTGGGGTAGCGGGCACCACAGCAGGTGCGGGGGCGTACAGGTCGTTGACTTCTTTTGCAGTGCTGGCAATAATTGGCGTGTCTACCAATCCCCGGGCTACTGCTGCTTCAATATCATGTTTCAGTTCCTCGCGAATGGCAGCGATATTAGCAGGGGTAAGGAGATTAATTTCCTGTAGCCAGGTTTCGTATTGCAGAATAGGATCTTTCTTTCCCCATTCTTCAAAAAGGGCAGGAGGTACGTATTTAACGCCACTGGCTTCTTCATGGCCTCTCATGCGAAAGGTCATGGCTTCTATCAACACCGGCTTTTGCTGCTGAATGGCGTAAGCCCGCGCGGTACGCACGGTTTGGTATACTTCCAGTAGGTTGTTACCGTCTATTTGCACGCCTTCCATGCCATACCCGATGGCTTTATCCACCAGGCTGGCACAATGATATTGTTCAGTAACGGGGGTACTCAGCCCGTAACCATTATTTTCAATAAGAAAAATCACCGGAAGACCCCATACCGCGGCCACATTGAGGGCTTCATGGAATTCGCCTTCGCTGCTGCCTCCTTCGCCGGTAAAGGTGAGGGATACTTTCTTTTCTTTCTTCAGCTGATGTGCCAGGGCAATCCCATCGGCAATAGACAGCTGGGGGCCCAGGTGCGAAATCATGCCGCAGATGCGATGTGGCTGGCTTCCAAAATGAAAGGAGCGTTCCCGTCCTTTGCTGTAGCCATGTTCACTACCCTGCCATTGCAGGAGTAGCTTATCCAGGGGCATGTCACGAGTGGTAAATACGCCGAGGTTACGATGCAGGGGCATGATCCATTCGTCTGTATCGAGCGCCAGGGTGGCGCCTACGGCAATAGCTTCCTGGCCTATGCCGGAAAACCATTTACTGATTCTTCCCTGCCGCAACAGCAACAGCATTTTTTCCTCTATAAGCCGTGGATAAAGCAGGGCTTTGTAGAAAGATGTTAATTGTGCATCGTTCAGGTCCGACCGGTCAAAGTACATGGTGGGCTTTTTAACAGGCAGTGAGGTAAAGACTTAATCGTTGTTATTGCCTGCAATGTTGAGCATCACACTATTGATGATGGTCATGATAATACTGAACAACAATGCCCACCAGAAGCCATCTACTTTGAAGCCTGGTACCAGCTTTGCCGCCAGCAGAATAATCAATGCATTAATAACAAAAAGGAACAAACCCAGTGTAACAATAGTAACCGGGAAGGTAAGCACAATAAGTAATGGCTTTACCAGGGCATTTAACAAGGCTAATACCAACGCCAGGATCAGGGCGGTAATGAAGTCGTCTACTTTTACTGCTGGTTTCAGCAGATAAGCGGTTAACATGGCAGCTAAGGCACTAACTAGTATGCGGATCAGAAAACCCATAGCAGATTGTTTTACTAGTTAAGATAACGAAAAAAGAATTACCGGAATTACAAGGGTGCAGAAAAAGCAAGCAACTGCTGCTTTTCTGCACCCTGTAAAAGAGCATATAATTTACAGAAAGCTATCTGCTTCCCTATAAGCTTTAATCAGTGCGGCCTCTCCGTCTTTACCTTTTCCGGAAGTGCCATGTTCCATGCCCAGTACTCCTTTGTATCCTTTTTTATGAAGATGCCTGAAGATATTTTTATAGTTGATTTCGCCGGTGCCAGGCTCCTGGCGGCCCGGGTTGTCGCCGATTTGTATATAGGCAATTTCGTCCCAGCACATATCCAGTACAGGAATCAGGTTACCCACATTGCGTTGCATGTGGTAGATATCGTATAAAATTTTGCAGGAAGGACTCTTTACTGCTTTACATATTTCAAAGCTTTGTTCTGCAGTACGGAGAAATAGTTCGGGCGTATCGCTCAGTGGCTCCAGCACCATCACCAAGCCATGTGGTTCAAATATCTCTGCACCTGCGCGCAGTGCGTCTACTACATTCGCCGTTTGAATGCCCATTGGAAGGTTACGGTCAAAGAATCCCGGCACAACGGTTGCCCATTTGGCATTGCAGCGTTTAGCGGTTTCTACACTGTCTTTACAGGTTTTGATAAACGCATCTTTAAATTCTTGTTTACCAGTAGTCAGTGAAGTTTTCCAGTTGTTGCCGGTATCTACTACAAACACGCCCATTTGCATCCCCAGCTTATTCAGCAGGTCGCCTATTTTGGATTGTTCTGCTGCCGGGCGTCCTAACATACCATTATCTTCGATAGAGCGGAAGCCCTGATCATATGCGTATTTTATCTGGTCGAGGAAGTTTTCGCCGGCGTTGTTTTTAAACATGCCATCATGCGGTCCGTAGTTCAGGTTAAAGGGCTTTCCTTTTGCCTCGTTGTTGCTGCTGCCTGCAGCGGCTTGTGCGGTATTACCAATGCTACCCAGGGTCAGTGCTGAAATGCCGGCCAGTGTGCCGTTTTGCAGGAATTTTCTTCTTTCCATAACGTTAGAATTGATTATAGGTAATGACAAGAGCTAAATTTAATAGGTTTTGCAAGGAAATGCTAATATTCATGAAAAATTTTCAATTCATCAGCCTTTATTCGCATTCATCAAAAAATATTGCTTTCCAAATTGCTTTTTTTTAAATTCACCCACTTTATATTTTTCAATCACGTTAGATGACTAAACCGTATGTGGCCTTACTGCTGAGTGGCCTACTCAGTCAGGTAGTAGTAGCGCAAACAAGCCAGGCGTTCGAAACTTATAGCCAGCAAATTCCCGGCACAGATGTCCGTTTCAAGATGGTGGCCATTAAGGGCGGAAATTTTAAACTGGGTAGCCCCGACAGTGAAAAGGGTAGAAAAAACGATGAAGGGCCTGCTAAAGAAGTACAGGTGTCTGACTTTTGGATAGGCGCTACAGAAGTGACTTTCGACGAATACGACGTTTATTCCGACGCGGAAAAAGATAAAACACCGGTGCCGGATGGGATGACCCGTCCCAGCCCACCATACATTGATCTTACCTTGGGAATGGGTAAAGCTGGTGGCTTTCCTGCCAACAGTATGAGCCAGTATGGCGCCCTGATGTATTGCAAATGGCTGTACATCAAAACCGGCGTATTCTATCGCCTGCCTACTGCGGCGGAATGGGAATATGCTTGTAGAGCCGGATCAGCTACCGCCTATCCTTTCGGCGGAGATGCAGGTCAATTAAAAGAGTACGCCTGGTACAAAGACAACAGCGAACAGAAATATCATAAAGTGGCTCAGCTGAAACCCAATGCCTGGGGATTGTACGATATGCTTGGCAATGTGGAAGAATGGACCATGGACCAATACGAAGAGAATGGAGTAGCCAGTGCCCAGCCACAAAACCCGTGGACGGTTCCCACCGCTAAAACGCCGCGACTTCTGAAAGGTGGTAGCTTCCAGGATGAAGCACCGCTATTGCGTAGCGCAGCCCGTTTGAAATCAGATCCCGTTTGGAACCGCCGCGATCCACAGATTCCTAAAAGCGCCTGGTGGAACGCCGACGCTCCTTTTGTTGGATTTAGGATAGTGCGTCCCGCCAAACAACCAACAGCCGCAGAAGCAGAACAGTTTTTTGAAGACATGATCGCGAAATATAAAGGTGCACGCTAGAAAAACTCAACATCCTAAAATCTAAAAAATCATTTATGGACAACGAAAAGAAATTCCACGGTGAGGGCCGCCGCGACTTCGTAAAGCAAACCTCTTTGCTTGCGGGAGGATTGCTGGCGATGCCTATTTTGTCTAAAGCAAACTTTTTCTCCGGATCTACTGATGTCATTAAAATTGCACTGATTGGTTGTGGTGGTCGCGGTACCGGCGCCGCTACACAGGCCCTGAGTACTAAAGAAAATGTGCAACTGGTAGCTATGGCAGATGCATTCCCCGACAGACTGGCCGATAGCTACGCTAACATTAAAGAAGCATTGGGCGATAAAGCCAGCCGCGTAAACGTTCCGGAAAGCAATAAATTCATTGGTTTCGATGCATACAAACAAGCCATTGCACTGGCAGATGTAGTAATACTGGCTACCCCTCCGGGTTTCAGACCGTTTCACTTTGAAGAAGCCATTCGTCAGGGTAAGCACGTGTTTATGGAAAAGCCGGTAGCAACAGATCCAGCTGGTATTAAAAAAGTGCTGGAAGCTGCAGCAGTGGCTAAAACTAAAAAGCTGAACGTGGTAGTAGGCTTACAACGCCGCTATCAAAACTCTTACCGCGAACTGTACAAACGCTATAAAGATGGTATCATCGGCGATATGCTGTCTGCACAGGTGTGGTGGAACCAGGGCGCGTTGTGGGTAAAACCCCGTAAACCAGAGTATACCGAAATGGAATACCAAATGCGCAACTGGTACTACTTCAACTGGCTGTGCGGTGATCATATCGTAGAGCAACATATCCACAATATTGATGTGGGTAACTGGTTTATGGGTGAAACACCAGTGACAGCAGGTGGTATGGGCGGTCGCGCGGTACGTACCGGTAAAGAATACGGTGAAATTTATGACCACCACTATGTTGAATATCGTTATGCAAATGGTGTGGTAATGAACAGCCAGTGCCGTCACTGGAAAGATGCGCCCAGCAAAGTAGATGAGGAAATAGTGGGAACTAAAGGCCGTATCTTCTGTGATAAAGCGCAAATTGTGGATCACAAAGGAAAAGTGTTGTACCAGTTTGATAAGAAAAAAGAAAACAACCCTTATCAAACAGAGCATGATGAACTGTTTGCCGCCATCGCGAAAGGAGAATACAAATTTGCCGATGCAGAAAGAGGTGCCCAGGCTACGCTGAGCGCTATCATAGGCCGACTGGCTACCTATTCCGGTCAGAACATCGATTGGAATGTGGCGTTGAACTCCGGTCTGGATCTGCATCCTAAAACATATTCATTTGATGCGCAGCCGCCAGTAATGCCGGACGCATCTGGCAATTATGCTTATGCGAAACCAGGTATCACCAAATATTTTACCTGAGAAAAAGTAAACCATTAACATTGCGGATCAGGGATTTGCGGAAAGATTTGTCATCAGATCTTTTCACAAATCCCTGATTTCGTAAGGTACAATTCGTAATTTCCTGCTATGAAAAGAATGCTCCTGTTGATAACATCCCTGTTTTTATGGACCACCATCACGGCACAGGTGGCGGCTATAAAGAAATGGGCGGAATCGGAATTGTTACATCGCACACCCATGGAGCAGGCCCATGTTGGGATTTGTATCTATGAACCAGCCACCGGAAAATATTGGTACCAATACCAGGACCATAAATTTTTTACGCCAGCATCTAACATGAAAATATTTTCCCTGTACGCAGGGATGAAGCTGTTGGGCGACTCCTTGCCTGCTGCCCGCTATTATGAAAATGATACCGCCCTGTTTGTAAAAGGAATGGGCGACCCTTCCTTCCTTCATCCGGAATTTAGCTACCAGCCATTGTTGCAGCTCTTACAACAAACCAATAAAAAGATTTACCTGGTACCAGGTGTTAATGCAAACCAGCGTTATGGTTCAGGATGGGCCTGGAATGATTATGCAGATGATTACCAACCAGAGCTTAACGAATGGCCGATGTATGGTGACGTGGTGCGCATCCGCCACCATGGCGACAGTAACACCATTGTGCCGGCTACTTATGACCTGGAAATCACAGCAGATGATACCCTCTCCGAAGCTATTACCACCAGGGACGAACGCAATAATTTCTTCTTCCTGAAATATAATCCCCGCAGCAAGGAAACGATCGATGCAGAAGTGCCCTTCATTACCGGGTCTGTAAATGATTTACGCCAACGGCTGGAAGACACTTTGCATAAGCGTGTAGGGTTGGCCGTTATACCACCTAACGCGAAATTCAATATCCTCCGCAGCATACCCGTTGATTCACTCTTTATCCCGATGATGCACCGCAGCGATAACTTTTATGCGGAACAAACCCTCATGATGGCATCGTCTCTGCTATGGGATACCATCAGCACCGAACGGATGATCGACTACCTGTTGACGCACGACCTGAAAGGATTGCCAGATTCTCCGCAATGGAAGGATGGTTCCGGGCTTTCCAGGTACAACCTGTTTACCCCGGCGGATTTTGTGGGGGTGCTGCAATTGATGCAACAACAGTTCCCCAGGGAACGGCTATGGGAGATCTTGCCTACTGGCGGAAAAGGCACATTGAAAAACTACTATCAGCCACAATTTGTACATGCTAAAACCGGCACTATCAACGGGGTGGTTACGTTGAGTGGCTACCTGGTAACGAAGAAAAATAAGCAGCTGGTGTTTAGTGTGCTGGTGAATAATCATCACGAATCGGCCACGAGTGTGAGGAGGGCGGTAGAGCGGTTACTCACTATGGTGTGGAAGGAAAACTAAGGCAGCAATGTATAGCCAAGAATAGTGGTGGTATCGCTTAACTGGTCAGCTTCTATCAGACCAACACCACGCCCGTAATAACTGGTGGAGATAGTGCCTACGGAAACAGGGTTGTTAAGTATAATAGCATAGGCGTCCATTCTTACAGCGATCACCTCTGCATAGTCCTTACCATTTACGGTTTTAGTAATACCTTTTTGGGTAATGGTATATTCCAGGATGCCGGAGCTGGTGGCGCCGCCATTGCTTACGGTGATGGTATCTTTCCAGGTGGTGCCGGCGGGTGCATTGTCTTTCAGGTAAGTGAGCCGCAGGTCATCTGCACTATATCCCTGAAAAGTAAGGATACTGGCTACCTGGGTATAAATCCCGTCTTTACAGTTGGAGCAGGTAAAAACGCTGTCGTTGCCCACAATTTTATACACGTTGCCATTAATCGTTGTATCACCAGAAACGGTGAACGTATACCGGATGGTGTCTTTAGCACTATTTACATTCATGTAAGAAAAAGAGGAACCTTTTGTATAGGGTGCGTAGTCACAATTGCTCACTGGTGGGGTGTTATTATCTTCCCGGCTCATTTCCTTACTACAGGAAACCAGCAGGGATGCGATGGCAAGGATAGCGATGAGAAAGTAATGGTTTTTCATAACACTAGATGCTTTGATATCTCTATAACGCTGATGGGTATAAATTTATGCAAAAAAAGCCATTAGCAGGTGAAGCTAATGGCTTTTAATTAGCTGAGCAGGATTATTCGGCTGAAGTTAAATCACAGGCCAACAGATCCTTAATATAATCTTTAGGTATTACCGCCATGTCGCTGGGTACTGATTTATTGGTATCCGTGTCTATTGCTTTGAAATAAGCAGTAGTCGCGTTGGTAGTACACCGGATAATGCCAATAGCGTATTTACCGTCGGTGAGAGGGCTGCGATATGCTACGCCATCCACGGTAATAAATACAGCGCCATTTTTTACCGGCGCCTTGCTGCAGTTGGTTACCAGGCCGCTGAAGTGCATATAGCGTTCCGTCAACGGATTTAATCTCAGCACACCCAGGTTGGTGCTATCCTGGAAGGGACCTACAATACGGGACTCAATAATGGTGTTACAGCCGTTGGATACCATCAGGGTAAGCGCTTCATTTCTCGAAATATGACCCGCAAATACGCCATTTTCATTGGTGTATCCGTAAGAGTAGTGGCCGATACCACCTTTGAAACCAAGGGATACGTTAGACAATGGCGTGCCATTGGCATCCTGCAGGGTTAAGCGGAAGTTCACGGTGTTAAAAGAAATGGCCGGTGTCCAGGTAGTAAAATACTTTAAGGTGCCGGTATAGCTATCGCCTGCTTTGGTGGCACTGCCATCTTCTCGCCATACGCGGGAGCTGTCTTCGAAATGCCAGAGGGGTACTGCATCAGGCGCCAGGTTTCTGAGGGTGGCAGGAATAGCCATTTTAAAGGCAACGGATTTGCTGGTATCCAGGTGCAGTTTTTCTCCACTTTCACTTTGGAGCTCCAGCGCCATCATCCCGAACGACTGGATAGCCGTTAATGCATTGTTTTTGTTGATAGCACGCAAATCGCCAGGCATGATGTCTGCAAAGTCAGGACGCTCGGGGTTAACAGGGGCGTAGCACAACGCTACCTTGCCGGAATATGGCTTATTATCGGCGCCCAGCACTTGTTGGGCTACAAAAGTAAACTGCGTATTGGAAACGGTGACAGTGCCACCGGTGGCCGCTTCAAAAACGCCCACTGATTTTTTAGGTAATAATTGCATCCGTACAAACTGTAATTTATCCGGGGTAGCTATACGAAAGGTGCGAACACCCGTGAAATAACCTGTTTTTTGTGCAGAAACAACAGCAGCTACTTCATTTACATTCACTTTGGCAAACAGGAAACTACCGTTGGCGTCGGTAGTAGCGGTGAGTTCTCCGCATTTTACGGTAGCACCGGTTACCGGCTTATTGGTTTCATCTAATATAATACCCTGGATGGCGCTACTTACTTTCTTATCCGGGATAGGTGACTGTATAGGATTGTTGGCATTCGGATCCGGGAAATTAAAATTGGAGCTCTTGTTACAGGCCATGAATATGCTTACAGGAAGAATAAACAAGCATAACTTTTTCTTAAACATAAAAGTCTGAATATTTGAAAAGTTGATAAATAGGAATCTTTTCCCGCCCCCGGTTTTTTGTTTTAGTGCTACAGCCTTTACTACAGCAATTGTTCACCGATAAATGGCAATAAAAAGTATTGTCTACGGAAGAAGGAGGTATTTATCAGAGACGGGTAACGATAAAGCCTTCTTATTCATACGTATACCCTAAACGGACGGCGGGCAAAAAAGTTACTTTCTTATCATCAGATCATAAAAATGGCTGGGCTTGTTCTCACAGACTTGAAAATTTCGAACAATTGTAAAAAGTACATTTATTTTTAGAAAATAATTAACGCTTTTAGAGATAACTTACAGACAGATGATTACCCATTTATCGGAATAATAATCCACGTTGTACGCAAAAATATTTTTCACTTGTGACGCGAGTAGCCTTGTAGCAGTAGTAAAACCCGTATTAAACCAAAATTTGAACATCACATAACAAACATCACTGGTAGCGCGCGATTGCCCTTAGGGGCAGGAAGAACCATCGCAGCAAACCCAGGTTTCAACATTAAAAACAAAAAAACAACATTGTAGCGCGATTGCCGCCAGCGGCATGAGAAACCATCGTAATAAACCAAAATTTGATGACCAAAATCACACATATGCTTTACCATTTAGTTGTATAAGAACTAAGTAACAACCTACATTTTCATCACTCTAAATCACTTGTCGCATGAATCCACGTTATGCTAAGGCTATGCTATTGCTATGCCTGTTAGCAACTACCACCCGTGCCGTTAATGCACGTATGCCCATACCCAGCGTATGGCAGCAAGGAAATCTTACCGTAAAAGGTAAGGTGAAAGACATCAATGGAAACCCGTTGCCCGGGGTTACCGTATTGGTGAAAGACACGAAGAAAGGCGCCACCACAGACGAAAAAGGCAACTATGCACTGAACGATGTAAAAAAAGATGCGATCCTCGTATTTCAGTACATTGGTTTTGATGCACAGGAAGTTAAGGTGGAAGGAAAAACCAGTATTAACCTGGTGTTGAAAGAAAATCAGAAAACCCTGGATGAATATGTGGTAGTTGGTTATGGTACACAAAAGAAAGTTACCAAAACCGGTGCCGTGTCTTCTGTAAAAGGAGCAGAGTTGCAGCAATCGCCAAATGTGAATATCTCCAATTCACTGGTAGGGCGCATCCCTGGCATCATTGCTGTGAATAACAGCGGTGAGCCTGGTTATGATGGCTCGCGCATTTTTATTCGCGGTAGAAGCACGCTGGGTAACAGTAATCCATTGGTAGTAATTGATGGATTTCCCAGAGATGGTTTTGAGCGAATGAATCCCAACGACATTGAAAGCGTATCTATCCTGAAAGATGCGGCTGCGGCTATTTATGGTTCCCGCGCAGCTAACGGCGTTATCCTGGTAACCACCAAACGCGGTAAGGGCGGTAAACCCACGCTGAGCTATGGTTTTAACCAATCATTCGTAACGCCTACCAGGCTGCCAAAAATGGCGGATGCGCCTACTTACGCAAAAGTGGTGAACGAAATTTTGAAGTATGGTGGCGATGCCCCCAAATATTCAGATGAACAAATCAAGAAATTTGGAGATGGTTCCGATCCATGGCTCTATCCCAATACAAACTGGTATGATGCTGCCATCAAAAAGTATTCACTGCAAAACAGGCACGATTTATCACTCAGCGGAGGTACGGATAGAATGTCGTACTTCGTTTCCCTGGGCTCCTTATTCCAGGATGGGATCTATAAAAACAGTGCTACCAATTACAAACAACAAAACGTAAGAGCCAACCTCGATGCGGTGGTAAATGATTACATCCGGTTGCGGTTCGACCTGGCCGGCCGACTGGAAAACAGGAACTTTCCTCCACGCAGTGCCGGGTCCATTTTCCGTTCCCTGATGCGCGGACGCCCCACTGAAAACGCTATCTGGCCCAATGGCTTACCCGGTCCGGATATTGAATACGGTGATAACCCCGTGGTAACAGGTACTAACGCTATCGGATACACGAATGATAAAAATTATGTGATCAATACCAACATGTCGGCCGTAGTGAATATCCCATGGGTAGAAGGATTATTTGTAGATGGAAGCTTTGCCTATGACCAGAATTTCGACTTCTATAAATCTTATATTAAGCCATGGACCTTGTATACCCTGGCAGATGTAAATGACCCAACCCATAAGCTGAACGCGGCTTCCAGGGGCGTGAGTGCACCTGAATTGTCAGAGCAGTATGGTACGCTACGTCAAACTACCGTGAACTTCAAAGTGAATTATGTTCGCTCTTTTGGTAAACATAACCTGAGCAGCTTTATCGCGTTTGAACAGGCCACCCTGAAGAATGACGCCTTTTCTGCCAACCGTAAATATTTCATCAGTGATAAACTGGACCAGTTGAGCCTGGGCGCCGATAAAGAGAAAAATAACAGTGGTAGCGGATTTGAATATGCCCGCCGCAATTATTTCGGACGTATTTCTTATAACTATAAAGAAACCTACCTGTTTGATTATAACATGCGGTACGATGGTTCTCAAAACTTCCCCGAAGGACGGCGTATGGGCTTGTTCCCAGGTGCTTCTGCCGGTTGGGTACTGTCGAACGAAGGCTTCTGGAAAAAAAGTATCCGCACACTGGACTACTTTAAGCTCCGTGCTTCCTGGGGCCAGATGGGTAACGACCAGATTGATCCTTTCCAATACCTCAGCACCTACGGTTTTAGCGGTGGTGGTGTGATGTTTGGAGGCGACCTGAATAAAGGTATTTACCAGCTGCGCTCTCCCAATAGCGCCATTACCTGGGAAGTGGCGAATAACTATGACGTAGGACTGGAAGCCAAAATACTGGGCGACAAGTTGGCCTTTGAAGGAGATTATTTTTTAACCCGTCGTTCCAATATCCTTGTTAGCCGCAGCTTATCCATGCCGGGATATACCGGTATGACTTTACCACAGGAGAATATTGGCCGGGTAGAAAACAAAGGCTTCGAGATGGTCATCTCTCATAAAAATGATATCAAAAAATTCCATTATGAAGTAATCGGTACCATTACACACGCGAAAAACAAAATCCTCTATTGGGATGAAACACCGGGAGTGCCAGCCTGGCAACAGTCTACCGGTAAGCAAATAGGTGCGCCACTGTATTATAAAGCCATCGGTATTTATAAGGATGCAGACCAGGTGAAAAATACGCCCCACCTGAGTGGCGCAAGACCTGGTGACGTGATTTTCGCCAACATCAACGACAAGGATGATGTGATTGATGACCTGGACCGTGTACGGCTGGATCGTACGGAAAATCCTACCTGGATCTTTGGTTTAACCTTTACCGCGAAATTCAAAAACTTTGACTTTACTATGTTATGGCAAGGTGCTACCGGCGCCAGCCAATACCTGCGCACAGAGTCCGGATTGATCGGCAACTTCCCAATGGCTTTTGTAAAAGATCGCTGGACAGAAGACAACCCCAATGCCTCCTGGCCAAGAGCGTACGACCGTGACCGTGAGTACTGGGTAAATCGACAGAATACTTTCTGGTACTGGAATACAGACTATGCACGTTTAAAAACACTGGATCTTGGATATAATATTCCGGGTAAAGTTTGCAAACGTATTGGGTTACAAAATCTACGGGTATATGTAAGTGGCCAGAACCTGCTGACCATCGACAAAGTGAAAATCTTTGATCCGGAAGCGCCCAGCGGAAGCGGCCAATACTACCCTCAAACAAAGATTTACAATGTGGGATTAAATGTCACCTTTTAATTAATGAGTCATGAAAAAAGTAACAATTAAATATATAGCAGCAGCCGTACTGTTATGCACTGCGGCTATCAGTTGTAATAAAGACTTCCTGGAAAAAAAGCCACTCAATGAATATGAGGAATCTGACGTGTGGAAAGATGTGGGATTGGTGCAGGCATTTGTAAATGATCTTTATGTGCAGATGCGCCCCGGATTTAATGAGGTAATGCTTTCTTCTATGTCAGATGAAAGTCGTTTTATCCACGACTACAACACCTCACGTGTGGTACAGGGCAATGCTTCTGCGGATGATATAGGCAGATTAGATGAATTTGCCAGATGGGATGCACATTATAAAGAGATAAGGAATTGCAACATGTTCCTGGAAAAAGTAGATTCCGTACCCTTTACAGATGAGAGTCAGCGCACACGCATGAAAGGTGAAGTACACTTTATGCGTGCCTGGTATTATCATATGTTGGTGAGGTTTTACGGAGGTGTTCCTTTGATTACCAAAACATTTAGCATCAAAGGAAATGAGCAGGAAATCCTGAATATCAAGCGAGCTACATTCAAAGCCTGTATTGATTTCATTGCCGCAGAATGTGACAGCGCCGCCAAACAACTGCCATTGAATTATGAGGCGCCCACCAGTAAAGGACGGCTCACAAGAGCCGCGGCTTACGCTTTAAAGTCAAGAATATTGCTGTTTGCTGGCAGTGATTTGTTTAACGGACATGCACCCAACGAGTTGATGGGATACACCGGCACAGGGCAACAAGCCGTGTTGTTAAAGGCAGCAAAAGATGCCGCAGATTCTGTGATGAATTTGAACGGGCGGCAAATGTATAGTCTTTACCATCCCACTGATTCCGCTGCAGAAAACTATTCCCGTATTTTCCTGGATAAAGATAACCCGGAGTTGATTTTTGTAAAGCAGTATGATAAAGCACTGTTAGGCACCTCACATGACCTGTATAATGGTCCTAATGGTTACCATAACTGGGGAGGAAATGTACCCATCGAAAACTTTGTATCTGGCTACCAGATGAAAGATGGCAGCAATTTTTCCTGGGCTAATCAGGCACAGGCTAAGGCGCCGTATAAAGATCGTGATCCACGCTTTTACGCTACTATTCTGTATGATGGTGCAAAATGGAAACCCCGTCCTGCTGATGGCGCCAAAATAGATCCCGTCGGGATTATTCAGACCGGGAAATATGAGGCGCTCAATGGAAGGGACAGTGTTTGGGGATTGGATACCCGCAACAGTACGATTGAAAACTGGAACGGTACTTTTTCCGGTTACTATCTCCGCAAGTTTATGGATAAAAACCTGGATGCACAGTTCTTCCGGGGAGATCAGAACTGGATCTTTTTCCGTTATGCAGAAGTGTTGTTGAATTATGCCGAAGCATGCATCTGGCTGGGCCAGGAGGCTGAAGGACAACGGGTGCTTAATCAAATCAGGGCCAGAGCTGGTATGCCGTTAATTAATGCTACCGGTAATGCGCTGAAAGAAGCATTGAAATATGAGCGCCGTTATGAGCTGGCATTTGAAGAACACCGCTTTTTCGACGCCCGCCGCTGGTATGACGTTGCACCTGTGGCCTTTAATGAAGATGCCAAAGGCATAGAGGTATTAGGGTCACAAATAGCAGGACATCCATTTACCTACCGGGTGATTGATATACAGGCACGTGCATTTATAAAACAGAAGAACTATCTGTTGCCGATTCCTGCCAGTGAAATCAGGAAGAACGCCAACCTGGAACAACAAAAAGATTATCAATAATCTGTGGATATAAAAAGAAATGCAGCGGAGAGCTCTTCCGCTGCATTTTTATTTTTTGCTGTACGTCAATAAAAGTTAAACACCGAGAGACCAGCCATCGCGGTAAGTACGTTTCACGAACTGGTTAGCTTCATCGAAGTTGGTGATCTTCATATTAGCACCATCCCAAAGCAACTTGATATAACGGCCGGGATAGTCAAATCCTTTGCCATTGGCTTTGGCTTTACGGATATCGAAGCTACGTATTGCCAGGTTCGCCATCAGGATACTTTCTGTGAGTGGTCCTGCTATGTCGAATGGAGAGCTCAGTGATTTTTGCTGCTGGCTGCCGTAACCGGCAATAGCAGCATTTACCCACTGTACGTAGTGACCTTCCGGCACGCGTGCAATAGTTTGTGGAACGCTGTCTGTGCGGGTGGTAGGCAACAGTTTTGGATACATACCATAAGTACCACACATCATTTTACCTTTATCACCAATGAATATGGCGCCATTACCGCCATCACCCATTACTTCATTAGGTCCCAGTTCTGCCGGACGTTCTGGCTGAATACCGCCATCCATCCAGTGCAGGGTTACTTCCTTGCCGTTTTTACCAGGGAATTTCATGATAACATGGGAAGAAGGAGGGCAGCTTTCAGGGAAGTAGCCACGGTTGAATTCTCCTACGTATACGCTACCTACGCTACATTCTACAGAAGTAGGATAGCCCAGGCCCAGTACACGGAAGGGTGGTTCAATGATATGGCAGCCCATATCGCCAATAGCGCCGGTACCATAATCCCACCAGCCACGCCAGTTGAAAGGCACCAGGTTATCTACATAATCTTTTTTAGGTGCGGTACCTAACCACAGGTCCCAGTTCAGTTCTTTAGGAACATCCTGGCGGGTAGTAGGCCAGGGAACGCCCTGTGGCCATACCGGACGATCTGTCCAGCAGTAAACAGTGTGTACATCGCCAATTAAACCGGCGTTGTACCATTCCATCAGCTGACGAACACCATCGCCGGAGGAGCCCTGGTTACCCATTTGGCTCACTACCTTGTATTTGTTGGCGCCCTGTGTAAGCATACGCGCTTCGTAGATGTCGTGTGTTAACGGCTTCTGAACGTATACGTCTTTCTTCAGCTGCATGGCACCCATGGCAGCCACCGCGTGGGTGTGGTCTGGCGTGGATACAGATACGGCATCGAAGTTTTTGTGTTCCTTGTCAAACATTTCCCTGAAGTCGGTATAGAACTTCGCTTTAGGGAATTTCTTTACTGCTTCGGCGGCGCGACGGGTGTCAACATCACAGAGGAAAGTAATATCAGCCGGACCTTTAGCAAATTCAGATATATCGCTGAAGCCTTTACCGCCAACACCGATACCCGCTACACGCAGGCGATCGCTGGGCGCTACATAGCCCCGGCCTAATACATGACGTGGAACTATCATGAAACCGGCGGCTGCAAGCGCACCGTTTCTCAGGAATGATCTGCGGGAGACATTGTTTTCCCCCTCATTCTTTTTTTCTGGAATCATTGATGTGAAGTTTTCTGGATTTAAGTTATGAAATAGCAATTTTAGTCGTTAGTCCCAGGTCATCAGCTTACCCCTGTCTTCAATTTTGAGGCAGGTAGCCAATGTTTTTTCATCGTAGGCATAACCATATTGCTTCAGCACATCTGCCGGCACACCATCCCATTCGTTGGGGGTATTGCCAACATAGTTCAGGTCTTTCATACCCATTTTACTGGTAAAAAATCCCGTGGCCGTAAGATTACGCATCCGGTTAAAGAACGCAACGCCCTGGCTGTTTTCCGGGCTTGCTTTTTCCGGATAGGCAATCAGGTCAACGATTTCTATCCGTTGTTGCTCACTGCAATCTGCAAATGATTTATTGTATCGTTTGGCACATTGTACATCCAGCCAGCGTAAACCGCCCCGCATAGGCAGTTGGTGTTCCGGCATATCTTTTACAATAAAAGCAATGAATTCAGGTACTTTGGCATCCGAAGCACTACCAGAATGCTCATCTGCCGGAATGATGATATCTGCCAGGATGGTAATGGTTTTCATTTCTTCCGGAGTGAAGAAATTATCTGCCATCAAGGCTTGATCCCGTTTTACTTCGTCTGGTGTACGGCCATAGCCGGGTGTTTTGGCAACTTCCTCTTTTTTGCCATCTGTTCCCTTCTTCTCCTCACAACCTGTGGCAGATAAGAGGGTTCCTACTGATAAAGTGCCCAGTGCAATGGCCCGAAGTGATTCTCTTCTATCCATGAAAAAAACTTAAATGATTAGAGATTCTGTTTTTTCAATTGGTCTACAATATATTCAGATGCCCGCATAGACAGCGCCAATATAGTCCAGGTCGGATTTTTATCTGCCTGTGATACGAATGCGCCGCCATCTACAACGAAGAGGTTTTTCACTTCGTGTGCCTGGTTGAATTTATTCAACACGGACTTGCCCGGATCATCGCCCATACGGGTGGTACCTACTTCGTGAATGATACGTCCGGGATTTTCCAGGCCGTATTTGGTATCTGCGCCGGGCTTAGTGCCGTTGGCAACTCCACCCATTTCATGAATGATCTGCTCAAAGGTATCCTGCATGTGTTTGGCCTGTTTGATTTCATGATCACTCCAGGTGTAGTTAAAGCGGAGTACCGGGATACCAAACTTATCTACTACATTCGGATCTATTTCGCAGTAGTTATCTTCCCGTGCAATACATTCGCCTCTGCCTGCAAAGCCAATCTGGGCGCCATAAAAGCGACGGTAATCATCTTTCAGGGAGGCACCGTATCCGCCGGCGGCTTTTGCTTTGCCATCACGTCCGGGATATTTTCCGTTCAGGTGCTCCATGCCGAATCCATAGCCGTAGGAGGGCATGTGCATGCCTCCGCCAAATTCAATATGGTAGCCACGTGCGAAGTCCAGTTTTTTGTTGTCGCCCCACCAGGGGATATACAGATGCATGCCGCCTACACCATCTTCGTTATAGCGTTTACGGTCCATCAGTTGTGGCAAAAAGCCGCCCCTGGACGAACCGGTAGAATCGTGTAAGTATTTACCCACCACGCCGCTGGAGTTAGCCAGTCCATTCGGGTGTTTGGCCGATTTAGAGTTGAGGAGCAACCTGGCAGATTCACAGGCGCTGGCTGCCAATACCACTACGCGGGCATTCACAGAATATTCCTGCATGTCTGTTTTGTCTATATAGGCTACTCCCGTGGCTTTGCCGCTGTTGTCTGTCATTACTTCCCGTACCATGGCGTTGGTATACAAATCTACATGCCCGCTTTTCATGGCTGGTTTTACCAGTACAGAAGAGGCGGAGAAGTCGCCATACACGGTACAGCCGCGGTTACACTGGCTGCAGTAGAAGCAGGGGCTTCGGTCTTTATTAACGGAACGGGTTAAAATAGACAGTCGTGCCGGAATAACGGGGATGCCTAAACGGTCGCCCGCTTTTTTTATCATCAGCTCATGGAGCCTGGGTTTGGGAGGAGGGAGGAAGAAACCGTCCGGTTCGTTGGGCAGGTTTTCTTTGGAGCCAAATACGCCAATCATTTTATCAACGCGGTCGTAAAAAGGTGCTACTTCTTCATAGCTGATTGGCCAGTCGTCGCCGAGGCCATCATAGCTCCGGTGTTTAAAGTCGCGGGGTCCGAAGCGTAGTGAAATACGTCCCCAGTGGTTGGTTCGGCCCCCTAACATGCGGGAACGGAACCAGTCGAATTCGGTACCATTCTTTTTCGTGTAAGGTTCACCGTTAATTTCCCATCCGCCATAGGCAGCGTCAAAGTCGCCGAATGGGCGGGTAGTACTTGCGCCTCTCCTGGGCGATTCATACGACCATTTTAACTGAGTGGCCTGCTCGGGATCAGCCGGATCGTACTTTGGACCAGCTTCCAGTAGCGCTACTTTCAGGCCTGCGTCAGACAACATCTTTGCTGCCATGCCGCCGCCGGCACCGGAACCAACAATACAAACATCATAAACCTTCCCCTGTTTTTTGATTTCGAAAGCCATTTGCGTGGATATTTTAGACTTTTTAGAAGAAACACCGGTTTTAAATCTATAAATTAAATGCGGAAAAAGGAAGGTTTTTTATATGAGTGATCATAGAGCGTATATTATTGGCGTTGATATCGGCACCAGCAGTGCAAAATCGATTGTGCGGGGAATGAACGGAGATATTTTGGCTGTTTTTCAGCAGGCCTATACTACCCAACACCCGCAGCCCGGGTATAGTGAGCAGGACCCGGAGGAAATCCTGGCCGCCGTAAAAGCAGGTATTCGCGCCGTAGTGGTTAAAGTAGGGGTACCACCCGCTGCTATTTCTTTTAGTAGCGCCATGCATAGCCTGTTGGCGGTAAACGATGCCGGTACACCATTGACGCCCCTCATTATCTGGGCCGATAACCGGAGTGAGCCCCAGGGATTGGCGTTGCGCAACACTCCGGAAGGCCAGCTGATATACCGGCAAACAGGTACACCGATACATGCCATGTCGCCATTATGCAAAATCAGGTGGCTGCAGGAGCAGGACCCGGCAGTGTTTTCGGAGGCGGCATTATTTGTGGGCATTAAGGAATATGTTTTTCACCACTTCTTCCAAACCTACATCACAGACCATTCCATTGCTTCCGCTACCGGCTTATTTGATATTCACACCCTGCAGTGGAGTGCGCCGGCATTAGCCGCAGCGGGCATTACGGCAGATCGGCTGCCGGTTCCGGTACCTGCCGGCCATTTGATCAAAGGGCTACGGGCTGCTATCGCCCACGAATTAGGCATTCCGGCTGACACGCCGTTCATCATCGGGGGCAGCGATGGCTGTTTGGCACAATTGGGCAGCGGCGCCATGGATGAAGGCCATGCCACCCTCACCATAGGCACCAGTGGCGCCGTAAGGATGGCTGGGCAACAGGCCCTCACAGATGCACAGGCCCGCCTTTTTACCTATCTGCTTACAGACGATACCTATATTACCGGCGGAGCCACCAACAACGGCGGTGTGGTATTACAATGGCTGTTGCGGGATTTCCTGCAAAGGCCATTGAGCGATTTGAATGAACTGGTGAATGATGCCTTAGCTGTTGATGCCGGACCGTTGTTATGTTTGCCATACTTGTTGGGCGAGCGGGCGCCGATATGGAACAGCCATGCCAGTGCCGCTTTCATTGGGATACAGCCTCAGCATACGGCGGCGCATTTTACGCGTGCGGTGTTGGAGGGGATTTGTTTTGCCTTATACAGCATCAAAACAGCGTTGTCGGAAACAGCCGGGCCCGTACGCAAAATCTCTGTGAGTGGTGGGTTTACCAGCTCCCCTGGTTGGATTCAGCTGATGGCAGACATTTTTGGGCAGGAAATGCACCTGCAGCAGGAAAGTGATGCTTCTGCGCTGGGCGCGATTATACTTGCTGCCCGTGCCTTAGGGTGGCCGGAACCAGATCAGGGCAAAGCCACAGCGGACATGGTATTTAAGCCCGATCTGCAAAAGTGGGAGGGATATCAACGAAAATACCGGCGCTTCCTGTTATTATATAAACAACTGGAAGGTTGTCTGGAACAGGATTAGACTGATTAGACTGATTTTTGTTTTAAAAAGAAGAGGGAAGATAAAAGCGGATAATCGCCCATATCTTCCCTCTTCTTCTTAAAATCATAAAAACAAAAATCAGTCTAATCAGTCTAATCCTGTTCCAAGACAAATATCCCGCTTAGTTGCCGCGTTCGAACATACGCGCCAGGTCAGTGAGTTTGAATGATATGAAGGTGAATTTGCCGCCTGGCGCCACATTCGGCATGCTGCAGGCAAACAGTTCATCGATGATATTTTGCATTTCACGGGCGGCCAGTATTTTTCCGGCAGGGATGGCATTGTTACGGGCCATAGAGCGGATCAGCTGTTCCCGGGTATTTACTTTCAACTCGTGGCTGAAGTTTTTGAATTGTTCCAGCAGGTTTTCGATAGTAGCCTGGTTATTACCGTTTTGGATATCTGCGGGGGTACCACGGATAATGAAGGTATTATTACCAAATGGCTCCAGGTCGTATCCCAGGGTTTGCAGATCGCCGAGCATTTCACTTACCAGGGCTGCATCTGCCGGAGGGAGTTGCAGGGTTTGTGGGAAAAGGCTTTGCTGGGTGGCCATGGGAGCTTCGAGTAAAGCGCGTTGGTAGCGCTCATACAGGATTCTTTCATGGGCGGCCTGTTGGTCTATTAATATAAAGCCCGATTTTATCTGGGACAAAATATACTGTTGTTGAATCTGTACCGGTACTTTCTGATCGGTGGCAGTATCCTGCCAGCGTTCATCGATTACGGAAGCAGTGGCGTGTGGCTGACTTTCGTAGGTAACAGCCGGGCGTGTTTCCGGTTCGGGTTCGGTAGTATAGGAACTGTTGCTATAGTTGTCGTTGTTACTGGTGTTGGTTTCGTATAAGTCTTTCCAGTGCCGGAGGTTGCTGCTGTTGCTGCTTTTGTCGATCATGTGTGCCTGGTTGGCCTGTGTAAAGGATTTATACAGGGGGCTTTGTGTCGACTCGTTTTGTTGCTGGGCAGTAAATGGTTTACTCACGGCATCGAGCGCCTGGATACTGGGGTCCAGGTCGAAGTCCAGGGTAGCGGTAATGCTAAACTGGGCCAGGGAGTGTTTCACGGCAGACTGTACGAAGGCATACATGAGTTTTTCGTCATCGAACTTAATCTCCTGTTTGGTGGGATGTACGTTGATGTCGACATGCTCGGGATTTACGTCAATAAACAGCACATACAGGGGGAATCCGTCTGCCGGTATGATATCGGCGAAGGCGTTCATGACTGCATGGTTCAGGTAAGAACTTTTGATGAAGCGGTTATTGACGAAGAAGAATTGATCGCCGCGGGTTTTTTTAGCGGTTTCAGGTTTTCCTACAAATCCGTACACATTCATGTAGTCGGTAGTTTCCTTTACGCTAACGAGGCGGGCGTTATAGTGTTGTCCCAGGATGGCTACGATACGCTGTTTAAGCGATCCTTTTTCCAGGTGGAACAGCTGTTGATTATTGCTGGTGAGTGAAAATTGGAGTTGTGGGAAAGACATGGCCACACGGATGAACTCGTCAACAATATGTCTCATTTCTGCCGCGTTACTTTTGAGAAAGTTTCTGCGGGCGGGCACATTGAAGAACAGGTTTTTCATGGCAATGCTGGTTCCTTCTGCTGTTTGGCAGGGTTCCTGCTTTTTCACGAAGCTATTATCGATTTCCACGTAGGTACCTACTGCTGCGCCTTTTTTCCGGGTTTTAAGTTCAACCTGGGCTACGGCCGCGATGGAGGCCAGGGCTTCACCCCTGAATCCCATAGTGGTGATCTGGAAGAGATCGTCGATGGATTGTATTTTTGAGGTAGCATGGCGTTCAAAGCACATCCGGGCATCCGTTTCGCTCATACCGCCGCCATTATCAATTACCTGCACTAACTCTTTGCCGGCATCTTTTATGATCAGCTGAATCTCGGTAGCGCCTGCATCCACTGCATTTTCCAGTAATTCCTTTACCGCTGATGCCGGTCTTTGTATCACTTCTCCTGCAGCTATCTGGTTCGCTATATTGTCTGGTAATAAATTGATGATATCCGCCACTTACTAGCCTTTTGCGGTAAAGTTAACAATTTCTATGCAGTTGCTCATCGGTGATTATCAGACAGTTTTAAACAAAAAACCCACTGTTTTGTGAAATACCCGTTTGATTTGCAGGAAATAACAATCCATTATGCATGTTCATACGTAATTTTAGTAGAGATAATTTTAGGGTAACAACAGACTGACAAATTCACAATGATAGTGTTAATGAGAAGTTAACGAATCAAAACTTTACATATATACCTATGGAATCGAATAATTTTGACTATCTCTATCATGGTAACCCAACCGTACTTGCCCGTTAAAGGCGAAAAATAAAAATCAATGGAAGAAGGAAAAAAGAAGGGAGGAATTTACTCCCGAACAGATGCCAGTAAAGTAAATCTTACAGACGAAGAATGGAAGGAAGTACTACCAAAGGAGGTTTTTAACATTGCCAGGGAAAAAGGAACAGAATGGGCGTTCACCGGAAAGTATTGGAACAGTAAGGAAATTGGTACGTATTATTGCGCTGCTTGCGGAAATCCTTTATTTGTGTCTGATGCCAAATTTGAGAGTAGTTGCGGATGGCCCAGCTTTTTTCAGCCACTCACCAAAACCAGTGTAATCTATGCGCCTGACAATACGCATGGCATGCACCGGACAGAGGTACTGTGTGGCCGCTGCAAATCGCACCTGGGACATGTTTTCGATGATGGGCCTCCGCCCACAGGCCTTCGTTATTGTATTAACTCGATCATCCTGGACTTTGAGAAAGCACAGGAAGCAAACGAGCAATACCAACAGGACAAAGCCAACGATAAAGCGTACGAGTAGCCAACATTCTTCTGCCTGATTGCCAACGTGATGTGTCGGTTGAACAATAAAAAGACGTATTTTTATTATCATCAACCCCCGACAGTCATGAAAGTACTTAAAACAATCGCCTGGATCTTAGGAATCATTCTGTTTATAGTCATCGCTTTAATCTTCTTTGCACCTACAACCATGCATGTAGAGCGCACTGTAGAGATTAATGCACCAGCTGCTATTGTATGGAATGATATTATCAAATTCGGGAAATTCAATGAGTGGAATAACTGGAAACAAATGGATTCCACCGCCCGCTACACGATTACAGGCGAAGACGGTACAATTGGCGCTACAGATTCCTGGAAAGGAAGTAAAATCGGGGAGGGGAAGCTCCAGCATCTATCAATGGACACCTACAAGTCTGTAACCCAGAAGCTTACATTTATTACCCCTTTTCCCTCTGAGTCGGATGTGTACTTCAAGTTATCAGAAGCTGCCGGCAAAACAAAAGTAACCTGGGGATTTGACACCCGCTACAAACGTCCACAAAATGTAATGACGCTGTTCATGAAAGGCGCACTGGAAAAGGATTTTGACCTGGGCCTCCGCAATCTGAAAAGTATGGCGGAAGCAGAAGTCAAAGGCCCCGGCACGCCTAATGGCATTGACGTTACTGTTCGGGAAATGAACTTTCCCGCAACCACGTATGCGGCTGTACGAAAAACAATCCCGATGAGCAGGATTACCGACTATTATCGCAAGAACCTGCCCATTCTCTATCAGGCAGCCACCGTGGCTAAATTGCAGCCAGGGGTACCCTGCGGCATCTTCTTTAGCTGGGATAGAAAACAACAGCAAACAGATATGGCCGCAGCGATCCCTGTACCGGAAGGCAGCAAAGCAGCCGGAGGCTATGAAATTATTAAGCTACCAGCAGCACAGGCGGCTTATGCCGACTACTACGGGCCTTATAGTAATGTAGCCAACGCACATGTGGCTATTCAAAAATTCATTGCAGATAAGGGTAGACAAATAATCCCGCCCACAATAGAGATGTATGTAACAGATCCGGGCAAAGAAAAGGACAGTAGCAAATGGCTCACGAAAGTCATCTACTTTATGAAGTAATTATCCGGAAATAAAGAAGTGTAAGCAGTTGGCAAAGCATTACAAGGCGGGAAGACTATTTCTCCTGCGTGTTGGCATACAGTGTTGGCTCAAATTCTATGATCTCGTAAAGGGCCAGCTGGTATCTCTCCAGTGGATCTTCGCTCATAATCTCTTCTACTTCCTTTCGGCTGGAAGCATTACAGAGGATAACGGCGCCAGATCTGGGTTTCCTTCTCCCAGATAAAATAAATCGCCCACTTTCGTAATGCTTTTGCAGGAAGGCCGTATGCGCCTCCATGAAGTGCTCTACAGCCGCCACAGGCCGTATGTATTGTAACATGATCAGGAACATAATGGTTTTTCTATGGTTGTTAGTAATAGTTTCATAGTTAGTAGCAAAGGTATAAACTTAATCAGTGTTGAAATATTGTATGCCGTCCGGGAAAATAGGACATATGTGCTACAAAAATATACGTACTTTTGCACGAATGAAATACCACGATAGTGGGAATGTATTGTTAGATCTTGAGTAGCTCCGAATCATTTTTTTAATTTTTAATCTTTTATGAAAAGAACAATTTCCAAAGTGTTGTTAACAGCTGTTTCCGCAGCGGTTATTCTGTCTTCGTGCTCTAAAACCCCAGATGAGAGCCGCTATATTCCGAAAACAGCCGGTTTGATCATTGACCTGAATGCAAAACAATTGACCAGTAAACTGGTGACCAACGGCATTACTGTAGACAAACTGTTTGAGGCCACTCAGAGCAAAGACACTGCCAATGAGATGATGAAAGCCTGGAAAGATGCCGAAAATTCCGGTATTGACCTGCAAAGCCATTTCTTTGCTTCCTATGTTTTCCAGGGTCAGCCTGCTGAACATAAGTCATATGTATCTGGTACCGCCAGCCTGAAAGATGCCGACAAATTTGAGGCCTACCTGAAAAAAACGGTAGAAAACTTCTCCCTGAAAACACAAAATGACTTTAAATACATCTGGATTGCCAAGCAACATGCCGTAGTGGGCTGGACCAAATCAACCGTGATTTACGTAAACGCGGTTGACCCTAACAACCTGGAGCGTTATGTTCCCGGTAACCAGGGCGGCAACAATGGCGATGAAGAAATAATAGACAGCGCGGCTACAGCCGTTGATGCTGCCACTGCTACTCCAGTTGCGCTCAGAGCCACGGAAGATGATGCTGATATGAAAACATGGGTAGCAGAGGTAGACCACCTCTTCCACCTGAAAAAAGAAGAGTCTGCCGGTTCTATTGAGCCATTCGCCAAATTGCTGAAAGAAAATGCAGACGCCGGCATTTTCGTAAATCCGGAAGCTATTTACAACAGCGGTCAATTTACCATGATCCCTGCCAATGTGAAGAAACTCATGGAAGGTACCTACTATACCGGTACTGTTGACTTCCAGAACGGTAAAATGCTCTTCAACAGCAATACCTACATGGGTAAAGAAATTGCAGCGATCTATAAAAAATACGGCAAAAAAGAAATCGACCTTGATATGTTGAAGAAATATCCTTCAGAGAATATCACTGGCTTCGTTTCTTATGCGTTCGATTTTCATATGATCGGCGAAGTTATCAAGGCTACTGGCCTGGATGGCGTTGTAAACATGGCGATCTCCGGCAAATCCGGTTTAAGCATGGACGATATCCTGAATGCGTTTGATGGTCAGCTGGTATATGTGGCCTCCGATTTTGCTATAACGAAGAAGGAAATGCCTTATGCTCCCGGTGAATTCTATGATACCCCATCTTCTAAATGGATATTTAACCTGAAAGTAGGTAATAAGGATGCGTTCAACAAAGTAATGACCTCTCCACTGGCGAAAGATGTATTCGTTCGTGAAGGAGATCATTATGTACCTGTAAACCCATTCACTGCTGCTACTATGCCAGCCATGTCTATCACCGAGAAATTTGTTACCCTCGGTTCCGACAGCGTGCTGCTGCAGCAATACCTGGCCGGAAAAGGTAGTGCCAAATTACCAGAAGGCATCGAAGGCAAAATAAAAGGCAGCATGCTGGGTGGCTACGCTAACCTGGAAAAAATCATTGCTGTAGTGCCGGAAGATAAAGTGGATGGCGCAGAAGAAAAAGATGTGCTGAAAAAAGTAAAAGATCTGTTCAAAGACTTTACCGTAGTAAGCAAAAACGAAGGTGGCGATGTACAACATGCAGAAGCGGTACTGAACTTTAAAAATAAAGATCAGAACAGCCTGGTACAACTGGTAAACCTCGGTACTGAAACCGTTAAAGTAATGCAGGCAAAGAAAGCAAAGGAAAAGGCTTATGAAGACAGCCTCTTTGCTGCACCAGTAGATACTGCTGTTGCTGCACCAGCTAACTAATCCGTTATCAATAAAACTGGCAAGGGCGCAGGGTATTTCCTCTGCGCCCTTGTTTTCTTTACACCCCTGCGTGAAATTTATCAATATATTCGCTTTCGTTTAAAAGGAAATGCCACTATGCAGATTCAGCTCAATCACCTGATGCCTGTTCCTTTGCAGGACAAGCTCCGGCAACGGTCATCAGACATCTGGAACCAGGATGTAACTTTTAAGCCAGGCAGTTGGGTGAAAATAAAAGCGCCGTCAGGCACCGGTAAAACAACCCTGATCCACTACCTGTATCATATCCGGTACGACTATACGGGGAAAATACAGATCGATGGAAAACCCTGGCAGAACTATAGTAAAAATGAACTGGCACTCATGCGGCAGCAGGAAGTAAGCGTTGTATTCCAGGACCTGCGCCTGTTTGAACAACTCACTGCCCGCGAAAACATTTCCCTGAAAAATGTGATGCAGTCCAAACCATATTACCCGGTTGAAAAGATAAATGAAATGGCAGCCAAACTCCAGGTATCGCATATACTGGAGCAGAGTGGTAGCACCCTTTCTTATGGCGAGCGGCAACGCATCGCTATTATCAGGGCGCTGGCACAGCCTTTTCAATGGCTTTTTATGGATGAACCCTTCAGCCACCTGGATGAAGAAAACACCCAGCGTGCTGCCACCCTGATTGCAGAAGAATGCAAAGCCCGCAATGCCGGATTTATTTTAACAGACCTGGATAATGACCAGCACTTCACCTATGATGTGCATTACCACCTTTAAAGTTGTTTCATGCGTCCATTTTTTGACTTACTGAAGAAAATCATTCAAACCGGAGTCGGCAAAAGCCGTTTCTTCATGGCTGCCGTTGGACTCGGTATTGCTATGTTGTTGATCCTCATAGCCATTCAGGCACATACTAACTTTAGCCAGTTGCTCTATAGCTCCAAAAATCAAAATGAAACAGCCGACTTCCTGGTAATCAATAAAACCATCACCAATGGCATGATGGGGCACTCCTCCAAAAGTATTTTTACCCCGGAAGAAATTGCCACTATTAAGCAACAACCTTTCGTACAGGCCTTTGGGTTAGTTACCTCCAGCCAGTATAAAGTAGTCATACAAGCGCCCGGCGATCTGCATTTTGCAACAGATATGTTCTTTGAGGCCGTGCCGGATAGCTTTTTGGATGTGAAAAATGAAGACTGGAAATGGAACGTGGGGGATCGTACCATTCCCATTATTTTGCCAAACGACTTTCTTAATCTCTATAACTTCGGATTCTCACTAAGCCAGGATCTGCCACAGATTTCACAGGAAACAGTGAAAGCGCTGCCTTTGCAGGTAAGCATTTCCAACAACCTGGTAGCAGATCCGTATATGGGCCATGTGGTGGGCTTTTCCGATCGTATTTCTTCCTTCCTGGTCCCTGCTTCGTTCATGGCCTGGGCCAATGAAAAATATGGAACCGGCACCGTGGTGGGGACTTCCAGGGTGATCATTAAAACGCCGGACCCTTCTAATCCGGCGCTGGTAAAGTTCCTGGAAGATAATGGTTATACCACCAACCAGGATAAACTGAAGTTCAGTAAAACCAGGTTGATTGTACAAACCATTGTATCTGTAGTAGGATTTTTTGGATTGATATTGTTGTTCTTTGCCTTGTTGGTGTTCAGCATGTTTATACAGCTGGTCATTGCTTCCTGTAAGCGGGAAATCCAGTTGCTGGTAATATTAGGCACAGCGCCGAAACAGTTGCAACGTTACCTGATGAAGCAATTTGTTCCCATCTATATTATTATAGGTATTGTATCATTGATGATAGTAACGGCATTACAGTATTGGGCGTCCGGCACTTTAGCCTCGCATCAGATGGAGGTAAGCGCCTGGCCGGGCATACCCGTATTTGCAGGCACTTTACTGGTGCTGGCATTGGTATACATCGTTAACCTGCTCACTGTACGCAAATACGTAAACGATATTTAGGATTCCCGTTTCTCCTGGTACGGAACTACAAAGGTTGTTTTTGCCCGCTCTGAGGTAAGCAGGTAAGGCACCCAGATGGCCATACGCAACAGCGGCCACAGGATTGAATTCAGTCGGAGTAAACTTTCTTGTTCATTGGTGTGGAAGTAGTATCTGCTGAGGGTATTATCTGTATAAATAAATACCGCTGAAATAAAGTAGTACGTAGCGAGGGCAAAAGGAAAGGTATCCCGCCGGTTAAAGAATAAAACTGCCAGTAATACGCTGTAGCTGAGCAGGAATACATTGATCACCATTTCCATAACCAGGAAAAGCTGCACCAGTGTGATATTGCCCAGATCCTTCCTGGCGGAAGTTTCTGTCCAGAAAGAATAGTCGAATACCGCCATTTTGCACACGTTGGCCAATTCTCCCATAGGGCTGAATATTAAGCCTATGGCCAGTATCGCTAACCCACCGCCAATAGGGATGCCCGAAGGCGCTTCCACGGATGGTGTTACAGAGTGTTTATAATAAACAGTTCCCAGGTAAGCAAATACCCCGGCAAATAATACTGCCAATACGATAGCCAGCCAGTTGCCACGTGTACCGTGTGGTCCGGCAATAGGCGTCAGATCGGGTTTCCACGTTAAATCCAGTGTAGTAACTTCACTCATTCTTTTCAGGTCTTTCACGTACTGTGGGATGAATTTTACTGGTACATGATCACTGAAAGTTTTGAAGCGATAGCCCAGGGTCACTACGTTGCCGCGTTTGGAGGCAGTATAGTCGAAGGCGTAATAGTCGTTTTGAATATGCACAGGCGTTTGATCCAGCGACCACTCAATGGGCGTATGCAAGATGAGCTGGTAGTCCAGGTCGTAAGGGTAGCGCAGGGTTACCGGCACCTTTCGTTTTTCGTCGGATATAAAAGACAGCACATCGTAAAACGATTGTGCAGTGGCGGAAAACAGCAGTTTGCTGGTAGCACTGTCTTGTTTCCAGAGGTCGTGAATCAGGTAGTTTTCCCGGATATGGACCACATTGCCGGAGTCCTGGGTATTGATAGAATCCTTGATAGCTACATCTCCATATAGTTTTCTATAATAGTTGAGATAGGATTTTTCTTTATCCTTCATGCTGGTACCTGCCAGGTCTGCACGTTGAGCATCTGCTGCGTCCCGGTGGTAGGCGGTCATTACTTCCAGGTGGCCATCTTTATTGTCATTGTCGGGCAGGGTAAAAGTTTCGCGCACCACAATGCTGCCACGGGTAGTGGGCTTGATGGGGGTGAGTTGGGTAGTAGTATCTGTGATCACCAGTGCCTGTTGATAATCCGGTTCACAGAAGTCGGCCAGGGTGCCGCGCTGATAGGTCATAGTGCCGTCCAGCCAATAAGTTTTGCCATCCAGGATTACCTGTGCAATAGCATGGTTAAAGGCACTGGGAGAGGGCAGGGCGTCGCTTACGGTGCCTTTATTGTCAGTATTTACATAGGCCATGTTAGCGGTGATGCCGTTGGCGCGGAGCATGGTGCAAAGTAAAAGCGCTTTGTCTTTGCAATCGCCGAAACGCTGCATTAGCACACGGTCAGGTACATTGGGGCGGTGTGAATATTCTCCCATTTCAATGCCCATATAGCGGATATCGTCTTGTACAAACCGTAAGGTTTGCAGGAGGTAGGTGCTTTTATTGCCGTTGGCGGCTTTTTTGAGCGCGGCAATTTTATTGGTTAAAGCGGTGCCGGGAGCGGGCATGGTATTAATTTTCCTGGCCCAGTCGGCTACTTCTTTCCAGGAGTTGTATTGGCTTACCTGTACGCGGGTAAATGGATTGTACCAGGAAGGAACGTAGTTGGCGTTTTCCGCTTCCCGCACGTCCACATGATTCCACTCATATATATTGAAACCATTCCAGCTTTTTTGAACAGGCGTACTGGCATTATTGTATAGCTTAAACCGGATGGGCCTTTGGGGACTTACGATCAGGTTTTTATAGTAGTTAACGATGGGTTCATAAGCAACAAAATAAATGCGGCTATCGAGCTTTCCGTCAAAGATGGGGTTGTCGCCGGTAACGGAATAGGCGTATTCAATCTGATCGCCTTTTCTCACATCTTCTAAAATGAGATAGGCCGTATAAGTACCGCTATAAATAAAGCGGGACAGGTCTTGTTCTTTCTGTAACAGTTTGAAAGCCGCGTTGGGCAGACGGTTAATTTCCTTGCCATCACGATGGATCACTATTTTATGGAAAGAGAGTTTTTCGTATTGGGGGTCATAGTCAACCGAAATCTCAGAGCCGTTTTGAATGCCGGCTTCTGAAATGATTTGACGGATGAAGTGTTGATAATTGCTTTTCAGCTCTACCTGTCTTTGTTCTTCCAGCAGCAGCAAATAGTAGCCATCGCTGATATTTTTAGCATTGGGCTTTTTCGTCAGGTCCGGGGAATAGGGTACCAGCCATGCCGGCGTGGGGCTGGTGTTTACTTTCTGGGCAGTGGCGATGAAGAACGATACTATCAATAATATTGACAATATTGATTTCAAGGCGAGGGCAGTATTAGGGCGCATAATCGCGTTGGTTGATATTCCTTTCGGACAGAACTATAGCTTTAACAGGGATAAGAAATTTCAGTAGGAAAATTACGGTTGTTTTCCGACAGTTAGCATATAAACAGCAAAGGAGGCGAGCCAGTGTTCACCGGCGTAGTTGCCGCTGAAAACTTGTTGCAGACCGGCTTCCATGTGTTGATGTGCCAGTTGACGGATGGCGGCTTCATTTTTGCCGCCATGTGCTGCGATGGCTTCCAAACACCAGGTACGGCTAAGGTTGAGTCCATCGAGGTGCACCAGTTTACCGTCGGTACGATCTTTTACCTGTGCAATCGGCAGGATATTTATCTTGTTTTCGAACAGGCCGGGTAAAAATGCGTATAACCATTTGCGGTAGTCGGGTTGAGGCATTACGCGACGCATCAGGTCCGCTTCTTCCAGGCTGGGCGACAGGAAATCGTATCCGCCGGGCTCCCAGGCAACCGGTGCATTTTTATCTGCTGCATAGAAGCGCATCGCCGCATCATGTATCGCTTTTTGAAGCGCTGCATCTTTGGCCGTGATGGCGTAATCCCAGGCCAGGCATAAGCCGAATGCGAGGTTGGTATGTTCACCTACCCGGATCGGATACATGATTTTATCCAGGAACTGGACATAGGCCGTAGAAAACTGTGTAGCCAATGGTTGCAGGTTTCTGCTCAGTTCCTTGCCCAGTGGGTCGTTCCAGGTGAGGAGCTCATTTTGTAGTTGCAGCAGCCAGCTCCAGCCGTAGATGCGCTCAAAGCTTTTGTTATCAGCGGTGCTGAACAGTTGTTGTTCAATTCTTATGTTTTCGGCAGATAGATGCGCGGCCAGTTTACTTCTGATGGTACTGGCTTTGGCCAGATCCGGGTATGACTTTAACAGGCGTACCAGCATCCAGTGACCGTGTACACTGCTATGCCAGTCGAAGCAGCCATAAAAAGCCGGGTGATAATTTTTAGGAGCAGTGAGTAGCGAGCTATCGGTAAACACAATGCCCGTTTTGTAAGGAAATTCCAGGTCCAGGCATTTCAGGGGCAGGTCCGCCAGTTTGTTGGCGATTTCAGGAGTAAGGCGGGTAGCTGCCGGCTGTATTTGTGCGCTCATAGTCAATGAGGTGAATACGATGATGGATAATTGGCTAAGGAATTTCACTTCGGGAAAATGCTTTTATCTGTTAAATAACAATTTTACGTAGAACATAGGTTTGCCCAGTTTCTTGCGCAAATCTACTTCATGGAACATACATGACATCAGGTCTTTTAACTGCTTGTTGCGGGAACCCATCTTCATCAGCATGTTAAACAGCCAGGGATATTTGATGAGTTTCTGCAGTTTGGTGCTGACCTGAAGCTCCGGACCCAGGATGCGGTATAGGTTTTCATCGTAGGCGTCGAAGAACTTGTCTGAATAATCGTTGGCGGCAATAGCGGCAGCAGCTTGTTGGGCGGCAATTCTACCGGAATAGAGTGCGTTGCCGATCCCTTCTCCCGTAAAAGGATCTATCAGGTAGCCGGCATCACCTACCAGCATGTAGCGGTCGCCGTGTAGTTTTCTTTTTTTACTACCCAGTGGAAGACCATAACCGTCAATGCTGCCTACCAGCTCTGCATTGGCAAAGCGTTCTTTCATCACAGGGTCGGTGGCCAGGGTGTCCAACATCAGCTGTTTCAGGTTCACTTTGTTATTACGGGCGGAGTTGCTGAGCATTCCTACGCCCACATTGGCTTCGCCGTTGGGCAGAGGGAATATCCACAGGTATCCGGGGAGCATATTTTTCAGGAAGTGCAGCTCAATGAAGGCATCGGTATGTAACCCGGATATGCCTTTGTAGTAGGCGCGGATGCCAGCTACATAATGCTCCGGCTCCATTTTAATGCCTGCCACATCTTTGGTAAAGCCGGAGTGGGCGCCGTTAGCCACAATAACGATATCCGCTTTTACCTGGAAAGTACCGTCTTTGCTGGAAAGTAGGTAGCCATCTGGTTGGAGTTCATATTTATCGATGCTCACGCCTTCGAATAAACGAATTTCGGAGCGGCGTTTCATCTCATCCACCAGGAAATTATCGAAGTCAATACGTTTGCACACAAACCCGCGGGGATTGCTCATATCTTGCTGATAATCCGGCCGGTAGGGGATATCCATACCAATGCGATTCGGTGCCACAAAGGTAACACCCCAGCTATCCATTTTAAACATGGCTTGCTGTAAGCGTTGTCCAATACCTTTATCGATGCGTTCGAGTAATGTCAATACTTTACCACTTAGTCCATCTCCACAAACTTTGTCCCTGGGAAATACTGCTTTATCTACTACTATGCACTCAATGCCAAGCTGGGCCAGTTGGAGGGCTGCGGTGGCACCGCCGGGGCCTGCTCCTATAATACAAACTTTTGTCTTCATCAGGTTATAATAATATTATATGGTTACCTGTCGGTAAGATACGTAATTGTTGCTTGCCCTGTTTTGTATGTTGAATAGTAGTAATATTTGAGAAGGAGTTGGTTACCAGACAATTTCTTCTGCCGAAGGCGGAAAATATTATCTTTGCTGTTCTTACAAAACACACGAAACATGTTTGATATACTTGGAAAGCTGACGCAGATCAAGCAAAAAATGGCGGAAGGAAAAGAGCGCCTGGCCTCAGTAACGTTATCCGCAGAAGCCGGGGATGGTGCCGTAAAAGTAACTGTAGACGGTAACCGCCAGGTGAAAAGCATTGATATTGCTGAACGCCTGTTTGCGCCAGAGAACAAAGAAGAAATGGAAGACCTGCTGCTGACGGCATTAAATCGTGCCCTGAAAGATGCAGAAAACTCCTGGGAAGCAGAAATGAAGAACGCTGCCGGCGGTATGCTGGGAGGTTTGATGTAATATATTTGACCGAAAAAGCGCCCCCACAGGAAGCGGGGCGCTTTTTTATGCCCTGTACCAAGCGGATTCTATAGAAATTCCGCATTAGATAAATCATTTTCCGGTTTCGAGTTACCAATACCCCGCGCGCGTAGTTTCTTTGCACCACGACCAATTTGGATATGAAAGTTTTTTTTAGACGCATTCATTTATACCTGGGCCTCGCTGCCGGCCTGGTAATCACCATCAGTTGCCTGACTGGTGCATTACTGGTTTTTGAAAAGGAGTTGACAGAAATGTTCAACCACGATCGTTACTATGTACAGCCAGCCGGTGAACGGCTGCCACTGGACAAAGTAGCCGAAATGGTGCAGCAACAGGTGCCCGGCGCCCGGATTTCCCGCATACAGCTTTTCGCAGATCCTGCGCGGACCTTACAGGTACAGTTGGAAGAAGGAAAGAAAGGCGGAAAAAAAGAAGGTAAGAACGAGGCAAAAGGAGAGAGGAAGGCGATTGGAAAAGAAGGTGCTATGAAGGAAGAGGGGAAAGTAGCTTCCATGGGCGATCAGAAAGATAAAAAAGAGGGAGCTGCACCTAAAAAAGAGAAAGCTGCTGGCCGTACGGCTTTTGTAAACCCCTACACCGGTAAGGTGGTAGAGTTATACAGCTATTCCAAAACATTTTATTACCAGGTATTTTCCCTGCATCGCTGGCTGCTGGCTGGTCCTACCGGCAAAGCAATAACCGGCGCCAGTACCTTGATATTTTTGTTTATCCTGATCACCGGTATCATCCTCTGGTGGCCTAAAACAAGGAATATTTTAAAGCAACGTATCAAAGTAAAATGGGACGGAGGTTGGAAACGCCTGACACATGATTTGCATGTGGTGTTGGGGTTCTATGCGTCTATTTTCCTTTTTGTATCTGCGTTTACAGGCTTAACCTGGTCGTATGAATGGTTCAGCAATGGCTTTTATGCAGCATTAGGTACCTCTCCCAAAGCGATGGCAGCACCAGTATCTGTGCCGGTAGCAGCACCAGCAAGTCAACATATTTCTTATGAAGCGGCATTGGCAACGGTAAAACAACAGGTACCGGACGCCATATTTTATTCGCTGGCTGCCCCGAAAGACAGCGCAGCTTCCTTTATGGTAAGCCTGCTGCCAGCAGACGCTTTCCAGGAAGCAGCCACCACTACCTATTACCTGGATCAGTTTAGCGGAAAGGTATTGCAGTCGCAAACTTTTGCGCAAAGAAACCTCGGACAAAAGATCCGTGGTACTATTAAACCGTTACATACCGGGGCCATCTTTGGTACCCCGTCTAAAATATTTGCCCTCTGCCTGGCCTTACTGGGAGCTATTTTCCCTACCACCGGTACCATTATGTGGATCAACAGAACCCGGAAGAAGAAGAAAGCCAAACCCGCTAAGACCACCCAGGAAAGCCTGACACCGCAGGCGGCATAAACTGATTTTTGTTCCCCCAAAGAAGAGGTGATTTCCGGCCGGAAGTCACCTCTTCTTATTTACTCTTTTCCATTTCGGCAAAATGGGTGTACCGTTTTTAAAAACACCCTGCAAAAACGGAAGGCTTTTTCAGGTTGTTCCTCCTTGCCGCCTTTAACATTTTCTTTGCAAAGCCTTGCGGGTACTAAGTTTTAACATTCCATGTTTACAATATGGAATAGCATTTGGCATATACTAAGAAATGAAACACAATGCGAGCATATCCAAAGCCGCCGGTACCGAATCATAGAGCGATGTATTTTATAGCTATCGGCGTTATCACGATTTCTATTCTTGCAGAATTATTACACAAAGTGTAAAAACAAAGAACTATGATTAATCAATATGAAGTACCGGCCTGCATTGAAGACGCAATACCGGCATTGAGAAAGGCACTGCACCAGTTCCCCGCTACATTTCATATATACGATACCGTTAGTTGCTTCAGTGAGTACACTGACAGGCAGTTAAGGGAGCAAAACTTCCAGGTGGCTGCCACCTGTTTGCAACTGGCGGGTAAATTATATGAACGGGGCAATGCCGTGGTAAAAGAAGCGATTACCCGGGTTTTTCTACCGGTACTCTGCAGCGTTCCGCTGACAGATGCCATCAGCAGAATTCGTTTGTATGGCCTTATTCCCGACGCAATTTATCCACTTTACATACAACATCAACTTACAGGAAATGGAAACAGATGAGGAAATAGTCGTCCGCCTGGCTACCGCCATGGACGTAGATTTTGCCCTGCCCATTGTTGCAGAGATGGAAGCATCTGCTAAAGCAAGAGGTACAGGTATCGCTAAAAGAGATCCGGCCGTTATCAGGAAAAAGATCCTGGAAGGAAAAGCGGTGATCGCCTTTACAGCAGATGGTATCTGGGCAGGATTTTCCTATATACAGGCCTGGGAAGAAGGCCATTTTGTATCCAACAGCGGATTGATTGTAGCGCCAGCCTTCCGTAAATTGAAGGTGGCTGCAGCCATCAAACATAAAATATTCGAGTTAAGCCGAATGATGTATCCGTCTGCCGATATATTCAGTATCACCACGGGTTTACCCGTCATGAAATTAAATAGCAGGTTGGGCTTTGAGCCAGTAACATATGATCAGCTACCACACGACCCACTCTTCTGGGAAGGCTGCAAAAGCTGTGTTAACTATCCGATCCTGACCGCCAAAAACTTTAAAAACTGTTTGTGTACTGCCATGCTGTTCCACCCACAATAACGGGGAAACGGGAAGACTTTTACGGTGAAAAATTACAGCCAATAACCTCAACACCGGCGATGCTTTTGCGTTGCCGGTTTTCCTTTTGATAGAAACGCGATTTTTCTTCCCTATCTTTATAGCCCAAATTCTATCCTTATGCGCTTAATCACTTTGTTTGCCTTATGCGCGCTGTTAGCCTCCTGCCATACAGGAAATAAGGCGGACCAGTCTGCGAAGCTTACATTATCCAACATTTACAATGTCGACTCCGTAAAATGGGTGGCGGCTAATGCATCCAATAAGAACAATGCGGCAGAAAAAGAATTTCTGAAAGGCATTGATCTCTATCGGAATAAAAAGAACCCCAAAGGCGGTATTGATCAGTTTATCAAGTCTATTTTACTGCAGCCACAGGGTAAAAGTTACTATGAGCTGGGTAATGCGCTGCTGGATATCCGTAAAACAACAGACGCTATTCAGGCATATAATATGGCGGAAGTCCTGGACTACAAGCCGTTATCAAAGCTGCTGTATAACAAAGCCTGTGCATATTCTCTTTCCGAAAAAACAGATTCTGCCCGCTATTGCCTGCTGGCAGCCATTGAATTTGGATATAATAACATGAAGAATATCATGAGCGATCCGGATCTGTCTTATTTCAGAGAGAATTATAATTTTAAGACAGAAGTGATGGCCGCCTTCAGCGGGGCAGGGGATACAGAAAAATTAGAGTGGAATCTCTTTTCCAGCCAGTTCAAACAGCTACCTATGCCACTCGCTATTGATACGGCTTACGTACACCAGTTGGGCAAAAATTTTATTCCTTACGACTTTGAAATGTATGTAGCAGAAATGCGGGATTCCAAGTTTTCAAGAGATGTGGGCAGCAACTTTTATTATGTAGGATTGGTGAAAAAGGCAGAAGCCTTCAAAACCCTGATATACGCCGTAAGTGATGATGTATATGAATCAGAAGACCAGGTATCACCCGCGCCGGCTTACTATTTTATGGTGAGCTATGATAATACCGGAAAGCTGATTGACAAAATGTTAGTATCAGGCCAGCGGCTTATTGAAGACCCGTATCGTCTCCTGAAAATGCCGGGTAACAGTGAGTTTGAAGTAACAGAGTATCATATTGAATATGAGAAAAATCCTTCGGAGAACGGCTTTGTCAACAATCCGGAAAAGTCAAGAACAGAAACTAAAAGAACCACTTTTGCCATTACTGATGATGGCCATTTTACACCAAAAACACAACAGCTGGCCCTCAACCGCTAGTTAAATTTATATAGCTGCGGTGTTTCCATCCGGAGATACCGCAGTTTTTATCCCCATCCGTTTTATCAATACCCGCTTCAATAATACTTCCGCCAGCAGCAAGTTAACAGTCCAGCTTAACCAGGAGATAGTGATATAAGCAGTTACCGGCCTAAGTGGCATGTGCATCAACCCCAGCAGCAGTGCATACAGCCGGAGGGTAAGTGCGGATAAAGTCAGGGCATAACTACGCAGCATCCAGGTGATATGTTCCGGCCAGCGCGCCTGAAGGGCTGTTCTCCAACCCATTGCTGTGAAAAAGATCCAAAGCACCGATAATAACACAAAGCTGATCCTGGCATATATACCACCATTGGCATAAAAACCCATTACCAACCCGGAAGGGCCACTGAGGAAAATGACTACTATCGCATAAATTTTTCCGCTGTTGCGGTGCAGCCGGGGATATTTATCCAGCAGGTATTTGCTGAATTGCAGCAACCCGGTGATCAATACAGAGATACTTACAAAAATGTGGAGATAAAAGCTAATGCGCCAGTGGCGGATGGGATATACCCTTTGTTTGGTAATGAGAAAGTCGGTATACTTTTCAAAAGCAGTATAGGGGATGGTGAGTAACAGCATCAGCCAGGCTCCGTAGAGTATAGCCGCTGCTGTTAGTGTCCATCCAATTTTTTTTAACAACGACATATTAAAATCCCTGCACAAATTCTAAGCTATCGATAACGATGCCATAGTAATAAGGTTTACCCTCATTGTCCACATCACCTTTTAGCTTGTAAGTATTGGTACGTTCTTTAAAAAGGGAATTTTTTTCCCAGTTAATAGTAACCGTGCTGTCTGTTGCTTTTTGATAAGTGCCTTTGATTTTGATCATTTGTTCCGCAAAGGTGGAGTCGTTTATTTTTTCGTAGTACTGTAATAAGCAGCTACCATCTGACTCAAAGGCGAAATCACTTTTGTTGTTGTTGGTTTCTACCAGGGTCATGTTGAAGGTGCTGCCAGTCATGCTGTAATCGCCTTCCTCTGTTTTTTGCAGGTTGAATGATTTTGCCTTCAGCGTAGTATTATTCAATGGTGTCCAGGTGCCCTTTCCTTTGGTAAACTGGTGATCGAAAGAGAGCTCAAACTTTCCATCGAAGGGATGGTCACCTGGTTCAGAGAGGGTGATGATCCAGTTGTCATTATCTCTTTTAACTTCTCCCCGCAGGTTGCGGCGTAAGCCTTTGTGTACATTGTAACCGGCTACCTGTTTCCCGTTGGAGTAGTTCAGGGTAATGTAAATGTTTCCACTGCCAAAGTCGCCCATGTAGGTGCCTGGCAGCTTAGTTACAGCAAGTGTGTCGTCATTGGCGGCAGGCTGTTCGGTGTTGTTATTGTTAGCTGCGGGTTTGCAGGCAAAAATCAACAGCAGTACAGCCAGCAGTGAGCTGGATAATAATTTCACAGGGTGTTTTTTTGTAAATATAGATGTTATCAGCTTTTAAATGCTACTTCGATAATGAGTAGTTTATTGATTTTGTTGGTGGTTTTGTTGGTGAATCCATCCAGCCGGATGTAATAGCGGCTGATGGCAATGTGAACGGGCGCCATGGGAAAACTATTCAGGCGGGCTACTGAAGCATATTGTGCAGGAGTGCCATGATGTTTCAGGTATTGTTGTAGCTGGGTAATGTTGGTGGGCGGGAATAATTTTTTTTCTGCGGGCGTATATTTTTTGCAAATGAAGAAGTTACTGGCTTCGGGGTTGAGTGGTTCCCAGGGAGAGTGGTAATGTTTCCAGTTGAGTAAGGGCTCGTGGCCAATAACAGCACTGGTTTCGTAGGATTGAGATACGTGAATTTTCCGGGTTTCGCCGGTGGTAACGGCGAGCATTTGTCCTTCAATGCTGTGTAGGTAATCCTGCAGGAAGAAGAGGGTGTCCGGATGCAATTCGAAGTCGTTACGTTTTGCATCCGGTTTGATCCAGTCCAATGAAAAGTAGCAGTCACCGAAACGGATATACGTAGTGGAGTCACGGGTCACTACGTTTACTTCATTGGAGGCTACTTTAACAGATGCTGCCGGGGGAGCCACCAGCTGCATGGTATCAATCTGCACAGCCCTGGCTTTTTCAGCTTTGGGGGCGTGTTGGCAGGCTGTCAGCAGTAACAGGGTGGCTGCAAAGAAAAAGGATGTTTTCATGATATACGGGATACTGTAACGAACATTGGCGTCGAAAATAGTTTTTCCCGTAAATCCGGCAACAGTTATGCTGCGTTTACTGCACCTCGGTATCTATTTTTCTGTTCAGGGCTTCCCACAAAATATCTTTCAGTTCACTGAGGCCCTGGTTGGTAACAGAGGAGATGAATACATGAGGTACATCTTCCGGTAGCTCCGCTGATATAGCGGCTTTCAGCTCATCATCCAGCATATCGCTTTTACTGATGGCCAGCAGAAACTGTTTATCCAGCAATTCGGGATTGTATTGTTCCAGCTCATTCACAAGTACCTCAAAATCTTTGCGGTGATCTGCGCTATCTGCCGGAATCAGGAATAATAATACGGCGTTTCTTTCAATATGTCGTAAAAATCGATGACCTAATCCTTTTCCTTCATGTGCACCTTCGATGATACCCGGCAAGTCGGCAATACAGAACGATTTGCTGTCGCGGTATTCCACCATACCCAGTTGGGGGGTAAGTGTTGTAAAGGCGTAGTCGGCCACTTTAGGTTTGGCCGCTGTGATAGTAGACAAGAGGGTGGATTTGCCGGCATTAGGGAAGCCTACAAGGCCTACATCTGCCAGTACCTTCAACTCTACTACTTTCCAGCCTTCTTTACCAGGCATGCCTGGTTGGGCATATTCAGGGGTTTGGTTAGTGGCAGACTTAAAATAAGCATTGCCTTTACCGCCTTGTCCGCCCGGAATCCAGATGATTTCCTGACCGTCGTGCAGAATTTCTGCTTCTACTTCGCCGGTTTCTTCGTCTTTGGCCTGGGTGCCCAGTGGTACTTCAATGATAATATCCTTACCAAAACGGCCGGTACAGTTGTCGCCGCTGCCGTTTTCGCCGTCTTCTGCCAGCAGGTTCTTGTGCCAACGGAGATGCAGAAGGGTCCACAGCTGTGAATTACCTCTTAATATAACATGTCCGCCTCGACCGCCATCGCCGCCATCAGGGCCGGCCTGCGCATTAAATTTGGTACGCATAAAGTGCATACTGCCTGCGCCACCTTTCCCGGATTTACAAAATACACGGATATAATCTACGAAGTTCGCTTTTTCCACTAATCTCTGATTTTAAGTCTGTTGCTTCCATAACAACAGAAAAACAAAACGCAAAGATCGGAAGTTTACGCCAATTAGCACCATCCAGGTGCCAAGAGCAGTATACTTACCATCTTTGCGTTGTATGATAAAATGCTATAAGTCTTTGTGATAGCGGTATTCCGCTTACAACTATACTTTTTCTCCTACCAGTTCATCCAATTCTTTGGACAACAGTTCGAAGACTTCCGCTTCTGTGCCATCACCTTTCACCTTCTTGAACTTGCCAAATTTGGAATAGTGATCCGCTACAGGAGCCGTTTTGTTGTGATATTCTACGATACGTGCCTTTACTACTTCTTCAGAAGCATCATCGCTACGACCAGAGGTTAAACCACGGTTCAGCAGACGCTTAATCAGTGCATCTTCCGGCACTTCGAGAGACAGCACCGCGGAAATAGCCGTTTTCTTCAATGCCAACAGCTTGTCCAGTGCCTCTGCCTGCGCAGTGGTACGGGGAAAACCATCGAAAATGAAACCACGTGCTTCCGGGTTAGCTTCCAGTTTGGAGCTAATCATGCCAATCACCACTTCGTCAGGTACTAAATGACCCTGATCCATGAATTTCTTGGCCTCAAGACCCAGCGGCGTCTTATCACCAATCTCACTACGCAGCAAATCGCCGGTGGATAAATGAATAAGTCCATACTTCTGGATGATATTAGCACTTTGTGTACCCTTGCCGCTACCGGGAGGGCCAAATAAAATGAGATTGACCATGTTTAATTAAAATCTACTTTACTCGCAAGGCTGCAAATATATGAAACAGATGAATGTATTGGTAATTAAAATTACGATTGATTGAACTAAATGTAAATATTCTGACAAAATAGTAAACATATTTCAATTTTTAACCAGAATACCTAAATTATCTTCAACAGGCTATCCTAATTTAATCAATTACTTTCTATCTAACAAAATCATATGATTATTATTAGTAATTCTTTGATATTCAGTGGAACAGCACTGGATTTACACCCGAATTTTGTAAGTTTATGATATGAGGAAACAATTATTGGTTGCAGGACTTACAGGTTTAATGATGACCGGGAGCGCTATTTCCGCACCCCTGATGTTTAAACAGAAAAAAAAGCAGAAAAAAGCCACCACACAACAAATAACACCACAACAAGATAAAGCTTCCCAGTGGGCTGATAGCGTGTTTCAGTCGCTCACCCCCGAAGAACGTATTGCTCAACTCATTATGATACGCGCCCACTCTAACCTGGGCCCCGATCACATAAACGCAGTAATTAAAGATATACAAGACAATAAAGTAGGTGGCATTATCTTCTTCCAGGGCGGCCCGGTAAGACAAGCCGGCTTAACTAACTACTACCAATCTATCTCTAAAGTACCATTGCTGGTAGCCATTGATGGAGAATGGGGACTCGGCATGCGCCTCGACAGCGTTATTTCCCTGCCCCGCAATATGATGATTGGCGCCGTACAGGATACCACCCTGGCCTACGATGCCGGCAAATTAATTGGGGAACAATGTCGCCGGATGGGTATCCACATTGATTTTGCCCCGGACATGGACGTGAATAACAATCCCGCTAACCCGGTCATCAACGATCGTTCCTTCGGAGAAAATAAATACCAGGTAGCCCGCATGGGCGTAGCCACTATCCGGGGTATGCAGGATGCCGGTGTGATGGCCTGCGCCAAACACTTCCCCGGTCATGGTGATACCAATGTAGACTCACACCTCGACCTGCCTACCATCAACAAAACAAGGGAACAACTGGATTCACTGGAGCTATATCCCTTCCGCGAAGCCATTGCTGCCGGCGTGGGATCTATAATGATTGCTCACCTGTATATCCCATCTATCGATAAAAAACCTAATACGCCTACCTCTATTTCTTACAATGCGGTTACAAAACTGCTGAAAAATGAACTGGGCTACAAAGGGCTGATTGTAACCGATGCCCTCGAAATGAAAGGCATCGCAAAATTTTATACTAAAGGACAGGAATCCCTCCAATCACTGCTGGCCGGCAACGACCTGATGATCCTGCCTTCTACTGCCGCCGGTAGCGTGGACGCCATTAAAAAGGCCATTAAAGCAGGTAAAATTGACCAGGACGAAGTAGACGAACGCGTAAAGAAAGTTTTACGCGCCAAATACAACCTGGGCCTCTGGAAACCACAACACATTGACACTGATCACCTGGCCGACGACCTGAATGCACAAACAGACAGTCTCCGTAAACGCATCGCGGAAAGTGCCATCACACTGGTACGCAACGATAAAAAGCTGGTGCCGTTTTCTCCGGCCATGACCCAGCAAAAGCTGGCGGTTATTGCCATTGGCGCCGATGCCAGCAATACGTTTCTACAAACGGTTAAAGAATATAAACCAGGCACCGACGCCTTTATTTTTACTTCCCGGCAGTCGGTAGATCAGATAGCACCAATCGTATCCCGCATCCAGCGCGATTATAAAGCCGTAATCATCAGTCTTCACGACTATAGCCGCCGTCCGGCCAATAACTTCGGACTAACGATGGCCGAACGCCTCATTATCCGCCAGCTACAAACGGAAGTACCTTCTGTAACCATTGCTTTCGGCAACCCTTACGCAATCCAGTATTTCTGCGATGCGCCTGCCATCATTGCCGCCTACGAAGATGATAGCACCACCCAGAAGGTAGCGGCAGATCTGCTGTTTGGTAAACTGGGCCCTTCCGGTAAGTTACCCGTCACCGTATGTCCCGGCCTGCCTTCAGGTACCGGCATTACCTATAAAGTGAATCAGTTCACCATTTTGCCCATGGCTTCTGCCAAAGATGCGGGTGTAGATGAACAGGCCCTGCTAAAGATCGATGGCTTTGCCAACGATATGATTGCCCACGGAGCGGCTCCCGGGGCCCAGGTACTGGCCATGAAAGATGGGAAAGTGATATACAACCGCTGCTTCGGTCATTATGAGTATAACAAGGCAGAACCAGTATCACCGCAATCTATATACGACCTGGCGTCTGTAACCAAAATATGTGCTACCACGCTGGCTGTCATGCATCTCTATGATGAAGGCAAATTAAACCTCGATGCCACATTGGGCGTATATCTGCCCCAGGTACTGGGTACCGACAAAGCCGGGTTGCGTATCCGCGATGTTTTATTGCATCAGGCCGGATTGGTGCCTTTTATACCTTTTTATAAAGAGACATTATATCCCAGTGGCTATCCGGATACCATCCTGTACCACACTACTCCGGATGCCACCCATGGCATCCGTGTAGCAGAAAATATGTATATGGAAGACAGCTATGTAGACAGCATCTGGAAAAAGATCCTGGACAGTAAGTTATCTCCGCATCAGGGTTATGTGTACAGCGACTGTGACTTCATTTTTTTGGGAAAGGTGGTAGAACAACTCACCGGTAAAAAATTAAACGACTATGTACGTGAAACGTTTTATGCACCCATGGGGCTCGCTACTACCGGTTTTTTACCCAGACAGCGTTTCTCTTTGTCGGAAATTGTGCCTACCGAACATGAATATTCTTTCCGGATGCAGCAGCTACGTGGCGATGTACATGATCCTGGTGCTGCCATGTTTGGTGGCGTAGCCGGCCATGCAGGCCTGTTCTCCAATGCCAACGACCTGGGCGTGATTATGCAGATGTTGCTGAATAAAGGCACTTTTAATGGGGTACAGTATATAAAACCGGAAACAGTGCAATTATTTACTGCGTATGGCAGCTCCCTCAGCCGTCGCGGGCTGGGCTTCGATAAACCCGAAAAAGACAATGCTTCCCGCCGGGAGCCTTATCCGGCTAAAAGTGCCTCTGCTACTACATTCGGACATACCGGCTATACCGGCACCTGTGTTTGGGCAGATCCTTCTTCCGGGATTGTATTTATATTCCTGGGCAACCGGGTATATCCTAACGGCGGCGCTAATACGAAATTAGCGGCGATACATACCCGCGAAAAAATGTTCGAAGCGGTATATGAATCGATAAAGAAATAGGATACATCAAAAAGCTGTTTAAAAGAAAAGACCTAAGCGCATCATCGCTTAGGTCTTTTCTTTTAAACAGTTTTTAATTTTTGCTTACTCGGTAACGGAAACGTTTCTGTTAACGAGGGTCTGAGTTTTTATAGCAATTGCTTTTTCTGCCAGTTTATTTTTTCCTGCTCTGATTTCGAAGATATAATCGCCATCTTCCAGGGATGCGAGGTTATAGCGTGCTTCGAAGCGCAGTGTAGAAGGCAGTATTTCGCGGTGCAGTGTGTTATTGAAATTGTCTTTAATGTAAAGCGTCAGCTTTTCGTTGCCCGGATTATCAACAGACAATTGAAATAACAGTTGATCTTTCTGTAATTGTGTAATATGAACGTTGAAAGATTCAACAGGAGCAACGGCTGCAGGTTTTTCGCTGGTACGTCTTTCTACATTATAAGCAAATGTGGTAGACTGAGCGGCGGCATGCAGGATGGGTAACAGAATAGTAACAAATAATAACAATGCTGCTTTGGGTGCTAAAAAAACAAAACGTAAGTGTTTCATGACTTTATTTTTTTTATTGTGTTCATCTTTTTAAATGAGGGCGGTATTAGCTAATACAATGGTGCCTTATGATTTCGATGCAAATCTCCGACGACAGGATTAACAGAACATTACGCCTTTGTTAAAATAATGTGAGTATTTAGGGGACTTGTTCGGCATTCATTCCCTATTTTTGCAGCGTTTATGGAAGCAGTAACAATAAAAAATAATCGGCCGGTGGCCATTTGGCTATATATCGGCGTGGGCATGTTGATAGTGCAGGTTTTACTGGGTGGAATCACCCGTTTAACCGGATCCGGGTTATCCATTACAGAATGGCAGCCGCTGTTAGGCGCGTTTCCTCCTACAAACGAAGCTGCCTGGCAACGCGCATTTGAAGGATACAAGGAAATTGCGCAATATAAATATGTAAATAACCATTTTACATTATCTGATTTTAAATTTATCTTCTTCTGGGAGTGGTTGCACCGCGACTGGGCCCGGTTAATGGCGCTGGTATTTATTGTACCATTCATCTATTTTATTATTCAGAAGAAGATTAACAAAAGTATGATCAATCCTATGATCATATTATTTGTACTGGGCGGCCTGCAGGGATTGATAGGATGGGTAATGGTGATGAGCGGGCTGAACGAAGAGAATTTATATGTTAACCACATCCGTTTGGCGATTCACTTCATTTCTGCTTTGGTGCTACTGTGTTATGTGTTTTGGTTTGCATTGAAACTGAGTGTGCGCGATGAAGAAATATTAGCGGTGCCAACATTAAAGAAACTGAATATCACCTTATTGATATTATTGGTGGTACAATTGGTATATGGCGCATTCATGGCAGGATTGCATACCGCTTTGGTGGCTAATACCTGGCCGGATATCAATGGAGCCTGGGTACCAGCCAACATGTTCTCACAGGGCGGTTTCCTGGCAGATATTGCGCATAATCCTATTACCATTCAATTTATACACCGCGGACTTGCCTACCTGATAACATTACTTATTGCTATTTGGTGGTGGAAATCAGCACAAACCCATAACCATAGCCAGTTACATATGATTCGTTACCTGCCACTGCTGTTGGTTTTATTACAGGTATTGCTGGGCGTATTGACCTTGTTAAACAGCCAGGTTAAAATTCCAATTAGTTACGGTATACTGCACCAGGGCGTTGGTATGTTATTATTGCTGTCATTGATATGGACACTTTTCCTGAGTAGGGGAAAGCAGCAGGCATAAGTGCTAAAGCACCTGTAAACAAAGTAAAAAGCTATTAAAGCAAATGACCAGGGCGGGTATTCAAATTTACTCATTCGCCCTGGTCATTTGCTTTAATAGCTTTTTGCATTTTGCTTTGCGCTTTATGCTTCAGGAGAAATTCCTTCGCGGCAAGGCTCATAAATCCGTAAATTTTCCGTAGGTTTATTTGCAATAATCGTCTGATGAAGGTGAAGTTATTATTGATAAAAACTTACTATTCTTTCCCTATACAGCTACTGCTCCTGCATTTCAGGAAGTACCAGGTGTTACTTATTTTTTGGGTGATACTCTTTAGCACCATCAATGGCGGTTTCGCCAAGGTGTTTGGCGGAGATGCGCTGTACCTGGCGCCGGAGTACCTGGGTAAAGTAAACTTCTATAGTACTACGATATTAGGATTAGCCACCGGTATGTTTATCATGAGTTGGCAAATCACCACTTTTATTTTGCATACAGGCCGTTTCAAGTTTCTGGCCACCACTTCCCAGCCTTTTTTCCGTTATTGTTTGAATAACGCGATTATCCCACTGGTTTTCATTCTCAGTACGCTTTACCGCGGATGGGAATATCAGCGATATGAACAGTTGAGCGATATTCCGGATATTCTGTTGCTGGGAGAGGGTTTCATCTGTGGGGTATTGTTTATTTTTTTCTTCTGCTTTTTTTATTTTTTTAATGCAGATAAGAATATTGGTCGTCGTTTGGAAAAGCGATTCGGCAATCCACGCAACTTTCTGCGGATGATTATGAAGCCCACACAGGAACCAGACGAAAATGCGTTGCCAGTACACAACTACTTTTCCACTCCGTGGCGCATTCGCAGAGCCAGGAACGTAGACCACTATAATAAACATTACCTTGACAGCATCCTGAAGCAACATCACTTTGCCGCCATGATCACCGTGGGCTGCTCCCTCATTTTCCTGGTGATACTGGCCTATATGATGGACTATGATGTATTCAGGATCCCTGCGGGCGCCAGTGTGCTCATCTTTTTCGCTTTCCTTATCGGGGTGGCCGGCGCCTATTCGTATATGCTGCAAACCTGGTCTATTCCTATTTTGCTGGTAATGCTGTTTGGCCTGAACTGGATGGTAGAACACAACTGGGTAGATAACCGGAACAAAGCCTATGGCCTGAATTACCGGCAAAAGAAGGATCGCCCGGAATATAGTGTGGCTGCATTACAACAGTTTTTTACGAGAGAGAAATATGAGGCAGACAAGAAGCAGGGGATTCAGATTTTAGAGAAATGGAGAAAGAAGTTTCCGGCTAATAAAAAGCCACCATTGATTGTCATGAATTTCAGTGGGGGAGGAAGTCGGTCTGCCACCTGGAGCGTGAACGTGCTGCAGCGGCTGGATAGCTTACTACACGGGCATTTGATGGAACATACCGTATTAATGACCGGCGCATCCGGTGGTATGTTGGGAGCCAGCTATTTCCGGGAATTGTATTACGAGCAGCAACAGGGGAAGCCCATCCGGCTTTCTAATCCGGTATATACCGAAAGGGTATCGATGGACTTGCTCAATTCGGTGTTTACTTCCATGGCGGTAAATGATTTTATTACGCCATGGCGAAGCTTTTCCATTGGGAAAAATCAGTACGCAAAAGACAGAGGCTATGCTTTTGAAAGACAACTGAACGAGCATACCGACAATATATTGGATAAAACGCTGCAAGAATACCGGCAGCCGGAGGCAAATGCAGAGATTCCCATGCTGATATGGAATGCAACGATCAACGCCGATGGTCGTCGCCTGATGATTTCACCGCAGCCAATCAGTTATTTGTGTAGTCCACAGTACCTATATCCAACCCGGCAGGTGAGAGATATTGATGGGGTTGATTTTGCGCAATACTTTGCTGCACAAGATGCTATGGACCTACGGGTCACCAGCGCTATCCGGATGTGTGCCACCTTCCCTTATGTATTGCCCAATGCGTTTTTACCCAGCAATCCTATTGTAGATGTGATGGATGCCGGTATCCGTGATAACTTCGGTCAGCAAACCACTTTGCGATACCTCTATACCTTTAGCAAATGGATCGATGAAAACACCAGCGGGGTGGTGTATATACAGATACGCGATACCCGTAAGAACGATATTTCCCCTATCAAGAAAACGAAAGATCTCAGCGACCTGTTATTTGAACCATTATTTACGATGCAGCAACACTGGAGCGCCATGCAGGATTTCGACCAGGATGATTTGCTGAATTATATGGAAGGATACTTCCCAGATAAGTTCCACCGCATTATTTTCCAGTATGTACCACAGAAAACAGATAAGGCAGCGGCGTTGTCGTGGCACCTTACTTCCCGCGAAAAATTAGACATTGCCCACGCACTTGATAACCCGGCCAATCAGAGCGCATTGGATTACGTGGTGAAGCTGCTGGAGAACCAATAAATTATTGTTGTAAAAATTTCAGCAGTGACGCGATGAACTGCGTATATGCTTCAATGTGGGGAAGATGCCCCACACCTTCAATAGGCACCAGTGTGGCGTGTGGAATTTTTTTGGCAGCATTATTCCCCAGTGTAGGGTAGTCGCCTAACGTTTTGCGCACTTCCGGCGAAACAGCCGCTTTCCCAAGGGCGGTGCGGTCGCGTTGCCCAATGATGAGCAGGGTAGGAGCCGCTATATTTTCAAATTCATATAATACGGACTGGGTAAAAATCATGTCATAGGTTAAAGCGGCGTTCCAGGCTACTGTGGAATAATCAGGATTACTGATCCAGCTGGCCTGAAGCTGTGCCCATTTATCATAAGCAGGAGACCACTTACCGGCGTAATAGCTGTCCATCATGTATTGTTTAATTTTTTCGTAAGACTGCTGTAGTTCTGCTTTATACCATTTATCTATTGACTGATAGGGTACTTTTACTTTCCAATCTTCCAGGCCGATAGGATTTTCCAGTATGAGCTTTTCTGTCATTTCGGGATACATCAGTGCAAAGCGGGTGGCGAGCATACCTCCCATAGAATGCCCCAATACAGCGGCTTTGGTGATTTCCAATGTATCGAGCAGGGCCTTGGTGTTTTGAGCCAGTTGTTGGAAAGTATATTGGAAATGTGCTGGTTTGGAGGATTTACCGAAACCGATCTGATCAGGTATAATTACGCGAAAGCCATTATTGCTGAGGTCTGCTGCCGTGCTGTCCCAGTAGGCGCCGCAAAAATTTTTGCCGTGCAGGAGAACAATGGTTTTGCCATTTGGTTTAGAAGGTTGTACATCCATATAAGCCATTTTGAGCTGTTGCCCTTGTATATGGAGTGATAGAAAATGTACCGGAAAGGGATATTTATATTGAGAGAGGGTGATATCCTGGCCAGGCATTTGTTGAGCAACCACAGGGGTATAAATAATTGTAAAACAGGCGATTATTAGGGTGTATATGTATTTTATCATCTTTAACGGATTAAGCGGTGAGAACGTTGTGGACGAAACAAAATTGACGCCACAAAGCGGTGGGGTTGTCATGTTGGCTTATAATTAATTGTAAATCAATGGCTGTCAGTGTCTTATGAGATATAAATGCAGTGTGACTAAATGATTACATTTATTTAAAACGTGTTTCCTTCATTCTCGCTATGTTTTCGTACCTTTGCGCCTTCTTTTTGTAGCTATTAGCGTAAATTTTGTTAATGGCTGATAGCTAAAGATTTAAGCATATGAACATTCGTAATATCGCAATCATTGCACACGTAGACCATGGTAAAACTACCCTGGTTGACAAAATCCTTCATCAGACCAATGTATTCCGGGCTAACCAGGAATCGGGCGAGCTGATCATGGATAGTAACGATCTTGAAAGAGAACGTGGTATCACCATCTTCAGTAAGAACGCTTCTGTTGAGTATAAGGGGACCAAAATCAACGTTATTGATACTCCAGGCCACGCCGACTTTGGTGGTGAAGTGGAAAGAGTATTGAAAATGGCCGATGGTGTTATCCTGTTAGTGGATGCTTTCGAAGGGCCGATGCCGCAAACGCGTTTTGTGTTGCAGAAAGCCTTACAGCTGCACCTGAAGCCAATTGTTGTTATCAATAAAGTTGATAAAGCAAACTGCCGTCCTGATGAAGTACACGATGCTGTTTTTGAATTGTTCTTTAACCTGGATGCTACAGAAGATCAGTTGAACTTCCCAACTTTCTATGGTTCCGGTAAAAATGGCTGGTTCAACAGTTCATTAGAACAAAGCGAAGATATTACGCCGCTGATGGATGGTATCCTGCAATATGTGCCAGAACCTAAAACACCAGAAGGCAACCTGCAAATGCAGATCACTTCCCTGGATTACTCTTCTTTCCTTGGCCGTATTGCGGTAGGTAAAGTTGCCCGTGCTTCCATCGAAGAAGGTCAGTGGATTACTTTAATGCAGGCGGATGGTACTAATAAAAAGCAGAAAGTACGTGAGTTATACATCTTTGAAGCGTTAGGTAAAAGAAAAGTAACAAAAGTATTTGCTGGTGATATTTGCGCGGTAGTAGGTATTGAAGGTTTCAACATTGGTGATACTATTGCTGATGCAGAAGAACCAGAAGCATTACCTGTTATCAGTGTAGATGAGCCAACCATGAACATGTTGTTTGGTATTAACAACTCTCCATTCTTTGGTAAGGATGGTAAGTTTGTTACTTCCCGCCACCTGCGTGATCGTTTAACAAAAGAAACTGAAAAGAACCTGGCACTCCGTGTAATGGATTCTGACAGTGCTGATAGCTTCATGGTATATGGTCGTGGTATCCTGCACTTAGGTGTATTGATTGAGACCATGCGTCGTGAGGGTTACGAGTTGACCGTTGGTCAGCCGCAAGTAATTGTGAAGCATGTAGATGGAAAAAAATGCGAACCGTACGAAACCCTCGTGGTTGACGTTCCGCAGGAATTTGCCAGCAAAGTAATTGACCTGGTAACCCGCCGTAAAGGTGAAATGCTGATCATGGAAACCAAGGGTGAAATGCAACACCTGGAATTTGAAATTCCTTCCCGTGGTTTGATTGGTTTGCGTACACAGATGCTCACAGCTACTGCTGGTGAAGCGGTAATGGCGCACCGATTTAATGATTACAAACCATGGAAAGGTGCTATCCCAGGCCGTAACAATGGTGTGTTGATTGCGAAAGAAGCTGGTACTACTACTGGTTACTCTCTCGATAAACTGCAGGATAGAGGATCTTTCTTCGTTGATCCGGGAGAAGAAGTGTACAAGGGTATGATCATTGGTGAAACCAACAAACCAGGTGACCTGGTGGTGAATCCAAACGAAGGAAAGAAACTGACCAACATGCGTGCGAGCGGAACTGATGGTGCGGCTAACATTGCACCTAAGATTCTGATGACACTGGAAGAATGTATGGAGTATATCCAGCATGATGAGTGTATTGAAGTTACACCTAACTTCATCCGTATGCGTAAAGTTATCCTGGATGAGGAAGAGCGTAAGAGAACAGCTAAGAGCATGAAAGCAGAAGCTTAATTGCTTTGTAAGATAAACTAGTGAAAAAAGAAAAACCCGCTCCGATTACCGGAGCGGGTTTTTCTTTTTCGGGGTTAAGGGTCAAAAAAATCCCCGCCCAGGACAAGGCAGGGATGTGCATACTAACCCAATGCTTACTAAAACTAAAACTAACTTCTGTGTATATCTTTAAAGTAAGATTTAATCAAAATGTTTCTGACAACGTTCAAAAAGCGATCACTTATTCAGCGTCTTGCTTTTCCTGGATCTTCACTTTAATCTTCGTTTCTATTTCTGCTGCCAGTTCAGGATTATCGTTCAGCAGTTGTTTTACTGCATCACGGCCCTGACCTAATTTATTGGTATCATAGCTAAACCAGCTACCACTTTTCTGGATCACACCATATTCAACCCCCATGTCAATGATCTCACCCATTTTGGAAACACCCTGACCATAGATGATATCAAATTCAGCCTGGCGGAATGGTGGAGCTACTTTATTCTTTACAACTTTTACTTTCACGCGGTTACCAACTGCTTCGTCACCATCTTTTATCTGGCTCATACGGCGTATGTCGAGCCTTACAGATGCGTAGAACTTCAGCGCATTACCACCAGTGGTTGTTTCAGGGTTACCGAACATCACACCTATCTTTTCACGTAATTGGTTAATAAATATGCAGCAGCAATTTGTTTTGGAGATGGTGGCGGTTAACTTACGCAGCGCCTGTGACATCAAACGGGCTTGTAATCCCATTTTGCTTTCACCCATTTCACCTTCCAACTCGCTTTTTGGTACCAGGGCAGCTACGGAGTCAATTACTACTACATCTACTGCTCCGGAAAGGATCAGACGATCTGCGATTTCCAGTGCCTGCTCACCATGGTCCGGTTGTGATATCAACAGGGAATCTACGTCTACTCCCAGTCTTCTTGCGTAAGAGCTATCAAAAGCATGCTCCGCATCTATAATGGCGCAGATACCACCTTTCTTTTGTGCTTCTGCAATAGTATGTATGGCGATAGTGGTTTTACCGGAAGACTCAGGTCCATATATCTCGATAATTCTTCCTTTCGGTAAACCTCCAATTCCAAGTGCAATATCAAGCCCCAGAGACCCGGTGGAAATAACTTCCATAGGTGCTTCTGCTTTTTCTCCCATCATCATCACAGATCCCTTACCGAAATCTTTCTCAATCTTGTCCATTGTGAGGCGCAGGGCCTTCAGTTTTTCTGCATTGGCTGTAGACATATCATTAATGTTTTTACAAATTTAAAAGATAGCTGATCACAATTAGAAAGCATGTTAATTGGATTGCTAAGTTATAACCTAATTTTTTATTTTCCTAAATTTTTTAGCAATTTCTTTTAAATGCTAAATTAAATAGTATTCGCTTTTATATCTTGTTGATTACCCACGTTTGCTGCTTAACAGCTTCATCTTTAAAGGATAACCCCCAACGACATAACAAAGATGCAATCCCATTACGCATTGAATGTGCGTATCAACAAACCCGCTCAAAAAAATTATACATCTCCGGAAATGAGAATTCTACTGCATTTTTAAAAAGCGTAGTTATACGCTTGAGTATCAGCGTAGAATGTTTGACTTTTGTATTGTCAAGTTTAGTTGTTGAAAGTTAATCCCCCTACTGTTTGTTAAGATTGTTTGTTAGCCTGCCTTGTGGCCTTGCATCCAATGTGTGTGAGTGATACAGTGAAGTGGTCCAGGTTAAACCCCAAAAATTTTTTTGGCCATTCTATCTATATACTGTTCTCCCCGTTCCCTGTTGGTTAATTCAGCAGGGAACAGGGAAATAGAATGGCTATTAACCCCTATTTTACTAAGAACCAGCAGGCTACCAGCTGTGAAGTAATACCAATCAGGAAACCAATATATATTTCGCGCGGGGTATGGGCATCCAGCACCATCCGGGCAGTAGCTACTACGGCTGCGACAAAGAAAGTAATAACCAGGGGTACTGTAACATTCATATGCATTCCCCACATCAACGACAGTAAAAAACCAATCACGCCACCCCAGCCTACTGTATGCATGCTGGTTTTGATAAAGTTATTAGAGATAAACGAAATGGAGACGCTGATAAAAACGCCCAGGAAGAAAGCGGTGTAGAACTTAGGCGCCCGACCCTCCTGTAAAAAAGTATAAAATGCCCAGAAGTAATACGTGATCATCGCTACATAAGGAATAATCCTGTCGCGCTGCGTTTTCATATATACAGAGGACACAAACTTCAAAGCTTTAGCCAGTAACATGGTCAGTACCGGAAAACCAATACTGATAATGGCTACCCTGAAATATAGCATGTCAAAGGCAAAACGCTTGCTGATAGACTTAAACGCCACCATATATTCCGGGATCGACTCCAGCACTAAAAACGTTACCAGCAGCGGAATGAACAGCGGATGTGTAAGGTAGGAAATGACCTGGGCCAGTGATCTCATTACGGGTGAAAACTCCGGCGCCGCCTCTAAATTTCCGTTCCGGTCTAAAACTGCATGTTCTTGCATGGTATCGTGCTTATAATTCTTTACGTAAACGGGCTACCGGTATATTCAGCTGCTCCCTGTATTTGGCCACCGTACGGCGGGCAATATTGTATCCTTTGTCTTGCAACATCTTCGTCAGATTTTCATCACTCAGCGGCTTACGCTTGTTTTCCGCCTCTATCAGATCTGATAAAATCTTCTTTACCTCTCTTGTAGATACTTCTTCTCCGCTGTCGGTAGACAAAGATTCAGAGAAGAAAAATTTCAGCTTAAAGGTACCAAACTCCGTTTGCACATACTTGCTGTTGGCCACCCGGCTTACCGTGGAAATATCCAGCTGCGTACGATCCGCGATATCTTTCAGGATCATTGGCTTCATCGTGGTTTCATCTCCCGTAAGGAAAAATTCGCGCTGATAATCCATGATAGACTCCATGGTAGACAATAGCGTATGTTGCCGTTGCTTAATAGCATCTATAAACCATTTGGCGGCATCGATTTTTTGCTTGATAAATAATACGGCTTCTTTCTGACGCTTATCCTTTTTATCCCCACGGTCATATTCTTTCAGCATTTCCCGGTAACCACCGGAAATACGCAGGTCGGGTGCATTGCGGGAATTCAGGGTGAGCTCCAGTTTGCCGGCATTATTTAAGATGAAGAAGTCGGGCAGTACATAGCTTTCCGCTTTATTCAGCGTGGCAAAATTACCACCTGGTTTAGGCGTTAGCTTAATAATTTGTGTGATGGCTTCTTTCAGGCCTTCATCGGTCAGACTCAGCGCCTTCTGTATTTTCTCGTAGTGCTTCTTGGTAAACTCATCGAAGTAGTTCTCCAGGATAAGATAGGCATTGTGTACGCCTTCATCGTCCTGGGATTTGCGTTTCAGCTGCAGGAGTAAGCATTCTTTCAGGTCAGTGGCGCAAACGCCAGCCGGATCGAAATCCTGTATTTTTTTTATCAGCGAGTAAATCTCTTCTTCTGTGGTATCAATGTTCTGTGAAAAAGACAGGTCATCTACCATAGAGCTGACTTCCCTGCGCAAGTACCCATCATCATCAATACTACCAATGATATGTTCTGCAATAGCATTCTGGTGGTCATCCAGTTCCAGCATGCCCAGCTGACTCAGTAAATGTTCATGGAAGGAAGTTTCCACCCGGATAGGAATGGTTTTATTGCTTTCATCCGGGTCGGGGTAGTTGTCATCGCGCAATTTATAATCCGCCACATCATCATCTCCCTCACTTACATATTCAGAAATATCTATATTGTCGTATTCATTTTCGCTGCCATCCGGTTCAAATTCATCCTCTTCAGCGGGGCTTTCAAACTCGTCCTGCTCCTTAAACTCATCTTCTCCGGCTTCTTCACCGTATTCGAGGGCCGGGTTTTCTTCCAGTTCTTCTTTTATTCTTTCTTCCAGATTGACAGTAGGTACCTGCAGCAATTTCATAAGCTGAATTTGCTGAGGTGAAAGCTTCTGTAATAATTTTTGCTGTTGTGTCTGCTTTAGCATAATTGTTTCCCAGGGGGCAAAATTTTAACAGAGCGGTTAGCTTTAGTGTTTAGCTTTTAGTAGATCAACAACATATCGTCTCTGCTACATTTACTAATAGTTAACAGCTAATGGCTAACAGCTATAAGTCCAGTTCCAATTGCTCCGGCAACAAACGGAATGTTTTACGATGGTACGGTGTATCACCAAATTCCCGTATTGCATCACGGTGTTGCCTGGTCGGATAACCTTTATTCACATCCCAGCCAAAATGAGGATATGTGGCATGTAACTGCTGCATATATTCATCCCGGTAGGTTTTGGCCAGAACGGAAGCTGCTGCAATGGAGGCATATATACCATCTCCCTGTATAATACAGGCATGTGGTGTATTGCCGTATGCATAAAAGCGGTTACCATCCACCAGTATGAACTCCGGTTGCTGCTGTAGCTTCTCCAATGCCAGATGCATGGCTTTGAAAGAAGCTTTTAATATATTTATCTTGTCTATTTCTATGTTATCCACACTGGCCACTGCATAGCAAATGGCTTTTTCCTCTATCACGGTCCGTAGTTTCTCCCGGTCTGCTGCTTTCATCTGTTTAGAATCATTGAGCAATGGGTGTCTGAATTTCCGGGGCAATATTACTGCCGCCGCAAATACAGGACCCGCCAGGCATCCTCTTCCGGCTTCATCACAGCCGGCTTCTGTTAATAATTCCTGATGATAAGAAAGTAGCAAATCCTGATATATTAAGCCGGGTAAAATTACAAGATTAATGTACAAGGAACAAGGATTGTAGAATTTTGAAGGAATACTGCAGTATTGCCCTTAATCCTTTTTAAACAGATCTTTGAAGTTCTGTTTGAAATCCGTCCACTCCTTATCAGATTTTTTCATCAGCTGATCCGCTGCCACCCGGGTGCTATCCCAGGTTTCTGCACTGCTGTTTTTTACATCCTGTAGCTTCTTGTTCATCTCTGCTTTCAAAGTTTCCAGCTTTTTACGGGCTGTTTCACTTTTTTCATCTCCATCTTTTTTCAATTCGGCCGTGGTCTGGTCGATATCCTTAATCCTTTCGCGGATAGCATCTTCCGCCAGTTTCTTTTGCTCAGACAAATAATCGCCGGTATTACTGGCAGCAGATTTTAACTCATCACCTGCTTTTTGCAGATTTTCTTTTACATCTTCCTTTTTTTCCTGCTGACTGCTACTTTCATTGCAGGCGAAAAATGCGGCGAGGCCTATTATTAAAAATATTTTTTTCATGCTGCAATCGTTTTTTTTCAAGGTAATAAAATATTGGCATAGCCTATAGGCATTTCCCCTTATCAAAACATATTCCAGTTTTTGACATGGTGCCGGTATCATATAAAAATAATTATCAGATAACTATGCCATTGGTCCCTATACCTGTGCCTGTTAACGAAAAATTGGCTAGGTTTGAGGTCCTTAAAAACAAAACCTGACTTAATATGAGAAAAAAATTACTGGTTTTGCTCTTATTGCTTAGCGTAAGTATCAAGTGGGCTAAAGCTGACGAGGGCATGTGGCTTCCTTATTTATTGGGGCAGCAAACCTACAATGACATGGTCAAGAAAGGGCTGAAGCTCACCAAAGAGCAGCTGTATAGCATCAACAAAGCTTCCCTCAAAGATGCCATTGTTATTTTTGGTGGTGGATGTACGGGAGAAATTGTAAGCAATGAAGGCCTCATCTTCACCAATCACCACTGCGGATACGGCGCTATTGCAGCCGCCAGCTCTGTGGAACATAACTACCTGAAAAATGGTTTCTACGCAAAAAGCAAACAGGAGGAAATCGCTTCTTCCCAGCTGTCAGTGCAATTCCTGGTAAAAGTGGATGACGTAACCAAACAGGTGGAAGATGCTGTAAAAGGCCTGGATGGCGCAGAAAGAGCAAAAAAAGAACAACAGGCATATAGCGAAATCATCGCTAAAGCCACTGAAAATACCAACTACGAGGCTAAAGTAATACCTATGTTCAAAGGCAACCAGTACCTCCTGTTTGTTTACGAACGCTATAAAGATATCCGCCTGGTAGGAACTCCTCCTGAAAGCGTGGGTAAATTCGGTGGTGACACCGATAACTGGGAATGGCCCCGTCATACCGGCGACTTTTCCATTTTCCGTGTATATACCAGCAAAGATGGTAAGCCTGCTCCTTATGCGGCTGATAACGTTCCCCTGAAGCCTAAACACTTCCTGCCGGTATCTATCAAAGGCGTAAAGGAAAATGATTATGCCATGATTTTTGGCTACCCCGGTGGTACCAATCGCTATGAAACCTCTTATGGCGTTCAGCTGAAAACAGCCATCGAGAATCCATACCTGGTAAACCTGAGAGATGTAAGACTGAAAGCTATGTTTGAGCAAATGAAGAAAGATCCTGCGGTAAAACTGCAATTGGCTTCTTCTTATGCCGGCATCGCAAACTACTGGAAATTCTTCGATGGTGAAACCAAACAACTCGAAAAACACGGTGTTCTGGCCGATAAACAAAAACAGGAAGCTGCTTTTGCCAAATGGGCACAGGACAAACCAGAGTTTGCCAATATTCTCCGCGACTACGAAGCATCTTATAAATCATGGACGCCATACGCTAAACAACGCGTTTACCTGAATGAAGGTATCCTCGGCTCCCCGGTGGCCTCTTTTGCAGGTACCCTGATGGCCGTGGAAAGAGCACTGGTAACCCCGGGCGCACCTAAAGATGCAGTAAAACAAGCCATAGAAGCAGCTGATAAAGCAAGAACCACTTTCCTGGAAGGCGAAAATAAACCCAGTGATCAGAAAATTCTTGCCGCTACCTGCCGCATGTACTATACCGACATCGCTAAAGATCAGCAACCAGCTGGCTTTTACGAAGGCCTGAAAGCAAAATATGGTAGCCTGGACGACGACAATACCTTCCGTACCTGGGCCGCTGCAGTAATGAACAATACCTTCATTTTTGATGATGCCAAATGGAAAGCATTTGTTGCTAACCCGGATGCAGTAACCCTGCAGAATGATCCGGCATTTGCTTACGCAGGCACATTCATTAAGAATTATATCGGCAAATACCTGCCGTTATATAACCAGTTCATCGCTAAAAACAATGACCTGGGCCGCGCTTACCTGAAAGGCGTCATGCAGATGAGCCCTAACGCCAACAGATATCCGGATGCCAACTTTACCATGCGCTTGTCTTATGGCCAGGTAAAACCATACGCTCCACGTGATGCTGTACACTACGACTACGTTACTACCATGAAAGGCGTAATTGAGAAATATGTACCGGGCGATTACGAATTTGATCTGCCTGCAAACTATGTGGATCTCTACAACAAAAAAGACTTTGGTCAGTATAAAGACGCCCGCAAAAATGATATCGTAGTAGGTTTCATTACCACCAACGACATCACTGGTGGTAACTCCGGCTCTCCTGTGATCAATGCTAACGGAGAACTGATTGGTCTTGCTTTCGATGGTAACTACGAAGCATTGAGCCACAAAATCCAGTTCGATTCCGAATACAACCGTACTATCTGTGTAGATGTACGCTATGTATTATGGTGCATCGAAAAACTGGGTGGTGCCAAAAATATTATCAATGAGCTGAAGCTGGTAAAGTAATCCGGTAGTCAGTAATAAAAGATTTCCCGTGTCGGTTATACCGGCACGGGATTTTTTTGTCCCCTATATTCTGTTAAATGGCAAACTTTTTTTTGATCGGGATGTTATCCGGATAAGCCCTTGTTCAAAACCATTTAACAACCGTGCATGCATAAACGAATTTTACGCGTTGCCATCTTTTTAATCACATGCTGTTGTACTGCCAGCTATACATATGCCTGGTCACTTGCTCCTGCAAGACAAGACAGCACTGCAAAAGATTCTTCTGTACCGAAGGTGATAGGTTTTATTAAGAAGATCTCTTTTGGCGGCGTTTTTCAGGCCCGCTATACCGGCTCTTTAGTGAAAGATGTAGACGTTAATGGCGTACACCAGCCTAACACGGACGAAGTAGTACGGAATAGCTTTAGTATCAAGCGGGCGCGTTTACAGGCAAAAGCGCAGGTAAGCGACCGGTTTACAGCAGCGATACTGATAAACCTGGCTGAATTTTCCGGCGATACCAAAGGGAAGGTGCTGGAAAATGCGTATATCTCTTACCGTTGGAATGATGCAGTCAACTTTACCATCGGGCAGTTCAGACCCTCCTTCGGATTGGAAGACTTGTTCCCGGTAGACATTATCCAATCCATGGATTTCTCCAATCAATACTATGCCTTTGGCAGCAATGGCTGGCAGAGCTTCCAGATAGGCGTATCTATGTTTGGCGCCTTTAATAAAGAGAGTAAAGTGCCTATGAAGTATGCCCTCTCCGTGGTGAATGGCAATAACCGCAACCAGCCATCAGACAATGATAATGGTAAGCTGGGTACTGCCCGGCTGGAATTTGGAGACATGAATAAAATATCGCTGGGACTAAATGGCGGATTTGGTGCTGTAAAACGACAGAGCGTATATGCGTTAGGGATAGATGTCAGCGGCGTAATTCCCCTGTCGCCCAAATGGGATTTGCAGTTGCAGTCGGAATATAAACAGGGGAATAACCATCAGCTGTATTATGCCCTGCCGGATAGCTTGCGCAAAGGTGGTGTGGGTAACTACATCATGAATGGAGTTTATGTATTGCCCAACTTCCGGTATAAGATTAATTATCATAAACTGACGTCTATTGAGGTGTCAATGCGATATGAATATTTTAATGAAGATCATAAGAATAACGGAAATGTCCGCCGGTCTTACATTCCTATGGTGGGCCTGGCTTTTCTGAAAGATTATGGAGGGCGTATTCAGTTAGGAATGCAAATAGATCAGTACAATAAAGATATTTCAGGAACCAAAACGCATAACAGCAATCTCCTGATTGCACAGGTACAATGTAGATTTTAAAGGCAATTTTTATGAAGGAAATTAAATATCCGCAACTATTAATTACCCTGGCTTTTGGCCTGCTGATCTGGTTTATACCGCCACCGGCCGGAGTAAAGCCAGAGGCCTGGCATCTGTTGGCTATTTTTCTGGCCACTATTGTTGGTATTATCATGAAAGCGGCCAGTATGGGTACGATGTCGATGATAGCCATCACGCTGGTAGCCGTTTCCGGGGTGCTGGCACCGGGAGCCCCGGCTAAGTCTATTGCGCTGGCACTCAGCAGCTTTGGCGACAAAGTGATATGGTTGATCGGTATTTCTTTTTTCATTGCCCGTGGATTTATTAAAACAGGATTAGGTAAGCGGATTGCTTACCTGTTTATCCGGGTATTTGGACGGAGTTCATTGGGCTTAGCTTATGGTCTGGGGCTGGCAGACCTTGTATTGGCACCTGCGGTACCCAGCAATACGGCCAGGGGCGGAGGGATTATTTATCCCATTATGAAATCTATGGCCATCAACTTTGGTTCTATACCAGAAGAGCCGGCCACGCATCGCAAGTTAGGCGGGTATCTGACATTAAACAGCTATAACATGAACCTTATTACTTCTTCCATGTTTTTAACTGGTACCGCCAGTAATCCCATGTGTCAGAAGTTTGCGAAAAATATGGGAATTGATATTTCCTGGATGTCTTGGTTTACGGCCGCTATAGTACCGGCCATTGCGTCTGTCATTCTGGTGCCCTGGATTTTGTATAAAATATATCCGCCGGAGTTAAAATCAACCGGTGATGCGCCGGCAATGGCTGCGGAGAAGTTAAAAGAGATGGGACCGGTACATAGAAATGAATGGCTGATGCTTCTCGCGTTTGTTATTCTCTTGTTCCTGTGGATTACCGGAGATCTTTTTGGTATTGATGCAACTACTACTGCCTTAATAGGACTGGTATTCCTGCTGATATCCCAGGTGCTTACCTGGGAAGATGTGAAGTCGGAAAAAGGCGCCTGGGATACCATCGTGTGGTTTTCAGCCCTGGTAATGATGGCCAGTTTTTTAAATACACTGGGTTTTATTCCCTGGTTCAGTGATCTGATGAAGCAACAGGTGGGTGGCATGAAATGGACGATTGCCTTTCCAATTATTGTGCTGGTATATTTCTATAGCCATTACATTTTTGCCAGTGCTACTGCCCACGTGGCGGCCATGTATGCTGCTTTCCTGGGAGTGGGTATTTCTGTAGGGATACCAGGCACGTTGCTGGCGCTGGTATTGGGATTCTGCGGCGGGATATTCGGCACATTAACGCATTATGGACATGGTCCGGCGCCGGTATTTTTCGGCAGCACTTATGTAGATCTGAAAGACTGGTGGAAATGTGGGTTTGTGTTAAGCGTGGTATTAATCATTATATGGATGGGACTGGGCGGGATTTGGTGGAAAGTATTGGGTATCTGGTAAACGTATCGCTAAAAATATTTTTATGGGTCAATGGAAGCAGCAAACATTATCCAGGAAAAACTGGATGGCATTTACAGGGTTATTTCTCTGCTTTTTCCTGGTGATACACCTGGCCGGTAATCTACAATTGTTTTTGCCGGCAGAAAGGGCGCATACGCAGTTTAACCTGTACTCCCATATCCTTTCGGATAATATCATTATCAAAGTGATTTCCTATGTACTCTTTGCCAGTATTATCGGGCATGTGGTGTATGCTATCATTATTACGATGGCCAATAACCGCGCCAGCAAAGTTAAATATCATTATGATCGCAGAGGGGCTGTGAGTAAGTGGTACAGCCGTAATATGGGGCTCCTGGGTACCATTATTTTTATTTTCCTGGTACTTCATCTGAAAGATTTCTGGTACATGTACAAATTTGGCAATCTGCCGCTGGATGCTAATGGACATAAGGATTTATACATCCTGGTGGTGAGCGTTTACAGCGAGTTATGGTACGTGATATTATATGTGATTTGTATGGTAGCGCTCTGTTATCACTTATTGCACGGCTTCTTCAGTGCAGCCCGCACATTAGGACTTTATCATCCGCGGTATGCGCATTGGGTCAGAGTGTTTGGCTGGATATTTAGTATTGGCATCAGTGCTGGATTCGCGGCAATGCCCATTTATGTTCATTTCTTAAAATAGTTGGTTATGCTGGACGCAAAAATACCGGGTGGCCCACTGGAAGACAAGTGGAGTTATTACAAAGCACATGCAAAGCTGGTAAATCCGGCCAATAGGAAGAAGCTGAATGTAATTGTGGTAGGAACGGGGTTGGCGGGCAGTTCTATTGCCGCTTCGCTGGGAGAGATGGGATATAACGTGAAGAGTTTTTGTTTCCAGGATACGCCCCGGAGGGCGCATTCTGTGGCAGCGCAGGGAGGCGTGAATGCCTGTAAAAATTACAAGAATGATGGTGACAGTGTATATCGTATGTTTTATGATACCATTAAAGGGGGCGATTTCCGGGCCAGGGAAGGCAATGTATACCGTATGGCAGAATGCAGTGCTAACCTGATTGATCAGGCCGTGGCACAGGGTGTTCCTTTCGGCCGTGAGTATGGCGGATACCTGAATAACCGGTCTTTCGGTGGGGTACAGGTTTCGCGTACTTTCTATGCACGGGGGCAAACCGGGCAACAGCTTTTGCTGGGTTCCTATCAGGCGCTTATGCGGCAGGTGGGGGCGGGTACGGTGCAATTGTTTGCCCGTCATGAAATGCTCGATCTGGTAGTGGTAGATGGAAAAGCGAAAGGCGTGGTTGTGCGTAACATGGATACCGGGGAACTGGAGCGCCATGGCGCACATGCAGTGGTATTGGCAACCGGTGGATTCGGTAAAATTTATTACCTGTCTACGCTGGCGATGGGCTGCAATGGTTCTGCCATCTGGCGGGCGCATAAAAGAGGGGCTTATATGGCTAATCCCAGTTGGACCCAAATTCATCCTACCAGCCTGCCACAGTCGGGGGAATACCAGTCAAAGCTCACATTGATGTCGGAGTCCCTGCGAAACGACGGACGTATCTGGGTCCCCCAAAAAGAAAGGGAAGAACGGGAGCCGAACCAGATCCCGGAAGAGGAAAGAGATTATTACCTGGAGAGAAGATATCCCGCCTTTGGCAACCTGTCTCCCCGTGATATCGCCTCCCGTGCCGCCAAAGAGCGGATAGATGCGGGTTATGGCATAGGGCCGCTAAAAAATGCGGTGTATCTCGATTTCTCAAAAGCCATTAAGGATCAGGGAGAAGATACGATTCGTAAAAAGTATGGCAACCTGTTTCGCATGTACGAAAAAATTACCGGAGTAGATGCGTACAAGGAGCCGATGCGTATTTCTCCGGCAGCGCATTTTTCTATGGGTGGATTATGGGTGGATTATGAGTTGATGACCACCATCCCTGGATTGTTTGCTTTGGGAGAAGCCAACTTCGCTGACCATGGGGCCAATCGGTTAGGCGCCAATTCTCTCTTGCAGGCCTGTGTTGACGGCTATTTTATTGCGCCCTACACCATGGCCAACTACCTCGCAGAGGAGATAAAAACGGGGCCTATAGATATCAGGAATGCGGCATTTGCGGCGGCAGAGGAAAATGTGCAGGAGCAATTGAAAAGATTAATGGGCATACAGGGCAATCTAAGTGCAGATTATTTCCATAAAACATTGGGGAAGATCTTATACGATAAATGTGGTTTAAGCCGGTCGAAGGAAGGACTGGAAGCGGCTATCAAAGAGATAGCGGCATTACGGGAGGAGTTCTGGCAGCGGTTATACGTTCCAGGTGGATATGCTATCAATACAGAGTTGGAGAAGGCCGGGAGGGTAGCCGATTACCTGGAGTTGGGAGAGCTGATGTGTTATGATGCACTTGCCCGTGATGAATCCTGTGGCGCACATTTCCGGGTAGAACACCAAACGCCGGAAGGGGAGGCGATGCGCAATGACCAGGATTTTTCTTTTATATCTGCCTGGGAATGGGAGGGCGCAAACAAGCCACCATTATTACACAAAGAGCCTTTGCATTTCGAATTTGTAACACCTTCAGTAAGAAGCTACAAATAACTTAAACTAACGGTTATGCGTATACGATTAAAAATATGGCGGCAGGAAAACCAGCAGGAACCTGGGAAAATGGTGAATTATACTTTGGAAGATATTAACCCGCATATGTCTTTCCTGGAAATGCTGGATACGCTTAATGAGCAATTGTTGCAGGAAGGCACGCGCCCGGTGGAGTTTGATCACGACTGCCGCGAGGGCATTTGCGGACAATGTGGTGTAATGATTAACGGGCGTGCGCATGGTCCGTTAGTGAATACTACCACCTGTCAGTTACATATGCGTACGTTCAGAGATAATGAGGAAATTGTAATAGAACCATTCCGGGCTACTGCTTTTCCGGTAAAATGTGATTTGAAAATAGATCGTACGGCGTTTGACCGGGTGATACAATCTGGTGGATTTATCTCTGTAAATACAGGACAGGCGCCGGAAGCCAACGATATGCCGATAGGTTCGCCGGTGGCGGAAGCGGCCTTTGATGCCGCCGCTTGCATTGGTTGCGGCGCCTGTGTAGCAGTATGTAAAAATTCCAGTGCGGCCCTATTTACCAGTGCAAAAATATCGCACCTGGTGCTGTTGCCGCAAGGAAAAATAGAAGCGGAAGAAAGGGTGAGAAAAATGGTAGATCAGATGGACAAGGAAGGCTTTGGTCACTGCAGTAATACGGAAGCGTGTGAAGCTGAATGTCCGCAGCAAATATCCGTGCTGCACATTGCCCGCATGAACTATGAGTATAACAAAGCGCAGGTGCTGAAAAAGTAAAATTCTCTTTTCATATGTCCGTACACGTAATACTACTTATTTTAAAAATAAGTTAGGATACTTGTCTTTTTTTGAAAATTACGTCGTAAATTTGCGTCCGTTTGAATACCGAAATATGCTGTTGCTGAAATGAGTTGCAATTGCAATAGTGTTAACCCCGGTGAATATTTGTTAACAGGGCTTGTGACCCCCCAAAAAAAGAATTAATAAGATGAAAATTAGAATGTTTGTAGCAGCTATTATGCTGTTGATAACAGCCATGACGGCCTGTTCCCCTAATCAAAAAGAAAACACTACTGAAGTAGTAACCGGTAATGCTGGTAACTTCCTGATTATTAAAGGACACGGTTTTAGTGAAGACAAAAACCAGAACAAAGTAATCTTTGGAACGGTGCCTGCGCAGGTGTTGCGGGCAGAATCGAACTATTTGCTGGTACAGGTACCTGTACAGAAAGTAGCTACTGTACCCGTAGTGGTAACGGTTGGAGACAATATCTCTAACGCCATGATGTTTGCCTATCATCCTAAGTTGGTAGCAGCCAGCTTTTAAAAGAGTGTGAGTTAAATGTAATGGGTAGAGGTCTTTTAAGATCATCTACCCATTCTGTTTTAATTCAGTTTTTTTGCCTACACTTGCTGTATGTACAAAGAGATACGGCCTCATCATTTATTAAGTAATTATATAGACGCCTATTGGGTAAGCGCGGTAACGTCGCTTGGCCAGCAGCGCATCTTGCCGGATACTTGTGCAGATATTATATTTAATATTGGGGAAGAAGTGATTACCATTGATAATGGTGATAAAATTGCGCCACATACCGCTTTTGCAGTAGGTACTATGACTGCTTTCCAGGACTCACTGATAGCAGCAGGTACGCAATTGTTGGGTATACGGTTTCGCCCGGGTGGCTTGTATGCCTTTATCGGTTTGCCGTTACAATTGATTACGGATGCACACCTGCCATTAAAGGAAATGGCGGGGAATTGGCATGCCCTGTTGGAACCCTTACTGGCAAAGGAAATTTCGTTGCCGGCAAAAATACATTGCCTGGAGAAATTCCTGTTGCAACAATTACCGGAAAAGAAAATCATCACTGAAAGTATGCACCACGGTATTGCGTTAATTCAGCAATCCAAAGGTAACGTAGCCGTTGAAACGCTGGCTGCCGCAGTATTTATGAGCCCCCGTAATTTTGAAAGACATTTCCTGCAAGCAGTAGGAGTGTCCGCAAAAAAATTTTCGCGCATTGTGCGTTTTATTACCATCAAGCAGCAGTTGAAAAGAAACGGGCATACGCCGTTGTTATCGCTGGCATTAGAGAATGGATTTTATGATCATGCACATCTCACACGTGAGTTTAGTGCATTTTCCGGTGTGAGCCCTACTACATATTTGCAGCGCATTAATCCGGTATTAGCCGCAAAGAGCTTGTAATTACATCATTGTCGTTTTTATACAAACAACATTTTTCGGGGTTCTCTACCTTTATTGATGAGTGATAAAGCACCTTTTTTATGCAACAACGATTAACATTAATAACGCTGGGCGTGCGTGACCTTTCGCGTGCATTACAATTTTATGAACAGGGCCTGGGCTGGAAAAAATCTGCTGCCAGTAACGAGCATATCGCATTTTTTTCGCTGGGAGGAATACTGTTTTCGCTTTACTCGCGGGAGAGCTTAGCAGAAGATGCACTTCAGCCGGCCGAAGGAACAGGATTTAGCGGCATCACGCTGGCTTATAATACCAGGAGCAGGGAAGAGGTAGATGAAGTGTTACAACTTGCCGCCAGGGCGGGAGCTGAGATCGTTAAATCGGCCCGGGAAGTTTTCTGGGGTGGCTATAGCGGCTATTTCCGTGATCCGGAAGGCCATTTATTTGAAGTAGCACACAACCCATTCTGGGAATTGAATGAGCGGGGGGAAGTAGTATTGCCTGCATAATACCGGAGAGTAAAATATAATGGCAGCCAATAACGGGATGTTACTGGCTGCCATTACTTTTATATACAGTTGATTATTTATCCTGCATACCAAACATGAGGATAATTTTCCCGTCTTTATACAGGTTGAGTGTTTGATCCGCTACATCATAGTGGTAGGTATTGTCGCTCAGCAGTTTGATGAATTCGGTTTCACGACGCATCGCGGCGGCATCGGGGCAGGCCATACGGGTGCTGATGACCTGGGAGAATTTGATGTCGTCTTTTGTAGCATTGTAGCCGCCGGAAATGCTGTTGCATCCGCCTTTGCCATGAAAGCGATTTTTGTTGGTGTCGAATTCTACCCACATACCTGCATTGGTAAGTGTAGCATCATTCATTTTAATCACGTTCCATTTTTTGCTGGCAATGAATGCCCATTGCTTGCTATCGGGAGCAGCGGCATCATCTTTTGCTTCCGTAGAAAACTGCATCACGGCTTTACCATTTTGAGAAAGGGTTACTACGTCTCCATCTACAGAATAGGTGAAGCTATGTCCGCCCAGCAGTTGCTGGAATGCGCTTTCACGACGCATCACATCCGCATCGGGGCAAGCCATCATGGTGCTTACGCCACGGGTGAAAGTGATTTTATTACCAACCATAGTGTAACCACCGGAGATGCCATTGCATCCACCTTTACCATGATAGTTTTTCTTTTTGGCATCCAGTTCAATCCACACACCGGAGTTGCTGATACTTTCATCGTTGAGTTGTGTCAGTGTCAGTTTCTTGCCGGTAATGCCTTTATTACCGGTATTACCAGCGGCTCCGCCTTTAGGCTGCAAGCTGAATTGCATCACTGTTTTACCGTTTTGAACCAGGTTTAGGGTGCTACCTACTACTTCATATCTGAAGGTTTGGTCGTCCAAATGCTGTTGGAAAGCTCCTTCCCGTTGCATGATATCTCTATCCGGGCATGCCATCAGTGTACCTGCCATTTTGCTGAAGGTAATGTTGCTACCTGCAGTAGAGAAGCTTCCCATGGTGCGGTTACAGCCGGCATTACCGGAAACACGTTTGTTGGTGGCATCAAATTCCAGCCAGGTTTTACCATCAGCAATGTTGGCGTCATCCATTTGAACCAGTACCCATCTTTTGTCGATAATAGCTGTTAACTGGCTGCTGGTACGGATTCTCTTTTTTTCCAACACTTTTGTTAAAGTGTATTTAATATTAGGCGCATCTGCCGGTGGATTTTTCACCGGGGTAATTCTTACTCTCAATTTATAACGATAACCGGGAACGTATTTAAAGCCGTTAATATTGGTGTATAAATTGGACCAGTCTGCGTCATTAACGCCTTTTATCTGCAAACACTCCATAGGCGCCACTCCTGTGCAGGGCTCCTTGGTTTCTTTCACATAGATCACCTGCGTTTTTGCAGATGCTGGCTTGTTTTGAACGGGGGCCATGAAAGTGGTGGCGAGCGTGATGGCTAATTCGAATAGCATAAAATATAGATTTTAATAAATAACAACAAAAGGAACGATCAGGTTTTATCTTTTGTTACAACAATCCATATTTTTCAAAAACGCTGCCAGACTCACTCTTAGAGGCGTATTAATCGCTAATGCAGCCATGGTAGGCTGTTTTATTTGTTTTGCCAATGCCATATATAATAGATTCATAATAGGCCAGCTTATCTTTTCCAGGCAGGGCAATGACGGTGACATCATTGGCCGCGAGCAGATCCAGCTTGAATTTGGAGGCAGCTACATATTCTTCCGGTATATAGTAATATATTTTATTGGGTACCGGTACATTTTTATGATGAAACTTTTGCCGCGCCCTGTAGGTGAGTAACCACCAAAGGTCTGTTTCAACAAAGTCGAGCGACAACCCAAAAATGTGAACATCATCCGTAAAGAAGAGATCAATCCAGGAATGAAAGTATACTTCTTTCGAATGTATACGGCGTAGTAAAGAGCGGCGTGGCACTTCTTTCGACGTATACACGGTGCCACTGACTACGTAGTTACGCATCATCTGTAGTTGCCCACCATAGTGTTCAAAGCCAAGATTAATACTCATCGGGTTAAGGCAATCGCCGTGGATATGCCAGTAATTAGTATCGCCAACTTTATATTTTCTGAAAATGCTGTAAAACTTTTCGTTGATTAAACTGGTGTTTTCCAGCGGCGTACTGCCTTCCAGGGTAAACTCATAGTTGGTAGTCAGGATATGTGCTGGTTTGAGCGCCCTGATGGCGCTGTGTATGGTATTACCTTTTATTTCCGCGGCTTTGATAGCGATGAAGGATTTCAGATCTTTTTCACGGATTTTATGATTTTTGCTGGCCGTTAAAAATATTTCTTCATACAACAGGGGGAAAGGCTTTTTGTTGTCCAGCTCTACACAATCGCCTGCATGACAGAAAGTGATAATGTCCTGTAGGAGGTCTTTCCAGCTTTGTCCGCGGGAAATGTTGTTGATATCATTTCCAATTAATAGTACGTGGTTTTTCATAAGATACAATCGGTTTTTAAGGGTAGATGAATCGGAAGGTGAGGTTAATCCTCCCCGTGCTTATTTTAGCTGTTTTAGGCACCTGGTGTTCCCAGTATGTTTGCAGGGAACCTTTCATAATGAGCAGTGAGCCGTGTTGCAGTGGCAATTCATATTTGCGGTGATGGTCACTTTTATAACGCAGGAGAAAGCGTCTGGTAGCTCCGAAGTTTACGGAAGCAATGATCGGTTCGGGTCCCAGTTCCGGCTCGTCATCTGCATGCCAGCCCATGGAATCGTTTCCGTTACGGTATAAATTCAATAACACGCTGTTGAAAGCATGCCCACTCACCGGGGTAATACGATCGCGTATTTGGGTTAAGGCCTGCGTCCAGTTTTCGGGTGCATAGGTGTTCCCGGAAAAGCGGTAAGAAGAGGTGGCATCGCCATGCCAGGCCATCAGTCTTGGAAATAAAACAGGTTTCCCATACATCATCATAGATTCCTGTTTCCAGGCAATGCTATTGGTGAGTATACGCATGAAATCGTCACTCTCCACGGTAGTAAAAAACTGTGGATAATAGACCAGCTCCCCATTCAGTAATGAAATCTCTTTGGCTGCATCCTGATCATCGAAGAAACTTCCCTGCACATTCATAATATAAATTTAGGAACACGCTACGCAGTGTATATGTGGAGTTATTTATCCGGCGTATTATCTTTCCAGGCCCACAGATAGCGGCAGGCATGGGTTCGGTAGGGCGACCATTTCGCGGATATTTTGCGGAGCTGATCCCGGAATTCTTTTTTGTTTTCCCGGTCCAGGTTGTACAGCTTAATCATTGCTTGTTGCAGACCCCAGTCGTCGATCGCAAAAATATCTTCCCGGCAGAGATAGAACATCAGCAGCATTTCTACCGTCCAGCGGCCTACGCCTTTGATTTGCGTAAGATAGGCGATGATGGTTTCATCATCCATTTTCTTCAACTTACTATCCGTAAGCTTTTCTGTAATAACGAAAGCAGCCACGTTATGCACATAAGTGACTTTGGCGTTAGACAAACCAATTCCACGGAGGGTAAGGGCCGGGGTATCCAGTATTTGTTGGGCAGTAGGCTCCTTGCGGCCGTAAAGGTCCAGGAAGCGGGAGTAGATTACATCGGCTACCTTAACAGACAACTGCTGACTCATAATAGAGCCAATCAGTTTCAGGCAGATGTTTTTTCGTATAGTCAGCTCCGTTAAAGGGCCGTCAATAATTTTTCGGAGTTTTTTATCCTTGCCAAGATGGTCCTGGTAGTGAACCGGCCTGGCCTCCGGAGTGCCTTTTGATTTGGGCATAAAACGTTTTTTAGTAAGTATGTCACCTTATCTTCCACCCCGGAATACCATGAGCTGATTAGTAATTGAAAGGTTGTGTATAGATTACCTGCAACAGGGTTTGACCTACTGATTGCAGCGTTTTTTTGTCTATCACGTCCATATTATCGTTCTGGGTATGCCAGTGAGGAGCAAAGTCGTTATTAGCCTGCAGTGCAATAATATCGAATGTAGGGATGTTGGCAATCGTGTTTACCGCGATATGATCATCAGTGATAAAAGCGCCATTGTTTTCATAACGGAACTGATCAGAGTAGCCCAGTTTGTTGGCTACATCCCAGAACATTTTCATTTGTGCAGATGCATATTGTTTGGAAGATCCTTCCATGTAGAACTGTGTGCCACGGCCACCTACCATGTCCAGCAGGATGCCGTAGTTGGCCTTGTAGCCCGGTATATGCGGGTTTTTAGCCCAGTACTGTGTGCCAAGACAAAAAGAGTTTTCATCATTTTTGGCACCATAGTCTTCCACATCTACCAATAAAATATCCACACCCGCTTCCGGCTTCTGCAAGCGGAATTGGCGGGCTACTTCCATGAGTACAGCCACACCGCTGGCGCCATCATCTGCGCCATCCAGCTTCTTTGTTTTGTCGAAAGCATCCTCATCTGCCCAGGGCCGGGTATCCCAGTGGGCCAGCAATAATATGCGCTGCTTAGCCGCCGGATTGAAACTGGCGATGATATTAATACAAGGCAGCTTCTCATTTTTAGGACCAGTAACAGTAGTCTTTTGCACATATACCGTATCTGCCCAGGAACGAAAACGGCCAACCAGGTAGTTGGCGCACTTCTCCTGTGCGGGCGTATTGGGTATTCTTGGCCCAAAACTCACCTGTTTGGCGGTGTAAGCATATGCCGAGTCTGCCTGGAAAACAGGCACTGGTACGTCCAGTTTGGCTACCTTGCTGGCGCCGGTACTGTCGTTGTTATTGTCGCTTGTCTGGCCATTCTGCTGACAGGCGCCGGCCGTTAAGGCCAGCGCAGTCAACGTAATAAGAGCTTTACGCATTATTGTCGGAAATATTTAGTTTATTGAAGACTGTATGAAACAGATCCGTCTTTTTCATCTTTCAGCTGCACGCCAATAGATAATAATTCATTCCGGATTTTATCGGAAGTGGCGTAGTCCTTACGGCTTTTCGCTTCTTTCCGCATTTCAATCAGCATCTGTAATACGCCATCCAGTTTATCATCTTCTCCGGTGATAGTTTCGGGTTGAATGCCCAGGATGTCTACCAGGAAGGTTTTCCAGGTTTGTTGCAACAAGGCGAACGTGTCTTCACTGAGTTCGTGCATTTTTATTTGCCCGCCTTTCAGGGAGTTGATCACCGGTGTTAATTCAAACAGGTTCGCCAGTATTTTCGCCGTGTTAAAGTCATCATTCATGAACTCCGTGCATTCTTCGCACCAGGTGCGTACCTGCTTGTCCAGCTCTTCATTGATGCCTTCTCCATTGCTGGTATAAGTGAGCTTTTGTAATGTTTCGTAGGCTGCCCATAAGCGCTGTAACCCCTTCTCTGCCGCCTGCAGGGCTTCATTGGAGAAGTCCAGCGTGCCGCGGTAATGTGTCTGCAACACAAAGAAGCGGATGGTCATGGGGCTGTAAGGCTTATCCAGTTGTGGATTGGAGCCGGAAAACATTTCGGTAAGCTTAATCGTATTGTTGTAAGCTTTCCCCATTTTGCGGCCGTTAATGGTGATCATATTATTGTGCATCCAGTAGCGGGCCATCATCTCTCCGTGAGCTACTTCACTTTGTGCTATTTCGCACTCGTGGTGTGGAAACTGCAGGTCCATGCCTCCGCCGTGAATATCGAACTGACCGCCGAGATATTTGGCGCTCATAGCAGAGCACTCAATATGCCATCCGGGGAAACCTTCGCCCCAGGGGCTTGGCCAGCGCATCAGGTGCTCTGGTGGCGCCTTTTTCCACAGTGCAAAATCGGCTTTATTGCGCTTATCATCCTGTCCTTCCAGTTCCCGCGTGGTTTCCAGCATGTCTTCCAGTACCCGGCCGCTCAAAATGCCGTAGTCATGGCTGGCGGCATATTTTTTCACATCAAAGTATACACTGCCATCTACTTCATAGGCATAGCCTTTTTCCATGATGGTTTTGATCATTTCTATCTGCTCAATGATATGACCGGTAGCAGTAGGTTCTATGCTGGGTTCCTGGCAGCCGAATTGCAACATGGCCCAGTGGTACAGGTTGGTGTATTTCTGTACAAGTTCCATGGGTTCGAGCTTTTCCAGGATGGCAAACTTCGAAATTTTATCTTCTGCGGCACGGCCTTCTTCTTCAAAGTGGCCGGCGTCGGTGATGTTACGTACATAACGTACTTTATAGCCCAGGTGCTTTAAATAGCGGAATACCACGTCGAACGTAATATACGGACGGGCATGGCCCAGGTGCGATTCCCCGGATACGGTGGGTCCGCACACATACATGCCTACGTGGCCAGGGTGTAAAGGGGTGAATACTTCTTTCTGTCGATGTAATGAATTGTATATCCTTAGTTCTGACATATGCTGTAAATGACAGATGCGGTCCGGGTGTTCCGGATCCCGACATCTTATTTTTTATTGATGGATGGCAAAGATAAAAATTGTTTTCCGGGTACGATTAATTCCCGTAACAACATCGGTCTGCCCAATAAATATGATACATTTTCATAATGATTACAGTTATTTATTTACTTCTACTTCCGCTTTTCCGTTGCCCATTAAACTCATATTGGCAATTACAGGATAATGATCAGACAGGTCGGAAATGATTTTCCGGAAGCTATTTACCTTAAAATGGTTACTCACAAAAACATAATCAATACGTAATGTAGGTGCCAGCCCTGTAAAAGTACGTCCTATTCCGAAACCTTTTTGCAGAAAAGCGTCTTGTAAATCCCCTTTAATGGTAAAGTAGGTATAAGAAGCCGGGGTATCATTAAAATCCCCACAAACAACTACCGGATAAGGGCTTTGCCGGATAAAATCACCGACAATATCGGCTTGTTGACTGCGACGTATATACGCTTCCCGCATTTTTTGTATGATGCTTTTAGTTGCTTTTAAGCCGGTATCTTCCTGTTTTTTGATTTTTTCGATAGCCGTATAATCTTTTTTATCGAACCGGTATGATTCCAGGTGCATATTAATAATCCGGATGGTATCTTCTCCTTTTACAATGTCTGCATAAATCAAGCTCTCACTTCTGGGACCCACACTCATCTTCACCTTATCGGAAGCAATGATCGGAAAACGGGAATAAATAATAGACCCCCAGTGTTGCATGCCATCGCGGTTAAAATCGCTGGAAAAGTAGCGATACGGTAAAGACATCTCTCGGGAAATATCCTCCCGGTTATTAAAATCATTCTTTCTTTCCGAGGTATAAAAGTCCTGGAAGCAGGCAATATCCAGCTCCTGCTTCTTGATCATGGCAAACATCGCCTGACGGTTGTATTTACTGTCCTTTTCCCGGTATAGTCCAAACTGGCTCACATTATAGCTCATAATGGTGAGCGTATTGTCGCCCTTTACTGCCTTATTGCCCGAAGGCAGGTGAAAAGCCACAAAAGCACTGATAGATTTCCATCCTAGTAGCAGTGCAATCAGGGATAGCAAGGCATAGCGATAATTAAAAAATAGCCATCCGACAAGGAATATGGTTAACACACCCAATAAAAACGGGAATGCCAGCGTAATAAAACTGATGGGCCAAAACCAGGCTGGCGAAATATAAGGCGCCAGGCAAGCTCCCAGGAAAAGTAATACTACGGCGAAGTTGATGATCAAAAAAAATCCTTTCGTAAATAGTCGTAAAAATCGCACCGCGTCGTACTTTGTTGAAGTACTAAAGTTAGTGTTTTTTCAACGACAGACAGGCCATAACCGGGAAATGCTCGGAAGGATACGTGGTGAGCACCTCTCCTCCGTTAATACGGAAGAATCGCTGTGCCAATATGTAATCTATCCGCAGGGACGGCGATAAAAAAGACAAGGTACGTCCCCAGCCACGGCCGGTTTCCAGGAAAACATCCTGTAAATCCCGACTGGCAGTTCTATACGTATAAGACACCGGAGTATCATTGAAATCGCCGCAAACGATAGTAGGATAGGGGCTTGCTGCCACCAGCGCGGCCAGTTGTTCCGCCTGCGAGGCCCTTTTCCGGAATGTGGCGCGCATTTTATAAATCAGGCCGGAACTGCCGGGAGCTTTCATGTTTTCATAGTCATCACCTCCAAACATATACGAAGTTAGCTGCACCGAAAATACCCGGATAGTATCACCCCGCACTACCAGGTCGGCCTGTAGGAAAGTACTACCGCTGCCAGCCTTGCTCTCGCCGCAGGGAATGGCCTCCGCAGCCACTATCGGAAAGCGGGAAAACAGGGCAATGCCATAGTGCCAGGTATTCCATGTGGTTTTATCGCAGGTAAAATAATGATACGTGTAGTTTCCTGTTTGCATCAGGCTGTCTGCATGACGCTCCAGGCCCGGTTGATCGTTGCTGTAAAACTCCTGCAGGCACAGAATATCGGGACTGTTCTTCAATACTACATTGTAAATGGCGGCTTCTTTATCCTTATTTGTTTTATAGGCCATCAGCCCCATGCTGCTGGTGTTATAAGTCATGAGGGTAAACTCCCTGCTATGGGGTTGTTTGGTGATGTTGTTATTACGGGAGATGTGAATGCCCCAGGTAGCCAGTGCTGCGGGCATACAACAGAGCACTGCGATACCGCACAGCCACCACTGTTTTTTGTATTTAAACCACCACAATACAGGTATTAAAAGCACGCAAATGGGAAATAGGAGGGGAAAGAAGAAGCCAGAGAACCCGGTAATCCAATATTTGCCAGGGTTGAGATACGGAAGATAAGCGCTTAACAACAGGCCTACCGCAATGATCAAACTAACCCAAAGCAAAAGGTGTCGAAATATTTTTTGTAGCATAGGGTTAGAGGCAATTACAGATTACGGGAATTAAATTACAAATTAAGAGGGACACATCAGCGAATAAACGTCGCACATGTGTCCCTCTTTATCGTAATTGGTATTTTTTAATTTGTAATGCTTTTATTCTGTTCGGCTTGCCCGGAGTAAGGTATCTCTTTCATCTGGTGAAAGGGAAGACAGGCCGTTTTCGTTGATCTTATCAAGGATTTCATTTAGTCGTTGTTCCGGCACTTTACCAATACGTCTGAACGGCTGTTGATCGCCATCACTGGTACTCATCTTTTTTTTAAGTTCGTCCGGGTTCACCTGTTGGGCGGCCGGATGGAAAACGTGTGTGAGCTTAAATGTGAGTCTGTTTAAGCCGGCTCCCCAGTCGTTACCCTTTTTCCATTGCGTCATGTAGATCAGGCCGGCAAGACCACCACCCACCAACACTGGAATGTAGGTATAACCATAGGCAGATGACATTAGCAGGGAACCCACAGAAAGTACAATAAATATCAGGGTAATCACCCACAGGGATATGCCTCCTGACAGTAAAGGGAAGATCCGGTAACGGGGTGCAATGGCAGTAACACCCACAGCTATTGCCATAATGCTACCTGCTGCGCCCAGCCAGTATTCTGATCCGCTGATTACATGAAAGGAAGGGATCAGCGCCATAGCTGCTACATAAAAGAGATTACCAACAATACCTCCAAAAAGGTACAAAGGTAAAATTCGTTGATGGCCAGCCAGGTGTTGCATAAAAGTGCCAAAGCACCATAACCACACCAGGTTGGTAAATACCTGCCAGGTACTGATATGTGTAAACAGAGAGGTGACCAGTGTCCACGGGCGTGTTAACAGTTTGGTCGGGTTGGCGGGAAGCCTCAGCCAGGACATAATATCCTGGTGAAACCGCGGCTCGCCTACATTCTCCATCTGGTAAATAACAAGTGTGAAGAAGAGGAATATAAAAACAGTAAGATTAACGACCAACAATTGTGTCACCATATTTCGTCCTTCTCCTAAAGAGAGGCGGGGCAATTTCTCCTTTTCCAACGCATGCATGGTACATATATTTTTCAATACAAAAATACGCTATTAATACTGTTGTATTAATAAAAATCTGTTCGGTGTTTGTTCCAGTTTCTCAGCAGCAGGTAGGCAAAAAGTGCTCCACCGAGGTGAGCAAAGTGAGCTACGTTATCGGCCGGATTATTCTGGATCCCGGACCATACCTCTCCGATAATCATGAAGGCGACTACATATTTGGCCTTTATAGGGAACATCGCAAAGAAATACAGGTACCTGTTGGGGAACATAAAGCCAAAGGCAAACAAAATACCATATACAGCCCCGGAGGCGCCCATCGTGGGAACACTACGGTACATATGCACATAGTCCCTGACGTATAGCCGCGCAATATCAATAGCCTGGGAGTCATTGTTGGCCAGCGCATTTTTAAGGCTTTCCATACTGGCAGTGCCATTACCAAGATCATATTTGCTATCCAGCAGGGCAAAATTGCTGTACGATGGATCGTTCAGGAAGTTAGTGGCATATTTGGTAAGGTTCACGTTCTCGTAAGTAAGCACGCCCATATGACAAAGCGCGGCACCTAATCCACACACCATGTAGAAAATGAGAAAGCGCTTGGGCCCCCATATGTTTTCCAGCGTGGAACCAAACACCCACAGGGTAAACATATTGAAGAGCACATGCGAAAAATGCCTCGGATCGTGAAGAAATAAATGCGTGACAAACTGATGAGGCCTGAAAAGTTCGGAGCCTATATAGTGGAGGCCAAATAAACGACTCAAATCATAATCATATCTGTTTAGCAGGGTAATCTGCACTAACCAAACCAAACCGTTAATGATCATCAGGTTTTTGATCACCGTAGGAAGGAACTGAAATTTTCCGGGCCTGTACTCGTTCATTGTTGCTTAGTTATTAACTCTTTTTTTCAACAACACCACATTTTCAATATGGTGTGTATGTGGAAACATATCTACTGGTTGTACCTTTTCCACTGTATACAGTGCATCCAGCAAAGCCAGATCCCTGGCTTGTGTAGCCGGATTACAGCTCACATATACAATTTTAGGGGCTGCAATTTCAAGCAGTTTATTGACCAGCTTTTCGTGCATGCCTGCCCGTGGTGGGTCGGTGATAATTACATCCGGTTGTCCATGGTGTGCAAAAAAAGCATCATCACAAATATCAACAACATCGCCTGCAAAAAACTCGGCATTGTTAACATTATTTCTGGCCGCATTTTCTTTTGCATCATCTATGGCTTCTTTAATCAGTTCAATGCCCACTACTTTGCCGGCATTGCGTGATACAAAAATGCCAATACTACCCGTACCGCAATATAGATCGTATACGGTTTCCGTTCCTGTTAACCCGGCAAAATCCCTGGTTACCTTATACAGGACTTCGCCCTGGTAAGTGTTGGTCTGGAAAAAAGATTTAGGACCTATTTTAAATACAAAGTCTTCCAGCTTTTCTTCTGCATATCCTTTACCAAAATATACTTTCGGCTCCAGGTCGAAGATAGTATCGTTGCCTTTCGGATTAATGGTATACAACAAAGTGGTAATGGCTGGTACTGTTTTCAGCAAATGATCCAGCAGTGCCACCCGGTTTTCCTTGTCTTCATGACGGATCACCAGGTTCACCATAATCTCGCCGGTAGTACACAGGCGAATCACCAGGTTCCGCAACCAGCCCTGTTGTGCGCGGATATCGTAAAACGGCAGCTCATGTGCAATGGCGTATTCACGAATGGTATTACGGATCAGGTTTACCGGTTCCTGCATGAGGTAGCAGGTATCTATATTGAGAACTTTATCAAATAATTTAGGTACATGGAAGCCCAGTGCGGGTTTTACTGGTATTTCTCCGTCATTGGCCCTGATTTCCTCATTGGTCAGATAAGCTTTATTACTGAAGGTAAACTCCAGCTTGTTCCGGTAATGCTCCGTATTCACCCCGCCCAGGATCGGATCCATAGGTGGTAATACCAGCTTCCCGATACGTTGTAAATGGTCGGCTACCTGTTGCTGTTTGAATTCCAGTTGCTGCGCATAAGGAAGCATCTGCCACTTGCAACCGCCACAGGTGCCAAAATGCTGGCAAAATGGGGTAACCCGTTTGTCAGAATAGCTATGAAAGTGAACCACTTTCCCTTCTGCCCAGTCTTTTTTGTTTTTACTAAGGCGAACATCCACTACATCTCCGGGTACCACACCACCTTCAATAAATATTACTTTCCCGTCTTGACGGGCCAGCGCTTTACCCTCCGCCGCATAGGCAGTAACAGGTACATTTTCTAAAACAACATTTTTTTTCCTCACGGCTGCAAAGGTAATTGGAAATGCTGAATCCTACGTTCTAATTCATGTAATTACCACTCACCACACAGCTTTCGGTTTTTACTTTTTTCCACTTACATTTACATATTGCTTAGAAATATTATGCGTAAATTATTTGTTATACTGATAGCCACCCTTTTAGGGCACTTCACCCTGCAGGCACAGGGATACCAAATTGCCGTTAAACTGAAGAGTTTTACGGGTGGAAAATTCTTTCTCGCCCACTATATGGGTCGATCAACCTATCTGGCCGATTCGGCAGAGGTAAGCCCAACAGGGGATGCTATCCTGAAAGGCAAAGAAAAACTCCTGCCTGGTATTTACCTGCTGGTATTACCGGGGAAGGAAAAATATGTGGAAACATTGATCGACAAACAGCAATTCTTTAGCGTTACACTCGATAGCTCCGACCTGATCAACAAAACCGTGTATAAAGGCAGCCCGGATAACGATCTGTTCCTGTCTTACAATAAATTCCTGTTCCAGCAGGAAACCCTGAGCCGCAATATCCAGCAACAATTGCAGGCTGCGCGCACCGCAGCAGATACGGCCAAAGTAGCGCCGCTCCAGAAAGAGCTGGGCAAGAAAATCCAGGACTTCCGGAGCGACTTTATTACCAAACATCCGGGCATCATTCTCAGCACTATTTTCCTGGCCATGAAAGAACCGGAAGTACCCCAGCAGCCCGCCGGGGAAGACTCTACCTTTGCCTATCGCTATTTTAAAGGGCACTACTGGGATGAGGTAGACCTGGAAAGCGACCGGTTAGTAAGAACGCCTATCCTGGAAGGAAAGCTGAAAAAATATTTTACCCAACTGGTAATGCCCTCACCAGACTCTATTATAGTAGACTGCGATGCCCTCATTGCCCGCACACGGAAAAGCAAAGAAGCCTTCAAATTTGTACTGTGGTGGCTGACCTACAACTATGAAAGCTCTCCTTATATGGGAATGGACGCGGTATTTGTTCACCTGGTAGAGAAATACTACGTGCCAGGCGAAGCGTTTTGGCTGAGTGATGAACAACTGAATAAAATTGTGGACCGGGCCTATGCCCTGGCGCCTAACCTGATCGGAAAACAGGCAGCTCCACTGGAGTTCAGGGATTCCGCTTCTAATATGCTCTCCTTATATAAAACCCAATCAAAGTATACTGTGCTGGTTTTCTGGGACCCCACCTGCGGACACTGTAAAACAGAGCTGCCCCGCCTGGATTCAGCCTTCAAGGCCAGCTGGAAAAGCAAAGGAGTAGCCATGGTAGCCGTAAAAACAGAAGGTACCCGGGAAGAATGGTTGCAATTCATCAAAGACCACGACCTCAGTGGCTGGATACATGGCTCAGATCCTCAATCTGCTACTAATTACCGGCGGCTATACGACGTATACAGCACGCCCATGATCTACCTGCTCGACGATAAAAAGAAAATTGTGGCTAAAAAACTGGGAGTGGAGCAATTGCAGGAGTTTTTAGACCGGTCAACTACGAAAAATACAGCTACTGCGCGACAATAACAAGAAAAAAATGTGATGTTTATTGTTGATAACCAATGTGATGTGATATTTTAACAATCCTTTGGCATAGTCTTTGGCATGTGGTACCTACAGTGTATCAATTGATTACCTTTTTGGATGAAAATAACCGGGTAACAAACAATTCACTGAATAAGTTGTAATAACAGCAGCAAGCAAAAAAAAGGTTCATTTTATTTATTTAGTTGGCAATCAAAAAAAATTAGAGGCGGTGCCTCACTTGTAGGCACCGCTTTACTATTAAATTAAATTACATCACATGAAAAAGGTATTATTATCTGCAGCGGCTTTATTAATAGCCAGTCTTTCTTTTGGTCAGGTTAAATGGGGTATCGTTGCAGGCCCGCAGTTTTCAAGCATTACGGCGAAAGCTTCAGGTTCCTCAAAAGAAACCAGCAACCTCCTGGTAGGAGTTAGAGCTGGTTTTACAGCAGATCTTCCATTGGGAGATGATTTCTTTATTGGAACAGGATTACTGTATTCCGGTAAAGGTGGAAAGGCAAAACAGGGAGATGTAAAAACTACTTTGTCTTACCTGGAACTGCCTATTCACTTTATGTTTAAACCAGAAGTAGGTAGTGGTAAACTGGTACTGTCTGCCGGCCCATACCTTGCTTATGGAGTAGGTGGTAAAATAAAAAACACAGTCTTAGGTGATATCGATGTATTTAGTGATAATGCCTTATTAGCTAAGCAAAAACGTTTCGATGCTGGTGCCGGTATCAATATAGGCTACGAAATGCCAATGGGCCTTTACTTTGGTTTGAACACAGACCTGGGGCTTATTAATACAGCTGATAACACCAGCAACGACCGCAAATTCAAAAATACCTCTTTCGGCGTATCCGTAGGGTATAAATTCGGCGGCAAATAAGCCACACCAAAATGATTTTTTTATTAACCACCTGGTAATTCCAGGTGGTTTTTTATTTTTATCAAAACCTTTGTTTACTTTAGCATCCAGTAACCAGCTGAGCATTAATACTTTTCCCCAAAGCGTGTGTCACAGTGACTTTTTTATAATCTTTTAGTACCGAACTACTGATGAAGTTTTTTACACTCCTATCTACAGCACTGCTGCTATTTGTTGTTTCTAATTCCCATGCACAAGTCAGTTTAGGAATTCGTGGAGGCTACGTAAACGCCGGACTAGCTGACCCTGATAATAGTACTGCCCCGGGTACTTCACATCAGGACCGTTGGCAGGTAGGCACCTACCTGAATGTTCCCTTATTTAAAAATGGCTACCTGCAGCCGGGAGTAAGCTACATTGTAAAAGGGGCTGACCTTAATTATCTCGTCCCTCATCCGAACTTATTTACATCCGGTCCTACCAAACTAACCATGCGATACCTTGAATTGCCGGTAAACCTGGTATATAAAATACCGGTAAGCTTCGGTAAGCTGGTAGTGGGCGCCGGCCCTTATGCAGCTTATTGTGTACGGGGCGAGTATAAAATGGAGGCCTTTGATGGCAGCGGAAAAGGGGCGGAAGGCTCCAGACGTATCGATTTTAAATCATCGCCTAATGTTTTTGGCACTAATATAAATATGCAGCGCTGGGATGCAGGGCTCAATTTTACTGCCGGTATTGAGTTTAACAACCTTCTTACACTAACCGGCCATTACGGATATGGCATGATGGACCTGGATAAATCAACAAGCGAATTCAAAAACAGGTATTGGGGAATCAGCCTTGGGTTTATATTTGACCGCGAAGACTGGTAACTTTACCACAACGATATATAGAAAAGTTCTTCCCGTAAGGGAGGAACTTTTTTTTTGTCCGGCACGTAAAACAGCCCTTTATATTTTTTTTAAAATGGAGTAGGGGACAATGGTGTTTACTGCGTCTTATTAGCGAAAGAGATCACCGAATGGTGATTTCGATCATTGGACAGTTATAATTAAAAGTGTGACAGTTATAGGGATATGCCACTATGTATCTACATAATGGCATTATTTTTTTATATGAAAGAGAAAACGAAAAAAAGGGAAAGACGTCTGTCCTTCCCTTCTTTTTTATGATGAAGTTATCGCTTACATAATGGCTGCTACTGCCTGGCGAATTACATTCGGTTTGCCAAGGGTATAGTAGTGTAATACCGGTACGCCAAAGGCTTTTAGCTCTTTTGACTGCGCAATCAACCATTCGGTTCCCACCAGCTCTACATCTTTGTCTGTTTTGCATTTCATGATCTCAGAAGACAGATCTGTAGGAATATCTACATGGAAAATGCGTGGCAACATGGTCATTTGTTTCCTGGATGTCAATGGCTTCAGTCCCGGGATAATAGGAACAGTAATACCTGCTTCCCGGCACTTGGTTACAAAGTCAAAGAATTTCTGGTTATCGAAAAACATTTGTGTAACAATATAATCCGCCCCGTTTTCTACTTTTCTTTTCAGGTGTGCCATATCTGTTTGCATGTTCGGCGCCTCAAAATGTTTTTCAGGATAGCCGGCAACACCAATGCAGAAATTGGTTTTAACCCCGCTTTGCAAGTCGTCTTCCAGGTATACACCGTTATTCATGTGAGCCACCTGGTCGAGCAGTTCAATCGCATAGCTGTGACCGTGAGGGTCTGGTTCAAAGAAAGTTTCGTTTTTAGGTGCATCTCCACGTAAAACAAGTACATTGTCGATACCCAGGAAGTTCAGGTCTATCAGCGCATTTTCCGTTTCCTCGCGGCTAAATCCGCCACAAATCAGGTGCGGAACAGCATCTACCGTGTAATGGTTCATAATGGCAGCGCAAATACCTACTGTACCAGGGCGTTTGCGGATTTCTACCTTTTCAAATGAGCCATCCGCCTTTTTCTTGAACATATGCTCGCTACGGTGGTAAGTCACGTTAATAAATGCCGGCTTGAACTCCATTAACGGGTCCAGGTGGTCATAAATAGACTCAATACTCTTTCCTTTTAAGGGAGGGAGGATCTCAAAAGAAATCAGGGTGTCTTTGGCCTGTGCAATATGTTCAGTTACTTTCATAAAGTTTATATGCTTTGGAGAATGCGATGAAAACAGCGATTCCTGCTAAAATACGCCGGCAAAAATAAGATATCCCCTAATTATAATCAGATCATTTTTAATCTTATGACAACTATAACTAGGCTAACTGAATGAATTGCTTATTTTTGCTAAGTTTGATCATATGGCATTAAGAATACATACAGACCAGCTGGTAAAGCGTTACGGCAACAGAACGGTGGTAAACCATGTATCTGTGGAGGTGTCTCAGGGTGAGATAGTGGGGCTGCTGGGCCCTAACGGAGCGGGTAAAACCACCTCCTTCTACATGGTAGTAGGGCTTATTAAGCCGGATGAAGGGAATGTATACCTGGATGGCCAGAACATTACCAAACTGCCCATGTACAAAAGAGCCCAGATGGGGATCGGTTATTTACCGCAGGAAGCTTCCGTATTCCGGAAACTCAGCGTGGAAGATAATATTGCGGCCGTACTGGAAATGACAAAGCTGAAAAAAGCAGAACAAAAGGAAAAGCTCGAAAGCCTTTTAACGGAATTCAGGCTGACCCACGTTCGCAAAAGTCCCGGTGATGTACTAAGTGGTGGCGAAAGACGCCGCACAGAAATAGCCCGCGCACTGGCAGTAGACCCTAAGTTTATCCTGCTGGATGAACCGTTTGCCGGTATCGACCCCATTGCGGTGGAGGATATCCAGGGTATTGTGGCCAAACTCAAGTATAAGAATATAGGTATCCTCATTACTGACCATAATGTACAGGAAACACTGTCCATTACCGACCGGGCTTATTTATTGTTTGAAGGCAAAATCCTTAAATCAGGGTCAGCAGAAGAGCTGGCAGAGGACGAACAGGTAAGAAAAGTGTATCTTGGTCAGAATTTTATTCTGCGCCGGAAAGACTACCTGGACGAAGCAGCTAAACAATAAAAATAATTCTACAGCATCCTATATGAGAATTTTAAGTCCTGCAATATCACAACTGGCAAGATTGCGCATGGGGCGTATTGCGTATTTCATGCAGTACCCTGTGCAAGTGCAGCAGCAGGTATTCCAAAACCTTATCAGTGCCGCGCAATACACCGAATTCGGTAAGCAGTACGGCTTTTCGAAGATTTATAAGATAGACGAATATAAGCAGCGCGTTCCTATTCATACTTATGACACCATCAAGCCTTACATACAGCGCACGATGGAGGGACAGCAAAATGTACTCTGGAATACACCCATTAAATGGTTCGCTAAATCCAGCGGTACCACCGCCGATAAAAGTAAATTTATCCCGGTAACCGTGGAGAGCCTGGATGAATGTCACTACCGCTCCGGCAGAGATGTTATTTCTCTCTATTACAATAATTTCCCGGATTCCGATGTTTTTACCGGAAAATCACTGGTCATCGGTGGTAGCCATCAGGTGAACAAACTATCGGAAAACAGCGACTCCTACTTTGGAGACCTCAGCGCCGTGATGTTGCAAAACATGCCATTTTATGGCAATATGATCCGCACGCCAGACCTGGAAATTGCGCTCATGGACGAATGGGAGGAAAAAATAGAACGCATGGCCAATGCGGTGATCCACGAAAACGTTACCTCTATTGCAGGGGTACCCACCTGGACCATCGTACTGATCAAACGTATTTTTGAGCTAACCGGTACAGACAACCTGGCCGATGTATGGCCCAATGTGGAATTATATATGCATGGTGGAGTAAGCTTTACGCCTTACCGCGAGCAATTCAGAAAATTGATCCGCAAGCCACTCATGCATTACCAGGAAACCTATAACGCCTCTGAAGGCTTTTTTGCCGCACAGGATGTAGTAGGGGAAGAAGGATTGCTCCTGTTCCTGAACCATGGCATCTTCTACGAATTTATGCCGATGGAGGAACTGGGGAAAGAAAATCCACAAACACTGCAATTACAGGAAGTGGAACTGGGTAAAAACTATGCCCTGGTGATCAGCACCAATGGCGGATTATGGCGCTACCTCGTAGGAGACACCATACAGTTTACTTCCCTGCTTCCTTACCGGATTAAAGTGAGCGGCAGAACCAAATCGTTTATCAACGCCTTTGGAGAAGAAGTGATCGTAGAAAATTCTGACACCGCTGTTGCCAAAGCCTCCGAAGCTACCGGCGCCGTGGTGAATGATTATACCGCTGCACCTGTTTACTTCAGCGACAACGGGAATGGGGGACATGAATGGCTGATTGAATTCGGAGTAGCACCAGATGATATCAATAAGTTTACTAACGTGCTCGATAGCACGTTAAAAACCATTAACTCGGACTATGAGGCAAAAAGATATAAAGATATCGCCTTACATATGCCGAAGGTACATGTGCTGCCGGAAGGGACTTTTTGCGAATTCCTGAAGAGTAAAGGTAAACTGGGTGGACAACATAAAGTGCCCCGATTGAATAATGACCGTAATTACCTGGAAGAAATCCTGAAATTTGCGGCCAATAACATGAACGCTTAAAACCTATCAACTATAACATGAAATTACTGGAGAACAAAGTAGCGATTGTAACAGGCGCCAGCCGTGGTATCGGAGAAGCAATTGCGTTGAAATTTGCAGCACAGGGGGCCAATGTAGCTTTTACTTATGTGAGTTCCGATGAAAAAGCCCAGGCACTGGAAGCTAAACTGACAGCGTTGGGTGTAAAAGCAAAGGCATATAAATCTAATGCCGGCGTGTATGAAGAAAGTGAAGCTCTGGTAGCAGATGTATTGAAAGAATTCGGCAAAATTGATATCTGTGTGAATAACGCAGGTATTTCCAAAGATAACCTCCTGCTCCGCATGAGCCCTGATCAATGGGATGATGTGATGAACGTCAACCTGAAGAGCGTATATAATATGACCAAACAGGTAATACGCCCAATGATGAAAGCGAAGAGCGGAAGCATTATTAATATGAGCTCCGTAATTGGTATTATGGGTAATGCCGGCCAAAGCAGCTATGCTGCTTCTAAAGCAGGTATCATCGGATTTACCAAATCCATCGCCCAGGAACTGGGTAGCCGCAATATCCGTTGCAACGCAGTAGCACCAGGTTTCGTAGAAACAGATATGACCAGTTACCTCAAAGAAGGAGAGGGCGCTGCTAATTATATTCAACAAATTCCGTTGGCCCGTTTCGGTACACCCGAAGATATCGCCAACGTTTGTCTTTTCCTGGCTTCCGATATGAGCAGCTACGTAACCGGGCAAACAATCAGCACTTGCGGCGGTTTGTGTATGTAATTCAATTAGTTAAAGATGTTAAAACGCGGGCCTATAACCCGCGTTTTTTTATTGGGCCTACTTGTCGTATCTTTTGGCGCAGTGAACATAGCGAGGATGTCAGGAATATTTTGGAGGAAGTAAGTAAAAATATAGTCCAGCAACAACATCAAATGCCGCCTTTTGAATCATTATTCAAAACGTATTACCCTGCGCTCTGCACCTTTGCTTATGATTTTGTGAACAGGCATGAACTGGCAGAAGAAATTGTACAGGACACCTTTATGAAAATATGGGAGAAATACGATGACCTCAATATCCAGGTGTCTGAAAAGGCATATCTGTATAGGGCTGTACAAAATAACTGCCTCAACTTCATTAAGCAAAACAAAAGCAGAACGCAATACAGCAGCGAGTTACTCCAACAGATGGAATCCCGTATCCATCTCTTTAGCCTTCCCGCCGACTCACCCGCGGAGATGCTGGAAACGTCCGAACTGGAGCAACTGGCAGAGAAAGCTATCCGTAAACTACCACCTCAGTGCCAGGACGTTTTTCGCCTCAGCAGGTTTGAACAACTCAGCTATCCTGAAATATCCCGTCATTTAGGGATCTCTGTCAATACCGTAAAAACACAGATGACCCGCGCCCTGCAACGGTTACGCGATGAATTACTCCCCTTGTTGAAGTAGCGTGTTAAATTAAAAAGAAATTTTTTTTCTTTCCTTGTCACCCTATGTGATTCCGAATACTGTCTTAGTACTTGTTTTCTATATGATGGGGCCTAACTATACACAGGAGCAGGTGGATGACCTGATTGCACGCTTTTTATCCGGCAATATTTCTGCCGAAGAACAGGAGATGCTGGAACAATGGATCAATGCGCAGGCAGAGAACAGATCCTATTTCCTGCAACTGCGGGATGTATGGCAGGCGACAACCCTACCCGGATCATATGATACCGCAGCGGCCTGGGATCGCTTGCAGTATAACGCCGGCGTAACGCAGCCATTAGTAGTGAACAGATGGAAAAGCTATTTCCGTATAGCTGCCTCTTATACATTACCCTTCTTAATTGGTGGAAGCCTGGTATACGCCTGGTCATCGCTGAAGAAAGGAGAAAGCAGCAACGGAATGGTAACCGTAACCAGCCCAAAAGGGGCTACTACCAAAATTGAATTGTCTGATGGTACGGAAGTATGGCTGAATGCGGGCAGCAAGCTGCAATACGCACAGTCCTATAACCTCCGGGGCCGCGAAGTCAAACTGGAAGGAGAGGCATTCTTTAAGGTGCATACCAATGCCCAGAAACCCTTCACCGTAAAGGCTTCCGACCTGAAGATACTGGCACTGGGGACTTCTTTCAATGTAAAGGCATACCCGGAAGACAAAACAGTGGTAACAACATTGGTAGATGGAGAAGTGAAAATTGATGGGAGTAAAACCACCACACCTTTTGGACTGATGATGAAACCTCATCAGCACGTGGTATATAAGAAACCATTGACAGACCATAACAGTGAACACAGCACAATGCCAATATCCGGAGGAGACAGCGCGGATGCTGCTCCGGTAGAAACCAGGGAAGTGAACGATACAGAAATATATACGGCCTGGAAGGATGGCAACTGGATTGTAGCCGCTCAAACCATGGATGAACTGGCAGTTACCATGGAACGCAGGTTTAATGTAAAAGTGATCTTTAAAGAACCAGAACTGAAGGAGTATCGCTTTAGTGGTACATTCCGTCAGGAAACACTGGAGCAGGTATTGAATATTCTCAAGTTAACCGCTCCGCTGAAATACACCATAGATAAGGGAATAGTAACCCTTGAAGTGGACAATGAACTGAAAGAAAAATACATCAAAGCATTTAAGACAAGGTAATCACCAAAATGTAAGGAGAATCAACATTCATCACCTGTAAAACAAGCTTACATGCCCGATATGAAGAACTAAAAAAATTGGGAGTGATGCGACTCACCCCCAATTCAACGAAAATCACTTGTTGGTGAATGGCCTTTGCGACGGGCCATATCGCCGTAATTATTCGTTTAACTAAAATCTATACAAGTTTATGAAATCCACTGCAAACCTGGCGGCATTTTTTTGCCCCGGGCGAAAATTATTGCTTATGACGAAATTGACCGGTCTGCTGATTTTCGGAGGTTTTTTACAAGTATCTGCCAGCGTATCTGCCCAGGAGAAAATAAAAGAACTTCATGCTGAAAACGCAAGCGTGAAAGAGGTATTTAAGCTTATTGAGAATAAAAGCAACTATCGCTTCTTCTACAACGAAAACTTCGCTGATCTCAATAAAGCGGTTACCATTGATGTGAAGGATAAGAAGATCAATGACATCATGAAGTTACTCTTCAATAGCTCCAATGTTACTTATCGTGTGCTCGAAAACAACCTGGTGGTGATTACTCCCAATGGTATAGCACAGCAGAAAGTAACGGGCTATGTAACAGATGCCAATACCAGGGAGCCTCTGCCTGGTGTAACCGTATCCGTAGAAGGTACCAGCACCGGTGCCGTAACGGATGCTACTGGTAAATATACCATCCAGGTGCCGGCTGAAAGCGGTATTCTCGTGTTCTCCTTTATTGGATATACTTCCCAGAAAGTACCAGTAGGTGGCCGTCAGGAAATCAATGTAAAATTGGATCCCGATACCAAGAAACTGGAGGAAGTAGTAGTAATGGGGTATACCACCACTACCACTAAAAACCTCACCGGCGCGGCGCAGGCAGTAAGCGGCACCAAGCTGAAAGATGTTACTGCCAGCAGCATGGATAAGATGCTGCAAGGTAAAGTGAGCGGCGTATTTGTGGGTAATGCTTCCGGAGACCCTTCTGCAGCACCCGTTATCCGTATTCGGGGTAATGGTACCCTCACTGCCGGTAACTCTCCGCTGATAGTAGTGGATGGTATCATCGGCGGGCTTCCTAATCCCAGCGATATTGAAAGCGTAACCGTGTTGAAAGATGCAGCGGCTACAACCTTATACGGTGCCCGCGCGGCCAACGGCGTAATGGTCATCACTACCAAAAGAGGTAAAGCCGGTAAAACACAGGTTAATTTCCGGACCAACGTTGGAACCGCTAAACTCAACACCGGGCATTTCCACCTGATGAATGGCGCCGATCTGTACGACCTGCAAACAGCCGCAGGAGCCAAGCTGGATCCATCTCTCCGTAATATTAATACCAACTGGCAGAAGCTGGCCTTTCAGAATGCTAGCAACCAGAACTATGAATTATCTACCAGCGGTGGTAATGAGAAAACAAAATTCTACCTGGGAGGTAACTACTATAAAGAAGATGGTATCCTGAAAGGTACTGGTGTAGAGCGCTTCAGCGCACGCCTCAACCTGGATCACAACATCACCGATAAATTCAGGGTAAGCTTTAATGCAGCAGGTACCCAAACTACTGACCAGGACAACTCCAATGGTTCTCTCTATCAGTATTATACCAACCTCCCATGGGATAAAGCATACGATGCACAGGGCAACCCGGTAAATCCACTGACCGCAGACACCTGGTACGGAAGGGATATGACCAACTTCGTTTACGACCAGCAGTATAACTACACCAAAAATAAAAGACAGTCGCTCGAAGCCCTGATAAAACTGGAGTATGACATCACCAAATGGTTATCGTTCAGCACTACCAACCGTGCGCAATACTATCACTTCAACCAGGAAAGTAATGGAGATGTAAGAACATCAGCCGGCTCTGATGATCGTGGTAATCTTTATAACTACTACCAGGATACGGCTGCTTATATCAGCTCCAACCTGTTGAAGGCAAGATATACTTTCAATAAAAAGCATAACGTAGATGGACTGTTGGGTGCAGAATTCCAGCAAGCGAACATGAATGATATCAATGCAAAAGGTAAAGGCATTATACAGGGCGTGAATGTATTGGATGGTACTTCTGCGCCTATGTCTATTGGCGGTACCAAATTTGCCCGTACGTTCAATTCTTACTTTGTACAGGCCAATTATAACTACGATTATAAGTACTACTTTACTTCTTCCTTCAGAAGAGATGGATCATCCAAGTTTGGCGCGAATCAGCAATATGGTAACTTCTATGCTTTCGGTGCTTCCTGGGCAATCTCAGAGGAAAGCTTTATCAAACCAATCAAAGCTATTACCAATCTGAAACTGAGAGCCAGCTACGGTACTACCGGTAACGCCGAAATCAATGATTACAGCGCTATTGGTGCTTATGCTATCAACACCCAATACAATGGATTTCCCGGCGCTAACCAAAGCATTTACAATGTGCCTAATCTTTCCTGGGAGAAAGCCTATAATACCAACATAGGTATAGATCTGGGCTTGTTTAACCGGATTAATCTGACAGTAGAACTTTATCAGAAAGATAATAAGGACCTCCTGTTTAATGTGCCACTCCCCGGAACTGCCGGCTATAGCTATATCTCGCAGAACGTAGGATCGGTGCGGAATAAAGGTATTGAAATCAACCTCAGTACCGACAACCTGGTAGGCGAATTTAAGTGGAGCACCGATTTCAATATCGGCTTTAATAAAAACAGCGTAATTGATTTGTATGGTGGTAAAAATCAGATCATAGATCCCATCAGCGGTTATTTTGTACTGCGTCAGGGACAAGACATGCGCAGTTTTTACATGCGTAAATGGGCTGGGGTAGATCCCGCCAATGGAGATCCACTCTGGGAAAAACTGATCACCGATGCTAACGGTAAAGTAACCAGCAAAACCACTACCAATAACTATAACGATGCATCCTTGCAGATTGTAGGTTCCGCCACTCCGAAATTCTTTGGTGGTATGCGTAATACCTGGTCTTACAAAGGATTCCAGTTGAGTGCTTTCCTGTCTTTTGTTTCCGGCAACCAGGTGTATAACAACACCCGCGAATTAATGGATAATGATGGGGCTTACTATACTTATAATATGATGGAACTGGATAAAGGCTGGAACCGTTGGCAAAAGCCCGGTGACAATGCCACCCATCCGTTGTTCAAAATCAAAGGCAACAAAAATTCGCATAAACCGTCTTCCCGTTTCCTGGAAGACGGCAGCTACCTGCGTTTAAGAAACGTGAACCTGAGCTACTCACTGCCTAAAGCCTGGCTGGACCGCATACATGTAGGAAATGCCAGGATTTCTATTGGCGGCGACAACCTGTGGACTGCTACCAAATTCTCTGGCCTGGATCCGGAAGTAGATGATCGTGGTATCAACTCTATAAAATACCCATCCAGCACCAAATGGTTTGCAGGGCTTGAAATTAATTTTTAACAGGAGCTAAAAGAAATTAATCATGAATCACATATCAAAATATATTGCAGGCCTGTTGTTATTATCTGTAGCTACTTCCTGCTCATTGAAGAAAGAACCGTATAGTGCACTGGGAGATGATGTCATCCTGAAAGATCCAACCAAATGGCCGGCAGCCACGGTGGGTAATTATGCATTATTGAAAGAAGAAAACTTCACACGTAACTATTTCCAGATGGGAGAATTCCCCAGTGATGACGTATCACTGAGCGGAGCCACTACTGATCCTTTATTTTACTCTTATACATACGGTCATCTGACCAACCAGGGCAATGCGCTGCAGATTTGGCGTATGGGCTATAAAGCGATCAATGGCACCAACAAACTGCTGGCAGTGATGACAGAAGGGAAGTCGGCCGCTATTGACCAAATGATTGGTGAAAACCTGTTTATCCGCGCTTTCGTTCATTTTGGCCTGGTAAGAACATTTGGTCGTCCTTATACCCAGAATCCGGAAACCAACCTGGGCATACCTGTTGTTACCAAATTCGATATAACGGCATTGCCTAAACGTAGTACCGTGAAAGAGGTATATGGTCAGATCGTAGCCGATCTGAAAAAAGGAAAAGACCTGATGGATAACTCCAATACCAACAGCTATGCTACCAAAGCTGCCGCACAGGCCTTGCTGGCAAGAGTATACCTGTATATGGAGAAAAATGATTCTGCCCGTATTTATGCGGACTCTGTTATTAACTCCGGCGTCTATACGTTGACCGGCACTTCCGACATGCCAGGATATTACACCAAGAGTAATGAGAATAACCGGGAAACAATTTTTGCGATTCATCATACCTTACAGGATGACCGCACCTGGGGCTCTATCGGCTCTATGTATTATATGTCTCCGGGCGGTATGGGATACGGTGAAATATATGCTTCCCAGTCATATCTCGATTTACTCCATAAACATCCGGAAGATATCAGGAACAAGTTTGTACAGGCAGTGTACACAACAGATGCTAATGGTAACAAAGTATTGGCTACCCGTAATGGCGTACCTAAATGGTATATCCTGAAATACTCTAACCAGGATAACGTACCTACGCTGAGTTCTCCGGTGGTACTGCGCCTGGCCGAAATGTACCTGATTCGTGCGGAAGCCAATGCCAAACTGGGTAATAATGATGCCGCTATTGCAGATGTGAATATCATTCGTAAACGGGCCGGTTTAAGTGGTGCCGCATTATTCACGCTGCCTGATCTCCAGGGTTATGCGTCTGTACTGGATGTAGTATTGGATGAGCGCCGCCTGGAGCTGGCATTTGAAACACATCGTGCATTTGATTTGTTCCGGAATAACAGGAATCTGTACCGGAACTATCCGGGAGTACAAACCAATCCACAAACGGTGAAGTACACTGATGCAAGTGTTGTACACTTTATTCCTGAGCAGGAAATCCTGCTGGATCCAAACCTTGTACAGAATCCACTTCAATAAAATATCCTGCAAAAAGCCCCGTAAAAGGGGCTTTTGCTTTTATAAAATAATCCCGAAAAGAAGGCACAACAATAGTAAATTTATAACCAGTGAACATTTAAAAACTTATCTTCTTTCATGTATCAGATCAACCACCATTCCCGTAATTTCAGGAAAGGCTTGCTGCTGGCAGGATTTACATTTGGTATCCTGACATCGGCCGTAGCCCAGGAACTGAAATACACCTCCGGCAATAACAGCTGGAACGCGGATTCCCTCGGTAACCACCGGGTGGTAGTTAGCTTTAACGGTGCCGCTAAGGTCGCCCGTGTTGTAATTCCCTGGCGCCGCCGCGACGAACATCCGGAAGCAAAACGCATTATTGTCCAGGATGCCAAAACGAAACAAAAAATAACCAACGTAAAAACGTTGGCGCTCACCCGTGAACAGGGCGATATCTGCTTTGAACCTACCTCCGGGAAAGGCGATTACTATATATATTACCTGCCTTCTAAAAATGAAGGCCGGGATAATTATCCGAAAGGCATCTACCTGGCGCCGGAACAAACGGCTGATAACAGCTGGCTGCAGGCTATCCCCGCTGGTATGAAGCCCAATGCTATCGTAAAAGAAATGGAAGCCATTGATGCTTTCAACAGCTTTTACCCCATGGAAGTAATTGCTACTGCTACTGAAAAGCAACAGTTATTGCTGAAACACCCGGGAGCAGGATACATTATGTTTCCGGAAGACAGGCAGTTTCCTATTAAAATGACGGATGATTTACCGCAACGCTGGATAAAGAAAGGGCCGTCGCAATCCTTTACAGGCGAGGCCGACAGGGGAGAGTACTATGCTTTCCAACTGGGTATTTATGCACTGCATGATATGAAAGATGTGCAAATCACCTTTGCCGATCTGACCGCACCTGGCGGTAAAACCATTCCGGCTTCGCAGCTAAATTGCATTAATACCAACGGTACTACCTACGATGCCCAACCGTTTACTGCTAAGGTGAATATTCCGGCTAATCAGGTCCAGGCATTATGGTGTGGTATAGATGTGCCGGAATCAGCTACAGCCGGGGTGTATAAAGGAACTGCCACGCTCAACGCTGCTGGTATGCCCGCTATGCCGGTAAGAATTACGCTGACCATAACGAATAAACTAGCGGTTAACGGCGGCTTCAATGAGCCCTGGAAACAAACCCGCTTAAAATGGCTGAACTCCACACTGGCGCAGGATAATTCTTTGATTGCCCCTTACACACCGCTGGAAGTAAAAGACAGTGTCATCAGTTTGCTGGGCCGTAAAGTTGGCATTAATAAAGATGGCTTCCCTGCACAGATACAAACCTTCTTTACCCCTGAAATGACGGAGTTATCCACCCAGGCGAAGAATATTTTCACAGAGCCGGTACACTTCCATTTCATCGCTGCCGCCACCGGTAAGGATTTGACATGGAAAAACAATGGCTGGCAAATTACTTCCAAAGAAGCAGGTAAAGTAAGCTGGCAGGCGGTGAATACTACCAACGGCCTGCAGATGGACGTAAGCGCCTCCCTGGAATTTGATGGCTTCCTGGATTATACCGTAAAAGTGACGGCACTGGAGGACATATCTCTCAAAGAAATTACGATGCACCTGCCTTTTGATAAAGGAGCCGCCAAATACATGATGGGCCTGAATCAGAAAGGAGGACTACGTCCTGAAAAGATTGACTGGAAATGGGATGTAAAGAATAAAAACCAGGACGGCGCCTGGATTGGAGACGTAAATGCAGGTATTCAATTTAATCTCCGGGATGAAAACTATGTACGTCCCCTGAATACCAACTTCTATCTCCAGAAACCTTTGCTGCTGCCCACTTCCTGGGGCAATGGCGACAAAGGCGGTATCACCATCGGCGAAAAAGGGAAGGCGATCCTGGTAAACAGCTATAGCGGCGAAAGAACATTGCAGAAAGGAGAAGTATTGTATTATAACTTCCACCTGATCATTACGCCGTTCCATCCTGTTAACACTGATTTCCAGTGGTCTACCCGTTTCTATCACCGGTACAACAACCTGGATAGCATCAAGGCTACCGGTGCCACCGTAGTCAATATTCACCACGGTAACGATATCAATCCCTGGATCAATTATCCCTTCATTGAATGGAAAAAGATGAAGTCTTATATAGACGAAGCACACAACAAGGGGCTGAAGGTAAAGATTTATAACACGGTAAGAGAATTGTCTAATCACGCCTGGGAAACGTTTCCATTGCGTAGCCTGGGCCATGAGGTATATAGCCCCGGTAAAGGTGGTGGCTTCTCCTGGCTGCAGGAGCATGTGGGGAAAGACTACATCGCTGCCTGGTTTGTGCCGGAGTTTAAAGATGCCGCTATTATCAACAGTGGTATGAACCGCTGGCATAATTACTATGTGGAAGGTATGAACTGGCTGGTACAGAACGTAGGCATAGATGGTATCTATCTTGATGACGTTGCCTTTGACCGCGTAACAATGAAACGCGTGAAAAGAGTGCTGACCAAAGATAACCATCCGGGTATTATTGACCTGCATTCTGCTAACCAGTACAACAAATCTGATGGTTTCATTAACAGCGCGGTGTTGTATATGGAGCATTTCCCCTACCTGAACCGGTTGTGGTTTGGAGAATACTTCGATTACGAAAACAATAGCCCCGACTTTTTCCTCACCGAAGTGAGTGGTATTCCGTTTGGCCTGATGGGCGAAATGCTACAGGATGGCGGAAACCAATGGCGTGGAATGGTGTATGGTATGACTAACCGCATGCCATGGACAGAAAATTCAGATCCACGTCCTATCTGGAAAGTGTGGGATGACTTCGGTATGCAGGGTACAAAAATGATCGGCTATTGGGTAGAAAATAACCCGGTTAAAACCAGCAACCCGTTGGTGCCAGCTACTATCTATAAGAAGGATGGTGCGGTACTGGTTTCCATTGCCAGCTGGGCAGCAGAAGATACCAGCATCCAGTTAACGATCGATTGGAAAGCGTTGGGCATCAACCCGGCCACCGCAGTAATAACGGCGCCGGACATACGCAATTTCCAACAGGGGCAGGTATTTACAAAAGATGCCAGCATCCTGGTTCCAAAGAATAAAGGGAAAATATTGATTATAAGGAATTAGCTGTTGGCTTTTAGCTTTTAACAAAATGCAGCGAAGACATAGGCGGTAGTATATTTTACTTGCTTATGTCTTCGCTGCATTTTGCTAAAAAGCTATTCTTATTTCCCCGGAATGGCTACCCTGAATGTTTCCACGCATTTTCTGTCCTGCAGGGTTACATACACCGTTTTCTTGTCTTTGTCTCCAAAAGCAAGATTGCTGCATTGTTTCCCTTTCAGGGGTATTTCGCGGATTAATGCGCCCTGGGGCGACATCATAGCGATTACACCTTTGCCCCAGCGGGCAATATAAAGGTTACCGGCCTTATCGCATTTCATGCCATCAAACCCAAAGTCGGGAAAGCTGGCGAATAAGGTTTTATGGGAAATGTTGCCCGCCTTGTCTACTGTGTATTTCCATACTTTGCGTTGTACGCTTTCATTTACATACAGGGTTTTTTCGTCCGGGCTGAGGGCAATACCGTTGGTGGTCCCCATATTGGCCTCCAGTAATACGGGAATGCGGTTGGCATCAATACGCCAGAGTTGTCCGGTGTTATTGGCCCATTTGGGATCAGATACAAAGATCTGGTCTTTGCTGTTTACGCAAAGATCATTGGGTTGATTAAACTGATCGGAATGGACATATACGCTGACCTTTTTTGTTTTCATATCTACTGCCAATACATTGTGTTTAATGAAATCTGGCAGGAGCATGGTGCCTTTGCTGTTGAAGTGTACTCCATTGGCAACGCTGCTATCCGGGAGGGTCACGAATACTTCGCCGGCGCCGGTATGGGTATTTATTTTACCTATGGTACCATCTTGTTTAAAATTTACAACATAGAAATTGCCTGCTTTGTCAAAGTTCGGTCCTTCAATATTGGTGGAAAACATGTTTTCAGCAGTCAGGTCCCGGGCTTCGTACAGGGGCCTGGCGGAGCCGGGTTGTTGTGCCATCATAGGCAAACCCCAGCCAGTCATGATGGCGAGCAGGCATATTTGTTTTCTCATGTGCGTCGTATTTTGAAACTTTAAATTAAGGAACTGTTTGGGATTTTTCTGTGTATTAAGAAGAGGAGAATATTTATGTAATGAAATTATCAAGAATTAATTACCAGTTGGGACTGTTCTTTTGGCTGTCAACTAATTTATTAATTTTGCGCCCATGATCCATGTTTCGGAGTTTAAAGATTTGGCGCAACTAACTATTCACAAGGTGGGAAACTCCTCTAATGATGAGGCCTTACTCTGTTCCAAGGCGCCTTTGCAGCTGGAGGATGAAACGATCAGCCAGTTATTGCTAACTTATTTTATTCAGCCTTTTGCCAATGCTGCGGAGTATTTCCGGTTCCGGCACGACGCAGATATACAATTGAATGAAATTTTTCAATATTGTCGACGTATATTTACTGACCAAAACGAATTCCAGGAGCAGTCAGTTAATATTGCCAGGCATCTATATAAACATTCCACCCATCCTAAAATTAAAGGAGGAGAGCTGTATATAGCCTATTTTAGCAAGTGTCAGGTGGATGGTGAAGAAGTGGAGGCCATTGGCATTTTTAAGTCAGAGAACCGCGATACCTATTTAAAAGTCTTTCTGGCAGACGAAAATTACCAGGTGAACTATGAAGATGGTATAAACATTAATAAGCTGGATAAAGGTTGTCTTGTTTTTAATACAGAGGAATCTGAGGGCTTTAAGGTGAGCATTATAGATAGTAACAGCAAACAATCAGAGGCTGTATACTGGAAAGATGCCTTTCTGCAGGTACAGCGCCGCGAGGATAGTTACCACCAGACAGAAACAGCGGTAGACATGTGTAAACTGTTTATACATAATAAGCTGCCAACAGAATATGAGATGGATAGGGTAGATCAGGTAGATCTGTTAAATAAATCAGCCGCTTATTTTAAAGAAAAAGAACAATTCCAATTAGACGATTTTGCCAAAGAAGTACTGGGGCATCCTGATGCCATCGCTTCTTTTAAAGAATATAGGAACGAGTACGCGAGTCATTTTCAGCAAGATATCCCTGACGAATTTGAAATATCCGCACCTGCTGTAAAGAAACAGCAGAAAGTATTTAAGAGCATATTGAAACTGGATAAGAACTTTCATGTGTATATTCACGGCAACCGCGAAATGATAGAGCGTGGGTTTGATGAAGCTACCAACATGAATTATTATAAGTTACTGTTTGAAAATGAAGCATAGGTTCGTGTAAGAAGCAGTAAGAGGCAGCTGTGTGGTTGATTTTGTGTGGAGAGATAAAAGAGTATATTTAAAATTTTCTCATAAGCAAAAACCAATTGTTAACAAAGGCTGCCTCGTCTGGGCGGCCTTTTATTTTTAAGTACAGATTGCATTCGGCAAATAAAAAAGACAACCATCATGGTTGTCTTTTTTATTGTTATTTGTTATCCTTTTCAGGATTGTTATGCTTATTTGGATTACCTGGTCGGTGTTTGTGCCGCGGTGGGCGCCTATCTTGTCTGGGCGCTTGTCCGGGTTGTTGTCCGCCGGGTTGTTCGGGTTGTTGCCCGCCAGATGGCTTTGGCGCCTGTTGTTGTCTGGGGCCTTGCTGTTGCCGGGCTCCCTGTTCAGGACGTTCAGAACGTTCCGGACGCTCAGGGCGGGGTTGTTGGTCCCGACCTTGTTTAGGCTGATTACCACCTTGCTGCCGTTGTTGCTGCGGACGGTTTTCCGGTTTGGGTTTACGCTCTTGTTGCTGGCGATTGTCCGGTCTTTGTCCACCTTTGGGAGCTTGCTCCGTTCTGGGTTGACCAGTAGTGCCCTGACCTTGTTTCGGTTCGCCGGATTTTTGTTGTTTTTGTTTGTCTTTGTCTTTCTGTTTCCGCTTCTGCGCAGTTTTTTCGAGAGATTTCAGACTGATTAACCCTACCACGTCCGCGTATCCGAGGTCCGCTTCTTTTGGTTTGGCGGTTACCACTTCTACAGGTTTGAGGTCATCCGGTTTAATACCCTGCCTGTTGAGCAGCCGTATTTCTTTGGCGCGGGCAATGGTAAGCGGATATTGTTTGTTGCTGCCTTCGTAGGAGTACCACATGAGGCTTTTGAAGATATCCCTTTTCTGCAGGTGGGCTACGCCGCCGGCAGTTTCAATGTTATCAGCATCTTCAGGGAAGTCTTTCAGGGCATCGAGGTAAGTGTCCAGTTCGTAGTTCAGGCAGCATTTCAAACGACCACACTGTCCTGATAACTTCGCCTGGTTGATAGACAGGTTCTGGTAACGGGCAGCGGTAGTATTCACGCTTTTGAAATCAGACAACCACGTGGAGCAACATAACTCCCTGCCGCAGCTGCCGATACCTCCTACTTTTCCGGCTTCCTGGCGGGCACCAATCTGGCGCATCTCCACCTTGGCCCTGAATTCAGAGGCATATACTTTAATTAATTCTCTAAAATCAACGCGATCATCTGCGGTGTAGAAGAAGGTGGCTTTCCGGCCATCGGCCTGGATTTCCACTTCTGCGAGTTTCATTTCAAGTCCGAGATTACGGGCTAAGGCTCTTGATTTAATAAGGGCCTCTTTCTCGCGTGACTTGTTGTCACTCATTCGTTGCAGGTCGTCGTTAGTTGAACGGCGTAAGACTTTTTTTACTTCGGGTGTATCTTCCGCGCGTCGCTTCTTCATTTGTAGTTTTACCAGTTCGCCTGTCAGGCTCACTGTACCAACGTCAAATCCGCTTACTCCTTCTACTGTTACCATTTCTCCTTTATCAAAGAGTTGTTTGGTCACATTTCGGAAAAAGTCTTTGCGGCTGCCGTTGTTAAAACTTACTTCTATAATGTCAAATGGTGCTAAGCTATCACCAAGGGGAATATTGGACAACCAGTCAAATACATTCAGTCTGTTACAACCTCCTGTGCTGCATCCTCCATTACTCTTGCATCCTGACGGCTTCCCATCCACACCCGTACCACATCCGGCACAAGCCATATTATTAATTAGTTTAAATTTTATAAATAAGCATTTCAGGTTATTCCAGTTCTTCAAAATACGTTTTTCCTTTCAGAAAAACAAAAGGCCGGAAGCAACAAAGATAGGGAAAAGCAGCTGATAAGCCCTTCGGGATGCCCGGTAATTACATTACTGGCAAAGGTTTCTTTTTAAATATATATTGGAGCTTGATGGACAGGGCATGAAATAGCATCTTTCCGTTGGCGTTCCGTTCAATATAGTAACTGGCATTGTTCAGGGCCTCGGTAATTTCCTGCATTTGGTCCAGGTTGGCCAGTTTGGCCAGCTTGGCGGCAAAGTCCATTTCCTCAGGGGAAAAAGCCAGTTGGCTTTTATCCAGGTATTGCAACCGGAGGGTGTGTTCCATCAGGTTAATGAAGTAACGGAGGAACTGTTTTTGGTTTTCCCGCCCGGTTTTGGCGCTGGAGATGCCTTCTATCCATTCCTGCAGGGCCACCCGGTTTCCGGTAAATAAATGATTGAGCCAGTTCCGGAGCAGCTCATGATAGTCATCTTCTGAGTGCTGCAGCAGGTAGAGTGCTTCCCGGTAGTTTCCTGCCGTGAGGGTGGCAATTTGCTGGGCTTTGGCCGCCGGCAAATTGCTCCTTTCCTGGAGTGCAGTCACCATATCGGCTTTTGCCAGCGGATTTATTTTAATAAGATGTGTTCTTGATAAGATGGTGGCTAATATTTGCTCCTGGTTTTCGGCCACGAGAATAAAAAGCGTGTTTTGGGGAGGCTCCTCAATCAATTTCAATAGCCGGTTACCCTCATTACCGAGGTATTCGGGCATCCACATCACGAGGATTTTATAGCCGCTTTCAAAACTTTTCAGGTTCAGTTTATGAATAATATCCTGGCACTCGGTGGCAGTAATGTTTCCCTGCTTGTTTTCGGCACCTATAAACTGTAACCAGTCGTATGCATTGCCATAGGGCTGCGATACCACAAATTCCCGCCATTCGCTGATATAATCGGTACTGATTGGCTTGTCGCCCGCTTTACGCGGAATAACAGGGTAGGAATAATGAATATCCGGATGTACAAACTGGGATGCTTTGGTACAGGCCGCACATTGACCACAGGCGTCCTGGTCCTGTTTATTTTCACAAACAAGATACTGGGTAAACGCCAGGCCCAGGGGAAGCCCACCCGCGCCTTCGGGAGCGAGCAGTATCATGGCATGACTAAGCCGGTTATGCTGAACGGATTGAATGAGCTGTTGCTTTACCTCAGCCTGTCCTATAATATCTGAAAATAGCATGGGCGCAAGATAATAAAAAGGGGGCTAACCAGGATTATTGCAGCGATACATAGCAGGCATTATCAAATGTACCCTGACCCGTAACGGTTCTGTTGTTGGCCATAAAAAAGAATCTCCCTGAAATTGTCTGCGCCCTGGTATTTACCTTGTTAATAATAATCTGTGAGGTGTCTGTGGTCAGCAAATCAAACTTGCCATTGTTATTGAGGATGGAGGCAATCACCAAACCTTTTCCAGGTGCTCCGTGATGGGGAAAGTAGAAGGTGTCGAGGTGGAGACTGTCATTCTTCATCGCATTTTCACTAAACATCCCATCCGTGAGATTGAAGGCAATCTTAACAGAATCTGATGCCGTTTCCATGTTCAGCAGTTTAAGTCCGCCACTATCTGTGTTAGAGCGGAATATAACGCCACTGGAAAAAAGCATTACATTGACATGGTTATTAATGGTGGTCGTCATTTTTAACCCGGGACAGGAAAGGGATGGATCGTCTACAGTGTTTTGACAAGCGGAGAGAAACAGTAAAATGCAGGCAAAGGCTGTCAACAGCCAGGTGTTTTTAGTAGGGGTAAATTGGTGCTTCATGGAATACGGTTGCGCAATTGTGAATAAAAAATACAACACACCTACGTTAACGCACATACGCTAACGTAGGCAGCTGCAAAGAGCTTTTAATACACAAAGTTGGCAACGGGAAGAAAAAAGACGACAGCAATTACTTTTCTATAGCAGCAATAACTTCCGCAGACTCAGGTTGAGTTTTGGGAGAAAATACCGCTACAAGATTGCCTTTTTCGTCCAGCAAATATTTCTGGAAATTCCAGGTTACTTCAGCTGGTTCGAAATGTTTGGCTTTACTTTCTTCCAGCAGCCATTTATATAGCGGATGTATATCGGCGCCTTTCACAGAAATTTTTGCGGCCATCGGAAAACTTACTGCATATTTTTTAGTGCAGAATTCCTGTATTTCCTTGTTGCTACCGGGTTCCTGAGATCCGAAGTTGTTAGCCGGAAAACCAACAATCACCAGTTTGTTTTGGTATTTCTTGTAAAGTTTTTCGAGTCCTTCGTATTGTGGTGTATTACCACAGAGAGAAGCGGTATTAACGATTAAGACTTTTTTTCCTTTGTATTTGGAGAAGTCTATTTTTCCGCCGTCAACAGCTTCTACTTTGAAGTCGTATAGATGAGAAGAGGCAAAAAACATTACCATAGATAGTATTGCTAACCTGAACATATAAACGTTTTTTAAAAGACTGATTAAAATTTAATAGCGGTTGGCCGTAGTTGTAAAGTTAACATTCCCCTTTCAAAAAAAGGGAAGTTTTTCTGGCTCATTTCCAGGCATAAGCCACGCAACATACACTTACCCTGGCGCCTGCCTGTAGCAGGGCGGTGCAGCAAGCTTCCGTAGTGGCGCCCGTGGTGATCACATCATCTATTAGTAATACGTGTGTATCTGCCGGGAGGTGGTCATTGACTTTAAAGGCCGTGGATACGTTTTGCCAGCGGTCTGTTCGCCCTTTTTTGGTTTGGGTAGAGGTAAACTGCTGCCGGGAAAGTGTAGTGGGGTGCACTGGCAAGGGAATCACCTGTGCAATGCCATGCGCCAGCACGGTAGCCTGGTTGTACCCCCTGGTTTTTTCCTTACGGGGAAACAACGGCACCGGCACCAGCATATCAATGTCGCCAATCCAGGAGCTCTCCTGGAGTTGATAACCGGTTTGCCTTCCCAGCCACGCTGCAATATCACGGCGTTGCCGGTATTTAAAGAGATGGATGAGTTGCTGTATGCCGGACGACTGACTGTAATAATACGTTGCCGTGGCTTGTTGTACAGGCACTCTGCCACTGAATACTTTGGTTACCGGATTATGCCGGTACCGATGAAAGTGGGTGAGGGGTAATGCCTGGATACAACGCAGGCATAAGAGTTCATCTGTTGGGGGTAAGTCCGTACCGCATAACTCGCAGCAATGCGGATAAAACAGGTGAACCAGTGGGGATAACAAACTGGTAAGCATGAAATGGTTTTAAAAGTAGAATATGGTTGTTGTTAAAATAATCGCTGGTATACTTCTTCCACTCTTCCTACGGCAATTACTTCAATATGGAATTTACTAAAATCAATGCCTTTCTTGTTATAACGGGAGATAAATATTTTTTCGAAACCGAGTTTTTCTGCTTCTGCAATCCTTTGTTCAATACGGTTCACGGCCCTTATTTCTCCACTCAGTCCTACTTCTCCCGAAAAGCAAATCTTCGGAGGAATGGCATTATCTTCATAGGAAGAGAGGAGCGCACATAATACTGCCAGGTCAATGGCAGGATCTTCCACGCGGATGCCTCCGGCAATATTGAGGAATACATCTTTTACGCCGAAATGGAATCCACCTCGTTTTTCCAGCACGGCCAACAGTAATTGCAACCGGCGAAGATCAAACCCGGTAGCCGTACGTTGCGGAGTACCATAAACAGATTGGGTAACAAGTGCCTGTACTTCCACCAGGAGTGGGCGCATGCCTTCCATGGTAGCAGATATGGCTACACCACTGAGGAGGTCTTCCCGTTGTGAGATGAGAATTTCAGAGGGGTTGGTGACCTGACGGAGTCCTGTGCCGGTCATTTCGTATATGCCCAGTTCTGCAGTAGAACCAAAGCGGTTCTTAATGGTACGCAGGATGCGGTAGGCATAATGCTGATCTCCTTCAAACTGGAGTACCGTATCCACCATGTGTTCCAGCACTTTGGGGCCTGCAATAGAGCCATCTTTGGTGATATGTCCGATCAGGAATACGGGGGTGTTACTTTCTTTGGCAAAGCGTTGTAATTCTGCGGTCGTTTCCCTGATTTGTGATACACTGCCGGGTGCTGATTCTATAAAAGGAGAATGTAGTGTTTGAATGGAATCTACAATCACCAGCTGTGGCTGTAATTTTTTTATTTCCTGGAAAATTGTTTGCGTAGATGTTTCCGTGAGCAGGTAAAATTGCTCATTGGAATTTTGTATGCGGTCGGCACGCATTTTAATCTGTTGTTCAGATTCTTCACCGCTGATGTAAAGTGTTTTAATATGCTTCAGCTGTAGTGCATTTTGCAGGAAGAGAGTAGACTTCCCAATGCCGGGTTCTCCGCCTACCAATACCAGCGAACCAGCCACTATGCCGCCTCCCAGCACGCGGTTTAATTCGTTGTCGGGGGTTAATATTCTTTCTTCTTCCCGGGTAACTACTTCAGCAAGATTGATAATTTTATGTGTGCGGGTAGTCGTGGAGTCATTGTTTTTCCAGTCTTGTTGCTTCTGTGGAATATCTTTTTGTACTCTTTCTTCGACAAACGTATTCCATTCGCCGCAACTAGGACATTTTCCATTCCATTTCGCTGATTCGTATCCACAATTCTGGCAGAAAAAAGCAGTTCTTATTTTACTCATAATTTTTTAAAAACAGGATGCATACAAAGTAAGTGGTTTTATACTTATTGCATCAAAAACATAAAAAGAGAAGTGATAAAACGGGAGGAAAAAGGTATAAAAAGAGAAAAGAGCCAAACGGAAGATTCCGCTGACTCTTTCTACTTACTAACCCATTAAATTCAGGTCTAAATTACAAAATGGCTTCAGAATAAAAAAGTTTATTTAATTGATGTGAATAACTTTTGAGCTACCTGTCATATCTAACAAAGTGGCTGCCATCGCTTGTTTCAGCGCTTGTTTTTATCCAATATTACTTTCATTGGAGGCTCGTAAAATGTTGATAAATAGGGTTGATGTTGATGATTTTTGCATATGAAAAAAAGCTAATAAGAGACATTTTTTTAAATGACAAACAGACGCCTTTTTGCTGAAAAAAATAATTTTTACGCCAAAGTGGCAGTGTTAAATTTATAATTTTTAGACAAAAGGAAGGGATGGCAGACAAGTGCTAAATAAAACTTAAAAGGGAGGATCTGGTGAGATATTTGCGCCCCTCTTTGCACCAAATTTAACGTAATATGACACCTGGAATCATGTTTTTATCGCTGATTTTTGTGGGGATCAGTATGCTGGTAAGCTATGTACTCAAAAGTAAGTTCCAGGCTTACAGCCAAATACCCACCTCTTCCGGATTGACAGGTAAGCAAATTGCGGATAAGATGCTGAAAGACAATCAGATATATGATGTTCAGGTCAGGGAAACAGAAGGTTTCCTGTCTGACCACTACAATCCGGCCGACAAAACCGTGAATCTGAGCCCGGACGTGTACAATGGTGCTAATGTGGCTGCCGCCGCGGTAGCTGCCCATGAATGTGGACACGCCGTACAGCATGCTGCCGCTTACCCTTTCCTCGGACTCCGGTCTAAGCTGGTGCCTGCCGTACAAGTCAGTTCCAGTATCGTTTCATGGGTATTATTGGGCGGTATTCTGCTTATAAACACCTTCCCTCAGTTACTCCTGGGGGGTATTATCCTTTTCGGAATCACCACCTTATTTGCCCTGGTAACGCTGCCGGTGGAGTTTGATGCCTCCCGCCGGGCGCTGGCCTGGTTAGATAGTAGCCAGGTAATGAGAACGGCTGAGCATGATAAGGCGAAGAATGCCCTCTGGTGGGCTGCCATGACTTATGTAGTAGCTGCATTGGCTTCAATGGCCACTTTATTTCAATACATCCTGATTTATATGGGAGCCCGGAACCGGGATTAAGATATATAATATATTTATATGAGCGATAGGCTCCAGCTTTTAGCTGGAGCCTATTTTTTTAGTTATCAAGGTTAAAACTATCCGTTAACATTTTGTTAAGAGAATCAAATATTTTTTATATTTTTAAACTCTGAATGTGAATTCAGCCAATTTTTAGTGATCCGCCTGTGTCAGATTGTGTACTGTCGGTGTGCATTGCTTGTTTTTGCTTAAAGAAATATTGATAAGGCCCAAAAGTACCTCATCAGCCAAATGTTTATCAAACTGCTGTTCATAACTCAAAATCTAAACTAAGAACCATGTTGCGATTCTACTCGATGGTGGGCATGTTGTTGTTCCTATGCACCTTGACATTTGCCCAGTCAAGACAAATTAATGGTAGGGTTACCGATCAGAAAGACGGTAGCGGCCTGCCTGGCGTTACTGTGAAAGTAAAAGGTACAAATACGGGAACGTTAACCTCAGGAGACGGTACCTATAAGCTTGAGGTGTCTGATAAAGGCGCCGCCCTGGTATTTTCTTTTGTGGGTTATACTGACCAGGAAATAGTGATAGGCAATCAGAAAACAATTAATGTAAGCTTATCAGCAGGCAATAAAGACCTCTCAGAAGTGGTGGTAGTGGGTTATGGTACCCAAAACAAACGTGATCTGACAGGTGCGGTGAGTAAAATTGCGGCCAAGGAAATAGAGAATCAGCCGGTAGTAAGCCTTGAATCAGCTATCCAGGGTAAAACACCTGGTGTGGTTATCGAATCCGGAAGTGGTAAAGTTGGACAAGGTATTAAAGTACGTATCCGTGGTACGTCTTCTATCTCTGCGAACAGCCAGCCGCTTTATATAGTAGATGGAATGCCGGTAAACTCTACCAGCCAGACAGATGTAAACAATGATCCTACTAACCCAATGGCTGATATCAACCCTAATGATATCGAGTCTATCGATGTGTTGAAAGATGCGGCTGCAACGGCTATCTATGGTGCCCGTGGTTCCAATGGTGTAATCCTGATCACTACCAAAAAAGGAAGATCCGGAGAAAGGACTAAAATAGAACTTAACGCTAACACCAGCTGGGGAAAGCCAACTACTATGAGAGGCTTTCTGGATGCTAAACAATATGTAACACTGCTTCACGAAAGAGCGGCAAATGATGGTAAGACTGCGTTTGCAAATGGAGATGTTTACACTGATGATGGATTGCCTTTTCCTACTGAAGCTGCCGCCATCGCTTACTTCACGGATGAAGTAGATGGAGCAATGTCTGAACTGGCACTGGGTAAAGACTTTAATAAACTGGGTTATAGTACTAACTGGGAAAAAGCACAATTCAGAAATCCGGCGCATGCACAGCAGTTAGATTTATCTGCTTCAGGCGGTACGGAGAAAACCAGATTCTATGTATCAGGATTCTACAATAGCCAGGAAGCCATTGTAATCAATAACAAATTTGTTCGTTATGGTGGCCGTTTAAACCTCGAACATAATGCTACAGACAAGGTGTCTTTCGGTATGAATCTGAATGTAAGTCGTTCTCAACTGGATCGTGTAAGCAATGATAATATTTTCTCTACACCCAGCCAGCTGGTAGCACAAACGCCATTGTCGCCATTGCGTGATTCTACCGGAGCGATCAATAACAATACGCTTTATCCTAATGGTTTGTGGGATGCACAGTTCAACTCTAACAGGCAGGTAACTTTCCGTACTTTAGGTAATGTATTCCTGAACTATAAAATACTGCCCATCTTAACCTTCCGTTCGGAATTGGGTGCTGATATCTCCAGCCTTACAGAAGATCAATACATTGGTATCAAAGCATCTGATGCTTTGGGTAAGGGAGGGGCTTCTTCTAACTACATACAGAACGTATCACTGAATACCAACAACTACTTTACACTCACACCTAAATTAGGTGAAGATCACAACCTGAGTGTGACTGCTGGTATGAGCTATCTGCAAAACGACTTCTCAACTACTGAAGTGAGCGGAGAATTGTTCCCTTCAGATATCATCAAAAAGCTGGTAGCAGCAGCTTCTATTACTTATGGCAACTCTACTGCACAGCGTTATACTTTCCTTTCTTATTTTGGAAGAGCTACCTATGCTTATAAAGAAAAATACCTTGCCTCTGTAAGTTTACGTTCAGATGGATCTTCCCGTTTTGGTCCGAATAGCCGTTATGGTTGGTTCCCTGCTGCATCATTGGGCTGGGTAGCTTCCCAGGAAGACTTCCTGAAAGATAATAAAACACTGAACTTCCTGAAACTCCGCGTGAGCTATGGAACAACAGGTAATGCGGAAATTGGTGAAAACAGGTATTTAACATTGTTGCAGCCAACTTCTTATCCTCAGTTACCTGGATATCGGCCATATCAGATGGGTAACCCGAATCTGAAATGGGAGAAAACAAAACAATTTGACGTGGGTGTGGAATTCGGTTTGTTTGATAACCGCCTGAGTGGGGAAGTAGATTACTATAACAAGCAAACATCAGATTTGTTGCTGAAGGCTAACCTGCCATATTCTACCGGTTATGATTTCCAATATCTGAATATTGGTAACATGGAAAACAAAGGGGTGGAAATTTTGCTGAACAGCATCAATATCAATAGCCGTAATTTCAAATGGAACACTTCTCTGAACCTTTCTTATAATAAAAACCGCGTAAAGGATATCAGAGGACAGATCATTGAATCAGCTAATAAAGAACAGAGAGCTGTAGAAGGACAACCAATCGGTGTTTTCTACATGCCTAAATTTGCAGGTGTAGATCCGCAAACCGGAGATGCATTATATCTCGATGCTGCTGGTAAAACAACTTCAGATTTCTCTAAAGCACAAAGAATGGTAGTTGGTAAATCCAATCCTGATTGGACAGGTGGTTTAACCAATACGTTCTCTGCTTACGGATTTGATTTGAGCGCTTTCTTCTCCTTTGTACAAGGTAACAGTATCTTCAACCGCGCAGGTGTATACCAGGACAACGGTTTTGCCGGTGGGTATGATAACCAGTTAACAAGTGTATTACAAAGATGGCAGAAACCTGGTGATATTACCAATGTGCCTCGCTTATCCTATTATTATTCTGATGGTGGTTCCGGAGTTGCTAACAGTCGTTGGTTATTTGATGGATCATATATCCGCCTGAAATCACTCACACTTGGTTACACATTGCCAAAGAATGTTGTCAATACACTGAAAATTTCAAGTTTACGTGTATACGTAGCAGGTTATAATCTGTGGACCAAAACCAAATATTTTGGCGATCCTGAAATCAACTCAGATGTACTGGGTAATATTGCTGGTGGTATTGACTATTATACTGTGCCACAGGCCAAACAGGTTACAGTGGGATTAAATGTTAAGTTTTAATTTTAAACATGTAAATGATGAAATCATATAAAAGATATATAGCTCCCATTTTGTTGGCGGTTTCTATTGCAGGTTTTTCGGCCTGTAATAAAAAACTGGATGTGGCGCCAGGGTCATACATTAACCCTGATCAGGTGAAAGATGAGAGTGACGTAAATGCAGAATTAATGGGAGCTTACGCCAATTTGCAACATTATGATGCCTACGGTGAAAGGGGAATCTTAATACCTGATTTGCTGGCTAATGAAGGAGAGTTGTCCTTTGTGGGAACATTCCTCCCTTATCGGCAGATAGAAGCAAAGTCCCAGTTGAGAACAAGTGGTATTGCAGAGGGTATTTGGCAACGTGGGTATAAAATCATTAATAACCTGAATATTGTTATCGGAAACATCAATCTTGTATCTGAGGACAATAAGAAGGCAGTAGAAGGGGAAGCCAGATTTATCCGAGGATTGGTCTATTTCCATTTAGCTAATTTGTATGGCAAGCCATATTCTGCAGGGGCCATTTCCACTAATCTTACGGTGCCACTGATTCTCGATCCTATTGTTGAGGAAAAAGATCTGCCAAAAGGAATGCAAGCCAGAGCAACTGTAGAAGCGATACACAAACAAGTATTGTTAGATCTGCAATTTGCTGCTGAAAACCTTCCTGAAAGAAACACCAAGGGACGGGCCACGAAATATTCAGCCTATGCTGTCCTTTCAAGAGTTTATATGGCAGAAGGCTTATATAGAGAGGCCGCTACAGCAGCAGATGCGGTAATTGCAAGTAAAGCTTTTGTTTTAGCTCCTTCTTTTGATAAGGTGTTTAACAATGCATCCAACTCTCCGGAAGATATCTTTGCTATTCAACAAACAAACCAAAGTAACGCCGGAACTTCAGATAATGGGTTACAGACTTTCTATGCTTCCCGTGCAAACGGAGGCAGGGGAGATATCCTGGCTGATTTGAGCAAACTACCTTATGGTGCTACAGATGATCGTAAAGGGTTCTCTTATACAGGACGTGGTATCACTGGTGTAAGCGGATTGTATTCAACTAAATGGAAAGAGCAGTATAAAGTTTATACAGTAGTACGTTTGGCAGAAATGTATCTGACCAGGGCAGAATCCAACCTGCGTGCAGGCACCAGCATAGGCGCTACTCCATTGGAGGACGTAAATAAAGTAAGAGTAAGAGCCAATACGACTCCATTAGTAGCTGTTACTGCGGCTGATGTAGTAGAGGAGCGTTTAAGAGAGCTGGTATACGAAGGAGACAAACTCTGGACATACAAACGCCTGAAAATGAATGTGGGCACCCGTAAGTATGATGATGATAAGCTGGTGCTCCCTATTCCTCAACGTGAAACAGACGTTAATAGCAAGCTCACCCAGAACCCGGGATATTAATATTTCCTAATATAATGAGTCTTTTGCGGGCTTCCCATCACCGGGAAGCCCGCTTTCATTAGCGAAATATTAATAATATCAACAGCCTTTCATTTTCTGTTAATAACTTTTATACAAATTTTTTATTGAAAACCAATCTGTTACAAAGGTCCCTTATAAAAAAGTGTCTAAAATGTATGGTTATTAAGATTGTGCAATGTACCTTTGCACTCCTCATAATGGGGAATTGTTTACAAGACGTAATTTTTTATCGTATACAACAATGAATACATTAAGTTTCAGAACTAAATCGGCTAACGACGCTTACGTAAAGCGTGACTGGCATATAGTAGATGCTACCAACCTGACACTGGGTAGAGTAGCAGCTAAAATGGCGGCTATTTTAAGAGGTAAAAACAAACCTTATTATACGCCTCATACTGATTGTGGTGATTATATCATCGTAATCAACGCTGAAAAAATTGCTTTAACCGGCAATAAAATGGCGGAAAAAGAATACATGCACTACACTGGTTTCCCAGGTGGTCAGAGAATCGAATTGGCTAAGGACCTGGTTCGTCGCCGTCCGGAAGTACTGATCGAAAAGGCTGTTAAAGGCATGCTGCCTAAAAACCGTCTGGGTCGTGCGATGTACAAAAAATTATTTGTATATGCAGGTGCTGAGCATCCGCATGCTGCGCAGAAACCACAACCTTTAACTTTCTAATTTTTCTCTGATACATGGAAAAGCAAAAAAATACAATAGGTCGTCGTAAGGAAGCTGTTGCCCGCGTTTACATCAACAAGGGTACCGGTAACATTACAGTTAACGACAAAGATTATAAAAACTACTTTTCTTTGATCTACCTGCAGAACCAGGTGGAGCTGCCTTTCAAAACTATCGATGCACTCGATAAATTTGATGTGAAAATCAACGCACAAGGTGGTGGTATCAAAGGTCAGGCAGAAGCTATTAAGCTGGGTATTGCCCGCGCACTGTGCGAAGTGAACATCGAGTTCCGTCCCGCACTGAAAGCAGCAGGTCTCCTGAAACGTGATCCACGTGGAGTTGAACGTAAGAAACCAGGTAAAGCGAAAGCAAGAAGAAGCTTCCAGTTCTCTAAACGCTAATATTTTTGAGCTATTGGCCGTTAGCTACTGGCTAATTCGCCAGCCGCTAAAAGCTAAACATTATTTGATCCTTTTAATTGAGCAATATAAACATGGAAAATAATACCTCATTGCAGCAGCAGTTACTGGAGGCAGGTGTTCACTTCGGTCACCTGAAGAAAAAGTGGAATCCCAAGATGCTGCCTTATATTTTCGCAGAAAAGAAAGGTATTCATATCATTGATCTGAACAAAACCGTAGAAGGATTACAGGAAGCAGCAGCTGCCCTGAAATCTATCGCTAAAAGCGGTAAAAAGATCATGTTCGTTGCTACTAAAAAGCAAGCGAAAGAAATCGTAGCAGACGCTGCGCGTAACATCAACATGCCTTTCGTTACCGAAAGATGGTTAGGTGGTATGCTCACTAACTTCTCTACAATCCGTAAGAGTGTTAAGAAAATGCAGAGCATTGAAAAAATGCTGCAGGACGGTACATTCGACAATATCACTAAGAAAGAACGTCTGACTTTAAGCCGCGATAAAGAGAAAATGGAGAAAGTGCTGGGTGGTATCGCTCAACTGGCACGTGTACCAGCTGCACTGTTCATGGTTGATATCAGCCACGAACACATCGCACTGGCAGAAGCTAAACGTCTGGGCATCTCTACTTTCGGTATGGTAGATACTAACTCTGATCCTACTAAAGTTGACTTCGCAATCCCTGCGAACGATGACGCTACTAAATCTATCGCTATTGTTACCAGCTACATCTGCGCAGCAATCGCTGAAGGTCTGTCTGAAAGAGCTACAGAGAAATCTGAAGAAGTAGAGGAAGAAGAAGAAGCAGACGATAAGGCACGTAAATTCGACGTTGAAGGCGGTGAAGATCGCGAAAGAGGTCGTAAACCAGGTGCTCAAGGTGGTGGACGTGGTCAAGGCGGCCCAGGTGGCGCTAACCGTGGTGGTCAAGGCGGTCGTGGTCCAGGTGGCCAGGGCGGCGGCGCTAACCGTGGTGGTGGAGCTAACCGTGGCGGCGGTGCACCAGGAGGACAACGTCGTCCGTCTGGCGCAGGCAGCAACAACGGTCCTAGAAAACCAGGTGGCGGAAGATAATTATTACGCTTTAAGCTATTAGCCTTTAGCTTTTAGTAAATGCAACAGAAATTAGTTTCTCATTGCATTTATTAAGACCTAAAGGCTAATAGGTAAAAGCTGATCATAAATTTTTACAACAATTAAACTATTTATAGCTCATGGCAACAATTACAGCAGCTGATGTAAATAAACTGCGTCAGCAAACTGGTGCTGGTATGATGGATTGCAGAAAGGCACTGGTAGAAAGTGATGGTGATTTTGAACAAGCAGTAGACTACCTGCGTAAAAAAGGTCAGAAAGTGGCTGCTTTACGTTCCGATCGTGAAACCAAAGAAGGCGTTATCATCGCTAAAACAGCAGCTGATGGTAAATCCGGTGTTATCGTAGGTCTGGGTTGTGAAACTGACTTCGTTGCTAAAAACGAAGATTTCGTAAAATTTGCACAGGCTATCGTTGACCTGGCACTGGCTAACGGTATCAAAACCGTAGAAGAGCTGAACGCCGCTTCTCTGGATGGTGCTACTGTAGCAGATAAAGTAAATGACCAGGTAGCTAAAATCGGTGAGAAAATCACCCTGAATAAATTCGAATTCGTTGAGGCTGGCGCAGTAACTTCTTACATCCACGGTAACTTCCGTATGGGCGTACTGGTTGCTTTCTCTAAACCTGTTTCTGAAGAAGTAGGTAAAGATATCGCTATGCAAATCGCAGCTATGAACCCTATCGCAGTTGATGCGGATGGCGTTCCTGCTGAACTGATTGCCCGCGAAAAAGAAATCGCTGTTGAACAAGTGAAAGCAGAAGGTAAACCTGCTGAAATGGCGGAAAAAATCGCTGCCGGTAAAGTGAACAAATTCTTCAAAGAAAGCACCCTGCTGCAACAGGCTTTCGTTAAGGACAACAACAAGTCCGTAGCGGATTACCTGAAGTCAGTAGATGCTGACCTGAAAGTGGCTGGCTTTAAGCGAATCGCTTTAGGTTAATATCATCATATTAAAAAAAAGGAGAGAATTCGTTTCTCTCCTTTTTTTTGTGCATAACTAATCATACACTTTAACCCAACGGAAAACAGGAAGTATACAAGGCATTTTTTTCTTCATTTCCTCCTTTCTGCATTTAAGTTGTATATTAGAATACCGTAAACCAGATTAGGACATCACATCTTACAATATTTTATAGCGTCATGTTGCCAAAGTATAAGCGTATTTTGCTCAAATTGAGCGGTGAGGCCCTCATGGGGGATGCAAATTATGGTATTGATCCGAAGGTGATAACACAGTACGCCTATGATATTAAGGCGGTTACCGACCTAGGGGTACAAGTAGCCATCGTCATAGGTGGAGGAAATATCTACCGCGGGATGAATGAAGCCGAAACAGGCATTGAAAGAGCACAGGGCGATTATATGGGAATGCTCGCCACAGTTATCAATGGCATGGCCCTGCAAAGTGGATTGGAAAAAGTAGGTCTTTATACCCGCCTCCAGTCTGCCATCAAAATGGAACAAATTGCTGAACCTTATATCCGCCGCCGCGCTATCCGCCACGTGGAAAAAGGTCGTGTTGTAATATTCGGTGGAGGTACCGGTAACCCGTACTTTACTACGGATACTGCTGCTTCCCTGCGCGCTATCGAAATTCAGGCAGATGTTATTCTCAAAGGAACCCGCGTAGATGGTATCTATACCGCCGATCCTGAAAAAGATAAAACAGCTACCCGCTTCGAAACCATTACTTTCTCAGAAGTATACCAGAAATCCCTCAACGTGATGGATATGACAGCATTTACCCTTTGCCAGGAAAATAAGCTGCCCATTATCGTATTTGATATGAACCGCCAGGGTAACCTCCTGAACGTGATCATGGGTAAAAATGTAGGGACATTGGTGAAAGGATAGCTTTTAGCTTTTAGCCGTTAGCTTTTAGCAAAAATGCAGCGAAGAACATATGCTATTATGTTTCTCGCTGCATTTTTGCTAAAAGCTAACGGCTAAAAGCTAAAAGCTACTTCAGCACCCCTTTCAATGCGCTCATTGGTATGAACAACGTTACTTGTCCTAAAGCATAAGGCCCTATCTCATAAGGCACATAGCTGAAAGCTACACCCTTCTCAGTAACAATCATATTATTATTGGGAGGGATACTTTTTACCAGCAGGTTCTGATCCAGCGCTTCTTCTTCCGTCATATGGAACCTGTCTTTGAAAGCTTTATCCAGCAACACACCCACGGCGTCTTTATAACCCGGTTTGAAAATATCTTCCGGTGTAAGCACTTTCCGCTTAGCTAAATCCAGTGTTTTATAGGTAGCCCCCCAGTTGCCATGTGCTCCGCCGGTAAAGTCATACGCATACTTTTCCACCACCAGCAAAGGCCAGGTATTGTACACCACTTTCATATCATTATCTGTAGTCCAGTTCCAGGATAACGCAGCAGATGCATCGCTGAACTCACTGCTGTCAGCATCTTTGGCGGATACCCGGTAGCCAAGAATAAAGGAGTCAATGCCTCTTTTCAGATATTGTTGCGGTGTGGTGAAATAATTGGCCCCTGTTAGCTGCTGCACAATAAAGTGGGCAATCGTAGAATCTACAGTTGAATCAGGCCATATCATGCTGTTGGATACCGTGCCAACTGGGGATTTGGGGAAAGAGGGGATCAGCCTGGCAGAGTCAATCTGGTAAAATACCTGTAATGGTACAGCTTTTTGCAGGTCTGTATGAAATTCAAAATGATAGGAGGTGCCGTTGCCATGCCACACGCCTTTAAACTTCCCATCGTCAGAAAGATAACCACTGAATAACCGGTCTTCAGCGCTGTTATTGGTTTCTTCGTAGATGTTTACCAGGTTGGAATCCAGGGTGCCCCATAATGCAATCGGGCGTCCGGTGCTATCATCGCTATAGTAACCACGAAACAGGTTGGGAGCGGTTTTTAGCAATTGCATAGTAATTTCTTTATCGCCTAATTTTCCTTTGAGTTGTGTATAAAACAGGGGAGTAGACACCAGTGGCACAATGGTGTTGACGGTATTACCGGCAGCAGCGCCGTCTTTCTCGCTGCGTGTATGGCACGACAGTATAACCATCGCCAGCAGTAATACCAATAATGAAGCTCTTTTCATAGTATGATTTATATCAGATCCGTCAAAATTACTATTATCCTTCCATACCTTTGAGGACCCGTTTGAACCAATAAAATTAACAGACCATGTTGAACCAGAAAATAGCTGATTTACGGAAGGATTATAAGCTGGCTTCCCTGGATGAAAGTGACATTGCGCCTTATCCCCTGGCGCAGTTCGGGAAATGGTGGCAGGAGGCAATAGATAGTGAAATAGACGAAAGCAATGCCATGACACTGGCCACCAGTACGCCAGACGGACGTCCTTCTGCACGGATTGTATTGCTGAAAAGCTTTGATGAGGAAGGATTTTTATTTTTTACCAACTATGAAAGCCGCAAAGGCCAGGAGTTGGCACAAAATCCACATGTTACATTATTGTTTTTCTGGCGGGAGCTGGAAAGACAGGTACGCATAGAAGGCACAGTTAGTAAGGCGCCGGTAGGCATCAGCAATGAATATTATAACAGCCGTCCTTTAGGCAGCAGGATTGGTGCCATCGCTTCGCCACAAAGCAAGGTGATTCCCGGCCGATCTTTCCTGGATGAGCAGGTAGATCAGGTAACCGCAAAATATCAACATACGGCGCCTCAAAGGCCCGATTACTGGGGTGGATATGTAGTAAAGCCTCAGGCAATAGAATTTTGGCAGGGTAGAAGCAGCCGTCTGCACGACCGCATTTTGTATTCGCTGGCGCCCGATGGTAGCTGGAAAATAGAGCGCCTGGCGCCCTGATGAAGGTATAAAAGAGAAAGCAAAAAGCTATTAAAGCGAATGATGTAAGCAGGGATTATCCTCACTTTAGTCATTCGCTTTAATAGCTTTTTGCTTTTAGCTTTACGCCTTATGCTTATGCTTTTGGTGCAGTAGCAGCAGCCTTTGCAGCAGTATTTTTTCTTGTTTTAGCAGATCTTACTTTACCGAAGGATCCACTGAAGATTTTACCTTTTTTGGTTTTAATATCTCCTCTACCCATAACGAATAATTTGAAGTTTGTTGTTTATTAAATATGATGTTATCAGGCTGCAAATTACTGTAATTCGATGAAATTGTATAGTGCCGGCCGTTTGATATAAAAAAAAAGCAAGAAACATAATTGTTCCTTGCTTGAATAAGTTGTGCTAACTGATTAGAGCTTGTCGGATAAAGCTTTACCAGCTTTGAACTTAGCAACTTTCTTAGCTTTGATCTTGATGATCTGACCGGTTTGTGGGTTTCTACCGTTACGTGCTGCACGTTTAGAAACGGAGAAAGTACCGAAACCAACCAAAGTTACTTTGCCACCTTTTTTCAGGGTATCAGCAACAGCTTTGGTGAAAGAATCCAGAGCTTCGTTAGCTTGGGTTTTGGTAATAGCTGCATCTTTAGCAAGCTTGTCGATTAATTCGGCTTTGTTCATAGTTAGTAAGATTTAACTAGTGAAAAAATGTTTGATGTGAGCAAATATAGCGCGTTTTATCAGATTACCAAATTTTTTACAACTTTTTTATAGAAAATTTTATCGGCTGAAAAACGCTACTGGTAACGGTTACAGCTGATTGCTAATAACCATGCTAAAGTAACCGCCTTTAGCAAGATTACGTAAAACCCTGTACTGTAGCATGTTTGCTTATTTTTTTACCATTAACAAGGCTCAAAACCAAGTATTGTACCAAAGTCCGCATGCCTTGAAAATAGTGGATTTCCTGTGGATAAGTTTAGTCAAGACCCCTTACTTAAATCACCTCCATAACGGTTGTAAAGGCGATAAAACGATCCCCAAAAATGCTGTAAGCACTCTGCCGCAGCCCTTGTTGGTACCGTTCTGAGAAGGTATTGTACTGTTCCAGGCTATCCGCAAAATATTGTACTACATAAGTAGGCCCTTCACTATCATCCTGCTCCAATAACCGGCTCATACGGTAGTCACTGAATAACCCGGTGGCCATAACAGCCGGAATCTGTGATTCCTTCATCCACTGAAGCCACTGAAATGCCGTATCTGTGGCTACTTTCGTGGTTACGTTGTATATAATCATATTACTTTTTGCTTATACAGTCAGCTCCACAAATACCGGACAATGATCTGAGTGCTTTACCTGCTGGTAAATAGTGGCGTGTTTTAACTGCTCCTTCAACGGGGAGGTAACATTGATATAGTCTATACGCCAGCCCTTGTTATTGTTCCTGGCATTAGCCCGAAAGCTCCACCAGCTGTACTGATGAGGGTCGGTATTAAATTGACGGAAACTGTCTACGAAGCCACTCTCAAAGAAACGGTCCATCCAGGCCCGTTCTTCAGGCAAAAAGCCGGTAGAATTTTTATTGCTTACCGGGTCATGGATGTCTATTGGCTTATGACAAATGTTGTAATCCCCGCATACCACCAGCTTTGGACGGGTTTTCTTTAACTCATCGAGGTAGGTGAAAAACTCATCCAGCCACTGATATTTATAAGTTTGCCGGATATCGCCACTGGTGCCGGAAGGGAAGTAGGTATTAATCAGGGTAATATCGCCGAAATCCAGGCGTATGAAGCGTCCTTCTGTATCGCTTTGTTCATGCCCGTTACCGTATTGTACGAAGTCTGGCTTAATACGGGTCAGCACGGCTACCCCACTGTATCCCTTCTTCTGCGCGGGAAACCAGTAGTGTTCATACCCCAGTTTTTCAAACTGTTGAAAATCGATGTTTTCCTGGTGAGCTTTGATTTCCTGGAGGCAGATAATGTCCGCAGGATCGGATTGTAACCATTCGGTGAATCCTTTGGTCATGGCAGACCTCAGGCCGTTTACATTATAAGATATGATGCGCATATATAGCTTTTAGCGGTTAGCCATTAGCAGTTAGCAAAGTGCAACGGAGCCGTTGTCATCTCACTAAAAGCTAATGGCTATTTTATCTGAATATCGGGGGCGTAGCTTTTAACTATTCGCTGGGCTAACAGCTAAAAACTAACGGCTAGATGTCGTATTCGAGGTTGGGGCGGAGCCACTGTTCAGCTTCTTCTATTGTCCAGCCTTTACGGGTGGCATAGTCGGCTACCTGGTCCTTCTCAATTTTACCTAACCCAAAATACTTACTTTCCGGGTTGGCAAAATACCAGCCACTCACGCTGGAAGCAGGATACATCGCCAGTGATTCTGTGAGCGTGATACCCGTGTTTTCGGTGGCGCTCAACAGGTCAAACAGCTTGTATTTCTCGGTATGGTCAGGGCAGGCGGGATAGCCCGGCGCCGGACGAATACCCGCGTATTCTTCCTTAATCAGTTGTTCATTGCTGAGATGCTCTTCAGTGGCATATCCCCAGAATTCTTTACGCACACGTTCGTGCATCAATTCCGCAAACGCCTCCGCCAGCCTGTCGGCCAGGGCTTTCAGCATAATGCTGTTATAGTCGTCGTGTTCTGCTTTGAATTTGTCCAGCCACTTTTCAATACCAACACCGGTAGTCACTGCAAACCCGCCAATGTAGTCGGTTTTGCCGTTTTCAGCGGGTGCAATGAAATCAGCCAGGGAGAAATTCGGTTGTCCTGGTGCCTTTTTCACCTGCTGACGCAGGAATTCCAGTTGTACCGGCGCGATGTCGGCCTGCTCCGGGGTTACTTTTACGGAGTCTGCCGCTACACGGTTGGCAGGGTAGAGGCCAATAACCGCATTGGCACCCAGCCATTTTTCCTCAATTATTTTCTTCAGCAATTCCTGTGCATCGTTGAACAGGCGGGTGGCTTCCACACCTACAATCTCATCGCTGAGGATTTGAGGGAATTTGCCGTGCAATTCCCAGGCAATGAAAAACGGCTGCCAGTCTATATAGGCTGCAATTTCCTTCAGATCGTAGTTTTCAAACTTCATTACCCCGGTCTTTTTAGGTTTTACCGGTGTAAAGTTATTCCAGTCGATCGCTGTTTTATTTTGTTGTGCATCCGCAATAGCAAGGAATTGCTTGGTCTGTTTTTTATTCCGGAATGCCTCGTTCAGCTTATGATATTCTTCCTGGATACCAGCCAGGAAATCAGGTTTCAGGGCTTTATTAAGCAAGCTGCCGGTAACGGTTACGCTACGGGAAGCATCCAGTACGTGTACCACGCCGTGGCCATATTCCTGGGCTATTTTAACCGCCGTATGGGTACGACTGGTAGTAGCACCACCAATGATCAGCGGGATATCAAAATCCTGCCTTTTCAGTTCACGGGCCACATGTACCATTTCATCGAGGCTGGGGGTAATCAACCCGCTTAACCCGATAATGTCTACCTTTTCCTGGCGGGCGGTCTGCAAAATCTTTTCTGCAGGCACCATTACACCCAGATCAATAATGTCGTAGCCATTACAAGCCAGTACTACGCCTACAATGTTTTTACCGATATCATGTACGTCTCCTTTTACGGTGGCGAGCAAAATTTTACCGGCGGCTTTAATTTCTCCACCAAACTGTTCCTGCAGGCGCAGTTTCTCTTCTTCTATATAAGGAGTCAGAATGGCCACGGACTTTTTCATCACACGGGCACTCTTTACCACCTGGGGTAAAAACATTTTACCACTGCCAAACAGGTCGCCCACGATGTTCATACCCGCCATCAGCGGACCTTCAATAACGTCCAGCGGACGTGGGTATTTGAGACGGGCTTCTTCTGTATCTCCATCAATATAATCGGTAATCCCGTTTACGAGGGCATGGCTTAACCGCTCTTCCACGGTTCCCAGCCTCCAGGTTTCATCTTTCTCTACAACTTTTCCTTTGGCCTTAACGGTTTCCGCAAATTGTATCAACCTTTCGGTAGCGTCTTCCCGTCTGTTTAGTATGGCATCCTCACATAAGTCCCGCAGTTGTGGTTCAATGTCATCGTAGATCTGGAGCATACCGGCATTCACGATCCCCATGTCCATGCCCGCTTTGATGGCATAGTACAGGAATACAGAGTGCATGGCCTCGCGCACAGTTTCATTCCCCCGGAAGGAGAAAGACACGTTACTCACCCCGCCACTCACTTTAGCCAGGGGCATCAGTTCTTTAATGCGACGGGTGGCATTAATGAATTCTACCGCGTAGTTATTGTGTTCTTCAATACCAGTAGCAATCGCAAATATATTCGGGTCGAAGATGATGTCTTGCGGGGCAAAACCAACTACTTCAGTTAATATTTTATAGGCACGGTGGCTGAAGCTGACACGTTTTTCTTCGGTATCTGCCTGTCCGTGTTCGTCGAAGGCCATTACTACTACAGCGGCTCCATAGCTTCTACAGATATGCGCCTGTTCAATGAATTTGGCTTCTCCTTCTTTTAAGCTGATGGAGTTTACAATGCATTTCCCTTGTACACACTTCAATCCGGCTTCAATCACAGAAAATTTACTGGAGTCAATCATCACCGGGATACGGGAGATGTCTGGTTCTGCCGCGAGCAGGTTCAGGAAGGTAGACATCGCCACTTCTCCATCGAGGAGGGCGTCGTCCATGTTTACGTCCAATATCTGGGCGCCGCTTTCTACCTGTTGACGGGCCACAGATAATGCTTCTTCGTAATGGCCTTCCCTGATCAGGCGGGCAAATTTCTTAGATCCGGTAACGTTGGTACGTTCCCCAACGTTAATGAAATTCGTTTCTGGTCTTACTACCAGTGGTTCCAGTCCGCTCAAACGCATGAAGGGCTTAATGACCCTGCGTTCTTCGTTTACGGTTGGTTCACTGATAATATCTGTATTATGTATAATAGTTTCGCTCATTGTTGCTGTTACTGGGTGTTAAATAGAAAACCTGCCGTGATAGATTAGGCCAGTGTATCGGCCAATGCTGGCTTCAGACGTGGTTTGATATGTTTCACATGTTCTGCAATATGGCGTATATGATCCGGTGTGGTACCACAGCAACCGCCCACTACGTTAACAAAGCCCGAACTGGCAAAGTCTTCGATGATACATGCGGTATCTTCCGGTTCCTCATCGTATTCACCAAAGGCGTTGGGCAAGCCGGCGTTGGGGTAGCAGCTTACATAGCAGCTGGCAATGTTAGACAGCTCTTCTACATATGGACGCATCTGTTGCCCGCCCAGGGCGCAATTCAAGCCAATAGAAAACGGATTGGCGTGCATTACAGAAATATAAAATGCCTCCAGGGTTTGTCCGCTGAGGGTTCTGCCGGATGCATCGGTGATGGTACCGGAAATCATCACAGGGATTTCTGGTTTGCCGGATTCGCGGTAGTATTTCTTGATAGCGTAAATAGCCGCCTTGCAGTTCAGTGTATCAAAAATAGTTTCTATCAGGAGTATATCCACGCCGCCATCAGAGAGGCCTCTGATCTGTTCTTCGTAGGCTGCGGCTACTTCATCGAAGTATACGGAGCGGAAGCCAGGGTTGTTTACATCCGGCGATAACGACAACGTTTTATTCATGGGACCAATGGCACCGGCCACAAAGCGAGGCTTATCCGGTGTTAAGGCATTGTAGGCGGCCGTTGCTTTTTTTGCAATAGCTGCAGCAGCTACGTTGAGCTCATAGGCCAGTTCCTGCATATCATAGTCGGCCATGGCAATAGAGGTGCTGCTGAAGGTATTGGTTTCAATAATATCAGCACCAGCTTCCAGGTACTCCCGGTGGATGGCTTCAATGATTTGCGGTTGTGTGAGGTTCAGTAGATCGTTGTTGCCTTTAAGATCGCTGGGATAGTTGGCAAAGCGGGTGCCCCTGTAGTCAGATTCCTGGAGTTGATAACGTTGTATCATGGTGCCCATTGCACCATCAATGATAAGTATACGCTCGTTGGCGCAGTCTTGCAAAGATTTCATAATTGTAAAGGCGTTTATTAGTTACCGTTGAGAAACGAAAACAGGGTCGAACAATAAACAAATCCACCCTGAAAAATCCTCACAAATATAACCTTTTCCCAGGTAATTCTTTGTTTTGTGAATTTGCCCTTTATAAGATGTGACCGGAGTTTTAGCCCCCTTTTCATATGAGTCTATATTAAATGTATTGAATATAGATTTTGTTTATATCTGAAAAAATAATTTGGCAGTAGTCTATAAAGTCTACTATATTTGTAGAGTAATAGAAAGACACCATGCAACAAAATGATAGAAATATAGTGATTTACCCGGCCATGGCCACCCACCAGCCCTCCGCCCACACTCCATGTAATTGCTGTTGCAATTAACAGATTCGTCATTAGTGCTTCTTACATATTTTATTACAACAAAATTGATGTCAGTCATGACTATATCAGAACATATCCATACCCTGCATAAACACCTGGCCAGCCTGGGGTTACAGCCAGTGCCACAGTCAACAGACGAAAGGCAACCGGAAGTGTTTAAGGTATGTTTCTTAAATAAATATGAAATGCAGCGGTGGAAAGAGCTGCAGGACAAGAAAGAATCAGAAACCAATCATACAATATTTCAGGACGATCCATTAAAGGATGCGGTCTGACAAACTTTTCATAACGTGGAATTACAGGTTAAACGAAGACGGGTGCTATTGAGCACCCGTATTTATTTTATAGCCTTATGAAGGCGTTTGGAAATGTAAAAGCAGCACCGCGATTCCCTTCTCCCTAAAAGCCAATTACTTATTTTGTACATAACTTTCCAATGGTAACCGGTTGCTGATAGAACGTGCCAGCGTCATCTCATCTGCATATTCCAATTCTCCCCCAAAGGCAATACCACGGGCAATAGTGGTGATTTTTACCGGAAATTCTTTTAATTTTTTAGAGAGATAGTAAATGGTAGTGTCTCCCTCAATAGTAGGACTTACTGCCATAATCACTTCTTCAACTCCCTGAAACCGTACTCTTTCCACCAGGGAATGTACATTCAGCTGATCAGGGCCAATACCATCAATAGGAGAAATAATACCCCCCAATACATGATATAACCCATTGAATTGCTGCGTGTTTTCAATTGCCATCACATCCCGGATGCTTTCTACCACACATACCACCTGCTTTTGCCGGGAATGGCTGCTGCAAATACTACATATTTCGGCATCAGATACATTATGACACACATTGCAGAACCGGATCTGCTGCCGCATACGGGCAATCACATCTCCAAATTGTTCCACCTGGGCCGTTTCCTGCTTCAGCAGATGCAATACCAGTCGGAGGGCGGTTTTCTTACCAATCCCCGGCAGTTTTGCAAATTCATTTACCGCGTTTTCTATCAGAGCAGACGAAAATATCATAGTGCAAAGTTAGGAATATTGCAGCGGAGGGAGTTCACCAGCTCCCTCCGCATTTTTTTAAATACTTATTTTCTTAGGAAGGGTCCAGTTGGCTTTGAGATTAATTTTCTCAATAACAATCACCCGCTCCGGCTGCTTCCGTGGATGGGTATAGTATTTACCGCGGTCCCACTTGCCGTTACCATTGGCATCCAGCAATAGCCTTACTTCATATTCACCCGGCGTAATGAAACGCTGGCTCCATTTACCATTCACCACGGTACCGGAATATTTAACGGTTTTATCTTGTACCAACTGCACAACATACTGCATGGTACTGTCATTAATAGCGGATTTAGTACTATCACTGATATTCAGTTCCGTGAGCGCAAAAATGGAATAGTCGGATACTTTCTTGGTCCTGAACCGGATTGTATCTGCCCGGGCCAGGTGTTGTCCTGCGGTATCTGTAGGGCCATCATTGGGTATAATCAGCCGGTACGGTGTACCTTCTTTCCAGGTATAACCAATAGTCCACTGGGTTTTGGTAGAATCCATGGTATTGGTAAAGGTAACCGGGTTGTAAGCGCTGTCTTCCCCTAAAATGATCCGATTGCTGTCCAGGTTTCTGAGTGGTAGTGAAAACGTGATTTTCAATGGTTTAGGCAATTCCTGTAAGCCTCCTTCGAGAGACGCTGTAGCCGTTAACTTCGGTAGTTTTTTCTTTTTCTTTTCCTCATCTTCCTGTTGGATGTCGGTAGAGTCAATCGGCTCCGGAGGCGGTTTTATGGTACTATCTGTTTCCATAAACAGTAACATATTCACATCCGCAACGTTGCTTTCCTTCAATACCAGCGGCTCTTCCACAAAGGCAATCATTTCTGTTGGCTGGTTATATTGCAGGTCGCGGTCTTCTTCTTTCAGGGCAAAGATTTTATAGGCACCAGGCGCAATGTTTTTAAAACGGAAAGATCCATCCGCCCTGGTTTTGGCGTAGTATACTGGTTTCTCTTTGGAAACAATGGAATCCGTCAGGTCGCGGTACAACATCACCGCCACGTTACTGTCTACTTTCCCATTCTCTGCATCTATCAGGTGACCGCTTACCTGTAAGCTATCCAGGTAATCGCCGGTAGACACTACATATTGAAAGTCCTGCACAATATTCCGTTCATTAATATCCCGGATGGCATCGGCAAAGTTGAAGGTATACGTTGTATTGGCTACCAGGGTATCTTTGATTTCCAGGGTAACCGTATGCAGCTTGGCAGTAACAATAGGCGGACGTTTCAAGGTAGGCGATACAATCAGCTTGTCATTTACATTGTCCAGTTCCACATATTCATCAAATATGAAGGTTACCTTTTTACTATGAAAGTGAAGGGTAGAGTCGCGGGGCGTTACCTGCAGCAATACAGGAGGTAAGCTGTCCCTTGGTCCGCCACTGGGCGGTACAATGTTGGCGCATCGCGTAAATGAAATGGAAACGATAATAAACATCAGCCAGAAAACCCAGCTCCGGAAGAATTGATTCATATAACGAAGATAAAGCAGAAAGCATAAAGCAAAAAGCAGAATACTACCGCAGCGAAGATAGGAGCATTTCTGTTATTTGTAAGGTATTTGCTGCTATCTTCGCTGTGGTGGCTTTCTGCTTTAACCTTCTTTTCTATGGCCAGTATTTATTCATTACGGCATACCCAGATCATCCCCGCTTCTCCGGAAGATGTATGGAATTATTTCTCCACTCCCGGTAACCTGTCCCATATCACACCCCCTGGCATGCGCTTTAGGGAAACATCCCTTCCCCATACAGGCCAGGTGTATCCCGGACAGATTATTACATATACGGTGGCGCCCATTGCAGGTATCCCCCTGGAGTGGATGACAGAGATTACCCATGTAGCTTATCTCGATTATTTTGTAGATGAGCAACGGGTGGGTCCCTACCGCCTGTGGCACCATGAGCATCATTTTGAAATGGTGCCCGGAGGCGTTAAAATGACGGATATCGTGCATTACAAACTCCCTTTTGGCTGGCTCGGAAAGCTGGCTCACTGGCTGTTTGTGAAAAAACAGCTGGACAACCTGTTTGCCTACAGGCACCAGGCAGTTGTGAAAATTTTTGGGTTGCCTACTGTTGTGTCGTAATCGTGCTGGTTAAATTATCTCCGGTAAACAGCTTAAAAGTACTTTTGCCTGTTTTGGGTACTGCGCCCAACCACAGCGGCACAATGGATGACGAGCCTTTTTCCGGGTTGCCGGCAGCGGCGAAATGCAGGGAAGCGTTATTGTTGGTATTATCCGAAGTGGCAGATGCCAGCTGTATTTGAGTGCCATAGTAAGTAGGAGGCATGGTAGCGGCTACCACTATCTGGGTTCCGAAGTCTGGCTGGTCAATGGTATTATTCATGGTTTTAGCCACGCCAAATAAGCTGTCGAAAGAGGCCTGGTTATCAATGACCCAGAACGTTAGGCTATCTTTTACAGTAATGGTATTTTTTACAAAATAGCCCGACAGCGGCTTTACATCCAGCGGACTTTCTGCCGATGCCTGCACGTCCAGTGTAGTATCGTTATCATTGTTGGTAGAATCAGTGTCCGTTTTTTTCCCGTTGTTCGCGCAGGAAACAACTGCCAGGGTACAAATGGAAAGTACGAATAGTTTAATGTGCATGAGAGTATATTTTTGGGTAAATAACGCTATTTGTCAATAATAGTTTTACAGGAGATGGGAATCAACAGGGTGATGTTACCCACCGAATGTTTGCCCGTACCACTCATCCATTCTGTATGTGTTTTCTGGGTATAAAGAAGGCTCATGCGGTTAATTACAATACCAATGCCATAATCCATACCAATAGACCAGCGCCGCATATGTGTTTGCTGATTGCCTTCCAGTTGCTCAAAGTTAGTATCTGTCGACTTAAAAATACCTCCCTGTAACAATGCATTATAGGCGGTGAGCGTAAATTGTGGGCGGGCCATCGCATATAGCTGAAACCTTTTGTGGGTGCCAGTTGCCAGGTCCCGGTTACCGAAGTACGGATTAAAAAGACCGTAACGGATGTAAGACAAGGCACTGAGGGCGGTAGTCATGGTACCAATTTTCCCGTTGACGCTGCCTAAGATCTCCAGGCTTTTTAGCGGGTTCCATAGCATCACTTCATAGGTGAAATTGTAATTGAGCAACGGCGCATTGGGGACCTGGTATTCCCAGCCCCGGGGCGGCTGATAGCCGATGAGGTGATGAAAGAAGGTTTGTGTTTCTTTGGCAAATGCCCAAGGGCCCAGTATGCCGAATACCAGTTCCGAATGAAAGCTGTATTTCTTTTCGGGGTTATAAGAGGTAAGGCCATGGGTGGCAAACAAAGCTCCGGCATAGTAAAAGTCTGATGGAATGAAACTGCTGTCGGCAATCTGGTTGGGGGTAATCATGATCTGCATCAAATCCCATTCAAACACATTGATGGCATTGGAGCCGGCTACGGGAAGGATCCATTTATCCAGTAACACCGATTTCTTTTTTTTCATATAGAGATAGCCTACCTGGGAGCCATTGCTATAGCCACGATCGGTACCCCGTCCCCAAACATTGAAAAAGTCATCGTCTTCGTATATCCTTAATTGTTTGGTAGCATCCTGGGTGATTTGCCCGGACGTTACCTTTAGAGCGGCACAAAGCAGTAGAAGGAGTAATATTTTCTTCATGCAGCGGGTATTTAAGCATACGGGCATCAGAAAACCTTGAATATCTCAAAGGCATCTTTTTCCAGTTGTTCACGGTGATCCGGGTGCGCAATGTTGATAAGGGCTTGTGCACGCTGTTTGAGGTTTTTCCCCAACAGGTGTGCAATACCATATTCTGTCACCACATAATGTACGTGTGCCCGGGTAGTTACCACGCTGGCGCCGGGTTGCAGCCGGGACACAATACGGGAAATCCCTTTGGACGTAGCAGCCGGTATAGCTATAATGGGCTTACCATCCTGGGAAAGCGCAGCTCCCCGCATGAAGTCCATTTGTCCGCCTACGCCGCTGTACTGCCTGAATCCAATAGAGTCTGCGCATACCTGCCCGAAGATATCTATTTCAATCGCACTATTGATAGCAGTTACTTTAGGGTTTTTCCGGATGGTAGAGGGGTTATTTACATATTCCACATCCATGAGGCGCATGATCAGGTTGGTGTCCATAAAATCGTATAGCCGTTGACTGCCGATGGCAAAGCTGGAAATCAGTAAGCCGGGGTGTACGGTTTTGTATTTGCCGGTAATAACGCCCCGTTCCACCAAATCAATAATACCATCGGAAAACATTTCCGTGTGGATGCCCAGGTCTTTGTGGTTGGCCAGGCATTGCAATACTGCGTTGGGAATACCGCCGATCCCCATTTGCAGGGTGGCGCGGTCGTCTATCAGGGAGGCTACATGCCGGCCTATGGATAATTCGATATGACTGGGAGGATTAACTTTCTGGGCATAAATAGGATAGTCTACTTCTACAGCAGCGGTGATCCGGGAAATGTGAATCACGCCATCGCCCAATACCCTGGGCATTTGCGGATTTACTTCTGCAATAATAATTTTAGCGACATCTACAGCAGCTTTACTGATATCGCAGGATACGCCCAGCGTACAGTAGCCGTTTCTATCCGGTGGAGATACGGAGATAAGGGCAACATCGATGGGTTGTTCACAGGTGCGGAAGTAGCGGGGAATTTCACTGAGAAACATGGGAACATAATTGGCCCTTCCTTCGTTCACGGCTTTCCGGATATTTTTACCAACAAAAAAAGCGTCTATCTGGAAAGCATGGGCATGTTCCGGCTCTGCATAAGGGGCTTCCCATTCGGTATGAATGCTCACCAGGCGTACCTGTTTAAGTTCGTGACTGCGGGCGCTCATGGCGCGAACCAACTCCCTGGGAGTGGCTGCGGCGGTATGTATAAATACGGTTTGGCCTGACTGGATGAGTGATACGGCTGCATCAATTGACGTGTAAGACATGCTGGTATTTTTCTCAAAATTATCGTGCGGTAGAAAAATTAACTATGAGCAAAGTCATATTGTAAATTTAACCTTATAACCTGCCTATTGTCAACAAACAATGGCTGAAATTGTTGGACCTCAAATTTAAAATAACGGTGATGGATACACTAAACTACAGGCTGGCGGAGACCGCAGATATAGTGGCTATCCGGGACGTCTCTTTACAGAGTTACGGACAGTTTGAAACTATGCTGGAACCGGAACATTGGGAAAACATGAAAAAGAACTTGAGCAATTTATCCGGACTGGAAGCGTTGATGGGTATGGCCACTACTTTTGTATGTGATGCAGGTAAAGAGTTGGCGGGGGTAGTATTCCTGGTGCGCTCCGGTGAAGAAAGGCCACCCTATCCGGCCGATTGGGCGCATATCCGTTTGTTGGGAGTGCATCCTGCCTACAGGGGTAAGGGTATAGCCCGGCAGTTAACCAGGATGTGTATTGAACAAGCAACCGCCAGCGGGGAGAAAATCCTGGGCTTGCATACCAGTACCATTATGCCGGATGCCCGCCACCTGTATAGCTCTCTGGGGTTTTCCATTGTCCGCGAGCTGGAAACCCGCTTAGGGCAGCAATACTGGCTGTACCGGATGGATTTGACCAAAAGTTATCCATTTTAGCTTTATATGTTGATAAATTCATATTAGCTGTTGTGACGTGTACATGAATTTATTCGTTATTTTAGCATTCTTAAAACCTGGTACACAACTTCTTTGCGGCGTGATTTGGCACATATAAGTGAACAAGTGCTCATTGAGCGTTTGGTGATAGGGGATCCTGCGGCAAAAGAATTGTTGTACGACCGCTACGCAGGAGCGCTTTATGCAATAGTGCTGCAGTTGGTACCAGTAAAAGAAAGAGCGGATGATGTAATGGTAAGAGTATTTACCTGGGTTTTTCAACACATTGGAACATTCCATACATCCGGCCACAAGACGTTATTTGCATGGCTAATGCGTAAAACAAGAGAATTAGCCATTAAAGAAGCACTCCCGGAAACCGCCTTAACCGGGGTAGGGCTAATGAAACTGGAGGAGGGCGTATTACAACGCTTTTGTTTAATGTTGCCGGTTGACCAACAACAAGTATTCCGGCTTAGTTACTTTAAAGGATTATCAATCACAACGATAGCGCGCTTACTGGCATTGCCGGAGGCGCAAATAAATGACATCCTGGGAGATGCAATGAAATCTTTCAGACAATTCCTTAAAAATACGTGGAGCTAAAATTCTACATAGAGAGCGGTATTATCGAGTCCTTTGTACTCGGCCTTGCTTCTGACGCAGAAGTAGAGGAGCTGCAGCACATGAGACGACTGTATCCGGAACTGGATACCGAAGTGGAATTCGTGGAACGCCGCCTGGAAAGAGCTGCGTTCGATGAACCAGCCATGCCTCCCGTGGAAATACGCGATCGCGTGTTGCAAAAAATCCGTTGGGAACAAGGCCATGCCTATGCTGATCCTTCTTCCAACTATACCTTTATTAACATTCAGCCTAAAGACGGTAGCCATATCACCGTTCACCGCTGGTGGAAGATATTTTTTATTATCTTCTTCATCATGTCAAAAGTATTCCTCTTCCTGGCCATTTTTTATTATCTCAAATACCGTATGTCGCAGGAGCAGCACAGCTTTAACCATCACCAACCGGTTAAACAGGAACAAACACCTTCCAATTGGGTGTAATTTTTCCAGCGGAAGCACGTTATTTAAAAATATTTTCTCAATTTGAAAATCCATGCATTCAGGATTTGACGTATCTATTGATATGGCATTTATTAATTATATTTTGTATTTGCCTGTTTTTGTAAAGGAATATTTTGAACATTAGTGATTATATAGAAAGTGGCATTATTGAGCGTTACCTGCTGGGCCTCACTTCACCTGAACAGGAAGAAGAATTATTCCGCCTACGGGAAATTTACCCACTGCTGGAACTGGAAGTAACTGCCGCTGAATTGCGGATCGAAGGCAAACTGCTTGAAGAAGCCGTAATGCCGCCGCTTGTGCTGAGAGATAACGTCTTACAGCGCATTAGAGAAGACAAAGGGCAGCAACACCGCAGCTGGGGTAACTATAATGAACGTACGAATCCCGGTTCTACCTATATACGCCTGGAACCCTTCTGGAATAGAAGAATATCCGTGAGCATGTGGTGGCGCTGTGCTTTTATTGCCATGGCAGTATTAACCATGGCCCTGATGGCCAGTACCTGGTATTTTTCCCGTCGCGCTGAGCAACTGGAAGACATACTCATAAAGCTCAAAGTTCCCCAGGTCAATACTCTCGCCCCTGCTACCCCTTAATGCGCTACTTTCATTTGGTACGTTTCTTGTAAATGCTGAACTTGCCGCTGTATTCTTGCTGTTATAAAACCTTATTTGATAACTGCGTGTTGAATACTATGGCATTTAAACACACAAACTAATTTCCCATGAGAAAATTTTCATTTGCAGCATTATTGATGGCAATTGTAGCCGTTTTTGCAACTTCCTGCTCCCCGAAACAAGGTGTTACAACAGAGATTAATAAAGCTGCCGTAAAAGGTAACTGGGTTTTAACCGATATTAAATACGAAGGCATTCCCGATAACGCTAAAGTAACCGTATTTGATGAAGCTAATGCGAAATGCTTTATTGGTAGCCAGTGGATATTCCCGGATAACTGGGCTGCAGCTTCCTACACCATTTCTTCTACAGAAAATGGTTGCAACGCAGTAACCCAGAACATCGCATGGACCCTCACCAAATCAGGTGGCGTTACCCAGTTGGGCTTCAAAAAACTGTACAGCGGAGATAAAGCCAAAAATGTAACTACCGGCTACAGAGTAGATGTAACAGGCGCTGGTAGCACCATGACCTGGAGAGCTAACGTAAACTTCGAAAATAAGAACGCGGCGATCATTTATACATTGCAACGTAAATAAGCAGAAAGCATAAAGCCGAAAGCAAAAAGCTATTGAGGCGATTGATAAGAGCGGATGAGTAGTTTAGATACTCGCTTTTATCAATCGCCTCAATAGCTTTTTGCTTTACGCTTTCAGTTTTCTGCTCTAAATTAATAGTATATTTAGATAGTTAATAAATGAACTATGAGCGCGCAGTCCCATTCCCAGATTCAGTTCCTGGCGCACGCCAGTTTTCAGATTACTACACCGGAAGGCCATGTTATCCTGCTGGATCCCTGGTACACCAATAATCCCTTTTTGCCCGCAGATCTGCAAGTGCCGGAGAAGATAGACCTGATATTGATTACCCACGGGCATAGTGATCACCTGGATAGTAAAATAGTGGATATTATACGCACCCGGTCTCCTAAAGTAATTGCCAACCCGATTGTAAGGTTTTACCTGCAGGAGCAGGGCGTGCCGGATCATGTATTTGAGAGAATGAATGCCGGTGGTACCGTTAGTATCCTGGATGCAAAAATAACCATGACTAATGCATTCCATTTTGCACATATCAATTTGCCGGACGGTAAAATAGGTTATCCGCATGCCAGCAACGGCTTTATTGTGTGGACAAGTGATGATGTATCTGTATACTTTTCCGGCGATACCTCCGTATTTGGCGATATGGAACTAATAGGAGAAATTTATGAACCAGATATCGCTATTCTGCCTATTGGCGACCGTTTTACCATGGGACCACTGGAAGCCGCTTTTGCCATTCGCCTGTTGAAAGTAAAGCATGTAATTCCTTGTCATTATGGGTCTATGAATACACTTACCGGGACTCCTGAAAAATTAGCGGCGCTGACGGAAGATGTCAGCCGGTTGAAGATTCACGCACTGAAACCTGGAGAGGTATTAGATACCAGCATTATTAAATCGCGATATCGGTAGCGAAGATTATAGTTGACGTCAAATTCAGATTTATGTTACCCCTTAGTACTGCACGCTTGTTCATGTATCCTTGCCGTTTGCCTTTGCTAACGGAAATATATCTGCGGCATCCGCATGCCCCGGAAGCAATACAGGCCACCATTCCGGATGAGTGGCCGCAACCAGACCTGAAAGAACAGTTGCCGCATTTTATTGAACTGTTGCAACATGATCCCAAATCATTTCCGTGGATGTTATGGATTATTGTATCCAAAGAAGCGCAAAGTGTAATAGGAGATGTGGGCTTTAAAGGCCGCCCGGATAAAAATGGAGTGATAGAAATTGGGTACGCCCTGCTACCAGCTTACCGGCGTAAAGGATATATGCGGGAAGCCGCTACGGCACTGGTAGAATGGGCATTCCAACAACCACATGTCAGAAAACTGATCGCGGAATGTGATGTCACCAATATTGCTTCCATGAAAGTATTGCAACACCTGGGGATGGAGGAAACGGACTCCTCCGGTGAAATGCTGCATTGGCATCTGCTAAACAATTAACGTAGCAGCGCGGCCGTTATTCGGTTATATTTTGCTTCGCAAAACGGATAAAGAGCTGGCAAAGCTTGTCCTGTAGCCCCTGTAAATAAGTGAAATGCAGCTTCCGCACCAGTTTAAAATTCTTTACTGGCAAAATGGTAAACTCTCCCAGCTCCAGTTCGCGCTGCACTGCCTGTAAAGAGATAAAGGCAGCACAGGGCGAATGGTGCAGGTATGATTTGATACTTTCCGTACTACCCATATACATGGCAATGTTCAGGTCAGTGATCTTTAGTTTGAGTCGTTTCAGTTCTTCTGTAATCACTTCCAGCGTACCGGAGCCATGTTCCCGCATCAATAACGGAATGGTTTTCAAATCGGCCGGTGATAAGGGTTCGCCGTTACCATATTTGTGTTTTACATTGCCTACCAGTACTATTTCATCTTTTGCAAACTCCACATATTTCAGCAATGGATTTTTGGAACTGCCTTCTATGATACCCAGCTGAATACTTTTTTCAAACAGGGCTTGTTCTATTTGTTCGGTATTACCGTTGGTCAGCGATGTTTTTACATCGGGATACCGTTGGTTAAACTTAGCCAGCAAAGGCGGTATGAGATACTGCGCAATGGTAGTACTGGCGCCTATGGGCAATAGTCCGCCCTGCATATGTTTCAGCTGATTAACGTCGTATTCAAGGTTACGGTAATCAGTGAAAATAATTTCCGCATGGTGCATTACCAGCATCCCGGCGCGGGTCATTTTTATTTTGTTGCCGATTCTTTCAAACATCGCCATTCCCAATTGCTGCTCCAATTCATGTATATGCTTGGTAACAGCAGGTTGTGAAATATATAATTCCTCTGCAGCTTTGGTGAAGCTAAGGCGTTTGGCGACGGTATGAAATACCTTGAGTCTGAAATCGAACATGCACTAAAAATACAAAATAACCTTACATCTCCGGTGGCGTGAAGCCAAAGTGTTTATAAATACCTTGTCCCTGCGGGCCTAACAGGAAGTTCATGAAATCTTTTGCTGCTTGCTGGTGTGGAGCGCTTTTCAGGATACCGGCCCAATAAGACGCCTGTATGTTTTCGGCAGCGGGTATGCGGATAAGATCTACCGGGTGCCCGATCATTTGCTGGTACCAGGCTTCTGTAAACCATACCGGGCCGGCATCTGCCTGTTGATAAAGGATGCGTAAAGGTGTTTCCCGATGATGTATTTTAGTGAGGTAGGTACCGCCTTTGGCCAACTTTTCTTTCATAATGGCTTGCTGCAATGCTGTACCGCCAGCCTTCACATAGGCGGCTTCTATCCGCTTGCCGATGCCTTCCCAGGCAGGATTGGGCATACTCACCCTAACATCTTTGCGGGCCAGGTCTGCCAGGCGGTTTACTTTTTTAGGATTGCCTTTGTGTACCATAATGGCCAGGGTATTGCCTGCATAGTTTTTTACCAGTGAGAAGCTGTCTTTTAGCTGATCTATGCGGTTTTTGCCGGCGGTATAGATATCGGGTTGTACGGCTATCCGCAGGTTACCCAGTACCAGTGAGCCAGTGAGAATTTGCTGTGCCAGGATCCCGGGTGGCAGCGTTTCGGCAAACACACGCTGATATTGGGGGTAAGCTTTCTTAAAATCATGGATCAGCGAGTCGATCACCATAAACTGGTTACCGGCAAAAAAGATGACCAGTTGCGGGTCAATAATGTCGCCGTATAAATCAGGAACATTGTCAATACCGGGTACGGTAAAGGATACACCGCCTGCTGGTGGTGTGTTCCAGGGTGGGTCAAAACGATGATCCTGGGCATGCAGTCCCCCCGCCAATAGTAGGATGACCATCAGCACAATTGCAAAGTATTTCATGATGTTTTCGTTTATGGGTGTACGTAAGACCAGCCTTCGGTTTGTTTGATAATTAACTCGCCATTACCACTGGGGGTATATTGAATGAATGGAAACAATTCTTCTTTGCTGATATTTCTTTCCCGCATGGTATTTTCACATTCTACCAGTAATACGCCTTTGGCCTGTAGTTCCTGTAGCAGTGATTCATACGGATGGTCCTTTTTATAGGCAGTAACGCCGCTGCCATGGGCTACCAGCTCAATAGTCATTTTACCTTGTAAGCGGGGATCTTCCAGGGCATTTTTAATGTTGCGCAGGGTGTTTCGTATGGTTTTATCATCATCGCTGTTGAGCTGATAAATGGCCTTGTATTTCGTTTTGCGCTGACTCATGGCATACTGTGTACCCAGGAGGCTAAAGAGACAGAGCAGGAGCATTACTTTCTTCATGGTTCTTCTATTGTTTAGCGATTAATGTTGTTTGGTTTTAAAGGGTCCGTATTTATGCTGTTGCTCTGATAGGCCGTCCCCATAAGGCCCGAACGGGAAGTCGACAGGTTTTTGATCCACGTTATGCCAGTCGGCCGACTGATCTTTATGCGGCCTTGGCTGTGAATTAATGAATGCGGCCACATCCCAGGCTTCTTCGTCTGTCAGCAGCGGATTACTATAGTCTACACCGAAAGGCATGTTATATTTCACATAGCCGGCGAAGTTAGAAATACGATACAATCCTGCGCCATCATTATAGCTGTGTGGGCCCCATAGTGGCGGATAGGTGTAGCAGATATCATCAGGTGCTTTTATGCCTTCGCCGTTGCTACCGTGGCAGGTTTGGCATTGCTGCCGATATACCTGGGCACCTTTAGCCGGATCTGCTGCGCGGGATAAGTAGTCGGGTCTGCGAATACCATTGCCGTTGGGTGTTGTACGGGACGGCACCTCACTACCCAACCACTCAATATAGGCTTTTATAGCCAACATTTCTTTGCTGTTGCTGTCCGGTGCAGTGCCATTCAAGCTGCGCTCAAAACAGTCGCTGATGCGCTTGTTAAGGGTTTCAGTACTGTTTGATCTGGCCCTGAATTTAGGGTAGGAGGCTGCTGTGGCGCTGTAGTTGTTGCCAAATGGTTTGGTGCCCGACTGCAGGTGACAATTCTGGCAATTCATGCCATTGGTCATGGCTTGTACGCTGCCTTTAGGCCCCAGGTACCTGGCGGTTTCGCTGATCAGGGATCGCCCATAAAGAATGGTGGCGCCCTTTTCCCCGTTGGGAATGGTACCCACTGCTGGTGGACTCCACATGGCAGGTGTTGCAGCTACGGCGGTAGGTGTAACTGTTTTGTCAGCAGTGGTCAGGTGGCGCGTGCAAAGCAAAAACGTTTCAATACCGACCAGCATCACTAACATTAGCAGGCAAGCAAAAGATCTGGATAGGATCCGCTTATAACGTTGAATTTTGTTGGTTTCCATGAAAATTACAGGTTGGTGGATTACGATACAAAAGTAGCCTGCCACCAAAGCGAAGTCAAATAACTAATAACTATTAGTAATAACCAGAAGTTATTGACAACAGGTTAATAAAACACAAGCGTTAAAAGTAGAAAAAATGCCATTAAATGGAAATGCCCGTTTTATCAGCGGTAAAATAAGGGTATAAACAGGAGGAGCTGGCATAAAAAAAGGATGTATCAAACGATACATCCTTTTTTATAATTAGTTATTTAGTGCAGTGCAGTGGTAGGCTTATGCTTTCTTATGCTTTCCTGCATTTTTGTTATTGGCTTTGTAGCGCATGTCAGGAGTGCCATCTTTCTTGGTAGGTCCTGCTGCTGGAGCGGCTGTGGTAGTTTTGTTTTCTTTAAAACGTTTGTCCGGAGTACCGTCTTTCTTTGTTTTAGTGGCGGCGGCAGCTGGAGCGGTTTCCACTTTCTTTTCTGCTACTGCAGCTTTCTTTTCAGCGTTTGCTTTTTTTACTTCTGCTTTCTTCTCAGCAGCAGCTGTTTTCTTTTCTGTTTTAGCCTTTACATCTTTAGTTGCAGTGGCAGGTGTTTGCGCCATTGTTACGGTTAAACCCATAAACATAGCCAACAATCCGGTGAGGAGCTTTTTCATATCAAATATGTTTTACGAAAATTTAAGCTTTTTTTCTCATTGATGTATCCGCTACCAGGCTTTTTAAGCAATATTTAATAATTAGTTTTTCTCTACCCACATACCATTTTCACGGATCAGGTTAATCAGTTCATTCACGGCAACATCACTGTTTAAGCCACGCTTCACGATTTCCTTGCCCCGGTAAAGGGTGATTTTTCCTACGCCGCTGCCTACATAACCAAAGTCGGCGTCCGCCATTTCCCCCGGTCCGTTTACGATACAGCCCATGATGGCAATTTTTACGCCTTTCAGGTGATGGGTCACCGCCCGGATCCTGGCGGTAGTTTCCTGCAAATCAAACAGGGTACGGCCACAAGAAGGACAGGAAATATATTCTGTTTTGGAAATGCGGGTACGGGTAGCCTGTAAGATGCCGAAAGCCACGTTGTTTAACGTAAGCAGGGCAGGGGCTCCCACGGTATTGGTTAACCATAAGCCATCACCAAAACCATCCAAGAGCAAGGCCCCGGCTTCCGTAGCGTGATGGATCAGATGTTCATCTGCCGAAGGCTGATGACTGATACTATGGATGATGACAGGAACAGTAATGTTTTTTTCCAGCAACGTGATGAACAGGCGTCGGATAGCAGCCATGGCATTACTACCGGTGGCAGTGGCTACCAGCACAGTGCTGGCGGCGATACCTGGTTGAGCCAGGCGATGCAACAATTCCGTATGGGACAGGGTATCCTGTTCCTGGTAGTTACAGTTGTATTGTACAAAATTAATGGGTGCTCTTCTGTTGGCTTCGCACGCTTCCAGGTATTCGTTTGGCGTGAAATAAGGCACCAGCTCTTGTTTGTTTTCAAGGCCATTCCAGTAAGCCGCATCTACTATCACCCTTAAGGTACCTGGTAACCCGAAAGCAGGCAACTGTGTACCGGTATAAAGGTAGTCTGCTGCTGCATCGCCGATATTCCATTTATCACTGGGTTCATCATATTGGTAACCGATAGCCGTCAGGTCGGCTGGTTGCAATTCCTTTGTATGGCTGTAGTCTGCCACTACTATGGGTACATGCTTTTCTCCGATATTCTCTACCGGTGCAGTTTCCCGGCGCTGATAGGAAAAAGGAGAGTAGGGAATGTTGGTAACCGGAGGAATCTTCGTATAGTCTACGCGGTTAGTATAGCGTTTCACAATATCCTTACATACCGGTAACTCAAATTCAGGATCTTCTGTCAATGATACCCGGATAGTATCACCTACGCCATCTTCCAGTAAAGTACCAATACCGATAGCCGATTTAATACGGCCATCTTCACCGTCGCCAGCCTCCGTTACGCCCAGGTGCAGCGGGTAGCAGTGGCCTAGTTCCTGCTGCATGGTTTGTACCAGCAACCGGTAAGCCTGTACCATCACCTGTGGGTTACTGGCTTTCATGCTCAGTATAATGTTGCGGTAGTCCAGGTGTTCCGCAATGCGTAAAAACTCCATGGCGCTTTCCACCATGCCCATGGGGGTATCGCCATAGCGGCTCATGATACGATCGCTCAGAGAGCCGTGGTTAGTACCGATACGCATGGCGGTACCATATTCTTTACAGATTTTTACCAGTGGTGAAAATCGTTCGCGGATGCGGTCTATTTCTTCCTGGTATTCGCTGTCGGTATAATCTATTTGTTCAAATTTCTTTTTATCTACATAGTTTCCGGGATTCACACGCACTTTTTCTACGATGCGCGCTGCTATCTCGGCAGCATTAGGTGTAAAATGGATATCTGCCACCAACGGAACCTGGTAGCCTTGTTTGCGCAGCTCGTTTTTGATCACCAGCAGATTATCCGCTTCTTTCTTACTGGGAGCGGTAATGCGCACCAGTTCTGCCCCCGCTTCAATACAACGGATGGTTTGCGCCACGGTGGCGGCGGTATCCATGGTATCGGTGGTGGTCATGGTTTGAATGCGGATCGGGTTAAAATTTCCGATAATAAGATCTCCCACCTTTACTTCCAGTGTGGCCAATCGCTTGTATTCTGTCAGAGAGTCGCAATAAAGTTGCATACGTTTTATTTGTTTTCCAGCGGAAGCAAAGTTAGCTAAACCAGCTTAGTAAAGATTAAAAAAAGTATCATTTTTGACACCACCTTAAAGCTACATTAAATTCCACGAACGGCGGGAGCAGGGAGGCATAAATAGGGGATAAAAACGTAATTTTGAGCTCCTTATGTTACTGAATAAGAACGTAGATATACCATACCAGCACCTGCCGTTCAAAGGGCAGTTTAATGTAGCCCCACTGGGTACGTTCCGTAATGAACTTACCGATCAGCCGCACCGGCACGATCATTTCCAGATTCTCTGGTTCATCAAAGGGAAAGGCCGGCACATGGTGGATTTCGTATGGTATGATGTGGAAGATAATATGATTTTTCTGCTCAGACCCGGACAGGTACACCAACTGGACTGTGAGCGGGAAGGGCATTTCCTCACTTTTACGGAGCAGTTTTATTTCACTAACAAACATGATAAGGAAACACTGTACGACTTTACCACCCTGTTCGATAACTGGCATGGATACAGCCCCATCAGGATCAGCGACAGCACCACCACCTCTTTACATGGATTAGTGGAACTGATGAGCCGGGAAAAAAGTTGTGCCCCCAATTGCAGCCGGGGTATTGTAAAACACTACCTGAATGCCTTTATGTTACTGGCAGAACGGGAAAAGAAACGCAATGCCGCCGAAACCATGATGCCGTTCACTCATGATGCCCGCGTAGTACAGCTGCGGCGCCTGCTGGAACAACATTACCACTGTGAACACCAGGTGACATTTTACGCCAATGCCTTTGCCCTTACCCCAAAAAGACTGAACGAAATTACCAAAGGTTCTATCGGTCGTACGGTGACCGAATTATTACATGACCGGATTGTACTCGAATCTAAACGCAACCTGGCATTTAGTCACAAAAGTGTCAAGGAGATCTGCTATGAGCTTGGATTTGAAGACCCTGCTTACTTTAGCCGCTTTTTCAAAAATAATACAGGTATTTCTCCACAGGACTTCCGGGACATGATGTTCAAATAGTACAAGTCAATAGCTGAATTGTCCTAACACCCACCCCTCACACCGGTTTATATTTGCATACTTATTTGCCAGGCCCTTATATCAACGGCTTTTTTTAGACGCTATAGATTATTATATGAACATCTGGAAACCGCTTTGCCTGCTGGTAATGGCCGCAGGCTGCAGTTCAGCGGCTTTGATGGGACAAACCCGCCCGCTCACCTTGCAGGAAGCACTACAAACAGGACTGAAGAATTATCAATCCATTAAGGCAAAAGAAAACTATGCTAAAGCAGCTACAGAAAATATCAGTGCAGTAAAAAGAGAATACTTACCTGACTTAAATCTTTCGGCGCAAAATAGCTATGGAACTGTAAATGGAGAAAATGGCCCGATGTGGGGATATAAAGGCTGGACTACCGGAGCTTCCGGCCCTGCTATGCCCACACAAAACTGGAATTCCGCCTTCGGTGGATTATACCTCGCCAATATCAGCTGGGATGTAGTCACCTTTGGCCGGCAACATGCTAAAGTATTGGCAGCCAAAGAACAGTTAAATACCAACCGTGCCGACCTTGAACAGGAAACTTTTGAACAACAGGTACGCATCGCCGGTGCCTATCTTAACCTGCTGGCCGCGCAGCGTTTGAGAGGTTCTATGGAATCCAATCTTAAACGCGCACAAGACCTGCAGCACATTATCGTATCCAGGGCTTTGAATGGACTTAGCGCCGGGGTTGACAGCTCTATTGCCAACGCCGAAGTATCCAAAGCTAAACTGACCCTGGTAGATGCGTTGAATTATGAAAACGCACAAAGCAACAAGCTGGCAGAAATGATGGATGTGCCTCCTCAAGACTTCTTGCTGGACACCACCTTTGTGACCAAAATACCCAATCAATTGCTGGAAGCTGTATCCGCAAAGGATTCTGTGTCGCTGAAAGAACAGCCCCTGCTAAAATTATTTGGCTCCCGCGTTACACTCAGTGAAGCCAATCAGCAACTGCTTAGTAAAAACGCCATGCCACGCCTGTCGTTTATGGGCGTGATGCAAACCCGTGGCTCTGGTTTCGACTACGACTATAATGCCGCTAACCTCAATCATTACAGCCAGGGATATTGGTCGGGCGTAAAACCGCAGGTAGCCAATTACCTCGTTGGATTGAATCTTTCCTGGACGGTAACAGACCTCTGGCGCACCCACGCACAGGTGGCACGTCAGCACTATACTACAGAAGGATTAAAAAATGAATACAATCAAACATATAGTCGTCTGCAACATCAGCTGCAACTATCGGAGCAGCAAATAGATAATGCGGTGAAGAAGTACCGGGAAGCGCCCGTTGGCCTGAAAGCAGCCAGCGATGCCTTTCTCCAGAAAAGTACCTTATACGAAAACGGATTATCCAATATCGCCGATCTGGCGCAAGCCCTGTACAATATTAACCGGGCAGAAACAGACAGAGATATTGCTTACAATGGTGTATGGCAGGCGATACTTTATAAATCCGCAACGGTAGGGGATTTACAGCTGTTCCTGGGCCAATTATAAGTTAACAGACAGCATCACAAAAACTTTCATTTTCTGAACGAACTTATATGAATCTGATTAGAACCGCATTACAAAAACCAATAGCCATCATCGTAGTAGTGATGGGCCTTTTGTTTTTTGGTATTAAATCTACGCGGGATATTAAAATAGATATCTTTCCAGACCTCAACCTGCCGGCCATATACGTATCTCAACCTTATGGAGGGATGTCGCCACAACAGATGGAAGGTTTTATTGCTACTAACTATCAGGCCCTTTTCCTGTACGTAACAGGCGTAAAGGATATTGAAGCTAAAAATATTCAGGGTCTCACCATGATCAAGATCTCTTTTTATGAAGGGACCAACATGGCGCAGGCGGCGGCGGAAGTGACAGCCATGGCCAATCGTGCATTTTCCGCGATGCCAGCCGGTACGCAACCGCCCTTTATCATTCGCTTTGACGCCAGTACACTACCTATCGGACAGCTGGCGCTGAGCAGTCCTGTACGATCCAACAACGAATTGCAGGATTTGGCAATGACAGTGGTACGCCCCTCGTTCAGCCGTATTGCCGGCTTAACTTCTCCGGCGCCTTTCGGTGGAAACTCCCGTACCATCGTGATCCATGTGGATCCCGAACAAATGCGCAGTCATAATCTTACGGCAGACCAGGTGGTAGCAGCCATCAAGGATAATAACCAGATTTCCCCCGCCGGTAACGTACGTATGGGCGATGTTACTTATCTCACCCCCGCCAACACGGTAATCCGTACCGTAAAGGAATTTGAAAATATTCCACTGGTAATGGGCGATGGACCTACCGTGTTTGTGAAAGATGTGGCTAAAGTAGAAGACGCTGCCGATATTACCAGCAGTTACGCCGTTATCAATGGCAAACGTTCTGTTTATCTGCCTATCATCAAAACAGCCGATGCCTCTACCTGGACAGTAGTAAACAACCTGAAAGCCGCGATCCCCAATATCCAGAAGCTATTACCGGAGGATGTAAAAATATCTTTTGTATTTGACCAGAGCGTATATGTGATCAATGCCGTAAAAAGTTTGATCAGCGAAGGGGTGATTGGTGCGGTACTCACAGCATTAATGGTACTCCTGTTTCTCGGGGACCGGCGCAGCGCCTACATTGTCATCATTACCATCCCGGTGTCTATCATCATTGGTGTGATGCTATTGAAGCTCTTTGGACAAACCATTAATATCATGACACTGAGCGGATTGGCGCTGGCGATTGGTATCCTGGTGGATGAGTCTACAGTAACCATTGAAAATATTCACCAGCACCTGGAAATGGGTAAACCCAAAGCCCAGGCGGTATGGCATGCCTGCCAGGAAATAGCTTTCCCTAAGTTGTTGATCCTGTTATGTATCCTCGCGGTATTTGCACCTTCCTTTACCATGGCTGGTGTGCCTCGCGCCATGTTCATGCCGTTGTCGCTGGCGATTGGGTTTTCAATGATTGCATCTTACCTGTTATCTCAAACACTGGTACCTATTCTGGCCAACTGGATGTTGAAAGCAGATAAGTTTCAACACCATGTCCGTCCACATGTAAAGAGCGGGGATGTACATAAAACAGCCGGGTATATAGAAACAGAAATTGCTGACGAAAAACAACATACCCAAACCATTTCTGGATTTGACCGGTTTAAACTCCGGTTTATCGGATGGCTGGAAACATTATTGAAGAGACGGAAACTGGTAATAGGGGCCTATTTCCTGGGCGTTCTCGCCATTGTAGCCCTTTGTATTAGTATTATAGGCCGTGACATTTTACCTAAACTGAATAACGGGCAATTTCAATTACGCCTGAAAGAACCTACCGGTACCAGATTGGAACGGACGGAAACCATGCTTATTAAGTCAACGGAGATTTTGAAGGAGATTGTCGGTGCTAAAAACATCGACATCACCTCCTCCTTTGTAGGTACGCATCCGTCTTCCTATTCCACCAACCCCATTTACCTGTTCATGGCCACACCTAATGAGGCAGTACTACAGGTAAATCTGAAAGAGGATTACAAAGTGAATATGGACGAGTTCAAGGAGAAACTGCGTAAACGTATTCATGAACAAATGCCGGAAGTGAAGATGAGTTTCGAGCCTATTGACCTCACGGATAAAGTGATGAGCCAGGGCGCCGCTACACCCATCGAAATTGCGATCATGGGTAAAAACCTGAAAGAAAGCGTACCGTTTGCCAACAAGGTAATGGACGAAATGAAGAAGATTCCTTACCTCCGTGATGTACAGATCAATCAACCGATGAACTATCCCGCTATCCGTGTTAATATAGACCGGGAAAGGGCTGGTCAGTTGGGTGTAAGCATTACAGATATCGCCAAATCGTTGACAGCATCTACTTCTTCCAGTCGTTTTACGGAAAAAAACAACTGGCTGGATGAACGCAATGCCACTTCTTATTTTGTGCAGATTGCGGTACCGGAAAATGAAATGAGCAGTTTGAATGATATGGCGGCGATCCCCGTGAGTAAAGGCAAAGCCCGTCCATCCCTGGGAGATGTGGCTACTTTAGCCATGGATACCGTGGTAGGTGAATATGATCGTATTGGTGCAGTAAGAATTGTATCTATCGGCGCTAATATTTATAAGAAAGATCTGGGTAATGCGTCTGCAGCGGTAGCAGCAGCTATTAAGCGGGCAGGAGAGCCGCCACGTGGCGTTACCGTAGAAAAACGCGGCTTAATGAACCTGCTGGGTGAAACGCTGGATAGTTTACAATCCGGGTTGGCAGTAGCGATCATCGTGATCCTGTTATTGCTGGCCGCTAACTTCCAGTCTTTCAAAGTGGCATTGGTAGTAGTGTCCACCATTCCTGCGGTGTTGGCCGGTTCGCTCATCATGTTGCTGATCACGGGGTCTACACTGAACCTGCAATCTTATATGGGAATCATCATGTCGGTGGGGGTATCGGTGGCGAACGCTATCCTGCTGATTACCAACGCCGAGAAATTGCGGCTGGAAAATCATGATGCTACCAGGTCTGCCCTGGAAGGAACTTCTATCCGGTTACGTCCTATCCTCATGACCAGTATTGCCATGGTAGCGGGGATGATACCGATGGCCTCGGGCCTGGGTGAAGCAGGCGATCAAACAGCGCCATTGGGTCGTGCCGTAATCGGAGGATTAATTGCCAGTACGTTTGCCTCCCTGTTTATTTTGCCATTGATTTTCTCGTGGGTACAAAAGAAGAGCAGCGTGAAATCAGTATCACTGGATCCCGAAGATGAAAACAGCCAATACTATGTACCAGGAGCCGCACGTGTTTAACCAATTTTCAGGTGTATAACTATAATGACTAAACGACATATCAATATCATGAATATAAATAAATACAGCCGGTCGTATCGGGTTATCACGGCTGCTGCGTTGTTACCAATAGGGTTGTTTTTTGCTTCCTGCCACAGTTCCCATGCAGAGGAGGAAAGCACATCAGAGAACCAACATGTACAGGTGAAAATTATTCACCTGAAGAAAAGCTCGCTGGACGGATCTCTGCGCCTGCCTGGAGAAATAAAGCCTTTCCAGTTTGCCGATTTATACGCCAAGGTAAACAGCTATGTGAAAAATGTGAACGTAGATTTAGGTAGCCAGGTAGTGGCTGGCCAGGTGCTGGCAACACTGGATGCCCCTGAAATGAATACACAATTACTGGAGGCGCAGTCGCGTCTTCATACCAAAGAAGCGATGTTCCGTGCCAGTCGGGCTACGTACGACCGCTTGCTGAAAACCAGTAAAGTACCGGGCACCATTTCTCCTAACGACCTGGATATGGCTTTTGAGAAAATGAGTGCTGACAGTGCAGAATTGTTATCTGCCCGCTCATCTTACCATGAAGTACAACAAATGCTGGGCTACCTGGTGATCCGCGCTCCTTTTGGTGGTGTGATCAGTCAGCGTAACGTGCACCCGGGCACTTATGTGGGTCCGGCCGGTAAGGGTTCTGACAAGCCTTTGTTCAGACTGGAAGAACAGCAGAAACTGCGTTTATCCATTGCCGTACCTGAGGTATATACAGATGAAGCGGCACATGCAGGAGATGTTCGCTTTACCGTGAAATCATTGCCGGGAGATACTTTTACTGCTAAGGTAAACCGTATTGCCGGTAGCCTGGATGTTAAACTCCGTTCTGAAATCCTGGAAATGGATGTGGCTAACAAAAACGCCAAACTGCTGCCAGGTATGTATGCAGAAGTACATGTGCCGATACCCGGTAAGAAAGATGTGTACGTGGTACCAAAATCAGCGATCATTTCCAACTCGGAAAAAGTATTTGTGATCAAATCTGTGAATAACAAAGCGTTGTGGGTACCTGTGAAAGTGGGCAACGAATCCAACGGACAGGTAGAGATATTCGGTGATTTGTCGGACAATGATCAGTTGGTACAGAATGGCAGCGATGAAATAAAAGAAGGCACAGCTTTACAGGCAGCCACAAAATAATGTGTGTTTAAAAGAGCGGAATAATTTGCGGAAGAAGAATCAACTGGCAGAGGAATCAATAAAAGGTTAAATGAATCGAGTGATGAAGAATCAATTAATCGGCCTATATGCAGTAGTGAAAGAAATGAGTAACAGCAAACAAATTATTCCTGATGAATGAGCATTACAGCGCTTCTGTAAAAGGGGGCGCTGTTGCTTTAAAACACGAAAGAGAATTGTTGCCATCGCGTAACAGTTGTAGGTTTAGGTAAAACGGCCGGAATACTCTTATTCCGGTTTTTTTTGTCTTGATAGCGTACAGGCGTTAACGTTATATTTATGTTGCTATAAATAAAACATCCAAAAGCAAGTGAGCTTACTTTTGGATGTAAATGTATAATGAGGGATGAAATGCTTACCAGTCTTTCTCTGCAGATACCGGTTGCCCCTTCACTTTCTTCGCCTTATCCTGTAACTTTTTTTCTTCCTGGGATAGTGCCTGCAGTAACCGTTCTGCTTCCTGTTTGCTCATTTTGCTGGGCTGAGGTTGCGGCTTCTCCTGGTCTTGTTTGTCTTTATCCTTGTCTTGTTTGTCTTTGTTCTGGTCTTTGTTTTGATCTTTATTTTTGTCTTTGTCCTTGTCCTGTTGGTCTTTGTTCTGATCCTTGTTTTTATCCTGGTCTTTGTTTTTATCGTTTTTCTTGTCTTTGTTTTTGTCCTTGTTGTCTTTCTTGTCGTTACCGCCGCCGCCTTGCTGTTGTTTTTTCAGCATGGCCTGAGCATAAGCGAGGTTGTAGCGGGCATCTTCGTCAGAAGGGTTTATTTTCAGCGCCTGCTTGTAGGACTTAATACTTTCTTCCCACTTTTTATCTTCCATGTAAGTATTACCGATGTTGTAATCTGCATCGGATTTTATGCCTGGTTTCTCGCCTAGTTTGAGGGTGTTGGCATATTGTTTACGGGCATCATCGTAGCGCTTTTGCTGATACAGGGAGTTGCCGAGGTTGTAATTACCAATGGCCGACTGTGCATTTTGTTCAAGTGCTTTTTTATAATTGGCTTCCGCATCGGAGAACTGTTGTTTTTTATACAACTCATTTCCCTTGCGGATATACTGATTGCCGCCGTTTTGTGCAAAAACGTAGTTGCCGGTGAGCAAAGCTACCAGGGTAATAAAACAATATTTTATAAAAATAACTTTCATGAGCCGTTGTGTTAAGCTGCGGGTGTTGCTTTAGGACGTTTGAAACGTACTTCAGGAATAAAAAATTCGATCAGCAGCAATGCCAGGCATATGCCCAGGAAATATTGAAAATAACTGTTGTAATCTGTGAATACATTTTCTCCGAACTCTTTCTGCTCCATGCTATCAATTTTATTGGCCAATGTATTCACTACATCGTCGGTATTGTTATCAAGGTGTTGATAGATACCCTTGCCAGCTGCCGCAATGGATTTGAGCTCGTTTTCATTCAGCTTGGAAATAACGGTATTGCCTTCCCTGTCTTTTTTATAACCGCCGGTTTCGGCGTCAGGGAGAGGAGAGCCGGCTACAGAGCCGATGCCAATGGTATTGGTAACAGCGCCGTTGTCGAATGCCGCTTTGGTGCGTTGTATGGCCGTTTCGTCGTGATCTTCTCCATCGGAGATAATGATCAGGGTTTTATGTTTACGTTCTTTTTTATTGAAAGCATCATCAGACACCTGTATGGCCTGGCCGATAGCAGTACCTTGGGAAGGAATCATATCGGGAGATACAGTGCTGAGATACATTTTAGCGGCGGAATAGTCAACCGTAAGCGGCATCTGGAGATAAGCGTTGCCGGCAAATACCACCAGGCCTATACGGTCATTGTCCAGCTTGTCCATTAATTTGCTGATCAGCTGCCGGGCACGGGTGAGACGGTCTGGTTGTACGTCAGTAGCCAGCATACTTTTACTTACGTCCAGCGCAATCATTACGTCTACTCCTTTACGGGTAATTTTCTCCATGCGGCTTCCCTTTTGCAGGTTGGCGAGGCCAATTACACCAAAAAAGAACGCCAGGAAAATAAGCAGGAACTTTAATACAAACAGTTTGCGGGAATAGCCGGTAAAGAGCTTTTCTACCAGCGCCTGATCTCCAATGCGGCGTATAGAACGGCGTTTCCACCAGGATACACCCAGGAAGGCCACCTGTAATACTAACAGGAGTACCAGCGCCCATAAATATTCACTATGCTGAAATCGTAACATATTCGACTTTAAGATATCCGTTACCGGTAGTAAACCAGGTAAGATATCAAAAATAATTTTTTTGTGACGTATTGCAAGCCGGAGAGGTGGGGTTTTATCGTTTTTTTAACGTTGGGTGAGGGCAGAAAGCGGAAAGCAGAAAGCAAAAAGCCATTATAGCGAATTATTAAAGCGGGTATATCCGCAAAGATCATTCGCTATAATGGCTTTTTGCTTTCTGCTTTCCCCTTTCCGCTCTTACATTTCTCCTTTGAAATATCCTGCGTCTGTCAGGATATTACGTAGTATTTCCATGCGTACTTTAGGAATATCTACAGTAGGATCTTCTGTTTCTATGTTCAGCACAAAGAAGCAGGGGTGGCGGTTTTCTTCTATCCAACCTACTACCCAGCCTAATTTCTTTACGTCGTTATAATCCCATCCTGTTTTGTAAGACAGCTCATATTTGGGTGTTTTTTCCATGAGCATCACGTCACGAACGCTTTTCATGGTAGTTTTAGCAAATGGGAGCTGGTCAAAATATAGTTTCTTCACAAATCCCAGTTCCTCATCTGGTGATATCAGCAGGGAGTTATCCAGCCAAAAAGTATCTAAACGACTGATTTTCATGTTGCCATACTTAATGGAATCGAGCCAGAGCTGCATGGTAGGTTGACCAATTCGACGGGCTACTTCCTGGAAGTAAGGCACCGCAGATCCTCTGAAAGCTTCTGCCATAGTGAGGTCTTTATTCCATTCGGGAAATTTACGGGTAACACCGTCCCAGGGAATTACCATGCCGGTATCTTTAATAGCGCCGGTATGCAAACCTACCAGCGAACTGAATATTTTGAAGGTAGATGCAGGCTGAAAACGCTTTTTAGCCCTTTCCAGGTTGTATACTTTAAATTCACCCTGGCTGTTATTGAATAGCATAAAAGTGCCTTCTACTTTGTATTGGGCAAAATATTTTTCCCAGCTCTTTTCTTCTTTTACATTATTCGGCGCGCAGGCAGCAAGGGACAATCCTATCGCTAATAACATCCAGCCAAATCGTTTCATCAGCATAAAGATTAAATTGTAAGATGCAAAAGTAGCTAAAAGCATAAAGCGAAAAGCAAAAAGCCACTATGGCGAATGGTCATTGCGAATATTACTCGCTTTTATCATTCGCCATAGTGGCTTTTTGTTTTCCGCTTTATGCGTTCGGCTACTAGGAAATAACGCCCAGTTCTTTACCCACCTTCGTAAAGGCAGCAATAGCCCTGTCAAGGTGTGCTTGTTCATGGCCGGCACTCAATTGTACGCGGATACGAGCCTGACCTTTTGGAACTACAGGGAAGAAGAATCCGATTACATAAATGCCTTCCTGCAGTAACTTATCTGCAAATTGGGCCGCCAATACGGCGTCGTACAGCATTACGGGTACAATAGGGTGATCACCGGGTTTAATATCGAAGCCAGCTTCCGTCATTTTGGTACGGAAGTATTTGGTGTTGTATTCCAGTTTGTCGCGCAGGGCGGTGGTTTCGCTCAGCATGTCCAGTACAGCGATAGATGCACCTACAATGCTGGGAGCCACAGAGTTGGAGAACAGGTAAGGACGGCTGCGTTGGCGCAGGATATCAATTACCTCTTTCGGTCCGCTGGTAAAACCGCCGGATGCACCACCCAGTGCCTTACCAAGGGTGCCGGTAATAATATCTACCCGGCCCATTACGCCACGGTATTCATGGGTACCGCGACCAGTTTTGCCAAGGAAGCCAGAAGAATGGCTCTCATCGGACATTACAATAGCATCGTATTTATCCGCCAGGTCACAGATTTTGTCCAGCTGGGCAATGGTTCCATCCATGCTGAAGGAGCCATCTGTTACAATGATACGGCTGCGGCAGCCTTTTGCCTCCTGGAGCTTTGCTTCCAGGTCAGCCATATTATTATGCTCGTAGCGGAAACGCTGTGCTTTACAAAGACGAACACCATCAATGATAGAAGCATGGTTCAGCGCATCGGAAATAATAGCATCCTGCTCGTTGAATAATGGCTCAAATACGCCACCATTGGCATCAAAAGCCGCTACGTATAAGATGGTATCTTCTGTACCCAGGAATTTGGAGATTTTTTCTTCCAGTTCGCGGTGAATATCCTGCGTACCACAAATAAAGCGAACACTGCTCATGCCATATCCATGCGTATCAATAGCATCTTTGGCAGCTTTCACTACCGCAGGGTGTGAGGAAAGTCCGAGGTAGTTATTGGCACAGAAATTCAGTACGGTATTGCCACCCACCTGTATTTCAGCTCCCTGCTCAGATGTAATAATGCGCTCCCTCTTATACAAGCCGGCTTTGTTGATCTCGCCTAATTCTTCCCGCAAGCGGGTGATAAACGGTTTATTCATAAAAATTGTAATATTTAGATTACATGCACCAAAGTTAGAGACGATAAATGTATTACGATTATTTATCGCCCAAATGAGTAACGACCGGATATGCAAAAAGTTTGACCCAGGTGTAACATTTAGCCGTCGCCCTCCGTCATAGTACTATCATGATTATAAATGCCATGAAATGAAAAGCTGACGAATCAACCTTAAAAATAAAATACAGAAAGAGTATACTGAATAAAAGGTTGATCATCAGTTTGAAAGGAACTGTTACTACAACTGTGGGTATGATTTGTACTGACTTTAGAGATGGTGTGGGTAACAAGAATGGAGTTTGTCAATGATGGGTATTAAAGTATTTGTCGGAACTTAGCACTAAAATCCCGCACCACCGGAATGACGGAAAAGGAGTACAATAAATGCGTGGATCTGTATTCGGACAATTTATTCCGCTTTATCGTTAAAAATCTGGAACATGCGGAAGATGCCAGAGACGTAGTACAGAATTCATTCGAAATATTGTGGAAACACTGCCAGGATGTGCCTTTTGAAAAGGCAAAGTCATACCTGTTTACAGTGGGCTACCACAATATGATCGACCATGTGCGTAAGGTAAAGCGGATCACCCTGGTAGAACAGTTCAAAGAAGAAGAGAAAGTATCAGATCATAAAATACATAACGCGAAAGAAGTCATAGAAAAAGCATTGTCCAAATTGAGTGAGGTACAACGTTCCCTGGTAATGCTGAAGGATTATGAAGGATATTCCTACGAAGAAATAGGAGAAATGATGAACCTGAACCCCTCGCAGGTAAAGGTTTACCTCCATCGGGCCAGGATACATCTGAAAAATTACCTGGTGAAAATGGAAAATGTTATATAAAAATTTTATACTTTTTAAGAGGTTAATAATAAATTAGATTTTTGTCAATAGAGATTAACATATCAAACTACGAGTCCTACCTCCTCAGCTACATCGATGGTGAGCTGAATGAGGCAGAACAGGCGGCGCTGGAGCTTTTCCTGCAAAAACATCCCCAGTTCAAACAGGAACTGGAGTTGTTGGAAGCAGTGAAGGTAGTGCCGGATGAAACAATCGTATTTGTTAATAAAGCGGCCTTATATAAAACTGCATCTACAGATACAGTTGATTATGAGGAATTAATGTTGGGGCATATCGACGGGGAACTAACCATTGAGGAAGAAAGAACGTTACAGGTTTACCTGGCAACACACCCCGCTGCCCAACAGGAGCTATTGCTCCTGCAAGCCACTAAATTAACACCGGATACCCAACTGGTATTTGGAGATAAAACGGCCTTATATAGAAGCAGCGCACGCAAAGTTGCACCAATATACCGCCGGATTGGATGGGGCGCCGCTGCTGCCGCAGTAGTAGCCGGCCTGATTATCTGGATGTTGCCCGCCGGTCATCATGCCCAACAGCCTCCGGCTATTGCAGGGAATACCGCTATCACTGTAACAACACCTCCGGTAACGCCCACTCCGTCACCTGTCACCCCACAGGTAGCCGCTGCTCCGGTGGCAGTCCCCGATGTTGTTAACAAGTCTAAAGAATTGTCACAGCCTGCGAAAAGCCATAAAGCTGCTATCGCCCGCGAAAAGGAACCAGTTGCAACACCTGTACCTAATACAGAGGTGGCCACTACCAATATCCCTAAAGCAGATGCGCCGGTGATCTCCCAGTTGCCACCACAGCGTAATTCAGTAGACGAACTGGTAGAACAACACCTGCAACAGGCAGAAAACGCACATATCGCAGCGGTGAAACCGGAAGCAACAAAAGAAACCTTGCTGGCTTCCAACACCAAGATAAATGATAACGCAGGTAAAATGACAGCTGCCGCCACCGCAGCCCCTGGTGTACAGGGAGAGCTGATTATGTCAGTAAGTGGCAGCGACAGCAAAATTCTCGATAAAGTAACCAACGTAGCTAAGCTTTTTTCCCGTAAGCGGAATAAATAATAAATCATGGTCATAGCATATGAAGCATAAAATTTTACTCATCTTGTTACTGGTATTATGTGGCGAATGGGCTCATGCGCAAAAGGCAGATACACAAAATACTCCGACCCCAGCGGATACCATACAGATCAAAGGACTGATCATCATAAAAGGAAAGAACGACAAAGGCCGCACCAGCTATAAATTTTATAGTGATACTGCCTATGCCCGTCAGAAGCTGAAAAAGAACCTGCAAACCAAATGGTTTGTATTCGACCTTGGATTTAATAACTATATCGACAGAAGTGACTATAGCGGCGCCAGCTTTATCAGCTATTATCCTAACAGTACCCAGTATTATAATGGCGCCATGGCACAAGCGGTGGCAAAACAATTTGACTATTCCGCAGCAGGACTGGCAACTTTTGCACCCAGGGAGGCAAGTGAGCCATTAACACCTTCCGAATTCAAGCTAATCACCGGAAAATCAATCAATTTTAATATTTGGATATTTGAGCAAAGACTTAATATAACAAAACACAAACTTAACTTGTTATATGCTTTAGGATTAGAGATGAATAACTATAGGTATGCCCGTAACATCACATATTTGCCAGGCTATCCTACACAAATAATCAGGGACTCCGTAGAGTTTTCAAAAAATAAGCTGTTTGCCGAGTACATCTCCGTACCAGTAATGCTTAATTTCAATTCTAACCCCGCTCACCCGAATCGTGCGTTTCAGGCGAGTATTGGTGTCTCTGGTGGTTATCTGCTCAAATCCAGAACAAAACAAGTAAGTGCGGAAAGAGGCAAAGTGAGAAAAACCGACGACTTTAATCTGAATAAATGGCGTTTTGGGTTAACAAGTGAATTAGGTTATGGTCCTGTGAAGTTGTATGCAAACTTTGCCCTGACGGCATTACATGATTACGGGTTACAACAATATCCATTCTCAATCGGTATCCGTTTGAATGGATTCTAAGTTTATTAGCCAGTCCTAAATTGTGTTTATGCGTTCTTTTGTTGCTCTGATGACATGTATTGGTTGTATTGCATGGATTCATTCCTGTGAAAAACGTTTGTTAGGCGTTCGGATCGAGAAAAATAGTGTCCACCGGGACGACCAGCCACAACAGTTTCCTGTGGCTATCTTACCCCATAATATACCACCCCATTATATCTCCGGTGTAACAGGTAATGCCACCAGTACCACCTCCTACGTATTGCATAGCCGGACTAAACCCCGGCCTAAAAAGCAAACCAGCAAAAGGGAAGATGCCTTGTTATTTAACCTGGCACTGGCAAAAAATCCTTACGCCATTTATAATACCTATCCCTGATCAATTCATCGGTCTCGCTAAGATTTTTACCGGTTGAACAATCGGTTGTTTCCCCTTTGCATCTACCGCTCATACAATTATCTTCCTTTTTCGCGGTATTTATTTTTCACTTCCGGTATATTTGACAGACTAATTTTCAAAAAACCAACTATTGTATGAGTCTTAAAAGAGTCGTATTACTATGCCTGTTTGCCTGCTCGCTGAAAACTGCAGGAGCACAGGGGAAATATCAATGGAAGGAAGCAGCTTCAGGTGGCTATACCTACCGATATATTTCCAATGATCCCATGAAGGCGCGTTTTTACACACTCAAAAACGGCCTGACAGTTATCCTGAGTGTCAACAAAAAAGATCCCCGTATTCAGACGTTGATCGGCACACGCGCTGGTAGTGACAATGACCCTAAAGACCACACCGGTCTGGCTCACTACCTGGAACACCTGCTCTTTAAAGGTACCCAGCAATACGGTTCCCTCGACTGGGCAAAAGAAAAACCGCTGCTGGACCAGATTTCGGATTTGTATGATAAATACAATAAAACCACTGATCCGGCTGCCCGCAAAGCCGTTTATCATGTAATCGACAGCGTTTCCGGTGTTGCCGCTAAATACGCCATCGCCAACGAATACGATAAAATGATGTCTGGTATGGGAGCCCAAGGTACCAACGCCCACACCTGGGTAGAGGAAACCATCTACGAAGAAGATATCCCTTCCAACGCTATCGACAAATACCTCACCGTTCAGGCAGAACGTTTCCGCGATCCTGTTTTCCGTTTGTTCCATACAGAACTGGAAGCAGTATATGAGGAAAAGAACCGTGGACTGGATAACGATGGTCGCAAAGTATATGAAACGATGCTGGCGGCCCTGTTTCCTACCCATAACTATGGTCAGCAGTCTACCATCGGTACTGTTGAGCACCTGAAGAATCCTAATCTGAAAGCTATTCGCCAGTTCTATAATGAATACTATGTGCCTAACAATATGGCGGTAGTAATGGCGGGCGATTTCGATCCTGATTACGTAGTGAAAGCCATCGATGAGAAGTTCAACTACATGAAACCTAAGCCGGTAAAGGAATACAAGCCTGCTCCGGAAGCTCCCATCAAAGCACCTGTTGTAAAAGAAGTGTTTGGTCCTGATGCAGAAAGCGTGGATATCGTTTTCAGAATGCCAGGTGCACTCGATACCAAATCCAATGTGGTATTGGGCGTACTGGGTTCCATCCTGGAAAATGGTAAAGCCGGCTTGCTGGATCTGAATATCAATAAACAACAGAAAGTCCTGAATGCCAGTGCTGGTGTAATGGGACTGAAAGACTATTCCATTTTCTCCATGAGTGGTAAAGCCAAACAAGGCCAAACCCTGGAGGAAGTGAAAGCCTTGCTGCTGGGTCAACTCGATATCCTGAAAAAAGGCAACTTCGACGAATCCCTGGTAAAAGCAATTGTTAATAACAGCAAGTTGAGCGAATTAGAAGGCCTGGAAAGCAATAACAACCGTGCTAAATCCCTGATGGATGGCTTTATTAAAAGTAAAGGGCAGAATTGGGCGTATGATGTGGCTTATGTAGATGATATGGGCACTGTTACCAAAAAGCAGCTCGTAGACTACGCCAATAAATACCTCAGTGACAATTATGTTATTGTTTACAAACGTAAAGGCGAAGACAAAAACATCCAGAAAGTAGAAAAGCCAACTATTACACCGGTAGAAGTAAACAGAGAAGCACAATCTGCTTTCCTGCAGCAGATTGCCGGTATGCCTGCTACTCCTGTGAAGCCACAGTGGCTGGATTACGAAAAAGATATCCAGAAAACATCCCTGGGTAACACAGATATGATGTACGTACAGAATAAAGACAATGGTCTTTTCCGTTTGTACTATCGCTTTGACATGGGTAGCTGGAGCAATAAAAAACTCCCGCTGGCGGCACAGTATCTGCAATTCCTGAGCACAGATAAATATACCTCCGAGCAGATCAGCAAAGAGTTTTACAATATCGCTTGTAACTTCAATGTAGCTACCAGCGCAGAAAATACCACCATCGCGATCACTGGTTTACAGGAAAACTTTGACCAGGCAGTTGCATTATTTGAACATATCATCGCTAACTGCAAACCTAATGAAGAAGCCCTGGCAGCCCTCAAAGGCCGTCTTCAGAAAGCGCGCGCAGACAGTAAGCTGAACAAGGGTGCTATCATGAAAGGCGTGGTAAACTATGCGATGTATGGTGCTAAAAATCCATTCAACAACCAGTTAAGCCAGGCAGACCTGGATGGTATTACTGCTAAAGAGCTGACAGACATCTTACATGAACTGCCTGCTTACAAACATAATGTCATCTATTGGGGACCGCAAACACTGACTGCTGCTGCGGCTGACGTGAAAAGATTACACACTTTACCTGCTACCATGAAAGAAGTACCTGCAGCAGTGAAGTTTGTAAAAAGCAACCAGGACAAAAACCAGGTGCTGTTTGCAGACTACGACATGGTACAAACAGAAGTAAACTGGCTGAGAAACTCCGGTGTATATGATCCGGCTCAAACAGGTCTGGTAACATTGTTTAACAGCTACTTCGGTGGTGGTATGGGTTCTGTAGTATTCCAGACCATCCGTGAATCTAAAGCATTGGCTTATTCTACCTACGCATTCTATGCGTCTCCTGATAAAAAAGGTGAACGCTACTCTGCTATCGCTTATGTAGGAAGCCAGGCCGATAAAATGAATGATGCGATCACTGGTATGAACGAATTACTGAATGATGTTCCCCGTGCTGATAAACTGCTGGAAACAGCAAAAGAAGGCATGAAACAGGATATCGAAACAGAACGTATCACCAACGACGGGATCATTTTCAGCTACCTGGCTGCACAGAAACTCGGTCAAAACACCGATATCCGCAAACAGGTATATGAGTCTATCGATAAAATGACCTTCGATGATGTGAAGAAATTCCATGAGCAGAACCTGGCTCACAAACCATATACTTATTGCATTGTAGCTTCTGAAAAGAAGATCTCTGCAGATGAGTTGAAGAAATATGGAGAAGTGAAGAAGCTGTCACTGGATGAAATTTTCGGTTACTAATCATTGTATCTGAGTATGAAAAAGCGAAGGCTCCCTGCATGACGCAGGGGGCCTTCGCTTTTTATGAACATTTGCAAAACAATAAACTGCTATCCTCCCGCGTTTCATTATCTGCATATTAAATACTCCTATGAAGAAGTGCTGTCATTATTGGCTGGTAGTTATCCTGTTGCTACTGCCATTGAGTGGATTTGTCAACGAACCTGATTTATACAACGTACGGTTAAATGCAGGCAGCATTGATCCGGACAAAATTTTCCTGCTAATAGATAAGAGTGATTACCGGTTGTATGTGTACGAGGATGTGACGTTGAGGAAAATCTACAAAGTGGTATTTGGTAACCGCGATCAAACAGATAAACAAGTAGAAGGAGATCGCAGAACTCCGGAGGGGACTTTTCATGTTTTAAGCAAAAGGGTAGATAAAAGCTGGAGCCGGTTTATGTTGCTGGATTATCCGAATGAGGCGTCCTGGCAAAAATTCCATCAGCGGCAATCGGAGGGGTTGGTATCTTCCGAAGCCAGTATTGGAGGGGCTATTGGCATTCATGGCGTGGAGTACAACTCTGGTATCCGGGATAATTATGTGGAAAGCAGGATTAACTGGACCCTAGGATGCATCAGTATGAAAAATGCAGACGTGAATGAATTGTATGAAGTGATTAAAGTAGGAACCCCGGTAGTAATACGCCGGTAAGATTTTTGTATATAATACAGCAGGTGATTCCCGGCGGCAGCCAGGCATTGTAATTTAGTAGCAGGAAAGGAAACGGCATCTAGTGGCGCAGTGTTACTGCACCATGACTCAAATATACAATCGGCGGGTCAGATCCTGTGAAGAGCGCGCTCCACTCGTATGGTGCGCGCTTTTTTATTGAAGAAATGCCGTTACTTCTTTCGTCCATGCGGTAGCATCCTTGCCGCAGAAAGACTGGTGGCCGGCATTAGGAAATATATGCAGCTTCTTTTGCCGGGTGCCTAAGTTTGAAAATACAGCCTGGGTTTCTTCCCGTGTTACACGAATATCCTGTTGTCCGTAGAAGTAGAGTACGGGTACCTTTATCTGCCTGGCATAACTTTCCGGTTTAAATCCGGCTCCCCAGAAGCCCTGTTCCAGTCCACCCCAGAAAGTGAGTAGCTGCGACAATGGCGTGGCTGGGAGGTGGACGGCGCGCATTCTGCTTTTTACGGCGTCTGTAAGCGTGGCAAAAGGACATTGAAGGATTAGCTTTTGGGGACTCAGGCCATATTCCGTTACCGCCTTCAGAATGGCCGCTGCACCCATACTTACACCCCATAATATAATGGGCTGTTTGCTTTTCTGATGTACATAATCCCAGGCCAGCTTCACATCTTCTGCTTCTTTAAAGCCTACCGTACAGGTATGGCCTTCGCTATTGCCATGTGCGCGGAAATCAAGCAGGAAGGTATTATACCCTAATGCCCGGAAGCGGTCTGCTTCCGGAAACAGGGAGCCTTTATTACCATTATAGCCATGGAAAAGGATCACGGAACCTTTAGCATTATTTACAGGAATCCACCAGCCTTCCAGTTGCAAGCCATTTTGAGTGCGCAGGTGTACTGTTTCAAAAGAGACAGCGGGGGATTGAGTAGTAACGGATTTCGCGATGCGGACGCCAAAAAATATGATACCCAGCTTTTCCGCTTTACTCATTTGCTCCGGTAGCTTATTCCGGCGGCCGTTTTCATCATAAAAATGGGTGAATTTCCAGGCATGGAAAGCCGCAATGATATTTAATAAGAGAAACAGGGAAACACAGATCCAGCCTGTTCTTTTGAGGAAGCGTTTCATGCCGGGTTGACATTTATAAATAAAGGGATGCAGTGATTAATTCCTGCATCCCTTCGCGAAAGATATAAAAATTCTTTAGAGCTTACCAGCCTTGATTTCGTCTACTACAGAAGGATCAAGTAAGGTAGAGGTATCGCCCAGGTTGTCCAGGTCGTTTTCGGCAATTTTGCGCAGAATACGGCGCATAATTTTACCGGAGCGGGTTTTAGGTAAGCCGCTTACAATCTGGATTTTATCTGGTTTGGCAATAGGTCCGATGATACGGGATACTGTTTGTGCGATATCTTTTTTAGTCAGTTCCGGATCATGTGTCAGGCGTTCCATAATCACATAAGCGTAGATACCCTGTCCCTTGATGTCGTGAGGATAGCCTACCACAGCGCTTTCCACTACGCCGGCGTGCATATTAATGGCGTTTTCTACTTCGGCGGTACCAATACGGTGGCCGCTTACATTGAGTACGTCATCTACGCGGCCGGTAATTCTGTAATAGCCGTCTTCATCCCGTAAACAGCCGTCGCCGGTGAAGTAGAGATTTTCGTAAGTAGAGAAATAAGTTTTACGGAAGCGCTCATGGTCGCCGTAAGTGCTGCGTAACATACCTGGCCATGGGAATTTGATACAAAGGTTACCGCTAACGCCGTTACCTTTCAGTTCGTGCCCATTTTCATCTACCAGGATAGGTTGTACACCCGGCAGTGGCAGGGTAGCATAACCAGGTTTTTCTTTGGTGATACCGGCAATAGGGGTGATCATAATACCACCGGTTTCTGTTTGCCACCAGGTATCTACAATCGGGCATTTACCCTTACCAATATTGTCTTTAAACCAATGCCAGGCTTCTTCATTAATAGGCTCGCCTACGCTACCCAGCTTTTTAAGTGAGCTAAGGTCTTTATGATTAACAGGACCCAGGCCATAGCTCATCAGGCTGCGAATGGCGGTAGGGGCGGTATATAAGATGTTAACTCTGAATTTATCTACAATCTCCCACAGTCTGCCTGCATCCGGGTAGGTAGGTACCCCTTCAAACATGAGTGTGGTGGCGCCTGCACTCAGCGGCCCATAGGCAATGTAGCTATGTCCGGTGATCCAGCCGATATCTGCGGTACAGAAGTATACTTCACCCGGTTGATATTGGAAGGTATTTACAAAAGTATAGTTGGCATATACCATATAACCGGCACAGGTATGTACCACGCCTTTAGGTTTGCCGGTAGAGCCGGAAGTATAGAGGATGAAGAGTAAATCTTCTGCATCCATTTCTTCTGCAGGGCAAGGCGGGTTGCCCATAGTTTCTACCTGTTTAATTTCGTCTTCCCACCACAGGTCTCTGCCTTTCAGCATGCTTACAGGTGTGCGGGTACGGGTACAAACAATCACTTTTTTTACAGATGGGCAAGTCATCAGGGCATCATCCATTACTGATTTTAATGGAATGTCCTTGGCGCCACGGAAAGCGCCATCACAGGTAATTACCAGGCTGCATTGTGCATCCTGTATTCTGTCTGCGATAGATTGGGCACTGAAACCGCCAAATACTACGGAGTGAATGGCGCCAATGCGGGCACAAGCCAGTATGGAAATCGCCAGTTCAGGGATCATACCCATGTATATACATACGCGATCACCTTTCTTCACACCATTATTCTTCAGCACATTGGCAAACTGGCAAACCTTATTATAGAGGTCGCGGTAAGTGATAATGCGATGACGTTCTTCCGGATCATTAGGTTCCCAGATAATAGCGGGAGTGTTGCCCAGGGTACCCAAATGACGATCCAGACAGTTTTCTGTGATGTTCAGTTTTGCACCGGTAAACCATTTGATTTCCGGATCTTTAAAATTCCAGTCCAATACCTTATCCCATTTGCGGCGCCAGTAAAAATGGTCTGCAACGTTGGCCCAGAAGCCTTCCGGGTCAATCACACTTTGTTGATAAGCCTGCTGATAATCTTCAATACTCTTGATCTGGTATGGGTACGACATAGCACCGTAATTGTTTATTGGTTAAGTACAAGCATTTTCCTAACGGGGTTTAAATTTAAGAAAAACCAGATGTTTTAGTAGAAATAATCTAAAAAATCATATTAAAAGCAGATTATTTTTCAACATATGATCGCAGGTATTTGTAAATCTCTGCATCCTGAGGGTCACGCCTGTCGGCTGTTTTCATAAAGCGTTTGTAATGAATAATGGCCTGTGGTTTATTTTTTATTTGTACATCATAAATGCGGCCAATGCCGTATTGACGCAGGGGTTTATGGAAAAGATAATAAGCGGTATCCAGGTTGGTGACGGCAGCTTTATATTGGTGCAATCCTTCATAATTGGCTGATTTACCACTGTAGTAACTATCAAGGCTTTTGGAAGTAGCCAGGTCAATGCAGGTGCTTAATAATTCGTTGCTGGCCTCATAGTTTTTTAATGCAGTATGCGCCAGTGCCGCGTAGTACATAATATTTTCTGACTGGCCTTTGTTGACCAACAGGTATTCGTATACATCAATGCATTGCTGATATTTCTTTAACATGTACCAGGCCGCCGTTACAAAGCTGAAGGTATTGGGAGAAATAACTTTCATGTTCATCAGTTGGTTGCCCAGGGTGGTGCATCGGGTATAGTCTTTCAGGAACCACGCGGATCTTACGGCAGTCATCACCACAGAAGACTGAGTGGAATCCTTTTGTAGAAACGCCCGGAGAATACTGTCCGCCAGGGCATATTGTTCTTTCCCTATCCATTCTTCACCCAGGCGGGCGGTTACTTTAGGATCGGCGGGATTGAGCAGCCAGGCCTTTTGCAGCCATGCAAAGCCGCTATCAGGCAACTGAGCGGCAAAGCCTGCGAAGGCGAGTTGTTTATACGTAGTGGCGTTGGTAGGCTGTAGCCGGATAATTTCCTGGTAGTGCGGAATGGCGAGTTGCGGTGATTCCATTTGCATGCATATGCTGGCAAGGTATTGATGGGCGGGTACATTATTACTGTCCAGCTGCAATACTTTTTCATATTGTGTAATGGCGTCTTTCGTTTTGCCCGACAGGTAGTAGGTATATGCGAGCAGGGATAGCTGAGAAACACTGTTTTCTGCTACTCTGGGCTGTAAATAACTGATCGCGCTTTCATATTGCTGATTTTGCAGGTATTCCATTAGCTGGGTACGGTCTATGGTTTGCTGACTGAATGCGGGTTGTGTGGCGAGGGCCAGGAGCAATATGTAAAGAAGGTGGGCCAGGCAATGACGCATAAAAATGAGTTTTATAATTTTAAAACTAAGAATTTAGTTTTAAAAAGAAAAACTTAGTTTTCGCGATTTTGCCAGCGAATTTTTATTTTAAAGTAAAGCCTTGTATACCAGGGGTAGGTAACAAGGCTTTTACTGTTGTAAATAAACTTGTAGGAAAATGTTTTTACAGAACAGGGGATGAAGGACAACGGGAGTTATCAGGAGAGCCTTTTATATTTCTCGAAGTATTCATCACCCGCTGTATACACTTCTTCCATGATCTCAATAATTTTTTGCTTCTCGGCATTGCTGAGCGCAGGAATAATTTTCCCCTTCTCGTTAGGATTGGGCTTGTCTCTTCCGCGCATTTTGCGATAGAACGTGGGGGTACTCCAATTGCATTCTTCACATACCCTTTCTCTGAAAATAATTGGGAGCGCGGAAAGTTTGGTGTGAATGTCCAGCAGAACATTGATTGGTTCTTTACTCATGGTAGGTAATATTTACTGTATGATTGGATATGGTTAACAACAGCGTTTGTGTAAGAATGAGCATGTTTATAATCTATAATTTTAGTGTAAGCAAATATATTTATAATCATGCAATTTATAATTATAAAATTTTACTTTCAAGAAAAAAAATAATAATTCATGTAATGTAGTGTGGTGCTGTGTTTGATGGGATTTTATTCCCGTTATTTTAGATCTGGTAACAGATAATAGATGTGTATATTTTACACGACAAATGTGACGTATTTTAGTAGAATTATCAATGTGGCTTTCTGATAGTCAAATTGAGAAATATTTATCACTATTTTTTGCGTATATCCTTCACAGTTAGCAGGGTCGATGGTTAGCCAGGGCTGTTTACAGACTTATATTTTTTTCGTTAAATTGATATTTTTATTTACAAAATGAAATATTAATTGTTAAATTATACGATAATACGACAGGCATAACCCTGTATGTAGCATCATAATTTAAAATGAATAGGATGCAGTCGAGCCTGATACACATGGGACACCGGTTGAAGCAGATACTGAAGCAGAAGAAAATTAAAATAGTGGATTTCGCTGCTATGGCAGGTTTCACCAACCAGATTGCGCATTATCACCTGCGTAAAAGTGACATGAAAAGAGCCACTATGGAGCGCTTTTGTGCGCTTATTGGCATTACTTCCGACGAATTTATGAGATGGAGCGGGGCCATGCAAATCACCAACGGGAAAAACATCCACCATGGCGACCGTTTACAGCATATCATCGCAGAAAAAGGACTCAATAAAAGTAAACTTGCCAACCGGCTGGACATGAGCCGGCGCACAATGTACAATCTCTTTGAAAAGGAAACCTTTTCACCAGATGAACTGGACAGGGTAGCCAAAGGGCTGGATATGAGTGTGGATGCTTTTCTGAACCCGGGTGTGGTCCAGGAATCAAGGAGCACAGATAGTGAAGAAATGATGTTGTTAAGGGAGAAGTATTACAAGCAATTGGAAGAGTATAACCAATTGTTGAAAAGCCATGCGGCACTAAGAGATGAACTTGTGCAAACAAAAAAGGAGCTGACCGCCTGCCGCAAACAAAATCATTCAAAATAGGAGGTTCCTTCCGGTAAGCCACTATTGTTTGGCCCATTACTATTATCAATAGGCTTACCCGGAGAAAGCAGCGGGGAGCTGCATAAGAAGTAATTATTCCCCCAGGGTAAGCCGTTGCCCTACACCGCTTCCACATTATTTACTGTAAAAAAAGCCGCTACTTCTTCCCAGTTGTTTACCCGTTGATAGTCCGTCAGGGACAGGTTATGCGGGGCTGTAAAAAGGAGAGGAGTACCCTTGAAAGTACTGAGGTTTTTATCGTGGTCGTCAATCATGTAATCTGCTTCCACAATAGTTTTGGATCCGCAGAATACAATATTACGCCAGCTGATAAAAGAGAAATGTTCATTCAGCCATTCCAGCTTTTCTGCCAATGAGAAGGGAAACTCCATCGCCGCAGATACAATAAATACTTCGTGATTTTCCACTAATGCTTTCACCACTTCCTGGCTACCCGCCATTACCGGAATGTTTCGGAAAAAACCTGGTTGCATTAACAGGTGGTGGGCTACTCCCTCTGGTAATGCACTACCCTCCGGTATATTATTCAAACGCTCCGGGTCTATTACCTCACCATATTCTTTGGCATACACATCCAGCAGGTGCTTGGTAAGGTCTGCCATTACATTGTCCATATCGATTGCTATACGTGCCATATTTTGCTGTTTCTTGCAAATTTATGCAGTATTCGGCAAATTATTGCAAAATATTTCATAATATTGCAGAAAATAGCATGAGCATGTTGAAAGAGGAACGCCTGGATTACATCCTTAAAAAGCTGCAAACAGACCATAAAGTGCTGCAAACAGAGCTGAGCAGTGATTTACAGGTATCTGAAGATACCGTACGGAGAGACCTGGAATCCCTGGCGCAGAACGGGCAGCTGATTAAAGTAAGAGGAGGCGCTATTCCACATTCTCCCAACCCATACTCTTTCAAGGAACGTATCCAGTACCACGAAGACGATAAGAAACAGATGGCTGTCAAAGCATTGACTTTTTTGCACGACGGACAAACCATTATGCTGGATGGCGGAACTTCTACCTTAATGCTCGCGAAATTATTTCCTCCTAACCTGCATATCCGCGTTATCACGAATAGTGTACCCATTGTGGCGCAGCTAATAGAACATCCGGCTATTGAAGTAATTTTTACCGGTGGATTAATTGGTAAAGATTCACAAACTGCCGGTGGAATGGATACCATCCGCATGCTCGAAAAGTTGCGGGCAGATATTTGCTTTCTCGGTATTTGCAGCCTGCATCCGGATGCGGGCGTAACCGGTCTGGATCTGGGTGAAGCAGATGTGAAAAGTGTAATGATAGCATCGTCCAACAAAAGAGTGGCATTGGCAACCAGCGATAAAATGGGTACTGCAGAACCTTTCAAGGTATGCGATATCACATTACTGGATACTATTATCACGGATAATCCGGACCTGCCTTCCTTAAAACCATATAGCCGCCTGGGTATACAGGTAATTTAATCCGTTTAATTTTTATCTTACCGAAGATGTTACAGGATGTATCGATGGTGATGATTAATAAAAGAGCCACCCGTATTGCGGTAAGTGCTTTATTTTTTCTTACCGGTTTATGTTTTTCCAGCTGGGCTTCGCGAATTCCCGATATCCAGCAAAGCCTGCGCCTTAATGACGCGGGATTAGGTAGTTTGTTACTGGCACTGCCTGTGGGCTCTGTGATTGCATTACCCTTAACGGGAGTACTGATATCAAAATATAGTAGTCGCCAGATATTGCTGATTGCTGCTGCTGCTTATGCCGCTGTGTTACCTACACTGGGGCTGGCACATAACGTGTGGGAGCTGAGTATTCTCCTCGTCATCTTCGGCTTTTGCGGAAACATGGCGAATATCTCGGTGAACACGCAGGCCGTTGGCGTGGAAGCTATGTACGGGCGTTCTATCATGGCCTCTTTCCATGGGTTATGGAGTGTGGCTGGGTTTACCGGTGCTGCCATTGGTACCTGGATGGCAGGCTTGCATATGGCACCAGTATATCACTTTTTAATTATTGCCGGCATTTCCTGGACGCTCCTGCTGTTGACCATGAATCACCTGGTATTGCGGGTCCCCAACGAAAACAAAGTGCCTTCCTTATTTGCAAAGCCGGATAATTTCCTGCTTACACTGGGCATTATTGCCATGTGCTCTATGATCTGCGAAGGAACCATGTTTGATTGGGGAGGGGTATATTTCAGAAGAGTATTATTAGTGAGAGATGGATTGTCTGGTGCCGGCTATGCCGCATTCATGAGTACCATGGCCTCCGGGCGATTTATAGCAGATTACCTGACTACGAAATTTGGGGTTAAAAAGATGCTGCTGTTGAGTGGTACGTTAACAGCTACGGGCTTAATCGTGGCGGTTATTTTCCCTTATTTCTTCCCGGCAATGTTGGGATTCATGTTAGTAGGTGCGGGTGTTTCTGCTGTGGTGCCGCTGGTATACAGCGCTGCGGGGAAATCCACCACCATACCGCCGGGTATGGCGTTGGCTACCGTATCTACGATTGGTTATATGGGCTTCCTGTTTGGTCCTCCATTGATTGGATTTGTGGCGCAAGCCACCAGCCTGGGTGTTGCCTTTACATTAATTGCAGTGATGGGAGCGGCTATTGCAGTCATGTCTTCCCGGATAAAAGTATAATCCTCAAACAGCCACTGCTCCGTTCATACGGGGCAGTGTGCTGAACGACATTTCTTCCTCGCGGTGATCTATCATGAGCCAGTAAGCTCCCTTTGGCATTTTCTCCTGCGGTTGTTGCATGCCGGCAAGTACGGTGAGCAGCACTTCCGGGGAATGATCAAATGGTATTAATCTTACCAGGGGATGTGTACCTTGTTCATTCAGCGGTGCATGTATCAATGCTTCTTTTGGTAAAAAATTCAATTCATTTATCGCCAGTTCCATCGCTACAATCTCCCGTAGATAAGGGCTGGTGAGTACTCCGTTATCTATTTGCTGTAGTAAGAATTCACCAAAGAGGGTGATTTCACGCTTAAATTGTAAATCTGATTTTTGCTGTACCTGCCAAAAGGCTTCTACCTGCGTAACCAGTGTAGGGCCCAGCAAAAAGCAGGTATAGGGAAGCATCGTATAAATAGGTGTAATCCTGTTTACACGATACAACGTACAACTAACAGACATCCCGGGTTGATGTACCACCGTTTGCAGGCGGGCCTTTTCGCGATCAGTCAGGTCGTATCGCTGTAGTATATCCGTTGGGTTAGTACGCATTTGCAGACATAACTGCGGAGAAGCAATCAGGTCTGTTAATGCTTTCTGAAAAGATAAGAGTGACATATGTTTCAGGTATGATAAAGGTGCCAGGCTGCTTTCGCCCGGTTCAATTCACGGGTAATACCCTCGAACTGCAGCAGGTGAAAGTAGGATTCATGAAACTCGAAAGTAATGCCGCATAAATTAGGAACTAACGGTAGCGTATAATCGAGTAGCTCCCAAACAGCCGGTGGACAAGGTCCCGCGTGAGAATCGGTATACATCCCACCCAGCTCGTTGCCTCCTGCAATATGAATTTCAATCACTTTGTCCAGTTGCAGTTGTGAGATAAATGTTTTAGGGTCAAAGTGATGATTAACGGCGTTGGTGTATACGTTGTGAATATCGAGTAATAGTCCGCAGGACGTGTCATTCGACAGCTCATTCAGAAAGGCGGTTTCGCTGAGTTCCTGGTCTGGCAGGTCAATGAAGTACACATTATTCTCTACCAGGAATGGGGTCGGGATGGCACGTTTAATGGCGTTAATTCTGCCACCAATCATATCCAGCACTTCATAATCGTAAGGTACCGGAACGGCCAACCCGGCATTGTGTTCTTCCTGTTGATCATTATGCACTTTTACGAAAGACAGGTGATCACTGTGCCATTTGAAACCATAGCGTTGATGCCATTCTTTCATTTTTTCCAGGTACGTTTTATCGAAGATGCCGGCGCTGCCGAGAGAGTAGGAAATGTTGTGTGACGTTAAGGGATATTGCGCGGCTATTTTATCCAATACATTCATCCAGGATTCAATTTCTTCAAATCGTTGGGGCCGTCCACTGCCGCGGTCTGTCCAGAACATATCCGGGATGATTTCCACATAATCGCAGGTGTCCGGACAAGCTTGCAGGTATAATTCAAGAGAAGGATTGTAAAGTAATCCTACGCCCAGTTGTGGGATAGTTTGCTGATAAAGATGTCCCACCCTGGCTGATGATATGACTTGTGACATGGGAGAGAAGATTTAGTAACCGTCCCGGTATAAGCCGGGACGGTTGAACTACATTAATGTTGTGCTGCCACATTTTTAATGACGGCCATTTTATCCAGGTCTACTTTAATCACTTCTTCCAGTTTTTCCCGGATATTGAAGTGTACACCGGATAAGCAAGCCTGGCAACCACGGGGGTTAATTTGTTTGATCACCATTGCTTGTAATTTGGTGATGTCTTCGAGTTTGGTGCCTTTAGGAACGGCAAGATCTACGTGACCGTTATCACCGTAGTGAACTTCTGCTGTACGCATGACATGTGTTTTTTTGGGGTGTGTAAAATATTTATAGAAAACAGATAGTAATACTCCTCCTGTTCTAAAAAGAGGCTGTTGTAGTTATAGTGCCAGTCGTTTTGGGGTTCAATACGCAGTGCTTTACTGCGGATGTTAAAGTTATGGCAATCTGACGAGAACTAGATAAGTATTTATACGGAAAATAGGGTTAGCAGGAACTACCTGCTAACCGGCAAGTTCATCAATAAGTGGCTACGGCCCGCTCTATTGCCTGTTGGACAAACTGATTCAGGTTTAAATGCATTTGTTTGGAAGTGTGTATAGCCTTCCTGTGAAGCTCTGGAGATATTCTGACATTGAATGATCCTTTGGCTGGTTTAAAAGGTTCTTTATTGGCTTTTTTGCAAAGCTCCAGATAATCTTCCACAGCTTCTTCAAAGGAGGTGTGTAAGTCTTTTACAGTACTCGCTTCAAAGCTGATGAGATCATCTATTTCCTCAATTTTGCCAAAGAATACATCGTCTTCTGCACTGAAATGAACGCTGCCTAAAAAACCTTTGTATTGCAGCATACCCTTTTTTTTCATAGTTGTTCGCAGTTTTTTAATTCATTTATTAGTTGTGATATCTGGTAACGCTTGAGAATGTTACCCGGGTATGGTTTATGTAATCGTATAATTTGCTTTGTGCTGCTGTTTATAAATGCCACCCTTGACCCTGATGTTTTGCCAGAATTATCTTCTTCAAAGCCTAAGGCTGCCATTAGTTTTATTAACTCGGCATAAGTAAAGTCTACAGGTTTGCTTAATAGCCGTGCTATTAGTTTTTCTTTTTGGACATGGGGGCAATGGATGTTCATTGCAATTTACAACAAGTGAATATGTTTTGCAACTAAATTTTAGTTACAGTCTCATGTGCGCTATTTTTTCTATATAAAACTTCGTGTATTTAATCATCTCCTGAAAAAAACTTCCCCCCAAATAAAATTATTTTCACTTTATAAACTTCAAAACCCGTAACTTTGCACGATTTTTTTGTTCCCTCACACGGCAGGAAAATCAATTTGGTTTTTCATTTTCAATAGATTACACAAATGCCAAAAGACTCATCTATCAAATCTGTTCTCATTATCGGTTCTGGACCCATTATTATTGGTCAGGCTTGCGAATTTGACTATTCCGGTTCCCAGGCAGCACGTTCGCTGCGGGAAGAAGGAATTAAAGTGATATTGATTAATTCCAACCCGGCTACCATCATGACGGATCCTATGATGGCCGATAAGGTTTATTTGCTGCCACTGACCGTGGAAAGCATTGAGCAGATTCTGGAAGAAAACCAGATAGATGCCGTATTACCCACCATGGGAGGGCAAACTGCGCTGAACCTTTGTAAAGAAGTAGACGAACTGGGCATCTGGGAAAAGTTCAATGTTCGCCTGATTGGGGTTGACATTAAAGCGATCGACAAAGCAGAAGATCGTGAACAGTTCCGTCAGTGGATGATCCAACTGGGTATCCCGGTGGCGCCGGCCAGAACGGCTAACTCTTTCCTCGAAGGAAAAGAATTTGCCCAGGAAATAGGCTTCCCGCTGGTAATCCGTCCTTCCTTTACCCTGGGTGGTACCGGTGGTGGTTTTGTACACAGCAAAGAAGACCTGGACGAAGCCCTGGACCGTGGTTTGAAAGCTTCTCCTATCCACGAAGTACTGGTGGAAAAAGCCGTACTCGGATGGAAAGAATATGAACTGGAATTGTTGCGTGATAAAAACGATAACGTTGTTATCATCTGTACCGTAGAAAACCTGGACCCCATGGGTATTCACACCGGGGATTCCATCACGGTGGCACCTGCCATGACCCTGAGCGATACCGCTTTCCAGGACATGCGTAACAAAGCCATGATGATGATGCGCGACCTCGGCAACTTCGCCGGTGGTTGTAACGTACAGTTCTCCCTGAACCCAGAAAATGAAGAACTGATTGCGATCGAGATCAACCCTCGCGTAAGCCGCTCTTCTGCACTGGCTTCTAAAGCAACCGGTTATCCGATTGCGAAAATCGCTGCTAAACTGGCGATTGGTTATACCCTGGATGAACTGGAAAACCAGATCACCAAAACCACTTCTGCTTTCTTCGAACCGGCACTGGATTACGTGATCGTAAAAATGCCACGCTGGAACTTTGATAAATTCAAAGGAGCTGATGATACCCTTGGCCTGCAAATGAAATCAGTAGGAGAAGTAATGTCTATTGGACGTACTTTCCCTGAAGCGTTGCAGAAAGCCTGTCAGAGCCTCGAGAACGATGCACTCGGCCTGGGCTACTATGGTAAGTCTCTCATGAAGAGCGAGCAATTGATTGAGAAATTAAAGCGTCCTACCTGGGATCGTATATTCCGTATCAAAGATGCTTTGATGGCGGGTGTATCTGTAAAACATATTCACCAGCTGACGTTCATTGACCGTTGGTTCCTGAACCAGATCCAGGATATCGTGAACCTGGAAAAACAATTGCTGGAACACGACCTGCGAAGCGTACCGGTAGAAATGCTGAAAGATGCCAAGAAAATGGGCTTCTCCGATGCACAACTGTCTATACTCTTCGGCGATTGCGATGAAGATGAAGTATACGCTAAACGTAAGGAACTGGGCATCACCCGTACCTTCAAGATGGTAGATACCTGCAGTGCGGAGTTTGAGGCAAAAACACCTTATTTCTACTCTACTTTCGATACGGTAAATGAAAGTATCAAAACAGATAAGAAGAAAATCATTGTACTTGGTTCCGGTCCGAACAGGATTGGTCAGGGTATTGAGTTTGACTACTGCTGCACACACGGCTTACAGGCTATCCAGGATTGCGGTTACGAAGCGATCATGGTAAACTGCAACCCCGAAACAGTATCTACTGACTTCGATATGGCGGACAAGCTGTACTTCGAGCCGGTATACTGGGAGAATCTGTGGGAAATCATTGAGCTGGAACAACCAGAAGGTGTGATTGTGCAGCTGGGTGGACAAACCGCATTGAAACTCGCGAAGAGACTGGAAGAGAAAGGCGTGAAGATAATCGGTACTTCTTTCAACGACATGGACATCGCAGAAGATCGCGGTCGTTTCTCTGATATGTTGAAAGAGCTTGAAATTCCTTATCCTAAGTATGGTACTGCTTACAATACAGATGATGCAATTGAAGTAGCGAAAGAAGTAGGTTATCCGGTACTGGTGCGTCCTTCCTATGTATTAGGTGGTCAGCGTATGAGAATCGTGATCAACGAAGAAGAGCTGGAAGAATCTGTACTGAGTTTGCTGAGACACTTACCAGGTAACAAAATATTGATTGATCACTTCCTGGATCGTTGCCAGGAGGCAGAGATAGATGGTATTTTTGATGGTACTGATTTCCATGTAATGGGTGTGATGGAACATATTGAACCAGCAGGTATTCACAGTGGCGACAGCCACGCGTTGCTGCCGGCTTTCAACCTGTCGCCGATTGAAGTAACCACCATGGAATACTACGCGGAAAAGATTGCACGCGCGCTGAACATTAAAGGTTTGATCAACATCCAGTTTGCCATTAAAGATGGTAAAGTGGCGGTGATTGAAGCCAATCCGCGTGCATCCCGTACTACACCGTTTATCGCGAAAGCTTACCAGGTACCATATCTCAACATCGCTACCAAAGTGATGATTGGCGCCAACAAGCTGAAGGACTTTACAATTGAAAAGAAACTCACCGGCTTTGCTATCAAAGAACCCGTGTTCTCTTTCAACAAATTCCCCGGCGTAAACAAAGAACTGGGGCCGGAAATGAAGTCGACCGGTGAAGCGATCCGCTTTATCAAAGACTTGCGTGATCCTTACTTCAGACAACTGTTTAAAGAAAAGAGCATGTACCTGAGCAAATAGTTTGACTGTTTGCTGAAAATAAAAAAGCCATCGGAGCATTGCTTCGATGGCTTTTGTTTTATGCATATACATCTCGTGTGATAGTGTTTACCGGTACTCAACAGCTAATAGCTTTTAGCTATAAAAAAAACAGAGCCTGATAAAAATCAGGCTCCTTCTTTTCCCTCAAAATAACCATTAAAGACACGACTATTGAATCTGGTAAGATTCAAATAGCGTGACCGGTAATGCAGTTTACAAATAATATTATATTTAAAAGAGATGTTAACTAATCAATAACAGATGAAAATTTTAATAATTCTTTAATTATTGATTATTAATATATTAAATAGTTAGTATTAATTGCTAGTTACCATCTGTTTTTCGCAGTGGGGAGAAAGTTTTCAAGATATCATATATACATACTATCTCATGCATTTAACATTTTTGAAACACTTTGCCGCAAATTAAATAAGATGTTCGGGGTGTCATAAAAGTTAACCCCACATGCATTTTGAATCAACCTTGTTTGTTACGATGTGTTGGAAACGCATTCCTTTTTTACGCATCTTACTACCGTTACTGGCGGGGATAAGTTGTCAACTACTGACACCTGTATCACCCGCTTATCTGCTATTATTGGCGGGTATCTGTATCGGGGGTGTATGGTTGTTCCGCTTTTTTCCGCTACAGTGGCGCTTTGCAATCGGTTGGTGGCCCGGAGTATGGATATGCATGCTGTTGTTTTGTTGTGGAAACCTTTTGTTGTACAAGGCCGATATCCGCCACCGGCAGGGATTTTACGGGAAAGTGGCCACAGATTCTTCGTTGTTGTTATTGCGGGTGAATGAGGCGCTGCAGGAAAAGGCACATTCCTTTAAAACAACAGCAAAAGTAACCGCCGTTTATGAGCAGGGTCAATGGATCCCTGTAAAGGGCTATTTACTGCTTTATTTTGCCAGGGATACTGCATTGGGAGGTATTAGGTACGGAGACGAAATGGTTGTCAGGAAACGCCCGGAAATGATTAAAAACACCGGTAATCCCGGCGCATTTGATTACCAGCAGTATTGCGTTACCCAACAGCTATACCAGCAGCTTTACCTGCGCGCAGCAGATTGTTACCGGCTACCCTGCAACAGGGGGAATATGATCACCCGGTTATTGCTACAGGCGCAGGAGTATTGTCTTCGTAACCTGAAACAATACATCGGCAATGGTCCGGAAGCCGGAATGGCAGAAGCATTACTCATTGGTTATCGTCCGGATCTTGATAAATCAGTGGTACAGGCTTATAGTAATACAGGGATTGTGCATGTTATTGCTATTTCAGGTATGCACCTGGCGTTGCTATATGGTACGTTGCTATGGTGTTTGCAATGGCTGCCCGCGCGTAAATGGGCCGATATTTCGAAAGCAGTGGTGATACTGGTGGTACTATGGGGTTTTGCCTTGCTCACTGGTGCATCTGCTTCTGTATTGCGGGCTGCAGTGATGTTTACGGGTGTTACGATAGGGCGTTTTGTACTGGAACGGTATAGTAGCATTTATAACACACTGGCAGCATCAGCTACCGTGTTATTGTGTGTAAACCCTTACCTGGCAGTAGATGCGGGTTTCCAGTTATCCTACCTGGCAGTACTCAGCATTTTGCTTTTTTATCAGCCATTGTATGAGCTTTGGGAGATGAGAAAAAAATGGGCCGATCTTATCTGGCAAATGATGGCCCTCTCTCTCGCCGCCCAGTTAATGACTACGCCGGTTAGCCTCTTTTACTTTCATCAGTTCCCTAATTACTTTCTGCCTGCTAACCTGATAGCGGTTCCTTTATCCACCGTAATTATTTATGGAGAAGCTATCCTGTTGATCCTGGCGCCTTTCCGGCTGCCGGCAACATGGCTCGGGGCTGGATTGAAATACGCGATCTGGTGTATGAACAGTACTGTAAAATGGATGGGAGAATTACCGTATGCATTGATCACAAATATTGATTGTTCCCTGCTGCAAGTCGTTTGCCTGTATCTCGTTATCGCCGCACTGGCAGGGTGGCGGCTGGTCCGGTGGGAAGCCGGCGGATGGCTGGCGTTGCTGGGTCTGTGGGCTTTTTTCGCAGTCCATGCCTATAAAACAACCCAAAGAAATACCCAGTGCAAGATGATTGTTTATAACGTAGCCGGCTATACGGCAGTTGATTGCATACAGGGCCGGCAGGTACAATTTACAGGAGATGACAGCATCTGGCAAACACCCGCTGCTACCGCGCTGATCGCCGCCAGGAATGAAATGGGGGTGCATCCCGGTTACCCCGCAGGCTTTCAACAGTACGGTCGTTATATCAGCTTCCAGGGCAAACGGTTACTGATTATTGATAGCCTACTGCTTCCACATCTCCCAGGAAAAAAAATAAAAGTGAATTATATACTGCTGGCACGTAATGCAGGACGGGATATCAGGGCATTGGGCACACAGTATGAATTTGACACGCTTATTTTTGCGGCTTCCAATGGCGCCCGGCGCATAGAAAAATGGCAGCAAACCTGCGATACGCTGGGCTGGAAATATTATGATGTGGGAAAGCAAGGCGCCTTTGTATATAGTTTCCCATAGAAACGGAAAAGGGAAGCGGAAATAGTAAAATAATCAGTATTTAAAAGATTATTTAATAGCGTATTATGTCTTTTTTAATACCCAAATCTCACGGATAAATGGAAAAATCATTGTTACGTGTTAACTTTGCGCTTCTTTTCGGTTCCAGACCAGGGAGCCTATGTTATTAATTTCTAATGTTTTCCATTCATGCAAAAGCAAATTAAATCCGCTTTGATCTCCGTTTTCTATAAAGATAACCTGGAGAACATTGTTAAAAAGTTAGGTGAACAAGGTGTTACCATCTATTCTACCGGTGGTACACAAAAATTTATTGAGGACCTGGGCGTGAAGTGTGTGGCAGTTGAAGACCTGACTGCTTATCCTTCTATTTTGGGTGGACGCGTTAAAACCCTGCATCCAAAAGTGTTTGGCGGTATTCTCGCTCGTCGTGATAACCCGCAGGACCTGGAACAACTGAAAGAATACCAGATCCCTGAACTTGACCTGGTGATTGTAGACCTGTATCCATTTGAAGAAACAGTAAAGAGCACCACTGTAGAGCAAACCATCATCGAGAAAATTGATATTGGTGGTGTTTCCCTGATCCGTGCTGCCGGCAAAAACTATAAAGATGTAGTAATTGTTGCCTCTAAAGATCAGTATGCCGACCTGGAAAAAGTATTAACCGATAATAACGGCGCTACTACCGTTGAAGAACGCAGAAGCTTTGCTGCTAAAGCATTTGAAATATGCGCGCACTACGATGTAGCCATCTCTCAATATTTCCTCAATAACGAACCTGGTGCTAACTTCCAGCTCTCTATTCCACAGGGACAGGTGAACCGTTATGGCGAAAACCCTCACCAGCGCGGCGTTTTCTACGGCAACCTGGATGAGATATTCAATAAATTGCACGGTAAAGAATTATCCTTCAACAACCTGGTAGACGTAGATGCTGCCTGCCAGCTGATCCAGGAGTTTGAAGCAACCACCTTCGCCGTGATCAAGCATACCAACGTTTGCGGTATTGCTTCCCGTAATACCCTGAAAGAAGCCTGGGAAGCGGCTTTGGCCGGTGATAAGGAAAGCGCTTTCGGTGGCGTACTGGTAACCAACAAGGTAATCGATAAAACTACTGCCGAATCTATCAGCGAAATCTTCTTCGAAATCCTCATTGCACCTGGATTTGACGCAGATGCACTCCCCGTGTTGCAAGCCAAAAAGAACCGCATTTTACTGGAACAGAAACAACCAGTGAAAAGCAAATACATGTACAAAAACGTACTGAATGGCGTGTTACTGCAAGACAGCGATAATGGCAACTACAAAGAGTGGAATGAAGTAGGCGCCCGCCCAGCCACTCCGGCAGAGAAATCTGACCTGGAATTTGCGAACATCGTTTGCAAACACCTGAAGTCGAATGCCATTGCCCTGGTAAAAGACAAACAACTGATCGGCAAAGGTTGTGGACAAACTTCCCGTATTGATGCTTTACGTCATGCTATTGAAAAAGCAAAACAGTTTGGCTTTGACCTGAAAGGCGCCGTAATGGCATCCGATGCTTTCTTCCCGTTCAATGACTGTGTAAGCATTGCACACGAAAACGGTATTAATGCAGTGATTCAGCCAGGTGGTTCTATGAGAGACAATGACTCCGTTGAGTTCTGCAAAGAACATGATATGGTGATGGTGATGACCGGTATGAGACACTTCAGACACTAATAGCAGCTATTAGCAACGATAAATGCAGAAAGCGCCGGTATTTTTTCTGGCGCTTTCTGCATTAAAACCACCTGATATTCGAAAAAAAATAATAGTATTGTTGGCTTGTAAATCAATATAATTATAAAAGCTACGCCCACCATTGGTGCATAGCTGTTCCAGATGTCTTTTATTCAACAAAATATCATGCAGGATGCAGAAGATGCAGATTTGATCCGGGAGTATAAAGCTTCTGGCAAACTGGATTTTCTGGCAGCACTTTACCAGCGTTACATGTCCCTGGTATATGGGGTGTGCCTGAAATATTTTGATGAAGAAGCCAGTAAGGACGCGGTAATGCAGATCTTTGAAGAATTGATCGGCAAACTGAAGCAGCATGAAGTCCAGAATTTTAAGAGCTGGCTCCATGTATTGACCCGCAACCACTGCTTAATGAAGCTGCGGGCCATGAAAAACAAAGAATCCCGGCAGGTCTCAATAGACGACCACCCCGTTGTGGAAAATGAAGAAATGGGGCATCATGAAAACGGAATGACGCTGGAAGACAACCTCCAGAATATGGAGAAATGCCTGGAAACCTTGCCGGAAGAACAGAAACGTAGTGTTGACCTGTTTTACCTGCAGGAAAAAAGCTACCGGGAAGTAAGCGTTATTACAGGATATGACATGAACAAGGTTAAAAGCTACATTCAGAATGGAAAGCGGAACCTGAAAATATGTATGGAGAAACAAGATGTCTGATAAGCGACCACATATAAAACCGGAGGCACTCGCCGAACTCATCCGCCAATACCTGGCGGGAGAGCTGGACGATAAGGCCATGCACGACCTGGAACGCCAGGCCCTGGACGATCCGTTCCTGGCCGACGCGCTGGAAGGATATGCTATGCACGCTCCGGAGCAACAGGCTCATCAGGCAGACCTGGTTTCCCGACTGGAAACACGGGTAGCTCCAAAAGAAAGAAAAGTACGCATACTATATTATCGATGGGCTGCGGCTGCCGCCATCTTATTATTAATGTTTTCTGCCGGTTGGTTCCTATGGGAACAGCAACAGGCTACACCTATTGCCGGTGTAACGCCTCCGGCCGCCACGCCGGTGCCTGATTCCCAGCCACAGGGCGAAATGGAACCTGCATCACCGGTAGAGCCAACGCCACCTTCGCTGGCAAGTGCGGATCAACGCGCCAGAAAAGTGACTCCTCCGGCGCCGGTTGCTGAAGCTTCTTCATCAAAAGATGATCATGGAGCACTTGCCGCTGCGGATGCTGCGCCTACGCCTGCTCCGGAAGTTAAAGCCTATAGTCCGGCGCCTGCGACTGCTAATAAAGCTGCAGCGGTAGCACCCGAAAAGCAAGGGCAGCCGGCACATGAGAATTATGTCCTGCCTCCTGCTGAAGCCAGAAAGAAACAAAAGGACCAGGCATATGAGGGAAACCTGGATACGAATGCGAAGAATTTAAATGAGGTAGTGGTAATGGGTTATGGCATCCAAAAGAAAAAGGATGTTACCGCATCCACCTCATCTGTCAGGATTCGCGGTATCAGCACTATCTCAGGCGATAGCGTTAGTGGTGTAGAAAGAGCATTACAGGGAAGGGTAGCCGGGGTACAAGTTACTGAGGAGGGGCTTCCAAACGATGATATGGCTTACCGTGCACCCGCTCCAATAGTAGGGGAAACTGCCTACGACAACTATCTCAAAACTAAAACCATCAACCCGGAAAATAAATACAATGGAACTGTACGTGTATCCTTTACCGTTATGCCGGATGGATCACTGCAGGATTTTAAAATCCTCCGTCACCTGAACGATGCCTGTGATGCAGAAGCCATCAGGGTCATCAAAGAAGGGCCGGCATGGATACCTGCTTCAGACAGAAAGCCCGCCAAAGTAAAAATAAGAGTGAAATTTACAGTGGAAAAAGATTAATGCTTATTCCGTTCTTTCCATTGCTGGTTAAAGGACTTGGCTGCAAATACTGGCAGTTCCCGGTTGTCGCCCCAGCCTTTGGCAAAGAATCGTTTTAGCAGGAAGTTCTTCATTTTGCCGCTGGCCATATTCATCATTTTACGACTACTACAGCCCTGCTTCCATATATACCAGGCAAATTTTTCGCCACCAGAGGTATAATTTTCCTCCACTGCTTTTTGCCGGTTATGCAGCAACAATTCATGCAGATTAATGCGCACGGGGCATACTTCGGTACAATTGCCACAAAGAGAGGAGGCAAAACTCAAATGCATATACGAATCCATACCTTTCAGATGCGGCGTAATAACGGAACCAATAGGGCCGCTGTAAGTAGCTGCATAGGTATGGCCGCCAATGTTTTTGTATACAGGACAGGCATTAAGGCAGGAGCCACAACGAATGCAGTACAGGCTTTCGCGGGCAGTGGTATCCTGGAGGATATTGGTACGGCCGTTGTCCATCAGGATAACATACATCTCTTCCGGACCATCTGTTTCTCCTTCCTGGCGTGGGCCGCTGAAAATGCTGTTATAGGCGGTTACCTGCTGACCAGTACCGTAAGTAGCCAGTAAAGGCCAGAACAGTCCCAGATCTGCAATAGAAGGGAGTACCTTTTCTATGCCTACCAGTACAATATGCGTTTTTGGAAATGCAGTGGTTAAGCGGGCATTCCCTTCATTTTCTGTTACTGCTACCGATCCGGTATCAGCCAGGATGAAGTTGGCGCCAGTGATGCCTATTTCTGCTTCCAGGTATTTATGACGTAATTTTTCGCGGGCTACGAGAGTGAGTTGCTCTGGTGTGAGATTCGGGTCTGTACCCAGTTTTTCCGCAAATAAGCGCGCTACATCTTCCTTGCTTTTGTGCATGGCCGGTGTAACGATGTGATAGGGTGGTTCTCCATCCAGTTGTTGTATATATTCTCCCAGGTCAGTTTCCACGCATTCAATGCCATTGCTTTCCATAAAAGCGTTGAGGTGTACTTCTTCTGTGGCCATGGACTTGCTTTTCACAATGCTTTTGCATTGTTTGGCTTTGCAGATGGCCAATATTTCCTGTTGTACCTGTTCGGCAGTTTCAGCCCAGATCACTTTACCGCCGCGGCGGGTAAAGTTTTGCTCGAATTCCTCCAGCAGGTTATCCAGGTGCTCAATAGCTCTCCACTTAACGTTTTTAGCGCGTTCTCTTGCAGTAGCAAGGTCGGAAAACTGGTGCTTTCCGGCTTTTACAGCCGTATTGTATTTACCTATGTTGAAATTAATGGTCTGCCGGTGTCCCAGATCAGCCACCTTTTTTTCACTTTCTTCCAGAAAAGTAGATGCTATTTGATGCATAAGTAAGCAGTGTTCCTAATTAAAGATAGTTAATAGGAAAGAATTACGAATTTCAAATTACGAATTACGGATTTGTGGGGAGGTCAAATTGGATATTATTCGCGTTTACTATCTCTTCACAAATTCGTAATTCGTAATTTGAAATTCGTAATTCTTTCATTTGTATTCCCCTGCAATTTTATCCAGCACTTCATAAAATTCCGTGCCGTATTTTCTGATCAAAGCATCTTTGAGGAAACGATATACGGGTACCTGCAAGGTTTTACCATTTTTGCAGGCAGGTTTGCAAACGTCCCAGCGGTCGTAGTTTACCGCTTCAAATGTTTCGTATTTCTTAATCCGGATGGGGTAAAGATGACAGGATATGGGCTTTTTAAAATCCACTATGCCGTCATTATAGGCTTTTTCAATGCCACAGCCTACAATACCATGAGCGTCTATAGTGGCATAGGCGCAAATGCCTTTGTTCACGATAGGTGTAACATAGCCATATTCATCGTCAATGGTATTGGTGCCGGTGCGTTCAATTTCCTGTATGCCTTCTTCCCGCAGGTATGATTTGATTTGCGGGTAAATTTTCTTCAGGGTTTTTACTTCTGCTTTGTCGAGCGGAGCACCGCAATCGCCGGCCACGCAACACGCACCTTTGCAGGCAGACAGGTTGCATACAAACTGCTCTTCAATTATTTCGTCACTTATGTATTTGTCGTCAATGATAATCATCGGGAAACGGTCTTATGCCTGATACAGACAATCTTAATAAGACCACAAAGTTACAGCATTAACGGCTTATCTCCAGCGGAGGGTTTCCACCATATGCCACATATCCTGCTCCAGGAACTTGTATACGGGAGCGAGGGAGTCGGCATTGGGGGTGGCATCAAAGTAAAGGGCCCCACGGAGGAAGTGACGAACGGAGTCGGTGGCAAAGAATTGTTTGGAGGAGGCCGCGTTACCGCCTACTTCGTAAAAGGTGCCATTCACGTTGTTAGGCGTGTGGATCACGTTTTCATCGATGTATTCGGCTTTATAGGTGTGTTTATAAGTCATTTTGAAAGCATCGTCTACCAGTTTACGGAAGGTATTATTACCTGGGCCGATGATTTTATAGCTCATATAGATTTTTCCGTTGAGGGTAGGGAAGTCTACATTGATCCAGTAAGGGTTTTCAGGTGCAGCGCCAAAAAAAGAAGTATCCTTAACGATATTGGCATATGCCGGGTATTCGAATGTATAAGGATAGCCTGGCATATCGAATTTACGGTAAGCTCTTTCCGGGAATTTGATATTGAAATAGCCTCTGGGCTTGGGAGTAGGTACGTTTTCACAGGCAGCCCACAACAACGTCAGCATGGAAATGATGGCGAGGGCCTTTCCTTTTAAATGTGGCATTTTTCGGTTATTTAACAGGCGTTATGCTTTTTCAGCGGCGTCTGGCCTGATGGTTACCTGTACTTTCTGGATGCGCATTTTATTGACTTCCAATACAGTAAAATCGTAGTTATTGTAGTTAATAACGCTGTTTTCTTCCGGAAATTTTCCGGCCAGTTCCAGGATAAGACCACCGAGGGAGTCGCTTTCGCCTTTTACGGTTTCAAAGGCTTCAGGGGGGATGTTCATGATCCGGCAAACGTCATTCAGCATGGTTTTGCCTTCAAATACGTAGGTGAAGTTGTCTACTTTATTATAGTTGAATTCTTCTTCATCGAATTCGTCTTTGATATCGCCGATTACTTCTTCCATAATATCTTCCAGGGTAACGATCCCGGAAGTACCGCCAAATTCGTCTACCACTACTGCGAAGTGCATGCGGCGGCTTTGGAATTCGGAGAGGAGGTCTTCAATGAGTTTGTGGCCATGTACAAAGAAGGGTTGCCGCATCACCTCATGCCAGTCGAAGGATTCGCCTTTATCGAGGTGGGGCAGGAGGTCTTTGGTATGGATAACGCCTACAATATTGTCGAGGTTGTCTTTATATACGGGGAGGCGGGAGTAGTGCAGATCGGCTACTCTTTTAACGATGTCGCCGAAGGTGCTGTCGTATTCTACGCCGTTTACGTCGAGGCGGCCGCGCATAATTTGTTTAACGGTGATGTTGCCAAATTTGAGGATGCCTTTGAGGATATTTTTTTCTTCCTGGGAGGCGGTAGGGTCTACGCTCATTTCGATGGCTTCATCAATTTCCTGGTAGTTGACGGGGCCGCTGCCGCGGTGAAACAGGCGGGCTTCGATGCTGCCGCTGAGGCTTACGAAGAAGTCGCTCACCGGTTCCATGGTGGCATGGACCAGGCTTACAAACCAGGCGAAATAGGTAGCAAAGCGAATATTGTTTTGTGCAGCCCATACCCGGGGGAGTATCTGGCCGAAGAACAGTAAAATGAGGCAAATAGCGGAAATACGTACCACGAGGGATACCACCGGCAGTGTTTGCAGGTCTTCCATCTGGGTAACGAGGTAGTTGGTGATCATGATGAAGGCGATCGTCAACAGGATACCAGCTATTTGTAAGGAGGCCAGGAGTGATTTTGGCTTTTCCAGTAGTTTGGTAATCAGTTTACCGGAGGCATTTTGCCGGGTTTTGAGCACGTTCAGGTCCTTATAGTTTAAGGAAAAGAAAGCTACTTCTGCCCCGGATACAATGAAGGTAAGCAGTAACAGCACAAATATAACAAGCAGGAACACCACCACGTTCGGGGTGCCAATAGGAGTGCTGGCTTGTAAAAAATAGGATACGTTGCTTGCCGAAAGGATGCCCAAGATGTTCAACTTTGATGTAAATAATCAAAAAATAAGGGGAAAGAAATTCATGGAATTACCTTTCCCTGCACGCAAATATAAGTAATGTCCCTATATGGGATTACGTGCGTACAAAACTTAATATTTTTTTGCAACTAGAACGGCAGGTCGTCTGCTGGTTCATTCAATGAAGGGGGGATTTCCATTCCGGGGAAATTGTCTCCACTGCCTGAGCCTGTACTGCTATGGTGAGGTATGGGGTGATCTTGGCTATTGAGGTCCATGCGTTTATCCAGCATAACCAGGTTGTCTCCTACAACTTCGGTGGCAAATTTTTTATTGCCTTCTTTGTCTTCCCAGCTGCGGGTGCGTAAACGGCCTTCAATATAAACAAGACTGCCTTTGTGCAGGTATTTCTGCGCTAGTTCGGCCAATCCCCGCCAAAGCACCACCGTATGCCATTCTGTTTGTGAAATGAGCTTGCCGGCTCTGTCTTTGAACGTTTCAGTAGTTGCCAGTGAAAATTTGGCTACTGCGATATTTCCTTCCAGAAACTGTACATCCGGATCTCTGCCCAAATTGCCTATCAGGATTACTTTATTAACACCTCTCATAGTTGTAGGTTTTTTTAGTCTATTGTTAAAAAGTTCTTCTTTTAATAAATAAACAACCTTCTTAAAGTTAATATTTTTTTCCAATCGATAGGGAAAAATTTCTTACTGGCAGCCGATTGAGGCGGATTTTATCATTAGCAACTATTACTGAAGTGGCTTAGCGCTTAATGTATATTTTTTATCTCTATGTGTGTAGCCTAAAATAATTGTAAGTGATTGCTTTCCAGGAAAGTGGTAATTGTTTTAGGAAAGGCATAGTTATTCAGGCTGTTTCTCGCTACCAGCGTGTATCCCGGCAGATCGGGCTTTTTCTTCACCGTAATGCTAATAAACTGGCTATGAATGGTTTGATGGGTAAGCTGTTGTTTAAAAGGAGCAGATACCCGGTCTATTTCGATTGCCATATTGCCAAAGTATTGCCGGAAGGCTTCGGACGATTGTATAGCGGTGATATCCGAAGGTGCTGGCGTTTCTATCAGGAGGAATTCGTGAAGATTTTGCCAGATATCGCTGTCGGTTCTTTTCCGGATAAAGAGCTGGTCTTTGTAATTCACCAGCAGGTAATTGAAGTATCTTTTTTTGATCTGTAGTTTTTTAGTTTTTACCGGGAGAAGGGGAACGAGTTGCTGGTGCCAGGCCACGCATTTTTTCCGGAGGGGACAGTCGTCGCACTGGGGTTGCTGTGGTTTGCATACCACGGCGCCGAAGTCCATAATACCCTGGTTGTATTCAGCGGAAGCGCCTGCTGGCAAGAGTTCCTGGGCGAGGGTATCAAATTGTTTTTTGCCGGCGGTGCTGTCTATAGGAGTATCGATGCCGAAGAAGCGGGAGAGGACCCGGAAAACGTTACCATCGAGCACGGCATAGGGAAGATTGAAGGCAAAGGAGGCGATGGCGGCGGCGGTGTAGGGGCCAATTCCTTTCAGTGCTTTAATCTGTTCATACTGGTCCGGGAACTTACCTTGATGGTGGTTGGTAATTTCGCGGGCGGCGGCCAACATATTTTTACAGCGGGCGTAATAGCCGAGTCCCTGCCATAAACGGAATACTTCTTCTTCGGGAGCGGCGGCCAGTTTGGTCACATCCGGGTAGTGTTGAATGAAGCGTTCATAGTATGGCCAGCCTTGCTCCACGCGGGTTTGCTGGAGAATGATTTCTGATAGCCAGATCCGATATGGATTTTTTTCACCCTTCCAGGGCATGTTGCGGGTGTTCGTTTCCCGGTTCCATTCCAGTAACTTTTCGGTAAAAAAATGTCGGGGTGATATCATTTATATATTATTTTAATAAAATTATTTAGTATATTGATATGGCAAATGCTGTACAAAACCCTATAAGGTACAACAGATACCCATTTCCGGGCCTGCAAATAAATATAAATTATCGCCAATACCAGTTATAAGAAAAAATGATAAAATTTATTTGCTTAAAATTCAGCAATTAGAATTTTTAAATTAACTTTGAGAGTAAAGTAATCCTCTCGCTTTCATATGAGAAAAGCTGATTTAATTAACAACATTGCTGAAAAAACCGGCATCCCCAAAGTCGATGTGTTAGTCACACTCGAGGCTATGTTCAAAGAGGTGAAAGAAGCGCTGGCAAACGGAGAACACATTTATATCCGTGGGTTTGGTAGTTTCATCACTAAGAAAAGAGCAGCCAAGATTGGGCGTAACATCAAGAAGAACGTAGCTGTGGAGATCCCCGAGCACTTTATTCCGGCATTTAAACCTTCGAAAGAATTTGTTGCTGAGGTAAAGAAGCTTAAAAGTTCTTAATTTTGCAGCCTAATATTTTAGGCGATGCAAAAAACACAAGTTCTTCTGGTGGGTGCTGCGGTAGCACTATTGGTGATATTATTCGCCTTTGGCCGTACTGTGCCCCGGTCAGAAAAGAAACCTATGTCATCTGGCGCCCCCATGCAGGGCGGACAGGAGGTGGAACCTATTGCCTTCTCTGAACTGCTCACCACAGCTAAAGGAAAAATTCCTGCTGAGAAACTTTTACAGGTTAATACGATTGAAACAAATGTTATTCGTGGAGATGTAAAACTCCAGAAGATAGCCGCGTATCAACAGTTGTACAACACCTGGGACAGCCTTAATCAGCTGCCCGTAGCCGCATATTATCTTGGCGAAGCCGCTAAGTTGGAAAATTCCGAAAAAAGCCTCACCTTTGCAGCCAATTTATTTTTGGCCCACTTGCAACACGCAGAAGATCCGCGGATTGCGAAATGGGAAGCCCAGCAAGCAATTACCTTGTTTGACCAGGCAATACAATTGAACCCAGCAAACGACACACTGAAAATATCACAGGCCATGGTGTACATGAACACCGGCGAGCCGATGACAGGTGTAGCCAAGCTGAGGGAAGTAGTAGCAGAACATCCTGATAATATAGATGCACAGGTTACTTTAGCAAACCTGGCTATTACATCAGGTCAGTACGATAAAGCTATCGAAAGACTGGAAGGCGTTGCGAAGAAACACCCGGATAATGCGAAAGTATTATTTGTGCTGGCAGAATCGTACCGGAGCAAAGGAGACAAAAAGAAAGCAATTGAACTGTTTGAAAAAAGCAAGCAACTCATGAGCGATCCGGAACTGAAGAAAGAAGTCGATAGTTACATTAAAAGTATTCAATAATATTATTTTTCAATCATTTAAAAACGTATCAGCGTATGCCTTGCGGTAAGAAAAGAAAAAGACATAAAATTGCCACTCACAAGCGTAAAAAAAGACTGAGAAAGAACCGGCATAAAAGTAAGAAGAAATAATTACTCCAGTTTCCCGCCATTTATACTAACAAGGTATGCTCCCGGCGCGGTGGTCGGATAAAAATTTTCATATATCCTGCATGATTCTAGCATTTACTTCTTAAATTGCTATAGTCATGCAGGTTGTTTCCATAGATCCCGCAATTGAATTCTCCGGACATTACCTGCAGTGATCGCTGAACCCTTAAGCAATCCATTCGTCACGAACGTGAAGAAATACGCTAACTTTATGGTGAGCTATTGTTTTGGTATGCAGTAAGCTGTTCTTACTTAATAGCCGTGTGCATAGCATAAAGGTGAAGTTTTAAAGGTTAAAATTTTGGACGCTTGAATAAGGAACTTATTATAAATGCGGCTCCTACAGGGGTGGAAATTGCGTTACTGGAAGATAAGAAGCTGGTGGAATTGCATCACGAAAGTGGCAATCCTAACTTCTCAGTAGGCGATTTGTACCTGGGCAAGGTTAAAAAGCTGATACCCGGCTTAAATGCTGCATTTGTGGACGTTGGCTTCGAAAAAGATGCCTTCTTACATTACACGGATCTAAGCCCCTATATCCGCTCTATTCTTAAATTTACTGCAATGGCCATCAGCGATAAAACGCCCGAAGGCTTTGATTTCACTAAGTTTAAAAATGAACCGGAAATAGTTAAGACCGGTAAAATTACAGACGTACTGGGAGGGAAACCTAATATCCTCGTACAAATTCTCAAAGAACCCATTTCTTCTAAAGGCCCCCGCCTTAGCTGCGAAATCTCTTTACCCGGAAGGTTTATAGTGTTAACACCCTTTAACGATATTGTTGCGGTTTCTAAAAAAATCCACTCCTCCGAAGAAAGAAAAAGATTGCAGAAAATTGTGGAAGCCATCAAAACGCCCAACTTTGGCGTTATTGTACGCACCGCCGCAGAAGGAAAGAAAACTGCAGAATTACACGAAGACCTGACTACCCTCGTTCAAACCTGGAAAAATATCCAGGCTAATCTTAGCGGAGGCGTTGCCCCCCAAAAGATCCTGAGCGAACAAACCAAAACAGCCAGTATACTCCGTGACTTGCTTAATGAAAGCTTTAACCGTATAGTCGTTAACGATAAGAATATATATACAGACACCAAAACGTACATCCAAAAGATTGCACCCGAAAAGTCTGATATCGTTAATTATTACAATAACGGATCTCCCATCTTCGATAACTTCGGCATTACCCGCCAGGTAAAGGCTTCTTTCGGTAAAACCGTGAACCTCGACAGCGGCGTATACCTCATTATTGAAGCTACAGAAGCGTTACACGTGATAGACGTTAACAGCGGATATAAAAGCTCCAGCAACAACCAGGAACAAAATGCCCTCGCATCCAACCTGGAAGCAGCTGCTGAAATTGCCCGCCAGCTCCGGCTGCGCGATCTGGGCGGTATCATTATCATTGATTTCATTGATATGAAACTCCCGGAAAACAAAAAAGCCATATTTGAAGCCATGGAGAAATTTATGGCCCAGGATAGAGCAAAACATACCATCTTACCAATATCGAAGTTCGGTCTCATGCAAATTACCCGGCAAAGGGTAAAACCAGAGATCACCATTTCCGTAGCAGAAGATTGCCCTACCTGCCGTGGAACAGGCAAAATCGGCGCTTCTATGCTGATTCTCGAAGACATAGAAAAGAACCTGCAATACCTGCTGAATCATCAGCACAAAGGATTAACCATCCGCACACATCCTATACTGTATGCTTACCTTACCAAAGGATTCCTGGTATCCAAACAATGGAAGTGGTACTTCCAGTATAAAAAATGGATCAAATTAAAAGCTGACTCCAACTACCATCTTACTGAATATCGTTTCTTCGACGCCAATGATGAAGAAATTAAGTTATAAAATAAAAAGCCCCCGCTGCAGCGGGGGCTTTTTATTTTATAACTTAATTTCCAGCTTTTAGCCATTAGCTTTTAGCTTTTAGCAAAATGCAGCGGATGAAGACAAAATATATTGTTATCTCCGCTGCATTTTGCTAAAAGCTAAAAGCTAATGGCTAAAAGCCGCTAAAACCGATAATCATCTCTCGCAGGACTAAAACTGTCTATGATTTTGCAATCTGTTAATGCACGGCCACCATGTGGTGTATTGGGCGGAATTACCAACGTGTCATATTGCTCCAGCACATACTTCCTGCCATCCAGGAACATTTCAAAACTACCCTCCGCCACATAAGTGATTTGCTCGTGCGGATGCTGATGAACAGGCGAATCCGAGCCAGCTGTTATCTCCCAGAAAGCCAGCGTGCTTTTGCTGCCATGCACAAAACGGCCATAATGGCCGGCAATCGTATTTTTTACAGGAATTTCATCTAAAGAAGCAGGTTTGGTCATATTTGTTGGGTTTTAAGTTTAAATATAGCTGATTTATAAATGCGTTGACACCACATTTTACTAAAAGCTAACAACTGCTAATGCTATATATTTCATACATTTACGGCATAAATACCCTTATAATCCCAATTGTAATTGTCATGTTTGTTTAAGCAAATAAATACCTCTATTACGCATATGACTATACGTTTTTATTCCTTATTCGCCTTATTGTCGTTGATCATCTTCGCTGCCTGTCAGCAACAAAGTGGCTCCCGCAAGAAAACAAAGGCAAGAGATACCTCTCACTATACCAAACAGGCATATATTGAACAGACCATCGACAGCAACTTTGTGAATGAGTTCCTGCAATCACATAAAGGCTATGATGCGTATGACGAGTATATCCTCAACTTCTACCGCAAGCGTGACTTTCATTACGCCTGGATTAATAAAGACGGACTTACCGAACAAGCCAGCAACTTTATTAATATGATGAAAAATGATGCCGCCTATGGCATCAAAGACAGCAGTCTCATGACTCCCGATCTGCAACAACTCACAGATACCCTGCTGGTAAGTGATGAAGGCCTCAAACCCGGAGACCCTGTTATCCCCAAAGTAGAAATGTTGCTAACCGCGCAGTTCTTCGCCTATGGTAATAAGGTATGGGGCGGCTTAACCGCAGATTCAGCCAAAGACCTGGAATGGTTTATTCCCCGTAAAAAAATAGACATGGAAAGCCTCCTGGACTCTATGGTAGGCAAAAAGAATAATGCTTTTGAAGACGATGAACCCGTAAATCACCAATATATTTTACTGCGGCAACAACTGAAGAAGTTCGCCCAGCTGGAAACCGGAAAGAAATGGGATTCTATCCGCACTACGCAGAAGAGCTTCAAAAAAGGAGATTCGTCTGCCGTAATTGCCGAGGTAAAATACCGCCTGGAAGCCTTTGGCGACCTGCCCGGAACAGATAGCAGTAAACGCTTTACGGCCGCATTGGATACTGCTGTTCGCAGCTTCCAGAACCGGATGGGCATCAAAGAAGATGGTACCATCAATAAAAGTGTACTGGACGCCCTCAATACACCACTGCAGGATCGTATCAAGAAAATACTGCTGAATATGGAGCGTCTCCGTTGGGTGCCCATAGAACCCACCACAGACTACATTCTTGTTAATATTCCGCAGTTTAAAATGCATGTATACAATAAGGGAAAACTCGATTGGAGCTGCAATGTAGTGGTAGGTAAGCCTGGTGCTAATACCGTAATATTCACCAAAGAGCTGCGTTATATTGTATTCAGTCCTTACTGGAACGTACCTCCGGGGATATTGACAAAAGAAGTATTACCAGGTTTGAAACGTAGTGGTAGCGGCTACCTGGCCAGACAAAACATGGAAATTGTAGGTGCCAGCGGTAAAGCCATCTCTCCGGGAGCTATTAATTTCAGTAAGTATTCCGGTGGGAATTTCCCTTACGTAGTAAGACAAAAGCCCGGTGGAAAGAACTCTCTGGGCAAAGTGAAATTCCTGTTCCCCAACGAATACAATATCTATTTACATGATACTCCGGCCCGCTACCTGTTTGGTGAGAACAAACGTTCTTTCAGCCATGGCTGTATCCGGGTAGCAGAACCCAAGCACCTGGCTCAATGGCTGCTCCGCGACGATTCCAGCTGGACAGAACAGAAAATCGATGATGCTATGAATGCGGGTAAAGAGAAGTATATGACGATAAAAGATAAAGTGCCGGTATTTATCGTGTATTTCACTGCTTTTGTAGATAGCAATGGTAAACTGAATTTCAGGGACGACGTGTATGGACACGATGCTAAACTGGCTACTTCCCTGTTTGGAAAATAAATAGGAGTTTGTCTTTGGACAGGATTAGACTGATTAAACTGATTTTGTTTTATAGATTTTAGATGATTTCGTTAATCTTCTATAATCATCAAAAAACAAAATCAGTTTAATCAGTCTAATCCTGTCCAAAGACAAAAAACTACGCGCCTACGGCAATCACAGAAATCTCCACATCTACGCCTTTAGGCAATGCTGCAACCTGTACGGTTTCCCTGGCAGGGAAATCGCTGGTAAAATAGCTACCATATACTTCATTCACCTGCGGAAATGTTTTCATATCTGTTAAAAAGATGGTTGCTTTAACTACCTGTTGAAACCCCATGCCGGCTTCTTTCAAAATAGCCTGCAGGTTTTTCATTACCTGGTGCGTTTCGTCAACAATACCTGATTTAATCAGTTCACCGGAAGCCGGATCCAGGGCGATCTGACCGGATACATAGAGGGTGTTTCCAGCTTTCACAGACTGGTTATAAGGCCCAATGGGAGCGGGCGCGTTGGTAGTATTAATGATTTGCTTTTCCATGTAAACGAAAGTAAATAATAATTGAGAACGCACCATCCTTTACAGGGCCGGATGTGTTATAATTAATGATTCTTTATTAGGTTTGCCGAAATTTAACGCATGAATATCCTGGTAATAGCAGATGCGCAACGGTACGAAGAATTGCAGCAAAAGGGAATGGCCACGCATCATGACATACAATGGAAAACAAGCCTGGAAGAGGTTTTGTCGCTCAAAGTGTTTGATGTGGTGCTGGACCTCATTTTCGACGACCGGCCGGAACATGCCCTGGTATACGCTAAGAACCCAGGGATACCGGTGTTGGCGGGCATGGTAAAAACTTCCCTGTCCGACATCATGAACCAGTTTGCCTTTGAGCAGGGATTCAATATCATGGGTTGTAATTTTTTACCAGGCTTTGTGAATGTGCCGGTGATGGAAGTAACGGTGATGGATGAAGGACAAAAGGAGACGTTGGATGAACTGATGTATAAGCTCGGATGGGAATACGCACTGGTAGCGGATGTGGTGGGTATGGTTACCCCGCGGGTGGTGTGTATGATCATTAACGAGGCTTATCTTACCGCCCAGGAAGGAACTGCTTCCCGGGAAGACATTGATACTTCTATGCGTTTAGGTACTAATTATCCGTATGGTCCTTTTGAATGGAGTGAACGAATCGGTATTCTGCATGTATACGAGGTATTGAAAGCTGTACATGATGCTACCGGGGATGACCGTTATGAAGTAGCGGCCTCTTTGCAAACCGCCTACGAAGCAATTTAATATAAGACATGGCATTAATACTGAATATAGATACCGCAACAACTACTGGCTCCGTGAGCCTTTCCCGCGATGGGCAAGTGATTCAAACACTGGTAAATGAAAAGCAGTCGGATCATGCTGCTACCATGACGTTGTTTGTACAGCAGATATTGAAAGAGCAGGGTATTTCCCACCAGGAGTTGGATGCCATTGCCGTGAGTGCAGGACCGGGTTCTTACACTGGATTAAGGGTAGGAGTGGCTACTGCAAAGGGTTTGTGCTATGCGTGGCAAAAGCCGTTGCTGGCTATTTCCACGTTGCAGATGATGGCGCAGGGCTTAGTATCTTCCGTAAATGATGAAGATGCCTGGTATTGCCCTATGTTGGATGCCCGCAGACAGGAAGTGTTTATGGGCTTGTATGACGCCCGTTTACAGGAGATAATGCCGCCACAGGCCATGATCCTGGAGCCTTCTTCCCTGGAGGCTGCCCTGGCGGAAAAGAAGATTTACTTCTTTGGAGATGGCAGTCCTAAATGGAAACTGATGTTATCTTCACCTAAAAATGCTATTTTCGCAGAATATGTTATAAGTGCGGCGCATATGGCGCCACTTTCAGCACAGGCATTCGATAAAAAGTTGTTCGTTGATCTGGCTTACTTCAGTCCATTCTACCTCAAGCCGTTCTATTCCCCGCAAAAACCCTGATACATATCCTATTTTTGTCATAGAACTGTCAAATTACATCTAATTTGCAAGTATCTGACGGTTATATATGATAAAATAAGGTATGGAAATTTTTTTTATTGTGATAGATATTATATTTTTGTATAAATCGATTACCGCAATTGTTGTCTAACTGTTTGCGAGTACTGTCCGTTGATCCCTTTCATTTCATCATTTTTTTAAAACTATTATGCGATGGAAAAAACATTATTAACTACCTCTTCTAATACTCTTATTATTTCTAGAGGTACCAATGAAAAAGACCAGATCAAATTGGATTACATTGCCGTCAAGAAGGCTGCTATGGTTTTACGTGCTATCAACCATAAGCTGCGCCAGCAGATGATTAAGCTGCTGGAAGACCACAAAAAAATGACCGTGACCGAGATTTATGTGAAATTGCGTCTGGAACAATCGGTAGCATCACAACACCTCGCCATTTTAAGGCGTGCAGGCATTGTAATTACAGAGCGAGATGGTAAATTTATTCATTACACCATCAACAAGCAACGTATTGCTGAAGTAGCAAAGTTTGTAGAAGAACTTGTTGGTTAAAAGTATTGCTCCGTATATTACGGAAGAAATTATATAAGAAAGTAGCCTTTACGGCTACTTTTTTATTTTGGTATAGATTTTATCCATAGCTACAGCTCCCCAGAAGTTGTAAATTTGTAAAAATCAAAAACCATGTACGTAAAGCAATTGTACACCAACTGTTTGTCAGAAGCGGCTTACTTCATAGAATCTGAAGGAGTGGCCGTTGTGATAGATCCGCTACGTGATATAGACGTTTATCTTGATCTGGCAAAAGAAAGGAACGCCACCATTAAATACATTTTTGAAACGCATTTCCACGCGGACTTTGTTTCGGGACACCTGGAGCTTGCTGCAGTAACCGGTGCAAAAATCGTTTTCGGCCCGGACGCTGTTACCAACTTTGAAACGTATGTGGCTAAAGACAATGAAGTATTCCAGATTGGTGCAGTAACTATGAAGGTATTGCACACGCCTGGTCATACGCTTGAATCATCCTGCTACCTGCTGAATGATGAGAAAGGATTGCCTTATGCCGTATTTACCGGAGATACTTTATTTGTTGGAGATGTAGGCCGCCCGGATCTTTTCAGTGGTGACTTAACCAAAGAAGAACTGGCCGGATACCTGTTTGATTCTCTCAACAACAAAATCAAAACATTACCTGACCAGGTAATTGTTTACCCCGCACATGGCCCCGGATCTGCCTGTGGCAAGAATCTGGGTCCAAATACTTTCAGTACCATTGGTGATGAAAAGGCTACCAACTATGCCTTGCTGGCTACAGAAAAGGAAAAATTCATCCAGGAAGTAACCAGTGGTTTATCTACTCCACCTTCTTATTTCCCGATCAACGCCAAAATAAACAAGGAAGGATATGATGCATTGAAAGCAGTGATGGAAAAGGCGATGCAACCGCTTTCCCCGGCTGAATTTAAAGCCAAAGGAAAAGCAGGTGCACTGATCCTGGATACCCGTCCGGCTACTGAATTTGGCGATGGATTTGTTCCTGGCGCTATCAGCATTGGCCTGGAAGGACGCTTTGCAGAATGGGCAGGCAGCCTGTTACCTTTTGACCAGGACATCATCCTGGTAACACCTGTGGGCAAAGAAGAAGAAACAGTGGTAAGAATGGCCCGCGTAGGTTTTGATAACGTGGTTGGCTATCTGAATGGAGGCTACCCTGCCTGGGAAGCTGCCGGCGAAGCCAAAGACCTGATCATCACCGTAGAAGCTGATGAACTGGCGATGGATATTCCCCATGATCCCCACCTGGTAATCGTGGATGTACGTAAGCCTATTGAATATGCGGATGGCCACATCAAAGACGCCATCAACCTGTCATTGGGCGATATGATGGATCCCGGAAAACTGGCGGATATGGAAGAAACCTATAACCTCTACGTACACTGCCAGGGTGGTTACCGCAGCATTATTGCCTGCTCTATCATGAAAAGAGAAGGTATCCATAACCTGCGTAATGTAGATGGTGGTTTCGCTAAAATGAAAGACCAGAAAGGATTACAGGTAGTACAAGAAAAGACGGTACTGAATTAATAAAAGCTATTAGCTATTAGCCATTAGCATTTAGCTAATGGCTAATAGCTGTTTTTTGGTCATTCCCCCTGTATTTGTTAACTTCTTGCTACAAAATTGTTTGGCCATGACTGTCAAAATAGCTTCCATAGTATCTATCGGTTTGTTGTTGATGTTTGGCTGCCAGCCATCCGATGCTACCCTCAAAGCAGAAGTAAATGAAAAATTAAGCCTGGTCCCGGGTATCACCGCAGATGTGAAGAATGGTGTAGTGATTCTTAGCGGAGAGGTCAGTGATGAAGTAGCCAAATCTGCTGCGGAAGATGCACTCAAAGGCGTAAAGGGAGTGAAGTCTGTGCAAGATAATATCACAGTAAAAGCACCGTTACCGCCGGAGCCACCTAAAGTAATTGTCAGCCCGGATGAGTTACTAAAGAAAACATTGGATTCTATTTATGCGGCCAATGGCTTTGCAGATATTGCAGTCAGTATTGCCAACGGGGAAGTGACCCTGGATGGTACCGTTAAAAGGAAACAACTGCGTAAAGTGATGCAACTGGCACAGCAATCCGGCGCCAGGAAAGTGATTAACCAGGTAAAAGGCAAGTAATCCATGCGTGGCCGGGTAACACCCGGGTATTCACATCTCCCTAAATACTTTTCCCATTTTTCTGTCCCTGGTAGGTATGCTTCCAGCGGCGGTGACTCCATACCCATACCTCCGGCTGCTCGTAGATATTTTTCTCGAGGTAGTGTACAAATGTTTCGGTGATGTTGCCATCTGGCTCCTGCTGCGGATGTTCGAAAGCCAGCTTTAAGGTAGCATTATAGTACCCTCTTTTTTCTTTGCGTATATCTACAAATACCACGGGAATATCGCTACGTTTAGCGCCCATTTCAGGGCCTTTATAGAAGGGTGTCATTTTGTTGAGGAACGGATACCAGTAGCAGCTGCGGGGATTACCGGGATTTTGATCGGCTACCAGCGCAATCAGGTACTGTTTATTTGTCCAGGCTTTCATGCTGTTGCCCATATCATTGGCAGGAATGAGAATGGTACCAAACTTTTCCCTGAAGTGACGGAACATCCGGTCTGCCGGCTTGCTGGTGAGGGGCATATATACCACGAGGAAAGGATAATCCACTCCCTGCATACAAAACAGGTTGGCCCATTCCCAGTTGAAATTATGCCCCAGGTGCAACTGGCAGCTTTTTCCCTGTGCATATAATTCATGCAATACTGTAAGATCACAGCGAAAGCGCTTCTGGAGCTGCGCTTTACTCATGGTGAGCAGCTTGATGGTTTCCACCATCATATCTGTAAGGTTGCGGTAGTATTTTTTAGCGATGAGCGTGAGTTCTTCTTTCGACTTATCGGGAAAGGCTTGTGTCAGGTTCTCCATCACTACCTTTCTGCGATATCCAATGATATGATACACCAGCACGTACAAGCCGTCGCTGATAAAATATAACACCGGAAATGGCAATATGGAAAGGCTATAGCAAAAAGCAAGCAGCAGATAATACATATTCCTGTTTGTTGTAAATCCAACGCAAAGGTAATGAAAGACGGCCGTTTAGCTTACAACACAATGTTTTGTATGAGCTCAGACTTAAATGGATAATCCGTATTGAAGTGAAGTCCCCGGCTTTCTTTGCGGAACGCTGCTCCTTTTACGATCAGGTACCCTGCCGTAATAAGATTGCGTAATTCACACAGCTGTGGAGATACCGTTGTTTTTTCGTAGAGGTCTTCTGTTTCTTCATGTAAAATATCCAGCCGGCGGAGTGCACGTTGCAAACGCACATCTGTTCTTACAATCCCAACGTAATCACTCATGATCTGTTTCAGTTCTTTCAGGCTTTGTGTGATCAGGATCATTTCTTTTGGCGCAGTAGTGCCGGTGGCTACCCAGTCGGGTACATTTTCTTTAAACTCCAGCAGGTCTATTTTGCTGGTAGCATCCATAAAGCAACGATGGGCAAATACCATGGCTTCCAACAGCGAGTTAGAGGCCAGGCGGTTAGCCCCATGAAGACCGGTGCTGGCGCATTCGCCACAGGCGTATAAATTGCGGATAGAGGTGAGGCCCCACTCATTGGTTTTGATACCACCACAGCTATAATGTGCGGCCGGCGCTACCGGGATCATTTGTGTGGCTACATCTATACCAGCTGCTTTGCAGGTTTCATAAATGTTGGGGAAATGATGAATAAATTTCTCCAGGTTCATATGACGGCAGTCGAGGTATACATACTCGGTACCAGTGATTTTCATTTCGCTATCTATCGCGCGGGCTACAATATCACGCGGTGCCAGCGACAGGCGTGGATCATATTTGTGCATGAAGTCTTCGCCATGGATATTGCGAAGAATACCGCCGTCGCCTCTCACCGCTTCGGTGATAAGGAATGAAGGGCTTACGCCGGGCTGGTAAAGGGCGGTAGGGTGAAACTGGATGAATTCCATGTTCTCAATACGTCCTTTGGCCCGGTATACCATGGCAACGCCATCGCCCGTAGCGATATTGGGATTGGTGGTACTCCGGTATACCTGTCCGTTGCCGCCGGTAGCCAGCAGTGTTACTTTAGCAAGTATTTTTTCTATTTTATTGGTAGCGAGATTGAGCACATATACGCCGAAGCATTCAATATCCGGAGTGGATTTGGTGACCAGGTAACCCATATGGTGCTGGGTGATGAGGTCTACTACGAAGCAATGGGTAATCAGCTCTATATTAGGGCGGCGATGGATGGCTTCCAGCAGCGCGCGTTCTATTTCTTTACCAGTAATGTCTTTGTGGTGAATGACCCTGAATACAGAGTGGCCGCCTTCACGGCCCAGTGAGAAATCACCGTCGGGGTTTTTATCGAAGTTAGCACCCCATTCAATGATTTCATTGACTCTTTCCGGTCCTTCGGTGACTACTATTTTTACTACTTGCTCATTACAGAGGCCGTCGCCGGCGATGAGGGTATCTTCAATATGTTTTTCGAAGCTATCATTTTCCAGGTCGTTTACCACGGCTACACCGCCCTGGGCGTACTTGGTATTGGTTTCATCTTCCCGGCTTTTGGTAATGATCGTGATCTTTTTATCCGGGCATTGTTGTGATACCTTGAGCGCATAGGTGAGCCCTGCAATTCCTGAACCGATGACAAGAAAGTCTGTTTGCTGCATAGTTCAACAAAAGTAATCATTACGGATTAAAAATTACGATTTCTGCGCGGCGAGGTAAGCAGCCCTTTTACGGAAATATAGGAGGCTGCCATATACCAGGCCCCACTGTGCTATACCGTAGGTAAGCATTACCAGTACGTCGTTTCCCGGGAAAGCATGGTAGAATTTGCCTACAGCGATCAGGGAATCGGAAAGCAGGAATAATACCGCGCCGATCATACAATACCAGGCCTCCGGCTGCCTCCGGAAATGAAAAGCATGTAATACGCTTTGTACCGTAATAGAAAGCGCTAGCGAGTATACAATAACGGGAACGAATAAGCTGCCGAGATAAGGCGTTAAAAATAAGATGAACAGGATCACCACGGCGGCATTCAGAAATACGAAACCATACTTGCAAAGTGGTACCGGCGGGTTGCTGTACCTTATTTTCAGGAAGAAAATGATATACATGATATGCGCCAGCAGGAAGCCTCCCAGGCCGGGTAGAAAGAACCGGTCGAATAACAACAGATCATCTCCCACAGAAGAAAAAAACAGGGCCAGCAGCAGGAAGACCCGGAAGCTGCGAGGCATGGCCGTATCTGCGTATAATACATATATTGCCAACAGCACGGTTAAAAATGGCTTTGTAGCAAACCGGAACGTGTGCTTACCCATCGCAATGAATAACATATCTGCCAGTAATACAAGGAAGTATATGATAATAAGGATTCTAGGACGCAGCATAAGAAATGACTTGTGATCCTAATTTAGCGATTATTCTTTAAGTATTTAACAGGATATAAAACGTAGTGCCGTTTCCGTTAATGCCAGGGCTGATTACTTTCAGCTGTCCGCCATGCATTTGTATGATTTGTTGTGATAAGCTCAGGCCAATACCAGATCCTTTCTTTTTAGTGGTAAAGAAAGGGATGAATATTTTATTCATGGCGTCTGTATCAATACCAGGGCCGTTATCGGTCACTTCAATGGAGATCTGTTGTGCGTTGTTCAGGTATAGTTTCAGTTGAATGGTGGCATCGGGTGTTTGTTCCAGTGCATCCATGGCGTTTTTTACCAGGTTAATCAATACCATTTGCAGTTGCGACACATCAGCGTGGATCTCCATATTCTCGGCATCTATTTCAACTATAAACCGGATGCCTGCCTGTTTCATATCTGCCTGGAAAAGGCTGCTAACGGAAGTTACCAGTGTTTTAACATTTACGCTGGTGAATTGTGGTTGTGGCAGGGTGGTATAATCGCGGTAGGCGTTTACAAAGTTCATAATGCCTTTGCTGCGGCTTTCTACGGTTTGCAATGCTTCGCGTAGGTCGGAAATGCCTTCCTGGTGCTGGGCGCCGGGTGCAATGTCAAAATCAACAATTTCCTGCATGGTACCAATCAGTGATACAATGGGCGTAACAGAATTCATGATTTCATGGCGTAGAATCTTAGTCAGGTTCTGCCATGCTTCCAGTTCTTTTTTCTGTAGTTCGGAGTGAATATTTTGTATGGAGATAAGTTTGATCAGTCGCCCCTGTAAGCGCACTGTAGCCGCATGTATAGAGAGTTGTTGTTCCTGCCGGGTAGCATACAGTGTTTTGCTGCCGGAAGATAATTCCATCAACAGCTCTGCCAGTCCGGGATGTACGGTTTTTAGTTCGTGGATATTACGCAACCGGTAAATCCCCATGAGGCGAAATGCAGCGGGGTTGATCAGCTCTATTTTTCCTTCTGTATCAAACGACAACACGCCAATGCTGATGTGTTGTACAATGGTGTCAATGTATTTCAGGTTAGCTTCTTTCTCTGCCCGGGTTTGACGGAAGGCTTCCAGTACTTCATTGAACTGATGATTCAGCATACTGAAGCTTTTCCCCAGTTTATTATCTGCGCTGAAGCGGATGGAGAAATCTTCATACCGGATCGACTCCAGGAATAGGGTAAGTTTCCGGTTAATGCGATTTAGGTAATAGTAGATACCGTACAGTTGTAGCAATACCAGTGGCGATAACAGGAATGCCAACGGCTGCATGCTATGCATGTACAACCAGATGGCTGCTGTGAGTGTAATTGCCAGCAGGAGTACCCGCAGACCGATATTGATGCTGAAGCGGTTCATGATAGAAAAGCTGAAAGCAGAAGGCAGAAAGCAAAAAGCCATTGAAGCGAGTCAGAGGAGCGAGTCATATGCGTTCGCTTCAATGGCTTTTTGCTTTCTGCCTTCTGCTTTTAGCTTTATGCTAGATGTTATATTTTTCCAATCTTCTGTAAAGTGCGGCTCTGCTGAGGCCCAGTTCTTTCGCGGCTTCGGTGATGTTGCCGTTACATTTTTTCATGGCCTGTGAAATGATGTTGCGTTCCATTTCTTCCAGGTTGTAACCGGTGTCCATAGTCTGGTCCGTGTTATTGTTATTTTTTACAAACACATCTTTGGGCTGTAATGTTTTCCCTTGTGAAAGGATGACGGCTCTTTCAATAGCGTGTTGTAGTTCGCGGATATTGCCGGGCCATTCGTACCGTTGCAGTTGCGTGATCAATGACTCATGCATACTGTTTACCGGGCGTTTGTATTTATCGCGATACAATTGCATGAAATGTTCTGCGAGCGGAATGATATCTTCCACCCGGTCGCGTAGCGGAGGCAGTTGTATTTCGATGGTGTTGATGCGATAGAGCAAATCCTGTCTGAACAGGTGTTGTGCCGCCATGTGCTGGATGTTTCTGTTGGTGGCGCAGATGAGTCTTACATCAATGGGAATGCTTTTATTGGAACCTACTTTGGTGACCGATCTGTTTTGCAGTACGGTGAGTAGTTTGGCCTGAAAGGGGATAGAAATATTGCCTATTTCATCCAGGAAGATGGTGCCGCCATTGGCTTCTTCAAAGCGGCCGGCGCGATCTTCGCGGGCATCGGTGAAGGCGCCTTTTACGTGACCAAACAGTTCGCTTTCGAAGAGGGTTTCGCTGATAGCGCCCAGGTCCACACTTACAAAAGGCTTATTACTGCGATTCGATTGTGCATGTATTTGCCGGGCCAGCATATCTTTACCGGTACCATTTTCACCGAGGATGAGGATATTGGCATCTGTAGCAGCTACCCTGGATACGGTGTCAAATACGGATAACATGCCCGGGCTTTTGCCGATTACCTGGTTGCCGGGATGATGAATAGCGGCGGGTGGTTTATCTTGCTGGGCGGCCCGCTTGTTATAAGCTGTTTGAATGGTAGCCAACAGCTTTTCATTTTCCCAGGGTTTGAGTACAAAGTCTACCGCTCCTGCTTTGATGGCTCTTACCGCCATTTCCACATCGCCATAGGCCGTGAATAACACCACAGCCGTTTCCGGCTTAATATCGAGGATGCGATCCAGCCACTCAAATCCTTCTTTTCCGCTACTCAGGTCGCGGGTGAAGTTCATATCCAGCAGGATTACATCGTAATCAAAGTTGGATACGAGGTAGGGGATTTTTTGTGGATTCTTCTCAAAATCAACCTGTTCAAAATGGCGTTTTAACAACAGGCGTGCAGCACGTAAAACGTCCACATCATCATCAACAATTAAAATCTTAGCGGGTTGCATGTTAGTCATATGCGAATGGGTGAATAGGCAACAATATTAAACAAAGATTCTTTCAAACCCACAGCTAAATTCAGGAACTTTTAAAAGTGTCCGATTCTGGACACTCCATGTCCGGCAAAGGACGTTTTTTTTGTCGTAAATTCAATGAAATCAATGCTGGTAAAGCGTTTTGCGCTTTGGCATGTGGATTGACTTTCTACCGGCAGCAAACTTTTCGCTAATACACATGGACAGAAAAATAGAAAAGAAGTTTTGGAATAAGAAACGCATCATGATGATAGGTGGTGGCGCAGCAGTAGCCATGCTGTTGCTGTACACCCTGATCTTTGCGGACCACCGCGCTACCCTCAATGTAGAAAAAGATAAGATTACTATTTCTACCGTCAAGAAAGGTACCTTCGATGTATACATTGCTGTTACAGCTGTTGTAATGCCCCTGAAAACCATTCGCCTGGACGCCATTGAAGGCGGATATGTAAGCCGTAAATACCTGGAAGGAGGTAGCATGGTAAAAGCCGGCGACTCCATTCTCCGGCTGGATAACCAGCATATGATGATGGACTTCGTAAATCATGAAACAGAGATCTACCGGTTGCGCAACGAATTGCAGAACACCCGCCTGAATATCCGTCAGCAGGACTTTAATATGCAACAAACTATTTCTGATATAGATGCTAAAATTGAGGCCGCACAAGACCTGTACGACCGCAATAAGCAATTGGTAGAAGAAAAGATAGTGGCCCGCCAGGATTTCAATAAGAATAAATTTGAACTGGAAGGACTCCTGCGTCAGAAAGATATCCAGTTGCAATCTCAGCGCTACCAGCAGGAAAACGCCAAAACGCAGATTACACAACTGGAAGGAACGCTGGCCCGCACGCAGCATAACCTGGAACTGATGCGGGAAAACCTGAACAGTCTGATTGTACGGGCCCCGGTTTCCGGACAACTTTCGTCAATAGATGTGGAAGTTGGGTCCAGCATTACCGCCGGACAAAACATCGGCCAGATTGATGACCTGAATGGATTTAAATTGCGTGCTGATATTGATGAACATTACGTTTCCCAGGTATTCGCCGGATTGAAAGCATCCTTCGAATTTGACGGGAAAACCTATGATATGGTGGTCACCAAAGTGTATCCGGAAGTAAAAAGTGGTCGTTTCCAGGCCGACATGACCTTTGAGAAAAACACGCCCGAAGGTATCCGCCGTGGACAATCTTCTCCTATCCGCCTGGTGCTGGGTAAGTCTGCAGAAGCGATCCTTTTACCACTCGGCGGCTTTTTCTCAGATACCGGTGGTAACTGGGTATATGTAGTAGATAAAAACGGTAACCGTGCCGTAAAACGTAACATTTCGCTGGGCCGTAAAAATCCTTTATATTTTGAAGTACTGGAAGGCTTACAGCCAGGAGACCAGGTCATTACTTCTTCTTATGAGAACTTCGGTAACAAAGATGTTTTATCCTTTTAGTAATCATCCATTTTTTTATATAAACTAGCATTTTAAAATTATAAACACTTATGATACGCACTGTTAACTTACAGAAGCTGTTTACAACAGAAGAGGTGGAAACCACTGCTCTCAACGGTATTAACATGGAAGTGCAGGATGGTGAATTCGTGGCGATCATGGGTCCTTCCGGTTGCGGCAAATCTACTTTGCTAAACATTTTGGGGCTGCTTGATAATCCAAGCGATGGAGAGTATCACTTCTGGGATAAGGAAGTAGCGCGTATGAGTGAAAGACAAAGAGCGCAGCTTCGTAAAGGCTCTATCGGGTTTGTATTCCAGAGCTTTAACCTCATAGATGAGCTGACGGTTTTCGAAAACGTAGAATTGCCTTTACTGTACCTGAAAGTACCTGCTGCTGAAAGAAAAGTAAAGGTGGAAGAAGTGCTGGAACGCATGAATATTATGCATCGCCGGAATCACTTCCCGCAGCAGTTATCTGGTGGTCAGCAACAAAGGGTGGCTATTGCCCGTGCTGTAGTAGCTAAACCTAACCTGATACTGGCGGATGAGCCTACCGGTAACCTGGATTCCACCAATGGGGAAGAAGTAATGAAATTATTGCAGGAGCTTAACAATGCGGGTACTACCCTGATCATGGTAACCCACTCGCCCTATGATGCTGGTTTCGCCCACCGCATTATCAACCTGTTTGATGGACGGGTAGTAACTGAGAATATCAAGGAGCAATTCCATGTGTGATTTTTTTCCGCCATTCTAAAACCACATCATCATGCTTCGGAATTATTTCAAAATTGCTATCCGTCATCTGCAGCGGCATAAACTGATTACGGTCATTAATGTGGCCGGACTGGCAGTGGGTATGGCCTGCTGTATCCTGATTGTGCTGTATGTAAGTGATGAATTGAGTTTTGACAAATTCCACCGCGATACAGATAATATTTACCGGCTTACTACCATTACCCGGACGGCCGGAGGAGAAACAGAATATGGCGCCGGCACCCAGTTTGCCCTGGCCCCGAACCTGAAGAAGGAGATTAGCCACATTACTGACGCCGTACGTATCTGGGCGCCAGGTAAAACACTTTTTACTACAGGTGAAAAGAAAATATGGGAAGAAAATGTTGCTTTTGCAGATCAGTCCTTCTTTCAATTTTTCAGCTTCCCACTACTGGAAGGAAATCCGGCTTCCGTATTAAAAGACCCTTATTCTATTGTACTAACCGAAAGCGCTGCCAGGAAGTTTTTTGGCAGTGAATCAGCTATTGGTAAGCTGATAAAAGTAGGTAACGGTTTCAGCTGTACGGTAACAGGTATTGCAAAAGACCTCCCCGCTAATACAGATCTGCGTATGAGTATGGTCATGTCTTTTTCTACCATGATCCAACAATCCCTCAAAACAGATAATAAACTGGAAGAACAATGGTTCATGTTTGCCAACAATGTAACCTATGTACGACTGACGGATCATACTGATCCTGCTACGCTTACTAAAGAGTTACAGTCTTTTGTTACCACCCATATAGGGGGCATATTAAAGAAGCATAATATAACTTTCTCGCTGGAGTTGCAGCCTAACAGGAATGTGCATCTATACCCCCAGGGAGATAAGGGCGTTAATAATTCCGCTATGATCTGGATGTATATTGCCATTGCAGCCTTCCTGATCCTGATAGCCTGCATCAACTTTATGAATCTCACCACTGCACGGGCACATGAAAGAGCGAAAGAGGTAGGGTTACGTAAAGTGTTAGGTGCAGAAAGGAAAAGCCTGATTCTGCAGTTCCTGACAGAATCATTGGTGATTAGTATCCTATCATTTGTGTTGGCATTTGTATTGGCAATGGCGCTGATGCCTTCCTTTAATGCTATTACCGGGAAAGAGTTATCGCTGTTTGTGGCTAACAAATGGCCGTTATATGTGAGTGGCTTACTCCTGGTAGTAATCGTAGGATTGATTGCCGGCAGTTATCCTGCATTATACCTATCCGGATTGATACCTGTGCGGGTATTGAAGGGGAATTTTGTTACATCTGGTACCCGGGTGTTGGTGCGCCGTGGTTTGGTGGTAGCACAGTTTGCCGTGGCAGTAGCATTGATAATAGCCACTGTAGTGGTGTTTTCGCAATTACGCTATTGGCAGAAAAAGAACCTGGGTTTTGATAAAGAACACCTGGTAAATGTGTACTTGTCGGGCATAGACGGGAGCGCTAAAACAGCCTTGCTGAAAGCATCTTTCCAAAACCTGTCAGGTGTACAACGGGTTACCATGCACAATTTTTTAATGGGAAGTGGGGTATTCAATAACAACCCCATTGTACGCGAAGGCGGAGAGGATAAAGAGGGGTTTGTAGCCGGGATTATCCAATCGGACTTTGACCTGCTGAAAACGACGGGTATTAAGCTGGTGGCTGGCCGCGACTTTAACCCCGCGTTGTCAACAGATTCTTCCGATGCTTTCATTGTTAATCAAACGGCCGCCAGGCTATTAGGGTATAAAGACAATGCTGTAGGCAAACGTATTGAATGGCGCCCCGGATATATGAGCCGGCATGGTACCATTGTAGGTGTGATGGAGGATTTTAATCTCCAGTCATTACAACAACCCATAGCGCCGTTGATCTATATGGTGAAACAAGACGCGGCAGAGGTGCTGATGCTACGGTTGGCTGCCGGTGATCAAAAAGCCGTGCTAAAACGTGTAGAAGCAGCATGGAACAGCATCATACCCGATACGCCTTTTAATTATACGTTCGTAGAAAGCGATATCAGGGCTCAATACCTGGCTGAGCGCACACTTGGTAAGTTGTTCGGCGTTTTCTCCGGCCTGGCTATTTTTATTGCCTGCATTGGGTTGCTGGGCTTGTCTATGCTCATTTCCCGGCAGCGTACAAAAGAAATTGGCATCCGGAAAGTATTGGGCGCTTCTATCATCAGTATATCCTTATTGTTATCCAAAGACTTCCTCAAGCTGGTTTTGATTGGTATCTGCGTCGCCTCTCCGATAGCCTGGTATGGCATGGAAAAATGGTTGCAGCATTTTGCATTCAGGATACACATAGAATGGTGGGTGTTTGCACTCACCGCGGTGCTGGTAGTATTAATTGCGTTGTGTACCATCAGTCTGCAGTCTGTAAGATCGGCATTAATGAACCCGGTTAAGTCACTTAGATCTGAATAGACATGATTAAAAATTATTTTCGTATTGCCTGGAGGAATCTGCAAAGAAGCCGCTTCTTTGCTGCACTGAACATTGCCGGTCTTGCTTTCGGCATGGCAGTATGCTTGTTTATTCTATGCTGGGTGGCAGATGAATACAGCGTAGATAAATTTCATGCAAATGGTGCCAACATATACCGGTTGCATGTAAATGCCGACTGGGGCGGCTTGCGTACGTTGAGCGTTACGCCAGTAGTATTGGGAGACGAAGTGAAAAGAAGTTTTCCTGAAATAACCGCCAACGTACAGGTGCGCCCCCTGGAAAATAATATGTTGTTCAAAACTAACGGAAAAACATCCATTGAAAAGAAGGCAATTTATGTTTCGCCTAACTTCCTCGAAGAGATGGATTTTCCATTGGTAGCGGGCGACAAACGTACTGCGCTCACACAACTCAACTCCATTGTATTAACAGAAGCGTTGGCAAAAAAATATTACGGGGATAAAGATCCCATTGGGCAAATGGTGAAACTGGATGATGGAAACACTTTACAGGTAACAGGTGTAGTGAAGCAGTCACCGGCTAATTCATCCATTTCGTTTGATTTTATGATCCCCATTGCCGTGAGTATAAAGGAAGATCCATGGCTCCTGAAGCCCGGTAGTTATAGCGTGTTTAACTACATGGTGATCCGGCCCGGCACTGATATAAAACAGCTGACAGCCAAAATACAGCAGAATTATCAGCGGCTGAACCCTACCATGAAGAACGAATTATGGTTGCAACCTTTTGAAGACATCTACCTATATGAAAAATACGAGAATGGAAAAATTGCCGGAGGAAGGATAGAGTATGTACGTTTGTTTTTTATTACTGCGCTGATCGTATTGGCGATTGCTTGTATCAACTTCATGAATCTCTCTACTGCGCAGGCTTCCAGGCGTGCACGGGAGGTAGGCGTACGTAAGTCTTTAGGAGCCACCCGTTCTTCCCTGATGTTGCAGTTTACAGGCGAAGCGATGCTGATGGCCGCTATTGCAGCAGTTTTGGCCGGTGTTGTTGTTTGGTTACTAATGCCGCTATTCAATAATTTTACCGGTAAGCAGATTGTTTTCACCCTGCCGGTGATTGGTAAATACTTCCTTGGTTTGCTGCTGGTTACTTTAGTAACAGGCTTGCTGGCAGGCAGTTACCCTGCTTTTGTATTGTCCCGTTTTTTGCCGGCAAAGGTGCTGAAAGGAGATCTGAGTAGCAGTGGTGGCGCTTCCCTGTTGAGGAAAAACCTGGTAATCATACAATTTGTACTCTCTTTCGTGTTCATAGTTGGTAGCGTGGTGATCTATAGCCAGATGAAATATATCTATCACCGTAACCTTGGGGTAGACCGGGAAAATGTGATGTATATGCCACTGGATAAAGGAATGGTGTCTAACGAAACAGCAATAGAGCAGTCGTTGGCGCAATTACCCCAGGTTAAATCTTTCACCTACTCTAATTTCATTCCATTGTCCGTTAGCGGATCCAGCGCTGACCTTTCCTGGGACGGCAAGCCAGCTCAGATGGTACTCAATACCGCGCCCTTGACAATAGGATACGATTACACGAAAACATTGGGCATGACCATGAAAGCGGGACGCGAATTTTCACCCAACTTCGCCTCGGATTCAGGTGCTTATATTATCAATGAAACGGCAGCACGTATTATGGGTATGACCAACCCGATAGGAAAAGACATTGAATTTTGGAGAGGCAAAGGAAAAATAATTGGTGTGGTGAAGGATTTCCACTTTACTTCCCTGCGTGAAAATATCAACCCGGTAGTGATGATGCTGCAACGCCACGATAATAACTATATGCTGCTGCGCCTGGCAAAAGGAGATATTGCAGCAGAAGTGGCTGCCGTGGAAAAAGTGTTTAAGCAATTGAACCCCGAATACCCGTTAGAGTATCATTTCCTGGATGAAACTTTTGATAACATGTACAGATCGGAAACAATGCTCAAAAAGTTGGCAGAAGTATTCGCCATCGTAGCGGTACTAATTTCCTGCCTGGGCTTATTTGGGTTGTCTGTTTTCACTGCAGAACAGCGGAAAAAGGAAATTGGTATCCGGAAGATATTGGGCGCATCCGTACTAAACGTAACTACGCTGCTATCCAAAGAGTTTCTGCTATTGGTATTGGTGGGCATATTGGTGGCTACACCCCTGAGCTGGTACCTGATGCACAACTGGCTGGAAGGGTTTGCCTACCACGTGAATTTATCAGCAGGGATTTTTATAGTTGCAGGAACATTGGCGATGATCATTGCGCTCACCACTGTGAGTTTTCAGTCCATTAAAGCGGCATTGGCGAACCCGGTACAATCTTTAAAGTCAGAATAAATATTGCGTATATGTTTAAACGTTATATTATTATCACTCTCAGAAATCTGCACCGGCAAAGGTTATTTACCTTTATCAATATTGCCGGTCTGGCAGTAAGTATGGCAGTGTGCCTGATCGTGTTGATTTCTAACCGTAAAAATTTTACTTACGATAATTTTCATCCTGATATTGCGCATACCTGGAGAGCTACATTTAAGGTGCAAACACCGGATGGGCGGAAGTATCACGTGGCCAGTACACCAGTGCCGCTGGGAGAGATGCTGAAAAATAATTACAGCGCCATTAAACAGGCGGTAACTTTTTATGGGGCGCTATCTGATCAGGGAAAAATTAATAAGAAGAAGATAAATGTAAGAGGTGCCTTTACTACGCCCTCTTTTTTCGATGTTTTTGGATTTAAACTGGCAGCAGGAAATCCGAAAACGGCGTTAACAGACCCCAACAGCATTGTATTAACTGATGAAACGGCGAAGCGGTTTTTTGGTACCGTAGATCCTATGGGCAAAGTTATACAGTTTGACCGGTTGGGCAGTTTCGTGGTGAGTGGGGTGTTGGCGCCGGCTCCTTCAGAAACCCATATCGATTATGAGGCATTCGCTTCTATGTCGTCTGTGCCGGCGCTGGAGCAGAGCCATGCTTTACCGGATCGGATCCAGAACTGGGATCTGAACCTGGATTCCTATACTTATGTGGTGATGCGCCCTGGTGAAGGGAAAGCGGCGTTTGCTGCCGCCCTGGATGATATTGCTCATCGTTATGATGATTTGCCAAAGAAAGGGCAGGGGGTTATTAGTTTTGAACCTCAGGCCCTGAGTAAAATTACACCGTCGCAGCAGTTATATAATGACATCTCTGGTACACCACCCTGGACAAAAATGCTGGTGGAAGGAGGTGTAGCACTGGGCTTACTGATTTGTGCCTGCTTTAACTACACTAATTTATCCATTGTCCGTTCTATGCAGCGTGCCAAAGAGGTGGGCGTACGTAAAGTCAATGGGGCACAGCGCTGGCAGGTATTTATGCAGTTTATCACCGAGTCGGTGTTTATGTGCATGCTTTCATTGATCATGGCGATGATGCTATTGCTGCTGGCGAGATCAACGCACTTTAATGCCTTGCCCATACCAGATGTTAACCTGTTTGAGCCGAAGATACTGGCCATGTTCCTGCTGTTTAGCGTGATTACCGGCGTGGTGGCCGGTGCTATTCCTGCATGGGCATTGTCTTCTTTCCAGCCAGCAAAAGTATTAAAGAACCTCATTGATATAAAGCTGTTCGGCGGATTAGGTTTGCGGAAAACACTGATTGTGATTCAGTTTTCCCTGTCTCTGACTGCTATCATTTTCCTGGTAACCGTATACCGGCAGTTTAGCTACAAGGCAGTAAAAGACATGGGCTTTTACCGTAAAGATGTATTGAATGTTCCATTAGCGGATGTGGATTTTCAGTTGATGAAAGGACGTATGTTGTCATTGAATGGAGTATCAGCAGTATCCGCCAGCTCTGGCACTTTGGGCATGCCGCGTGATGCCAGCTTTTGTATGATCAAGCCAGGTGAAGGTAAGGATGCGATGGAGTTTGGGTATTATGCGGGAGATGCGGACTTCATCAAAGTCATGCATCTTAAATTACTGGCAGGTAGCACCTTTCCTGCCGCGGCTTCTACCCAGAAAGAGCAGTATGTGATCGTAAATGAAAAGGCCCTGAATGTAATGGGGATTAAAACACCCGCCGATGCCATCGGTAAAACCTTATGGCTGGCAGCAGATTCATCGGCAGTAAATATTGTCGGCGTAATACAGGACTTCAACTTTCAGCCCATAGAAGTAAACATTCGTCCAATGGCGATCCGTTATAAAACCAGTGAGTTCAGGCAACTGCAACTGGCTATGACAAATGGAAATAAAGACCAGCAAATCGCCTCGGTAAAAAAGATCTGGATGGAATTACATCCTGGTGAAATATTTTCCTCGGAATGGATGGATGAACAATTGTTGAGTCGTGCCGGAGGGGAGGTTATTTCCATGCTGGGATTTTTGGTGTTTATTTCTACCCTGATTGCAGCATTGGGCCTGTTGGGAGTAGTAGCTTATACCTCCTTTACCCGCAGAAAGGAAATCAGTATCCGGAAAGTATTAGGGGCCGCGCCGGCAGGGCTACTATACCTGTTGTCCAAAAACTATATCCGCCTGATTATGATAGCGAGCATTATTGCTTTGCCATTGGGCTACCTGGGCAGTATGTTCTTCCTGCAGATTTTTGCTTACCGGGTTAGTATAGGCATTATCCCGATGTTAGGTGCGGTGTTGTTTCTCCTGCTGCTGGCGATGGTAACTATTTTGTCGCAAACATGGAGAGCAATTGAAGTGAATCCGGTTGACAACCTGAGAAACGATTAACAATGTTATTATTTCAACATACTAAAAAATGAATAACAAGTGAACAGCAAATCAGAGTGTGTGTCTACACGCCCTGCTTCTTTTTTTCACTTTAACTATATATCGCTATGTTTAAAAGTTATTTAAAAATTGCCTGGAGAAATTTGCGGAAGCAGAAAGTGTTTGCAGTAGTGAATATTGTAGGCATGAGTACGGCGTTGTGCGCAGCGTTACTGCTATCGCTTACTGCCTACCGGGAATGGACGTACGATAATTTTCATGAAAATGGGAAGGATATTTACCAGTTACTGGGTAAAGAGAATATTGGAGCCAGTATTAAAACAGGTTCCAGCATGGCGTTGCCACTGGCGGATGCGATAAGAAAAGAAATACCCGGTGTAAAGTACAGCTCTTTCATTGCCGATGATCATTTACCGGTAAGATATGGCGCCAACCATTTCTACCTGGGCAGCCAGATGGTAGATAAAGATTACCTGCAAATGTTCACGTTCCCACTGCAGAAGGGAAATAAGCAACTAGTGTTGCAACAACTGAACCAGGTGGTGCTCACCAATAAAGCAGCTACCAGTTTGTTCAAAGACGAAGAACCGGTGGGTAAAACCATAGAAGTGAACCTGGGAGGCAAATGGCAGCCTTTTATAGTAAGTGGCGTTGCTGCTGATATTCCGGATAACTCCACCATCAGTTTTGAGCTGTTGATGCGGTTAGAAAATGTACCGGAATATGCAGGCACGAAGAATGAATGGAATGCATCTAATTTCCCCTTATTTGTACAATTGGAACCAGGCGTTAATCCAGCTTCTTTCGAAAAGAATATTGTTCCGTTATTAAAGAAATACTATAAAGGGAAAATCGAAGACCTGGAAAAAGCATCAGGACCGGCTGACAAAGGAAATGCTTTGTTCTGGCTGAAAGCATTGCCATTGAAAGATTTCCACCTTGACCCGGAAAGTCAGTATAACAGTGGTCTAAATAAATTTTATCCCTGGTTGATGCTCATTTTGGCGACGCTGATCACCAGTATTGCCTGCATTAATTTTATCAATCTGTCTATTGCCAGGTCTTTTGGTCGTAGTGGTGAAATAGGATTGAGAAAATCGCTGGGCGCGCAGGACAGGCAGTTGTTAATACAGTTTTGGGCCGAAGCATTTCTCTTATGCTGCTTTGCGCTTTTCCTCGCCGCTTTCCTCCTGGTATTGCTCTTGCCGTATTATAACCAGACCTTTGGGCATAATGTGGCGCTGAGCATACTGCGTAATGTAAAAGTAGTAGTGGTGGGAGTGTCTGTATTTTTTGTGATCACGCTGTTGGCGGGTGGTTATCCGGCATGGAAGGTAGCCCGGTTAAATATTGTACAGGTGTTGAAAGGAAAACTGAAATTGAGTAAAAGCAGTGGTGTACGCAACAGCCTGATCATCGTACAATTTATTGTAGCCGTTGTGTTGATCAGCTGCACCTTTATCATCTGGCAGCAACTTCGTTTCATACAAACCGCGCCGCTTGGCTATAATGCCACGCAGGTGATCAGCATACCATTGGATAATGCACCACCATCGGCCATCGCCGCCATGCGCAACCGGCTGTCCAACTTCCCGGAAGTAAAGCATGTAACAGGTAGTATGCTCAACCTGGGACTGGGGAAAGATGGTTCATCCGGTAACTGGACCCGCGGATTTAGCTACAAGGACGGACATATTACTACGCAGTGCCTGGTGGTGGATTATGACTATGCGTCTACCCTGGATCTGAAGCTGGTAGCAGGCCGCGATTTCTCCCGGGAATATGGTACAGATAGTTCCGCGGTGGTGATCAATGAAAGCATGGCCAAACAGCTGGCGGTGGCCGATCCTGTCGGAACAACATTTAAAATGGGTGATGATGGACCGGTACACGTTATTGGTGTGGTGAAAGATTATCATTATGAGTCGCTCCGCAGGAAAATTGATCCATTGGTGATGTTAATGAATGAGCCATCTGCCTTATATTATATATTCGTAAAAGTAGAGACCAGGAATCCCATTGCTACGCTCCAGCGTATTACCGCAGTGTGGAAAGGATTGAACCCGCTGGCGGAACATGATGCCTCTTTCCTGGATGAAAACACACAACGCCTCTATGTGCAGGAACGACGTTTCTCAAAAATATTTTTGACAGGGGCTATCCTCGCTGTCATTATTTCCGCAATGGGATTATTTGCTATTGCTGTATTAGTAACCGCGCACCGGGAGAAAGAAGTGGGAATTCGTAAAGTATTGGGCGCCTCTATTGGCGGATTGGTGATATTGTTATCGAAAGACTTTCTGCGCCTGGTACTGGTGGCCATTGTAGTAGCTACACCGGCGGCCTGGTATTTTATGCATCGATGGCTGCAGAATTTCGTGTTTCATGTGGAAATACATTGGTGGATATTTGTAGTAACAGGGCTGCTGGCAGTAGTTATTGCTTTTGCAACAGTAAGTTTACAATCCGTGAAAGCGGCATTGGTAAACCCGGTAAAAAGTTTAAAAAGAGACTAAAATATAGGTGGCGTAATTATTAAAAAACGACAATAAGCGACCTCGTAACGGGGACATGGCATTAACAACTGGATCAACGGAGGCCATTAGTTTTAATTATATTGCTATGCCGTTATGCAGTAATACCATAATTATCAAAAAAACAAATTAACTGATCATGATACAATTGCAGAAAATTTCAAGGCATTTCCCGGTTGGATTCGGAAAAAATTATATTCTGAAAGATATTGACCTCACTATTAATGAAGGAGAATTTGTATCCATCATGGGGCCTTCCGGTTCCGGGAAATCTACCTTACTGCACATTATGGGGCTGCTGGAAGAACCTTCTGAAGGGCAATACCTGTTTGAAGGAGAACGGGTAGATAAAATGAATGAAAAAAAACGTACCCAGTTACACCGGGGCTCTATTGGATTTGTGTTCCAGGCTTATCACCTGATTGACGAATTAACGGTGTACGAAAATATTGAAACCCCTTTACTGTATAAGAATATACCTGCTTCAGAAAGAAAAAGCCGGGTGGCAGATGTATTGGACCGTTTTAATATGGTGGCCAAAAAAGACCTCTTTCCCAACCAGTTATCGGGTGGGCAGCAGCAGCTGGTGGGTATTGCCCGTGCTATAGTGGCGGAACCACGCGTTATCCTCGCAGATGAGCCTACTGGTAATCTGCACTCTGATCAGGCGAAAGTTATCATGCAGCTGTTCAAACACCTCAACGAGCAGGATAAGATCACCATTATCCAGGTAACCCACTCAGATGTGAATGCCACCTATGGCAATCGCGTTATCCAGATCCGTGACGGTCAAATACAACCATAAGGGCAGCTCACTTTTAGAATTTGTAAAAAAAAGATTATGTTGTACACTCAATTAATGAGGTATACTGCCATACCTGTTAAATTTTTGCCTTTTATCAAGAAAGGTGAAAAACAATCATCACAATTACTATATTTTTGGTATGTTATGAGAATATCCCAATTAGCAGGAATACTCCTGATTTTATTGTTTGCTAACATATCATCCGCTGTAGCACAGGATACGTGGAGTTTGCAACGTTGTGTGGACTATGCTTTGCAAAATAACCTGACTGTTAAGCAGCAAGTGGTGCAGAAACGCCTCGCCGATCTCGTATTACAGCAAAGCCGGCTGCAAATGATTCCAGGCTTCAGCGGAAACGCTAGTGCAGGGTATTCTGATGGTAGGGCTCCTTCATTAGGTGATAACCAGTATGTAAATCAAAGCATATTTAATGCTAGTGGTGCGATCAATATGCAGGCAAACCTGTTTAGCTGGTTTTACCAGCAAAGGACCATCGCTGCTAATAAGCTCGATGCACAGTCCAACAGCTTCCTGTTAGAAAAGGCAAGAAATGACCTCGCTTTTAATGTAGCCACTGCTTTTCTGCAGACTTTACTCAATATCCAGACGGTAAATGTAAATGAGGAAAATGTAAGGCTCACCAACTCTAACCTGGATAATACCAAAAAACTGGTAATTGCAGGCTCTGTACCGGAAAGTAACCAGGCCGACCTGGAGGCACAACTGGCACAAGACAGTACCAATCTGGTAACAGCCCAGAATAATGTGATCCTTTCCATACTTCAGTTGAAAGCATATCTCAATCTCGGATTTGAAATTCCATTTAAACCGGAAGTGCCGGAAAATATCGGAACTCTGCCCCTGGCTCCTTTACAGGAAATGGCGCCAGAAATGGTATACAGCGCCGCTTTAACGAATTATCCATTGGTGAAGTCGGATGAGTTAAAAATAAAAAGCGCCACCAAAGCCTACCAGGCAGCGAAAGCACAACTATATCCCAACCTAAGTATTGGCGGAAACATCAATACTTACTATGCTAATAACTATATTGAAAATGGTAAACTATTATCATTCCATGATCAGATCAATAATACCTATAAGAAGTCTATAGGGTTGACCCTGAATGTACCAATTTTCAATGGCTGGCAACAACGTACTGCTGTAGCTAAGGCAAAGATAAATGTATATAGCCAGGAGCTGGTTCGGGATATCGATAACCAGAAACTGAAACAGGATATCTATACCGCACATGCCAACGCAGTGGCGGCATTGCAGAAATATAATTCATCATCAACCGGGGTAATGGCGGCTCAAAAGGCGTATGATTTTGCCACCAAACGTTTCAATCTCGGGTTAATGAATACCATTGATTACATCACAACCCAAAGTAAGTTATTCAAGGCGCAGGTAGACAAGGTATCAGCGCAATACGATTACATATTTAAAATGAAATTGCTGGAATTCTACAGAGATCAGAAAATATCGCTGTAGCGACGCCGGGAAACTAATTGCTTTATGAAGAAAAAGACACTTTATTGGCTCATAGGCATACTTTGTTCACTCGTTATTTTACTCCTCGTACTGAAAGCGTCCGGGGTTATTGGTAAGGAAGAAGGGATTAAAGTTGCTATAGATAAGGCTGCCAACAGAAACATCATTGAAGTGGTAACCGCCAGCGGGAAAATTTATCCCGAAATAGAAGTAAAAGTAAGTTCCGATGTATCCGGGGAAATCACCGACCTGCTCGTGCTGGAAGGCGACTCCGTGAAAAAAGGACAAATACTGGCACGGATATACGCTGATATCTATGGATCCATGGTAGACAAAGCCGCGGCCTCTGTAAGCCAGAGCCAGGCCCAGCTTGCCAATTCCGCCGCTGCACTCAACTCCTTCAAAGCCCGCCTGGAACAAAACAAGGCAGCCTATAACAGGAACAAGGAACTCCTCGGCCAGAAAGTGATCTCCAAATCAGAATTCGAAACAGCAGAAGCTACCTATCTCGCCTCACTGGCAGATTACAACGCCGCTGTACAACAAATTAACGGGAACAAATTTGCCGTTCAAAGCGCACAAGCCAACCTGAACGAAGCCAATAAAAATCTCGGTCGTACTACTATCTCCGCACCGATGGGGGGGATTATTTCCCTGCTGTCTGTAAAGAAAGGGGAGCGCGTGGTAGGTACCGCACAAATGACCGGTACTGAAATGCTCCGCATTGCCGACATGAATACCATGGAAGTACAGGTAGATGTAGGAGAAAACGACATTCCGAAAGTTAAATATGGCGACACGGCTATCATCGAAGTAGACGCCTATAATAACCGGCAGTTTAAAGGTACCGTAACACAGATTGCCAGCTCCAGCAAAGGCGCTGCCACAGCCACAGCTGTTACAGCTTCCTCTGCCGAACAAGTAACCAGCTATATTGTACATATCCGCATTCTGCCATCCAGCTACCAGGACCTGCTCGACAAGGGAGGTAAAAAAACCTTTCCATTCCGTCCGGGTATGAGCGCCAGTGTAGACATTCAAACACGTCACGTGAATGATATCCTGGCCATTCCTATTAACTCCGTGACAACCCGCGATGCTGATTCTACCAAACACGGAGATAAGAAGAAACCAGTACAGGACGATACTACCCCCAGCTCCTCTGCCAGTACAAAGCCTGATATGAATGAAGTAGTATTTGTTTTACAAAAAGATGGTACGGTTAAAATGGTATCTGTGAAAACAGGTGTACAAGATGATGCCTGGATCCAGGTTACTTCCGGTATTAACCCCGGTGACCAGGTGATCAGCGCACCATACACCGCGATATCCCGTTTACTGGATAATGGTAAAAAAGTAAAAGTAGTCCCTAAAGCAGATCTGTTCGAAGGACAAGCGAAATAAAGCAGTTAGGCATTAGCTTTTAGCTTTTAGCAAAAATGCAGCGGAGATAGCGGTATAGTTAAATGATAACTACGCTTATATCTCCGCTGCATTTTTGCTAAAAGCTAAAAGCTAATGGCTAACTGCTTTTTTAGTTACCTTGCGTAAAAAAATTGCACTGTGAGCACGAGCATTGGTATAATTGGGAGTGGTAGCTGGGCTACTGCCCTGGCGAAAATCCTGACAGACAACGGTCATCATATACACTGGTGGATCAGAAACGAGGACACCATTCGTCATATGCAGCAGCGTCATCATAATAAGCATTATCTCACCTCTGTATATTTTGATACCAGTTTGTTATCATTAAGCAGTGATGTAAGCACCGTGGTAGCTGCTTGTGATGAAATAGTGCTGGCAGTGCCTTCTGCCTTTCTGGAAGATGTATTACACCAGCTGCCTGCAGATGCACTAAATAATAAGAAGATTATTTCTGCAATTAAAGGGCTGGTTCCCAGCAATAATACCCTGATCGGAGAATACCTGCATACACAGTTTAATTTGTCGGCCAGTCAGTATTTTACCATTACAGGTCCCTGCCATGCGGAGGAAGTGGCCAATGAAAAGCTGTCTTATCTCACTTTTTCCGGTACACATGTGGCCACCACGCAGGCTATTGCCGATAAGTTTACCGGCAGTTACCTGCAAACTATTGTCAATACAGACGTAATCGGCGTACAGCTGGCGGCAGTACTGAAAAATATTTATGCCATGGGCGCCGGTATTGCCCATGGTCAGGAATACGGCGACAATTTCATCAGCGTATTTATCACCAATTGTTTCCGGGAAATGCAGACGTTCCTGGAGAAATATGAAGAGCAGAAAGCAGCAGTGGCAGGAACAGCGCCTATGGTACATAATTACAGTGCCAGTGCTTACCTGGGCGATTTGCTGGTTACCTGTTACTCTTTACATAGCCGTAACCGTACTTTCGGTAACATGATCGGAAAGGGCTATAGTGTAAAGGCAGCACAACTGGAACTGAATATGATTGCGGAGGGTTATTATGCCAGCAAGTGCATGCATGAAATGAACAGGAATATTGGCGCTTATATGCCGGTAGCACAGGCAGTATATGCTATTTTATGGCAACAGGTACATCCTTCAGAGGCTTTCCTCGCGCTGGAAAAAGGTTTCATATAAAGTGAATTCGCGCGAAATCTTTTAAATAGTAAATGGAATCGCCGGATGGCCACGCCAATGTCTTCTCCATTGATTCCATATTACTATTTAAAAGATTTTGCAGGAATGTAGATTTTAAAAATCATCATAATCCTCATAGTTATCCTCCCCAATCTTCATAATAGCCCGCACATTCGGAAAATATTGTTTTATCAGTGTAGCAATGCGGGTAAAAAGATAATCGCTTAAAACGGGTCCTTCGTAGTACTCAATCTCATTGGTTTCATCGGAGATGATATACTCTGTGATGTTTCGGTCAATAATGGCCTGAAATCTTCTCTGACGCGGTAGCTTCCGCAGGTTGATTTTGGTAGGTATTCCATCCACATTGAAAGTACATGCAATGTTACGCATAACAACGATTTTGGGTTTAAATGAGAAAACGGAATGGTTAGTTGTGTTTCACATGGTAAGCTTGGTGCCCTTGATGCAGCTAAAATAAGCTGAAATGGACAAGTGGGCAATATTGTAGCGTTTTTTTGAATAAATACTGTCGTTTGTACCTCTATTTGCTACAAATACCAGCGAAATACGATACAAGTATAAATTTTTATGTTTACATGGACCGTTAATAGAATGTAAATAGGGAAAATAAAAATCTGTTCCGGTGTTTGTGGATAGGGGAAAATAGGTGTGGAAAATATTCCACAGTTTTTGCCGGCCCAATCCGCTACAATCCGGCAGCACCCGTATTGGATTGATATTTGAAACATCCAAGATCCATTCCCGGAAAGAATAATAAGAGGAACAGGTTACCTGTTTTTAACAGAATTGCATAAAAATTTTGCCATGAAGATCAGCACCCTGCTTTTTGTTACTTCTTACCCCCCACGCGAATGTGGTATCGCCACCTTCGCTCAGGACCTGGTAAACGCGATGAATAAAAATTTTGCCGGCAATCTGAATATTGAAATAGCGGCATTGGAAGAAAGAGGAAAACCAGCGAACCCTCAGGAACCTCCGGTTACCTATTCCGTTAATCCATTCGATATTGATAACTGCATTGAATTTGCCCAGCAGATAAATGAGAACAGTAAAATAGACCTGGTGTGTTTTGAACACGAGTTTGGCCTGTACGGCGGCGAATACGGCTATAACTTGCTGGCCATGCTGTCGCTGCTCGATAAACCATTTGTAGTACGCTTTCACACGGTATTACCTTACCCGGATCTGAAATGCACCAAAGTAGTAAGCCTGATTAGTGCGCTGGCGGCAAAAGTATTGGTAATGACCCGCTCTTCCGCAGAAATACTGGAGCATGTTTACAATGTACCAGCTGATAAAATTGTACACATTCCTCATGGTACACATGCCCACATTGCCGGGGATTTGCCTGCATTGAAAAAACAATACAACCTGGAAGGAAAAAAGGTGCTCAGCACTTTTGGCCTGCTCAGTGAAAATAAAGGCATAGAAACCGCTATCAGGGCCATGAAGGATATTGTTAAGCAATACCCGGACGTAGTGTACCTGGTGTTGGGGAAAACCCACCCGGTAGTGTATTCCAGGGAAGGGGAACAATACAGGAACTCGCTGGAAACACTGGTGGCTACCCTGGGACTGCAACAACATGTCAGGTTTGTAAATAGCTATCTTTCCCTCAATACCTTACTCGATTATTTATCATTAACAGATATCTATCTCTTTACCTCTAAAGATCCGCATCAGGCAGTAAGCGGAACTTTCGTGTACGCGATGAGTGCAGGTTGCGCGGTGATCTCTACCTCCTTTGTACAGGCCCGCGAAATGCTGGAAGATGGCGCCGGCTGCCTCATCGACTTTAATAATGCAGCGCAGCTGGCCGCCAGCGCCCTGAAGTTACTCGGAGATCCAGCCTTGCGCCGGCAAATGAGTAGTGCCGCCATTGAGAAAACACGCAGCTTTATCTGGGAAAATGTGGCCATTGCCCATATGGGCGTGATTAGCGAAGTCCTGGCCGCCGATAAGATACTGCCCAATTTGCCGCCTCCATACCTCGATCATATCGACCGTATGACCGACGAATTTGGCATGCTGCAATTTTCCAAACATGATATACCTGATCCTGAATTCGGCTACACACTGGACGATAACGCCCGCGCCCTGATTGCCATGTGCATGTACAGCAATGAGCTGAAAGCCACTAGCTTCGTCCATACATTATGTCGTAAATACATCAGTTTCATTGGTTATTGTCAGCAACCTTCCGGCAAATTCCTTAACTACGTGGATATCGATGGAGAGTTTTCCACCATGAACGAGGACGTGAACCTGGAAGATGCCAATGGACGCACTATATGGGCACTGGGCTACGCGTTGTACTCCCACAGGAACCTGCCTTTTGATGTTGTACAGGATGCTTTGTCGCTGTTCAGACAAAGCTTTAACTGGATGGAATCGTTGTCTTCACCAAGGGCTATCGCCTTTACCATAAAAGGACTGTATTACTTCCTCCAATATAAGCAGGGAGAAAGAGCAGCAGAGATTTTACAAATTTTGGCGGCAAAATTGTATAACAACTACAAAGACGAGGCAGATGAAAACTGGCATTGGTACGAACCCTATCTCACCTACGGTAATGCTGTATTACCAGAAGCTATGATGATAGCCTACCAGGTAACCGGTGAAGAGGCATACCGGAAAGTAGCAGAAGATAGCCTGTTATTTCTCTGTAGTAAAACGTTTACAGACAGCCATATGAAGGTGATTAGCAATAAAACCTGGTATCACCGGGATGCTACCCAGCCTTTGGAGGATGGAGGCGAGCAATCCATAGAAGTGGCCTATACTATGCTGGCAATGAATATGTTTTATAATATCACAAAAAATAAATCATACCTGGAAAAAATGCGTTTGGCATTTAGCTGGTACCTCGGTAATAATCACCTGAAACAGCTGGTATATAACCCGTTGACTTACGGCTGTTATGATGGTCTGGAAAAAAATAATATTAACCAGAACCAGGGCGCCGAATCTACCGTGTGTTACCTGATAGCCAGATTATTAATGGAACAATGGAACAAACACAAGTATGTTGCAACGAAACAAAATAGCCTGGAGCCAATCCGGCTCGGCTTCAACTGATAGCAAAATGAAGTATCCCAACATTCTTATCATCGATGATGAACCAGATATTTGCAGACTACTGCAACTAACGCTCGTTCGTCATGGATACACTGTAAAGTATGTACATGAACTGGGAGAAGGTATGCAAGCTATCTTCAAACATCAGCCAGACCTGCTTTTTCTGGACATTCACCTGCCAGATGGCTCTGGATTGGATGCCTTACCGATGATCAAAGAACGATGTCCAACTTTACCCGTCGTCACGATCAGTGCATATGACAATGCGATGGAAAAACAAACCGCATTGAAAGCAGGAGCCGCATTTTTCCTCGCTAAACCTTTTAGTGTGAAACATGTTGATGAACTTATGGGCACGATTAAAAGCTAGCGTCTCTTATTTATAATTAGTAATTTTAACTAGCATTGTTGTTGCCAATTACCACATATTAAAGAAGTATGAAAAATATTCTGATCATAGACGATGAAATTAATATCTGTACGCTCCTGAGTAAATTTCTCGGGAAACATGGATTTGAGGTGGATACTACCATGACAGGTAATGCCGCGTTGAAAATGATGAAAGAGAAAACCTATGACCTGGTACTTTGTGATTACCGGCTGAAAGATACAGATGGCGCGCAGTTGCTAAGGGATATTCATCAGATCAATCCCGCTACTATCGTGATTATTATCACGGGTTATACAGACGTGCGGGTGGCCGTGGAAATGGTGAAAAATGGTGCATATGACTATCTCTCCAAACCACTGTATCCGGATGAAATACTCAACCTCGTACATAAGGCTTTTTCCCATAAGGAATCCGAACAGGAAAGAAAAGCCGTAAGGCCAATAGAATCGGGTAGTGAACCGGAAGTAAGGGAAACCTTATTGTCGCGCAGTCAGAACGATAAAAACGACAAATATGTATACGGCGAAAGTGAAGGCGCCAAAGAATTGATCCGGCAAATTAAACTGGTGGCACCCACTGATTACAGTGTGATCATTTTCGGTGAAACCGGTACTGGTAAAGAATCCGTAGCTCATTTAATACATCATCACAGTAAAAGAAATCAGCAGCCTTTTGTGGCACTGGATTGTGGTAGCCTGTCAAAAGAACTGGCTGCCAGCGAATTATTCGGCCACGAGAAAGGATCTTTCACCGGTGCTATTAACACTAAAATTGGCGCTTTTGAACAGGCACAGGGCGGTACACTGTTCCTGGACGAAATTTCAAATTTATCTTACGATATACAAGTAGCCTTATTAAGGGTACTGCAGGAAAAAGTAATCCGTAAAGTAGGTAGCTTAAAAGAAGTGCCAATTGATGTACGCATCATTGTTGCTTCCAACGAAAAACTATCAGAGTCCGTACAACGCGGCAGATTCAGGGAAGATCTCTTTCATCGCCTGAATGAATTTACCATTTATATTCCACCGCTGAGAGAACGCCGTGATGATTTACCTTTGTTTACTACTGCCTTTGTAAACCAGGTAGAACGCGAACTGGATAAATCCTGTGGGAAAATCTCTGCAGAGGTATGGGATTGTTTCAAACAGTACAACTGGCCCGGTAATATCCGTGAACTGAAAAATGTAATCCGGAGAGCATGCTTACTCACCCCGGAAATGGAAGATATTACCATGATTGCCCTGCCCCTGGAAATGAAAGAATCATTTGCACAGGCACCGGAAGAAGTATTTGTATCCGGTGAACTGGCTATGTTGTCTAATGATAACGACTTGAAAACAGTAGCATTGCAGGCAGAGTATAATAAAATTATTAATGTGCTGAAAGAAGTGAAATACAATAAAACAAAAGCAGCACAAGTATTGAATATCGACCGTAAAACGTTGTATAATAAACTACGACTACTGAATATTAACTACTAAACCAGTCACCTTTTATAAAAAATGCAGCGAAGATCATATCAGGTGGTCTTCGCTGCATTTTTATAAAAGCTAACTCACCGCCGGAAGAGCGATAGTAAATACAGTTCCGTGCCCCGGATCACTATCAACATGTATACTGCCTTTATGATTTAAGAGAATGTTTTGTGTACTGGTTAGCCCAAGTCCGGTACCTTTTGCCTTGCTGGTATAAAAAGGGTCAAACAGCCTGGACAGCTTATCTTCCGGGATCCCCATTCCATTATCACCAATCATTAGTTTTGCTTTATCATTACTGCGTGTAGTAGTTATTGTTAGTATTCCTTTGCCCGGTACCATTGCTTCAATAGCATTGATAATGATATTGAGAAAAGCAATGACTACTTTTTCTTCATCAGCACTTACGGATATATCTGGAGACACCAGGGTTCTGACTACCTGTATCTCATTGAGTTGTATCCGGTCTTGAGCCAGTAACAACGCTTTTTCAATTAATTCGTTGATACCGTAATTATCTACATGCAACTCTATCATGCGGGTGCTGTGTAGTAACTCGGTAATCAGCTGGTTGATACGGGTACAGTTGCGCTCAACGATGTCCGTATACAGAACAGCGTCCTCACTGATGACTATTTCGTCCGTATCTTTAAACTGGCTTACCGCCAATAGAATATTGGTCAATGGATTTCTTACTTCATGGGCAATGACCCTGGCAATACGACCAGTGATCACAAACTTTTCCTGGTGTTGCTTCTCCTGTTCTTCTCTTTTTTTATCAGTAATGTCCTGTATTACATACAAATATATCTGGGCGGCTTCATCCAGTGTTACGGTATTGATAAGTACCACCAGTTTTTTATTCCGGGCGGTTTTAAATTCATACTCCTGGCTTCCTGCCAGGGTACTATCCATGAATTTATCGGCCTGCTCTTTCGAAATGAATAGATCCCGGAGGTGCAATTGCAGTATTTGTTCGCGGGTATAGTTCAGTGTGCGGAGGGCCATGGGATTGGCATCTACAATGTGATGGTCTTTATCGGCCAGTATAATGAGATCATGCGCTTTTTCGAAGATGCCGTAATATTTTTTTTCACTTTCTTCAATAGACCGGCGATGGTTATATTCATCTACAGCATACCGGATGGATCTTTCTAACAGATCAGCGGTCATTTCTCCTTTTACCAGGTAATCGTATGCCCCTGCCAGCATGGCTTCCCGGTCAATGTTATAATCGCCTTTACCAGTGAGCATAATCACGGGCGGTTGATTCGTCATTAGCTGTATACGATGCAGAATATCTATACCCGTATTAGGCCCCAGGCGATAGTCTACCAGGAATACATCATGTGTATTGTTTTCAATGGCAGCAATGCCTTTCTGGTAAGTAGCCGCCCATTCCAGTACATATTGCCCGGGCGATATATCTTCCAGTAATGATGTTACCAGGAAAAAATCATCTTCGTCATCATCTATCATCAAAATGTGTATGGCGCGCTCGCTCATTGCTTATATTGGTTTGGCGATAAAAGGTAAGGCTCATCTTACAGCAATAACGGTGCTAGGCTTAACCAGCCTCATGGTCCTCTTTTTTAAGCGATTGTTTAAGCGGCAATACAACTACGAAGGATGCCCCTTTTCCTGGCTCTCCATAAGCCTGTATATAGCCATTATGGCTATCCACAATTTTTTTGCAGATGGCCAACCCAATACCGGTACCTGTATATTCACTGATGCCATGAAGTCGTTGGAAAATAAGGAAGATGCGTTCCGCATAAGCCTGCTCAAATCCAATTCCATTATCATCTACACTAATGCGACAAAAAATTTCTTTGGCGCGACTTTCCTTCAATATCCCCAGTTCAATTCCAGATAGGATTTGATGGTGAATGTCTATTTGCAGTGGCCGCCCAGGGCTGGCAAATTTAATGGAGTTAGCCAATAGGTTTTGAAAGAGTTGATGGAAAGAGGTGTCACTGCCTTCAATTACTGGCAATTGATCATACTTAATCTGCACGTTCTTTTCTTCCAGTGTTACTTCAAGATCGCTGAGCACCTCCTGTAACAATTTATTCATATCTACCGGCGTAATAATTTCCGGCGTAATACGGCCTGCCCGGGAGAAAATCAGCAAATCGTTAATAAGTACCCGCATACGGGACACTGCAGACACCATGCGATCTATCAGTTGCGAAGCATCCGGTGGCAACTGCTCTTTATATTTCATCTGCAGGCGGTCACTGAACGTAGAAATTTTCCGCAAAGGCTCTTGCAAATCATGGGAAGCTACATAAGCAAACTGCTCCAACTCCTGGTTGGTTTTATTTAGCAGGGAGATGTTTTGTTGAAGGTCCCGTTGGTACGACTTCATCCTGCTTTCAATATGTAGCTGTAGTTTAAATTCCCTGGTGAGCGTGATATAAGAATAGATACCGATCAAAATAGCTACCAGCGAGGATATTAAGATCATTGGTACCCACATCACGGCAAAGAAATGAAATAACTCTGATTTTTCCTGTACCAGGTTTTCTTCAATGCGAATCATATCACGGACTTTATTGTCGATAAGGTCCATCGATTTTTCCCCTTCTTTTACGGACGATTGTTGCTTTAGCTGTGTGGAGTTTTCACTTCCTACTTTCAGTTGTTGATACTTGATAGCAAGTAGCTGTCGTAAGGTATCCAGGTGTTTTTGTTGTACGGGGTTATCAGCGGTGATTTTTCGTAGCAACAGATATTCTTCTTCAATACGGTTGCTTCTTTCCTGCATACTGGGATCGAGGAAAGAGCTGTCCTGGGTGAGCGAATATCCCCTGATGGCGGCTTCAGCTTCCTTCAGCTGCCGGGTAATCACCTCCAGCCGCTTAGATACCTCTATGGCATGATTAAGCCTGCCGGCATTGTCTAACAAATTTTTAGCGACGAGATAAGAAAACACCGAAGCGGCCACAATCACCGTAAAGGCTATGAAAAATCCGAGTCGTATTTTCTTGTGTATTGAAAAGTGCATCTGATTGTACGGGATGGTAAGTAAGCATTTCAATTTACTATTTATGTGTGAGATATGCGATTAAAAATTGTTGTTCCCCCGGCTGTCTCGCGCTGAGCAACATATTCCACAGAATGCTAATTAATTCTACGTGGATTGCGACCCCTGCGGCATGAACAATTAGTTATCATTGCGGCAGAGGTACGCATTATATGTAACCATTGTCTGTATTGGTTTTAGAGAGATGTGGTACACATAGAAGTGCGCCGTTCACCATGTCTGGAATGAACTTTGGATCGCTAACCATAGTTTTCACCCATAAAAAAACGAATCATGAATAACCCGGATAAAAATAAAGAACCCATTCCTGCCACTCCCGATAAACAACAACCTGGAAAAGAGAATCCTCCTCCGGTGCAACCACCTCCGGTTAAACCAGAAAACGAACCTATTCCGGAAGAATTGCCAGAAAGGGAGACGCCCAGGACACCCGCCGATCCACAGGCGGGAGAAGAAAGAGAAGAGGCATTCAAAAGAAAATCACCTGATCATCGCTGATGAGAGAAGGTAAGTATCTATAATTGTTAAATGGAAAAACTGCAAGGGTTCCCTGCGAAACGCAGGGGACCTTTTTTTAATCTCCGGAACACTGTGGCGGGCAAATTGGGGAACAGTTGTATACTAAACGCAGCAGCCCGCCCCACAATACGCGGGGCGGGCTGCGCTTACAAAACGCCTGACAATTGCGTTGCTATTGGAATAATAACTGTTCTTCTCTGTCTTCTACCTTGATTTTCTGGATAAATTCATCAAATCCAGAGCCCTCATGCGAGCTATACGCACCATAAGTGTCCAGTACATAGCTTTTTTGCCCATCCTGGTCTTCCAGCACATACAGCACAGAGGAATCTGAAGGATCCGACTCACCCTCAAAACGATAGGTTTTAATGATAGTCAGGTCTTCCGGATTATAAATTTTCTGCGCATCTTTATTCTGCATTCTGCCATGATCACTCATACTTAATTCATGATCAAAGTCTCTCTCATGCAGTCTTTCAAGTACTCTTGTCAGTGTGGTCATTTCACCTGGCTTTTCCATAAAAAATGGTTTTAGTCTAAATACGAAAAACCAAAAGTTATGCCGCGATGTTTTATCATAGTGGTACTATTTATGTTAACATTTTACTAAACCAAAACCCATTTCATCATGCGTGCAATATGGTCAGGGTCTATTGGATTTGGACTCGTAAATATTCCAGTGAAATTATTCAGCGCCACCCAGGACAGCCGTCTGGACCTGGATATGCTTGATAGCAAAGATCTGGCGCATATAAAATTTAAAAGGGTCAATGAAAACTCCGGCAAAGAAGTGCCCTGGGAGCAAATCGTGAAAGGATACCTGTATAAGGATGAATACGTGGTACTGGAAGACGAGGATTTTGAAGCCGCCAGCCCGAAAAAAAGTAAGATCATTGAAATAGAATCCTTTGTGGAAGAGACCGATATAGATGACATTTACTTTGAATCTGCCTACTTTGTAGAACCCGCAAAAGGGGGAGAAAAGGCCTATTCGCTGTTGCTGCAAACGCTGCAGAAAACCGGAAAAGCGGGACTCAGCCGCTTTGTACTGCGATCCCAGGAACACCTGTCTGTAATACGCCCCCGGGAAAATTACCTGTTATTACAACAGCTCCGTTTTGAAGAGGAAGTGAGGTCATCCGCAGACCTGACACTGCCGGACGATATAAAATTTGCCAAGAGAGAGCTGGATATGGCCATGGAGTTGGTAAAACAGTATACTACCGAATTTGATATTACACAATATAAAGATGAATATAAAGCAGAGCTGCTTAAAATCATCAAAGCGAAAGCCAGTGGAAAGAAAACTGTCGTGAAAAAAATGCGCGTGGTACATACCAAGAGCGACGAATTGTTTGATCAGCTGAAAGCCAGTCTTGGTAAGCCCACCACTAAAAAACGTGCGTCATGAGCCTGTCGCAGTACAAACAAAAAAGAAACTTTACCCAAACTACCGAACCCACGGCAGGCAAGCCGGTGGCGGGGAAACACATTTTCGTTATTCAGCGGCATCACGCTACCCGGTTACACTACGACTTCCGGCTGGAAATAGCCGGTGTACTTAAAAGCTGGGCAGTGCCTAAAGGTCCTTCCATGAACCCGGCCGACAAACGGCTGGCCATGCAGGTAGAAGATCATCCCTATAATTATAAAGATTTTGAAGGCACTATTCCTGCGGGAAACTACGGCGCGGGTACCGTTTACATCTGGGATAAAGGCACCTTTGAATTGATGAATCCCAATGGCAGCAGCTTCGATAAAGAAGCACTCAAAGAACTGAAATCCGGCGACCTGAAAATAGTAATGAAAGGAAAGAAGTTGAAGGGTGAATTCGCACTGGTAAAAATGAAGGCCGCTGAAGGTAATGCCTGGTTGCTCATTAAACACAAAGATAAATACGCCGTGAGCGAATATAACAGTGAAGACTATACGCCGGCGCGCGTAAAAGCAAAAGGGATAAACGAAAAAGCTGCTGCAAAGAAAGGTGCAAAAAAAAAGCCGGTAGCCTCCCCCGAAACAACTCCGTCTCCCCCAAAAAAAACTAAAAAAGATGCCATCAAAAAAGTCTATAAACCCATGCTGGCAACACTCGTAGGCGATGCCTTTGATGGAGATGAATGGCTTTTCGAAACCAAATGGGACGGCTATCGCGCCATTGCCACGGTAAAAGACCATAAAGTAGCACTCTATTCCCGGAACGAGCTATCCTTCCTGGAAACCTATTCTCCCATAGCGGATGCCCTGAAAAAAATAGACCATGATGTAGTGCTGGATGGGGAAATTGTAGTACTGGACAAAAAAGGGACATCCAACTTTCAGGCGTTACAGCAATATAAAACCACGGGTAAAGGACAATTGGTATACGTCATATTTGACCTGCTCTACCTGGATAGGTATGATCTTCTGCAGATGAAACTACTGGATCGGAAAAGCCTGTTGAAAGTGTTGTTGGCAGGTGTGAAAGATAAAACACTTCGCTTTTCCACACATGTATTGAAAAACGGACAACGCTTTTTTGAGAAAGCCAGGGAAAAGCAATGGGAAGGTATCATTGCTAAAAAAACAGACAGTATTTATGAAGAAGGAAGAAGAGGCATGAACTGGCTTAAAATCAAAAATATCAACGAGCAGGAAGCAGTCATCTGTGGTTATACAGCGCCACGTGGCAGCAGGAAGAAAATCGGCGCGCTGGTGCTGGGGGTATATGAAGAAAAGAAACTACGCTACATCGGGCATTGTGGCGGCGGACTCAATGAGGCCACCATCGGCGAACTATATAACAAACTACAACCTTTGATTACAGATATAAACCCATTTGGGGAAAAGATAGCCACTAACATGCCGGTAACCTGGGTAAAGCCCCAACTGGTATGCCAGGTGAAATTCCAGGAATGGACCAGCGACGACCATCTCAGACAGCCCATCTTCCTCGGATTACGGGAAGATAAGCCAGCGAAAAAGGTATACCGGGAAACCGCAAAATAATGTACTATGGCCACACCCGAAACATCACGCATCCTCACCCTGAACAGCAAAAAGGTTACCTTGAGTAACCAGTCCAAGCTGTATTGGCAGAAGGAAAAGATTACGAAAGGACAGTTGATTGATTATTACCTGTCTGTAGCCACGTTTGTTTTACCTCATCTGAAAGACCGTCCGTTGTCCTTGCATCGGTTTCCCAATGGCATTGCCGGGCCTTCGTTTTATCAGAAAGACCTCGACCTCACACAAACGCCTGCCTGGATTAAAAGTGTGCCGTTGGTGGCCGATTCCACCGGGAAGAACGTAGACTACCTGGTATGCAACAACGAAGCTACCCTGGCCTATATGGTAAACCTGGGCTGTATTGAAATAAATCCCTGGCTGTCGAGGTTGAAAACACTGGACATACCAGACTTTATTGTGCTGGACCTGGATCCGGAAAATATCGACTTTAAATATGTGGTGGAAACGGCGCTACATATCAAAGCACTACTGGATAATTTCAATATTATTTCTTTCTGTAAAACCTCCGGTTCTACTGGCCTGCATATTTATATTCCAACAGGTACATCAAAGATCAGCTATGATAACAGCCGTTTATTTGCCGGCTATATTGCGCAGCGGGTAAATGAAGAGCTGCCTGATACAACCAGCGTGATCCGGGCAAAAGCTGCGAGGAATAAAAAGGTATACATTGATTTTTTGCAGAACAGTCGCGGGCAAACGGTGGCGGCTCCTTATTCTGTTCGGCCCAAACCCGGTGCCACAGTGTCTATGCCGTTGTTATGGAAAGAAGTAACCCCCAAATTACGCATCAGCGATTTTGATATCTTTAATTCACTGGAACGGCTAAACGAACAAGGTGATTTATGGGAAGATATCAGAAGTGTAAAAAATGATCTGCAGAAAGCGGTACGTGAAATAACGCAACACATAAAAGTATAGTCCTTTTATTTCAGCTAACGAGCCATTGGAACTATTATCTTTGCAGGGCTATGTCTAAAGGCCATATTTTAATTATCGATGATGAGGACCAGCTCCGCAAGCTGCTAAGCCGCCTGCTGGCCCTGGAAGGATATACCCTTTATGAAGCAGCCAATATACGGGCAGCCATGAGGATCCTTGAAAAAGAGGAAATACATATCGTACTCTCTGATGTAAAGCTACCGGACGGTAATGGGGTAGAATTAGTACGCGATATACGCACTAAATACCCCGAAATTGAAACCATCGTGCTCACCGCATATGGTAACATCGCCGATGGCGTACAAGCCATTAAAAACGGCGCTTTCGATTATATTACCAAAGGAGATGATAATAACCGCATCCTGCCGCTGGTGAGCAAGGCAATGGACAAAGCCCACCTGCAATTCCGTATCCGTGAGCTGGAGAAGAAAATAGGAGGGAAATATAACTTTGGTAATATTTTGGGAGAATCCCCTGAAATACGTGCTGCTATTGCTTTGGCTGAAAAAGTAGCGCCTTCAGATATGACGGTATTGCTATTAGGTGAAACCGGCGCCGGCAAAGAAGTGTTTGCACAAGCCATTCACCAGGGTAGCCAGCGTAAGCAACAGCCTTTTGTAGCCGTTAACTGCAGCGCCTTTGGCAAGGATATCCTCGAAAGTGAATTGTTTGGACATGTGGCGGGGGCTTTTACCGGCGCCTTAAAAGATAAAAAAGGCTTCTTCGAAGAAGCCCGTGGCGGCACCATTTTCCTGGATGAAATAGGAGAAATGGCCATAGAACTACAGGCAAAAATGCTGCGGGTACTGGAAACACAGGAGTTCTATAAAGTAGGAGAGTCCAAACCCACTAAAACGGATGTACGAATTATTGCCGCTACCAACCGGCTCCTGGAGCAGGAAATAGCAGCCGGACACTTCCGGGCCGACTTGTACTACCGCCTCTCTGCCTTCCAGATATCCCTGCCTTCCCTCAATGAGCGGCGTAAGGATATTCCCTTACTGGCTTCCTGGTTCCTGCAACAAATAGCGCCTAAAATGAATAAACGCACCAGTGGTATGACACCGGCATTTCTTCAGGCATTGCAACAACATAGCTGGAAAGGAAATATCCGGGAACTGCGTAACGTGATTGAAAGAGCCGTTATTTTAACGGATACGGATATATTGGATATCCCTGTGCTGCCATTGGATTTCCAACAGGGCAACGCCGAAGAAGACCATTCATTGCGCCTGGCCGACATGGAAAAGAAGCATATTATACGGGTGCTGGCCCATGCCAAGGGAAATAAAACAAAGGCGGCAGAACTAATGGGAATAGGTCTTACCACCCTTTATAATAAAATCAAAGAATACAATATCGTCACCTCATAACAGCCAGCCCAATAACAGGCACGCCAGTACGATAAAGGGAGAAGGCACCCGGGTAAGCGATAGCAACGCCAGCGTACCGGCCATGATCAGCAGGTTATACCAGGTAGGGGAGATCACAAAAAAGAGGATCAGGGTAGCTGCCCACATAATCCCTACCACTACGGCATTGATGCCTTCCAATGCCCGATAGATGACCACATACTTCTTCAGGTTATTCCAGATGGGAAAGAAAAACAGCACCAGCAACAGGCTGGGCAAAAAAATGGCGATAGGCGCCAGCATACAGCCCAGGAACTGGTAGCCCATGCCCAGGTTGCGCATAGCCATACCACCCACATAAGCAGATATAGAAAAGGTGGGACCCGGTAGCGCCCGCATGATACCGGCACCGGTAAGCAGCTCTTCTGCCGTCATATATTGCGACTTGGAGCGGGTAACATACTGCTCCAGCATCATCGCAATCAGGATATCTCCTCCGCCAAATACAAGGCTGCCGAATCGGTAGAAGTTCTCAAATAAGTTAAAAGGACGCCTGGTAATCCATTCATGAGTACGGGCCAATTCCGACAGGATACCCGCCATAATAAACAGGGAGGCAAACAACCAGATATTGCCCCATTGTATCTTTCGTGGCTTTTCTGCCACATCAGGGATGCGCTTGTTACTAAAATTGGATACAATGCCCCCGAGAATAATCAGCGCCGGGAAGGTCCAGGGTGATTTCAGATAGAAGGCCGTAAACATCGACACCACCATGATAGCAAAGGTGGCCAGGTTATTAATGCTGATACGGAATGCCCGGATGCCACCATAGGCCAGAAAGCCCACTGCCATGGGCTGTACGTATTTAAAAATATCCGTATTCAGTGCGTTTCTGCCGAAATATTGTAACAAAAAACTCAGGGATCCCATGATCAGGCAGGCCGGCGTAATCCATATTAACAGGGTGATAATAGCGAGAATAACGCCACCGCGCTTGTAGCCAATTAAGGTAAGGGTTTGGGAAGAAGATGCGCCGGGTAGCAGCTGACAAAACGCGTTATATTCCATCAGTTCCTGCTCGGTAACATCCTTACGTTGCTGCACAAACGTTTTCATCATCATAGCCAGATGACCTTGCGGTCCTCCGTAGGCGGTGATGCTATGTAATAGCACAGCTTTTAAGAAAGGAATATGACGTAGAAGCACAGTGAATTTTAGTGAATGCCGATTGGACGAATTAATAAGGTAATCAAATATCCGGACAAAATACAACCATGTTGCTAATATTGGTGATCATTCCAGTCAATAAAGGCACAATACTTGTAATATTCGATCCCGTTATAACGAATATGGCCTTTTGTCCGTTGTGATCAGTTAGTTACTTGATAGGTTAATTACCCACCAACATCGAAGAATGTTCGGATCTAAAGAATAACCATATTGAGGGAACCATTAAAGATGACTTGCTTATACGCAGGATATTTACAAAGTCCCGGTAACGGTAGTTGCCGGGACTTCGTTTTGTATAGTCTTATTTCTTTAATCCTATCTCACGTAAACGCTCATCCAGGTATTCACCAGCCGTAATAGGCTCGTAAGCCAGTGGGTTAGCGGCGGTAATGCAGCTGTCCAGGCTATCCAGTTTCATGTTGGATTTTGGATGCAGGAAGAAAGGAATGGAGTAACGGGAAGTATTCCACTTTTCGCGGGGAGGATTCACCACCCGGTGGGTAGTTGACTTCAGGCGATTATTGGTTAAGCGTTGCAACATATCCCCAACATTCACCACAATTTGTTCCGGCAGGGAAGTTACCGGTACCCAGTTGTCCTGTTTGTCCAGGATCTGTAGTCCGTCGGCAGAGGCGCCTACCAGTAAGGTAATTAAGTTGATATCTTCGTGTTGTTCAGCCCTGATAGCTGATTTCGGTTCCTGGGTAATAGGAGGGTAGTGAATGGCTCTCAGGATGGAATTACCGTTATGTATTTTGTCGTCGAAGTAATGTTCGTCCAGGCCCAGGAACAGGGCGATGGCTTGTAACAGGTATCTTCCGGACTGTTCAAATCCACGATAGGCTTTGAAGAAAGTAGGCGTAAAAGCTGGTACTTCCGCTACCTGTACATTGTCGGGGTATTCAGCACCGATAGGATCATTGTCTTCTACCGTTTGTCCAAACTGGAAAAACTCTTTCAGATCCGGGGCTTCATAGCCTTTTGCATGTTCTTTACCAAAAGAGGTATAGCCGCGCTGGCCGGCCAGTTCCGGGATTTCATATAAATGTTTGGTATCAAAAGGTAGCTGGAAGAATTGTTGTACATAATTGTAGAGGTCCGCAATCAGCTCATCAGGAATTCCATGATTCTTTACCGCTACAAAACCAACTTCTTCGTAAGCCTTACCTAACTGCTGCACAAAGGCAGCTTTTCGTCCTGCATCGCCCGATGTGAAATCTGCCAGATCCACAGAGGGGATAGAGTGGGTGGTTGCCATATCTTGATATTATTGTTTTGGAGCGATAAAGGTAGGGATTTTTTAGCGGTTAGTTTTTTAGCGATTAGCAGTTAGCAAATGCGGCGGAGCGTGTAGTTGACATAGCTAACTCCGCTGCATTTGCTAACTGCTAATCGCTAAAAAACTAACCGCTTACCGGAAGTACTGTTCCTCCGCCGGAGTGATGTCTACCACTGCGTACCTGTCTACCTGGTTGATCAGCATTTCATCCATAATATCCACCACATTTTTATAGTTCGAACGCCTATCTGCTTTGATAAGTACCATCAGTTGATTTTTCTGAAAAGCTTGCTGTACGGTATTCTTTTTATCGATAATAACATCCCGTATACCGGCATGGTTGGCGTAGCTGGTATAATGTATTTGTGGCGGCATAGCAGGATCGTTGCCGATGCCTTCGTACCAGGCAATCTTGTTATCAGGTCCCAGCACTACGGTGAGTGCTTTCTTTGCCGGCAGTGGCATGGGAGGGCCGTCTTGTTTGGGCATCACCAGGTCCATGGTTTTAGGCTGCGCCATAGTGGTGGTGAGCATAAAAAAGGTGATCAGTAAAAAGCCCAGATCTACCATAGGTGTCATGTCTACACGGGTCGATTTTTTACTGCTGCGGGTGCCGCGGCCACCGCTTTTTTCGGAGGTATTTATTTCAGCCATCATTAACGGTTTTGGATAAACGAAAAATGGTTGAAAGCGCTTTCATGTATTAGATGCAGCAGTGAATAGATTCCATACGCGGTTATTGTCTGGTTCAGGACTATGCTGATTAAACTGATTTTTATTTTTTGATTTTGTGAGATAAATACCGGCTGGAGAGCCCTGCTGATAGGTTTTGCCAGACAGAGTCTCAAAAAAAAGAAGAGCAAAAACTGATGTTGTTATTACATCAATTTTCGCTCTTCTTTTTATCTAATTAAATCAAAAAATAAAAATCAGTTTAATCAGTATAATCCTGACTAAGACAAACTCCGCTTAGAACTCTGCGCTCTTCGGTGTTCTTGGGAAAGCAATCACGTCGCGGATGTTGGTCATACCGGTTACAAACAGCATCAGGCGCTCAAATCCAAGACCGAAGCCAGCGTGCGGTGCCGTACCAAAACGGCGGGTATCCAGGTACCAGCTCAGTTCATCCACTGGTACATGCATTTCGTTCATACGGTTTACCAGCTTGTCGTAGTTCTCTTCACGCTGAGATCCTCCCACCATTTCGCCAATGCCCGGGAACAGGATATCCATTGCCCGTACGGTTTTGCCGTCGTCATTGAGCTTCATGTAGAACGACTTGATTTCTTTAGGATAATCGGTCAGGATCACCGGTTTCTTAAAGTGTTTTTCAACCAGGTAGCGTTCGTGCTCGCTCTGCAGATCAGCGCCCCAGTCTTCAATCAGGTATTGGAACTTTTTGTTTTTGTTATGTTTGCTGTTCTTCAGAATGTCGATGGCTTCAGTATAAGTGATACGTACAAACTCGTTGTGCAGTACAAATTCCAGTTTTTCGATCAGGCCCATTTCAGCGCGTTCCTGCTGCGGCTTTTGCTTGTCTTCTTCTACCAGGCGGCTAGCCAGGAAGTCGAGATCATCACGGTTGTTATCCAGGATGTATTGAATAACAGATTTGATGAATGCTTCGGCCAGGTCCATGTTATCTTCCAGTTCATAGAACGCCATTTCTGGTTCAATCATCCAGAATTCAGCCAGGTGGCGGGCGGTGTTGGAATTTTCTGCGCGGAAAGTAGGTCCGAAGGTGTAAATATCTCCAAACGCCATAGCACCCAGTTCCCCTTCCAGTTGCCCGGAAACCGTGAGGTTGGTGGATTTACCGAAGAAATCTTCCTTGTAATCAATCTCTCCGTTTTCGGTGCGAGGTGGGTTTTTCATGTCCAGCGTGGTTACACGGAACATTTCACCAGCGCCTTCTGCATCGGAAGCGGTGATAATAGGCGTATGCAGGTACACAAATCCACGCTCGTTAAAGAAGCGGTGTACGGCAAATGCGAGGGCATGACGTACGCGGAAAATAGCACCAAAAGTATTGGTACGGAAACGCAGATGCGCTATTTCACGCAGGTATTCCAGGCTAGGCTTGTTTTTCAGCTGCAGCGGATATTTTTCCGGATCGCAGTCGCCCAGTATTTCCAGGGTAGCGGCTTTCAATTCTACTTTCTGACCTTTACCCAGTGATGGAATAATTTCACCGGTGGCGCTGATCGCAGCCCCGGTGGTAATGCGTTTTACCAGCGCCGGATCTATATTTTCACTATTAATAACTACTTGTAAATTATTATTGGTAGAGCCATCGTTCAAAGCTATAAACTGATTGTTGCGGAATGAACGCACCCAACCCTTAACTGTTACTTCGTAATGCGCCTTGTCGTCGGACAAGATTTGCTTGACTTTTACCCTTTGGCTCATAATATATTGTATTTTAGGACTGCAAAAATAAGTGGAAAACTTCATAGTATATAGCCCGGAATATTGCCTTTTCCAACCAGCCATTGCCAATAAAATGTTAAAAATGGCCGGAAATTTGTGGCAGAAATCAATATACACGGGGTTTTAAGGCTCCCGCTACCACTCCCTTACAGCCCGGGAAAGGATTGGATTACAGGCCACTTAGGGGCAATTCAGGGGTAAATATTTTTGGATAATAGTAAAACTTGTTTTAATCTTGCGGTATATTCTGCCTGATTAAGTTCAAATTTCCATCTTCATCGGCAGTTCCTGAACTCAATCATTCCCTATCAAATTTAATAAGCTAATTAAATTTATTGACTCAAAAACAATTATTTGTAATTGGTGTATGTTGGTATGCAGTGGTACCCGCCTCACAACACTTCTAAAATTTGACAACACAGATGATGTACGACATCTTACAACTGAACGACATGCTCGTTCCTGAGCTGCTTGATATTGCAGAGAAACTGGACGTTCCCAACGCGAAAAAACTGAACAAACAGGACCTTATCTACAAAATTCTTGATAAACAAGCAGTATTAGCCTCAGAAGATAACCAAGCCAACGGAGACGAAAAGAAAGCACGTAAACGCAAACCTGTAAAGAAAGAAGACGGTAACCACGGTGCTGAAGAACCTGCTCACGCTGACGAAAAACCAGCTGCTAAAAAAGCAGTTGCTAAAAAAACAACCGGTACAAAAACGAAAGAAAATGAAGCAGAGAACACACCGGTAAACTCCGCCAAACCTAAGATTAAAGACTTTGAAATAGATCTCGATAGTATTCCTTCTCTCACCTTCGACGATGATGATGACATCATTATCCCTTCCTTCACAGAAGATGAAGAACCAGAAGAAGAGGAAGAAGAAGTAGTAACGATCCCGGCTGCAGAAGACGAGGATGAGCAAGACGATGATGACTTTGTGGTACCAGGAGAAATTCCTGTTGTACCAGCTGCACAGAAAAATCGCTTCCCTAATAAGAAAGAACCAGTTTTCAATATAGAATTTGATGGTGTAATAGTAAGCGAAGGCGTACTGGAAATGATGCCCGATGGCTACGGTTTCCTCCGCTCTTCCGATTATAACTACCTCAGTTCACCGGATGATATTTATGTATCTCCTTCGCAGATAAAACTCTTTGGTCTTAAAACCGGTGATACCGTGAAAGGCTCTGTACGCCCGCCGAAAGAAGGGGAGAAGTACTTTGCTTTGCTGAAGGTAGAAACCATCAATAATAAGTCGCCGGAAGAAGTACGCGACCGTGTACCTTTCGACTACCTGACACCACTGTTTCCTTTCGAGAAACTGAGATTAACTACTACTTCCAATAACTACTCTACGCGTATCATGGATATGTTTACGCCTATCGGTAAAGGCCAGCGCGGACTGATTGTTGCGCAACCTAAGGTGGGTAAAACCATGTTGCTGAAAGAAGTAGCTAACGCTATCGCTACTAACCATCCGGAAATTTACCTGATGGTAGTATTGATCGATGAGCGTCCGGAAGAGGTAACAGATATGGAACGTAGCGTAAAAGCAGAAGTAATTGCTTCTACTTTCGATGAACCGGCTGAAAAACACGTAAAAGTATCTGCTATTGCACTGCAGAAAGCAAAACGCCTGGTAGAGTGCGGCCACGATGTGGTAATTCTGCTGGACTCCATCACCCGTTTGGCAAGAGCGCACAATACTGTAGCTCCTGCTTCTGGTAAAGTGTTGAGCGGTGGTGTGGAAGCAAACGCCATGCAGAAGCCTAAACAATTCTTCGGTGCGGCACGTAAAATAGAACATGGTGGTTCCTTAACCATCCTGGCTACTGCCCTGATCGATACCGGTTCTAAAATGGATGAGGTAATCTTTGAAGAGTTCAAAGGTACCGGTAACATGGAACTGTTGCTGGATCGTAAACTGGCTAACAAACGTATCTTCCCGGCGATCGATGTTTCTGCATCGTCTACCCGTCGTGATGATCTGTTGCTGGATAAAGATTCACTGAAACGTATCCACATCCTGCGTAATCACCTCGCTGATATGAACACAGATGAGTCTATGCACTTCATGCTGCAACATATGCGTGGAACTAAAAACAACGAAGAGTTCCTGATCTCTATGAATAGCTAAGATCAGGTTATCTTATAGAATAAAAACCCGTTACGATGTCGTAACGGGTTTTTTTATGTTAGTAATTGTTATTCTTCTTCTGTTGGCCTGGTGCAAATGGTTTGGCCGATTGTGTTCCATATATTTTTTTCTGCTGACCGGGTGGTAATCCATGAGGATTACCTGCTGGTTGCTGTGTGGTAACACAACTGCTGTAAATGATCATCAGGGAAAGCGATAACAGTAACAGTGCTGGTTTTTTCATGACAGATATATTTTAGTGCTGATAACCATTAAAAGCAAAAATCCCGCCACAGTACTACTGAGGCGGGATTATCCAATCTATCTAACCTTATAACTATCTTACATAAAACATCATCAGATGCTTAGAATATCCAGTTAACTCCCAGAGAGAATTCTTTAGGGAAGTTAAAATCAAATTTGCTGGTGTTTGCTTTAGCACCATTTGCTTCCAGTTTGGTTTGGTCGTAGCTGTAGCTCAAACCACCAAATGCACCTTCCACCATGAAGTGTTTGGTAACGAAGTAAGTGATACCTGGCAGTACATTTACTTTAAAGCCATTTACAGTGCTGAATTTGTTGTCGTCAACTTTAGTGTTACCGAAGTGGTAGCCAGCATTCGCTTCTGCGAAGAATGCAAATTTGCTCTGACCAATCATGTGGTAGTTACGAACAAATACACCTGGAGTGATTTCGAAGGTTTTGGTTTTAGTGTCCGTAATGGTTTTGTGGGAACCAAATTTAGTGTCAGCAAAAACACCAATTACCCAGTTAGGATTCAGTGCTACGCCTACTTTCGGGCTGATACCAAATTTGGTTTCTGTATCCTTTTTGTCTGCGTCTTTTGCTTTGTTTGTAGTGGTAGAAACATTCAGATTACCGCCTAAAATTACATCGCCTTTCGAAAACTGTGCCTTTGCTACTTGAGTGCCGAACAGTGCTACTGCGGCCAATACAATCAACTTTTTCATCTGTCGTTAAATTTAAATATTCATTAAAACTATTCCTGTGTTCTTGATTCTTCTACATACTTACTAGCAATCCTGGTTGATGTTTGGTCGATATCTTAATCCATTAAAAAAAATGGTCAATACGTGTTTTTCACGTGCCATAAAGCATTTCAGCGCTTCCCGGTCGTGAGGATCAAAACCTGCTGCCTGCCATTTGCACCATATTACCCATAAACCGAATAATACATTTACTAACAGCTGTGCAGTGAGCTCCGTATCCGTGTCCTTGTTCAATTCACCACTCGCTATCCCTTTATGGATCGTGGTGGAGAGGAATGAAATTTCTACCTGCTGCAGTAACTCGATGGTTTGCCGCATCAGGCTGGAAGGAACATCTTTTATCCATTCGTTTACACCAAACAGAAAATGGTATTCCAGCAACATTTTTTCTTTCAATTCCAGGTAACGATCCATGATAGCTGTGGTAGATGGTGCCGTTTCCACATATGCCGACATGTCTATAAAACATTCTGCAATCATACTCTCCACTACCGCTACATAGATGGATTCTTTATCCGAAAAATAATAATACAAAGAGCCTTTCGAAATCTCCAGATCCCTGGCTATTTCCTCCATGGTAGTTTTAGACAAGCCAAACCGCTTGAAGCGCTTCAATGCCGCTTCCAGAATCATAGTTCGTTTCTGGTCCTGTTCTGCCATAGCGTATAAGTGAAAACAAAATCTGACTGTTTGACTATTTTGTTTTGCGGGTCAAATGTACAACCAAAAGTTATTCCACCAAATTTTTTTGTTAAGAAATTGTTACGTACCCTTCGCGCAAAAGATTAAAAAGCAGGAAATGAAAGAGAAGTATACATCTTGCTAAAAAAGATGGGACAAACATTAAACAAATCATTAACAGTACCCCGGAAAATTTGAAAATATATAATTACCGGAAAAGGATATACGTAGTGAGGTGTTTTATTTATGGGTCATTTTAAGTAATAAATCGCGTTGTCTTCTTTCCGTAATATCCAGTACCACACCGCTTTTTAGCACTACTTTTCCACCAGCATTATCCAGGTGGCTGATATTAGAAAGTTGTACCATCTGGCTGTTATTGATCTGGTAAAAGCGAAGGGTGCTGAAAAGATCTACATAATAGCGGAAGGATTGTACACCTGTGATCATTACACCAGTGTTTAACCGGAACAGGCAATTTTCTCCCACTGCTTCGAGATATTCAATGGCAGGTATGTTAATAGTATATTCTTCTCCGTTAGTGGCCGGTATAAGCAGCTTCCAGGAGGCTGGCTTACTGTGGTTGAAATTTTCCAGGAGTACATGGTAACGCTCCTTGTTGTTACCGGCGTCAATACGCGAAGTTACTAATGCTACTGCCTGCAGCAGGCTTTCTTTGTCGATCGGCTTCAGTATCAATTCCACGTCACTGAACCGGATTACATGCAGGAATTTTTTCTCAAAAGCAGTAACAAATACAGCTTCAAACGGGATGTTGGGCATGGTGCCCGCTAATACATCAAATCCGGTTCCATCGGGCATTTCAAGATCAAGAAACACCAGTTCCGGCCGGTGCGTTTTTATTTTCTCAATACCATCTGAACAATCCGAAGCGGTTGCAGCAATGGTAATCTGCGGGCAATATTTCTCCAGCATCAACGCAATAATATCCCGGCTGTTTCGCTCATCATCTATAATAATAGCCTTTATCATAAAGTAACATTAACGGATATACTAATTATAACTGGGGGATCAGTATTTTAACCACCGTACCGCTATCCGACTCATCTTCTGACGACTTGTCTATAATTTCTATATGAATTTCTGTGTTATACATCTTGTTCAGCAACTCCGCACGGTTCTGGCTTATTTCCATGCCAGACGACTGGTGATGCTTGGGCAACATCCGCAATGATTTGGAACGGGCAATACCAATACCATTGTCGGTAATCACGCATTCCAGCATGTCTGCCGCCACCTGGTTAAAGTTGATTGAAAGCAGTCCTGTAGGCTGTTTGGGATTAGTCATCCCATGTTTTACCGCATTTTCTACGTAGGGCTGCAACAGCATGGCCGGAATTTCCAGTTCTGCAGTGGCAATCACCGGGTCTACCACTATCTCATACTCCATCCTGTTTTCAAAGCGCATTTTTTCCAGCCCCAGGTAAGTATTCAGGTAAGTGATTTCATCTGCCAACGATATAAAATTGCGCCGGGAGAAATCCAGCGTTTTACGGATCAGGTAGGAGAAGTCCGAAAGATACTTCTGCGCATACTCGTAATCCCGCTGCATTACGAACAACTGAATAGAATTAAGACAGTTGAAAATGAAGTGGGGATTGATTTGTGCGCGTATTGCTTTCAGTTCAATCTCTGTCAGCTTCTTATCGTATTCTGTTTCCAGTTGTTTTTTACGCTGTTCTTCCAACTCCTGTTTTTTACGCAGGATTTCCGTGGTTTGTTCCTTTACCAGTTCTTCCAGTTGCTCGTTCAGCTTGCGTTGCAACTCCTTGTTTTTATTGAGTTGTTTGATCAGTAGTTCCTGTGTCCGGGTTCTTTCAAGGTGTACCAGCTTATTACGGTAGCTTAGCCCGGCCAGGAAAAACATGGCTTGCAGCAATACACCACCAATCAGTAACATGGTAGGAGCTGCCAGTTCACCTAAAGCACTAAGAAGTCCCAGGGGGCGAACATGCATTAAGAAGGAGCCGAAGCAGGCCAGGTATAAACATACAGATCCGTACAGGAAAAATCTGACCAGCGGATGATGCCTGGAACGCCTTGCCAATGCTACAAATACGGCCAGCAGTGGCACCAGGGTAATAAAATATACATAGCTGTATATAATGGTCGGTAAATGATATTGTTCTTCCGCAATACAGTACATGCAGAGGATGATGAGTCCGCCCACTACTGCCGCTACCCAGGTAAACACCCTTTCCATAAAGGGATAGCGTTCGGTGAGATTGAGGAAGGTATTGCCAAACAGGAGGTACATCAGGTAAAAGCAAAACAGCAGGCCCGGAATATCCCAGTAGTATTTCAACATAGGCCACCGGTGAAAAAACGATAACTGGTAAGGTTTGCTTTCCAGTCTTAATGCAAAGAAGAGAATGAGTCCCAGTACATAAGCTGCAAAGTAAATGTAAGACCGGTCCGGTAACTGGATATAATTAATCACGGAGATGCTGAAAAACACCATCAACATGCCGAGCAATACCTGTATGATCACGGCTTCTTTACGGTATGTATCCAGTTGGGTGTCGCGGAAAGCAGCATAGGTAACCGTATTGAACAGCGCCGGCATCAGCGCATTTTCGTTGTATGATTTATTGATGATGTGGAGGTAGAAGGTACGGAGTTCGCCGGCGGGTACGTTTACGTTGAAAAAATAGTGATTCCATCGTTCCACGCCGCCATTATCCAGCATCAGTCCTGTTTGCATAAGGAGTTGAGGGGTGCCTCCGGGGGCCTGTGCGTACCAGTACATATAGTCGTGCCAACCAGAGAACAGCTGGCAGAACAGTGGCTTGTTGGAGGGGTTTTTAATGGTCAGGCGTAGCCAGCAATCATTTACCCGCCCATTATTTTTTGGGTTGTTATGAAATATATTGGCCTGGTGTACAAATGTTTGTTCGCTCACCTGTGCCACTGTAAAAGATTGATGGTGGCTGGTCAGTGTGCTGATATAAGGACGCAGATCCATATTCGCTGGTGCGAATGAACTATCTGTTATCAGTGTATCTACTGGGGGACGATCCGCGTTGGCAAAGGATTCTGCAGTGTAACAGTACAACAGCAGCATTAAAATAATGCGCTTCACAAAATGTTTTATAAGTTTGGTTATAACAAATTGTCAATAGCTTTTGCCATTGCCTCATCCTTAGTGGTCACAATATTTCCTGCATCATGTGTGCTGAGAAATATTTCTACTTTATTGTAAACGTTGGTCCAATAAGGGTGGTGATCCATTTTTTCCGCAACCATGGCAACTTTGGTCATAAACGCAAATGCCTCCCGAAAATCCTTAAATTCAAAAGCCCGGTAAAGCTGTTTGTTTTTTTCTTCCCACATAAAACAGGGATTTTAAAAATGTGAAATAGGGGTCTGTCACGGAATATGGTCAAATTATTAAGTGTTGGAGCCTCGTGCCTGCCTTAGAAAATAAGGTTCATCTTATTTTTAATCTCTCTGATGTCCAGTAAAGATACTAATTGTACCAGCGGAACAACGCGTAATTCCTCTAATAATTTTTTTACATCATTAGGTTGGTAATAGTCTCCTTTGATCATCCACAGAAAATCAATCTGTTTGAGCTCTGGCAACAGGAATTCGGCTTGGCAGTGATTGTTGTAAATATAGTGGGCTACTGAATTGGTAGCTTCATGAAACTCAAATATGGGGAAATGAAAAGACCGGGTTCTTTTGGCGATCGTGATTTCAAGGTGATTATTCACCCGGAAATTGGTGTGGAGCTGACGGTTAATATGCCAGCATAACTGGTAATCACGAGAAGTGGAAGCGATGCCAATCAGGTGGGCGTTCTCAAAGAAGTCCTCTACTAATTGGTCCTGGTCCAGCTTTAACTTGAGTATTGTCATATAGAAAAGTAACGCTACACCGCTGAAAAAAATAATTATCCCTTCTTTTTACTGTCCTTTTTGGGAGAAGGTTGTCCCGGGTCCCAAAATACGGCTTTAAAATTTGCTATTTTATCTTCTTTTACCACCACACCTTCCTGTTCCAGTAATTCTTTCATCAGGGTGGGGGTAGCAAAATGATGGCGGCCACTCAGTTCGCCTTTGCTGTTAACCACGCGATGAGCGGGTACAGCCGGTTTGGCGTTTCCGGCGGCATTCATGGCCCAGCCTACCATACGGCCGGTGAGTTTTAAGCCGGAAGCGTCTGCAATGGCACCATACGAAGTGACTCGTCCGCGTGGTACAGTGCGGGCTATCTTAAATACCGTTTCGAAAAAGGAAACCTTTTCACCGGTCTCCTTTTTCGTTTTCCCTGCGCTGGGCGAGGAGGGTAGTTCTTTTGGGTTCAGGTACTTTTTCATAATCAAAAGGACAGTGTCTGCAGCCATTACCACAACAGAAGCCCCGGTCGAGGTGAAATTTTTCGGTAAATACCATATAGCCCTGGGCGTTATAGTAGAAATCAATCTTCTCCACCAACGGTTGCTTCATCTGAAGGCAGTTTAATGCTTTGCCAGTTCAGGGGAGCGGCAGGCAATTGAAATTTGAGATAACGGATTGTTCTGCCATCGGCCAGGTGCATACCTTCATAGTAGGTCTGGATTTTTAATAATGGTGGAACTTCCGGTAACGCATATACGTCTGGAATATCTTCTATCAGGGTACATCCCGCCGCGCTGATTACTTCCTGTGTGAAAGCGTAGAGCTGGGGGGAGTCTGTTTTCAGGTTAATAGTGGCGCCCGGTGCCAGCAATGGTTGAAATAATTGCAGGAATTTCGGATGGGTCAGCCTTTTCTTTGACTTGGAGTTGCGCAGGAAGGGATCTGGAAAGGTGATCCAGATGTCCTTTATTTCTCCGGGTGCAAAGTAGTTGTTGAGTTTGTCTATCTGTGTACGTAAAAAAGCAGCATTAGGTAATGGCTCTTCCAGGGCGGTTTTAGCGCCTCTCCAGATGCGATTGCCTTTCAGATCTACGCCTAAAAAGTTTTGATCAGGGAATAGCCGGGCCATACCCAGGGTATAATCTCCTTTCCCACAAGCCAGTTCTAATGTAACAGGATGGCTGTTTTTGAAGAATTCATTCCATTTTCCCTGCATACCTTCCGGGTATATTAATACGTTGGGGAAGGTTTCGATTTCAGCAAATCGTTCTAATTTTTTTTGTCCCATTTGGGGCAAAAATACTGGGAATTTTTGAATGAGCGAGGGGTTTGGGGAGATGGAGCAGGCGGTAGGGTGGCAAATGCGCCGGTTGCCAGTTCGAAGGGCAGGGCTGAAAAGAAACTGCCACCGGGATAAGCGGCGGCAGTTTCACTTTAGTTTAATCTAAAAATTAGTAGGCGCCTTGCAGCATCAGGTATCCGTCTGGATTGGCGTCGATGATTTTTTTAGCGTTTTTGCCATCAAGGTCGCAGGTGTATATACCTCCATCTCCCCAGTTGTTGGGAGCGGCTACGGTATTTTGTACAGCGCTGAATACAATTTTTTTACCATCTGGTGTCAGGGATGCTTCATCGCTTACCCGTACATTATCAGGCAGTGTTACTTTTATTTCATGATTGTCTGTACCATCCAGTTTGGATATCCAGAGTTCATTTTTCTTGGTGCTGCCATTAAAGGATTTGGTGTAAATAACCAGGTCCAGCTGTTTCAGGGCAGTAGTGCCGGGAGCAGGAGTGTCGGCATGGGCTTCTTTTTTACAGCTCATCTGGGTCAAAATAACGGCTGCATTAAATGCCAGCAAAACAAGGGTTCCGAGTAGTAATCTCTTCATGATAATAATATAGGTTTATTAATTCAAATGTATAACATATTGAATTAAAATATATAAAGACTATAATCATGATAATTTATGGAATGGGTTAAGCATCCGGAACGCAGGAAAGAGGGAGAGGAGCGGACATAAAAAAAGCCCGTAAGCATGATAACTTACGAGCTCTTTAAACCAATTAAGCTGTAGGAGGAGGAGTCGAACCTCCACGGGGCAGTTAGCTATAGCACAAGTAAGATTAGTGGTCAACCCAATTATACTACGTTTATCCTGTGATCCCCACCCCCGAGACAAGAGGGCATGTCTGCCAATTTCATCATCCCACAATATGTGAAACCGTTACCTGTTATTGCTTTTCGTTAACCTGTTTGGTAATGATTATAATGCAAATCTAAAGAGATGGGTTGTTTCTTGCAAATTTTTTAAGGAAAATTTTGGAATTTTCGATATTTTTTAAATATTTGCATGTAACTTTAAAACATTCAAAAACAAATTGTAAAAATGAGCCACAATTTGAATATTGACAAACTCGATTTGCAGATTATCAGTGAGATGATGTCTAATGCGGAGATCTCTTACGCCGACCTTGGGAAGAAATTATTCGTTTCCGGGGGGACTATCCACGTGAGAATGAAGAAATTGCAAGAACTGGGTGTAGTTAAAGGTACTAAATTACATGTAGATTTAAAAATGATTGGCTATGATGTAATTGCATTTATTGGTATTTACCTGGAAAAAAGCTCCATGTATGATACGGTAGCCAAGGAGTTAAGAAAGATACCGGAAATGGTACGCCTCAATTATACGACTGGCAGCTATAGCATGTTTGCGGAAATCATCTGTAAAGATATTACGCAGCTTCGTCGTATTCTTCATGATGAACTACAGAAAATTAAAGGTATTGAAAGGACTGAAACCCTGATCTCTCTCGAAGAAAGCTTTTACAGAACAATCAACGTGGTGGAGTAAAATGATTTTTAGGGATGAGAAAGTGGGTCCATTTGCTTTTTTATTCTTAAAGATAAATTTTCACCATGGTTACCACGGAAATTGCCGAAAAAATTCAGCGGCTGGAAGAAAAGTATGCCGCCATGGGCCAGAACCTGTCATCCTACCTGGATGGTCTTCTGTACGCGGACTACCTCACTTATTGGGACTATATTCAGTTGGATGTGTTGCTGAACCTGCAACACCCGCGCACGCCGATTCCTGATGAAAGAATATTCATCATTTATCACCAGATCACGGAACTGTATTTTAAATTATCACTGCAGGCTATTGAGCAAATCAGCTTTGCACCCGTACTGTCAGCGGAAGTTTTTATTACCCAGCTAAAGAGAATTAACAACTATTTCCGCAGTCTCATTAACTCATTTGAAATAATGGTGGATGGGATGGATAAGGAACAGTTCCTGCAATTCCGCATGGCACTGCTCCCTGCCAGCGGCTTCCAGAGCGGACAATTCCGCATGATCGAAATCTGCTCTACCCGGTTGAATAACCTGGTATACGAACCCATGCGCCCGGATGTTGCCCACCTGGATTTAAAAGGTGTGCTGGATAACATCTATTGGAGAAGCGGTGCTACTGAACTGGCTACGGGTAAAAAAACACTGACCCTGCGCCAGTTTGAGCTGAAATATATGGACACCTTCCTGCAATTGGCTACCAGTTATAAAGATGCTAATCTACAAGCCTGCTACCAGCGCCTTTCCCCGGAAGATCAGGCAACAGTGGCGCCATTTTTAAGGGAATATGACGGAAACATCAATGTACGCTGGCCATTGATGCACTATAAATCAGCGGTAAGATACCTGCATAAAAGCCCGGAAGATATTGCCGCTACCGGTGGTACCAACTGGCAACAGTTCCTTCCCCCAAAGAACAAACGGATTGTCTTTTTCCCCGAACTGTGGACAGCCGACGAGTTGGATAGCTGGGGGAAAATCGCCATGGGCGAATAATACACTAGATCTGCTGGGTAGTAAATCTTTTAATGTAATAAGCCAGTAACGGCACATCTGCTTTTTCCAGCGGATGCGGGGTATCCGGCATAATAGTCAGTTGGGCCAGGGGCAAGGCTTTGTATACTTCAATGGTTTCCTGGAAGGATACCATGTTGTCGTGATCTCCCATCATCAGCATACAGGGACTTGCCACCTGCGCATAGTCCGGATGTTTCAGCAGCGACTGATGCCCCAGTTCTTCAATAAGCTGGGCAGTGCGGGTTACTACTGTTTTCCAGTCGTTGGCAGTATGCCGGGCTTCCAGGATCCGCGCAAATGCCGGCACCTTTTCTTCAATTAGTATTGGATTGAGTTGTCTTACTTCCTTGCCTGCGGTGGCCTCATTCCAGTTGTATTTGGTGGCGAGGGTAATCACCCGGCCAATCTTTTCCGGGTAGTGCCGGGCCAGGTACATGGCAACGTAGCCGCCCATGCTATATCCGAAAATGTGTACAAAGTCCAGCTGTCGGCTTTCTAAATAGGATAACACTTCTGCTGCAAATACCTGTATGCTGAATCCCTGTTCTGAAAAAGGAGCATCGCCATGGCCGCTGAAATTAAGCAGATGCACATCGTAATGTTCGGCTAATGCGTCTGCCAGTGGCTGAAATTGAGAGGTGGCACCTAATGCGCCATGTAAAAAAAGTATGGGGAGTTTATTTGTTTGCATTGACTAAAACTAGTATAAAAAAGCGGAAAGCCGAAGGCAGAAAGCAAAAAGCTATTTTAGCGAATGATGAACTACTAAAATAGCTTTTTGCTTTCTGCCTTCGGCTTTCCGCTCCATATCAAATTGTTCCCATATTTTTTTATTATGTTTGCATAGATGTTGCCGATTAATTTTCTTCACTAAGATGTCCCATCATCAAATAATGTTTTTTTAAATACTAATAATGGAATACAATACCACGCGTAATTACCTGATAATGAAGGAATATGGCAGGAATATCCAGAAAATGGTGGAGTACCTGGTAACCATAGAAGACGACGATGAGCGTCAGCGTAATGCCATGGCTGTAATAGAGCTGATGGGTACGCTGAACCCGCATTTACGTAATGTGGAAGACTTCAGGCATAAATTATGGGACCATATTTTTAACATCTCCAATTTTAACCTGAAAGTAGAATCGCCTTATCCGATTCCTACCATCGAAAAGCTGAGAGCCAAACCCGACAGACTTTCTTACCCTAAGAAATATCCCAGGAACCGCCACTTCGGTAAAAACCTGGAAATGATCATAGATAAGGCCGTACATGAAGAAAATCCTGAGAAAAAAGAAGGATTTACTCAATGTATAGGTAACTATATGAAACTGGCCTATACTAACTGGCACAAAGAAAGTGTTCACGATGACGCCATTAAGGCCGAATTGCTGGCTATTTCCGACAACCAGCTGGAATATCACCCAGGTCACACTTCCCACGTAGCCAGCAGCAATCCTGCTAACTTCAATGCCAGTGGTAGTAATGGTAACGTAGCCGGCGCCGGCGATCAGTTCCGTTCTACCAACAAACGCAAAAGCTTCCAGCAAAATAAATTCAAAAGCGGTAGTAACAGCGGCGGTGGCGGCAAAAACAATAACAATAAGCACAATAACAAATACAACAAAAACAGGAACAAGTGAGCAGTGCTTTTGAAGTAAGAGGCGGCAACCGCTTAAAGGGGGAAATTATACCCCAGGGTGCCAAAAACGAAGCTTTACAAATCATCAGTGCAGTGATGTTGACCCCGGAAAAGGTAACCATCACCAATATTCCGGATATAGTAGATGTAAATCTGCTGATAGAGTTGTTAGGAGATGCAGGTGTAAAAATAAATCGTATAAGTCGCGATACATGCGAGTTCCAGGCAGATGCAGTAGACCTGCAATACCTGGAAAGCCCCGAGTTTAAAAAGAAATCAGGCCGTCTCCGTGGGTCTGTAATGATTGCGGGGCCGCTGTTAGCCAGATTTGGCAAGGCATTCATTCCTAAGCCGGGAGGCGATAAAATAGGCAGACGCAGACTGGATACCCATATCATCGGTTTCGAGAAACTGGGTGCCCGCTTTGTATATGATGCCGACGATAACTATTTCCGCCTGGAAACAGCAGGAGGACTCAAAGGCACTTACATGCTGCTGGATGAACCCAGTGTAACCGGTACTGCCAACATTGTGATGGCAGCCGTTCTGGCACAGGGAACCACTACCATTTACAATGCGGCTTGCGAACCTTATCTGCAGCAGCTTTGTAAAATGCTGAACCGCATGGGGGCCCGTATTAGCGGGGTAGGGTCTAATTTATTGACCATTGAAGGCGTAAAAGAACTGGGTGGCTGTGAGCACGCCATGTTGCCGGATATGATTGAAATAGGCTCTTTCATTGGTCTCGCGGCAATGACCCAAAGCGAAATCACAATTAAGAATGCGGGTGTTGAAAACCTGGGTATTATCCCGGAGAAATTCCGCCAGTTAGGAATACAACTGGAAATTCAGGGGAACGATATTTATATTCCTTCCCAGGATTCCTACGAAATACAAACATTCCTCGATGGTTCTATCCTTACTATTTCGGACCACCCATGGCCAGGCTTTACACCGGATCTGCTGAGCATTGTGCTGGTGGTAGCCACACAGGCAAAAGGTAGTGTAATGATTCACCAGAAAATGTTTGAAAGCCGTTTGTTCTTCGTGGATAAACTGATAGATATGGGCGCCCAGATCGTTTTGTGCGATCCGCACCGTGCCGTGGTGATTGGTTTAGGCCGTCAGCACGCGTTACGTGGTATTACCATGTCATCGCCCGATATCCGTGCCGGTGTATCCCTCCTGATTGCCGCCCTTAGCGCAGAAGGAAAGAGCACCATTCAGAACATCGACCAGATAGACCGCGGTTACCAGTACATCGACGAGAGGTTGAGAAAACTGGGCGCAGATATCAAAAGAGTATAAGCGCATGGCGAAATATAAGCCCGCCGCATTTTCTTAAAGCGACAGGCAACAGGCTAAAAGCCCGTACAACCCAAAAACCGGTAAAACATTTTGCCCGTTTTTGGGTTGTGCATTTGAAGTTACCCGCAACATTATTGATTGTATTATTATAGTAATGGAAAAAAAGATCATCATCGTTACTGCACCTTCCGGGGCAGGTAAAACTACCATCGTGAAAAAATTGCTGGCAAATATGCCGGTACTGGCATTTTCTATTTCCGCCAGCACCCGTACACCCAGGCCAACAGAGGTACACGGAAAAGATTATTACTTTTTATCTGCCGACGAATTTCATCAACAAATAGAAGAGAATGCCTTTGCAGAATATGAAATGGTGTATGCAGGTAAATACTATGGTACCCTGAAAAGTGAACTGGAACGTATCTGGAATAACGAGCAGATCCCTATGGTAGACATTGATGTGAAAGGAGCTTTATCGATCAAAGAAAAATATCATCAGAACGCGCTCACTATTTTCATACAGCCTCCATCGTTAGATGCTTTGCGGGTACGGCTCAGTGAAAGAGGAACAGAAACCCAGGCATCGCTGGACGAACGCCTGGCAAAAGCCCGCTACGAGCTGTCTTTCGCGCACGAGTTTGATCAGATTGTTGTCAACGATCAACTGGATAAAGCGTATGAAGAAGTAAAAAAGCTGGTAACAGATTTTTTAAATATAAAGTAGCGGCGTGATCGTTGGTTTTCCTAATTCGTTATTTTTGTTAGGATGGACGGATACACAATCATTATTCTGATTTTCCTGGTATTGCTGGCTGGCTTCTTTGCTGGTATAGAAGCTGCATTTGCCAATGTTAATAAGCTTAGCATTGAGCTCAAAAAGAAGCAAGGCCGGGCCACCGGCAAAATTTTAGCTGGTTTGAATGAAAACCCCAGTCGTTTCCTGGCCACCAGCCTGGTTGGATTCACTATTACGGTAGTCATTTATGGTATCATGGTGGCAGGTGTATTCCAGCCGGCATGGGATGCTTTCATGGGACAATCGGCCGCTACAGGTATGCAGCCCTTTGTTATTTTCCTGGAAGTAATACTGGCTTCCTTCATTATGCTTTTCCTGGGCTTCTTTGTGCCGAGGGCTATTTTCAGGTCCAGGCCGGAAGCATTGCTGGGCTTTTTTGCATTACCTATCTCTATATTGGCAAAGCCGCTGTATGTGATCGGTAATGTACTCGTATCAATATCCGAGTGGATGTTGAAATATCTCTTTAATGTACGGCTGGTAGAGAATGGTGAATCCTTTACCCGCGTGGATGTAGAGCATTTCGTACGGCAGTCGCAACAACACCTGGGAGAAAATAACCAGGAGTTAAATACCGAGTTGTTTGAAAATGCTTTATCACTGGCGCATGTAAAAATCCGTGGCTGTCTCATTCCGCGTAAAGAAATAGAAGCACTGGAGATGCAGCGCCCTATTGAAGATGCAAGGAAGAAGTTCATGGAAACCAAGCTCTCAAAAATTGTAATCTACGAAGGTACTATTGATAATATCCTGGGTTATATCCATCAGCTGGACATGTTCAAGGATCCGAAAAACATTAACAGTATCATTCATCCTATCCTCGCGGTTCCTGAAACCATGAGCGCTATAGACCTGCTCAGCAAGTTCAATAAAGAACGTAAAAGCATTGCGTGGGTAGTAGATGAATTTGGTGGAACAGCTGGTATCGTTACAATTGAAGACGTATTGGAAGAAATTTTCGGTGAAATAAAAGATGAACATGATGAGGAAGAGTTTGTAGAAAAGCAGATTGCCGAAAAAGAATATATTTTTTCTGGAAGATTAGAACTTGATTACTTGAATGAAAGGTATGGTTTGGATTTTCCGGAAGATGAAAGTGAAACATTATCAGGATACATAATCAATCACCATGAGACCATTCCTAAGATCAAGGAACGTATTATAATTGATGATTATGAGTTTGATATTCTGAATGTTACGGACACCAGGATCGAAATGGTGAAGATGAAGATGTTGGTATAGACGTACCCGTTGAATTGGTTGACGTATCCGATATTAATATGATATAATTTTTTTTATAATGTTCGGGTTAACGAGACAATAACAATTTTGCTAAAACGTTTTTAAAAAAAGTAGTAGGAATTTAACACGGATTGTATACATTTGCTTCAGATGATGTAACACAATGATTTGATTTTTGTTAAAAGGTTGTAAAAAAAGTGTTCCAACATTGATAATAAAATAATTCTTGTTATTTTTGTATTACAAATAAAACGCGACCAGGGATTCTTACTTATTCTGAACGCTTGCCATCAATTAGGTAGGTAGTTTAACTGGAAGCTAAAGACATTCTCGAATTCAACTTTTTTGGGGTTAACAAACAATGGATGAAAGGCCGGCTCTTGATTCTTCTCGGGCTGGCTCTTTTTTTTACCCTACTCCATCCATCTCCTTCTCTTTTACGTACGCATTTACAGGCGATCTTTCAACAACTACTTAAAGCAACATTAAAATAGGCTACTTTATAAGTGTGCTACTGTAATTTGTAGTATGCAACAGCTATATTTGTGATCCTTAAGCAGAAACTGTATTCAACATCGTTCGACCGTATAAAGTATGTTAAAGAAATTTTTTTCGAATAATGACGATAAGGCAGAAATGTCTTTCTTTGATCACCTGGAAGATCTCCGGTGGCACCTCGTCAGATCAGCTTTGGCAATTGTTGCATTTAGCATATTTGGCTTTGTATACACACAGGAAATTCTCGACAACGTCATCTTTGGACCCACAAATGCGACCTTTCCTTCTTATATAGCACTGTGCAAAATCAGTCATTGGGTAGGCCTGGGTGATCAGCTCTGTATTACGCCTGTAAAGGTCCAATTTTTGAACTTTAAGATGGTGGGGCAGATCATGCTGCAATTTAAACTGGCCTTCATGATCGGCTTCGTTTGTGCCTTTCCTTACATTTTCTGGGAATTCTGGCGCTTCGTTAAGCCTGCCCTGAAAGAAAGAGAGCTGAAAGGTGCCAGAGGCGTTATTTTCTGGGTATCTTTTCAATTCTTCCTCGGTATCTTTTTCGCCTATTTCCTGATGGCACCTTTTACCATCAACTTCCTGGCATCTTATACCGTAACTACCAAAGCAGTAAACCAGTTTTTTATAGACGATTACTTTGACCTGATGACCCAGATTGTATTGGGTATGGGATTATTGTTTGAATTGCCTATCCTGGTGTTTTTCCTCACCAAACTGGGCATTCTTACACCGGAATTCCTGCGCTCATACAGACGTCACGCTATTGTGGTGATCCTGATCCTGGCTGCCGTTATTACGCCACCGGATATCATCGATCAGCTGATCGTATTCGTACCTTTATACTGTCTTTATGAAATCAGTATCTTTATATCGAAAAAAGCGCTGAAAGATCGCGAAGACAAGCTGGCGAAAACGGAAGTGGAAGAGTGGTCTTAATTATCTCTAACTGAAAACAAGTAACTGAAATGGAAAATACGATATTCAATTTTACGCTGCCTGTAGCTATTGGTTCAGATCATGCAGGGTTTGAGTATAAAGAAGAAGTGATCTCCTTCCTGGAATCAAAAGGCTTGCAGGTAAAGGATTATGGTACACATTCGAAAGATTCTGTTGACTATCCGGACTATGCACATCCGGTGTCTACGGCGGTTGAAAGAGGACAGGCTGCCTTTGGTATCCTGGTTTGCGGCAGCGCCAACGGCGTAGCTATCACTGCCAACAAACACCAGGGTATCCGCGCTGCTATTTGCTGGGGCGCAGAGTTGTCGAGACTGGCCCGTTCCCATAATAACGCCAATGTGCTGTGTATCCCGGCCCGTTTCGTAGATATCCCGGTAGCTACCGAAATGGTGGAAACGTTTATCAATACTCCTTTTGAAGGAGGACGCCACCAGGATAGAGTACGTAAAATGGCCTGCCTGTAAAGGTTTACAGCCACATATCACTTTTTACTGTAACGAATACACGAAAATGTAGTAATATTAAAGAGCCGGCTTTCAACCGGCTCTTTTTTTATTTAAATAATTCGTCAATTAAAAAAATACTCCATGAGAGTTGTACTGGTTGTCATCTGTTTGTTCTTGATTTCTGCTGCACAGGCACAGCTCAATACTGCTGTGGATAACAATACAGTGGCAGCCAGGTATGGTGAAACCATTACAGCCGACGGCCTGAGCAAACAATTACATGTTATTGCCGGACCAGCCATGGAAGGACGGGAAACTGCTACACCCGGCCAGGCAAAAGCAGCCGCTTATATTGTCAGCCAGTTCGCCGCCGCAGGCCTGAAACCAGGTGCCAACGGTAAATGGGAGCAGTACTATCCTTTATACTCAGATAGCCTCCGGCAAAGTACCATCACCGTGCAAAACAAGACCTTTTTGTATGGACATGATTTCCTGTCGGACCTGCGCTCGGGGCAGTCGCAGGACATCCATGCCACACAGGTGATCTATGCTGACCGGGGCATTGTTAGCGGAGACTATGACGATTATGGTACGCTTGATATAAAAGGACAGGTAGTCATGATCAGAGATGTGGTTAAAAAAGGCCCGGGTCATGATAAAGGCACATTGCAAGACAAAATAAAAATAGCTGGAGGAAAAGGCGCCTCGGCCATATTGGTTATTTCACCGTCTGCCGGCCGTTTCAGCGCATTAAATCAGCAAAAACTCCGTACTACGGGTCTTTACTGGGAAAAAGATACTGTTGGCAAACCCAACACCTACTTCATTACACCCGCGCTGGCTGCCGCTATTATGGGCATTAGCTCCGGCGAAACCTTGCTGGAGGACCTGGAGAAAGGCAGGAAAATACCCACTACTATTAAAACGCCCATCCATATTGTATTTGATAAAATAGCGACCGTATTACATCCGTCTAATGTATTGGCATACCTGGAGGGCACCGACAAAAAAGACGAACTGGTGTTTATTACCGCGCATTATGACCATCTCGGAAAAGAAGGAGACAAAATATTCTATGGGGCTGACGACGATGGTTCCGGTACCAGCGCAGTGATAGAGATTGCCACAGCTTTTGCCCGTGCAAAAAAGGAAGGACACGGTCCCCGTCGAAGCATGGTGTTTATGACCGTTTCAGGAGAAGAAAAGGGGTTGCTGGGATCTGCTTATTATACAGATCATCCCACTTACCCATTAACCAATACCGTTACTGATCTGAATATCGATATGATTGGCCGCATTGATCCGGCCCACGAGAAAGATACGAACTACCTGTATATCATTGGCGACAATAAACTCAGCTCTGAGTTACGTCCCATCAATGAAAAGGCCAATAATACCTACACAAAACTTAAACTGGATTATAAATACAATGACCCCAATGATCCGGAAGCTTTTTACTACCGGTCAGACCACTACATGTTTGCACAACACAACATCCCTATTATCTTTTACTTTAATGGCACACACGCCGACTACCACCAACCAACAGACACCGTAGACAAGATCAGCTATGAATTGCTGGCGAAGCGGGCCCGTCTCGTTTTTTATACGGCCTGGGATATCGCTAACCGCGAGCATAAATTGATTGTAGACCGGCACGAAAAGTAAAACAAAAGCGTACTCTACAGTAAAAATCATGCTTAAAATGCAGTATTATCTAACGTTTTAGATAGTAAGGAAACCTATTTGTTTATTTTAACAAAATTTTTTAAATTGTGTTAGAGCGTCTTTTTTGCCGCAAAGAGTCATTATATACTTTCTTTCAGAGTTATGAAATTGGTGAATGTAGGAATCCGTTCGGTAAAATGTTATCAGGCCATTATTTTTTTTGAGCGTCAGGCTCCCACTAAACATTTTTAACGAAGCTGTTGTTGTTCGTGAAAACTCCGCCACCTTTTTAACTGAGAGTGAAAGCTATCCCACAAGGTGAGCACCCTTGTGTTCTAATTTATCGATGTGACGGAAGTACCTGGTATTCATGCATTTTTTTTTAGACACCTAGTTTAGTTTTAGTAGTCCTGGTTGTTCAGAATAATACGGAAACACTTATTTGCACGCAATGGTATACCCTGCCATGATATTGTTACGTTTTGTGAAACCTTAAACTGAGAATGCATGCTTAATTTTTATAGCGCTTATTGGTGGATCTTTTTGTTGAGAGGAATTTTCGCCCTGGCATTGGGTGTGCTGGCTGTTGGATGGCCTGGTATTACCTTTGCCACTTTCATTGTTTTTATTGGTGCCTATCTTTTTATCGCCGGATTATTTGCTATTATTGGCGCCATTGCAGCACGTAAAACAACTGAAAATTGGGGCATCTTTCTTATCTCCGGGCTCCTGGGCGTTATATTCGGCATCCTCACATTTTATAATCCGTTTGCCACTGGTGCAGCGCTCATATACTTGATTGCATTTTGGGCCATGATAGCCGGATTATTTGAATTGATTATGGCGATCAGGTTAAGGAAAGTTATCACGGGAGAAGGCTGGTATATTGCCGGTGGTTTACTGACCATTATTTTCGGTCTCCTCCTGGTCACCAACCCCGTTGCTGCCGCCGTAACACTTACCTGGATGTTTGGGATTTATGCAATTGTTACTGGTATTATGCTGATATCATTGTCTTTCAGACTCCGTAACCGGCGCTGAAAACAATAGCTGAAGTTAAGATACAATACCCTGTTTACTATTTTTAAAAGTACCCCACATGCAAGCTTATTCTTTAACTAAAACTATTCCTGATGATAACAACACCTGATTAAGGCACCTGCACTGCTTTCAGGGTGTTGGATATTGCCCTGTTAAAGCGTTACAGGTGCCAGCAAAACCAACCCGGGATGGAGAACCGGCGGCTTACTATTACCATTATATGCAGTCTCCCCCTGGCCATTGAACCGGCTGCCGTAGCAAATTGTGAAATAACTTAAAGTTAACCGTTATGTCATCCACCGAATTTAACAACTTATTACTGGGCAATGCTGACTTCCTGCGCCCATACGCAGTTACCCTAACTAAAGATTCAGAATCAGCAAAAGACCTTTACCAGGAAACGCTGTTCAGAGCACTGTCTAACCGCGATAAGTACCTGGCAGGTACCAATATACGGGCCTGGTTGTATACCATCATGCGAAACATTTTTATTAATAATTATCGCCGTGGTAACCGCCAGTACCGGTTGCTGGACAATGCGGTAGGAGACTACCTGTTGAGCCATCAGCCAAGTGCTATCGGGAATTTTGCAGAATCAGACCTGCGTGTGAAAGATGTACAAATGGCCGTATACAATCTGCCGGTCATCTTCAAACAGCCGTTTCTGTTATATTTTGAAGGCTACAAGTATTATGAAATTGCAGCCATCCTGAACGAACCTTTGGGTACCGTGAAAAGTCGTATTCACTTTGCCCGTAAAATGTTGAAAACCCGCATTACCAGGCACTGATGTACTGTATTGAATGATATAATTTAACCCACTCAGGCTTTTGGACACAGAAGTCTGCAAACCCTTGGCAAACCCACTGTCAGCTGATGCTATAACACTATGAATACCCGGTAATCAGCTTCAAATTGTTGTTAGTGAAACCTGCTGTATTATCTGTTAACCTATTGCGGATAAACGGTGAGCCTGCTGTATGCCCGTTTGCAGACTTTTGTTTAATCCGGAAAATACCACGTATCTTCACATGCTGCCTTTTAGCACAATTCTTTGTTAAATAACCACTTATTATTAAAGAAAAGGTACAATTACCGGTTTAAAACCGTTATTTAGCGTGCACAGTATTCAAAATATTCCGGGTGTCCTAGAACTGTCTGTATGCCGGACGTAACAATTAAATATGCCAAAAGTAACTTTCAACAACAAGAATGCGATGTTTTTTCCTGCGCTGAAATCGGCCGTGGAAGACTATTTTAAGTCAAATAACATCCGGAAAACCGGCAACTGGAAGCTGTATCTTAAAACAGCGATCTTGCTGCCGGTAGCAGTAGCCTTGTATGTGTCGTTGTTGTTTATCACCATGCCTGCGGCGCTCTCGATAACCTTATGTGCGGTGCTGGGTTTCGTATTGGCCAGTATCGGATTCAATGTAATGCACGATGCCTGTCATGGCAGCTATTCTACCAACAACCGGGTAAATGATACCCTGGGCCTTACACTAAATGCACTGGGCGGCAACGCCTTCATCTGGAAACAGAAACATAATATCATTCACCATACTTACACCAATGTAGACGGACTGGACGACGATATTGCGAAAAGCCCGCTGATGCGTCAATGCAGCTCCCAGAAATGGGTCCCTATGCACCGTATTCAGCATATCTATGTAGTATTGATATACGCTATATCTTCTTTTGCCTGGGTGTTTATCATGGACTTTGTAAAATACCTGGGTCGTAAAGTATATACCACGCCACTGCAACCCATGAAATTAACCGATCATATGGTTTTCTGGGGCAGTAAAGTATTGTACATGGTATTTTACATTGCACTTCCAATTGCTTTGTTGGGTTGGAAAGCCTGGGGAATTGGTTTTACGGTGATGCACGTGGTGATGGGCTTTACCCTGGCCATTGTATTCCAGCTTGCGCATGTAGTGGAAGAAACCACTTTTGAAGCCGCCGGAGAAGATGCTAAAGTAATTGAAAACGAATGGGCTATCCATCAAATAAAAACCACGGCTAACTTCGCGCCTGGTCATAAACTGATTTCCTGGTTCGTAGGTGGATTAAACTACCAGGTAGAACATCACCTGTTTCCCCGTATTAGTCACGTACATTATCCTGCACTCAGCAAAATTGTGGCCGCCAAATGTGCGGAGCATAATTTGCCTTACAACAGCATTCCTACTATGCAGGGAGCCGTGGTATCGCATTTCCGGTTCATGAAAGCATTGGGAGCTAAACCATAAGCGAATTTTATCTTTATCAGGATTAGACTGATTAAGCTGATTTTATATTTTATAAAAGATAAAGGGAAGACATTAGTGAATAACTTTCGCTAATATCTTCCCTTTATCTTTTTAAAATCTTATTAATCAAAAAAATAAAAATCAGCTTAATCAGTCTAATCCTGATAAAGACAAAATCCGTATTTCTTTTCGTACTTTTACACCCTTCTGAAATACTCATCTTACTATAAATAAATATAAACAGCAGTCGTGATGAAGGCAAATTATTTAGACGAGCTTAACGAACAACAGCGGAAAGCAGTAACACATATTAACGGCCCTTTGATGATTGTAGCAGGCGCCGGTTCGGGAAAAACCAAGGTGCTGACCACCCGTATCGCACACCTGATGCGAAATGGAGTGGACGCGTTTAATATTTTGTCACTCACGTTTACTAATAAAGCCGCCCGTGAAATGAAAGAAAGGGTGGAGAAAATACTCGGTGGCAGCGAAGCCCGTAATCTTTACATCGGTACCTTCCACTCCGTATTTGCCCGCCTGCTCCGCGCAGAAGCCAATAAACTGGGCTATCCAAACGACTTTACCATCTACGACTCTGACGACGCCAAAAGCGTTATCAAAACCATTATCAACGAGCTTAACCTCGATGATAAACACTATAAACCCACCTTTGTCTACAACCGCATCTCGGCCGCTAAAAACAGCCTGATGGGGCCAGATGAATACCAGCTGGATCACCTGGTACAACAGGAAGATATGCGCGCTAACAGGCCGCTCATCGGCAAAATATACGATATGTACGCCAAACGCACCTTTAAGAATGGCGCCATGGACTTCGATGACCTCCTGTTCAAAATGTATATTCTCCTGAAATCATTTCCGGAAGTACTACATAAATACCAGCATAAGTTCAAGTACATCATGATCGATGAGTACCAGGATACCAACCCTGCCCAGTACGAAATCATCAAATTACTGGGTGCCGTAAATGAAAATATTTGTGTAGTGGGAGATGATGCACAAAGTATCTACTCCTTCCGCGGCGCTACGATAGAAAATATCCTCCAGTTTGAAAAAGATTACGATGATGTGAAAGTGGTAAAACTGGAACAAAACTATCGCAGTACCAAAACAATCCTGGGGGTAGCCAACGAAGTGATTGCCCACAATAAAGGGCAGATCGAAAAAAATCTCTGGACAGATAATACCGACGGTGATACTATTAAACTGGTACGCACCAACACAGATAACGAAGAAGGTAAATTTGTAGCCGATACCATTGCAGAACAAAAGCTGCGTAATCACTACGACAACCGCGACTTTGTAATCCTGTACCGCACCAACGCGCAGAGCCGTTCCTTTGAGGAAAGCCTGCGTCGTAAGGCAATACCTTACCGCATCTTCGGGGGCTTGTCGTTCTACCAACGTAAAGAGATCAAGGACTTCGTAGCCTATCTCCGCATTACGATGAATACCCGCGATGAAGAAAGCCTGAAACGTATTATCAACTACCCGGTGCGTGGTATCGGAAAAACTACCATCGAAAAAACCATTGTACTGAGCAACGAACACAATATCACCATGTGGGAAGTGTTGGAAAGAGGCCGTGAATTTGGTTTCAAAGGCGGTACCGTGGAAGCGATGGAAGCTTTTGTGATCATGATTAAAAGCTTTCAGGCATTGCTGACCACGCACAATGCGTACGATGTAGCAGTAGCAGTAGGTAAATCCACTAACCTGGTAAAAGAATTATTCAACGATAAAACTACGGAGGGTCTTGCCCGTTATGAAAACGTGCAGGAGTTACTGAACTCCATCAAGGAGTTTACAGAAACCCCCGATGAAGAAGGCGAACTGCTGGATAAGAGTATGGGCTCTTACCTGCAGCAGATTACACTGCTCACAGATGCAGATCAGGGCACGGATGAAAACAGTGATGTAGTGAAGCTGATGACCATCCACGCTGCAAAAGGACTGGAATTCCCGGTAGTATTTACAGTAGGATTGGAGGAAACCTTATTTCCCAGCGGCATGTCTATCAATACCCGCGAAGAGCTGGAAGAAGAAAGGCGGCTGTTTTATGTAGCCATTACCCGTGCAAAGGCACGTCTCTGGCTTACTTATGCCAATAGCCGTTATCGCTTTGGTAACCTGGTACAGAATGAGCCCAGCCGCTTCCTCGAAGAAATGCCGGAGAAGTTCATTGACCGCAGTTATGCCGGCGGAGGTAGTGTACGTAACGCCTTTGGTGGTGGCAACACATCCGGATGGAGTAACAGCAACAATATGTTTGACCGGATGCAGAAGAAATCACCGGCTCAGGCATCATCGCAGCCAGCTGCACAGAAACCGGCTCCCAAACCCGTTTTCACCGGTGCTACCACGCACGTACCTTCTGAAAACTTTACCCCGGATGATCCGGCAGGTATGGAACCCGGCATGCAGGTTGAGCACCAGAAATTTGGCTTTGGTACCATTGCCGGCCTGGAAGGTGCCCCCAACAACAGGATTGCTACCATCATATTCCCTAAAGGCGGTGGCGAAAAGAAAATCATGTTGAACTATGCCAAGCTGCGGATAGTGAGATAGCTGCTGGCCATTAGCGATTAGCTGTTAGCCTTTTATGCAAAGGCTGATAACTAAAAGCAGCGCTCTGGCTTTTCATTAACTACAAATACTAAACACTAAAAGCTAACAGCGAAATGCTAACAGCTATATTAAAGCTCCGGCAGTTTTGTGCTTACCAGGAACGGAGTCACCAGGAAACCCGGTACAAATGCCTGGAACTGGGACTGAGAGGAGAAGAAGTGGAGCAAGCCATTACCGAACTGATAGCAGAAAACTTCCTCAATGAAGAACGATTTGCCAAAGCCTATGCTGGCGGCAAATTCCGTATCAAACAATGGGGCCGGAAGAAAATAAAAATGGAGCTGAAGCAAAAGCAGGTATCTGATTACTGTATCCGGAAAGGAATGGAGGAGATTGATGAAGAAGATTATGCTGCTGTGTTGCGCAAGCTCACCGAAAAGAAATATGAATCGCTGAAGGGGGAAACCGATATAAAGCGCAAGTATAAAACCATGCAATACCTGTTGCAAAGGGGCTTTGAATCAGAGTTGATTAATGATGCGCTTGAACAAATCGCAAATAAAGCCGTATAAGCAGGCAATAATTTGAAAAGTTTCTAATCCGTCAGGCCGTAATTTTGTGATCACAATAACCGACAATGTCAGATCTGAAAGTAACACTTATACAGTCGCAATTGCATTGGGAGGACAAAGAAGCCAACCTCCGCATGTTTGATGAAAAAATCAACAGCATCAAGGAAAGAACAGAAGTAGTGGTTTTACCGGAAATGTTCAGCACCGGCTTCAGCATGCAGTCGTCCAAACTGGCTGAAACGATGGATGGCAGCGCCGTGCAATGGATGAAGAAAAAAGCAGCAGAGAAAAATATTATTATCACCGGCAGCCTGATCATTGAAGAGAACGGCCAGTACCTGAACCGCCTCGTATGGATGCTGCCTAATGGCACTTATGGGACCTATGATAAACGGCACCTGTTTGGTTATGCTGGAGAGCAGGATCATTATCAACCCGGCGATAAGCGCCTGATTGCACAGGTGAAAGGCTGGAAAATTAATCTGAGCATCTGTTACGACCTGCGTTTCCCGGTATGGGCGCGTAATAACATACAAGCCGATACCAACGAGCCTGCTTATGATGTGCTGATCAATGTAGCTAACTGGCCACAGAGACGCAAAACTGCCTGGATGACCTTATTGCAGGCAAGAGCTATTGAAAACCAATGCTTTGTAATTGGTGTAAACAGGGTTGGAAACGATGGCAACAATATCTATCACAGTGGTGAATCCAGCCTGATTGACCCTATGGGAGAAATCATTTACCGGAAATCTGATGAGGAGGATATCTTTACGTATACCCTTCAACGTGATCATCTCAATGAAATCAGGAAAAATATTCCTTTCCTGAAAGATGCTGATGCATTTACCATTTTACCGAAAGCATAATACTAGCTGCTAATGGCTAACTGCCAATAGCTATAAAATATAATCATGTTCCTGCAAGCCGTCCATCACATCGCTATTATTTGTTCCGACTACCAACGTAGTAAAACATTTTATACTGATGTGCTGGGCTTGCAGGTAATCCGCGAAGTGTACCGGGAAGAACGGGATTCCTGGAAGCTGGACCTGGCTTTGGGGCAGCAGTACATTATTGAATTATTTTCTTTCCCGGATCCTCCGGCAAGAGTGAGCCGTCCGGAAGCTGCCGGGTTACGTCACCTGGCCTTCTCTGTTACCGATATCGATAGTGCAGTAGCGCAATTACTGCAAAAAGGCGTTTCCACTGAGCTTATACGTATCGATCCTCATACTAATCAACGATTTACATTTTTTGCGGACCCGGATGGGCTGCCTTTAGAGTTATACGAAGTTCATTAAGCCTATAAAAATTTACCGTATGTCTGTAACCTACATCAACGCCAACATATTTACCGGTGAGGAAATATTGGAGGACCATGTTGTGAGTACCCATCAGGGTAAAATCACCAGTGTGATGCCTTCGGCAAAAGCAACGCTTACCGGCGATGAAACAGACCTGGAAGGCGCTTTGCTGGCCCCGGCGTTTATTGACTTACAGATTTATGGTGGAAATGGACAATTGTTTTCGTTGTATCCATCGGTTACTTCACTGGCGGCTACTGTAGCCTACAGCAAAGCTGGCGGCGCCGCCTGGATCATGCCTACCCTCGCTACCATTGGCTCCGATATTATGCTGAAAGCCATGAAAGCTATCAGGGCTTATTGGGAGCAAGGCGGACAAGGCGTGCTGGGATTGCACCTGGAAGGTCCGTTTATGAACCCGGCAAAAAAGGGCGCCCACCTCGACAAATATATCCGCATCCCTACACAGGAAGATATTAACTGGATCCTGGAAAATGGCCGGGATGTGGTGAAAATCATGACGCTGGCGCCGGAACGTTGTGATCCGGAACTGATCCGGCAATTAGCTGCAGCCGGCATCACCATATTTGCCGGTCATAGTAACGCTACTTACGCACAGGCATATACGTCGTTTGATAATGGTATCCATCATGCTACGCACCTGTTTAATGCCATGTCGCCACTGGAAAGCCGGGCACCTGGTATTGTGGGTGCTATTTACGACCACCCCCGGGTCTGTGCCAGCATTGTAGCAGACGGTATCCACGTAGATTTTGCATCTGTCCGTATCAGTAAAAAAATGATGAAAGAACGGCTATTCCTGATCACTGATGCCGTAGAAGAGAATAAAGAAGGGGACTATATCTATCTCCGGGAAAAGGATCGCTATGTTAGCGCCACCGGCGTACTCTCAGGCTCTTCTTTAACCATGACCCAGGCTGTTCGTAATTGTGTAGAACAGGTGGGTATTCCGCTGGAAGAGGCATTGCGTATGGCCTCCTTGTATCCGGCCCGCGCTATAGGCCGTGAGCAGGCATTGGGCCGTATTGCGGTGGGCTATGATGCTGCATTGGTGGCAATCGACTCCAACTGGAATACTACAGTATACTGTTAATAGCGCTATCTTCGCAGGATTAATCATACTGTATATCCACATGAGTGCATTAACTCGCTTCTTTAAAAAAGACCGATATAAAAATCTGTTCCTGCTAGGTTGGCTGGTGCTGGGCCTGTTACAGGCCTGCTTCTCTGAGTTATGGGATGATGAAGCCTATTATTGGGTGTATTCACGTCACCTCGACTGGGGATATTTTGACCATCCGCCAATGATCGCCCTGTTGATCAAAATAGGATATGGTATTTTTCATAACGAGTTGGGAGTGAGGCTGCTGATTGTATTGGTGAACACGCTCACGTTGTGGGTAACCGCCCGTCTCATTGCGGCGAAAGACAATACGTTGTTCTACCTGCTCATAGGCGCCATGGGCGCCATGCAAATAGGTGGTATGCTGGCTGTTCCAGATGTGCCGCTGATATTTTTCGCCGCCATCTACTTCTGGGTATACCGCAACTTCCTGAAGGAGCAAACCTGGAAAAACACGATTCTACTGGGTATTTCCATGGTATTAATGTTCTACAGCAAGTATCATGGCGTGTTACTGGTTTTCTTCACTGTATTATCGAATGTCAACCTACTGAAGGTATTCAAGTTTTATGTGGCTTGTATTATTACCACCTTGCTGTTCCTGCCGCATATTTACTGGCAGTATACACATGGTTTCCCTTCTTTGCAATATCACCTGGTAGACAGAAATGCTTCTTCCTATGATATCAGTTATTCACTGGATTACCTGGGAGGACAGCTACTGTTATTTGGGCCTTTACTGGGCTGGCTGATATTGTATTATGCATTCCGTTCTCCTATTCAAAATGCCTTTGAGCGGGCGCTTAAATTTTGTGTAATAGGCGTGCTGGCATTTTTCCTGCTTAGTACCTTCAAAGGCAGGGTAGAGGCTAACTGGACAGTGATGCTCTTTACACCAGTGATGATATTGGCGCATCAGGCGATTGTCCGGAAGGGCTGGTCGCGAAAATGGCTGGTATATACTCTGCCAGTGACGCTCTTGCTGGTATTGGTGGTGCGGGTGTATATGATCTGGGATTTTATGCCAGGTGTGGAGATAAGGCCGGAAATACACAACAATCGTGTGTGGACTTCCCAGGTAGCCGCCCGGGCCCAGGGTAAGCCAGTGGTGTTTGTGAACAGTTATCAACGACCATCGAAGTACATGTTTTATACCGGGCAGTTGTCTTACAGCCTTAACAGCCGTTATGCCCGCAGAAGTCAGTATAATTTCTGGAATACAGAAACAGAATTATGGGGGAAGCCCGTGATGGTAGTATTTGATCCGGGTGCCGGTATTCCGATTACAGACAGCCTGAAAACAGTGCTGGGTACCTGGGACTACAACATCCAAAACGACTATTATTCTTACTCACTTATACAGTTAAAACCTGCGCTGAAATCTATTAAGGCAAAGCGTGGAGAACATGTAAATGTGATCCTGCAGCCTAATAATGATTATCACCAGCCTATCCGCCTGGACAGAACCAATGAACCGGTATTGGGATACGCGTTTACTGCCAAAGAGGATTGGTTGCCGCCGGTAAAATCAACCATGACACTGGAAAAGGCGGTGTTGCGGCGTTTAATTAACCTGGAGGTAGTGATGCCGGAGAAGCCGGGTAAGTACCAACTGAAGTTTTCAGTATTTGCGGGAGATATGCCACCTACGCATAACAGCCCGGTGATACCAGTAGAAGTGGTGAAGTAGCGATTAGCAGTTAGCTATTAGCTTTTAGCAAAAATGCAGCGAGTAACATATTACGTTATGTTCTCCGCTGCATTTTTGCTAAAAGCTAATAGCTAACTGCTAATCGCTACTGTTTGAACGCATTCCATCCCTGGGCTACCAGTTTAAACTTGTTGCCTCCTTTGGTATGAATATGTGCGCCTTCGCTGATATCGGCCATGTAGCCTATCACGCTGATTTGTTCGTTGAGTACTATTTTGTCGTAGTCCTGTTGTTTCATGGTAAACAGCAGTTCGTAGTCTTCTCCACCACTTAGTGCGCAGGCGGTAGGATCCAGGCCAAATTTCATGGCTATTTCCTTGCTTTCCTGTGCAATAGGAATTTTCTCTTCATACAGTACTACGCCCAGGTTGCTTTGTTTGGCGATGTGGAGTATTTCGGAACTGAGTCCGTCGCTGACGTCCATCATGGCAGTAGGCAAGATGTCTTCTTGTTGGAGGAACTCGATAATATCTTTGCGGGCTTCCGGTTTTAGCTGGCGGCCAATGATATAGGTTTGATCTTCCAGGTCAGGCTTTACGGTAGGGCTTTCGAGGTAGATTTTCTTCTCTCTTTCCAGCAGGGTAAGACCGAGATAAGCAGCGCCTAAATCGCCGGTAACGCAGAGCAGGTCGCCTTTTTGGGCAGTAGATCTTTTTACGAATGTATCTGGTGTTACTTCACCGATGGCGGTAACACTGATAATGAGTCCTTTTTGAGAGTTGCTGGTATCTCCGCCCACCAGGTCTACGCCGTATTTTTCGCAGGCAGCATATACGCCTTCGTAAAATTCGTTGAGTGCTTCCAGGGAGAAACGGTTAGAGAAGGCAATGCTCATGGTAATTTGGGTGGGGGTGGCATTCATCGCGTAGATGTCTGACAGGTTCACTACAACCGACTTATATCCCAGGTGTTTCAGTGGGGTATACATGAGGTCAAAGTGGATGCCTTCCACCAGCATATCTGTGCTGATTACGGTTTGTTTGCCGAAGTGATCTATCACAGCAGCATCGTCGCCTACACCTAAAACGGTGCTGGCATTTTGTATTTCAATGTTCCTGGTCAGGTACTCGATTAATCCGAATTCCCCCAGGTCTTGTATTTCTGTTCTTTCCTCTTCCATCTTTATTTACCGTTAACAAGGTCTTGTAATGCACTATGGATATGGCTATTAGTTGCCAATATTTCTTTTTGATAGGGAGAATACCGGTTTCCGGAGAAGTCGGTCACTTTGCCTCCGGCTTCTTCCACGATGAGGTAGCCGGCGGCAGAATCCCATGCCTGGAGGGAATGTTCATAAAATCCATCGAATCGTCCGCAGGCCACCCAGCAAAGGTCTATGGCGGCAGATCCCAGCCGGCGTACGGGAATCCCCTGTTTAATGAGATGTCCCAGCACCTGTAACGGATTATTGGGCATATCCTGCCATTTATAGGCAAATCCCGTGACAAGGCAGGAAGTGGCTACATCGGCTTTGGTGGATACCTGGATGGGTTTATCATTCAGGGTAGCTCCTTTGCCTTTTTCCGCCACAAACAGCTCGTTCATGAAGGGATTATACACGGCGCCCAAAATCATTTCTCCATCTTGTTCTACCCCTATAGATACGCAACAGATGGGGATTCCGTTCGCATAGTTGACAGTGCCGTCGATAGGATCAATGATCCATTTTACGGAGGAGTTGGTTTTTATCTCCCCTACTTCCTCACTCAAGATAAAATGGTCTGGATAAGTTTCCCTGATAATGTTGATGATAGCGGTTTCCGACCTTTTATCCACCTCTGTTACCAGGTCGTTAATGGAACTTTTACTGCTCACCTCGAAAGGGCCATTGAAATATTGTTGCAGTATTTTTCCGCCGGCTTCAGTAGCTTTGAGTAAAGTTGTTTTTAACATGCCGCAAAGGTAATTACGAATTACGAATTATGAATTGCGAATTATAGCCTACATCTTTGGATATTTTGTATGTATAGAAGACTTATAGATAACTCTTATCCTGTAATTCCGAATTATCAGTCAACTTATATTCAATATTCCACTTATTTTTGTAGTTCAATTAAAGAGAGGGAAAGTTAATGGCCATTATAGGTAATCTTATTTCCAGGTCACTACGCATCAGGAAGAAGTTCACGTTTAAATTAGGAACACCTCGCCAATACCAGCTGCAGGTGCTGCATCGGTTGCTGGAGAAGGCCAAGGAGACAGAGTTTGGTCGGCACTATCAATTCCAGGAAATTTTGGATAGTCCCAATTTTATTGGGCAATACCGTGAGAAAATACCTGTGCATAACTATACCAAAATGCACAAGGAGTGGTGGTATCGCTGCCTGGAAGGGGAAGCCAACGTGAGCTGGCCGGAAAAGATAAAATATTTTGCATTGAGTTCAGGTACGTCGGAATCTGCCAGTAAGCATATCCCTGTTACCAAAGCAATGCTCAAAACAGTGAAGAAAGTAGGGGTGAAGCAGCTGTATTCTATGGCTAACTTCAACATACCTCCCCGTTCCTTTGAAAAAGGGATTCTGATGCTGGGGGGTACTACTTCATTATATGAGAAAGGAGATTACTATGAGGGAGATATGAGCGGCATCCAGGCCAAAAATATCCCGAAATGGTTTCGCCGTTTTTATAAGCCTGGTGGTAAAATATCCCGGAAACCCAATTGGGAACAGCGTATCAAACTGATTGTGCGCAAAGCCAGGGAATGGGACGTAGGTACTGTTTGTGGTGTACCTGCCTGGGTACAAATTGTGTTCGAGGAAATTATCAAGTATCATGGCGTGAAGAATATTCACGAAATATGGCCTAACCTGGCTGTTTATATTCATGGTGGCGTATCCTTTGAACCCTATCGCGATAGCTTCCAGAAGCTGCTCGGAAAGCCGATTGCGTTTATTGAAACGTATATGGCTTCTGAAGGCTCTTTTGGATTCCAGGCCCGTCCGGGTACCAGGGGTATTAAGCTGGTACTGAATGCAGGCATTTTTTACGAATTCATTCCATTCAATGAAGAAAACTTCGATGCAGAAGGAGAGGTAAAACCTAATCCTAAATCTTACATGATCAATGAGGTGGTGGAAGATGTGGAATACGCAGTGATGCTCTCTACTTGTGCAGGTGCATGGCGTTACCTGATTGGTGATGTGGTGAAGTTTACGTCTGTAAAAGAACATGAAATTGTGATTGTGGGTCGTACCAAACAGTTCCTCAGCCTTTGCGGAGAGCATATGAGTATCGACAACATGAACAAGGCGATAGATAATGTACAGAAGAAACTGGGTATCACTGTAAGAGAGTTTACCGTAGCTGGTTTCCCTTATCAGAACCTGTTTGCACACCGTTGGTATGTGGGTACAGATACTCCGGGAGTAGATGCAGAGAAAGTACGTGAAATCATTGACCAAACGCTCAGCGAAGTAAACGATGACTACGCCGTAGAGCGTTCTGCTGCATTGAAAGAAGTATTTGTAGAAATACTGCCTAACGATGTGTTTATTGACTATCTCCGCTGCAAAGGCAAGGAAGGTGCCATGAACAAGTTTCCACGTGTAATGAAAGGTGAGAAACTGAAGGACTGGGAGAAATTCCTTGCTGGAAAAACAGTTAAGAACTAAGAAGCACCTGTGACACGGAAATTATAAGCATGATAGCAGCAATCGTAGCGGGATTAGGACTGGGGTTGGTTCTATCATTATCGGTAGGCCCGGTTATATTCGCAATTATAAAATACAGTGTTAATAATGGTTTTAAGGCAGGCATTAGTTTCGCACTGGGCGTGTCTTTCAGCGATATCATGTTTGTGCTGATCGGGAATATCTCTACTGCTTTTATCAGCGGATTGGAAGGATATAACCATACTATTGGAATAGTGGGCGGTATATTACTTATTTGTATGGGTATTTACGGCTTGCTCTTTAAGAAGGTGAAAATCAGTACGGGTGAGGAAAAGCCTGAAATGTTCGGGACGCATGATTACCTCAAAATATGGTTAGCCGGATTTTTAATGAATACCCTCAACCCGGGTGTCGTTATTTTCTGGTTGCCGGTATGTATCGGGTATAGTGCTACACCTGTCAGCCACCGTATTGTAACCTATGGCGTATGTTTAAGTATGGTTTTATCTGCAGATATCCTGAAAGTATTTGTTGCCGATAAAATCCGTCATAAGCTTACCCTGAATAATGTAGAATGGCTGAACCGTATTTCAGGCGTGAGTTTGATCATTTTTGGGGTAGTATTACTTTATAAAGTATTGTTTGATGTAGGGTCGTTGGGACACTGATAAATAGAGCATAAAGCGGAAAGCAGAAAGCAAAAAGCTATTAAAGCGAATGACCAGAGCGTATAAGTAATTTAAATACTCGCTCTGGTCATTCGCTTTAATAGCTTTTTGCTTTCCGCTTTTAGCTTTATGCTATTGTCCAGGTTTCACTACCTGCCAGCAATTTATCCAGGTCGCCGGCGCCTTTTTTCTCCAGGGCTTCGGTCAGCTGGTATTGCATGATGTCTTCATAAGTAGGGCGGTTTGCCTGGTAGAAAACACCAAATGGGCGAGGCAAATGGCCTTCAATACGCACATCATCAAACATGCGGGTCAATATCTGGGCTTTATAGAAATCGCTTTCATCGTGTATCCAGAGATCACTTTCTGAGTATTCGCCACCCAGTTCCACTACTACGGGTTTTAAGCCATCGAGGCGGATACCTTTGTTCCTGGTGGGTCCAAATACCAGTGGTTTACCCTGTTCTACAAACACTGTTTCGTCTGCTTTGCTGCTCTTTTCAGTAAATGCTTCGAAAGCACCATCATTGAAGATGTTACAGTTCTGGTATATTTCCAGGAAAGACGCGCCTTTGTGAGCGTGGCTGCGTTTCAGCATTTCCTGCAGGTGTTTGGGATCGCGGTCCATACTGCGGGCAATAAAAGTGGCATCTGCTCCCAGGGCCAGGGCCATTGGATTGAACGGATGGTCAATACTACCCATTGGGGTAGATTTGGTCACTTTATTTTCTTCTGAAGTAGGAGAGTATTGTCCTTTTGTTAAACCATAAATCTGGTTGTTGAACAACATGATGTTCACATCAAAGTTACGGCGCAGCAGGTGGATGGTATGGTTACCACCAATAGAGAGGCCATCTCCGTCACCCGTTACAATCCATACGCTCAGTTCAGGCCGGGTAGCTTTCAGGCCGGAAGCGATGGCGGTAGCACGACCATGGATCGAGTGCATACCATAAGTGTTCATATAGTATGGGAAACGCGAAGAACAACCGATACCGGAAACAATCACAATATTTTCGCGGGGAACTCCCAGGCCAGGCATAATTGTTTGTACCTGTTTAAGTATAGAGTAGTCGCCGCAGCCAGGGCACCAGCGTACTTCCTGGTCCGTTGCAAAGTCTTTTGCCGTGAGGGCTGCCTGCGGAGCTATAGTTGCTGTTGACATTAGTATGAGTTAAATATAATTTTAGAGTCTGTAAAGTTACGATAGATACCTGTAAATTAAGGTCACTGCGCCTGTAATTCTTCCCAATATTCTGCTGCCCGGCGGGTATGCGGAATCACAATAGTGCCCCCTACAATATTAGCCACGGCGAAAATTTCATACATCTCATCGGTTGTCACGCCTTCGTCAAATGCCTTACCCAGGTGATATTTGATGCAATCGTCGCAACGTAGTACCATAGAGGCTACCAGGCCCAGCATCTCCTTGGTTTTGGTACTCAGCGCCCCTTCTGCATACGTATTGGTGTCCAGGTTAAAAAGACGGTTGATGACTTTGTTCTGTTTGCCCAGTATAACTTCGTTCATTTTAGCACGGTAGTCGTTAAACTCCTGAATCGCATTCGCCATATAACTGCTGTTTATGATGTTAACCTAATCGTTTCACACATTAAAGCTATGAAAGGATTTACAAATATAGAGTAATCTACTTGTTAAGTAGACTATTTGCCCCATAACCTGTATTTATGGATCATAACCAAAAGTTATTGTGCGCTACCACTCGCGTAAAATAGTCTATTGATATAGTGGACTATTTGTATATTAGATGACTAAACCCTCTTTAACAACAAGATCTGCTTATGACGTCAACCAACTGTTTCCGCCTGCTGGCCCTCCTGCTATGCGCCAGTGGCACCACCATGGCGCAGGAGAAGAAACTCCTCGGCTACACCGACAGCGCCGCCATCCAACAACTACACCTGGAACGTGACTTTGATAAACAACTGAGCAGCAGTCATATAGGTGAAACCATCCGGGCATTATCTGCTCACCCACATCCCCTCGGCTCTGCCAGGGGCAAAGCTGTAGCAGAAGACATCCTGCAACGCTTTAAAAGCTATGGCTGGGACGCTGAAATAGTGACTTACCAGGTATTATTCCCCATGCCCAAAGAGCGCGTGCTGGAGCTAACGGCTCCCACTACTTATAAAGCCGGACTGAAAGAACCCGCCCTGAAAGAAGATGCTACCTCCGGCCAGGAAGGGCAACTACCTACCTATAATGCCTGGAGCGCCGACGGCGACGTAACCGGATCGCTGGTATTTGTTAATTACGGTCTCCCGGAAGATTATGAATACCTGGACCGCCTCGGCATCAGCGTAAAAGATAAAATAGTGATTGCCAAATACGGGCACTCCTGGCGGGGCAGCAAACCCAAAGTAGCACAGGAACACGGCGCTGCAGGCTGCATTATCTACTCCGATCCTAAAGACGATGGCTACTATAACGGTGACGTATACCCCAACGGCGCTTTCAAAAATGAATATGGCGTACAACGCGGTTCTGTGATGGACATCGTGATTTATCCCGGCGATCCGCTCACACCCAATGTGGGCGCCACCGCCAATGCCCGGCGACTGGAACGCCTGCAGGCTCCTAACCTGCTTAAAATTCCCGTGTTGCCTATCAGCTACCACGACGCCACGCCTTTGCTGAAAGCACTGGAAGGCCCCGTAGCACCGGAAGAGTGGCGGGGCGCGTTACCATTCACCTATCATATTGGCGGCGGACCAGCCAAAGTACACCTGAAGCTGGCGTTCGACTGGCAAATCCGTCCACTCTATAATGTAATTGCCAAAATAAAAGGGAGCGAACAGCCCGACCAGTGGGTGATTCGTGGTAACCACCACGATGCCTGGGTTAACGGCGCAGCTGATCCCATCAGCGGACTGGCCGCCTTACTGGAAGAAGCCAAAGCTATTGGAGAGCTGCATAAACAAGGTTATCAGCCACACCGCACCCTCGTATACTGCGCCTGGGACGGGGAAGAGCCCGGCCTGCTGGGATCTACCGAATGGGTGGAAGATCATGCCGCTGAATTAAAAGAGAAAGGAGTAGCCTATATCAACTCCGACGGTAATGGCCGTGGTTTCCTCAGTGCCAGTGGCTCTCATGCCCTGGAAACGCTTGTCAACGAGGTGGCCCGGGATATTACCGATCCTCAGACAACTGTCAGTATCCTGGCCCGCAAACAAGCTGCCGAGGTACTTAAAGCCGGTACTGCCAAAGCAAAGAAAGAAAAGCTGGCTAAGCAAGGGATCTCTATTGGTGCTATGGGCTCTGGTTCGGACTATTCGTCTTTCCTGCAGCACCTGGGAATACCTTCCCTGGACCTTGGTTTTGGGGGAGAAGATGCCGGCGGCGAATACCACTCCATCTACGATTCTTACGACAACTACCGACGATTTAAAGATCCTGGCTTCAACTACGGGGTAGTACTTTCTCAAACAGCCGGGCATACAGCACTGCGTTTAGCCGATGCCGTTAATCTGCCATTCGACTTCCGCAAGCTCTATGAAACAGTTAACAGTTATGTAAATGAATTGACTGAGTTGACCAGCAATATGCGGGAATCTACCACTATCAATAATCAACTGATCCGGGAGCATAAGTACGAACTGGCAACAGATTCTGCGGTGCATTTGTCGCCTCCGGCAGTGAAATCGGAAGTGCCTTACCTGGACTTCTCTCCGTTACAAAACGCCTTAATTGGACTTGACTCTTCTACTGCTACCCTGGCTAAAAAGCATCCTGCCGGCGCAGGGGTGAATAAGGCCCTGTATCAGGCGGAGCAACAACTACTCAACGATAAAGGATTGCCTGCACGGGCCTGGTACAAACATACCCTGTATGCCCCTGGCTTTTATACCGGCTATGGTGTTAAAACTATTCCTGGGGTGAGAGAAGCCATTGAGCAACGCAGATGGACAGAAGCGCAGGAACAAATTGGGGTAGTGGCAGCGGCTATCAAAAGGTTGTCCGCATACCTGGATACGGTATCCCGCGGTTTTTAGTCTGGTACAGGATTATACTGATTAAACTGATTTTTATTTTTTGATTTTAAAAGATAAAAAAATTAGGGAAGATAAATGCGGATAACTGCATCTATCTTCCCTAATCTCTTTTAATCAAAAAATAAAAATCAGTTTAATCAGTATAATCCTGTACCAGACAACATTCGCGCGCTATCGCCCTACTGCTGCTTGTTTGAGGTAGTCTTTCACCCCGTCCACGATTTTCTCCACCATCAGCTGTTGAAAAGCGGGTTGTAATACCTTTTCTTCATCGCCGGGGTTGCTGAGAAACAAGGTTTCTATCAGGGCATCCGGAAACTCTGTGGGGTTATTCAGGATAAAATTGAAGTCTGCATTATTGCCGAAATCACGCAGCCCGGTTTCCAACATGCGAGCGTGAATAGCTGCGCTGAGCGGCTCACAGAAAGGATGCTTGTAGTAAGTGGCAGTACCATTTACATCTACCGGGTTTACGGAAGAGTTAAGATGAATGCTGAGCAACAGGTCAGGATTAGCGCGGCGGAAGAAAGACAGGCGATCTTCATTGGCAACAAACTTTTCTGAATACCGCGACATGATTACGGTGCCACCTTCTCTTTCCAGCAAAGCTTTTAGTTGTAATGCCAGGGTCAGCGTAAGATTTTTTTCCACGGCACCGGTAAGACCCGTAGCGCCAGGATTATTGCCACCATGGCCCGGATCAATGCCAATCACGATATTTTTCAGGGATAGTTTTTCCGGTACACGTTTAACCCTCACCGTTATACGGTTATTTTCATAGTATACCTGGTAACCCCAGGGCGCGTGTTGCAATGAAATAACCAGGCGACAAACATCTGGTGTAGGTTGTCCCCAGGCAATAGACGTAATTTCTTTGGTGTTTTGCAGTACAGTGCTGAGCCCTTTTTCTGCATAGGCACCATGAATATCCAGGATGATTTTTTTCGAGGAAACCAGTTGGGTAGACGTATAGGGCAGCTTATCCGACAGGGCTACGGAAACATAGTCGTAACGGTCATCTCCCCATATTTTAGCATCGTCCGCAATGCTTACGGGTAGCTGCTCCTGTGGTATTTCTGTATCTACCAGCGGCTCTGGTATAAAGGCGGTGGCTTTGGAAGATAGCCTTACTTTATAGTAGTCATTTTGCCTGCCTATAATATGTAATAACACATCTTTATCAAGATAGCCAATCTTATCCGGGCCGAGGCGGTCGCCACTGGGGCTGGAAGTAAGATAGGTCATGTTATCGATGGTGCGGCCGGTGAAGGGGATTTCATTGTGCATCACACTATAGCGGTAGGGACTACCCAATACGGCCGTTTCTCCATCGCGATTGCGCAGGCGCACCAGGATTTTTCCGTTCAGCAAAGAGTCGGCAGGCTGTATAACATAGCTGCCGCTATAATAGCCCCTTACGCCGCCAGTTTGGGAAGCGGGGAGTTCTCGCAGTGGCACATTGTTGAACCAGCTGGCTTCCTGACCAGGATAACCTTTCATTTTGATGCGAAGGGTATCTCCTTCGGAGAGTTGCAGGTTGCCGCCGGGGGATATCTCTATATAGTCAATACGAAAAACGGTGGTAGCAGTAGGTGCAGGTGGCGGATTATAATAGAAAGTCAGATTTCTCGTGTAGGTTTCTCCGTTAGGAGCATCTACCCTGACAGCAAAACTACTTCTGCCGGTGGGGAGCTCATATTTGGCGGCGAATGTACCGGTGGAGTAAACATGCACGGTATCATCATTGATACGGACTAAACAACCGGCACAGGTGCGGCCTGCGATAAACTGTTTGGAGCTACTTACATTGATCTGATCCCGGGAAGGCTGACTAAGCTGGAGTGTTGCCTGGCTGCGCGCTATAAAGGGGATACAAAGTACAACAATAACAACCTGTAGGAAATGCTTCACTGATACCATAATAACCTGTCATCAATATCTTGAAAGGGTGTAAAGATAAGCAGGTGAGGGGAATAGGAGGAAAGCTTTTAGTATTTAGCTGTTAGCTTTTAGCAAAATGCAGCGAAAGGATAATAACATAACATCCTCTCCGCTGCATTTTGCTAACAGCTAAAAGCTAACAGCTAGAAGCTGTATTTATTGTCTGCAATCAGTTTGTCCGCAATTCTTCTGCGGGCTTCTTTTGCATTAAAGGAGGCCGCTTTGGTAAAGCGTTTGAGGCCTAAGAGCATCATACGTTGTTCATCGCCTTCAGCAAAGGCGTTGATAGCATCTTTACCGGATTTGTTGATACGGTCGGCCGCATCATAGATAAAGGTGCGTACAATATCTGCCTGGAAGGAAGCGGCGCTTTCTCCTTTGGCCTTGGTCAGTTTGATCAACCGCAGGAGGGCACTTTCTGCCACAAAAGTTTCAATGGCCATATCTGCAATGTCCATGAGGATTTCCTGTTCACTTTCCAGCTTCATCATCAGCTTTTGTGCAGCGGCGCCGGCAGCCATGAGGATGGCCTTTTTGAAGTTGGTGATCAGTTTTTTCTCTTCGGCAAAAGGTGTTTCATCGTCGTTGCCAAAGTCTGGGATACTCATCAGTTCCTTCATCACGTTCATCGCCGGTGTCATCAGGTCCAGCTTGCCTTTCATGGCGCGTTTCAGCGTCATATCCAGGGTCAGCAAACGATTAATTTCGTTGGTACCTTCAAAGATGCGGTTGATACGGGAATCCCGGTAAGCTTTAGAGATGATGTATTCATCGCTGAAGCCGTTGCCACCGTGAATTTGTACGCCTTCATCCACTACAAAGTCCAGCACTTCGGAGCCGTTTACTTTCAGGATGGCGCATTCTACGGCATATTCTTCAGCGGCACCCAGCAGGGCTTCGTTGAAAGGTTTGCCGGCAGCGAGTAATTCTCTTTCTTTATCATCTATCAACTGGGCAGTACGGAACAGCGCTGATTCAGAAGTCCAGGTACGGATGGCCATTTCCGCCAGTTTATGCTTGATAGCGCCGAAGTTGGCGATCGGTTGTTTAAACTGTGTGCGGGTATTGGCGTATTGTACGGAGGTGTTGATACATTTTTTGGAGGCACCCAGTGCAGCAGCACACAGTTTCAGGCGGCCGATGTTCAGGATGTTGAAGGCAATCAGGTGACCTTTACCAATTACGCCCAATACATTTTCTGCAGGGATTTTAGCATCCTGGAAATAGATCTGGCGGGTAGAGGAACCTTTAATACCCATTTTGTGTTCTTCCGCGCCCAGTGTAAATCCAGGAGTACCTTTCTCTACAATGAATGCGGTAAATTTATCGCCGTCAATTTTGGCAAATACGGTGAATACATCTGCAAAGCCGGAGTTGGTAATCCAGCTTTTCTGACCATTCAGGATATAGTGTTTACCATCTTCCGTTAATTTGGCAGTGGTTTTGGCGCCCAGTGCATCAGAGCCGGAATCGGGTTCAGTGAGGGCATAAGCGCCTTTCATTTCACCGGTAGCCAGTTTTGGAATGTATTTTTGTTTTTGTTCTTCAGTACCAAAGTAGAGAATAGGCAGGGATCCAATACCGGTATGTGCGGCCATGGCAACAGAGAACGAGTGACCAGCACCTAATCCCTCGTTGATAATGGTAGCTGTTACAAAGTCTTTGCCCAGCCCGCCGTATTCTTCGGGGAACGAAGCGCCCAGCAGTCCCTGTTCACCCGCTTTCTCCAAAAGCGCCTGCATCAATCCTTCTTCCTGCTTGTCGAGTCTTTCTACAATTGGTGTTACTTCTTTACTGATGAACTGGTCTGCCATGTCTTTGATCATCAGCTGCTCTTCCGAAAAGTCTTCGGGGGTAAACACTTCCTCAGGAGCACTTTCCTTTACCAGGAATTCTGCGCCTTTCAGCGCAGTCTTATTTTCAACTGTTGCGTCCATGTTACTGAATTTTTGGTAGTTCTGTAATTTACTGAAAAAAGCAGATACGCGAATTTTGTCTTTACCAGGATTATGCTGATTATGCTGATTTTGGGATTTCTTTAAGATTTATAGGGATGATTTAAAAGCGTTTAAAAAATCATTGCGAATATATCGCAGGTATTTTCCCTCATCTTTTAACTTCTTTCCTGGAAAATCTTTTAAAAAACTAAAATCAGCATAATCAGCATAATCCTGGTAAAGACAAAAACTCGCACCTTTGCGCATTATTCACTATCATTGTCGCCCTTTATGCCCGATTTCTATCTGTCATATCTGAAAAGCCGGTTTCACGGCACCTGTGAAGGTGCGGGCAGCGAGCTATTGATTTGTTTGCATGGATTTGGTGAAAGTGCGGCACATTTTCACCCGCTGGTGGCTACGCTGGGAGATACCTTTACCATTGTGGCGCTGGATATGCCTTTGCATGGCGGTACCCAATGGGAAGAACCCCGGGTGTTTGAAAAAGATGACCTGGTGGCACTGATACAAATGGTACTGCAGCAACAGGGAAAGGAAAGATTTTCTCTAATGGGCTACAGCATGGGCGGGCGCTTGTCGCTGTGTGTGGTGGAAAGAATGGCCGATCGTATTGATCATCTCATCCTGGCGGCGGCCGACGGACTAAAGAATAACCCCTGGCATATGTTTGTTACACAAACTACAGTAGGGAATAAAATCTTTAAGTACAATACCCACCACCCGCAGTTATTTTTTGCCTTGTTACATACCTGGCGCAAATTGGGATTCCTGAACCAAAGCATCTACAAATTTGCCCTGCACAGGATGAATGAACCGGAGAAGCGGGCGATGGTCTATAACATATGGACCAACCTGCGGCATATGATGCCGGATAAAAAACGTTGTAAACAATTATTATCCCGTTATAACGTTTTAACCCTTCTGATCTTCGGGAAATATGATCGTGTGATTCCCCCGGTGTTAGGAACCCGTTTTGTGGATGGATCTTTTCCCTGCAAAACATTAATACTGGAAAAAGGGCATCAGCTGATATCGCCACAGTTGGGGCTCATCATCAAAACAAACCTTTAAACCCGGATGTACATTTTTGTAGTCATAGTAATTGGATTGGCCTTAGGGTATGGTATACTGATGCTTTGGTATAACCTGGGCTGGAAACGATTGAGAAAATTTGGGCCCGAGGTGCATGCCACCGGGCACACCCCGGTAACGGTGATTATTCCTGCCAGGAATGAAGCGGCTAATCTTCCCCCGTTGCTGGAGGCTTTGCACCGGCAAAGCTACGATCCGCGCTTGCTGGAAGTAATTATCATCGATGATTTCTCTACAGATGATACGGCCGCCATTATCCGCGATTATCCGGCAGCAAATATTCACCTGCTGCAGTTGAGCGAACATCTCGATAAAACGGAACGACTCAATTCCTACAAGAAGAAAGCGATTGAAATAGCGATCTCTAAAGCCAGTGGCGACCTGATAATTACTACGGACGCCGATTGTGTGATGGGACCACGCTGGATTGAAATCATGGTGCAATACTATGAGCAATATCGACCAAAGTTCATTGCGGCGCCAGTGAGCTTCTATAAAGAGCATAACTTCTTTAAAAGGCTGCAGTCGCTCGACTTTATGACCATGCAGGGCATTACGGGCGCATCGGCAGCACTAGCTTCCGGTACCATGTGTAATGGCGCCAACCTCGCCTATGAGAAAAAGGCGTTTTATGAGGTAGGAGGCTTCAAAGGAATCGATAATATCGCTTCAGGAGATGATATGCTGCTGATGTATAAAATTTATAACGCCTACCCCGACGGGGTGAGGTACCTGAAATGTGAAGAGGCCATTGTACGCACCCTGGCGGTAGATACGCTGAAAGACTTCATGAACCAGCGTATCCGCTGGTCGTCAAAAGCAGATAAATATGAAGATAAACGGCTTACCTGGGTGTTGCTGTTGGTTTATCTTTTCAATGTGGGCTTGCTGGCGATGGCGGTAATGGCGCTTTTCCTGCCGGCATGGTGGCCCTGGTTCCTGATTATCCTGTTATTTAAAGTAACGCTGGAACTCTATTTCCTGCTGCCGGTAGCACGGTTTTTTAATAAAACAGAGCTGCTACTGTGGTTTATTCCCGGGCAGATATTTCATATTCCTTATATTGTAATTGCAGGCTGGCTGGGAAAGTTTGGTAGTTATCAGTGGAAGGGCCGCCAGGTAAACTAAACATACTTCCTTTGTCAAATATGCAATCTTCCTGGAAACGATTACGCCGTAATAAAGGCGCAGTGGCTGGTTTGCTGGTTATTGTGCTATCGGTATTTATCAGCGCCACGGCTTATTTGATTGCGCCGGACAATACGCCCGATGCCAACAGGATGGTATTGGAAATAGAAGGACAACATCCTGGTTTCGGTATCACGATGCTGGCTATACGTAAAGACATGACTGTAAAGCCCACCCCTGTTTATGAGCGGGTGATATCCGGGCAAAAGCCTGTTCAAACCTGGATACCGGTACGCGCCTGGCAGTTCAGAGACAGCGTATTGGTGGTACAGCGTTATGTGGATGAATCTACCAGCCGCGAAGAAATTTATCCGCTCACAGATATCTGGTATGGAAAAGGGTTGGCGCCGGCAGGGCGCTTGTCTGACCAACAGTTGCAGGCGCTTATTCTGCAGGAGCGGCTGTTGCACCGTACTTACTGGCTGGGTACTGATAAGTTTGGCCGGGATATTTTAAGTCGTTTGATTATTGGTACGCGGGTAAGTTTGGGCGTGGGCTGTATTGCGGTGGTCATTTCCCTGAGTATAGGTGTGTTATTGGGCGCGGTGGCGGGCTATTTCAAGGGCCGTACCGATGATGTGGTGATGTGGTTGGTGAATGTGGTGTGGTCTATGCCTACGTTGTTGCTGGTATTTGCGTTGACCCTGGCGCTGGGCAAGGGATTCTGGCAGGTATTCATTGCAGTGGGGTTAACAATGTGGGTGGGCGTGGCCCGTATTATCCGGGGGCAGGTGTTGGCGATCCGGGAGTTAGAATTTGTAGAAGCTGCACGGGCATTGGGATACAACCATTTGCGGATTATCACGAAACATATTTTGCCCAACATTATGGGGCCAGTAATGGTGGTGGCAGCGGGTAATTTTGCTACCGCCATTGTGGTAGAGGCGGGGCTGAGTTTCCTGGGGGTAGGGGTACAACCGCCGCAACCCTCCTGGGGGCTGATGATCAAGGAAAATTATAACTTCATTATCACGCATAATCCACTGCTGGCACTGGCGCCGGGGGTAGCTATTATGTTGTTGGTGCTGGCTTTCAATTTATTGGGTAATGGTCTCCGCGATGCCCTGGATGTGAGAAGTAAAATTTGATTTGCATATAAAAAAAAGCTAATTTCATCTTCCATATACACTTGAAAAAATGTTATTGAAAACCTTTTTCCCTGCATTTTTAGCTATTGCCCTGGTTAGTTTTTCTGCCTGTAAGAAAAAGAATAAAGGAGGCGATCCTGCGCCCGGTACGCAGGAGGAAGCATTGGCATTTGAACTGCCTGAAATCCAGGTAGGCAAATACAACATGGCACAAGACAGTACTTATGGGTTGAAGGTGAATATTACCTCCAAACTGCCTGACAAAGGCGTGAAAGTCACCTTGAATGTGGTAACGGAAACAGGCAATATACCTTTAGGTCAGGACGCCGTGGCGGATGTAACAACCACGCCGTTTACCATTACCCTGAAGCACCTGAAACCATTGAAAACATACACTGTAACGGTGACGCTGGCCTCCCTCGGTAATGCCGGCAACGTAGCTACCCCTAAAGTGTTTTACCTGACCAACAAGTCTGCTGAGTAAACGGGTATCTCAAAATCCATCTCCTCCCGAATCTAAAATTGTGTAGGTTTGCAAGCTCGCAGACAAAGGAATCGTTTATGCAAATTGCTGTTAATGCCGCTTGTTTACGACAGGATATGCCTGCCGATACCGGGAGAGTGGCTACGGAGATAATATTGGCGATGTGCCGGCAACAGCCTGGTCATCAGTTTACATTATTTTTTGATGGAGAGATACCCACCGGATTGGCTTTCCCTGCCAATGTGACCAAGGTCCTGTTGCCCCTGAAGGGGAATAAGCCGTGGCATCTGTATTGGTGGCTGGAGTGGCAGCTGGTACGGGCTATGAAGCCTTTTCGCCCGGACTTGTTCCTGGGGCTGGATGGCGCATTGCCTTTGCGTAGTAAAATCCCTGCTGGTTTGTTGGTAAGGGATCTGTCCTTTTTGAAAGATGCGGGTTTGCAATCCGGCGCCCGGCAACGTGCATTGAAGAAGAATACGGCCAAATACCTTGCTACTGCGAGGAGGATAGCCGTATTATCTGATACCACCAGGGAAGAAGTGATTCGCTATGCGCCTGCCGTAAAAGAGAAGCTGGCCAGGCTGGATACAGGTGTAAGCCCCTTGTATAAGGCATTGGAGTGGGAGCAGCGGGAAGCGGTGAAGAAAGCCTTTACCGGTGGGGCTGAATATTTCCTGGTAACGGGTAGCTTGCATCCCCGTAATAATATTATTCCGGTGCTGAAAGCATTTTCAGCCCTGAAGAAACGGCAGCGCAGTAATATCAAGTTGGTGCTGGCCGGTAGTATTACCCCTGCAGGTGCCGACATTGCGTCGGCTTTGCAAAGTTATAAGTTCCGGCAGGATGTGGTAATAGTGGAATCCGCGGACGAGGATACGTTGGCCCGGTTAACGGGGGCCGCTTATGCCATCGTGTATCCGTCGAGGTTTGAAGGGTTACCGCTGCCTATTTATGCTGCACAGCGTTGTGAAGTGCCGGTAATTGCGCTGGACAGCGTGGCTGCCAGGGAAGCCGGAGGCGATACCGTGCTGTATGTGGATCCTGCAAGCCTGGACGACCTGTCTGAGAAAATGAGTCTTTTATATAAAGATGAGCAACTAAGAGCCAGACTGCTGGCCAAAGCGCCTCCCCGTGAACCATTTACCAGCTGGGAGCGTGCTGCAGAGCAGTTGTGGGCGCATTTAACCGCATAATTCCGGCCCGGCGTCTGAAAATCAGTAAATGATGGCTAAATTTGCGCTTTAATCGATAAACATGAGTACTACATCTACCATAAAGATCCAGGTAGGACTGGACGATCAGAAGGTGCCCGAATCAATAGAGTGGAGCGCTACCGATAATAGAGACGAAAAAATGATCAAAGCCAAAGGGATGATCGTATCTTTCTGGGATCCGGCTGAAAGGGCTGCCCTCCGCATTGACCTGTGGACAAAAGAGATGATGGTAGACGAAATGGCGGATTTCTTTTTTCAGACCATGATGACCATGGCAGATACTTATGCCAGGGCTACTCCTTATAAAGACCAGGCAGATGAACTGCGTGCTTTTGCGAAAGACTTCTTTAAGAAGTTCCAGGATAAGCAGGCCGCTGAAGGACAATAATCCATTAAACCTTACCATATGTCATTAGAATTAAATATCAACGCAGAAATCAAAGCTGCGATGCTGGGTAAAAAAGAAGCTGATTTGCGTGCGCTGCGTGCTATCAAGGCTGCTATATTAGTGGCTAAAACAGCGGAAGGAGCTAGTGGAGAACTGACAGCTGCTGACGAAGCAAAAATTTTGCAGAAGCTGGCCAAGCAAAGAAAGGATTCCCTCGAAATTTTCCGTACCCAGAACCGTGAAGACCTTGCTGTAAAAGAAGAAGAAGAGCTGGTGGTAATTGAGCGCTTCCTGCCCAAACAGATGAGCGAAGCTGAATTACGTACAGCCATTGCAGATATTATTATTTCCACAGGCGCCAGCTCTGCCGCCGATATGGGGAAAGTAATGGGTGTTGCCACCAAACAACTGGCAGGTAAAGCCGATGGAAAGGCTATTTCCGCGCTTGTTAAAGAACTGCTTAGTAAGTAATCTGACAGGAGTGTTGCCATTTTTTGATCGGAAAAGGGTTCTTATCAAAAAATGGCGGCTCCTATAGCTCTATCATGCCTATAGACATTATTTTCGCTATTATCATGGTGTTTGCCCTTTACAGGGGGTATACCCGTGGATTGATAGTTGCCTTGTTTTCGCTGGTAGCTGCGATACTGGGATTGGCCGCTGCACTGAAATTATCGGCCGTTACCGCTTTATATGTACAGCAGCATTGGGATATGCATTCCCGTTGGGTACCCGTGCTTTGCTTCATTTGCCTGTTCCTGGGAGTAATCCTGTTGGTTAGGCTGGGAGCCGGGATGTTACAGAAGCTGGTGGAAGCCGTGATGTTGGGCTGGCTGAATAAATTGGGGGGAATACTGTTGTATAGCGTTATATTTATAATAATTTATAGTGTAATGTTATGGATGGCCAACCAGGTATATTGGCTGAGCCCTGAAACAAAGGCCCAATCTGTTGTGTATCCGTATATAGAGAATATAGGCCCGTGGGCATTGGATCATATTGGAACAGTGATACCGATTTTTAAGAATATGTTTGCCCAATTGGAATCTTTTTTCGAGACAACGGCCCGGCATATTCAACCTGGGTAACTCGTTTCAAAGATTATTTAGATTAATAAAAAGAATTATTTTAGCGTAAAATTGACTTTCAAGATTTGGCAATGGATTACGAAATCAAAACACAGGGTAAGTTTAATTTTATAGAAGAAGGAGAAGGAGAACCACTGGTATTATTGCATGGACTTTTTGGTGCTTTGAGCAATTTCTCGCACATGATCGAGTATTTCAAGCAATACAACAAAGTGGTAATCCCGATGTTACCCCTGTACGATTTGAACATCCTGGAAACATCGGTAGGGGGATTAGCCAAATATGTGCATAAGTTTATTGAAGCCAGGGGATACAAAGATGTAAACCTGCTGGGCAATTCACTGGGAGGTCATGTGGCTTTGGTATACCTGCTGAAACACCCTGAAGCAGCTGTTAAATCGCTGACCCTGACCGGCAGTTCCGGCTTGTTCGAAAACGGAATGGGCGAAACCTATCCTAAACGCGGTGACTATGAGTACATCCGCAAAAAAGCAGAACTTACTTTTTACGATCCGAAAGTCGCTACCAAAGAGCTGGTAGACGAAATGTTTGAAATAGTGAACAATCGCCTGAAAGTGATTAAAATTATCACGCTGGCTAAATCCGCGATACGCCACAACCTGGGCGATGAGCTGAAAGATATCAAACAACCAACTTTGCTGATCTGGGGTATGAACGATACCGTAACACCACCCATGGTCGGAGAAGAATTTAAAAAGCTGATACCTAATTCTGAGCTGCAGTTCATCGACAAATGTGGCCACGCTCCTATGATGGAAGTACCCGATGAGTTCAACAAAATTCTGCATACTTTCCTGGAGAAGCTGAAGTCTCAACCGGCCAGTTAAACCGGCCTTTATCCGCACCCGGACTACTGTACCAAAAGGTGCAGTGATTTCGCGTACATGTAATTTCTTTTTCTGTTGGCATATTCTTTCGTATTCTTGTGTAAGAATACGCGACACATGATTGCCAGAGAACTCATATCATCAGTACCTGTCCTGCATCCTTCGGATACAGGAGCAAAGGCGCTGCGTTTGATGAATGAATATCATCTGACGCAACTACCCATGGTAGTGGATAGCAAATACCTGGCCCTGGTGGAGGAAGACGAGATCATGGATCTCGAGGATCCCGATGTACCGCTGGAATCTACCGCGTACGGAAGCACCCGCCCGGCTGTCATGGAATATGCTCATCTGTTTGAAGCGCTGAAACTTTTTTACGATTTCAAATTATCTGCCCTGCCGGTAGTCACAAAAGAAAATGAATACCTCGGTATCATTACAAAAGATAATCTCCTGGCTGCACTGGCAAGATATAACGGCGTAAAAGAGCCCGGCGGTATTATCGCATTTGAAGTAGATCCGCGCGATTACGCCCTCAGCGAAATTGCCCGCATCGCAGAATCAAATGATGTAACCCTGCTAAGCGTTAATACCATCACTAATCCCGTAACCGGGAAACTGGAAGTGGTACTGAAAACAAACAGACAGGAACTACAAGGCCTGCTGGCCACCTTCGAAAGGTTTAACTACGTCATTAAATACGTGTTCGCAGAAGAACCGGAAGAAGAATTGCTCAAAAAGAACTACGACCTGCTCATGAATTATATCAGCATGTAGTTCCCACTCACAGATTTTATTTTGTTAGATTTATAATGATTAGCGAAGATGGATGCGGATAAAACTGCATGTGTCTTCGCTTTTTATATAAAATCCCACAAACAAAATCAGTATAATCAGCAGCATCCCCCGGCAAAATAATTGCGCTGAGATCATTCGCTTCAATAGCTTTTTGCTTTTCGCTTTCTGCTTTCACCTTTTCATTATATTTGGATATTGTCAACACGTTTTTAAATTTTACAGAGCCTACATGCTGAGACGCTGTTACCTCCTGCTGGCGATGATCTGCCTGTTGGGAATAGTGTTACCGGAAATTGCCAAAGGACAGTCTGCGCCTGCAACCGATGGGGGCTATCTCATCGTACGTAATATTATCGTTACCGGCAATAAACAAACCCGCACCTCCGTCATCCTGAGGGAAATCAGTACTGTGCCCGGTGATACCATCTATCTCCGGGATCTTGCCAATATCCTGGAAGAAAGACGAAAACAACTACTCAACACCTCTCTCTTTCTGAATGTGACCGCAAACATAAAAAACTGGGATGGCGACAATGCAGACCTCGTATTTGAAGTATGGGAACGCTGGTACACGTTTGCCTTTCCCATCTTTAAACTGGCAGACCGTAATTTTAACCAATGGTGGGTAGAGAAAAAACACAGCCTTGACCGTGTTAATGTAGGCGTTAGCGGGACCCAGGAAAATCTTACCGGACGTAATGATGCCCTCAATGCCTCACTACAGTTCGGGTATACCCAACGATTTGCATTACAATATAACCTGCCCTATATCGATAAACATTTTCGGCATGGTATCGGCATCCTCGCTTCCTACAAGCGTAACCGTGAGGTAAACGACAGCACCAACTTCAATAAGCAACAGTTTTTCCGGAAGGACGAATTCCTGCGCCAGGTATATGTGGTGGGCGTTAACTATAGTTATCGCAAAGCGATCAATACCAGGCACCAGGTATTTGTGAATTACAACTACGAAAAGGTAGCCGACTCTGTGGCCATCCTGAATCCCAACTACCTGGGGAAAGGCCGTACGAAAATAAGTTTCCTGGATATCACCTATCGTTTAACCTATATTAAAGCAGATAGCTGGGTATATCCCCTTAAAGGATTCAACCTGGTGGCTGAAGTGGGTAAAAAAGGCCTGGGTCCATGGAATGACATCAACGACGTGCATTTCCGGCTAAATATGGCAAAATATTGGGAGCTGCGCCCCAAAACCTTTATGGCGCTGGGTATACGCAGCCAGGCAAGGCTTTCCAATGATCAACCCTATATCAACCAGCAGGCGCTGGGTTACGGCGATGATTACCTCCGCGGTCTCGAATATTATGTGATAGATGGTACCAGCTTCGCCGTGCTGAAATCCACACTCCGCCGGGAATTAGTGTCATTCAAGGTTAAATTGCCCATTGTACCTAAAAAGTTTAATACCGTTCCGGTGCGCATTTTTGCCAAAGGCTTTGGCGATGCAGGTTATGCTTATAGTAAATTTCCTGGTAACGGAGCGCTCAATAACCGGCTTTTATACACCACCGGCGTGGGTATAGACATTGTTTCTTTCTACGATACCTGCCTCCGGATTGAGTACAGCTTTAACCAGTTAGGGCAAAAAGGTCTATTTTTACACACAAGCGTAGATATGTGAGGAAGAATTACGAATTACGAATTACGAATTACGGATTTGTGGCTAGATCTACCCACAAATCCGTAATTCGTAATTCGTAATTCGTAATTTTTCCCCTGAAGAACCACTTAAAAGAAACATGGAATGCATGTAGCACTATATAGCAGGGGATTTATTACAGAAGATATTGCAAACATCCACTTATTGCTGGAGGAATTGCAGCGGGCCGAAATTGAAGCCATTATTTACGAACCTTTTTATCGCACCCTTCAGCAACACATACCTTTTACCAGTGAGCCGCCATTATTCAGTTCTGCGGAGGATTTGCCGGGGAGAATTGACTTCCTGATGAGTTTGGGGGGAGATGGTACCTTACTGGACACCGTTTGCTACGTACGTGATACCAACATTCCGGTGATCGGTATTAATTTCGGAAGGCTTGGATTCCTGGCCAGTATTGGTAAGGAAGAAATTCATGCATTGGTGCAGGCCCTGCTGAACCGCACTTATGTGGTAGATCAGCGGTCGCTCCTCCACCTGGATGCCAATATTCCCTTGTTCGGGGATGTGCCTTATGCCCTGAACGAGTTTACCATCCATAAGAAGGATACTTCCGCCATGGTAAAAATTCATACTTACCTGAACGGCGAATTTCTGAATACTTACTGGGCGGATGGGTTGATTGTGGCTACACCTACGGGTTCTACCGGGTACTCTTTGAGTTGTGGCGGCCCCATTGTATTCCCGGATGCCGGTAATTTTGTGATTACCCCGGTAGCGCCGCATAACCTGAATGTACGGCCTATTATAGTCCCCAATAACAACATCATTTCTTTTGAAGTAGAAGGCCGTAGCGATCAGTTCCTGTGTACCCTGGACAGCCGCATGGAAACGATCGATAATACCGTGCAGCTGGCGATTAAGAAAGAGGAGTTTAAGCTAAGCTTGCTGCGACTGGACGACAGTAACTTCCTGCATACCCTGCGTAACAAATTGTTGTGGGGAATTGATGCGCGGAACACGATTAAAATATAGAAATGTAAAATATATTGTTACATTTACAAATATATTGCCTGCTGATTGTAATATCAATTATGCCTGTGAATGGAAAAAGGTCTATGCAGGAAGCATAATCATCGGCTATACATTAAATAAATCCGGCATTTTAGCGTTTAAGTAGGACTGATTTTATGCTGAAACCTTTTCTATATCTAAAATACATCACCCTATTGTTGCTGGCAACAGGTTTTGCCAATCGGACAGTGGCGCAGAATGAGTTGTCGTACGTAGGGGAGTTGGGTTTATCTGTTGGCGCGGCGCAATATTTTGGGGATCTGAACACCCGGGGGGCGTTGAATGCGCTGAAACCTGCTGTGGGTATATATTATAGGAAGTATTTGAATGATTATGTTGGTGCGCGGGTACATGCCCGGTATATGCAGTTAGGCTATTCTGATGTGTATAGTAAGAATGAATTCCAACAGCGCCGTAACCTCAGTTTCAATACTAATTTGTATGAGTTGTCGCTGCAGGGCGACTTTAATTTCTTCCGGTTTGAACCGGGGAGTTTATATGAGCGATTTTCTCCATATTTGACGGGGGGCGCCAGTATTTTTTATTTTAACCCGTACACCTACCTGGACGGCCAGAAATATTTTTTACAGCCCATGCGTACGGAAGGACAGGGAACGGCCCTGTATCCGGATCGCAAGCCTTATAGCCTGGTATCCTACGCCTGGCTGATAGGTTGGGGCTTTAAATATAACATCTCCAAAAAAGTGAATGTAGGGTTGGAGGCTTTATATCGTTTTACGCAAACGGACTACCTGGATGATGTAAGCACCACTTATGCAGGGCCGGCGGCGTTCCCGGTGCTGGCCAATGGCAAGCCATCAGTAGCCATGCAATTGCAGGACCGGTCGGGAGCGTATGGTACGCCGATAGGGGTAATGGGCCGTCAGCGCGGCAACAGCCGGGATAAAGACCAGTACCTAACTATCGAGTTAACGATCAGCATTCTTTTTACTTCTTACAACTGTAAATTTTAATTTAAGAAGAAAATACTTTCTGCGGGCCGGCTTTCCATACCTACGAACCGCCCGGATAGGTCTCCGAAATTGCTAAAATCCCCACTGGTATTGATTTCGCTGTTAAAACTACGTTAAAACAACTTCTTGGGCTTTGCCAAAAAAGTCATTACTCTATTTTTGTATCTTTGCACCCTTTTAGGAATAATCTGTTATAATACGCCTGACACAAATGAGCTTGAAGGATAAATTGGACTTACAACGGTTACCGCGCCATATAGCCATTATTATGGACGGGAATGGCCGTTGGGCAAAAGAGCGGGGTCAAGACAGGCTGTACGGGCACCACGAGGGGGTAGAAAGCGTGCGAAATATAGTGGAGACCTGTGCAGAACTTGGGATAGGTTATCTGACCTTATACGCCTTTTCTACCGAAAACTGGGATCGCCCGGTGTATGAAGTAAATGGCATTATGGAGTTACTCGTAAACACTATCCGTATGGAAGTGAATACGTTATCAAAAAATAATATCCGTTTGAGCGTGATTGGCGACATGGACATGTTGCCGCCACAGGCTCAGCGGGAAATGGAAGAGGCTATTGCGCTTACCAGCCAAAATACCGGTCTTAACCTCATTATGGCACTTAGCTATAGTGCCCGGTGGGAAATCGTGAATGCCGCCAGGAAAATAGCCCTGGACGTGAAAAATGGAGCCCTGGACCCTGCAGCAGTAACACCGGAAGTATGGGAGAAATATCTCTGTACCGCTGGCTTACCAGACCCTGAATTAATGATTCGTACCAGTGGAGAATGCAGGATCAGTAATTTTCTACTATATCAGCTGGCCTACGCGGAACTGTATTTTACAGATACCCGTTGGCCGGATTTCCGCAATGAACATCTTTACCAAGCCATCTTAAATTACCAAACCAGAGAACGGCGCTTTGGCAAAACAAGCGAACAAATTCAGCAGAATGAAGAAATTATTTCCTAAGGGCCTTCTGGCTATAGCATTATGTTGCAGTGCAGGCATTCGTGTATCCGCTCAGCAAAAAGATACCGTACCGCCCACGCAGCCTCCTGCTAATCCGCCGGCCGTTTCTCCTATTAGCATGGGAAATCCGCAACAGTACGAAATTGCCGATATCACCGTTGCCGGTACCCAATACCTGGATAAATCATTGCTGCTGTCGCTTTCCGGCCTCAGCGTAGGGGATAAGGTAACTTACCCTGGAGGTGACCAGTTTACCAAAGCTATTCAAAGCCTTTGGTCACAAAGATTGTTTGCAGATGTTACCATCTATGTGACAAAAATTGAAGACAATAAAATCTGGCTGGAAATCGGGTTAACCGAAATGCCCCGTATGTCCTCTTTCTCCTTCAAAGGAATCAAGAAGACAGAAGGAGACGATATCGCTACCAAAGCTACCCTGCGTAAAGGAAGCGTTATTACCCAGGCCTTGAAACAAAATGTGATTGGGGTAGTTCATAAATTCTATGCAGATAAAGGGTTTGGTAATGCCAGCGTGAAAATAGAAGAAAGAGCAGATAGCGGCCAGGTAAACTCCAGGCACGTTATCTTCTACGTTACCAAAGGAAATAAAGTACGCATCGAGAATATCAATATCGTAGGCAACTACAATATTGCAGATGCCAAAATCAAGAAAAAAATGAAGGGTACCAAAGAGCGTTCACGCTTTACCCTGCATCCCGATAATGAACACGTGTATGTAGATTCCCTGGCACAACCAGATGACTTCTGGCAAACCTATGGTTTCCTGCAACCCACCCGTGCACTGGATAAGCTGGACCCTTACTTCCGCTTTAAACTCTTCAGTTCCGCCAAGTTTAATGAAAACAAGTACCTGGAAGATAAAGCTAAAGTGGTAGGCCTCTATAACTCCAAAGGCTATAGAGATGCGGTGCTGGTACGCGATACTACCTACAAATCCCGCGAAAAGAATCTGAATATCGATATGCAGATCTCCGAAGGGAAAAAATATTATTTCGGTGATATCACCTGGAAAGGGAATACCCGCTATAGCGACTCTGTATTGACCCGTATCCTCGGTATCAAGAAGGGAGATGTGTACAACCTGGAGCTGCTGGAAAAAAGAATCGGTAAACAAATGTCACAGGAAGGTGGCGATATCAGTGGTTACTACATGGACTACGGTTACCTGTTCTTCCAGATTGACCCGGTAGAAATAGGGATCCGTGGCGATACCATCGACTACGAAATCCGTTTACGTGAAGGTCCGCAGGCTACTATCAAAGAAGTACGCATTGCCGGTAACGAAAAAACAAACGAACACGTAATCCGTCGTGAATTGCGCACCATCCCCGGTGAAAAATTCAGCCGCCAGGATCTGATCCGTTCTAACCGTGAAATTGCCAACCTCGGCTTCTTTAACCCGGAAAAAATTGGTATGAACCCGGTGCCTAACATCCAGGATGGTACTGTGGATATTGATTATACAGTAGAAGAAAAAGCCAATGACCAGCTGGAACTGTCAGCAGGTTGGGGTGGTTATATCGGTTTAACCGGTACCCTCGGTGTAACGTTCAATAACTTCTCTTTACGTAATATCTTCAAAAAAGAAACCTGGGATCCGTTACCAAGCGGCGATGGACAGAAACTTTCTGTTCGTGTGTCCTCCAATGGTAAAGCTTACCGTTCCTATAACTTCTCTTTCACTGAGCCTTGGCTGGGTGGTAAGAAGAGAAACCAGTTTTCTGTGAGCTTCTATAGCAGCTACCAGAATCCATACGCTTACAACGATTACTACAAATTGCCGGGTGACACCAGCAGATCTACAGATGGTCACTTTAAAGTATTGGGTGCTTCCGTATCATTGGGTAAGCAGCTGAAATGGCCGGATGACTATTTCACCCTGATTTACTCTTTGAACTATCAACAGTATAAGCTGAAAAACTACAACTACTTCGGTATTGCCGGTTTTGAAAATGGTACTTCCAATAACGTGAACGTAAAACTCACGCTGGCAAGATCTTCTGTGGATCAGCAGATTTTCCCGCGCAGTGGTTCCAACTTCATGTTATCTGCACAGTATACGCCACCATACTCTTTGTTTAATCCTGACAAGGACTACTCCAAAGAGCCGGCTTCCAAGCAGTTTAATTTTATCGAGTACCAGAAATACCGCTTTAACGCAGAATGGTATGTGCCTTTGAGCAAACCAATGGGTAGTGATAACAAAACCTTTGTGTTGAAAGTAGCGGCTAAATTTGGTTATATTGGCCGTTATAACAACCGCACCACCTTGTCGCCTTTCGGCCGCTTTGAAATGGGGGGTGATGGTTTGAGTAACTTTGCGATTTATGATCGTGATATCATCTCTCAGAGAGGTTATCCGGTGTATTATACTTCCGATCCAAGTATAAATCCTGAAAACGGTCAGCCAGCTAACTATTCCGGATTCACCGTATTTAATAAGTTTGTAATGGAACTGCGGTATCCGTTCAGTCTGAATCCAAGCTCCACCATCTTTGGTTTGGCTTTCCTGGAAGCAGCGAACGGTTACAAGGATCTCAATGAGTACAATCCGTTCCGTTTACGTCGTTCTGCAGGTTTAGGTATGCGTTTCTACCTGCCTATGTTCGGATTGCTTGGATTTGATTACGGTATTGGATTTGATCGTCTTACACCAGGAGGTGGTCTGAAGGATGCGGCTAAGTTTACCTTTATGCTCGGCTTTGAACCAGAATAATGTGAAAATAAATTATATATTGCAAGTTTAACCGTTGTCTTGGTTTTGCAAAAAAATCTATTGTAGCATGAGAAAACTATTTATTACAGCCGCAATCGTATTGGCTATGGGCGGTGCAGCAAGTGCACAGCGCTATTGTGTGATAGATACGAAATATATACTGGAAAGTATTCCGGAATACAAGGAATCGCAGAAGAAACTGGATGCCGTTGCTGAACAGTGGCAGAAGGAGATTGATGCCAAATTCCAGGAAGTGGATAAGATGTATAAGTCTTACCAGGCCGAACAGGTAATGTTAACAGAAGAATTAAAGCGGAAACGAGAGGATGAGATTGTAGCCAGGGAAAAAGAGGCAAAGGATTTGCAGAAGAAGCGTTTTGGTTATGAAGGCGATCTTTTCAAAAAAAGGGAAGAGCTGGTAAAACCAATCCAGGACAGGATCTACAATGCAGTGCAGAAATTATCTGCCAGCAGGATGTTTGACTTTGTGCTGGACAAGGCCGCAGGTGCCACCGTTATTTTCTCCGATCCCAAGCTGGATAAGAGTGAAGAAATACTGAAATCCCTTGGGGTGAAGAAGTAATCGTGTACCTATTTTTTAACTATAAGTATTTAAATTTTTTTAAACACAGACAACATCATGAAGAAGTACGTAATTATTGCTTTTGTGGCGGTTACCGGTTTGTTCAGCGTGAATGCAATGGCACAATCCAAAGTCGCACATATCAATGCGCAGGCACTGGTAGCCAGCATGCCGGAAGCTAAAAAAGCAGAAACTGATCTGCAGACTTTTGCTCAAAGCCTGGAAGGTGAGGGTAAAACTATGGTGGATGAGTACACAAAGAAAATGAAGGATTTTGATGACAAGGCAGCTACTATGACCGATAATATGAAAGAAATTAAAGGTCGTGAAATCCAGGACGCACAGAAACGTATCCAGGACTACCGTGAAGCTGCTGAACAAAAAGTACAGGCTAAACAACAGGAACTGCTGAAACCTATCTACGATAAAGCCCGCAAAGCCATCGAAGATGTAGCAAAAGAAAAAGGTTACGGCTATGTAATCGACAGCTCTGCTGGTGTATTGCTGGTTTCTCCTGCTGCTGACGATATCCTCGCCGCTGTTAAAACTAAACTGGGCGTTAAATAATTAACTTTTTTAATGTAAAGGTGGGATGCGGCTAGTACTGCATTCCACCTTTACATTTAAGAATTTCAGATTTTAATTTTACTTTCTAAATATTTTCTGCTACCTTTGCCTTCCGTTTTAAAAAACAGTATACTTTTAATTCGGGAGTTCTAGTATAGTACAGGTAAAAACAAAAAAAAGAAATGAAACGTACTTTTCAACCGCATAACAGACGCAGAAAGAGCGTTCACGGCTTCAGAAAGAGAATGGAAACTGCTAATGGCCGTAAGGTATTGGCTTCCCGTAGAGCAAAAGGTCGTAAGAAGCTGACTGTTTCTGACGAGCGTAAGCTGAAATAATTATAGTAGCTAAATACTATTTGCCATAAAAACTTATTCTTTTAAAAAGGAAGAAAGGTTAAAAAGCAGAAAACTTATTGAAACGCTTTTTCGAGAAGGAAAAGCGTTTTCTGTTTTTCCATACCGCGTGGTGTACATGCCCCTCCCGGGGCCATGTAAATATCCTGTGCAGGTAGGATTTAGCGCCGCTACCCGCCGTTTCCCACATGCGGTGGACCGTAACCGCATTAAACGCCTCGGACGCGAGGCATGGCGCCTCCAAAAGCAGGAATTGTACGACCATCTCCTGTCGCAATCCCAACAGCTCGCCGTTTTCCTCATCTACACCGACAAAAAAATAGCTCCCTTTTCTGTCCTGCAAGACAAAATTTCGGTAATTTTAAGGAAACTGCAGAAGGCGGAAATCTAAAAGCAGAAAGCTATTGTAGCGAGTGCTCCTTGCGAATAGTCATACGCTGTGTTCAGTCGCTACAATAACTTTGTGCTTTGCGCTTTATGCTTTCAGCTATTTAAAATTTTCGATCTATGTCCCGTGTTGTGCGCTGGTTGGCTTATCCATTTATTTTCCTGATAAAAATCTATCAATGGTTTATATCTCCCCTATTGGGTAGTAAATGCCGTTATACCCCCACCTGCTCGCAATATGGCCTGGAAGCATTTAAAAAATATGGCCCCTTCAAAGGTGGCTATCTCACCATAAAGCGTATATTGTCCTGTCATCCCTGGGGAGGACATGGATACGACCCGGTTCCCTGAACAATGCTACCGGTTGCCAACTATCATCAATCATTTTATACATTGTTGCATGCGTGCGTTTTTTAATAAAAAAAAGAAACTGACAGCAGCGCTGTTGTTGCTGATTACAGCAGCCGGCATCTTTGCTTTTAATGAAAACGACAAGTACTTCCAGATTGCCAAAAACCTGGACATATTTGCCGCTTTCTACCGTGAACTGAATACTTACTACGTAGATGACCTGCCTCCCGAAAAAGTGATGCGCAAAGGCATTGATGCCATGCTCGAGGAAACCGATCCATTTACCGACTTCGTCTCCGAAGAAAACCTGGACGACCTCAAATTTATGGCTACCGGCAAATACGGCGGTGTAGGCGCTTCTATTAATACCAACGGGGAATGGACTTCCATTACCGATGTATATGAAGGCAGCCCTATGGATAAAGCCGGCGTAAAACCAGGTGATATCATTGTGAGCATGGACGGGAAATCTACCAAAAATGTAGCCCAGGAAGAAGTGAGCAAGCAGCTGAAAGGCGCCGCAGGCACACCGCTGAATATGGTATTCAGAAATCCTGTTACGGGAGTAGAAACCCCCAGGAAAATTATCCGCGAAGAAATTAATGTAAAGGCAGTCAGCTACGCCGGCATCCTGAAAAATGATATCGGGTACATCAAAATGACCCAGTTTACCGAAAATAGTGGCGCCCTGGTACGTCGTGCCGTAGAACAACTGAGGCAAGCCAACCCTGCCCTGAAAGGGATGGTGCTCGATTTACGCGGTAACCCCGGTGGCCTGCTGGATGAAGCCGTGGTAGTAGCCAATATTTTTGTGGATAAAAACAGGTTGATTGTCAGCACTCGTGGAAAAGTAAAAAACTGGGACCGCAGCTATGAAACTTCAGAGCAACCAGTGGATATCCGTCTCCCTTTAGCCGTACTCACCAACCACTCTTCTGCTTCAGCCTCAGAAATCGTAGCAGGCAGCATCCAGGACCTGGATCGGGGCCTCGTAATAGGTCAGCGCTCCTATGGCAAGGGACTGGTGCAAACCACCCGGCAATTGCCTTATAACACCAAACTGAAAGTAACCACCGCTAAATACTATACGCCAAGTGGCCGCTGTATACAGGCGATCGATTACTCGCACCGGAATGATGATGGCAGTGTGGACTATGTACCAGATTCTCTCCGTAAATCATTTACCACCATTGGCGGCAGAGCCGTGAAAGACGGCGGCGGTATAGAACCGGATGCTAAAGTAGAACCTACTTACATCAGCCAGGTAGCTGTTACCCTCATCCGTAAACAGTTCATCTTCGACTATGCCACTAACTATTATTATAATCATCCTAAAATAGCAGCTGCTGGAAGCTTCAGGCTTACCGATGCAGAATTTGAGGACTTCGAACGCTATCTCGACAACAAAGATTACAGCTACAAAACCCGTAGTGAAGATGCATTAGATGCTTTTAAAACCACGGCGAAGAAAGAGAAGTATTACGATGCCATCGCCCAGGAACTGGAAACACTGGAAACAAAGATGAAACATGATAAGAAACAGGACCTGTTGAAGAATAAAGAGGAGATCAAACGCTTGCTGGAAGAAGAAATCGTGAATCGCTATTATTTGCAGAGAGGCCGCATTATCAAATCACTGGAGTGGGACAATGAAGTGAATACTGCCATAGATATCCTGCATAACCAGGCGAAATATAAGCAGCTGTTAACCGTTGCAAAACAATAACGAATCACTTTTTTCTATCAAAAGTTTTAGTGGCTTGAAGCATTTAACAGATCCTGAATTGCTGGTGTTAGTAAGAGAAGATGATGAGTGGGCTTTCAGGGAAATTTATGAACGCTACTGGAAGATGCTGTATCAGCAGGCGCTTAAAAAGCTGGCTACCACAGAAGAAGTAAGGGATATGATACAGGAAATCTTCTTCTCGTTATGGAAGTCGAGGCACGCATTGGTGCTACGGGAATCCCTGTCGCAGTACCTGTTTTCAGCACTACGTTATAAAATTATTGACTATTACCGGCTACGCACTGTGCGCGGCCGGTACTACGATACCCTGCTCCAGGAAGACGAAATGCTATCGCCTGAAATAAGTGAACAACTACACTACCGGCAGCTGAATACACTGGTAGAAGAAGAAATAAGGCAGATGCCCGCTAAAATGCAGGAGGTATTTGTACTCAGCCGTGACCATAACCTGAATGCGGTGGAAATTGCTCAAAAGCTATCATTGTCGCACCAAACTGTACGCAACCAAATCAGTACTGCACTAAAAAGAATCCGCAAAAAACTGGATAAAACCCTGTGATGGCATCCATGAAATCCTATGCCCGCAGTGGATTAAAAAAAAGTTAATTCTTATCTGGTACACTCACCTTACTTCATCGACAACTATCTGGACGCTATGAAAAATGACATGTCGGGCAATATGCCGGAATCAATCCGGGCGCTGCTGCTAAAGCAAAATAGTACCGCTTTATCAGCTGCAGAAAGCCAACAGCTGAATGAATGGTACGATACACTGAACCTGGAGCCGGTGGGAAACCCGTTGGCAGCAAGTAACAGCGCCGAAGCAGAGCAGGAGTTGATCTGGGAAGGATTGCAGCACCGCATGCAGGAAGCTGCGTCTCCACGGGTATACCGCATCAAGCCCTGGCTTTGGAAAGCCGCGGCAGTAGTACTACTGGCAGGAGTAGGCGCCGGCTGGTTATGGTATCAACAACGCCCATATCCAATAGAAGTGGCTACCAATATAGGGAACATAAAGCATGTTACCCTGCCGGACGGCTCACAGGTATGGCTAAACGCCAAAAGCAAACTACAATATAGTAACTGGAAAGCCGGAAAGTCAAGGGAAGTAGTATTGACCGGGGAAGCCTTTTTTGATATCGCACAAAAAGCGCAGCACCCCTTTATTATACATACTAAAACGGTAGATATCCGGGTATTGGGTACCTCTTTTAATGTGAAGGCTTATAGCGAAGATGGGAACACGGAAACCACACTGGTTACCGGAAAGGTACAGGTAGTCATGAAACAGAAAGAAGGTAAAACGGTGGAGCTGAAGCCCAGTGAAAAACTGGTAGTACTCAACCACGACGATATCAGCCGTATTGAAACGATCAAACATCGTAAAATACAAACGCCGGACAGCGTTGCTTATCATATTTCGCATGTTAGTACAAAGCCCGGCGACAGCATGCTGGCAGAGATATCTTGGAAGGAACGCAAACTGACCTTCTTTGATGCGCCATTATCTGAAGTTGCTATGCAGTTACAACGCTGGTATGGAGTGACGGTTATTTTTAAAGAAGAAACAATGAAAAATACCCGGTTTACAGGCACGTTCCGGGATGAATCATTACCAAGGGTAATGCAGGTACTGCAGATGTCCGCTCCATTTAATTATCATATCAACAATGACACGTTATCGATTAGTAAATAAAAAATCCACAAAGACTTATGCACAAATAATTTCAGTGAACACATGAAAAAAGGGAAATGCTGAAACATTTCCCTCTACGATCAACTGGCTTAAACGGCACCCTCTCTTGGAAGGATCAGGGATGCTGTAGCCATTTTATTGACCTCTAACTACCTAAAAGTATGAAAAAAAACAGACTTTCCGGGATGGTGTATGCCCCACCCGGGATGCCGTTCACTTATGTTCTAAGAGCCATGAAGCTGACAGCTATTTTAATGTTGGCCGCTTGTTTGCAGGTTTCTGCCACCGCATTTTCGCAAAATAAGATCACACTGAATGCCAAGCGGATGCACCTTTCCAGAGTACTGCAGGCAATTGAAGCACAAGGAAATGTACGCTTTGTGTACAATAACGATGTGTTGCCCAACAACGAATTTATTTCCATTGATGTAAAAGATCAGCCACTGGACGTGGTATTGAGCAGGGTACTGCAAAATACCGCTCTCACTTTTAAAGTCCTGGACAAGGAATTAATCGTGATTGCACCCGGTAATGCAGTCATAAAAAATATCACCGTAAAAGGTAAGGTAACCGACGCCAAAGGCACCCCTATTCCGGGCGCTAATGTGCAGGTTGCGGGCACCAGCCGCGGAACGGTTACTTCCCCTGAAGGGATTTACCAGATAGAAACGCCGGATGATGCTACTTTGCTGTTTTCTTTTGTAGGATATATACAAGAGAAAATAGCAGTGAACAGCCGTACTACCATCGATGTGGTTCTGAAAGAAGATACCAAAGGATTAAATGAAGTAGTGGTAGTAGGTTATGGTGCGCAGAAAAAGGTAAACCTTACTGGCGCCGTATCTTCTATTACTGCGCAGAACCTGGTTTCCCGCCCGGTTACCTCTGTGCAAAATGCCCTGCAGGGACTGGTACCGGGATTAACGGTACTGAGCACACCCGGCGATGTGGGCAAAAGCAATGGTACCATTACCATCCGTGGACGGAGTAACCTCACCAACGCCACCTCTGCACCTCTGTATATCATTGATGGTATTCCTTCTACTGCTGCAGATCTGGCTGCCGTGAACCCTAACGACATCGAGAATATGTCGGTGTTAAAAGATGCGGCATCTGCCTCTATTTATGGTTCCCGCGCTGCCAATGGCGTTATCCTGATTACTACCAAACGCGGCAAAGAAGGTAAAATGTCTATTGATGTAAATACCAGCTATGGTATTTCTTCACCTACCCGTATACCTGATTACCTGGGATCAGTAGACTATGCAACACTGTACAACGAAGGAATGGTGAATGCCGGTAAAAATCCATTATTCACCGATGAGCAGATACAGAAATTCAGAGATGGTAGTGATCCGGACCATTACCCTAACACCAACTGGTACAAAGAAGCATTACGCAAAAATCCCTCCTATAAAGACGTTCAGGTAGGCGTAAATGGTAGCTCCCGCAATACCACCTACTATTTGAGCCTGGCTTATATGAACCAGGAATCACTGGTACCAACTACTGCGCAGAATCGTTATACCATGCGGTTGAATACCACTACCCAGGTGTTGCCCATCTTCAACATAGGAACTAACATCTCTATGGTGAAAAACGACCTTAAAAACAACGGGGGCGACCTGGGCTTCGTAGAACTGAACCGTGCTGTACCAACATTGGTGGGCCGTCAGAGCGATGGTACCTGGGGCACCATTAACGGTGGTAAAGTAGATGCTACGCTGAGTAAAAACAACGTGATGCGTAACAACCTGGAAGGGGGCAGAAGCTGGGACAGAACCAATACCTTTACTGGTGGCGTAAACGGTACATTAACTCCTCTCAAAGGGCTTGCTGTAAAAGGTTTGGCTTCCCTGAAGCTGGATAACCGTACGGCTAACCGTTTTGTGAACACCATGCCGGCGCTGATAGATTTCGATTCAAAAAATGAACTCACTTCTACTGCCAGAGTGCTGAATGAAATGCAGGAAAAATGGGGACAGCGTCAGGCCTTGTTGTTACAGGCGTACGCGGAATATGAAAGAACATTTGCCCGCCATAGTGCCAAAATCATGATGGGTGCTTCAGAAGAAAGCAATGTTTACCGTGATGTATATGTTGGCCGTAAAAACTTTGCGAACAACACATTAGGTACGGTAGGCGGTGGTAGCCAGAGCCCGGATGATATGAGCACCGGTGATGACCTGGCGGCACTGTCGCCTGATGGCAAAACCAAGCAGGCGCCTAATGGTTCCTACTCAGAATCATGGGCCATCCGATCCTATTTTGGCCGTTTGAACTATTCATTTGCAGATAAATACCTGATCGAAGCCAATATGCGCTTTGACCTGTCTTCCCGCTTCCACCCGGATTACCGGTTGGCTAAATTCCCATCTGTATCTGCGGCCTGGAGAATTTCAGAAGAAGACTTCATGAAATCGGTGAAATGGGTAAGCAACCTGAAGTTAAGAGGCTCCTGGGGTATTTTAGGGAATGAAAGTGCTGTGCCTATCGGCAACTATGCCAACTACCTGGAAAGCGGTATTACCTATACGTTTGAAGGCAATCCGGTAAATGGTGTTTATCAGAAATTTGCCTCCAACCTGATGACTACCTGGGAAAAAGTATACATGAGCAATGTGGGACTGGATGCAACTTTCCTGGGTGGCAAACTGGATGTAACTGCAGATTACTTTATTAAGAAAACAGAAGGAATTTTACTTGACAGAGCCAATCCGGCTATATTCGGTCTGGACCCGGCCAGCATCAATGCCGGATCTACCCGTAATAAAGGTGTGGAGTTAATGCTGTCTTACAATGATAAGATTGGTAAAGACTTTGGCTACAATGTGTCTGTAAATATGTCGATGATTAAGAATACTATTCTTAGCCTGGGAGGTGATAAAGACCGTATGCACGATACTTACTACATTGATCGTGTAGGCGAATCCGTTGGATCTTTCTATGGTTATGAAGTAGCGGGCTTATTAACGGAGGACGATATTAAAAACAAATATCCCCTGTTGTACCCTAATTCTCAACCCGGAGATATCAAGTATAAAGATGCTGATGGCAATGGTAAAATTGATGGAAACGACCGTCGTGTATTGGGTAGCGAAGTACCCTGGTTTAACTATGGTGTAAACCTGGGTGCGCACTACAAAGGTTTCGACCTGGGAGTATTGACTTATGGGGTAGCCAATGCCAAGATATACCTGGCAAATGAGGCTTCTTATGCCTTCTTTAATGGTGCTGGTGTAAAAGGTTATCACCTGGACCGCTGGACAAAAGACAATCCTAATCCTAATGCACCTTATCCAAGAATGCTGGTAGGCGGAGACGCTACGCAGAACAATGATCCCGTATCAGCATTCTGGGTTTTCAATAGCTCTTACCTGCGCATCCGCTCGCTCACCCTGGGTTATGCCGTTCCGGCTACCTGGGTTAAAAGAGCAGCGATGTCATCTGCCCGTATTTATGTGGCAGCCAACAATCCTTTTACAATCATGTCAGATAAGCGTTTGAGAGATTATGATCCGGAAATGGCTTCTGGTCGTGGTACATATCCAGGTGTAAAAACATGGGTAATAGGTCTTAACGTGAAATTTTAAAAGGCAGCAAAAAGAACATTATGAAGAAACTTACTATAATAAGTGCAGCACTGGGTTTGTCTATGACCTGGGCTGGTTGCAGCAAAGATTTTCTCAACAGAACACCTGAAGGAAAGGTGGCTGAAAACACTTTCTGGAATACACAAACGGATGTTACCAATGCACTGAATGCCATCTATGGCTTTATGGGCTCCGGAGATGCGCGGCTATTGGACGGACAGAATGCCATTTATGAAGATGGGGCATCAGATAATGCGCTGGCACAATATCCATGGGAAAGTAATGCCACCAATATTGCCAAAGGCAATATCACCCCGGCTGTTGATGAGGGCTGGGAGTTCAGAGGCATACGCAGGGCCAATTACTTCCTGGAGAATGTGGACCGCGTGAAAATGGATAATGACCTGAAAGAACGCACCAAAGCAGAAACCCGCTTCCTGCGAGCATTCTTCTATTCAGGCCTGGTATTGAAATTCGGTGACGTGCCTTTGATCGTTACCACCCTGAAACCAGAAACATCTTTTGGTGCCCGTACGCCAAAAGAAGAGGTCTGGAAGTTTATTTTCAGTGAGCTGGATGCCGTTATCAAAGTATTGCCTGCCGCCTATTCCGGCGGCTACCCATCTGAAAAGGGAAGAGTTACCAAAGGCGCCGCATTGGCCCTGGCTGCACGTTTACACTTGTATCGCTCTGAATGGAAAGATGCCGTTGAATATGCGAAAGCAGTAATGGCCATTCCCGGTTATCAGTTGTTTAAAGTAGTAAGTGAAGATGGTGACGAGCAAATGGATAACTACACCGGCTGGGTAAACTTTTCATCTACTGCAGATGAGAAGAAATTCCGCCTGGGACTCAGAAGCTATGAAAAGCTCTTCTGGGCTACCAATAAAGGCAATGCGGAAGTTATTTTCGACAGGCAACATATGTTGCAGAAAGATGTGCAGAGTGAAAATACTTACCTGCCGCCTGCTATCCTCGGTGGCTGGAGCTCTGTAACACCCACACAAGACCTGGTAGATGCCTACGAAAGCTATACCACCGGTGAACCGCGTGTGGTGCTGGATAATGCTACCAGGGCGGCACGTTTTAAAACCAGGGACCAGGATAAATTATTCTTCGATGAGTACAAGAATCTTGACCCGCGGTTTTATGCCACCATTATGTTCGATAGCTGTACCTGGAACGGACTAGAGAAGGACTTCCTGTTCAGATGGAAACGTGGATCCAATAACTCTACTACCGGCTACAACTTCCGTAAACTGGTAGATCCGGCTGCTTACAAGCAACAGGTGGATAACTATTCAAACCATATCATTATCCGTTATGCAGAAATCTTACTGACCTATGCAGAAGCGCAGAATGAACTGGCAGGCCCGGATGCCAGCATTTATGATGCGGTAGACCAGATCCGTGAAAGGGTGGGTATGCCTAAGCTAAACCGTGTGAAATACGCTACCCAGGCTACATTGCGTGAAGCCATCCGCCGTGAGCGCCGTATTGAACTGGCGCTGGAAGGCAATCGCTTTATGGACATCCGCCGTTGGAAAATAGCACCACAGGTGATGACTACCACCCTGTACGCTATTGATGGTGGTAAAGCAGATAGCCGCACCTGGTATGATAAATTATACCTGATGCCGGTACCGCAAACCCAAACAGATCTCGACCCTAAGCTGTTACCAAACAACGAAGGATATTAATATCAGGAGAAAGCCCCCGCATCGCGGAGGGCTTTCTTTTACCCCGTAAATGTACCCCTGCTATCCGGCCCCGTGAGTAATTGTTTGTAGGGAGATGACGACTCAGTTTCATTTTAAACCCAAAAACAGATACAATGAAAACAATGATGTTCCTCTTTGGCAGTCTCTTATGCTTTACTGGTGTCCACGCACAGGAAAATCTGGTAACCCCGTTGGCAGAGAAAGTACAGGCCCGTACTATTCCCGCACAGGTGAATGTGAGCATTATTCCTGCTCCCGCCGTATCACAGGGATTTTTGATACTGGATGCTGCGGAGCCTTATTACAATTTTTATGCAGACAATGTGCCCGGATGTACCTACCAGTGGGTGTTTCAGTCGGTAACATCCAGCCCGGTCATGTTTATCTCTGATCCCACCAGCGCTGCGATGTGGATAGAAGACTACACCGCGGGTACGGCTTACATTGCCAGTTTGGTCCTGAGCGACGGTACGAACAGCCAAACGGTTTGGCGGCAGAAGGTGAAGGTACAGTAACGAAGTACCGTTAACTAGCTGATCAGCCACGCCGGCATTGTTAAAAGCACCCTGCTTTTTAACGATGCTGGCGTGGCTGTGTTTTTTACATAAATTATGAATTCCGGTTTATTGTCTTTATTTTGAGAGTCTCAGTGAATAAGAAACAGTTATCATTTACAACCGAAAAAAGGGTTCAATCATGCCAGTAAATTCCAATGAAGACTCTCGCCGGAGCTTTCTTAGCAAATTTGCCAAAGGTGTAGTAGGCGCGTCACTGCTACCCAGTATTCTGACTGCTGCGGATAGACAAAGAAATATTCAGTCGCTTTCCCGGTTGAGGGAAAGGTACAGTGCAAACGACCAGATTCAGATTGCGCTGATAGGTGCAGGTAATATGGGTACCGCAGATGCAAATACTGCGATCACCGTGCCTGGTGTAAAACTGATAGCCGCCTGTGATTTGTATGACGGCCGGTTGGCAGATGCGAAAAAGAAATGGGGTAACGATATATATACTACCCGTAGTTACCAGGATATCCTGGATCGTAAAGATATTGATGCCGTTATCATTGCAGTACCGGATTTCTGGCACAAGGAAATTTCGGTAGCCGCCATGAATAAGGGCAAATCTGTGTATTGCGAAAAGCCGATGGTACATGATATCACGGAAGGACCGGCAGTAGTGGAAGCACAGGCACGTAACGGGAAAGTAGTATACCAGGTAGGCAGCCAGGGGATGAGTTCTTTGGGAAATGAAAAGGCAAGACAACTCCTGAAAGATGGCGCCATTGGTAAACTGAACTATGCAGAAGGCTTCTGGGCACGTATGTCGCCTACCGGTGCATGGCAATACCCTATTCCGGCGGATGCATCCACTAAAACCGTAGATTGGGACACTTACCTCAAAAACGCGCCCAAACGCGCTTTTGACCCATTACGTTTCTTCCGCTGGCGTAATTACAAAGATTATGGTACCGGTGTTTCCGGCGACTTATTCGTACACCTGTTTTCCAGTCTTCACCTGGTAACCGGCTCCCTCGGTCCTAATAAGATCATGGCTACCGGCGGTTTACGTTACTGGAAAGATGGCAGGGAAGTACCGGATGTAATGCTGGGTATGTTTGATTATCCTGAAACAGCGATACATCCTGCCTTTAACTTATCACTCCGTGTGAACTTTGTAGATGGTACCGGTGGCACCAATTACCTGCGTATGGTGGGTAGCGAAGGCTCTATGACCGTAGAGTGGGATAGAGTAACCGTATATCGCAACAGCGAGCATGTAGATGAGAATGATCCGTTGGCAGCAGCGAATGCAGCCGCTAATAACGCGGGTGGTAAAACGTATGTATACAACCGTGCGGAAATTCTGCCACAGGAGAAAATGGTGTATGAGGCAGAGAAAGGCTATAAAGGCGCTCACTTTGATCACTTCTACAACCTGTTTAACGCCATGCGTACCGGTGGTAAAGTAGCAGAGAATCCAACCTTTGGTTTCCGTGCCGCAGCACCCGCATTACTGTGCAATGAAAGCTATTTTGAAAATAAGATTATCCACTGGGATCCGGAAACACTGAAAGTGAAAGCCTAGATCCGGGTAAGCTGAAAGCATAAAGCGAAAAGCATAAAGCTATTGTGTAGTAGCGTAAAGCGTAGATCCGCTTATATCTCGTACACAATAGCTTTATGCTTTTCGCTTTATGCTTTCCGCTTATTTAGCTGCTGCTTCGAAGCGTTTGCTGATAGCGTTCCAGTCAACAACGTTCCAGAATGCTTTCAGGTATTCCGGACGACGGTTCTGGTATTTCAGGTAGTAAGCATGTTCCCATACGTCTACACCGAGGATAGGAGTACCTTTTACTTCTGCAACATCCATCAGGGGATTATCCTGGTTAGGAGTGGAAGACACTTCCAGTTTGCCGTCTTTAATCAGCAACCATGCCCAGCCGGAACCGAAGCGGGTAGCGCCGGCGGTGCTGAATTTTTCCTGGAATGCTTCAAAGGAACCAAAGGCGCTGTTGATAGCATCTGACAGTTTACCGGTTGGAGCGCCACCTGCGTTAGGAGCAAGGCTGGTCCAGAAGAAACTGTGATTCCAGTGGCCACCGCCATTGTTTCTGACTGCAGGGCTGATTTTGCCAGCGTTAGCTACCAGCTCTTCCAGTGATTTGTTCTCATTTTCGGTACCTGCAATTGCTTTGTTCAGATTGTCTACATAAGCCTGGTGGTGCTTACCGTGGTGAATTTCCATAGTAAGTTTATCGAAATGCGGCTCTAACGCGTCAGTTGCGTATGGTAAGCTCGGAAGTGTAAATGCCATAACTCAATTTTTTATGGGTTTTAAAATATGATTTCTTGATAGTCGCCAAATTTACTGCCAATCCGTTAAAATTTAGACATTTAATTATTTAGTTATTTAGATATTTAGTTTGCCTAATGGATTTAAACCGGTAAAACCCAATACGCAAACTGGAAAATCACGAAATCAGCTAATAGCAGGACTTGATCATATGGAAAATTATTTTATATTTACGGATACCAGGTTTAACAGGACGTAACATATAGGCATATTTCGTGTGTGCTTGATTGTTGTTTACCTATTGTTTGTTTAAAACTTATAGTATGCAGACAGGCTCAGACTCAGGGCAAAATTTTTCCCTCAATGCCTTACAAAAGGAAAATGAGTTGTTAAGAAATCGTATTCACTGGCTGGAAAGCGTTATCCATCATGTTCCCGCGATGATTTACAGCTATGATAACAACAATAAATCTGTTACCTGGTGCAATGACCGCCTGGCGGCAACGGTTGGTTTCTCTTCCGAAGAAATGGCAGGAATGGGCATGGAGTTTTTCCGGCACATCATGCACCCGGATGATTTTAAACTGGCGGCTGTAGCGCAGCAATCATTCATTAATAACAAGGCACAATTTGGCGGCCTTGCCCGCATACGTAAGAAAGGAGAAATAGACTACAGCTGGTTGCTGGGGTTAGAAGTGCCGTTTACGCATGATAAAAATGGGAGAGTAGTAGAAATCCTTTGCGCTTTCCTGGACCTCACGGATGCTATCGATACCAATGTACAACTGTCGGAAGCATTGAGTGCCATTCTGCGCCGGCAAAATGAAACACTGTTCAATAAACTCACACCCAGGGAAAAAGATGTACTGGCCATGGCGGTGAAAGGGCTTAATAACAAGGAGATTGCCCATTCGTTGAACCTTAGCCGTTATACGGTGGAAACACACCGTAAAAATATCCGCCTGAAACTGAAGGTGCGTAATACTTCTGAATTGGTCACCATTGCACGTAAGATTGGTTTTGAATAAATAGCAGAGAGAAGATAGTATCAGTATTTAACCTGGCTTTCCAACGAAAGCATGTCACTTATTTCGTTTAACTGCGAGGAATAGCAGTCAGCATTCTAAATTGCACTTTCCTGCAAACCAGCGACTGGCTTAAAGAATTGTTAAAAAGATTTTTGCTAAAATTTGCTAAATTTTTCAAAAATACCCAAGCTTGGGTATTTGCTCGTCTTTTAAAGTCCACTAATTTTGTGAATTAAATATTACGCGTGTTTGTGAGAAACATCCCGTATGATAACTAGCCGAAATACCCCCTATGACTATGATAACCGAGGAAAGAGCATATTCTATTTTGGAACTGGCAGAAACTGCCTCTGCTGAAGAAATTGTAGCTCGTTATGAAATCCTGAAAGACCAGTACAGGAAAATAAAAGATGAAACAGAAGACCTTCGAACAAGGCTCGCCTATCAGTTAAAGCAAATAGAACTGGATGATGTATTTATCTACTTCAGAAGAAAACAAAGAATATAAAGGATTACTGCCTAAGCTTTTTTAATATTCATTCGTTGTGTTTTTAAGCTCAGCTTTCATCCATTGTTATTTTTCTTCTTCCTGCTTTAGCTTTCCTGCTTTCCGCAATTAGCTCCATTTAATTCAGTATATTTACTAGTTCAAATCCTATCTAAACAAATATACTATGAACGTGTACTTGCTTATTGTTCTGATACTGCTGTTCGCAGTCGTCATGTCGTGCTTTGTGACCGTACAACAGGGAAACATTGCTGTGACCACCATCTTTGGAAAATACAACCGGGTATTATTTCCCGGCCTTAACTTCAAAATCCCGGTGATTGAAAAAGTATTTAAAAGGGTATCTATCCAAAACCGTTCAGTAGAACTGGAATTCCAGGCAATTACCATTGATCAGGCCAACGTTTATTTCAAGGCAATGCTGTTATATGCCGTATGGAATCAACAGGAAGAAACGATCAAAAATGTGGCTTTCAAATTTATGGATGAAAGAAGCTTCATGCAGGCGCTGGTACGCACTATTGAAGGCTCTATCCGCGGATTTGTGGCTACTAAAAGACAGGCGGAAGTACTGGGCCTGCGTAAAGATATCACCGAACACGTAAAAGAACAGATCGATAAAACCCTGGAGGAATGGGGTTTCCACCTGCTCGATCTACAAATGAATGATATTACGTTTGATGAAGTGATCATGAAATCCATGGCGCAGGTAGTAGCATCAAACAACCTGAAAGCCGCTGCGGAAAACGAAGGACAGGCATTACTGATCACCAAAACCAAAGCCGCCGAAGCAGATGGTAATGCTATCAAAATTGCCGCCGAAGCAGAGCGCCAGGCCGCTCAGCTGCGCGGTATGGGCGTGGCATTGTTCCGGGAAGAAGTAGCCAAAGGTATGAGCATGGCCGCTAAAGAAATGCAGCAAGCCAATCTCGATACCTCTGTGATCCTCTTTTCCATGTGGACGGAAGCCATCAAGCACTTCGCTGAAAACTCAAAAGGAAACGTCATCTTCCTGGATGGCTCTTCTGAAGGAATGGATCATACCATGAAGCAAATGATGGGTATGAATAAACTGATGGATTCCAACAAGAAATAATTATCTTCTTTGTTCAAAGAAAGTTTTCATTAACTGTAAGCTTTCTTCGCTGCACGGACCGGCTTCCAGTTTCGTTTTAGGATGAAACGGGGACCGGTCTCCGGTAGCTCTCCGGTAGCTGTTCTTATCATCTGCCGCCGCATATACAATCCTGCCAATCTTGCTCCAGTAAAGGGCGCCCGCGCACATCAGGCAAGGCTCTACCGTTACATACAATGTAGCTTCCATCAAATATTTACTACCCAGTGTATTAAAGGCTGCGGTTAGTGCAATCATTTCTGCATGCGCCGTACAATCATTTAATCTTTCTACGTGATTATATCCACGGCCAATGATGCGGTTGTTCAATACTACCACGGCACCAATAGGTACTTCCCCGTCTTCAAAGGCTTTGCGTGCTTCCTGCAACGCCTGCCGCATAAAATGTTCATCGGTCATATATAGCTGTTGGCTTTTAGCCATTAGCTTTTAGTTCATTGAAGTAACTAAAGGCTAATGGCGATTTGTTATACTAAGTTAGATGGTAATATTCAGGAGCTGAATGAATTCCTCTTCTGTCAATATTTTAATGGTATTGATTTTTTTGGCTTTTTCCAGTTTGCTGCCGGCTTCTTCCCCTACTACCAGGTAGTTGAGTTTGCTGCTTACACCACTAACTATTTTGCCGCCTTCTTTTTCTACCAACTCCTCTGCATCACTGCGTTTCAGCTTGTGCAGGGTGCCGGTAAAGAGGAAGGTTTGTCCACTCAGGTTACCGGATTCGGTAGATGACTTTTTGGTGTTTTCCATGTTAATGCCCAACGCTGCCAGCTTGTCCAGCATGGCGATGTTATCGGCATTGGCAAAGAAACTCCGGATAGAACCTGCTACTTTAGGGCCTATGTCTTCCAGCGCGAGGATTTGTTCTTCTGTCCAGTTCTGCAAATCCATGATATGTGTAACGGCGTTGGCCAGCGTTTTAGCCGTAGTTTCACCTACATAACGAATACCCAACCCAAAGATCAAACGGTGCAGCGGTTGCGTTTTAGACTGTTCGATAGCGGTTTCCAGGTTGGTCAGGGATTTCTTTCCAAAACCTTCTAGCTGCCCGATTTTTTCGAAATCGAGTTCATAAATACCGGGGATTTCTTTTAGCAGTCCTAATGAAAAGAATTTGCGCACATTGCTTTCGCCAAAGCTTTTAATATCCATGGCATCTTTGCTTACAAAGTGGATCATTCTTTCTACCACCTGTGCTTCACAGTTAATATTGGTACAGCGCCAAACGCTTTCCTCTGCTGGCTTTACGAGCTTGTCATGACATACCGGGCAGTGAGTAGGGAACACGATATCCTGTTCGCTGCCGTCTCTTAAATCGGCAACAGATTTTACAATGTAGGGAATCACATCTCCTGCTCTTTCTACCAACACCATATCTCCCAGTTTCAGGTCTTTCTCCTTAATCACTTCTTCATTAAACAGGGAAATAGAGCCTACGGTAACGCCACCAATAGGCACCGGATCAATTTTGGCTACTGGCGTAATAGAGCCGGTGCGGCCCACCTGGAATTCAACGGCCCGAAGCTTGCTGGTAGCTTGTCGGGCTTTGAATTTATAAGCAATGGCCCAGCGGGGATGGTGGGTAGTCATACCTAGTTTATCCTGCAGGGTATAGTCATTTACCTTGACTACCATGCCATCTATTTCATAGGGCAGGTTGTCGCGTTCATTTTCAAACCAGAGACAGTGATCAATCACCGCCTGTATACCTTTCACTACTTTCTTTTCTTTGGCGGGGCTTCTGAAACCGAGTGTAGACAGCAGCTCCAGGGTACCACTATGCGTGGTGAGTGCAGCGGGTTCTGTTTGCCCGGGATTCATGGTATGGAAGCTCATATGATATAAAAAGGCTTCCAGTCCACGTTTGGCTACTTCATTGGGATCTACCATCCGGAGAGATCCGGAGGCGGCATTGCGTGGATTAGCCAGTGGTGGCAGGTTTTCAGCAATACGTTTCTCGTTGAAGGCAGCAAAAGTGTTTTTATTGATCAGCACTTCTCCACGGATTTCTATCTGGTGAATGCCATATTTAGAGAATTGGGCAGACAGTGGAATAGAGCGGATTTGCTTAATGTTGGTGGTTATATCTTCTCCTGCTACACCATCGCCGCGGGTAGCGCCGCGGGTGAGCTGGTCGTCTTCATAGATGAGAGAAATACTGGCGCCATCGAATTTGGGCTCAATACAGTATTCTATTTCAGCCAGGCCGGAAGCTTCCCGGGCTTTACGGTCCCAGTCCAACAGATCATCTGCATTGTAGGAGTTTTCCAGGCTGAGCATCGGTACCAGGTGTGGTACGGTAATAAATTCTTTGGTGAGGCCTTTGGCCACACGTTGGGTGGGGGAGTCGGCCGTGATCAGGTCCGGGTGCTCCTGTTCCAGTTTTTTCAGCCAGGCAAACAGCTGATCATATTCGTAATCGCTGATTACGGGTTCACTTTGTACGTAGTAACGCCAGTCGTTATAACTGATTACGCGGCGAAGTGCGTCCAGGGTTTCATCAATGGATTGCAACAGCTGTTGCTGTTGTAAGCTGCTGAGCAAATCTTTGGCCAGCTGCGCCAGGGTTATTTCTATCTCCTTTGTGTACATAATATGTGAAACTGAACCGTAAATTTAAACTTATCTTTCAGGTTAGGAATGTGTCTGCAAAAAATTCAGCCGTTTTTGTTTTAAATGTGATATTTTTTTCTTTCATTTGATGATAATTCTACGTGAACATAATTAACTGCGTTTTACTGTAATTCCACGTTCCTTATGATGTCTATGTACACCAAGAACATCAATACACATCTTGTAGAAATACAGGATTACTTCAAAGTAGCCATATCTGTAGACTGCGTCATCTTCGGCTTTAACAACGATGAGCTGAAGGTATTGTTGATTGAGTCGGATCTCAAAGAGTTCAAGGGTAAATGGTCGCTGCTGGGCGATATTGTACGGCCGGATGAAGAGCTGGACGAAGCCGCTTACCGGGTATTGAAAGCCCGAACAGGCCTGGATGATGTGTATATGGAGCAGGTGCAAACCTTTGGTGCTATTCAGCGACACCCTGCCGGGAGAGTGATTACGGTGGCTTATTACTCGCTCGTGAATATAGAGCATGTAGAACTGAAGCTGCATAACAATGAACTGCACTGGCACAGCGTGAAAGAACTGCAGGAGATGGCGTTTGATCATAAACAGATATTGGATACCTGCCATGAGCGCCTGAAGCAACAGGTGCTGGTACAGCCTATCGGCTTTAACCTGTTACCCCGTAAGTTTTCCCTGCGTGAATTGCAAAACCTCTATGAAGCCATATTGGATATGGAGCTGGATCGCCGCAACTTCCGGAAGAAGTTTTTATCCATGGATTTACTGATGGATTTAAATGAAGAAGAGGAAGATGTACCGCACCGTCCTGCCAAGCTCTACAAATTTAATTTCGATAAATACGAGCAGCGTAAGAAGCGTTACCTGGGTATTGGCTTCTAATATCCCTATGGTGGTACTTTTTTAGCCTATCTGTTCCCCTTTTACCGTATTTCTGCTAATTAATATAAAAATGAAATCCTTTACCAATAAGGGTTTAGCTTCCTGTGCCCTGCTGTAAAATTGCAAGGTTAATTTTCTACCGGAAAGCAAAAAAAGTTTGTTTTTAACAAAATTTTAATTAAGATTGTGTAAGATATACACATCCTAGAAAACGACTTAAATTCAGGATAGAAAACCAAAATTCAAGACGAATCGCGCAAAGATTTTTTCACAGTATTTTATTGTATGTAGAAATTCCACTAATTGAGATTTACCAACTACAAAATCATTAATCAATAGTTTGATTTTATAGTTCCACGTTATGAATCATAAGACTGCTAAGCATTACTGCCTTGTGTCTTACTTTACGCTTTCCCTTGTACAGGCTTTGTACAGGGGAAAGTTGTTTTAGGGAAATACTAAGCGATTTCGGGATCGGTTAAAAATTTTGCAACAGGAACAGGAACTCGTTTAATCAATTCTATTTCTGGGGAAACCCGCGCTATGCCGGCAGTTCAGCTGGTTTTTCCGTAACTTGCAAAAAAAGAATTACGAATTACAAATTACGAATTACGGATTGGTGGGTAAATAGTAGCAGATGATCTTAGGGGCTGTCTACGCGCAAATCCGTAATTCGTAATTCGTAATTCGTAATTCTCAAACAAAACACAATCTATGTCTTATACACCGCAACATAAGGTTCGTATTGTAACAGCAGCTGCTTTATTCGATGGTCATGACGCGGCCATTAATATTATGCGTCGCATTATGCAGGCAAAGGGCGCCGAGGTGATTCACCTGGGGCATAACCGCTCCGCTGCAGAAATTGTAGACTGTGCTATAGAGGAAGATGCACAGGGCATCGCGGTAACCTCCTACCAGGGTGGACACGTAGAGTTCTTCAAGTATATGTATGATTTGCTGTTGCAAAAAGGCTGCGGTCATATTAAAATCTTTGGCGGCGGTGGCGGTACCATCCTGCCAGTGGAAATTGCGGAGCTGCATGCTTATGGCATTGCCCGGCTTTATTCCCCGGACGACGGCCGGCAGATGGGCCTCGAAGGCATGATAGAAGACCTGATCAGCCAGTGCGATATTGCTGTGAAACCACTTACCTCAGGCGGCGAAGTAGAAGATATCCCGCAACTGAAAAAAGAGAAGAACCCGAAAGTGATTGCCAGGTCGATCAGTCTGGCTGAAAACGATATGCCGGTAGCCCTGCTCAAAGGCCTGAAAGCCAGAACAGCCGTTACCGTAAATGAAGGCGAAACACATATCACCCATACCACCGCTAACCCGGAAAAATCACCCGTACTGGGAATTACCGGTACCGGCGGCGCTGGTAAAAGTAGTGTTACGGATGAACTGGTACGCCGGTACCTGAATCATACAAAGGATAAAACGGTAGCGGTGATTTCCGTAGACCCCTCTAAAAAGAAGACAGGAGGTGCTTTGCTGGGCGACCGTATCCGCATGAACTCCATCCATCACCCACGTGCTTACATGCGCTCCCTGGCTACCCGTGAAAGCGATAAAGCCATCAGCGAACATATACAGGAAGCCATCGACATCTGTAAACTAGCTGCCTTCGACTTCATCATCCTGGAAACATCCGGTATTGGTCAAAGCGATACCGCTATCACCGACTACTGCGATGTATCCCTCTATGTGATGACACCAGAATATGGCGCCGCCTCCCAGCTGGAAAAGATCAACATGCTGGACTATGCTGATGTAATTGCCATCAACAAATTCGACAAAGCCGGTGCACTCGATGCTTTGCACGATGTACGCAAACAATATAAACGCAACCACAGTCTTTGGGATGCCAAAGAAGACTCCCTGCCAGTGGTAGGCTCCATTGCTTCACAGTTCAATGACCCGGGTATTAACCTGTTGTTTGAAAGAGTGATGGAAAAAGTAGAAGAGAAAACCGGCGCCAGTTTTGGGCCGATGGCACACGAAAGCGTGAAATCTACTTCTACCAAATCACAGATCATTCCACCGGCAAGGGTACGTTACCTCGCCGAGATAGCAGAAGCCATTGGTGATTACAGCCAATTTACAGACGAGCAATGTAAAATTGCCAGTCAGCTGTACCAGGTGGTAGGCGTTATCGCCTTACAACCGCAACTGGCGGACTCGCTGGCGGATGTTAAAGCCCACCTCGAAAAAGCACTGCATCCTGAATGCAAAAAGCTGGTGGACGAATGGCCGGCACTGCAACAAAAATATACCGCAGACTTCTATGAGTTCCAGGTAAGAGACAAGGTGATTAAATTGCCTCTCTTCTCTGAAAGCCTCAGTCATAGCAGAATTCCAAAGGTGAGTTTACCAAAGTATAAAGATTGGGGTGATATCCTGCGTTGGCAGCTCACCGAAAACCTGCCCGGAGAATTCCCTTATGCAGCCGGTGTATTCCCACTGAAAAGAGAAGGGGAAGATCCTACCCGTATGTTTGCGGGAGAAGGTGGTCCGGAAAGAACCAATAAACGTTTCCACTACGTATCACTGGATCAGCCGGCAAAGCGCTTGTCTACTGCATTTGACAGCGTGACGCTCTACGGCGAAGATCCTGCAGTAAGACCAGATATCTACGGTAAAGTAGGTAACTCCGGTGTGAGCATCGCTACCGTAGACGATGCCAAAAAGCTATACAGCGGCTTTGACCTTTGTGATCCGAAGACCTCTGTGTCCATGACGATCAACGGCCCGGCGCCAATATTGCTGGCATTTTTTATGAATGCCGCCATTGATCAGCAGTGCGAAAAATATATCAGGGAAAATGGTCTCACCGAAAAGGTACAGGCCCTGATCAAAACAAAATTCAAAGATCATCCCCTGCCACATTATAGCGGCGACCTGCCAGCAGGTAACGACGGCCTGGGCCTTCAACTGCTCGGTATATCCGGCGAAGAAGTGCTGGATCGGGATGTCTATGAAAAAATAAAAGCCCATGCACTGAGCACTGTGCGTGGTACGGTACAAGCCGATATCCTGAAAGAAGACCAGGCACAGAACACCTGCATCTTCTCTACAGAATTTGCCCTCAAATTAATGGGCGATGTACAGGAATATTTCATCACCGAAAAGGTGCGTAACTTCTACTCAGTGAGCATTTCCGGCTACCACATTGCGGAAGCAGGCGCTAATCCGATTACACAGCTGGCCTTTACACTGGCAAATGGATTTACTTATGTAGAATACTACCTGAGTCGTGGTATGAATATCGATGACTTTGCACCTAACCTGTCGTTCTTCTTCAGCAATGGGATGGATCCTGAATATGCGGTAATAGGCCGCGTAGCCCGTCGTATCTGGGCCAAGGCTATCAAGTATAAGTACAAAGGAAACGACCGCTCGCAGAAGCTGAAATATCATATCCAAACATCCGGCCGTAGCTTGCACGCACAGGAAATTGATTTCAACGATATCCGCACCACACTGCAGGCATTGTATGCGATCTATGATAACTGTAACTCCCTGCACACCAACGCCTATGATGAAGCCATTACCACACCTACTGAAGAAAGTGTAAGAAGGGCAATGGCTATTCAGCTGATCATTAACCGGGAATTGGGTACCGCTAAGAACGAAAACCCTGTACAGGGAGCCTTCTTCATCGAAGAACTGACAGACCTGGTGGAAGAAGCCGTACTCAATGAGTTTAACCGCATCACTGAACGTGGTGGCGTATTAGGCGCTATGGAAAGAATGTATCAGCGTAATAAAATACAGGAAGAAAGCCTGTACTATGAATCACTGAAACATACCGGCGAATTCCCTATTGTAGGCGTAAATACCTTCCTGAATAAAAATGGTTCTCCTACCATTATTCCGGCAGAAGTAATTCGCTCTACCACCGAAGAAAAAGAATTCCAGATACATACCCTGGAAGCATTCCAGCACAGGCATCAGCAAAAAAGTGCTGCAGCACTGACGCAGTTGCAACAGGTAGCCGTTACCAATGGTAACCTGTTTGCAGAACTGATGGAAACAGTGAAACATTGTTCTCTCGGACAAATTACTCACGCACTCTACGAAGTAGGCGGACAATACCGCAGAAATATGTAGGGGAGCAGAAAGCAGAAAGCAGAAAGCAGAAAGCGGAAAGCAAAAAGCAAAAAGCTATTTGAGCGAATGATCTTAGCGTATAAATGAAGTGCACCCTAAAGGTTGGACGTTTTTTTAAATGTTAAAAAGTTATGCGGCTTGAGTTCGGTATTTAACTGGGCTCAAGCCGTTTAGTTTTAATTTAATCCTATCGTTGTTATAATAGTGTATATATTCAATTAACCCCTGCTTTAAAGCTGATAGCGAATCAAAATTTTCAAGATAAAATAGTTCTGTTTTGAGGATAGCGAAAAAGCTTTCCATAGCGGCATTGTCCAGACAATTTCCTTTTGCAGACATACTTTGTTTGATCTTATTGTCTCGAAGAATTGTCTGATATTTCTTCATTTGATACTGCCAACCCTGGTCAGAGTGTAATATCAAATTGCTTTTCTTCGGTAGCCGGGAAAATGCTTTTTGCAGCATATCAACAATTTGACCAAACGTTGGCCGTTCTGATATATTATAACTCATTATTTCTCCATTATACAGGTCCATAATTGGAGAAAGATATAATTTTTTACCCCCAACAGAGAATACTGTTATATCTGTGACCCACTTCTGGTAAGGCTTTTCGGCATTGAAGTCACGCATTAGCAGATTAGGAGCTATTTTACCCTGCTCTCCTTTATATGACTTATACTTCTTCATTCTGACCAGGCTTTTAATATTACCCGATCGCATGATTTTTAATACCGTCTTATGATTAACAGATCTCCCCGATTGCCGTATATCCCTTGTTATTCGCCTATAGCCATATCTGCCTTTATGCCGATTGTAAATGGTCATTATCTCAGTTTGCAATGCAGCATGCTTTTGAGGCTGGGTTAATAACTTCAAATTGTAATAATAGCTACTACGTGCCATATCCGCTGCTTTTAACAGCAAATCTAATGGATAAAGCGGCCTTAATTCCCTGATGGCTTCTGCCGTTTGCTTTGACCGGCTTGTTCTTTTTGAATTAAGGCCTTTAACTTTTTTAAAAGTGCATTTTCAGCTCGAAGGTATTGTAACTCAGCTTCTAAAGCGGCTAGTTTGGCCGTATCCGGGTCCGTTGCTACTTCTGTGGATTTACTCTTTTTTGCCATTTGCTTCTTTTTTGATCCTCGTTTACTTTTAAGTAAACCTATGGCCCCTTCACCTTCATATTGTTTTAACCATAGACCAACAGTATGATCTTGCGCGACTCCGAATATCATCGCTGCCTGCAATAAAGATAATCGCTTTTTGAATACTGTTCGGATAACCTCCAGTTTAAACTCACCACTATAAATCACTCCCGCACGAGGTTTCAATCCGGCTACACCATGATACTTATAAAGATGTAACCACCGATGCACCGATGTATCGGTCGTTCCTAGCTTGCGAGCTACTGATGCTATATGGTCCTTACCTGAAAGCACGGCCTGCACGGCTCGAAGCTTCTGGTTTAAACTGAATTTAATCTTTCCTGCCATAAAAATGCCCCCTAAAAGTGTCCAACTTTTAGGGGGCATTTCAAAATACCCGCTTTGATCATTCGCTCAAATAGCTTTTTGCTTTTTGCTTTCCGCTTTCAGCTCTTTAAGTTATATTAGTATTACCTTTTGGCGCCCATCTGTCTTCCACGCTATGAGGAACCTATTTTTACAGCTTCACTTAACGTAATCGCTATGAAAAGAATTCTTTTGGCTTTGATGATGTTGGCGGGCTGGCAAGCAACTGCACAAGTAAAAGACACCGTAGCCAAACGTATCACATTGCCCAATGGATGGGCATTGACACCAGTGGGACGTTCACTGCCATTGGGTGATTTGCCGTTGAATATGATAGTATCACCTTCCGGTAAATACCTGGCAGTTACCAACAATGGGCAAAGCCGTCAAACTATTCAGCTGATAGCCGTGGCAAAAGAGCAACTGCTGGATGAAATAACGATTCCTAAATCCTGGCTGGGACTGGCTTTTAGTAAAGATGAACAGCAACTCTATGCTTCAGGTGGTAATGATAATGTGATCTGGCAATACAGTATCAGCAATAACAAATTGCAGGTAACAGATAGTATACGGTTAGGACCTGGCTGGCCAAAGGGGAAAATCTGTCCTACCGGCATGGTAGCCGATCCTTCACGTAATCGGCTATACGTAGTTACCAAGGAAGATAATAGCTTATATGTGATTGACCTGCAACAAAATAAAGTCATCTCGCATATTCCTTTAGCCGCAGAAGCCTATACGGTACTACTGTCTAAAGAAAAAGACCGCTTGTATATTTCTCTCTGGGGAGGAGATGCCGTAGCCGTGTATGATATTACTGCCGGGAAAATAAGTAGTACTATTCCCGTGGGGAGTCACCCCAATGAAATGATTTTATCTGCTAACGGTAAGTACCTGTACGTAGCCAATGCCAATGATAACTCAGTAGCGATTATCAATACTGCAAATCAGAAAGTGATAGAGCTATTGCAAACGGCGTTATACCCGGATGCGCTGACAGGCTCAACTACCAATGGATTGGCATTGTCTGCCAACAATAAACAGCTGTATATCGCTAACGCGGACAATAACTGCCTGGCGGTTTTTGATGTGAGCATACCGGGCAAAAGCAGGTCTAAAGGATTTATACCAGTAGGCTGGTATCCTACCTGTGTAAGGGTGGTAGGCAAAAAGATATTGGTGGCCAATGGTAAAGGATTCACTTCGCTGGCAAACCCTGATGGTCCCAATCCCATCAGTAAAAAGGAAGAGAGTGGATCGCACCAGGCGAATACACGGAAAGACAGACCCGTACAATATATCGGCGGGTTGTTCAAAGGCACCTTGTCTGTTTTTAATGAACCAGGGGAAGCATTGCTGAATCGTTGGTCAGCATTGGTATATGAAAATACGCCCTATACCAAAGCAAAAGAGAACACGGCTGCCGGGGAAGCCGGCAATCCTATTCCACGTAATGCCGGGCAAGCATCTCCCATCAAATATGTTTTTTACATCATCAAGGAAAATCGCACCTACGACCAGGTATTAGGAGATATGTCAGGTGGTAATGGTGATAGCAGCTTATGTATTTTCCCCGAACGCATTACGCCTAATCAGCATCGTATATCCCGTGATTTTGTGTTATTGGATAATTTTTATGTAGATGCAGAAGTTAGCGCGGATGGCCACAACTGGAGTACGGCGGCCTATGCCACCGATTATGTGGAAAAGACCTGGCCCACCAGTTATGGTGGCCGTGGAGGTACCTATGATTACGAAGGAAGTCGCAAAATAGCGTACCCCAGGAAAGGGTTTATCTGGGATTATTGTCAACGTGCCGGTGTGAGCTATCGTACCTATGGCGAATTTGCCGGTAAGGGCAAGGCCACGCTTTCTTCTCTCGAAAATAATTTCTGCACAGCCTACCCCTCTTTCGATCTCAGTATCCAGGATGTGTTCCGGCAGGAACTCTGGCAGCATGATTTTGATTCCTTACTGGCTATTGATGCAGTGCCTCATTTCAACAGCATTCGTTTGGGAAATGACCATACCAGCGGTATGAGAAAGGGAGCCTATTCTCCTTATGCTGCCGTGGCAGATAACGATCTGGCGGTTGGGCGTGTGGTGGATTACATCTCCCATAGCAAGATATGGAAGGAAAGCGCCATCTTCATCCTGGAAGATGATGCCCAGAACGGTCCGGATCACGTGGATGCACACCGTTCTACAGCTTATGTAATTAGTCCTTATATCAAAAGGAACAGTGTTAGCCATAACATGTATTCTACCTCGGGTATGTTGCGTACCATGGAGTTAATATTAGGCTTGCCGCCTATGAGTCAATATGATGCAGCAGCTGCGCCGATGTGGGAACTGTTCAACGTTACGCCGGATCTGACGCCCTACACCGTGTTACCTGCGCAAGTTGACATCAACGAAAAAAATGTGGCCTGGAATGAAAGTGCACGTCGTTCCGCCAGCTTCGACCTGGCGCATGAAGACCGGGTACCTGACCTGGAATTGAATGAAGTAGTGTGGAAGGCCATCCATGGAGAGCATGCTGTGATGCCAGCCCCCCGTCGAAGTGCTTTCGTGAAGCTGCAGGCAGTAGATGAAGACGACGATTGATAAAGAGCATAAAGCATAAAGCGCAAAGCAAAAAGCTATTTAAGCGAATAATGAAAGCGGATAAGTATTTAAATACTCGATCCCATCATTCGCTTAAATAGCTTTTTGCTTTATGCTTTCCGCTCTTTTTGATAAATCGATTAAGCAAATACCGGAAACTTTTCTATTTTAGGGGTTCCTAAATTCAAAAACGTTATGGTTGCAAGGAGAGATTTTCTAAGAAGCGGTGCCCTGGTAGCAGGCGCTGTTGGGCTGGGACTGCCCAAAACAGTATTTGGCTGGACTGGATATACCTCCCAGCGCCCGCCGCTGGCAAAACGGAAGTTTACCAGCGAAGCGGTGGAGAAGACCATTGTGAAAGTGAAAGCGCAGATTGCAGATACCAAATTGGGTTGGCTGTTCGAAAACTGCTTCCCAAATACACTTGATACCACCGTAAGTTTCAAAACGGAGAACGGCAAACCGGATACTTTTGTCATCACCGGCGATATCAACGCCATGTGGTTGCGCGACTCTTCTGCCCAGGTATGGCCTTATCTGCCGCTGGTAAAAGAGGATGCCAAACTGAAAGACATGGTAGTAGGGGTGATTAACCGCCAAACGAAATGTATCCTCATAGATCCATATGCAAATGCCTTCAACGAAGGCCCAACTGGTAGCGAATGGGATAAGGACCTGACGCAAATGAAACCGGAACTGCACGAGCGCAAATGGGAAATAGACTCCCTGTGCTACCCGGTACGCCTGTCTTATAACTACTGGAAAATCAGTGGCGATAACACGCCTTTTGATGCAAAGTACAAACAGGCCGCACAGTTAATCGTAAAAACATTTAAAGAACAGCAACGTAAAGACGGCCCTGGTCCTTATAAATTCCAGCGTGTTTCTGCTGTACAATCGGATACGGTAGCCAATGGCGGCTGGGGTAACCCAATATCACCGGTAGGATTGATTGTGTCTGTTTTCCGTCCTTCTGATGACGCCACTGTATTTCCTTTCCTGATTCCTTCCAATATGTTTGCCGTAGTATCCCTGCGTCAATTGGCAGAAATCAGCGAAACCATTTATAAAGATGCTGCTTTCGCCAAAGAGTGCACTGCACTGGCAGATGAAGTAGACCGCGCTATCAAAGCATATGCAATTGTAGAGCATCCGAAGCTGGGCATGATGTATGGCTTTGAGGTAGATGGCTTCGGCAACCGTTTATTCCTGGACGATACCAACGTTCCGAGCCTGTTGTCGATCCCTTACCTGGGTTATACCGGTATCGATGATCCGTTGTACCAGGCATCACGCCACTTTGTATGGAGCAACTTCCAGCCGTGGTTCTACAGGGGCAAGTATGGTGATGGCGTAGGTAGTCCGCATACCGGTACTGACTACATCTGGCCAATGAGTATTATTATGAGAGCATTAACCAGTCATGATAAGGAGGAAATAGCCGGCTGTATCAAAACGCTGCGTAATACCGATGGTGGCACCGGCTTTATTCATGAATCGTATCAGAAAGACGATCCAACTAAATACACCCGTGCATGGTTCGCCTGGGTGAACACGTTGTTTGGTGAATTGATCCTGAAAGTAAGTGAGGAATATCCTGATCTGCTGAAAAGACAATACGCATAATTTATCCGGATAACTTCAATCAGGGATTTTGTGAGGTATGTTCAATAAATTGTGAACATAAATCACGAAATCCCTGATTTTTTTTCAATAAACCTAAGTAGTAATGGTAGCAGCAAGTATTTACCAGCAAAGGATAGCACAGTTTGATGAAGCGATGAAGAAGGAAAAAAGTTTAACCTCCCTGTTATCCTGGGCGCGGTTAATCAGCTTTTTGGTGGTAGCCACCAGTATTGTGCAGCTGGTTCGCAACGGATGGACGGCCACCTGGCTGGTGCTGGGGATAGCGGGCGTCATCGCCTTTGCGCGGCTGTTGATCCTTTATACAAAAGCACTGCAAAAATTACAATTGTTTGAAACCCTGTTGGAATTGAACCGGAAAGAGTTACAGCTGGTTACTACGTGGCAGTCGGGCTTTGAAGACGGGAACGAATTCGCAGATGATAAACATGATTTCACCAGTGACCTGGACGTATTTGGGCCGGCATCTATATTTCAGCATGTAAACAGAACAGGTACGCTATCTGGTAAACGAATACTGGCAATGGCTTTACGGAATCCGCTGAAAGACATCGCTACTATACAGGATACGCAGGAAGCGCTGAAGGTGTTGGCGCCAGAACTGGAGTTCCGGCAACAGCTTACTGCCAATGCGGTACTGGCCAAAGAAGAAGAAAGTGATCGCAGGGAGATTGTCGCCTGGCTGGAAATGCCTTTTCGCTTTATTAATAATAAGTTCGTGAAAATCGCTATATGGGTAAGCCCGGCGCTGATAGTGGCGGCTTTCGCGTATGGCATTTCAAATGGGCAATATTACTTTGTTTCCATCATGATTGCATTTAACTGGATCCTGTTGGGTATAAGTCAAAAAGAGATCATGGCGCAGTATACATTGATGTCTCATAAGGAACGTATACTGGATAAGTTTTCGATTTTGCTGCATCTCATCAAGGGAGGTAATTTCAAGGAAGCCCGCTTATTGCGGGAGCAGCAGGATATTGCGAAAGAGGCAGATGGGGCATTGAAAGGGTTGGCAAAAGTAAGTGGGGCCTTTGATCAGCGTTTGAACCTGTTGGTGGGTATCGCGCTCAATTCGTTAATGCTGTATGATTTACACTGTATACTCCGCCTGGAGCGCTGGAAACAACAGCACACCGGGCATATCACCAACTGGTTTGATGTGATCACCCGGTTTGAAGTCTGGAATAGTCTGGCTACCTATGCGTATAATCATCCGCAGTTCTCGTGGCCGGAACCGCAAGCAGAGCGTATATTAGAAGCTACTGCACTGGGGCATCCATTGATTCCTGCCAGCGAATGCGTGAAGAACGACGGCAGTGCCGGTCGGAAAGACAGCTTCCTGATCATCACCGGATCCAATATGTCTGGTAAAAGCACCTTCCTGCGCAGCGTAGGCGCTAACCTGCTGATGGCCATGTGTGGGGCGCCGGTATGTGCCGACCGCCTGCTGTTTAGTCCTATGCATATCATGACTTCCATGCGTATCAAGGATTCTATCGCCAGCCATACGTCGTATTTCCAGGCGGAACTATTGCGCCTGCAGCATATCATCCGCCAGTTGAAAACCGGAGAGCGGGTATTTATTTTGTTAGATGAAATACTCAAAGGCACCAACTCGGAAGATAAATTATCCGGCTCCCGTAGCCTGATTGAGCATTTCCTGCAATATAACTGCCTGGGCATGATTGCCACGCATGATCTGGAACTGGGACAGCTGGAAGCTGCTCATCCCGGCCAGATCCGCAACTACTGCTTCGAAAGCACCATACAGGAAAACCACCTTTACTTCGATTACCGCATCCGGGAGGGCGTGGCGCGTAATAAAAATGCCACTTTCCTGATGAAGCAAATGGAAATCATCTAGTTTCCTTTACGCTTTTAGGGGATAAAACAAATTTTACGTCATAACTAAATATTTTAGTAGTTTTACTAAAATATTTAGTTATGACGTTGCCGTTCCAGGAAGGAGAACCAGCACCTCAGTACTACAAAGGCCGCGGGGCGCAGATCAATCCGAAGAATAAATATCTGACGGATGAATATGCACAGGAACATGCTGAGGGTATTGACGAATGGTGGCAGGCGGATGTTCCCACCCAGATATTTGAAGAACACGCCAAAACGCTGGTCAATAAAGTGGACAGCCCGGATGTAGGGATGTGGTTCTCCATGAACCCTTACCAGGGCTGCGAGCATGGCTGTATTTATTGCTATGCCCGCAATACCCACCAGTTCTGGGGTTTGAGTGCTGGTCTTGATTTTGAGCGTAAAATCATTGTAAAGCATAATGCCCCCGCGTTGCTCCGTAAGTTCCTGGACAACAAGAACTGGGTACCCAAGCCCATCTCCCTGTCTGGTAATACCGACTGCTATCAGCCCATAGAACGTAAGATGTGGCTGACCCGGCAACTGCTGGAAGTGGCGGTGGAGTATAAGCAGCCGGTGGGTATCATCACTAAAAATTCACTGGTACTGCGGGATCGCTACCTGTTGCAACAGCTGGCCCAGGAAAACCTGGTATGCGTATACGTTTCTATTACCACGTTGCAGGAAGACCTGCGGCAGAAAATGGAGCCTCGTACGGCTACCGCCGCCCAGCGGTTGAAAGTGGTGAAAGAGCTGAGTGATCTTGGGATACCCGTTGGCGTTATGACGGCCCCTATTATCCCCGGACTCAATGACCACGAAATTCCCCGCTTACTGGAAGCGGCAGCGGCCAGTGGGGCTAAGTATGCCGGTTATACGGTGGTACGTCTTAACGATGCGGTGAAGATCATTTTCAACGACTGGCTCTATAAAAACTTCCCGGACCGGGCAGATAAAGTATGGCACATGGTAGAAGGGCTGCACGGCGGACAGGTCAATGACAGCGAGTTTGGGCGGAGAATGAGGGGAGATGGAAATATCGCAGACCTCATCCGCCAACAATTTAAATTACATACCAAAAAGAACGGCATGAACCAGGAACGCTTCGAATTCAATACAGACGCGTTTCGCAGGCCAAATGCACAATTAACTTTGTTCTGATTTTAGTTGCACTTTAAACTAATTGTTAAGTCTGGGAAAAAAGTAAGGTGTTTTTTTGTGTAATAAAAAAAATAAAAATTATCTTTGTTCCAAGAACAAAAAAGAACTGTGCAACTTATATCAACATACGAGATTTCAGCGATGGCCTGCAAACAAAAGCAGGTCAAGGCCAGATTGCGGGCATGTTGCACCGATTGTTAACGATAGAAAAAGTTATCAAACGATATAAACAAAAGTCCCGCACTAGAACAAGTGTGGGACTTTTTGCTTTTGAAGCAGTACTGAAATGACGACATTGACAGAATTTCAAAAGATAACTGTAATGCAAAAAAATGCACCTCTTGGTGCAAATGGGATGGCTTTGCCTTTAATAAAGCCATACGGACATGGTATGCGGTAGTGTGAGCTTAACCTCTACATTATTTAGTCCCGGTCCGTAAATACGGCCGGGTTTTTTTGTGGCGAAAATCTGGCATAAAGATGGCAAACAATGTATTTTTTAAATGAAGTTATGCGCTAACCCATTTTACTAGTAAACAGCAAAGTGCATAATCCCAAAAAACGTTAGATGATGAGAAACGTTATTCAAGTTGTAAGAGAGGCCTTACTCACCAATTTCAGGGAGTTGGATCAATGGTTTGAAAAAGACCAGGCATTACTGCACTTCAAACCAGACCGCGATCAATGGAACATCAGAGAAGTATTGGAGCATATTACGCTGACCAATTATTTCCTGCTCCTGATCATTAACAAAAGTACCCGTCGTGCGCTGGAACGTAAAAAGACCGGCCATACCGTTATCATTCCGGCGGATTACCAGGACAAATTTGACCAGATAGACGTTATCGGTAGTAAATCCTTTGGTTGGGTAAGACCCGAACATATGGAACCTACCGGGTTTAAAAATATACAAGAGGTAAAAGCCCTCCTGAAACAGCAATATGCACAATGCATGTACAACCTGTCTCTCCTGAAAAATGGAGAAGGAGTACTCGTATTCACTAATATGTCTGTTAACCAGCTGGGAAAACTCGATATATACCAATACATCTACTTCCTCACCAAACACATCGAACGGCATATTCGTCAGATGCAACGACTGGAAAGGGAATACGAAGAGAATGCGGTATTGATTTAATTTTTAAGGTCGACCATCATCATCTGTATTTGTTAGTCCCGATTGGTATTTAAGCCGGAAGTGTGCATACTTCCGGCTTTTTGCTACAGTTTATTACAAGAATAGTTTGATGTAAATAGCGATGCCTTGAAATCCGCTACAGTAAAGGAAAGTAGACGAGTCTAATCACAGCCTGAAAATAAAGCATAGAAAAAATATTTGAAAATATTTTGTTAAAAATTTGCAATATCAAAATATATGCTGTTATCTTTGCATCGTTAAAATTGATAATAAAACAAAAATTAAACTGATAAAAATGAAACGCTTAAATCTATATATGGACAACGCAATTCCTTGCAGAGAGCAAGGCAGTGGCGGGTTCCGGGCGTTTTATGTTTACAGGTAATTTAATAAATATTTGTAAAAATAACAGAAGCCCGGGTCCTTGGATCCGGGCTTTTTTGTTATCGTTTTATCGTAATAATGAATTTGCCAATAACCACAGAACGGGTTCAGATCCGCCACAGTAAATGGTTTAAGGATAGCATGGATGCAATCTATGCTACATGGCCGAGGTATGTCTTAACGTAATATATACGTTAACGTTAGTAACCCGGTCCGTGAAAACAGGCCGGGTTTTTTTATTGGCAATAAAGAGATTATTTGAGGAGGTACATATAAAAACAGGCAGGCGGAGTAATCCTGCTCCGCTTTCTTCTCCTTTTAAGATATTTTTTTTCGTCTCTGTTTGCAATTAACCCCCAAACAAATCAGGTTGTCAAAAGGATAACTTGTAATTTACCCCCATGATAAACAGGATTTACCCAGGGCCGGAGTGCCCTGGTAAATCTTTATCAGCCGGGAGTATTCATCATAAAGAGAAAACGAAACATGAAATATACTGTTAATAATAATATCGATATCACTGATGGTGAGCAGTTTGATCCGAGAGGTGTGTACACCATGTATTTTAATGCGATACCGGATATCAACAATATTTACGAAGTAGATACCGAGAAAGCGGCCGCTGCTTTTATCAAAAAGTATGAAAGCATGATTACGCATACGCACCGTTATACTGATTATGACAACAAAAAGAAAAAGTACAAGCATAATCAAACACTGATGGTGTTGAATAACAATTGCGTAGTAGTGTTTTGGCTCTCCTGGTGCGAAATATTGCACAATGGAAGCGTGCCGGCATTTGTAACGGAAATAACCGACATGGTTACACGTTTCAAAGAGAAGCAACGGAGGGAGCCACATGAAATAAACCTGATCACCAGTGGCCGCAAAGGACTGGAGCTGAAAAGCCTGGAAATAAAGCGTACCCGCCTGGATATAGGAATGTTTTATGAAGATGATTTTAAGGAGATAGATAAGGTAATACAGCAGCGGCTAAAGAAGGATAAAGACAAAGGAATCGTGTTACTCCATGGTTTACCGGGAACGGGGAAAACCACTTATCTGCGGTACCTGATTGGCAGAATCAAGAAGCGGGTGTTATTTGTTTCGCCGGATCTGGCAACGAATATTATGAACCCCGAATTCATGGAATTGCTGATAGATAATCCTAATTGTGTAGTAGTGATAGAAGATGCAGAGAACGTGATTATGGATCGTAAATTCTCCGGTAATTCATCCGTATCTAATTTGCTCAACCTGTCGGATGGATTGCTGGCCGACTGTCTGAATATACAATTAGTATGTTCTTTCAACAGCGATTTATCTGCGATAGACAGTGCCTTGCTGCGCAAAGGCCGCTTAATTGCCAAATATGAATTTAAGCGGTTGCCCGTGGAAAAAGCGCAACTGTTATCGAAACACATGGGATTTGACAGCGTTATCAATAAACCCATGACGGTTGCTGAAATTGCGAACCAACACGAGCCTTCATTTGAAAGAAAACAGCACGTGATTGGATTTAGAAGAGAAGTATTAGAAGAAACAGCATAAACTAAAATATGACTGACCAAAGAACCTATTTATCCATCTATATCAGCATGTTGAAAGTGTTCTGACGAACACTTAAACATGTATTATGAAGAAAGAATTTTCAGCAGTATCTGACATACTGTTAATGTCCCGCGTAAGAACCGCACGGCAAAGGAAGCGTGCTGCCAAAAAGCAACAGGACAAAGCATTGCTGCGCCTGTCCCGGGAAGAAGATGCTTTATGTAATGCTTATTGGAATCGGGGTTATGTAGCATTGGTTCCTCCTGTAATGATCGGTTATGTCCGCTTCTTTGTATTAAGAGACGACGTAGCCAGAAGTAAGGATGCCGTATTTTACCAGGAGATCCTTGATAAAATTAATACAACCACCTGGTGTGCAGAGAAAAACTTCAGAATAAGTAAGCGCTACAAGAGAAGATGGCGGTATGTTGATCAGCTGCAGCAATTGGAGCAGCCTACAGAGGTAGCGTTCAGGAAAATGAATTTTAGTTCACGTGCCATCCGCTGTTTTGAGGAACGGATAAAAATTGATAAGCACAGTGGTAAGCCGGTAAAGAAGTATGTTTTCACAGAGCCCTGGCGTTTTGTATTAAAAGTAGGACCTAATATGGTTACGCAGCGGAGGGCAGAAGCACCGGAGCTGGAGATCAGGCTGAAGGAAATAGACAACTTCCTGAAAGGGTATGACCTCAGAACCCGATTGGACAAACTATTGTACGGAAGTTATAACGGCTATCGCAGAGAATGGAAGCAAGACTGGAAGAACAGTTTTTTTGTAGACAGATATGTGTTGCCATACAGCTTCATGAAACAGGATTTAGAAGAAGGCATTGGTGGAAAAATATTTGTTAACCTAAAAAAGTAATCATCATGAAAAAAAATCAAACGTCCATATACAATAGCTTGAGTAATCGCTTCCACCAACAGGTGGAAGTTATTAAGTGGGAAATGAATCATTGGTTATGGGCAATCCGGTACAAACGGAAATTGAAAATTATATTGCGGCATCACGAATAAGAACTACCCGAAGAAGAATACGTGATGCGCGTACACAGTTTGAAAAGCAACTGTTAAGTTTACATAGAGAAGAAAGAAAATTGTGGGATGCCTGGGGTAAACGTGGATTTGTTCCACTGGATCCTCCGGTAATGAAAGGTTACAAACGTTTCTTTGTATTGAGGGATGATGTGGCAAGAAGCAGAGATGCCGCTTTTTATGAAGGATTGTTAGAGAAAATCAATACCTGTGAATACAGTCACCGGAAAGATTTTAAAGTGAAGAAGCGATCCCATGGCAGAAAGAAGTTAGTAGTGAGAGAGCAGCATTTGGCACAACCGGATGTATCCCAGTTTGCTAAATTGAAGTTAACAGATAAAGAGGCCGCTTGTTTTGAGGAACGTTATTTCTTTTACAAGAATAACCTGGCGCCACAGAAGCGAATGGTGATGAAGGAATCCTGGCGTTTTGTGTTACGTGTAAGACCTAATATGATTACGCAAACCAGGCGAATGATGCCTGAGTTGCTTTCTCAGATAGATCGGTTGTGTAATTATATTCAGGCGCATTTCCTGGAGCAGAAGATCCGGAAATTAACGGTGGGTAAAGTGCATCGGTGGTATCGTTGGCGGACTATTGAAAAAGGAAAGTATATTAAAAAAAGAACCCTGCAGCAAATGCTGCAGGAGGAATGGTACAATAAAATTTAATCCATATGTCAAATTTCAAAGTGGGGGGTAAAACCTTACTGGAAATAGGTTACCCAAAGAGTCCTGTATTTCGTTTAGCCATGAAAGTAATGGATGAACATTTCAATCACCTGACCCGTGATGAAGCCATTGATCTCCTGAAGAAAGTATTGGCAGATCCTGCAACGTATGTAAATGATGCGTTGTTGGCGCCGGTAGCAGAACAGTTGTTGACGCCAGTAGCGCCAGCTATCATTCCGTTGCGTGAAACGCCGGTACCGTATGCTGTTTTTGGTGGAGATAACATTGCAGATGGTGCTATACAACAATTGAATAATGCAGTTCGTTTACCCGTTGCCGTAGCTGGCTCATTGATGCCGGATGCGCACCAGGGATATGGGTTGCCTATTGGTGGGGTGTTGGCAGCAGATAATGCGGTTATTCCTTACGGTGTAGGTGTGGATATTGGATGTCGTATGTGTTTGAGCATATTGGATTTGCCGGAGCAATCGCTGTTAACAAATGACGATACTTACAAGAAGCAGCTGGTAAACTGGACGAAGTTCGGTGCTGGCGTGGAATGGAAGCAGAGAGAGGCGGATCCGGTATTGGAAAGAAGTGAATTTAAAGAAATCCGTTTTGTAAAAAACCTGTTGGACAAAGCTGCGGGTCAGTTGGGTACTTCCGGTTCCGGTAACCACTTTGTAGAGTGGGGGATCGCTACGATTTCGGATATAAATAATGAATGGGGGTTAGTGCCTGGTAACTATGTGGCTTTGCTATCGCATTCGGGGTCAAGAGGACTTGGAGCGCAGATAGCGGGCCATTATACCCAGGTGGCGAAAGACGTATGTCCGTTACCGCAGCATGCAGGCCATTTAGCCTACCTGGATTTGAATACGGAAGCAGGACAGGAATACTGGCTGGCGATGAACCTGGCCGGAGACTATGCCTCTGCTTGTCACCATTTGATTCATAAACGGTTAATAGCTGCTATGGGCGCTACTTTGCTGGCAAGAGTGGAAAACCACCATAATTTTGCGTGGAAGGAAATGTATGAGGGTAAAGAAGTGATTGTACATCGGAAAGGAGCTACCCCGGCGGGGAAAGGTGTGCTGGGAGTTATTCCCGGATCTATGACGGCGCCCGGATTTATTGTGCGTGGAAAAGGGGAGGTGACCAGTTTACAATCTGCTTCGCATGGAGCAGGTCGGATGATGTCCCGTACACAGGCGCAAAAAACGATTACTGATCAAGAGTTGAAAGACGTACTGAAAGAACACGGTGTTACCTTGATAGGTGGAGGGTTGGATGAAGCACCGGGGGCTTATAAAGATATTAATACGGTAATGGCAGCCCAAACGGCGCTGGTGGATGTGATAGGTACTTTTGTGCCGAAGGTGGTGAGAATGGCGGATGGGGGGCCTGCGGAAGACTAGCAAAGAATAGATGCAATGACGCGTGGGCGGGGGATGACGAAAGTTGTTTCCCGCTTTTCGTTTGTCCTTTTATTTTAGTCTACTAAAATAGTAGGATAATTGCTTTTTATTACTTATCATTGTACCAGTTTACCACCACCAGAACTGATTTATGAAACCTATACGCGGGCTGGCACCGTGTATACGCCTATGTATAACAATCAAGGATTTCCGGATTTAAAATTTAATCAAGTGCATTTAAACTACCTGGCATTGGCTGTTCCATTTTTCCTGACATTCATTGGGTTAGAATACCTGGTATCACGTAGGAAAGGGAAAAACTATTTTAAGTTTAATGATTCGATTACTAACCTGAGTGTGGGTATTGCAGAACGTTTACTGGATACGTTTACGGTGGGACTGTTTTATTTCCTGTATGATTATCTGTATCGTCACTATGCGATATTTGATATTAAAGCCAGTGTGTTGTTGTGGGTGGCGTTATTGATTTGTACAGATTTTATCTGGTATTGGTATCACCGGTTAGCGCATGAAGTAACGGTGTTTTGGTGTGCGCATGTGGTGCATCATCAGAGCGAGGAATTTAATTATACTGTATCTGCCCGTATTACGGTGTTTCAGGCTTTTATACGTACGGGTTTCTGGGCCATATTGCCAGTGATAGGATTTCCGCCGGCGATGATCACCAGTATGTTGCTGGTGCATGGGTTGTATCCGTTTTTTATTCATACCCGTACTATTGGAAAGTTAGGTATCCTGGAATATATCCTGGTAACGCCTTCCCATCACCGGGTACATCATGCCAGTAATCCACAGTATTTGGATAAGAATTACGGAGATGTATTTATTATCTGGGATAAGTTATTCGGCACATTTGTGAAAGAGGAAGAGGAGCCGGTGTATGGCTTAACCAAGCCGCTGGAGAGCAATAGTTTTTTATGGCAACACTTCCATTTTATATTGGAGATGCTGTATTCTGCGCGGCAGGCGAAAGGGTGGAGGAATAAGTTGCGGATTATTTTCGGCCGGCCGGATAATGTGGATCCGGGTGCGCGACAAGTGTTGGAAGATAAGTTTCTGCTGCGCAACCAACATGTAACGGAAACGCCTAAGTTATTTAATTATGTATTGTGGCAAATTGTTGCTGCGCTCGTTTTGTTGTTTTCTTTCCTGTTACTGGAACATTACGTACCGGTATTTATCCAGGTATGTGTAGCCTTGTTGATATTGCTGACGTTGATCAATTGTGGCGCTATTATGGAGCAGAAGAAATGGGTTTTCTACCTGGAGTATGCCAGGTACCTGGTGTTATGTCTGGCGGGTTACTATTTGTGGCCACATCCGGCGTTCCTTTGCGCTGCAGCTATTATTATGATAACGGCCTTTTATTTTCAATCTCATCTTAAAGAACATTATTTGCGGCTGGTATATGGTTACTACCGTTCATAGCTGCGATTGTCCGGCCTGAAAACTTAGTTTCGGGCTGGATGAGATTTTCCTGTTATTTTTTCGTTACTGTCTGGGGACCTGGGATTTAAGTATTTTCCTGGCAAAATGTATCCTGCTTTTGATGGTTCCCAGTGGTTCCTGTAGAATGTTTGCAATCTCGAAGTATTTATAACCTTCGTAATAGAGCATAAATGGCTTTTTGAAGATATTGGGCAGATGATACACGGCTACGTGGATGTCTTTCATCTGTAAGTTAGAGGCCGCTTTGTTGGTAACGGTGTTTTGCTGGTAGTTAATAAAGAAATCACTGGCGCTGGGTTCGGCTACCATGCGATGTTTCAATTTTTTCCGGTAGTGATTAATAAAGATGTTCCGCATGATGGTGAATAGCCAGGCGCGGATGTTGGTGCCTTCCAGGTATTTTTCCTGGTTGGATAGGGCTCTGAAAAGGGTTTCCTGATAAAGGTCTTTTGCCTGTTCAGCATCTTTGGTGAGGGTAAAAGCAAAGGGTTTCAGGAAATCGGCGTTTCCAATAAGCAAGGTGTTAAATTCAACAGACGACATAATGTTTAATTTTTGCCTTAACTAATTTAAACAAAAAAAGGGGTGAAAGGTGTATTCAAATAGGTGCCGAGGGGCGGTTAAAACATGACTTTCTTAGTTATTTTAATTGATTCTCAAGCGATTGATCCAAGGCCAATATTTAGATCGATGAAAACGGTGGTAGTTTAAGGAACGATCGTAATTTTTCAGAACAGGTAATTCGCAGACGACTCTCTAATAGATAAACGTATAAGAGCAGGAAAAGGATTTTAATAATAAGGATTTATTGTATTAAGAAAAAACACATATTATAATTATCTTAAAATTAGGGCTGGTTCAATAATTGGATGCATATTTGCAGAACGGGAACCATATCTTTCGAAAGCATGCTTAAACGATCAGCCGACAGTTCATAGTGATTTCCCCCCAAAAGTGTTAGAATTCACACGAATCTAACATTTATATGTTATTTTTTATAGATTTGCACCTTATTTGGCGGCAGCCGGGTAAGATTGATTCCAAAAAAGATTCGAGAAAGTTTAGATCCTATTATACATGTTAAGAAAATTACTGTTGGTCCAACTGTTCCTGTTTATAGGTTTGTGTGTAATGGCACAGGTTCCGTCTCCGGCGCAGGTTAATATAGATAACTTATCAGATAGTCAGATTCGTAGAATTGTTGCTGAAATGAAGCAGAATAATATGAGCATGTCTGATATAGACTCCTATGCAGAACAAAAAGGGGTTCCGCCTGCTGAGGCAGAAAAACTTAAGACCAGGATACAAATGTTGGGGTTGGATAAAGGGTTAGATAAAAAGAAAAGCTCAGAAACGTTTCAACAGGACAACCAATATTCCGGGAGATCTTTCAATGACTCAGATACCAGTAATGTTGACCTTTTCAGACAGAGAACGAACCCCAATGATGTAAAAAGGAAAAAGATATTTGGAGCAGACCTTTTCAGTAATAAGAACCTCACTTTCGAGCCCAACTTAAGAATACCTACTCCCCTCAATTATAAGCTGGCTGCAAATGACCAGTTGATGATTGATATTTATGGTTATTCTGAAGTACAATATACGCTAACAGTAACAGCAGAAGGATATATCCGTATTCCTAACCTGGGGCCGGTTTATGTGAACGGTTTAACCATGGAAGAGGCGAAAACAAGGATCACCAGACAATTGTCCACCATCTACGCTACAATATCTACCGGTAAAACTTTTGTACAGATTTCCCTCGGAAATATCCGGAGCATCCGCGTGCTGATGATTGGTGAAATTGAGCGTCCGGGAACATATACGCTGCCTTCTCTGGCTTCTGTTGCAAACGCCTTGTACGTTTCAGGAGGACCAAATGATAATGGGTCCTTTCGTAGCATCCAGGTAATTCGCAATGGACAGGTGGTTAACACATTTGATCTGTATGATTTTCTTACCAAAGGTGATTTGACTAATAATATCATTCTACAAGATCAGGATATCATAAAGGTAAACCCATACAAAACCAGGGTGGAGTTGATAGGAGAAGTGAAGCATCCAGCCATATTTGAAGCAAAAGATAATGAAACGTTGCAAACTATGCTCGATTATGCAGGTGGTTATACAGATGGTTCATTTAAAGAAAACATTACAGGATATCGCATAAATAATAAAGAAAGAGAAGTCATCAATGTAAAAGCAGATGAGATTGCTTCTTTCAAATTGAAATCCGGAGATCAGTTTTTCGTGGACTCCATATTGAACCGCTTTAGTAATCGGGTAACGATTGCCGGCGCAGTATTTCATCCCGGAAACTATGGGCTTGAAACCAATATGACCATAGCAGACCTGATAAAGAAGGCGGATGGTGTCAGGGAAGAAGCTTCTATGAATCGTGGAATAATTCGTCGCCTGCAGCGTGATTTTACACCAGCAATTATCAGTTTTAATGTACAGGATATAGTTAGTGGTAAAACAGTGATTCCTGTTGAGAAGGAAGACAGTGTGGTTATTTTTTCAAAATTTGATTTAAGGCAACAGTTCTTTGTATCCATTGGTGGAGAGGTAAACAGGCCAGGTGTGTTTCCATATGCAGACAGTATGAGGCTGGAAGATCTGGTTTTATTGGCGGGTGGGCTCCGTGACGCGGCTTCATTAAAGCATGTAGAAGTGTCGAGAAGGATCAGAAAAGGAGACTATGATAGTAACGACAGCACAAAAGCTATCATCAAACAATTTGATATCAGTGCAGACTTGTCAGGTCTTGTTAGTGAGCAGGTGATGTTACAGCCATTTGATGAAGTAGTGATCCGCAGATCCCCGGCTTATATTGAGCAGGTTAATATGGGAGTTGAGGGAGAGGTTGTATACCCGGGAGCATATACTATTGTAAATAGAGGGGAACATATTTCGGATGTAGTAAGAAGGGCAGGAGGCCTACGTCCTGAAGCTTTCCCGGAAGGAGCCGTATTGCTACGAAGAACATACATTAATGGTGCGGATAGTGCTTTGTTGAACAATAAATTAAACCTTTTTTACGAGAAGCTGGAAGATAGCTCAAGTATCAATAGCGTTAAGAGCATGATGGAACGCAAGTATCAGTTACTGGGTATCAATTTGGCTGATATTATGAAAAAGCCAGGCTCTAAGTACGACATCCTGGTGGAAGAAGGAGATGTCCTCAAAATACCTAAGAAATTGCAAACTGTTCAGGTGTTTGGAGAGATTTATTTCCCAAAGAAAATCCGTTTTGATAAATCTTACTCTTTTAGAGACTATATCAGAGGTGCGGGTGGATTTACCTCCAGTGCAATGAAGAGACGGAGTTATGTTGTATATGCTAATGGAGAAGTAAAAAGTACACGGAAGATATTCCTCTTCAATAAATACCCGAAGCTAAAACCAGGTGCAGAGGTATTTGTGCCAACCAGGAAAGAAAAGAGAGGCCTTAGTCCCCAGGAAACAGTTGGTATGATTAGTGGTTTTGCTACCGTAGCATTGATTATTGTGACATTGTTAGACAAAATAAAGTAGTGTAATATTTAACAGCAGCGATTATTAACGTATAGCATACAATAATTAAAACATAGAGTATTACATGGAGATATCAAAAAAAGGATCTGACGCGAGTTCGGAAAATGAGGAGATATCACTTAAGGAACTGATCCTTAGAGTTAAAGAGAGTATTGCTTATTTGTGGAAAAAGAAGTTCTTGATTATCATTTTGGGTATAGTGGGATCTGGACTTGGGGTATGGTATTCCTTCATTAAAGATCCGGTATATTCAGCAGAGTTGACTTTTGTAGTAGAGGATAGCAGGTCAGGCGGGTTAGGTGCTTATGCAGGTATTGCCAGCCAGTTTGGATTAGATCTTGGTGGGATGGGAAGTAGCAGTGGAGCTTTCAGTGGTGACAATATTATGGGGTTATTGAAGTCAAGATTATTGTTAGAAAAAGCCTTATTGGCCGGTGAAGCAACAGTTGATGGGAAAAAAATGTCGCTGGCTGAATTATATATAGTGTATAATAATTTAAGAAAAGGCTGGAAAAATAAACCGGAGCTTGTAAACATACATTTCCCAATTAATGCGGATCGCACCAAATTTACATTACAGCAGGATAGTCTACTCAAAGAATTTCAAAAAGCACTCGCAGATAGAAATCTTAAAATTGAAAAACCAGATAAGAAGCTGTCATTCATTTCTGTAACGTGCCAAAGTACCAATGAGGTATTTGCCAAGGCATTTACCGAAAAATTGGTGGACGTTGCGTTAGTACTTTATATTGATACAAAAACCCAACGAAATAAATTGAACGTCGACAGACTTCAGTCACAGGCAGATTCTTTGGAGACCATGTTGAATAGGAAAACGTATTCTGCAGCACAGATACAGGATCTTAATACCAATCCAGCCCGGCAGGTAGCCGGTGTTGGTGCTGAGTTAGCATTGAGAGATAAGATGGTATTGCAGACGATGTATGCTGAAGTGATCAAAAATCTGGAGTTAAGTAAGCTGGCCATGGCTCAGGAAACCCCAGTTATTCAGATTGTAGATACTCCTATTCTGCCCCTGGATAAAAAGAAGTTCGGAAAATTGAAGGGGATAATTTTTGGTGGATTTCTGGCAGGATTCCTGACAATAATTGTATTGGTTATTGGCAAGCTATACCGGGAAATGATGGATTAAGAAGTTCTTTTAAGCCTTTATAAAATCAATGTTAATCACAAGAAGTCGTAAGTATATTTATCATGGAATTAAGAGGTAAAAAAGTTTTGGTAACAGGTGCAGATGGCTTTATTGGAAGTCACCTGGTTCAACGGTTGTTGCATGAAGGATGTAAAGTAAAAGCGTTTGTTTATTACAATTCATTCAATAGCTGGGGATGGCTGGATACATTACCTGCCAACGAATTGTCTGAGCTGGAGATTTTTGCAGGAGATATTCGTGACCCCAATGGTGTTAGAACAGCAATGGAGGGCATAGAAGTTGTGTTTCACCTGGCTGCATTGATTGCCATTCCTTTTAGCTACCATTCACCAGATTCTTATATAGATACAAACATTAAAGGCACCCTAAATGTGATACAGGCTGCCAAAGATTTAAATACAGCAAGAGTACTCGTTACTTCTACATCAGAAGTATATGGTACCGCTCAGTATATTCCTATTGATGAAAAGCATCCAAGGCAACCCCAGTCCCCTTATTCGGCTTCTAAGATCGGTGCAGATTGTATCGCGGAATCCTTTTACAGAAGCTTCAACTTGCCGGTAACAATTGTAAGACCTTTTAATACGTTTGGACCAAGACAGTCTGCAAGGGCAGTAATACCTACTATTATCAGCCAGTTGTTAAATGGTAAAACGGAAATTAGTCTTGGGGATTTGTCTCCTACACGTGACCTGCTGTATGTAAAAGATACGGTAAACGGATTTGTTGAAATTGCAAAGTCTGAATCCCTGATTGGAGATGATTGTAATATTGCTACACAATCTGAAATCAGTATTGGAGATCTGGCAAATAAGCTGATTGAAATCATCAATCCAGCTGCTGTTATATTACAGGATAACGAACGTATTCGCCCATCTAAAAGTGAAGTATTCCGATTATACGGATCAAAAGATAAAATTACACAGCACACTAACTGGAAACAACAATACAGTTTTGAAGACGGTCTGAAAGAAACAATTGATTGGTTCCGGAAAGAAGAAAATCTGAGGGGTTATAAAGCTAATATTTATAACATTTAGCATTGATTATATGGAGACAGGAAAGATTATTGATTTCGTCAGGACTACATTTCAACAACCTACAGATTTTATTCCATTGCATGCACCTTATTTTGGTGGCAATGAGAAAAAGTATGTTACGGATACGATCGATTCTACATTTGTTTCCTCAGTAGGCGCTTATGTCACGCGATTTGAGGAAATGATGATGGAAATTACAGGAGCAAAGTTTGCCATTGCTACTGTAAATGGTACCGCTGCACTTCATCTGGCGCTTGTACTTGCAGGTGTACAATATCAGGATGAAGTGATTACACAACCACTAACATTTGTTGCCACTGCGAATGCCATTGCACATGCAGGTGGTGTTCCTGTGTTTGTAGATGTGGATTTGGATACAATGGGCTTATCGCCAGACGCATTGGAAAAGTTCCTCCAGGAGTTTACGGTGTTAAATGATAAAGGAGAGTGTATTAACAAAGCCTCTGGTCGCAGAATTGCAGCATGTGTGCCTATGCATACGTTTGGTTTTCCCTCCAGGATTGATGCCATTGCTGCTATCTGTAATAAATATCATATTGCCCTGGTAGAAGACGCAGCGGAATCTTTAGGGAGCTACTACAACGGACAACATACCGGAACTTTCGGCCTGCTAGGTGCTTTTAGCTTCAATGGGAATAAAACAGTTACGTGTGGCGGAGGTGGTGCTATTATTACTAATGATGAACGCATAGCCAAACACGCCAAACATATTTCTACGACAGCCAAACAACCTCATGCCTGGGAGTTTGTGCATGATGAAATTGCTTATAATTACAGGATGCCTAATCTGAATGCGGCACTGGCCTGTGCTCAGTTAGAACAATTAAATAGCATCCTTGATAATAAAAGAGAACTGGCAGATTTATATGCCAGCTTTTTTGAAGGATCTGATGTAAAATTTGTACGGGAGATTGCCAATACAAAGGCTAACTATTGGTTGAATACCATTATTCTACCCGATCAGGCAAAACAACAGCAATTCCTTGCAGACACTAATCAACAGAAAGTAATGACCAGACCTATCTGGAGGCTGATGACTAAATTACCCATGTACAGTAATTGCCAGCATGATGGAATAGCGAATGCGATCTGGCTGGAAGAACGTGTGGTGAATTTACCAAGTAGTGTAAGGATAGTAAAATAACAAGTGAGAGCATTATAAGCTTCAATGTTGTTGCACATGATTGATGAGCATGATATCGTAGCTAAAGAAGAGCAACTGTAAGGATATTAAGCATTTATATTATTAGTATTCGTATTAACTATGTAACATGGGGAGACCTTTAATTTTAATAGGTGGTGGCGGACACGCAAAGTCCTGTATTGATGTTATAGAAGAAGAGGGAACCTATACAATTAAAGGAATTATTGATGTTCCGGAGAAAGTTGGAGCGAGCGTTTTATCATACGAAACTATTGGTGTTGAAAGCGATATAGAGAAATTGGTTGGAAGCGAATATTTTTTTCTAATTACTGTTGGCCAGATTAAATCAGCTGCATTGCGCGTAAAATTATGGCAGTTTTTGACAGGATTGAATGCAAAGTTTGCAACCATTATATCTCCTTTTGCAAGTGTATCAAAGCATGCAGAAATAAGCCGCGGAAGTATTATTATGCATGGTGCCCGGATCAATGCTGCGGCAATGGTAGGATATAATACCATTATCAATACAGGTGCAATTATTGAACATGATACAGAAGTGGGAAACCACTGCCATATTTCTACTGGTGCAATATTGAATGGTAACTGCCGGACTGGAAATCAGGTTTTTATTGGTAGCGGCACCATCCTTCACCAGGGAGTAAATGTGGCAGATGATGTAATAATTGGTGCGGCCACTTTAATCCATAAACACATAACAGAACCCGGTACCTACATTGGTAACCCTTTTAAAAGAATTATCTGATATGAATCACACAATTATAATAGCAGAAGCAGGCGTAAATCATAATGGTGATATTCAGCTGGCAAAGAAATTAATTGATAAAGCAGCTGAGGCAGGCGTTGATTATGTGAAATTCCAGACTTTTGTTGCTGAAAAAGTTATATCGCGTTATGCCCGGAAAGCAGACTATCAGATAGAGAATACCCAAAGCGCCGGAGCTGAAAGTCAGTTGGAAATGGTGAAGAAGTTGGAACTTTCAGAAAACGATCATTGGGAACTACTGGAGTATTGCAAACAAAAAAATATTGGATTTTTATCCACGCCATTTGATTTTAAAAGTGTTGATTTAATAAAGAAAATGGGAGTTACCATTGGTAAAATCCCCTCCGGAGAAATTGTGAATCTGCCTTATTTGAGAGAAATGGCCAGATCATTTCCAGATCTGATTGTTTCAACCGGAATGGCAGACATGGCAGAGGTGGCCAGAACAGTCCAGTTACTGGTAGATAACGGAGCTGATAAGAAGAGAATTACGATTTTACATTGTAATACCGAGTATCCTACACCCATGAAGGATGTGAATTTAACAGCCATGATTACAATGAAACAGGAATTGGGCGTAGAGGTGGGATATTCTGATCATACCCTGGGAATAGAAATACCTATTGCAGCAGTAGCGCTTGGGGCTACCGTAATTGAGAAACACTTTACACTGGATAAAAAAATGGATGGGCCTGATCATCTGGCATCTTTAGATCCCGTAGAACTGTGTAATATGGTTACCGCTATTCGTAATATTGAAAAAGCTTTAGGAGATGGAATTAAAAAACCATCAGCATCTGAAACGAAAAATATCTCCATTGTACGTAAAAGTATTGTTGCAGGAAGAAATATAAAGCAGGGAGAAATTTTAAGTGCAGATAACCTTGAAATTAAACGCCCCGGTACAGGGATCAGTCCTATGGATTGGGATAGTGTAATCGGACAAATTGCTAATAAAGATTACTTAGAGGACGAAATCATTACCCTATGAGTGTAAGAAGAAAAATTTGTGTTGTTACAGGTACCAGGGCCGAATATGGGTTATTGTATTGGATCATCAAAACGCTCGCTGAAGATTCCGAAATAGAATTGCAATTGCTCGTTACTGGCATGCATTTATCTCCAGAGTTTGGACTTACCTATAAGCAGATTGAAGCAGATGGTTTTCGGATAGATAAGAAAGTAGAAATGATTTTATCTTCTGATACTACCATTGGAATAAATAAAAGCATTGGTCTGGGTATAATAAGCATGGGCGAAGCTTTCGCAGATCTCAAGCCAGATATTGTATTCTTGTTGGGAGATCGGTTTGAAATATTTGCAGCTGCTACAGCAGCAATGATTAGTCGTATCCCCATAGCTCATTCCCATGGAGGTGAAACTACAGAGGGTGTCATTGATGAATCCATCAGGCATTCTATTACTAAAATGGCCCAACTACACTTTACGGCAGCAGAAGCCTATCGAAAAAGAGTGATTCAGTTGGGTGAGCAGCCGGATAATGTTTTCAATGTTGGTGCTCCCGGGATAGAAAATATTAACAGGCTGAAATTATTGAATAGAGCGGAGTTTGAAAAAAGTATTGATTTTACATTAGGGAGAAAGAATATTCTGATCACTTTTCATCCTGTAACGCTGGAGATTGCCTCGGCAGACAAACAGTTTAGAACATTATTGGAGGTGTTAGACGGATTGCAGGACGTAAAAATGATTTTTACCAAAGCGAATGCGGATACAGATGGAAGAATTATAAATCAGCTTATTGATGAATTTGTGAGCGATAGAAAAGAAAAGGCAATTGCATTCACTTCATTAGGACAATTAAGATATCTGTCCGCACTCAATTTCATGGATGCAGTAGTTGGTAATTCTTCAAGCGGAATTGCAGAAGCGCCTTCTTTCAAAATACCTACCGTCAATATTGGTGATCGTCAAAAAGGAAGGATTAAAGCAGCAAGCGTTATAGATTGTCAGCCTGATGCAGATGAAATAAGAAATGCAATCCACCTCGCATTTGATCCTGTTTTTAAATCGGGGTTGGAAAATGTCGAAAATCCATATGGTAAAGGGAATGCATCTAGTGAAATTGTACGTGTCCTGAAGGAAGTGCAGTTGGACACCCTGTTAAAGAAACGCTTTCATGACTTGTAGGAGATAGATAGTATAGGAATCAGTGATTTTTCGTACCATGCCGGGAAAGCTCGTTCAAATGGATTGCTATACAATTCAGGTATATAACGGATGGAGATTTTTGTATAAATATTAGAGAAACCGGAAAGTATTCAATTACTAAATATTATTGATAAAATTCATGGAATTTCGTAAACATTTAATTTTTGAACACGAAGCTGTAACTGATGCATTTAGGAAATTAAATGAATTGGGGGTAGATGCTATTCTATTTGTTATAGATAAGGAGGAAAGGCTAATAGGATCTCTTACAGATGGAGACGTGAGAAGAGGATTTATCAAAGGATTTAGCTTTGAAACACCTATAAGAGACTTTGTACAGTCCAATCCTGTTTATATAGTACTGAAGAATTATTCTATCGAAGAGCTTGAACAATATAAACAGCGGAATATCAAAATCATTCCAATAGTGAATGATGAGAAACGTATCATTGATATCCTGAATTTAAGGGTAAAATCATCCTTATTACCATTGAATGCCGTAATCATGGCTGGCGGAAAAGGAGAACGATTATTGCCGCTTACCCAAAATTGTCCTAAGCCACTTTTAGTTGTTGGAGATAAGCCAATTATAGAACATAATGTTGACCGTCTGGCAAGTTATGGTATCAGCCGGCTTTTTATTTCCATACGATATCTTGGAGAACAAATCAGAGATCACTTTGGAGATGGCAGCAGTAAGGATGTCTCCATTCAGTATGTGGAAGAGGTGGAACCACTGGGTACTTTTGGTGCATTAAGTCTTATACCGAATTTTGATTCAGAGCATATTTTGTTAATGAATTCAGACCTCCTCACCAATATCGATTTCACCGACTTTTATAAGTCATATATTACATCCGGAGCAGATTTGATGATTGCGAGCATTCCTTATCAAGTCAAAGTTCCTTATGCGGTATTGGAAATAGAAAATGGAGATGTGGTTTCGTTTGATGAAAAGCCTACCTATAATTATTATTCCAATGGTGGTATCTATTTATTTAAGAGGTCATTGTTGGAATATGTTCCTCAAAAAGCTTTCTACAATGCAACTGATTTTATGGAAGCATTAATTGCTGCCAATAAAAAAGTTTCTCATTATCCGATTCTGGGATATTGGCTTGATATAGGCCGTCCGGAAGACTTTGAGAAGGCACAGGTTGACATAAAACACATTAAACTCTGATATGAATATACTTATCACAATTTGCGCACGTGGCGGCTCTAAAGGTATTCCTGGCAAAAATATCAGAAGTATGGCCGGTAAACCATTAATCTCTTATTCTATTGATCAGGCAATTAAATTTGCTGCGGATAGAAAATGTGTTATTGGATTATCTACTGACAGTATTGAAATAAAGAAAGTTGCCGCAGATAGCGGATTGACAACAACATATATAAGACCCGAAGTATTAGCAACAGATACAGCAGGAAAAAAAGGAGTGATTGCTGATTTGGTGGAGTATGAGGAGGATAGAAATCAGTGTCGTTTTGATTATGTGATAGACTTGGATGTGACTTCGCCTTTGAGAACTATCGATGATATCACGGAAGCATTAGAGATGATGGAGAATGATCCGGCTGCACTTAACATATTTTCTGTTAATCCGGCTAATCGGAATCCATATTTTAATATGGTGGAGGAGAACGGAAGCGGGTATTATGAACTGTGCAAAAAAGGAAGTTTCGTTACCCGTCAGTCAGCACCTAACGTGTATGATATGAACGCTTCTTTCTACATCTATCGAAGGTCTTTTTTTGAGTCAGATTATCCAAGTGCGATCACTGCAAAGTCTCTCGTTTATGTAATGCGGCATATCTGTTTTGACCTGGATCATCCTATCGACTTTGATTTTATGGAATATCTATTGCAAAACAAGAAGATTGATTTCATTGTATGAATATTCTGATTATTGGTCTTGGATCGATTGCCAACAAACATATTCATGCGCTACATGCGCTGTTGGAAGATGTAAATATTTATGCCCTTCGATCCAATGCAAACGCTGAACCTGTTGAAAAGGTAACAAGTATATCTGACCTGGAAGAAGTGTCTGCCATTACATTTGATTTTGCAATTATTTCTAATCCAACTTCTGCCCATTATAACACTATTACTTCATTGTTGAAATTTGGGATACCGTTATTTATTGAGAAGCCCTTGTTTCACGCTATAGAAAATGGTCAGGAATTAGTTAACCAATGCAAGGCGAATGGTATTAAAACCTACGTTGCATGTAATTTAAGGTTTCATCCGTGTATAAGGTTTCTTAAACAGTATTTGGAGAATAACAGCAGCAGGATTAATGAAGTTAATATTTATGCTGGGTCCTACTTACCTAACTGGCGCCCTAACAGAGACTTCAGAACAATATATAGCGCGATTCCGGAACTTGGCGGCGGCGTACACCTTGACCTTATTCACGAATTGGATTACACCTGGTGGTTGCTGGGAGCTCCATTGAGTCATCAGAAAATTCTTACCAACAAATCTTCGCTGGATATTGCAGCTATCGATTTTGCTCACTACAATTTAATGTATAGCACCTTTACAGCAAATATTACGTTGAATTATTATCGCCGGGATTCCAAGAGAGAAATAGAAATATTGCTGGATGATGGTACGCTAACCGCAGATATAATTGCAGGCAAGGTAACGCTGAATGGTGAATTGTTGTATGAAGAGAAGATCGATGTATACTATACCTACATTGAACAAATGAAGTACTTCCTGAAGAATATCAATAATAGCCATTCTATGAATAATATAGAAGAAGCATTTCAGATTTTGAAAATTTGTTTACAATGAATACGTTGAAGAATAAAGTGGTGGTAGTTACAGGAGGTAAGGGTTTATTAGGAACTGCCTTTGTAAAACAGCTAAAGGAAATGGAAGGTATTGTTATCATTTTGGATAATAATACAGTTACTGATATGGATATCAATGAAATTAACTGCGATATTACCAATACAGTCTCCATCCAGCAGGCCATTGATTTGATATTGAAAAAGTATGAAAAAATTGATGGATGGGTGAATAATGCTTATCCAAGAACCGAAGATTGGGGAAGAAAACCATTTTCTGAAGAGTCAATGGAGTCTTTTACGTTGAATGTAGACTGGCATCTTGGGGGGTACGTTAAATGCTGTCAGCTGGTATTGAATCAGATGAAAAAACAGGGAAGTGGATCCCTGATAAATATGGCGTCCATTTATGGGGTTAATGGTCCTGATTTCTCTATTTATAAGGGTACTGATATGTTAAATGAAGGTGCATATGCAGCCATTAAAGGGGGATTAATCAACTTTACACGGTTTTTGGCTGCTTTTTATGGCCCATATAATGTTAGGGTTAACTGCGTATCACCGGGAGGAATCTTTGATAACCAAAACCCGATCTTTGTAAAGAATTATGAAGAAAAGGTGCCTATGAGAAGACTTGGTAACCCAGACGATATTGCACCATCGATTGGATTTTTATTATCAGAGGATGCAAAGTATATCACAGGACAGAACCTGATTGTAGATGGAGGTTGGACCGCTATCTAATTGCATTACAATATATTTTGTCGCTAAAAGATATAAGAATGATATTAAGCGAATTACCCGCCAGAATCAGATTTTGGAAAAAGGCCGATCGGATTGGTCCTGATGTTCCGCTTACTCATTGGCGATTATTTTTCAAATCTTCAATGGTGAAACTTTGTAAAAAGAAATTTTATCACTTTGATGATACCGCTGAGTTTAGGCCAGGGGCTTATGCCGTTGGATGTTCTACAATCTCTATTGGAAAAAGGGTAGTTATTCGTCCTGGTACACATTTGTTTGGCGTATCGGATAGTTTGGATCTTAGTATAGTAATCGAGGATGATGTGTTAGTAGGAGGAGGTGTAAGCTTTTTTTGTGCTAATCATGCTTTTACAAATCCCAATATACCTATTATTGACCAGGGGCATACGCCAGCACAACCTATTATACTGAAGAAAGGTTGTTGGGTGGGCGGAAATGCAATATTGCTTCAGGGCGTTACAATAGGACATAACAGTGTTGTAGCGGCAGGATCAGTTGTAACCAAATCGGTACCCGATAAGGTAGTAGTTGCAGGGGTGCCTGCGAAGATTATAAAGTATTTGGATACAAATGCTTAAGAATATATAGAGTCAGGAGAAATTTTATTCAGCATCTTTTTGAGTAAGTATGAAGGTAATTGGAATTATCGGCGCAGGACAATTGGGTAGCAGACATCTGCAATCCCTCGCAGGGGTGGAACAACCACTCGAAATTTATGTACTTGATATAAGTGAACAGTCTTTGAACGTTGCCAGAGAAAGGTTCGAAGAGGTAAGAAAACGTTCGGATCATGTTGTTCATTATATTAATGGGATGGATAGTTTGCCAGGGAACTTCGATATTGTAATTGTTGCAACCAATTCAACGATGCGTCGAGCTCTGGTTGAATCATTGCTGGCACAGTGTAAGGTGAACCACCTGATTTTGGAGAAATTCTTATTTCCCCGTTTGCATGATTATGAGGTAGCCACAAACTTATTCGCGGGAATTCCCGACATGAAGGTTTGGGTAAATTGCCCCCGAAGGACATTTGATCTATATAAAGAAATTGCTGAAAAAGCGTCATCACAAGGTGCTGTTTACTTCTCAGTAACAGGTGGTGCCTGGGGATTAGGTTGTAATAGTATCCACTTTGTAGATGTTTTTTCGAAACTCATCAATGACAGTGGGGTGCAGGTATTGAATGAATCACTGGATAATGAATATATAGATTCGAAACGTTCCGGTTATGTAGAGTTTAGCGGTAGTTTATACCTGGGTGCAATAAATGGGCCGCATAAAATGGAAGTTATTTCATTTCAACAGGGTACTCATCCCATTATTGTAAAAATTTCTACCCCAACAGCTTATTGGATTATTAACGAAACCGCCAAAGAAGTTGTTCATGCCACAGTAGCAGATGGTTGGAAACCAGTTACAGATTCATTCAGTTTGCCGGCCCTCAGTATAGCAGGAACTAAGATTGTTGTTGATCTATTGAGCAATGGGCACTGTGATTTGACTCCTTACAAAGCTTCGGCAGCGTTACACCAATGTTTATTGGAGGTTTTTCTCGAGAAATATAATTCTATCAAAAATGAAACAAACGATATATGTCCGATAACATAAGCACTGGGAAGGTATTATTGGTTGGTAGTGGTCCAATGGCACAGGCATATGCCAAAGTACTGACAGACGTGCAGGTGAATTTTGATGTGGTAGGACGCGGTGCGGCTTCGGCAGTGGAATTTGAAAAACAAACCGGGAAAAAGCCATTTGTTGGCGGAGTGGAGCATTTCATCGCTTCTCATGATAGCGCTTCTTATCAGAAGGCAATTGTAGCTACTGGTACAGAAACGCTGAAGCAAATTACATTGCAATTGGCGGAATGGGGAATAACAGAAATTCTGGTAGAAAAGCCTGGAGGCAGAAGCATTGAAGAAGTACTGGAACTGAATGAACTTATTAAGCAGTTTAACACCAGGATTTTTATTGCCTACAACAGAAGGTTTTATGAGGCTGTTAGACGGATCCGGCAAATGATTGAGGAAGATGGAGGTGTTACTTCTTTTAACTTTGAATTTACAGAGTGGTCTCATGTAATTGAACCGGTGAAAAAGGCTCCCGGTGTAAAAGAGAACTGGTTTTTTGCCAATTCAACACACGTGGTGGATACCGCTTTTTATTTGGGAGGAAAGCCGGTTAATATGGCTACTTATGCAAAGACGCCGATCTCCTGGCACGCGGTCTCTGTTTTTGCCGGGGCTGGCATTTCAGATAAAGGGGCGTTATTTTCCTATCAGGCAAACTGGGCGGCTCCTGGCAGATGGAGTGTAGAATTACTGACGCCCAAACGCCGGTTATACCTCAAGCCAATGGAAAAGTTACAGGTGCAATTGCTTGGAAGTGTTGAAGTGAAATTTATAGATATTGATGATGCGCTCGATATAAAATATAAGCCGGGTATATATCTGCAAACCACAACGTTCCTGGCTGGCCGCTTCGGTGAACTGGTTTCTCTGAAGGAACATATAGAACATTGTGCTTATTATACAAGAATGCTTAGTGATGGAGTGCTTTAACCTAGTAATATGATAATTATTATAGTAACAGATTCATTAGGGCTCCCCAGAAATACACCTGAGGAGTTAAGGCTGGAAGACACTTATATTGATAAGCTTCGTGAACAATATAAGGACGCTAAAATCCTTAACTTAAGCGTGGGGGGGGCTACACTTGAATTGTTAAGTTCCCAGCTATTGCATTATTACGGCGCGGTAAATCCGGATCTGGTGATTTTTCAGGCAGGTATAGTAGACTGCGCACCAAGGGCTTTAAAAAGATGGGAGACTAGTTTGCTCGAAAGAATATCTATCTTCAAAAAATTATATAATCTTTTTGTAAAAAAATACACAGTTCAATTGAGGGCGAAGAGGAAAATTACCTACACCCCTCTCAGTAGATTCAAATCTATAGCCCAGGAAATACAACAGCGCTTTCCTGATAAAGTATATTGGTTAGGCATCCTTCCGGCAACGGATGAATATGAGCAGCAAGTGCCAGGGATTCAGAGAAATATTCAGGAATATAATGAGGTATTGAGGACGACTTTTGAACAACATTTCATTGATACATCAGACTGTAAAGCCGATTACATTATGTCTGATCATCACCATATAAATAAATTAGGCAATACATTCCTGTATAATAAGTTGAATAAGATAGTTGATTTTTATCAGAGTAAAATTTCAGCCTCCTAATGCCTGTATATGAAATACATTTGCAATGTTTTCGCGTTGATTATTTGCTGTTTGCTTTATAGTTGCAGCAAGAAAAAAGATATTTTGTTTCCGGATGTGAAAATGACTATACCGGAAGATTTACCCATCCGTATTGTCGGAGATGCAGTTGACCTGAATGTAGATTCTCTAACACAGGAACTATTTGTTCCTTCTGCGGGAAACAGAGGATACTGCTATGGTTCGGCTATTGCTTTAAATGATAGTGTTTTATTAATGTCCTGTACGAGGTTTAAAAACTTTGGGGATTTTAATGAATCGCATATTGTTTGCAAATGGTCGTATAACCGGGGCAAAACCTGGTCCGAAGAAACCGTTTTGCAGGAAAATATTGGTTTGGTAAATACAGGGCCGCCGTGTCTGCTTAAAATATCGGAGAAACACATTATGATGTTTTTTTCCGTGAAAAATAGTAATACCGATATCGATCTTTTTTCGAAAGAGTCTACTAATGGGGGAAAAGAATGGGGGAGTGCTCAGAAAGTAAATAAGCTGAAAGGCTATAATATTTTGAATAACGATAGGGTTGTTTATTCTAACGGAAGGATTATTCTCCCAGTTGCTTATTCCCGGAATATTTTTACCCAGGCCGATCAACAAGTATTAATGAGTCTTTATTCGGATGATTTGGGTAAAACCTGGACACAATCAAATATCATCAGAACTAATTTTGGTTTAACGGAGCCGGCTATTTGTCCCACTGGTAACAATGGAATGCTAATGGCTATACGAACACTGAAGGGACTGATCTACTTTACCAGAAGTAACGATAATGGAGCTACCTGGACTGGTCTTTTCAGATCAGGAATTATTTCTCCTGAAGCTCCCCAGGCGCTTTTGAGAGTTAACAATTCTGATACACTGTTGCTCATATGGAATTTTAATAAAGGGAATGGTACAGATGATCATGATGATAGGAGCCCACTTACTATTGCATATAGTATTGATAAAGGAATGACATGGAACAAACCCATTAATATTCAATGGAATAGGCAATTTAATTACTTTTATCCATCGATATATCTAAAAAATAATAACCTGCATATCACTTATGGGGTTCGCAGGAAGCGGACATATGAACCGTCAGTGTTTCATAGTTGTTTGAATATCAAAGAATTGTTTCATTAGTGATTAATGGTATGGATGCTCAGATTAATAGTTTTTTACATCTTCCGTTGTGGGTGGGTGTTAACAAATCTTCTCCTATAGAGGGAATCTCAGCCCCCAACGTTTTTATGCTAGATGTTGTAATATATTATCTAACTTCTATGCCAATTCAATGAAACACATAGTAAAAATTTCTTTTGCTTTAGGGCTTGCCTTCTTATTTTCCTGTAATAAGCAGGAAACTGCAACACCCGATCCATTAAATGATATTATTGATTTACCAATCAGTGTGATAGGAGATGGAAATATTATCCTGAATAATCCTGTCTTTAAATTGTTTACTCCCAATTTGTCCGCAGGCTATGGAGGGTATGGTTTCGCTTCGCTGATAGAAACTGAACCTAATCATCTCCTGGCAACTTGCACGAGATACAAATCCTTTGGTGATTTTATTGATGCAGACATCGTCGCAAGAAAAAGTGAGGATAACGGCAGAAGCTGGTCTAAAGAATATCTGATACAGGAAAATATAGGAGCCATTAATACACTCTGTCCCGCATTATTGAAGATTACCAACAATCATCTGATGATATTCTTTTGTGTAAAGAACAGCAATCAGGAAAGTGATATTCGATATAAAGAGAGTGTCGATGGTGGAAATACCTGGAAGGCACCAAAGTTGATGAATGTTGGTCTGAAAGGCTATTACACCATGGCAAATGACAGGGCTATTTACAACAATAACCGAATTATCTACCCGGTTGGTTTTACTCCGGTAGGACAATCTACTAATCATTATGTAATTTGTTTTTACTCCGATGATTTGGGAAGAACATGGAAAAAGTCTAATTCCATCAAAGCACCTTTTTCGTTAACAGAACCATGCGTTGCTCAGTTGAGTGAAACAGAGTTACTAATGTGTATCAGAACCTCAAATGGTTTTGTGTACTTCTCCAGAAGCTATGACAATGGTGCTACCTGGAAAACACTTGTTAAAACAAATATCCAGACCCCCGAGGCGCCTCAGACTATTTTACAACTGGGAGGAGATACACTTGTTATTGCCTGGAATAATACACCTTACTCTGAAGGACATGAAAACAGGTCGCCATTGACTATTGCTTATAGTGTTGACAAAGGCAACAGTTGGAAAGGTGCCATCAATCTCCAGCAAGATAAGAGTTTCAATTATTTTTATCCTACATTGGCAAAATCCAGTAACGACAGCTTATTAATTACATACGGTATCCGTAGAAAAACGACATATAATCCTTCTGTATATTTTGAAAAACTAAGTATCCGGAATTTATTCAAATGATTTAATTTAATTTGATTAGCGACATTGATTATGAAGGCAATTTTGAAGAGAATAACAAGTCATAGCTTATTTAGAAAAAGTTTAATATATACGATTGCGGATGCGGTAAATAAAGCTATTCCTTTTCTTATATTGCCTTTCCTTACTTATTATCTGACGCCAGCTGATTATGGTATTGCCTCAAATTACACTGTTTATATTGCTGTTTTAGTAATTGTAATTGGCTTAAATCTAAATGGCGCATTAAGTGCCAACTATTTTAAAATGCCCAAAGAGGCGATTGCTGATTATTCGGCTAACATAATCCTTGTATCATTTATAGTCGCTGTTATTTGTACAATCATTTCGATCTTCGCGCTATCTTACATCAATAACCTCCTTTCTATTACTTCTTTTTTTACCATTTTGGCGGTCTGGCTCGCCTTCTGCCAGAGCGTATCTGTTATTAATACAGATCTATGGCGTTTAGAAGAGAAACCGGTTCAATTCGGTATTTACCAGGTTGCGCAGACAATTGTGAATGTGGTGTTAACCGTTTTATTGGTGATGATAATAAGATATGGTTGGAAAGGTCGTTTATGGGCATTGGCATTTACATACATATCCTTTGCTGCTGCAAGTATTTTTATACTTTATAAAAGAGGATTTTTAAAGGTCAAGATTAATAAGCAACACATTAAAGATGCACTTAGGTTTGGAGTGCCGCTTATACCACATTCACTGGGTATATGGGTCAGACTCTCTATTGATCGTGTTTTTATAACAAAATTTTATGGTAATGCCGCAGCCGGCCTATATTCAGCCGGTATTCAATTTGGGTTGTTACTATCTTTCCTTATCCTCGCATTTCAAAATGCCTATGTCCCCTATCTTTATAAGAAACTAGCCACAAACGATGAAGGAGTAAAGCACAGCCTTGTAAAGTTTACCTATATGTACTTCGCAGCCGTTTTAGCGCTGGCGGGCATATTCTCTGGTGTCGCTATATTCATAATAAATCATTTCCTTTCTGTTCACTATAAAGAAGCCTCATCATATGTAACTTGGGCAATGTTCAGCCAGGCATTTCAGGGAATGTATATGGTAGTTGGAATTTATCTGTTTTACGCCAAGAGAACGGTTATTGTTGCCATTGTTACATTCTCGGTGGCATTGGTTCAGTTGTTGGTATCTTATTTATTGATTAAAAGTATCGGCCCTATCGGAGGCGTTTATTCCGCACTGGTGGTAAGCGTGGTCAATTTTATATTTATGTGGTTCGCGAGTAACAGAATGTTCCCTATGCCCTGGTTCAGTTTAAAGAAATCATAATGAGAAAGGTTGTTTTTATAAATCATGATCCCCTAACCTCTTCTATTAAACGAAATTTCTTTCTGGAGGAGTTTCAGGCTGATGGGATAGAGGTGGAGTACTGGTGTGTCAGAGAGTTAACAAATTACTCGAAACAGAACAGGTTAATTAACGAGCTTACAGCTGAATATTATACTGAGGTAGTGTCAATATCGCAGTTGAAAAAATTAATAGAAAAAGAACAGGCCGATACTTTTTTTTGTGTTGAGCTATGGTTTATCTGGAATACGTTACCCATCTATAAATTATTAAAAGCAAGAGAAGCATTTCTTTTCTCGATTGATTGGTATACAAATACTCCCAGAGCATCAGCGAGAATGAAGCTGGCGACCTATCTGGCCTCTTTTAATTTTGTAAAATTATTGGGGGCAGGTTATCGGAAAATAGGGCACCTATCCTTTAAGATTACCACAAGGAAACATGGCATTTCCAGACCATCTTTACTGTTTTCGCCCGGAATGAAAAGCAAAGAACTTTTTGAATGGGCGGAGGTTGTTCCCCTGTATCATCATGATTTTGACCTTTATAAGGAAAGTTTAAAGACCGAAGCACCGGCGGTAACCACAGAGAACTATGCTGTTTTCCTGGATAGTATGCTTGTGGGCCATCCTGATTTACTTAGAATAAAGAAAGTTACGATGGACAGGTCAGTATATTTCCGGAAGATGAATGACCTCTTTAGTTACCTCGAAGCGGAGAAAGGATTGAAGGTAATTATTGCAGCGCACCCCAAAGCAAATTATACAGACGAGTTTCAGGGGCGGCAGGTTATAAAAGGGCAGACTAACCAATTAGTAAAAGATAGTTCATTGGTAATTGTACATCAAAGTACCTCTGTTTTTTATGCCGTGCTGAATAATAAGCCCATACTGCTTGCATATACAGATGAATTTGAACAAAAACAGGGAGTTAAATCCTTTTTGAATGATATTTATTATTCCATACAGTTATATAAAGATTTATTGGGATGCAGTTGGGCAAACGCTGATAAACTTTCAGAGGCAAAGTGGGAACCAATAGACAACAGAAAGTACCAGGAATTTATAAGGAATTATATTACTGCGGATGACCCGGATAGTAATTATCAAATCATAAAGAAAGCATTACTGAAACGGAAAGCATAAATTGCGGAATTTAATATGCCGGACCAATGAAAAGAAACAGCCATTTATGAATAAAGAAGTAGCGATTTTAATTAATGATATTACCAAATCTGCGGGTACAGAAAGAGCCGTGGTGAATCTGGCTAATCTGTTGGCAGAAAATGGATATAGACTTACAATTATCAGCAGCTATACCAGCGGAGGCGAACCATATTTTAAACTGGCCTCATCTGTAAAAATTATTCATCTGGCGAAGCCTGTGGAAGGGAAAGGGGCAGTCAACAGATTAAGATGGTCCTATGCGTATATCAGGGCCGTGAGAAAACAGTTAGTGGTTCTTAAGCCTCATTTTGTAATTGGTACCGTACACGGCCTTAACATGATGCTTCCTTTTATTTGCGGAGTAAATGGTAGCATAAAAGGAATTGCCTGCGAACATATATCATATGCCTCTGTACCTGTTTATTCACGTATGGTTCGAAGCTTATTATATTCGCTGGTAACAGTGGTGGTTTTAACGGAAAGGGATAAAAACAAATACAGGAGTTCGAAGAAGGTGGCTGTTATTCCCAATTCGCTCTCTTTTACACCAGGAAGTTCCCCGGATTATAGTAAAAAAAGGATACTTTCAGTAGGTAGATTTACCTATCAGAAAGGGTATGATATGCTGCTGTCTTCCGCTGAATTGTTAAAAGATAAGTACAGCGACTGGACGATCAGTGTATTTGGAGAAGGAGAATTAAAGGAAGAGCTTCTGACGCAACTTCATGTTGCTGGTCTGGAAGGCTTTGTAAACTTTCATGCACCCACAAAAAATATACAGGAAGAGTTTTTAAATAGTTCCATTTATGTAATGTCATCCAGGTTTGAAGGCTTACCAATGGTTTTATTGGAAGCACAGGCCTGTGGCTTACCTTGTGTTAGTTTTGATTGTCCGGAAGGACCGAGAGATATCATCACTGATAAAAAAGATGGCTACCTGGTAAATAGTGAAGATATTAATGGCTTGGCTGCGGCGATGGCTTCGCTTATGAACGAAGAACAACTAAGAATTTCATTTGGGAGCGAAGCCAGGATTGCATCCCAAAAATATAGTAAAGAAATTGTATTTGAAAAATGGCAGCAGCTTTTTGTAAAGTTGAACTGATAACGCATGGTTTATTTTATAATATTCGCTTTTTTATTGGTTTTATCCGGCGCAGATCTGGTTAAGATTCCGGCCCGCCTGAAATCATTATTATTCTATCTGCTTTGTGTTTTGTTGATCTTGTTCTCTGGTCTGAGGTTTGAGACAGGTTTTGACTTCGAAAATTATCAGAATATCTTCGATGACATTAGAAGTTTTAAGGATGCTACACAGAGTCTCGCGGTTGAGCCCGGGATGGGAATACTCATTTACCTGCTTAAATCGTTAAACTCTCCTTATGGCGGAATGCTCTTTTTATTTGCAGTGATAGCCATATTCCTCAAATTCCGTTTTATAGAAAAATACTCGATCTACCCCTTCTTCTCCGTAATGATTTATTATTCCAGGGTTTTTTTAGCCCAGGATATGGGGCAAATCAGGCAAGGATTGGCAATGGCGATTATATTGTTCACTCTTGACAGCATCCAGAATAAGAATCTAAAAAAGTTCCTTCTGATTACATTATTAGCCTGCCTTTTCCATTTATCTGCCATTCTTTTTGTGCCGGTATATTTTCTTGCAAACCGACAATTTTCCAAGAAAACGATCACTATTGTTATCGCATTATCTACCCTGTTTGCCGTATTTTTTGATTTCAAGACCATATTATTGACCTACGGTATGGGGCTTTTGCCTGGATTCCTGTCAAATAAACTTTTATTGTACGCTTCTGTTATAGAAGCAGATCAAACGCTGGGACTTACTTTTTCCGTTTTCTTTCGGATATTTTTAGTATTGGCATTATTGTGGTTGAAGGATAGATCAGTGCAATTGCCATCATATACAAATGTGGTATTTAATATATATGTATATGGTTTGATTTTTTATTTGGTGCTGAATTCCTTCCCTCAAATGGGAGGACGAGGCAGTCTCTATTTTCAACAGTTTGAAATATTATTGATCCCCATTATGATTAAATGTCTGAAGGAAACAGTTTTCAAAGTATTCGCTATTCTCATCATTGGACTATACTGCGTATGGGGAATGAACACAATTGTAAACTCACCGGAAGACGCTTATGTACCTTATAAGACGGTGATTGACTAGTTTTTCATTTTTATTAAACAATTCGCTCTTAATTTTTAAAGCCATGAAGACTATGAGAAACAAGAAAGTGATCATTGCTGCAATAGGCGCGATGATGGTGTGTTTAATATTATGTATTACCTCCCGGATGTATGCTTCCGGAAACAAGGGAAATAACCCGAGAGAGACGAACAGTATTTCAGATTATACCATTGTAATATCCGGGAAAGCCAATGCCGATGAAAAAGCCGCCGCAGCTATTTTGCAGAAGTATATTAAGCAGTTATCCGGTGCATCACTGGCAATTAAAACAGATGCTGCTGCTGCCTCCAATAATGTTATTTCCATAGGAATGACCAGCCTTGCAGCAAAAGCAGGGATTAAGAGTACAGGTATTAATGACAACGGCTTCCTCATTAAAACAGTCAACAATAATTTATATATCCTGGGAAAAGGGGAGAAGGGAAATGTATACGGAGCGTATACTTATCTTGATAAATACCTGGGTTTCAAAAAAATAGGATCAGCACCTCCAATAGTCCCCACCAATAAGGATATATCATTTAGAACATCGATTAATGATCTCGAAAACCCTGGATTCAGTTACCGGGAAATTTATTTCTATAATACACTGATTCCGCAACAGGAATATCGTGACTGGCATAAATTAAATACCCAGTATGATAGCTCATCAGGTTGGGGCCTTTTTGTTCATACTTTTAACACATTGGTACCACCAGCAAAATACTTTAAAGATCATCCTGAATACTATGCCCTGAGAGACGGCAAACGGGTAACCACCCAACTGTGCTTATCAAATCCCGAAGTGCTGGAGGTTTTAACAAAAAATCTGGCAGACCTAATGCAAAAGAAGCCTGGTGCGAAATATTGGTCTGTTAGTCAGAACGACAACTATCAATATTGTACCTGTGATCTCTGTAATAAATTAAACTTTAGAGAGAAGAGTCAGTCGGCTACTATTTTAACTTTTGTCAATAAAGTGGCGGCAAGGTTTCCCGATAAGATCATCTCAACGTTGGCTTATCAATACTCGCAAAGGCCGCCCCTAACAATAAGACCAGCCGCCAATGTAAATATTATGTTGTCTACAATCGGCTGTGACAGAACAAAACCGATAAAAACAGATAATGGTGCCGGTGCTGTTGCTTTCAGAAGAGATTTTGAAGGTTGGACTAATCTGACAAATAATATTATTGTTTGGGATTATGTGTCACAATATGCACATTTTCTGGCACCGTTCCCGGTTATTGCGGTTTTAGGGCCTAATTTGCAATATTTTCGCGAAAATAATATTACAGCGGTTTTTGAACAGGGAGCCGGCGGATGCCCGGAAGATTTTGCTGAGCTGAAGAATTATTTATTAGCAGAAATGATGTGGAATCCTAATGCAGACGAGGATGCAATTGTGTCGTCCTTTTTACAATCTATGTATGGGAATGCCGCTGGCAAAGTTAAACAATACCTTGACGCACGCGAGCAGGCAGTGTTGGCAACAGGGGCAGTTTTAAAAACAGGGGGCAATCCCGGACAGGCAGCAAATACCTTTTTATCGCCGACATATCTTGATAATTACAAAAGTATTCTGAACCAGGCGCAGGACATGGTGAAAAATGATCCATTGTATGCCAAAAGAATCAATTTTCTGCAGCTAACCCTGGATTATGCCACAATAGAGACTGCCAAAGCCGGAAACCCCTTAGCTGCTGCAGGCGCTTCAGCAAGAGTAGCTACGTCAAAAGCGTTAAATGTAACCTCGTCAGGTAATAATCAACCGTTGCAGTCCCTGATTGACAATTTCACCGCTAAAGCTAAACAATCAGGCATCTCTGTCCTGAACGAGAATTTTTTAACTTTGGATGCTTATGGGAAACAGAAGTAAATTTTTAATATATATTTTTTATATAAACTTGGAACTTTTTGAAAAGGAATTTGCCTAATATCCTGGTTAATGTAACGGCAGCAGTGGAGGGAGGAGCGCTTAGCATTTTAAATCAATTTATAAATGCGGCAATAGAAAACATTGACAGGTACAATATCTATGTATTCACGAGCATAGCCTTACCTGCTTATGATAATACGGGTGTACATATCATTAATGTGAGCAGGAAAAGTTATTTGAAAAGGCTGGAATGGGACTATAGAGGAATGCGCCAGTGGATAGATCAGCAACAAATTGTGCCATCATTACTGGTATCTTTTCAAAACACCGGTATCAGATATAATAAACAGGTTCCCCAATTAATCTATTATCACCAGCCGGCGCCTTTTGAAAAGATTAACTGGAGTATTTTCCGGAAAGAAGAGCGAATCTTTTGGTTTTATAAGTGGATTTACCCTTTTTTTACCAGAATTACTTTAACAGGTAAAACCTATTTTGTTGTACAAACCAAATGGATACGTGAGGGAGTTATGAAGAAATTCTCTGTTCCGAGTGAAAAAATAAGGGTTATCAGACCCGATTTTACACTCCCAAACGGAGAAAATGCAGCATTGTTAGCCCTGGAAACCGGTCCGTTTTATGTTTTCTATCCTGCTTTGCCCTTTATACATAAGAATCACATAGAAATTGTAGAGGCCCTGCATTTGCTCATTAGTTCCGGTCGGTTACCTGATAATAATATTAAGATTATTTTCACGTGCGAATTTGATCAAAGTAAGGCATTTGTAAATCGAATAATAGCCCTGGGGTTACAGGATTATTTTATTTTTACCGGAAAAATCAGTTATTCAACCGTTATTTCCTATTATAAAAATGTAGATTTAGTTGTTTTCCCCAGCGTTATGGAAACCTTTGGACTTCCACTGATTGAAGCAGCTTCATTTGGACTAAAAATTATAGCTGCAGATATGAACTATGCAAGGGAAGTCCTGGCCGATTATGAGGGAGTACAGTTTGAACAAGTGAAGTCTCCGGAAACCTGGGCTAAAGCTATTGAACAATCGTACATGAATAATAAATCATATAATCCATTATGCATTGAACAGCAAAATGGATGGAAAGAGTTTTTTAATTTTGTCGCTATAATCATAAATGAAAATTAATAATATGTTTGAGAATAAGACACTACTTATTACTGGAGGCACAGGCTCGTTCGGAAATGCAGTATTGAAGCAATTTCTTAAGTCGGACATCAAAGAAATCCGCATTTTCAGCAGGGATGAAAAGAAGCAAGATGACATGAGGTTACTTTATAATGATACAAAAATCAAATATTATATAGGTGACGTCAGAGATTCGCAAAGTGTAGATCAGGCAATGGTAGGGGTCGATTATGTTTTTCATGCAGCAGCTTTAAAGCAGGTTCCTTCCTGTGAGTTTTATCCTATGGAAGCTGTAAGAACCAATATACTTGGCGCAGAAAATGTATTGTCAGCAGCATATAAAAATAACGTTAACAGAGTTATTGTATTGAGCACCGATAAGGCGGTTTATCCTATTAACGCCATGGGGTTGTCAAAGGCGATGATGGAAAAGTTAATGGTGGCAAAGGCAAGGTTGCTGGATGCGAAGAAAATGGTATTCTGCGCCACCCGCTATGGCAATGTAATGGCCTCAAGAGGATCAGTAATCCCTTTGTTTGTTAAACAAATCAAAGAAGGTAAGTCGTTGACGATTACAGATCCTAATATGACCAGGTTCATGATGTCGCTTGACCAGTCAGTTGAATTGGTCAAATTTGCGTTTGAACATGCTTTCCCCGGAGATATTTTTGTACAAAAAGCACCAGCTTCAACAATTCATGATCTGGCAGTAGCCCTGAAAGAAATCTTTAATGCCAGCAATGAAATCAAAATTATTGGTACCAGACATGGAGAAAAGCTTTATGAAACCTTACTGAACAGAGAAGAAATGGCCAAAGCAGAAGATCTTAAGGATTACTACAGAGTGCCTTCAGATGACAGGGACCTGAACTACTCTAAGTTCTTTGCAGAAGGAGAAGTTAAGACTTCTGCCGCAGAAGACTACAATTCGCATAACACACATCGCCTTGATTTAAAAGCGACAAAAGAATTGCTGTTAAGTTTGGATTTTATTCAGGAGGAATTACAAAATTAAGGTATGTTAAAAGTAATGACAATTGTAGGCACCAGGCCTGAAATCATAAAGTTAAGTTGTGTTATTAACGAACTGGAAAAATATACAAATCATATTTTAGTTCATACCGGACAAAACTTTGATTACGAATTAAACGAAATTTTCTTTAACCAGTTAAACATCCGGAAGCCGGATTACTTTTTGAATGCTGCAATGGAAACTGCAGCATTGACTATTGCAAAGGTAATTGAGAAAGCAGACGAGGTATTGGCAAAAGAAAAACCAGATGCATTGTTGGTATATGGAGATACCAATAGCTGCTTATCTGTAATACCGGCCAAGAAAAGGAAGATCCCTATTTTTCATATGGAAGCAGGTAACCGGTGTTTCGATCAACGGGTACCAGAAGAAATAAATAGAAAAATTGTAGATCATCTGAGTGATATTAATATGCCACTTTCAGAGCATGCCAGAAGGTATTTGATAGCAGAAGGATTGCCACCTGAGAATATCATCAAAACCGGTTCTTCCATGAAAGAAGTGCTGAAACAACACCAGGATGGTATTGAGCAATGCAATATATTGGAGAAGGAAGGATTGGAAACAGGCGGTTATTTTTTAATCAGCACCCATCGTGAAGAGAATGTGGACTCAGAAGAGAACTTCCAGAATTTGCTGGAATCCATTAACGAAATTGCGAAGAAGTATAATAAGAAGATCATTATCTCAACACATCCAAGAACACGGAAAAAATTGGAACAGATCGGACATATTAACGCCGATGAAAGAATAATTTTTTCAAAACCTTTTGGATTCTACGAGTATATAAAACTGCAGAAAGAAGCTTTTTGTGTAATATCAGACAGCGGCACCATTACAGAAGAATCTTCTATCCTGCATTTCCCGGCAATCACCATCAGACAGGCACATGAAAGACCGGAGGGAATGGACGAAGGCGTGCTTATAATGACAGGATTGAAAAAAGAACAAATACTGAATGCAATTGATGTGGTTGTACAACAATTTCATGAAAACAAGAATGTATTCAGAACTGTCGTGGATTATGATGTAGAGAATGTCTCCAAAAAAGTAGTTAGAATTATCTTATCATACACAGACTACATTAATAGAACTGTTTGGTATAAACAATAACATGAGTAAGAAGAAAAAAATTCTGTTATTCGGATCAGCAGGTATGGCCGGCCACGTAATGCTCAAAACCCTGGAGCAAGACGGTGGATTTGAAATAATAGATGTTGCAAGAAACAAAACCTCTGATAATTCCATCGTACTGGATATTATTGACAGAGAAAAACTGGAAAACCTGGTATTGTCTGTTAAACCTGATTTTATTATCAATTGTATTGGTGTCCTGATAAAAGGAGCCAACAGCAATAATGCCAATGCCATTTATGTTAATGCCTTCTTTCCGCATGAACTAATGCGGTTGGCGGATATGGCAGATGCAAAACTAATCCATATTAGTACAGATTGTGTGTTTTCCGGTGAGAAAGGGAATTATACCGAGAATGACTACAGAGACGGAAAAGATGTGTATGCCCAAACTAAGATTTTGGGTGAAATTATCAATGACAGGCATGTAACTATCAGAACTTCTATTATCGGACCAGAGCTGAAAACTTCGGGAGAAGGCCTTTTTCACTGGTTTATGCTGCAACATGGAGAGATTGGTGGATACACCAATGCCTTTTGGTCAGGAGTAACCACGCTGGAGTTATCAAAAGCAGTAATGTCTGTGATCAAAAATGGACAAACAGGTCTTGTTCATTTGACGGCACCCGAAAAAATCGCGAAGTACGACCTTTTATTATTATTTAAAGACATTTGGCATAAAGAGGATGTTACAATAAAGCCAGTTAATGCCAAAAACGTTGATAAAAGTCTTGTTAATACAAGAAAGGATTTTGAATACAACGTACCTCCTTACCCGGATATGCTGAAAGAACAACTGGCTATGATGATGGAGAACAAGGAATTATATACTCATTATTCCTTTTGATATGAGTAAAGAGAAGTACCTGATAATTACAGAAGTATTTTATCCTGAAAGTTTCTTGGTAAACGATCTTTGTTTTGACCTGAAAAAGCAAGGATACGATGTAGATGTACTGACCAGGACGCCGTCGTACCCGCTGGGCGTAACAATGAAAGGATATAAGAACAGGCTGTTTCAGAAGAATATCCATAATGAAGTTAACATATATCGTGTACCTATTGTTCCTGGTTATGCCAAACATTTGGCGCTGAAGATCTTAAATTATATATGTTTTCTTTGGTGCAGTACAATTGCCATATTATTTATTGGCAGAAAATACAGTAAGGTGTTTGTATATCAAACAGGGCCGCTGACAGTAGCCATTCCAGGAGTGATCTGGAAGAAGATTTTCAGAAGAGATCTGATTGTTTATACACAGGATGTGTGGCCGGATACTGTATTTGCATATGGGTTCAAAAAAAGGAAGCTATTGGTTTCAATGCTGAGCAGATTTACATCCTGGGTGTACAGGCATACCGATGTGATATTGGTTTCCTGTAAAGGATTTGTATCCAAAATAGAAAATTATGCCGGCAGGGAAAAGCCTATCAGGTATGTTCCCAATTGGTCGTTAGTGACTAATGACGATAAAGTTTCCAGTGTGCCTGAAAATATATTGGGTCCCAAAATGAATTTTACTTTTGCCGGGAACATTGGTAAAGTGCAGAATCTTGAAAATGTTGTGAGAGGATTTCATGCTTTTAACAGTGTACATAATGGCGCAACATTGAATATTATAGGTGATGGAAGTAATCTGGGAGACATAAAGGAAATTGTAGAAAATGAACATATTGGTGATGTTGTTTTTTGGGGGCGTAAACCGTTGGAAGAAATGCCGGTTTATTTAAGCAATAGTCAGGTACTGGTAATTTCACTAATAGACAAACCTATATTTGAGATAACCGTTCCTTCAAAGTTTCAGGCTTATATTGCGATGGAGAAACCTTTGCTGGGAATTATCAAGGGTGAAACTGCCAGCCTGATTGTAGATAATAATATAGGGATATGTGCGGATCCGGAATCGCCTGAAGCAATTGCTACAGCTTTTCAGTCATTTTATACATTAGAGAAACCGGAGCTGGCTCAGCTGGAATCGAATGCCCGGGAGCTAAGCAGGAATGAATTTGATAGAACAAAATTAATTAATCAAATTGCAGGGTTTCTTGTTACATCCAAATGATTCATATTTTTTGATTAGATATTAATATAAATGAAAGTTGCTCTTATAACAGGTATTACTGGACAGGATGGTGCTTATCTTGCACAGCTACTGCTGAAAAAAAACTATAAAGTCCACGGTATTAAAAGAAGAAGTTCTCTTTTTAATACAGATAGGATAGATCATTTATATCAGGACCCACACGAAAAGAATGTAAACTTTAAGTTGCATTATGGGGATCTCACCGATAGCACCAATCTGATCCGTATTATTCAGGAGGTGCAACCAGATGAGATCTATAATCTTGGAGCAATGAGTCATGTACAGGTGAGCTTTGAAGCACCTGAGTATACAGCGGACGCGGATGGTATCGGTACCCTGCGTATCCTGGAGGCTATACGGATTCTGGGCCTTTCCCAAAAAACAAGAGTATACCAGGCATCTACTTCTGAATTATATGGTCTTGTACAGGAAGTGCCGCAATCAGAAAAAACGCCGTTTTATCCCCGTTCTCCATACGCAGTTGCTAAAATGTATGCCTATTGGATTACCGTAAATTACAGAGAGGCATATAATATGTTTGCCTGCAACGGAATCCTATTTAACCATGAAAGCCCTTTAAGAGGTGAAACATTTGTGACAAGAAAGATCACCCGCGCCGTTGCAAAGCTGGCGTTAGGAATGCAGGATAAACTGTATATGGGAAACCTTGATGCAAAACGTGATTGGGGGCATGCAAGAGACTATGTGGAAGCAATGTGGCTCATGTTGCAACAAGATAAACCAGAGGATTATGTTATTGCTACGGGAATAACAACTACTGTAAGAGATTTTATTATAATGGCATTTGCTGAAGTTGGTGTCGAACTAACTTTTAAGGGAGAAGGTATTGACGAAAAAGGATATGTGAAAAGTGTTAGCCAGGAAGGATCTCCATTAGCAATAGGACAGGAAGTTGTAGCAATAGATCCAAGATATTTCCGGCCAACAGAGGTGGAGTTGTTAATTGGCAATCCAACAAAAGCGAAAACACAACTGGGATGGACTCCTAAATATGATTTACCAGCGTTGGTAAAAGAAATGGTGGCCGCAGATGTGGAGCTGTTTCAACGTGAAAAGTTACTGAAAGATGCAGGGTATAAAGTTTTAAATCAATTTGAGTAGGCATGAACACCAAAGATAAAATATATGTTGCCGGGCATAGAGGAATGGTGGGTTCTGCCATTGTAAGACGCTTGAAGAAAGACGGATTCAATAATATTATTACGAAAACGTCGAAAGAACTTGACCTCCGGGATCAGGCTGCAGTGGCTGCTTTTTTTGAAGAGACAAAACCAGATTATGTTTTCCTGGCTGCTGCCAAAGTGGGAGGTATTATGGCTAATAATACCTATCGCGGTCAGTTCATTTACGAAAACCTCATGATCCAGAATAATGTCATTCATCATGCGTATTTGAACAATGCTAAGAAACTAATGTTCCTGGGGTCATCGTGTATTTATCCGAAATTAGCGCCACAACCGCTGAAGGAAGAATATTTGCTTACAGGACCATTGGAACCAACCAATGAACCGTATGCTATTGCAAAGATTGCAGGAATAGAAATGTGTGATGCGTATAGAGCGCAATACGGATGTAATTTTATTTCTGTAATGCCAACTAACCTGTATGGACCGAATGACAATTATGATCTGAATAACTCCCATGTATTACCCGCTATGTTGCGCAAAATGCATGAGGCAAAAGTAAATAATCAGCCAACAGTAACAATATGGGGAACAGGAACGCCCAAACGCGAATTTCTGCACGCGGATGATATGGCCGATGCCTGTTTTTACCTGATGCAAAACTATAGTGAGAAAGGCCTCGTAAATATTGGTGTTGGTGAAGATATCAGTATTGGTGATCTGGCACAGTTAATTAAGAAGATTGTCGGATTTGAGGGCAATCTGGAATTTGATACCAGCAAGCCGGATGGTACCCCCAGGAAGCTAATGGATGTAAGTAAATTAAATAGCTATGGCTGGAAAGCCAGCCTCGGCCTTGAAGAAGGGATTACAGGGGTTTATAATGAAATCAAAGAAAAATTCTAAATAAGAACTCAGCTTCATGAGAGGCTGAGTTCTTATTCTACCAATCCCACGCTGTCATTACGATTTATTGAAAACATTATCTTTGCATTCGGCAAGCTGGAAATGTTGTGTCCTGCATCAGGATCAGTTTGTTTGGATGTTTGTGAAACCTGGTTCCGTGTGTATTTTCAAGCTCTCAAAAAAGAATGAATGAAGCATCTCATTTGGATGATCGCAATAGTGTTACTATGCGGTAATATCAGTGCTCAGGAAAAGTTACCTGTTATTATTCCATATCATTCCCAGAATATCCGGGAACTATATATGGATAGCAGTAATCATCATACTGCGTTTAAACAAATTTTGCACGAAGATACCAGTGCAATGTATACCCGTCCGGATACATCTAAGCATAGTTTAGTCCACCGGAAACTTTTCGACGAGCATCTGCTGGAATTTAGAAATAAAGACTACAACGTATTTATTGACTTTCTACCTGATTTTCAGATAGGCAAGTCCAGAGATGGTAGCAAAACTACCTGGTTAAATACAAGAGGAGCCAGTATCCAGGCAAACATTGGTACTAAGTTTTATTTTGAATCTTACTTTTTTGAAAACCAGGGTAAGTTTCCAGGCTACCTGGACCAGTACATACGCAAGAATCAAATTGTGCCCGGACAGGGAGGAATTAAGGATTATAGCAATGGCAAAGCATTCGATTATAATTATGCCAGTGCCTTATTATCCTATACACCTAACAAGTACCTGAATGTGACGGCCGGTTATGGGCAAAACTTTATTGGAGATGGTTATCGCTCATTGATTCTGTCAGATATTCAATTCAGTTACCCATATCTTAAATTAACAGGAACGCTTGGAAGTGTACAGTACACTGCTATGTGGGCGCAATTTATGGATAAGCACAGCAAAAGCTTTGCCTCTGCGTATGATGATCTGGGCTACTATAAAAAATGGGGCGTATTTCATTTCCTGGACTGGAATGTAAGCAAGAAACTAACCATTGGGCTCTTTGATGCTGTTATCTGGCCAGACGCCGATTCTTCCGGCCGTAAGCGTGGCTTCGATTGGAGCTATATGAATCCTATTATTTTCCTCCGTTCGGCTGAATTCTCTGAGGGCTCTTCCGATAATGCACTGGTTGGTATGAATGCCAAGTTCAAACTATTCCCCAAAACTACTATCTATGGTCAGTTGGTGTTGGATGAATTTAAGTTAAACGAAGTCTTCAAAGGCAATGGCTGGTGGGCAAACAAACAGTCCTGGCAATTAGGTTTCCGGTCATTCGATTTATTTAAGGCTAAAAATCTTGATCTGCAGGGTGAATATAATGCTGTTCGTCCTTACACTTACTCTTATAGGAGCACATTAATTAACTACGAACATTACAATCAATCCCTGGCACATCCGCTTGGAGCCAATTTCTGGGAGGTGTTAGGTATTGCTACCTATCGTATTAAGCGCTGGTACGGCCGTGGGGAAATAATGTATTCTAAATATGGAGATGACCCTGATGAGAAAACCAATTATGGGCATGATATATCAAAACCTTATACTACTCATCCTAACGCATATGGAAACTATATAGGGCAGGGTATTAAAACCAATCTGCTCTATGCACAAGGAACAGTTGCTTATGTCGTAAACCCTAAGTATAATCTTCGTTTGGAGGCTTCTTTGGCGGCAAGAAAGGTGAGCAATGACATCAGTAAAAGCACTGATCTGATCTTTAGCTTTGGCTTGCGGAGCACCTTCCGCCAGTTTTATTACGACTTCTAATCAACAAAATGAAATCATACACAAGCCCTTCCGCTTTTTAGCGCAAGGGCTTTTTTACTGATTTAACGCAAAGAGGGGGAGGATAATAATGGACAAAGGGCCGAAATGCTGCATTGTAATAAAAAGTTATTGGGTACAGGAAATCCCACTTATCCTATAATGAATATACGAAAAAAAAGATAATATCAAACACATAATCTCCCCATTCCTTACAGTGTTGCCGATAATTTATAACTTCGCGGTATGCATTACGTTACAGTAGAAGGGCTTACCAAATCTTTTGGCACCAAACCATTATTCAAAGACATTTCTTTTCATATTGAAGAAGGAGATAAAATAGCGCTGGTAGCGCTCAACGGTACAGGGAAATCTACCCTGTTACGCATTTTGTGTGGAAAAGATGTGCCCGATAGCGGGAAAGTATGGATACATAAGGATGTTACCGTAGTAATGCTGGAACAACAGGCAGATTTTGATATGTCTAAAACCGTGATAGAGAACATCTTCAATCACGACAATCCCATTTTAAACGCCATCAAAGCCTATGAACTCCTGACCGAAGAAGGCCATGAAGACCCCGATCTCGATAAATTAACAGAGGCCATTGCCAAAATGGATGAGCTAAATGCCTGGCACTTCGACTCAAAAGTAAAACAGATATTAGGAAAACTTAATATACACAATCTGGATCAACCGGTAGGTTCCCTCTCCGGCGGCCAGCAAAAAAGGGTAGCACTTGCGAAAGTATTGATCGAAATCGGCTTCGAACATAAGCACGTTTTACTGATCATGGATGAGCCTACCAACCACCTGGACGTATCTATGATCGAGTGGCTGGAAAATTATCTTGATCAGGAAAGAGTAACCCTGCTGCTGGTGACCCACGACCGTTATTTCCTCGATAGCGTGTGTAATGAAATCATGGAACTGGACCAGGAGCAGCTGTTTATCTATAAAGGAGATTATGAAAACTACCTGGAAAGGAAAGCCACAAGGGAGGAAATGGACAAAGCCAGTGTAGACAAAGCCCGTAACCTTTACCGTAAAGAGCTGGAATGGATGCGCAAGCAGCCTAAAGCCCGTACTACCAAGTCGAAGTCCCGCCAGGATGCTTTTTATGAAGTAAAAGATAAAGCAACCACTAAAGTCGCGGATCAGCAACTGGAACTCAATGTAAAGATGACCCGCCTGGGGGGCAAAATCCTGGAACTCAAAAAAGTATATAAATCTTTCGGAGATCTGAAAATCCTGAAAGGAATGGATTATACTTTCAAGAAAGGAGAACGTGTGGGTATTGTTGGTAAAAACGGAGTGGGTAAATCTACCTTCCTGAACATGCTGCTGGGCACAGAACAACCAGACTCCGGTAAAATCAATATAGGTGAAACCATCGTGTTTGGTAACTATTCCCAAACAGGATTGGTGGTGAAGGAAGATATGCGCGTGATTGAATTTGTGAAAAATATAGCAGAGAATTTTCCTTTAGCAGATGGTACTAAAGTGAGTGCTGCCCAGTTCCTGGAATTATTTCTCTTCCCCGCAGAAAAGCAATACACCTATATTTCCAAGTTGAGTGGAGGAGAAAGAAGAAGGCTACACCTGCTCTCTATTCTGTTCCGCAATCCCAACTTCCTGGTATTGGATGAACCTACCAACGACCTGGATTTGCCCACCCTCAGTATCCTGGAAAGCTTCCTGCAGGATTTCCAGGGCTGCGTCATCATTGTTAGTCACGATCGTTACTTTATGGACAAGCTGGTAGAACACCTGTTTGTTTTTGAAGGAGATGCCAACATCCGCGACTACCCGGGCAACTACACCCAATACCGCGAATGGCAAAAAGAAGAAGATAAGAAGAAAACGACAGCGCCTAAAAAGGAGATAGCGCCCGAACCGATAGTTACTGCTGCCGCCGCACCTGCCGCCGAAAACAAAGGCCGCAAGATGTCGTTCAAAGAAAAGCGGGAGCTTGAAATGTTGGAGAAAGAAATTGAAACCCTGGAAACAGAAAAGAAAACGATTGAAGCTGCCCTGTCCAGTGGAGAACTGGCATTCGATAAAATGGAGCCCATGACTCATCGCATTGGCGAAATCATTCAATTACTGGATGATAAAGGCATGCGCTGGCTGGAATTGAGCGAAATGAATGGATAATGCAACTCAGTATATAAACAAAGAAGCAGGCTATCAAAATAGCCTGCTTCTTTGTTTAGGTGTGTACCGTTTGCGCTGACAAGGTGTATATTGAAAAAGCCGTAAACATTGTGTATAACGTTTACGGCTGTATGATAATATTGTAAGAATTATTTTGTCTTTTTCTCCTGCTGCATCTTCCACTCTTCCAAAGCGGCTATCTTCCTATTCTGCTCAATAAGATACAGTGTTAACTCTTCTATTTTTGCCAGCAATTTTTTATTCATATCACCTACATCAATACCTTCTTTTTCCACTTCGGCTGCCGAAGGAATACCTTCCAGGTGCTGGTGGGTATCTACATATTTTTCCACTTCGGCTAGTGTAGGGAGCTGGTAGTTTTTATGGAATACGTAATCGGCCCAGCCAGTTTGTGTTACTTTAACCTGTCTTGCAGTAATCAGGCCGTTCACAGAGAGCGCAGTCTGCGGATTCACAGCAGTATTACCTGGGGCAATAGTCGCCCCTTTTTCATTAAGGAGAAGTATTGTCTGGTTGCTACTGGTAGTTCCTCCGGCAAGCTGTAATGGAATATATTTTGTTGCACCGGTTGTTCTGTCGAAGCCGATCAATGAGGCGATGTTGGCTGCTGTAACCCCTATCTCCGCCGCCATGCCTGTTCCATTGGCAGTATACCATCCCTTAAAACGCCCTTGCCCTCCAAGATCCAGTGCCCCAAAGCCATCTAACCGGCCTACCTGAGAAATGCCCGCATAAAATTTAAAGCCCTGTGTATTAAGTTGAGAAGGAACGCCAAACCACATATGATTACCTTCCATACCTATGTCCCAGCCAGTATTGGAAGGGCCGGGAACTCCACTCCTCAACGAAATTTTGCTTCCTATACTTCTGGAGTTATAAGTAGGGGCTCCTAAGCCAGACGGGGCAAAGTCTAAGAAAGGGTTGTTAGTATTTGTGAAGCTCAACCCATTTGCAATAGTAACAAGTCCATTCGCATCAATACGCATTCTTTCAGGCTGGGAAACACCTCCACCACCTGTGCCTGTATGAAAAGAAAGTTCGCCGGGTGTAGAGCTGTAAGTACCTCCCCGAAGACCTATCTCTGCCCCACGGTAGCTGTCTACGCCTGCGGCACCTCCGTAAATACTTAGTGCTCCCTGGGAATTATTACTACTAATTGTCTTGCCTGCGAGGCTGGCTATGCTTACAATACCGGAGGCCCTTGAAATAGAAAATGGATTAAGGAGCAAGGTGCCGTCATCCTGATAGCTGCATATCCTGAAATCAGATCCGGTGTTGCTGCCGCTTTCTGCGCCCTGTAACACCATCCTCCATCTCAAATTAACACCAGCTGGGGTAGCTGCACCACCAAAGAAATCGTGATGCGAAACGCCATCAGGATTGGTACCGGTACCCCGAAAAGTCTGTACGTAGCTGGAGGTAAAGCGTCCATTGATCCAGGCATCGGCACTTTGTGCAGCAGCTCTTTGGTTTTGAATGTAAGTGTTATCTTGGCTCTGTGCTAATAACGCACTGCCTGACATGAACAGACAAAGGAGTATTCTTCTCATAGATGAAAGTGGGATTTATGGCTACAAAATTATCTAAGCTGTATAGGCAGTTAAAAAAATGTCCGCAAATGATTCATTTGCGGACATTGGGTGGTAGCCTCGTCAAGAATCGAACTTGAATCTGGAGCTTCGGAAACTCTTATACTATCCATTGTACTACGAGGCCGGAAAGAACGCAAAACTACATTTTCTAAAGTATAATCCCAAATCAGGTTAAAGATTAATATTACTCTTAAATATTTTAACAGCTATCGCCAACAGGATGACCCCGAAAAATTTCCGCAAAACCATTAGCCCAGCCTTACCCAGCATGCGTTCTATGTAATTCAGGGAGCGTAATACAATATACACAATGACCAGGTTCAAACAGATACCCGCCAATATATTATACTGGTCGAAATTGGCTTTTAACGACATAATGGTGGTCAGGGTACCTGACCCGGCTATTAATGGGAAGGCAATAGGGACCACGCTGCCGGCTTTGGCGTCCTGGTCCGTTTTGAAGAACTCCAGCCCCAGGATCATTTCCAGCCCAATAACAAAAATCACAATAGAACCTGCTACGGCAAAGGAATGTACGTCAACACTCAGTAATTTAAGGAACGGCTCCCCCACAAACAGGAATAGGATCATCAGGAAACCGGAAGCCAGCGTGGCTTTCCCGGCGTCTATATGCCCCAGCTTTTCTTTCAGGGAAACGAGTACGGGTATAGAGCCTACAATATCAATGACCGCAAATAACGTAAAGGTAATAGCCAGAATTTGGTCGATACTGAACATGAATGCTAATTTGTGTAAATATAGGTAGAATGCAGAACGTTTATCCTGGCAGCTTTCTGCTTATATTTGTTTCAATATTACTTATATATGACCGAGGATATTATCATTCAGATCAGTAATAAGATCAAAGAAAAGAGAAAAGGGAAAGGGATTACTATCCAGGAATTGGCAGACCGGGCACAGGTGAGCAAAGGGCTGATATCTCAGATAGAAAACAACAGAACCGTGCCTTCCCTGCTGGTATTGATCAATATTATCAAGGCCCTGCAGCTGGATATGAATGAATTCTTCAATGAAATTGACCAACAAACCCAAAGTGCTAAAGTTATTATTAAACAAAAAGCCACTTACCAGGAGTTTGAAAAAGAACCGGCCAAAGGATTCCTATATAAGAGAGTGCTCACCAAAAATGTTAAAAATTTCCCGGTAGACATCGTACTGCTGGAACTCAAAAAAGGCGCTACCCGCACGCAAACCGTGAAAACCGATGCCTACGAGTATAAATATATTATCAAAGGCACCGTTGAATACCTGATAGATAACGAAAAATATGTGCTGGAAGAAGGCGACTCCCTGTTTTTCGACGGCCGCTTAGGCCATAAACCCAGCAATATAGGCGCAGACAATGCCCTCATCCTCGTGATATATTTCTTCCTGGATAGCGATAAATAACCATTTACAAATACTTAACATTAAATTTAGTATAGCTTAACATTCTGATCACATTGGACCCTAAACTTTGCGTGTAAATAAACAATACCCAAACCTACATTTACATGCAATCAAATCTACGTCGAGCGCTTAAAAGGCAGCTATGCGCCTTACTATTGCTGCTATTTACTACCACCTCCCTTTTTGCACAACGGGCTATTACCGGGAAAGTCATCTCAGGTGACGACCAGCAGCCTGTTATCGGAGCCACTATTAAAGTGAAAGGCGCTACCCGCGGCGCCATAACAGATGCCGCCGGAAACTTCGCCATCTCCGCTGCCAACACAGATGTACTTCAAATCAGCTTCATAGGCTTTTTACCACAATCCTATCCCCTGAAAGGTGCTACGGATGTTACCATCACACTGCAACCAGATAAAAAAGCACTGGATGAAGTAGTAGTAACTGCACTGGGTATACGTAAAGAAGTTAAACGTGTGGGTTATGCCGTACAGGAAGTAAAAGGAGCCGACCTGGTAAAAGCCCGCGAACCCAACCCTATCAACGGTCTGGTAGGTAAAGTAGCCGGTCTGACTGTAGGTGCCTCTGCAGAATTGCTCGCTGCCCCACTGGTATTATTACGTGGTAATAATATTGGTCTTTATGTAGTTGATGGCGTGCCTATCAACTCTGATACCTGGAACATTGCCCCCGATGATATTGAAAGCTACACCGTACTGAAAGGGGTAACCGCTTCTGCGTTATATGGCTCCCGTGGCCTGAATGGCGCTATTATGATCACTACTAAAAAAGGAACAAAAGATAAGCGCGGCCTTTCTATTGATTTTAACTCCAGCACCATGTTCGAAAAAGGGTTCAATGCCATCCCAAAAGTACAGGATGAGTATGGCCCCGGCGACCATGGTAAATATGCATTCGTAGATGGTAAAGGTAATGGTACAAACGACGGTGACTATGATGTATGGGGGCCTAAATTCGAAGGCCAGCTGATTCCTCAATATGATAGCCCCGTAGATCCGGCAACGGGTAAACGTAGCGGCACTCCCTGGATTGCCCGCGGTAAAAACAACCTGCAACGCTTCCTGCAAACCGGTATGCTGAGCACCAATAACATTGCAGTAGCTTCGCATACAGATAAAGCGGATCTGCGTTTCTCCCTGTCGCACTCTTATCAGAAAGGTATTGTACCCAATACTTCCCTGAATATTACCAACTTCAATATCTCCGCAGGATACAATTTCTCTTCCCGCCTGCGCCTGGATGCCTATATGAACTACAACCGTCAGTATTCCAATAACTTCCCGGATGTAACATATGGCCCTAACAGTCTTATCTATAACACCCTGATCTGGGCTGGTGCCGACTGGAGCATGGATGATATGCGTAACTACTGGCAGCCTGGTAAAGAAGGTATTCAGTCTATCTATGCAGAATACCAACGTTATCACAACCCATGGTTCATGACTTACGAATGGTTACGTGGCCACTACAAAACCGACATCAACGGCTACGCTAAACTGAACTACAAAATCAATGATAAACTGGAGCTGCTGACACGTACACAAGTTACCAGCTATGACATGATGAGGAATGAAAAAGTACCTTATTCAGCTCACCCTTATGGCCGCGAAGAAGGTAAAGGAGACTACCGGGAAGACAAGCGTTCTATGTTTGAAAACAACACCGATGTGCTGTTGTCTTATACCAACGTATTCCCTCACAAAATAGGTGTACATGCTTCAATAGGAGGTAATGCACGCTCTTACAAGTATAACTCCAGCTACGTTTCTACCAACTATCTGAACGCACCGGGATGGTATGGATTTGCTAACACCCGTGATCCTTTGTTTGCTACCAATTATTCGGCGCCGATGCTGGTATTGAGCACTTATGGCTATGTAGATATTGATCTGGGTAAATATGCCACTGTGTCCCTTACAGACCGTATAGACAAGGCATCGAACCTGCCTATCCGGACCAACGTATATTCTTATCCGTCCGTAGCTGTAAGTACAGTTGTATCTGACTATTTAGACTTGCCAACGCCGATTTCTTTCCTGAAACTCAGAGGTTCCTACGCCAATGTGAAAGGTGGATTTACCGCGAAGACAATTGGCGCTACACCGCTGGCTACCTATCCGCTGGGTTATGGTGCAGAGTACCAGTCTGCCTATGACGGACCTATTTATAATACACCGTTTTACAACGTAACACCAGTATATCAAAACCAGGCAGGTGCTTATATTTCACAAACCATTGCCAACCCTGACCTGAAACCTTTTGCTACCAAAGTATTTGAAGTAGGTGCGGATGTACGCTTCCTTAAAAATCGTATAGGCATAGACGGTACTTACTTTACCAGTCAGAACGGTCCGCAGATTTATGATGTAATTATTTCCAGCGCTACCGGTTATGCTAAAAACCGTATCAATGGGGTGAATACAAAGAAAACCGGTTATGAGTTCACACTGACTGGTACACCACTTAGAAATCCGAATGGTCTTAACTGGAACATTACTGCTAACTGGTCTACTTTCACAGAGAAGTATGTAAGCATCTATGGTGACGAAACCAAGCTGAATGCGTTTGTAGGCGTAGGAGACAGGGTAGATAAATTCTATGGATCTACTTTCGCAAAAACAAGCGATGGAAAAATCATCAATGGCCCGGATGGTCGTCCTATTGTAACCCCTACACAACAATTCCTGGGTTATGCCAGTCCTGACTGGGTTTGGGGCGTGAACAACAGCTTCAACTACAAAGGTATCAGCCTGAGCTTCCAGTTCGATGGCCGTGTAGGTGGCAGCATGATTGATTATATTCAGCAGCAAACCTTCCGTGGTGGCCGTAATATCCTGACCACACAAGGTGCAATGGGAGATGCCCGCTACCAGGACTATAAAGGGGTGAAATCTTACCAGGGTGAAGGTGTAGTGGTGAGCAACAATGTACCTGTTCAGTACGACAATAACGGTAATATCACTAACTACGATAAGTTGCAGTTCTCACCAAATACCACTAAGTCATTCCTGCAAGACTATATCAGCGTTTACTACAAAACCAATGAAGCGAATGTGATCAGTAAAACATTTGCGAAGCTCAGGGAAGTAACTATTGGGTATGCATTACCGGCTAATCTGCTGAAAGGTACTTTCATCAAGGCAGCCAATATTTCGTTTGTAGGCAGAAACCTGCTTTATTTCGCTAAGAATAAAGACGTGGACCTGGATCAGTATCCCGGCGCAGACCAGGGATCATCTACCCTGCAAACACCTACTACCAAAAGATATGGCTTTAACCTGAATGTTTCCTTCTGATCCCTTTCATTTATTAAACATGCATTGTATGAAATCATTTAAAATATTTACCATCATCGCTTTAGCAGGTGCTGTACTCAGCAGTTGTAACAAGAAGTATGAGGAATATGCTATCAATACCAACAAACCGGAGAAGGTACCACCCAGCCTGGTGCTGGGCGGTGTACTGGCCGACATGAATGCGGATAAACCATGGAGCAGCGTAATGCGCTGGAACCAGTTCGACTGCTGTAACTATAACTACTACGGCGACCAACGGTACGACTGGGGCGGTGCCGATTTCAGCAGCTACTATTCTATGATGAACGTAGTGCAGATGGAAGGCGAAGCCACCCGTCTCGGCGGACAAGCAGTGAACCCATATAATGCACTCGGTAAGTTTTTCCGTGCCTGGTTCTTCTATCGTATGACGAACCTGGTAGGTGATTTGCCTATGAAAGATGCGTTGCAGGGTAAGCTAGGCCTGACGCCTAAATATGATGATCAGAAAACGGTGTTTATACAAATTCTGAAATGGCTGGAAGATGCCAATACCCTGCTGGCACAGCAGATTGCCAACCCCGATAAAAGTGCCACTGCCGACGGACAAGTGCTGAAAGGTGATTTTTATTACGGTAATGATCTGACCAAATGGCAACGTGCCATCAACACTTTTCATTTACGTGTACTCATTACGTTGAGCCAGAAAGCTTCCGATAACGAGCTGAATGTAGCCCAGCAGTTTAAAGCCATCGTAAGTGATCCGGTGAAATATCCGCTGATTGAGTCAATGGATGGTAACCTGCAATTCATCTATAATAACATCAACAAATATCCATCCAACCCGGATAACCTGGGCTTTGATGCTACCCGTTACAACATGTCCGCTACTTATCTGAATACACTGGTAGGACTGAATGATCCACGGGCTTTTGTGACAGCAGAACCAGCTACACAGCAACTGAATCTGTTGCATAAATCACCCGCTGATATCACTGCTTATGTAGGTGCGGAACCAGGTATCAGCCAGAGTGATATGTCTTCCAATATGTCAAACGTAGATACAGCAGTATATTCTGTTCGCAGCCGTAGCCGCTATTATAGCAACTATGCCGCAGAACCTGGTGTAATGCTGGGCTATCCTGAACTGTGCTTTAACATAGCAGAAGCCATTAACCGTAACTGGATCAGTGGAGATGCAGAAGCGTGGTACAAAAAAGGTATCAAGGCTTCCATGGGCTTCTATGGTGTGCCCACTGAAAATACCGGATCTGTGGTAAAAACGTATGGTGGTAAGCGTTACGAAATACCTTTCAATTTCGAAGGGGTGTATTACAACCAGACCAGTGTGAAATATAAAGGTAACAATGCACAGGGCCTGGCGCAGATCCTGACCCAGAAGTACCTGGCCTTCTTTGAAAACTCTGGTTGGGAAGCTTATATCAACTGGAGAAGAACAGGTATTCCTACTTTCAGTGTAGGTGCCGGTACGGGTAACAGTGGCGTTATTCCTAAACGTTTCAAATATCCTGATTCAGAGCGTTCTGCCAATGCCATCAACTGGACCGCCTCGCTGAAAAGTCAGTTTAGCGGTACTACCGACGATATCAATGGCGCTATGTGGCTATTGAAGTAATAAGCGATTAACCCTTTTCAAAAAGCAGCGGAGAGCCATCTTCGCTGCTTTTTTGTTTAGAACCGGGCTCGTTTGTTTAATAATACTTAACAATTAGTTCAGCTATTGTTAACAATGCGTTTACATTGAACCTGCACCTTTGTCCCAAACCATTTGTTACGATATGCTACATATTCCCTGGTTACAGCAACGGTTGCAGCGGGCACATCATCTTACGTTTTCTTTATATGCCGCCCTGGTGGCTTTTGGTACTTATTCCTGCATGTATGCTTTCCGTAAACCGTTTACGGCCGGCATTTTTGAAGGCGTAACTTTTTTGGGAATAGATTATAAAATATGGCTGGTCATTACCCAAACGATTGGATATGCCTGCAGTAAGTTTTATGGTATCCGTTTTATTGCAGAAATGAAGGGAGATAAGCGTGCGCAGAGTATCATTATCCTCATAGCTATGTCCTGGCTGTCACTCTTATGTTTTGCCGTAGTACCAGCGCCGTATAATATTCCTTTTCTTTTCCTGAATGGGTTTCCGCTGGGTATGATATGGGGGCTGGTATTTAGTTACCTGGAAGGCAGGCGCAGTACAGAATTTATGGGCGCCGTATTATCAGTGAGCTTTATTTTTTCTTCTGGTTTTGTAAAGTCAGTAGGCAAAATGACGGTGGTAGACTGGCATGTAACAGAGTATTGGATGCCTTTTGTAACAGGGTTAGTATTTATAGTGCCCATCCTGGTTTGTGTATTATTACTGGAGCAGATACCACCGCCTTCGGCAGAAGACGAACGGCTGAGAACCAGGAGAGCACCAATGAATAAACAGGAGCGTAAAGACTTTCTGCAGGCTTTTTTACCCGGGTTGGTATTGTTGATTGCCAGCTATGTGCTGCTCACGGTATTAAGGGATATGCGGGATAATTTTGCGGCAGATATTTGGAAAGACCTGGGTTATGGTGCACAGGCGGGTATTTTTACACAAACAGAAATACCTATATCGCTGGCGATCATTCTGATTATGGGATTGCTGGTATTTGTAAAGAATAATTTCCAGGCCTTTATGCTCAATCACGTAATTGTGATAGCAGGCTTTGGTATTGCATTTATCAGCACGATTTTGTTTAAGCAACATCGGCTGGATCCGGTGTGGTGGATGACTTTAACAGGACTGGGACTATATATGGGATACATTCCGTTCAACTGTATTTTTTTTGAACGACTGATTGCCGTATTCAAATATGTGAGCAACGTAGGCTTCATCATTTATGTAGCAGATTCCTTTGGATATCTTGGAAGTGTACTGGTGATGTTGTTTAAGAACTTTGACGGGATGTCTTTATCGTGGAGCCAGTTTTTTATGGATGCCGTATTGGGTGTATCGTTGACCGGTATTGTGATGATGATGGTTGCGGCGTGGTATTTTAAAAAAAGATTCAGTTCAGTGAACAATAAAAGTATAGCAACAGATGTGCAACTGGCCGCCTGATAACAGGTTACCGGGCATTAAAAAAGGCAAATCACCCCAATATGGATGATTTGCCTTTTAAGTTTTATAAAGCGGAATTCAATTAGCTTTTTGCGTCTGCATCAGCATTGCTTCCTTTCTTTGATGGCTCATCTTTGGCATCTTTGAACTCACGTATGCCGCTACCCAAACCACGCATCAGTTCAGGTATCTTCTTACCACCAAACAATAACAGTACTACTAATGCAATTAGCAGTAATTCTTTGATACCTATTTCCTGCAAAAATAACAGCGGGATATTCAGAAAAGATGTTGTCATTATATCAGATTTAATTGTGTTCTTTTATATACGGTATATGCAAACATAAAGTTAGCACGATTTACCAGTTTTTTTGTTTTTTAAAAAGATATTTAAAAATTTTAACATAATTGTTTTACAGGCAATAAGTTACAAATTAGAAAATATCACTTTAATCTCCTCATTTTCCACCTGCAGGTGCGAAATCCGGCCATAATCCACCTGGATATCGAAGGCATCTACCAGTGCAGTATCGGTCACATGCGCTAAAATGCACCGGATGACTCCGCCGTGTGTTACCAGCACCGCATCGTTTCCTTTGGCGATTACTTCCTCCAACAGGGTGATACTGCGGGTATATAGCTCCTCGTAGCTTTCACCGCCCGGAATATGCTCAAAAACAACATTATCGGCCCATTTGCGGAGTGCATTACGGCTGATATTATCCCAGGGCAACATTTCCCAGGAACCGAAATTCATTTCTTTCAGCCGGTCATCGGTGGTGTATTGACTGCCAAACAAGGCAGCCGCCAGTTTTTCACAACGTTGCAACGGACTGGCATATACATCCATTGTTTTGGCGGGAAGCAGGGGCTTTATCCGTGCTACTTCCGTATCAAAGCTGGCCGCAACATCCACATCAGATGCGCCGTAGCAAATACCACTTTCTATGGCCGGTGTGGTATGCCGGATCAGGTATATTTCCATGTGAGAATACAAAAGCATAAATAAATAACTGTTTCAGACAGCTGCTGTACGGCGCCGAGGCAGTCGCCGGTATAGCCGCCAATCCACTTTTGCATGAGCCGTACCAGGTACCATCGTGCCAGCAATAAAGCCGGGATGGTTAATAGCAGGGTATAGTTATGCAGGTAAAGGATCACCGCTATAAACGGGACGCATCCGAATGCCGCTGCTATTCCCAGGTCCGATAAACCAATGCCTTGCGCAATAGGTTTGGCTTTACTGTCGTCGTTTTCACGTACATAGCGATGCGTATATATCACGGTAACTGCCACAAAGCGACTCAATGGCTGTGCTGCCATAATGGTCAGCATCACCATGGGTAATGATAGCTCCCGCAGTGCCAGGAACTTCATGGCCATTATCAGTAAAAGCCCCAGCATACCATAAGTGCCGATACGGCTGTCTTTCATGATATCCAGGATTTTTTCTTTGGACCAGCCACCGCCGAAGCCGTCGCACATGTCAGCAAATCCATCTTCATGAAAAGCACCGGTTACCCATATACCCATAATCAGTGCTAACAGGATACTGATCATAGGAGGCGCTATAGTACCCAGTATATATAAGATGGCAATCATAAAGCTACCGGTTATCCATCCGATCAGGGGAAGATAGCGTGTAGCTTTGGCAAGCATTTCCGGTGTATAGGGAATACCAACGGGAACGTGTATACGAGTATAGAACAGGATAGCGGTTAGCAATAACTGCCATTGTTTCTTCATATAGTACGATTTGATACCTGGGCACTGTTAAAGCTGGCCATTTCCTGCAGAAACGCTACTGCACTCTGTATCAGGGGAATTGCCAGTGCAGCGCCTGTGCCTTCTCCCAGGCGCATATTCATTTGTAGTAAAGGAGATACTTCGAGGTATTGCAGCATGGTTTTATGTCCTTGTTCTTCGGAGCAATGTGCAAAAATGCAGTAGTCTTTTACATCGGGCTGCATGGCGGCTGCCACTAACAACGCAGCCGTTACAATGAAACCGTCTATCACTACCAGCATTCCAAGGGCAGCCGCCTGCAGTATGGCACCACAAATCATGGCAATTTCAAAACCACCAAAGGTGGCTAATGCCTGTTCCGGTGATGCAGGAGAGGCATGTTTGGCCACTACCTGTTGTAAGATGGCGCGCTTTTGTGCCAGCTGTTGCATATTGCTGCCAGTACCTGTACCGGTGCAGGAAGCGACCGGTATTTTGGTAAAGTGGCTCATCAATAAGGCCGCTGCAGAAGTATTGCCAATGCCCATTTCTCCAAAGCCAATAGTATTACAGCCTTGCGCATGCAATAGCTTTACTTCTTCTGCACCCGCCTGCATCGCCAGTTTGCACTGATCGAGCGACATAGCCGGCATATGCAGAAAGTTCTGTGTACCCATGCCTATCTTACGGTTTTTCAGCAATGGGTGGGGCGGAAACTCATGATTCACACCGGCATCTACTACCGTGAGCGACAACTGGTGCTGCCGGCAAAATACGTTGATGGCGGCGCCACCGTGCAGAAAATTATATACCATCTGCGCGGTAACAGCCTGGGGAAATGGATTCACCTGGCCATCTGCGGCAATGCCGTGATCTCCTGCAAATACAATAATGGATGGATGACTGATAACGGGCGTCAGGGTATTTTGTACCAGGCCTGCCTGTAAGGCGATCGCCTCTAATTTTCCCAGTGAGCCGGGAGGCTTGGTTTTCTGATCTATTTTATCCTGTAAGGCGGCTTTCAATTCCTTTGATACAGGTGTTATGCGGATATTGTTCATCATGCCGGTGAATTTATTGCGCTTCCTTTTTTATGATAACCGGTATGCCGGATACCATTAATACTACGGTGTCGGCTACACGTGCAATGTATTGATTAACCCAGCCTTGTAAATCCGTAAAACGGCGGCCAATGGCTGTTTCAGCATGCACGCCCATTCCTATTTCATTGGTCACTACAATAAAGGTACCTGCCTTTTGTTGTAGTGCATCTATTTCCTTTTTAATGGCTTCCAGGGTAAGATTAATATCATACGCCTGTTGCTCGAAGTAGTTGGTTAACCAGAGCGTTACGCAGTCAATAACGACGGTATGTCCCTCCAGTGGTAAACGGCTTACATACAGCTCTTCTTCATAGTTGGTCCACATGGAACCCCGTTCTGCTTTATGTCGCTGTATCCGTTCTGCAAAATCATCATCCCATACTTTGGCAGTTGCTACATATACGGGGTGCGTACTTTGAGATAACGCCATTTCCTGTGCATACCTGCTTTTACCCGACCTTGCACCTCCCGTAATCAAATGAAGCATATCTATAGCTTTTAGCTTTTAGCCATTAGCTGTTAGCAAATGTTAGTCTTCGCTGCATTTACTAACAGCTAACAGCTAAGGGCTAAAAGCTGTTTAGTTAAATACTGGTATAGACGGGAAGAAGAAGCCGGTGTAAGCTACACTCTTCTTCAGTCCACCGCTGCTGGCATCATAGATGTAAAGCGCATTGTCTTTTGAATTCTGACCGAAACCAGTTTTCATATCTGTAATGACCAGGGTATTATTGCCAGGATTATATCTTACACCAGCGCCATAAAAGGCACGTCCGGATGGAATGGTAATAAATGGTGTTTGTAAGGAAGCAGGATTACCTACGGTATACTTGTACACTTCTCTGCCGCTGTTACCCCATTCGTTGTCTGCTTTGCCGATGAATACTGCATTCTCCACTGTGGAGGCAGTCATCATACCTGGATTCCAGGCGCCCCAGGAACCATACATGTTGAAAGGACTGGCAATGGTATCTACGGTTAATGTTTGTGGATGAATAGCAAACAGGTATTTTGCCTGACCTGCCCAGATAGTACCATCCGGTGTTTTGGCAAAACCAGCATCTGCGGCTGCCAGTTTTTTGGCAACGCTGAAATCATTGCTGTTTAAGGCCACAACGCCATCAGTTTGTGACATCACAAATACATAGGCATCCGCCTGGATCATACCGCCTATCTGGCCACCAACACCAGCTATTTTGGTGCCTACCGTCAGTGTTTGCAGGTTCACCGGGTAAACACCGTCTTGTGTGCCTATTAAGCCTGTATTAGAATTTACACCTATAAAGGAGTTGCCACCAGCCGGCAGCTGATCAATACGGCCTGTTTCTTTCATGGTACCAGCATCGGCTACTACCAAACCAGCACCCTGTTTGGATACGAAATAAAATTTATTGTTGAAGATAGTACCAAAGTCGGTGGTGGTACCTAATGTTTTACCTGGATTGTTGCGTTGAAATACATATTGGTAAACAGAGTCTTCTCCATTGCGGTAAAAATTCACATCACCCGGCTCATGACCAAACCAACCTTCATTTACCAGGAAAAACCCGTTTTCAAATTTACCCAGTACTTTCACCTGGTAGTAGTAGTTAGCCAGGGCATTACCGGAAATAACTTTATAAGAGATAGTATAATCACCTCTTTCTGTTGGCTTGAAGGTGAAGGTAGAATCTGTACCAGCCAGCACACCATTTACCAGCCATTGGAAGGTAGGGTTCTTTGTACTTGCCAGTTGGGGACTTAACACTCTGCTATCTCCGATATAGATGGTGTCCTTACCGTTTTTTAAACCCGGCGCTACAATCTGCGGAACAATTACTTCTGCCTGGTTATCCTTGGAGCAGGAGGCTAACCCTGCTATAGAAATGGCTGCTACAAGAAAAGAAAGTTGAAATTTGCGTGAAATACTGCGCATGTTTAGTTATTTATTTACGTATGGTTTTTACCGTTAGTGAGCCGTACAGAATGCTGGTGCAGGGGAGAGAAACCTCCTATAATGATTTAGAGATCTGGAGTCAGGCTAATGTACCCATCTGCCCAATATCCAAATCTCTAAAAAACAAATTCAAAATATTACTGTGCAAAACGCAATCTGCGTTTTACCAATTCAAAGCTGCCGAAGAAAATAGCGCCGTAAATCAGGTTACCTATCAGGGTATACCGCATGTAAGGAATTGCCTGTGCGTAGCAACTGGTGAGGCCCGCCAGATCTTTGGTGAAAGGCTTTCCGGTCAGGAAATCGGTAGAACCGCTGATCCACACACCAAAGTCGGAAACCACGAAGTGAATCAATGCAGCACCTATAGCTCCCATTACTACATTGGCAACCGTTGCTTTTTTGATCATGAGCTGTCCCAGTAATACGATCAGCGCAAAGCTGGCGTAATTCCAGATCCAGCCGTTGTACAACAGGCCTGATGCATATTCTTTGTGGAAGAACTGCATTAAAATAATGTCACTGATAAATAAAGCCAGTAAAGGGAAAGCATATGATTTCCACTTTTCAGAAAAGGAAGCCCCGCCAAATAAGGCCATGGCGCCAACCGGCGTGAACATCGCTATAGGCGACATGTTCTTATCAGCTCCCAATACAACGCGTATTATACCGGCTGCTATGATGAAAAGCAGCAATACACCAAACCGCGGATTAAGATTTTTTAAAGACATTATGTTGATTTTAATGTTTACAAATTAACAAAAACACCGGCGTTAAAGTTAAACCGCCTTGAATTATAACCAGATATATCAAAATACTTATAATCTGTAATATTCCTGAACCCGGCGTAAATTTTAAGCAAGTTACCAAATTTATACTCACCGTATAAATCCAGGGTATAATAATCCCCCATGGGGAGAGATTTACCTGAGGAAAAGTCAAGCTCGTACCGCTCCGTAGCATACCTACCACTGGCAGATACATACAGGGCTGGGGTTACCTGGTACCCTAAAGTTCCATTGGCCGTAAATTTAGGTACCCTGTACAGGTTGAAGTAAGAAGTATCTTTTTTACCCTGTGAAATGGTAATACGGCCATCCACTACCGTGTAATTAGTGGTCAATGTCAATTTCTTCGTAATCTGCCAGCTCACTTCCAGTTCGGAACCATAGGCTTTTTGCTTATTGGCATTACGGAACTGGCTCGCATACGTTACCGGGTCAGAATAGAAAATGATCAGGTCGCGGGTATCTCTCCAGAAATCGGTTACCCGGAAGTATAGCCGGTTATGTGCCACACTGGCCTGGTAGCCTGCTTCATAGCTGGTAGTGGTTTCTGGCTTTAGTGCGGTGTTACCATAGCCGTTTGTATACAACTGGTACAAAGACGGAACACTATAAGCAGAAGATATATTAACAAATATTTTATGATGTTCATTGATCAGGTAAGACGGATTAAAGGAAATAGTCTGGTTATTTCCATACCGGCTATGGTAGTTAAAACGTCCACCCAGTTCCAGGTTAAAGCCGTTCAGGTTATGTAACAGCAGAGAGGCATACAGGCTGGTTTGGCTGGTATGCGAACTGTCGGGCGACAACATCGTGGTTTCCGGTCCGGGGCTGTAGAACGACTGGAGATAGTCTTTCTGCTGCATATCGGAGCGGGTATAAGCTGCTCCGCTAATCAGCCGGATCTGGTTGGTAACATCCCAGTTTACATAGGTTTCTACCTGGTGGGTATTCGCCGTAAACAAGGTGCTATCGAACTTTGCATAGGCGCCTGGTACCTGGAACGCAGAATCATTCACGATGGTCCGGTTGGTACGCTGGAAGCTGTACAACACATGCCAGGAGCCATTTTTAAAGCGGTATTCACTGCTGAAGCCATTGAGGAGGAATTTAGACTTACCCGTATAATCTTTATCGTCCTGGTAGCCGCCTTCGTCGAGGTCGTGGTGGTAGTTGTTCCAGTTCAGCAGGTACTGGAAATTCCAGCGTTTACCGGCACTGAGGCCCAGTTTGGCAAAGACGGCATCCTGGCGGAAGCCATCTTTATCGAAGCCTGCTTTACCGGTAGAATCATAAGCATCAGAAAAACCGTCGGTTTTCTCATGCTGATAGCTTACCAGGTAAGAGAAGCGTTGTACGTTGCCATGTATATTTACACCACCCTGGAAGTCGCGGTAGCTGCCATAGCTGCCATTGAGGCCAACGCCAAACTTTTTATCGCCGTTTTTGCGGGTAATGATGTTGATAACGCCGGCTACCGCATTGGAGCCATATAAGGTAGACTGGCTACCACGGAGTATTTCAATTTTTTCTACCTGGTCAGGGGTAATAAAATTCAGGTCGAAACTATTATTGGATTGGGAAGCATCCATTACCGGCAGGCCGTCTACCAGGATAAGGGCGTTACCATTGGTGGCCCCCCGCATGCTCACAGAAGGTACGGTGCCCCGGTTGTTTTCAGCTCCAATCAATGCTAATCCTGCTTGTTGATTCAGGATGCTGGCAATGCTCTTGCCGCTGTTCTGCTGTAGATATTCGCGGGTAAGTATGGTCACTACTTTACCGGTTTCGCTGGCCTTTTGGGGGCCTTTATTGGCGGTTACCGTCACTTCATTCAGCTGGTTTACCCTGCTGGAATCCTGGGCAGCAGCGCCCAACCATAATAAGGAAAAAAGGGAGGCGGTGTAAAATTTTAATTGCATCTCGAAATTTTGGTATCAGTAAAACTAAAAATGCAGCGAAGATAAAAGTTTGCTACTTCATCTACGCTGCATTTCTAACAAGGAGAGCGGAAAGTTATCCCGGCATTCTCGAAATATATTTGTCCATTTCTTTAATCTGGTTCACGATCTGTGCAGTGGTAGGCTTTTGTGCCTTGGCTCTGCGGAAGTATTCTTTGGCAGATTTAAAGTCGCGGCGGCTCATGGCAATAGAAGCCAGGGTCAACAGGGCGGCAGCCGTGTTTTCCTTGTCAGGTAACCCTTTACGCATAGCGATTTTCAGGTTCTGATCGGCCGTTTTTAAGTCGTTTTTCTGGTAGGCAATGGTTCCCAGCTGAAAGTACTGCATACCTTCATATTCCTTCATCGGGCTACCGGAGTTGATACTCTGGCGGATAGTAGCCTCCGCTTTATCAAGGTCGTTAGAATACATGGCCATATTGCTTTGCATAAAATAATATACAGAGCGGATAGGTTTGTATAACAGCTTAGGAAATTTTACCTGGTTCATCAGGGCGCTGGCCCTTTCAATATCACCTGCTTCCACGGCTTCCTGTACCATTCTCATGGGACCAAACATCACGTGTGTTACCAAACATACCAGTGCCAACACCAGCACAATAGTAGCTTCCCACCAGCCTACGGTTAAGCCGAGTGCAATACCGCCTGCTAATAATACGATACCTATTGGGAGGCGATATAGAATAAAAAAATTAAATGCTTTCATGAAAAAACAGTTCGTAAATCACTAATAGAGGGTGCAAAGATAGATAAAAAAAACACCTTATGGGTTTTCATTTACGACCTTTCAGGTTGGCCATGGCAATAGCACTTAATATAATCACCACGCCCACGATCTGTAAGGGAGACACCCTTTCATGCAGGAAAATGGTGGCAGCCAGCATGGCTACTGGTAATTCTGCCGTACTGAGGATAGCGCCCAGCGATACCCCCGTTTGCGGTATCCCCTTAGCAAAAAGGAAAGGTGTTAATATGGTGCCAAAAAGGGAGAGGGGGATACCCCAGATCCATAGGTTTGTACTGGTAAAGCGTCCGTTTACCAGGTAAAGTGGCGGGAAAATCAGGGAAACAATTACAAAGGCACCCGTAACAATCCAGGCACTTTTCAATACGGGTCCCAATGACGCACCTATCCGGCCACTGACTACCATGAATACGGTATAGCATAGTGCGGCCAGCAAACCAAAACCGATTCCTTTCCAGTTAAGGGCGCTGGTATTGGCATTAAATAAGCCACTTGCCAGTAAAGTGCCTGCTAATATGAAAAATACGGCGATCCACTGTACCCGGGAAGGCCGTTTTTTATAAATAATCCATTCTGCCAACATGCTCATCCAGGTAAACTGCATCAGCAATACAATGGCGATACTGGCCGGAATATAATGTACACTCTGATAATAAGTAACACTTACCAGGCCCGTGGAACTACCCAATACAAAACAGGTACGGGCATCTTTATTCAACAGCCCACGGGTTTTGCGACCCGATAAAAAATGAATGACCCATAATGTCAGCATCCCAAACCCTGCCTGTACACTGGCGAATTCTGCTAATGTATATCCTTCGCGGTACCCGGATTTAACAATCGTTGATAATACGCCAAAACAACAGGCGCCAATAAGTACCAGCAATATCCCTTTCCACATAACAAGTTTATTTAAAATACAAAAGTATAGGTATTTTGTTGGGAGCAGAAAGCTGCTGTAGCGAATGATCAGAGCGGATGTTGTCTTTGTACAGGATTATACTGATTATACTGATTATTATTTTTAGGATTAAGAAAGATATTGGGAAACCAAAGCATAAATATTCGCTGAATATCTTTTCTCATCTTCTAAAATCTTAAAAACGAAAATCAGTATAATCAGTATAATCAGTATAATCCTGTACAAAGACAACATCCGCTCCGATCATTCGCTATATTATTTTTATGCTTTTCGCTTTTCCAGGTTAGGAAGCAATGCGGTGAGGATTCCTATTAACGGGAGATAAGCACATACCTCATATACGTAAGCAATGCTGGTAGCATCTGCCAAACGGCCCAGGATAGCAGAACCTACGCCCGCCATACCGAAAGCCAATCCAAAGAATAAACCGGCAATCATACCTACTTTACCCGGTACCAGTTCCTGTGCATATACCAGGATAGCAGAGAAAGCGGAAGAAAGGATAACGCCAATGAATACACTTAATATGGCGGTCCACATCAACGAAGCATGTGGCAATAGAAGTGAAAACGGCGCTACGCCCAGGATGGAAATCCAGATCACATACTTACGGCCAATACGGTCGCCAATAGGGCCACCAATGAAGGTGCCGGCTGCTACGGCAAACAGGAATATGAACAGGTACACCTGCGCACTCTGCACGGATACATGGAAGCGGTCTATCAGGTAAAAAGTATAGTAGCTGGTCATGCTGGCCATGTAGAAATATTTAGAGAAAATCAACACCAGCAAAATACCCAGTGAAAATACGATCCGTGTATTCGACAACGTTGGCTGATCCAGCTGTTGCACGGCCTTCTTAGGCTTAATACGATGGGTGTTGCGCAGGTACCATTTGCTAATGTTCAGCATTACCACAATGGCCAGCAGCGCCGCAACGGAGAACCAGATGACATGAAACTGGCCGAAGGGTACAATCACCATCGCGGCCAGCAAGGGGCCGAGTGAACTGCCGGCATTACCACCCACCTGGAATAAAGATTGTGCCATACCATGTTTACCACCAGAGGCCATATAAGCCAGCCTGGAGGCTTCCGGGTGAAATACCGCAGAGCCTATGCCTACCAGCCCTACGGATACCAGTACCATGGGGAAGTTATGCGCCATAGACAAGCTTACCAGTCCTATCAGTGTGAAACCCATGCCAATGGCCAGGGAATAAGGTTGTGGCTTTTTATCGGTGTACAGGCCCACCAGTGGCTGTAGCAGGGAGGCAGACATCTGGAAGGTGAGCGTAATCAGCCCTACCTGTGTGAAATTTAATTTGAGTGAATCCTTGAGTACCGGGTACATGGCCGGAATGAGCGACTGCATGGTGTCGTTCAGGAAGTGGGTAAAGCTGAGGGCCAAAAGGATAGATAGTACCGTTTGCTGTGCTACCTGTTGTGCCGTTGCTTTGGGCTGATCAGTAAGCGTTGTTTCCATTTTTTGTTCTTTTAAGATCAGATCATCTGATGTTTAAGGGTAAAAAATTAGTTCGTTAATAATAAACCGTTTTTAGTGTGATACAGTGGGAGGTAATGAAAAAAGCAAAAACCAATTGCTGTTAACAAACTGGCTTCTCTAAACAGGCTGCAACATTTCATCGCGGCGCATCACTGATCTTTGTTGCCCATACCAGCGCTCTCTTCGGGTCTTTATCGACGATACTCTGCAACAGCGCATCATGGTAATGTTGCGATTCAATGAAACTATTGGTATTGCTGTAACGCAGCAGGAATGAATTCTTCAGATGCTCAGACACTGTTTTGTACAGGTCGCGCAAAATTTCATTCTTACCTGCTTCGGCAATGGCATTGTGAAAATTAATGTCAGCTTGTATACAAGGTTCCAGCTGTTGATTAGCGGCGTATTCAAAGCGTTTCTTTAAAAAGCCTTTCATCTTCTCGATGTCCTTGTTGTTACGATGCATGGCCGCTTTCTCGGCAATTTTCACTTCGATTAAAAAACGTACTTCATTCAGGTCTTCAAAGTCCGCGCGCTGTAAACGCTGCGATAACGCTTCTCCCGGTCCCGACTGCGACAATACAAAGGTGCCAAGCCCCTGTTGTACCCGTACCAGTCCTCTGTGCGCCAATATCTTTATCGCCTCCCGGATGCTGGATCGCCCAACAGAAAATTGGGTCATTAATTCCGGTTCCGTAGGCAGCTGCTGACCCACTACATATTTACCGGAAACAATTAGTTCCTGTAGCCGGTTGGCTACTTCCTCAGCTAAGCTGAGCCGCTTTAAGGGAGAAATGTTTAAACTCGTCATATCATCTGATGATTGCAAAGGTAATCGCTTTTTTAATTTTTTTAAGAATTTTTTGGGAGATTGTTTACCGAAACAAATGGATACACTACTCAACATATTACGGAACCTTCCTTCCTGGCTGCTTTGGATAGTATTCGGGGTGGAAAACACGGCTATTTTGCTGGGGGTGTTGGTATGGGGACATCACCTGCAAAAGAAATATGGACCGCAGCAAACAACGGCTCGTAGCCACCCGTTTGCCTATAATGCCCGGCAGTGGCGCATCGCATTGCTTACTACGCTGCTCAATACCGCCATTACGTATGCAGGCTACTGGCTGTGGACACACCGTGCTATCCGCATTACCACCAGTATCAACTGGCATATATTATGGGATGCGCTCTTGCTCTTTTTCGCTATGGATTTGCTGATGTATCTGTTTCACTACGGCATTCATAAAACCCCGCTATACCGATGGCTGCATGCGCTGCATCACGAAGCAGTTGACCCGGAACCGATAGATCTGTTCATTTTACACCCGGTTGAAACGGCCTGTTTCGGCGCGCTGTGGCTGCTGTTATTATTATGGTTTCCACTGAATATTTATGGGATGCTGCTGTACCTTATTATCAACGTTATGTTCGGTATGGCCGGCCACCTGGGCATGGAGCCATTACCCGAGAAGGTGCGACAGTGGCCCGTGTTGAAATACCTGGGTACTTCCTCTTTTCATCACGCGCATCACCGGGATGAGCAGTGTAATTTTGGATTTTATACCAGCATCTGGGATCATATTTTCCGCACAGTAAATCATAAATAGCGTTGCACTCATCACTTTCTGCTTTGTAAGCTGTGGCAATAAGTTTATTTTGGCCAATTGCTTATAAATACTAAACGCTATATGAGAAAACTGATTTTATCATTATCCTTATTCGTCACCTTTCGTGCCTACGCCCAGGATGCACTGAAGTATCAAACACCTCCTGCCAGTATCCTGGAACTGGTAATGGCAGCGCCTCCCGCCATTACTGAATTTAGCAGCAACGGCGCAACGATGTTGATCATGGACCGCGCCAGCTTTCCTTCCATCGAAGAATTATCACAGCCAGAGTATCGCCTGGCAGGACTGCGTATTAATCCTACCAACTTTGGAACCAGCCGGGCCGCTTATGTAACGGCCATTCGCATTAAAGACATTAAAACCAACAAGGAATACGCCGTCACCGGTTTGCCTGCCGATGCGCGCATCAGCCATGTAAGCTGGTCGCCTTCACAAAAAAGTATTGCCTTTACCGTTAGTGATAACAACACCATTCGTTTATGGAAAGCGGATGTCGCTACGGGTATAGCTGCCCAGGTAAGCAGCCGTCGCCTGAATGATATAGCCGGTCCCGTATTTACCTGGCTGGATGATAACCGTATCCTGGCGTTGGCTGTACCTGCTAACATTGGGAAAGCACCGGAAAAACCACTGGCGCCGGAAGGTCCCACTATTCAGCAAACCAGCGGGAAAGCGGCGCCAGCTGCCACTTTCCAGGATATGCTGAAAAACCCATTCGATGAGCAACTGTTTGATTATTATTTCCAATCAGAACCAGTGATCATCAGCAATAGCGGAGAACAGGTAATCGGGCAGCCAGCTGTTTACACTACTGCTGCTCCATCGCCCGACAATCAATACCTGTTGATAGAAACACTACATCGTCCCTATTCCTACCTGGTAGGCGCCAGCCGCTTTCCAACAGATGTAGCCATATGGAAAATGAATGGGGAACTGGTGAAGAAATTAGCCAGCAATCCTTTGGATGAAGTAAGACCCAAAGGCTTCGATGCTACCAGCAACTATCCGCGGCAGTTCTCCTGGCGCAGTGACGCTGCGGCTACCATCTGGTGGGTACAAGCCCTGGACGGCGGCGATCCTAAAAAGAATGTGCCTTTCCGGGATGAAGTAAGCTTGTTGGCAGCGCCTTTTACGGCTACTCCCACCTCACTGGTGAAAACAGTCAACCGCTTTTCCGGGATCAACTGGGCCAACGACCAACTGGCACTGGTAGCTGATGCCAACAGCGCACAACAGAAAGTAAAAGTAAGCCGTATCGATCCGTCCCACCCGGACCAGGCACCTGTTACACTGATAGATCGTTCTGAGAATGACCGGTATAATGATCCGGGAGATCCCGTAATGGTGAAGAATCAATATAACCGGTCGGTGTTGTACGTTTCTCCCAAACATGAATTGCTGATGACGGCGCCCGGTGCATCACCGGAAGGAGATCGCCCGTTTCTCGCTGCTTTTAGCCTGGACAATGGCAAACAACGTATCCTGTGGCGTTCCCAGGCTCCGTATTATGAACAGGTAGCGAACGTGATAGATCCTGCCAAACTCGTAGTAGTGGTAAGACGTGAGTCAGTATCATCTCCCGGAAATTATTACCTGCAGGACCTGAAGAAAAAAACAAATGTAGCGCTTACTGCATTCCCGCATCCACAGCCACTCATGGAGGGGGTACAGAAACAGCTCCTGAAATACAAGCGCAAAGATGGCGTAGACCTCACTGCTATGTTATACCTCCCCAAAGGCTATGATCCTGCAAAAGATGGCCGTTTGCCGGTACTGATGTGGGCATATCCACGGGAGTACAAATCTGCCAGTGATGCTGCCCAGGTGCGTGGCTCTGCGTATAGGTTTACCCGCGTTGGTTATGGCTCTGCCATCTTCTGGGTGACACGCGGTTTTGCTGTAATGGATGCCACTGAAATGCCAATAGTAGGCGAAGGTGACAAAGAACCCAATGATACTTTCATTGATCAATTGGTGATGAATGCAGAAGCTGCCGTTAACAAGATAACCGAAATGGGTATAGGAGATAAAGATCGTATCGCTGTAGGCGGCCACTCTTACGGCGCTTTCATGACGGCTAACCTGCTCGCACATACGAACTTGTTTAAAGCCGGTATTTCCCGTAGTGGCGCCTATAACCGTACTTTAACACCTTTCGGATTCCAGAATGAAGAACGTACCTACTGGCAGGCATCAGAGGTGTATTATAAAATGTCGCCCTTTTCTTATGCCGACAAACTTAAAGCACCAATTCTGCTGATTCATGGAGAAGCCGATAATAACTCCGGCACTTTCCCCATCCAGAGTGAAAGATTATACAATGCCCTGAAAGGCAATGGTGGCACTGCACGCCTCGTATTCCTGCCACAGGAAAGCCACGGCTATGCAGCCAAAGAAAGCATCCTGCATATGCTGTGGGAAATGGATGAGTGGCTCATGAAGTATGTAAAATAGCAGAAAGCATAAGGCGGAAAGCAAAAAGCGATTATAGCGGATGATCATACTCATTGGTCATTCGCTATAATCGCTTTTTGCTTTCCGCCTTATGCTTTCTGCTCAAAAAAAAGCAATAAGTAAAAAGTACCATTAAAGCCCCTAATACCACAACCCCCTTCGGAACTTCCTTTGTACCTTTGTTGCATCATGCTAAAGGCACTCATTCCTACATACGATATCTGTTCTCTGGCTATGGGAAAGCCCGCATCAGAGGATATCCTGGTGGCTCGTTTTTCAGCATACCTGGCGGCGCATAAGGATATTCATTTTCCGCACCGGCATTCATTTTACCATTTGGCGTTTTTTACTGCCGGCGGGGGAAGCCATACGATAGACTTTGAACGTTTCCCGGTAAAACCAGGGCAGTTATACTTTATGGTGCCCGGACAGGTGCATAGCTGGTTTTTTGAGGGGAAAACAGAAGGGTATGTGATGAATGTGTCTGCCGGTTTCTTTAATGCCTTTTTGCAGGATGCCGCTTATGTGGAAAGATTCCCCTTTTTTAGCGGCGTTAGCGCGGAAGGAGTAGTGCAGTTACCCAAAGTAGCGGTGCCAGCTGTCACCGGGTTGTTTGAGGCCATGTTAAAAGAAATGGATGGTACGGAGGCATATAGCCAGGATATGTTGCGTTTACTGGTACTGGAAATGTTTATTGCCGTAAGCCGTAGCAACAGGCAGGAACTGGCCAGGCAAGAGCCGCCGCACAACTATGTGCTGTTACGCAATTTCCGTAAACTGGTGGAACAACATTATATGCAGTTACGCTTACCCAAAGAATACGCTGCGCTGCTATATGTAACACCTAATTATCTCAATGCATTTTGCCGGCATATGCTGGGGAAATCGGCCGGAGAAATTATCCGGGACCGGGTGCTGCTGGAAGCAAAAAGATTATTGATCAACGCAGATATGAGTATTGCCACCATTGCCTATCAACTCAATTTTGCTGATAATTCTTACTTCACCAAGTTTTTCAAAAAATACGCAGGAGTAACACCGGAAGAGTTCCGGAAAAATATTTCCTGATAAATCTTCAATATATGTGTGCAGATAAAAAACATGAAAAGCCCAACCTGCTGAAAAGCCTGTTGGGGAACAAGTGTGCCCGTTGCAGACGTGGATCTATTTATACTACCTCAAATGCCTATGACCTCAAAAATTGCATGAAAATGCCGGAGAAATGCCCCGTATGCGGACAACAGGTAGAAGTGGAAGTGGGCTTTTACTATGGTACCGGCTATGTAAGTTATGCTTTATCAATAGCCGTTTGTGTAGCCAGCCTGATTGCCTGGTGGCTGTTCATCGGTTTCTCGATCTATGATAACCGTATCTACTGGTGGCTGGGAGTAAATGCCATGCTGCTATTGATATTACAGCCTTTACTGATGCGCTGGTCCCGCACTATCTGGATGGCCTTCTTCGTGTATTATGATGAAGACTGGCAGCAGGGGCCACCGGCTGGCACCGGCAGATCTAATGGTACCTTTAAGAATGCGATATAATTTAATGTGGGGATACTTTTAACAAATTGCGGATTTACAGGTTATATAATGTGGATCCGCAATTTTTTTAAGCAATCCTCCGGGCATGAACAAGCGAATGGTGCCCCTTCTGTTAGGGTGCATGATTTCCCCATTACTGCTAACCGCACAAACAATACCTCCCGAAAAGGAGGTCAAAAATCAATGGCAGTCGTGGATTTCCATGAATAGTACCTTTCGCCTCGGCGACCATTGGGGTGCTATTGGTGACATACACATCCGGCGTACGGTTTTTGTGTCTGCCACCAATTTCTATTTCCTGAGACAGCATCCGGCTATCAGTACGATCGGAATCACACCGCCCGCCTGTTTTTCTACTATAACTTCGACAGGCGCACGAAAATGAAAAATGCAGACCCACCGTTGATGTATGAAGACGAATAATTCGTTATATTGTATTACTATTTAACCCCTTATTCCTTCAGTAGCTTTTACTAACATCAATGCTTAAACGATGATGTTGTTCAAACAGCCGGGTATTTTATCGCTCTTCCTTTTTTATCTTTTAACCGGACCTTTACTCAAGGCACAGGACAGCAGTTTCGTAACACTACCGGAGAAATGGACCTTGCAGCAATGCTTTGATTATGCAGGAAAGAATAACATCCAGTTAAATAGTTTACGCCTGAACCGCCTGAATGCAGAACAGGATTTACTTTTATCCAAAGCGGCGAAGCTGCCTAATCTTACCGGGTCTGCATCACAAAATCTCAACGGAGGCAAAAGCATTAATACCGTTACCGGTAGCAGTTCCTACGAGGTATATACTTCCGGCAACTATAGCGTTAATTCCGGTGTGACCCTTTTTCAGGGTGGCTATCTCAACTATGATATCCGGCAAAAGAATCTCTTAACGCAGGTAGCACAATTAAATGTTGCCCAGCAGATTAATGATATCACGGTATTAATTACCCAGGCCTACCTGAATATTTTACTGGCAAGAGAAAACATTGTGTACGTAAAAGACGTGGTAGCCACTTCCGAAGCACAGGTGAAGCAAGGGCAACAACAGTACGATGTGGGCAGTATTGCGCTTATTGGCCTGGTACAGCTAAAGGCACAGTTGTCGAACGACCGTTACCTGCTCACTACTGCCGAAAATCAACACCGGCAAAATAAACTGGTACTGAAGCAACTGTTGCAGTTACCCAGCGGCTACGACTTTGATATAACGGAGCCGGATACACTGATTTCCAACACGCACTTATTGGCTTTACAGGACGCACAGGATTCGGCGCTTGCTAACAGGCCGGAAATAAAAAGCAGCCAGTTAGGTATTGATGTGGCTAATCTTGACTTGGCAAAGGCCAAAACAGGCTATCTGCCTACTTTATCTGCTGGTGGTGGACTAGGTACTTCTTACAATGGTGGTAACGGCGGTAGTGCTTATTTTAAGCAACTGGATAATAATTTTTATCAGCAGATAGGACTCACCTTGTCGGTACCCATCTTCACCCGTCGTGTCGTGAAAACCAATGTGGAGAAAGCAAAGATAGAAGTAGATCAGTCGAAGCTTACCTTACAGGATACCAAAACTAATCTTTCCCAAACAATAGAACAGGCATATATCAATGTTCAGAATGCGCAATCCCAGTACGATGCAGCCGTAGAACAGCTAAAGTATTCACAGGAAGGGTATCGGATTGCCAGCGAACAACTGAAGGTAGGGGCGGCTAACATCGTCGTTTTTTTACAGCAAAAGAATTTATATATACAGGCATTACAATCTTATATACAGGCTAAATATAATGCTGCCTTGACTATCAGGATTTATGATTTTTACAGGGGCATACCGGTAACACTATAAATGCTAATGAGGTATGAGAAAATATAAAGGTGTAATCATCACTATTGTGATCATACTGCTGGTGCTGGCCGTCTGGTATTTCTTTATCAGGAAGAAACCAGTGCCCATTTCCTTTGAAACTGCCCGGCCAGCCTATGGACACATCGCTACCACCGTTACCGCTACCGGTACCATTCAACCGGTAGATACCGTAGCCGTTGGTACACAGGTTTCCGGTACCCTCAAATATCTGTATGTAGACTTCAACAGCCAGGTGAAAAAAGGACAACTTCTCGGAGAGTTGGATAAAGACTTGTTCCAGGCACAGGTAGATCAGTTAAGAGCGAATGTGCAGGTAGCACAAGCGAACCTGACTTATCAGCAAAATAATTTCCAGCGACAGGAACTGCTCTATAAAACAGGCGCCATCAGCAAAGCGGACTATGATATTGCACGGAACCAGATTGATCAGGCCAAAGCCAATGTAGCCAGCATCAGCGCGCAACTGGCATCAGCCCTGAAAAACTTTTCTTTTACAGAAATACATTCGCCTATTGACGGGGTGGTATTAAACCGGAATGTGAGTGTAGGACAAACCGTAGCCGCCAGTTTCAATACACCCACCTTATTTGTGATAGCAAAAGACATTACCAAAATGCAGGTGGAAGCCAGTGTAGATGAAGCCGATATTGGTAATGTAACCGACTCACAGCGTGTAACCTTTACCGTAGACGCTTACCTGGAAGATGTATTTGCAGGCCATGTGCAGGAAATCAGGCTACAGCCCTCGGTTTCGTCTAACGTTGTGACCTACAATACCATCATCAACGCTCCCAACGATAATAAAAAATTGAAACCGGGGATGACTGCGAACGTTACAATTTATACAGCAGAAAAAGATTCAACATTGCTGTTGCCGGTGAAGGCACTGAAGTTCAGGCCAGACTCCACGCAGCTGAAAGATTATGTGATTCAAAGTGCTGTTCGGAAAACACCTGCGGAGCGAAAAGATACCACCGGTAAAACGTTTAAAAGTACCGCACGTATTGGGTCTACCAATTATGTGTGGTTGCTTCGTGGAGATACACTCCAGCAAAAGCGCATCAGAACCGGCCTGAATGATAATACACATATAGAAGTGCTGGGAGGCATCAATGAAAATGATATCGTGATAATAGGCCTGAATGCAGCCGGAACAGCGCAGGCGGCAGGAGGTACCAGCAGTCCGTTTTTACCAAAAATGGGTGGAGGGCGCAGACGATGAGCAACGGGAAAATATTGGAGCTACAGCAAATCAAGCGTGAATTTGTAATGGGTACGGAAGTCGTTCGTGCCCTGAAAGGCGTGAGCTTCGACGTATCTGCCGGCGAGTTTGTAACAATTATGGGTAGTAGTGGTTCCGGTAAAACCACCCTGCTTAATATCCTGGGATGCCTGGATAAACCTACTTCCGGCAACTACCTGCTTGATGGCATTAATGTAAGCAGTTTGTCGCGCAATGAACTCGCCAGGTTGCGCAATCATAAAATTGGTTTTGTGTTTCAGGCATATAACCTGCTACCACGTACTTCTGCACTGGAGAATGTAGAGCTGCCATTGTTCTACAACCCGGAACTATCTACCCGGGAGCGCCGCGACCGGGCCATGGGCGCACTGGAATCAGTGAAGTTGGCCGACCGCGAAGGACATACCCCCAGCCAGTTATCCGGCGGACAGCAACAACGGGTGGCAATTGCCCGGGCATTGGTGAATCAGCCGGTGATGATACTTGCAGATGAAGCCACGGGTAACCTGGATACCCGTACTTCTTACGAAATTATGGCCCTTATGCAGGAACTGAATCAGCAGGAAGGAAAAACAATTGTATTTGTAACACATGAACCAGATATCGCCGCTTTTAGCAGCAGAACTGTGATGCTGCGGGATGGCAAAGTAGTAAAGGATAGCAGGAACGAAAATGTGCGCTCCGCAAAAGAAGCGCTGGCAGCATTGCCACCGACAGAAGATTATTAATTCAACCCGTAAGGATGAGTGCTATTAATCTCATATTAATCGCTTTAAGGGCCCTGGAGCGGAATAAGCTCCGGGCATTCCTGACCATGCTCGGTATCATTATCGGCGTAGCGGCAGTAATTGCGATGGTGGCAATAGGTGAAGGGTCCAAGCAAAGCATTCAGTCGCAGTTAGGCAACATGGGTTCCAATATGATTACCATTTTGCCGGCCAGTAATGTGACCGGTGGTGTAAGAGTAGGCGGTAGCAGCTTTCAATCGTTAACGATTGCAGATGTACTGGCCATACAAAAAAATGCCAGCTACATAAGTGGGGTTTCTCCGGTAGCTTCCACGAAAGGACAGGCCATTTACGGAGCCCTGAACTGGAATACCTCCCTGCAGGGAGTGGCACCTTCTTATTTCGATATCCGTAAGCTCACCGTGAATGATGGTATCAGTTTTTCAGATGCCGATGTAGCTACCGCTGCCAAAGTATGTTTATTGGGACAAACCGTGATCAATAACCTTTTTCCCAGTGGTGAAAGCCCCGTGGGTAAAGTCATCCGGCTCAATTCCATTCCGTTGCAGGTAATTGGTACGCTGGCGCCGAAGGGACAAAGTTCCTTTGGTCAAGACCAGGATGATATTATTCTCACCCCTTATACTACTGTGCAAAAGCGTATCCTGGCAACTATTTATTTCCAGAGCATCTATGCATCTGCAGTAAGTGAAGGTGTGTCGGACAAAGCCACGGAAGAAATAACGGATATCCTGAGGACCACGCACCGGCTGCGTCCCAGCGACGAGAATAATTTCCAGGTAAGAACCATGGAAGAACTGATCAAAACCCTTAGCTCTACCAGTAGCCTGCTGACTATCCTGTTGACGGCTATTGCCGGCATTTCCCTGGTAATAGGGGGGATTGGTATCATGAATATCATGTACGTATCTGTAACGGAGCGTACTCGTGAAATAGGACTGCGCATGTCTATCGGTGCGAGGGGAATTGATATCTTATTGCAGTTCCTGGTGGAAGCGGTGATAATCAGTATTACCGGCGGATTAATAGGGGTAGCGTTGGGGATTACCTCTGCCAAAGTAATTACGCTCACGTTAGGGTGGCCAACGATGGTATCAGAATCATCTATTATACTTTCTTTTGTGGTATGTGCTTTTACGGGGGTATTCTTTGGTTACTATCCTGCGCAGGCAGCTTCCCGGCTGGATCCTATTGAGGCACTACGATATGAATAAACTATTGTTGGCAATCGTAGGGGGTGGCAATACCTTCCGCTATCCATTTCCTGAAAGCACTTTCTTTTTCAAATGGCAGGAGATTTAATGGCCGGCCGGTAATATCGGCCAGTGAAAAGCCATTGGCATGGGTTTCCACGGCCTGTTGGGTGGCCAGTATTTGTTCAGTTGTAGTGGCTCCCAATATTTTTCTGAACTCAAATACCACGCTGTCTGAGGTGTCGTTGGCGTGAATCAGCATCACAATAAATTCATATTCTCCAAACTTTTGAAGAGAAGGAATATAGCGGGTATTTATTTTGTAACAGGTGCCAGGTGTAAGTTGCATAAACAGGCGTTTGATGACGATATGAATATACGTAACTATTCCTATCTTGTTACAATATACCTTCCGTATAAATTGGTTGACATACATGGAACTAATTACTTCCCGGATGTTACTGCATCCGGTTACCACCGCAGACATTCCAGCTATACACCGGTTGCATAGTATACCCGAAACAGATCAGTATAATACGTTGGGTATTCCTGCTACTATTTTTGTCACCGCAGATGTGGTAGCAGGATGGTTAGCCGATCGGGATCACAAAGTGTGGTGTGTAACGTTAAAGGATACACGTGAATTTATCGGACTGACAGGGATGATGTTTAAAACAGCGCGGTTCAGTAGTGCGGAGATATGGTATAAACTGGACGTCGCCTACTGGGGGCAAGGGTTAGCAACGGAAATGGTAACCGGCTTAATGCAATATTCCTTTGAGGAATTACGGTTGCACCGGCTGGAGGCGGGATGTGCCGTGGACAATGTGGGATCTGCCAGGGTATTGGAAAAATGTGGCATGCAGCGGGAGGGGCGTAAACGAAAGGTATTGCCAATACGTGGCAGTTGGTCAGATAACTTCATGTACGGCATCCTGGAGGAGGATTATCAGCGAAGAAAGGGAGGTAGATAATTTGGCGATAAAAAATATAAAAAGGCCGGCAGGATTTCCCTGTACCGGCCTTTTCTATGTTCAGATGGAAAAATCAGCTTTTCTTCTTGTTATGTATTTGTGATTTCTTAAGGTATACTTTTTTCCCTTTATCATCTACTATGTATTTCTGGTCTTTTCTGTTGATATATACCGTTTCTCCGTTTGGACCTTCCTTGTCTTTATATACTTTGTCAGTCACGGCAGAGGCGCCTTTTACGGCAATAGAGGCTGTTTTATGACCAATTTTCTTTGCGGTGCTGTCGATGCCCTGTGCAAAGGAAGCGGAGCCGGCAAGTGATATTACCGCGCCAAGGGCTGCGGCAAATAAAAATTTCGAGATATGCTTTGGCGTTTTCATACTGTTTCTTTTAATATTTAATGAAATGATGGTTTATGTTGAAATAATTTCAACAATAATGCCATATCAGTTGTTGTATGAATGCCAGCTTTTTACAGATATGTTTTTGCTGTATGGAGTGGGCATACCGGGGATTTTCCCCATAATGAGATTGTTTTATTTCGTATATTCATCTCCGGTAACCCGATACCTATGAAGTCAACGATTAAAGGTCTGTATCTATCTGTTCCTACACCTTGCAACGAGGATTGGAATCAAATGACCCGCACTGCGGCAGGGAAGCACTGTAGTAGCTGTAATAAAACGGTAGTTGATTTCTCCTTATTATCAGATGCTGAAATTTTTTCCGTTATCGTTAACGGAGAGGGGCGTATTTGTGGGCGCTTTACGGATACGCAGCTAAATAGGGCGGTGACTGCGCCATCACTGCAGCGGCATCAACTGATGCCGGCTATGGTGATTACGGCCGGATTGGCCATTGGAATGGTCACCGCCAGTCACGCAGAAACGAGGGTGTTGGAGCAAATTGAAATGGGCGTGCCGGTAGTGTGTAGCGCTGATACAAGTGCAGCTCCTAAAGCGGCGTGTTTGCAAGAAATTGTGGTAACGGGATTTGCAGTTAAGCGTGGTTATACTACGGGTGTTGTAACGGTGACCTACGACGTAAAGGGCGGAGATAAACCGCTGATAGCACAACCAATTATTTACAAAAGAACATCGCCGGTAGCGCCGGAAGAAAAGAAGAAGAAAAAATTCCTGTTTTTCTAAATACATGCTGTTAAAAATAAAACTCCTTCCAGGCTGCCCATAGCCCGGAAGGAGTTACCCGTGTCCATCTTCCTTAGTTTCCCCAGAAAGTATTTTCCTGTTGGATATCGGCTGCGTAAATCTTAGCCGCTACTATTTTACCCTCTTTTACCGTATACACGTCTACGTTATCTGTGTGCAGTTCCGCACCAGGCCTGCTGGCTTTCCAGGTGAGTACTACAGATGCCTGATCACCGTTTACGGCAATGGTTTTAATATCGGATAATGACATGGTATTTTGTGACACTTCAAACATCCCGCCTACCATTTGGAATACTTCTCCACTGGAGTTTTTGGTGCCGGAGAAGCGGTTGTTGCCTGGCTGCTCCCAGCTGATATCGGGGTGTAACAAAGCGCCAATTTTTTCGAGATTTACCTGCTGTACGGCATTTACAAATTCAGTTACTACCTGTAATGTTTGCTTTTCCATTTTTATATTTTTTTTAGTTTGTTGATGAATTGATAATGCAAAGCTACTTCCGGCAGCAGGTTTATCATTTACCTTTGCACGACAAATACTTACCATTTGACGCCAACTTGTTTTTTGTAAACAGGGAGATGAATACCTTTGTAATATGAATAAGTTAGTATTAAGCATGATTGCCTATGCGGTACAGCGGGATGTGGATGCCACTCAGTTATGTAAACTGGCTGGTATCGATCTGGCAGTGCTGAAAAGAAAGAATGCACCACCGGTAACAGCACAGCAACTGCAGGATTTGTGGTTAAATGCCAGCCGTTTAACCAATGATCCACTGTTTGGTCTTCATTTCGGGGAATCACTCCGGCCGGCAGCATTAGGAATAGTGGGAGATATTGTACAGAGTAGTGCTACGGTAGGCGAAGCGTTGACACATGCTGCTGCGCTTACGCACCTGGTAACAGATCAGTGCAGGATGGAATTACATCGTAGTGCCAAAACCTTTACCGTGGCATTAGTGCCCACCACTGACCAGGGCCCTACGCCGCCTTATGCTTTCCGGCAGTTGATAGATGTGCTGATGGTGATGGTAATTCATGAATTAGATGGTTTGTTGTTGGAAAAAATAGTACCGCAGGCAGTGCGTTTAGCCTATACCGTACCAGATCCTGCTGCCTATGAGCGTGTTTTCCGTTGTAAGCCGTCAAAACGCGCGGGAGAGTACGTGCTGGTGTTTGATGCCAGGTATTGGGAAGAACCGCTTTTAACCGCCAATTATGAGCTACAGAGCCTATTGCTGCAAAAGGTCAGCAGTATGCCCCAACCGGCGGTGCAGTCGCATACTTTGAAGACCCGTATTTACAACTACCTGCTGGCAAATTCCTATCTCGGCGTTTCTTCGTTGGATGATATGGCAGCCAACTTCAATATCAGTCCCCGTAGTTTACAACGGAAACTGAAAGAGGAAGGTGTGAAGTACCAGGATATTGCAGATGAGGTAAGACGTTCACTGGCGGTGTATTACATATCTTCAGGTAATTATCCTTTGAAAGATATTTCATGGATGTTAGGCTATAATGAATTGAGTGCTTTCACCAGGGCCTTTAAACGATGGACAGGCAGTACGCCGGTTAGCTATCAGTCGTTGTAGTTCAGGAAAGTATCTTTGTGTACGATGCCCCATTTCTTCACAAAAATATATTCTCCTTTTTCAATGCTGCTGATATAATGCTGCAGCCAGGCTTCAAAGGAAGGGGCTTCAATGGCGCGGTGACCATCGTCGTGCCAGAGGCTGATCACCTGGCCGCGTTTACCATGCGGCGCCGGGTCCAGGTCAATACAGAGGTGGTTGCCGAAGCCGTCGCTGGTAAAAGGGATCCACAGCGGATTCCACCAGTCATTTTTAATACCCGTATCCGGCGTAGCCAGGATAGGCGCATCATGCCAGCTGAAAGTCCCTGCGTCCAGCTGATCTTTCCAATGCTGCCATTGCGAAATGATATCTTCCACACTTAACAACTGATCTGCATCTACCAGGCCCGCCCTGGCTTTTTGTTGTCCGTTGTGTATGGCGTAAAATGCTTTGAAAGACGCCGGTAGGGCTGTTCCTATTAGTTTTTCAAGTGCTTCCACCGCCTCAAAGGTAACTCCGGGATGAAGGATGTTAAGCAGTCTTGGGGCATGCTGCTGCATCCAGTATTCCCATCTGATCCAATATTCTTGCATATGGTATGGGTTTTAACGACTATAAAGATGTGAAATTTTCTCTATAAATTTATTCATTCTTGGCGTATGTTTTTTGTAATGTATTTATCTATAGCTTTGTAACTCTTAAACGTGTACAACATCATAAAAAGTAAATAACTCATTATGGCACAGTTACCTAAATTTCTGATTGCAGATGATCCTGTAACAGATCCGGAAAATGAATATATTTTTCATACTGAAAAACCCCGCTTCTTCGCTAAGCGTGTGGAAGAAGATGAAGAAACTGCCTACATCGATATCGTGCATGAAATTGATAATGTAGAAGAATTCTACAAAAACGCACCAGAAAAGAAACAGGAACTGTTGGAACAACTGGAAGACTGGTACTATTCTTATATGGAATGGCTGGAAGACGACGGAGAGGATGAAGAAGAGGAAGAATAGTTCCCATTACATCTTTTAAAAAAGCGTCCTGCTGTGAAGCCGGGCGCTTTTTTTATGTGGTTTTAATTAGCTGTTGCCTGTAATTCTTTTCTATAGGCAGATGGATTCACTCCTTTATACTTTTTAAACATCCTGTTCAGGTGACTTTCGTCTGTAAAGCCCAGCTCATCTGCAATTTCTCCTACCCGCATACTGCTGTACTGCAACCGCGCTTCCACCAGTTTTAATTTATATTGGGTGATATATTGTTGTAAGCTATCGCCATTGTTTCGCTTAAAATACTCACTTAGGTAAGTAGGCGAAATATTAAAATTCGCTGCAATCTGCTCTGCGCGTAATTTCTCCGGAGAATATATATTTTCATGTATATAATGCAGTATATTCAGGGAAGCATCTTGCTTCGCAGGATGTTTGGGTTGCTCCGGCAACTGTAGTATAATGTTCCTGGCAATAATCATGATCATCGTGTTCACGATTTGTTGCGCCATCTCCCGGTGATAGGGCTGCTGGTTTACCAGCTCCCGGATCAGCGCTTCCACCAACGCTTTTACCAGGGGTTTATCGTTTTTGTTTTTTAAAATACAGCCCGGCATATGATTGGTATGCTGGAAAATGAATTCCAGCTGCTGTATCCATTCCTTATGATGTTGCAGGTAAATGTTATTGAAACGGATGAAGAAGAATTTAGTACTCTCCTTCACATCAAATGAATGACAATCCTGGGGCATTACCAGGAATAGTTTGCCCGGGCTATAAGGCAATTGGTTTTTGTTAACACACTGTATGCCACTGCCTTCCACAATGTATACCAGTTCAAAAAAATTGTGCTTATGAGGATCTATCGGGCATTCGCTGCATTCGCGGTATTCAATCTCAAAGGGCTGATATAAGTTCTCTTGTAGCATACCTGCAAAAGTACAGAATGATCCTAAAAAAGTACAGTTTTATTTGTACCATTCACCCTGATCTTTGCCCTGTAAAAACATATAAAATGGAAAATAATGCGATTGTATTCTTATTGCTCCGGCTGTCGGTAGCCGCCAGCATGTTCGGCCACGGCCTGGTCAGGCTCCCTAAATTAAATGGCTTCAGTGCCTGGATGGTGAAAAGTTTTGAAAAATCGATGTTGCCGGCACCGCTGGTGGTTCCCTTCAGCTATGCGTTACCCATTGCTGAATTCATAATCGGAGCCTTACTGCTGCTGGGGTTATTTACCCGTATTTCCCTGATTGGTGGAGGTGTGGTGATGCTACTGCTGATTTTCGGTACCACCCTGATAGAAAATTGGGACGCACTCCCTTCCCAGCTAATTCACGCTATTTTATTTGCCGGGCTACTGGCTTTTATTCAATACAACACCATTGCAGTTGATCATCTCATAAAAAAATAATGGCTACAAGAAAAGAATTCCTGAAAACAGCCGGCCTGGTTGGATTGGCCGGTATGGTAAGTCCGGGCAAGGTGATGGCCCAATCGGCCCCGCAGTCCGCCCCGGCAACTGGCCCTTACTGGGCAGATGGATCCCGCCTCATCGTATCCGTGTCAATGCAGTTTGAGGCGGGCGGACAACCAGAAGATAATCCCGAAAGTCCTTTTCCGCGAAACATGTCCCGGGGTTATAAAGATCTGCCCGCCACTACCTGGTACGAGTACGGCTATAAAGAAGGGATCCCACGTATGCTCGATAACTGGGATAAACACGGCATTAAAGTGACCTCCCATATGGTGGGAAGCGCCGTAGAAAAACACCCCGCACTGGCCAGGGAAATAGTACAACGTGGCCATGAAGCGGCCGCCCATGGCCGGGACTGGACATCACAATATATGCTGCCCTATGAAGAGGAGAAACAGTTTGTAAAGGATGGTATGGACGCTGTGAGGAAAGCTACCGGCGTAACGCCCGTTGGCTACAACGCCAACTGGATGCGTCGCGGAGAAAATACCCTGACCATATTACAGGAGCTGGGGTTCCTCTATCATATCGATGATTTGAGTCGTGATGAACCCTTTATCACCAAAGTAAATAATGTGGATTTTGCGGTGATTCCATATACACTGCGCTGTAATGATATCCAGCTCATAGCAGGACAATGGTTTTCGACCGACCAGTTTCTGCGACAAGTAAAGATGGAGTTTGATCAATTGTATGAAGAAGCCGCTCACCGGCGCCGCATGATGTCGATCAGCTTCCACGATCGCATAGGTGGTACGCCACAGTTGGTAAAGGCGACCAACGAACTGCTTACCTATATGAAACAGCATGCTGGCGTGGTGTTTAAGCGAAAAGATGACATCGCAAAAATGGCACTGGCAGATAAACATACCATCAGGGAATAAAGAAAGAGACAGGCGAAATCGGGTCTTTTTCGCTTCCTTTGCAATGAATATTATATTATTTTGTTGCTACTATGGAGGTATTTAAAACACAACGGGAAGGCTTCGCCAGTATCAAAAAACAAACGCTTACCCGGTTTGTGCCGGTGATGTTGTTCGGCCTGATCGTTGTACTGGCAGCAAATTACAGCAATGGGTTTGATCTGTATGCCGCTTTAATCGCTATTCCGGTGATGCTGGCAGCCGTGGGCATCGGCATCTACCGGGGCCTGAGAAACAGGAGGAGATTATACGACAGTTTTACGATTGCCATAAATGAAGATACCGTTATCAGAACCCAGGAAGATACAGCGGATCTCTCCCTGAATCGCCTCGAAATTTCGGCCATCAGTAAAGATGCTACGGGCGTTATTACGATTCGTGGCATGTCGGCAGATGATATTATCCAGATACCCGCCGGCATGGAACGCGCTGCAGAACTGGAAGAAAGACTCTCGCAAATTATGCCTTTCTCAGAGGAGGAGGAACGTCCGTTACTGGAACGTTTCAGGTGGATCACAGGAGTGGTGGCCATCATACTGATGGTAATCATCCGGTTTGTAGACAATAAAATAGCAGTAGTAGTGAGTGGTGTGTTGCTAATCACGTTACTGTCCTGGGGCGTATTGAAAACGTATCGTAATAAAAATCTCCCGGAAAAATACAAACGCACGGTATGGATCATGCCGTTATTGATAGCCGCCGTGATAGTGGCTATATTAACAAAGTTAGGCGTGTTCAATTTTTCCTGGAGCATGGACATCGACTTCTAACAAGGTGGGCAAATAATATATCACAAAAAAGAAACCATGGAAATAGCATTGGCCGACATCAACGGTAAAAGCATCGCGGAAATAGTATCAGACCAGGTAGTAGTAAATAATGTAGATGATGCCCTGGATATATTAGGCAATTGCCGGTACCAGGGCGCAGATAGTATCATCTTGCAGGAACAGCATATTACGCCGGAATTCTTTGATTTGAAAACAGGCGTAGCGGGAGAAATTTTACAAAAGTTTTCTACTTATCAAATGAAACTGGCCATAGTAGGAGATTTTGAAAAGTATAGCAGTAATGCCTTAAGAGACTTTATCTATGAAAGTAATAAGGCCGGCCGGATTAATTTTGTTCCGGGTATAGCGGAGGCAAGAGAGAGATTAAGCAGATAAAATATTGTTTTACAAAAGCATAAAAAAGCTCAAAGTGGTGAACACTTTGAGCTTTTTTTATAAGTTCTTCAGGATCACTTTTAGGATCATGTCCTGGTCTTCTTTTCGCAGGTTGTGATAGAGCGGTAAGCACAATACCCTTTGCGCAATTGATTCTGAATGAGGGCAACTGCGATGATCCACGTAATTGATCGTATTCAGCGACGGGAAGAAATAGCGTCTCGGCTGCACATACTGTAGATTCAATGCGGCCACCACTTTCAGTAACACCGCTTCACTTTCAAAAACAACAGGGAAGTAAGCGCAGTTAAAATCGCATCCTTTGGTGACGGTCAGCAGCTGCACCTTATTGGATTCCTGTAGTACCGCCTGGTAGTGTTGCCACTGTGTTTTGCGGTTTTTGAATATTTCATCCATGTGTTTCAGGCAGCAGAGGCCCATGGCTGCATGGAACTCAGAGTTCTTCGCATTAATGCCAATACCATCAAATGTAACAGGAGAAGTATGCCCGAAATTGCGGAGTAGCAGCATCTTTTCCAGCAGTTGGGGCTGCGTGGTAAATACGGCGCCTCCCTCTACGGTATGGAAAATTTTAGTAGCATGAAAACTACAGGTGCTGATATCTCCGTATTCAAAAACTGATTTACCGTTATAAAGACTGCCGAAGCCATGTGCCGCGTCATAAATCACTTTCAGTTGGTGCTTTTTCGCGATGGCTGCAATGGCGTCTATATCGCACGCATTACCGAAAACATGCGTTGCCAGGATAGCAGTTGTTTTCTCCGTAATAGCAGCTTCTATCTTAGCCGGATCAATGTTAAATGTCAGTGGATCTATATCTACAAAAACAGGCTTGCAGTTTTCCCATACAATGGTACTGGTGGTAGCCACGTAAGAGAATGGGGTAGTAATTATTTCGCCGGACAATTCAAGCGCTTTAATGGCAATCTGAATAGCGATGGTGCCATTGGAAAGAAACAGCAGGCTGGAGGTATCCAGGTGTTCCTTCAATTTGCTTTCCAGCTCATTCACTAACGGACCATGATTGGTAAGCCATTGACGCTCCCATATGTCGTTCAGATATTTGTTATATTCTTCCCGCGGCGGAAGAAAGGGCTTGGTTACTGGTATCATCTGATTAATATTATAAATCCCCGCAATTTGTAATTGCAAGGATTTAATGAAGGTACAAAGATTGGCTATAAAATAAAGGCATTCATATATGTTTATATTTTTTATTGTGTATTTAACTGAATTTCTGCTTTTGAACCTTTATTTATTTTCATACTTTTGAGATGCTAATCATTATGAATACCTAAATTAACCGGAAGTATATGACAGCAGGTAAAAAGAAAATATGTATTGTAGGTGCGGGAGGATTTGGCCGTGAAACATTGTGTTGCTTAATAGATGGACTGGATAAAACGCAGGATGTGCGTGACGTCGCTTGTTTTATGGTGGACGACGAATACTATAAGGAAACGACGATACTGGGAATAGACGTGATTCCTTTTTCAAAATTTGATGCAGCATTATACGATGTAGTGGTGGCTGTGGGCGCGCCGGTAGAAAGAAAGAAGATTGTGGAAAGGCTGCCTGCCAATACTACTTATGCTACTATCATTCATCCATCTGCAGTAATATCCCAATGGGTTGAAATTGGTGCAGGCAGCATTATTACTGCCGGTGTTATTATTACCTGCAACATAAAAATTGGGAAGCATGTTCATCTGAATCTGCAAACCACTATTGGTCACGACTGCGTAATCGGCGATTTCTTTACATCCGCACCAGCAGCCAACATTAGTGGTAACTGTCACTTTGGAGAATGTGTTTATTTTGGAACCGGTGCTATTATCCGGGAAGGCATTAAGTTGGTGGATAATGTAACGATTGGCATGGGAGGAGTAGTGACGAAAAATATAAATGAAGCTGGCGTCTATGTTGGTATGCCCGTACAACGAATGGTGAAGTAGTTCCTGATCAGGCGAACCACAGGTATCAGTGGTTTGCCTGCATCCATTTCATTTGTTTAAATGCTGCTAAAGCGCGCGCTCCATCCAGTAAAGATCCAATCCTGGGCCCCAATAATCTTTCTCCGTTTTTATCAGTTGGTAACCGAATTTTTCAAAAAAGCGATACGCTTTTTGGGAAGTAGTGACTATTAGTTTTTCAATAGCTGGGTATGATTTGAACAGCGTGATACAATGTGTTACTGCCAGTGTTCCCAGTCCCACGCCAGCATAATCCGGGTGAAATAGTATCCAGGTAATCTGGCCTGATTTAGTGGCGTCATTAACATGATATCCTACGCCGCCGGCTATACGATTATTGTATACAATCGTAAAATAACGCTCGGCATGCTCATTTAAATAGTTACGGTAATCAACCAGTTCATTTGGATCGAAATACTCAGGAGTATTGAGTTGGAAAATATGCAGTAATTCGTTTTGATCTGTGGCGATATATGGGCGTATCATATGTTGTTGTTTGAGTTAGATGATTAAATTATAGCCGCTTATATCTATCAATGTTTCGTTAGCATTTCCTCATCCAGGTGAGTGAATCCCTGGAGGCTTGAATCTATAATATTCCCTTCCGGAGAGATAAGTAAGTATCTCGGAACGGCAAATATGGCATAATCCTTCGCAAACTGGCTGTTAAATCCACCCATAGCCAATCCGTTAATCCCTTTGGGTTTATGTTTACCAACAGCTGCTAACCATGCTTTTTTATCCGTATCTAAAGAAATATAAAGGAAGATGATGTCTTTTCCTTTAAACCGGTTAAAAGTAGTTTCACTATAATGGTTGATTTCGCTGATGCAGGGGGCACAATAGCTACTCCATACATCAACAAAAATGTATTTGCCCTTATAATTTGTGGTGGCATCGGTTTTTCCATCTTCCCGCAGGAAAGTGATAACAGGCGCTTTACTGCCATTTTTTATTTTAGCAATCGCATCATAATAACTGATAAGCTCGTTTTTTAGACCAGGATCGTCTACAAGTTCCAGTTCTTTATTAAAACCATCAACAGGAAATTTGTCTGTTCCTTTGAAAAGCAATTTATGCTGGATCTTTGTAGCAACCAGCCACTGAACAATTTTTTTATTCGCAATCATCGCATTTAGTAATTGCTGATACTGAAATGTTGAATTACCGAAATCTATCCCCAGATTCCGGTATGAGATGTTGTTTGTAAGATCTCCAAGATAAGTAAGGAGGAACTCCCGGTAACAGCTGCTTTGATACAAGGCTACCGTGTCAATGATGCTATAGGTAGAAATAAAAGTATTGGTAAGTTGGGCCCGGCTAAATTTTTCAATCATCTCGGAAGGGGCATTATTCTTTTTCATGCTAAGGTCAATCGCATTTTTCAAACTATCTAAATAACGACTGTAGAGCGGAATAAAAGGAAAACCCTGTAAGCTGTGATCGGAGAAGTTATAGTTCATAAATGCAGGGGCATCCACAATGCTACCCAGGTTATCATAAAATATGTCGGTGGCGCATTTCAGGTATTCTGCGGGCGTTAGTTGACCCCCATTTTGTCTCAGGAAATCAGATTGTGTTTCGTTGTTCGCTTTTATGGTTTTAATAACGGCTTCCAGTGAACCCATTGAATTTATTTTGTCCTGTAGTTCTTCTTTTTTATCCTGGAATTTATTTTGATAGGCAATGAGGAATCTATTCATGTGATCATCTTTGTCTGACACCATTAATGATCCCGGGAAGTTATCCTGCTCCCATTCAAGTTTTATAGTGGATTTATTGCCGGTGTATAAGTCAATCGTACTATTGTTTCCATACGCTATAAGCAGGTCGGGTGTCTCGCCTGCTGAAATCTCCTGGTGAAATCGGCCATCTTTATCAACTTTAATCATCTCCCTGGGGTTAACCAAAAGCAATCCTTTTGCAGTAACAGCCAGCGAATCAGGTCTGAGGCAATTTTTTATTTTCCCTTCTATGATGATATGTCTGTTTGACTGTGACTGTGAAGGAAAAGAGGAAGCTACAAATAGAGTCAGGATGATTAAACAGTATAGTTTCATTGTTGGTAGTTAATGGGTAAGGGTCGTATTGTTACATAATATAATTAATTCTTTGGTTAAATCCCTAAGCTGAGTACTTTGCATAGATTTGCAGCGGGTGAAGCGAATATAAGTCGAACTTTTTAAAGCCCTGAATAGTGGAGCAAATAAGATTAGGATTAAAAGAAAACTGGCAACAATTTACCCTTTTGATACTCGTGAATATGATGGTGGGAGGGATGGTTGGTCTGGAACGCACAGTAGTACCATTGGTAGGTACCTCAGAGTTCAGGATACAGTCAGATGTAGTTGTTTTTTCGTTCATCATCGCCTTTGGTGTGGTAAAGGCATTTACCAACCTGATTTCAGGCGTACTGGCAGATAGATACACCCGTAAGAAGGTATTGACAGGAGGTTGGATAGTGGGGCTTCCGGTACCTTTTTTATTGGCTTATGGGCCTTCCTGGAACTGGATTTTATTTGCCAATATTTTATTGGGCATCAGTCAGGGCCTGGCCTGGTCAATGACGGTGAATATGAAGATTGATCTTGTGGGGCGTAAAAGCCGTGGTCTTGCCATGGGATTGAATGAAGCCGCGGGATATGGGGCTGTGGGGCTAACCGCGCTACTTACCGGTTATCTGGCCTCGCATTACGGACTACGCCCACAGCCTTTTTATATTGGGATTGCTTATACCGCTATCGGATTATTACTTTCCATTTTTGTAATCAAAGACACCAGGAAACATGCGACATTAGAAGCAAAAGAGATACAAATAACTACCTCAGGAGAACAAACGCATAAACCCAACTTGTGGTGGGTGTTTAAAGAAACCTCCTTTAAAAACAGGAACCTGTTTGCTGTTTCACAGGCCGGGCTAATCAACAATCTAAACGATGGGATGTCTTGGGGCGTATTTCCATTACTCTTTATGTCAATGGGGGTTGGCCTGGAAGGGGTAGGCTGGATCAAGGCCATTTACCCGGTAGTATGGGGTGCCGGACAAATCATTACAGGACCGTTGGCAGATAAATGGGGCAGAAAGCCGCTGATTGTTTGGGGAATGTTTGTACAGGTAGCGGGACACATTGTCATTGGTTTGGAGATATTCGCACCATTACCTTCGGGTGTAGTAGGTTCTGTTTTGTTAGGACTAGGAACCGCCATGGTTTATCCTGCTTTATTAGCGGCAGTGAGCGATGCCGCACATCCAGCCTGGCGGGCTTCATCATTGGGCGTATACCGGTTTTGGCGGGACATGGGATATGCTATTGGCGCATTGATGGCAGGTATTGTAGGGAATTATTTCGGGTTAATTTGGGCGGTGCATATTGCAGGTATGGTGACGTTGTTGTCAGGGATAGTGGTTTGGGTGAATATGAAAGAAACGATGAGTAAAAATCTGCAAGTGGGGGTAAAATAGAAACAGGAAAAGCAATGTTAATTACTTTTCCTGTTAGTAGCCTCAACAGGGATCGAACCTGTATCTAAAGTTTAGGAAACTTCTATTCTATCCATTGAACTATGAGGCCATATCCCAATTTTTCTGGGATTGGGTGGCAAAAGTAAGGGTTTTAAATTAATATTTAAAGACTTTCTATATCTACTTTCCCGCCCGACGGGGTGTACATGCCCTCAATTTCTTTTTTGTATTTCTCCAGGATCACTTTCCGCTTTGCTTTCAGCGTAGGGGTGAGTTCGCCGGCATCTACTGTCCATTCATGGGGGAGAACAACGAACTTTTTCACTTGTTCAATATGACTGAAAAACTGGTTGTACTTGTCCACCGCTTGTTTGAAGAGGTCTATCACTGCTGGATTTTTCACCAGTTCTTCGTTGGAAGTGGCAGAAATATTGTTTTTGGTGGCCCAGCCGCGCAGGTTACTGAAAGAGGGAACAATTAGTGCGCCGGTGAATTTGCGGTCTTCGCCTACCACCATGATCTGCTCTATATATGGCGATTCTTTGAACTTGTTTTCAATGGGCTGAGGTGCTACAAACTTGCCACCAGAGGTTTTGAAGAGTTCTTTTTTGCGGTCTGTTATTTTCAGGAACTTGTTATCAATCAGTACGCCGATATCGCCGGTATGAAACCAACCGTCTTTTATGGCATCAGCGGTGAGATCGGGGTGCTTGTAATAGCCGATAGTTACGCCGGGGCCCTTGCAGAGGATTTCACCGTCTTCTGCCAGCTTTACTTCTACGCCACTGATAATGGGGCCTACGGTGCCAAACATCCGGTCTTGCTCTTCATACCGGTTTACGCTGATTACCGGAGACGTTTCCGTAAGACCATAGCCTTCCAGGATAGGAATGCCGCCGGCAGTAAATATTTTGAGTAACCGTACCTGGCAGGCGGCCGCTCCATTTACGATACATTGGATTCTACCACCCAAAGCAGCACGCCATTTACTGAAAATCAGTTTGTTAGCTAATTTGAGTTGTAGATTATACCAGGCGCCCTGGTCTTTGTTAATTTCGTAGCGCTTGCCAATGCCTACTGCCCAAAAGAACAGCGCCCTTTTAATGCCTTTGAGTTCCAGGCCGGTGGTCATAATCCTTTCATATACTTTTTCGAGCAGGCGTGGTACGGTAGTAAAAATGGTAGGTTTTACTTCTTTCAGATTATCTCCAATGGTATCCATGGTTTCCGCATAGTAAACGGGCACGCCGGACAGGAGATACAGGTAGGTCACCATTCGCTCAAATACATGGTTTAATGGAAGAAAGCTGAGGGCTCTGGCTTCTTTGCTAACCGGTAAATAAGGCTGGCAGGCCAGCACATTGCTCATCACGTTATGGTGGCTGAGCATCACGCCTTTGGGCGTGCCGGTGGTGCCGGAAGTATAAATAATAGTGACCAGTTCTTCGGGAGATATATTTTTCCGGGTGGTGTCTATTGCTTCAAAGTCTGCCTCATCGCCCAGTTCCACTACTTCTGTCCAATGCCTGGCGCCTTCCACTTTATTAAAAGTGAATATTTCCCGGATGGTGGGAAACTGGTCGCGCATGCTATTGATTTTGTTAAGCAGGTCTTTGTCGCTGACAAAGAGAATGCGTGCTTCAGCATCATTGAGTACATAAGCCAGTTCATGTTCGCTGATGGTAGGATAAATGGGCGTAAGTACGGCCCCCAATTGCTGACAGGCCAGGTCGGTGAGTATCCATTCTGGTCTGTTGGGTGAAATGATGGCTATTTTATCTTTTTCCTCGTTGTTTTTAATGCCTGGCCGGATACCTAGTTTGAGCAGGCCGGCGCTGAATTTGAGGGTAATGTCCGCTACTTCTTTTGTGCTATACTTTTTCCATGCTCCATTTTCTTTGCCGGCTAACATATCGGTTTTAGGATAGTTCGCTAATTGGTAAGAAATCACGTCAAATAGTCGCTGCGGTTGATCCTTCATGCTGTTGTAATTTTGTTTTGCCTCAAATGTCAAATACGCGTTTGCTGTTGTTCCTTTAGCTTTTCATATTCCTTCAGTGTGTCTCCGAATGGGTCTTTGTGATAGGCATTAAAATATTGGAAAGACAATGCAATGCCCCAGCCCAGTGCCGGCCATACCGGCCATGGTGTGCCATTTGTTTTATCACTGTCGGTCAGAAACCAAACAGCCCACATTCCCATATTAATCACGAGATATATGATAAGATGTGATTTAAATCCGGCTCTTGCTTTCGCGATGCGCCAAAGCCGGTCATCTCTTTCTTGTGGAGTTTCCATTGAAGTCAAGTTTTAGGTAATAGTGGTGATACTAAATTTAAAATATTTTATTGGCTTCACGGAGAAAAAAAACGAAAAAGCAGGCTTAGCGGGTCGCGCGGATATTAAAGCTGATATTTACCTGTGAGTTAATCAGTTTGTCCTGCAATGATTTGTCAGCGCGATAGGTGATACCCCATTGCGTACGGTCTATATTGAAGCTGGCAGTGGCATTCACGGTGTTATGACTGAAAGTAATGCTGGCAGGGAAAGACACATTTTTAGTAATAGATTTCAGGGTGAGATTACCCTTAATAATGTGTGTGGCATTTTTTAAAGTGAGTTCATCACCGGCAGCAGGTTGAAATGGGGCTACGTTAGTAATTTCAAATGTGGCGGTGGGATATTTTTTGACGTCGAAAAACATTTCACCTTTTAGTTCAGTTTCCAGCTTATGTTGCATGGCGGTATCGCCCACGAGGTCTTTGTCTTCGAGGGAAGTCATGTTAATCACCAGTTGGCCACCGGTAACGCTGCTATCGTTTACATACAGGGCGCCGCCTGCGAGTTTCAGCGTGCCATGATGTTTGCCGGTTGGTTTGGTACCAATCCATTCTACTACGCTGCTGGTGGTATCCGGCAGGTAGGCGTGTCCGGTGCCGGCATGTACGGTTTGCGCATCCGTAATAGTGGCTTTGTCGGCTTTAGGCGCCTGCTCGCATGCTATAATGCCGCAGGCAAAAAGAAGAATGATACATAGCAGTTTTTTCATAAATACATATATGCTTTAAAAAACAAGCGCCCCGTCAACCGGGACGCTTGTTAATAGGTTTCGCTATTCAGCCAGTTCCCGGTTACCTACCCACACAAATCGCTTCACAATGAATTCCTGGTTGGTAAAGCTGGCGTTGCCTGCCGGGTTGCCACCGGTAACATGGAAGTCGGAAAATGCCGCATGTTGGTTTACCCATATAAAGCCGGTGAGATTAAAGGATACCGGGGTAAACACGCTGTTCATTTCTGTCGTGATTTTTTCTTTGGTGTCGTGATCGGTGGTATAAGCACCGCAGGTAATGGCGCCATATTTTATGGCCATTTGTCTGGCGAGTTGAATACTGTGATCGGTATCCCGGGTTTTAATGAGTAATACCACAGGGCCGAAAAGTTCCTTTTCGTAGATAGCAGTATCTGCACTGGTTACTTCCAGTATGGTGGGGGCACATACCCTGGCATTGGTAAATTCTTCATTTACCACCGGAGTGCCTTCCAGTATTACTTTACCGCCGAGGTGACGTACTTCTTTTGCCCGGGTAAGGGTGCTGTCGTTTTGGATGGCGCCCAGGGTGCCTGCACCCATTTTAGGATGGTTCACGAGGCCTACTACAGCGTCCTTAAACCGTTGTACTACTTCATTGAAGGGTACCAGTCCATTTTCTGTCTGTATGCCATTTTCGGGGATGAAAAAGTTCTGTGGTGCGGTACACATCTGACCGGAATACAGGCTAACCGAAAATGCCAGGTTCTGGATAACAGCATCCAGGTCTTTTACACTGTCGAGAATAACAGAGTTTACCCCTGCTTTTTCTGTAAACACCGTTTTACCGGGAAGTGATTCAATGTATTCACCGAAGCTGCTGCCGCCGGTATAATCTATCAGTTTTACTTCCGGATGCTCACACAGTGTTTTGGTGATCAGCTGCTCAGAGCTGTCTGCAGCCAACTGGCAGAGATTGGGATCATAGCCGTTGTCTTGCAGCGATTGCTGAATGGCGCTCACGGCAATGGCTATAGGAAGAATCGCTTTTGGATGTGGCTTTACAATCACGGCATTGCCGGTGATCAGGTCGGCATATACACCGGGTAGGGTATTCCATACCGGGAAGGTGGAGCAGCCAATCACTACGCCGATGCCCTTAGGAATCGGCTTGAATGTTTTATATAGTTTGATACTGGTTTTGCCCATCGGCTTTTCCCAGGTAAGGCTGGGAGGGTAGCGTTGTAATTCATGGTACCCGGTGGCTACTGCTTCCAGTGCACGGTCATTGGCGTGTGGGCCGGAAGCCTGGAAGCTCATCATAAAGCTTTGGCCGGTGGTATGCATGGTGGCATTGGCAATATCGAAAAAATAGTCTTTGACGCGTTCCAGGGTTTCTGTCAGGATGCCCGCTCGTTCTGCTACCGGTACCTGCCCCCAGCTTTTACCAGCGATGGCTGCTTTTGCCAGCAGGTCGTTGACCGCAAAAATAGGATAGGTAACACCCAGCACCTCGCGGGTATAGGGAGATACTTCTTCCCCGGTCCACCCGGTTTCACCAGTTTGCAGTAATTGTTTGAAGGGTTTGCCCAGTAATTGCTGATAACTTTGAACGCCCCTGGCATGCGCCTCATCGCCGTAAGCTTTAGGGTGCTCCGGATATTGCGAATAGAAGGTTCTTTCGTGATTTGCCTTTACGGCATTGTCGATAATGTTTTGGTGTTTGTTAACGAGCATATTCAGAATTTGAGATTTACAATTTACGCATTTAGTCATTCAGTTGCTACAGCAACTAAATGACTAAATCCATAAATCAAAAAATATCTAAATACTAATATCCCGAATTGATCAGCGTAAACCTTCCATCGTTGTAATACTCGTCGGGTCTTGGCTTTAATGGATGGCTACGTTGGTAGTTCAGGAAGTCATCATAGTCCTGTTTATGTAATGCAATCCATGCTTTGTAACCGGCCTGGTTGGCAGCAGGGCCAAACAGCCATTGATTATATGATTCAAACATTCCTGCCTGTAACAGGTTACGTTGAAAATCGAAGAGCGCAAAGGGATATTTCATCCCGTAGAAGTTAAACCAGTCCAGCAAAAAGCGGGTACGTACCATTACCAGTACTTCCGGATCAATGCCACCTGTTACTACATTGATTTGCTTGCCCATGCAGGTTTTGTAGGCCTCCACAAAATCTGAGCTCCCTTTTTTGCTTTTTTTATCATCAGGGAGCATGGCGTCAAAGAGCGACGGGTCATTGAATAACTTCTTATAAGATTCCAGCACAATGTTTCTTATTTCGGCCGTGCGGGTGGTGAAACTTTCCATATTCATGAACGTTTCGCCGTATAAGATGCACCATAACGGCGCGTTACTAAAGTCGTATGTTTTAGCGGCATTATAATAGTTCCCCGGAAATGCAGGGTCTTGTTCTATGCCTTTGAGCCAGCTACGCAGGGCGCCATCATACATTTTAAAGTTCATCAGCAGGGTACCATTGTCGTTGTACAACTCACCACTGTTGGGAAACTTCTTCAATGCCCGCTCATACATACGCTGGGCGACCTTCCATTCTTCCCGGCCAATGTAAATATTCCCTGCAATCTGGAAAGCCTGAACATCTACTTCTTTGTTACTCAACAAGGGCTCTATCACACTTTTGGCTTTTACCAGGTCTCCTTTCAGGTAGAAGGTGAAGGCCAGTTGCTTCTTATATTCATAATTATCCGGCTCCAATTGTAAAGCCTGGTTCAGCACCAGTACGGCGTTAGAATAATCTCCGGTACGAATGAAGCCGGAGGCTGTATTGTACAACTCTTTGGCATCCTGGGCTACTACCGCCTGTGAAAATAAAACTCCCGCAACTATAAAAGCTCTCAATAAAGAAGACCGTTTGTTCATTCCTTGTCTGTTCGTTTGCTGTAAAAGTAAGGAAAATGGGGTAATGTCCCGCGGATCAATCAATGAGTGCAGCCGGTGCGAAGAATTTAGATTATATATTAATTTATTTCTTGTTGGGTTGTGGTAAACTTGTTTGAAGGGTAATAACGCAGATAATGACAATGATGGCGCTGGCAGCCACCCAAACAGGAGAATTAAAAACCTGTCGTAGCTGCGCAGTTACTTCATCCCGTAGGGTAAATACCAATAAAAGGGGGATAAGGCCGCATAAAAGTTGCATATAAATAGTGTTGCCAAGATTCTTTGTTTTCAGATATAGCCACGATAGCATTACACTGAAAGAAATTACATATATGAAAGAGGTAAAGGATAAATTAAAGGCAAAACTAATGGCCATCACATTGAAAATAGCTTTTACGGGGGTGTAGTTTTTCAGAAAACTATCCAACACAATCCCTCTCATCAGTATTTCCTGGATAAGCGGGTCAACAAAGAAGTATATAAAGCAATAAAATAACGGAGCTTCCCGGATCACAAGAAATACAGAGGAGTCCCATTCTGTCAGCATGCTTAAATGAAACCACTCCTGCATGCCAAATACAAATACATAGAGTGCAGACATCAGGAATGGGCCTGTTAATAGTACAACTGTAGCAGGAAATTTGATAACAAGTTTATAATCTGGCTCTACTTTTTTCTTCCTGTTATAACTATAGAGTAGTATAACCGCCAACAGGCTACAGTAGAGCACTATAGATGCTATACTGGTCAATAATTTATTCTTTATAAAGTCCGGGAAAATAACTTCGCTGGTGGCGAAAAATACCAGGATCAAAACAAAGACGTAAACAGGCATTAGCCAGGCTGGACCAAGTGTGGGGTAAAATTTTTTCTTTTCTGTTGCCAGTAAAGGGTCATCATCAAAAATCGTTCGCGTATTGTCTGATGCTTTCATAGTAAGGAATATAGAATGGGAAACAAAAACGTCCCCGGTTCTTGAATAACCGGGGACGATATGTTGATTAAATGATATGTGTGATCAGTCCGTCTCTCAGCTTTGGTTCAAACCAGGTACTTTTGGGGGGCATTACATTACCGCTGTCGGCAATATCAAACAACTGTTGAATGGTAACCGGGTACAAGGCAAAGGCTACTTTCATTTCGCCACTGTCAACCCGTTTTACCAGTTCTCCCAATCCGCGGATGCCACCTACAAAGTCAATTCGCTTATCGGTGCGCTGATCTTTGATTCCCAGTAATTTATCCAATACATTATTAGAAAGGATGGTCACATCCAGGATGCCGATAGGATCAGTGGTATAGGTGCCGTCTTGTGCTACCAGCCGATACCATTTGCCATCAAGATACATGCTGAATTCGTGTAACATCGAAGGCTGCTGCGGAAGATGGCCAATTTCTTCTACGGTGAAATCATAGTCCAGCTGCGATAATAACGCGGCGGTACTTAGGCCGTTCAGGTCTTTCACTACCCGGTTGTAGTCTAATATTGCCAGTTGGCTGGCAGGAAATATTGTGGTGAGGAAATAGTTGACCGGGTTTTCCACGGAGGTGATTTTGCCGGCGGCTTCCATTTCTTTTTGTACGAGGCTGGCAGAAGCGGCACGGTGGTGTCCATCTGCAATATAGGTGCAGGGAACTTTTTCGGCGAACAGGGAAGTGATATCCGCTACGGTGGCCGGAGCATTGATTACCCAAACGGTATGTTGTATACCGTCATCTGCGGTGAAATCGTAAACGGGGGAGTGATGTTCTTGCCACTGATCTACCAGCGCATTGATTTCCGGCACATCGTTATAGGCCAGGAAAACATTACCGGTTTGTGCTTTGGTGGTTTTAATATGATTGATGCGGTCCAGTTCCTTGTCCGGGCGCGTGAATTCATGTTTCTTGATGATCCCGTTGTTGTAGTCTGCGATGGATGATACGCATACAAGGCCGGTTTGTGCGCGCCCATTCATCACCAGTTTATAGATATAATAAGCAGGCTGGGTTTCGGCAAAAAGCACCCCGTCGTTTATCAGGCGGTGCAGATTTTCTGCTGCTTTATCATATACCTGCTGGCTATGGGTATCTATTCCCTCCGGCAGATCTATTTCTGATTTTGAAACATGATAATAAGAGTACGGGTTACCGGAGGCGGCAATTTTTGCCTCTTCCGAACTGAGTACGTCATAGGGCCTTGCGGCTACTTTGGGTGCCAATTCTGCTGTTGGCCTTACTCCGTTAAAAGGTCTGATAATAGCCATGATGGATGAATGTATGTGTGAGTAGTAAATGTAACGATAAAAACAACGAATAACCAATAACGCACTACGGAGTTGCAGGCAGATCACAGTAGATCTGGCCACAACTCCGTAGCTGTTAAGGAGAAAAAATTTTAGGCCTTTTTCAGGGAGAAATATTTCATGGCTTCCACCATTACTTCTACACTCTCATAAGGCAGGGCGTTATACATAGATACCCGGAATCCGCCAGACAGGCGATGTCCTTTGATACCTACAATGTCTTCTTTTTTACAGAATTTCAGGAACTCTTCTTCCATTTCCGGCTTATCCATAATGAAGCAGGCATTCATTTTACTACGGTCTTCTTTTACCACGGTGCCGCGGAACAGCGGGTTATGGTCAATTTCATCGTAGAGCAATGCTGCTTTCTTATCATTTATTTTTTCAATAGCAGGGATACCGCCTTGCTCTTTCAGCCAGCGCAGGGTAAGCATGGAAATATACACGGCGAAAACGGGAGGGGTATTCAGCATAGAGCCGTTTTCGATGTGATTCCGGTAGTCCAGTATAGCGGGTATTTTGCGCGATACCTTCCCCAGCATGCTTTTGCGTATAGCTACCATGGTAGCGCCAGCAGCGCCCATGTTTTTCTGTACACCGGCATAAATCAGCGAGTACTTGTTAAAGTCCATACTGCGACTCATGATGTCACTACTCATGTCTGCTACCAGGGGGACATCGGTAACAGGCGTCATATGCCACTGCGTACCATAAATGGTATTGTTAGTGGTAATATGCAGGTAACTGGCTTGAGGCGGGATGGTAAACTGCTTGGGGATGTGATTGTAGTTGCTTTCTTTGGAGCTCGCCACTACATCGGCGAAGCCAAACAATTTTGCTTCTTTGATAGCCTTATTGGACCAAACGCCGGTATCTACATAAGCGGCCGTTTCACTGCTTTCCAGCAGGTTCATGGGCACTTGCATAAATTGCGTGGTGGCGCCGCCATGTAAAAAGAGCACTTCAAAGTCGTCATCAAGCTGCATCAGTTCCCTCACCAGGTTGCGCGCCTCGTCCATCACCGCAATAAACGGTTGTGTTCTGTGTCCAATCTCCAGTATAGACATACCCGACCCTTCAAAGTCGATCAGCGCTTTACTGGCCTTGTACAATACCTCGTTAGGTAATACAGAAGGACCTGCGTTAAAATTATGCACCTTCATGTTGCGATTCAGATTAAATTCATTTTTTGATCTTTCCACTTTGTTTTGGTTTTTCTAAGGAAACGGAAAAAAACGGCACGGGTGTTTTATAATAAAACCTAAGGTGCGTGGTGTAGGATAGGCTAAAAGATGGTATGGGCAAAGATAAAATTTCTTTTCTAATTATTAAGTATTACCATAAATATTTTAGCCGTTTTACTCCTCCCTAACGGGTAATTGCCCTTGTAACCATTGTTGTTGCAGCTTTTGCACCTCCTGTAACTCCTCCGGGGTAAGGGTTGTATGGGTCAGCTCCCGTAAAGAAGGCTGCCCTGCATTCACCCAGGCCGTATACCAGGCCGCCGCCACCCCCGCTATCGCATTTTTCATGCGCCGGGCTACCATATCACCCATCGATAAATAGTACGCTTTCGTATAGTCATCTGCGTAAGTACGTATCAATACTCCGTTTCGGTTTTCATACGCATACTTACGACCTGGCGGAAACTGCGCGCTTAGCCGCTTTTCATACTGCAATACAGTATCTGCGGCCTGGCCACTCACCCGGATAATATCCCAGATAAAGGTGCGCGGCTCCCGGATATAAACGGCTTTCCCGGCCCAGTAATCAAATTCCTGGTCGGCCAGCAACTCGGGAATGCGCGATTCCCATAAGCCATGTATGCCCTGCTGTCCCGTAAACTGCCCGTTATGATTGGAACAGGCATGCAGGGGAACATGTGCATCTGCTACATAATGCCCTAATTCCGCCGATAACTGTAGGATACGCTGCTGGTCCCTGTCACGGAAAGCTTTGGTAAGCATAGCCATCATCTTTTCAAGATGCCAGGGCAAGATGCCGTTGCGGTTCAGCGAATCGGCCGTATACCGTGCCACGGCATCTGCCCAGTTACGGGGAATGTGATCATATGGCGGCGTATCAAACAAATCTATATCAATGAAGTGCCGGGCGCCTTCCGCCGCCACTGCATAACGGCGTTTGTCCGGATCTGTGGCATGCACGGTAAGATATTCCAGTGCCGGCTTATACAAAATCATCATTTCCGGGGGCAGGCAAAATACGGCCAGCCGGTTAATGCGTTGATGCGCAAAAAATCCCCAGGCATGGGCATCTTCACATGATAATATCAATACAGAAAATAATACGGAAATCCGCAGGTAGGCTTGGGTTAACATATGGCTATATATTTTTTGGGAAGATAAATATAGCCATTTTTTTTCCGCAAAAACGAAAAGGAATCCTTTGCGCCTTTGCGGGAAAATTTAATTAAATATTGGTGACACCACCACTTACGGCAAATTTCATGGCTTCTCCGGCAGATATATTGGTTAACTCTTTCACCCGGTCTTTAGGCACCATAAATACCTTACCCGTAATGGCGTAGGCATGCGGCACATATACTGCCATGTAGCCCTCCAGCCCAAAATTGCTGACATCCGTCTGCGTAATGAACCCCATCTCCCAAACATCTACCCCATAAATCTGCACCAGCACCGGGTGGTCAAATTTTTTCTTCTCGCCCACAAAGGCATCAAATACATCCTTAATGGAGGTATAGATGTACTTGATAAACGGGGTGCGCTCCAACAGGTGGTCAAACAAATCAAAGATTCTGCCTATAATAAAAGAGGAGCTAAGGTATCCTACCACGATAATCAACAGGAATACCAATGCAAATCCTACCCCCTTGTATTTCAGAAAACTGAAAGAGGCGCCATCCGGAATCATCTCTTTGGGAATAATGTTATCAATGGTAACAAAAGCCCAGTACAGGGTGAGCGCCGTAATTCCTATGGGAGCCAGGATAAGCAGGCCCTGAAAGAAATAACGCAACAGCCTCGATGCAAATACCTTAAATCTAAGTTTTGGCGACATGGTTTGTGATTAGAAGCGCAAAATTAGTCAATAAAGCGGATGATGTGAGCGGATTTTGTCTTTGTGCAGGATTAGGCTCATTATGCTGATTATATTTGAAAGATTTAAAAAGATGATAACAGACATCTTCCCTCATCTCCTAAAATCAAAAAATAAAAAATCAGTATAATCAGTCTAATCCTGCACAAAGACAAAATCCAGCCACATTATCCACGCTCCGATGGCTTTTTGCTGTCGGCCTTCCGCTTTTTGCGTATCAATCAATGTTGCCACATGTAAAAAATAAATACTGGAAACTTTGGAAGTTTGGAAAGTTTCCATAGTTTTGTAGTGCATAACAAGAGGGTTATTGCTGTAAAATTATGGAAGTACAGGAACGTATTATGGACACGGCTTTCAGCCTGTTTCGTCAGTTTGGTACCCGCTCAATTACCATGGACGACATCGCTGTAAAAATGGGCATATCCAAGAAAACACTATATGCTCACTTCACCGATAAGGATGATATGGTTACCCAAACCATCAGCCGGTTCATAGAAGTGGTCAATGAAGAATGCCTGGCAGACCGCCAAAAGTCCAAAGACGCTATTGACGAACTATTCCTGGTAATGGAGATGATCGATCGCCGCCTGCGGAACATGAACCCGGTAATTATGCTGGATCTTCACAAATTTCACTCAAAAGCCTACCAGGTTTTCGAAGAATATCAGAACAACACCCTCGCTACCATGATCCGTGAGAACATGGAAAGAGGTATCAGTGAAGGAGTTTACCGGCCGGATCTTGATATCCGGATACTAACACAATACCGTATCCATTCCTGCATGATCTGCTTTAAACCCGAAATATTCCCCGGTAGCCATGATATGAATAAGGTGCAGCGGGTGTTACTGGAAAATTTTTTGTACGGAGTAGCTTCCCTGAAAGGATACCAGCTTATTGAAGAATATAAACAACTATCGCAAAATAAATAAACACTATGCTATCAATCAAAAGGCTCACCAGTATGGCTTTTGTGGTATGGCTACTGTCTGTGGCCAGCAACGTCAGCGCCCAGCAACAGCCGCTCCTCACCGAGCCCATCAGCCTGTCTGCTAAAGAAGCGGTAGACTACGCACTGGCTAATCAGAGCTCCGTGAAAACTGCCAAACTGGACGAGCTGATACAACTGGCTAAAAATAAAGAAATCAGCGGTATGGCACTGCCAAACATCGCTGGCGCAGGTTCTTACCAGTATAATCCTATTACCCAGAAGCAAATGTTCAATATGAGGAACTTTGGGTTACCTAAAGATTCCTTTACCGTAGTGTCATTCCAGTTGCCACACAATTTGCTGGGAGAAGTAAAACTTACGCAAACACTCTTCGATCCAAGCGTACTCGTAGCCTTACAGGCACGTAAAACATTGGAAGTACTGGTGTCACAAAATGTGACCAAAAGCCAGATCGATGTAAAGTCCAATGTATACAAGGCATACTACAATGTACTGTCCGCCAATAAAGCACTCGCTATTCTTTCAGAAAACCTCAGCTCCCTGGAAAAAATTCTCGGTGAAACCAAAGAGATTTATAAGAATGGATTAGTGGAAAAACTGGATGTAGACCGCCTCATCGTACAGTATACCAACCTGCAAACAGAGCAAACCAAACTCCGCAACCTGGTGGAATTAGGTACCGCTTCACTGAAATATCAAATGGGGATGCCGCTTAAACAGGCGATCACGTTAACGGATACACTGTCTACCGAAAAAATAGTGGCAGATGTACTGGACATGGATAAATTCGACTACTCCCAACGTATAGAATACCAGTTACTGCAATCACAGAAAAAGGCCAATGAATATGATCTGAAAAGATACAAAATGAAAGGCCTGCCATCGTTACAAGTATTTGCTTCTACCGGCGCCATCCGCGGAAGTGATAAGTTTGACTACTTTCAAAACCAGATGTGGTACGGCTACCTCAACACAGGATTAAACCTGTCTGTACCCATCTTCACCGGTTTGCAACGCAAACGCCAGGTAGATCAGGCATGGCTCAACGTAAAGAAAAGTGAAGTGGCTATTGAAAATGCGAAGCTCGGTATAGATCTCGAAAGAGAACAATCTGCCTCTACTTTCCGTAACAACGTGCTTACATTGGAAGCACAGGAAAAAAATATGGGACTTGCACAGGATGTATATCATACTACACAAGTCAAATATAGAGAGGGCGTAGGTTCCAGCCTGGAAATGACCACTGCGGAAAATGACCTGCTCACAGCGCAAAATAATTATTTCACTGCTTTGTTCAATGCTATCGTTGCTAAAATAGACCTGCTGAAATCATACGGCAAACTATAAGCTTAACTATTACAATCACCATTTCACTACTATAAACATGACCAAAAGATATTCTTTCCTGATTCCCATTATCACACTTGTACTGGCTGCCTGTGGCGGTGGTGGAGGAAATAAAGCGGAGCAACTGCAGCAGTTGAAACAACAGAAAGTAAAGTTCAATGAAGACATCGACAAGAAAATTGCTGCACTGGAAAAGGAAGTAGGTACAAAAGATACGGTACTGAAAATGAAAGATGTAGCCGTAACAGCAGTAACCGATACATTATTTGAACACTATATCGATGTACAGGGTAGCGTAGATGCCCGTGAAAACGTAAACGTTTCTGCCCGTGTGCCCGGCGTAATCACCGGTATCTTCGTAAGAGAAGGCCAGTCGGTAAGCCAGGGACAAACACTCGCACAGGTAGATGACCAGGTGTTAAAGGCAAACATGGCAGAACTGCGTACACAAATGGATCTTGCCAACACACTGTACGAAAAACAAAAGAATTTATGGGCGCAGAAAATAGGTTCTGAAGTACAATACCTGAATGCTAAAAATCAAAAGGAAAGCCTGGAAAGGAAAATGGCTACCCTGCAGGATCAACAGTCGCAAACCCGCATCATAGCACCGATCAGCGGAACGGTAGATGCGGTGATTGCTAAAGTGGGCGACAACGCAGCACCCGGCGCACCAGCCTTCCGCGTAGTAAATGCCAACAACCTGAAAATAACAGCTAATGTGGCAGAAGCATACGCCGGTTTGTTGAAAACAGGCGATCCGGTAGTTATTGCGTTTCCGGATATCAACCGCGAAATCCGCAGCACTATTGGCTTCGCTTCCAAAACAATTGATCCGCTGAGCCGTACTATCAAAATTGAAGTGCCGCTGAAAGCCGATAACAGCCTGCGTCCCAACATGATTGCACATATCAGGATTGTGGATTACACCGCAAAAAATGCCGTGGTAATTCCCGTAAGCGTTATTCAATATACTTCCGGTAAACCTTTTGTAATGGTAGCGCAAAGTACCAATGGTAAAATGGTGGCACAGCGCAAAACAATAGAACTGGGCCGCACTTACAATGATAAGGCGGAAATCAAAACAGGGTTGGATAAAGGTGATAAAATTATCACTACAGGTTTTCAGGGACTGAACGATAACGACCTGATTAAATTATAAAGGGGCTGCCACCAGCTAAAACCAAGTGTATGCAAGATAATCTCCATAAAGAATTTAAGCCTACCAGTTGGGCCATTGATAATAAGGTGAGCGTTTACGTAGCCACTATTATCATTGCGCTCGCAGGTATTCTTTCCTATAATACACTGCCAAAGGAACAGTTCCCGGAAGTAGTGTTTCCGCAATTCTATATCAATACGGTTAACGCAGGTACGTCTCCGGAAGATATGGAAACCACGATCACCAAACCGATCGAAAAACAACTGAACGGTATTTCAGGGGTGAAAAAGATCAAGAGTACATCCATGCAGGATTTCTCTGCGATCACGATCGAATTCAATGCGAATGAAGATATTGAAGCGGCCCGCCAACGGGTACGGGAGAAAGTGGATGATGCCAAAAAGGATCTGCCACAAAACCTGACCCAGGAGCCACAAATCGTGAAGATGGATGTATCGCAGATTCCCATCATGAACGTAAACCTCTCCGGCGATTTCGACCTGCAAACTCTTAAAAAGTATGCAGATGATATGAAAGACCGCATTGAAGCGTTGAATGAAATTACCCGGGTTGACCTGGTAGGTGAACTGGAACGTGAGATCCAGATCAACGTGGACAAATACAAAATGGATGCGGCCAAAATCAGCTTCGAGGATATCATTGGTGCCATACAGGGAGAAAACATTACGATCTCCGGGGGGCTGGTAGCCATGGACGGTCAGAAACGGACCCTCAGTGTAAAAGGAGAATATAAAGACCCCGCAAGAATTGGTAATATTATTGTACGCGGACAGTCAGGTGCAACCGTATACCTGAGAGATATCGCCAATGTGGTAGATGGTTTCCTGGAACAGGAAAGCTACGCCCGCCTGGAAGGGAAAAATGTAATCACCCTCAACGTTGTTAAGCAGAGTGGTAAAAACCTGATTGATGCATCAGACAAAATACAGGCGATTACAAAAGATATGAAGGAAAACTATTTTCCTAAAAATCTGAATGTAACCATCACCGCTGATCAGTCTAAGTCTACCCGCGTAACACTGCACGACCTGATCAATACTATCATTATCGGCTTCCTGCTGGTAACCATTATCCTCATGTTCTTCATGGGAGCAGTGAACGCGATCTTCGTGGCGCTGTCGGTACCTATTTCCATGTTCATCGCCTTCCTGCTGATGCCGGTGTATGGCTTTACGCTGAACATGATGGTACTTTTCTCTTTCTTGCTGGCATTAGGTATTGTGGTGGATGATGCCATTGTGGTCATTGAAAACGTACACCGTATTTTCAATGAGCGAAAGGACCTGGGGATTGTGAAGGCCGCGAAGATCGCGGCCGGAGAGGTGTTCCTGCCAGTATTTTCAGGTACGCTTACGGTATTGGCGCCTTTCGTTCCATTACTTTTCTGGCCTGGAGTAATCGGTAAATTCATGTTCTACTTACCGGTAACCCTCATCACTACACTCGGTGCTTCACTGGTGGTAGCCTATATCATCAACCCGGTTTTTGCGGTTGATTTCATGGATCGCCATGAAGGAGAAAATCATCCGAAGCCAAGATTCGATAAGAAATTTGCGATTCTCTCCGGTGTATTTGCGCTGGTGGCATTGATTGGATACGCTAATGGCAGTGTGGGAGTAGGTAACTTTGTGATCTTCCTGTACCTGATGATTGTACTGGAGCGTTTCTGGTTAGGCGGTGTTGCCCGTCATTTCCAGCATGTTTTCTGGCCTAAAGTACAGGAGCGCTACAAACTTATTCTGAAATGGTGTTTGTTGGGCTGGCGTCCGGTATGGATTGTAATTGCCACTTTCGGCCTGCTGATCTTCAGCATCATGCTCACGGCTATACGAAATCCTAAAGTAGTGTTCTTCCCACAGGCAGATCCGAACTTTATTTACACTTATATAGAATTACCTAATGGTACAGATCAGGTATACACGGACTCTATTACCAAGATTGTAGAGAACCGTATCAATAAAGTATTGGGCCCTCACAATCCAATTGTGGAATCAGTGATTTCCAACGTAGCGAAAGGTGCGGGCGATCCTTCCCAGATGGATATGAGCACACAGCCACAGAAGGGTAAAGTAACCGTTGCTTTCGTGGAATTTGGCGCCAGGAATAACCAGTCTACCGTACAATACCTCGATAAAATTCGGGATGCCGTGAAGGGTATTCCCGGTACCAATATCACGGTAGAGCAGGAGCAGGGCGGTCCGCCAACCGGTAAGCCGATCAATATTGAAATCAGTGGTGATAACTTCGATGAGCTGACAGGTACTTCGTTCAGACTTAAACGTTACCTCGACTCCCTGCAGATTGGTGGTGTGGAAGAACTGAAAAGCGATTTTGAGGATAATAAGCCGGAAATCGTAGTGAACATTGACCGGGAAAGGGCAAATGCGGAAGGTATTTCTACCAGGCAGATTGGAAGTACGCTCCGTGCAGCATTGTTCGGTGCAGAAGCGTCCAAGATCCGTGATGCCAAAGATGAGTATAAGATTATGGTGAGATTGAAAGAGGATCAGCGGAATAATATCAACAACCTGATGAACCTCAACCTGGTATACCGGGATATGAATATGGGGGGCGCTATCCGCCAGGTACCATTGTCCGCTGTAGCAGATATTCATTATTCCAATACCTATGCAGGGATCAAACGTATCGACCAGAAACGCGTTATTACGCTGTATTCCAACATATTAACCGGCTTCAATGCCAATGAAGTGGTGCAGCATATTGAAACTTCGCTGCATGACTTTACCCATCCGTCGTCAGTATTAATTAAAATGACCGGGGAGCAGGAAGATCAGCAGGAAACGATGAACTTCCTGATGATGGCAATGCTCGGCGCATTTGGTCTCATTTTGATGATCATGGTGACGCAGTTTAACTCGATTGGCCGTCCGATGATCATTTTTATGGAAATTTTGTTCAGTATCATAGGGGTATTCCTGGGCTTCTCCATCTTTAAGATGAGTATTTCCATAGTAATGACCGGTGTGGGTATTATGGCGCTGGCAGGTATCGTGGTAAGGAATGGTATCGTACTGGTAGAATTCACGGATTTACTGATTCAGCAGAAAACGCCGGTGTACGAGGCAGTGGTGGAAGCAGGTAAAACCCGTATGACGCCGGTAATCTTAACCGCTATTGCGGCTATATTGGGACTTATTCCGCTGGCAGTGGGCTTCAATATTGACTTTGCGTCGTTGTTCAGTGAGTTTAAGCCGCATATTTTCTTCGGAGGTGATAACGTAGCGTTCTGGGGACCGCTGGCCTGGACAATGGTGTTTGGATTGGTGTTTGCCACCTTCCTGACCCTGATCATGGTGCCGGTAATGTATGCCATGAACAAGCGTTCCATCGATGTTTTGGACAGGTATAACCTGCCGAGGGGACTTAAATACGCACCATTCGTGGTATTGGTGATCAAGATATTCATGAAACGGTCAGATGTGAGGATGTTACACGATCCTAAGTACACGTCTACCAAGCCATATAACTTCTTTCCGGAACCAGAAGTAGCTGAAGAAGAGCCGGTGATAGGGAAGAAAGTGGGCGGAATTTCCGTTAATTAAAGATTTTTCAATACAGTGTAACAGTTGTAGGTTAACAGTCTCCGTCCCGATTCTTCGGGACGGATTTTTTTTTGTATATTGTAGCCGAAATGGCTTTTTTGCTTTCATTAACAAATTTTAACATTTGGAATGAGCGGCATTTGATTAGCCTTTATTACTTTTGACCCTTCAGACAGTGTTACACGTTACTAGCCATATACAGCCTTAGCCTTATATGCCATGATAAATAAGAAGTGAGATATTAAAAGACAGTCTGTTTTGAACCGTTAGGCCATTTAGCCTGTAAGAATTTAGAAAGATATAGATAGATAAGAAATAAGAAGTACAGCTTTGCTTGACAACTAGCAGAAATCGCCATTAAAAGAGCAACACTAAGGCGCATCAAGATTGGAAGACCATGGAGTACGTAGCATCGTTAGCGTTTGCTAAAGAGAAGGACCAGCAGGATCCATTACATAAATTCAGAGACCAGTTTCATTTTCCACAACGTAACGGAAAGGATGCTATTTATTTATGTGGCAACTCACTCGGTTTACAGTCAAAGAATGTTAAAGCAGCTATAGAACAGGAGTTGACGGATTGGCAACAATGTGCAGTAGAAGGTTATTGGTCGGCGCAGCATCCGTGGTTATATTATCAGCAATATTGCAGTAAGCCGTTGACAGGTATGATGGGCGCAAGCCGCCAGGAGTTGACGGTGATGAATACGCTGACGGTAAATCTGCATTTGATGATGCTTAGTTTTTACCGACCAAACAAACAGCGGTTTAAAGTGTTAATGGAGGCGGGAGCTTTTCCCAGCGACCAATACGCAGTTGAGACACAGGTTAAGTTTCATGGTTACGATCCTGAAAGTGCAATTATAGAAGTTTCTCCGCGACCCGGAGAACATTTGATAAGATTAGAAGATATTTTAGAGATTATTAACAGAGAAAGTGATAGCTTAGCACTGGTTTTATTTGGAGGTATAAATTACTATACCGGACAGTTTTTTGATATACCCGCTATAACAGCAGCTGCTCATAAGGCAGGCGCTTACGCAGGTTTCGACCTGGCACATGTAGCTGGAAATATACCGGTAGCATTGCACGATTGGGAAGTAGATTTTGCCGTTTGGTGCTCTTATAAGTACCTGAATGGCGGTCCCGGCGCAGTAGGAGGCGCTTTTGTGCATGAGAAACATGCCAGTAACCGCGATTTTATTCGTTTAGGTGGCTGGTGGGGCAATGAAGAGAGTGCTCGTTTTAAAATGGAAAAAGGGTTTGTGCCTAAAAAAGAAGCTGAAGGATGGCAACAAAGCACCGCTCAGGTGTTTAATATGGTTAGCCTGAAAGCCTCCCTGGAATTATTTGAAGCAGCCGGTATCGGCGCTTTACGTACCAAGAGTATAGGAATGACCAATTATCTTGAATTCCTGTTACGACAGTTAAAAGGCATAAATTTCCAGATTATAACACCGGAAAATTGTAATGAACGTGGCGCTCAGTTATCTTTGTTGTTCCAGGATAAAGGTAAAGAAATACATCAACGGATGACCGATGCCGGTATAATCGTTGATTGGAGAGAGCCCGGAGTTGTCAGGGTATCACCGGCACCCTTATATAACTCCTATCAGGACGTATTTCATTTTTATGAAATCATAGCTAATATTGCTTCAAACGCTTAATTAAGTAAGATGACTTTTGAGAGAAACGAACGCCCCCGCAGGCCTTATTCTTCTGATACCAACAAAGAGAATGATCCCAATAAGGAGAAAGGCGATGACAAACCCAATTTAAATAACGAGCGGGAAGGCGGCAAGCCCGACTACAACAGTGGAAGCTCTGAGGGGCGCACTGGTTACAATCGAGAAGGCGGATATCGTCCGCGTACTGATTACAATCGTGATGGCGGCGGTGGCGGCTACAACCGTGAAGGCGGTGGTGGTGGTTACAATCGTGATGGTGGCGGCGGCTACAACCGTGAAGGTGGTGGCGGTGGTTACAATCGTGAAGGCGGCGGTGGCTACGGCGGCGGCGGCGGATATGACCGTGGCGGTGGCGGCGGTTACAATCGCGGTGGCGGTGGTTACGGCGGCGGTGGCGGCTACAACCGTGAAGGTGGTGGCGGTGGCTACAACCGTGAAGGCGGTGGTGGTGGCTACAACCGTGAAGGCGGTGGTGGTGGCTACAATCGCGAAGGCGGTGGTGGTGGCTACAACCGTGAAGGCGGTGGTGGTGGCTACAATCGCGAAGGCGGTGGTGGTTACAATCGCGGCGGTGGCGGCGGTGGTTACGACCGCGGCGGTGGCGGCGGTGGTTACAATCGCGGCGGTGGCGGCGGTGGTTACGATCGTGGCGGCGGCGGTGGTGGTTACAATCGCGGCGGTGGCGGCGGTGGTTACGATCGCGGCGGTGGCGGCGGTGGTTACAATCGCGGCGGCGGCGGTGGTGGTTACGATCGCGGCGGTGGCGGCGGTGGTTACAACCGTGGCGGCGGCGGCGGTGGATACCGTGGTGGCGGAAACCCAAGACAGGGCGGAAGACCTCAACGCTTTGAACCAAAACCTGATAACAAAATTTACTTTATCGCCCTCCTGCCAACTGCAGAAGTAGGTAAAGAAATCATAAAAATCAAACAGGAATTTGCAGAACAATATGGTCCTATGTACGCACTGAAAGTGTTGCCACATATCACCCTGCAGGTACCTTTCACGGCTGATCCGGCATTGGAAAAAGCTTTCTGTGATGAACTGACAGAGTTTGCCAAAACACAGGCACCTTTCGAAGTATCCCTGAAAGGCTTCGGTACTTTCCCGAACAAACAAAACCGTGTACTCTTCATCAACGTGGAAAAAAGTGAAACCATGTCTGCTATGCACCGTCAACTGATCAACTTCCTGCGTAAGGAATTTGGTTTCAGTACAATGCTGGCACGTACAGGATTTACTCCTCACGTAACCGTGGCCTTTAAAGACCTGGAAGATGACCAGTTTAATAAAGCATGGCCTGAATATGAAAACAAGGAATATGAGGCTACCTTCAAGGTAAATAACCTCTACTTCCTCCGTCACAACGGTAAATCATGGGAAGTGCTGCAGAAATGCAAATTAGGTGGCGCCTGATAAATGCCCCATCTGTAAAATATCAAAAGGCCTCCGCAAATGCGGGGGCCTTTTTCGTTTATAAACACAGACAGTATAACGGTGTAGGTTATACGAACTTAATAACTTATTGCTGGATGACTTTGCCAGATCCCATTATCTTGCTGGCCACACTGGCTCCTCCCTTATAACGAACATTACCACTGCCATATATCTGCACATCCAGGTGCTGCTGCACAAAAGTGCTATGTTCGCCGGACCCAGTGATCGTAATATTGGCTTTTTGTACCTCCATGCCTATACCATCTACATTTCCACTGCCGTTAATTTCACTGTTATGAATGTCGGCATTGCCTTTCAGCACCATATTACCGGAACCATTAATAGTAGTACTGAGTGCGTTGGTCGCTAATGTCAGCCAGCCGGCACCACTCCCGTTCACTTCATATTTGAAAAGCGATGTTCGTATGGTATCCTGATTATCTACCGTGCCGGAGCCATCAAATTGCAGCCGTTGAAAAATAGGACTTTGTATATAAATCTTTATTGGTAAATGGCGCCGAAGTATCTTGCGGTCACGGATGCGTATATACAAAGTATTACTGCGTACACCTGTTTCCACTATGCCAATGATATTATCTTCCGCAGTAATGCCTAATGTAGTCGTTACACCTTGTTTCAGATGTACCTCAAAATCTCCGGATACTTCCACATCTGTAAGCGGACTAATAGTACGGGTTTCAGTCACCACATGGCCCGAACCATCGATATTGTCTTTGGTACAACTGGAAAGTATAAAACTGAAGATGGCTATCATCAATAGTAACCACCCAACACTTAAACTGGTATATGTAATGATAAACTGCTTTTTCATGTCGTCATTTTTTAGGGGGCTTTAAGAAATGACGTCCGGAAAAACACATACCCCTACGCAGGTATCTGATTTCCGGGAAAAAGAGAAGGAGGAAGGAGGTAAAAGTAGCCACACACGCGGCAATGACCACAAAAAAAATAAGCCGGCCGTACAGACGTACGGAACCGGCTTTCTGATTAACCCCTATGAAAACAAACTATTGCTCTTATTTAATTTTTTTAATGTGCTAATTTAATTTCTCCCAAATCGGTAGACTTTCCTTCATCTACTCTAACATCTGTAACAGTTGCAGGTTTAAATGGCGCTTTCGCTCCTATAATAACGGTATATGCACCCGCTTTCGCATGTTCAAAACTAAATGCGCCGTCAGTAACGGCAGATGTCAATGTATCTGTTCCCTGAATGGCCCAGGCTTCCGTGGCTCCTTCTGCCGGTGTTACTTTACCAGCTATGGTACCACCATCAACGCCCTTAAATGCGAATGCTCCAAACGCTACAGCTGCAAGTGCTAACATGATTACTTTAATCTTCTTCATAGCTTACAATTTTAAATGGTTCAACAATAAAGGTTATATGGCAAGTAAAAATGTTAGCATTGTTTTGTTAACTGTTTTTATGATGTGAAAGAACTTGTTGTTGAATACCGATTTTGCAATTACGGTGCCATAATATTTTGATCGGCTGCCATTTAACATATCTTTTGGAAGATGTTAACAAAAACAAGATCAGTTAAAATAAAAAAAAAGCCCCGTCCGTTCGGACAGGGCTGAGAATTACATGTGTTATGTTGTTATTTTCTACTATTCAAATTCATTAACAAACGCAGTATTTCGAGATAGAGCCAGATCAATGCCAACAGCAGAGAGAAGGAAGCATACCACTCAAAATATTTAGGTGCGCCCATAGCAGCGCCGGTTTCAATATCATCAAAGTTCAGAATAAGTCTTAATGCTGCAATCGCTACAATGAAAAGGGAAATACCGATACTCAATGGGCTACCTGGTGCCAATGCGGGCATAGCAACATGGAACAAACCTAATACAAAGGTGGCCAGATAGAAAATCACGATGCCAAGCATCGCAGTGAAGATAATGGCCCGGAGTTTTGCCGTAGCACGTATTACGCCTGTACGATATAATACCAGCATCGCTACAAAGGTGCCCAATGTCAGGCCTATTGCCTGAAAGGCAATCCCCTGGTACTTAGCATTGAATAACGCAGTAACGCATCCCAGGAATAAACCTTCTGCCAATGCGTAAGCAGGGGCAATATATGGTGACCATTCTTTTTTAAAGATCATGATAAAAGCCAGGATAGTGCCCACAATAGCACCGCCTATGGCCAGTAAGCCTGCCTGCCCCATCTCACCTTTGGTGATTAAGCCCCAGCTATATAAAGCAGCAACCAGCAATAATGCAAAAAGGAAAGACATTTTGTTAACAGTGCCACGTATCGTCATGGATTCACCCTGAACAGGTGCCGCCTTACTATACACATCTTGGTTCAGTACAGGGTTGTTCGATTGAAATAGTGCCATAAAGTATAGTTTAAATTTATGGGTTAAAAATACGATTTGATTTGATACCCGGGTATTAGAATCCGGTAAATCCCGCTAAAATTAGCATTTTTATAACCAATAACCCCCGGTTATCACTCATAACTAAAAGTAATGGGAATCGCTGATTTCTGCTGCAATGGTCTACTAAAGTTGTGTACTTTTGTGATCGGATCGGGAATAATATTGCCAGTTAGCGCGTTACTACCGCCCGATTACCTAAATTTACATCTTTAAAAAGAATACCTTAAAAGATAAATAGATGCCTAATACTTCGATTCAACAGCTGGAGGATGTAGTGATAAAATTTGCAGGCGACAGTGGAGACGGGATGCAGTTAACAGGTACCCAGTTTTCAAACAATACCGCGTTATTCGGTAATGACCTGAGCACATTCCCGGACTTCCCGGCCGAAATACGTGCCCCAATAGGTACATTGCCCGGCGTGAGTGGATTCCAGCTACACTTCTCTTCTAACAGAATATTTACCCCTGGTGATGCCTGTGATGTATTGGTGGCCATGAACGCTGCTGCATTGAAAGCTAACCTGAAGGGACTCAAGAAAGGCGGGATCATCCTCGCCAATACCGATGGTTTCGACTCCAAGAATCTTCGCCTCGCCAATTACCCGGAAGGCGTTAATCCCCTGGAAGACGGATCCCTGGCTGCTTATCAGCTGCATACCATGGATGTCACCAAAATGACGCGCGAAGCGCTCAAAGACACGACCCTCGGTATGAAAGAGAAAGACCGTGCAAAAAACATGTTTGTACTGGGCTTCCTCTACTGGTTATATGACCGTAATATGGAGAATACAGAAGTATTCCTCAAAGAGAAATTTGGTAAGAAACCGGAAATCCTGGAGAGTAACCTCAAAGTATTGCATGCCGGTTACAACTTCGCCGATACCGTAGAAGCCTTTACTACCCGCTACCGGGTGGAAAAAGCCCGTATGGAGCCAGGCACCTATCGCAGCATCACCGGCAACACAGCCTTGTCGTACGGCCTGGTAGCAGCTTCCCAGAAAGCTAATCTGCCGCTGTTCCTGGGTACTTACCCTATCACACCGGCTTCGGATATCCTCCATGAACTGAGCCGTTTCAAGAATTTTGGCATCCGTACCTTCCAGGCAGAAGACGAAATTGCAGGGATTACCTCTGCTATCGGCGCTTCTTACGGCGGACATATGGGGGTTACCACTACTTCCGGTCCGGGTATGGCATTGAAAGGCGAGGCCATGGGCCTGGCAGTAATGCTGGAAATTCCGCTGATCATTATAGATATTCAACGCGGCGGACCTTCCACCGGATTGCCTACCAAAACCGAACAATCTGATCTGTTACAGGCTTACTATGGCCGTAACGGCGAATGCCCGATGCCGGTTATTTCTGCCTCCACGCCGGCCGACTGCTTCGACGCTGTATTTGAAGCATTCCGCATCGCAGCGCAGCATATGACGCCGGTTATCTTCCTCAGCGATGGATATATTGCCAATGGTGCTGAACCATGGCGTTTCCCGAAAGCAGCTGACCTGCCAACAATTGAAGTGAAATTCAAGAAAGGGCTGGAAGAAGGAGAGGAGCAGTTCCTGCCTTATCACCGCGACGAAAACCTGGTACGTCCCTGGGCGGTGCCTGGTACGCCGGGACTGGAACACCGCATTGGTGGCCTCGAAAAACAGAATATTACCGGTAACGTTAGCTACGATCCTGAAAACCACCAGCTCATGGTGAAAATTCGCCAGGAGAAAGTAGATAAGATTGCAGATCATATTCCGTTACAGAAAATTGAACTGGGGCCGGAAAAAGGAAAAATACTGGTGCTCGGCTGGGGATCTACTTATGGTGCTATTAAAAGCGCCGTGTTAGACCTGCTCGCAGAAGGACACGAAGTGGCGCATGCACACATCCGTCATATCCGTCCATTCCCTAAAAACCTCGGTGAAATACTCCATAGCTACGATAAAGTATTGATCCCGGAAATCAACAATGGTCAGCTGATCAAAATTATCCGTGATCAGTTCCTCATTGATGCACAAGGCTATAATAAGATTATGGGTGTTCCTATTACGAAAGGAGAACTGGTGACAAAGATCAAAGAAATGCTCGCATAGGTATTCCCACAACATATTGTTTTACTGCACAATAAAAAATCCTGTCCGCCGTGACAGGATTTTTTGTATTTTTCTGTATCGGCAGACTATTCGCAGCTACATTTTTTTGTTAGTTTAAGTTGATTATTATGTATAACCTTTTTCGTGTATTGCTAACCGTTATTACTGTAGCTGTAGTGTATGTACAGGCAAGTGCCCAGGTAAATACTTTTGAAGTGAGAATTGGGAACCATGCGGTAGGCACCATTGAAGCTAACCGTAAAACCAGCGGAGCTGCCAAAAGTATTATTATCAAAACACGTATACAGGTGATGCTATCGAAAATAAACAGCGATATCATTAACGAATACAGTAATAACGTACTCACTAATGCAAAGTCTTCCCGCATTAAAAACGGAGAAGATAAAAAAAGTACCACCACCATCCGTAACGGTAAAGAATATACGATTACGGTAGACGGGGAAAAGTCAGTATTAAATAATGCAGAGATCGAAGAATGTGTGGCAGATCTTTACTTTGCTGAACCCAGGCAGCTCACACGCGTATTCTCTGAAACGCTGGGCCGGTTCCTGCCCTTAAAATCGCTGGGTGGAGGCATGTATGAACTCTCTTTACCGGAAGGGAAAAAGAACATATTTAAATATGAAAATGGTACACTGGTACTGGTAGAAGTTAACCACTCTTTCGGGAAAGCCATCTTTGTAAAAGTCAGCTAAACTTTCTTCGCTTATAAGGTGCCGGTCCGGACTTTTCTACCGGGCATCACGGAGATCTCAGAGCCTGCTGCCAGCAGCGCATTGCGCGGTGGTTGCTGTAGCATGTTTTCGAAAGCTGCACCATAGAGGGCCCGTGTACTGCAATGATAACTGAAATCGCTCACCGGATGGGTATGCCACTGTGGATGAGTAACCTGGTATTCGCCGGTTGTATGATCATCTACCCGCGTATAACCCCAGTAATGCTCCGTAATAAATTCTTCTTCGCTGCCGGTAATAATAGGTTGTGTTGCCCGTGATGCGGTGGCCGTTAAATGATTCCACTCGTTATTTACTTTCCATTTATAGGCTACTTTCAACGTATCAGCGTCCGGGTAGTCCCAGCGATGCTCCATAGGATGTGTGGCATACTTTTCTTTGTAGAGGGTATTTGCCACAAAGGTGATCAATGGCTTGGGAACCAGCTCTTTTACAAATACGACCCCTCTTTTCCAGGTCCCATCCTGTTTGAAACGTACATAGAACCGGAGATTAACTTCTTCAAATGTACGGTGGCCGGGCAAACTAATACCTTTTACCCTTGTATTTTGGAAAAGAAAGCCTACGAGGCTAACATAGTGGGTATTGTTCCAGGTATCCAGCTCTGTATGGGCAGGTAAATAGGCTTTGAGCACCGCCGGATCGGCCTCGAAATTGATCATCAGGAGGTTTCTCCAGGCAGCAGTCAGAAAAGGGCGCATCGTTAGTTGGCTTTTATCAGCTTTGCATAATACTTACAGGCTGGTCTGAGGCCGCATTCCCCACATTTGGGGCTTCTGGCTATGCAGGTATAACGGCCGTGTAAAATGAGCCAATGGTGGGCAATATGTACTTTCTCTTTTGGAATATGTTTCAGTAGTTGCAGTTCCGTTTGCAGCGGTGTTTTGGCGTTGGTGGTCAGTCCAATACGGGCAGATACCCGGAATACGTGTGTATCTACTGCCATATTCGGTTGATGATGTACTACCGAAGTAATTACATTGGCCGTTTTACGGCCTACGCCGGGCAGTTTCACAAGTTCTGGTACGGTGGCAGGTATTTCCCCGTGGAAGTCTTCCACTACCATTTCCGCCATTCCTATGAGGTGTTTGGTTTTATTGTTAGGGTAGCTGATACTCCGTATCAGGGGGAAGAGGTCATCAAAAGTAGCCTTGCTGAGGGCATATACATCCGGGTAAGCGTCAAAGATGGCGGGGGTAGTCATATTAACCCGCTTATCAGTGCATTGGGCAGACAGGATAACAGCTACCAGCAATTGGTATGGATTGTCGTAGATCAGTTCCGTTTCGGCATTGGGCGCATGGTCCTCAAAGTACTTGAGAACAAATGCATAACGCTCTTTTTGAGTCATGCCCTAAAGATAGGAAAAATGAAAAAAGTAAAGACCGTTCTTACTTTTCTTCCGAGGTTTGTTTGTTGGCGGCATAGTCAAAAATAACCTGCAGCGTAGCCGGCCGTGGTGAATAACGAACGGTGTTAAGTGCTGCCTGGGCACTTTCAAAGCAAGCCTGCTCTTCCTGGGTTAAAGAAAGTTCCTCCTGGTGATGTTTAATGTCGCTTTTAGTAACAAGACACAGGGTAGACAGTACAGAAAGTGTAAAATTACTCATGCATTATTATTTTAATACTAAGAATAGGTTCTTTTTTATAACGGTGTAAGCGCTCTATCTATTGTTAATTTAAGATAAATTTTTAAGATACGCAAGAGCAGGGTATGGGTTAGGGCTTAGGGGCGGGGGTGATAATGAACAGGTCTTCATTATCTTTCTTCATATAATACTTTTCGCGGGCAAACTTTTCCAGTTTTTCAGGGCTGGAAAGCAGCTCCTGCTGTTCTTCTTTGGTTTGTTTGATTTCCTGTATAAAGAAAGCTTTCTGGTTTTCCAGTTTATTGACCTCAGACTGGAACTGGTACTGGGACATCAGGTTGGTTTTGTCCAGGAAGGAGATCCATATCACAAAGGCAGCAAAAGCTATGAAGAATTTATTCTTCAAAAACTTTGGCATTTTTTGGATGGATTTGGACCAGAACATATGGCAATTTACTAAAGAATTACGAATTACAAATTACGAAGTTGTGGGGAGATGGTAGCGAATAATATCCGCGTTTACAATCTCCCTACAGGTCGTAATTCGTAATTCGTAATTTTTATTTCTTAACGCTGATAGAGTTAGTAGGATAGATCGCTACTTCACCCAGTGCTTCTTCGATACGCAGTAACTGGTTGTATTTCGCCATACGGTCAGTACGGGAAGCAGAACCTGTTTTGATCTGGCCGCAGTTCAGGGCAACGGCGAGGTCAGCGATGGTAGTATCTTCAGTTTCGCCGGAACGGTGGCTCATGATGGAAGTATAACCAGCTTTGTGGGCCATGTTTACTGCATCGATGGTTTCAGTTACGGTACCGATCTGGTTTACTTTAACCAGGATGCTGTTAGCGATACCTTTATCGATACCTTCTTTCAGGCGCAGTACGTTGGTTACGAATAAATCGTCACCTACCAGCTGTACACGTTTACCGATAGACTCAGTCAGTTTTTTCCAACCATCCCAGTCGTCTTCAGCCATACCGTCTTCGATAGAAACGATCGGATATTTGTTAGCCCATTCTGTCCAGAAAGCCACCATTTCATCGCTGCTGATTACTTTTTGGGAGCTCTTGTAGAATTTGTAGCTCTTGGTAGCTTCATCGTACATTTCGCTGCTGGCAGCATCCAGTGCTATAGCTACCTGGGTACCTGGTTCGTAACCAGCTGCTTTGATAGCTTCCAGTACGGTTTCGATGGCTTCTTCGTTGCTCTGGATTTCAGGAGCAAAACCACCTTCATCACCTACGTTGGTGCTGTAACCTTTCTTCTTCAGTACAGATTTCAGGTGATGGAAGATTTCCACGCCCCAGCGCAGACCTTCAGAGAAAGAAGGTGCACCAACCGGTACAATCATGAATTCCTGGAAGTCAATTTTATTATCTGCGTGTGCACCACCATTGATGATGTTCATTAAAGGAATAGGCAGGGTGAAAGCGTTTACACCGCCGAGGTAGCGATACAGTGGCTGGTTGCTTTCTTCAGCAGCAGCTTTGGCAACGGCCATGCTCACTGCCAGGGTAGCGTTAGCTCCCAGTTTGGCTTTATTTGGAGTACCATCTAATTGAATCAGCATTTTATCGATGCCGGCCTGGTCTGTAACTTCCCAGCCAATCAGTTCTTCCGCAATGATGTCATTTACGTTAGCAACAGCTTGCAGAACGCCTTTACCCATGTAAACACTTTTATCATTATCACGCAGTTCTACGGCTTCGTGCTTACCTGTAGAGGCGCCGGATGGAACTGCTGCACGACCAAAATGGCCGTCTTCGGTGGTTACATCCACTTCAATTGTAGGGTTACCACGGCTGTCGAGAATTTGTCTGGCATGGATTTCTGAAATAGTACTCATAATTCAAAAAATTGTTATTGTTAGCGATATTTAGCGGTTAGCTACCAGCAGTTAGCTGTTAGCTAGACGGATATGTTATATGGTATGCTTCGCTGCACTAGCTTACAGCTGGCAGCTGATGCCTAAGCGCTTTTCGTCATTTCCCGGAAAATAGTTTCCAGGCTTTGTGAATTGCTCTGCAAAGAAAGTATGTTCCGGTTATTAATCAAAGCAAATTGTAGCAGGTTTTTTCTTACCTCATCTACCTGGCTCGTAAATAATTGCCAGCTATGCTCTTCTACGGCCACTACACGGGTGATTCCGCCGATAGACAGCAGCTCGGTTTCCGTAACAGGTTCCGCAAAGGTAACCTGTAAATAACCATTCCCGGTATTGTTTTGCTGCAATACCGACAATTTGTCGTCTGCCACGATTTTTCCCTTGTTAATGATGATGGCGCGGTCGCAAAGCGCGGCTACTTCCTGCATAATATGTGTGGAAAGTATTACCGTTTTATTAGCGCCCAGTTCTTTGATCAGTTGCCGTATATCGGCCAGCTGATTGGGATCCAGGCCGGTAGTAGGTTCATCCAGGATCAGTACTTCAGGGTCGTGCAGCAGGGCCTGGGCCAGGCCTACACGCTGTTTATAGCCATTGGATAGTGCTCCGATCTTTTTATGACGCTCCGGCTGAAGGCCAGTGAGTTGTATTACCGTGTCAATCCTTTGTGTACCAGCCTTTCCCAACTGGTGGATGCCCGCTATAAATTCCAGGAACTCCCTGATATACATATCATAGTACAAAGGATTCGATTCCGGTAGGTAGCCCACTCTTTTGCGTACTTCCAGGGATTGGGTAACGATATCAAAATCACATACGCTGGCCTTCCCACTGGTAGGGGGCAGAAAACCGGTAATCATTTTCATGGTAGTGGATTTTCCGGCGCCATTTGGCCCCAGAAACCCCGTGATTTCGCCCTTTTTTAGCTCGAAGGAGATTGCATCCACTGCCCGTTGTTCCCCGTATACTTTAGTAAGTTCTGATACCTTGATAGACATGTATGCTTGCACGTTTTGCGGGTTCTAATGTACTATAAAAAGAGGATAAACTGTAATGGAGGATATGGCAGAGGCTGGAATACTCTTTTTGTACCAAAATTTCCGGGCTATTCCGGCTTCCCCGGAAGGTTTAATACGGTTTCAACCCTTGCTGCCACGCTTTTCCCCCGTTTTGACACTACTTCAGCGAAATATATATATATTTATAGCGAAATCAACTAACACCTATATGTGAACAAATACACCTGTACTGACATTGGCATATAACTTGCATTTAATGTAACACCTATACGTTATATAACCTATACAGACAAAGCACTACATATAAAACCACTTTCATGCTTCAACCCAAATTTTAATGTCAAACTTTCTAAAAAAAGCAATGGGTCTTTTTGTGGAATTTGAACCCGAAGAAAACAGCGAAGTCAGAAGGCCTGAACAGCCCTCTCTGTCGCAAAAATTCCCGCTTAGTAATCCGTCAGCACCCTCTCCGGATCGGCCACCAGGGCCAGTTGCCCTATCTGCTGCAGATATGGACAAGTTTGAGCAGCACTTCAGTACGCTGTTTGAAAAAAGCAACTTCCCCGGGCCTGATTATTACGAATTCTGGAAAATGATGGACACGCTGGAAGCGCATGTAAAGGACGAAAACGCCCGTATGGCTGCCGTGTATGCTACCCTTAGCATCCAGGGCCTCACCAAAACCAGGCTCATTGAAAGCGCTGCCCAGTACAAACAAATCATTGAGCAGGATAGAGCCGAATTTGAAAAAGCAGTTGCCGATAAAGCCAGTACCGAAGTAGATGGCAGACATCAGCAATTACAGGATCTGGAAAAGAAGATGGCAGATAATGCCGCCCTGATCCAACAGCTTACCAAAGAAATTACAGAAGCACAGGCTACAACAGAACAACTGAAGAAGCAAATGGCTGAACAGGAGGAGAAAATTGTCGCTAACCGCCAGGGATACCAGGTGGCTTGCGAGGCTATGGTCAGAAAAATAAACACAGACATTCAAAAAATAGAAACATCGCTTTAACGCTATGGAGACGCAATACTTTCCTGCTACCGATCAGGGGCAGAAACTTAAATCTTATTGGAACCGGCCAGGAGGTAAATTCGGCATCCTGATCGGATTGGGGCTACTGGTAGCCATTGGGTACTATGTAATTCCCATCCTCACTGCTGTGGTTTGGAACACCCTCAACTTTGGTATCGCACTGGTATGTTTGGGCGTATTTCTTTACTGTGTAACACACCGTAAACTCCGCCTTAGCCTGTTCTACCTGTACGAGTGGCTCATGAAAAAACTCGTAGGCCTGGTCATTGAACTGGATCCCTTCCTCATCGCAGAAGATTATATCGGCGATATGGAAGAACAGCGCGAAAAACTGTACGCACAATCTGTTGAAGTAGACGCGCAAAAAGAAAAAATTGATCTCAAGATCAGCGACAAAGAAAAGGAAATGACGCAGCTCCTGAGCCGCGCCAAAGCCGCCCAAAACAACAACATGCTGCCGGAATTAGGTAACGCTACCAGGCAAATTGCCCGTGTGAAGGAATACATCGCACAGCTGACCCCTATACGCGATAACCTCGCCCGCATTGGTGACTACCTCACCAAAGTGCATAAAAATAGCGGTTACATGATTGAAGATGCCCGCAATGAACTGGAACTGAAAAAAGACCTCTACAAGTCTGTAACCTCCGGTAACAAAGCCCTGTCATCTGCACTCAAAATTTTCAACGGCGATCCGGAGAAAAAACTGATGGTAGAACAATCTATGGAATTCCTGAAAGAAGATATTGCTACCAAACTGGCCAGCATGAAGAAAGCTATCAACTATTCTACAGACTTTATGCGCTCTATAGACCTGGATAATGCCACCTATGAGCTGCAGGGCCTGAAAATGCTGGAGTCTTACGACCCCGATAAAACATACAAACTGGACATACAGAAATGGGAACCTTCCCGCGTACCTCAACAACCTGGTACGGTTCGTACTGATAACTACAACGATCTGTTAAGCTAACTAAAACAACAACCTCTAATCAACAAATATTACAACTATGGCCGTGAAAGTAAAACCCGGTGGAAAGGTTTTTGGCATCGTACTGCTGTTAGGTGCCATCTATGCAGGAAAAGTGTTATGGTGGGATAAACGCCCCAAAGAAGCAAAAGCTGCCACCGAAATTGGAAAAGTAACCTTACCGGATGCCGCAGAAGCATCACTGAGTGGGAATGCTGTGAAGTTGCCCTTACCTGAAAGTTCCGAAGCACTGAACGGTGGTACCAAAATATCCTGGCGCGTAATGGCGTGGAACTCCCAGTTTGCACTGATGTACGCCAACGGTGGTGTCAATACTACCAAAGGTTCCCTGATCGATAAAGCCAAATTACAGTTACAACTGGTACGCCAGGACGACTGTAACAAATCCCTCGCAGACATCGTAAAGTTTGCACAGGATTATAAAAAGAATCCTAATACCACTGGTATCTTCGCTTCCTTCATGGGAGATGGTATGCCTGCTTTCTTTGCTGCATTGAGCAAAGAACTGGAACCACTGGGACCAGACTATCAACCCATCGCTTTCTATACCATGGGTAAAAGCTATGGTGAAGATAAACTGATGGGACCTATTGAATGGAAAAGAGACCCTAAAAGCGCTATTGGTAAAACTGTTGCTGGTGTACTCCGCGACGGTGACCTGAATATCATGCTGAAATGGGCGGGTGATAACAATATCCCCGTGAATCCGGATGAAACATCGTACGATCGCAATGCCATCAATATCATTGCTGCGAACGACTTCCTGGATGCCGGCGCCAAATACATTGCAGGTTATAAAGAAAACCGCAAACTGGTAATTGATGGTAAGAAAACCAGCAAAGACACCACAGTAGGTGTAGACGCTGTAGCTACCTGGACTCCGGGCGACGTGAACGTAGCACAGAAAAAAGGTGGCCTGGTAAATATCGCTTCTACCCGTGAATACACGTCACAGATGCCGAATATCACCATCACCATCAAAAAGTTTGCTTACGATCACCGCACAGATATCGAAAACCTGATCATCGCACTGGCACAAGCCGGCGACCAGGTACGTTCTTTCAATGATGCGAAAGCCTTTGCCGGTGACGTTTCTGCAAAAGTGTACAACGAGCAGAACGGCGCTTACTGGCTGAAATATTACAACGGCGTGGAAGAAAAAGACATTCAGGGTCTGACTATCCCGCTGGGTGGATCTATGGCGTTCAACCTCACCGATGCCGCTAATACTTTTGGTATGGGTAAAGATGGAATTGACCGTTACAAAATCGTGTATGCTACTTTCGGTGAAATCCTGGCCAAAATGTATCCTGAAGTGATGCCTACTTATCCTGGATATGCCCAGGTAGTAGACAAGTCGTTCCTGGCTTCTGTGGTGGCTAATCACCCTGAACTGCTGGAAGGTGCTGCGATCAAGGAAAAGTATGCTGATAACATTACTTCAGAAGTATCTTCCAAATCTTACCAGATCCAGTTTGAAACCGGTAGTGCGGTAATCAAAGCTGCTTCACACATAGTATTGGATGAAATCCTGAAAAGTGCCGTAGTAGCAGAAGGTTTGAAAGTAGGGGTATACGGTCATACTGATAACGTAGGTAATGAAACCGCCAACGAAAAATTATCTAACGAACGTGCAGATGCAGTGAGAAATTACCTCGTAGGTAAAGGCCTGCCGGAAGCCCGTATCGAATCAAAAGGTTATGGTGCATCCAAACCACTTGCCGATAATAATACGAATGATGGTCGCGCTAAAAACCGCCGCGTACAAATCGTATTAGGTCAGTAATGTGATCATTGTGTTGTCCGGGAATTCCCGGACAACACAATGCCCTTTTCATCCATACAATAGCTTGAACGTGATTAAATCTTTTTTTGAACCACTGCGTACACTCAACCGCCGTGCGATGATATCGCTGATAGTTGTAGAAGTAATAATAGCATTGGTAGCATGGCAGCTTAGCGGGGGTGGTTTAATTCCAACACCGTTGAAGGTATTGCAAACACTGGGTAAAATAGTTCAAAATCCATCCTTTATCGATGATTTATTCGCCAGCCTGGTACTCACTATCAAAGGGATGTTTATCTCGATTGTGATTGCACTGGTGATCAGTTACCTGTCAATTGTTCCTTTCTTTAATCCAATTGCACGCTTCGTTATTAAGTGTCGTTATCTTACCCTGACGGGTTTAACGTTTCTCTTTACCCTGTGGACACAGAACGGACACGAACTAAAGCTCAGCCTGCTGATTTTTGGTATTGTTCCCTTCTTTGTTACTTCGTTGCTCTCTGTAATCGATGGCATCAATAAACAGGAATTTGAGTTATGTACCACCCTGCGTATGAATAGCTGGAAAACCTTATGGGAAGTGATTATCGTAGGACGACTGGACCAGGTATTTGAAGTAATGCGTCAAAACTTCGCAATTGCCTGGCTCATGATTACCTCTGTAGAAGGATTGAGCATGAGTGAAGGCGGTCTTGGCGTAATGCTGATCCGCGCTAACAAATATGTACAACTGGACGTAGTATTCAGTACTTTGGTGATCATCTTTTTGCTGGGTATCTTTTTTGACTATATTCTTGGTAAATTCCGGGAGTGGTTATTTCCTTACACTAAACTTTCTACCCGCTAATGAACGCCAACGTATATACGAAACACGCGCCGTTGCTGACTGCGGAAAATATTACGCTGCAGTATGGCGATAAAACCATTCTCCGCAATATTAACTTCTGTATTCATGATATTCATCGCCCGGATATGCAACAGGGACAGGTGGTTTCATTGATCGGCCGAAGTGGTATTGGTAAAACCCAGTTGTTTAAAATTCTGTCCGGGCTGATTCAGCCAACACAGGGTGTGGTGAAAATAGACAGCGACCAACATCCGGTGAAAGCAGGAGAAGTAGGAATTGTACCACAAAACTATATCCTCTTTAACCACCGTACTATTTATCATAACCTGAAAATAGGACTGGATAATGCGACTGTTAAGCTGACAGAAGAGGAGAAAAAGCGCATTATTGAAGACTATGCAGGTACCTTTCAGTTAACAGAACACCTGAAGAAATACCCGGCACAGCTCAGTGGTGGCCAACGCCAGCGTGTGAGCATTATTCAGCAGGTACTTACCGGCAACAAGTTTATTTTATTGGATGAGCCCTTTTCCGGACTGGATGTGCTCATGATCGATAAGGTGATTCAGCTGCTGATCAAAGTATCTACCCTGCATGAAGAAAATACGCTGATTATTGTTAGTCATGATATTGAAAATGCCGCTGCCATTTCTGATACCGTTTGGGTATTAGGGAAAGAAGAGGGCAAAGAAGGGGCTACCATTATCCAGGAATATGACCTGTGTAAAATGGGATTTGCCTGGCAGCCGGAAATCCGCAAAGAACCGGGATTCCAGGAGCTTGTCAGCACTATTAAGAAGCAACTGTAAGCAATAATATTATAACAATTTGTTTTAGGGAGATGGAAACGCCACGGCGGTATCCATCTCCCTAAATTTTTCCCCTGCCTGCACCTTAAAAAAATGGAAGGCCACCAGGAGATACCATAAACTACGCTTTTCCCTACATTTGCAATATTATGAAGAGAGTCATCGGTTTATTTTGCTTACTACCGCAATTATTACAGGCGCAATCCATTCCGGTAAAGGACTATCCGCAAGGCTATTTCAGAAATCCGTTGAATGTTCCGATAGAGCTGGCCGGAAACTTTGGTGAGTTGCGCCCCAATCACTTCCATTCAGGAATGGATATTAAAACCCAGCAAAAGGAGAATCTGCCTGTACATGCAGCCGCAGATGGATATGTGAGTCGTATTGGGGTATCCCATACGGGTTTTGGGAATGTGTTATACATTACTCACCCCAATGGCTACACGACAGTATACGCCCACCTGAACGCTTTTTTCCCTGCCCTGCAGCAATATGTGAAGAAGCAACAATACCAGGCAGAAAGCTGGGCAAGTGATTTGGTTATCCCAGCTGGCATGTTCCCGGTAAAGAAAGGAGATTTTGTTGCCTGGAGCGGTAATACCGGTGGTTCTGCCGGCCCACACCTGCACTTCGAAATCCGCAATACCCAATCAGAAAAACCATTGAATCCATTGCTCTTTGGATTTGATATCGCAGATACCCATGCGCCAGACGTATACCGCATTGCCGTATATGACCGCGATAAAAGTATCTACGAACAGCAACCTATTATGCTGCCGGTGAAAAAGGTAAACGGTGAATATGTAACCACTCAGCCGGTCATTAAAATCAATGCTGCAAAAGCGAGCCTGGGAATAAGTGCCGTTGACCGCATGAATACCGGTAACATCTACGGCATCTACGAAGTAACGCTGCTGCAAAACGGGGAACCTGACATCGATTTCCAACTGGATAATATCGGTTACGACGAAACCCGTTATCTCAACGCACATATCGATTACAAAGTGAAGAAGGGCGGTGGTCCTTACTATCAGCTGCTTTTCTCGCTGCCTGGCAACAAGCTGGATATTTACCACGACCTGAAAGGCGATGGTACCATTCACCTGGAAGATGGAGCCGTACACGAAGTGAAGCTGTTGGTAAAAGATGCCTATGGCAACACCTCCACCGTAAAGTTGCACCTGCAACAGGGCGGCCCGGAAGCGGCAGATAAAACCTGCGCTAACGAAATGTACCCGGATTCACGCAATATCTTCGAAAATAACCAGGTAGAGTTTTACCTGGATGAAGAGGCACTATATGATAAAATTTGTTTCAACTACGCTGAAACCCCGTCAGTAAGCAATAAAGCCTATTCTAATGTATATCATTTGCATACGCCACTGGTGCCGGTACACGACTACTTTAATGTGTTGTTGAAGCCTTCCCGTAATGTGCCGGAGAATCTGCAATCTAAAGTGGTAATGGTACGTGAAGGGATGGGTAGTAACGCTTCATCCACCACGCTGGAAAACGGCTGGTACAGAGGTTCGTTCCGCGACTTCGGTAATTTCCACCTGGAGGTAGATACGGTAGCACCTAAGGTAACGCCGTTAGGTGTGAAACCTGGGGCCAATCTTGCCCGGGCCGGCAAAATCGCTTTTGCTATGAGTGATGCCAGCGGTATTAAAAGCTATCGCGCAGAATTGGATGGCAAATGGCTGCTGTTTTCCCGTAGAGGAAACGTACTGACTTATACATTTGATGAACACTGTCAGCCAGGTACACATATCCTGGTGATGAAAGTAACGGATATTGCCGGCAATGAAGGCACTTACCGCCTCTCTTTCAAACGCTAGTATTCTAATAACAGCTAAAAAACGCTATATGACAAACTTAAAGGAAGGTAGCAAAGCCCCGGTTTTTAAAGGACATGATCAGCACGGTAAAACCGTGTCCCTGACTGACTTTAAAGGGAAACGCGTGGTGCTGTATTTTTACCCGAAAGACAATACCCCTGGTTGTACCGCTCAGGCCTGCAACCTGCGTGATAATTATGACGCGCTGTTGAAAAAAGGGTACGTGGTAGTAGGTGTGAGCACAGACAGCGAACAAAGTCACCAGAAGTTTATCGAAAAATTTGAACTGCCTTTTACCTTACTGGCAGACGAAGACCACAAGATCGTGAATCAGTACGGTGTTTGGGGAGAAAAGCAAATGATGGGAAAAGTGTATGATGGTATCCACCGCACTACTTTTCTCATTGATGAAAAAGGGGTGATTGCACATATCATCAGGAAGCCGGATACCAAAAATCATACAGAAGAAATACTGGAGCTCTGGGAGCCGAAAGCATAAAGCTGAAAGCAAAAAGCCATAAAAGCGAATGACCTAAGCGGATATTAATCTTTGCTTAGGTCATTCGCTTTTATGGCTTTTTGCTTTCAGCTTTATGCTTTCGGCTTTATTGAATTATCTCTTCTGGCGTTGTTTCTTAAACAGGTTACCTGTTTTGAACTTATTACCTTCAGGGCTACCTACACGGTCCATTGCACAACGGAAACCAACAGTGTTAGTGGCCATATCGTCCTGCATGTAACGGCGGTTACCAGGTGAAAGCCAATAAGCGCGGTCATTCCAGCTACCACCCTTGATCACGTGAGATTTATCATTGATCAGGGAGGTAACGCCATAACCATATTCCACCTGTGAAAGGGAGTCACCATCCAGGTAGTTGATTACATCACCTTTCTGGTAGTTCAAACGGTTAGCACTCTCTTCGTCAGTTACATCACGCATTTTCAGGTGACCGAGACTGTCTTTTTCCAGTTCTTTATTTTCGTTCTGATAAACAGTTTGGAATTTGTTACCACGGAAGTAGTTGAAGTCTTCTCCATCGATGGGGTTCAGCGGTCTGTAAACGTCCAGTACCCATTCTGATACGTTACCGGACATATTGTAGATCCCAAACGTATTAGGATAGAAAGAGCGGATAGGACCAGGAATAGAAGCACGGTCGTTCAAACCACCGGCCACACCCATGTTATCACCGGAACCACGCTTGAAGTTGGCCAGGAACTGACCTTGCATAGTACCACGGCGGATATCACGTAAACCGCTGGTGTTGGTACCCCAGGAATAAACCTGTTTGTTCATGATCAGCTCTTCCCCGTGTTTGCCTTCTTTTTTTGAAGGGCCAGGGTTTTGACCAATATAACCCAGTGCAGCGTATTCCCATTCCGCTTCTGTTGGGAGACGGTAGTTAGGTAACATTACACCATCTTCAAAAACAGCATTACGGGGAGTTCCGTCTGCGTTTTTAAATTGTTGTTTAGCTCCTTTAGACAATTTACCGGGAGTTCCTTCGTACAAACCAGCCATATAAGACTTGGTATCAAAGGTGTTGTCGTCTGATTGGTTGCCTACATCTGCTTTAGACAGCAGGCCTTTGTCCATCAGTAATTTTTCGTTTACACGGTTAGAGCGCCATTTACAATAGTCGCTGGCCTGTTTCCAGGTTACACCTACTACCGGATAGTCGTTATAAGCCGGGTGACGGAAATAGTATTCAACCAATGGCTCGTTGTAGGCCAGTTCACTACGCCATACCAGGGTATCGGGCAGTGCATTACGGTAAACATCCGGGAATGATTCGCCATAAACGCGATTCAACCAGTATAAATATTCACGATAATGTACGTTGGCTACTTCAGATTCATCGATGTAGAATGAGGAAACAGTGATACGACGTGGAATGTTATTCCAGTCGCCCATTACATCCTGCTCCGTTGCTCCCATTGCAAACGTACCGCCCTGTACGAAAACAAGTCCTGGTCCGGTTTGCTGGTCAACGTTTTTAGCTACGCTGAAACCGCCCATTTTCTGGTCGTTGTAGTTCCAGCCAGTAGCGGAAGAAGCTTGCTTCTTCTTACCGAAAAGTCCCCCGCCGTCTTTATGACAGGCACTCATGGATAGCATTACGCTGGTACCTACGAGCAATGATAAAGAGGTTAATCTACGCATGCGATACAGCTTTAGTCTAGTATATTTACAGTAAACGCAAATGTACTCTTTTTTATTTTATGGCGAAAAAAATTAATTTGTAATTTGCTGCCATTCGTCCCTGCTGATAAAGGATTATCTATATCAACCGATCGAAAAACTGCGATTAAGATAATGAAACTCAATTATATTTTTATCGGGATATTCCTTATTACCCTGCTGGGGAAACAGGAAATACTTGCCCAAAGCAGTATTCGTCAATATAAAAAAAATTCTGTCCTGGCAGCCGGCAGCTGGTACAAGCTTGCCATCACCGATCCGGGAATCTATAAAATAGATATAGCCTTCCTGAAAAGCATGGGCATTAATTCCGGCCAATTAGCTACCGGAAGTATCCGGCTGTTCGGCAACGGCGGGCAAATGTTAGGAGAACCCAATGCCACACCCCGCTACGATGACCTGGCAGAAGTAGCCCTCTATGCGGAAGACGGAGGCGATGGTATGCTGGATGGAAATGACTACCTGCTGTTTTATGCCCCGGGGCCCCATAGCTGGCAATATAACCAGGGGACCGGCGCATTTATTCACAAAAAGAACCTCTATGCGGACGCCGCCTGGTATTATATAACAGTTGGGGGAGATGGATTACGCATAAAGACCGATGATCATCAGCCGGTTACCGGTACTCCCGAATATGCCTTTGACTATCGGGCCTTTTTTGAACGCGACAGCTTTAACTTCCTGGGCAGTGGCAAGCAGTGGTGGGGGGCCGAGTGGAGCAAGGTATTGGGACTGACCCGTAATTACCGGTTCACGCTGCCGGCAGCACCCGTCAGCCCGGTAACCATTCGTATGCGTGCAGCTGCCCGCAGTAGCGGGGGCTGTAATTTTAATGCCACCGTTAACCAGGTCACTGCCATCAGTAATCTATATTTCCTCCCGGTAACAGACAATATTTTTGAAGGGGTAGCCACCACCGCTACGGGTGCAGGTACCGCTACCGCTACCCAGGCGCAACTGGACGTAGGCGTTATATTTGATCCTAATAACATCAATGACCGTGGATGGCTCGACTACCTGGAAGTGCAGGCCCGTTGCCCCCTGGTAATGCCGGCAACCGGCCAGCTTGATTTTCGCAGTACATTGTATACCAATAGTAAACAAAACAGCCTTTTTGCGCTGCATAACGCCGATGCGCAAACGAAAATATGGGATGTTACCGATCCGGTAAAGCCGGTGTTGGTTAAATATCAACAACAGGGTGATTCACTGGTGTTTGCCGGAAGCAATGATACGCTTCATGAATACATGGCTTTTGCTGACAAGGCAACATTACAACCCTCCCTGGCCGGCCCGGTAGTGAACCAGGATTTGCATGGCAATGGCCCCGCAGATATGATTATTATTACTACCCAGCCACTGAGGGGGGCGGCAGAAAGGTTAGCCGCCCTGCACCGCGCACAAAATCAGTTACAGGTGCAGGTAACCACTGTAGACCAGGTATATAATGAGTTTGCGGCTGGCAGCCCGGATCCAACAGCCATCCGCGATTATGTAAAAATGTTTTACGACCGGGGACCAGCACCCCGCTACCTGTTATTGTTTGGTGCCGCTTCTTACGATTACCGGCAGCGCATTAAAAACAATACCAACGATGTTCCCTCCTGGCAGAGCGAAGCTTCCCTGGATGCTATCCGTTCCTATGTATCAGACGATTATTTCGGAATATTAAAAGATAAGGGAGATATTACCCAAACCAGTGTCCCGGATTTGCTGGATATCGGTATCGGCCGGATCCCGGCGCGCAATGTTGGTGAAGCAACATTGGCCGTGGATAAAATTATCAGCTACCGGCAACCAGCTGCTTTCGGTCCCTGGCGCAACCAGGTAGCCTTGCTGGCTGATGATGAAGACAATAACCTTCATTTTGATGACGCCGAAAAAATGGCGACAGTAATAGATGGAAGCGCCCCCTTACTGAATACAGAAAAAATTTACCTGGATGCTTATCCACAGGAACAAGGTCCGGGTGGCGCCATCTATCCGCAGGTAAATACCGCCATTGCCAGCCGGATCAACAAAGGTGCTTTGGTACTGAACTATTCCGGCCATGGCAGCAACTCCCGCCTGGCGGCTGAAAATATCATGGACGCCAATAGTATCAATGCCTGGCATAACGATCATAAACTACCGCTTTTTATTACCGCTACCTGTGACTTTGCGCCTTATGATGATCCGGGAATAACTTCCCTGGGGCATAAAATATTACTGCAACAATCCGGTGGTGCTATTGCTTTAATGACAACTACCCGCGCTGTTTTTGCGGCGTCTAACCAGTTGATGAATGCCAACTACCTGAAAGTTGCGTTTACCCTGGATGCCAATGGCCGGATGCCGGCGCTGGGAACCGCAGCCATGCTGGCCAAGAATGCCACCTACGGTAGCTCAGCAGATGCCGTCAATAACCGGAAGTTTCAGCTATTGGGAGATCCGGCATTAACACTGGCATTTCCCACCTGCAAAGTAGTTACGGACAGCATCAACGGGCAGCCACTAACCGGTACAGATACATTAAAAGGACTGGGTACCTATACCATTAAAGGACATATTACCGATGCGGGGGGGAATCCCATACTGGATTATAATGGTACACTCTATACTACTATATATGATCAGCCTTCCCTGCAAAAAACGCGTGGAAATGATGCTGGTAGCCAGGTAGCTGCTTATAAGGTACAGCAAAATGTTTTATTCCAGGGAACACAAACGGTTACAGCAGGCAAGTTTTCCCTTACATTTGTGGCGCCCCGCGATATTCGTGAAGGCACCGGAAAAGGGAAGATCAGCTATTATACCAGCAACGATCAACGGGATGGCAATGGGTATTTTAATAACTTTGTCACGGGTGGAATTATTGCCAGGCCCGGTACCGATATTACTGGTCCCACTATCAATGCCTGGCTTAATAACCGGCAATTCAGAAATGGGGATATTACCAGCCCTGATCCGATGTTAATGATAGATCTGGCAGACAGCAGCGGCATTAATATAGCCGGGAATAATAGTGCACATAGCCTGGTGGCGATTTTGGATAGTGGGGAATATATTGTATTAAATGATTATTTTGAGTCATCTTTGAATAACTATAAAAGAGGAAGTGTACTGTTTCCCTTGAGTGGTTTATCAGCAGGAGAGCATAGGATAACAATTAAAGCATGGGATACCTACAATAACGTGGCAACCACCACCCTTTATTTTAAAGTAACGGAAGAAGGGATGCTGGCTGTAGAGGAAGTAAGGAATTATCCAAACCCTTTCCGTGATGTAACACGTTTCACTTTCCTGCATAATCAACAGGGACAGGAACTACAACTAACATTACGGATATTTACGGTAGGGGGGACACTGGTTAAAACAATGCATAGTACAATAATTTCAACAGCTGGTCGTTATGATGGCATGCTCTGGGATGGACGTAGTGATGCCGGCGTTAAATTACCCCCGGGCATATATGTGTACAGCATAACCATCAGAACCACGAAGAGAGCGACGAGCAAGGGTGGTAAGCTGGTGTTGTTATAACCTATGCAGGAAAATATTTTTACCATTATCCCAATTAAACCCCTTTCTGTGTTATATTAATAAATAAGATTATTTTTACATCCTTATCAAATACAAAATCTGCATGATCCGAAAGGTAACAATGGGCCTTGTGTTCATTTACGGTACTTTCATAAGTTTTAAATCTTCAGCGCAAGTTCCTTCGGGGCAGTTAGATGGTCGTTCAGTACCTATTAATACCGCCGTGCCGTTTTTGCGAATTACACCAGATGCACGTAGTGGAGCCATGGGCGATGTGGGATTAGGGCTTTCAGGAGATGCTTATTCTATATATAACAATCTTTCCAAGCTGCCATTCGCGGAAAAGAGTGCGGGAATTGCGGTTACCTATACACCCTGGCTCAAAGAGCTGGTAAACGACGTCTTCCTGGCTAGCCTGAACGGTTATACAAAATTGGATGAGCACCAGGCCGTAGCTGGTTCATTACGTTATTTTTCGCTGGGTACCATCGCATTTACCGATAGAGACGGTGCACCCATCCAGGATTTCCATGCACGGGAATTTGCGCTGGACGCAGGCTATGCCCGCAAATTATCAGACCATTTCGGTATTGGGCTAACGGGACATTTCATTTACTCTAACCTGGCCAACGGACAATCCGTAGATGGAATGCAGGTAAAGGCTGCCAAAGCGTTTGCGGTGGATTTATCCGGCTTTTATACCAAAGATTTCGAAAGAGCAGATGGGCTGGTAAATAAATTAAACATCGGCGCTGCAATTTCCAATATGGGTACAAAAATTTCCTACCTGAGCTCCGCACAGGAAAAAGATTTTATTCCTACTAACCTCGGTATCGGTTCTGCCTATACCGTAGCATTGGATGAAAACAATGAGCTGACATTTGCGCTGGATATCAATAAATTACTGGTACCAACACCAGATTCAGCCGGCAGGTACAAAAGTAAAAGCTCCCTGGAAGGGATGTTCAGCTCTTTTGGAGACGCCCCCGGAGGGTTTAAGGAAGAAATGCAGGAACTGATGTATTCATTAGGGATGGAATACTGGTACAACAAGCAGTTTGCTGTAAGAGCGGGATATTTTAATGAAAACAAAAATAAAGGTAACCGTAAGTATTTCACCGCCGGTATCGGTGTGAAGTACGACATATTTGGCCTTAACTTTTCCTATCTGGTGCCATCAGGATCAGGTACACAACGTAATCCGCTGTCAAATACCCTGCGGTTTACCCTGACCTTTGACCTGGGGCCAAGAGATGAAGAGAGCCGCACAGGCTGGTAAATTTCCTGAAGAGCATAAAGCAGAAGGCATAAAGCAAAAAGCTATTGTAGCGGAGAATAACGGGAATAATATTATTCTCCGCTACTGTCTCCACTACAATAGCTTTTTGCTTTATGCCTTCTGCTTTATGCTCTTTGCTCCTTTGCGTGAAAGGCTTACCTTGCGGATTGGCAAAATGATTAAATTATTACAACTATGAGTAGGATACGTATTGGACTGGGGGTAGATTTTCATCAGCTGGTAGAAGGACGTGAATTCTGGCTGGGAGGGGTGTTAGTACCTCATCATAAGGGAGCACTGGGACACAGCGACGCGGATGTGTTATTGCATGCCATCTGCGATGCTATGCTGGGAGCACTGTCACTGGGTGACATTGGCGTTCATTTCCCGGATACAGATAATGCTTACAAAAACATCGATAGTAAAATATTATTAGCCCGTTGCCTGCAACTGATTGGTGAAAAAGGTTACCAGGTAGTGAATGTAGACAGTACCCTTTGCCTGGAGGCGCCTAAAATTAAGCCTTACGTGCCCGCTATGCAGGCAGTGATTGCAGATACACTGCATATCAGTGTGGAAGATGTTTCTGTGAAGGCTACTACTACAGAAAAAATGGGATTTGTAGGCCGTGAGGAAGGCGTTACAGCCCATGCAGTTGTATTACTGGAGCATATCACCCAGTAATTCGCAATTCGTAATTTTTTTAAAATATCTTTGTTCAATGGCGGATATTATAGTGAAAATCATCAATAAGTCAGGTAACGAATTACCAGCTTATGCAACGGCAGATGCGGCAGGAATGGACCTCCGCGCACATTTGGAAACAGCGGTTACTTTACAGTCGCTGGAAAGGATGCTAATACCTACCGGACTGTTCATGGAATTGCCGGCAGGATATGAAGCGCAGGTCCGCCCACGTAGCGGTCTGGCTATCAAGCAAGGATTAACATTGCTCAATACACCCGGTACCATAGATGCAGATTATCGTGGGGAAATTAAAATTATCATGATTAACCTGTCCAACGAACCGCAAACCATACAACCCGGTGATCGCATTGCCCAAATGGTCATCGCTCCTTTTGTACAGGCAGTGATAGAACCGGTAACTGTACTCTCTGAAACAGAAAGAGGAGTAGGAGGTTTTGGACATACCGGTAAATCCTGATAAATGCGGATATACTTCACCGTTATAGGGCTGGTAGGTATTTTATTAATGGGAGCTTGCAGTGGTGCTAAACAATCGGCCTCACGTGGCAATACTTCCGTTAAAAATGCTGCTGTGCTGTCACAGCGCGCAGATAGTCTCTTTTTTGCCGCGCAGCGTTCTAAAATGCTGGGCGACTATCGTACGGCTATCACCCAATATGCTGACTATTTACGGCTGAATAAAAATAATGCGACAGTTAACTATGAACTGGCACGCCTGTTCATAGAAGTACAAAACGCCGGTAATGCCCTCATCTTTGCACGCAGGGCAGTAGCCATTGACCCGGAAAATCATTGGTTCCAGGTAACCCTGGCGGATGCATATGCTGTCAATGAAAAATTCGATAGCGCCGCCTTCGTTTTTGATGGACTTACCAAGAGATACCCCGACAACGAAGACTACCTCTACAACAAAGGAGTATTGCTGGCTAAAGCCAATAAACCCGCGTCAGCCCTGGCAGCCTTTAATCAACTCGAAGATAAAGTAGGGGTGGTAGAGGAACTCATCTACCAAAAACAAAAACTCCTGCTCAAAATGAGTATGGTAGATGAGGCGGCAGCAGAGATTAAAAAACTCATTAACCAGGATCCACAGGAAACCAGGTATTATTATTTGCTGGCGGAAATATATGATGCCAATGACCGCATTGAAAACGCTGCGGAAATATATCACACCATCCTGACTAAAGATCCTGATAATCCAAGGGCGCTGATTGCATTGGCTTCTTATGCCAGAAAGAATAACGATACAGCTACCTATTGGACTAATCTTACCAAGGCCTTTGTCAATCCAGGTTATAGTATCGATGAAAAAGTAGCTTATGTGTATCCATATCTTCAGATGATGAATACGGATACTTCCAAACTGAGTGAAGGCCTGCAGCTGACCTCCCTTATTATTAAAGCACATCCCAAAGACGCGAAAGCATACGCCCTTCGTGGCGATATGTTTTCACAGGCCGATATGCTTGATAGTGCGGAAACCAGCTATAAAAAAGCCCTGAGCCTGGATGATACCCGTTTTTCTGTTTGGTATCAACTGATGTGGATTTACTCCCGTAAGGAAGATCCTACGGCGCTGCTGACCCTCAGCAATAATGTAACCAACAAGTTCCCGAAAGAATTTATGGGCTATTACTTTAAAGGGGTAGCCAGTTTTCTTTTGCAACAATACCCCAATGCTATTAATTCGCTGAACGCCGCACTGGAAATAGGGAATGGCGAGAAAAGGTTCCTGGGAGATATTTATTCACTGCTGGGAGATTCTTACCATGCTACCGGGCAACACCGGCAATCAGACAGCAGCTACGAACTGGCCCTGGTACTACGGCCTAAAGATGCGCTGATCATGAACAATTACAGCTACTACCTGTCACTGCGCGGAGAAAACCTCGACAGGGCAGCAGAGTTGTCCAGGCAATCCCTGGAAATAGAACCAGAAAGTCCAACCTACATGGATACTTACGCCTGGATTCTCTTCCGTCAGGAAAAGTTTGGAGAGGCCAAACAGTGGATTGAAAAAGCACTACAATACCCAGATGCGCAGAAGAACCCTAATGTATTGGAGCATTACGGGGATATCCTGTTTAATCTGAAAGAAGTAACAAAAGCAGTGGAATACTGGCAGATGGCGAAAGACAAGGGTGCTTCGTCTGTTGACCTGGCCAGGAAGATCGCTGAAAAAAGATATATTCAATAAGCTTTTAGCTATAAGTTTATCGCTCAATGAAGAGAAAAACCATCGTCACACTTTTAATTGTAACCATTGGCCTGGGTATGGTGGCCTGTCGTCATCCCAAAAAACTGGCCCGTACTACATTCCTGGCTGCTGATACTAATAAAGTAACAGTGGTGAAAGATAGTTCGGCTAACGAGGAGATGGCCAGGTTTACCAGTGAAATGCTGAAGGGCATACATGACAATCACATTGATTTTAATACATTTTCCGGCAAAATGAAGCTGGCATTTGAAACCGATAAAAAGAGCCATAATAACCTGAATGCTACCTTCCGTATTAAGAAGGATAGTATTATCTGGATATCTATTTCGGCGCCAATAGTAGATGAAGTAATAAGAGCCGTGATTACGCCGGATAGCCTTAGAATGTATAACCGTTTGGATAAACAGTTATTCCTCCGGAAGATGGCAGATGCAGAGGAACTGCTGGGAATACCATTCGATTTCCAGACCCTGCAGGATATGTTGATTGGTAATCCAATATATCTGACGGACTCGGTATACCAGGTGGTAAAAACACCTTCCATTGTTTCCTTTAGTTGCAATCATCCAAAGTTTGTAAGCCTGTTTAATGTGTTTGCAGACGATTACGGGTTACAACAGAGCAAAGTTATGGATAAAGACAGCAGCAACCCGGTAAAACGCTCCTGTGAGCTTACCTACGGAGATTATACGAAAGTAGCAGGCCGTAAATTCCCTGTTACCCGCCGTATTTACGTGGAGGAAAAAAATGTCACCAAAGTAGCGCTCGATTTCACCCGCTATGATTTTGACATCCCGCTCAGCTTTCCGTTTAACATGCCATCTAGCTATAAACGTATGTAAGTTGAACACTCCATAAAAGTCATCTTCATTAAACTAATAAACGTTGTATATTTATTTAATTTGCAGTTACTAAAATAAGTCATGTTGTATTTGAAGAAGATTATCCCGTTCATGTTGATGCTATGGTTAATGCCAGCCATGTTGGTTGCCCAGAATAATGGGCAGCAGCAACAGTCGCGGGAGGAACTGGAGCGAAGAAAAAGAGAACTGCAGAAAGAAATAGATGATGCCAATGAACAATTGAAGGAAACCAAGAAGTCTACCAAAGAAAGTCTTGGTCAGCTGCGGGCGCTTCGGGATAAAATCTCCGCCCGTTCCCGCCTCATCAATAATATCAACGAAGAAATCAATTTCATTAACGGCGATATCAATTCCGCTTACCGGGATGTAAAAACCCTGCAGAAAGACCTGGATACCCTGAAAGCGCAATATGCACTCCTGGTGGTATATGCTTACAAAAACCGTTCTTCCTATGATATGTTGAACTTTGTGTTTTCTGCACAGAGTTTCAACGATGCTGTTAAACGGTTCCAATACCTGAAACAATACCGCGAGTATCGCCGCAGACAGGCAGATAATATTGTGAGTACACAGGAACAATTGAATAAGAAAATACAAAGCCTGGAATCTCAGCGGGTAAAACGTTCCGATGCGCTTAAAACAGAACAGGAGCAAAGAAGCACGCTGGAGGTAGATAAGAAAGAGAAAGATGAGGTATTGAATAAACTGAAAGGTCGTGAGAAGGAACTGGTGGCAGATATCAACCAGCGTAATAAAGATGCACAGAAAGTACAATTAGCCATCAGGGCAGTAATCCGTAAGGAAATTGAAGATGCCCGTCGCAAAGCGATAGAGGAAGAAACTGCCCGCCGCAAAGCTGCGGAAGAAAAACGCCGTAAGGAAGAGGAAGCCCGTAAAGCCGCCGCACTGGCCGCTGCGGAAAAAGCGAAAGCCGCTGCTGCTGCTGCCGCCAACAATAACAATAATACGGCTAACAATACACCAGCACCGGTACCAGAAAAACCAGCGCCGGTTAAAACACCGGAGCCGGAACCGGAAAAACCGGTTGCCCGTACTGAAAACGTACTGGAAGCAACACCAGAAGCCCTTGCCCTGTCAGAAAGCTTTGAAGCTAACCGTGGTAAGCTGCCATGGCCGGTAGATGCAGGTAATATCATCGAGCATTTTGGTATTCACCAACACGCTGTGATGGAACATATCCAGGTACCTTCCGATGGTGTCGTGATCGCCACCAACAAAGGCGGCGCCGTGAAAACTATCTTCGACGGAGAAGTGAAATCCGTTGTAGTAATGCCTGGTTCAGGGTATGTAATTATTATCCGTCATGGACAATACTTCACCACTTATGTACGTTTGCAAACTACCCGGGTGAAGAAAGGAGATTTTGTTAAAACCGGGCAGGTAATAGGTACTGCCAGCACCAATGATATTGAAAACACCGGCGAGGTGGAACTGCAAATATGGAAAGGCGTTACCAAGCAAAATCCTGAGCAGTGGATCCGGAGACGATAATATGATATTGAATGAAGCATAAAGCATAAAGCGAAAAGCCGAAAGCTATTGTAGCGCATAATGACTGGTAAAACATAATCATTCGCTGGAATAGCTTTTTGCTTTCTGCCTTTAGCTTTCCGCTAGCTTACTAACCAAATGCATTTTTTTTGAGAAAGTTGATCCCTCTTTTGATGGCGTTATGGCTATTGCCTGCCTTGTTGTATGCACAACGAAGCAGCAGGCAGTCGCGCGCGGCACTGGAAAACCGCAAACAGGAGCTGTTAAAAGAAATAGAAGAAGCCAATAAATCATTACAGCAAACGAAGAAGTCGACCCGCCAAAACCTTCATCTACAGCAGGAGTTGCAGGCGAAAATCGCTACCCGCAATGCACAGATTGAAAGCATCAATAAAGAAATCAACGCTATAGAAGGAGATATCAGCAGTACTAACGATAATGTACAAACGCTGGAAAAGGAGGTAGACTCTCTCCGCGCCCGTTATGCGCAGCTGGTAGTATACGCCTATAAAACAAGGGATTCCTACGATGTACTCAGCTTTTTCTTCTCTGCCACCAGTTTTAACGATGCCTTACGCCGTTATCAATACCTGCAGCAATACCGCGAAAACAGGCGCAGACAGGCCGAGAATCTACTTTCTACAAAAGCATTACTGGGACAGAAGTTAGTAGTATTACAGGAGCAACGTGCGCAGAAAGCCGGCGCACTACACACGGAACAACAACAACGGGTAACGCTCATTGCTGATAAAAAAGAAACTGATCAAACCATCGCCCAGCTGAAAGACCAGGAACAGGAGCTGCAACAACGTATTAACAAGAATAAAGCAGAAGCCCGGCAGGTAGATCAGGCTATCCAGGAGGCCATTCGCCGGGAAATAGCGGCTGCACAGAAACGGGCCGCCGCACAGGCACTCGCTCGTAAAAAAGCAGCAGAAGCCAAACGCCGGGAGTTGGCAGCTGCCCGTAGAAAAGCTGCATTGGCCGCCGCTAAAAAGGCACACAAAAAGCCACCAGCCAAACCGGTGGAAGAAGAGAAAGATGACGAGGACGATGCGCCCGTAGCCAAAACATCCAGCGAAGACGTGTTGGTGGCTACACCAGAGGCATTGTCGTTATCGCGCGACTTTGAAGCCAACCGTGGCCGCTTACCGTGGCCGGTAGAAGCTGGCCGCATTACCGGGCATTTCGGCACCGGACATGTAGGCAAAATTGAAGTAGATCATAATGGCGTTATCATTGCTACCGCAAAAGGCGCTGCCGTGAAAGCCATCTTTGAAGGAGAAGTAATTATGGTATTTATGGTACCAGGCGCAGGGTATATGGTTACCCTACGCCATGGAAAATATTTTACCAATTATGTGAGATTACTGGATGTGCGGGTGAGCAAAGGTACAGTGGTGAAACGTGGTCAAACACTGGGAGTTGCCGCAGCCGGACCAGGTAGCAATACCGGCGAAATAGAATTACAGATATATCGCAACATGCTAAAACAGAATCCTGAAAAATGGATTCGCTCCCGTTAAAGGAGCTGTGCCTGTTTCAGTAATACTTCTTCATACAAAGCCTCATATTGAGGAATGATATTGTCGATATGGAAGCGTTGTGCCTGTTCCAAAGCACCCCGGCGTACCTTTGCCAGTAAGGTTTCATCCTTCAGCAAGCGAAGGGCCTGTGCAGCCATCCCTTCTACATCTCCTACATTACTCATATAACCGGTTTGTCCGGGAATGTTGATTTCCGGTAAACCGCCTGCATTGGAAGAAATCACCGGCACCTGCGCCGCCATGGCTTCCAGCGCAGCCAAACCAAAACTTTCATATTCTGAAGGCAGGATAAACAAGTCGCTGATAGACATCACATCTTCCAGTTGTTCCTGTTTACCTACAAATCTTACATCATCACAGATCCCTAATTCCCGGCATAAACATTCAATAGAAGGTCTGTCCGGACCATCACCTACCAGCAATAGCTTGGCAGGTATTTCCTTGCGTACCAGCGCAAATACTTTGACTACATCCGGTACCCGCTTTACTTTACGGAAGTTGGATACGTGTAACAGTATTTTTTCGCCATTAGGCGCAATAGCTTGCCTGAAATGAGGCAGTTCCCGGCGACTGAACCGCTGAGTATCCACGAAGTTGTAGATCACCGCAATATCCTTTTCTATGGGAAAAGACTTATACGTTTCATCCCGCAGGTTCTCAGATACCGCTGTAATAGCGTCAGATTCATTGATAGAGAAGGTAACTACCGGCTCATAGGTTTTGTCTTTACCCACCAGGGTAATATCTGTACCGTGCAGGGTGGTGATAAAAGGAACCGTTCTGCCGTGTTTTTTCACGATCTGCTTGGCCATATAGGCAGTAGAGGCGTGTGGAATGGCGTAGTGTACGTGTAACAGGTCCAGCTTCTGGTTAATGATTACATCCACCATAGTACTGCTAAGTGCCGACTCATAGGGAGGGAAGTCAAAAAGCGGATATGTGGGAACCTGAACTTCGTGATAATATATATTAGCGTGGAACGCGTTAAGCCTTACCGGCTGTTGATATGTAATAAAGTGAACCATGTGGCCTTTGTCTGCCAGTGCTTTACCAAGCTCTGTGGCCAGTACCCCGCTACCACCGTAGGTAGGGTAACATACTATTCCTATGCGCATGAGTTAGATTTTTGCATTCTGCAAAGGTACTAAAAAGCAGAAAGCAGAAGGCATAAAGCAAAAAGCTACTGTGAGGGATGATCAGGGCGGATATAGCATTTGTTTTTGTGATCCGCTACGGTAGCTTTTTGCTTTATGCATTTAGCTTTCCGCTTTTTTAGTAGTTTTAACCATAAATTAACCTGCTACATGAGAAATTTTATTGTGCCAATTTTATTTGCCTGCTCATTGCCATCGCTCGCAGTGGCGCAGGAAAAAGATTCTATAACGCTTAGGAAATTAGCTGATGAAGTATTGACCCACAGTACGGCTTATGAAAACCTGCATCACCTCACCAAAGACATTGGTGGGCGCCTGGCCGGATCACCGCAGATGCCCAAGGCAGAACAGTGGGGCGTAGCCGCACTGAAAGCTGCGGGTGCCGACACGGTGTATCTGCAGGAATGTATGGTGCCGCATTGGGTAAGAGGCGCAAGGGAAGAAGCCCGTATCATCTCCAAACGCCGGGATTTCATCCCACCGCTGAATGTGCTGGCGTTAGGCAATTCTGTGGGAAGTGGCCCGGATGGTGTAACGGCGGAAGTGCTGGAAGTAGCATCTTTCGATGAGCTGGAAGCAAAGAAAGACCAGGTAAAAGGGAAGATCGTTTTCTACAATGTGCATTTCAAACCTGAATACATTAAAACATTTCACTCCTATGGCGATGCGGTGAAGTACCGCGGCCAGGGCGCCAGCAGAGCTGCCAAATATGGCGCATTGGCGGTGATTGTGCGTTCTATGTCGCATGGCGCCAATAACTTCCCGCATACCGGGGCGATGAGTTATGATACTGCCTATCCTAAAATTCCTGCAGTAGCTATTGGTTTGGAAGATGCGGACCGCCTTAGCCAGCGCATTAAAGACGATACAGATGCCAAAGTATTCCTGCGTACCAACTGCGAAATGTTGAAGGAAGTAGTTGGGCATAATGTGATCGGTGAGCTGAAGGGAAATAAGTATCCGGATCAATTTATCACCGTTGGCGGCCACCTCGATTCCTGGGATGTGGCGGAAGGCGCACATGACGACGGCGCCGGTTGTGTACAATCCATTGAAGTATTGAGAGCCTTTAAAGCTTTGGGTATCAAACCGGAACACACTTTACGGGTAGTATTATTTGCCAATGAGGAAAATGGTACCCGTGGAGGAAAGAAATATGCGGCTGTAGCCAAGGCAAAAAAAGAACACCACATCTTTGCCCTGGAAAGTGATGCCGGTGGCTTTACACCACGTGGTTTTATGACTACTTTGCCGGCAGATAAAAAAGCCAAAATGAATAGCTGGAAACCCTTGTTTGCCCCTTATGGCATTTATGATTTTGAAGAGCAGGGTGGAGGAGTAGATGTAGGCCAACTGAATGAAGCCCTGGGTACGCCTATGGCTGAACTATCTCCGGATTCCCAGCGTTATTTCGATTATCACCACGCCGCAAATGACGTGTTTGAAGCTGTAAATAAACGGGAACTGGAATTGGGTGCTTTTGGTATGGCAGGTTTGATTTATCTTGTAGACCAAAACTTCTGATTATCTATCTCTAAATTATCCTTATGGGCCGTTTTGTCTTTATCGTTGTAAGTGTTATTGTACTAATACTGGGAGGTATATTCTTCTACAAATACTATTTCGTTTTTGGCCAGGGGGTAAAGGCAGGAGAGCTTAATTATTTTGTGCAGAAAGGATATGTCTTTAAAACCTATGAAGGTAAGGTGATACAGTCCGGCTACAAGGGTAAAGTGGCGGGGACTATCCAGTCCAATGAATTCCAGTTTTCGGTAAGCAGCGAGCGCATTGCACAACAGTTGATGACTGCCAGTGGCAAAATAGTAGAGCTGCATTATAAAGAGTACCTGGGCGCCATTCCCTGGAGAGGCTATAGCCCGTTTATTGTAGATAGTATTATTTCTATAAAAGATGCTGGCAGACAGGAACTGCCGTAAATTAAAAGAGGGATTTTCCACTGTGGAAAATCCCTCTTTTACTATCTATCCATTGGTAGCCAGCAGGAGAAAGATGGCGGGTCTTTTGTGAAGATCCGGCAACTGTTGTTTCCACTCCTTCACCGTTTTGGTTTTAATATATTCCGTGGGTGCTGTAATATCAGCTGCCACGCAAATCCGCGTATAGTCCTTACAGTTATCCAGCAGATCTTTCATGAGCTGGTTGTTGCGGTAAGGCGTTTCTATAAACAGTTGTGTTTGGTTCTTTCTGGCAGATTCCTGTTCCAGTTCCCGGATCATCTTTGTTCTTTCCGGCGGTTTGATGGGTAGGTAACCTGTAAACTGAAAGCTTTGCCCGTTGAGGCCGGAGCCCATCAGGGCCAGCAACATAGAGTTGGGACCAATCATAGGAATAACCCGGGCATTTACCGTATGGGCTACCTGCACAATCAGGTTCCCCGGATCCGCAATAGCCGGGCAACCAGCTTCACTCAGGATGCCGATATCCTTCCCTTCCAGTAATAATTTCTTTGCCAACACCAGGTCAGGTGGCTGATTTTCATTCATGATCAGCAACTGCAGGGCGTCAATATTGATATTTCTATCCAGCGCTTTCAGGTAGCGACGGGCAGTACGTTCATTTTCTACATAAAAAACGGATAACTGCTGCACTATTGCAGTTACGTATGCGGGAATACTGAATAAGGCATCAGCGCTCAACACAGTAGGAACCAAATACACTTTGCCAGGGGTACTCATTATTTCAATCTTTTGGTTTGTAAATCAATAGTAGCAGCAATAACTGCATATGAAGGCGCCAACATCCAGCCCACTACAGGAATCAGCATGAACAGGTAAAACACCATGCCATTACCTATCGCCATACCACGATGTTGCCGGATAAACGCAATACTTTGAGACATGTTTAATTTATGCCGCTCACAACTATAATCCATCATGGAAAACCCGTAGAAATAAGATTCAATAAAGAATCCTACCATCGGCGTCAGCCAACCAATCACCGGGATGAAAGATACCAGCAACAGGATGAGAATAGCTGCTGTCTGGTAAACGATATTGCGGCACGACATTTTGATGCCCCGTAAAATATCCTGGCCCAGTTGCGCCCAGCTAAAAGGAAAGTCTTTATGATCAAGAATGGCTTCTGTCTTCTCTGATAAATAAGAAAAAACAGGAGAAGCCACTATCAGAAATAAATATTTAAAATACGAGAAATACCAAAATACAAACACAATCCTGACAGAGAATGCCACCAGTATAAACAGAAAACTGATCCAGCTGCTTTCCAGGTCCTGTACCCATTCAGTAATGTGCAGGAGTTTGGTCAGGTATTCCACAAAGTCACCTGAATAACCCCAAACAAAGTAAAAGCCGGTAAAAAAGAGTAAGCAATAGATGATACCGGGAATCAGTATCCATTTCCATAACTTATGTTGTAAAATGAATTGATGGGCTTTTCCGTAAGACTGAATTGCCGAAAGCATTTCTCTGAATGAAAAAAACAATGCCTGAATAATTTTAGTGTAACTGAATCTGTGTTTGTTCCTGTTTTATGAAAGAGCAACGAAACTAAGGTAAAAATAGCTATGATTGCTATAGTTATAATGATAATCCTGTGTTAAAAGCGTGGAAAGCATAAGGCTAAAAGCAAAAAGCTATTTTCGTGAAGCGCTCCCCGAAAATAGCTTTTTGCTTTTAGCCTTATATACTCCCTTCTCTCAAAGTTGCTAATAACCAATTTATTAGAAACGCGGACAGAGGGTTTTATATTTATTATTTTGGTTTTTGGTGTGAATATAGATCAATGAAATTTCCATACCACCACGGTAATGAGATGCCGGGTTGAGGGTAGATACGTTCGTATCATAAGTGAGACCTACCTGGAATCCTTTGATTTCCATACCAATATAAGGTATGATCGCATCTTTCAGGCGATACCAGCTACCTACATAAAAAGTGGTAGGGTTGTCGTCCATATCCTCTAATGCAAATCCATAAGCCCCGCCAAAAGTTAACTCAGAGGCGGTACTTTGCTTCATATACAAAATGCTGGTGTGAAACCTGTCTTTCCCATTTACAGGGACAGAACCACCGCCGTGCACCGTCCAGCGGTAGCTAAGCCGGTTTTGGGTGAGGTTCATAAAAGATTCTGTAGGTTGGGTAATATGATAATAGGAGGCGCCCAGGTAAATATTGGAAGATTCTCCGATCAGGCCATTGTATAAAATACCAACGTTAGGATCGAAATAGGATATTTTAGGATTTACCAGCGTTTCGTTACTGGGAATCATGGGATTATATCCGTTATTGTCTATCTGATTTTCGAATTGCAGCTTACTGTTATCCAGTCTTTTTTGCACCAGGGTACCTTGTAATCCAATGGCCAGGGTATGGTTACCCTCTGGGTCGAGTCCTTTGTGGTAGGCCGTGCTGAAGGAAACGTAACTGGAGGTAAGTGCACCGCCGCCGCTTCGGTCATACATTGCCATAAAACCCACGCCCCATATATCTGTATAAGAAATAACATTTTTTAGAATGCCGAAATCAATGGCTGCCGTACCCGTTACAAACGGAGAGGCGATGCTGCGCCATTGTGAGCGATAGTTACCAGATAAGCGATAGTCTCCAGAAAATAGACCGGTATAGGCTGGGTTAAGGGTAAGTGGCGACGCAAAAAACTGCGAAAAGTGCGGGTCCTGCGCCCGCAAAGGATTTAAATAAAGCAATATGGCCAGGAATAGTAAAGCTCTTTTCATATTAGTAAAGCTTAAAGCATAGGGTGTTATGCAATGCCGGTGAAGGTACGTTAATTAAATCATATCTCAAATTAAATCCATGTATAAAAAACATGATAATTAAAAAACGAATAGCAGTTCCGTACTTTTTTAAAGATACAAAAACTGCTATTCGTAAAACGATATAATCTTACTATTGTTGTAATTTATTTCCGAAAGCGAGGTCACCGGCATCACCCAAACCCGGTACAATGTAGCCTTTGGCGGTCAGTTCATCATCGATATCTCCTGCCCAGATAGTCAGGTTCGACTTGGTATTGCGCAGTACATATTCAATGCCCACGGTGCAGGCAATAGCTACTACCAGGTGAATATGACTGGGTTTTCCGATTTCTTCCAGGTGTTCGATGGTTTTCACCAGCGAAGCGCCTGTAGCCAGCATCGGATCTGAGAGTATCAACACCTCTCCGTCAATTGAAGGCGTGCTTACGTACTCCAGGCTGATGTCGAAAGAACCGTCGTGGTTATGCTTACGATAAGCGGAAACAAAGGCATGGTCTGCTTTATCAAAATAGTGTAACAAACCCTGGTGTAGTGCCAGCCCGGCTCTTAAAATGGTGGCCAGTACCGGTTGAGATTTCAATACCCGGCAAGTGGCGATACCCATAGGGGTAGTCACTTCTTTGTCTACATAGTCCAGCGTTTTACTGATCTCGTATGCAGCTACTTCACCCAATCGCTCCATATTACGCCGAAAGCGCATACGATCCTGCTGTACATCCACATTCCTGATCTCGCTTAACCATTCTCCTACCAACGAATTGGTTTCACTTAAATTGATAATCATGAGCTATCCCTTTGAGGCCGCAAATTACCGAAAATTAGTGTAACTACTCGTTGTCGGGCGTTTTGTCTAACAGGCTGGCTTTCTTCACCAGTTGTATAAACTCTGCGCGGTAGCCTTCGCCGTCTTCTCCCCGTGCTGTTCCGGCCCAGGCGAGTATTTGATCGTAGGTAGCAGTTCCTTTGAAGGCGGAGTTACGCAACAGTTGCCCGAAGGCTGCTACGGTAGCGGCCATACGGAAGTCTTCCGGTGCGGCGCCGATCTCCTGGTTGTTGTAAGGCAACACTTGCTCCATTAGTTGGCTTTTATCTGCTGCAGGCTGTTTGTAGCGCAGTTTCACGGTTAATACTTCCTGCTGATTTCCCAGTATTTTACCCTGCTGGTATTTCAACGGATCCACCCAATTAACCTTTTCTCCGCTTTTGCCTGTAGGAATGATCTCGTAAAGCGCGGTAACAGTGTGGCCCACGCCCATGTCGCCGGCATCTTTTTTATCGTTGTTGAAGTCTTCATTCTGCAGCATCCTGTTTTCATACCCTACTAACCTATACGACTGTACGAAATTTGGATTGAACTCCACCTGTAGTTTCACATCTTTGGCTACCGTAAAGAGGGTACCGCCAAATTCGGTAACAAAGGTTCTGCGGGCTTCTTCAAAATTATCGATATAGGCATAGTTGCCATTGCCTTTGTCTGCCAGCAGTTCCAGCTTATTATCTTTATAGTTACCCATTCCAAAGCCAAGCACAGAAAGAGAAATCCCTTTCTGTCTTTCCTGCTCTATCAACCTGGTCAGTGCGCCATCGCTGGAAGCACCTACGTTGAAGTCGCCGTCTGTAGCGAGAATAACGCGGGTATTGCTATTTTTCGAATGTTGTGCTTCTGCAATCCGGTAGGCCAGTTGTATGCCTTCACCACCAGCTGTGGAGCCACCCGCCTGCAGTTCTTCCAATGCTGCCAGTATTTTTTTCTTATTGTTACCAGGGGTAGAAGGGAGCACCACGCCCGCGGCGCCGGCGTATACCACGATGGCTACTTTGTCCTGGGGGCGGAGTTGTTCCGTTAATGCGTTAAAGGCTTTTTTCACCAGCGGAAGCTTGTTGGGCTCGTCCATAGAGCCGGATACATCGAGTAAAAAGACCAGGTTGGTAGGGGGCAGGTCTTTGGTATCTACCTGTTTGCTTTTCAACGCAATACGCACCAGTTGATGCCCGGTATTCCAGGGGCAGATAGCCATATCTGTATAAATGGCTACCGGATCTTTTCCGGTAGGGGCTTTGTAATGATAATCGAAGTAATTAATCATTTCCTCTACTCTCACCGCATCTGCCGGCGGCATTTCGCCGTTGTTGAGGAAGCGGCGCATATTGCTGTAGGAAGCCCGGTCCACGTCAATGCTGAAGGTGCTTAAAGGCTGATCTGTAGCGGCATGGAAGATGTTTTCGTTGATGGGGCTATAATCTTCGGTATTATTAATAGCCGGTTGCGTATAGTTGAGTTTCGATGCATAACCACTCACCACCACTTCATCGAGTGCCGGCGATGCATTGGCTGTAGGCGGCTCTGCGCAAATTACTCTTGACGGGGGAGGAGCGATAACTTTTACCGCTGGCTTATCAGGCATGATGTAACGGTTCCTTTGATCGGGTTTTACCAGCGGCTGAAACTTGTTTAATGCTACCTGTAAGGAGGTTTGTTGGGCCGTAATCCTGATACTTACCGGTTTGTAATTACTGGCCGACACTTCCATGGTGAGGGCGCCAGCCGGTACTTTCAGGCTGAAAGTACCCCTGGGGTTGGTGGCCGTCAGAAAGTCCGTGCCTTTTACGCGTATCACGGCGTTAGCAATGGGGGCCCTATTAGCGGCGTCGGTAACGGTACCACTAAGGGTACGTTGTTGCTGTGCAGAGGCGGTAAATGCCAGCAGGCAACCAAACAATAGTAATGCGAGATATTTTTTCATGGCGAACTCTTTTCTGCCAATAGGATGCCCTGAAATACCTGCATTCCATAAATCGTAAAAAAAAATATTTTAAAACTACCTTTGCTGAAATTTTTGTCGATGGTATATAACGTGATTGGCACCATGTCTGGTAGCTCATTAGACGGATTGGATATAGTTTTTGCCGAACTAACGGAAATACGCGGACAGTGGACTTATGCAATCAAAGCCTCAGAAAGTCTGCCTTATGAGCCGGAATGGGTAGAAAAACTGGCACAGGCTACCTCGCTGCCAGCAAGAGATTACCTGTTGTTACACACCGCATACGGACATTACACCGGCCACCGCATCCTTTCTTTTATAGAACGGCATCAGCTGGATCATAAAATACATTTTATCGCTTCTCATGGTCATACCACTTTCCATATGCCAGCCGATAAGATGACGGCCCAGCTGGGAGATGGGGCGGCTATTACCGCAGTTACCGGCCTGCCGGTGATCTCAGACCTCCGCGCAGTAGACGTGGCGCTGGGTGGACAAGGAGCTCCTATTGTTCCCATTGGCGAAAAATACCTGCTCCCTGGTTATCAATACTACCTGAACATTGGTGGTATCGCCAATATCTCCGCTCAGTTGCCGGAGCAATTTGTGGCTTTTGATGTTTGTCCTGCCAACCGGGTGCTGAACGCCCTGGCCGCAGCGCTTAACAAGCCTTATGATGATGGAGGCGCCCTGGCTGCCGGCGGTGTTACCGACAACGGTTTGCTGGAACAACTCAATCAACTTTCCTACTATACAGCTCCCTGGCCCAAATCACTCGCCAATGATTTTGGTATCAACACAGTATTGCCGCTGATAGCGCCTATGCGCATCTCCGTGCAGGGTAAATTGCGTACTTACGTAGATCATATTGCTATCCAGGTAGCCAATGCCGTAAAGGCGCTGAAAGCCCAAATGCCTGAAGGACCCGCCCGGATGCTGATTACCGGTGGTGGTGCTTTCAATACTTTCCTCGTACAAACTATTCAGCAGCAATTGGAGCCGCTGGGGGGTACCGTAGTAGTTCCTGATGAGCAAACGGTAAGCTGTAAAGAAGCCTTGATAATGGCGCTGATAGGGACTTTACGCTGGAGACAGGAGGATAATATTCTGAGTGGTGTAACCGGTGCAGAAAGGGATTCTATTAATGGTGCACTCTGGACAAGCAGGTAAGTCATTTTTATAAAAATGCAGCGGAGATATTAGCATTTAGCAAGATGCTGATATCTCCGCTGTTTTTTTTTGAGCCGATTAATAGGCCGTAACCATCAGCTGAAAAGCGTCTCCATCAAACAACCCCAGGTCACTTAGTTTTAAATGAGGGATCACCAGTAAGGCCATAAATGATAAGGTCATAAATGGGGAGGCCAGCGGAGAACCCAGTGCTTTGGCTGCCTGGTCCAGTGTGCTGTATTGTGTTGCAATCGTGTAGCCGTCCAGGTTACTCATTAATCCGGCTACCGGCAAGGGCAACACCTGTACATTTTCTCCATTCACCACGCTGATACCGCCCTGTTGGGCAATAACGGCATTGATAGCAGCCGCCAGGCTTTCATCATCTGCGCCTACTGCAATGATATTATGGCTGTCGTGCGCTACAGAAGAGGCAATAGCGCCATGTTGCAGGCCAAAACCTTTAATGAATGCCAGTGCAGGAGGGGCTTGTTTGTATCGGTTTACGACGGCTATTTTTAAGTGGTCGTTTTTGGTGTCGCTTTGCAGGAAACCATTGACTACTGGCAGGTTAGCGGTAATCGCATTGGTGATCAGTTGTCCATCGAGGGCTTCTATCACTTTAGCGGATACGGTGGTATTGTTAGCATCGCTGACGGGTATACGAAGATCCGCTGCCTGCACCGGTTGCCCTACAAAATTATTTACCGGAACAGAAGGGATAGCATGAATCAGTGTTTGGCCATTCTCTGCTACTTTAATGCCCCGGATATAGGTGGCCAGTATATTGAAGTTTTGGAGGTCATCTACCACAATAAAATCTGCCGGATCATTTTCCCGTAGTAATCCGTTCTCCAGCTGATAGTGCAGTACAGGGTTGATACAGGCGGCCAGCAATACTTTGAAGATATCTATACCATGACTCAATGCACGTTTTACCAGCAAATTGATGTGTCCTTCTACCAGGTTGTCAGGGTGTTTATCATCGCTGCAGAACATGATTTTCGGGGCATGTTCATGTAACAGGGGATAAAGTGCGTCAAAGTTTTTAGCGGCGCTGCCTTCCCGGATAAGGATGTGCATGCCATGCTGCAATTTATCCAACGCTTCTTCGATGGTAAAACATTCATGATCGGTGCTGATCCCGACTGCAATATATTCCCGGGCTGCTTCGCCGCGAAGGCCGGGAGCATGGCCATCTATGGGTTTATTTACTTTTTTTGCAGCCGCTATTTTAGCCAGTACTTCAGGATCTTTATGCAGCACCCCCGGAAAGTTCATCATTTCCGTGAGATATTTGATGTCATCCCGTTGCAACAGGGCTTCCACATCTTCCACACTCACTACCGCACCGGCGGTTTCAAAAACAGTGGCCGGAACACAGGAAGGAGCTCCGAAGTTGAACCGGAAAGGCACCTGTTTACCATTTTCCAGCATATATTCCACTCCTTTTACCCCCATCACATTGGCTATTTCGTGAGGGTCGCTGACAGTAGCAATGGTGCCATGTACTACAGCCAGCCGTGCAAATTCTGACGGAATAAGCATAGAGCTTTCAATATGTACATGCGCGTCTGTAAAGCCGGGAAGGAGGTAATGTGTATATGGCTGGTTACTGCGTTCAATCCTGCGTATATTTCCCTCTTCCACAAAAACGGTGGCTGGATAAATTTCCTGCCGTAATATATCCACGAGGTTGCCTGAAATCTGGAATGTATTCATGGTGTAAAGCTAAGGAATAGCCCCCATTTTAAGCCCCGGCGTATTTTTTGTAAAGAAGCGGGGGAGATGTTTTTTGGTTATCTTTATCTGCCTTAAAAATCGGGCATCAAAAATTCTTTTATGACAAGGATTAAATTTTTTACGCTGGTAGCAGCACTTTTGATCGGAGGAGTCGCTACCTATGCACAAACTGTTGACGAGATCGTTGCGAAAAATATTGTCGCCATGGGCGGACAGGCAAAATTGAAAGATATTAAATCGCAGTACATGGAGGGCACTATGGAAGTGCAGGGCATGACGGTACCTATTAAAAGATGGGTGAAACAGGATGAGGCGATGCGGTTGGTATTTGCAGTACAGGGAATGGATAATATCCAGGTAGTAACAAAGACCAGCGGATGGAGCCTGATGCCGGTAATGATGCAAACATCACCACAGGACATGGACCCGCAATTGCAAAAGTTGATGCAAACGCAGCTGGATGTGAGAGGGGAATTGTACGACTATAAAGCCAAAGGAAAGAAGATAGAACTGGCTGGTAAGGAAGATGTAAATGGCGCACCGGCATATAAGCTGAAAATCACTTCTGCAGATGGTTTGGAAGGCGCCGCCTTCCTCGATGCCAACACTTATCTGCTGGTAAAAGCTACTAACAAAGTAAATATACAGGGACAGGAGACGGAAGTAGTGACATTGTTGTCTGACTATAAGAAAACAGCGGAAGGACTGGCTTATCCTTCTACTACAGAGCAAAGCCCGGGTGGTGTGAAAATCAGTATTACAAAAATAGAAACCAACGGTCCTGTAGCGGATACCTTGTTTGCCAAACCGCAGTAACATTTTTCATTTCGTTCAGCTCAGCGGTACAACCGGCCACTGAGCTGAACGAAATGACAATAATTATTTATATAGCGCCATCATGGCTTTGGCTTCTTCTGCCATCTTCTTTGCCAGGTGTGCCGGTTCCAGTACCTTTACCTGCCCGCCATAACTCAGCAGGGTCATGGTTAACTCCGGGTTAATAACAACGTTCAGGGATATACGGCATTCTTTACTATTATCTTCCACTACCTGCTGGGAAGCATGAATAGGCTGTGATTTTATATATTTCCCCTGCCGTGGCTCAAAGCTCAGCAACACATTTTCGGGTTCTCCATCATGTACGGTAATACCTACTGCATGCTGGAAATAGCTGGCATCGTCAAAATTCTTCTCGTCAAAATGTTTCATGGTAGGCCAGATTTTCACCACCCGGTCCAGCGCAAAGGTGATGACAGCGCCGCCACGTGTTTTCTGGCTTTTCCCGATGAGGTAAAAGCGATGTTGGTATTCACGCAGGTGATAGGGTTCCACCCAATGTTCCTTGGGCTCATCCCGCTCAAAGCTCTGGTAGGCGATACGTATCACTTCCAGGTTTTTGATGGCATCTACAATTTCCGGGATATGTTCTGCCCCTTTGTATTGTGCCGTCCGGGTAAATTTGATGAGGCCTTTATGTTGCAGGGCTTCCCGGTTCATTTTCAGGCTGGCAGCTATTTTCAGGATCGCATCTTCAAACTGTTGTACCACTGGCAAACTGCGGAATTGTTCCAGTATACCAATGGCGATTTCCAACCCCTGCAGATCTGCTTCTTCAATGGGCGAATTACTGATGGAAAAGCTATCATCTGAATATCGGTAGGTGCCACTGCTACGGTCGTACACAATAGGCGCCATATAGTTCAGTTCCGGGTCCTGGCGCATGTCCTGGATGTCTTTCTGAATGGTACGAACAGATATGCCTGTTCCCATTTTATCCGATACATATTCAATCAGGTTTTCCAGGGTGGGTTTGGGCTTCTGCTTGTTGCGCAGGCGCTCGTCAATCCAACGGTAGCGCGACACCGCGTCTTTGTTCTTTGGCAAAAGATAAAATTTAGGTAATAAAAATACGCAATTCCCGCTTTTGCAAACCGGATTAAAAAAATTATAAAGAAAAGATCACTACGCAAATTCTTTGCGCGCAGCCCGGCTAGATTTGTATTGTTATTAAAACCTGATGGTTATGAATAAGGTAAATACAACAACAGCAATTACGCAGGTACAGGCAATTTCAATTGGGCAAATCATTATGGATGATTCCAATTACCTGACGCTCTGGGGCCAGGTGCTTCGGGACGATGTGTGGTCTCCCTGTGATTTTGTAACTACTTATGAAGTCATGAATACCATGCTTCGCTTCAGCCAGGATAAGCACGATGCCGTGCAAATGACCATTGTAAAAAAACTGGAAGATATGTGCCGGGTACCGGATATTATTGACCTGGAAGCGGAGCTGGGTGCTGCGGTGGTATTTGATCACCTCACCTTCCATATGAGACGGCCCTGCCTGCAACAAGACGATAACTGGGAAGCCTATGCGGATGAAGAATGTTATTACATAGAGAAAGTGATACAGCTCCCTACACCGCCTACTTTACCTCCCGCTGCCCGCTACCAGGCAGATGATGTAAACGCCCGGATGGAGTATTGTATACAACTATTACATGATGCCTATAACCTATACCTTGGATTTATTGAGATTGAATTAGGGGATGAAGCTGCCAGAATAAAAGCCGGATTGGAAGACGACAACAAATTCAGCATGGCTTACTATGCCTGGCAGCTACATACCTCAAATTGCTAAACCCTTGTTAACCATATTTTTATCTATTGATTAACCTTTGTTATCTATTGACTTAACCCCATCCATCCATTTGACGTAACCCCGTCTATCCATTTGAATTAACCCTGTTATACATTGTTTGTTAACCCCAATTCCCACCGCTCACAAAAAATATCGGTTAAATTGTGAAAAAAATCCCTTAAAGTCTATAAATCTTGTAGGAAAAGCCTATTTTTGGTCAATTAAATCGTAAAACTATGAGTTTAAGACTGGGAGACGCAGCTCCTAATTTCAAAGCCAATACTACTGTAGGGGAAATAGATTTTTACGATTTCCTCGGTGAGGGTTGGGGTATTCTTTTTTCGCACCCTGCAGATTTTACGCCGGTATGTACTACTGAATTGGGTAGAACAGCACAACTAGGAGAGGAATTCGCTAAACGCAATACAAAAGTACTGGCTGTCAGTGTAGATCCACTGGATAAACACCTGAGCTGGATAAATGATATTAACGAAACACAACAGTGTGACGTAACTTTTCCTATTATTGCAGATGAAAATAAAACAGTGGCTAATTTGTATGACATGATTCATCCAAATGCTTCTGAAACTTTTACGGTTAGATCCTTGTTTATCATAGGACCAGACAAAAAAGTAAAACTCATCATCACTTATCCGGCCTCTACCGGTAGAAACTTCGTAGAAGTGCTGCGCGTATTGGACTCCCTGCAGTTGACAGCTAAATATAGCGTAGCTACTCCAGCAGACTGGAAAGATGGAGAAGATGTAATCGTTACAGCAGCCGTGCCCACTGCAGATATTCCTGCACGTTTTCCGAAAGGCCATAAAATCATTAAGCCTTACCTGAGAACAACACCGCAGCCAAACAAATAATACCACTAAGACGCCGAAAGGCGGTTTTGATAAATTTTTTTTAATGGTTGGTTTTTGATTTTTACGAAACGGGGATTTCTCCCCGTTTTTTTTATGCGCAAATTTTTGTCTGGAGGCAGGATTAAACTGATTTCCGGATATTATTATAAAAGATAAAGAGGTAAGGTTTTAAAAGGAAAAGGGAAAATATACGCGAAAATTATCCGCTTATATTTTCCCTTTTTTCAAAATCTTACAATAATATCCGGAAATCAGTCTAATCAGTTTAATCCTGCCTCCAGACAAAATCCGCACTATTCCTCACTCACGGCCTGTTTTCCACGGTGTTTACGTAACTGTGTCAGCAAGGCACTCATATCTTTAGGCAAAGGCGCCTCAATGGTATATTCCTTCCCGTTTTGATCCTTAAATATCAGCATGAAAGCATGTAATGCCAGCCTGCTCAATAAAGGACGCTCTTCTTCCGTATGCTTCCCCAGTTTGAATTTCTTCTTGATACTGGATAATAATATCGGTTGAGGGCTGCCATAAAATTCATCTACGGCAATGGGGTGCCCCAGGAACTTCATATGAACACGGATCTGGTGTGTACGCCCCGTATGAATCTGCATTCTTACCAGGCTATAAAGACCAAATTCTTCCAGCACTTCATAATCAGTAGAAGAAGGCTTCCCCTTCCGGTTAGTCACCATTTTCCCCTTCTGCACCGGATGTTCCATGATGCCTTCACTCACATTGCCTTGCTTAGGCATAGGCTGACCACTGACCAGTCCCAGGTAAAACTTTTTCACCTCTCTGCTTTCAAAAAGCTGGGAGAAGTATTTATGTGCTGCTTCGTTGCGTGCAAACAAAATGATCCCGCTGGTTTCGCGGTCCAGTCTGTGCACTGTGTATATTTCGCCATACGCCTTTTTCATGATAGCAATCAGAGATGCTAACTCATTGTCGTGGCGATCAGGCAGCGTCAGCATGCCTGCAGGTTTGTTTACAACAACAAAATCAGGTGTTTCGAGTATAATATGTTCAGCTAATCGCATCCCGTTATTCGACAGTTATTTTTTAAAATGTTTCAGGAGGATCACCTCTTTTTCAGTGAGGAAGCGCCATTGGCCGCGGTTTAATGTTTTCTTGGTAAGACCAGCATACATTACCCGGTCCAACTTTTCTACGGAATACTCCAGGTGCTCAAAAATACGGCGCACGATACGGTTTTTACCGCTGTGAATTTCAATGCCCACTTGTTTTTTGTCCTTAGGATCTACATAGCCGAGTGCATCCACCAGTGCCACACCATCTTCCAGCGTTACACCTTCAATGATTTTATCGAAGTCGTTTTTGGTTAACGGCTTATCCAGTTCTACCTGGTAGATTTTTTTGATGTTGTGTTTAGGATGTGCCAGTGTTTGTGCCAATTCACCATCGTTGGTGAGGAGCAACAGACCAGAAGTGTTGCGGTCCAAACGGCCTACCGGGTATACTCTTTCATTTTCAGTGGCTTCTTCGATGAGGTCCATAACGGTTTTGCGGCCTTCCGGATCATCTGTAGTGGTAATGTAGCCTTTGGGCTTATTCAGCAGGATGTACACCAGGTTTTTGGTAGGTGTGATTTTTTTGTCCTGCATGGTGACTACATCGCTGTGTGTAACTTTGGTGGCGGGTTCGGTTACCACTTTACCATTTACAGTTACTTTTCCTTCTTTGATGAGGTCTACCGCTTTTCTGCGGGAACATAAACCACAATGCGCCACAAATTTGTTCAGCGGCATTTCACCCGGGCCAAAAATGCTTTCTTTGGGTTCTTTATTATTTTTCGTTGACTCGTATTCGTTAGTATCTCTTACTTTGCCACCTTTTTTTCTGTCTTGTTTATCCGCGAAACGTTCATTTGTTTTGTCAAAGAACTTTTTGCGGTTAAAGCCACTGGGGGTTTCTTTCCCACCTTTTTTCTTCTCGCCGTGGAAGTGGAAGGCACTATCGTCGCTTTTTTTGGTAGCGCCGTAGGTACGTTTACGTAACGGTTTTTCGCCGTCTCTGTTTTCTTTATCAAAGCTGCGCGTACGTTCAGGGCGTTCGTCATCTTTTCTGAAGGCACTGAAAGAGCGTTCGCCGGCTGGTTTGTCTTTTTTATCTTTATCAAAGCCACCACGTTTGGAAGCCGGTTTTTCGTCACTGTCAAAGCGTTTGCGGGCGCCGGGTTTGTCATCACGTTTGTGACCGCCGAAAGAACGTTTTTCGTCGTTGTCACCGAAGCTACGCTTAGGTCTGTCTTCACTGTTACCGAAGCTACGCTTAGGTCTGTCTTCGCTGTTACCGAAGCTACGCTTAGGTCTGTCTTCACTGTTACCGAAGCTACGCTTAGGTCTGTCTTCACTGTTACCGAAGCTACGCTTAGGTCTGTCTTCGCTGTTACCGAAGCTACGCTTAGGTTTATCTTCACTATTGCCGCCGAAAGAACGTTTGCGCTGTGGTTTATCATTGCCAAAGCTGTCGGTAGCCGGTCCGTGTTTACGGGCTGGTCTGCCGTTACTGTCGAAGGTGCGTTTACGGAAAGCTGGTTGCTCATCGCCCGTTTTTCCACGGGAAAATGGTTTATCATCTCCGCTGCGGTTATCTTTTGCAGATGCTCTTCCTGGCCTTTCGCCATCGGCGGAGGAGCGAGTGCGGGGGCCTGCTGGTTTGTCGCTTTTACCAAACTTATTATCCCTTGATGGGCCAAACCCTTTTTTAGCAGGTTGTTTTTTCTTCATAAATTATTATTGATTGATGACCATGCGTACATGATCAATAGATATATTGTTTTGTAATGATCAGCCTTTATTAGCGAGTTGTCCACATGCAGCATCGATATCTTTACCGCGACTACGGCGCAGTCTTGCATTCACGCGATTTTTTGCAAGATATTCCATGAACTCTTCTGCAGTCTGCGAATCCGGTTTCTGGAAGCGGGCTGCATCAATGGGATTGTATTCGATAATGTTCACCAGGTCGGCAGGTACCTGCCGGTAAATTTTAATGAGTTCGTCCGCATCTTCTTTGGAGTCATTAAAATCTTTGAAGAGAATATATTCGAAAGAAATTTCATTTTCGGTAGCCTTGTAGAAGTAATTCAGTGCGGCGATCAATTCCTTCAGGTTATTGGAATCATTGATCGGCATGATTTCGCTGCGCTTTTTATCAGTAGCAGCGTGTAGGGACAGGGCCAGGTTAAAGCGTACTTTATCATCGCCCAGTTGCCGGATCATTTTGGCTACACCGGCAGTAGAAACGGTAATACGTTTAGGCGACATACCCAGACCATCCGGAGAGGTGATCTTTTCAATGGCCTGTAATACGTTTTTATAGTTCAACAGGGGTTCACCCATGCCCATAAACACAATATTGCTCAGTTTTTTGCCATAGGCTTCCTGGGCTTGTTGGTTGATCAGCGCTACTTCGTCATAAATTTCATCGTAATCGAGGTTACGGGCGCGGTCCATGTAGCCGGTAGCACAGAATTTACAACTCAGGCTGCAGCCTACCTGTGAAGACACACAGGCAGTTTGGCGGGAATCTGTGGGAATCAGTACACCTTCCACCAGGTGGTTATCATGCAGGCGGAAGCGGCTCTTAATGGTACCATCATTGCTCTGCTGTACGGTATCCACCTTTACGGCAGGCAGGGTAAAATGTTCTGCCAGTTTGGTTCTTAATTCTTTGGAGAGGTTGGTCATCGCTTCAAAGCTATCCGCATGACGCAGCCATAGCCACTCATACACTTGTTTTGCGCGGAAAGGCTTTTCGCCTATTGACCCGAAATATTCCTGTAAAGCCGGTAAACTTAAATGCCGGATGTTTTTATTGTCAGACTTCATTATTGACCATTAGTTGAGCAAATGGCTGCCTTCCGGCAGTCGAAAAGTAACTGCAAAGATAGGTAATATTGCCGTACTGACAGAATGTACCTTTAAAAGCAATGCCACAGCCGTTTCCAGCTGTGGCATGCGGGTTAGTTATGTATTCGGTTTATTTTGTCCATATGGCCGCAAAGTGGGAAGAGTTGTCGTATCCCTGTATGCGAAACAGTTGATAGCCCTGGGCAGTCAGGTCGGAAAATTTGGCCTGATAGTCGGCTGGACTCATATCCATATAGGAATAATATGCTTTGTTTCTGGGCCACCACAGGCCACCTACGCTGTTTTGACTACCGTTTTCCTCAATATTCACATTGATGGTCATTAGTCCGGCTTTATTCATTTCCTCAAATTTCTTAGTGAAATCATTGGTATTCAATCCATAATACATGTAAAAGCCTCCGGGGTTGTTGCTGCCAAACACGCCTGCATGATAGCGTTTACCACCTACATAGTAGGCAACATGCTCGGTTACCCGCATTTTGCCCTGTTCTACATAGGTCTTCCATTTCGCGGCATATACTTCATCTGTAGCGTTATGTACGGCGGCAAAATTCTCGCCTCCGCGTTGTTTCCAGATCACAGTAAAGAGTGGGTTGCCGCTATTATCGTTTGTAACGGAAATCTGGCGGGGAATATATCCTTTGCCGTAATACTCATCAAAGTATTGCTGGTACTGGGTAGCGTTCATATTGATCCGGCAATACCATTGTGACGGCAAGCCATATTGGAAAGAACCGGAAGCCAGGTACTGATTGCCTGATTTGTGTACACTCAGGGTTTGCAAAGCCATACCCATGCCGGTATAATAACCCCAGTAGCGGGTGATATGCTCTACCGGCACATTATGAAACGAAGGATAGAAAGGCGCAAAAAAGCGGTTGAAAGCACTGCTGGCACCTACTTCATAACAACTGGCGTTGCTGTCTTCAGATTTGGCGTATACACCATATGGATCCACTTCCATCCAATCCACGCCCGTAGCAGGATTAGGGGATTTTATCCATAGCATAAAGTGAAGGTGGTTGTTGCCGGTATTGGGGTTCATAGGAGTGCCATCCTGGTTAAGTCCCCAGCCTGCGCCACCAAAACCGGTATTACCAGCCCAGGCAATTTGCTGGCCTGCATATACGGGATCGCCCGCTTTTACTTTCAGCTTTTGGTCGTTGGTTCCCCATAATTGCTTGGAAGGATTGGGAAGATTGGCGAATTTTTTATACTTGGTATCGCGGGCATCTTTATTAGACGGGTCTGCAACCGGGGTGTTTTTGGCATTTTGTACATCATGGTCAAAGCCGCCACGGAGATGGAAGTACCCGGTACGGTACACGGTACCATCGGCAGCCGTGTGCTCAATAATCACCACATTGCCGAAGAAAGGATCCCACATAGCGGTAACTACTTTACCGGGAGCAGAAGCATACACGCCAAAAGTAGGGTCAATGCCGGGGCCATAGGCGTCGGCCGTTTTAAGAAAATCCACAGAGCCATGTCCCGCGCCACTATCATAAATCCAGGCACCTGCCGGGTATACTTTGGAATTTCTGAAGGGCAGGTAGAAAGGTAACTTGGGAGTAAGACTTTCTGCGTACGTCCGGGCATCGGTTTCGTTATTAAATACAGATGCCGGTGAGGCGTACAGTTGATTTTTATTGGCGGATTCGTCTTTGATATTGTAGCTGCAGCAACCGATAGTCACCGTTGGTGGTGTACAGAACGCCGGGGCATTTCCTTTCATCACGGTCATTTTGCCGGCAGGTAACAGCTGCGTATTATCAATACTGATCAGTGGTGTGCTGTTGTCGGCCACCCGGTTCCATTTAGGTGCCGCTCTCAGCGCCCGTACATTGACGTTGCTGCGCAAAGCAGGGTTGGCTACCGGCCTTTGCTGAATAGCCGGCTCTATGCCTTCCATTATCTTAGCGGTAGGTTTAATCGGCCGGTACAATAACTCGGACAGATTTGCATCATTTTCTCCCGGAGGAACTTGTGCTTTGGTAATCATAGTGACTGCGCACAGTAGGGCGGTAAGCCATAGGAGGCTACGTACTTGTTTCATTTTTTTTGGGGTTAATTTTTACAAAATGTGATAAAGATGGATGCAAAGCTAACTAACGGTGTAAATGGATCAAGTACCAATTACTAAAAGGCGGGAATAGGGGTATATCTGGCGGGTTTTGTATTTCCGTCGCAACCGGAGGTTTTAGTCGCTGGGTTACCGGTTATTATCTTTCTGTTGATTTTTCTGTCTGTTTATTATCGCTTGTAATTCTGACAGCAAAGCAGCGGTGGTATTTGTTTCCGGATGTATATCACTCACACGCTTTATTACCTGCCAAATCTCTTTTACATCTTCTGCGGGAACCAGTATATCAGGGTATTCGCCACTTACTTCCTGGTTATCAGATTTCAGGATGAGTTGTTGGGTTTCTTTGATTCTGTTAAATATGCGTTTTATGAGTACGCCTTCACTGCAGACTATCACACATAATTGGTTATCTTTTACATTTGATCTGCTGAGATATTGACAAACAACAGCATCTTTGTCATTGAAGGTAGGCCACATAGAGTCGCCACTCACCTCAAATATTCGATAATCTTTTTCCCTTGGAAGTTGCGGCAGGTGTGCCATTGGGAGGCTCCCAACATATTCGGGGTCGGCAAAGCCACTAAGGTAGCCTGCTCTTGCCTTTGCATTGATATATGCGATATTCTTTTTTTCGTGTTTATCTACTATAATGATAGCAGGTTCTGTTGGTAAATCCTTTAACATGGAACCTGTGCCATAAAGAAGCCAGTTACCATTCAAGGTATCGAAATGCCTAACGGTATTACCTAATATTTTGGACGATATACTTTTCGTTCTATTCGACACAATTTCGGTAATGGCAGAACTACTGACACCAATTTTTTTTGCAAAAGCATTCTGGTTGGCCACTTGGCCAGTTGAAGTGAGATGCTCGAAATATGTTAAAAACCTGGTGGTTAGGTCGTCCATTTAAATGTATACAGAATTCTGTATTTTTATTTTGCAGTTATTACAGAATTCTGTATATTTGTAATAGTTGCAAAAGGATGAATATTTATCAATCTTTTTGATTATAAAATTATCTATTAGATTGAATGATTCTCAAAGCGATATTACTAATAATTCTTTGATTGGGATGATCAATGGATAGAATAATTATTTTCAATTTGAGACTACGAAAAAATATTTCATAGTTTGGTAATCATTTTAGACTTTTGTAACGACAAAAGCACCAGGTAGAAACCCGGTGCCTAATTGCCTCAACTATTACTTCTTCTTCCACAAAGCCAGTAACAGTAGGGTGTTTCGAAACATCAGGGCAACCGCAAAAATAGGCCTTGTTACGTAAGGCCTTTTTTTAATTATTCCCATATATTAATTGCCACAAAGGAATGTTCGCTTTGCAAGCATCTTTCACTTTGCCATCTCGGCAAGGTTTATTGTTTTTAGCGATAAAACTGATGTATCCCAAAAATACTTATTAGGCATATAATTGCCAAATTATAAATGCGCAAAAATGTATAATAGGTAAGCTGAAAATAACTATTTATTATTTCTCTTGTAAACATGCCTGTGTTAAAGCTCTCTCCACTATTGATCATTACACAATACCAGCAGTACTCAAGTGCCTTTGAGATAAGCAACGACTTTTGCTATCCGGGTTACCGGGATGTGTTATATTGCAGATAAACCAAAACATTCTCATGCAAGTTGCTTACATAGTAGATGCGGTACGCACGCCCATAGGCCGCTATGGTGGCGCTCTAAGCACAGTCCGCCCGGACGATTTGCTGGCGCATCTGATTAAAGCATTAATGAAAAGAAATGCGACTTTAGATCCAAACGTTATTGAAGACCTGATTGCCGGCGCTGCTAACCAGGCAGGGGAGGACAACCGGAATGTGGCGCGTATGGCAGCATTACTGGCAGGATTGCCGGTAACGGTAGCCGGTAATACCGTAAATCGTTTATGCGCATCCGGTATGCAGGCGATTATGGATGCTTCCCGGGCAGTGATGTGTGGTGAGGGAGATGTATACCTCGCGGGAGGAGTGGAAAGTATGACCCGTGCGCCATTTGTAATGCCAAAATCAGAGGGTCCTTATAGCCGTAAAGCTGAAATATTTGACACCACTTTGGGGTGGCGGTTTATTAATCAGCGGTTATCGGAAATGTATCACCCGTATTCCATGGGAGAAACTGCGGAAAATGTGGCCAATCAATGGCATATCGGGAGAGAGCAGCAAGACCAGTTCGCCCTGCGTAGTCAAACGCTTTACAAACAAGCCTTAGACGCCGGAAAATGGCAGGATGAAATCATCCCCGTGGAAATAACAGCGAATAAAGACGAGAAAACAATATTTGCAAAGGATGAACATCCCCGGGAAACAACGTATGAAAAGCTTTCCAGCCTTCGCCCTGCGTTTGCAAAAAACGGTTCGGTAACAGCGGGTAATTCATCTGGTATCAATGATGGTGCTGCAGCAGTGTTGATTGTATCTGAAAAAGCATTGAAACGGTTTAATCTGCAGCCATTGGCACAAATAAAAAGTATGGCAGTGGCAGGAGTAGACCCAGCGATTATGGGTATAGGCCCTGTACCTGCTTCCAGGAAGGCTTTACAACGGGCCGGCATCACCGCAGATCAGTTGCACGTGGCCGAATTGAATGAGGCTTTTGCCTCGCAATCATTGGCCTGTATGCAAGACCTGGCATTGAACCCGGATATCGTGAATGTAAACGGGGGAGCGATTGCTATCGGGCATCCGTTGGGTTGTAGCGGGGTACGTATTACTACCACCTTACTGCATGAAATGAAGCGCAGACCTGGTGCGAAATATGGATTAGCTACGATGTGCGTGGGGGTAGGGCAAGGTGCTGCCATGATATTTGAAAAAATATAGACTTGCCCTAAAATAGCGAGCGGTCGGACATTACATCCGGCCGCTCGTTGCTGGCAAGCAAAAAAAAGGGTTCATCATAGACAGATTTGCTTCTCCGTCATCATTTTCCGGAGATTGATCAGACCATAACGCATCCGACCCAATGCTGTATTAATACTCACTTGCGTGAGATCTGCAATTTCTTTAAAACTCAACTCTGCGTAATGACGCAGAATAATTACTTCCCGTTGCTCTTCCGGCAGCATGTCCAACATTCTGCGAACGCGGTCATGGCTTTGACGGGTAATTATTTTTTCTTCCGCACAACTGTCACTGAATCCCAGTACATCAAAGATATCTTTGTCGTCACCAGTTCTGATCATCGGTGTGCGCTTGATCTTTCTGAAATGATCTACACACAGGTTATGTGCAATACGCATCGCCCAGGGTAAAAATTTCCCTTTCTCAGTATAGCGTTCAGCCCTGATGGTATCAATAATTTTAATGAAGGTATCCTGAAAAATATCCTCAGCGAGGAAAGAATCTTTCACCAGTAAAAGGATAGAAGTGAACACCTTGTCTTTGTGACGGTGTACCAACTCTTCTAATGCGGAAGAATGTCCCTTTTTAAAGAGAGTAATCAACTGCTCATCGCACAATTTGTACATTACTTGCATAAACTTCTACAACTAGGCGGGTTAGTAAATAAATTACAGAAATACAGCCAGTTTGGTTGTTTTTGTTAAGTAAAGTTTATGCGATATCGAACAGTTTAAGTTAAAGATAAATGTTGGTAAATCCAGCGAGATAGATCTGGTCTTATGCAAATATAAAAGAATTGTTCAATAAAACAAATAATAAAAAATAGCTTTTAGCCCATAGCTATTAGCTTATAGCGTATCCGGGACACCTAAAAAAAGGGATCTGCTCAACTAACATCTTTTCCCTTAAATTTGTTCTGTCATGGCAACAAAAGTAAAGAAACAAACGACTATTATTGATCCTCAGGAAGTTAGCCCGCAGGACCATATTTTTATAAAAGGCGCCAGGGTCCACAATCTCAAAAATGTAAGCGTATCTATCCCCCGTAGCAAACTGGTAGTAGTTACCGGTGTGTCCGGTTCCGGGAAGTCGTCGCTTACCATGGATACCCTCTATGCAGAAGGACAACGCAGATACGCGGAAAGTTTAAGTTCATATGCCCGTCAGTTCCTGATGCGTATGAATAAACCCGATGTAGATTATATCAAAGGTATTTGTCCGGCAATCGCTATAGAACAGAAAGTCATTACCCGTACGCCCCGTTCAACCGTGGGATCTATGACGGAAATTTATGACTATCTCCGGTTACTCTTTGGAAGAGTGGGTAAAACCTATTCTCCCATCTCCGGAAAACTGGTAAAAAAACATGAAGTAAGCGATGTAGTAGACTATATCACGAAACTGAAACATGGCGCCAAAGTATTGCTGCTGGCTCCTTTTCGCCGGCACGCAAAAAGAGAGGTAAAAGAGGAACTGAATATTCTCCTGCAAAAAGGCTTTTCCCGGTTATACGTACCCGGTGGCGAAGGCGCAGGCCTGCTACGTATCGAGGAATTGCTGGAACAGAAGAAAATAACCGTACCAGCTAATGCCTGGGTACTAATAGACCGCCTCGTAGTAAAGGATTTTGAGGAAGATGATAAACACCGGATTGCGGATAGCGTACAAACCGCATTTTATGAAAGTGAAGGCGACTGTTATGTAGAAGTAGACGGAAAAGAAAACATTCATTTCGCCAATCGCTTTGAACTGGATGGCATCACTTTCGAAGAACCGGTTCCCAATCTCTTCTCTTTCAACAACCCTTATGGCGCTTGTCCTACCTGTGAAGGATTTGGACAAACATTAGGTATTGATGCGGACCTGGTAATTCCAGATAAACGCCTCAGTGTTTTTGAAGGAGCCATCGCACCCTGGCGCGGAGAAAAAATGGGCGAATACAAAGAGGCGCTCATCAAAACTGCACGTAAATTTGGTTTCCCGGTACATAAGCCTGTTGCAGAACTCACCGACGAACAGGTGCAACTGCTCTGGACCGGAAATGAACATTTCTACGGTTTGAATGAGTTCTTCAAAATGGTGGAACAAAACCTGTACAAAGTACAATACCGTGTACTGCAGGCCCGCTACCGTGGCCGTACTACCTGCCCTGAATGTGGTGGTGGACGCCTGCGTAAAGAAGCGCTGTATATCAAAGTAGGAGAGCGCAACATCGCTCAACTGGTAGACTTACCAGTATCAGACCTGAAACAATGGTTCGATGAACTGCAACTCACTGAATACGAACAACAAATTGGGAAACGTATTCTCATTGAAATAAATCACCGTCTTAAAACCTTGCTGGACGTAGGTTTGGGGTATCTTACCCTCAACAGGGTGGCCAATACCCTCAGTGGCGGGGAAAGTCAGCGTATCCAACTGACCCGTACCCTGGGAAGTAACCTGACCAACTCCATGTACATCCTGGATGAGCCAAGCATCGGTTTGCATGCACGGGATACACACCGCCTGATTGCCGTGCTGAAAGAGTTGCGCGACCTGGGTAATACCGTGGTGGTAGTTGAGCACGACGAGCAGATGATGGAAGAAGCAGATTACATCATTGACATGGGCCCCCTGGCTAGTCACCTGGGAGGAGAAGTGATTTTTGCGGGTACTTATCCGCAGATTTTGAAAGATCCTAACAGCCTGACCGGCAAGTATCTCAGCGGTCAGTTTGCCATTGACCCGCCAGTGAAAGTGCGCAAGTGGAAAAAAGCAATTACCGTAGAAGGCGCCCGCCAGCATAATCTGAAAGATATCACTGTTGATTTTCCATTACAGGTATTAACCGTGATCAGTGGAGTGAGTGGGTCTGGTAAAACCACGCTGGTAAAGCAAATTCTGTATCCTGCGCTGATGAAGCTCAAAGGCGAATTTGCAGAAAGGGTAGGTAACCACAAAGCGCTTAAAGGTGCCCTGGATGATGTTACCCAGGTAGAAATGATTGACCAGAATCCTATCGGTAAATCATCCCGTTCCAACCCGGTTACTTATATCAAAGCGTACGATGAAATCAGGGACCTGTATTCCAGGCAGCCATTGAGTAAAATGCGCGGTTTCCAGCCTAAACATTTTTCTTTCAACGTAGATGGTGGACGCTGTGATGCATGTAAAGGAGAAGGGGAAGTAATTGTAGAAATGCAGTTCCTGGCCGATGTACATCTCACCTGCGAAAGCTGCGGTGGTAAAAGGTTTAAAGATGAAGTGCTGGAAGTTACCTACAAGAATAAAAATATCTACGAAGTATTGGAAATGGGAGTAGATGAAGCACTGGATTTCTTCAAAGAAGAAAAAGATGTGTGCAATAAAATACGTCCATTGAGTAGTGTAGGTTTAGGGTATGTGAAACTTGGACAAAGCAGTGATACCCTCAGTGGTGGAGAGGCGCAACGTGTAAAGCTGGCATCTTTCCTCGGTAAAGGAAAAGCGCAGGGACATATTTTGTTCATCTTCGATGAACCTACCACTGGTCTGCATTTCCATGATATCAAAAAGCTACTGGATTCCTTTAATGCGCTCATTGAACAAGGGCATACGGTGTTGGTGATTGAACACAACCTGGATGTGATTAAGAGTGCCGACTGGGTAATAGACCTGGGACCGGAAGGTGGTGTTGGCGGCGGTAATTTGTTATACGCCGGTGTGCCGGATGGATTGAAAAAAGTAAAAGAAAGTTATACAGGAAAGTACCTGTAAGGATATTAAAAGAACGGGCCGGAGTTGACTCCGGCCCGTTTAGTATTTTACGGTGCGTATGTATCCGTGCGGGTGCATAAATTCGGAATGCCTTCCCACCACCAGTCGTCCTTTACATCGTTATAAGATGTAAAAGTTACGTACTTATCTCAGCCTGTCCAGTGACTTGATCAGTTTCTCGTCTTTATAAATACCCCTTACCGCCAGGAATAAAAGGATGATAACGACAATAGGCAGGAAAGAGGCCGGCAGATAGGATGCCGAAACAATAGCTACTCCGCCGGTGCTCCATTTATTAGCGGTTTGCTGCACCACGTAGTATTGCCAAGCCAGTGCGGCAAAACCAAAAAGAATGTTAAAAATAGTCAGACGAAACTGGAGTTTACGCTTCTTAAAAAGGAAAATAGTAGCCAGCGAAACCAGTATAATGATGATATACAGTACGAACAGCAGGTAGTTGCTCGAGGCGTTTACATATTGAGGAGCGGGGTTATTGGTCAGCGTAGCTTTCCACAGATCGAAGGACAGGGCGGCAGCGCCTGCGGCGGCAGCCAATAGCAGATAGAGACTCTGGATGCGTTGTATCATGATATTTATGAATGTTTAACGCTGTAAAAGTAAGTAATTTTAATGGTTAGAATGCTTAATTATAGGTAGGAATCACACTATTTGGGTGGACGGCTTTAATACAATACTTCGTATATTGCACGCCCAATAACAATCTTAATATTTATATGGCAAAGAAACTGAATAAGCAGGATGCGTTAGACTATCATGCAAAGGGCAGGCCGGGTAAAATTGAAGTCATACCTACAAAAAACACTAAATCGCAATGGGATCTTTCATTGGCTTACTCTCCCGGAGTAGCAGAGCCATGCAAAGAAATTTTTAATGATGTAGAAAACGTTTATAAATATACCGCAAAAGGTAACCTGGTGGGCGTTATCAGCAATGGTACCGCTGTATTGGGTTTAGGAGATATAGGTCCGGAAGCCGGCAAACCGGTGATGGAAGGAAAAGCGGTATTGTTTAAGATATTCGCCGACATTGATGTTTTTGATATAGAACTGGATGCAAAAGATCCGGATACCTTCGTGGCAGCTGTAAAGGCCCTGGAGCCTACGTTTGGTGGTATTAACCTGGAAGATATCAAAAGCCCGGAGTGCTTTGAAATAGAAGAAAGGCTGCGGAAAGAGTTGAAAATTCCGATCATGCACGATGATCAGCATGGTACCGCCATCATTTCTTCTGCCGCGTTGTTGAACGCATTAGAGCTGGTAAAGAAAAAAATAGAGAAAGTAAAGATCGTAGTAAATGGCGCAGGAGCTGCTGCCATGGCCTGTGTAAAATTATATGTGGCGTTAGGCGCCAGGCCTGAAAACTTTATCATGTTTGATAAAGACGGCGTTTTAAACAAAGATCGTAAAGACCTTTCCGACAGACATAAACAGTTTGTTACCAATACCAAAATAACTACGCTGGCAGAAGCCATGAAAGGTGCAGATGTATTCCTGGGCCTTTCCGTAGGAAACGTAGTATCAGCAGAAATGGTGAAGAGCATGGCCAAGAACCCGATTGTATTCGCCATGGCTAACCCTGACCCTGAAATTGCCTACGATACAGCGATTGCTGCCCGTCCGGATATCATTATGGCCACCGGTCGTTCTGATTATCCTAACCAGGTAAACAACGTATTGGGTTTTCCTTACATTTTCCGTGGCGCCCTCGATGTGAGAGCTACCCAAATCAACGAGGAAATGAAGCTGGCAGCCGTAAGAGCATTGGCGGAAATGGCCAAGTCTCCGGTACCTGATATCGTGAACCTGGCCTATAACGAAAGAAATATTTTCTTCGGACCTAAATATATCATTCCAAAGCCGTTGGATCCACGCTTATTGAGCACCGTGGCGCCGGCGGTGGCTAAAGCAGCTATGGATAGCGGAGTAGCTCACCGTCCGATAACCGATTGGGAAGCCTACCGCAATGAGCTGAATCATCGTCTGGGACTGGATAACCAGTTATTCCGCGTAATAGGTACCAAAGCCCGCCGCGATCCAAGGAAAGTGGTGTTTGCGGAAGCCGACAACCTGAAGGTATTGAAAGCCGCACAGGTAGTGAATGACGAAGGAATCGCCTATCCGATCCTGTTGGGTAATGAAACACGTATCCGCGAACTGATGCTGGAAAATGCGATCGAAATTGATGATGTAAAAATCATTGATCCGAAAAGCGAAGAAATGAAAGAAATGCGTCATCGCTTCGGTGACCTGTTCTTCGAAAAGCGCAAGCGTAAAGGCCTGAACCTGTATGAAGCCCGTAAAATTATGCGGGAACGTAACTACTTCGGCTGTATGATGGTGGAAACCGGTGAAGCAGATGCCCTGATTTCGGGCCTGACCCGCAAATATCCTGATACCATTCGCCCTGCCCTGCAGGTAATTGGTATGGAAGAGGGAGCCAAACGTGTAGCGGGTATGTATATTATTGAAACCAAGCGCGGACCATTATTCCTGGCCGATACAACGGTTAACTTCAATCCTACTGCAGAAGAACTGGCAGATATTACCATGATGGTAGCGAAAGAAGTGAAGCACTTTAATATTACGCCACGTATTGCCATGCTGTCGTATTCCAACTTTGGCAGCAGCCAGACGCCGGAAGCACAAACCATGAGCAAGGCACGTGAAATTGTGAAGCAACGTGATCCTTCCCTCATTGTAGATGGCGAAATACAAGCAGCCATGGCCTTCAATAAGGAGATCCTGAAAGACAACTATCCGTTTACGGAACTGCTGGACGAAGAGGTAAATACCCTCATCTTCCCTAACCTGGCAGCTGGTAATATTGCCTATAACCTGTTACAGGAAGTTGCTGGTTTTGATGCCATCGGACCTATTTTGTTAGGTATGAAAAAGCCGGTACACATCCTGCAATTGGGTAGTACGGTAAGACAGATTGTTAACATGGTGAATATCGCCGTAGTAGATGCCCAGGAGAAATGCTGCAGAAATGCAGAAGAGAAAGGAAAGAAAAAGAAGAAAAAATAAGCGAAAAGCATAAAGGATAAAGCACAAAGCTATTTTAGCGAATGCCTGCTGCGGATATTGTATACGCGGTGATCATTCGCTAAAATAGCTTTGTGCTTTATCCTTTATGCTTTCCGCTTTTTCCATATATTTATCCTATGCAAACTATTTCCCGTAAGAAGATATTCTTTCCGATTAATGCTGCTTTCCGCAACTATCTCAAAATGTATGAGCGGGAAGTGAAATTGCCTTTATCTTATGAGGAGCTGCGGTATTATGATCAGTCTATTGCCGTGTATGATAAAGAAGGAAAAGATACTTTGTGGGAAACGGTGTTTTATCCCCAAAGCATGGTAGGATCTATTCATGCCGGCCTAAAGCGGGTGTATTCTATTCTGAAAGCAGGAGGAGATCAGGCCGCAGAGGAGCATCTGCATATTGAGCGGATCGACTATTGCACCTTTGGAAATTCTCATCCTTTTCGCATTAAAATTGTCAATAATTACAACGAGGTATACGACTATTTTTATATTAAGATAGCTGATGCATCCCGTATTTATGGCCTGGAACTGGAGCATATCCTGTCTCCCTACTGGATGACCTTCCTGGTAGATGGTAATACACTGGTAGAGGAACATATTGCCGGGGTACCTGGAGATCAGTTCATTTTACATTACCTGAACCGGCCGGAATTTAATCCCAAACGTATTGCCAAGGAATTTGTAAAATTCAACGAGCGCTGTTTTGTGCGACTGTTGGGAGATATGCGTTCCTACAATTTCATTTTTGACATTACGCCTGATTTTGATGATGTGCAGTTCCGTATCCGTGCCATCGATTTTGATCAGCAATTTTATGAGGGGCGGCGTACCTTGTATATGCCACAATATTTTAAAGAGAACCGGATATTTGTGGACCTGGCGATTAAACATCTCAACGCAGAGGTGGTGAAACAATATCAGCAGGAAGAGCGTGCGGTCATTGCACGGCGCTTAAAAGTGCAGCGGCATCGTATCAAAGACTTACGGGATGTGATTATGACCGACCGGGTTTCTTTTCCTGAAAAGATACAGCAGTTGGGCAATGAACTGGCTGAATATTATCATGATCCGGTTTTTGCCCGTTGTAAAACGATGGGGGAAATTATAGAACGCAGTTTAAAACGTTTGTTGGTAAGTAGTTTACGTTAACGCCTGTATTAAATCTTAATTTAGGATCTGATTGCAAAAATCCTTCCTATCTTTGATCAGTTATGGAGTTCAAATTCTTCTATCATTTCGGAAACTTCCTGCTCATGCTTAAAGGCATGTTTTCCCGCCCGGAGAACATGAAGATGTATTGGAAGCAGTTTATGCAGCAATGTGTGGATATCGGCGTAGGGTCGTTTGGGATAGTGTTTATTATTTCCCTGTTTATGGGAGGGGTAACTACTTTGCAAACAGCTTATCAGCTGGTAAGTCCTATCATACCTAAGAGTACCATCGCACAGGTGGTGCGTGATACCATTATCCTGGAATTTGCACCCACACTGACCTGTATCGTACTGGCCGGTGTAGTGGGTTCTAAAATAGCATCCGAACTGGGTAATATGCGGATATCTGAACAAATTGATGCCCTTGAAATTATGGGTATCAATACTAAAGGATACCTGATTGCGCCCAAGATCATGGCCGCTATATTAATGATACCTGTATTGGTAGCTATTGCCGGGTTCCTCGGTATTTACGGCGGTAAGGCAGCAGGCGAACTGTCTGGTGTTATTTCCGGCGAACAGTTCATGCAGGGGCTGCGACAACAATTCAGGGCTTACAACGTATTTTTTGCGATGGCCAAATCCTATACATTCGGATTTATTATTGCCAGTGTATCGGCCTATTACGGCTATAATGTGTCCGGTGGGGCACTGGAAATTGGTAAGGCCAGCACTACTTCCGTGGTAGTAAGTTGTGTGCTGATATTATTCATGGACTATGCGTTAACGGCGATATTACTGTAATCATGATTGAACTGCAAGACATAAGAAAGAGCTTTGGCGAAAAGGAAATACTCAAGGGCGTATCTACGGTTATGGAGCCCGGAAAAGTAAACCTGATCATCGGTTCCAGCGGTAGCGGTAAAACCGTGATGATGAAATGTATCGTAGGACTGATGGGCGTAGATAAAGGAAAAGTACTGTACGACAACCAGGACTTTACCGCCATGGACGAAAAAGAAAAGAAAATTATCCGCCAGGAAATAGGCATGCTGTTCCAGGGATCCGCCCTGTTCGATAGTATGACAGTAGAGCAAAACGTAATGTTTCCCCTGGAAATGTTTGGTACCGGTACCCTCAGAGAAAAGAAAGCCCGCGTGGCAGAGTGCCTGGAAAGGGTACAGCTGAAAGAAGCCGCCAAAAAATTTCCTGCTGAAATCAGCGGTGGTATGAAGAAAAGGGTGGGTATTGCCCGTGCCATTGTCCTCAATCCCAAGTACCTTTTCTGTGATGAACCTAACTCCGGTCTGGATCCGCAAACTTCCCTGCTCATCGATAAACTCATTACTGAGCTCACCAAAGAATACAATATCACCACCGTTATCAATACCCACGATATGAACACCGTAATGGAAAGCGGCGACCATATTGTATATATGTACCAGGGCCAAAAGCAATGGGAGGGTAGTAATAAAGACATCGTATTCTCAAAGGATCAAAAGTTAAACGACTTCATTTTTGCCTCTGAATTCCTCCGGGAAGCCAAGGAGATGCGTCAGCTGGAGATGTTTAAAGACGGTAAATGGCGGGATCAGTTGAAAAAGGAGCAGGACAGTGCTAAAAAGTAGCTCTTTTTTCAATGTGTTTCTGTGAAATGTATTGAAAATGAGTTTCTTATGATGTGAAGTGTGCCGAAAGTGGGATAGTCATGTATTTTGGTAGCTTTATCTTAAAGGTGCTAAATTGCAGAATTATAGAAATCGGCTTATTTTTGCCGTCCAGAAGAATCAGATATATAATATTAAACCAATAAAACAAGCGCGATGAGTGTTTTAGTTAATAAGGATAGCAAAGTGATTGTTCAGGGATTTACCGGTACTGAAGGTACATTCCATGCTACGCAGATGATTGAATATGGTACCCAGGTAGTGGGTGGTGTTACACCAGGAAAAGGTGGCAGCACGCACCTGGAGCGTCCGGTATTTAATACAGTGGCTGACGCGGTGAAAGCAACCGGTGCAAATGTTTCTATCATTTTTGTGCCTCCGGCTTTTGCAGCTGATGCAATCATGGAAGCTACCGAAGCAGGTATTGCGCTGGTGGTATGTATCACAGAAGGTATTCCTGTGCAGGATATGATTAAAGCAAAGAACTTCCTGCAAGGTACAACTACCCGTCTGATCGGACCAAACTGTCCGGGTGTAATCACTGCAGACGAAGCTAAAGTAGGTATCATGCCAGGCTTTATCTTCAAAAAAGGTAAAATCGGTATCGTTTCTAAATCAGGTACTTTAACTTACGAAGCTGCTGACCAGGTAGTTAAAGCTGGTTTAGGTGTTTCTACCGCTATCGGTATCGGTGGTGATCCAATCATCGGAACCCCTACTAAAGACGCAGTGGAACTGTTGATGAACGATCCTGAAACAGAAGGTATTATCATGATCGGTGAAATTGGTGGTAGCATGGAAGCGGATGCTGCTAAATGGATCAAAGAACACGGTACTAAACCTGTGGTAGGTTTCATCGCTGGCCAAACTGCTCCTCCGGGACGTCGTATGGGTCACGCAGGTGCCATCATTGGTGGTGCAGAAGATACTGCTGCCGCGAAAATGAAAATTATGGCTGAATGCGGCGTTACTGTTGTAGAAAGCCCGGCTAACATTGGTAAAACAATGGCGGAAGTACTGAGCAAGAAAGCTGCCCTGGTATAATTATCTGTCAGTAAAAGATATAAAGGTGAAAAGTGAAGCGGAGCCATTCCATCACTTTTCACCTTTTTTTGTACCCTGATTTATGGAAACCATGCGAAGGTCTGCATCCTCCCTAAAAGAAGTAACTTAATGTAAATAAATGATCCTATATGCGTTTATTCATCGGAATATTCATTGTTTTAATCTTTAGTAGCAACAAGATGATGGCCCAGTTTAATTATGATAACTCCTGGAAGAAAATAGCGGCACTGGAAGAAAAAGGATTGCCTAAGTCGGCCCTGGAGATCGCGAACGACATCTATGCACATGCTGTGAAAGACAAGGCTACAACCCAACAAATCAAAGCCCTGATCTATCAGCTGAAGTATAATGCGGAGATCAACGACAGCAGCACCCTGCAGAATATAGCTAAAATGGAGCAGCAGATTGCTGCGGCCTCCGGTGCCCAGAAGGCCATATTACAAAGTATCCGCGCAGAAATGCTGCTCCGGTATTTTGATGCCAACCGCTACCGGTTCTATAACCGTACCGCCATCGCCAACGATCAAAGTACGGATATCACCACCTGGACGGCAGACCGACTGCACCAGGAACTGATCCATGCTTATGGGGCGTCGCTGTCCGACAAAGCACTGCTGCAAAAAACAAGTCTCAGCGAGTTTGATCCCATTATCGTTAAAGGAAATACCCGTGCCTTACGAGGTACGCTATACGATTTGTTAGCGCACCGTGCACTGGAGTATTTCAAATCCGGTGAAGCAGGGATAACTAATCCGGCCAACCAGTTTGAATTGACCGATCCCGCCGCTTTTGCTCCCGCCAATACTTTTGCAGGACATTCATTTACTACCACCGACAGCACCTCCCTGCAATATCAGGCCCTGCTCATTCTCCAGGAACTGATCCGTCTGCATGCTGCTGATAAAGCTGCTTTGCTGGATATAGATGTAGAAAGAGTGTCGTACATGAACCAGGTGGCAGTAATGGAAAATAAAGAAGCCCTTTACCTGCAAGCCCTTGAACAGATGGAGCTGGCATATAACGGCCAGCCTGCTGTAACAGATGTATTGCAGTTGCAGGCCGACTATTACCTCCAGGAGGGTCGATCAGAAAAAGAAGGAAAGGGTGATGCCCTGAAAAAGGCGAAGGCCATCTGCGAAAAAGCCATACAACTGGCGCCCAAATCTCCCGGAGGCGCTGCCTGCGCTTACATACTGGACCAGATCAAAGAAATGTCGCTGGAACTGACAACAGAAGGGGTGAATGTGCCCGGACTTCCGTTCCGCGCCCTGGTGAAGTATCAGAACATTAATAAAATATACCTGCGCCTGGTAAAGGTGGACGAAGCATTTCTGCTGTCCTTACAGAAGGCGCAGAATGACTACACTGCCAGGGAAAATGCGTATTGGAAAATGGTGGTCGCCCGCCCGGCCTTAAAAGCATGGGAACAGGCTTTACCGGATCTTAAAGATTATATCACTCACAAGGCTGAAATCAAAATAGATGCCCTGCCAGCAGGGCATTACATGCTGCTGTCGAGCGTGGATCCGAAGTTTGCGTTGAAAGAGAATTTGATGGCCATGCAACTGACCTGGGTATCTGGTATCAGTTATATAGAAAATGACAGCACTTATTATGCCCTGGATCGTAGCAGCGGTAAGCCATTGAGCGGCGTGAAGGTAGACGTCATGAAGCAAAAAAGCGGTAACGAATATGATGCATGGACACTACATCAATCGCTGGTAACCGCGAAAGATGGCAGTGTGAGCATAACACCAACTAAAAATGGTGGCCGCTTGCGCCTGTACTGGAAAAAAGAGGGAGATGAACTGTATATCGATGAATACAAGTACTTCTATCGTTACAATAGCGAGAAGCCAACAGAACCCAAACCCGAAACCTTCCTTTTCGCAGACAGAAGCATTTATCGCCCCGGCCAAATCATCTACTTTAAAGGGATTGTACTGAGAAAACGTATGATGGGCACACAAAGTAACCCATTGCCCAACTTCCAGACCACCCTGTGTTTATATGATGTAAACGGTACTAAAGTAGACTCTGTTAAATTAACGACCAATGAGTACGGATCTTATTCCGGAAAATTTGTACTGCCGGAAGGCCGTATGAATGGTAGTTTTTCCCTGAGAGACGATAACGCCAATGCACACCTTTACTTCAAAGTAGAAGAATACAAGCGCCCTAAATTTTATGTAGCCTTTGATACCATCAAGAGCAGTTATCGTTTAGGCGATACCGTTACTGCCGCAGCTAAAGCACTGGCCTACGCCGGTAATAATATAGATGGTGCCAAAGTAAAATACCGGGTAGAGCGCCGGGTACGTTACCCTTACCCTTGGTTATTTTATAAGATAGCCATCCCATACGGTTCTTCCCGTGAAATCATCCATGGAGAAACCACTACAGATGCGAATGGCGCTTTTACCGTGAAATTCCCGGCAATAGCAGACAAATCCGTAAGCCCGGCTAACAAACCGATTTTTACTTACGTAGTACATGCGGATGTAACGGATCTGAATGGTGAAACCCGCAGCAGTGACCAATCTGTGAGCGTAGGTTACCAGTCCATGGAAATTGCAGTGACTGCACCGGATCGCATGGAACAAAAAGACCTGGCAGATATAAAGATCTTTTCTAAAAACCTCAATGGGGCTTATGAACCGGCTAATTTACAGGTACAGCTGAAACCATTGCAACCTAACAAACGTCTGCTGCGCCACCGCTTCTGGGAAGTGCCGGACCAGTTTGTAATGGAGGAAGCCAGTTACATAGAGGCGTTCCCGGTAGATGTATATAAGGCAGAAGATGATATCAAGAACTGGCCCCGTTTAGCGGCGGTAGTCAACGAAACCCTTGCCAGCAAGGCAGATGGTAAAGTGGCTTTCAACACCAGTAAATTAACGCCCGGATTCTACGAACTGGAAGTAAGTACAACCGATAAAAACAATGAACCCGTTATACAAAAAACGGTGTTCGAATTGATTGATGTAAAGGCGAAAAACCTGTCGGCGCCCAGCTATTTCTGGTTATATCAGCCAACAGGGGAATCAGCGCCGGGGAAAACAGCAGAGATTTTGTTAGGTACATCTGCCAAAGATCTCCACATTATTCAATCCAGTATCACAGCGGTTACTAAAGAAGAACGTTCGGAACTGTCGTTGTCAGACATTAAAAAACTGGAATATCCCGTTACAGAAAACAGTCGCGGAGGTATACAGGTAGCCTATGTGTTTGTAAAAGACAACCGCGTGTATAATGCGCAGATGGATATTGCGGTGCCATGGGATAACAAGGACCTGAAAGTAACGCTGGGTACCCATCGTGATAAATTACTGCCAGGTGAAAAAGAGAAATGGACCGCACAGATTGCCGGCTACAAAAATGAAAAAGTAGCGGCAGAAATGTTGGCATCTATGTACGATGCTTCTTTAGATGCCTTTGTGCCGCATCACTGGAATATTCCAGGTATTTACCCAAATGCCTATGGCATTAGGCAGTTTCAGGGGAATGAAAACTTCAAAATGGAAGTATCCTCTTACATATATGACCATGCAACGCCTGATCATATTAGTGAAGCCAAAGCGTATGATATGCTGAATCTGTTTGGCTGGGTAATGGAAGATGGCAGACATATGGTGTATCGTGCTTTAGCTGGCCGTGCTCCTGGAATTGTTTTGAGTAAAAGTGGACAGGCACTAAGAATAAAAGGATCGAAAACGGTAGAGGCAGATGCTAATGGCGTAGACCCAATGCTGTTGGAAGATGCCAAAGCTGCAGGTGCAGTAGTGCCACCCGCAGCTGCTCCATTGGCGTACGCTGTGCAAGCGAAAGACAAGGAGAACAAACCGGGCGGAAATGAGACACCCACTGCTTCTGTTCGCACCAACTTCCAGGAAACCGCCTTCTTCTTCCCGGATCTGCGCACAGACAAAGATGGCAACATCACTTTCGAATTCACTATGCCGGAAGCCCTCACCAAATGGAACTTCCAGGCATTAGCCCATACCAAAGACCTGGCCTTCGGCATGACCAACGCCAGCATTGTAACGCAGAAAGTGTTGATGGTGCAGCCTAACACCCCCCGCTTTGTACGCGAGGGCGACAAAATGGAATTCACCGCCAAAGTGAGCAACCTCTCGGATACCTTGCTGATCGGACAAGCACACCTGGAATTACTGGATGCCAACACCATGCAGCCGGTAGATGGATGGTTCCAGAACATGTTCCCACTGCAACACTTCACTGCCAAGGCGGGACAAAGCACCCTGGTGAGCTTCCCCATCCAGATTCCTCACGGTTTCCAGAGCGCGCTCATTTACCGGGTTACTGCACAGGCGGGCAACTTCAGCGATGGAGAAGAAAATGCACTGCCCGTACTCACCAACCGTATGCTGGTAACAGAGGCCCTGCCGCTGCCAGTTAGAGGCGATGGTAAACATAATTTTACTTTCGGAAAACTGCTGCATAGCGATAGTTCCCAAACATTGGTACAACACGCCGTAACAGTAGAATATACCAGCAATCCCGCCTGGTACGCCGTACAGGCATTGCCTTACCTGATGGAGTATCCGTATGACTGTGCAGAACAGGTGTTTAACCGTTACTACGCTAACGCACTGGCTACGCATATCACCAATGCAACACCTGGTCTGAAAGACATCTTCCAGAAATGGAAAATTTCTGATACCGCTGCGCTGCAAAGCAACCTGCAAAAGAACGAGGAGTTGAAAGCGGTATTACTGCAACAAACACCGTGGGTGCTGGAAGCGAAGAATGAAGCACAACAGAAAAAGAACGTTGCGTTGCTGTTCGACCTGCAACGTATGCAGGCAGAAAGAAAGAGGGCCCTGGAGCAGCTGGCGGCTAAACAACAGCCTAACGGTGCTTTCTCCTGGTTCACCGGCATGTGGGAAGACCGCTACATTACCCAATATATATTGGCGGGTATTGGTCACCTGCAACAGCTGGCAAAAATTGACGACGACGCAGCAATGACAATGGCGAACAAAGCCATCGACTACCTGGATAAAAAACTGGACAAAGATTACTACGACCTGGTGCATGCCAAAGCAAATCTGAAAGGTGAGGTGATCAATGCCCAGCAGATCCATTATCTGTATGCCCGTAGTTTCTTTAACAAACCGGTGCCTGCTGCCATGAAAAAATCATTTGATTTCTTCTATGCACAGGCCCGTCAATACTGGACTAAACAGAACAAGTATTCACAGGGAATGATTGCGCTGCTCCTGTTCAAAAAAGACGACGCTGTAACGCCGAAAGCGATACTGAAATCGCTGAAAGAAACGGCGATGAACAGCCCGGAAATGGGTATGTACTGGAAAGATGTAACAGGTGGTTACCGCTGGGAGCAGGCGCCTATTGAAACACAGGCGTTGCTGATAGAAGCATTCCAAACGGTAGGCAAAGACGATGCAGCTGTAGCAGACCTGAAAACCTGGTTACTGAAAAACAAACAAACCAATAACTGGCATACCACCAAAGCTACTGCAGATGCTTGTTACGCAATGTTGCTGCAGGGAAGCAACTGGTTGGCCGCCAATCCGGAGGTAACCCTGCAATTAGGAAATACCACGGTTAAACCTGCTGCCACAGAAGCTGGTACCGGGTATTTCAAAGAAAAAATAGACGGTAAATCAGTGAAGGCTGACATGGGTAATATCAGTGTTACCGTAAACGACAGTAAAGGACAACCTTCCTGGGGCGCGGTGTACTGGCAGTATTTCGAAGAACTGGATAAGATCACGTCTGCCCAAACACCGCTGGTGCTGGAAAAAGAATTGTATAAAGAAGTTAACAGCGACAAAGGGCCGGTACTCACTAAAATTGAAGATGGCAATGAACTGAAAGTGGGCGACAAGGTGAAAGTAAGGATCGTATTGCGCGCTGATCGTACAATGGAATACATTCATCTGAAAGACATGCGGGCAGCTTGTTTTGAGCCTACCAATGTTATCAGCAGCAGCAAATGGCAGGATGGACTGAGCTATTATGAAAGCACCAAAGATGCTTCTACTGATTTCTTCTTCAGCTATTTACCGAAAGGCACTTACGTATTCGAATATACGCTGTTTGTGACCCATCAGGGTAAGTTCTCTAATGGAATCAGCACTGCACAGTGTATGTATGCACCGGAGTTTACTGCACACAGCAGTGGATTAAACGTGAAAGTGACAGAATAGAAAGCATTACGAATTAGGCATTACGAATTACGGATTTGTGGGTAGATGGTAAACGCGGATATTGTTCGCTTTTATCTACTTACAAATCCGTAATTCGTAATTCCTAATTCGTAATTTATCTTTGTCTTTCATGAAAAAAGTGGATTACCTTATTATAGGGCAGGGAATTGCGGGTACCATGCTGAGTTGGTTCCTGCTTCAGGCGGGGAAAAGTGTGATCGTAATGGATGACGCCAAACCCAACAGTGCATCAAGGGTGGCTGCCGGGATTATAAATCCCGTGTCTGGTCGCCGTTTTGAGCCAGCCTGGATGTATGATACTATTTATCCGTTTGCAAAAGATACCTATCTGCAGCTTTCGGCTTTGCTGCAGGTGCCGGTTTTCACAGAACGTCAGCTATGGACCGTGTTCCCGTCTGCCCAAATGAGAGATGCCTTTCTGCACAAAACTACCGGTAATGACTACACGGAATTACCGGCCACGTTAAAGTACGAGGCATTCCTGGACCAGCCCTTCGGGGCAGCTATCGTGCATGGCGCTACCGTGAACCTGCCCGCGCTGCTACCCGCCTACCGGAATTATTTAAAAAACCGGGAGGCATTGTTGGAAACACATTTCGATAGGAATGCCCTGGAAATAACACCTGCCGGGGTTATTTATGAAGATATACAGGCGGATAAGCTTATTTTTTGTGACGGAGTAGCCACTACGGCGCTTTCTTTTTTTAAGCGGGTTAAATTTTTGCCCAATAAAGGAGAGGTGCTGTTGATAAAAGTGCCGGGACTGGACACGACAGATATTATCAAGAAGGGGATTACCCTGGTACCCCAGGAAAATGGGGTATTCTGGGCGGGATCTTCTTTTGTATGGGATTATGAAGATGATCATCCTACCACCCGGCAGCGGGAGGTATTGGAACAGCGGCTTTCGCAATTGCTGACGGCTCCTTATGAGGTGGTAGGGCATTTGTCAGCCGTGCGGCCTTCGGGGAATGATAGGCGCCCTATTGTGGGCTTTCATCCTGAGTATCCCGCTATCGGTATATTCAACGGGCTTGGCACCAAAGGGTGCTCGTTAGCTCCTTTTATGGCGGCCCATTTCAGGGATGTGCTTGTTGCTAATGCCCCACTGATGCCGGAAATAGCCTTGCAACGATATTTTTAACATACTACGGGGAGAAAATGCCCGATGCAAACCGTATCTTTGCCCCCCTTATGGGTATAAGTGAACAACTGGATAGTGGTTGCCATTTGATGACAGCTTTTCCCGTATTTCAACCATAAAACTCACTAAATCAATTATTTACGCATGTACAGGACGCACACTTGCGGGGAATTAAGAATGGAACAGGTGGGCCAGGAAGTAACTTTGGCCGGATGGATTCAGACAGTAAGAAAGTTTGGCAGCATCAATTTCTTTGATCTGCGAGACCGCTACGGTATTACGCAATTGTTGTTCGGCGAAAGCCTGAATGCCAAGCTGGATGCGCAGCCTCTGGGCCGTGAATTCGTTGTCCAGGTGAAAGGTACCGTAACCGAGCGTTCCAATAAAAATAAAAACATCCCTACCGGTGATATCGAAATCACCGTAAGCGAATTTACCATCCTCAATGCGGCTAAAACACCGCCCTTCACCATCCAGGATGATACAGATGGTGGCGATGAGCTGCGGATGAAATACCGTTTCCTGGATCTGCGTCGTAATGCCGTTAGACAAAACCTGGAGTTGCGTTATAATATAGGACGTGTAGCACGGAACTATCTGCATAGCGCCGGCTTTATGGATATAGAAACGCCTTTCCTGATAAACTCTACACCGGAAGGCGCCCGCGATTTCGTGGTACCCAGCCGTATGAACCCTAACCAGTTCTATGGTTTGCCTCAGTCGCCACAAACTTTCAAGCAATTGCTGATGGTTAGTGGTTATGACCGGTACTACCAGATCGTAAAATGTTTCCGTGATGAAGATTTGCGTGCAGATCGCCAGCCGGAGTTTACACAGATCGACTGTGAGATGAGCTTCGTGGAGCAGGAAGATATCCTGACCACCTTTGAGCATATGCTGAAGCACATCTTCAGAGAAATAAAAGGACTCGAGTTTCCGGATGCCTTTCCCAGAATGACATTCGACGACGCGATGGAATATTATGGTAACGATAAACCAGATATCCGCTTCGAGATGAAGCTGGTAAATATGAACGATACCGTAAAAAACAAAGGCTTTAAGGTATTTGACGATGCAGAATTGGTGGTAGCGATTGCTGCAACAGGCTGTGCCGAATATACCCGTAAGCAGCTGGATGAACTGACAGATTGGGTAAAACGTCCACAAATAGGTATGAGCGGGCTGGTGTATGTGCGTTACAACACAGATGGCACGTTGAAGAGCTCTGTGGATAAATTTTATGACGAAGCACAATTAAAGTTGTGGGCGCAAAAATGTCAGGCGCAACCTGGAGATTTGATCCTGGTGCTGGCTGGCAAGGAAGAGCGCACTAGAAAAGCTACCAGCGAACTCCGCCTTGAAATGGGTGAACGTCTTGGTTTACGCAACAAAAACGAGTTTAAACCGTTGTGGGTAATAGACTTTCCGTTATTTGAGTACGCCGAAGAAGAGAATCGCTGGGTGGCCCGTCACCATCCATTTACGTCGCCCAAACCTGAGCAGATAGGCCTGATGGATGACCCTTCCCAATATGGTAAAATTAAGGCGAATGCGTACGATATCGTATTAAATGGTACAGAGATCGGTGGTGGCTCCATTCGTATTTTCCAGCGCGATTTGCAGCAGAAAATGTTTGCGGCCCTGGGTATGTCGAAAGAAGAAGCAGAACACAAATTTGGCTTCCTGTTAGGCGCATTTGAATATGGTGCACCGCCACATGGAGGTATCGCACTCGGATTTGACCGTTTGTGTTCGCTACTGGGTGGCAGTGAAAGTATCCGTGACTTTATCGCGTTCCCGAAAAACAATTCAGGTCGTGATGTAATGATGGATGCGCCCGCTGAAATCAGTCAGGCACAACTTAACGAGTTGAAAATCAGTCTGGTGAAATAGCGATATAGCTATTAACCAATTACCGTTTAGCTATTAGTAATCATCTTAATAAGATACTAAAGGCTAATGGCTGAAAACTAACAGCTGATGTTGGTATAGTCTTTGCAAGAAGCAAGGCGCTTGTAGTAAAAATCCCCTTTGGTATGGCAAATTGCCGCATCAAAGGGGATTGGCACTAATATAAGGTACAATATTTTTAACAAACGATTAACGGGATAGATAAGAAAACGAAGAGACGTATTATTTAAATTTTTAAAGTAATATTGCGGTGTGATCATCGTTGATATGTGAGGAGAAAAGTGATGCTGAAAACACAGAGAAAACTATCACCTGATACAAAAAATACTACCATGAGAATTTCAACATTCTTTAAGAGGACAGTATGGTTATGTGCGGTGTTATTATTGCTAATGCTCAGCAATGTTGGGTTTGCACAACAATCCACAAACAATTATCTGAAGAAATTTAAACCAGTATCTGTAGAATTAATGCAGGAAACTGGTATTCCAGCCAGTGTTATTCTCGGAATAGCCATGCTGGAATCTGGTACCGGAACCAGTAGAAATGCTAAATTGCTGCATAATCACTTCGGTATTGTGGGCAAGAATAACATTTCACAAATCAAGCCCGGACACCGGTCCGTGTACAAACAATATGTTACCGATGTGGCTTCCTACGAGCATTTCGTGGAGCTGCTGGCCAGCAAAAAATGGTTTGGACAAATGAAAGGCAACCCGGAATTTTCCGTATGGCTCAAGAAAATGAATCATAGTGGTTATTCCTCTGCCGGTCATGAATGGATCAGAAGAGTGACGAACATTATTAACCGCTATAAACTGTATAAGCTGGACGCAAGCATGGATAGCGTGGCAACGGACTCCAAACAATGGTTAACCGTAGGCATGCCGGCAGCGGGCGACCGGTGATATGCTAACCGATTTTAAACTATGTCCGGCAAAAATAAGTCTGCCTATCCGTTCTATATCATTTTAGGAACATTAGTATGCCTGGTTGGGCTGTCACAGCTTAATTACAGCTTTTCATATAAAGACTTTCAATTCCGGAAAGTGGATATGTTGTCAGACCTGAGAACAAATCCGTCTTCCCCGGACAATCAAAAGCTTACTGCTACCGGAAAGGACAGCAGTAAGCTTTCTGGTTTAGACAGCACTGGCATTGCTGCTAACCCACACGTACCTAATCCGGACCATAGCCACGACTTTATGTCGTATGATGGGATCCTGGAATACGCCTCCCCCGTAGCCGGTGATACCATTGTGGGGATGAAGCAATTCCTCGCCGCCCTGAGAGAGCTGAAAGCCGGTAAACGCCGTAAAGTACGCATCGCCTATTTTGGTGACTCTATGATTGAAGGTGACCTTATCACCGGTGATTTGCGCGACAGCCTGCAACATTTCTTCGGCGGTGCAGGTGTTGGTTTTGTACCAGTAACCTCTGTGGTGGCATCTTTCAGAACTACCATCACCCATACCTTTTCTACTGACTGGAAAGATTATCACTACAAAAATTCACCCCCCTCCAATATTACGCTCGGTTTATCCGGACATACCTTTTATCCTGGTGGCAACAGCTGGGTGAAGTATTCACCTGTGAAAAAGCCACTGCTGGATAAGTTCCAGGAAATATCCCTGTTGTATGGCCCTGCTGCTGCCGGTACTGTTACCATTAACGATAAAGCCTATACGCTTTCCGGTAGTGCAGAAGTAAACAGGCTGGATTTGCAACAGGATACCGCACAACCTTCCCTGATGCTGCGTTATTCCGGTAGCGCCATGCCTTTTTATGGTGTTTGTTTTGAAAGCGGCAATGGGATTTATGTAGATAACTATTCCTTCAGAGGTATTAGTGGCGTAGAATTGGGTCACTTGTCTGCTGATATGGTTCGCCGTATGCAACAGGAAAGACCTTATGACCTGGTAGTAATGCACTACGGCGCCAACGTATTGTTCCGCCCGGAACTAACCGACTATAGCTGGTACGAACGTCCTATGAAGAAAGTAATGGATTCCCTGAAGCAGGATTTGCCGGGAACCTCTTTCCTGATGATTGGTACCGCCGATAAATCTTACAGAAAAGCCGATAAATATATTACCGCACCAGGCGTAGAAGCATTGCTGAAAGTACAGCATGACCTGGCTGCCGGGCACGGTACCGCGTATTGGAATCTTTATGCCGCAATGGGCGGCGAAGGGTCCATGGTAAAGTGGGTAGAGGGAGATACAGTGATGGCCAACAAGGACTATACACACTTTAACAGAACCGGAGCAGCCAAAGTAGGAGCGCTGCTTTACAAAGCTATTATGAATGAATACAGGCTGGCACAACAACCTTAGTAAAAGATGGGTGGCAGTGTTTTCATTGTTACTCGCCGGTATTACCACCTATGCACAACAGGTCAATGTCAACAACATTCAGCAGGACACTGCATTGTACAATGTTTTTCATTCCTTCGCTGCAGCAGATAGTAATGTAATATCCATCCTTCACCTGGGAGATTCCCACGTGCAGGCGGGCTATTTCCCATTGGCAACCGCTTCTTTGTTGCAGCAACAATTAGGCTACGCAGGCAGGGGATATGTTTTCCCCTATAACCTGGCTGGTACCAATGGTCCGGAAGATTTCCGGTGGAACAGCACTGTCAGGTGGTCATCCGAGAGAGTAGTAGACCGGAATAAATCCGACGTACTTGGGCCTGGTGGTATTGTGATCAGTTCACAAAACGAGGCGCCTACCCTTTCTTTTGCCGGTAAGCCGGATGGCGCCATGGATAATAACTTCCGTAAAGTACAATTGCTGTACGATGCTGGGAATACCAACAATACTGTGGTGGCGCCAGATGCAACGGTAACCGTTACACCTGCCCCTTTCCCCGGATCGCCTACCATGAGTATGGCGACGCTTGATTTCCTACAAACATCACAGTCGTTCCAGGTAAGATGGGAAGGTACCGGCACCGGTTCTTTCCGCTTTTATGGCGCCGTGATGCAAAACGGTCGTAACGGTATCCTTTATCATAGCATTGGGATCAATGGGGCACAGTATCAGCAGTACAATGAAATCAGTAATATCCTCCTGGCGCAGATGGCCGTGTTGAAACCACAATTAGTGATCATCTCCCTGGGAACAAATGAAGCCTATGGCCGACTGGACCCGCTGGCCTTCAGAGACGAAATAGATAAAGCCGTAACACTCATCCGGCAACAAAATCCTTCCGTAAATATTCTGCTGACCACACCTCCGGATTGTATGCGTGCCGTAAGAAGAGGAGTGAGGAAGAAAGTAGGAAAGAGAAAATACAGGACAATATACCACACGGCGTATTATCCAAACCCATATATCTCCATGGTGACACAGCAAATCATGGGATATTCCAGACAGCATGGTATTGCGTGCTGGAATTTTAATGCCGTAAATAAAGCGCAGAAGGAGAGATTTGCAGGAGCATGGGCGCCAGATCATATTCATTTTAATGTGAGAGGATACCAGGTGCAGGGACAACTATTGTACGAAGCCCTGCAACAGTCATACTCACAATATTTACAGCAAATAAAGAAAAATACAGTTATCTCCAATGATCAACGTTAATGAACTGCTTTCAGAGCTGTTGTACGATGAGAAAAATCCAGTGCTCTTTAACAGCGGCTTCTTCTTTTATTTCTTTGCATTGTTCATGTTTTGCTATTTGCTTGCGAGCAGAAGTAAAACGGCCAGGGTGTGGATTTATACCATATTTTCCCTGTATTTCTTTTACAAGGCATGTGGCTACTATGTGGGCCTGGTGATCCTTTCCGCTATTGTAGACTTTAACCTGTCGCGATGGATTCATCAAAGCCAGGATAAGAAAGTAAAAAAATCATTACTGATATTCAGCATCCTGCTTAATATCGGATTGCTGTTTTATTTCAAGTATACCAACTTCTTTATAGGCATCATCAACGACTTTACAGCGGGACATATTTCGTTCCTGAAGTTAATACTGCCTATCGGTATCTCTTTCTACACGTTCGAGAACCTGAGCTATACCATTGATGTGTACCGGGATGAAATTAAGCCGGTAAGCAACTTCATGGATTACCTGTTTTTCCTTTCCTTCTTCCCGAAACTGATGATGGGCCCTATTGTGCGTGCGGCGGATTTTATACCGCAGATTTCACAGCCTTATCGTTTGACTTCCGAAGATATTGGCAAAGGAATGTACCTGATCATGGCTGGGTTGTTCAAGAAAATTGTGATATCGGATTTTATCTATCAGAACTTTGTTCAATATATTTTTGATGATCCGAGCAAGCATACCGGCCTGGAATGTTTACTGGGTGTGTATGGATATGCGTTGGTGATTTATTGCGATTTCTCCGGTTATTCCGATATGGCACTGGGTATTGCCCGCTGGACCGGCTTCAAGATTCCGCCTAACTTCGATTCTCCTTACCAAAGCTCCTCTATTACAGAGTTCTGGCGCCGCTGGCATATTTCTTTGTCCAGTTGGTTAAGAGATTACATCTATATCCCGTTGGGAGGTAACCGTAAAGGCAAGGTACGTCAGTATATCAACCTGGCGGCTACCATGCTGATTGGAGGTTTCTGGCATGGTGCCAGCTGGAACTTTATCTTCTGGGGAGCCTTACATGGCGGTGCATTGGCGATTGATAAGGTGCGTATCGATGGGCTGAAGAAAAGCAAAAAAGTATTCACCGGTGCAAAAGGTACCTTCTTTAAGATCATTGGTATCCTGGTGACCTTCCATTTTGTATGTTTCTGTTGGGTATTTTTCAAAGCTGCTACTTTCCACGATGCGTGGTCGCTTATACACCAGGTATGCTATGATTTCCAGCCGGAAATAGCGATGGAGTTGTACAATGGTTATACCGCAGTGTTCTGGGTAATGGTGATGGGCTTTGTGCTGCATTTCCTGCCTGCCAAAGCAGAGTTTTCCATGGAAAGCATTTTGGGACGCATACCGGTTGCCGGCAGCGTAGCCATTATGGTGGTATTTATGTGGTTGCTGGTGCAGGTAAAGAGCACGCAGCCAATGATTCCGATTTATTTCCAGTTCTAATATCGACGCTGCCAGGGAATGAAAATGTCACATTTCTCTGCGCCCGTCAATGAAATAAAGAAGTGGTTCCCACTCATTTTGAAATAGCCTGCCCGGCAGCTTTTGTTGATGAATTCATACATGGGTAACCCGGCTGCTACAAAGCTCATGGGGACTGGCAACTTTTTATAGTATCCTCCGGGAATGTGTTTGGTAAATAAGCCAAACGCTTCCTGGAAGGACAACCGGATCTGCAGATGGGCCATATCATACGCTTTCGTAACGGGCACCATAATTCCCACATACATCATCATTTTAGTGTAATTGGTTACCGGTACTACATCCAGTGTACCGGTGATGACCATAGCACCTGGTAGCATCAAAGAGGTTCTGATAGCATATAATTGCTGTTGGTAGATGCTCATATACTCCACCATACTTCTTACAGGATCATTATTGCGGGGAAGGATATTATAATACAATACATAATCGGGTAATCGCAGGTCTTCCGTTCTATCTGGCGAAAAAATGAGGCTGCTGGGGTCATTGTGTGGTGTAGTAGCTATTTTGGTACGGGCCAGGGTATGTTCTTCATTAGGCAGGTAGATCCGGTCGCGGAAGCTGATAGGTGCTTCGTTATATATTTCCCGGAATGCTTTGGTGAAGCTGGAATGGGTATACCCACACATTTCACTGATTTGGCCGATGCTGAAGTCGCTGTGGCGGAGATAGCCGGCACCAGCTTCCAGCCGGCGTCTTTTGGTAAAATGGATATATGATTCGCCGTAAAACTCCACAAATTTGTGAGAGAAGTTGTCCAGCGATTCGCCCACCATATTGGCGACTGTTTTGAGATCCCGCTCGCCAAACGGGTCGTCGTGAGATAATGCAATGGCCAGTTGTATCTTTTTCTCCCAATGGTTAATAGTGGATGCTTTCATAGCGGCATATTTTGGTATTTTCGAGGTGATCCTAATCTACTCATTATGATCTTCTGAAGATCCTTGATCGCCGGAATAGGGCCGGATTAACAACCGTTTAACAATTGTTCCGGGTTCTTGAGATTAAATAATTGCTAATTCTATACTTTTGCGCAATAATTAAACTTACTGATGCGCATCGCCAGAATCTTTCCAATCGTTGTTTTGATATTGTTTTCTTCAATGGCCGTTCGTGCGCAGTTCCTGATGGACATGATTGACACTACCACTGAATTGGGAAAGGGGATGATATCTATGTATCAGAAGTATGATGCATTGCGCTTCAGTGGTTATATTCAGCCGCAGTTCCAGATGGCACAGTCCAGGGGGGCGGCCAGCTATGCGGGTGGCGACTTTGGCGCGGCAGTAGATAATCGTTTTACCCTGCGCAGAGGACGTATCCGCATGGATTATGAGCGTTTCAACAAATACGATATGCCGGTGGTGCAGTTTGCCTTCCAGTTTGATGGTAGCGAGCGGGGGGTATTTATCCGTGACTTCTATGGACGTTTTTTTGAGAACAAGTTCAATGTATTATCGCTTGTGGGGGGGATGTTTGCCCGTCCCTTTGGTTATGAGGTGAACCTTTCGTCTGCCGACAGGGAAACGCCGGAAAGGGGTCGTATGTCGCAAATACTGATGAAAACGGAGCGTGATCTGGGAGCGATGATCACTTTTGAACCGCGGCGTAAAGATCATCCCCTGCGTTTTCTGCGAATAGATGCAGGGGCGTTTAATGGACAGGGACTTACTGCCACCACCGACTTTGACAGCCATAAAGACTTTATTGGCAGAATTGCCGTAAAACCCCGGAAAATCATGAATGCCCGCGCGCTGTTATCAGGTGGTGTATCTGTGTTATATGGAGGCATGCAGCAGTTTACCAACACAATTTATACCATGGGTACGGTGAATGGAAAGCCGGGCTACCTGGTAGACTCGTCGGCCGCGAATAAAGGGAAAATTGCACCAAGGCATTATTATGGTGCGGATATACAATTGAAAATTCCCAATGGTCCGGGTAAGGGCAGTACCCAGTTCCGGGCAGAATATATCCGTGGGCAACAAACCGCAACTGCGCTTACAACAGAAACACCGGGCGTTATACCGGTTGATGCACAGGGGAAGCCACAGTCTTTATATATCCGCAGTTTTGATGGTGCTTACTTGTATTTTATCCAGAACCTGGGCAGCGATCAGCACCAGGTGGTAGTAAAATATGATTGGTATGATCCCAATAAGAAAGTATCCGGAAAGCAGATTGGAGCGCCCGGCGCCGGACTTACGGCAGCGGATATACGCTATAATACGCTGGGATTGGGTTATTTATATTATGCCAACGAACACCTGAAATTTATGTTCTACTATGATTGGGTGACTAGTGAAAGTACAGAGCTGGAAGGATATAAGCAGGATTTGAAAGATAATGTGCTCACCTGCAGGATGCAGTACCGGTTTTAGAAGCAGCTATTAGCTATTAGCTGTTAGCAGTTAGTCTAGCAGCTAACAGCTAACTGCTAATAGCTCTTTCTTACGCGTCTCTCCCGGACTCCATGGTAAATCCAAACGTGCTGCCTATTTCAGGTTTGCTACGTACGGTGATGGATTGATCGTGGGCTTCTACAATATGTTTTACGATAGCCAGGCCAAGACCAGTACCGCCAATATCGCGGCTGCGGGCTCTGTCTGTACGATAAAAGCGTTCAAATACGCGGGGAAGGTGTTCTTCCGCCATTCCAATACCATCATCTGATATTTCTACCAATACCCTTTTGCCGTCCATGCTGTAAATGCTGGCAATGGTATGTCCATCCGGTTTGCCGTATTTGATGGAGTTGTCTACCAGGTTGATGAGTACCTGCCTGATTTTTTCTTTATCAGCAAACACCGTTTGTGGTGCTTCACAACCTTTCTTGATATGGAATTTAATGCCTTTGGTATTTGCTTTCAGTGACAAGGTATCAAACACATCTTTGATCAGGTCCTGAATCACAAATACTTCTGCATTTACGGTCATTTCGCCACTTTCCAGTTTGGATATTTCATCCAGGTCATCAATCAGCCGGCAAAGGCGATCAATGTTTTTGGTAGCATTTTTCAGGAAGAGCTTATTTACATTGGGATCTTCCAGTGCGCCATCCAGCAGGGTGTGGATATAGCCCTGTACTGCGAAGATGGGTGTCTTCAATTCATGGGAAAGGTTTAACAGGAATTCTTTCCGGAACTCTTCATTCCGGCGGAGGTTTTCCAGTTCTTCTTTCTTCTGACTGGCCCATTTTTCCACATCTTCACTTACTTCTTCAATGGTTTTCAGGGGGAGAATATTTTTCTGAAAAAACTCTTCCCGTTTAGAGGCCTTCGTTTGATAAATGAATTTGTAAATCAGCTTTATTTTCCTGTAAATGAAGTTCTGTAAAGTATACAGATACAGATAATAGGATACAAGAAAGGTTAGCACGAAAGCGCCCACTACTACTTGCCACTTGCCGTCCACCAGAAGGCTGCCCAATGCGATGATAGCTGATATCACGAGGGCGGTAAATCCCGCTAACTTTTGCGGGGACAGGTTTTTTGCTTTAAACATACTCCAAAGTGAGTAATTAGTATAATAATGGGAAATTACTTTAAATTTCTTACTTACCATAGAAAAGCTGTTAGCCAGTAGCTTTTAGCTATTAGCCAACGAGTGTTTTGGTGGAAAATTTTTCAGAAAACTGAATTCAGGTGGAGCTGTCAGGGTCACCTGTTTAGCCTTTAAGGCTAACAGGTAACAGCTAAAAGCTATGCATGCTTACATCTCGAATTTATATCCTACTCCTTTTACGGTAGTAATCAAATCGATGCCTATTTTCTGGCGTATTTTGCGGATATGCACATCGATGGTGCGATCGCCTACAATGACTTCTGTACCCCATACCTGGTTCAGAATTTCGTTACGCAGAAATACACGACCGGGTTTGGAGGCGAGTAACTGCAGTAATTCGAATTCTTTCTTGGCCAGGATAATTTCCTGTCCTTTGTAGGTAACGGTAAATTTTTCGCGGTCAATGATGAGGTCACCGAGGGTAACACGTGTTTCTTCCGGCTTGTGTAAACGGCGGAAGAGCGCGTTGATTCTGCTTACCAGCAGTTTGGGTTTGATGGGCTTGGCAATGTAGTCATCCGCTCCCATGTTCAGACCATCTACTTCAGATTTTTCGTCGTTCAGGGCGGTTAAAAATAATACCATCGTGTCTTTGAACTCAGGGATTTTCCTGATTTCGCGGCAGGTATCAATGCCGTTTTTGTTGGGCATCATGATATCCAGCATAATCAGATCCGGTCTGAATATTTTTGCTTTCTGGATAGCCTCGCTGCCGTCTTTCGCTGTTACGGTGTCGTAACCTGCTGTTTTTAGATTGTAACTGATAATTTCCAGAATATCCAATTCGTCATCTACAACCAGAATTTTTCCTGCAACCGCTTGGTCTATCATAAATTTTGCTTTTAAAAAGACGGGACAAAATTATAAAGCCATTCCCGTGATTAATGGAAAATTAACATTATGAAATTGTTAATTCAATATCAGCTTGGTTTTCCGAGGACCAATGGCAAGGTACGCCAAATAACAATATGCCTGCGATATGGTAAATATTCGCTATTCATAGGAGCATGATTGTTAAAGAAACGACGTTTGGGCAATTTTTAAACCGATAAGGAGGCGCAAATAAGGGTGCAAAAATGGCAATAATGGTCATAGATGTAATTATTATATGTATTTGAGCCTTAAAAACAGCAGATAGCAACACAACACTGGCAAACTCTGTATTTTGGTTGTAAATTTGCTACCTGGGTCTCGGGAAAAGATCATTTAGTATGAGAAGATTTCTATTGATATTATCGCTGATTGTATTAGCAGTCAGCCAGCTACAGGCACAAGGCAGCAGTCATCATCCAATTCCGATCAGCAGACAGGGATTTCATGATAACATAGACAAAGAGCAGGCAGCAGCCGCCAAATTCGATGGTAAAGCAGATGACCTGGTAAAGGTATCGGACGATCAAACCATCAACCTGCAGGTCACTAACGCCCTTCTGAAGGAAGTGGACGATATGCAGCAGGAAATTGAAGACAACGATGCTTTAGACCACCGGCTTAAAGTAAAGTACCTCTCCGGCATCTATATGCTGCTGAAAGATTACAATCAAAAGCGCGCCCACCGCAACATTGATCCGGAAGAGGCCCCCGCTATGGTGCAGGCATACCGCAATATGATGCACGCCGATATCAAAGGCCAAAGCATATTGCCCTATATACAGCATCTGTCTTATGAAGGCTCTGAAAAACTCATAGAATGTTTCCAGGATAACTCCGGCTATAAAGATGCGAGGGGACAAGTGTTTACCAAATTCGCTTTCAACAACCTGGAAACGGTGATGCCTAAACTGTCGGAATACCTGAACTACCCGGGTACCGATTCTATCATCGCAGCAGTAGCACGTAAATACCCTAACCAGGTATTGACTTATGCTACCTCCTTTACGCCCATGGCGAATGTAATAAAGCGTAACCAGGATCCGATTGTACAAACCATTGTACGCATCGGGCAATCGCCGCAAAGCACCAAAATATTGCCTTTTATAGACGAAATACTGGCCGGCAGTACTACCGTGGATAAGCTGGAAGGTATCGTAGACAACGATTACCAGTATTATAAGCAAATGGTGAAATCCACCATCGCTTTACAACGGCTGAAAAACGAAGGGAAGAATCCATTCGGACTGAAAGCCATGATGGAAAATATGCAGGCTAAATCACTGCTGTATATCCGCGATGTGAACGATTTGCATGAAGAACCGGCACCGGTTCGCTTTGCCAGCGTTAAAAACTTTACACCAGAAGAACTGTATTACCTGATCGTTAATGGCCAGGAAGAATTGTATACATCCAGCTATACCAATCACAACAACGCCGGTTTATACGACCAGATGATGATCCGTATGAAGCCTCCCCGCGGCGACAGCTTACTGATGATGGTGAATTTTGACCGCTTCAAGAAGTTCATCGCAATGGCGGCCGGCTTCAACACCCTGGATAACTTCCTGAAGTCCATGGCACCGGAAAACTCCAACTATCTCATGCAGAAGTATGTGCAGAACCTGGAGAAAACAGAAGACCTGGAAGATGCGGTAGACGTAGCAAACTCCTTTGGTAGCATCCGGGATGAAAAACTACTGGACTTCCTGCGGGTAGAGGTAAAAAAGAACTTGGCCTACGTAAAAAAACACGATGATAGACGCGGTACGGTTATTTACCAGTTGCTGAGCAGCCTGTTTGAAACAGAGTCGAAAGATGAGAACGATTCTTCCAAAGCAACAGACATGGCTAGCAAGCTGCAGTTGCCTCCTATCAATTTCGTGTCTTCCGCAGCACTGGAAAGTGATAGCGGCAGAATTTACCAGCAGGTATTTTTCTATGGAGACAAAGACGGACAGGAATCTTTCGCCAGCTTCATGACTAATTTCCCTGCTGCCGACTGGAGAGTCAGTAAAAATAAGTATTGGGTAACGATTACTGCTACCAAAGGAAAACCCACCACTATTTTTGCGAATCTGCCCACCGACGAGCCAGCAGATAAAGAAGCGATTTCCAAACTCTCTGAATTCCTGGATGAACGCGATATTCATCCCACTATTTTCATTCACCGTGGCCACAGTTATCATATCAACACCACCCTCGAAAACCTCCAAAGCTCTGCTAAAATTGTAGTGCTGGGTTCCTGCGGCGGTTATCATAACCTGGCTACCGTATTGGAAAAATCACCGGAAGCGCATATCATCTCTTCTAAACAGGTGGGTACCCGTTTCGTGAATGAACCAATCATCCATACACTAGAAGACCAGGTACGTGCAGGTAAGAATGTAGACTGGGTAGTGATGTGGGCACAACTCACAAAAAGATTTGCCGGAGACGCCCGTAACAAAGACCTCTTCAGCGACTACGTACCACCTCATAAAAACCTCGGCGCGATCTTCATCAAAGCTTATAAGCAAATCATGAAGGACGAGAAAAAATAGTTAGCAGAAAGCATAAAGCAAAAAGCTATTGAGGCGATTGACCATTGCGGATATTAATTCGCTTTGATTAATCGCCTCAATAGCTTTTTGCTTTTTGCTTTATGCTTTCTGCTTTCTGCTATTTATCGTAGGTTTGTTGTATAATACAAATAAACCTCCTGGCACATTGGAAAATCTTGCGGTAAAGAAAGTATTCGATTTTAGTTTATTACGGCGCATATTCTCATTCGCAGCCCCCTACAAACGCTCCTTCTACATATCGATGGTATTAACGGTTATTTTAGCCGCTATATCTCCCTTACGCCCTTACCTGATACAAGTAACGGTAGATAAATATATCGCTAGCCAGTTGATGCAGATGTTGCTGTTGGTAACAGTCATCCAGGTAGTATTACTGGTATTGGAAACCATTGTACGCTTCTTCTTTTCTTATCTCACCAACTGGCTGGGTCAGTCGGTGGTAAAAGACCTTCGGGTAACCGTGTATAAAAAGATTGTACACCTGAACCTGGCCTTTTTTGATAAAACGCCCATAGGTACACTCACTACCCGTACCATCAATGATATTGAAGCCATTAACGATGTTTTTTCTGAAGGAATTATCTCTATCGTAGCGGATTTACTGATGATTGTGGCCATATTGGTGGTGATGTTTATAGAAGACTGGCGTCTGACGCTGATTAGCTTGTCGCCCTTCCCCATATTGATTTTCGCGACTTATATTTTTAAAGAAAGTGTCAATAAATCCTTTTACCGGGTACGTAACGCTGTTTCTGCACTCAATGCCTTTGTGCAGGAACATCTTACCGGTATGGTAGTAGTACAGGCATTTACAGCAGAGAAAAGAGAATTTGCACGGTTTAAACACATCAATAAAGATCATCGTAAAGCCAATATAGACGCCATTTTTGCCTACTCCGTATTTTTTCCGGTAGTGGAAATTATCCTGGCTATCTCCCTGGGTTTAATGGTATGGTGGGGCGCCAATAAGGTATTGAACTACGAGGTGACTCAAGGCGTGATGATCGCATTTATTATGTACCTGAATATGCTGTTCAGGCCGCTGCGTATGCTGGCTGATAAATTCAATACACTGCAAATGGGTATGGTAGCCAGTGAACGCGTTTTTAAAGTGCTGGATAACCAGGATTATATCCCAGACAGAGGCCACGAAAGCGCTGAAAACATGAAAGGTGCTATCACATTTGATAACGTATGTTTTGCCTATGTGGATGACCGTTATGTACTGAAAAATATCAGCTTCCATGCTAACCCAGGTGATACCATCGCCATAGTAGGACATACCGGTTCCGGTAAAACCACTATTATCAGTATCCTGAACCGGCTATACGAAATTCAGCAGGGAAGTATCAAAATCGATGGGATTGATTTACCGGCATATTCCCTGGAATCCCTGCGCAGCAAAATAGGCGTGGTGTTACAGGATGTATTCCTGTTTGCCGGATCTATTTATGATAATATTACCCTGCATAACAGCAATATCACCCCGGAACAGGTGGAGAGCGCGTCTAAACTCATCGGTATCCACGATTTCATTATGCAGTTGCCCGGTGGTTACAATTACCAGGTAATGGAGCGCGGCAGTACTTTATCGCTCGGACAACGGCAGTTGATTTCCTTTGTACGGGCGCTCCTGTACAACCCGGCAATCCTGGTACTGGATGAAGCTACCTCTTCAGTTGATACAGAATCAGAAATGATGATTCAACAGGCCATCGATAAACTGATAGCAGACCGTACTGCCATCATCATTGCACACCGGTTATCGACCATCAGCAAGGCCGACAAGATTATAGTGCTGGATAAAGGCGAAATTAAAGAAATGGGTAACCACGAAGAGCTGTTGAAACTGGAAGGGTTTTACTACAAACTGCATAGTATGCAATTCAACGTCAGCAAAGTATAATTGCATACCTCGTAAGTTGGATATAACTGAGATAAAATTATTTGTACATTTATTGCAGTTAAATCCTATACCTGATGAAAAGAGTTGTTAACGCTATTCTTATCTTGTTACTGTGCCCTGCTTTACTATTTGCAGGCGACTATGAAAAAGCCTGGGAAGCTATCCACAGGAACGATCTGAAACTGGCGGTTACTTATTTGCAGAAAGTTATTAAATCCGGCGGCCCGCAGAAAAACAGCGCTATTAGTACGCTGGTGCTCCTGCATGGTGTATCCGATTATTCAGAAGACTTTACCACTACTTATTTCAATCCAGTGGCCGGTTTTACGGATCCGGCCCCATATGTGTATGCGCTTTGGTTCAATGGTGCTATCCTGGGTGATTATGGATTTAAGAAAGGCGCCCAGTTGGAGAATATAGACCGGATCATCACAGATTCTGTACATTTCAATGGCTCTATGCGTGCAGCTGCCCGTTATGTTAAAACGCATCACTTTGTAGGCGGTAACCAGGCATCCCTGGCTACACCGTTGTACAAGCAGATGGGCTGCCTGCAGGACTGGGCCTATGTAGGACCTTTTGATAATATCATGGGCAGCGGCTTTGATAAGGACTATGGCCCTATAAAACAACCCAACGGCAAGAATTTTATTTCTAGTAATAATAACCCGGTAAACTGGTTTGTGCCACTTTTTACCGATCGGCAGGGATGGTGTTTTGTGGGCTCTGCCTTCAATTCCGGAAATGCGATCGGTTACCTGCAAACTTTTGTTAAGCCCACGGCAGCAATAGATGCGTTGCTTTGCCTGGGTAGTTGCGGTTCCATAAAAGTATGGGTAAACGATAAGTTGGTCATCACCCAACCAGAGGAACAGGTGACGGAGCTGGACTGGTGGAAAACGAAAGTGCATCTCAATGACGGGTACAATCGTATCCTGGTGCAGGTGGGCTATACAGAAGGAAATAATATTCCCAATTTCATTATCCGTTTAACAGATAATAATTACACACCCATTGCAGGAATAGCTACGAAGATACAACCGGAAGCCTATCAACCGGATGATTCGAAAACGGAAGTGACGCTGATTCCCCACTTCGCGGAAGACTATTTTAAAAAGGCTTTGCAGCTCCATCCGGCAGATCCTGTAAATGCGATACTGCTCAGTAAAGTATACCAACGTAACCAGGAATGGGATAAGGCCAAGGCGGTGATGCATCAGTTGCAAAAAGATTATCCGAAAGATATGTTGTTACAGAATTATTATGTGGATTGCCTGTCCAGTGAAAATGATGTAACAGAAATTACAGAGCGTATGGAGGCCATTAAAGCCCTGACCCCGGATAATTACTGGATCCTGGCCCGCAAAGTAAACCAGTTGGAAGAGGAGAAAAATTACACGGAAGCAATGGGTGTATTGGAGCAGATGATTGCTATGAAAGGAGAGCAGCGCTATACCACTTACCGGAAATTGCAGCTGTTGGTTAAGCAGGAGAAAATGGACAGCGCCGTGCAGGTGTTGAAATTTGCCTATGAAAAGTATCCTTTCTCTTCAGATATAGTGGGGATGATGTACTTTTTTGAAGCAAAAGGCAACAACGATCCTGCGAAGGCGTTGGCGGTGCTGGAGAAATATTGCGAGAGCAGGTCTGTTTATTCCATGCAGGAATTACTGATTGAAGAATATCTTAACCAGGGGAAAACGGCAGCAGCCGTGGCCTTGATGCAAAAAGTAAAAGATCTGAATAACTATATGGCTGATAGTTACAGTAAGCTGATCAAGTTTTATTATGGAAGACAGGAATACGATTCAGCCTTGCATTATCTCCACATTACACGACAAATGCAGCCCTATAGCCACTCACCGCTGGGGGATATTGCCAACTGTTTTTTGCAGCAAAAGCAAAATGATTCGGCCATACACTATTATAAACAGGCATTGACGATGTATGCCGGCGGATTTGGTTACCGGGAAAAAGTGCGTACACTGGAAAAGAAACAGCCTTTGGAGAAGTATTTCCCGGTATTGGATTATTATAAAGAGATAGCTACCGCATTGAAAGCTCCCCGCGATTCATCACAGTCCTATGCGTATGTTTTTGATGAAAAAAATGTGATCGTTTACCCGGAGGGAGCTGGCGAACAAACAATCAATACCGCTATCAGCATCAATAATAAGAAGGGTATTTCCCGCTGGAAGGAGATTTCTATTCCCTACAATACGGTGTACCAGGATGTGATGATTGTGAAAGCGGAAGTGATCAAAGCGAATGGTTCTAAAATACCGGCAGAAACCAACAATAATGAGATCGTATTTACCAAACTGGATGAGGGGGATGTGATTTATTTCAATTACAAAATCAACAGTTATGGACGCGGGCGTTTAGGCAGGGAGTTTTGGGACAAGGTGTATTTTTCTTCTTATGTGCCAAAGCATATATGCAGTTACAATGTGTTAATATCAGACAGTATTCCGTTGTATTATGAGTATGTAAAAGGAGGGGATGTAAAGCCTAAGATCAGCCAGTATGAACAGTTCAGGATGTATAGCTGGAGAGAAGAAAATATCCCGGCGCTGCGCAATGAGTCTTATATGCCCAGTGTGAATGATATCGGTAAGGTGTTGCATTTGTCTACCGTGAAAGACTGGGATGTAATAGGTGAGTGGTACAGCGATATTACCAGGGTGCAGTCGAAAGAAGACTTTGAAATTAACGAGGCCTGGAAAGAAATTTTCCCATCCGGAGTGGACAAGCTGGATGACATCACTAAAGCAAGAAAGATATACGAGTACATCGAAAAGAATATTGCTTATAGTTCAGTATCGTTCCGTCAGGGTGCTTATGTACCGCAGCGTGCCGGTAAAACGTTGGTAACGCGGCTGGGAGATTGTAAGGATTTATCAACGCTGTTCCTGGCGTTTGCACGGAAGTCGGGGTTGGAAGCCAACCTGATACTGGTGAGCACCCAGGATTATGGGGAGCATAATATGCAACTACCTTCTATGGACTTTAACCATTGTATTGTGCGGTATAAAGCCGGTAGTGAATATCGTTACCTGGAATTAACAGATAATGCGTTGCCATTTAATTCGTTGTCGTCTGCCCTGGCGGGTGCGCAGATCCTGAATATTCCCTACAATTATAAAGGCGGTGAGAAGATAGGTGTACTGTCTGCTGCTAACTTTGCCCCTAAATCAATTCACCGTCGCCTGCAGGTGGATTTAACCGGCAGTGATCAACGGATTATTTCCGATTGTGCGTATAGTGGTGAGCTGGCCTCACAGATCAGGCATACCTATCAGCATAAAACGGCAGAAGAAACGAAGGATGCGGTACAACGGGGTATTAGCGGGTTGTTTAAGAACCAGGTAGTATTGGATAGTTTCTCTTTTCGCAATTTGGATAACCTGGAGGATACGGTGTGGCTGCGAACTACATTTACGGTCAAGAATGACGTGATCAATGTGGGGGACTTTAGTATGATTAAGCCTGCGTTTATGGATGTAGTTGCCACGGCGGATATTTTTACACCGGAAGCGCGTCAGCATCCTTTTCTGTATGGCAATTATGAAAACACGGATGACTACAGTACAGAAATTCGTGTTCGTTTGCCGGCAGGAAAGCAGTTCGATCAGGTGCCGGGTAATGCCAGTTTGCAATTGGATGAGATGAATTATGCGCTGGCTTTCAAAAAGGAGGGAGATGACCAATTGGTAATTAACCGGCACTTTAAAACAAACTGTAATAAGACAGTAGCGCCGGTAGCCTTTAAGCAGCTGGAAACATTTTTCAATGGGATTATAAAAGCGGAGCAGAAGTATGTTTCGTTTAAATAGCGGGATGGGGGAACGGATTGGTCAATAAAGATGACCAGGAAGTATCCATCTCCATAAAATTATAAAAGGGCAATGGCTGAGAAATTATTTCAACGTAACCAACTTGCCATGGTTACGGGAAATAATTTAAAGCCTTGCCCTTTTGTTACATTTATACATATATAATTATTTTACTATAAAAAATATCTCTTGTTCTGCTGTATGGAATGCATGCTTACCTGGTTGGGGAAAGTTTGTCTGGCTGCGTCCGGTAGTAGCCGATAAATGATGAAAATATTAATATGAATTACATCTAGAGATGGTTGATTTCAACCATCTTTTTTAATCCTAAAAAATGATATTTTTTAACTACAAGTGGCTGTTTATCAATATAATTAGAATATATCGTTCTTTTTTTTCGTAGTCGCTTAATTTTGAAGATAAAAACGAGTATCTTTGCGCAAAATTTCAGAAAACGGTGATTTCTTTCAATTGGTTCAAACATAGAATGGTAGCACTTGTGATGGTTTTAGGCCTTCACGGTATTAGTAATTTTTCCTTTGCACAGGACAGTCATCATGAGAAAGCAGCGGCAACCGCTGTAGAAGGTGAGGCGACGAAACAGGGAGGAGAGGCTGAACCTAAGAAATTGGATATTAAGGAAACAATTTTCGGCCACGTAAAAGATGCCCATGACTGGCATCTGCTGGAGATTGGTGAAACACATGTAACGTTGCCGTTACCGGTGATTATCCACAATCCAACCCGTGGAACTTCTGTATTCCTGTCTTCTGCGTTCCATCATCGTCATGAGGCGCACGATGGTTACCGTATCGTAACAGACCACTACCGTAAGGAGAAAGGACTGGATGCGGCCAAATACCCGGATGAAGAAATAATTGCGGTAGATGCCAATGACAATCCAACCGGCGAAAAGATCTATGATCTGTCTATCACCAAGAATATCACTTCTATGCTCATTGCTGCTATCCTGTTGATAGTGATTATGACCAATGTAGCAAAAGCTTACAAAACACGTGGTTCCAAGAAAGCGCCTAAAGGTTTCCAGAGCGTAATTGAGCCGGTGATTATATTTATGCGCGACGAAGTAGTGAAGCCTAATATTCCTGGTAAGGGCGCTGCAAAGTATACTCCTTTTATTCTGACTATATTCTTTTTCATCCTGATCAACAACTTATTGGGTCTGTTACCTGGTTCTGCCAACGTAACCGGTAACCTGGCAGTAACTTTTGCCCTGGCGGTGATCAGCTTCCTGGCGATTTTGTTTGCCAGCAACAAGCATTTCTGGGGGCACATTTTCAATCCTCCGGTACCTTTCGGTGTAAAAATCATCCTGGTTCCGGTAGAGTTGATTGGTGTATTTACTAAGCCAGTATCCCTGATGATCCGGTTGTTTGCCAACATTCTGGCGGGTCACATCATTATCCTGAGCATTATCTGCCTGGTATTTATATTCGGTGCTATGAGCCCGATTGCTGGTTTTGGTTTCATGCCGGTAACTATCCTGTTCAACATCGTAATGATGATGCTGGAGTTGCTGGTAGCCTTTATCCAGGCGTTCATTTTTGCTAACCTGACGGCTGTATTTATTGGCCAGGCGATGGAAGGTGGACACGATGATGCACACGCACATCACTAAAAGCTAACCTGTATAACTGGTAGCTTCCAACATTAGAAATAACTTTTTTAATAATTCAAATACATATTCATTATGGCACTTTTGTCTATTTTATTGCAGGCTGCTGCTGCATCTGGTCTGGCTAAAGCTGGTGGTGCTGTTGGTGCTGGTATCGCTGCTATCGCAGCTGGTATTGGTGTTGGTAACATCGGTAAGAGCGCTCTGGAGTCTATCGCTCGTCAACCAGAAGCTGCTAACGACATCCGTGCAAACATGATCCTGGCTGCTGCGCTGGTTGAGGGTGTTGCCCTCTTCGGTGTAATCGCTGGTCTGTTGGCGGTAGTTATGTAAGCCGAACTTTTTACTGCATCCGGCGCACAGGGCAATGGATGCAGTAATCTTTATGCCAATTTTGAAATTAGTAAGAATCAACATAACAACAACAATATAAAATTCTAATTATATGGATCTGTTACAACCCGCGTTAGGCTTGTTTCTTTTTTCATTTATCATTTTCGTCATCGTTTTCCTGATCCTGAAGAAATTCGCCTGGGTTCCGATCCTCGCTGTTTTGAAGGAAAGAGAAGACTCCATCACTGATTCCATTACTACAGCAGAAAGAGTGAAGGAAGAGATGGCTCAGATGAAAGCAGAACATGAACACGTGCTGGCAGAAGCTAAGGCTGAAAGAAGTAAGATCCTGAAAGAAGCGAAAGACGCGAAAGATCTAATCATCAGCGAAGCTAAAGCGCAAGCGCAGGCAGAAGCTAAAAAGATCATCAGCGAAGCTTACACCGCTATCGAAAACCAGAAAATGGCTGCGTTAACGGATGTTAAGAACCAGGTAGGTAACCTTGTGATTGAAGTGGCGGAGAAAGTGTTAAGAAGAGAACTGGCTGATAAAACAGCGCAGGAAGGTTACGTTAAACAACTGGCAGGAGAAATCAAATTAAATTAAGAGATTAACTTTTGACCTTTGGCTTAACCGCTGAAGGCCGGAAGCTAAAAGCTAAAAGCTATATGCAGAATCCCCGTTTAGCATCCCGGTATGCAAAATCATTGATAGATCTGGCGCAGGAACTGAACCAGCTCGAAGCGGTGCATACTGACATGTTGTTTTTACAACAGGTGATGAAAAGCAATCCTGATGTGGTGAGTTTGCTGAAAAGCCCGATTATTAAGGCTGATAAAAAGCAAAAAATACTAGCCGCTATCCTGGATGGCCGTGTAAGCGCTACTACCATTTCCTTTGTGAACCTGCTGGTTAGCAAAGGTCGTGAAAGCGCCCTGGCAGAAATGTCTACTGAGTTTGCACGTCAATACATGGTGCTGAAAAATATCAGCCCGGTTAAAATCACCACTGCTGTTGCACTCGATAACGCCACTTTGGATGTTATTAAACAGAAGATTGCCAGCGAAACACCACAACAAATCCAGCTGGAAACAGCCGTGAATGCGGATTTGATTGGTGGTTTCGTACTGGAAGCAAATGATCAGCTGTTTGATGCGTCTATCCTGCGTGATCTGAAAGACATCAAACAACAGTTTAACAAGAACATTTACGTATCTGACATACGTTAATCAATACAGCAGCCGCTGCGTACACGCAAAGCTGTTGTCGTTATACTAAATTTCTTTAACGACTTTTTTTTAAAATCATAATTATGGTTGATATTAAACCTGATGAAATTTCGGCGATATTACGCCAGCAGTTAAGCAACTTCAATGCTTCTGCCGACCTGGAAGAGGTAGGTACAGTATTGTCGGTGGGTGATGGTATTGCCCGCATTTACGGTTTAGGTAACGTAGGTTACGGTGAACTGGTTGAATTTAGCAACGGCGTTAAAGCTATTGCACTGAACCTGGAAGAAGATAACGTGGGTGTGGTATTGATGGGTCAGTCAGCAGGTATTAAAGAAGGTGATAAAGTACGTCGTACCAAACAAATCGCATCCATTAAAGTGGGTGAAGGTGTAGTTGGTCGCGTTATCAATACACTGGGTGAGCCAATAGATGGTAAAGGCCCATTGAAAGGTGAACTGTACGAAATGCCACTGGAGCGTAAAGCACCAGGTGTATTGTACCGTGAGCCAGTAAAAGAACCACTGCAAACAGGTGTAAAAGCAATTGATGCGATGATTCCTGTTGGTCGTGGTCAGCGTGAGCTGGTAATTGGTGACCGTCAAACAGGTAAAACAGCTATCTGTATTGATACTATCATCAACCAGAAAGAATTTTATGAAGCAGGTAAACCTGTTTATTGCATATACGTAGCGATTGGTCAGAAAGCATCCACTGTTGCTGGTGTAATGAAAACATTACAGGAAGCAGGTGCAATGGCTTACACTACTATCGTTGCGGCTAACGCTGCTGATCCGGCTCCGCTGCAGTTCTACGCTCCATTTGCGGGTGCTGCTATCGGTGAATTCTTCCGTGACTCAGGTCGTCCGGCCCTGATCGTTTATGATGATCTGTCTAAACAAGCGGTGGCTTACCGTGAGGTATCCCTGTTGCTGAAACGTCCTCCAGGCCGTGAAGCTTATCCAGGTGACGTATTCTACCTGCATAGCCGTTTGCTCGAGCGTGCTGCGAAAATCATCAGCAACGATGAAATCGCAAAACAGATGAACGACTTACCTGAATCTATCAGACACCTGGTAAAAGGTGGTGGTTCCCTGACAGCATTGCCTATCATCGAAACTCAGGCGAGTGACGTATCAGCTTACATCCCTACCAACGTAATCTCCATCACTGATGGTCAGATCTTCCTGGAAGGTAACCTGTTCAACGCCGGTATCCGTCCTGCGATCAACGTAGGTATCTCTGTAAGCCGTGTGGGTGGTAACGCTCAGATCAAATCCATGAAGAAAGTATCTGGTACCCTGAAGCTCGATCAGGCACAATACCGTGAAATGGAGGCCTTCTCCAAATTCGGTGGTGACCTGGATGCTGCTACCAAAGCAGTTATCGACAAAGGTGCCCGTAACGTGGAAATCCTGAAACAAGCTCAGTTTAGCCCATACGCCGTAGAAAAACAAGTAGCTATGATCTACCTGGGTACTAACGGTCTGCTGCGCGACGTGCCTGTTAAACAAGTGCGTGCTTTCGAAGAAGCGTTCCTGAATGAAATGCAGGTACGTTTACCAGAAGTACTGACTGAGTTCAAAAAAGGTAACCTGCCAGAAGATGGTATCAAGAAAATGGTTACACTGGCGAACGAACTGAAACCAAGATTCGCATAATAGCGTTCTATCGCTTACTATAAAAAAAGCACCCTTTGCTGAAAAGCAAAGGGTGCTTTTTTTATAGGTATAATGTACATTTTTGATATAAAATTATATTTATATAATTGATAATAAATCTTTTAAAAAAGAAAATATAAGGCGATTGCTTTTTATATGGACAGTCCGCTATACATTTGCGACAGACCGTGTATCCACAAACTAGTACAACGGGTTCTCATATTTCCGCATAATCTTTCCCAACGGAGTCGTTCATAGCCACCTACATCAGAGTAAATATCACCAAAATTACACCCGTAGTTCGTCAGTTTTAGATTGGCTTTTATTAACTATTGCTTCTTTTAATTCATTTCAGAAAACTCCGATACGCTTGTCTGAACCCCCAGGACAACAGTGCGATGAGATGTGTTTGTTCAGCAATGGTCTGAGGCGCAAAACGCTTGTATGAAAAGACTTTTTACCCTTTGTTTAATTGCGTTGTTCTTCCTGTTCCCTATTCTATGTTGCCAGGCAGAAGGTAGTAAAGACATGTATCCGGCGGGGGCATTAGGGAACCGTGCTTACATGACCAGTTCTTCTACTGCTACCAGTGCTCTTATTGGGAACATCTACAATCCTGGTAGAATGTTCGTATATGCCAAGGCAGGAGAAGTAATTTATGTTGGATCAAGTGCACAAGGCATCGGCACCGGGACTACGCGGCTAATAGCGCCTAACGGGAATGCCTATAACACGAGCAACTCCACCACGATAGGACGTATTAATAATCGTGCGGAAGAGCTATTGGGACCTGCCGCCCTCGCACCAGGTGGTTACAACGGGTATTCCCGAACTGTACAAGCAGGTGAACAAGGCGTATGGACCATAGAATTTGATCCCCCCAATACATCAGCTACAGCATTAGGTACCGGATTTAGTCCTCCGGCAGCAAATGCTGCCTGGACGATCGCAAATCAGAATGCGGTAAATACACTAGCGCTGATTGTAGCCTGGGATGTCACCGTAGCCAGCGGAGGAATTCCACAATCCGGTCGTACCTTCCTCAATATATTTACCGGCAATGCCGGCACCGCCAATTCTGCTTTTTATGGCAAGTTTAATGTGCTGACCAAAGACGGATTCACCTATACTGCAGCCAGCAATGGTATACAACCATTTCTCTTTGCCTTCTTTGTAAATAATAAAGGTACCCGTGACAGAGCTACTGGTGTGCCTGTATATAAAAGCGTAGACCTGAATGCTGTTGTTTCTGCCAATGGCGCTTATTCCGTCCATAACCCCACCGTACCGGATGATGCCACCAATATTACGCAGAAACTATTTTACAACGCGCCGGACAATACACTACCTGCCAGCGCATCTGTTTGGGTGAACGGCGCTGCTTCCAGTACCTGGTTAATCAGTACACCAGTTACTCCTGTTGTATCACAGGTATTTTTTACGGGTAGAGAAGGTACACCGGGGCGTGCTGGTACACCACCACTGAATGGAGGTTACGTACATTTTACAGCTAATCAGAATGGCAATTTTAAAATATCAATAGACGTTAATAATAATGGGAGCACTAATGATCCGATAGACCGCATTATTACAGGATCTTCTGTAACAGGAGACAATGCTATTTTATGGGACGGAAAAGACGGGCTTGGCGCCGACGTTGCTAATGGCGCTCAAATCAATATTTCTGTTATCCTCTATTCAGGCGAGGTACATTTTCCCTACCTGGATGTGGAGAATAATGCTAACGGTATTATTATAACCCGTACCAATGGCTCCAATGCTCCTGATCCTACTGTATACTGGAATGATCAATTGCTTGGTAGTGGTGGTGGGGCTCCCGTTCCGGTGAATGCATCGGCGAGTCCGGGCATAAACAGCACTACTAACGGGCATAAATATACGAATAGCTATGGCGACAATAGTTTGCTGGATACCTGGGCGTATATTTTTAGCGCACCGCAGACTGCCAATGTAACCGTAAAGCAATACCAGGCAGACCTGGAAGTAGTTAATAATATTCCTGCGCTGACAGCTATTTGTGCCGGTCGGCAAATTACTTATACTACGACAGTACGGAACAATGGGCCAGACTCGGCCAACGGCGCACGCTATAGCTTTACCTTTCCTTCTCAGTTTACGCCAGCCAATGTTACCAGCAGCGGAAATGGTATTATTGTGTCTGGCGGATTTTCCGGCAATGCATACACAGCGGTGCTTAACCTCGCCAATGGGGCGGTAGTCAACTACACCTTTACCGGTACCATCACCGATGTACCGGCAGGAGGGAACCTCGTCACCAAATCAAGTGTGATGCGCCCGCCAGACGTAACCGATCCTGATGCTACGAGCGTTGCCAGCGGGAATCCAACTGATCCTGACGTGGAATGTAATGGCGCCCCTTCCGGAGCAGGATGTAATAATATTAAAACCAGCAGCATTCCTGTTTCTGCAGTTATCGCTAATAACACCGTTAGTGCGGCGCAGTCGGTGTGCATTGGTAATGCGCCTGCACCACTTACCGGCACTACTATTGCGGGGACGCCGCAATACCTGTGGCAATCCAGCATAATCAGTGGCACGGCTGGTTTTACGGCTGCTACCGGCACTAATAACGGTAAAGACTATACGCCACCGGTTTTGCCGCAATCCACCTGGTATAGAAGAATTGTTAATGCCGGTAGTTGCAGTGATACCAGCGCTGCCATTATGATTACAATTAATCCATTGTTGACCCCGGGCTCCGTGGCGGGTAACCAAAGCTTTTGTAATAGCGGCGATCCGGTGATATTCACACAAACTGCCGCGGCAACGGGTGGAAATGGTATCTATACCTATCGTTGGCAATCCTCACCGGATAATATTTCCTTTAATGATATTTTTGGGGCGGGACAGGCCACCTATGACGCGCCGGCAGTTTCGCAGACTATCTATTTCCGTCGTATTGTGAGCAGTAGCAGTTCTGGCTGCGCCGACATGATCAGTGATACGTTGACCGTGCAAATCAGTACTACGCCTACCACGGCTAATGCAGGCAGCGATCAAAACCTATGTAATGTTACTTCGGCGACCTTATCAGGCAACACGCCGGTAACTGGCAATGGTACCTGGCAGCAGACAGGAGGTCCCGTAACTGCCGTGATAGCAGATACTACATTGCCTAATACCGGCATCAGTGGATTAACCAACGGAACCTTCACTTTTGTGTGGACTATCCGGAGTGGTAATTGTCCACCATCTAAAGACACCGTTGTTATAAATGTGAGTCCACTCGCATCTACCGCCAATGCTGGCCCCGATCAACCATTGTGTAATATGACCAGCGCTACACTGGCAGGTAACACGCCAACAGCAGGAACCGGTCAGTGGTCGCAGATAGCAGGACCTAACAATGCCTCCTTTGTGAATGCTACACAACCCAATACGGTTGTTCAGAATCTGCAGCCTGGCACTTATTCGCTGGTGTGGACGATCAGCAGTGGTACCTGTGCGCCTTCCGCAGATACTATGCAGGTACTTGTTTCTGCTGCGCCTACTACTGCCAATGCTGGTCCTGATCAAACAAAATATAACAACGGGCAATTCTCCATTGGTGGTAATACACCCAGCAACGGGCAAGGCGCCTGGGCGGTGGTGAGTGGCAACGCTGTTATAGACAACGCTGCTTCGCCAGCCACTACAGCTACCCTTCAACCAAATAGTACTGCCACACTCACATGGACGATCACCAGTGGCAGCTGTCCGCCGAGTATTGATACGGTAATATTAACCTACACTTCCCAGGCAGATCTGAAAGTGACTAAATCTGACGCAGGCAACACCTATAAAACCAATAGCGCGTTAACGTATACCATTACGATTGAAAATGCCGGTCCTTCAGATATCTATGGGTTCACCCTGCAGGATACACTTCCCGTAAAGATGACAGGTGCTTCCTGGACATCTGTAGTTACGGGCACCAACGTGGCATTACGTCCACTTTCCGGTGCAGGTAATGTGATTGTTGCCAATGGAGATATCCCGTTTGCAGCAGGCAATAAAATAGTAATTACGGTTACCGGTACAGTGGCGGCCAATGCTGTTGGTGGCAACGTTATTACTAACACGGCCACCGTTAGTAATCCTGCCGGACTCCCGGATCCGGCAACTGGAAATAATACCTCTACAGTTGCTGGCACTGTACCCAACAATCCTCCTGTGGCAGTGGATGATAATTATACTACCATCAGGGATGTGCCGGTAAGTGGTAATGTACTAACCAACGACAGTGATCCGGAGAACCAACCTATAACGGTGTCGGCTACACTGGTTACGCCACCAGCTAACGGTGGTGTGATACAGAATGCTGATGGTACTTTTACGTATACACCGGGGCCTGGTTTTGTTGGCACAGACACTTATGTATACCAGGTGTGCGATAATCAAGGTGCCTGCACCCAGGCCACTGTAACTATTCTGGTTAAGAAAGGAATGGCCCATCTTACGATTACCAAAATAGCAACTCCGAATACTGCCAGTGCAGGAGGGCCACTGACTTATACCCTGACAGTTACCAATAATGGTCCGTCTACGATATTAAATACTGAAACTTTTTCAGTAGCAGATACTTTGCCAGCTGGATTCATTGCCAATACCTATACTCCTTCTGCAGGAAGTTATAACAACGGCAACTGGACCGGTGTAACATTGAAGCCGGGTGCTGCTGTAACATTAACGATTGCCGGCAATGTGGCGTCTTCATTTGCCGGTACCAGTCTTAGGAATACGGCGAGTGCTACGCCACCGGGAGCCATACCAGATTCTACACCTGCCACTGCTACCCTGGTAACGCCTGTTACCAAATCGGTAGAAGTGGTAGTGACGAAAACGGATAACACCACTACCTACGTTCCGGGAACTACTACCCAGTATAAGATTACTATTGTAAATAAAGGTCCGGCAGATCTTATCGGGGCTACCTTCCAGGATCCATTGCCTGCAGGCATTGCCACCGCTTCCTGGACAGCAGCATCCGCTGGTGGCGGGCAGACAAAAGATTCCGGGACCGGACCTATTAATGAGCCTGTCAATCTTTCCGCCGGTAGTACTATCGTTTATACGTTAACGATAGCTATTCCATCCAATTATACGGGGCCATTGACCAATACCGCCAGCATAGTGGTACCGGCGGGTTATAATAATATTAACCCTTCGGGTAACAGTGCTACGGATACGGATACCCCCAATCCGCAGTATGGTCTTGTAGTAAGTAAAAGTGGCCCTGCGAGTGCTGCTGCAGGTACACCACTGAGTTATGATGTAACGGTGGTGAACAATGGACCGTCTGATGTTACGGGTGCAGCAGTGGTAGATCATTTGCCTGCACCTCTTCAGAATCCGGTGTGGACAGTGACTACTGCTGGCAGCGCCACTGCTTCGCAAGCCAATGGTAGCGGAGATATTAGCTTCACTGCTAACCTGCCTGCCGGTGCTGGTAATACCATTACCATTCATATCAGTGGTACCATAGATCCGGCCGCTACTGGTGCCTTTGTAAATACCGCCAGCGTTACCCCTCCGGGATCTGCACCCGTATTTTCCAATACCGTGAATACCGTGATAGTAAGTACTACTGGTCTTACACTGGTAAAACAAGGTCCTGCCAATGGCCATATTGCAGCAGGGCAGCCTATTAGCTATCAACTGAAACTCACAAATGCAGGCCCGTCCAATGCCAATGGTATTGTATTGTCAGACGTGGTGCCTGCCGCTATTACCAATGTCAGCTGGTCTGTAAGTACCGCTGGATCGGCAGCAGTGGCTGCGGGCAGCGCCAGCACCGGTACGGGTAATAATATCAGCACTACCGTGAACATTCCTGCCGGATTAGCCAATGTGGTAACCATGCAAATTAATGGAACCGTTAGCTCAGCGGCTAAGGATACTTTATTGAATACCGCTACTGCCACACATCCGGGCGATACGACCATTACCGCATCTCACAAAACAGTGGTGGACAACAAACCCGGCCTGCAGATTGTGAAGGCCGGCCCGGCAACTGCAGATGCGGGAACAAATATTACTTACACGATTACCGTGAATAACAGCGGTCCTTCTGATGCCTTACAGGCCGTCATTTCAGATGTGGTTGGTCCTACCACTATGACCAACGTAAGCTGGACGGCCACTGCTGCCGGTAATGCCGTTATTAATACAGGTGCTAACGGCAACGGCAACACGTTATCTGTAAATGCCAATATCCCGGCCGGAAGTAATAACAGCGTAACGATTGTAGTACAGGGGACTATTTTTTCCGGGGCAACAGGGAATATTCGTAATACAGCTACTGTAGCGGTGACCGGACAACAGCCGGTGGTTTCCAATGAAGTGATTACACAAATTACCAATCATACAACGTTGGTAGTGACCAAAACAGGACCGGCTACTGCTACTGCCGGCGGGCCTATGTTGTACCTGCTGAAGATTACTAATTCGGGACCTTCAGACGCTGTAAATGCGACCTTACTGGATACACTGGGTACTATGATACAAAACCCAGGTATTTCCACTATTAAGCACGGCACTGCTACAGTGGCTTCTTACCAGGTTGTCAATGGTATAGCGCAGGTAGTAGGAAATATACCAGCCGGAGACAGCAATTCTATTGATGTTATAATTTTAGGAAAAATAGATCCTGCATTTACGGGTCAGATTACCAACCATGGGGTTATCAGTACCAATAATGAACCTGTTGTGAACTCTAATGTGGTAACAACTACCGTGACGAGCAAACCGGTACTAACGATCACTAAAGCAGGTAAAGATACCGCCGTCGCCGGCCAGTCGCTGAACTATAGCATCTCCGTGGGCAATACCGGTTTATCTAATGCGGTAAATGTAAATATCCTGGATGCGGTGCCAACTGGCTTATCGAATGTGAGCTGGACTACCTCGCTGGTAAATGGCGCCACTATTTCCAGTGGGGCTACCGGTACGGGTAGTAGCGTCAATGTTACGGGTACTATTCCTGCCGGAAACCAGGCATTTATAACCATTAATGTAACCGGAACGATCACGCCGTCTTTTAGTGGTAACCTGTCTAATTTTGCTACGGCTGCGGTCAATGGAGGAACACCATTGCCATCAGATACGGTAGTTACACATGTGATCAGCAAACCATCCCTACAGATTACAAAATCAGGACCCGACCACGTTTCGGCGGGTGATTTTATCCGGTACACTTTACAAATCACCAATGCCGGACCATCAGATGCAGTGAATGTAAATATTTCGGATACAGTAAACGGAGCGATACAAGCTACCAGCTGGCTGGCGTCTGCCAGTGGTGGCGCCACTATCAGCAGCGGTGCATCGGGCAACGGTAATAATGTGGCTATTGTAGCGAATATACCAGCGGGTACCGGTAATATAACCGTGTATGTAGATGGAACAGTGAGCGCAGGTGCAGCCGGAACGGTTAATAACAGTGCCACTGCAGGTGTTACGGGAATGCCGCCGGTAAGTGCCACTACTTCAGCAGTGGTGACTAATGATCCGGTAGTGAGCATTAATAAAACAGGACCGTCACAAGCCAATGCGGGAGAGTCTATCAGCTATACGTTGGTGGTCACCAATTATGGAAAATCAGATGCAAAAAATGTCAATATTGGCGACCAGGTGCCACCACAGCTAACCAATGTCAGCTGGACTACTACCACTGCCGGTAATATTACCGTAAATGCCGGTGGTACCGGAACAGGTAATAACGTGGTGATACGTGCTGATTTGAACGCAGGCACTCAAAATCATTTATTCGTTACCGTTACCGGAACCATTGCTCCTGACTTTGCAGGTACCTTTATCAATAGTGCCCGTGCAGTGGTGAATAACAGGGACACTTCCCGGAGCGACACCATTGTTACATTGGTTGCCAATAAGCCAGGCATACAGCTAGTGAAAACGGCACCGGATACAGTGGCCGCCGGAGGTATTATTACTTATACACTTACTGCTACCAACATAGGGCCATCTGACGCACCAGTGTTAATGATTACAGATGCCTTACCTGTTTTCGTTAAAAATGTGAACTGGTCGGCAATAGCTGCTGGCAGTGCAACAGTACAAACGGGCGGCGGCACCGGTAATAACGTAGGTGTACAAGGTAGTATTCCTGCGGGCGCCGGTAATATGATTACTGTTACCATTACCGGTACGGTAGATCCGGCATTTACGGGAGATATTAATAACGTGGCGTTGGCTACTCCAGGCGGCCAACCCTCTATATCTTCAAATACTACGATCACTCATGTGGTGAAGAAAATAGCGCTGGCACTGTCTAAATCTGGCCCTTCCCAGGAAGCAGCCGGTCAGCAGATTATTTATCTCATGAACTTGAGTAATAATGGACCTTCTGATGCGCCGGGTGTCCATTTCTTTGATACAGTTCCTGCTGCTATCAGGAATGTTACATGGACGGCTGTTAAAACCGGGGCCGCTGCGGTACTCACCGGTGCCACAGGTACAGGTAACAACGTAGCCGTGACCGGAGATATTCCTGCCGGTGCATCTTCCAATAACATTATTATTGTGGTGAAAGGTGTGATTGACCCGGCATACACCGGGGCACTATTGCAGAACATTGCGTATACATCTTCTACAGACCAACCTATACCGGTAAAGGATACCGCAATTACCAAAGTGCTGAGCCAATCCTTACTGAAACTTAGTAAGAGTGGTCCGGCTGCGTTGTTTGCCGGTGATTCGATAACCTATACCATTCACCTAGAAAATGGCGGACCTTCCGATGCAGTGAATGTACATATCAGCGACGTGATAGATCCTGCTGTACAGAATCCGGCATGGACAGCGGCAGCTACTGGTACAGGTACCAGTATTAATGCCAACAGCGGCACAGGTAACATTAATTTGAATGGAAATATACCCGCTGGTACAGGACATAGCATTGACATAACAGTAACGGGTACATTAAATTCCAATTTTACAGGAGATACCATAGTCAATAATGCAGTGGCCACACTTGCCGGACAGAATCCAATTGTATCTACTGTAAATACATTGGTTAAACGGAGGGCTAATTTAGGCATAGTGAAGAGTGGACCAGGTAACGCTGCCGCCGGTGAAAAAATCAGCTATACTATTACTGTCAATAACTATGGTCCATCTGACGTAACAGGGCTTACTATTACAGATATTATTCCTGCCACTATATTGCAACCCGTGTGGACCGCTACAGCAACGGGTACAGGAAGTACAGTATCTGCCAACAATGGTACCGGTAATATTAATCTTACCGCCAGCTTGCATGCAGGCTCCGCTAATAACATCACCATCATTGTTACCGGCACTATTGATCCATCAGCAACAGATAGCAGTTTCATTTCCAATATAGCTACAGTCGTTCCACCATCTGATTTCGACAACAACGGTCCGGTAAACGCCACAGCTGTTACACTTGTTCGTAAGCAGGCAGATCTGGAAATTGTGAAATCCGGTCCTGCTAATATTGCTGCCGGGCAAAACATCCATTATCAATTGTTAGTCACCAACAGGGGAATTTCGGATGTTAGCAATGCCGTAATTAAAGATGCGGTACCTGCTGGCGTTACCATCAGTAACGTAACGGCTACAACGACCGGAAACGCCAGTGCCGGTAGCCCTGCTGTTGTAAGTAACAACATTACACTGAATGGCAATATTGCTGCTGGTACAGGCAATAGCATAGTAGTGAATATTGATGGTGTTGTAGATCCCGCCGCCACTGGTACTATTACCAACACTGGTACCGTAACACCACCGGCAGATGTGAAGGAAACGAATCCGGCTAATAATACCAGTAGTATTAGTACTGCTATTTCCACCAGTTTGGGACTGCAGATATCAAAATCAGGACCTGCCAGTGTGAATGTGTTGGATAAGATTACTTATACCATGGTATTAACTAACAACGGTATTTCTGACGCGAATGAAGTAACTGTGACGGACGTAGTACCGGCAGATATTACCGGGGTAACGTGGACCGCCACCGCCACTGGCAATGCGGGTGTTATATCTGCTGCTTCCGGAAGTGGTAACAATATTAATTTAACCACAAGAGTGGGAGGCAGCAACTCCGGTACCATCACTATCACGGTTACTGGTACCGTGAGTGCAACCGCTGCTGCTACTATTACAAATACAGTAACCGCCAGTGCTCAGGGCAGCAGTTCCAGTACGGTAGTGACTTCTGTGAATAATTCAGTAGATCTGCGGATTAATAAAACAGCACCTACTACTATCGCAGCTGGTGAGGAAATTACCTATGTAGTTACTGTCACCAATGCGGGTCCGGCAGATGCCATTGGCGCGGCTATTACAGATGCGATGCCTGCGGCAATAGATGTGCAAAATGTTACCTGGACGGCTACTGCTACCGGAGGTGCCAATGTTACGCCTACCAGTGGTACCGGTGCCGCGGGTATTTTCCTGGCAGCAGATATTCCTGCTCATACCGGTGTAGTGACTATCACGATAAAAGGTACGGTGAATCCGGCTACCACGGGCGTAATAGAAAACGCGGCAGCTACTGTTCCCGGTATGGGTCAGGTAGATCCAACACCTGCACAGGTGCTGGTAAGCACTACTGTGACCACCGTGCCAGGCTTGTCTGTCGTGAAATCAGGACCTACCCAGGTGATTGCCGGCGATACGATGAACTATACGCTGCTGATACGGAATAATGGTCCTTCTGATGCTACCGGGGCTACAATTAAAGATACTATACCAGGTGCGGTAACAGGTATCACCTGGTCGGCTACCGCCTCCAACGCTACTATCACAGATCCGGGTACCGGTGTAGGAAATATAGTGGCCATCGTCGGGGATATACCTGCCGGAGGATCGATTACAGTACACATAGCGGGAAAAACAAATCCTGCTTTTGAGGGTAATATGGCCAACCATGCAGTAGTGAGTGGTAATGGACAAACAGTAGTCAGCAATGATGTACGCACACTTGTGCAGAATAAGCCCGGGCTTACTATCCGCAAATCAGGACCAGTAAAGGCTACTGCCGGTGCGCAAATTTCATATGCGATTGCCATTGCCAATAACGGTTTATCTGCCGCTAATGGTATTACAATATCTGACCTGTTACCAGCAAATCTGAAGAATCCTGTTTGGTCAGCTACCGCGGGTGGCAGTGCAGCCATCATTGGTGGAGATATTAGTAATCGTCCGGGAGATGTGGGTTTCAGGGCCAATGTACCTGCCGGAAGTGGCAACACGATTGTAGTAAACATCAGCGGCACCATTGATGCCGCCGCCACGGGCAGCTTAACCAACGTGGCTACAGCTACACTGGCAAACGGCACGCCAATGGCGGATACCGTTGTAACCCAGTTGACTACTCAAACAGGGCTGCGCTTATTGAAAGCTGCTCCGGATACTGCTACTGCAGGAACTACCATTACTTACACCCTGGATGTGTATAACGATGGGCCATCCAATGCACTGAATGTGAATGTGGCGGATGTATTGCCAACACAACTGAAAAACAGTAAATGGTCTGCAACAGCTGCTGGTGCCGCTGTTGTACACGGTGGTAACCTGCAACAACAACCAGGTAATATTGCCTTTGTTGCAGATGTTCCGGCCGGCACCAGCAATGTAATACATGTGGTAATTACAGGTACCTTACAAGCCGATTACACAGGTCCGGTGAATAACCAGGCCACTGCAGCAGCAGGAGGAGTGAACTACCTTTCCAATAAGGTGGTAACACAAGTGGTGAGCAAACCGGGACTGCGCCTTGTTAAGTCGGGCCCGTCCACAGGTATTGCCGGTGATGTGATGAGCTATAGTATCATCTTAACAAACGACGGCCCATCTGATGCAGCTAACATTAAAGTCAGCGATGTATTACCTGCCCAATTACTACAACCTGTATGGTCCGCTACTGCAAGCGGAACCGCTGTTATTACGGGTGGTAATATCACTAATCAGAGTGGCGATGTAAACCTGGTGGCAAGTGTGCCGGCAGGTGCAGGAAATCGTGTAATGATTAACGTTAGTGGTACCATTATGCCTTCCTTCTCCGGAAATATTACTAACATCGCTACGTATTCACTGAATGGAAATACAGTGAATACCCCACCGGTTATTACGCAGGTCACTAAACAGGTGATGGTGAAAGTGAGCAAATCAGCTCCGGACACCGTATCCGCGGGTGGCAAAATCAACTACACGTTGCAGGTAACCAATGAAGGACTATCTGATGTAGATAATATCGTGATCAGTGACCTGGTGCCAGCTACCATTCAGCAGGTGAACTGGAATGCGGTAGCTACGGGCGCCGTTATTACCGGTACCAGCAGTGGCACAGGTAATAACATCAGTGTTCAGGCCAGTATACCGGCAGGTCCGCAACACAATGTACTGATCAATATTAGCGGTGTGGTAGCGCCTGGCACTACCGGTATTGTACAGAACAAGGTAACCGTTAATGATGGTGCAAAAGTAGTGGCCGGGGATTCCGTGAATACGCATATCATTAACAAACCAGGTGTACAATTTACCAAATCCGGTCCGCTTACGGCTGTTGCCGGAAGCGCCATTAATTATACCATCACGTTGGGCAATGCAGGTCCTTCTGATCTGGTAAATGCGAAGGTGACAGATCTTGTGCCGGTGCAGGTAACAAACGTCACCTGGAACATTACCATGAAGGGTAGCGCTACACTGGCAGTGGGCACACCTGTTTCCGGTGCAGATAATCAAATTGCATTCACCGCCAATGTGCCGGCTGGTACAGGTAACCAGGTAGATGTACTGGTATCGGGTATTATTGCACCAGGCTTCGCGGGTGATATTACCAATACTGCCCGGGCTACAGATAACGGTAACGTTTATACGTCGAATGTTAAAACAACCGTACAGAATTCCGCATTATTAACCATTGAAAAAGTTGGCCCTGACACGGTGAGTGCAGGTAGTAGCATCAGCTATGTTATTACTGCGATGAACCAGGGGCCGTCGGACGCCAGTGGCATTAATATTTCGGACCTGGTACCGGCAGACATTACTAATGCTACCTGGACAGCCACCACCTTCGGTAACGCGCAAATTAACGGACCGCTTTCCGGCACCGGTAACAATATTGCGTTGAGTGGAAACATCCCGGCGGGCGCACAAAATAAAATACAGATCGTTGTTGATGGACTGATACCACCGAACGCCATTGCGGAATCTGTAACGAATACGGCTACACTCCGGAAGCCGGATAATACAACGATCACCAGTACGGTGAATACGAAGATCCGTCAGCTTACAGCCCTGACTATCCGGAAAGTTGCACCCGCTACTGCTAATGCAGGCGACAGCCTTCGCTATAATATTACGATCGCTAACAACGGGCCTTCTGATGCGCGGAATATACAGATTACAGACCTGGTAAGCGATACCCTTATTGGAGTTAGCTGGACAGCTACTGCAACTGGTAACGCACAAATTGTGGGCGCTGCGCAGGGAACCGGCAAGAATGTATTACTGCATGCAAATATTGGTACTGACGCAACAGATGCTATCCAGGTGATGGTGGTAGGTAAAATTAACCCGGATTTTGTGGGTAAGATTACCAACACCGCTACGGTTGCCGATGCTACCGGAAAATCCAGCAGCGCTGCGGCCAGCACTACCGTAGGTAGCAAACCAACACTGCATATTACCAAAACCAGTGTGGGTAGTGTGAATGCAGGAGATACCATTCATTATCTCATCACTGCCGCCAATGACGGACCTTCCAACGCTGGAGGCGCATCTATTACAGATAATGTTCCGGCAGCTATCACTAATGTTACCTGGACTGCTACTGCTCATGGTACTTCCCAGGTAATAGGCGCCACCAGTGGCAGTGGAAATAATGTACTGGTGAAAGGTAATATCGCTGCGGGTACAGGCAACACGATTGTAGTCAATATCATGGGTGTGGTTCCTGCTAACACAACAGCAGCATCATTGTCGAACATTGCGAAATTGAATGATTCTATTCCAAGTGATTCTGTCATCACTAATGTAACGAAGAAGCCGAATGTGCATGTAGTGAAAACAGCCGCTGCTACCGCTATAGCAGGGGATAGCCTGAAATACACCATCACCGTAACCAACGATGGCCCATCAGATGCCACGGGCGTGAAGATTAACGATATTGTTTCTGATACGCTCAGTGGTGTTAGCTGGACAGTTACGACTACCGGCACTGCACAAATAGTGGGCAGCAACAGTGGTACCGGTAATGTAGTGCTGATAGGTAATATCTCCGCAGGTACCGGCAACGCTATCAACATACAAATAGCCGGTAAGATAAATCCAGACTTCACCGGTACTATTACCAATACCGTCAGTGCCACAGATGTAAATAACAATACCACTACCGGCACGGCTACCACGCAGGTAACCGGTAAATCAGCATTGAGCATCACCAAAACCAGTGCAGGCAGCGTAAATGCCGGCGATACCATCCGTTATGTGATCACTGCTTCCAACGCCGGTCCATCCGGCGCTAAGAATGTAAGCATTGCCGATGCGGTGCCATCCGCGATTACGAACGTTACCTGGACCGCTACGGCGAATGGTACTTCCCAGGTAATTGGTACGGCCAGTGGCAGTGGCAATAGTGTGTTGGTGAAAGGTAATATAGATGTGGGCGCAGGCAACACCATTGTAGTTAATATCATGGGTGTGGTTCCTGCTAACACAACAGCAGCATCATTGTCGAACATTGCGAAATTGAATGATTCTATTCCAAGTGATTCTGTCATCACCCATGTAACGAAGAAGCCGAATGTACATGTGGTGAAAACAGCCGCTGCTACCGCTATAGCAGGGGATAGCCTGAAGTACACCATCACTGTAACCAATGATGGCCCATCTGATGCCACCGGCGTGAAGATTAATGACATCGTTTCTGATACGCTCAGTGGTGTTAGCTGGACAGCTACGACTACCGGCACTGCACAAATAGTGGGCAGCAACAGCGGCACCGGTAATGTAGTGCTGACAGGTAATATCTCCGCAGGTACCGGCAACGCTATCAACATACAAATAGCCGGTAAGATAAATCCAGACTTCACCGGTACTATCACGAATACCGCCAGTGCCGCAGATGTAAATAACAATATCACTACCGGCACGGCTACCACACAGGTAACCGGTAAATCAGCATTGAGCATCACCAAAACCAGTGCGGGCAACGTAAATGCCGGCGATACCATCCGTTATGTGATCACTGCTACCAACGCCGGTCCATCCGGTGCTAAGAATGTAAGCATTGCCGATGCGGTGCCATCCGCGATTACGAACGTTACCTGGATCGCTACGGCGAATGGTACTTCCCAGGTAATTGGTACGGCCAGTGGTAGTGGCAATAGTGTGTTGGTGAAAGGTAATATAGATGCGGGCGCAGGCAACACGATTGTAGTTAATATCATGGGAGTAGTACCGGCTAACACAACAGCAGCATCATTGTCGAACATTGCGAAATTGAATGATTCTATTCCAAGTGATTCTGTCATCACCCATGTAACGAAGAAGCCGAATGTACATGTGGTGAAAACAGCCGCTGCTACCGCTATAGCAGGGGATAGCCTGAAGTACACCATCACTGTAACCAATGATGGCCCATCTGATGCCACCGGCGTGAAGATTAATGACATCGTTTCTGATACGCTCAGTGGTGTTAGCTGGACAGCTACGACTACCGGCACTGCACAAATAGTGGGCAGCAACAGTGGTACCGGTAATGTAGTGCTGACAGGTAATATCTCCGCAGGTACCGGCAACGCTATCAACATACAAATAGCCGGTAAGATAAATCCAGACTTCACCGGTACTATCACGAATACCGCCAGTGCCACAGATGTAAATAACAATACCACTACCGGCACGGCTACCACGCAGGTAACCGGTAAATCAGCATTGAGCATCACCAAAACCAGTGCGGTCAGCGTAAATGCCGGCGATACCATCCGTTATGTGATCACTGCTACCAACGCCGGTCCATCCGGTGCTAAGAATGTAAGCATTGCCGATGCGGTGCCATCTGCGATTACGAACGTTACCTGGACCGCTACGGCGAATGGTACTTCCCAGGTAATAGGCGCCACCAGTGGTAGTGGAAATAATGTACTGGTGAAAGGTAATATAGATGCGGGCGCAGGCAACACGATTGTAGTTAATATCATGGGAGTAGTACCGGCTAACACAACAGCAGCATCATTGTCGAACATTGCGAAATTGAATGATTCTATTCCAAGTGATTCTGTCATCACTCATGTAACGAAGAAACCGAATGTACATGTGGTGAAAACAGCCGCTGCTACCGCTATAGCAGGTGATAGCCTGAAATATACCATCACTGTAACCAACGATGGCCCATCTGATGCCACCGGCGTGAAGATTAACGATATTGTTTCTGATACGCTCAGTGGTGTTAGCTGGACAGCTACGACTACCGGCGCAGCTCAGATAGTGGGCAGCAACAGTGGCACCGGTAATGTAGTGCTGACAGGTAATATCTCCGCAGGTACCGGCAACGCTATCAACATACAAATAGCCGGTAAGATAAATCCAGACTTCACCGGTACTATCACGAATACCGCCAGTGCCACAGATGTAAATAACAATACCACTACCGGCACTGCTACCACGCAGGTAACCGGTAAATCAGCGTTGAGTATCACTAAAACCAGTGCGGGCAGCGTAAATGCCGGCGATACCATCCGTTATGTGATCACTGCTTCCAACGCCGGTCCATCCGGCGCTAAGAATGTAAGCATTGCCGATGCGGTGCCATCCGCGATTACGAACGTTACCTGGACCGCTACGGCGAATGGTACTTCCCAGGTAATTGGAACGGCCAGTGGCAGTGGTAATAGTGTGTTGGTGAAAGGTAATATAGATGCGGGCGCAGGCAACACCATTGTAGTTAATATCATGGGAGTAGTACCGGCTAACACAACAGCAGCATCATTGTCGAACATTGCGAAATTGAATGATTCTATTCCAAGTGATTCTGTCATCACTCATGTAACGAAGAAACCGAATGTACATGTGGTAAAAACAGCCGCAGCGACAGCTATAGCAGGGGATAGCCTGAAATACACCATCACTGTAACCAACGATGGCCCGTCTGATGCCACCGGCGTGAAGATTAACGATATTGTTTCTGATACGCTCAGTGGTGTTAGCTGGACCGCTACGACTACCGGCACTGCACAAATAGTGGGCAGCAACAGTGGCACCGGTAATGTAGCGCTGACAGGTAATATCTCCGCAGGTACCGGCAACGCTATCAACATACAAATAGCTGGTAAGATAAATCCAGACTTCACCGGTACTATCACGAATACCGCCAGTGCCACAGATGTAAATAACAATACCACTATCGGCACTGCTACCACACAGGTAACCGGTAAATCAGCGTTGAGTATCACTAAAACCAGTGCGGGCAGCGTAAATGCCGGCGATACCATCCGTTATGTGATCACTGCTACCAACGCCGGTCCATCCGGCGCTAAGAATGTAAGCATTGCCGATGCGGTGCCATCCGCGATTACGAACGTTACCTGGACCGCTACGGCGAATGGTACTTCCCAGGTAATTGGAACGGCCAGTGGCAGTGGCAATAGTGTGTTGGTGAAAGGTAATATAGATGCGGGCGCAGGCAACACCATAGTAGTTAATATCATGGGAGTAGTACCGGCTAACGCAACAGCAGCATCATTGTCGAACATTGCGAAATTGAATGATTCTATTCCAAGTGATTCTGTCATCACTAGTGTAACGAAGAAACCGAATGTACATGTGGTGAAAACAGCCGCTGCTACCGCTATAGCAGGGGATAGTCTGAAATACACCATCACTGTAACCAATGATGGCCCGTCTGATGCCACCGGCGTGAAGATTAATGACATCGTTTCAGATACGCTCAGTGGTGTTAGCTGGACCGCTACGACTACCGGCACTGCACAAATAGTGGGCAGCACCAGTGGCACCGGTAATGTAGCGCTGACAGGTAATATCTCCGCAGGTACCGGCAACGCTATCAACATACAAATAGCTGGTAAGATAAATCCAGACTTCACCGGTACTATTACCAATACCGCCAGTGCCACAGATGTGAATAATAATACCACTACAGGTACTGCCACTACGCAGGTAACCGGTAAGTCAGCGTTAAGTATCACTAAAACCGGTAGTGTACGGGTGAATGCAGGCGATACTATCCGCTACGTAGTGACTGCTTCCAATGCGGGTCCGTCAACGGCCACCGGTATTACTATCACTGACCTGGTACCAGTTACGATAACAGGTGTTACATGGACAGCAGTGGCCAATGGTACTTCCCAGTTGACCGGTCCGGCCACGGGCAACGGTAACAATGTGTCTGTGAAAGGTAACCTGGCTGCGGGCAGCAATAATACAATACAGGTGACTATCAAAGGTGTCATTCCGGCGGATGCTACGATTACTTCGGTATCCAATACCGCTACTCTCAACCCGGGTACTGGTACGCCAATTCCATCTGATCCGGTAGAAACAGTAGTAGTGCCTGCAGTGAAAACACTGGATCTCTCTATTACGAAGTCTGGTCCTGCCAGCCTGTTTGTCAATGATTCTATTACATATGAACTCATCGCGCAAAATGCGGGTCCTGCTGCCGGAGATGGTGCTGTTATTACAGATATCCTCCCGGTGGGTATAGAGGGTGCTTATGCAGTAGTGACATCACTTACCGGTGGCGCTGCCAACGTGCAGCTCACGAATACTGGTAATGTGCTGAAAGCCACCATCGGCAGCTTCCCTGCCGGCGCCGCTATCCGGATCATGATACGCGGCAAGGCCACTGGTACCGCGCCATTGCGCAACCAGGCAGTGATTGCAGCACCGGATGGTATAGGAGATAGTCGTCCGGAAAATAACACGAGCGCTACGGTAATAACCACGGTGAAACAGATAGCTATGGCAGATCTCCAGGTACAAAAAGAACTGCTGAACACCACGCCATTGCAGGTAGGTGGCAAGGCCGCATTTGTGATTACGTTGAACAATGCCGGACCAATTACTACCAGTGGTATTACAGTGAAGGATACCTTAAACAGTAACCTCGAAATCGTAAATGGATTTGATGCCAGCATTGGTAACGTTGATTACGATCCGAATACCAGGATAGTGATATGGACACTGGATAGTTTGCAACTCACGCAAACGGCTACACTGAAGTTTACCGCACGTGTCACCAATATTGGCGTAATCGCCAATCGTGCTACCGCCACCGCGCAGGTGCCGGATCCGAATCTGTCAAATAATACCGCCACCAGTAAGGAAGTGACGGTAACTGGCGACGATATCCTCATTCCAAACGTCATCACACCTAATGGAGATGGTAAGAATGATAAGCTCGTGATTATCGGTGTCACCAGGTATCCAAATTCTTCCTTATTCATCTATAACCGTTGGGGTAATATGGTATACCAATCAAAGAATTATCAGAATGAATGGGACGGAAAAGACCTGAATGAGGGTACTTATTACTATATCCTGAAACTAAATACACCTACTGGAGAAAGGTCCTATAAAGGATGGATTGAGTTACTGAGATAAATACTGTGCATAGCCTTTTTTGCCATAAATAAGGATCGTCCCACTGACTTAGTGGGACGATTCCTTTTTAATAGCGTGTTAACAGAATTTTTGGTTTATATAATAAACTAGTTTATATTTGATGGGAAATTAATCCCTGCACATGTCGAAATTCAACCTTTATCTATATTTATTAGTGCTATCGCCATTGTTATCATTTGCCCAGCATAAAGTCAGTGGTAAAGTAACAGATAATAAGAAGCATCCTTTACCAGGTGTAAACATCGCCATAAAAGGCTCCTATGATGGCGCAACTACTGCCGCCGACGGATCATTTTCCTTTACTACCACTGCCACAGGAGATCACCTGTTATCCGCCACGCTGACGGGATTCCAGGTATTGGAACTACAAATAAATACAGATACCGATCAGCAGCTGAATATTGTACTTAAAAGTGCTGTAAATGCGCTTCGGGTAGTAACGATATCTGCCGGTAGTTTTGAAGCCAGCGATGACAAGAAAGGAACGGTATTGAAACCACTGGATATCGTCACTACGGCAGGTGCCGGCGCCGATATTGTAAACGCCATCAAAACCTTGCCCGGTGCACAACAAACCAACGACCGTGAAGGGTTGTTCGTACGCGGGGGAACAGGGTATGAAACCCAAACGCTCATAGATGGTATGTTGGTAAGGAATCCTTTTTCCACGAGCTTACCTGACATCCCGGGCCGCGGCCGTTTTTCGCCTTTCCTTTTTAAAGGGACTACCTTCAGTAGCGGCGGATACTCTGCGCAATACGGGCAGGGATTGTCCTCTGCATTGATCCTGGAGTCGGTGGACTTACCAGAGCGTTCTTCTTCCTCTGTAGGATTATCTGTTATTGGCGCCAGCGCTGGTTTAGATAACCTGTCGAAGGACAAAAAAACTTCTTATGGGGTAGAAGCAGACTATACGAACCTGTCTCCCTATTTCAATATTTTTAAGCCTAAACAAACGCCCAACCTGGGACCAGAGATTATAGGAACCTCCGTTAACTTCCGCCATAAAACATCCAGGACCGGGATGCTTAAATTTTATGGCTATGGTAACTGGACCAAAATGGGATTTGACAAAAACAGCCTGGAGTATCCGGGATATATGGAATCTTTTAAGCTGCATAACCATAACTTTTACACGAATCTCACTTATCGTGAAAACATTGGGCACGACTGGCATCTGTACCTGGGCGCGTCTTTCAGTTCTAACCTGGATAACATAGAGGCGGATACCTTACACAAAAATCTGACGCCTACCCTGATCAGGGGACAGTCGGACCTGAGCCAGACAAAGGTGATGCTCTACAAGAACCTGGGACAATTTTCCGTGATTCGTTTTGGTGGAGAGTATCAGTATGCGATAGAAAAGTCAGCGTTTAATGGCAACAATGCCAATTATGTTGATAACTACACCGCTGCTTTTGCAGAAGGCGATGTCTATTTCACGCCCAGCTTTGTAGGTCGTGTAGGCGGACGTGCAGAGTACACTTCTGTATTGGGAAAAATGAATTTTGCCCCCCGCGTATCGCTGGCTTACAAGATGAATAACTATAGCCAGTTTTCTGTTGCCTATGGCGATTATTACCAGAAGCCGGAACCACAGTATGTTCGCTTTGATCACTATCTCGGCTATATGAAAGCCACGCACTATATTGTAAGCTATCAAAGAGTAGCCACTGATTACACCTTCCGTACAGAGGTGTTTTATAAGAAGTACAGTGACTTGCTGAAAACAGTGCCTGGCTATAACAATAATGGTAGCGGCTATGCACAGGGTATAGAAGTATTCTGGCGTGATCGCAAAACCTTTAAAAATGTGGACTACTGGATTTCTTATTCTTACCTGGATACCAAACGGGATTACCTGAATTACCCGTTCAGGGTGCAGCCCGATTTTGCTGCTACACACACCGCCAGCCTGGTATATAAGCATTACTTTCCGAAGATCACCACCAATCTTGGTTTAACTTACACCTTTGCTACTGGTCGTCCTTATTATGATCCGACCTTGCCGGTGGATAAGTTTATGTCTGAGAAAACGATGACGTATAACGCAGTAGGGGTAAGTGCCAGTTATCTGACCACCATCCGCAAAGCCTTTACCATCTTCGTTATATCAGTTAGCAACGCGCCGGGTAACAAGCAGGTATTTGGCTATCACTATTCTTCCGATGGGCTGCGCCGGGATGAGATTACGCCCAATGTGCCCCGGTTTATTTTCCTGGGTATGTTTATGAACTTTGGTATAGACAGAAGACAGGATGTTATTAATAACCTCTAATCACAATAAATATGAAACGTTTCTTTTTAGCTTTTTTAATTGCGGGTAGTTGTACTACCGCTGCCATGGCCCAAAGCGCCCAGTACGAGGATGCAATGGTTAAACAAACCGCTGACCTGGATAGCGCCAGCACGTTTACTCCTGATGGGTTGCAACAGAAGAGCAATACTTTTGAGCGCATTGCCGATGCAGAGAAAGTACAATGGCTGCCATATTACTATGCCGCTTATATGCAGGTAATGCAGGCTTTTACGCTGAAAGATAAAAGCCAGATAGACCCGCTGGCAGATAAGGCAGAAGCCAACCTGGATAAAGCAGATGCGTTGAGCCCCAAGAACTCAGAAATTGCCTGCATTCGTTCGCTGGTAGCTACTGCCAGACTTACCGTTGATCCCATGACCAGGGGTATGAAGTATGGTATGGAATCAGCTGCTCAGCTGGAAACTGCTAAGGCACTGAATCCTGAAAATCCCCGGGTATACATGTTACAGGGACAATCATTATTATTTACACCGGAACAATTTGGCGGTAGCAAGGCTAAAGCTAAAACTACCCTGGAACTGGCACTGACAAAGTTTGCCGCTTTCAAGCCGGAAACTAATATTGCTCCGCATTGGGGAGAAGCATATACCCGCAAGCTCCTGGATGCTAGTCAGAAATAATTGAAATTTTATTATACAGATATTTAGTTATTTTGTTTCCATTGCACGTAAGTCATTGAATCAAAATAGCTAAATACCTGGATAGGTATCTCAGAAAATCATGCGCATGGACTTTAAAGATCTGGATCCCGTACTACATTCACAATTGCGGCTGGCTATTATGTCGGTATTAATCAGCGAACAGGAAGCAGAGTTTACTTTGCTGAAGGAGAAAACGAATGCCACCGCAGGTAATTTAAGTGTACAGATTAATAAGTTACGTGATGCTGCCTATATTACTGTAGTGAAGCAGTTTAAGGAGAATTATCCTCAAACGATTTGTAAAATAACTGCCGCTGGCAAAAAAGCCTTTGAGAATTATGTGAGTTCTATTCAGGGGTATTTGAATGCCGGGAAGCGGAAAGCATAAAGTATAAAGCAAAAAGCAAAAAGCATAAAGCCATCGAAGCGAATGATCAAAGCGTATTAATTTAATACTCGCTAATGTCATTCGCTTCGATGGCTTTATGCTTTATGCTTTTTGCTTTCCGCTTATTCAGATGCCAATTCAGTTTTCTTTAAAGGGTTCCGCGTATTTTCTGCATAGCGGACCCGTTGTTCGAGTATTTCCAGGCAGGTAAAGATGGCTTGTCTGAAGGAATCAGGATCTGCCACATTTTTGCCGGCGATATCGAAGGCGGTGCCATGGTCTGGTGAAGTGCGTACAATGCCAAGACCTGCAGTATAGTTGATGCCATTGCCGCTGGCCAGTGATTTGAACGGAATGAGGCCCTGGTCGTGGTACATGGCCAGCACACCATCAAATTGTTTAAACATTTCACGGGCAAAAAATGCATCGGCGCTATAGGGTCCGAAACACAGGATGCCATTGCCTTTGGCATGACGGATGGCGGGAACAATCTGTTCTATTTCTTCGCGGCCTATCAGTCCGTCGTCGCCGGCGTGCGGGTTGAGTCCCAATACCGCGATGCGGGGTTGATCTATACCGAAATCTTTTACCAGGCTCTCTTTCATGAGTTGGAGCTTGCCCAGGATGTTTTCCTTGGTTACATATTTGGCCACCTCAGCTAAGGGTACGTGTTCGGTGAGCAGGCCTACACGCATGTTGTCGGCTGTCATGAACATAAGAACATCCTTTGCCTGGAAGGCATCCCGCAGGTAGGGCGTATGACCGGTATAGTTAAAGTTAGCGCTCTGGATATTGTTTTTATGGATAGGAGCGGTTACCAGTCCGCTGATATAGCCATCCTGCATACATTTGATGGCTACTTCGAGTGCACGGGCAGCATATTTACCCCCAGTTTCATTCAGTACCCCTGGAGTGATTTGTACCTCTTCTTCCCAACAGTTATACACATTTACCTGCTTATGATTGAGACGGGTAAAATCCTTGATACTCTGGTAATTGAAGTTGTTTTCATTCATCAGCTTCCGGTAAAAGTTGATGGTTTTGTTAGACGCAAAAATCACTGGTGTACAAAACTCCATCATACGCGTGTCCATAAACGTTTTGATGATAATTTCTGCGCCAATGCTGTTGATATCGCCAATGGTGATACCTATTACCGGTTTATTGATCTGGGTGGTACTCATGTGTATTGCCTCAATGAAGGGCAAATATACACAATTAGCTTTTAGCTTTTAGCAGTTAGCTTTTAGCAAATGCTGAGGAGAACATATTATGTTAATCTTCGCTGCATTTGCTAAAAGCTAACTGCTAAAAGCTAAAAGCTAAATCGCTATCTTTGCTTCCTCCATGTATACACTAAAAAAATCTCTCGGCCAGCATTTCCTGACAGATGAAAATATCTCCAGGAAAATTGTAGAGTCGTTACCTGTAACCGAAGGCCAGCAAGTGCTGGAAGTGGGCCCTGGTGGGGGCGCCATCACAAAATACCTGTTGCAGTTGCCAGGCATTCAATTTAAGGCTATTGAGCTGGACACTGAAAAGGTGCAGTTCCTGGAAAAAACTTACCCCGATATTAAGGGTAAGCTGATCAATGAAAGCATCCTGGATGCCGCATTGCCTTTTGAAGGTCCGTTCCGCCTCATCGGCAACTTCCCCTACAATATTTCTACCCAGATCATGTTCAAAGTGCTCGATTGGCGCAACCAGGTGGATGTGGTGGTAGGTATGTTCCAGAAGGAAGTAGCCCAGCGTATTGCAGCGCCTCATGGCAATAAGGAATATGGTATTCTGAGTGTGTTGTTACAGGCATATTACAAAATCGAATATTTATTTGAAGTACACGAAAACTGCTTCAATCCGCCTCCTAAAGTGAAATCTGCCGTTATTCGCCTCACCCGGCTGGAACAACCCGCAGATATTGCCTCTGAGCGAAAATTTTTTGTATTGGTGAAAACTGCCTTCGGACAACGGCGTAAGCAATTACGTAACCCGCTGAAGACAATGTTCGACAAGGAATTGTTAGCACAGGATCCCATTTTTACAAAAAGAGCGGAAGAGTTGAGTGTGGCTGATTTTGCAGCATTATCCCATAAGATGATATGAGCAGGAAAGTATTAGTTACGGCGAAAACGCACCCGTATTTGATTGATCAGCTGGAAAGTAAAGGATTTGATGTCATTTACCAGCCAGCCATTACCTATGATGAAGTATATAGTACCATTCGTGATTGTGTGGGACTGATTGTGACCACCCGTATCCGGGTAGACAAATACATCCTGGATCACGCCACCTCCCTGCAATGGATAGGGCGTTTGGGTTCCGGGATGGAATTAATAGATGTACCCTATGCTGAAAGTAAGGGTATTCACTGTGTGAGCAGTCCCGAAGGCAACCGGGATGCAGTAGGGGAGCAGGCCGTAGGCATGTTGCTTTGCCTGTTGAATAATGTGCTGAAAAGTAGCCTGGAACTGAGAAATGGTATTTGGGAGCGGGATGGCAACCGGGGTTACGAGCTGAATGGCAAAACCGTGGGGATCATCGGCTATGGTAATACCGGTAGCACCTTTGCGCATAAACTGCAGGGGTTTGATGTGAATATCCTGGCATACGATAAGTATAAAACGGGGTTTGGTACCGCTGCCGTGAAAGAGGCTACTATGGAGGAAATCTTCAGGCATGCCGATGTAGTAAGTGTACATTTGCCATTAACCGCGGAAACAAAGCACCTGGCCAATGCAGCCTTTTTTGCGGCTTTTGCCCGCCCGGTTTGGTTCATGAATACGGCCAGGGGCAAACTGGTGAATACACCAGACCTGATAGCGGCGCTGGAAAACGGTGTGGTAGCAGGGGCTTGCCTGGATGTGTTGGAAAACGAAAAACTCAATACATATACCGAAGTAGAAAAAGCAGAACTGGCGTGGCTGTTGAAGGCGCCTAATGTAGTGGTGACCCCGCATATTGCTGGTTATTCCCATCAGGCGAGTATTAAAATGGCCCGTATTGTATTAGAGAAATTAAACATTTTATAAACCTGTCAAGCAGGTGGTGATTTTCGGGATAAATAGTTGATTTTCAATTTATTTAATCCGGAAATAAGGCCCTTTTTTCTTTATAGGAAATTCATTATATTTGCGATAATACCAGTAAACAACGCTTCTGTGCAAATGGAGGCGTTGATTTTTTTTTCTTATAACCACAAAAAAACACAACAGGTTATGTCTGGCATAAATTACGTTACGAAGGAAACCCTGGATCAGATGATGAGTGAATTGACCCAACTTAAAACCAAGGGTCGGGCTGAAATTGCGCGTGCTATTTCAGAAGCAAGAGAAAAGGGAGACTTGAAGGAAAATGCCGAATATGATGCCGCCAAAGAAGCGCAGGGTTTGCATGAAGCCAAGATTGCCACATTGGAAGGGGCTATAGCCGCTTCACGTATTGTGAGTGCAGATGCGATTGATACCTCTAAAGTATCCATCCTGTGCAAGGTAACTATTACCAATGTAGCTAATAAAAAGACAGTTACTTACCAGATAGTTTCTGAAACAGAGGCCGATCTTAAAGCGGGCAAAATTTCCGTTACTTCCCCTATCGGAAAAGGCTTACTAGGAAAGCATGTAGGAGATGTGGCAGAGGTACAGGCGCCAAACGGGCAGATTAAATTTAAGATTGACAGCATTACTGCATAAGCGGTACTGGTACTTTTTAAGGATATTTGTATGGGTTGCATTCATTTGCAACCCTTTTTATTTTTACATTGGCAATAAGAAATAACGACTATGACCATCTTCACGAAAATCATCAGAGGTGAGATTCCGAGCTATAAAATAGCAGAGAATGAACATTTTTATGCCTTCCTGGATATTTTCCCCCTGGTAAAAGGGCATACCCTGGTAATTCCCAAAGTGGAAACGGATAAGTTTTTTGATGTGTCGGACGATCTGATGAAGGAGTGGCTGTTATTTGCCAAGCCTATTGCACAGGCCATCGAAAAAGTAGTGCCCTGCAATCGTATAGGCGTGAGTGTAGTAGGGCTGGAAGTGCCGCATGCACATATGCATCTCATCCCGATTAACTCGGCAGATGACATGAATTTTTCCCGTAGTAAGCTAAAGCTGTCTGTAGACGAATTTAAGGAGATACAGTCACTGATTGTTGCGGCGTTATAATTGTGTTACCGGGGCGGGGGAACGTTAAACCGGAAGCCCACCCCATGTACCGTTTCCAGTTTGATTTGTGGATCTGACTTGAAATGTTTCCGTAGTTTGGTAATGAAAACATCCATGCTACGTCCGAGGAAGTAGTCGTCCTTTCCCCATACATTGGAAAGAATATCTTCTCTTTTAAGTGTTTTATTGGGATTATTACAGAAGTATTTTAACAGATCCGCTTCTTTCTGTGTCACGGAAATAGACACATCTCCATTGGTAGTAAAGAGGCGAAGGTCGTCGTAATCGAAGGTCAGCAGGCCAATGGCAAACTGGTTAGATTTGTCTTTACTACTACGGCCCATGGTCCGCTTCAGAAACACTTCAATGCGGAGTATAAGCTCCTGCATACTGAAAGGTTTGCTGATATAGTCATCCGCTCCGGTTTGGAGACCGGCTATTCTGTCTTCTTTTTCATTCTTGGAAGTGAGGAATAATATAGGAACATGGTCATTGAGTTCGCGGATTTGCTGCGCCAATTGTAGTCCGTCTTTTTTGGGCATCATCACATCCAGTAAGCAAATATCGAAAGAGCGTAATTGAAACTGCTCCCATGCCGCCTGGCCGTCTATACTGTGCACTACATCATAACCCGCTTCTTCCAATCGTTTTTTCGTAACCGCACCAATATTTTGATCATCTTCCACCAATAGGATTCTTGCTTTCATATCTGCCTGATGCTGATTAATATAAAAAAGCTTGTTATATAACCTGTCAATTACAAATGATGGTCACTTTTCATAGTTAAGCTATGGTCCGGTCTCTGGCCGGTAGCTTTAAATGGGTTGTTGAATTTCAACCAAAGTAACTACAATTTACGGATTTATGAAATAACCTTTTCGCAGGTTTGTTTTTACCGGGTAACCCTTTCAGGGTGTTGTTGCAGGAATTGTTCCCAGCCTTTAGCTTTGCTGAGTCCTGCGAGCGGATTGGTTTCCTGGTAAAAATGACATACGGCTACAGCCAGCGCATCTGTAGCATCAAGGTAATCAGGGCGTTCTGATATACTGAGAATACGCTGCAGCATTAACCAGACTTGCTCTTTATCAGCATTACCATTGCCGGTAACGGATTGTTTTACTTTTTTGGGAGAATATTCAGTCACTGCCAGGCCTCCCTGGATGGCTGCCGCAATGGCTACGCCCTGGGCACGTCCGAGTTTGAGCATACTTTGTACGTTCTTTCCAAAAAAGGGGGCTTCAATAGCAAAACTGGTTGGTTTATGCTCCAAAATGAGTTCCTGTACCCTTGCGTGAATCAGTTGTAGTCTTTCGTAGTGATCTTTGAATTTGGATAGTTTCAGGACATCCATCTCCAGGAGACGGGCTTTTTTCCCTTCTATAAGTATAAGCCCATAGCCCATTACGAGGGTACCGGGGTCAATGCCGAGAATTATTTTTGACTTGTTTGCCAACCACAGTTTATTTTTGCCAAAATTTTACTATCTGAACAAAAGTACCAAAATAATTCTCAATTACTTATTAGGAGCAGGGCTTTTTACCTGGCTGGCCTATTCTATTTATTCACAGTTGAAGCACCGGGATAACCTGCAGGTTTCCGTTCATCATATGTGGGAAACCCTACAGGAGAAAGGCTGGGTGGGTGTTTTCCTCGTGGTGGTACTCATGCTTTTTAACTGGGGGCTGGAAGCCCGTAAATGGCAGAAGTTAGTGGCACCGCTGGAAGCCGTGTCCTTTCCAAGAGCCTTCAGCGCTATTCTTTCAGGGGTATCGTTATCCATTAATACCCCAAATCGTGTAGGCGAGTACGGTGGACGTATCCTTTACCTGCAGAACGATCATAAACTCAAAGCCATAGCAGCTACCATTGTGGGAAGTTTCAGCCAGTTGATTGTGACTATTATTTTTGGGTTAATTGGTTTGCTGTACTATATCAACAACTTCGCGCTGGCAAAGGAGAGTGCGTTCCTGAACCCTTCCCTGTGGCAGAAAATAATCCTCATTGGCGGTATACTTATTTGTGGCCTGACTATATTGTTATATTTTCGGTTACAAATTATTCTGTCTGTATTTGAGAAGGTGCCTTTTTTGCGGAAAGCAAAGCCATTTGTTCAAATTATAGCGCAATACTCATCCGGCGAATTGTGTTACCTGTTGCTGCTTTCAGCCTTCCGGTATATCGTCTTCTCGGCACAGTATTTGATTTTGTTGGACGCACTTGGCATGGAGTTCATGTGGTGGCAGGCCTTCTTACTGAACAGTGTAATTTACCTGGTAATGGCTGGCGTTCCTACTATCGCTATCGCAGAATTGGGGGTACGCGGAAAAGTGAGTATCTTTTTCCTTGGTTTGTTGAGCTCCAATACGATGGCCATTGTTGCTGCCACAGTAGGTATATGGCTGATTAACCTGGTAGTGCCTGCCGTTTTGGGGAGTGTGTTGTTATTAGGAGTAAAAATTTTTAAGGAAAAATAGCTTCCACCAATGAAGTATCTGCTACTATTTATCTTATGGCTCTCCTGTATTCAACGTGTTGAAGCGCAAAACGATTTCTGCTCCATTCGTAATACCAGCTTTAATGCCGGCGAAAGTATCACCCTGAAAGTTTTCTATAATCTTGGTAAAATGTATGTAGGCGCAGGAGAAGCTACTTTTAATGTTGCCCTCGAACGCTTCGCTAACCGCGATGTATACCATGTAGTCGGAGATGGTAAAACCTACCGGGCCTACGATTGGATCTTTAAAGTACGGGATAAATATGAAAGCTATATCGATACCGCTACCCTGCAACCCCTGAAGTTTGTCCGGAATGTAAATGAAGGCGGCTATAAAATCTTTAATAACGTTGTATTCAACCAGGCCGGCCATCAGGCCATCAGTACCAACGGCACCTTTACCGTACCTCCCTGCGTACAGGATGTAATCAGCGCCATTTATTACGCCCGTAATATTAACTTCGATAAATATGTGGCAGGTGATAAAATCCCTTTTGCCATGTTCCTGGATGACCAGGTGTATAATATCTATATCCGGTATATGGGTAAAGAAGAAATCAATACTAAATTCGGGAAGTTCCGCGCTATCAAGTTCAAACCACTCCTGATCAAAGGAACCATCTTCGAAGGCGGGGAAAAAATGACGGTTTGGGTAAGTGATGATGCCAATAAAGTGCCTTTACGCATAGAAAGCCCCATTTCTGTTGGTAACATTGTGGTGGATATGGTGAATTACGGTAACCTCCGTTACCCCTTTACATCGCTGCTGAGCAAGAAATAACCCCCATTCCGGACTTATCATAGTAATAGTTTTAACAATTCATTTGACCGCCGGCCCCTAAATTTTACCGACCTTTCGTGCCGCAGAAAAACTTTATATTTGTTATAATCAATCCTTTATGATTATGGAAGAACGTAAACCGAAAATATTACTGGCTGAGGATGATACCAATCTGGGTATGGTGTTGAAAAACTACCTGGAGCTGAATGACTACGATGTGGAATTGTGCCGCGATGGTATCCTGGCTCTGGCAGCCTTCCGCCGCGAAAAGTTTGACATCTGTCTGCTGGACATTATGATGCCCAATATGGACGGATTTAAGCTGGCGGAAGAAATCCGGGACGTAGATCCTGATATTCCGCTTTTCTTCCTCTCCGCCAAAACCATGAAGGAAGACATCATCCAGGGATATAAACTGGGTGCCGATGATTATATCTCCAAGCCATTCGACAGCGAATTACTGCTGCTGAAAATCAAAGCTATCCTGAAACGTAACCAGGAACTGAACAACAAAGAAGAAGAAGTACACGAGTTTGTAATTGGCTCCTACGCTTTTAACTCCCGCCTGCGTACCCTGGCTCATAACAGTGAAACACACACGCTCTCCCCTAAAGAGAACGAATTACTGCACATGTTATGCGAACATAAAAATGACCTGCTGCCAAGAGAACTGGCACTGAAAAAAATATGGGGTAGCGATACCTACTTCAACGGCCGTAGTATGGATGTATATATCGCCAAACTGCGTAAGTACCTGAAAGACGATCCCAACATCGAAATCGTGAATATCCACGGTAATGGGTTCCGTTTGGTGGTGAAAGAAGCATAAATAATGAAGCTGAAAGCATAAAGCCGAAAGCAAAAAGCTATTAAAGCGAATGACTAGGAGCGAATATTAAATTACTTAATCGCTTTTATCATTCGCTTTAATAGCTTTTTGCTTTCGGCTTTATGCTTTCAGCTCAAAAAAGCAAATTGCTGCCACCTCTGAAGGACGTTTTTCCCAGATGTACATATGCTTTCTCTGTGACTTCTCTTCCCCTTGGCGTACGCTTAATAAAGCCTTCCTGGATCAGGAAAGGCTCATATACTTCTTCCAGCGTACCCGCTTCTTCCCCTACTGCAGTAGCAATGGTGGTAATGCCCACTGGGCCACCCTTGAAGTTTTCGATAATCACATTCAGGATGCGGTTATCCATTTCATCAAGGCCGTATTCATCTACATTCAGGGCTTTTAAGCTGAGCTGGGCTATTTCCATATCAATAACACCAGTACCAATTACCTGGGCAAAGTCACGTACCCGCCGCAGCAGTCCGTTGGCAATACGGGGCGTACCCCTTGAACGCCGGGCTATTTCGTGGGCCGCATCAGAGGTGATTTTGGTATTCAGTAGTCCGGCAGCCCGCCACAGAATTTTTTGTAAGGTAGCCGCACTATAGTATTCCAGCCTGGATTTGATGCCAAAGCGCGACAATAATGGCGCCGTGAGCAACCCGGACCGGGTGGTAGCACCTATCAGGGTAAACGGCTGCAGGTTGATTTGTATAGAACGCGCACTGGGACCCGTATCAATCATAATATCGATACGATAATCTTCCATGGCGGAATACAGGTATTCTTCCACCACGGTACTGAGCCGGTGTATTTCGTCAATAAACAGTACATCTTTATCTTCCAGGTTGGTGAGCAAACCGGCCAGGTCGCCAGGTTTCTCAATCACCGGCCCGGAAGTTTCGCGGATATTTACCCCGAGTTCATTGGCCACAATACGCGACAGCGTGGTTTTCCCCAGCCCCGGAGGACCGTGAAACAACACGTGATCGAGGGCTTCGCCACGCATCTTCGCCGCTTTGATGAATATTTTCAGGTTCTCGATAATTTGATCCTGCCCCGAAAAATCCATGATCTCTTTGGGACGGATACTATTCTCAAACTCTTTGTCTGCGGCACTGAGCTTGGTATCTTCTGGTCTTAAAGGCTGATTGGACATAATTGTATAACCTCAAAAATACGCAAATATTCAAAGGTAGGAGGCAGGTGTTTGTTTATATCGTTATCTTGATCATACTAAATCTATCCCCTATATGTCCAGATTCCCATTGTTGCTTGCTCTGATAATATGGATGAGCAGCGTGCTTACATTAAATGCCCAATCACGGTTTATACCAAAAGAAAGTTGGTTGTACCAGGCAAACTTCGATCTAAATTTTCGTGGTTTCCGGCAGCAGAAGGACCGGGTGTATCGTATAAGAATAATACAGGTAAACAAAGACGGCTCGGCTGATGCAGAAGCGCAATTACTGAGCGTTGCAGGGAGCGGCAATGGCTATCAGTATAACAGTACGGATTCTGCTGCCTATTTAGTAAATATGCTGTCACTCCCCGATATGCAGTTATTGTATCAGCCGCTGAAATTCAAAATATTTCCGAACGACAGCATCGGAGAGCCGGCAAACGTGGATGCGGTGAGCGCGGTTACTTCAGCGGCATTGGGGCTGCCCCTGAATTGGCAGGCAGACAGGGCGAAAGAATGGAAGTCATTGCCATACTTTTTGACCGGTGCAATAGCGCCTTTCCCGGCAAAAGTAATGCCCCACTATAAATGGACCCGGGGGCAATGGACCTATGAAGTGGAGGCGGTGTCTCCGGAAACGGTTACTATTACGGGTGTGGAGAATACCGTTTTTTCCGGTCAATTGCAGCCATCTAGCTGTCTTTCGTATGTACTTTCCCGTAGTACCAAACGGGTAATTGCCTGCACTGGTCATATTGGTCCATCCACAGCAAGCGTAACTGACAGTATCAATAGCAGGTGGTTACCAGCCCCTGCCCAGCCGGCATTGGTGGATACCGCCTATTACAATACACTGGTGCGGCTGAATGAATTAAGCAATACACTCCATGTCAGGGGAGAACTGGATTCTGCCAGGGTGGCTGATTTTCTTGCGTTGAATCGTCCCCGTTATGGCAACCGTTTACCATTTAAACTGGCAATGCTGAATTTAAATGTTGTGCATTCGCAATATATCAGGGAAATATATGAAGATGTGCTGGACAGCATCCCTTCCTATGCTTTGGCCGTTGATCCGAGTGCTGTGTTTAACAAGTTGCAGCATGTTTCCTCTGTAGACGCAGATTCAGCAATGGTATTGATAAGGTTATTGTCCGCTAATAAATTGGTAGCCAATCAATGGGTGGATGAGGTATTTTATCAACACCTTATCGATAGTCCGTTTGATACTGTTGATGCCAGGAGGCAATTTACAGCCGCGGGGATGAGCGAAAAGGCCATTCAGCGGGTGTTTGGAGAAGCAAAAGGGAAATTAGCCACTGCACAAGACATTATTGACCAAATGGTAATGGAAAAAGACAGTGTAATGCAGGCCACCGTAAAACCAATGGCCTGGTGGAATAAAATGAATCATACTACGGATACGGCTATATTAAAAAAATTACTGGACGAAGCAGACAGTTTTGCATCAACAGAAATGATAGTAGGGAAAGCCGCCCGCTATAAACTACTGGTGTACGATATTTTGCGGAAAGCCCATTTACAAAAGGAGGCGGATACTTTGCTCAATAAAACAGTAGCAGACCTGGTGTATAACCAGTCAGATACCGTCGCCTGGGCTGCTTATCTGGATTTCCAGGAAAGGAAATATGCGAACCGGCAACTCCTTGCTCATGCGTATCACCTTAAATACGAACAACTCCTCCCGGGCAACAAGGAGGCCGCCTTGCAATATCTGGCATTAGCGGCGGCCAACGCCCCGAAGAATAACCAGGAGAAAGCGAAGGAGAGTTTTTATGACAGAGATTTCCTAAATGCAAAAGAAGATTACAGCCAGGAGTTCGCAGAAGCATTGGCTGGGATAGGGCGCCCGGAAGAAGCCATAAAAGCACTTTCCAGGCAATTGCTGTCGCAGCCTGCTATGCTGGATAATGCCAGGGTATTATTTGAAAAACAGTTCCCCGGTAAATCATTCCTCGAATATTTTCAAAAAGTGGTCATGAAGGAATGGGAACAGGCCCCTGATTTTGTGCTCAAAGGAGTAAGAGATGAAAAATCGTTCCGGTTGTCGGACTACAAAGGAAAATGGTTGTTGCTGGATTTCTGGGGAGCCTGGTGCATGCCTTGCCGGAGGGATTTACCTCACCTGAGCCAATTGGCTGAAGAAATGAACGCAGGCAAGTATCCGGGTGCTGCGCTGCTCACCATCGCCTGCAGGGAGCCACTGGAAACCACCAGGGATTTCCTGGCTGGAAACACCTACGCTTTCCCCGCCGCTCATTCAGATAATAAAGTAGAAAATTTATATAAAGTGCGCGGTTATCCTACCAAAGTGTTAGTTTCACCTGAAGGGAAAATGCTAGACTTGCAGTTTGGCACTGACTATGCAGCCATCCTTAAAATGTATAGCAATGCATATGAGAAAGCACCACCATCAACAATCAATATAAAAAATAAGAAAAAGGATTAACTGCTTTATGAGGAAATCACTGTTATTATGTTTCGTAGCCGGTACAATGGCAGTTACCGGTTATGCACAGGATATTAAAGAAAAAGAAGTTGCCCGCATCATAGGCACATTGGCAGCAGATGACATGGGTGGGCGCTTACCCGGCACTCCCGGAATTGAAAAAGCCGCGCAATTTATCAGCAGCGAGTTTACCAAATCAGGTCTGCAACCCTTACCTGGTGAAACAAATTTCTTCCAGGAGTTTGGAAAATACCGCATGGAACAAACCAGTGTAGCCCTGACCGTTAATGGACAAACAAAAGACTGGCCTGTTATTCCGGTAGGTGCCGGACGCAGTTTTGACTGGGAAAAAGATGGTAGCTATAATGAGATCCATACGAAAGATCCGGCAGCGCTGATGCAAATCATACGTCATCCGGAGAAACTGGAGAAAAATACGTTGGTATGGCTGGACCCTTCCATGGCGGGCTTTCTGAGCGATTTATCCGCTACTTTTTCAGAACGTAGTTACGATACCAAAGCGGCGCTTGAAGTAGCGGCCGATAAAGCATCAGAAGGGAAGCATATCATTATGGTATATGAGAAAGAACCTGTGGCAGCGGATGCCACCTGGCGTATACATCTCCAGAGAGATATTCATATACAACATTTTGCGAATGTTGCGGGCATGATTAAAGGCAGTGGCAAACCAGATGAATATGTGATCTTTTCCGGCCACTACGATCACCTGGGTACTTTACCCGCTGTAGCTGGTGATAGCATTGCCAATGGCGCAGATGATGATGCTTCCGGTACTACCGCAGTTATTATGTTGTCGAAATATTTTAAGAAACATCCGCCGGTACGCTCCATTATTTTCGTAGCGTTCACCGCTGAAGAAACCGGTGGACACGGCTCCCGCTATTTCTCTGAGAAACAGGATCCCGATAAAGTGGTAGCGATGTTTAATATTGAAATGATTGGGAAGGAATCCAAATTTGGTAGGAACAGCGCTTTCATCACCGGGTTCGAGCGTTCTGATTTCGGACCAATACTACAACGTAACCTCAAAGGCTCTACGTTTAGTTTCCACCCGGATCCATATCCTGAACAAGGTCTATTCTACCGGTCAGATAACGCCACGCTCGCCAGACAAGGGGTGCCCGCACATACTATTTCTACCACGCAGATTGATAAAGACCAGTACTACCATACCGTTGACGACGAGCTGTCTACGCTGGACGTAGGGAATATTACTGATATCATTAATGCGATAGCGATCAGTGCCGGAACTATAGTGAATGGAACGGATACGCCTACACGAATTGAGAAGGCATCCCTGAAGTAAAATAATGTTACCAGCATATAATATATTGATCCGATGGAACGTTGTTCCACCGGATCATTCTTTTTTAATTAACAATGAACTTATTTATTTTCACAAATTCTTTGTTAAATTTACCGGGAGAATTTCCCCATTAGTCATTAAAAACCATATCGATAATGAAAACCGGAATCCTACAATTCTGCGGTGCTGTGGGCATTGCATCCATCCTGCTGTCGTCCTGTTCTAACAAGGACATGGCTGGTCCAGACACACAACAACCAATCAACGACGCTGACGTAGCCAGTGTGAACTACGAAATTTCTGCTGTCAATCCAACTGCCACTTTATCACCTGATGCTTCAGGACGCTTATCTGCCATTACAGGCGATGCTTCTATGGCAAAAGCTGCTTCCGGCGGTTTCGACATCACCTGGGACACTGCTACGGCTCGTTTAAGAGAAATCCGCTTCGATGCCAAACGCGGAAAAGATGAATTGGAATTTAAATTGAAAACAGATCGGCAGATTGATCTGAAGAAAGTACCTACTTTCCTGGGTGCTATCAAAATTCCTAAAGGCACTTACCAACAGGTTAAAGTGTATGCCAGAGTAGAAGGGGATAAGAAAGATCCTGCTGTAAAACTCAAAGGCTTTATTACCTGGGATAGCAAAAAAATCCCGGTAGAAATCCTGCTTTCCGGCCAGATTGAATTAATGGCGAAAGGAAAAGATGTAGTAGTGACAGATACCAAAATCGATTGGAAAGGTTCGCTGAAAATTTCAATGGACCTGATTCTGACCAAACTGCAGATCGGCGACTTCACCGGATCCTTTAACAATGGTAAACTGCAAATCTCTGTTGACATCAATGGTAACCTCCATAACAAGGTGGTAGACGCATTGGAAAACAGTATGTCTGTTGAGCACACGCATGACTAACTGATAAGCAGATGAATGATGAATTTGTGTGAAGTGGTGAATGGAGCTTGCCACAGATCTTCTTCACACAAATTCATCTCCTGTTATCCTGTGCTGTTATTTTAAATCAATCTCCGCATATACCGCAAAGTGATCAGACGCATATCTTCCTTCCCACGCCTCTGATATCGTAGCATGTTTAAGTACATTGAATTTCCCTTTCAGAAAAATATAGTCGATTGGCTGATCTCCTTCTACGCGCCATCCATGAAATGTCCCTACCGGACCAAAGTGTGGCGTTTGGCTGATGGCTTTACTATCGGTTAAATGTAACGGGTCGTTCGCATTCAAAATGATTTGAATAGGCTCGTCAGCCGGGATCGCGTTGAAGTCGCCGGTAATAATAGCGGGGGTATTGCCAGCTAAATGATGCACCTGTTGCAACAGGAACTTAGCACTCTCTCTACGGGCAATTTTCCCCATATGATCAAAATGCGTGTTGAAGTGGAAAAATACTTTGTTTGTTTTTTTATCACGGAATTTACCCCAGGTTACAATGCGTGTACAAGCCCCATCCCAACCTATTTTTCCCGCCACAGTAGGGGTTTCAGATAACCAGAACGTTTCACTTTTTAACAGCTGTAAACGGGTAGTATCATAAAATATCGCGGAATATTCTCCTTTTGTTTTTCCATCGTCTCTACCTACACCAATGCTTTTATAAGCAGGCAGCCGCTGCTGCAAATCCTGCATCTGGTCGTGCAATGCTTCCTGTACGCCTAAGGTGGCAGCGCCGTAGAATAATACTTCAGAAGCTACTTTGTCTTTGCGGTGAGGCCAGGCATTCAGGCTGTCGTCGGGATTATTATACCGGATATTAAACGTCATCACCTTTAATGGCGTCTGTGCAGCCATGCTTCCCATGATCAGGCAGCAAAGGCCTGACAGCAATAGTTTTTTCATTCCCAATAAGTTTTACCGCATAAAAATAATACCTGTTGCGGGAAAACCGAATGAATTAACTATTTCATGATCTCCATACGGAAATTGGCCAGGAGGGTAAGCAATACGGCGGTGGATACCTGCAGGATATCGCGCATGTTCTGTAATGCGCGTGCAGAAAGCTTATAAGCGCCTTTTACAGATAAGTCCATGATGGTCGCAATGCTTTCGTAATCCAGTTCTTCGAAGTAACGCAGGTATAATATTTCTTTTTGCCGGGCATTCAATTGATTGAGTGCATCGAGCAATTGTTGTTGCTGGGCCTGTAATTGCTCTTTTTTTATATAAGCTGATTCGGCAGAGAAGTGTGCGAGAAAATCGTGTTGATCCTGGTCAAATGCTACCAGTGTCACGTTTTTCTTTGGGCGCAACCGGTTATAGATCGTACTGCGCAGGGATACGAGCAGGTATGGGCGTGGATTTACGGTAGTGCTGAGGGTTGCTTTATTCGTCCATAGTTTAATGAAAAGCTCTTGTATGGCGTCTTTTACCAGGTCTTCATTGGGATGTAAACGCATACCATACTCGTACAACCGTTGAAAGTGACGGTCGTAAATGGTGGCAAAGGCTTGCTGACTGCCTTGTTGTAGTGCTTCCCAAAGACTAGTATCGGTAGTTGCAGAAAAATCCATCTCGCTGGTTGATCGGCTAAATGTACAAAAAATAGTTTCCCTGCAAAGGTCAATGGGGGTGGACATATGGAGAATAACAAATATGAAAAATATCTCTGCATATAAAACCAATAAAATCAAGGCATCTATAAGTTGTAAATAAAAAATTATAAAATAATTCAAAAAAAGTGGGGTGTTTTGCGACTTCTTCGTGTTCTGTTCTGGAGCAGCGAGGTTGTTTTACTCTCCTGTGATGATTTTTTTGAGGCGCTAATGGTGATTTTAATTGGATAGCAACTATCAGTTATTTACGAAAGATGATTTCCTGGAAGATGCATTTTTCCTGGAATGGGTGAAGCATGCAACGCCGGCAGCAACGGTGTTCTGGACTGCCTACCGGGATAGTGTGCCTCCGAATTTGATGGAACTGGAACAGGCCATCGCTGCCATGAACGCCATTTTGAGTATGGAACGGATCGTTCCCCCGGCAGCAGTTAAAGCGGCCGTTTGGGCCGGCATTCAGCGTGAATTATCAAAAGAGAATGTAGTGCCGATGAAACGGAAAACGCGCTGGCATTGGGCGGCAGCAGCAGTGTTGGTACCATTGATGGCGGTTTCGGCCTGGTTCCTGTGGCGCCCGGAGAAAATGAATAAAGTAGTTAGCGCCTATGGACAGCAACTGCGTATCACCTTGCCAGATTCCACCGTGGTGGTACTTAATGCGCACTCCGAATTAAGTTATTATAAATGGAAAGATGGAATAAGAGAAGTGTGGTTAACAGGAGAAGCATTATTTGATGTACGCCATCGTACAACCCCGGTTGCCAGCAATTTTACCGTACATGCCGGAGCCGTGCGGGTGGAAGTATTAGGTACCATCTTTAATGTGAAAGAAAGGGACGCGAAAGTAGAAGTATTCCTGAAAGAAGGAAAGGTAAAAGTATCTGCTAAAAACAACGCAGAGGTGCTGGTGCTGCAGCCAGACGAAAAAGCAGAATACCGGGAGGAGAGTAGATTCTTACAAAAAACGCGTGCCAAAAAAGAAGTGGCGCTGGGATGGACAGAAAATAAAATGTCATTGCAACATACCGCTGTCAGCGATATTATTAACACACTACACGATACTTATGGATTTACCATTTTGCTGGAAGATCCTGCTGTAGCTAATCGTAGCATAGATGGCGTACTGCCGTTAAATAATGTGAACAATGTATTGTTTGAATTATCAGCCATCCTGAATGTAAAAATTGAGAAGAACAATGATACGCTGATCTTTAAGAGTACCGGTCAGCGCGGCTATTAAACATATATCATCAAAAACCAAGATCAATGAGGATTTGTATCAGACAAAGCCTGTATGGCTTCCTGTACCTATGTGTGCTGCTACTAACAAGCATCCATACCATTGCACAAGACCGCACCGGTAAGCATCCGGTGGTTGTTTCTGTGAAAGAAGCGTTGGATAAAGTAACCGCTTTGTATGGCACTACTTTTACCTATGAAAGCAGCTTACTGAAGAATAAAACAACACCTGTAGATGTGGCTGGCCTGAAAAACAAGCCCGTGGAAGATGTACTGAAAACTATTCTTTATCCCGGCGAATTGTTGTTTTTGTATGTTGATAAAAACCATTATACCATTGTTGCCCGTCAGAAGAAAGATATACAGATGAGCAACCTGGGAATGCCTGCCGTGATCATGGAAGGCGGCACACAGGTACCAGCCCGCACGGTGAGTGGCGCGGTAACAGATAACAATGGCAGTCCTTTGGCCGGGGTTACGGTGGTAGCAGACGGACAAAAGAGATGGGCTGTTACCGACAACAATGGCACTTTCGTGATTACCATTCCTGCGGATGCCGCCTCTCTGTTATTCTCTTTCGCAGGAATGGAACAGAAGAAAATAACATTGGGTAAACTTCCCGTGGTGAATGTAGTACTGGAAAGTAAAGTACTCAACGAAGTGGTTGTAACCGGTTATCAGACCTTATCTAAAGAGAGAGCTACCGGATCTTTTTCCACAGTGAAAGCCAGCGATCTGCAAAATCGCCGTATTGCCAGCCTATCCCAGGTCCTGGAAGGTAACCTACCCGGACTGGTAAGCTATAAAGGCAATATCAGTATCAGGGGTACCAGTACGTTTGTTGCGAATAGCAGTCCGTTGTATGTTATTGATGGATTCCCGGTCGAAAATCTTGCTTATAATGATGGAGGGACTTTGGTAGATAAAGTACCGGACATTAATCCGGAAGATATTGAAAGTATTACCACCCTTAAAGATGCTGCCGCAGCTTCTATTTACGGCGCCAGAGCTGCTAACGGCGTGATCGTTATTACTACCAAAAAAGCACGGGCAGGTGCTGCCAGGATCAACTTCTCCGGAGATTTTTCTTTTACACCCAAGTATGATCTTTCCTATCTGCATAAAGCAGATGCCAGCGAAATGATAGACCTTACCTATGATTTTTTTGATAACGATCCTAACTTTAAAACAGATCCACTTGGAGAAGCAGCCTATTTGCGCAACGGAAAAGGAATCATCACTCCCGCGTTGGACTACCTGTTGCAGTCGGTAGAAGGAAAAATTACCCGTGCAGAAGCAGATGCGAAGCTGAATGCCTTGCGTGGTAAAAATGGATACAATCAACAGGTACTGGATCACCTGATGCGTACCGCTGCCAATCAGCAATATAACCTGTCTGTATCCAAAGCCAGTGCAGGAAATGCTTTCAACTTTTCCGCCACCTTCAAAAATTCGCAGGGCTATAACCTGAACGACAATACGAAAAATCTGGGATTGAATTTCAGAAACGCGTTATCCGTTAATAAATGGCTGACCGCTGAAACAGGATTTTACCTGAACTATGGCGATGAAACCCGGCCTGGTTCAAGCTCCGGAAAAGAAGGTATTGCAGGTACCTACCTCATCAATAATCAGTTACCTTTTGAGCCGCTTTATGATGATAATGGTCATCCGCTTCCTTTAAGAGAGTCCATGACAGCACAGGAAAAACTCAATGCGCAGAAGTATGATCTTTTTTCTTCGGAAATTATCCCGGAGAAAGAAATGAATTATAACCTCATTAAAGCACGATCTATCAAAACGCGTGTGTATGGAAAGCTGAATGCAAAAATTACTTCCTGGATGAACTATGATATCATGTTCCAGTATGAGAAGAATAGTAGTAAAGCAGAGCAGTTGCTGGACAAAGATTCTTATTACATGCGGAATAAGTTCAACACCTTTTCTGCATTGGATGCAAATAAAAATAAGGTGTATAAATTACCTGTGGGCGACGCTTACCGGAATACAGCAGATTACCTGCGGGGATACACTTTCCGCCAACAGTTGAATATCAACAAAACATTTAATAATCGTCATGAATTGACGGCTATTGCCGGTTCAGAAACGAGAGAGGTGAAGAATAACCGCGATTTCAATGCTTATTTCGGTTATGATCCGTTGACCTTAAATTATCAGCCCATCAATGCGCAGGACCTTGGTAATGCCTTTAATGGCCTGAATCAGGCCCGGGCTCAGTTGTCTGCATCCGATCTGGGATACCAGAGAGAAACGACCAACCGCTATTTTTCTTTTTATGGAAATGCTGGCTATACCTATAATGAAAAGTATATGTTGAGCGGTAGTGTAAGGTACGATCTGTCTAACCTTTTTGGTACGAACCCGGCTTATCAGTACCGCCCATTATGGTCTGCCGGTGCAAGCTGGATCATGAGCAGGGAAAAATTCCTGGAAAATATTTCCTGGCTGGAAATCCTGAAACTACGTGCCTCTTATGGTATTAATGGTAACGTGGCCAGAGATGCAGGGCCATTTATGGTGGCCAATTACAGCAGGAATACACTCACCGGTAACAACAGCGCCAGTATTTATACGCCTCCTAATCCCAACCTGCGTTGGGAAAAAACAACGACAACCAATATCGGTGTTGATTTCAGCGTCATCAAAGGTCGTATATCCGGCTCCGTTGATGTGTATAATAAGACAAGTAATGACCTGCTGACAACGATCACCATCAACCCTGCGCTGGGCTTTGAAACAGCCATGGTGAATAACGGCGCTATGCAGAATAAAGGAGTAGAATTGGCTTTAAAAGCGCAGGTGATCCGGCAGCGTGATTTCGGATGGGATGTCACCATCAACAGTTCTTTCAATAAGAATGAAGTAACGAGGGTAGACTTCATCGCTCAAACTGCTTATGAACTCGTTAATAATTATGGAAGCCGTTATTATAAAGGAAAGCCGTTTAAGAGTTTGTATAGTTATGCCTATGCCGGTTTAAACAACCTTGGTAATCCAACTATCTACAATCAGCAGGGGAAAGCGATTGACGATTACCTGGATCTGCCGGAGCTGGCTCACTATAGCGGCACCTTTGTGCCGACCTTCAGCGGCGCCCTGATTAACAATATCCGGTATAAAAATTTCCTGTTCTCCTGCATGTTTGTGTATAACGCCGGACATGTGATGCGCATGGATGTACCTTATGAGATCTCCAGTTTTCCCAGTGGTTTAACTGGCGCCGGCATTTCAAATGCCTGGAAGAAACCGGGCGATGAACTGATCACCAATATACCGCGTATCTCCTGGAACTATGATGAAACATCTAATAAAAATAATACGGAGTACTACCTGTATGGGAATAATACCATTGTTAGCGCCGCCTATATTAAAGCAAGAAACCTGGCATTAAGCTATTCTTTACCGAAACGCTGGATACAGCATATTAAGCTGGCAGATGTGAAGGTACGTGTGCAGGCGGATAACCTGTTCTATATTGGATTTAACGGAAAGGGTATTGACCCGGAAGCCTCTGGTGTAGATGGTGTTAACCGCACTTTGCCTATTATGCCTACCTATAACGTCGGTTTCAATATTTCACTTTAATTCAACGGAAGAAAAGAATTGTATATGAAAAGAATTATTCAGTTTATACTATGTGGAGCAGTGGTAACGGGTGCAATCAGTTGCAAGAAATACCTGGATATTGTGCCGAAAGGTCAGAAGATTCCGCAAAGTTTTGAAGATTATAAAGCACTCGTGGAAAGCGCAGATGGACATATGTTTGAGTATGAGAGCCAGAACCGGGTAGCTAATGATTTTTATATTGTAAAAAGTCAGCAGGCAGCGGTGACGCTTGCTAACATCAACTACAACTGGCAGGAAGATAAAGACAGGATGCAGTTCCTGGCTGCAGACCGCGGATACAATAATGCCTATAGAGGAATCTTTTTGTACAATGTATTGATCAACAATGTACCAGCTGCCACTACCGGTACTCCAGCAGATAAAAACCGCCTGGTAGCGCAAGCCAGGATTGGCAGAAGTATGTTGTATTTCTACCTGGTGACCAGTTATGCTAAAATGTATAACGCTGCTACCGCTGAACAGGACAGAGGCGTATTGCTGAATACATCAGATAATATGGATGCGTCACTTAAGCAGTTATCAGTAAAAGAGATATACGATTTTATTTTAAACGATGTGAACCAGGCGCTTCCTGATTTGCCCGAAAAAGCAGAAGATGTTTTTTTCGCTAACAAAGCAAGCGGTTATGCTTTCCTGTCGAGAGTAAACCTGTTTATGCAGCGTTATGATCAGGCGGCTGCTTATGCTGATTCGGCGTTAAACAGGAATAACCAGCTTTTTGATTATGTAGACTACTACAACCAGAATAAAGTGGTAGCCGATGGCAACAGTCCTTCTATTAACGTTCCGCGTTTTGAATTTAAGAGTCCTGAAAATTACATTTTTCATTACGGCGGAGATGCGGTGAAGCGGCAGGGATTTTATATCAGCATGCTGCGTCCTGCAGACTCCACTCAGTATGATAAAGGAGACGCCCGCTTTAAAGTGAATTATGCATTGGTGAATTTTGGGGAACAGATATTAGCCTACCGCAGAATGGATGATGTAAATGGCGGTGGTATCCGTACTCCCGAAATGTACTATACTAAAGCAGAGTGTCTGGCACGGGCAGGTAAGTTGCCGGAAGCCATGGAGGTGCTGAATACGGTGCGCCGGAAGCGGATTATTCCTGAATTTTATGCAGATGTAACCGCAAAAACACCGACAGAGGCAATAGCATTGATACGCCGGGAATTAAGATGTGAATACAGAGGTACCGGGCTGGTATACCTGACACTCCGCAGATTTAACAATGATCCGCAATTCAGTGCCACTATTACTAAAACAGAAGGAAGTAAAACTTATAGTATCACGCCGGATTCACACATCTGGATCATGCCTTTTTCCACTACTGCTATTCGCTACAGTAATGGTTTGCTGGTACAAAATTCTAAATAACAAAGATCAAGAAACCAACTATTAATTGAGCGGTTGCCGGTTTATACCGGCAGCCTTTTTTTATGTTTTTATGGAGAGGTAATTAGTGCGTGTACTGGTTCAATTGTAGAATAACATCCGGATCAGGGCAGTTTTGCAGATACTTTTCTCTTTCACTATACCGGCATACACCCGGATAGTCGCCTCGGAAGCCCTGCATGTCTTCTATGAGCTGAAAGTGTAAATGTGGCGGCCAGCCCCCATTTTCGGAGGGTGTACCGAAATGTGCCAGCGCCTGACCTGCCGTAATCGGCATGTTTTCATATAATCCCTGTAGATTGGAGATACTGAGGTGGCCGTATAATGTATAAAAGAGATATCCTTCCAACTGGTGCTGCAGCACAATCGTTGCCCCATAATCCCCGAAATGATCATTGAACCGGAAACTATGTATATGGGCATTCAACGGGGCATAAATTTGGGTACCTACCTCTCCCCATACGTCAATGCCGAGGTGTAGCCTTCTGGGCTCTTCTCCGGCGTCAAAATGAGGACTTACTGCATAAATGGTGCGATGCTCTGCATAGCCGCCGATGCCCAGCCGGCAGCCGCTTTGTGCAAGGGTATTATCGATGTATCTGCTAAACTTATTAATGTCCTGCAGTATGTTCTTGGTGAGCGTAGTGTTATTGGCCGTAAAATCCATTACCAGCAGGGATTCATGATCTCCTAAAAGCGGGATAACCGGCTTGAAGGTGGATTGATGCTTCTTTAAAACCTCCTGTAACATATTTTTGATGCTTGACTTTCGTCTAAATATAAATATTAATTTGTGGATTAAATAATGATCGCCCTTGCAGTTCCCCGTATATATCCACCTGTTTTCCTTACATCTGCCACTGCACGCAGTCACAGAAACATTGGGCATGTTCATCGGTTTTCGCTATTTCCTGTACCTGCGCAAAAAACAGGGGGATCGTATCGAAAGCGGTAATCGCGTTTGGGCCATTATCGGGGCTATTTTCGGTGCATTATTCGGGAGCCGGCTGCTGGGCGTGCTGGAGAATCCGCCCGGTCTCCTGGAGGCGCATAACACGCTGTTATACATCTACCAAAATAAAACTATTGTAGGTGGACTGCTCGGCGGACTGGCAGGGGTAGAGCTGATCAAGAAAGCTATAGGAGAGCGGCATTCTACCGGTGATCTATTCGTTTATCCACTTATACTTGCCATGATCATAGGCCGCATTGGCTGCTTTTCGATGGGCGTGTATGAAGAAACCTATGGCCTTCCCACTTCTTTGCCATGGGGCATAAACCTCGGCGACGGCCTGCTCCGGCATCCCGTATCTCTCTATGAAATTATTTTCCTGGTTATACTCTGGCAACTGCTGGCTTTTACCAGCCAACGCCGGACACTGGTGAGTGGTGGTAAATTCAAACTTTTCATGATCGCCTACCTGTTGTTTCGCTTTCTGCTGGACTTTATCAAGCCAGGCTACCGCTTTTCCTTTGGCCTGGGATCCATACAGCTGGCCTGTTTAGCCGGATTGTGCTATTATTTACCTACTATTCTTTTTCCATCACGACTAATTCAAAAGCAATATGCCTGAAAAAAATTACACCTATTACGACTTCACACTGAGCATCTGTAGTACCTGTTTACGCCGTGTAGACGCCAAGGTGATATTTGAAGATGGAAAAGTATTCATGATCAAACATTGTCCGCATCATGGAAAAGAAAAAGTACTGATTGCCACAGATATCGATTACTATAAAAATACCCGTAACTATAACAAACCTTCTGAAGCTCCGCTTAAAACCAATACCAGTACACATTACGGCTGCCCGTATGATTGCGGTTTATGTGCAGATCATGAGCAACATTCCTGTTTAACCGTTATTGAAGTAACTGACCGTTGTAATCTGACCTGCCCTACCTGTTATGCGATGTCATCGCCACACTACGGCCGGCATCGTACTTTGGAAGAGATAGAGCAGATGCTGGATATCATCGTTGCCAACGAAGGACAACCAGATGTCATACAACTGAGCGGTGGAGAACCCACTATTCATCCCCAGTTTTTTGAAATACTGGATATCGCTAAGCGTAAGCCTATCCGGCATCTGATGATTAATACCAACGGCATACGCATTGCAAAAGACAAAGAGTTTACCGCTCGCCTGGCTACCTATATGCCCGACTTTGAAGTATATCTTCAGTTCGATTCCTTTAAGCCGGAAGTGTTGGAACGTATGCGGGGTAAGGATTTAACAGATGTCCGGCTGCAGGCAATCGCCAACCTGAATGAAGTGAATCTCAGCACCACGTTGGTAGTCACCCTGCAAAAAGGACTGAATGATGATGAAATGGGCGCTATCGTTGATTACGCGGTGAAGCAACCTTGTGTACGTGGCGTTACCTTTCAGCCCGTACAGGTAGCAGGCCGCACAGATGATTTTGATCCGGCCACCGACCGTATTACGCTTACCGAAGTGCGGCAGCGTATCCTGGAGCAATCACCTATCTGGAATGCGAACGACATCATCCCGGTGCCTTGTAATCCTGACGCACTGGCCATGGCTTACGCTTTGAAAATAGATGGGCAGGTATATCCGCTTACTCGTTACGTTGATCCTACGGTGTTATTGAACAACTCCAAAAATACCATCGTATATGAGCAGGACGAAAAACTGCACCAGCATGTGTTGAAGATATTCAGCACCGGTATTTCCACCGATGCGGCGGTGAACGACATGCAGTCTTTACTTTGCTGCCTGCCGCAGGTACAGGCTCCCGGACTCGACTATACGAATTTATTCCGTATTGTGATCATGCGCTTCCTGGATGCGTATGATTTTGATGTGCGTGCCATCAAAAAATCATGTGTGCATATTGTACATAAGGATGGCCGTATTATACCTTTTGAAACAATGAATTTATTTTATAGAGATGATAAAGAGGAGTATTTAAAGGAACTGCAGAAAGAACGTGCATTCACTTCAATTGTTTAGTTTATGAATAAGACATTTAAAGAAGTACTGCTATTTTCCGGCGTGCCGCTGGGAATTTTACTGATGATCTGTTTGGCTGGAGGAGAAGCTATTCTGGGTGCAGGTATACTTATGCTCATAATCGCAGGAGCTTATTTTGTGATTGGGTTAATCATGTTGATTGCTTCCAATCCTCACATGGGCAAAGTATTGTTGTTGTGTTCCGGGATCATTTTGCTGGTAGGGTTTTCCACCTGTGGGCTGATTATGAGCGGTATGGGTGGGATGCGGTTTAATTAAAGAACATCATTTACTGAAACCTATGCCTAAGATGTTTAAGCAAGCATTATTGCTTTCGTTGATTCCGTTGGTAATTATGCTGGTATTGATGTTTGCAGATTTTCAACATGCATTCCTACAGGCTGAAATGGTGGCGTATATTCCGCTTATGTATCTTGTAGCCGGTGGAGTACTATTGTTTAGCCAGTATCAGAAAACAGGTATCATGTTATGGCTGTCAGCAGGAATGACAGTGCTGTTAGCCAGAGTTATTATTTTTATAGTTATTGGATAAAAAAAGGCTGTTCTACTATCAGGTAGAACAGCCTTTATATTTTAAACGATCCGCAATGATTACACCACCACGTTGATCATTTTGCCTTTCACAATAATCACCTTTTTAGGTGCTTTGCCTTCCATCCACTTCTGTACGATCTCGTTAGCCAGTACCGCCTGCTCAATATCAGGAAGCGCTGCATCCAGCGGGAATCCCATTTCAGAGCGGGTTTTGCCGTTTATTGCTACCGGGTAATTGAACGCACTTTCTTTGGTATATTCCTCATTGTATACTGGGTATAATGCATTCAGAATGCTTTCGTTGTTACCCAGGTATTGCCACAATTCTTCGCAGAGGTGCGGCGCATAGGGTGTCAGCAATATCAGCAATGGCTCCAGGATGGCGCGTTTATGACAACGCAGCGTAGCCAATTCATTTACACAGATCATAAACTGACTTACTGCCGTGTTGTAAGAGAAGCCGTTGGTATCATGATCAATTTTCTGAATGGTTTTGTGCAGTATCTTCAGCTCGTCCGGCGTAGGAACCTGCTCATGAACGATGATACCTTTTTGCTCATCGGCAAACAGGCGCCACAGTTTTTTGAGGAAGCGGTGAACGCCTTCTATGCCTTTGGTATCCCATGGTTTGGATTGTTCTACCGGTCCCAGGAACATTTCGTACATGCGGAAAGTATCAGCGCCATATTTCTCTACCAGGTCATTCGGATTAACGGTATTGAATAAACGTTTACTCATTTTTTCCAGCTGTACGCCGCAGATATATTTACCATCTTCCAGGATGAATGTAGCATCTGCGAAATCCGGCTTCCATTTTTTGAAGGCTTCAGTATCCAGTTCAACGCCATCTACAATATTCACATCTACGTGCAGTTCATCGGTTTCATACTGATCTTTCAACCCGTGAGAAACGTATTGGTGGGTGCCGCGAACGCGGTATACCAGCCTGGAGCTACCGCCAATCATACCCTGGTTGATCAGTGATTTGAATGGCTCCTGGAAACCGATATGTCCCAGGTCGTACAGCACTTTGGTCCACATACGGGAATAGAGCAGGTGACCTACAGCATGTTCGGTACCGCCTACGTACACATCTACCTGGTTCCAGTAGTCGGTGGCTTTGCGGTCCGCAAACGTGTGTTTGTTGTGTGGATCCATATAACGCAGGAAATACCAGCTACTGCCGGCATAGCCAGGCATGGTGTTGGTTTCGCGTTTTATGCCGGGTGCTACATTTACCCAGTCGGTGATGTTGGCCAGCGGGCCTTCGCCTTCAGCGCCGGGTTTATAGTTTTCTACGTGTGGCAATTCCAGCGGCAGGTCTTTTTCGTCCATGGCGTAAGGAATACCATCTTTATAGAGAATTGGGAATGGCTCGCCCCAGTAGCGCTGGCGGCTAAAGCCGGCATCCCGCATTTTATAGTTGATTTTGCGTTTGCCGATACCCATTTCCTCCAGCTTGCTGATCACGATGTCAGTAGCGGTTTTCATATCGGTACCATTGAGGAAACCGCTGTTTTGCAGCTTCGCATCTTTGGTAGCATTGGCTTCTTCTCCGTTAAACGCATCGCCAATGATGTTGGTGATGGGGATATTAAAGTGTTTGGCGAAGCCAAAGTCGCGCTGATCGCCACATGGCACGGCCATGATGGCGCCGGTGCCGTAACCTGCCAGCACGTATTCTGCAATCCATACCGGAATTTCGCGGCCATCGAATGGGTTGATAGCGTAGGCGCCGGTAAAGCAGCCGGTAATTTGTTTTACATCCGCCATACGTTCACGTTCAGAGCGACTTTGAACGTATTCAAGGTATTTATCTATTTCACCCTGTTGTTCCGGGGTGGTGATGGATTTTACCAGGTCATGTTCAGGTGCCAGCACCATGAAGTCTACCCCGAAGATGGTATCCGGGCGGGTAGTATATACTTCTACGTGTTCGGCGGAGTTTTTCAGGGCGAATTTGATTTCCGCTCCCTGGCTTTTGCCGATCCAGTTCCGCTGCATTTCTTTCATCGCATCGCTGAAGGATACGGTTTCCAGTCCTTCCAGCAGGCGGTTGGCGTATTCGGTGATACGCAGGAACCACTGGCTCATTTTCTTTTTCACTACCGGGTAGCCACCACGTTCACTTACGCCATTTACTACCTCATCATTAGCCAGTACGGTACCCAGGGCAGCGCACCAGTTCACTTCCGCATGTGCCAGGTAGGCCAGGCGGTATTGCATTAATATATTGCGTTGCTCAGCTTCCCCATAGCTTTTCCACTCGGCAGCGGTGAACTGGATGGTACGATCGCCCGGACAAATATGTCCGGCATTTCCCTTTTGTTCAAAAATGTTGATCAGGGTGCTGATGGGTTCCGCTTTCTGGGTTTCACGGTTATACCAGCTTTCAAAGATTTGCAGGAATATCCATTGTGTCCATTTGTAGTAAGAAGGGTCGCTGGTAGTTACCTGGCGCTCCCAGTCGTAGCAAAAGCCTATATTATTCAGCTGTTCACGGAATGCTTTGATATTTTGTTCGGTGGTGACAGCCGGGTGCTGACCAGTTTCCAGGGCATATTGCTCTGTAGGCAGGCCAAAGGCATCATACCCCATGGTATGTAGCACGTTAAAGCCTTTTAGTCTTTTATAGCGCGCATAGATGTCTGTTGCAATATAGCCCAGGGGGTGTCCTACGTGAAGACCCGCTCCCGAAGGGTAGGGGAACATGTCCAGTACGTAACATTTGGGCTTTGGACTGTCATTGCTAACGCGGTAAGCATGCGATTGCTCCCACTGTTCCTGCCATTTTTTTTCGATTGCCCTGAAATTGTATTCCATATATCGGTTGTAGATGACCTTAATCTGGCCGGATTTCAACAATACATCCGGTTATTAAGGCGTTATCAGTTATAATTTAAAATTTTGTAATAATGCCGGTTCAGCAAAATAATGTTAAATTCATTAATACGCCAATGTCATTCCCCAACATCTCCATATATTGCCGTTTTATTGCCTGGATGAGAGGGTTTCCCCGGTCGGGTTGTGGTTTGATTTAAATTGCTCTTACACATCCTGCCGTGACGGTTTTCTTGTCAATTAGATTTGCCGGGCTGGCAAAATTAAACACATAACTACTAATTTTTATTATTTTCGCCGATAAACTGCAGATTAATGGCGCAATCCGGGAAATCATCAGCAAAGAAGTCGAAACCATCCTACCTGTACTCCATCATTGGTGTAGCACTGGTATTGTTTTTACTGGGCACATTGGGTCTGGTGGTCATACATGCCAATAAATTGAGCGTGTATTTTAAGGAAAGCATTGAGGTACAGGTGATTCTGAGAGATAATGTAAAAGAAAGCCAGGCACTCGCCCTGCGCGACTCTATGGCCCACAAACCATACATCAAGTCTATTGAGTATGTGTCGAAAGACATGGCCGCCCAACGTTTTAAGAAGGATTTCGGGGAGGACTTTATCACCCTGTTACAATACAATCCGCTTTACAGCAGCATTAACATAAAGGCTAACGCCAATTATGTAAACAATGATAGTTTGAAGATTATTGAAAATAATCTCTCCCAGCAAAGCATTGTAAGGGAAATCTCCTATCAGCGGATGCTGGTAAGCAAGTTGAATGAAAACGTAAACAGGATTGGCCTGATCATCCTTATCATCAGCGGGTTATTATGCCTCGTGGTGATATTCCTGATCGATAATACCATCCGCCTGGCGATGTTCAGCAACCGCTTCCTCATTAAAACCATGCAAATGGTGGGAGCTACCCGATGGTTTATTGCCAAGCCATTCGATTTACGCAGTATTGCCAATGGCGCTATTGCTGCGTTGATTGCTATTGCAGGTCTGATAGGCATCATGTCGGTGGCAGATAAACTGCTGCCGGAACTGGCGGGCTTACGCGACAACGTCATGATTGCACTGTTGTTTGTAGGAATGATCCTGATCGGTATCTGTATTTCCCTGGTGAGTACCCATCGCTCTGTGATGAAGTACCTGCGCCTGAAACTGGACGATCTTTATTAATTTTAGACATCTTTAACTGAAGATATAATACCAAACACTATGGCTAAAACTAGCACAAACCCGGCATCAAATGATGCATTGGCCAACAGCCGCCCTATTTTCCCGAAAGAGAATTACAAATTTATGCTGGCAGGTCTTGTGGTGATTGTACTGGGTTTTCTCCTGATGATGGGAGGAGATGCCAGCGATCCTAACAGCTTTAAACCGGAGGAAGTATATAGCTTCCGCAGAATTACCCTGGCGCCTATCGTGATAGTACTGGGCTTACTGGTGGAAGTATATGCCATTATGCGCCGTCCAAAAGCAAATGCATAATTGGTTCCTATAAAAGTATTCTTACAGCGATGAGCAATCATCGCTTTTTTTTTCACTTTTAACCATATTAAATTCGATGAACGTTTTTCAGGCTATTATCATTGCCATCGTAGAGGGACTTACAGAATTTCTGCCCATTTCCTCCACCGGCCACATGATCATTGTGAGCGCACTGCTGGGAATTGGTAAGGATGAATTTACCAAGTTGTTTGAAGTTGTTATTCAGCTGGGAGCCATCCTGGCCGTAGTGGTATTCTATTGGAAGAAATTTTTCGTGTTCGATAAAAACCGTCTCAACTTTTACCTGAAACTGGCGGTAGCCGTTATCCCGGCGCTGATATTGGGTTTCCTGTTCAGTAAAAAAATAGATGCCCTGCTGGAAAGCCCGCTTACCGTAGGCGTCACCTTGCTGGTGGGTGGTATTGTATTGCTGTTTGTGGACAACTGGTTTAAAGAACCTACCATCCTCACGGAAGAGAAAATAGACATCTTTACCGCTTTGCGCATTGGATTTTACCAATGTTTGGCCCTGATTCCGGGTACCAGCCGTAGTGCAGCCTCTATTGTGGGAGGTATGCAACAAAAGCTGTCCCGCAGTGTAGCCGCAGAGTTTTCGTTTTTCCTGGCCGTGCCTACCATGGCTGCTGCCACCGGTTATAAATTGCTGAAAGGAAAAGAATTGCTGCTGGCGCATCCGGAGAACCTGAAACTGTTGCTGATTGGTAACGTGGTAGCATTTATAGTAGCCCTGTTAGCCATTAAATTCTTTATCGGCGCTGTGAAGAAGTACGGATTTAGGATGTGGGGTTATTACAGGATCGTAGTGGGAATTATTATTATAGCTGCTATATTGATGGGGTATACCCTGGAGGTATAGTTTGTCTTTTTCAGGATTAAACTGATTAGGCTGATTTTATTTTTTGATTTTATTAAGATAAAAAATTAGGGAAGATTTAGGCAGATATGTTATCCGCTTATATCTTCCCTAATTTTTTACATTCAGTAAAATCAAAAAAAATAAAATCAGCCTAATCAGTTTAATCCTGAAAAAGACAAAAAATCGTGTTATCCTTTCACCGCCAGCAGCAGTTCCAGGTCGGTATATTTCAGTTTAAATTTCTCACTTAAGTGGTAGTTGGTGAGGGCTCCTTTGTACAGGTAGATGCCATTACGCACACCCCGTTTAATCCATACCAGGTTTTCAAACCCACCATCATCGGCTGCTTCCACCAGTAAAGGCATCAGTACATTACTGATTGCTTCAGAAGCCGTGCGGGCAAATCCGGAAGGAATATTAGGTACGCAGTAGTGTACTACATCGTACTTTTTAAACACCGGGTTTTCGTGGGTGGTGATTTCGGAGGTTTCAAAACAGCCTCCGCGATCAATGCTCACGTCTACAATCACAGAGCCGGCTTTCATATTGCTGACCATAGATTCACTCACCACAATAGGAGTACGGCCACTTTGCGATGACAACGCGCCTACCGCTACATCTGCATTGCGTAGTTGTTCTGCCAGTACTTTGGGCTGGATAACGGAAGTGAATACACGTACGCCAATATTATTTTGCAGCCGTTTCAGCTTGTAGATGTTATTATCGAATACTTTTACGGAAGATCCCAGTGCCAGGGCGGTGCGGGCGGCAAATTCCCCTACAATGCCTGCGCCAATGATCACTACTTTGGTAGGAGGGATCCCGGTAATTCCTCCCAGCAGGATGCCTTTCCCTTTATTGTCGTTGCTGAGGTATTGCCCCGCAATGAGCATACAGGCGCCTCCGGCAATTTCGCTCATGGCCCTAACAATAGGATAGGTCCCGGCATCATCCTTCAGGTTCTCGAAAGATAACAGCGTGATGCGCTTGTCCATCATTTTCTCTACCTGTGGCGCTTTCAGGGCAGCCAGGTGAATAGGGGAAATGACAATCTGGTGAGGGTGGAGTAATTCTATTTCTTCATCGTTCAGGGGGGCGGATTTCACGATGATCTCCGCTTTGAACACTTCTTTTTTATCATATACTATTTCTGCGCCGGCTTCTGAATAGTCGGTGTCATAGTAATGTGATCCGTCACCCGCTTTATGCTCCACCACAATATGATGTCCGTGGGCGGCTAAAATGCTGACTGCATCGGGGGTAAGGGCGATCCGGTTTTCCTGGAAAGAGGTTTCCTTTGGAATACCTATAAATAACCGGGAATTTTTCTGTGGAATATCCAGTGTCTCTTCCAGCGGTGAATAGGTAAAGCCAGCACTTACTACAGGTTTTTGCCTCTGCTCCATATGCTTGTTCTAGTTTTTTATATCGTAGTATTCAAAGATACGTTATTTGGGAGAGGAAGCGATTTCACGCAGGATCCTTTTTTGGTCCGGCTGTACTTCCAGTTGCAGGTGTATGGTATCGGGTGGTAGCATATGCGCCACTACCTCCGGCCATTCCACAAAACTGATGGCATCCTGGTAGAGCGTATCCTCTACACCCGCGCTGATGGCGTCGTCCTCATCCTTCAGCCGGTAGAGGTCCAGGTGAAAAATGCGGCGTGGTTGCCCCTGCTTATCCAAGTAGGCGTATTCATTGATGATGGAAAAAGTGGGACTGGCAGTAGCGTCTTCTACTCCTTTGGCAGCGCATAATGCCTTTACCAGTGTGGTTTTGCCGGCGCCCATAGGGCCGTCCAACGTAAATACCTGTTTGTCCTCAAAATGTTCCCAGAATTGCCGGGCCGTTTCAGGCAATTGATCCAGTGTAAATGTCCATTGCATCCTCAAAAATAAGGATAAAGCAGAAAGGATAAAGCAAAAAGCTATTGTAGCAAACAACTGGTGTGGGTACCAGTGAAATACCCGCTCCCATCGGCCCTTTCAATAGCTTTTTGCTTTGAGCTTTACGCTTTCTGCTTCGCTGTTGCATTAATATTTATCCGGCCTATCCGATCATCGGGTACCTTTGTAAAATGACATCAATAAGTTGCAAGGTAGAAGGAATGCATTGCACTAGTTGTGCACTCAATGTATCCAAATACCTGGAGAAAAAAGGTATGCAGGATGTAAATGTCAGCTTCGCCACAGAAGAAGTTCACTTTACTGCGCCTGCCGGAGCCGATTCAAAAGAAGTACTGAATGGTATTGCCCAGATGGGCTACCGGGTAGTATTGCCGGAAGATGCACCTACCCAACAGCCCATATATACGACACTTACATTCAAATTTATTTTTTGTGCCATATTTACGGCCCCCCTGTTATTGCATATGTGGGTAAGCTGGCCCTGGCTACATCAGCCATGGGTACAATTTGCGCTGACTTTGCCCGTATACCTCATGGGTATGTGGCATTTCGGACTCAGTGCAGCCCGGGCACTCATGAACCGTATGGCTAATATGGACGTGCTGGTAACCCTGGGCGCCAGCGCTGCTTTTGTATACAGCTTTGTAGGTACCGTAATATATGGCAACACAGATTATATGTTTTACGAAACTACTGCCGCCATTATTACCCTGGTATTCCTGGGCAATATGCTGGAGGAGAAATCCGTGAAACAAACCACCAGCGCCATTGCAGACCTGGCACGGATGCAAATCACCACTGCCAGACTCATTAATACAGACCATGGTCATGAACACATCCATGAAGTAGATAATCGTACCCTCCGTACCGGCGACTGTGTACTGGTAAATACAGGCGATAAAATCCCCATGGATGGCACCATTTACTGGGGAAGCGGCCATGCTAATGAAGCCATGATCACCGGTGAAAGCGCCCCTGTCAGCAAAAAGGAAAAGGATAAGGTAATAGGCGGAACGATTTTGGAAGATGGCAGCATCAAAGTATATATTACCGCTACGGGCAAGGATACCGTGCTTTCCTATATCATTGAACTGGTAAAACAGGCCCAGGCCGATAAGCCACCCATGCAGAAGCTGGCGGACCGCATTAGTGCCATATTTGTGCCCCTGGTATTGAGTATTGCAGTGGTAACCTTCCTGGGTTGGTATTTCATTGGGCATACCACCTTTGCTACGGCCATGATGCGGAGTGTAGCAGTGCTGGTGATTGCCTGCCCCTGCGCAATGGGACTGGCCACGCCAGCCGCAGTAATGGTAGGATTGGGCCGCGCTGCCCGCAATGGTATCCTCATTAAAGGAGGCCATACCCTGGAAATGTTTAAAAATATCCGGCAGGTAGTATTTGATAAAACCGGAACCCTTACCACCGGTAAATTACAGCTGGGCGAATACCAGTTTTTTGATATGCCGGAAGAAGCCTTTAAACAGGTAGTATACAGCCTGGAAAAATATTCTTCCCATCCCATTGCCCGCGCTATTGCCGCCACCTGGAAAACGTTTGGGGAACTACCTTTACAGCAGGTCCGGGAACACAAAGGGCTGGGTATGCGGGCCCACGATAAAGCCGGTAACGAATGGCAATTAGGCTCCTTCCGTATGACAGCCGGCATAACGGAAGATGACAGTCATAACCTGTACCTTGTGAAAAACGGACAGTTAGCCGGCTGGATTGACTTTACAGATGAAATCAGGCCGGAAGCGGCTACCGTGGTAACACAGCTGCGCCAGGCCGGTATTAAATCCATTCTGCTGAGTGGTGATACCACCCGCAAATGCCGGGAGCTGGCTGAAAAGCTGGGTATTACCGAAATATACGCAGAACAATCGCCGGAACAGAAGCTGCAGAAAATAGATGCGCTCATGCAAACCGCCCCTACCGCCATGGTAGGCGACGGCATCAACGATGCACCGGCGCTGGCCAAAGCCACCATTGGTATTTCTCTCAGCGATGCTACCCAGGTAGCCATGCAGAGTGCCAACGTAGTATTACTCAACAATAACCTGGGCAGCCTGCCACTGGCGCTGGGCCTGGGAAAACATACCTATCTCACCATTCAGCAGAATCTCTTCTGGGCATTTATTTACAACGTTGTGGCGATACCGGTAGCTGCCCTTGGATTCCTGAATCCTATTGTGGGCGCAGGTATTATGGGATTGTCAGATGTAGTACTCGCCATCAATTCTGTTCGGCTGCGATATAAGAACGTGATGAACTAATATTTTTGCCCTCACCAGGATTAGACTGATTAAACTGATTTTCTATGCTGATATCGTCAAAAAATAAGAATCAGTTTAATCAGTCTAATCCTGGTAAAGACAATTTCCGCGTATCTTCGCGTTAACCATTAAATTTTTATTTGAATACACCCGTAGCCATATTACAGCAATACTGGGGATACCACCAGTTCCGGCCACTTCAGGAAGATATTGTAAATGCTATACTGGCAGGACAGGATACACTGGCCCTGTTGCCTACGGGTGGAGGGAAATCTATTTGTTTCCAGGTACCAGCCATGATGAAACCAGGATTATGCCTGGTAGTAACACCCCTGATTGCCCTGATGAAAGACCAGGTGGCCAATCTCCGGAAAAAAGAGATTACGGCATATTCTATCTACTCCGGGATGCAATACAAAGAAGTGGAAAGAATCCTGGAAGCCGCCCGCCGCGGTGGATGCAAGTTTCTGTATGTATCTCCCGAAAGACTTCAAAGCAAGCTTTTTCAAACCTATTGCGATGGTTTACCGGTAAATATGATAGCGGTAGATGAGGCACACTGCATTTCTCAATGGGGCTACGACTTCCGTCCGGCCTATCTGCAGGTGGCGGATATACGTAGCTTCTTCCCCGATGCACCGGTGTTGGCACTTACTGCTTCTGCTACGCCCCGCGTACAAACAGATATCTGTGATAAGCTGCTGATGAAAGACGCCAAAGTATTTACCAAAAGCTTTGCGCGGGCCAACCTTTCTTATAGTGTGTTGGAAGAAACCACTAAAATTGATAAAGTAAAACATATACTGGACCGGGTGCCTGGCTGCGGTATCGTTTATTGCCGCAACCGTAAACGAACCCGGGAAATAGCGTCCCTGCTGGAATTACAAGGTATTTCCGCCAGTTACTATCATGCTGGATTACCACAGGCCGAACGCGCTGCCCGGCAGGAAGCGTGGATCAACAACGAAACCAGCATCATGGTATGCACCAACGCCTTTGGTATGGGTATCGACAAGCCAGATGTGCGCGTGGTAGTGCATTATGATATGCCCGATAGCCTGGAAGCCTACTACCAGGAAGCCGGGCGCGCCGGCCGGAACGAGGAAAAAGCCTATGCCGTGCTGCTGTATAATGAAGACGAGCTGGCTGAAATGCAGGAACGCATTGCCCTGCAATTTCCCACACTGGAAGAAATCAGGGAAGTATACCAGGCCATCGTCAACTATTTACAGGTACCGGTAGGCAGCGCAGAGGGCGTGTATTTTGATTTCGATATCAACGACTTTGCCCGCACCTTCCAACTCAACCTGACGATTACTTACAGTGCCGTGAAGCTCCTGGAACAGGAAGGTGTATTACAACTGAGCGAAAGCGTATTCCTGCCTTCCCGTGCGGAATTCGTGACCAATAAAGAATCCCTTTACGAGTTTGAAAACGCCTACCCGGCACTTGAAGAAATTATTAAAACTTTGCTGCGCACCTATGAAGGTATCTTCGATACCGCCGTCCCCATCTACGAAAGACAAATAGGACGCATTATGTTGATGGAAGATGATGACATCGCCGCACAACTGCAACAGCTGCATCAATACGGTATATTGAAATATCAACCCCGCCGTGATGAACCACAGCTATGCTTTTTACAGGAACGTGTGTCTTCGCAAAACCTGCGCATTAACATGGCCCGTGTAGAGGTACGGAAAAAAGTATATACCGACAGACTGGATGCCATGTTTGCGTATGTGCGTAATCGTGATACCTGCCGCACACAGCAAATTGTACAATACTTTGGCGAAAAAGACGCGGAGCCCTGCGGCATATGCGATACCTGTTTAAAGAAGAAAGCCCAGCCTATGGATGCTGCTGCTTTTAAACGTATATCCGATACCGTTATTAGTTTCTTACGGGAACAACCCTTGCTGTTTAGCCTGCTTCAAAACAAAATGCCGGATGTAAAACGCAGTGACCTTATGGATGTACTACAATTCCTCAATGAAGAAGGCCTGGTGGTACGAGATGACGCAGGCCGACTGTCAGTAGCAGGATAAAAAAAGCGTGTATCACACAGTGATACACGCCGGTAATATTTATCAAAAAGACATATTTATAACGTCACAACTTTCCCTTCTTTGCTGCTTTCAAAAGCAGCTTCAATCACACGAATTACTTTAATCGCATCCTGTGGAGGTACCGGGTTAGCGGCTTTGTTGACCAATGCCTCATAGATGCCATTGTAATAATCCATGTAGTTACCGCTGCCGCCTGGTATGAATTGTTTAATTACTTTACCATCGGCTTCGGTGTGCAATAAACCCCACTCATGTGGCGCTTCTGCGCCCCAGTCGGGACTATTGGGAAACAATCCCCTTTGCAGCTGGGCTTCCTGGATATCAGATTTTGTTTTGATAAAGGAGCCGATGCGGCCATGCAGTTGGTAGGCAGGCAATGCTTCGCGCACCAGGTAATTGCATTTAACGCGGGCACGCAGGTTATCATAGTAGAGAATCAATTCAAAGTAATCGTCTACAATCGAGTCTTTGCGGATGACGCGGATATCTCCAAATACCGCCTTAGGCATGCCAAACAAGGTAATGGCCTGGTCAATCAGGTGAGAGCCGAGATCGTAGAGGGCGCCGGTGCCGGGACCACCAAGTTCTTTATGCTTTTTATAGCTCAGTTCTTCCTTGAAGCGATCGTAGTGTATTTCAGCTTCGAGTACATCACCCAGCTGACCGGATTGCAGTACCTGTTTTACTACTTTGTAATCGCTGTCATACCTGCGGTTGTGGTATACACTTAACAATAAGCCTTTCTCTGCGGCCAGTGCAGCAAGGGTTTCCCCCTCTTTGGCGTGAACGGTAAAAGGTTTTTCCACAATCACGTTCTTACCTGCTTCCAATGCTGCTTTGACATAGTCGAAGTGTGTGTAGTTGGGTGTATTGACTACAATCAGCTCCAGGTCTTTGTCTGCCAGCATATCTTCCACGCTCGTATATACTTTTACGTTAGGATAGCGTTGTTGTGCCAGGTGTTTACTTCTTTCTACTACTGCTGTAAATTCAAATCCAGGATTCACGTGTAGGAACGGGGCATGGAAAATTTGCCCGGACATGCCATACGAGCATACGCCCGTTTTGATAATTCTACTCATACGCTTTATAATATATGGATGTAAGCTGGCAGCCGATAGCTGCCGGTTGCATAATTAAAACCAGCTTTTGCTTTTGCTGCTGCGGCCACCGAGGCCGAGTGCACCCAGTAAGCTACGGGTAATAACACTGGCGGCGGTACGCCCGGCCTGCTTCACGGCGGAGCTTTCCATCACCTGTTCCAGTAAACCTTTTTCTTCTTTTTGCTTGCCGGCTTTCGGCGCTGCTTCCTGGGCGGCTGTTTTATCAGCCGCTTCCTGCAGTTTGGCCGTGAGTATTTCGTAGGCGCTTTCGCTATCAATTTCCGCTGCGTATTTTTTCACCAGTTTGGAATTGGCCACGAGGGCGTCAATTTCTGCCGGCGTTAACACATCCATGCGGGATCTTGGTGATACCAGCATGGTGGCGGCGAGAGGAGTAGGTACCCCTTTCTCATTCAGGCAGGTGATCAGTGCTTCCCCGATACCTATCTGGGTAATGAGGTCGTCTGTTTTATAGAAGTCCGACAGCGGATAGTTCTCCGCTGTTTGCTTGATGGTTTTACGATCATTGGCCGTAAAGGCGCGGAGGGCATGTTGTACTTTCAGCCCCAGCTGACCCAATACGGAAGCCGGGACATCCATCGGGTTTTGGGTACAGAAAAAGATACCCACTCCTTTGGAACGGATTAGTTTTATGATGGTGTCTATTTGTTTGAGCAGCGCATCACTGGCTTCGTTGAAGATCAGATGGGCTTCATCAATAAACATTACCAGCTTGGGTTTGTCCAAATCCCCTTCTTCCGGCAGGGTGGCATATAATTCTGCCAGGAGGCTGAGCATGAAGGTGGAGAAGAGTTTCGGACGATCCTGTATATCACTTACACGCAAAATGGAAACGATACCACGGCCATCATCACTGATGCGCATGAGGTCATCCACTTCAAACGACTTCTCCCCAAAAAACTGGGCAGCACCTTGTTGCTCCAGTTCTATCACTTTACGCAATACGGTACCGGTGGAAGTGGTAGATATTTTACCGTAGTCTTTTTCCAGGTCCGCTTTGCCTTCATCGCTGGCGTATTGTAATACCTTTTTAAAGTCTTTTAAATCCAGTAAAGGCAGTTTATTATCATCGCAGTATTTGAATAACATGGCTACCAGTCCGGCTTGCGTGTCATTCAATTCTAAAATTTTGGACAGCAGGATAGGGCCAAATTCGCTGGTGGTGGCACGTAACCGCACCCCTTTTTCCTGGCTGAGCGACAGTAGTTCCGATGGATAAGCCGCCGGGCTCCAGGTGCCGCCAATTTTTTGATAACGTTCGGTAATCTTGGGATTGGAGGTGCCTGCGGCGGCAATGCCACTGAGGTCTCCTTTAATATCCATCAGTAATACCGGTACGCTGGCATCGCTGAGTCCCTCCGCAATTACCTGCAGGGTTTTGGTTTTACCGGTTCCGGTAGCCCCTGCAATGAGTCCGTGCCGATTGAGGGTTTTTAAGGGAAGAAATACATCCGCGCCGGGTACTACTTCGCCGTTTAACATGGCACATCCGAGTTTGAAGTGCTCGCCTTGAAACGTATAACCGCTTTTGATGTAATCCAGAAATGCATCCTGATTGGCCATGACCTGTTTTTTTTATGAAGATAATAAAAAGCAATTAGCGGTTGAGCCTCAAATTGTTATCAATCTTATTTATACTGTTTATCGTTTAATATTTATTGATAATCGATAAATAAATTTTGATTTTCGATAAGGATGGTATAGCTTTATTGTATTAAATCATTGATATGAAAAGCAAATTTTCCGTGGTTTCTCTAAAGGCGCTCATCATTACCGCAGTATTGATCGGTATTTGTTTTGGTTTAGTGATATTATATCGCATACAGACACCTGTTACCTTGTTGATGTTTCTTGGAATGGGAGCACCTGCGCTTGTAATAGCCTTTCAACTCTATAAGTTGGTTAGCAATAGCCAGGGTACGGCAATCATTTCCCGTGAAAATTTGATGAGAGTAAGACGTATTCAGCATGTGTTATTGCTTATGCTGCTGATTAAAGCAATGGTGGCGGTATTATCCAGTCTGCACTTTATTGGTTTCCTTACTATACTATTGCTGCCATTTGGGATATTATGCTCTTCCTGGGAGCTGTTGGTAGGGATATTGATTATCTATGTCCTGGCCAATGTATTTGAACGGGCTATTATTTTGAAAGAAGAAGAAGCACTCACTATATAAAAGAGGATCATGGCAATAATCGTTAATCTGGATGTGATGCTGGCTAAAAGGAAAATGTCGTTGACAGAATTGAGTGTACAAGTGGGTATCACCATGGCTAATCTTAGTATCCTCAAAAGCGGCAAAGCAAAAGCAGTGCGTTTTTCCACGTTGGATGAAATATGCAGGGTATTACAGTGTCAGCCGGCAGATATCCTGGAGTATAAGGAAGCATAAAGCGAAAAGCTATTGAAGCGGATGATCCCATTCGCTTCAATAGCTTTTCGCTTTATGTTTTCGTTTTTTCTACAAATCTTCTTCCCGCTCCAGCATTAAAATAGCTCCTTGCGGCACTATATAATAGGTTTCATCTTCGTATACTACCTCTGTAGACCCACTGAGTAAAAAGATGGCTAAATCGCCTTCTTTTACCTGTAAAGGGATATATTTTACCTTCTCTTCCTCCGGCTTCCAGGATTCTTCTGATTCTGCCGGTACCGGAATCGCGTAACCCGGCCCCGTTTTTATCACATATCCGCGTTGTACTTTTTCCCTTTCCTGCACACCGGGAGGCAGGTATAATCCGCTGCTGGTGCGTTCGTGGGGAGTGGCAGGCTTTATCAGCACGCGGTCGCCCACAACGATCAGTTTTTTCAATTTATTATCTGTTGTTATGTGTATAGCCATACCCTATGCTATCAAATATAGTGCAGGCCGCAAAATAGTGACAGACTGACAGGGAATTACAGGTTGCTTAATGTAAAAATTTCACCTGCCCGGATACCCTTTTCTGTTTGCTGTAATACACAGCATTCATTGACAGGGTCATGCTCAAAGAACAGCACGTATTGTTGATCCAGGGCTTCCTGTAAAAAGCTTTTTTTCTCCTGCAACGTTTTCAGCGGAAACATATCATAAGCCATCACATAAGGTAGCGGAATATGACCAACAGAAGGCAGCAGGTCGGCCATATAAATAATGGTTTTGCCTTTGTAGCTGATCTGCGGTAACATCATGGCATCAGTATGACCATTGGCAAACCGGATGGAGATGTTGTCCGCAAAGGATACCCCTTCCAGGTGGTTCACAAATTGCAGCTGTCCGCTTTCCTGTATGGGAAGAATATTTTCTTTGAGGAAGGAGGCCTTTTCCCGTTCATTAGGCTGGGTAGCCCATTTCCAGTGGTCTTCATTACTCCAGTAAGTAGCATTTTTAAAGGCAGGTACCAGTTTATCGCCCTGCCGTACAATACCGCCGCCGCAATGGTCAAAGTGAAGATGGGTCAGGAATACGTCGGTAATATCATCCCGGTGAAAACCGTGTGCCGCAAGAGAGCTGTCCAGCGTGGCAGTACCGTGGGGTTGGTAGTGACTGAAAAATTTAGCGTCCTGTTTGTCGCCCAAACCGTTATCTATTAAGATCAGCCGGTTCCCATCTTCTATCAGCAGGCAACGCAGTGCCCAGGTACACAGGTTGTTTTCGTCCGCAGGGTTTAATTTATTCCAGATGGTTTTAGGTACTACGCCAAACATGGCGCCACCATCCAGTTTGAAAAAACCTGTGTCGATAGTATATAATTTCATAGTGCAGTTATTTACTTTTTTTGAAGACAGAAAGTTACCCAATTCTGCGCACCCAATCAGTAAATAACTGCATTATTTCGTGGTTATACTGTTTGCCGTTGCTTGCGCAGTGCGGAAATAATAAATACCAGCCCGATCACGAAAAACACTACCAACGCCAGTACGGAGTTACGCATGTCTTCAGTGAGGTCGTCTATATACGCAAAGGAAAACATACCAATCACGATGGATATTTTTTCCGTTACATCATAATAACTGAAGAAGGAAGTGGTGTCTTGTGTTTCGGGCATCAGCTTGGCATAGGTAGAGCGGCTGAGTGATTGGATACCACCCATTACCAACCCTACAGCGGTAGCCAGCAAATAGAAATGCATAGCTGTTTGCATTTTATAACCAGCGATGCAAATACCTATCCAGAGCAGTATAACGCCAATTATTACACGTAGATTTCCAAACCGGGTGGAAAGACGGGCCATACTCCAGGCGCCGGCAATCGCCACAATCTGGATAATCACCACCGTCACAATCAACATGGAAGCTTCCAGGTGCAATACCTTGCTACCAAAAATAGTAGCGGCCATCATGACGGTTTGCACGCCCATGCTGTAAAAGAAGAAGCCACGCAGGAATCTTTTCAACACAGGCAACTGTTTTACCTGTGCATATACTTTGCGTAACTCGGAGAATCCTTCTGTTAATGCACCGGCGCTATGTTTACTCATGGTAGCGATGCTTTCAGGAAGCCGTGCAAAGGTGATCAGCGCAAAACCAAACCACCATACACCTACCAGCAAAAAGGTTAACCTTACCGGCAGGCTCTCATCCATGCCCAGTTTAGGACCCAATACCACCAGGGCAAAGCCAATCAGTTGTAACAGCACACTACCTATATATCCCATGCTGAAGCCTCTCGCACTGATTCTGTCCCTGTCTTCCGGGGCGGCAATTTCGGGGAGATAAGAATTGTAAAATACCAATCCGCCGCAATACCCTACGGTCGATAGCATAAAACACACTACCCCCAGCAGGAGATTGTTGCTGTTAAAGAAAAAAAGCAAACTGCAGGACAGCGATCCCAGGATGGTAAAGAAACGCAGGAAGTTCTTTTTATTTCCCCTGGTATCTGCAATAGAAGATAGGATAGGAGAGGTAATGGCCACCAGCAGATAGGCAGCTGCCATGGTGTAATTGTACAAAGCGGAATTGACGAAATTCATGCCCAGGAAGGAAACATGCTCTTTGGTCACCGCTAGAAAATAGATAGGGAAAAAAGTAGTAGTGATCACGAGGTTGTACACTGAGTTGGCCCAGTCGTACATAGCCCAGCCATTGATCACTTTTTTACTGGCAGTCTTCATATAGCGTATTTAGCTTTGTACGAAGATAATTGTCATAGAGCAGAAAGCATAAAGCAGAAAACAAAAAGCTTTTGAATTGGATGATTAGAGCGGATTTTGTCTTTGTACAGGATTAGACTGATTAAACTGATTATATTTTAAAGATTTAAAAAGATAATGGAGATAAAAACGGATATATCCGCTAAAATCTTCTCTCATCTTTTAAAATAAAAAATAAAAAATCAGCCTAATCAGTCTAATCCTGTACAAAGACAAAATCCGCTCTGATCAGCTGCTTTAGTAGCTTTCTCCTTATGCTTGCTGCTTATAATCCTGGATGTGAATATGTTCTTTGCACATGAAATACTCCTGTTCATCATTAGAGCTGACAATGATCAGGCGGTTGCCACCATATTCGGTAATGAGTTGCTGGTATACGGCAATACCGGCGGCATCGAGGTTAGTGCAGGGTTCATCGAGCAGCAATACTGGTACATCAGAAAGGATGGCCAGCGCCAGCTTAATACGTTGTTTCATCCCGGAGGAGAAGTTGCGTATTTGTTTATTGGCAGCTTTTTCCAGTCCTACCATTTGCATGGCTTTCGCTGGTGTGATGCCGGGAAGGAAATTCTTGAACTGTAGATGAAACTGAATAATTTCTGTGAGGGTAAACTCTTCGATCAGCTCGAGGTAAGGAGCTGCGATGGAGCAGTACCGGAAAAACGCATCAGGAGCGATGGGTTTTTCCGGTGTGCTATAAGTAACGGTGCCTTCATTGTGTTGAATGGCGCCGCTGATAACTTGTAATAATGTTGACTTTCCTGAACCATTGGGTCCCAGTATGGCGTAACGTTGTCCTTCACTAAAGGTGAGGGTTACACGCCGGAAGATCCAGTCGTAGTTAAAACGCTTACCTGCCTGGTTAAGAGATATCATCATTGTTGGTGCGGGAAGTATAGCCTCTCATAATACCACGTCCTGATTCACGGATGAACGACAGGATTTCATCTCTTTCATCGGTGGCAGGGAATTCTGCTTCAATGATGTTAACCGCTTTGGATAATTTAAAGCCTTTTACAAAGATGACGCGATAGATATCCAGGATAGAGTTGATTTTTTCCAGGGAAAATCCTCTTCTCTTTAATCCAACGGAGTTAACGCCTACATATGATAATGGTTCGCGGGCAGCTTTTACAAAGGGAGGCACATCTTTACGCACCATGGAACCACCGGTTACAAAGGCGTGATCACCTACTTTACAAAATTGCTGGATGGCTACCATTCCGGCCAGTACTACGTGATCGCCCACTGTGATGTGACCGGCCAGCGTAGTGTTATTGGAAAATACGCAGTAGTTACCTACTTCGCAATCGTGTGCAATGTGGCTGTAAGCCATGATCAGGCAGTTGCTGCCAATCACGGTTTTCCATTTGTCTTTGGTACCGCGGTTAATAGTTACGTATTCACGGATAGTGGTGTTGTCACCTATTTCCACGGTTGTTTCTTCACCCGCATATTTTAAATCCTGAGGGATGGCAGAAATAACAGCACCTGGAAAAATACGGCAATTTCTGCCGATGCGGGCTCCTTCCATAATAGTTACGTTGGAACCTATCCAGGTACCATCACCGATTTCTACATTTTTATGTATAACGGTAAATGGATCAATTTTTACATTAGGCGCAACTTTGGCGTCCGGATGTATGTATGTTAGCGGGTGGATCATTGCTATTATTTGCCTTCTCTTGTTTTTATAATTTGTGCGATCATGTCGGCCTCAGTAGCTACCTTATTACCGATAAATACTGTCCCCCGCATTTCTACAAGACCTCTCCGGATTGGGCTGAGCAGTTCCATTTTCAGGATCATGGTGTCACCTGGCACAACCTTCGACTTAAATTTACAGTTATCTATTTTCAGGAAATAGGTATCATAATTTTCCGGATCCGGTACACGGTTCAGTGCCAGGATACCGCCTACCTGTGCCAATGCTTCCAGTTGCAACACACCGGGCATTACCGGGTTACCCGGGAAGTGACCCTGGAAGAAGCCTTCGTTGAAGGTAACGTTCTTGACACCTACTACTTTTTCTTCACCCAGTTCAATGATCTTATCTACCAACAGCATCGGGTAACGGTGCGGCAGCGTTCTTTCGATACGTGGGGTATCGAACACTGGTGGCTGATTTGGATCGTAAACAGGTACGTCTTTATTGTGCTTGTTCTTTTTGATATACGCTTTGATCTTCCGGGCAAACTCCACGTTGGAGGCGTGTCCCGGACGGTTAGCGATGATGTGCGCATTAATTGGATAACCAATCAGCGCCAGGTCTCCTACCACGTCCAGCAGCTTGTGGCGTGCCGGTTCGTTCGGGAAACGTAATTCAATATTGTTCAGGATACCTTCTTTCTGTACAGAAATGGTTTCCCGGTTAAATACTTTGGCCAAACGGCTCAGTTCTTCTTCTGTTACTGGTTTGTCAACTACTACAATAGCATTGTTGATATCGCCGCCTTTGATCAGGTTGAGCGACAGCTGGTATTCCAGTTCATGTAAGAAGCAGAAGGTACGGCAAGGTGCAATCTCTGTTCTGAACTCTTCAATACCCTTCATTTTAGCATGCTGGGTACCCAGTACAGGGGAGTTGAAGTCGATCAAACAGGTGATACGATAGTCTACCGCTGGCATAGCCACCATTTCTACCTTTTTCTTTTCATCATAATAACTGATGTTGGTATCAATAGTATAGTATACTTTTTTAGCATCCTGGTTCTGCAGGCCAATGTTTTCAATGGCTTCAATAAATGCGTAAGCACTACCGTCCATGATAGGAATTTCGCCTCCATCCAGCTCTATCAATACGTTATCCACACCTGTTCCTGCCAGAGCAGCCATGATATGTTCTACGGTACTCACCCTGGCGCCATTGTGCTCCAGTGTGGTGCTACGGGTGGTTTCTACTACGTAATCCACATCGGCTTTAACGATCGGTTGTCCGGGCAGGTCTACACGTTGAAATTTAATCCCATGACCGGGCGTTGCCGGCTTGAGTGTCATATTAACATAGGCACCTGTATGCAAGCCAATACCCGACAAGGTAATTTCGCCTTTCAGGGTATGTTGGTATTGCAACTGTTGATTTTCCATAATAAGCTAACTAATATGTAACTATTTGACCAGTAATCAATTATACACCTGCTCTTTCCTGCAGCAGCTGTTTTACCATCTCTTCCAGCTCCTTCACGCGCTTTTCAAGGTCCGGCAAATTTCTAAAAATTGCCTGACTTTTCAGCGAACTTTTATAGTCGTACGCCGGAGAACCTGTGAGAGAGGTGTTAGGGACAGTAATAGACTTGGACAAACCACTCTGTGCATTGATTTTGGTACTATCAGCAATGTGGATATGGCCTACCATACCTACCTGCCCGCCTATTACGCAGTTCTGGCCTATTTTGGTACTGCCGGAAACACCGGTTTGCGCGGCAATAACGGTATTGGTACCAATGTCTACGTTGTGGGCTACCTGGATCAAATTATCCAGTTTCACGCCCTGACGGATCACGGTACTGCCCATGGTGGCTCTGTCGATAGTCGTGTTGGCGCCTATTTCCACGTCGTCATGAATAACTACGTTACCGATTTGGGGTACTTTCTTATAAGAACTGTCCGGTTGAGGGGCAAAGCCGAAGCCATCGCCACCAATTACGCAACCCGCATGCAGCATTACGCGGCTGCCTACAATACAGTTGTCATATACTTTTACGCCGGGATACAGGATGGAATCGTTGTTAACGATCACATTATCACCCAGGTATACGCCAGGATAGATCTTTACGTTGTTACCCAGCACCACGTTTTCGCCCAGGTAGGCGAAAGCGCCCACAAACACGTTTTCTCCCATTTTTACCGAAGCGGGAACATGAGATGGCTGTTGGATACCCGATTTGTTGCCGGTCAGATACCTGTACTGCTCCAGTAACAGGGCAAAGCTGCTGTAGGCATCTTTTACCCGGATCAGTGTCGACTTAATCGGACGCTCTATTACCAGGCTCTCATTCACAATCAGAATGGACGCGTTGGTAGTATATATGAATTCTTCATATTTAGGATTGGCAATGAAACTGAGCATGCCCTCGCCGGCTTCTTCAATTTTGGCGATGTTGCTCACCTTTACGTCCGGATTTCCCTCCAGCTTACCATCTAACATGGTAGCTAATTGTAATGCGCTAAACTGCATAGTTTAAAATTGTAATGTTTTCCAGGCTACACCGGATAGTATGAACTTATTCTTTAACATTTTATTCCTCATAAAACGTTGTTAGCCTGAATTTTTGGATGACAAATGTAGAATTTTTTTACCGGTATCGCCAGAGTATGGCTAATCAGTGCATTGTCGATGGAGGAAATGTCTTTTACAGTTCCGTCTTTAAATAGGATATTAATCTTCTCATCATTAACGTTATAAGCCCTCAGCGTGGCCGCTCCGGAAAAAACAAAGTAGTCCAGGTCGGCGCCTTCTATGCCCCATTTCTGTTTTACCTGTTCCTGCAATAATTGCTCCGCACTGCCATCGAATGCCTGGTTACTTAATACTACTTTTAGTAAAGTCCTGTTTATCAGCCATTTACACAAAAGAGACAATACCTTGTCCTCATGTGTAGCCCAAACTTTGATCGCGCCCATAATATCATAGTCGTCCAACAGGCAAAATAACCGCAAACAATCCGGCTCGCGCTCGAAATTATCTTTGGTTACCGTGTTATACAGAAAATAAGACAATGCCGGTGAACAAAACAGCTGCCGTCCTGCCTGTGCCAACGCCTTGGCCCTGCTCAGAATTTTTACCAGCATGTTTTCCGCACTCAGTACCGTTTTATGCAGGTATACCTGCCAGTACATCAGCCGCCGGGCTATGATAAACTTCTCAATAGAATAAATCCCCTTTTCTTCCACCATCAGCTCTCCGTGGTGAACAATCAGCATTTTGATAATACGATCGTACCCGATGGTGCCTTCGGCCACACCAGTAAAGAAGCTGTCCCTGTTCAGGTAATCCATCCTGTCCACATCCAGTTGGCTCGACACCAGCTGGTGCAGGAATTTTTTATGATATCGTCCGTTAAAAATGTCCAGTGTAAGTGTCAGCGCGCCATTCATCTCCCTGTTCAGGTCTTCCATCAACCACTGGGAAATCTCTTCGTGAGATACCCCTTCAATAATGCCATTCTCCAGGGCATGGGAATAAGGCCCATGTCCAATATCATGTAGTAAAATGGCCATCTTCGCGGCTACCTCTTCTTCCGGGGTAATCTCCGTCCCCTTGCTCCTGAGTTCCTGCAAGGCCATACACATCAGGTGATAAGCACCCAGGCTATGATGAAATCGCGTATGCATAGCACCAGGATACACCAGTTGCGCCAGCGCCATCTGATGTATGCGGCGAAGCCGCTGGTAATATGGATGTGAAATGAGGTTAAAAATCAACGGGTGATCTATGGTAATAAAGCCATACACCGGATCATTAACAATTTTTCGCTTGCGTTCGGTCATTGCATTTAATTATACCTTTCAAACAAGGGGTATCCAAGCTTGAAATCCCTGGTGCGGGTATGCAAAACTACACCATGAATTACATTATATGTATTTTTTTTACTTATATAATGACGCTCTCCGTCCACGAAACCCCTATGACAGTAAAAAACAATTGGTAGGTTACAGGTAATTAAATGTTATGGATGCGAAGGTAAATAACTTTATCAGCCCGTTCGCTTTTTACTGCCATCATTTTACCGTGTTCAATCGTTTTTAACATATAATTACCGGCAAATGATGGGCAGGGAACGATTTTTGCCAAAAAATAGGGGTAAATTTCTTTTTTATGGAACCTTAAATCTTACTATGAGTCAGATAAATATACTATGGGTAGACGATGAAATAGAGTCGCTTAAATCGCAGATTATTTTTTTAGAAAGCAAAGGCTATAAAGTATCTGCCCTCACAAATGGGTACGATGCCATTGAATTTCTGAAAGAACAGGTAGTAGACGTGGTATTGCTCGATGAATCCATGCCCGGTATTACCGGCTTGGAAACCCTGGGTAAGATCAAGGAAATAGACCAGCAAATCCCCGTAGTCATGATCACCAAAAATGAGGCGGAAGACGTGATGGACGACGCCATCGGCTCACAGATCACCGACTACCTCATCAAACCGGTAAATCCTAACCAGGTATTATTATCTCTCAAAAAAATAATAGATAACAAAAGACTGGTGGCAGAAAAAACCACCAACGCGTACCAGCAGGAGTTCCGCAGCCTTTTTATGGCCCTCAGCTCCAACCCGGATTACAATGAATGGATGGACATCTACAAAAAACTGGTGTACTGGGAAATGGAGATGACCAAAGCCAACAGCCCGGAAATGCTGGAAGTATTCAATGCCCAGAAAACGGAAGCCAACAACGAATTCTCCAAGTTTATCAGCCGTAACTACAGCGACTGGCTCCATCCCAAAGCAAAAGAGGCCCCGGTAATGTCGCACACGCTGTTCCGGGATAAAGTAGTGCCGAACCTGGATCCCAATGTTCCCAACGTATTTCTCCTCATTGATAACCTGCGCTACGACCAGTGGAAGGCGATTATGCCCATTTTCCAGGAGTCGTTCCGCCTGGTAGAGGAGGAGTCTTTCTACAGCATTTTGCCCACCAGCACCCAATACAGCCGCAACGCCATCTTTGCCGGCCTGCTGCCCATAGATATTGAACACCGATTCCCCCAGGAATGGAAGAACGACGACGAGGAAGGCGGGAAAAATATGTATGAAGAACATTTTTTTGCAGCCCAGCTGAAGCAACTGAAAATGGATCCCCGGTTTTCATACACCAAGGTAACCAACCACGCAGACGCACAAACTATGCTCAACAATATCCATAACATGTTGGATTATCCGCTGAGCGTAATTGTATACAACTTTGTGGATATGCTCAGTCACGCCCGCACCGAAATGGAAGTATTAAAAGAACTGGCCGGTGATGAAGCATCTTACCGCTCTATTACTGCCAGCTGGTTCGAACACAGCCCGCTACACCAGGCCCTGAAGCGCATCAGCGATAAAAAAATAAACCTGATCATTGCTACTGACCATGGCAGCGTACGGGTAAAAACACCGGTCAAAGTAATCGGCGATAAACAAACCACCACCAATCTTCGCTATAAACACGGCCGTAACCTGAATTATGAAGCCAAAGAAGTATTGGCCTTCAGAGATCCCCGCGATGCCGGCTTACCTAAGCCTAACGTCAATTCATCCTATATTTTTGCCAAGGGAGATGGGTACCTCTGTTATCCCAACAACTACAATTACTTTGTCAACTACTACCGTAATACCTTCCAGCATGGCGGCATTTCCCTGGAGGAAATGATTGTGCCGTTTGCAAGAATGGTCACTAAGTAGCAAGAAAGTGATTGACCAGTGCGGATTTTGTCTTTTTCAGGATTAGGCTGATTATACTGATTTTATTTTAGGAGATTATGAAGAATAGCAAAGACCTGCCGGTAATCCCTTCAAATCAAAAAACAAAATCAGTATAATCAGCCTAATCCTGAAAGAGACAAAATCCGCTTAGCTCTCCGGGACAATACCTTTTTGCTTTCCGCTTTCTGCTTTTTGCTATTTTTGCTGCATGAACATAAAGATTACTCCAAACAACCTGACCAAGCTGGAAAAGATTTTTGAAGAAGCCAAATATGTGCTGCGCTTCGAAAAAGGTAGTTTCCTTTCTGGTTACTGCATCCTGGAACATAAGAAGGTGGTAGTGATCAATAAATTTCTGAACCTGGAAGGTCGTATCAATACCCTCATTGATATTTTAACCACATTACCACTCGACGAAGAAATCCTGACAGCGGAGTCACACAAGCTGTACAAGCAGATTCAGTCCAGCAAACCGATCCCCGAAGCTGGAACAGATGAGCCGGAAGCTCCGGAAGCCGAACAAACAGCAGAATAGATTAAACAGTCAAATGATTTTTGGATGAAAGTTACATTCTTAGGTACAGGTACATCACAGGGAGTTCCCGTAATAGCTTGTGGTTGCGAAGTTTGCGCCTCTTCAGATAAAAAAGATAAACGTTTAAGAAGTAGTATCCTGGTGACTGCGCCCGCAGGCAATATTGTAGTGGATACCACACCCGATTTCCGTTACCAGATGCTCCGCGAAAAAGTAGGACATCTCGAAGCTATACTCATTACCCATTCTCATAAAGATCATATTGCCGGCATGGATGATATCCGCGCCTTTAATTATTTCCAGCAAACCGCTATTAATATATACGCCACAGAGTTTTCGCAAAGTGTGATCAAACGGGAGTTTGCCTATGCATTTGCGGATTTTAAATATCCCGGCATCCCGGAAATAAACCTGCGAACCATTACCAGCGACCCTTTTGATATCAATGGCCTTACCATCACGCCCGTGCAGGTGATGCATCATAAAATGCCCGTGATTGGTTTCCGCATCCATGATTTCACCTATATCACGGATGCCAATTACATTGCCCCCGAAGAAAAAGAAAAAATCCGGGGCTCAAAAATATTGGTGCTAAATGCCCTGCGTAAAGAAAAACACATCTCCCATTTTACGCTGGAAGAAGCCATAGCATTAGGTAAAGAGCTGGAAGTACCCAACGTATACTTTACACATATCAGCCACCAGTTAGGGCTACACGAAGAAGTGTCTAAAGAGCTGCCGGAAGGCATGGCCCTGGCATATGATGGACTCACCCTGGATATTTAATTCCATTCTATTTTTATTAACAGAAGAGCAACGCCTGTAACATAGCTTTGCGGCAAAATGATTGTTAACCCATGTGGAAATCTTTTGTCCGCGGATACCTGCGTTTTTCACGCCGGGAGCGGTATGGCATATTCCTGCTGATAGGACTGATGGTATTGACGTGTTACACCCCCGACCTGCTTTTTTATTTTCAACGGCGCCTGCCGGTAGGCGATAGCAGCGACTTAAAGGCCGCCGTACTGGCTTTCGAGACAGATAGCTCCGGAAATACGCCCGCCACCCTGTTTTATTTTGACCCCAACACCTTATCTGTAGCCGGATGGCAGCAACTGGGAGTACCCGAACGAACCGTGCTAACGATCACAAAATTCCTCTCCCATGGTGGCTATTTCCGCAAAGCAACAGACCTGAACCGGATTTATAGCTTACCGCCCGCACTATGCGAGCGACTGATACCTTATGTGCAGATAGTGGAGAACAAGGAGGAAAGGATTTGGGAGAGACGGGAACGCCCGGGTGGATACCGGCACTACGGATCTTACCAGGGACCTTCTTCTTTTCCCGTTAAGCGCGATTCAACCAGGTGGCATGATAAAGAAGGTACATCGTTTACCCATTATCGTAAGAAAGGCCCTCCAGCAGTGATTGATATTAATAAGGCAGATACCGTGGTCTGGCAAACCTTACCGGGTATAGGACCGGGCTTTGCACGAAGGATAGTTGCCTTCCGGGACCACCTGGGAGGCTTTTATGCCGTGGCCCAGGTAGCTGAGTGCTACGGATTGGCAGACTCAGTATTTCAAAAAATTCAACCTTTTTTACAGATCGGTAATAGTTCTCTAATAAAACTAGACCTCAACCTCACAGATGAAAAATCTTTGGCGGCTCACCCATACATACGCTACAGATTGGCGCGGTTAATAGTGCAGTATCGTAGTGCCCATGCGGGTTTCAAGGCAGTGAGTGAGCTACGCGCACTGCCGTTGGTGGATGAGATTATTTATCGTAAAATTGAACCTTACATTGAAATCAAACCTTAAAGCCACACGTTTATGAATTTTGAGCCTACGGAAATGCAACAACAGATTGCACAAATGATCCGGGATTTCGGAAAAACAAATATTCAGCCGCACGTGTTGGAATGGGATGAACACCAGGAATTTCCACTACAGGTATTTAAAAAACTGGGAGAACTGGGGCTCATGGGCGTACTGGTACCACAGGAATACGGTGGCAGCGGTTTGGGATACCTGGAATATGTAACGGTAGTGAGTGAAATATCCCGCATTTGTGGGGCCATTGGATTAAGTGTGGCGGCGCATAATTCCTTGTGTACCGGTCATACACTCCAGTTCGGCAATGAAGCGCAGAAACAGCGTTATCTGCCCAAGCTGGCTAGTGCGGAGTGGATTGGCGCCTGGGGATTAACGGAACCCAATACCGGCTCCGATGCGATGAATATGAAATGTGTGGCGAAGAAGGATGGAAACGATTGGATCATTAACGGTACCAAATGCTGGATTACACATGGTAAAAGCTGCGATGTAGCCGTGGTGATAGTCCGTACCGGTGATGTGCGCGATAGTCATGGTATGAGCGCTTTCATTGTAGAAAAGGGCACGCCTGGTTTCAGTGGCGGTAAGAAAGAAAATAAACTGGGAATGCGGGCTTCTGAAACGGCAGAAATGATATTTGACAATTGCCGTGTTCCGGCAGAAAATATGCTGGGAGCGGAAGGGGATGGCTTTATCCAATCAATGAAAGTATTGGATGGTGGCCGTATTTCTATTGCCGCCTTATCATTGGGTATTGCCAAAGGAGCAATGGATGCGGCGCTGAAATACTCCAAAGAACGGCATCAGTTCGACCAGCCTATTGCCAGCTTCCAGGGCATTTCCTTTAAATTGGCAGATATGGCTACGGAAATAGAGGCAGCTGAATTATTAACCATGCAGGCGGCCGACATGAAAAACCGTAAGGTAAAAATGACACAACAGGCCGCCATGGCTAAGTATTATGCTTCTGAAGTAGCGGTAAGAGTGGCCAATGACGCGGTGCAGATATTTGGTGGTTATGGCTATACAAAGGATTTTCCGGTGGAAAAATTTTATCGTGATGCAAAATTATGTACCATAGGAGAGGGCACGTCAGAGATTCAAAAGATCGTAATTGCCCGGGAAGCACTGAGATAGAATAACGATTTTGCTATTGATTCTGATTAAATTGAAGTAGCGGTATTTTTTTAATTTAATAAAAGACAACTTATAAGCCGTTCATCATTTTTTAAAATTAATTTAATATTACCCCTTTAGTGTTATTGTATATTGCAAAAGGAACGTTAAATTTGGGTTAATTCATCACTCTTTACCGTTTATCAACCTTAACACACAAAATCAGGAAAGATTTGAAACACTTTTACGCAATGAGAAGCACCCTGTAATACGGGTGCTTTTCTATACCGGGTCTGGCTGGTTTATCCCATGTGAAGACGCTTCGTAAAGTAAAAGAGATAAAGCCTGTAATCCACGTTATGATTCTTCCATAAATTCAGTAGTTCTACTGAAGCGGGTAATATTTATCCCTATTACTTTTGCTTACTAAATTACCCCAATTGCTATGTTCTCTAAAGTACTGAAATGGGCCGGCGGTATATTGCTTGGCCTGGTGTTAATCTGTGCATTAACCTATGCAGTTTTTGCTTTTCTTTTCCGCCAACACGTGAATAAGTCCTACGCGATACAGGTACGTGATATCCCCATACCGGAAGATTCGGCTGCCATTGCTGCCGGTAAGCATCTTTATGAAATTAAAGGCTGCGGGGAGTGTCATGGTGCCGATTTAAGGGGAAAGGTTTTCGTAGATGATCCGGCTATAGGCCGTATTGCAGGTACCAATTTGACTTATGGCAAAGGGGGCCTTCCGGCAAACTTCGACAATAAGGCCTGGCTAAGGGCCATGCGGCATGGTTTAAATGCCGAAAACAAGACTTTATTGCTCATGCCCTCAGAGGAGTTCGCCAGGCTGGATGATCACGATATAGCGGCTATAATTGCGTTTTGTAAAGCACAGCCGAAAATCGATGCACCTACCATTCCGGTGAAGATGGGACCCATGGGTAAAATACTGTCTGTAATGGGCAAAATTCCGCTGTTCCCGGCAGAAATGATAGATCATAGCCATCAGCAGCCGGTATTGGTTGCCAGGGCGCCTACAGCCGATTATGGCAAATATTTATCCGCTTCCTGCACCGGTTGTCATAAGCCTGCTTTAACAGGTGGAGATAATCCCGTTCCGGGTGGAGCGCCGGTAGCTGATATTACCAGCACAGGCAATGTGGGTAAATGGTCGCAGGCCGACTTTATTGCTGCCCTCCGTACCGGGAAAACGCCGGAAGGGAAGCAGCTCCAGGCAAAAGACATGCCCTGGCCAATGACCGCTCAATATACGGACGAGGAATTAACGGCTTTATATCTTTATCTGAAAACACGGTAGCAAAAGAAAAGGCTTTTCCGGTGGTGGTCAACCATCAGAAAAGCCTTCTGTTCCCTGTTACGGGAATGATTACTTTTTATCCTTGTTGAAGAAGTCGGATACTTTGTCCTTCGCTTCTTCTGCCCAATCTTCTGCCTTATCTTTTACATTATCCAGAAAATCACCTGCCTGATCCATCAGACCCGCCTTTTTTTCTCCGGCTTTCTCTGACATTCCTGCAAACCAGTTATCTACTGTACCTGCAATAAAAGGAGGTAATTTGCCTTTCACATATTCCTTGATCACATCAATGGATTGTGCTGCCTGTTCGGCGGTCAACCCGGCTTTTTCCTGTAATTGCTGAATGAGTTCCTGCATAAATAGAGGTTTTATGATTAGAGATAGTGTTGTCATACCGGTATTCCGGTCATGGTTATGCCACTTTCAGTTTCACAAGGGTAGACTGCTCCAGTTTTGACTGTGCATATTCCCTGGTAAGATGGAACGTTGTTTCACTGGCAGAAGGCAACTCATACATCGCATCGCTCAGTACTACTTCGCAGATGGAGCGTAATCCACGCGCACCCAGCTTGTATTCCATGGCTTTGTCTACGATGTAGTCGATCGCTTCTGCTTCTACCTGCAAATCAATATTTTCCACCTTGAACAACTTCTTGTACTGTTTTACCAGTGCATTTTTAGGCTCTGTTAAGATCGCTTTCAGGGTATCTCTATCCAGTGAATTCAGATAGGTTACCACTGGCAAACGGCCCAGTAATTCAGGGATCAGACCGAAAGATTTCAGGTCCTGGGAGTTGATGTAACGCAGGATCTGTTTTCTGTTTTCCTCTTCTTTTTCCTTGTTAACGGTAAAGCCGATGGAATGGGTCTGTATTCTTCTGCTGATAATTCTTTCCACACCATCAAATGCACCGCCGCAGATGAAGAGAATGTTTTGTGTGTTCAGTTTGATCAGTTTCTGTTCCGGATGTTTACGACCGCCCTGTGGAGGTACCAGTACTTCTGTACCTTCCAGTAATTTCAGGAGACCTTGCTGCACGCCTTCACCACTCACATCGCGGGTGATGGAAGGATTATCGCTTTTACGGGCAATTTTATCGATCTCATCAATGTAAACGATACCACGTTCAGCAGCTTCCACATCGTAGTTACATACCTGTAACAGGCGGCTGAGGATACTTTCCACGTCTTCACCCACATAACCGGCTTCTGTAAATACGGTTGCATCTACAATGGCAAACGGCACGTTTAGTTGTTTGGCGATGGATTTAGCCAGGAGGGTTTTACCGGTACCGGTTTCTCCTACCATGATGATATTGGATTTTTCAATTTCCACTTCATCATCACCTATTTGTTGATTGAGCCTTTTGTAGTGGTTATATACTGCTACGGCCAATATTTTCTTGGCATCATCCTGTCCGATCACGTATTCGTCCAGGAATTTTTTCATGTCCATTGGTTTGGACACTTTGGGCGCGAAGTGCGGCGCCGCTGCCGAAGGAGCTTTCTTGCCAGGAGGAAACAGTTCCTGGTCAATTATTTCCTGCGCATTGGCTACACAGTTTTCACAAATGTGTCCTTCCGCGCCAGCTATCAATATCTGCACTTCTTCTTTAGAGCGGCTGCAAAAGGAACAACGAATTTTTGATTCTTTCATTTCGGAATAGATTATTTTTCTACGAAACTATCTTGCCTGCCTTCATAATGCAGGGTTACAAATTTACATTAAATAGCGTAAAGCATAAAGCCGGAAGCCCAAAGTTAGCATAAGCATAAAGGCAAAGGGTTTCGTAGCAACAGGTATGGAAAAAATACCATATCATTTCAGCGTTTAGCGGTTGGCTATCAGCATTTAACGATGTTGGAATATGTTCTTTTTTTGCAAAAAAGTCTAAAATTTTAAAAGCTCAAAACTATTGTAGCGAATGATAGTAGCGACATGTACTAAAAAACCGCTATATCATTCGCTACAATAGCTTTGAGCTTTATGCTTTAAGCCTTATCGCTCTACTGTGGTGTATCCAGATTTTTCTTTGGATTCTTCTGCAGAACGTCATCAATGATGCCGTATTCTTTAGCTTCATCCGCGGTCATCCAGTAATCACGGTCAGAATCTTTTTCCACTTTTTTCACTGGCTGTCCGCAGTGGCTGGCAATGATTTCGTTCAGTTCCTTTTTCAGTTTCACGAACTCACGTGCAGTGATTTCGATGTCTGAAGTTTGGCCTTCTGCACCGCCGTGAGGCTGGTGAATCATTACGCGGGCGTGCTTCAGCGCAGTACGTTTTCCTTTAGCGCCGGCTACCAGCAATACAGCGCCGAAAGAGGCGGCCATACCGGTACAGATAGTAGCGATTTCAGGAGAAACTACCTGCATGGTATCGTAGATACCTAAACCAGCATACACACTACCTCCGGGGCTGTTAATGTACATCTGGATATCGCGGGTACGGTCGGAAGACTCCAGGAACAGCAACTGCGCAGTAATTACGTTTGCTACGTAGTCGTTTACCGGATCTCCGAGGAAAATAATACGATCAGCCATCAACCTGGAGAAAACGTCCATCTGTTGCATATTCAACTGACGCTCTTCAAGGATGTAGGGAGTCAGGCTGTTGAACTGGTTGTGGCTTTTAGCGTAACTGTCTACTACCAGGCTGCTGATTCCCCGATGCTGGATGGCATATTTTCTGAATTCATTATTAATGTTCATGATGGTGATGTTTATGAGGTAAATTAACAAAATCTTCTGCTTTGATTTCCTCTTCTTTCACGTTCACCTTTGCTTCAGCCCAGTCAAATAACTTGGCAGTGATCATTTCACGGTAAGTCTGGTCTACAAATTTCTCATCCTGTAACAGGCGATCCAGGTAGCTGTCTAACCATTCTGCTCCATCAGCAGCGGCGCCGCCATAGTAGCCTAATACTTTTTGTTTGGCATTTTCTTTCAGTTCTTCGAAAGAAACTTCCAGTTTATTTTCTTTAACCAGTTTATCGCTGATCAGTGTCCAACGTAATTGGTGGTCGAAACCAGGGAATTCTTTTTCTGCTTCATCCGCAGTTTTAGGTTTTTCACCACCTACCTGCAGCCAGCGTTTGAGGAAATCCTTAGGTAAATCCATCGGCGTTTCATGTACCAGTACTTCAAACAGGTCGTTGTGAAGGTGGTTACGGCTTTCAGAATCCCAGTATTTGCCGATTTCTTCTTTCAGTTTAGCGCGGAAAGCTTCTTCAGTAGTGATTTCTTCTCCCGGATAAACTTCTTTGAAGAACTCTTCATTCAGTTCTCTTTTTTCAATCAGACCAACTTTGGTAATGGTCAGTTTGAAATATTTGTTGGCTGCTTCTTTATCTGTTGTTTCGAAGCCCAGATCTTTCAGGATCCAGCCTAAACGTTGCTCATCAAAAGAAGTAGCTAATTGGAATACAATGCTGTCATCGTTCTTTTTACCCTGCAGCTCTGCCTGGATAGCAGGTGAGAAGTATTTAACCAGTAAAGCGTTTTCTTTTACAATACCGCCTTCTACGACATTGCCTTTTGCATCCGCTTCTTCGAATTTAACGTTAATCACGTTATCTTCTGAAGTAATTGTTTCTGGTTCGGTTGTTTTACCACCTTTCAACTGTAAACGCTGTACTTCGTCATTTACCATTTCGTCGGTAACAGCTACTTTATATTTGGTAAGGGTGGTTTTGTTGTTTTCCAGTGGAGTAATCGCGAAGCTGGGTTTCAGACCTACTTCAAATTCGAAGGCATAATCAGCAGGCTTGTTGAAGTCAAGATCTTTTGCCTGTTTTTCCAGAGATAACGGCTGGCCAAAGATTTCCAGCTTCTCTGTCTGTACATAACCCATCAACTCTCTTTCAACAGTTTTCAGGATTTCGTCACCAAAGATAGCCTGACCGTGCATTTTCTTTACCATACCTGCAGGGACCATTCCTTTACGGAAGCCAGGTATGTTTGCATTCTTGCTGAATTGCTTTACTGCTTTGTCAAAATTAGGAAGGTAGTCTTCCTGGCTCACTTTCACAGTGATCTTATCGTTCAATAAACCAATGTTTTCTCTCGTAACGGTTGCCATAATTGAATTGTATAAAAGTGTTCTTTAAGAAGCAATAATGATTCCTTGTTTATTTTTCTGCCATGAAGTCACAACGGCAAGTAGGAATGGCAGAGAACTCTTTTGGAATAAAATCAGGTGAAACTGTGTCTGAACAGGACTACAGTGACAATGAAAGTGAGGGAGAGCATAGCATTATCACGTTGCCATATTGACGCATTGCCACATAACATTATATGTACGGCTGGGAGGAACGCATGCTGTGAAGCAACAGATCCAATCGCCAGCCCATCTGCTGGCTTATCCACATCCGCGCGTTTTCGTACCTATTTCCTAATTGAACCTTTTTCAAATATAAACAACTGATTTTTAAATAGTTGTAAATATCGGTCAACTTTATGATCGCGCGAAGATAGCTATTTTTATTCTGTTTTGTGGGAAATCTGACCCAAAGACATCGGGAACCAGATTTTTAAAAGAAAGGCAGGCCCCTTCCGGAAAAGAGGCCTGCCAGGGACATTATTTTCATCTTTTACTTCCGGCGGATTGCCGCTTTCGCATCACATTGACAGGCCGCCTGCCAGTCGGCCAGCTTCGTATATACCTGCCCGTTCCAGATCCATTGCCCGGTCCCCCGGATATAATACCGGTTATCATCAATAAGGTTATCATGACCACTGCTGCTGTATTTGTGAATAAATACATCGCTGGTATCCCGGGCGTAAATACGGTTGCCCCGGATTGTGTTCCGGATACAATTCTCTGTCAGCCGGATTTCGCCCTCCGTTTCGCCGTTATGTCCCCTCACCTTGTTGTTGTACCGCAGGGTATTATTCTCAATCGTATTGCCTTCAGCCCTGCCATTGTTGTAACCTACATAGCCACCCATGTCTATCCCGGCCAGCCAGCAATTGTATACCAGGTTATCCCTGACAATGCAATTCATACTGGGGAACTGCTGGTTTTCGCTGGCCAGGCTGATCCCGCGATCACTATTGTAGATTTTGTTTCTTTCAATCGTGATATTTCTTGCCCCATCCACATAAATGCCAATAGCCCCATGCATATCACCAGAAGGACGGATAGGCCCAATGGAGGCATCTACATTAAACAACTCATTATCACTGATCACCCCATTACGGGCAAAATTCACTGCCGGATCCGGATTGGCGTAATAGCCCCCGGCCGCATCAATGCCAATGTTTTCGCAATTGTATATTTTATTGTGCCGGATGAAAAACGTATCTACGTAACCGTTAATAGTCAGATTTTCACTATAGCCGGTTTGGCAATCGTGTATGATGTTGCCGGTAATCGTCAGCTGTGTAATGGGGGAGGGGCTGTTACCCAGCACAGAAATAGCATGTGCGCTCCGGCCTTTTTCCGGTGCTACGGCATGCGCAATGTCATGTATTTCATTGTTTCTAACAATAATATGGCTGCCGGCGCCTTTTATCACGATCCCATCCGGATAAGCGTTTCCGGAGATGCTTTTAAAATTACTTACCTCGAAACCGTCCAGGATTACCCAGCTCACATTGTTAATGGTAACCAGTCCGTCAAATCCATTTACGGGTAGTGTATTCCCGTTGATGACCGGCTTTTCTCCCGCATAGGCCTGGAGGGTAATGTATTGTCCGTCGCTGCCTGAGCGGGGAAATACTACTTTCTCCGCATAGTCACCAGCCCTTACCAGTACCAGATCTCCGGGCATGGCTTTACTTAAGGCATAGCTGATAGTTTGCAGGGGAGATTGTTTGCTGCCGGAGTTTTGATTGTTTCCATTATTGGCTACATAATAAGTAGCTGGCGGAGCGCCGTAAGAGAGTGTGGAAGCAGCCAGAAACAGGGCTGTCCACAGTGTTTTAAATAGTTGCATGATATGAATCCGTTCGTAATAATCTTTAAAGGCAGACCTGACAGGTATTATCGCCCGTCAGGTCTGTTGAGATCAGCGGGAAACTATTTTCCTGATGCGATAGTTAACTGCATCTATCACGTAAACGACGCCGTTGTCGCCTACGGTCAGCCCTACTGGCACATTGAATAACGACAGACTGGCAAGGCCATCTGCATACCCTTTTGAAGAATTGCCGGCATAAGTGGATACATTCCAGGTATTGGCTTCAATGAAACGAACACATTGATTCGTGTTATTGTCGCCACCACCATAGGCAGCACCGCCGTTACCGCCGATATAGAGGTTATCGTTTTTATCGATAGCAATGCCCCAGGGGTGATCAAATTTGGCGGCAGCGCCAGGGCCATCTACCAAACCAGTTTGCCCCATGATGCCGGCAATAATGGTCATTTGTTTAGTGGTAGCATCTACCCGGCCAATAAAGGAACGGCTGTTATCTACCCCATAAAAATTCCCTTTGCTGTCTATTTCAATGGCGCTCAGGTTCTGGAAGCCACTGGCTACTTCGGTGAGGCTGCCATCTGTGGGGTTGACTTCCAGGATTTTACCGGGACCAAACTGGGCTACATATAACTTACCATTGCGTTTATCAATCGCTACATCAACGATGTCGCCTACACCAGCAACGGCGGTAACCATTCCATCTGCGGAAATTTTGCGTAACTGGCCATTCCAGGTATCGGCTACATAGATGTTGTTGTCTTTATCGATTTCTATGCCGTAAGGGTGATTGAACGTGGCTTCGGCTACCGGCCCGTTCCAGGAGCCACCGCTTGTATTGCTACCGGCTACGGTAGTCACTTTGCCGTCGGGTGTTATTTTGCGGATATTGTTGTTGGCGCCATCTGTTACATACAGGTTACCGGCGGCGTCGTGTGTCATTCCCTGGCCGTACTGGAAGTTGAATTTGGCATTGGCGCTGTCACCGTCTTTGTAGCCGGCTATTCCGGATCCTGTCATGGTACTTACATATTGCGCGGGCAGGTAATTGAAGTCCTGTGTACTGGTAACGCTGGTGCCGTTAATTGTAATGGTGACTTTCCCGGAACCTGCGCCGTCTGGTACGAGGAATATCAGGCGGTTGGCTACGGTACCGGTTACCACGGCTCTTACCCCGTTTACCAACACGGTTACGCCGGTGGTATCGTTGTTAAAATTATCTCCATATACCAGTATTTCTGTGCCGGTGCCACCTTTCATCGGAGAAAATTTTTCAATGACAATAGGGGCGCCGTTGTTGTGTCCCTGCACCTTATCTTTTTTGCAGCTTGCAAAGAGTAAAGGCAATCCGAGTAACAGCAACAAACGATATTTTATGATAGCGTTCATATGTTTTTCTTTTTAGGAATAAATAATACTATTACCAGCCTGGGTTCTGCACCAGGGCAGTGTCACGAACAATTTCAGATTGTGAAATAGGGAAGAGATACATCTTCTTATCGAACTGACGTGTTTGTAACAGGGTACGTTGATAGAAGCCTGTAAATCCAAATCCCTGATCGTTATCATCGGCCTCGAAATTCATTCCGTATACTTTCTTAAAATCGTCGTTGTCCATGTCTTTCCGGCGCGCGCGTGTCCACCAGTGGTCGCCACGTTCAAAGGCCATTTCAATCATGCGCTCACGGAGTATGTGTTTGCGCATTTCCTTCTGGTTGCCTATTGCAGCCGGGTATACCTGTTCTATAGGAGGTACGCCCGAACGTGCGCGGATTTTGTTCAGGTAAAGCGTAATATCGCTGTTGCCAGGATCTGATTCATTCAGGGCTTCTACATAATCGAGTAAAATGCCCGCGTAGCGGGTGATGATGAAAGGCCGGTAAGGGCTTGACCATGCGTATGCGTTGCCAGCAGGGCTTACGCCTTTAGCAATAAGATAGCCGGGGAAAGCATATCCCAGTGCCCTGCGTCCGCCGGTGCCACGGTAGTAGAATTCAATTCTTCCCTGTCCGTTTTTGTTGCCATCAGAAGAGTAACGGTTGCGGTCATCTGCTGTAGGGGCGGCAATTACCGGTCTTTTGTTATAACAGATACTAGCATAAAAGCGCGGTTCGCGATTGGCGTACATGTTCCAGTCGCCGGCAGCGTGGCCCCAGCTTTTATTATTAGCATCACCCGTGGGCGCAAAGCCGGTTTCCTGGTAGCTGGAAGTAGGATCGGTAATCCATTTCCCATTGTTCATGTAGTAGGCATCCACTGCATTTTGTGTAGCCGCAAATAGCTGGAAACCGCCCGGATAGGCTGTACAGTCGTGGTCCCAGTAGTGGGGGTTCCAGTTGGCGCAGGAGAAAATAATTTCATTATTCCATGGCGTCAGGAAAACACCGGTGTATGATTTGAAAGGATCAAATGTTTCCCCGTCATCTTCATTGGTATATAATTTATAAACACCCAGGTCTATCACTGCTTTGGCAGCGCTGGCGGCTGTAGCCCATTTGGAGGCATCCGCTTGGGTAGGTGCCAGCGGATTTCCTTGCTTGTCGCGGAAGTTGTTAAAGTCGGGATTGCCATTCCAGAGCGGACTGGCAGCCCATAAAGCCGCTTCTGCTTTAATAGCAAGGCAAGCACCTTTGGTCGGTTTGCCATACCAGGTAGAAGACCAGCTAAGGGGTAAGCCTGCTGCTGCTTCATCCATGAGCTGATTCACATAATTGATGCATACGTCAAAAGATGCGCGTGGATAGTTATTAAAATCGTCATTCAGGCCCAGTGTATTATCGAGTTTGATAAAGGGGCCGTAGCGCTTCAACAGGTTCCAGTAATAGTATCCACGGAGGAATTTAACTTCTGCTTTATATTGTTTTTTCAGATCATCGCTGAGTTCCTGTGTGGGTACTTTATCGATATTGTTTTCAAATACAAACGAGGAGCGGATGGCCGTATAGCAGCCACCCCAAATATCCCACATGGTGGTGGAAGGGCTCCAGTTGCCATCATTTATTTTACGGGCGTTTGTTCCGGGGATGGTAATGTAGCTGTCTTCCGTGATGCCCAGCATATAAGCGCCTTCATTTTCTCCAAACATCATATAGCCGTATATGGTGTATAGATAAGATTCTGCTTGTTTCCTGGTTTTCCATACCAGGTCTTCTGATAAAAGACTATCCGGCTGCTTGTCCAGGTAGTGGCAGGAAAGAAAAGCGCTGAAAAGTGGTAATATCAATAATAGCTTACAAATATTTTTCTTCATGATACTGCTGTTTGTGACTCAAAGCCGGTTAGAAATTTGTTTTGATACCGAAATTGATAGAGCGTAATGGCGGGTAACCGGTACCGTTAGCCTGGTTGAGTTCCGGATCCCACATTTTGAACCTGGAGAAAGTAAGCAGGTTTTGGCCGGCAGTATATACATATAAAGTCTGGAGTCCTATTCTTTTCAATAGTTCCGGGCGGAAGCTATAACCAAACTGTACATTTTTCAGGCGTATATAGTCTGCATGACGCAGCCACCAGGTACTGTATTGGTAGTTGTTATCGCCAGGAGTGGCAATGCTGAGTCTTGGATAGATAACATCCTGGCGTGGATTATCTACTGTCCATCTGTTGGTTACTTCTGTATAGAGATTGGCAGAAGTAAGACCACCCATGAAAGGAACGATGCCTCTTGCATTGTTATCCAATGCGCCGGTACTGGCAATGAGCATGATATCTACCTTGGCGGCACCCTGGAAGAAGCCTTCGAGATGGAAGCCATGAAAGTCCAATGCCAGGCCCGCACCATACATGATTTTAGGAGCGGTAGTATTGCCTATAGGTACCATGTCATTGGCATCAATTACGCCATCGTTGTTGATATCTTTGTATTTGATATCACCCGGACGAACAGTACCAAACTTCTGTACTGCATGTTTATTAATATCGGCGTCATCTGTAAATAATCCTTCAGACACCAGCCCTCTCAACTGATTAAATTGCTGCCCCTTATTGGAAAGCCATGGGTACAAGGGTACTGGTTCGTCATTCTCAATAATTTTATTGGTGGCATAAGTAAAGGTGCCATAAACATTGAACCGCAAGCCACCTATTTTATCCGTGTAATCCAGTGTACCGTCTATACCCTTGTTGTTCATGACTCCCAGGTTTGCATAAACTGGTGCGGTGTTACCCAGGAATCCAGGGAGAGAAAGCCGGTTAATTAAAATCTTCTCTCTCCGTTCTTTGAAGAGGTCTACTGTCAGGTTCAGTTTGTTGAATAGTTCAAGGTCTACTCCAATGTTTTGTTTGGTGGCAATTTCCCAGGAAAGGCCCTGTACTCCTATTTTGTTTTGATAAATGCCGCTATAGAAGCTAGGGGTATAACCAAAAGAAATACCGCCACCACCGGCATAAGAAGTGATGTAAGGGAAACGGTCGTTATTGACACTACCAATTCTATCATTTCCTACTTTACCCCAGGAGGCTCTTACTTTCAACATGCTGATAGCATGTTTTAAATTCGCAAAGAAATCTTCCTGGCTGATTACCCAGCCGGCAGATACGGATGGAAACGCGCCGAAACGGCGACCTTTCTCGAAGTTTTCAGAACCGGTGGCGCCCATATTTACCTCCGCCAGGTATTTGTCTTTGTAGCCGTAAGTCAATCTTGCTGCGAGGCCCTGGTTACGGTAAGGAATACCGCCAATGGCATCTCCGGCGGATCCATTTGTCTTTTCCCGCATATTGTACAATAACAGACCGCCTATGCGATGTTTACCATCAAACAAACGATCATAGGCGATGTTGGTTTCGAGGTACATGGTGCGTTGTACGCTGCCTGTGCCGGACTGGAAGCCCATAAAGTTATCGCCGTAGTTGGTTTGTATGTATACCAGGTTGCCCTGGGCATCGCGGCGATAAGCCTGCCAGGTATCTATATTTTTAGTTCTGCGCAGGTCTGTTTCACTATAGGAGTCAAAAGAGAAACGGGCCGTAGCAGAAAGACCTTCTGTGATGGCGTCCAGCTTCTGATTCAGTGAAAAAACCGATTGCATAGTGGGCTTAAATTCACGGGCATATCCGCTGTTTTGCAACGAATTCACCGGGTTTACGCCCTGGTTGGTAATAGGCCCCGCCCATTTGCCATCAGGGTACCTGATAGGAAACAGGGTAGGTGGCTGCATCATGGCCTGGTACCAGGCCGTTTGCGCAGAAACGCCCGGGTAGTTGGCATTCACCAGCATGGCACCGAGGCTGAGACCCAGCGTGGTGCTTTTACTGAGGTTCATGTCTATATTAGAGCGGAAGTCGAAACGATTGTAGCCTACATTCGAATTGTAAGGATTATCGGGGTTCATCCGATAGTTGCCTTTTTGGTTAAAATAAGAACCGGAAACATAGTAACGGGCGAAAGCACCACCACCATTGGCACTCAGGTTTACATTGGCGCCTGGAGGGGACCAATCCTTATACATGGCGTCTACCCAGTTTACATCCGGGTACAGGTAAGGATCTACACGACTCCTGGTTTTTTCTATCTGGTCAGCGCTGAATTGTTCTTTGCCCAGGGCTTCGTTGTATAACGTCATCCAGGTGGCGCCATCTACAAACTTAGGTGTCTGGGTAAGGCCATTGATGCCACTTTCTACTTTTGCTGCGATACGTGGTTTACCCGCTACGCCTCTTTTAGTGGTGATCAGCACTACACCGTTGGCGCCTCTGGCGCCATATATCGCGGTGGCGGAAGCATCTTTCAGGAAAGAAACACTTTCAATGTCTTCGGGATCTATATTGCTCCAGGAAGAGGTTTGGTCGTCACGTTGTACGCCGTCTACCAGCACCATTGGGCTGGGGTCTCCGGTAAAGGTACTTACACCGCGGATGTTGAACGTGTTGGGCTCATCGTAACCAGGTTCGCCTCTGGACTGTTGCATGAGTACACCAGCTACACGGCCTCCCAGCGAATTAGCCAGGGAACGGGCAGGCGTTTTCAGTTGATCTACTTTAACCGTAGATACAGCGCCGGTTACACTGATCTTCTTTTGTGTACCATAACCCACTACCACCAGCTCATTCATTTTGGATACGTTGAAGTCCATCGTGATTTTCAGGGCTTGTTTCCCTTTCACTACTAGAAACTCAGGCGTCATTCCCATCATGGTGAAATGAAGGGAGTCGCCGGATTTGGCCAGGATAGTAAACGTACCCAGTTCATCGGATTGGGTATTTTTACCGGTTGATTTATTGACGATCGTTACACCAATCAATGCCTGGCCTTTTGTATCCCATATCTGTCCTTTTACGGGTGCTGGTTGTTCCTGTTGCACAGCGGGAACAACTACTGGCTTCTTCTCCGGCGGCTGTTTAGCAATATAAATTTGATTGCCTTCTGCATCAAAAGCAAGTCCCAAAGGCTGGAGCAGGTCTCCAAGTACTTCCCGGAGCGTTTTGTTGTCGGCTTTTACAGACACTACTGATTCTTTGATCAGGTTAGTACCTGCGTAATAAAATTTGACATTCATCCTGCCTGCGATCGTAGTGAGGGCATCGGGCAGCTTTACATGGGAGAGGTGCAAGGTCATGCGGGTATCCAGCTCATGCTGTCCGTAACCTTTTGCACAATACGCTACCATAACGGTGGATAACAGGCATCCTAATACCAGCGTGGATATCCTCATAAACCTGATGAATAAAGAAAGTTGAAAGTGTAGTCCTCTTTTCATAGATTTGATAGTGAAAAATGATTAAGAAAATCCTGTTACTGCATCAAGGTTCCTACGCCCTGCAGTAATCGGATAAACAGACTTGACATTTTTTTCCAGGGGCTGATAATTCCTCTTTCAGCCCCTTTTTAATTTTGGTTGACCTATCCTGGCATAACATGGTTTTTGCTGATGAACGAATTCCCGGAAAGCCTCACTGTTAGCTATTCCGAATCATTAACCCTTTTGTTTTTTACATTATTTTCCAGCTTTCATTAACGTGTACTTGTTCCCTGTTTTAGTATATTTAAGGGACAGTGTTTTCGTGATTTTTTTAATAGCTTCTTCAGGTGATATATCTGCGAGATCGGCGAAGATGGTCATCTTTTCTATCTCCGCCGGCATTTCTAAAGTGATATCATATTTGTGTGACAGTTGCAGGGCTACGGCCGACATAGGCACATCGCGGAAAATCAGTTTCCCTTCTTTCCACGTCATGTCATCAGCGGCTGCCGTTACTAATTCTTTTTTATAGCTATGTGCCTGTTTGTTATAAGTAAGTTGCTCATTGGCCCGTAACAACGCAAAGGATGCGGTATCCTGTGCAACAGATATTTTCACTGCCCCGGTTAATACGGTAAGTGTAAAGAGGTTGTAATCCGCATAGGCGTTCACATTAAAGCTGGTCCCCAATACGTGGGTAGTCATGCCGGCGGCATTTACCGCAAAGGGATGCATACTGTTAGGTGTAATCTCAAAATAAGCTTCCCCTTCCAGGCTTACCTGTCGCGGTCCCCGCTTGAATACTTTTGGATATACCAGTTTGGAATCCGCATTCAGCCAAATAACGGAACCATCGGATAATGCTACCCGGGCTTTTTCTCCTTTGCCGGTTACTTTTTGGGTGAGCTGTTCCGGGTCGAGTGCATTCATCAATGCAGTCCATTTCAGGGAAACTCCGTAACCCAGCAGTGCCGCCACCATAGCGGCGGCAGCCAACCGGATAAAGATGATCCGCTTATTGCTGGTTGGTGCAGGAAGTGGATCCGCTACACTTATTTGCGCCAGGATGGCACTTTTCATTTCCTGTTCCAGCTGTACTTTATCTGTTGCATTAAAGGAGTCCAGTACGTTGGCTTCTTTTTCAAAATACTGGTAATACTCCCAAAGAAAACCAGCTTCTTCGGGGGTAGTTTTTCCCTGTAAATACTTTTTAGCGAGCGCTGAAAATGCAGATTTTTTATCCTGGTCCATATCGGAAATGCCCCTTTATGGTATATGTACTGAAAACGGGTAAATCTCCCACGCGGGATAAAAAATTATTTTAAACAAGCAGGGTAAAGAGATGGGTAAGGCGGGCGCGCAGATGCTGTACTGCTTTGCCCAGTTGGTTTTGAACAGTTTTTTGGGAGATATTTAGGTGGATGGCAATATCACGGGTATTCATTTTCTCCTCGTAATATAGTTGGAAAATTTCCCGGCGTTTTTCAGGCATGGTATTAATCCAGGCATGTATCACTTGCTGGGTTTCTTTTTCGGCTAATTGGTTATCGGCTGCATAAGGAGAGGTGGCAATTTTTTCAAATAATTCCATGAAAGCAGGACCAGTGGCTTGTTTGGCAACCAGTTTATATACCTGGTAATGAACTGCCATGTGAAGGTAGCCACTTACGTTATCTATACTCAACTCACTTTTCCTGCGCCAAAGGTCAGCAAAGATGTCTTGTAGCAAATCCCTGCATTGTTCCCTGTTGCGTAAACGCTTATAGGCTGCATTGTACATAGATTCCCAGTAACGATGGTATAGCTCCTCAAAAGCGGAGACATCATCGTTCCTGATCAATAACAGCAGTTCCAGGTCACTCAGCATGATAAATTGATAACATCGCAATTATAAGGCACTCGGTATCTAAGATGGTTGGTCCCGAAATATAAGAAGGAATATAAGATTTTCAAAATGAACCGGTAAATGGTGTTTACCTTTTTAGAGAGAAAGAAGAAAATCCAGGAGATTTATAAATAACTGAAAATCAAAAAAGTGCGGATGAAGGGACTCGAACCCCCATGCCTCGCGGCACCAGATCCTAAGTCTGGCATGTCTACCAATTTCATCACATCCGCAAAAAAAGTAAGATCTTTCCTGTGTGAGCCGGTTTTTGCCGTAGGCTAAAATACCTGCTTATTTAGCTCAAAAAGGATTGCAAAGGTATTGTTTTTTGCGAATTAACAAAATCATTTATAAGAGAACTTCTGCCCCGATTTTAAAAATAATTAGAATTAGCGGCTTAAATTGGAGATCAATTATTGTATAAGTCTATCTGATGCTATGGCTAAAACCTTTTTTGAAGAATTAAACAGTGCCGGTGCTACTGGTGTAGCCTACAAGAATATCAACCTGAAAAAGGCTGCCCTGGCCTATTTCGCGAATTCCGGCAATGCTACTATTGCGGATTTGTGTAAAGAACTGAACCTGAGTACCCCCAAGGTGACCAACCTCGTCAACGACCTGATAACAGATGGGTTGGTGATGGATTATGGTAAAATAGAGTCTACCGGCGGCCGTAAGCCCAACTTGTATGGGCTGGTACCAGATTCTGCTTTTTTCATCGGTGTGGATGTAAAACAGGACCATCTCAATCTGGGCTTGTCTGACCTGCATAAAAACCTGGTGACTACCGTAGAAGGGCTGCCTTATGAACTGGACAACACAGAAGCTTCACTGGAGCAATTATGCCAGTTGATCAACAACTTTATTAATGGTCTTTCTGTACCGAAGGAAAAAATCCTTGGTATTGGCATCAATATCGCCGGGCGTATCAACTACGCTACCGGTTATAACTATAGCCTGTTTTACTTCGATGATAAGCCGCTCAGCGAGGTGATTGCCTCCAAAGTGGGGATCCGCGTATTCCTGGAGAACGACTCGCGGGCGATGGCCTACGGAGAGTTTTGCTCTGACCTGGTAAACGGGGAACGCAATGTATTATTCCTTAACCTCGATTATGGTATAGGAATGGGCGTACTGATAAATGGAGAACTGTACTACGGCAAATCCGGCTATAGTGGAGAAGTAGGGCATATTCCGATGTTTGATAATGAAATTATTTGCCATTGTGGGAAGAAGGGATGTCTCGAAACAGCCGCTTCCGGCTGGGCTTTGGTAAGCATGTTCCGCGAAAAACTGGCCGCCGGGTCTTCTTCCATGCTGTCTCGTACGCATCAATCGCCGGACGATATTCATCTGCACGACATTATCGAAGCTGCTAACAACGACGATATGCTGGCTATTGAACTGATTGCAAAAGTAGGAGAGAACCTGGGCAGGGGCGTAGCCTTACTGATGAATATCTTCAACCCGGAATTGGTTATTCTTGGTGGAGCGCTGGCGGCTACCCAGGATCATATCCGCTTGCCTATAAAGAGTGCAATGAAGAAATACTCCCTGAGCCTGGTGAGCAATGATTCCAAATTGAAAATGTCCAGCCTGGGTGAGCGTGCCGGCATTATCGGCGCCTGCCTGCTGGTTAGAAATAAGGTATTGATAAGTTAATTTGAATAAGGCCGGGTTTTAAGTAACTTTATAGACTTACCTGAATTCCATTTTCTTACCCAAAAAGATTTGTTATGTCGAACACATTAACGTCCTACCTCATTTTTAACAACAATTGTCGGGAAGCGATGACTTACTATCATGATGTCCTGGGTGGCGACCTCAAAGTAATGACCATGGCAGATTCTCCCATGAAAGACCAGGTTCCTCCCGGCGCTGAAAATTTGGTGATGCATGCTTTTTTACAGGCAGATGGATTTGCCATCATGGCTTCTGATGGTATGGTGGGAGCACCTCCTGTAAATGGTGATTCGGTGCAACTGGCGCTGGGCGTAAACTCCAATGAAGACGCAGATAGCATCTTCGGTAAACTGGCCGCTGGTGGCTCTATTGAAATGCCAATCCAGGAAACTTTTTGGGCACATCGTTATGGCCAGCTGACCGATAAATTCGGTATTCACTGGATGGTGAGCTATAATAAGCCAATGCCGATGTAGCTTTTAGCCATTAGCTTTTAGCTTTTAGAAAAAATGCAGCGAAGATGATGTGATGTCAATCTTCGCTGCATTTTTTCTAAAAGCTATTTCTACTTCCGCTTCCTGAAAAAGGAAAATATTCCTCCTCCTCTCAGTTGATTTTTTTTCTCTGCTGCCGGTTGAAATCCGGGATCATTTAACACAATCAGATCGATTAATTTTTTGCAGGATCCGGTATCTCCTTTTCCTTCAAAAGCCAGCGCCATGGTATATCGTATAGAAGATGCCTCAGTATCCCATGACCAGTTATTGGCAGCATAAATATTCACACATTGCATGGCATAGTTAATACATTCATCGTATTCCTTTTCTCCCAACCAGGCTTCTGCCATAAAAGCGTATACCCCAAACCGGTAGTTCGGTGAATTGTCGTTGGCATCGCCGGTAGCCATGATATCCAGCGTGTGCTGTAAATCAGCCAGGGCAGTTTGATAACGGCCCAGCTTCAGCGCGGCCTTACCTCTGAAGTAGTAAATTTTCATTTGTGAGATGACCGGCAATTGCGGGATACCACCAATGGAAATACGGTTATTGATAGCGCCAATGCAGTGTTCATACTGGGCATTATCGAAGTAAAGATACATCAGGTTGAAATAGGCATCACTGTCGTCCGGCTTCTCTACCAGGTGGCTTTCCAGCGCCAGGATACGTTCCGACAGGTCATCTGCGCTATCGGTTCTGATAAAGGCACGCCCGGTTTTTATACGGTCAATATTGTAGGTAATTGTATTGCGGTCATACTCTTCTAGTTCCTGCATGTCGCGGGCAATCCAGCTGTTGTATTCCGAGAGAATTTTTTCATAGAGATCCAGTGCTTCTGCATGCCGTTCCAGGGAACAGAGGTCGTCGATCATGCGTTCGTGAATAGACACATAATACGTAAGTGGCAGGGCTTCTGTGAAATTCTCCAGGATGGTTTGGCGGTCATCGATGGCTTCTGCCAGTTTCCCCATGCTGTGATACGCATCTGCTCTTGATTCGAGCTGTTCCCAGAAGGGCGACATATTATAACCCACGGTATGTACATGTGCTGCTTCCACAAAAATGCCTCCTTCGTATAAGGTGATGCCATAGTTATTACAACACATGGCAAAATGATGGGGATGTCCGGCGTAAGAGGTGCCTTTGTTTTCATACCAGTAAGCATGATAAATATCAAAGGCTTGTTTGTAAAGAAACCGCTTTAATGGCAGCGCTAATTGTTTGGCGGAAGGGTCTTTTTCCAGTTGAATGATTTCGCTGAAAATAACGCCGGCAGCGTACCAGTCGTACGGTACCGGGTGTGTTATTTCCCGCCATTTCTCCGGGAATTGACCGGTTACTTTATAGCTGGTGTAATACCATCTAACCATGCTGAATGGGTAAGGACGGATAGCCAGCGATTTTTCATACCAGGGAAGTGCTTCCTGGTAGCTGCCAATGTTAAAGAACGCATTGGCGGTGTAGTGATAGAAGTAGGCTTCTTCCGGATATTGGGAAATGTATCTTTTACCGGTAGAAATCTGTTCCAGCGTGCCTTCATCATGGTCATCCCCGTAAAACTGTTGCCAGAATTCGGTAGTGCCTTTGCAGAATTCCCGGGCCAGTCCGGCATGGCGTACGCCATCTGCCAGCAGTTGTTGCACATGTTTCAGCAGGCGTAACATATCTTCCCGGGTATTTTCTCCGGAACTAACAAGGATTTGCAGCATCGTGGCAGCAAAGTCATAGTCAGCCATGTCGAGTGCAAACCAGGTAGTAGATAGCAACCGGTTATTATACACGGTGCATTCAAAAGCCTGTTTATAATATTCCAGTGCGGCGGGCCGGTTATCGGTATGGTAATATACATCGCCGATGCGGGTGTAGCATTGAAAGCGGGCTACGTTGAGCTGTGGCAGATCATCTGCGTACAGCGACTCGTACACCTGCAGGTTCCGGCGCATATCGGCCAGTGCCTTTTCTGTTTCATTTTTCAGTACCCATACCTGGAACCGGTATAACAATGCTTTGGTAATCAGTTCTTCATCACCGGCGGCAATCAGGATATCGCAGTCATTAATGGTTTCGTCACTTTTATCGGTCATTACGTTGGCGCCCATGTAGGCGCGGTGTACCCGGGCCTGCTGATGAGCAGGATCCAGTGCCAATACCTGGCTGAAAGCTTCGTAAGCGGCTTCATACATCGCGTTGACCAGGTCATTGTTATCGGTGGCCTTGGCGTTTTCGAGCTGCGACAAGCCGAGCAGCTGCCAGCCCCGGACTTCGCCGGGATGGTCCTGTAAATATATTTCCAGCTTCGTTATTGCTTCGGTATATGCCTGCTCATTATACAGCCTTTCCAGTTCGTCTAAATGCATATGCGCTTAATTAGGACGTGTAATTTATTAATAAAGGGCCACGATGATAAATAAAATCTGAATAGTTCCGTCCGAAGATTTATATTTAAAGACCATTTTTTATCAACCAGAAACATCCAAATCCTTTGCCATGAAAGCAATAACTGTATTGTTATTACTCCTGTGCAATACTGTCGCGTATGCGCAGGAATGCGATTGCCGGAAGAAATTTGACAGCGTACAGGTCTATCTCAGAAAAAACTATGTAGGATTTATTGACAAGGTCACCCCGGCCACCCAGCAAGCCTACACCACCATGGTAGGCAAATTGCAATTGCAGGCGGCCACCATCAAAGGTGCTACGCATTGCCTCTTGCTGGTGAACCGTTACCTACGTTTTTTTAAAGATCAGCACCTGGCGCTCCATATCGGTTATACACCGGTAAAAGAGAAAATTGCCCTTAACCAACAGCAACTGGATCAGTTGCAGCAACAACCTGTTACAGCCGTGGCAGGTGTTTACCAGGCCGACAGCCTGTTTAAAATTGCCCTGGTGAAAAATGCACGGGGACTACGCAGTTATGCCGCAGTAGTCCTGGAATCGGCGGTACCCGACTGGCAACCGGGAGAGGTGATTTTTGAACTCGCCGCCAACGGAGGCGATAAGTTTGATGTAATCAGTTATCAGCATCACCAGGTTGATTTTGATACTGTTACCATTAACAGGCAGCGGGATGGTTTATCCCTGTTGGGTTGGCAACGGCCCGGCGCCCATCGTCCGGCACCACCTAAAGAAGTTCCTGCATTTGAAGATGCGCCGGCTGCCGCTTTCTTTTTCAGGCAGATAAACGATAGTACCGGCTATCTGCGCATCGGTAGTTTCGACGCAGGGCAGTATTACCTGGCCGATTCCGTACTCAATGCCAATGATGAGTATCTCCGGAAAAATACGAACCTGGTCATAGATGTGCGTGGCAACGGATTGGGTGCAGATAAACTCACAGAGCGTCTCCGCCCACTACTATATACCCAGCCCGTACGGATTATCGGGGCCGATTTTTATGCAACGCCCGATAATATCAAGTCATGGAGCCACCTCCTGGACGAGCAGGCAGGTAAATTACCGGAAGAATATGTGGAGCAACTCAGAAACCTGATCCACCAGGGCGATGGCTTGCAGGGACGTTTAGTAAGCATGGGACCAGATGAAAACATGATCCTGCCTTCACCGTTACCTATTCCCGCTAAAATAGGCATTATCATGAATGGCCGGTGTAGCAATACAACTGAGCAATTCTTGCTGGAAGCCGTGCAGAGTAAAAAGGTAAAACTGCTCGGTACCCCGTCTTTGGGGGCACTTGATTATGCAAATGTCAACACCGTGAAATTTACCGCGCCTGACTTTAGGATCGATTACCCGGTAACCCGCTCCCGCCGGGTGGCTGCCGGACAAGGTATTGATAATAAAGGCCTACAGCCGGAAGTGAAGCTGGATTTCTATCATCCGGGATGGATGGGAGAGGTCGTGAAAAACTTATAATGCTGTAGTCATTAAGGATGGATTAACACTTGACCGCACATTATTAACCACCTTTACCTCAACAAAGCATATGCTCAATGCATATATGAGGGTTTAAAAATAGTAACAATGGTAGAAAAGCCGCCTCACAATTCTTTGTGAGGCTTTTTCTTTAAAATACCTTTTGCTGGAGTATATCAGCGAGTATATGTGTTAGTTCATGCAAGCTGTTAGGCTTTGTCAGAAAATAAGCCGCACCCAGTTCCCGGGTCTCTTTCTTATCTGACTCGTGCGAAGAAGTAGTATAAATGATAACAGGAATGTGTTTTAAATGATCCAGCTGCTGTATTTCAGCGAGGAATTGCTTCCCGTCAACCCTGGGCATATTCAGGTCCAGGAATATCAAATCAGGGATAGGGTGGTTACTGAGCTTAATTAATGCATCTTCCCCATTGGTAGCTTCCTGGTAAATAATATCCGGTGCCAATTCTTTTAATACTTCACCAAATATCATCCTGTCATCTATATCATCATCAATTAAAAGTACAGAGGTATATTTACAACTATCAGCCATATCATTTTGAATAGGGACAAATCTATGATTTTGTTATTATTTTATTATCATTATAATTCAGTTTTGCCCGCCGTTTGGAATGAAATGTGCTTGAACCCGGTAAGCAATGCTGCTGACGAATAATACCAGCATTTAAAACTAAACAAGCTCAGGCAGATGAAGAAATTTTTTATGCAACTTCCATTGCCCAGGAAGTTGATGCTAATAGCTGTAATACCACTGATTTGTCTCATCTATTTTGGCGTAGCCGTATTTAATAAACAAAATGCAGATATTGACACCATCGATAACCTGGTCCGGAAAGTCACTACGGCTACGGCTATCATGAAAGTAGCTGACGAAATACATATGGAACGCAGGAACAGCGTGAACTATGTATTACAAACCGGTAGCCTGAACGATCTGTTGACACAACGTGCTAAAACAGATCTCGCCATTGAAGCCGTAAAAGGCCGGTTGCTGGCAAGTGATAGCCGTTTCTTCCAGTACTCACTGTTGAATACGCTCCCCAAAAAGCGTAAGGACATCGACAACAAGACGATGCCCCAGCGGGAAGTATTGGATTATTATTCCAATCTTATTTTCCGTTTGAATGACCTGGCCAACACCAATACACCGGATATCCCGGTACTGAAAGGGTTGCAACAGGATATGAATGCCCAGTACTTGCTGGCTCAGATGTCGGCCTACCAGGGCATGATACGGATGGATATCTATTACTTCATGCTGAAAAAGGAAGTATGGCCGGAAGACTTTGCCCGTATCGAAAACAATACGGATATGTATAATTCCCTCCGTGCGGAACTGGTAGATAAAGCCTCGCCAGAGGTAGTGAAGGATTTTCAGAAGATGGAAACGACGAATGAGTATACCATCACCACTAATTTCATTAACAGCACCATCACCGCCCGTAAAATTGATACCCTCTTCAATGCAGATTCCTGGTGGGACAATTCTTCCCTGGCAGTAGACCAGATCAAACAACTGCAACGTACTATCATCGATAAAGTAGCCAGGGATGCCAAAACCATTTCCCAGAAAGAAAATGATCTGAAAACCCGCTATCTCGTTGCCCTGGTGCTGATAGTGGTATTGGTGATTGTGTTTGTTACCATCACTATAAAAAGCATTACAGATAGCCTGGAACTATTGAGAACGGCTGCCGGCAACATTGCCAAAGGGATTCCGGGAACAGTCCCGGAAATGCATAGCCGCGACGCTATCGGCAGTTTGGCCCGCTCTTTTGGAGCCATCGATCAAACCAGCCAGGAACTGTCCGCAGCAGCCGACAGCATCGGTAAGGGGAATTTTAATATTGATGTAAAGCCCCGCAGTAATGATGATGTGCTGGGACATGCCATTGTACAAATGGCGGCTGATCTTAAACAATTCCGCTACCAGAATGACCAGAAAATATGGATTCAAACCGGGTTGAATAATATCAGTGAAACCTTATTGGGAGAAAAAGACCTGGTGACGCTCAGCCAGGATGCTTTAAATGATATGGTACAGTATACCGGCGCACAAACCGGTGTGTTGTATGTCCGGTATGCAGTGGAATTACACCTGTCTGCCGGCTATGCGCTGTCTCCGGAACACCCGGCGCCACCTGTAATTGAGTTGGGCAAAACCTTGCTGGGACAGCAGGTATTGGAGAAGAAACCACTTTATCTCGAAAAGGCGCCTAATGACTTTCTGCATATTGCCGGCGGCACCGCTGCCGCGCAACCCGGTTATGTATTGATTATTCCGTTAGTACATGCCGGGGTTACGGAAGGGGTGATAGAAATGGGCTCCCTCTATCCGTTCAGCGAAAACGTAATCGATTTTGCAAAACAAGCATCCGTAAATATTGCTATTGCCCTGCAAAGTACCCGAAGCCGCACCCGGCTGCAGGAATTGCTGGAAGAAACACAGGCACAGGCAGAAGAATTGCAGACCCAGCACAGTGAACTGGAAAGCATGAACGTAGAACTGGAATCACAGGCCCAGAAGCTACAGGTATCAGAAGAAGAGCTGAAAGTACAACAGGAAGAACTGATGCAATCCAACGCGGAGCTGGAAGAAAGAAGCCGCCTGCTGGAAGAAAAAAATCAGATCATCGTAGAACGTAACCTGGATATACATAAGAAAGCAGAAGAGCTGGCCCTCAGCACCCGTTATAAATCAGAGTTCCTGGCTAATATGTCGCATGAACTGCGCACACCGCTGAACTCTATCCTGCTATTATCAAGATTGCTATCCGAAAATCACGACCTCAACCTCAATAGCGACCAGGTAGAATATGCACAGGTGATTAATAGCTCCGGTAAAGGTTTGCTCACACTGATTGATGAAATACTGGACCTGTCGAAAATAGAATCCGGTAAAATGGAGCTGGAATACGGAGACGTTTCCGTGGCGGATATTTGTTCCAATATGCAGGCATTGTTTGAGCCTATGGCCAAAGAAAAAGGACTACAGCTGATATTGCATACAGCTGTCGGTGCGCCCGCTACGATTGAAACAGACCAGGTAAGACTGGAGCAGATTCTGAAAAACCTGTTGTCCAATGCCCTGAAGTTTACGGCACGAGGTAGCGTACGACTGGAAGTGCAAACAACGGAAACGCCGCAGGAGATTCGCTTTGCGGTAAAAGATACAGGTATTGGTATTCCGGAAGATAAGCAACAGGTAATCTTTGAAGCCTTTCAGCAGGCAGATGGTTCTACCCGTCGCAAGTATGGTGGTACCGGGCTGGGACTTTCTATCAGCCGGGAACTGGCTAAATTACTGGGCGGAGAACTGGGAGTGAGCAGTGTGAGCAATGAAGGCAGTGAATTCTATATCAGTATTCCTGTTACCCGTAAAGCAGCTACCCCCGCCAACGATCCTTTCGTACTGCCGCCACCGGTAGTAGAAGCGCCAGTTGGCACGCCAGATAAACAACGTTTCCTGTCGCCCACTATTCCGGAAGGGATTAATGATGATCGTGGCCTCATTAAAAAAGGAGAACCAGTAATATTGATTGTAGAAGATGATACGAATTATGCGAAAGCGTTGTTGAGTTTTACGCATACGAGAGGGTATAAGGGTATTGTGTGTGTACGGGGAGATGAAGCGGCAGAAATGGCACGTATTTACAAGCCTATCGGCATTTTGCTGGATATTCAGCTGCCGGTAAAAGACGGTTGGCAGGTGATGGAAGAATTGAAAAATGATCCACAAACCAGGCCGATACCGGTGCATATTATGTCTTCCATGGAAGTTAAAAAAGAAAGCCTGCTGAAAGGAGCGGTAGACTTTATCAGCAAGCCGGTAGACATGGAAAGTATGCAACTCATTTTTGAAAAAATGGAGTTTGTATTGCAGCGGTCTACCAAAAAAGTGCTGATATTGGAAGAAAATGCCAAACATGCCAAAGCATTGGCTTACTTCCTCAGCAACTATGAAGTAAGTTCCGAAATCAGCGATAATGTGGCAGATGGTGTATCGCTGCTGCAGCAAAAAGATGTTGATTGCGTAATCCTGGACATGGGTATTCCGGACGAAAAAGCTTACGAAGCGCTGGAAATGGTGAAGGAAATAAAGGGCCTGGAAAATCTGCCCATCATCATTTTTACAGGTAAAAGCTTGTCAAAATCGGAAGAACAACGTATTCGTCAATATGCGGATTCCATTGTGATAAAAACCGCGCATTCCTATCAGCGTATGCTCGATGAGGTGTCGTTATTCCTGCACCTGGTTTCAGAGAATGCGCCGGCAGCTGCTGGCGGCAATGGTAAGATGGGGATGTTGAATGAAGTATTGAAAGATAAGACAGTGTTGATAGCAGATGATGATGTACGCAATATTTTCTCATTAACAAAAGCACTGGAGAAGCACCAGATGAAGGTATTGTCGGCCATAGATGGGAAGGAAGCGCTGCAACAACTCAAAGAGCACCCGGCAGACATTGTGCTCATGGATATGATGATGCCTGAAATGGACGGGTACGATGCCATTGCTACTATACGGAAACAACCGCAATGGAGAAACCTGCCGATTATCGCCGTTACTGCCAAAGCCATGATGGGCGACCGGGAGAAATGTTTGCAGGCCGGCGCCTCCGATTATATTTCCAAACCAGTGGATGTGGATCAGTTACTGTCGCTCCTACGGGTATGGTTATACGATAAAGCCATGAAATAGTTGTATGGAACAGAAACAGGTATTAATAGTAGATGATGATATGCGCAATATTTTTGCGCTCAAAGCGGTGTTGAAATCGAGATCTATTCCTTGTTTATCAGCCGCTACCAGCGCAGAAGCGTTACAGTTGTTATCCGCCAATCATCACATAGGTGTGGTGCTAATGGATATTATGATGCCAGATATGGATGGATATGAAACAATTGCGGCCTTGCGGGCCATGCCCTGGAATCGTAGCCTGCCAGTGATTGCCGTCACGGCCAAAGCCATGGTAGGCGATCGTGAAAAGTGCCTGGAGGCAGGAGCCGATAACTATATTTCCAAACCCATTGATGTAGATGAATTACTCTTGCAGCTACAACAATATTTATCCATATAAAAATTGAGCAGGAACCCGATAAGTGAGCCAGAAGTTAATTTGTTGCTGAACGATGTACTGGAACGGTACGGCTACGATTTTACAGCATATGCACCCGCTTCTATTAACCGGCGGGTGAATCACCTGTATGTGACAGACAGGTTTCCCAGTTTCGCGGAATACCGCTACCGCATCATTTCCGATCCAACTTACGCCCTGCGCTTTGTAGAAGAGATTACCGTCAATGTGACGGAGATGTTCCGGGATCCTTCTTTTTACCAGGCCTTACGTACACAGGTGTTGCCTGTACTGGCTACCTATCCGTTTATCCGGGTCTGGCACGCTGGCTGTTCTACCGGAGAAGAAGTATATTCTTTTGCCATCCTGCTGAAAGAAGCGAAACTGCTTCATAAAGCAGTGATCTATGCTACCGATATCAATGCCAGTGTACTGGAGAAAGGACGAAAGGGCATATTCCGGCTGTCCCAGATGCAGCAATATTCCCGTAATTACATGGAGTCAGGCGGGAGGGAAGATTTCTCTGCTTACTATACCGCTAATTATGAATACGCTAAATTCCGGGAAGACCTCGGGGAGAAGATCATCTTCTCCCCGCATAACCTGGTAACAGATGGATCTTTTAATGAGTTCCAGCTTATCATATGTCGTAATGTATTGATTTACTTTAATAAACAATTGCAAGACCGGGTATTGACTTTGTTTAGTGACAGCCTTGAGCAGCTTGGGTTTCTGGCATTAGGGAGTAAGGAAACACTTAACTTTACCAGTGTAACCGGGAAGTTCAGGCAACTGGAAAGCAGGGAAAAAATCTGGCGGAAAATGCAACTGTAATGACGAAACAAAAGTCCTTATGACAACAGCGCCGTATTTAATTGTAATTGGTGGTTCCGCCGGCGGGCTACAACCTATTTTAACATTGCTGCCCGCATTGACTCATGCTCTCAATGCCGCTGTTATCATTGTTTTACACCGGCAAAGCCACTACGAATCGGTATTAACAGAATTGTTGTCCGCCAAATCATTATTGCCGGTGAAAGAAGCCGCTGAAAAGGAATTGTTGCTGCCAGGAGTAATTTATATTGCGCCAGCCGATTATCACCTGTTGATTGAACGGGATCATACCTTATCACTGGATGATTCAGAAAAAGTGAATTTCAGCCGCCCGAGTATAGACGTTACTTTCTCTTCCGCCGCGCTGGCCTATCGCAGCAATATGGCGGCCCTGCTGCTATCGGGAGCCAACAACGATGGTACAGAGGGCCTAAGAGACGTACACGAAGCAGGTGGCACCACCGCTGTGCAGGACCCCTCCACCGCAGAAGTAGATTATATGCCCCGCCACGCGATAGAGCTGGCGCCGGTAGATATTATCCTGCAGCCGGGCGAGATGGCTGGCTTTATTAATGAGATAGCAGGTATATAGCAGGCGTGTTATGACCATTTTAAACAAGTTTGACGTATGATTTTAATTGTAGATGATAAGCCGGAGAACATACTGTCTATCAGGAAAACACTCGAACTGTACCAGTTTGAAGTAGACACCGCGTTGTCCGGAGAGGAGGCGCTCAGGAAAATATTAAAACACAATTATACCCTCATCATCCTGGATGTGCAAATGCCCAGTATGGACGGCTTTGAAGTAGCGGAAGCGCTTTCCGGCCACAGTAAAGCAAAAGATATTCCCATTATATTTTTATCTGCCGTTAATAAAGACAAACGATTCATCGTAAAAGGATATGATTCCGGCGGAATAGATTATATCACAAAACCAGTAGATCCGGATATCCTGCTGATGAAGGTGAAAACTTTCTCCCGGCTCTATCAGCAATCCCAGGAGCTGAAGCAAATGCATCAGTCGCTCAAAGAAGAAGTAGAAGTAAGGAAGCTGGCTCAGGAGGCACTGATAGCCCATCAGCAGCAGGTCAATGAAATGCTGGAACAAAAAGTCCGGGAAAGAACCGAGGAATTGCGGGAGATCAATAAATCACTGGAAGCCAGCAACCATGATCTGCAGCAATTTGCTTCGGTGGCCTCTCATGACCTGAAAGAACCCCTGCGTAAAATACAGCTGTTTGGCGCCATTTTAAGGGATAAGTTTTTACAGATGGACCCCAGCGGCTTGTCGTATATGGAGCGCATTGTAGGATCGTCAGAACGCATGGCAAAGCTGATTAACGATCTGCTGAATTATTCCCGTTTATCCGTTACCAGTATATACGAAGTAACAGACTTCAACCAGGTGGTAAATGAAATTCTCAGCGACCTGGAATTAATGATCACCGAACGGAATGCTGTGATATCTGTAGGTCCCATGCCGCCTATTGAAGCGGTACCCGGACAAATACGGCAGGTATTCCAGAACATTATCAGCAATGCGCTCAAGTTTTCTCAAAAGGATACTCCCCCGGTAGTTGATATCAGCGCCGAATTGGTGACTGATTTAAACCCCGGCAGTGCAGCCTTTGTTGGCGGTCAGTATTGCAGGATCACCATCCGTGACAACGGAATAGGATTTAACGAAAAATATCTCTCGAAAATATTTACCATATTCCAGCGGCTGCATGCCTCCGAGTTGTATGAAGGAACCGGCATCGGGTTGGCCATCGCCAAAAAAGTAATCGATAAGCATCATGGGATTATTACGGCGCGGAGTAAAGAAGGGGAGGGGGCTACTTTTGTAATGGTATTGCCATTACGGCAGGGGAAAAATAACGGAGCATAAAAAAAGCCTGTAAATCTTACGATCTACAGGCTTTATACAGTGGAGGATAGCGGGCTCGAACCGCTCACCTCAAACATGCCATGCTTGCGCTCTACCAGATGAGCTAATCCCCCGTATGTCAAACTTCCCCTTGCGGGAGTGCAAAAATATATTTTTTCTTGTAAACACCAACATTTTATAAAAAATCTTTGAAAATTCCTTCTACGGTTTCTTTAAGATCCTTTAGCAGTAAGGGTTTTCGGAGTAATTTTACGACCATCGGATTGGCGTTGGTACGGGTAATATCGCTATAATCCAGGGTAGACGACACCATTACAACGTGGCATTGCGATTTAACTTTATGTGGATAAGCATCAAAAGCCTGGAGAAATTCGAATCCGTCCATCTCCGGCATTTGTATGTCCAGCAGAATTACGGTAGGGGGTATTTTGGGTAAAGCGATATTGGAAGATAGAAATTCAAGGGCCTTGTTGGCATTAGCAAATGAAAGTACCGTTCTGCTGATCTGTTGAAATCCAATCAACTTCTCATGCAGCAATAAATCAATCTCATTGTCATCTATCAATATGACGCGCAGGTCAGGTATCGAATTCATTTCTGTTGGGGATGGTAATTTCAAATTGGGTGCCTTCACCATATTTAGATTCTACATTGATGGTTCCACCGATTTTACTGAGCGCTTCTTTTACAATGTATAAACCGATGCCACTACCAGGTTTATTATTGTTTTTGGATCGGAAAAACATCTTGAAGATGTTATTCAGGTGCTCACTCAAAATTCCGATGCCATTATCACGTATGCAAATGGTGGCTTTGTGTGGCTCTACTTTCACTGCCAGGTTCACCATCGGATTGGTTTCTTCCGGTTTTTGGTACTTAACAGCATTAGAAATCAGATTGTTTAAAATAACACTGATTCGGAAGGTATCTCCCCGGAATTCTACTGCCTGATCTACCTGGGTCTGGAAGCGAATGTCGGTATTCTGCGGCTTGAAAGCAGTGATACAGTCATTTAACAGGTTATTGAAATCAATTTTTTCATATTCTACCTCCAGGCGGGAATTACGGTAGTATTCTATGATCTTTTGTATAAAATCATCCAGCTTCAACACACAACTTTCGACCATGTTCACATAACCGTTGGGGTCTACAACTGAATTATCGAGCCTGGAGAGGTTGATGATGCCAAGCACCGACATTAATGGTGAACGCAGGTCATGAGAGGTAGAGTAGATGAAGCGGTTTAACTCATCATTGGTTTTTTCCAGTTCCTCTATCTTTTCCCGCAGTTGCTTACGTGTACGGTAAATCTCGTAGGCGTTGTTGATGGTTTTATGCAACTCATTCTCATCCCATGGCTTTTTGATGTAGGAATAGATGTGACCTTTGTTGATGGCATCAATGATATCTTCCACATCTGTATAACCGGTCAATAAAATGCGCATCGGGTCCGGCAGGATATCTTTTATTTCATTAAAAAATTCCACACCAGTAGATACGGGCATTTTCTGATCGGCAATAATGATATGTACCATGATCTCTTTCAGCAACAGTTTTCCTTCCTGCGCCGAGGTGGCCGTATAGATTTCATAACTTCTGCGGAAACTCGCCTTGAATGCGTTGAGGTTATGAATCTCATCATCTATGTATAATATTCTAATGCGGTTTTCTCTCATTGAAAGACCTTATGGTTATTACGATAAATGGTTTGATAAGTCCAGTGGTAAATATATAATAAATTCTGCTCCTTCTCCCGGGGCGGAGTTTACGATAATTTTACCTTTATGCTTCTCTATGATACTGAACACGATCGATAATCCCAACCCGGTGCCTTCGCCTACATCTTTAGTAGTAAAGAACGGATCAAAGATCTTTTCTCTTACTGCTTCCGACATACCAATACCGGTATCTTTAATCGTAATCACAATAGAGGAATTTTCCTGTGCTGTTTTTATAGAGATGAATTCGTTATGATGTTCTTTCTTGGTTTTAATAGCATTCAATGCATTGGAAAAAATGTTCATGAATACCTGGTTTATTTTCCCTGCATAACATTCTATTTTAGGCAGGCTGGCGTAATCCTTAACAATATTTACGTAAGGCGGAATCGCATTACGCAGCAGTACCAGTGTGGAATCCAGTCCTTCGTGAATGTCGATGGACTTCACATCGCTTTCATCCAGCCTACTGAAGGTACGTAATCCTTTTACGATTTCTGCGGTGCGGGCTGCTCCATCTTCGATGCCTTTGATCAGGGAAGAAATCTCTTCGTGTATATAATCGATGTCAATTTCTTTTTTGAACTGGGCGATATCGGCCAGTGTTTTAGGCACGTCGCTGCTGGTAGGCAGGTCGTCGTAACGGTTCAACAGCTCTTTCAGGTCGGCGATATCCAGTTTCAATGGTTTGATATTGGACGTCACAAAGTTAATTGGGTTGTTGATTTCATGGGCAATACCGGCTGTCAGCTGACCCAGTGATGCCATTTTCTCTTTCTCTACCAGCCGGGTTTGTGCATCTTTCAGGTTAGTCAGGGCCGTATTCAATTCCAGGTTAGTGGCTTGCAGGTCTTCTGTTCTGTCTTTTACTTTGGTTTCCAGTATGATATTTTGTTCTCTTACCAGTCTTTCATTTTCCTGTGAAATAGCCAGGGCCATTTGTTGGGAAGCCTCTTTTTCTGCTTTGAAAACGTTGATCTTATGAGCCAGGGCGAAGGAGAGTAGCAGTACTTCACAACCGGAGCCTATTTGCAGCGCATAATAAGTAAAGTTATTATACGGCAGCATATTGAAATTACGCAATACAAATATGAAGATGCTGATCAGGAAAACCGACCAGGCCAGCAGGAAGAACCGAGCAGCATTCACTCCTTTCAGACTGATACGATAAGCCACAATAAAGGCCATTACAGCAGCCAGGAAAGCAGCCATTTGTACCAGTATCTGCGCATAGTTATATTGATCCAGGAAAGTAGGAACGAAGCAAAGCAGGTATAGCCCAATCACCACATTTAACAGCTTATGCCCAAGTGGGTAATTTGTTTTGGTAGACAGGAACTTCTGAATGAATACCACGGCTGTCAGTCCATTGAAGATGGGCACCAGCACAGTGGCATGCATCGCCAGCCAGGGACTATTGGGATACAGGAAACGGAAAGAGTAACCCTGTAGCGTAACCTGGGTCAGCCCTACGCAAATAATGTAGCTTACATAAATGAGGTAGCTATTGTCGCGGGTAGAAATGTAAATGAAAAGGTTATAACAGGCCATGGCGATAATAACGCCCACGTATATACCAAAAATGAGTTCCCGTTTGTTGTTTTTCTCGTATACTGTTTCAGGAGTACCGAGATAAACCGGTAGCTGCAATTGCTCACCTGCTCTTACTTTCAGGTAGTACTCCCTTGTTTCGTTAGGAGGCACCTGGATTTGAAACTGGTAATTCTGATGATCGTACCCCCTGTTTTTATAGGTAGTGAATTCTCCCAGGCGGGTACTTTTGGTACTGCCGTCCGGTAATATTTCGTAGAGGGTAATATCATCAATAATGGGATATTCTACTTCCAGCAACAGCTGCGGTGAATGGGTCCGGTTAAGGATGGAAAACTTTGCCCACTGTGTATAAGGAGTAATCTGAAGGTTAGGAACTTCCTGCCCGGAAGGTTTAAATTGTTGGTGCCGGGCGCTGTCTAAAGTCAGTACATTATCCTTGTCTGTATACAACGAAAGATAGCCGCCTATCTGCACCAATGCCTTACTGTTATTGTACACAACGGGTTGGGCTGTTGCCGGGAACAGGAATAACAGGGTGAAGATTGACCACAAAACAACAATCTTAGACAACATCACTTTAAGGAGATTAGTTATGAGGCTTTAATTTAAATTATTTTTTTTAATGTTTGTTCAGATAGTAGCCTGTGCGTGGGTAGGGATTTTCAGGCTATAGTTTACCTCATAAGAGCCCTTGGGTCCTACTTCAATTTTTGATTGAATGGGATTTTCCCTTAAATCAGCGATCAGCAGCTTTTCTTTAGGATCTGCGTAGGGCAGTTCATAAGGGTCGGTGATGATCATAGCGGTCGCCAGGAAGTCGTCTTTAGGATAAAAGAACGTACCATTATTTCCCAATGATTCGTCAATAACAAAGCCAACACGTTTGCCCACCCGGGTAGTGATTGGCGCGCACAATACATGGTAGGTATCTATCGGTAACTGGGCACCCAGCACTACGCCTACTCTGGCCAGTACCTGGCTGCCAATTCCCATCCCTGCTACTTCTTTTGAATTCCACATGCCACAAATCTCAGCACTTCCTTTTTTTACGTAAGAGTAGATTTTTTCGTCATATTTGCCAATCGCTGTTTCAATAGGGAGTGGTAATACGCCGTCTGCAATCTGAACACGGGCTCCCCCATATGTTTTGGTACGCGTTTCGTCCTCAACAATGATCACTATTGTGTTTTCGTGTTGCATCCAGTCAGCGCTGCCGGAGGTTACCTGGGCAATACCAAAATAAATTTCCAGCAACTTGAGGTGACCGGTATAAAATCTCATACAAGCCTCAGGATCATCCGGAGCCCTAAATACCCTTACATTAATCATGACATTGCGAAATAGCGCTTATACAAGGCATAAGTATGTTAAACAATCAACTGCTCAAAATCTATGTAATACCTGCCTGAGCTTTTTAGCTGATCCAGGGCGATTCGTCGACATGTATCGGCCACCAGGGCGCCTCCCAATACTACGGAAGAAGCCAGCTGTGGCCAGGTTGTAATGGTTTTACCAATTTCACCCAGAGAAAATTTCATTCTGGCGGAAGCATTTTCCAGGGCCAGCATAGGACTGAAGATGGGGAGTTTTTCCGCATCTGTGAGCCCTTTTAGCGTAGCGATGTCTACTTCCGGAATCAGCCCATGCATCAATGGCCGATCTGGTTCCAGGTCAAAGCGTTCAATATCAATCATTCCCCGGTCATTCATCTCCATCACCACCGGAATTCTTAATTCCTTCGCCTTTATTCTGCTTAATATTTTGATATCTACGCCGTCACATTCTTCCACAAAAATATCCAATACCCCGCCTGCTGTAAAGAAATCATCCATATTGGCTTCCGTCATCCCGTCGCCATAGATCTTTACCTTGATGAAAGGGTCAAGTTCTGCTATTTCCCGGGCCGCAATCACCACTTTGGAGGTTTGTAAGTTATGTACCCCACAGCGAATCCTGTTCATATTGGTCAGCTCCAGGGTATCGAAGTCAGCCAGTCGCAACTCTCCACAGATTCTTTCCATTACCAGCGTTAATGCGATCGATTGCCCTACTGATAAACCGACAATGCCAATCTTCTTTTTCGACAGTACCGCAATTTCCGCTGCCGTGATTTTATGCTGATTCCGGCTGGTACGCAGTTCAATAAAATCAGCCTCATCTACCAGGTGTACCAGGCGGTCTATCCAGGAATAATATACCCATACGCCAAAATGGTCGATGGGTATTTCACCCAGGTAAGCCTGTATTTGTTCGTCGGATTCGGCTGCTGTTAAGCGTTTAGTAGGATTCCTGATTTTCATCAGCTCCTTCAGCTGGGAATAAATATTATCGTTAATTCTGATGTGTGGACGGGATTTCAAAAGGGCTTCAAAAGCCTGAAGATCTTGTGCATGCTTTAAATCATAAAAAACAGGCTGGTAGTCACTACGCTCATCCTGTTGTAGCCTGATGTACTCTTGTATCATGTTTCCTGCTTTATCGCGGTAGTGCTCGGTTTTGCTCGCACTAGATTAGTTATATCCTTGTGAACAGCAAGCAACTCTCATTGCCCAATAGTTTGCTTCTTATTCTATATATTTATGTAGTCGGTTATTACGTTGGCGTATTGGCGGGTTAATGAACAGGCGATGTATTTACCTGCCAGGCCCGGGATAAATATGTCTGGCAATCATAAAGTTAACTACAAAGAACCCATGTAATCAAGATATGAATGTAAGGTAAAATAGTAATTTAATATGAAAACTACCCAAAAGTTTTCCTTTAATTTGATATTAAATTCCTGTTTTTATACTTTTATCTTAGTTTTAATATCACTTTCCATCTCTTCCCACCAATGAGATTTGGTTTAATATTTGAGGCCTTTTGCGCCTGACTTCGATCTTTATTACACTCTAATATATATTAAAAATAGTAAATATGGATAAGAGAGAATTTCTCAAGCTTACCAGTCTTGCCGGCGCCGCCATTTTGAGCGGGCCATTGAGCAGCCTGGCCTCTTCCTCAGTATCCGGCCAGCCGGCTTTTGCCGATCCTAAAGCACCCTTTGTTCTTCCTGCTTTACCCTATGGATACGATGCACTGGAACCCAACATCGACAAACTGACGATGGAAATCCATCACGATAAGCACCATGCTGCTTATGTGAAAAATCTGAATGACGCCATTGCAGGCAGCACATTTGCCAGCCTCACACTGGAAGAAATACTCAGGAAAGTAACGGACAAGGATAAACCCGCCATCCGCAACAACGCCGGAGGACACTATAACCACTCTCTTTTCTGGACGCTGCTGTCACCTACCAAACAAACGCCTTCTGAGAAAATGAAAGCAGTGATTTCGAAAGACTTTGGCAGCTGGGAAGCATTTCAGACCCAATTCAACGACGCCGCCAAAACCGTTTTTGGATCCGGTTGGGCGTGGCTCATTGTAACGCCTGGTAAAAAACTGGCGGTCATCAAAACACCTAACCAGGACAATCCGCTGATGCACAACCTCGTGAAAGATAAAGGCACGCCTATCCTGGCACTGGATGTGTGGGAACATGCCTATTATCTCAAACATCAGAACAAACGCCCGGAATATATTGAAGCATTCTGGAATGCTATAAACTGGGATGAAGTAGAAAAGCGCTATAACGCCGCTTCGTAGAAGCGGAAAGCATAAAGAGTAAAGCAAAAAGCTATTGAGGCGAATGATCATTGCGGATATTATTCGCTTTAATCATTCGCCTCAATAGCTTTTTGCTTTACGCTTTATGCTTTCCGCTAATCTGGCGGTTACTTTCGTTTCAGGAACACAAACCCATTTTTCTCTCCGATCACCTGCAGGTTAGGATGCTGGCGATAGGGCTCACTATCGGTAATGCGACATATGAAATACGCCGGTTTATCTATCTGCCCATTTAATAACCAATCCAGGTTATAATAATTCTTGTTAGCATGTGGTTGTTCGCGGGAATAGTAATGCTGTGCATAACTGTGATACCCCAACGCTTTTACGTACACATCTTTACCCTGCAGTGATATGAAATAGTCAATAGCAGCCCGTTGGGAATATGCCTCTATTTTGGGTACAAAATGCACAACGGTAACCTGTATCACTACAATCGTACTGAGAAACAGGCAGAGCAGGCCTTTGGTAATCTGTTTACGCATCAGTAACACGCCACTGATGATCACCAAAATCATATATCCTATACCATAAGCACACTCGATAACCGACCAGGGTACCGCCGCCTGCAGGTTGGCCAGCGCAAATTTATCACCAATGTAAGGAAGGAGCATGTCTTTATATACACCCACCAGCGGAAGCAGCGCTATGGCCAGCCCCAGCACCAGGCCGATGAAAAAGATAAGGGCAATGTTCCAGCCTTTTAATAGTTGCCTGCCTTCTGCAATTTTATATACCTGCCATGCCGCCAGGAAAGAAAGCGGGAAATAACAAAGAGAGGAATAGTGTACAATTTTCGTTTTAACGATAGAAAACAGGATCAGCACTACCCAGAATAATACCCACATCCAGACTTTAAAGTCCTTCATTTCTGTGGCTGCAGGAGTGGAGTAGATGGTTTTCTTTCTCCGTTGTAAATAAGGGAAAAGGAAGGTACTGGCTGGGAAACAGCCTATCAGCAGCACTATCCAGTGATAAAAGAAGGGCCCTCCATGACCAGCATCTTCGGTTGTCAGCAAACGGATCTGGTAAGCCACAAACTCATTGACAAACCACCAGCCATGCGCTACAATTTCATAACCGAACCACAGGAGGGTGGTGAGGCTGGCAAATAAGGCGATCAGCCCGAGGTGGGCAAAGCCGATACTGATTTTGCCTTTGTTCCAGAGCCAGTATACCAGCAGTGTAAGCAGGGCCACCAGGATGGCCACCGGCCCCTTCGTTAATACGGCGAGTCCCAGGAATAAGCCACTGAGTATCGCCATTCTGAAGGGCTTACTATTATACGCAATACGATAGGCAAAGTAGATGGAAAGGAAAATGAAGAAATTAAAAGTAGGGTCAATGATACCCGACTTGAAATAAAAATGCGGTAACCAGGAGCCGGCATATACCAATGCCCACCAGAAACCGAGTTTCTCGTCTACCATTTTTTTGCCAATAGCAAACAGGCTCACAATGGTAGCAATACCAATAATGGCGTTTGGAAAGCGTGCAGCGAAGTCGTTTACGCCGAAAAGCATCATACTGCCTACCTGCATCCAAATGAATAAGGGTGGCTTTTCCCAGAACGGACGGAAGTCGATTTGCACCTGGCTATAGTTGTGACTTACTATCATCTCCCTGGCGGCTTCCGCAAAATTAATTTCGTCCCAGTCAAACAAGTGTACAGCGCCCAGGAATGGTATAAATAGCAAAGCCGCTACCAGGCCAATCAATAGATATTTCATTAACAGTTTTTATAGTTGGCATACCAGGAGTATGCTACAAATACAACGGATTTGCAAATAGATGCAGCGAGTCAAATTATCGCTACTTATCTATCCGCAAATCCGTCATCAGTAACGCGTACCTGTAATTTCTTTAGGTGGTTGTGTTGGTCTGTAATACAGCCTCAGCACATACTTCAGGCGATGACGATGTATCCCTGAATTTAAAAAATCCATATACGGTAATCGTGCTCAGCGTACCCACGATACTTCCTACGTATACATCAGCGAAGAAATGCTGCGCCAGATAAATACGGGAATAGGCCGCACATAGCGCCATTCCTATTAACAGTAATCCCAGCTTTTTATTGCGTGATATTACCGCTAGGAAGCTAAACATCCCGAATGCGGCAGCAGAGTGTCCGGAAGGGAAACTACAACTGCTATGCACGGTTACCCATTTTACAGTATGTACAAGGGTAGCGGTCTCATCGCCAAAATAGCTGATGGGCCTGGGTGCATTAAAATAATGTTTGGCTACCTGCACAACGAGGGTTACCAGCAGTAATACTGCCAGTCCAATGAAAAATAGCCTGAATCTCTGTGTCACCAGCATCAGAAACAAAACTATTCCAAACATAATACCGTCGCCGAGGTAAGTCAGTCCTGTGACAATCACATCCGCCCAGTTGGAATGTTCGCCGTTAATACTCAGGAACAATTCTCTTTGGCTGTACGTTGCCAGCAACACTCCGCCTACTATGACCCATAGTAAGAAGGGCAGAAAGAAGTATGCATTCTTTCTGAACAGTGTAAACAGCGTTTTCAATTCTGTAGGTTTTAAATTGTAGGTTGTTTTTTAAATCTTCGTAAGAACTTCTTTACTTGTTGAATAACGCGAAAATAATACTCTTTATTAAAAAGCTGTGAATCATTCATCGCTTTAACAATTAGGAAACCTGCAATAGGCAACAGCACTATGTTAGATAACCACATGCCCGACCATGTAAACATCACACCACTTTTCGCCATCTTCTCGCCGACCATGAAAAATACGTTAAAAATCACAAAGAAAATCACGGCAAACACCAGGGGGGTGCCCAATCCTCCTTTCCTGATAATAGAGCCCAGGGGGGCGCCTATCAGGAACATCACCACACAGGCGGCTGCCAGGGTGAATTTGCGCTGCCATTCTACCTTATGCTGGACGATAAGATTGTGCTTATCTTCATACTCCAGGGTTGGCTGTTCCAGCGCACTCAATGTTTCCCGTATATTTTGTTCTGATCTTTCCAATACAGCGCGACGGTTTTTCTCCGGCACTATTTCTTCAAAACGCTTCACTTTCAGCGGTGGTGCGGTAGCGGCCCAGGCGCTGTCTTTCCATTTGAAAAACGGGTACCGCACGGTTACATACGCATTCACCGTTTTACTGAACTGTACTTCGGCTTTTTGCATGGAGTCGATGGCCATATCCAGCTGGCGTACGTTCAGCATTTGCTGGTTAGAGGCAAACAGGTCCATGTTGAGCCGGTTGAAGGCAAAAGAACTGAGGTCAAATGCTTTGCTATATTTTTTAAATCCTTGTCTTATCATGTCACCGGGAACGGTATATCCACGGTTTCCCCTTTCCTCGTAGCGCCAGCCATTTTCCAGTACAAAGTACAGGAAACGTTTGTTGGCGGTAAGCACCATTTGTCCTTTTTCCGCCAGGATCACGGCATTCCCGTTTTTATGATCAATGATCATTACCTGGTGGATGGTTTGGTTGTCTTTATCTTTCTGTGCTACTTTGATGGTGTAGTCGGGAATATCTTTATAAAAAACGCCGGCTTTGATGTTAAATGCCGGTTTGGAGTTGGTGATATCGTATAATAAAGATTTGGCCTGCAGGTTGGCTACGGGGATTACATAGTTGGCAAACAGGAAGGCGAGGACGGCAATAACGGTGCAAACAAACAGCAATGGGCGTATAAAGCGCAGCAGGGATATGCCGGAAGATTTCAGGGCCACCAGCTCAAAGCTTTCGCCGAGGTTACCGAAGGTCATGATAGACGACAATAATACCGCCAGCGGAAGGGCAAGGGTTACCAGCGTGGCGCTGGTATAGGAAATCAGCTGAATAATTACACCGGTATCCAGGCCTTTACCCACCAGGTCATCCACATATTTCCAGAGGAACTGCATTACCAGCACGAATAAGGTGACAAAGAAGGTGGCAACAAAAGGACCCAGAAATGTTTTGATGATGAGTTTGTCGAGTTTTTTCACTGATAATGCGGTATTAAAAAAATTGGAATCCCGATATTCGTATTTTACTATTTCAGGATGCTACTAAATGGTAAAGTTAGCACGATTTCACAAAGGAGTGTTAAGCCCTACCTGAAAATACCGTTAAAATTATATGGAAAATTTTGATTTAACGCCGGAAGAGGCTTCAGTTATAGGTAGTGCGCACTTTATTCAATTGAAAAACAGCGCAATAGATAAAGTGATGGGGCTGATGGGGAACCTGGAACGGGCGTTAACAGCATACGACCGGGACACTGATTTTCCTTTTCAGCCGGAGTGGTTATTGCAGGGAGGGAAAATTTCGAAGGGGGAGCAGTATAAAGGTTTGCCATGGGTAATGCTGGATTATCCCCGTTTTTTCCATAAAACGGGCATTTTTGCATTTCGTACCATGTTCTGGTGGGGGCATTATTTCAGCGCTACCCTGCACCTGGCGGGTAATGTAAAAGTGCATTTCAGCACTGCCTTAATGAATGCATATTCGAAGCTGGCGGAAGCCGGGTTTCAGGTATACGTGCAGGAAAATCCCTGGGAGCATGATTTCGAAAATGGGAATTACTGTTTCATAGACACGTTTAGTTTAGATGAGTGGGAAACGCTGGTTAGCCAGAATGATTTTATTAAGTTGGCTAAACCCTTCGTGCTCAGTCATTGGGGCGAAATAATTACTGATGTAGTGGAGGCCTATGCTACGCTACTCAATGTACTTGACAATCAACGCGGTATTTAACTGCCGATGCGGTGGAAGAGATCTTTCACCTGGTATCCCCATAGTTGACTTTGGTCCTTAATTTCTTTCTTTTCTGCGAAATCTTTTACTACCAGGATAGTTTCATTCGTAACTTCAGAAATTTGTATACGGAACTCAAAATATTCGTCTTTGGGAGCATGCGTCCAGTGCAGCCGGATGTACTCGTCTTCCTCTTGTTCCAGGACTTCCGCTTCTTCAGCAGTACCATTCCAGGAGAAGGAAAAAACATTATCCCTGAAATCAACTCTATCTGCAAACCACTCCTGTAAACCAGCGGGTGTAGATAAGAATTCATACAGGATACCGGGTGAGCACCGTACCGGAAATTCTAACTCATAAAGCACTTTCTTAGACATCTCTCAAATAATTAGTAAATCAATATCATCCAGTTGCAATTATAGAAAATATTTTACTCTGTCAAAATAATTTACGGTTTTTTTTTAAAGAATGCATAAAAAGTTTATACGCCTTAATAAAACTATATATATTATCGTTTTAATAAATATTAAAAAATGACATATGGGAATGCTCAGGGTTTTGCCTCCATAGTGGCGAATTTCCTCGAGAATTGCAAGCCCTTAATGATCAATCGATTTTATTTATAAATGATCTAAAAAGATCAGATTTTTTTTGGTTGCTTTCTAAAAAAAGTTATTTTTGTCAGGCATTCATCAAATCTTAACTTTTTCTTAACCTGTAACTGTTCCGACTCTATGTCAATGCGCCAACTTAAAATCACTAAATCCATTACCAACAGGGAGTCTCAATCCCTGGAAAAGTATTTACAGGAGATTGGGAAAGTGGATTTAATTACGCCGGAAGAAGAGGTAAACCTGGCTATCCGGATCAAGCAGGGCGATCAGAGAGCGTTGGAAAAGCTTACCAAAGCCAATCTTCGCTTTGTGGTATCTGTTGCGAAACAGTACCAGAACCAGGGCTTGTCGCTCAGTGACCTGATCAACGAGGGGAACCTCGGGTTAATTAAAGCTGCTCAACGTTTTGATGAAACGCGCGGTTTTAAATTCATTTCTTACGCAGTATGGTGGATTCGCCAGTCGATCCTGCAGGCTTTGGCAGAACAATCGAGGATTGTTCGCCTTCCACTGAATAAAGTGGGCCTGAGTAACAAGATCAGCAAGGCATATTCCCAACTGGAACAGGAATATGAAAGAGAGCCATCTCCCGATGAATTAGCCACCATACTGGAAATTAACACGGAAGAAGTGGAAGCCACCCTTGGTGTAGCTGCCCGCCACGTGTCCATGGATGCGCCGTTTATTGACGGAGAAGATAACTCCCTGCTGGATGTACTCGAAAATCCGAACGCTGTCAGCGCCGATGAAGAACTGGACCACCACGATTCACTCCGCCGCGAAATAGAACGTTCCCTTTCCACGTTAACGGACCGTCAGAAGGATGTCATCATGCTATACTTCGGTATCGCGGTAGAACATCCAATGTCCCTCGAAGATATTGGCGAAAAATTTGGCCTCACCCGCGAACGCGTACGCCAGATCAAAGACAAAGCCATCACTAAACTGAGAACTACTTCCAGAAGTAAATTGCTCCGCAACTACCTCGGATAGCGGATGCTGTCTTTCTCAGGATTATACTGATTAAGCTGATTTTTTTAGTTGATATAAGAATTTTTAAGATTAGCGAAGACCGCTGCAGACATCCGCAGTGGTCTTCGCTAATCCTTTTTTAAGACATCACAAGTAAATCAGTTTAATCAGTATAATCCTGAGAAAGACAAAATCCGGTAAAAAAATATACTTTTGCAATCCGTTTAAAATACCAACAATGTTTGAATCATTATCAGAGAGACTCGATTCCGCGTTTAAACAGCTTAAAGGGGAAGGTCGGATTTCCGAAATAAATATAGCCACTACTGTTAAAGAGATCCGTCGTGCACTGGTAGATGCGGACGTGAACTATAAAATAGCCAAGGAATTTACTGATAAGGTAAAGGATAAAGCGCTGGGTGAGAAGGTATTAACTTCCATTTCTCCCGGACAGCTGATGGTGAAAATTGTAAAAGACGAACTGGCAGAACTGATGGGTGGTACTGAGGCAGAATTTGACCTCAAAACCAATCCTACCGTTGTGCTGATAGCAGGTTTGCAGGGTTCCGGTAAAACCACGTTTTCCGGTAAACTGGCCAGTTTCCTTAAATCCAAGAAAAATAAAAAGCCTTTACTGGTAGCAGCAGATATTTACCGCCCTGCGGCGATTGATCAGCTGAAAGTACTGGGAGAGCAGATCGGTGTAGAAGTATACAGCGAACCGGAAAATAAAAATGCGGTGCAGATTGCTGAAAACGCAATCAAACACGCAAAAGCCAATAATAACAACGTAATCATCATCGATACTGCCGGTCGTTTAGCGATCGATGAGGCGATGATGACCGAGGTAGCAGCGGTAAAAGCAGCGGTGAAACCACAGGAAATCCTGTTTGTGGTGGATTCCATGACCGGCCAGGATGCGGTAAACACCGCCAAAGCGTTTAACGAACGCCTGGACTTCACCGGGGTGGTACTGACCAAACTGGATGGTGATACCCGCGGTGGTGCTGCATTAACCATCAAATACACGGTAGCGAAGCCTATCAAGTTCGTGAGCATGGGTGAAAAACTCGATACCCTCGATGTTTTCTACCCTGAGCGTATGGCACAACGTATCCTGGGCATGGGTGATATCACCACCCTGGTAGAACGTGCACAGGCGCAGTTCAATGAAGAGCAGGCCAAGAAACTCGAAAAGAAAATCCGTCAGAACCAGTTCGATTTCGACGATTTCAAAGAACAGTTACAGCAGATCAAGAAAATGGGTAACCTGAAAGATCTGATGGGCATGATCCCTGGCGTTGGGAAGGCAGTAAAAGACCTGGATATCAGCGATGATGCTTTTAAGGGCATTGAGGCCATGATCAACTCCATGACGAAGGCAGAGCGTGCCGACCCCGATATGATCGACGGAAGCCGCCGCAAACGCATCGCAAAAGGAGCCGGAAAGAACATCCAGGACGTAAACCAGTTTATGAAGCAGTTTGAGCAAATGCGCCAAATGATGAAGATGATGAATAAATTTGGTGGTGGTGGTAAGGGTTTGAAAGGAATGATGCGTTAATACGATCAAATTGACATAAATTTTTTTTGCAAATATCAACTTAGTGGTTACATTTGCATCCCTAATTAAACAATATTTCCTAACTCGCAAAAAATAACTCGACTTATTTATGCCAGTAAAAATCAGACTGCAGAGACATGGCGCGAAAAAAAGGCCTTTCTATTTTATCGTAGTAGCCGACGCGCGCGCACCAAGAGATGGTAAATTCATCCAGAAAATTGGTACTTACAATCCTTTAACAGTTCCAGCTTCTATCAACATCGATACCGAAAAGGCATTGCGTTGGTTACAGAAAGGTGCACAACCTACTGATACTGTTAGAAGAATCTTGTCATTTAAAGGTGTATTGTATTTGAAACACCTGTTAAGAGGTGTTACTTTGAACCTGTTCGACGAGCCTACTGCTTACCAAAAGTTCGCACAATGGCAAGCTGAACACGAACAAAAAGTTTCTGCCCGCCGTGACGGTCACAAAAAAGCTCGTATGGCTGCTCCAATCGTAAGAAAGGTAGAAGACACTCCAGCTCCAGCGACTGAAGCACCAGCAGAAGGAGAAGGTACAGAAGCATAAAACGGCAACGTTTTAACAATACCTGAAAAAGGAAATATTTGCAACCGCAAATATTTCCTTTTTTAATTTTTGTGGAATCGATTGGCTATTAGTAATGAAGGCGTTAACAGCGCCACCAGGAGCTAATGGCTAACTCCCGAAGGACTAACAGCAACTAATGGCGAACAACTATTTCAGTATCGGTAAACTCGCATCAGCGCATGGTTTGCAGGGCGACCTGGTGTTAAGGCACAGCCTGGGCAAGAAATCCACGTTGAAAGGAGTAACCGTTATTTTCCTGGAAGAGCGGAAAAACAGTTTTATTCCTTATTTCGTTCAGCAGGTAACTGTAAAGGACAGTGAAAGCGTGTATATCAAGCTGGAAGGCATTGATACCAAGGAAGCCGCGCATAAACTGATGCCGGCACAGGTATTTTTGCAGGAAGCCGACTTTAAGGAGCAAACGGCTTCCTCTGCCCCCCTGGCATTGCTGGGATTTGCCGTGGAAGATCAGCAGTATGGTCCTTTAGGTACTATTGATGAGGTGATTGAAATGCCCATGCAGGTGCTTGTAAAAGTATTTATCAAGGGCAAAGAAGCACTTTTACCAGTGAATGAACAGTCGCTGGTGAAAATAGACAAGAAGAAACAGACCGTATTCCTGAATTTACCGGATGGTTTGATCGAGTTATACACTGAATAAGCTATTGGCTTTTAGCAGTTAGCTTTTAGTGACTCGCTAAAAGCTAACTGCTAAAAGCCAATAGCTAAAAGCTAGTACGATGCGAATTGATATAATTACCGTATTGCCGGAACTGCTGGAAAGCCCGCTGTCTCATTCTATCATGAAAAGAGCGCAGGCCAAAGGCTTACTGGAAATACATGTACATCCGCTCAGGCAGTATTCCAGCCTGAAACACGGCCAGGTAGACGACTACCAGTTTGGTGGTGGCGCCGGGATGGTGATGATGCTGGAGCCCATTGTAAATGCAATTGAGTCGCTACAGGCGAAGGTGCAATACGATGAGGTCATCTACCTGACGCCGGATGGAGAAACACTGAATCAGAAAATGGCCAATCAGCTGTCGCTGAAAGGAAATTTGCTGATGCTGTGTGGCCACTATAAAGGAATAGACCAGCGTATCCGGGATCATTTCATCACCAAAGAGATCTCTATCGGCGACTATGTGCTGAGTGGGGGAGAGCTGGGTGCTGCAGTACTCGTGGATGCTATTGGCCGCCTGTTACCAGGGGTGCTCAACAATGAAACCAGTGCTTTAACCGATTCTTTCCAGGATAATTTGCTGGCGCCACCCGTTTATACCCGTCCGGAAGAATTCCGTGGCTGGAAAGTGCCGGAGATCCTTTTGAGCGGAGATCACAAAAAAATCGATGAATGGAGACACCAGGAATCGATAGAAAGAACAAAACAACGCAGGCCCGACCTGTTATAACTTAATGATACATAGGTCATATAGATTGGTTTACCATTTGAGGATGATAATTTCTTGATTTTTAATTTGGTAAATGCTATTTCTTGACTTACTTTTGCACTCCCATAAATATTTGAAAGATGAACGCAATTTCGTTTGTTCACGAACAACTGACAGCTAACAAACAGTACCCGAAGTTTAAAGCAGGCGACAACGTCACTGTCAACTATAAAATCGTGGAAGGTAATAAAGAAAGGATTCAGTCCTTTAAAGGTGATGTGTTGAAAATCCAGGGTACAGGATCAACAATGTCTTTCACTGTTAGAAAAATTTCTGATGGCATTGGTGTGGAAAGACTGTTTCCGCTTTACTCTCCTCATATCGATGGTATCGTGTTGAACAAGGTGGGTAAGGTAAGAAGAGCTAAGCTTTACTACCTGCGCGAGCGTGCTGGTAAGAAAGCCCGTATCAAAGAAAAAAGGGTTTAGTATAAATACAGGGAAATTTGTTAAAAGCGGGACCTTACCGGTGCCGCTTTTTTCGTGTTCTTAAAATGCTATTAAAACTCAGGCCGGATCAGATAAAGAGGGTGAAAAACCCGATTTTATGATCTATCTTTGTTGCCTGAACAATATAAACATTTGAGAAGATGACTGCTGTTTTTGTTAAATCATCATTTTTGATTCTTCAGGATATCGGGGGCTCTGAGCTGCTGTTGATTTTAGTGGTGGTATTGCTCCTTTTCGGAGGCAAGAAAATCCCTGAGTTAATGCGTGGCCTGGGTAAAGGTATCCGTGAATTCAATGACGCCAAAAACAATGTGCGCCAGGAAATTGAAGAAGGCATGAGAGAAAAACCTGTTGCTCCTGCTGCACCGGCTACTACAGACGCTCCACACACGAGCTCTACAGTTATTCCGGAAAATCCGAACCATAACGCACAGTAATCGCCAACATACACCAAGCGTAATTCCTGATTAGTTTATTTTTTAACTGGTTTAGCCTTGTCTGAATACAGCAGTATAATTACTTTCCATAAAGCATTATACGCCGGCAGCACAAGCTGTACGGAAAGGGTACGTTATTACCTGGACCGTATAGCCCAGCTAAAACATTTGAATGCCTACCTGGAAGTGTATGAGGAGGAGGCCCTGGAAAAGGCACGCGAGCTGGATACCCGCCTTAAAAACGGGGAAAAGCTGGGTGCTCTGGCAGGAGTGGTGATAGGTATTAAGGATGTAATCTGCTATAAAGGCCATAATGTAAGTGCCGCTTCCCATATCCTGGAAGGGTTCACGTCGTTATTTTCTGCCACTGCCATAGAAAGACTATTGGCAGAGGACGCTATTATCATTGGTAATCTTAATTGCGATGAATTCGCGATGGGGTCTACCAATGAAAATTCTGCTTTTGGCCCTACCTTGAATGCCCTGGATAATACCCGTGTACCGGGTGGTTCCTCTGGAGGTTCCGCAGTAGCTGTGCAGGCAGATTTATGCCAGGTAAGCCTGGGTAGTGATACCGGAGGTTCTGTTCGCCAACCGGCGGATTTTTGCGGTATAGTAGGCCTGAAGCCTACCTATGGCCGCATTTCCCGTTACGGCCTTATTGCATATGCGTCTTCATTTGACCAGATCGGTATTTTTGGCAAGGATATTGCCGATGTGGCAGCAATTCTACAGGTGATCGCAGGACCAGATGAGTTCGATAGTACAGCATCTCAAAAGGAAGTGCCTGATTATAAGGAACATCTGGAAGACAATAAATCTTTCAAATTCGCGTATTTAAGAGATGCCCAGTACCACGATGGTCTGGACACGGAAATGAAAGAAGGCTATATTGATTTCTTTGAAAGTTTACAGTCGCTTGGTCATACCGTATCAGGAAAAAGTTTTGAATACCTTGACCATGTAGTTCCAGCCTATTATGTGCTCACTACAGCAGAAGCGTCTTCCAATTTGTCCCGTTACGATGGGGTAAAATATGGACACAGAACCGACCAGAAAAACCTGGATCTGACAGAATTTTACAAAAAAAGTAGATCAGAAGGGTTTGGTAAAGAGGTAAAACGTCGTATATTACTGGGGACTTTTGTGCTGAGTGCGGGCTATTACGACGCATATTATACTAAGGCACAACAGGTTAGGCGTCTGGTAACAGACAAGCTCAATGAAATTTTAGAAGAGTACGACGCCATTTTAATGCCAACTGTGCCATCCACAGCTTTTAAATTAGGGGAAAAAACAGATGACCCCATAGCCATGTACCTGGCGGATATTTATACGGTACTGGCAAATCTGGCAGGGGTTCCGGCTATATCAGTTCCCTTGTACCGGCATTCAAACGGAATGCCATATGGTGTGCAGATCATCACAAAGAAGTTTAGCGAAGCAAACTTGTTACACATAGCCAATCAAATTATGGCTAAGGAACAGGTTACTGTTGTTTAAAATAAATTGTATGAGAAAAATCTTTTTACTACTGCTGTTGCCAGCAACAAGTTTAGTGAGTGTGAGTGCGATGGGAGGCAATAGCAATCCTAAAGAGACGGTGTATCCGATTGGGGCGCCTGATACTTCTGTGCTGAAAGTGAATCACAGGGTACATTTGCCCAAAGATACCGCTATACAGGCATCTCCCACCTCCGTGGCCGTAAAAAAAGCCGCTCAAAGTCTGCCTAATTCTATTCGTAGCCCGAAAGTCTATGAGCAGATCAACAATAACCTGGTGGCCGGTTACGTAAGTAACTATGCTACCCGGTATAGTCAGCATTTACAAATCATGATTGATAAAGGCCAGCCTTATTTCAACATGATTGAGAAAGTGTTCCGTGATAATGGTATCCCCGAGGAAATGAAATACCTCGCGGTAATTGAATCCAGCTTTAACACCAATGCCCGTTCCAGGGTAGGTGCAGTAGGCGCCTGGCAATTTATGGCCGGTACAGCCCGCATCTTTGGTTTAAGCGTGGGTAAAAAAGTAGATGAAAGAAAAGATTTCTATAAATCTACTTTGGCCGCCGCGCAGTTCCTGAATCAACTGTATGCACAGTTCGACGACTGGTTACTGGTGGTAGCAGCTTATAATTGTGGTGCAGGTGGCGTACAACGCGCTATCAACGCCAGCGGACGTAAAGACTTCTGGGGCATGCAATATTTCCTGCCTGCAGAATCCCGTAACCACGTATACAAATTCATCGCTACCGGTTATATCCTCGATCGATTCAATAACTTCTTCGGTGTAAGCGATGATGTAAATCCTACTATTACGGTAAATATGCCGGCTGCAGATAATATTGCACCCATCGCAAGAGGTCCGTTAACAGAAGAAGAAATTTACAATACAGTTGAAATCAATGTAACCGGCAAATATCGCCTGGAAGCAATTGCGAAGAAACTGGATATGCAGGTGGCTGAATTAGACCGCTTCAATCCTGGCTTCTCCAAAGCAATGGCCAGCGCGGAAAATAACTATGACCTGCGCATCCCGAAAGACAAGATGAAGCAGTTCATGGCGGAAAAAGATGAAATGCTGAAAGAATCCGTTCAGCTTACCCTGGACGATAAGGCAGTAGGTGTGGATAAATCTAAATTCCCACCACCTGTGAAAATGGGCGAAAAACCTGCTCCTGTAGCAAAGAAAGCCACTTCTTCCAGGAAACATCATACAGCAGCCAGAAAACACCATGGTGCAAAAAAGCATACGGCCGCTAAGAAGAAACATACTAAGAAGAAATAATCACCGCTAAGGTGTAAGGATAAAAAAAGAGCGCGTATCAGTATGATATGCGCTCTTTTTTTATGTTATTCACATCGTAACAGGAGAAGATGCTTATGCCGTCATTAAACCTTTGCGCTTTTCACTGAAAGCTACCAGGTCCAGTAGTGGTCCGGTCATAAAGGTAGTAGCCAGGGCCATCAGCACCAGCATCGCAAATATTTCAGGAGAAAGGATGCCGAGATCAAAACCGATGTTGAGCACCACCAGCTCCATCAACCCACGGGTATTCATCAGGGCACCAATAGATACAGATTGCCGCCAGGTTTGGCCCATGAGCCTTGCAGTGACGGTGCTACCGCCAAACTTGCCTGCTACCGCCACCAGCATGATCATTCCGAATACGGCCCACAAATCACCCTGGTTCAACAACCCAATATGAGTTCTCAACCCGGTAAAAACGAAGAAGATAGGTAATAAGATCATGACACTTACATCTTCCAGCTTATCTGTCAATACTTTTTTGATAGGGGTGGCAGGCATGATAACGCCGGATAAAAAAGCGCCAAATAATGCGTGTATACCAATTACTTCCGCAAACCAGGCAGATATCAGCAGTACAAAAAGAATCAGGGAAACCGCGGCCTTGTCTTTGCCTTTCGCCAGTTGCTTTTCAGTTACTTTGCCCAACCAGGGACGTACTACCAGCAACATTACCGCCACAAATACAATGGCCAACGCAATCGTTACTACTGCACTCAGCAAGCCGCCTGCGTTTACAATTGCCACTACTACGGCCAGTATACACCAGGCGGTGATATCATCGGCAGCAGCACAGGTAATTGCCATAATACCCAGTGGGGTATGGGTTAATTTTCTTTCCTGGACAATACGCGCCAATACCGGAAATGCGGTAATACTCATTGCGATGCCCATAAACAGCGCAAAAGATAAAAAGCTAACATTAGCAGGAGCGAAGCGGGTAAAAAGGAAATAGGCCAGCCAAACGCCCAGGAAAAAGGGCACTATAATGCTGGCATGACTAATCATCACCGCATCATGGGCTTTATGCCTGATTTTATGGAGGTCCAGTTCCATGCCCACAATGAACATAAAGAAGGCTAATCCTATCTGGCTGAGGAACTGTAAGTTTTTTAATGACTCCACCGGAAACAGGAATGCAGAAAAGCCTGGCATGGCCCAGCCCAGTAAAGAAGGGCCTAACAATACGCCGGCAATAATTTCACCTACTACCGCTGGTTGCTTCAACTTATTGGCAAGGATACCGAACAACCTGGCAGTGAGCATAATAACGATGATTTGCAGCAACAGCAGCCCCAGTGGATGTTTGAGGTTGTCGAGGTAACGCAGCCAGCTATGTACTTCCGGCGCCGCTGCTATTGGTGCTTTGGGCGTAACGGGGAGTGCGTGCACAGGAAGCGATTGCCCTTTTTGAAGGATCACCCAGATCAACGCAGCGAAAACCCCGATGATGACAGGATACCAGAGAAAGCGTTTGTTCATGACAAGAATGTGTTAATGGTTCTATGCAAGAAACAAAAAAAGTCGCTGAAAGCATAAAGCCGAAAGCAAAAAGCTATTATAGCGAATGATCATAGCGGGTGATTATCCTCACTGGTCATTCGCTATAATAGCTTTTTGCTTTCGGCTTTATGCTTTCAGCGACTAAGAGATTGCCGCAATACCTGGCAGTTCTTTTCCTTCGAAGAACTCCAGCAGTGCGCCACCACCGGTAGATACGTAACTTACTTTGTCGGCAATACCGAATTGGTTTACGGCCGCTACAGAGTCGCCACCACCTACGAGGGAGAAAGCGCCACCGGCAGTAGCTGTAACAATCGCATCCGCTACGCCTTTCGTGCCTGCCTGGAATTTAGCCATTTCAAATACGCCCATAGGGCCATTCCATAAAATAGTTTTGGAAGCGGCAATGGTTTCGCCAAACAGTGCCACTGACTTAGGACCTATGTCCAGGCCCATCCATCCAGCAGGAATGTTATCATTAGAAACTTCCTGGGTGTTAGCATCTGCTGCAAATTTATCTGCTGCAATAGAATCTACTGGCAGGATCAGTTTTACCCCTTTTTCCTTTGCTTTTGCTACCAGGTCATTGGCCAGATCCAGCTTATCATTTTCGCAGAGGGAGCTACCAATTTCTTTGCCCTGTGCTTTCAGGAAGGTATAAGCCATACCACCACCAATAATGAGGTTGTTAGCACGATCCATCAGGGTTTCGATGATCAGGATTTTATCACTCACTTTGGCACCACCGAGGATAGCGGTGAAAGGAGCGGCTGCATCGTTCAGTACTTTGGTAGCACTGTTTACTTCTGCTTCCATCAATAAACCAAACATGCGGTTTTCTGGTGCAAAGTATTGTGCAATTACAGCGGTGGAAGCGTGTGCACGGTGAGCGGTACCAAATGCGTCATTTACATAAACATTGCCGAGTTTAGCCAGTTGTTCAGCAAAGGAAGCATCTCCTTTTTCTTCTGCTTTGTGGAAACGCAGGTTTTCCAGCAGCAGTACTTCGCCCATTTGCAGGTCGGCAGCCGCTTTTTCAGCTACTGGACCTACACAGTCTTCCGCAAATTTCACGGTAACACCATCCAGTAAAGAAATGAGGTGGTATACCAGGTGTCTTAAAGAGTATTTATCGGTAGGGCCATCTTTCGGACGACCGAGGTGCGACATGAGGATAACGGCGCCGCCATCTTTCAGGATTTTCTTGATGGTAGGTACGGCAGCACGCATGCGGGTGTCGTCGGTGATGTCGAAATTATCGTTCAGGGGAACGTTGAAATCAACGCGAACAAGGGCTTTGCGGCCATTGAAGTTATAGTCGGAGAATTTACTCATAATGTATCGATTTAAGATAACGAGAAAGGTATATCATTAAAAAACCGCGGTGCCAACAGCGCAAAGCGAGTATACAACCAAAAAAAATCTGGCCAATTGCTGCTATGGTGTAGTCCCGCGGAGATTTAAAGACTCCCCCGCAACAGCGGGAGAGTACTTCATATAATTATTTGCTGATCAGACCGGCGAAGTACTTCACAGTACGCACCAGTTGTGATACATAGCTCATTTCGTTATCGTACCAGGATACGGTTTTAACCATTTGGTGCTCACCAACAGTGATTACTTTGGTTTGAGTAGCATCAAACAGGGAACCGAAGTGGATACCAATTACATCAGAGCTAACAATTTCATCTTCAGTATAACCGAAAGACTCATTAGATGCGGCTTTCATCGCAGCGTTGATTTCTTCAGCAGTTACTTTTTTATTGAGGATGGTAGTCAGTTCAGTTAAGGAACCGGTGATGGTTGGTACGCGTTGTGCGCTACCGTCCAGTTTACCTTTCAGTTCAGGCAGTACCAGTCCGATGGCTTTAGCAGCACCGGTGCTGTTAGGAACGATGTTAGCTGCAGCAGCACGTGCACGGCGCAGGTCACCTTTTGGATGTGGAGCATCCAGGGTGTTCTGGTCGTTAGTGTAAGCGTGTACAGTAGTCATCAAACCAGACGCAATGCCGTATTTGTCTTGCAGCACTTTCGCCATAGGAGCCAGGCAGTTGGTGGTGCAGGAAGCGCAGGAGATAACGGTTTCGCTACCATCCAGCAGTTCGTGGTTAACGTTGAAAACGATCGTTTTCAGATCACCTGTAGCAGGAGCGGAGATAACAACACGTTTAGCACCAGCAGTAATGTGAGCAGCAGCTTTATCCCTGTCAGCAAAGAAACCGGTACATTCGATTACTACATCGATGTCGTGCTCTTTCCATGGAATTTGAGACGGATCTCTCTGTGCATATATTTTCACATCTTCACCGTTCACATTAATTGCGTTTTCAGAATGCTTAACGTCTGCATCGAATCTACCCTGAGCTGAATCATATTTCAGCAAATGCGCCAGCACATTAGGGCTGGTGAGGTCATTGATAGCTACCACATCAATGCCGGGCATTTTGTAAATCTGGCGGTATACCAAGCGGCCGATACGACCGAAACCATTAATACCAATTTTGAGAGTAGTTCCCATTTTACATCGTGATTTGAGTATGAAAAAATCGAGAGCGAATTTACAACCAATACCCTTATTAATCAATAGAAATTTAGGTTATCAAAAATTTTTTTTGGAAATATAAAATAACGTCCTACATTTGCAATCCCAAAACGATACATGCCGCGTTGGTCAAGGGGTTAAGACGCCTCCCTTTCACGGAGGAGTCACGGGTTCGATTCCCGTACGTGGTACAACTAAAAGGTCGCTGATTACAGCGGCCTTTTTTTATTCCCATCAATCCCCCATCTTTATAAGTACAATTACTCCGGTATATGAAAAATATTCCCGTCACTATTGAGCAATTTACCAGTTCCGCCCAACCGGGATTTGTAGCATGTACATTTATTGACGCCTGGAACAAAACACATGTGTTTGAAGACAAGCTGCCCATCTTCACTACACAAGACCTTGATGAAAACAGCGCTTATCCACAAACAGGCGTTATTGCATGCGAAATACTCAGGGAATGGAGGGATGCAGATGGCCGGGATATTATTACGATTACTACTGAGCAGCCCTATGGCGTAGCGTCAACAGAAGAAGCATATGAATTTGACTTACTCAAAGAGCAGCTCATGAATGAAAGCTTTTGAAAATGGATCATTCAGATATAAAAAGAACTTCCAGACTAACCGCTATTCTTACGCAGCTGCAAACAAAGCGGCTGGTAACAGCTACGCAATTGTCTGAGAAATTCAAGGTAAGTATCAGAACCATTTATCGTGATATCAGGGCGCTGGAGCAGGCTGGAGTGCCTGTTTTGACGGAAGAGGGTAAAGGATATATGCTGATGGAAGGCTATAGGATACCTCCTGTGATGTTTACTGAAACAGAAGCCAATGCATTGATCACTGCAGAACAGCTGATGCTTAAAAGTAGTGATAACTCACTCCGCCAGGAATATGCGGCGGCGATCGATAAAATCAGGGCTGTTTTACGATATTCCACCAAAGAAAAAGCTGACTTCTTATCCCGGAGAATAGCCGTTAGCCCGGCCATTCCTGAAACTTCTGTCAGTAATTCACTGGCCCTCATTCAAAGCGCCCTGACGGCTTTTAATGTTTTAGAAATTACTTATCATTCGGCAGCGCAAAACGAAAGCACCACACGGCAGGTAGAACCGTTTGCCTTTTATTACAGTTTACAGGAAAGCTGGCTGCTCATCGCTTTCTGCAGATTGAGAAAAGATTTCAGGATGTTTCGCCTCGACAGAATTTCGAAAATTAAGCTGCTCGATTCCATTTTTGAACCCCATAAAATGACACTTTCGGAATACCTGGGTGAGAAGCAAAAAAATTTTACTACCCCTGACACACCCTTGTCATAGCCTCCGCTGACCTTTGCTTAAACAAATTTTAATTTCCTAAAGCAAAAGGTATGAATCTCGTTTCCATTCGAATTATTACTGCTGATGTGAAGCAGTTGGTGAACTTTTATGAGCAGATAACTGGTATATCGGCCATGCAGTATACCCCTGATTTTGCAGAACTGCAAAGTGAATCGGCGACTTTAGCCATTGGTAGTACAAAAACATTGCAATTTTTTGGCGGTGATGATGTAGCAAAAGCAGCACAAAATCACACGGCGATCATTGAATTTTTGGTGAAAGACGTGGAGGCTGTTTATCAACGAATCGCTGACTTTATTGGAACCTATGTTGTTCAAAAGCCCACCTTGATGCCATGGGGTAATAAATCGCTGCTATTTCGTGATCCCGATGGGAACCTGGTGAATTTCTTTACGCCGGTGGATGCAGCTGCAGTTAAGAAGTTTGAAGGGAAAATCAGGTGATTCCCGATGGCTGCATCTGCGCAGAATTTCTTATATTAGGATATCCCCTATCATTCTTTTAACACCATTTGAAGCAGATGACAACGAATCCTGATACCTTCCCGAATAAGTCAAAACCACCCTATTTATTGGGCTTGTTGTGTTTAATCCCATTGGTTGGCGCATTTGTAGGTTTGGGACTTTTGTTATACGGCCTTTTAAAGTATAAGGACAAATGGCTTTCAATAATAGGAGCAGCAGGTATTGCCTGGACAATCATTGTTTATTCAGCTTTATTTTATGCAACAACACATGCGTCTGTATTCAGGAACGGATTTGCAGATATATCACAAATGGAGCTAAATAGTTTAGTGAAAGATATTGAGTTTTATAAAATAATACATGGTCATTATCCTGATAATTTACAGCAGGTGGAGGACGATGATAAATTAGCACCCATTCATGATGCGGCACAAGGAATGAACGCGAAAGGAGTGATCTACTATAACTATAAAAGAAATGGCGACAAGTACCAGCTCTTTTCGTCGGGACGAGATGGTATACCCAATACCAAAGACGATTTATTTCCACAAATTACTATTGCAGATAGCAGCAAAATTGGTTTAGTAAGACATTTTTAGTTGGTGTTATATAAATCTATTCTTCCATCACCCAAAAAAAGAGGAATGAAAAAAGTAGCCATTATTATCAACAAAAACTGGGAAGCCGTACCGGTACTCAATGCATTTTTTCACACAGAACTAAGGGCCGCCGCGTATAATAAGTCGGCAAGGGATGCCCCGGCTTCCCGGGTTGTGGATATACAGGTAACTGATGTCCCTCCTGATAGAAATTATAGAGCAAAACACCCCAGAGCTGTTATAAAGTATTCCAGCCGGGATACAAATACTAAGCAGCTCAATGAAACCTTAAGGGTCAGTATCTGGTGTATCCAGGATATAATGTTTTTAGGCGTCCCTTCAGGAACAGCATTGGACACAAAGACGCAAAGTACTTCCAGTTCAAATGAAAAGTATCATGTGTTAGCGGACGTCATTCGCGAAGAAAATCCGGATTTGGTAATAGCTGTTGGAACCGCCGGCTATCCAGGGGATATAACGTTAAACGGTTCCGTTGTTATCGGCGCCAATTTTTTTATACATAGGGCGCACCCCAAGGCACCTACAAAGGATGATCTGCCAAATGAAAAAAATATTGGCAGCATGTTATATTCAAATGTAAATAAGGAGGTGTTAGGTTTGATAAACAAGGATTTTCGGAATATGGTAGAGCCTAAATTTATTAAAACCCCACGTAATCCGGCTGAACATGCGGTTTGTATCGCCTCGAAAGTATTTACCGCTGTTAGTTCTGTTGGGGTTATTGATTATGCGGAGTATAACTGGGTAGATCGTGAAGCATTGGAAGAATTTCATCAAAAACGAGCGCCCTATCCCGTCATGTCAGTGGAAACTACTCATGGTGTCATAAAGCTAAGTACTGATAAACCAATTATTTTTGTTTCAGCAATTAGCGATCAGCTGGGACATTTTGATACAGAAGTAACGGATACCCAAAATTATGTTGCTTCTTTTAATGCAGGTATTGTATTGGGACAACTCATGTTATCCTTAAATGATTTTGTTATTGGCGGAAATGATTTTATGCCAGAATAAGTGAGCCATTTCCAGTCACTTTGATTCGTCAAAGCGACTGGAAATACGCTGTGATACATTATTCACACCACCTTGTCTAACTCAAAAATCCGCCCCAGTTGCTTATTATTCACCGATGCCGGTGTTGATTTCATGAGCATATTACGCATTGCAACAGCTATAGGATTCCGCCAATGCGCCATTTTACCCACCTTCCAGCTTGTGTTTACAATGAACCGGGCCTTCTCCATGCGAATCTCCGGATATCGCCGGAATGCTTCCTGTATGGAGTAATTCTTTTTCAGCAGTGTGCCTAGTACATAGGCATCTTCAATAGCCTGGCAGGCGCCTTGCCCTAAATTAGGGGTAGTAGCATGTGCCGCATCGCCCACAAGACATACACCTTCCTGGTGCCACTGTGAAATAGGTGTAAGGTCAAACAGCCCGGCGGCAATCCATTTATCCCTGGGAGTGGCTTGTACAAGCTGCTTTGCCAGCGGATGGAAGTCATTTAAAAAAGAGAGCGGATCAGTGCCGGGATGCATCAGGTGGGTGTTTGCCAATAAGTACCAGTACACTTGTTTGGCGCTGAGCTTTACAAACCCAAATCGTGTGCCTTTGCCCCATAGTTCATTCAGCTCATGGTGATATTGTTGCGGTAAATCAAAATCTACAACTCCCCGCCAGCAGTATTGTCCGCTATCACGCATGGGGCTTTCGCCAAACAGTTGATTACGCACGGCAGACCGGATACCATCTGCACCTATCACATATTTAGTTGTTACCAATGAACCATCTTCAAATTCCAGGATAAACTGTTCCTGCCGGCGTATAATACTTTTTAGTTTTTTGCCTAAGGAAATGTTGGCAGCGCCAATTGCTTCGGCCAGGTAATGATGCAGATCCGCGCGGTGAATTGCAATATTGTGTAAATGAAATCGCTGTTCAAAAGGCTGAAGGGAAGACGATGAAAGTACCTGCAAATCTGGTTTGGTGATATTTAAAACGGAGATCCTGTTTCCCAGTTGGGCAATGCCCTCCTGTAGGCCCAGGTGCCGGTATACCTGCATGGCGTTGTTGGCAAGGATAATGCCGGCGCCCACTGCTTTTAATTCCGGGGCGGACTCGTAAATTTTAAAAGAGATATTCGCTGCTTTAAGCGCCAGGGCTGTTGTCAGTCCGCCAATGCCGGCGCCAATGATGGCTATTTCCATGGTCTGTTCAACTTTGATGATAGGACAAAGTTGACACTTCCCGACCCTGAAAAACGTTCACTAAAGTTAATTAATGATCCTTTTCCTAATCCGGCTGAGTGATGGCGGTGTAATGCCCAGGTAACTGGAAATATATTTCTGAGGAATTTTGCGCATGACCTCCGGAGATTTACGCAGCAGGTTTTGATAACGTTGCTCCGGATTAAAAAACAACAGATCGGTTATCCGGCGCTTCGCTTCGAGGAAAACAATATCAGCCATCTGTTTGCCGAATTTCAGCCAGAAAACATCGCTTTGCATCAATCGATCCAGCTCCTCTTTTTCAAAGACCAGCACTTCACAATCCAGCAGTGCTTCTATAATGAATTCGGCTTTGTGGCCGGTAATAAAGCTTTCATAGTCGCCAAAAAAATCACCATTCACCTGCAATAAGAAGCTGATATCCTCGCCACGGTCGTTGATGCAGTAAGTCCTGATGGCGCCATTGATGATATAGCCCAGCCAATTGCAGGCAGTGCGTCCGTCGAATATGGTCGTATTCTTTTTAAAGTTTTTTGTTGCTGTAATCGACAAAAATTCCTGTAAGTGAACTTTGTCTAATGATAGCTTTAAGGCAAGATCCTGTTCATCAAGCATCTTTTTTGACTTAAAGATAGCCGATTTAAATGTATACGCATGAACAGGATATGAAGCGCGGAGGCCAGCATTGGCCCCCTATCTCCCGAAAATATCACCAGTAGGAAAGCAGTTATGAAAATAGGGTTACTTTTATAGTATGAAATTCTTTGGACCCATTTTGGAAGAGGCTGTACAGGCTAACAGCCAATATAAAAAGCTGCCGGCAGATACAGTGCTGGTGCAATCCAATAGTTACATCCGTGCTATTCCACTGGTGCTTTCCGGTAGTATGCGCGTAATGCGGGAAGATGAAGACGGCAGGGAAATATTACTGTACTATATTAAGCCCGGTGAAAGCTGTATTATGTCGTTCCTGGCGGGTATTCATGATGATACCAGCAAAGTAAGATTGATCGTGGAAGAAGATGCGGAAGTACTGATGCTGCCCATAGAAAAGGCCAGCGAATGGATAAAAGAATACCCGGAATGGACGGATTTCATCTTTAAATTATACCACAAACGCTTTGAAGAATTACTGGATGTGGTGAATGCGGTGGCCTTTCAAAAATTAGATGACCGCATCGCAGAATTATTGAAGAAGAAGGCGAATATTTATCAATCTAAAGAATTTAATATCACCCATCAGCAATTGGCAGAAGAACTGGGTACCACGCGGGAAGTAGTGTCGCGATTGCTGAAGCAAATGGAAAAGCAGCAACTGATCAGCCTTTCAAGGAATAAGATTATTTTAAATTACCCTCTGTAACATAAGTCACCAAACTCCTCCCAGGTAGCTTTTACTTTTGTGCTATAAAACAGCAACGTGGAAGTAATTGGCTACATCGCATCGGTATTTATTGGTTTGTCGTTAGGACTGGTAGGAGGAGGGGGCTCTATTTTAACGGTTCCCATCCTGGTATATTTCTTTCGCATTGATCCTTTAATTGCTACTGCTTATTCTCTTTTTATTGTGGGGCTCACCAGTGCGGTAGGGGCGGGTAGTCATTTCCGGAAAGGAAATGTTGATGTCAAAATAGCACTGGTTTTTGGCATTCCTTCCCTGATCTCGGTATTTGCGATGCGTAAATGGGTAATGCCGGCCATACCGGAACATTTGCTGCAGGCAGGCGGGTTTACACTGACCAAACCTGTTTTACTGATGCTGGTGTTTGCTGTACTGATGGTGTTAGCTGCGGTAGCGATGATCCGTAAAGGTAAAAGCGTTACAGTGGGTAGTGCACCGGTCAGCTATTCCCGGCTGATGCTGCAAAGCGTGGCAGTAGGTATGATCACAGGCTTCGTAGGAGTAGGTGGTGGTTTTCTCATTATCCCTTCGCTTGTTTTATTTGGCGGATTGCCGATGAAAAAAGCAGTAGGTACCTCGCTGCTCGTGATGACTATCAGTTCCCTGTTGGGGATGCTCGGAGATATCAGCAGGCAGGTATCTTTCAACTACCTGTTTTTAATATACTTTTCCCTGTTTGCGATAGCCGGTATTATCGGGGGAAGTTATTTAACCAAATACACGAATGATGCAAAGCTGAAGCCGGTTTTCGGATGGTTTGTACTCGTGATGGGTGTTTTTATTTTAATCAGCACTTTATATAATCAATAGTAATGGATGTAATTACACAACCCTGGCCCTGGTATGTTGCAGGGCCACTCATTGGACTAACGGTACCAGCCTTGTTACTGCTGGGAAATAAGACATTCGGAATATCGTCGGTGCTCCGGCATACCTGCGCCGCTTGTATACCCGGCAATATTAAATTTTTCAGATACGATTGGAAGAAGGAAACCTGGAACTTGTTTTTTGCGCTGGGTATTATACTCGGTGGCTTCATCGCTACTTATGGCTTGTCAGTTCCGGGGCCGGTTGATATGAATCCGCAAACGATTCGCTTATTGCAACAATACGGTGTGAAAGATTTCAGTGGTGTGTTACCGGAAGATATATTCAGCTTCGGGCAACTCTTTACACTGCGGGGATTTATACTGATGATAGTGGGAGGTTTCCTTGTAGGATTCGGCACCCGTTATGCGGGCGGATGTACTTCTGGTCATGCTATCATGGGAATTTCTTCTTTACAGTGGCCTTCGCTGGTAGCCACGTGCTGCTTCATGACAGGCGGATTTATTACCAGCTGGTTTCTTTTACCTCTTTTATTACAACTATGAACAATATAAAATTTTTAGCAGCGGGATTGCTGTTTGGTATTATCCTCGTTAAATCCCAGGTAGTGTCCTGGTTCCGCATCCAGGAGATGTTTCATTTGCAGTCGTTTCATATGTATGGGGTGATCGGGAGTGCTATTATAGTGGGTATGATATCTATACAAGTGATCAAGCGCTTCCGGATAAAAACCATCAACAACGAAGCAATTACCATTCCGGATAAAAAATTCCATTGGGGAAATGTATATGGTGGATTGCTCTTTGGCGTGGGTTGGGCGATTACTGGTGCTTGTCCGGGCCCGCTGCTGGCGCAGATGGGAAGCGGTTTTTTTGTTATCGGGATTACGTTATTGAGCGCAATTGCTGGTACCTGGGTATATGGATGGATACGCGAAAAATTACCTCATTAAATGTATGATATATGGAAATTAAACAGTTTGAAGATATTGCATTAGCACAGTTTGGTTATGCGATCAGCAGTGAGCATAAAATGATATTGATAGATCCTGCGAGGGATATTGCACCTTATTTGGCGTATGCAGCGGCAGCACAGGCAACGATTGTAGGGGTGATAGAAACACATCCGCATGCGGATTTCGTGAGCGGACACCTGGCATTGCATCAGCTAACCGGGGCTACCATTTATTGTTCCCGGTTGGTAGGGGCTACTTATCCGCATCAGCCGTTTGATGACGGGGATGAAATGGTGTTGGGTAATATCAAACTCAAAGCATTGAATACACCGGGACATTCGCCGGATAGTATCAGCATTGTATTGGAAGAAGATGGCCGCAACAAAGCAGTATTCACCGGAGATACGTTGTTTGTGGGAGATTGCGGCCGGCCGGATCTGCGCGAAAACGTCGGCAATATTACGGCAAAGCGGGAGGAACTGGCAAAGCAAATGTATGATTCGCTGCATAACAAGCTGTTATTATTAGAAGACGATGTGTTGGTGTATCCGGCGCATGGAGCAGGAACCTTATGTGGTAAATCTCTTGGGAAAGAAAAATATAGTACGATAGGCAATGAAAAAGTGAATAACTGGTCGTTACAGGACATGAGTGTACCCGTGTTTGTTAGTGCATTAACTGCGGGACAACCATTTATTCCTGCTTACTTTCCCTATAATGTGGAACTCAATAAGCGGGGCGCTGGCAACGTAACCACTGTTCCGCGTGGCCCTCAGGGTGTGTTGGAAAAAAACATTATTGTGATAGATACCAGGCCGGAAGCGGCTTTTAAGCAACATCATTTACCTGGATCTTTCAATTTGCAGCACGGCGGTAAATTTGAAACCTGGCTGGGGAGCATTGTTGCGCCCGGGGAATCCTTCTATTTGGTAGCGGAGAATAAGGCGCTATTGGAAGAACTGATTTTCCGTTGTAGTAAAATCGGCTATGATGCTTTTATTGTAAGAGCTTTTGTTTTTGAAGACGGGCAGGGAAGTATGGCGCCCATAGCCGAAGATTTTGCCACCCATCTACCTGGTTATACGATAGTGGATGTCAGGAATAGTAGCGAGGTGAAAGAACATCGCTTTTTTGATCAGGCATTGCTTATTCCATTGCCTGAATTAAGACAGCGAGTATCCACCATTCCGCTGGATAAGCCAATAGTGGTGCATTGCGCAGGTGGTTACCGGAGCGCCGCCGCGAGTAGTATTATTCAGGCGTTTGCAGGAGATCAGGTAAAAGTGTTTGATCTGGGAGAAAGTATTCAACAATTTCAATAGCCGGAAAAAGGCCTTCTCTGGTAGAAAGAGAAGGCCTTTCTTTAATTATTCGCCGCCTACACGCAGCATTTTAAACTCACCTTTTACCTTCACACTGGCCTTTGATGTACAGTGGTTGACGTCGTATAATGTTGCGCTGAAAGTTCCTTCTACATAGTCGCCCGGCTTTCCGACCCTGGTTACCTTCACTTCCCCTTCTGTATAGATAAAGCCACCTTGCTGGCAGTTTTCTACGTATGTATTACCGTATTCTTTACCAGTAGCTGTATTCATAAAAGTAATGGTGGCTTTGCCCGCCTGGTTGCTGGCTCCCATCTTAAACACCCCTTCAGTTTTTCCATTAAATACCACGGATATATTGTATTTATCATCCTCATATTGAGAGGCCACACCGGTTCTGTTTACCGAGGGTGAATAAAGGGCGTTACCTCCGCAGGAATAACTGGCGCCATCAACGGTCCAGCTGATAACACTTTTGTCCTGATAAGAGCCGGGTGTAACACGTGGTTTCTCTGGTTTGTCTGCTGCGGATTTTCCACATGCGCTTATAAAAACGGTTAATAGTAATAACCAACCACAATGGATAAACGAAATTTTTTTCATGATACATTCATTTTGAACACGAAATAAATGCATCGTTAAGAGATAAAAATGAATGGTCGATAGTCGTCGGGCTTTATCGCTGTTTAACCGGTGACGTGGACAAATACCGTTTGTCGATACTCCATTTCAGGAGCGAAATCCGCTGCTTAATATCATGCCAGTTTTTTGCGAAGGAAGTGTTTAATTGATGAAAATTATTAAATAATATTTTATAATAATACATATAATATTTTATGTAAAATAATTGCTACGCACCCTGCATTCCTGTGCATTTTCTGTTCATCTTTTGGTTGTATTCATTTTGTTCATTACCCCCTGCAATCTGCCGTGGTGCTGATTATTCGGCTACATTAGTTGAACCGAACCGAATTTCCCAATTAGTGACCAAGTATCCTTATGCGATTCCCTGTGAATGCCTTGAATGCAATTATCATCGGAATATTACCTGTACGTAACAGGGATACATGGCATGTTACTTTATTCACTATACTTTTCTCTGTTTTTTTCTCGTCTACTGTTATGGCGCAAAGTAGTTGCCCGGTTCCTCAAATCAGGAAGTATGCATCCGGACAAAGAACAGAGGTAGTATTGGGAAGTACTTCTAACGATGCCAGTGCAGCAGATGGCAATCCGGCTACACAATCTACCTTAAATACACTGGCATTACTGGGACTCACTTATGCGAAACAATACCTCAATTTTGACGCGACTATTGCTGCCGGTACACCCGTGAGTGTCAAAATTGCTTACCCCACTAACCTGGTTGGCCTGGGATCCGCCGTAACGGTACAACCCTTTATTTATGATAGCCATCACGTAGAAAAACCAGCAGGTGTAGCCTATACATCAGGCGCACTTTTATCAGTGGCCAGTGGTTCCGGTGATATGGAAATAATGCTCACGCCTAAAGATGCCGCTGGTAATCCGGTAGCCTATGACGGCGTATGGGTAACGCTTACAGGGCTGTTATCTGCAGGGTTATCCATGGGTATTTATGATGCCTGGGTGATGCAGAATGCGCCCCCCAATACGGGCTGTTATCTGCCAATAGACGTACTGGCCGGCATTCGCGCCGGACAACTCGCCTTACTGAATGCCACTGGTAGTGTGGATAATAAATGGTTGGCCATTGACAATGACCCCACGCTTGCTACTTATGCACAACTCAATACGGGTGTAAAAGTATTGAGTGAGGTGTTCGAAACAGTGGTATTCAATACACCTGCCAAGCCGGGCGATTCCATTTACATCGTGCTGCAGGATGCGGGCGCTGCATTGTTGGACCTGAACCTGCTCACCGGGTTTGCGATACAACCAATGCTTGGCAATACGCCGGTTGGTAGCCCTATTACCAATACCGGCACTTTCCTTAACCTGCGCCTCTTAGGCGGCCCCGGACAAAAATATATACTGTCTGCCGCGATTCCTGCAGCCTTTGATCGGATCGATATCAAACTGGGAGGACTGGTAAGCGCACTCAGTGCATTGAGGATTTATGACGTAAGAATCGTAGCGCCCGCACCTACTTTATCGCTACAGTTAAACGGTATTCCCAATCCTGGTCCTATTTGCATCAATGATGTAGGCAAAATAAAATTTACAGTAACGAATCCAGATGCCTGCGCAGTGTACAACTGGTATAAATCAGATGGTACCCTGCTGCTGGGAAATAGTTTGACGTTTACGCCCACCATTACCACTGCCGGCACCTATACTTATTATGTAGAAGCCATCAGAAACGGTTGCGCCGGAAATGTGAGTAATCGTGTGCCCGTTACCGTTACTGTGGTACCTCGTCCCGGATCACCTTTATTAACAATACAATAAAACCCTTGACATATGAAAATTGCTACATTCGGAATGCGCCGCTTTTTACAAATCTCTATTACCTGCTTACTCATGGTATTATTGGCGATGAGCACCATACAAGTAAATGCACAAACCATCAAATTACCGGGAGATTTATCTGTTGGGGACGATCCTAAAAAAGGTACTTCTACCAGCACTGGCAGTACATTGTTCTGTGCTACTCCATCCAATTTTACACTGAAGTCTACTACCACTGATAACACCGTTACGCCTGCAGTGGCTTATACCAGTTGGACCTGGTCAGAACTGGACGGTTCGGGAGTTTCAGGTCCTTTGCTTACAGGAGCAACGCCAAACAGTGAAAAACTGGTAGTTACTGCTGCCACTCCCGGATGGCATACCTACCAGGTAGTTGCTTCCACCGGTACTGCCGGCTGTCCGGCCGATCCCGTGCTTTTTACGGTATTCGTATTGCCTGACCTGACGGTTGCTTCTACCATCGATGCATCTACTCCTTCGCTGACTTATTGCGCGGCTAGTGGTGCACCAACAGGCGCCAATGCTATTACCCTGAAAAGCCAGGTGTCATTCAATGGTACACTCAGAACAATTACAGGCCTCAGAGTATTGACCATAGCAGATTTTGAACTGACTTACGCCTGGACGAAAACAGATCTGGCCACAAGTACTACAACAAGTGTAGGTACTAACGCTGCCACCTATACGCTGGACGATGTGGCCACCAGTACCGGTGGGGCAGAGAAAAAATATAAATACAGTGTACAGGTAGCCTATAAGGTGAAAAGCTGTGGTACTTATGCTGCTACTTCTCAGTACAATGGCTCAGATGCTACTATCACTGTTACGCCTAAACCAGGAGCACCAACTATTACCATCGAGTAATAAGCACATATGCGGGGAAAAGTATCTGTCATTATCCTGGTCCTGAGCTGGTGGGCCGCTGTAGCGATGGCACAAGCGCCACCAGTCAGGTATATCATGCCCGGTCAGCAGGTGAAACTAACGGCTAACCCGGTGAATGCTCCCCGGTACCAATGGTACCGGGACGGCATTGCCATTACGGGTGCGTTTTTGCCGGAGTATACCACAGCTACGCCAGGCAGATATACCGTGGAGGTATATAACGGAGAAGGATGCGTTTCCGACCTGTCCAGGCCGGTCATCATTGCAGAAATCACCAGCAGGGGACCAGATGCAGATATGCAGATCAACAAAACCGCCGACATTGGCGCGTTTAAAATAAACAGCACCTTCAATTATTATCTCACCGTTGTTAACAACGGGCCTGCTGACGCTACAGGGATTATTGTTACGGACAAACTACCCCGGCAGGTAGGGTTGGACTTGTTATCTGTTCCCACTCTGGGCGTGGCCACCTATCAACAGCAGGATCATACGGTGTTGTGGAAAATGAATGGCTTAAAAGTAGGTCAAACGGCTTCACTGGCCATCCGCGTGAAGGTATTGGAATCCGGGCAAATTACGAATACCGCTACAGTGGCCGCTGTAGAGCAGGATAATGTAGTTCCCAATAACAGCAGCACACATCAGCTGTTGATATTGCCCCTGCATATTCCTAACGCCATTACACCCAATGGCGACGGGGTGAATGATGTTTTCGTCATTGGCGGATTGGAACAGTATCCCGAAAATGAGTTAACGATTCTGAATCGTTGGGGTAATCACGTATATGAGCAAAAAGGCTATACACAAAATTGGAGTGGTAAAGGGTTAAATGAAGGGACCTATTTCTACCTGCTACGTGTTAAAGATGGGAATGGCCGCTGGCAGGAGTTTAAAGGTTATATCACGTTGTTAAAACCATAACAACCATGCACATTAAAAAATATGTTGTTTTCCTGGTGACGCTATTAGCGAGTTGGCAAAATGTCTATGCACAGCAGGATGCACAATTCAGTCAATATATTTTTAACGGAATTTACATTAATCCGGCCTATGCTGGTTACCGGCAGGAGCTGAATGCACATGCCTTTTACCGCGATCAGTGGGTGGGGATACCAGGGGCGCCGCAAACGATGTCGCTGGCAGTAGATGGGAGTGTGAACAATGACCGGGTAGGACTGGCCCTGCAGGTGTCGCATGATAAAATTGGTGCACAAAGCCAGCTGGCAGCCTATGGAAACTACGCATACCGCATTCCGTTAGGAGGGGAAACCGGGCGGCTGGCGTTAGGTATTGGCGCCGGCATTGTACAACAGGGGATTAATACCAACGCGCTTGACTTCACCAATCCCAATGAACCAGGTATTAACGGTGCCGCACAAAACATGGTGCTCTTCGATACCAGGGCAGGGGTATACTATTCTACCGCTAACTGGTTTGTAGGTTTTTCGGCAGATAATATTACGGCGCAGTACCAGGCGAAAAATAAACCATTAGGTCATTTTATCCCGGTGCCTAAACCCCACTATTACTTAACCGGCGGCGCTTTATTGACACTGAATGACGACGTTTCTATAAAACCTATCTTTTTGCTGAAAGATGACCGGGCCGGCCCTACCAGTTTTGACCTGAATATGTTTGTATTGCTGAAAGACATAGTATGGCTAGGTGGAGGCTACCGCACGGCCGTGGATCTGTATAACAAACCTGCGCTGCAACCCGGGTTAACCAAATCCAGTGCTGTGGTAGCGATGGCTGAGGTATTTGTATTACCGGAACTAAGAATAGGCTATGCTTTTGATTATGCATTGAATAAATACCGCACCTATAACAATGGCACCCATGAAATATCGGTTGGATACTATTTTAAGAAAATGGATAACGCACGGCGTAATTCGTTAAGGCAGGTCCGTTGTTCATATTTCTGATTACAATTTTTTAGTAGTAGGTTTGTTGGGATTACAGAGAGAAACCTATTGTTTAAAAGTTGTAGCCCATGAAAATTATTTCAGCCATTCTTTATTTTCTCAGCCATCATCCGGGATGGTCGTTCCCTGTTTTGGTCCTTTTATTTCTGCTATTATGGACCTGGAGAAAGAAGTGGATATATGGTATCCTGGCATTTGTGGTGCCTATTTTCAATATCTTCCTGGCGCATATGTTTAATGCATGGTTCCTGAATGCATACGGTGTTAAAGGCACCGCCATCATTACCAAAGAAGAGCAAACCAATTCTACACTCAACGACCAGTACATTTATGACTATGATGTACTGGTGAAAACGGCAAATGGAAAAGATGTGCTGACTGGATTTTCTACGATGTCTGCCGCCATTTATCCCGTTCAGAATACCATTCTTATTCCCAATGTGAATGATCCTTTCCTGGTAAAATACATTCCCGGGTATGAAAAGAATATTGTGATTTTAAGTGACGAATCTAACTTCGGTATTGCGAGGAGGATGATGAAAAATCAACTGGAGGTGCAAAAGACGGAGATACAATACACCACCAGTCCGTATAATAAAGCATTTAAAGAAGAATATTTGCAGGCACTGAAGGCTTATATCGCAGATATTGATAACGCTTCAGATCAGGAGGTGATCAATCGTTATAAAGGAATTATCCAACAACTGGAATCAGGACAACCATAAAGTAATAACGGGGTAGCATACACGCTACCCCGTTTTTTTAATATTAAAAGTTCAGGTTCAATCTCGCAAACAGGAACCGGCCATTGAAGCCGAATTGCTGAGAGGCACGGGAGTAAAGGAAACGCCCCGAACTTTGGTTGCCAGCAGACAATTCATCCGGATATACATCCAGCAGGTTGTTGGCGCCAATAGTCAGTCCTAAAGCCGGGATGAATTTATAACTCACGCTGAGGTCTGTAATTACTTTTCCGCGATAGGTATCCTGGTTGGCTACAATGTTGGTAGCTTCTGTTACTTTCCCGAAGTATACATTGCGGAAAAAGATCCCCCATTTCTGAATGCTGTAGTTCAGCGATAAATTCGCCTTGGTCCGCGGTACGGCAGACTCCAGGTAGATGCGGCTGGCCGCATCGAAGTACGTACTTTCCTGGCCGGCTAACTGTTCAGAAGAATGGATAGGACCTACCAGCGATGTTTGGGCGAAAGTACCGGAGAGGTCCGCTCTTAAATTGCCTTTGCCCGGATGTGTAGTATAGGTAATCACTACGTCAATTCCTTTCGTTTCTGTATTGATGGCGTTGGCAAAGAAACGCGCTGTTTGTGCATTGGCAGAGCGGAGAATATTATAAATCTCCTGTTCCTTGGGAGTACCATTTTGTTTACCTGCAAATTGACCGGTATACACAATGCGGTCGTCAATACGGATGTAATATCCATCCACCGTAATTTTCAATGGTCCGAGGTTGCTGGTTAAGCCGGCACTGTAGTTATGGGAAGTTTCCTGTTTTAGTTTAGGTATTCCCAGCAAAGCAGCCACCCGGCTATCATTGGTGAAGGTGCCTGATTCTACGAAGGCGCCATCCACGAATACACTGGAGGTGGCGTTGAAGTAGCGCTGGTGCAGGGAAGGGGCCCGGAACCCGGTGCTGGCAGCAGCTCTGAGTAATAATTTAGGGCTGAACTGATAACGGCCGGCCAGTTTCCAGTTGAGGGTAGACCCAAAGTCGGAATAGTTTTCAAAACGGAGTGCACCATCTACCAGCAGTTTCTCTGTAAAATTTACTTCCACATCACCATAGCCGGCAATGGATGTGCGGGAGGCGTTGGTGGCATTGTCCGGACTGAATCCGGGAAAGCTTTGTGCTGCGCCGGCAAAGGCGCTACCATTCGCAGCAAAGCGGGTAGGAACGTTTCCTTTTGGATCGGGCATCAATATGGGTTTGCCACTGGCATCAGTACCAAGTTTCAGGGCATTGCCATAGTTGGTATAAGACGCTGCTTCACCAGGCAATATGCGATAATTCTCATAGCGGTGTTCCGCACCAAATGCCACGTTGATACCTTTTAAAGGATCCGCAAAGAAGCGGCTGAAATCGAGGTTGGTAGTGTTTTGCCGGAAGCGATAGCCACCTGCTTCAAATGAAGTAGGGGAGGCTTTTAATAGGGAGGCATTCAACGTGTTATCTACGGTGAAGTCCACGCCATTTTCCCCAAAGGTATTGCTGAAATCAACTTTCCATTCATGCAAGGTGCCCCTGATACCGGCGGCCAGTGACTTATCACGGTTATCGGTAACGATCAGCGGCAGGAAGCCATTCGGATAAATGGTATCATTGTTTTGGGTGAGCTGAGAAGGTGTCCTGTAAAATGCAGCGGCTTCCGCATGACGATAATTTAATCCGCCAAAAGCATATACTTCCGCATGCTCGCTCACCGGCAGGGAAGCATTCAGGAACAGGCTGCCACCGCGGTTGGCCGACTGGCCTATCCTGGAATTAAAATCGTTGCGTGTGAGTCCTCTTTTAGCCAGTTCGGCGTCGGTAATATCTTTGCCGGTGGGGGTACCGGGTACAGTAGCCAGCGCAGGATCATTATAGTCGTTGAAGATGGTACCGGCGAAGGTCCCCGTACGATTGGTATAATTGCGGTAATCGTAAGAACCAGCCAGGTTAACGAAACCGCCTTTATCACCTAAAGGCAGTCCGTAGTTGATATTGGTTTGAACGGTCTGCCCGTCGAGATTGTTTTCTGCGTGTTTGGATACATATCCGCCGGTAGTAACGTTTACATCTACTTTATTGACGGCATCATTTAAAACGATGTTGATAACGCCAGCAATGGCATCGGAGCCGTATTGGGCGGCAGCGCCATCGCGCAGTATTTCAATTCGCTTGATAGCGGCAGTGGGAATGGCGTTCAAGTCCGTGCCTACCGATCCTTTCCCGAAGCTGCTGTTGATGTTAACGAGTGAAGTGGTGTGCCTTCTTTTTCCATTGATTAATACGAGCACCTGGTCCGGGCCGAGACCGCGGAGGGCGGCAGGATCAATGTGATCGGTACCATCAGAAAGGGTTTGTGTATTCGAGGAAAAAGAAGGAGCCACATAATTCAATATCTGGTTGATACTGACCTGTGGCGAGTATTGGGCAATCTGTTTTACATCTACCACATCTACCGGTACTACCGTAGTAAGTTGGCTGCGGGGAGCACTCCTGGATCCCAGCACTACTACTTCGTTCAGGTCGTCGGTAGTGTTGAGGAGGAAGTCCAGTGTAACATGTTGGCCGGCCGCCAGGGTGACTTCTTTTACCGCTGTCTGATAGCCGATATAGCTCACACTTACTTTGTAAGTGCCGGGTTGCATGGCTATTTTGTAGTGACCTCCAAGGTCGGTGGCTGCACCGGTGTTCTGGCCGGTAATTTTAACGGAAGCACCTACCAGGGGTTGTTTCTTATCTGCCACGAGTCCTTCGATAGATTGTCCGTAGGCGGTATAAGAGAATAGGAAAAGAAGAAAAAGGGCATAGAACTTTGGTTTCATACACTTGTTTTTTTTATTGAGATGATGGCTAAAGGAATTGGATCACTTTAGAGAAATAGGGAACAATGTTTATGATGTATGGGTTTGCCCGAAGGCAGGTTGATGATGATGGGCAACATTTGGGTTGCTGTAATGGACTGTTTGTTGGCAGTCTTAGATGTTGATTAGTGTAATGCTAAAATAGCTAAATTGGTTGATCTGGCCAATAGTCTACTTATTTTGTAGGATAATAATTTAAGAAGGGGATGGATATGCTTTGAAAAACAGGGTTATCTTTAAGTATTAAGTATGTTCTATGGGAAAGAAGAAAGCTGTCAAGTTATTAGTTGCCATGCACCCATTGCAGCGGGTGTTGGTGAGTCTGGCGTTAACCCTGATTGTATTTGCGGGCCTGTTTTTCAGTGGGGCAAATGTACATCCCCTGATTACCTATGTGATGCTCTGGGATGTATTTGCCCTGTCTTATATCACCACGGGCTGGATTGTTTTTTATAACCGGTCGGTCAATGAAATCCGTACCTGGGCGAGGGTAGACGATGGTAGCCGGATCTTTGTTTCCTTTTCGGTGGTGATAGCGGCGTTCGCCAGTTTGGTGATTGTATTGTTGCTGATGTTGTCTAAAGATATTACCGGCGGCTCCAGGCTTTATTTACCGGTGGCTATTACCGGGATGCTGGCCTCCTGGACGATGGTACATACTACGCTGACGTTTCATTATGCCAATTTATACTATGATGATGACACGAAAGATGTGACCAAACATGCTGGCGGACTGGAATTTCCGGCAGAGAAATGCCCGGATTATCTCGACTTCGCCTATTTTTCTTTTGTGATAGGCATGACGTTCCAGGTGTCAGATGTGGAAATCTCCGCAAGGGTAATCCGGCGTACCGCACTGGCCCATGGATTATTATCTTTTGCATTAAATACGTTTGTAGTGGCATTGACCATTAACCTGATCGCCGGGTTGAAACAATAGGTCGTATAGCCTTCAGGGTTAGTCCCGGGTATCTGTCTCCCCAAAAAAATTATAACAGATAAATAATTTTTAATGGGAAATGGATGTTTTTTACGTAAATCCCCACTGGTGGCTAAAAAGGGTGGGATGTCCTGAGCAGGAAAAGGAAGAAAAAAAGTTGTTTTACGCCCGATTATTCTTACTTTTACAAAAGAGTCGAAAAAAAGTTTTGGATTGTAAAACATTTTCCTATCTTTGCAATCCCAAACGAAAAATGCCGCGTTGGTCAAGGGGTTAAGACGCCTCCCTTTCACGGAGGAATCACGGGTTCGAATCCCGTACGTGGTACAAGAAAAAGGACTTCTGCAAAGAGGTCCTTTTTTATTTTCCCGATTTATTTCCTGCACCGGTTGTTCAGTTTGTCGGCATTCCGTCGACATGCTGCATATTCACAACAACATTTAGTACATTTATTTGAAGTACTGCTTTCCAAATTAAGGAATGAATCTACGGTGTATTAAGGCTACTGCCCCGCGATGGCAATATGCAGTCAGGTATCTTTGCTACCTGCTGTGGATAATGCTATATATACCCGCTTCTTTTGCCCAACAGCCGGGGAGCCTGACCTACGAATTTTCACACCTGGATATCAGCAACGGGCTGGCCAGCAACCATGTTTCTGCCATTATGCAGGACCGGAAAGGGTTTATCTGGATTGCCAGCACCGCCCTGCAGCGATATGATGGTACCAACCTCGTCACCGTTGCCAGCTTTGATCGTGTACCCGGCTCCATCTACTACGATGATATCTGCCTGTGTGAAGACCGGAAAGGGCGCATCTGGATGGGTACCCCCGATAATATTCGTGTATACGACCCTGTTACTGACCAGGTAAGGGCTTTAAAGATATCCGATAAAGATATCCGCCCAGAAGGCTTACAATGCAGCCAGATTGTGCAGGATCACGATGGCGTAATATGGGCCACCACCCATGATGGCCTCCTGCGATTCAACGAAAAAGCATTTAACTTCCAGAAAGCAACCGTTATTCCCGAAACCGACCGCATACAAATGATGGATGCCATCATGGAAGATGAAACCGGTAACCTCTGGATCAGCGGCAAAAAAGGAGTGTATATACTCGATCGGCAACGGAAAACCCTATACAGCCGGGCCAATAACCCGGAACACCTGCCCATACTGGATATTAATAATTCTTTCAAAAAAATATACACAGACGCCTTCCACCAGATATGGCTGGCAGGTAGAAGCGCCCAGCTATATCTTTACAACCCCGAAACCCGCCAGCTGAAAAACTATGTTTTCGATAAGCCTGCCGGGAAACAACCATCCGACAAACCCGTATACGGCGATGCCATCTTCAATATCATTTCCGACAAGGAAAAGCATACGTGGATGGCCACTGAAAAAGGAGGAGTTTTCCGTTATAACAACCTCCTGAAAACATTCGACCTGAAAATTGTTGCCAATAACAACGATGAAAAAGGCTTCCATTTCACCTACGAAGCCAATTGCTTCTTAAACGACCGGGATGGACACCTCTGGATTGGCACCGATAGAGGTGTGAACATTCTCAGCCTGCACAATAAAACATTCCGGCTGCTGGATGAACACACTATTTTCCCCGCCCCCACCCAGGAACGACTCCCGGCCGGCGAGGTAACCGGTATCTACCAGGCAAATAACGGCAATGTTTATGTAGGCTATTGGGGCCAGGGTTTCGCCCGCCTGACATCTGACCTGAACCTCATTAAAAACTATGTTCACGACGACGGCCCCCCGGCGGTTACCATCCCCGAAGAACGCGGACTGGTATGGAGTTTCGCTGAGTTAAAAGACGGCACCATCCTGGTAGGACAGGAGAACGGTAACCTCTCGCTCTTCAATCCCGCTACCGGAAAGTTTATTAAACATGTGTCGTCGCCTGCGTTATATGAACAAACCTTGCTCGACCTGAAAGTATATAACGATACCACCGTATGGATTGGCTTGTACAAAAGAGGACTGGCCAGCTGGAACCCTGAACGCAACACCTTCCAGGCATTTAATGAATTAACCGATGCGCTGAAACGCCCGGTGTCTGTTATGGAAATCATACCAGAAGGAGATACCATCCTGTGGCTCGGTACCAGCAGCGCTGGCCTTATAAGATTCAATACCCAACACAGAAAGATTTCTGTACGCGAAACCTTTACCTGGAATACACATGTATACAGCAACGTCACCAGCCTGCTGCGCTACAACGATAGCACCCTGTTGGCCGGAACAGACCATGGTCTATGGACGTTTAACACGCGGAAACATACCAAAACCCCACTCCTGATTAACAACAAACTGTTCGATCAATGGGTGTTGAGTATGGAAGAAGGTGACAAAGGCGAAATCTGGTTGACCACACAATATGGCTTCTATCGCTACTTCCCCGAGCAAAATAAAGTAGAAACATTTATCCAGGGAGATGATATCATTGACAATGCCCGCAAAGTACGGCGACGTATTGTGAAGCTAAAGAATGGAGAACTGGTAGTAGGCGCTTCCGATCACTTCGTTGTTTTTGATCCTCAAAGCCTGCGCGTAGCACCTCCTCCGCCGGATGTTACCATCATCAACCTGAAAGCACTCGACAGCGTAGTACTCATCCAGGCAGCATTGCGCGACAGCACGCCTATTACCCTTAATTACAGGCAAAACTTTATCAGCATAGAATTCAAAAGCCTGCAATACCACCAGGAAAGAATCCGCTACTACTACCAGCTGGAAGGAGTAGACGAAAACTGGGTGCTGAATGATAATATCCTGGTAGCTAAATATACCAATCTGCCCCCGGGCAACTATGTATTTAAAGTACGCGCCGTAAATACGGCCGGAACATTTTCTGAAAATGTCAGCCGGCTGAAAATCTATATTAAACCCGCATTCTGGCAAACTACCTGGTTCCGGTTGTTATGCCTGCTGCTGGCGGCTTCACTAATATATCTCTATTTCAGGCTACGTATTTCCGGTATCCGCAGAGAAGCTAAACAACGGGAAGCGATACAACAACAAATCGCACAGCTGGAAATGAAAGCCCTGCGTGCACAGATGAATCCACACTTCATCTTCAATGCGCTGAATTCTATCCAAACATTTATGATGAAGAGTGAAACAGAACAGGCATTGTCTTACCTGAGCCGTTTTGCTAAATTGATTCGTAATGTACTGGATAATTCACAGCTGAATAATATCACTGTTGCACAGGAGGTAAGTGTGTTGGAAAACTACATGGAGTTGGAGAAGCTGCGTTTCTCCGATGAATTTGAATATGAGATCATCGTGGATCCATCTTTGGATCCTCATATGGTGGAAGTGCCCACCATGATTATTCAACCCTTTGTCGAAAATGCCATCTGGCATGGATTGCTGCATGAAAAAGGTAAGGGCAAGGTCACCATTATTTTCAACAAAGTAGATAACCGCATTCGTTGTACCATAGAAGATAACGGTATTGGCCGGGAAAAATCTGCCGCCATGAAGCGGGTAAATAAACCAGGGCATCAGTCGCGCGGACTACAAATCACCAGGGATCGTTTGTCCCTGTATAACAGCCGTTTTAATGTAGATGCCAGCTTTGATATTGAAGACCTTATTGATGAGGAGGGAAAGGCAACAGGAACGCGGGTTAACTTGTGGTTGCCGTTAATAGAGGAGTAAGCGAATATTGTCTTTGAACAGGATTAAACTGATTATATTTTTATCAGATAAAAAAATCAGCCTAATCAGTTTAATCCTGTTCAAAGACAAAAAATCGCTTAACTCAATCCCAGTTCATAATGACGTTCCGGAATTTGGATATCGAGGAATCCTTTTTTGAATAACCATTTTTGGAAAATCTGTTGTACATCGTACTCACCGTGTACCAAAAACAGTTTCTTCACTTCTTTCGGATCCTGGCAGGCGAGCCACTGGCTTAAATCTTCATAGTCGCCGTGTGCACTCATGGAGCGGATTACGCCTACTTCTGCATTCACCTGGAAGCGGGTACCATAAATAGATACTTCTTTAGCGCCGCGCATGAGGCGTCCACCGAGTGATTGTGGTTCACAATAGCCTACAATCAGGATGGTATTTTGTGGGTCATCGATGTTGTTGGCAATATGGTGTTTTACACGGCCGGCTTCCGCCATGCCGGAGGCAGAGATGATTACGCAAGGTGTCTTCCGGAAGTTCAGCGATTTAGATTCATCTACTGATTTGATATAATGCAGACCGGGGAAATCAAACGGATCATCGTCTTTCCTCAACAGGTCTGACACTTCTTTATTAAATACTTCCGGGTGTGCTTTGGTAACAGCGGTAGCCTCTGTGGAAAGAGGGCTGTCTACAAAGATATCCACTTTGGGAAGGGTACCTTTCAGTTGGGCATTATTCAGGGCGTATAACAGTTCCTGGGTGCGTCCTACGCTAAAAGCAGGGATGATGAGTTTACCTCTTTTCTGTACGCAGGTTTCGCGGATGTAGCGGAGCAGCTCATCGTCGGCAGGCGCGGCATCAGCGTGCAGGGTACTGCCGTAGGTAGATTCTATCAGGATATAATCTGCCTGCGGGAAGGTAGCCGGCGACTTCAGGATAGCATCGTTATACCGGCCAATGTCGCCACTGAATGTAATTTGTTCTGTTTTGCCGTTTTCGGTAATGCGTAGGTGTACAGAGGCCGCGCCTACAATGTGGCCGGCATCAGTAAACATGAGTTGCACATCCGGATCGATATTGGTCCAGGTGTTGTATCCTGTGGGCTTTAAGGAGTGAATGGCAATTTTGGCGTCTTCCACGCTGTACAGCGGCTGGATATAAGGAAGGCCTTCTTTTGCCATTTTCTTATTCGTGAATTTTACATCGTCTTCCTGTATTTCGGCAGAATCCATGAGCAATATTTCTGTCATGTCGCGGGTGGCGGGGGTACAGAAAATATCGCCTTTGTAGCCCATTTTCACGAGGCGGGGAATCAGGCCTGAGTGGTCGATATGTGCATGCGATAACACCATGTAAGTAACGTCCTGTGGATCGAAGCCGAAGTCCCTGTTGAGTGCATCGGTTTCCTGCCCCATACCCTGGAACATGCCGCAATCCAATAAAATCTTTTTGCCATTCTTGAGTGTGATCAGGTGTTTTGATCCGGTAACGGTGCGCGCAGCGCCATGAAATGCAATTTTCATATCAGTGTTTTAGGGTGAACGGATTCACCATTTTACGATTTGCTTTTAAATGACCAGGTGATGGCGAAAGTGGCAATTAGTATGCCGTCTTTATCTCTCCCTTCACTATGGAGGGTAACTGTTTCGGGTGCATCATTGTTCAGCGCTCTTTCTATGGCAGCTCTCAGCAGTGGCAATTCTGAACAGGTAAACCGGGTAACACCGGTCGCTTTTTTTATGAAGGTAGATTCCATGCCAGTAACGAGCATGGATACACGTCGTGGTGCACTTTGTATGTACATCATGGCGGGCAGGCCAGTGCTCAGTTCTGCGGCCATCGACAAACACGCAAAGTAGGTAGACCGGAAAGGATTCTGCGATAACCAGCGGAAAGGTACGGAAGTAACACAGGTGTTGGTTTCGAGTGATCGCAGCCGTACACCCGATAACCAGGCTGCCGGAAGTTTCCAGAAAAGGTAGGCCGAAAACTTAAACGGATGCAGTGCAAACTTTTGAAAAGCTTGTACCGCATCCGCGTTAAAAGTGGTAGCGCCGTTATCCATGACGATGTTATTCGTTAATATAGTGGGAAGGCTGTAGTGCTGATGGTGACCATTGCTTCAGGAACTCCTCCACCTTTTTCTTATCGTACGTATCAGCAGACTCCAGTAAGCCAGAGTTTTGGGTATGTAAACGGTTGCCGTTGGCATCCAGTATTACCAGTACCGGGAACCCAAACCGTTGTGGAAATCCCAGCTCTTTCAGTATTGGTAAGTTCTTATTTTCCTTGCTGTAGTTCAGGTGATATACCACGTAATTATTGTTCATGGCAGCTTTCAGTTCGGCATCATCTTCAATAAACTTATACAGTCTTTTGCACCAGATACACCAGTTGCCACCTATTTGCAACAGCACATGTTTGTTTTCTTTGGCAGCTTGTTTTTGTGCAGCGGCAATATCTGCTTTGGCATCGGCTGTTGGATTATAAATGTGTTCCAGGTCGTGGGTTTGTGCCTGGGAGGCAGGAATCGCAAAGGCGATACTCAATAACATCAACAAAACATACTTCTTCATAAAAATCGATTATATCAGGATATCTAATTTACATTATATTTTGCACATATGCCTGAATGCCTTGCTGAGCGGTATGCGGGTCCTGTATTTGCAGTTGCATAATGTCTTTCAGCTGTTGTTGCAGGGCAGGTGCGTATACCGGTACACATACTTCTATACGGCGGTGCAGATTACGGTTCATCCAATCGGCAGAGCCCATGTATACTTCTTCCTGGTTATTGTTATGGAAGATAAATACGCGGGCATGTTCGAGGTAACGGTCTACGATACGGATGATGCGGATATGCCGGCTCTCCGGGATATCGGGTACCAGGCAATTAATGCTGCGTACCAGCAGATCTACCTGTACACCAGCTTCACTGGCTTCATACAGCTTGTTGATCATCCCTCTTTCCTGCAGGTTATTTATCTTGATGATAATATGCGCGGGTTTCCCTTCCCGGGCATGTTTGATTTCCCGGTCTATCAATGTGGTAAAACGGGCGGTCATATTAAACTGCGCCACCAGCAGGTGTTTGAATTGCAAAAATTGATAGGCCACCGGCTGTTCCCTGCTTTGCAGGTAGAGAAACAGCAATTCCATCTCCCGGGTAATACCTGTATGGCTGGTAAACAACACATGGTCGGTGTAAAAACGGGCGGTACTTTCGTTAAAGTTACCGGTAGCAATTAATCCGCAATAATCCCATTGATAGCCGCGGTTACGCTTTACCAGGGCTGTTTTGGCATGTACTTTCATACCGGGGATGCTATAGATCAGCTTTACGCCGGCATCTTTCATCCGCTTTGCCCAGCGGATGTTATTGGCTTCGTCAAAGCGGGCTTTCAGCTCCACAAATACCGTGACCCTTTTCCCGTTTTTAGCAGCGCTAATCAGCGCCTGTGCTATCTGTGAGCCGGAGGCAATCCGGTACAGGGTTACGTAAATTTCTGCCACATCCGGATCAGTGGCGGCTTCACTGAAAAAGCGCAGTATATAATCATAGCGCTGGTAGGGAAGATGTACCAGCAGGTCTTGTTGTAATACGAGGTCCAGCAGCCGGTCAGTAGCGGCGGCTGTTTTATTTTCTGCGGGTGTCACTTTGGGATAGTCCGCATTTGTTAGCCCCGGTGGCTCAGGCAACCCGGATAAGTCTTTCAGGTTGTGATACCGTCCGCCCTGCACCAGTTCATCGTCCTGCACCTCAAATTGTTGGGCGAGGAAATGGAGTAATGGGAGGGGGGTACGGGCGTCGTAGAGGAAACGGGTAGGTACGCCTAACTCACGTTTACGGATCAACGTTTCTACTTCTTCCAGGATATCCCCTTTCACTTCATCCATATCAATGTCGGCATTACGCGTGAGTTTCACGCTATAGCAGGCTTCCACGGTATAGTCCGGGAAAAGGTAATCCAGGTGTGTGCGGATCACATCATCCAGGAAAGCGATATAGTGCCGGCCTTCCAGTGAAGGGAGTTGTAAAAATCTGGGCAGAGAGCCGGGAATATTTACCACTACATATTCCTGTATGCTTTGATTGCTTTTAGGCACCAGCGTTACGGCCAGGTACAGCGCATTATTTTCCAGGAATAGTTGCTTCTTTGGTTTGCCGGTAAGCCATACGGGCTGTAAATAAGCCAGTATGGCGGTCAGGAAATAATTTTTGGTAAACGAGTGATGTGCTTCCAGCAAAGACTGGTTATAGTAAAGTTGTACCCCCTGAGATAATAATGCCGGTAGTATGCTACCGGTAAATATTTGACCATATTCCTGCTGTTGCCGGTTTATTTCTCCCAGTACTTCCGCCAGGGTATTGGTACTGATAGATTCATTTTCTCCTGCTGCCGGATCATTTTCCAATACTTTGTTGATGGCTAATATCGCCGGCATTCTCACCCGGAAAAATTCATCCAGGTTGGAGGAGAAGATAGACAGAAATTTAATTCGTTCGTATAGTGGTACCTGTTGGTTTGCAGCCATCAGTAATACCCGGTAGTTAAAAGATAACCAACTAAGGTCGCGGTTATAAAAAGGAACGCCCATGAATTATTATGCTTTTACCGGGAAGAAAATGGCTGCAATCAAAAAGGAGAGTACAGAAATGATCAGACCAAACATGAAAATATTATAAGAGATACGCAGCAATTTGTATTTATGACCCAATACCACTCCCAGGAAGTAAATGTCGCGGGTCATACTGCTGTAAAGGAAATCACTGTCATTCATCATCTGTTTCATACCCCATTGATATTCTTCCAGGTGCATTTTATAGAAGTTTCCAAAGAATAACAGGTTGGCATCTTTCTTCTCAATATCTGTTTTTGTAAATACCCCGCTGGTAACATTGGGGCGGGTGGCCAGTACCGAAAATATCACCGTTAATACGGCGGTGGTAAGAAAGATGATAGATGGAATGAGCATGTTAGGATAGTCTTCCAGTCTTCTTACCAATACGCTCAATATCACAGAAATGATAATGGAGTTTACCGAAATCATGATATGCGCCTTACTGTCGGCCATGGAACTAAGTCGGATGTGATTGGTAGAAGTTGTCCTGAACATGGTTTCCACGCCGCGCTCCGGTTTTTGATCTTTTGCTTTCTTTTTCTTGACTTTTTCCTTTTCCTTACCGGTGGTGGTGGCAGCAGCTGCCGTGGCATCCGGGGTGTTATCGGTGGCTTCTTCCTCTATTTCAGCGGACTTCTTATCCAGCTTCTTTTGCAGCTTGGCCAGGTTCTCGTCTTTTTGTTGCTTGAACAATGTCTGGGCGTAGTCTGTCCAATAGTGATGGGCGGTTAAGAAGGCGATATTATTGGTCAGCCATTTAATGGCAGGTATTTCCATTTGATAGGTGAGCTCCAGTTCCTGCCGGAGTAATTTGTTGCGGTCTGAAAATTCTTTGGACCCGAGGTGCGAGAGGTCGGCGTCACAAACGATTTGTTCTATCAGGGTATGTGGCGACTGTGGCATTTTGGTAGCCATAATAGCTCCCTGTACCATGGTCTGAACATTTTCCGGTACCTGTTGTTGCTGTAAGAATTGGAGCGCTTCTTTGGCGCCGTTTTCTTCATGTACTTTTCCCTCTCCCAACAAATAACCGGCATCATGGAACCAGGCAGCTACGTATACAGCCAGCAGTTCATCGTCCTGCAAGCGGTAATGGGCGGCAATCTGGGCGGCCATCAGCACTACGTGTTGTGTATGAACGAGATTGTGATATACCAGGTTCGGATGTGGATGTTGCTGATACTGGGCTAGTACATAATCCCTGGCTGCATCTATGATAACATTGTTTTGCATATGGAAGATGAAAATTAAGATAAGGAACAGTGAAAAGCGTTTTATGTTTCCTGCTTTTAGTGTGCATATAACGACCAGTTCACTATTTCGCGTATACAAATCGCAATTGTAACCTAAGTTACTGCATTTTTGAGTTAAATTTATGCTATAAAGTTACACTATGGATGTCCGGATCGGGTTAATCTTTCTTCTCTTCCTCCTGTCATGTAATGGTTCCAGCGACAGGGAACAAAAAGTATATGCGTCGCCGGCTGGCTATGATTTAAAGGAGCCTGTACGTTACCGTTTGCGGCAATCCATGCAGGAAATTTCCGGGATCGCACTATTTCCCGATGAACATAAAATCATGGCCATTAACGATGAGGAAGGCCGGGTTTATGAAGTAGACGTAGCCGCCACCAAGCCTTATCCGTATTATAAATTCGCTAAAAACGGTGACTATGAAGATATTTGCCATACAGATAGTGGATGGTTTGTGCTGAAAAGCAGCGGTTCCCTGTTTCACGTACATGGCCTGTTTACCGATAGCGTGTACTCAGACCACTATAAAATGGAAAAAACAGGCAAAAAAGAATTTGAAACCACGTATTACGACAGCGCCCAAAACAGTATCATTATGGTTTGTAAGAACTGTGAAGACGATAAAAAAGTAGGATTTACCAGCGCTTATCGTTTCGACCTGGCTACCAAAACATTTGATACCACTGCTATTTATCGTTTCGACAACCGGGAAATCGCCAAATTGGTGGGTTCGGATATGCGGTTCTTTAAACCATCCGCCGCCGCTATTCACCCGATTGAAAAAAGATTATATCTCGTGGCATCTGTTAATGGTCTGTTGATTATTGCCGACCTCCAGGGACATGTTCAGGAAGTATATAATCTGAAACACCGGTTATTTTTGCAGCCGGAAGGCATTGCTTTTGCCCCTAATGGCGATATGTTTATTTCTAACGAAGGCGGGTACGACGGCGCTGCCAATATTCTTAAATTTACTTACAAGCACAAATGATCAGATCAGCCATCATCTTTATAGCCTTACTCATTTTCGGCAGCTACACCGGCTATGCCCAAACCCCGGATGTGGTAAAACGCATTATCCTCATCGGCGATGCCGGGGAACTACACAGTAACGGGCAGAACCCGGTAATAGATGCTGTCCGCAAAGCTTTTAACTTACAGGAAGATAAAAACACCATCCTGTTCCTGGGAGATAACGTATATCCCAGGGGGTTACCTGACTCCAGCAGCCCCCAGTTTTCCATTGCCAAAGAAATCCTGGACTACCAGATTAACCTGGTAAGAGGCACCAAAGCGCAGGGCTACATCATTCCCGGCAACCACGATTGGGATAAAAGTAAGCCCGATGGCTGGAATATCATCCGCAACCAGCAACAGTACGTGGATTCCCAGAACCTGGATAACGTGCAGTTTGAACCTAAAGAAGGTTGCCCAGGTCCAATAGAAGTAAAAATCTCCGATCAGATTACACTCATCATCATGGATAGTGAATGGTGGGTGTTCCCTTATCAGAAACCGGGCGTTGAGTCATCCTGCGATTGTAAAGACAAAGATGAAATACTGACTAAGCTGTCGGAGATAGTGGCACTGAACCGCAATAAACTAATCATTTTTGCTACACATCATCCATTCCGCAGCTACGGTATTCATGGTGGGTATTATACCATCAAGCAACATATTTTCCCTCTAACAGACCTGAAACCTTCCCTGTACGTGCCTTTGCCGGTAATTGGGTCTATCTATCCGCTTGCCCGTGGCGTTTTTGGTACAGCAGAAGACTTGCCTAACCCCAAGTATAAGGAAATGGTGAAAGGGGTAGAAGAGGCACTCAAACCACATGGCCCGGTAGTTTTCGTATCCGGCCATGATCATACACTACAACTGATAAAAGATCAATCCAATGCCTATATCGTAAGTGGCAGCGGTGCTAAAAATAACCGGGTAAAACAAGGCTCAAAGTCTTTGTTTGCTTCTACTGCCAATGGTTTCAGTACTATAGAACTGCTATCGGATGGTACTGTGCGAACACAGTATTATTTTGCAGACAGTGGTGCAGCACCCGTTTTCAGCGACAACCTTTTCCGCCTGCAAGACATTCAGCAGCAGGCCATGACGTATACTACACCGGCCCAACTGCCCCCTTTTATACAAGTGGCTGCTGATACACAATATAACCGGGTAGGCAGCTTTCACCGGTTTTTATTGGGAGAGAATTACCGTAAAGTATGGGCTACCCCTTTAAACATCCCGGTATTAAATCTTCAAACCGCTAAAGGGGGACTGAAAATATTGCAACGTGGCGGTGGTAAACAAACACACTCCCTTCGTCTGCAAGACAGCACCGGCACAGAATGGGCGATGCGGTCGCTGAAGAAGTTCCCGCTGGCCGCCATTCCTGAGCTGCTAAGAGAAACCATTGCCAGAGACGTAGTGCAGGACCAGATCTCTGCCGCTAACCCTTATGCCCCACTGGCAGTAAGCGTGCTGGCAGAAGCCGCCGGAGTGCCACATACCAACCCTTCCTTTGTATACCTCCCCGCAGATACGGCTTTGGGCGTATTCGTGAAGGACTTCGGCAATGAAGTATATCTCTTTGAAGAAAGAGAACCAATGATTGGCAAGAACGGCAAAACCTATAACACCCCGAAAGTACTCGCAAAAGTATTGGGCGATAATGATGTGCACATAGATCAGAAATCAGTGCTCCGGGCACGTTTATTCGATATGTACATCATGGACTTTGACCGCCACGACGACCAATGGCGCTGGTACAAAGAATCGCATAAGGGGCAGGACTACTATTACCCTGTTCCCCGTGATCGCGATCAGGCTTTCTTTGTCAATGAAGGTGTTATTCCCCGTGCGGCTTCCCGCCCCTGGCTGATGCCCGGTGTACAAGGCTTCCGGGATTACATTCCCGATATCAATGGCTTCAACTTCAGCACCCGCTATTTCGACCGCTCCTTCCTGAATGAAATGGACGAAAAAGACTGGAAGAAACAAACGGATCGCTTACTGAAAAGAATGACCGATAGCGTTATAGAAGCCGCTGTCAACGCCTTCCCGGATACCATCCGCTCATTGGTAGGCCCTATGATGCTGCATCGCCTGAAAGTGCGCCGGGATATCCTGGAGAAAAATACGATGAAGTACTACCGCTTCCTCGCCAAAGGGGTAGATGTTCCTGCCACAGAAAAAAATGAACTGATCACCGTCGAAAAGCTGAAAGGCGGGGAGGTAGCGCTAAATATGTATAAAATCAGCAAGAAGGGCGCCATCCAGCAAAATTTCTACTCACGTACCTTCGATCCCGCTGTTACCAAAGAACTGAATGTATACGGTATGGGCGGCAATGACCGCTTTGAAATAAAAGGCGATCACGCTACCCCTATACGGATACGCCTCATTGGTGGTAAGGATGAAGATACTTATATCGATAGCACCTCCGTAAAGGCTGGCAAACGGATACGCATATACGATCAACGTACCGGTAAAAATAGCTTTGCGCTTTCCCGTAATGAACAGCGCCGTCTGTCTGATGATCCGCAAAATATTAAGTACAACCGTAGTGCGTTTCAATATGAAAAAACAATGCCCTTGCTGGCTGGCGGATACAACCGGGATGATGGTTTGCTATTGGGGTTAGGCTTATCTGTTACCCGTCATGCTTTCAGAAAGGAACCATTTTCTGCCAAGCACTTATTCACCGCTACGCATGCGCTGGCTACACGTGCCTGGAATTTCCGCTATGAAGGGGAACTGACTGACGTTGTCGGAAAATCAGACCTGTTGCTGTTTGCCAGGGCCAAAGCTCCGAACAATACCATCAACTTTTTCGGATTTGGCAATGAAACGGTGTTCGATAAATCCACTAAGAACATAACCTATTATCGCGCGAGATATAATTTTTATACTGCGGAAGCCTTGCTGAAAACATCTTTCAGCAATCACCTCAGCGTTGCCTATGGTCCAACGTTTAATAATTATGCGATCAATAAAGAGGAGAATGGCAACCGCTTTATTACGGACTTTAAAAACAACGGACTTGATTCTGCCAGTATCTATAGTAACAAATCGTATGCGGGCGGTAAGATTGTAGCTACCATAGATACCCGCAATAACAAGATCATTCCTACCAGGGGGATTTTATGGACCACTACTTACTCCGGAAATTTTGGATTGAATAATGCCAGTTACAACACCACGCAACTGCAATCCGATCTGAGTGTATACATGAGTTTCCGTATCCCTGCCAACTTCGTTATTGTAAGCCGCTTCGGTGGGGGTAAGTTATGGGGCAATTATGAATACTTCCAGGCGCTTACCGTAGGTGGGGTACAGAGTCTGCGTGGGTACCGCAACTTCCGTTTTGCCGGCGATGCCAGTGTATATAACAACACGGAAATCCGGGTGAAATTATTTGATCTGAAAACATATATATTGCCTGCTGGTGTTGGTTTAATTGCCTTTAATGATGTAGGTCGTGTGTGGAGAGAAAATGAAACATCGCATGTTTGGCATGACGGCTACGGCGGTGGTGTATTTATAGCGCCTATTAATGCGCTTATCATTACTGCAGTGGTAGGGCATTCCAGGGAAGAAACCGTACCGTATGTAACGTTTGGATTTAAATTCTAGCGAATTTTGTCTTGGAACAAGATTAGACTGATTATTCTGATTGTTATTGAAAAGAGTTCGGGAAGATGTAAGCAGATAAATTTGCTTACATCTTCCCGAACTCTTTTTTAATCCTATAAAATATAATCAGAATAATCAGTCTAATCTTGTTCCAAGACAAAATTCGCTTATTCCTCCTCCAGGTTTACCTTCACCCGAAGGGCCTTTAACCCACTCACCCCTTGTAATTCTTCCAGGTCGAGCATTTCAATTTCAGGCAGCAATATCTTTTTGCTTTGCAGGAAGGTGATATATTTTTTCAATTCTTCCATTTCTCTTACGTAAGAGTATACCATGGCAATGGTACCAGGCTGTGTTAATCTTTCACCAGTATCTTTGATGTGTACTTTGTCGATACGCTTTTTGATGATCTCATAACGTACGTTATACGCGCCTTCCACATCAAACCGGCGCTCATCGCTACGGAAGCTGATGGTGATAGGTGCGCTGTGCATCAGGATCATTTGCGTGGTTTGCAGTGGCACTTTAAGCTTAGGCCCCATTTTGTGGGTGAGCTTTGCAATATGTGCCATAGAGGAAAGCTGCCACAGGCGAAGGTTACGCAGGTATAACTGGTCAAATTTCTTTTCCTGCGCAATAGACTGTCCAATGTAGATGGTATATTCTACGCCGTCAGTACGGTATTTTTCAAAGTAGCAGGGGAAAGAGTGTTGGATGTATTGACGCTCTTTTTCCAGGTATTGGCTAATAGCGGTATTGATTTTAGACAAGCTTTCTTCGTACTCTCTGCGGTGATGATATACATGTCCTTCTGACTTGTCTATTTTGGCGAAATAGTTGGTCAGCAATGGTTTCAGCGTATCATTGTCATCACAGAGATGTTCCAGTACCGGCTGTATTTCCTGCTCCATGAATTCGTTTACCTTCAGGTCTTCGCCAGCTTGCAGGCTATTACTGAGGTTGTTCAGGAGGTCTTCTGTTTTGAACAACAGCTCTTCCAGCAAAGGAAGATGTATAGTGTTGCCGATAGTTTCCAGGGTATCGCGGATCAGTTCCAGTTGTTCCTGCAAATCTTCCCGGATGGCGTTGCCTTGTTGTACGGAAGAATTACGGATATCTACCGCGCCGTAAAGTGGATATACTTCATCGAAGCTGATGTTCTCGATATCTTTTCTTTCTTCCACGGGTGTTAGCAGGTAGTCCCACGCTGCGTCCACAAACTTCCATTCTACGGAAGGTTGCAGGGCGGTGAACTGGTCTTTGATCACTTCATTCAACCGGCTTTCCAGTATGTTCATGCTTCGGTTGAGCATCAGCACCAGCAGGGGGTAGGTGTTTTGCAGCTTCCACAAAGGATCTGCAGACAACCTGTTGGAGGTAGAAGAGGCCAGTTCCAGTACACCCAATATTTCTTTTTTATGGGTGATAGGAAATACCAGGAAGCTTTTAATGTTCTTAAGTGGCAGGTACTTGAGGAAACTATGTGGTGCAATAGTAGCATCATTTACATCCGGAATAATCAATGGTATCGGATGCTGTTGCAGATGCTCCAGCATGGCACTAAAGAAAACCTGCTGTGTTTTTTTGTTACCTACACCCAGGATAGGATCAGTATTGGAGAATTGTTCTTCCAGTACATTCTTCCCATTCACTTTGGGGAAAGGCACCAGGTGAGCCGTTACGTCCGGAATGCCCAATATGGTAGGGATCATTTTTTCCAGGGTACGATAGCTGTCTACCTCGTTGCTGGTGCGCATATTCATCACCAGGCTTTTAATATTGTTGAGGGTTTCGGATTGGGTAACGTCTTTCACCGTCCATATTACGAAGCCTTCCAGGGAAAACATATTGGTGGGTAGCAGCTTTTGAAGCGACTCTTCGGTAATTTGTTTAGAACAAAACTGGCCATAGTCCAGTGGTGGCAGTTGCCCGTTTACTTTTACATCTACAAATCGTGGGTCTATATTCACCTTCACATAACGCTTTCCTCCATCAGGTGTTTCTACCGTGTGGATGATTTCGTTTTTGTAGGTCATGGGAAAATGGTACACTTTCTCCAGGATCAGTTTATAGAGCCACGTGAGTTTATCTTTCTTCACCTGCGCCAGGGAAATACCATGTGGGATGGCGGTTAGCTCTTGTCCATTCTCTGTAAAGAGCTGTTTGAAGAGATCGGAATAGTAGAAGATAGCGAATTTAAAAGGTACGCCAACGCCATAAATATCTTTCTCGGAATCTGTGGTAACCGGGAAAATTGCCGATATCAACAGGTCCAGGTATTCTTTATATTGAGAGAGGTCGCTATCCGGGCGGATAGGCTTCAGCGTTTCCGGGTTGCTTTCAAACTTATCTATGATCAGTTTATAAAAAGAAGCGCGAACTTCTTCGGCATTCTTCACCTTTTCCTTTAAATAATTCAGGAAGGGGACGAATGATATATTGGACTCAATTACCTTATCATCGTTAAATATACCGGGGTGTGCAGTTAATACTTTCATATCTACGTATAATTATATCCAAAGGCCATCAGTTTTTTGTGGTGTGCCAGCAATAAATGTCTTGTTACAAATTACAGTAAAATCAGTGTGCAGGAATAACAGAGGAAGAAGTATACTTATGTAGACGCAAAGGTAGGGGAAATATTGTATCATTAATAGCAGTGGGAATGCAGGTATTCCATATCGGGATCTATCTCCCTGAAAATCAAATACCTGCATCCCAGTCTATCACTTATTGCAATTCGATCTGGTTTCTGAGCAGATCGTCTATCGTATCGCGTTTACGGATCAGGTGCGGTTTGCCATCTTTTACCAATACTTCCGCGGGTTTCAGACGGGAGTTAAAGTTAGAAGACATTTCAAAACCATAGGCGCCGGCGTTATAAAACACCAGGTAGTCGCCTTCTCTTACCTCATTTATTTTTCTATCCCATCCGAAGGTGTCAGTTTCGCAGATATTACCTACTACGGTATAGATGCGCTCGGTGCCTTTAGGGTTGGAAATATTGCGTATCAGGTGGAATGCCTCGTAGAACATAGGTCTGATCAGGTGATTGAAGCCTGAATTCACGCCTACGAATACATTCGCGGTGGTTTGCTTAATCACATTCGCTTTTACCACAAAGTAACCGCTTTGGCTTACCAGGAACTTTCCTGGTTCAAACCACAGCTGCAGCGGACGTACATATGATTTGGCAAAGTTGTTAAACGCTTCGCTCAATTTTTTGCCCAGCAGGTCAATATCTGTTTCCGGATCGCCTTGTTGGTAAGCTACTTTAAAGCCGCTACCAAGGTCAATAGATTCCAGGTCAGGGAAATGCTGCACCATCTCGAACATCACTTCCACGCCACGCAGGAACACATCTACGTCTTTGATTTCAGAGCCGGTATGCATGTGCAGGCCGGTTACTTTCAGTTTGGTAGAATTAATGATGCGTTCAATATGGCGCATCTGGTGAATGGAAATACCAAATTTGCTATCGATATGCCCGGTGGAGATTTTGAAGTTACCACCCGCCATGATATGCGGATTCAAACGGATACAGATGGGATAGCTGCCGCCAAACTTATTACCAAACTGCTCCAGGATGGAGAGGTTGTCGATATTGATGATTACGCCCAGGTCTTTGGCTGCAATGATTTCCTGCAGGTCCACACAGTTAGGGGTAAAGATGATGTTCTTGGGATCAAATCCGGCTTTTAGGCCCAGCTGTACTTCCTGGATGGATACCGTGTCCAGTCCGCAACCAATAGAATTGATGTACTTCAGGATGTTGATATTGGTCAATGCCTTACAGGCGTAGAAAAAGCGGGTGTCCGACTTATGAAAGGCTTTCTGAAGCTTTTCATATTGAGTTTTAATCTTTTCTGCATGGTATATATATACCGGGGTACCAAATTCTTCTGCTACTTTCACGAGGAAATCCGCAGTAAGTACATCGCTTTGTTTAGGCATTGATAATCCTTAGTTTAAGATTGAGGTGGCAAAATTACTACGCAAAACTGAGAAATTGTAGAAAAAACGGGGAATATGGGTTGAAAGGGATAAATCCTGCAGTCAGTCAGCTAACGAGGTACTAAAAAAACAAAAGGTACCTCTGAAGTACAAGAGGAACCTTTTCTAAGCAGTTATCTGTCTAAATACTACTCTTCTTCTCCCTCCATAAATCCTTCAATACTCCTCCTGTCTTTCTTCGTCGGACGGCCAATTTTACTCTGGCGCTTACCAGTCTGGAACACAGACGGTACAAATGCCGGCGCCAATTTATCTTCATCCGGTGTATTATCAATGTAGTATTTAATGGCTTCGCTATAGGCCACCCTGTTGGATATCAGGCCCACTACTTCAATTACCCACTTCCGGGCTTCGCTTCTGATTTCAAATTTATCGCCTATAGACACGGGTTTGGCGGCTTTTACAGAAGAGCCGTTCATTTTTACTTTGCCGCCATCGCAGGCGTCTGAAGCCTGGCTACGGGTTTTGAACACCCGGATAGACCAGAGATATTTATCTACGCGTACTTTTTCAGTAGTGCTCATAAGAAAGCTTTTAGTCATTAGCTTTTAGCCATTAGCTCAAGCCGGCAGGGCTAAAAGCTAATGACTAAAGGCTAACAGCTGTTTTTTACTTGCTCATTTCCGCAAAGAACTTGTGGAAATAAGGAATGGTTTCAATGCCTTTGTAATAGTTCGCTAAACCATATTTCTCGTTAGGAGAGTGCAGGTTATCGCTATCCAGACCAAAGCCCATCAGTACTGTTTTCAGTCCCAGTTCCTTTTCGAACAGCGCTACAATAGGAATGCTACCACCACCGCGAACAGGAATAGGTGCTTTGCCGAAAGTAGTGTTGATGGCGTCATGTGCTGCCTTGAATGCAACGGAGTCGGTAGGTGTTACATATGGGCTGCCACCATGGTGCTTGGTTACCTTCACTTTCACGCTCTTAGGCGCAATGGCTTCAAAGTGTTTGGTGAACAGGTCGGATATTTCGTGCCAGTCCTGGTTGGGAACGAGGCGCATGGATATTTTAGCGAATGCTTTGGATGGCAGAACGGTTTTAGAGCCTTCGCCCGTGTAGCCGCCCCAGATACCGTTTACTTCCAGGGTTGGACGGATACCGGTTCTTTCGATGGTGCTATAGCCTTTTTCGCCCCAAACGTCTGCGATGCCCAGGTCTGCTTTATATTCTTCTTCGTCAAAAGGAGCGGCGTTTAACGCTTCTCTTTCATCTGCGCTCAGTTCCTGTACTTTATCGTAGAAGCCGGGAATGGTGATGTGGTTATTTTCATCGTGCAGGGAAGCAATCATCTTAGCGAGGATGGTAGCCGGGTTCGCAACGGCGCCACCGTATACACCACTGTGCAGGTCGCGGTTAGGGCCGGTTACTTCTACTTCCATGTAAGCCAGGCCACGTAAGCCGGTGTCGATAGATGGGTTTTCGAGGCTGATCATAGAAGTATCTGAAATCAGTACTACGTCTGCTTTCAGGCGTTCTTTATTATCTTTCAGGAAGATGCCCAGGTTAGCGGAACCAACTTCTTCTTCTCCTTCAATCATAAATTTGATGTTGCAGGGAATGGTGTTGGTTTTGTTCATCGTTTCAAATGCTTTTACGTGCATATAAAACTGGCCTTTGTCGTCTGCGGAGCCGCGGGCATATATGTTACCATCTTTGATGACTGGTTCAAACGGACCGCTATGCCACAGTTCCAGTGGATCTGCGGGTTGTACATCGTAGTGGCCGTATACCAGTACGGTAGGTAAAGAAGGGTCTATGATTTTTTCGCCGTAAACAATCGGGTGACCTGCTGTCTGACACACTTCTACATTATCGGCGCCAGCTTCCTGCAGGCGCAGTTTTACAGCTTCTGCACAGCGTTGTGTATCTCCATTAAAACGGGAGTCGGCACTCACGGATGGAATGCGCAACAGTTCTAATAATTCCTCCAGGAAACGATCTTTATTCTCTGCCTGGTAATCTTTCCAAACTTGCATGTTTCAGGTATGATTAAGTGTACAATGTGGTGCAAGTTAAAGGAAAATCAACATTTAGAAATTGCAGATACCGGGATTTTGATGAGTGGCTGAACGCTAAATCAGGCGCATAAAGGATAGAACGCATGGCTGGTGCCTGCGATATTCCATTGTTCACGGGTAAGTTATCAGGAAATCAGTTTCTGCCGGACCAGGAACTCCAGCTTCTGGTTTACATCCAACAGTTTGGCGGTCAGTTCTTTATTTTCCTTGCGAAGGGCATACACCTCATATGCTTTATCGATGTTATGCTTTAGCTCCTCCTCATTCCAGGGTTTGGAGAAATACTTGTATACCTGTCCTTTGTTGATGGCATCTACTACTGCGTTGATATCGGCATAACCGGTGAGTAGCATACGGATTGGTTCGGGGTACCTTTCCAGTATGGATTCAAAAAACTCTATCCCGGTAGTTTTGGGCATACGCTGATCCGAGATAATGATGTGAAATTCCTGTTCTGCCAGAAGCTTTTCTGCTTCTTCCGCTGAACTGGCTGTAACTACGTTGTACAGCCTTCTGAAAGAAGCTTTAAAGGCATTCAGGTTGTGTATTTCATCATCAATATAGAGAATATGGATGTGTTGTGCACTCATTTAGCAGACTTAGTTCCAAGTTATTGATAATAAATGAGTTAGAAACAATGAGACTTTCTACGTCGATGTTGTTATCCATTCCGCCCCATTCACCTTAAAATCATATAGTAAAACGTTCAACGTTTTATTCACTGCAAAGGTACATATAAACATACTGTTTTATGACGAATATTTCAAGGATGAATGAACTTTTTTAAAAAATAGCCGTTTCCTTATCCAATAAGCTATTTAGTGCCTTAGTTTGCATATTTTCGTGTAGTTATGAAAAGCGTGCGTTTACCGCTTTTTTTATAGCATTCACCGGTAAAAACAATACGTATACCGGCAAGTCACAAAACAGGAATACGTTTTGCATCATTGCCGGCACCTAAAACTTAAATTTAATTCAGATGAAAACAGGAATTATTGTAATTGTAGTAGTCGCTTTGTTAGCCATGTTAGGTTGTGGAAAGTACAACGGCCTCGTGACTAAAGATGAAGCTGTGAAGAATAAATGGGGTGTAGTACAGAGTAGCTATCAACGTCGCGCTGACCTGATTCCTAACCTGGTAGCTACCGTGAAAGGTGCCGCTAACTTCGAAACTGAAACACTCGAAAAAGTAATCCAGGCACGTGCCAGCGCTACCCAGATTAAAGTAGACGTGAATGACCTGAGCCCTGAAAAAATTCAACAATACCAGGCTGCACAAGGTCAGCTGAGCCAGGCATTGGGCCGTTTGCTCGCAGTATCCGAAAACTACCCGGACCTGAAAGCAAATGCTAATTTCCAAAACCTGCAGGCACAGCTGGAAGGTACGGAGAACCGCATCAACGTGGCCAGAAACGACTTCAACGACGCCGTAAATGTTTATAACAGTTCCGTACGTACGTTCCCGAATAATATCGTAGCTGGTATCACAGGCTTCAAGGCGAAAGGCTACTTCGAAGCAGCTGCCGGCTCAGAGAATGCACCGCAGGTAAAATTCTAATATAACCCACCTTTGTATTTTCCGGTTTTTTGTTGCGGGAGATAGAAAAGCAGCGTAAGTCTACGGCAGCTGCAAATTTATCCCGGCGTCAGAAAACCGGAATTTTAAAAAAGAATATACGCATGCGCATTTTCCCATTTAAAAGAAAAGAGATTTTTTCAGAAACGGAGAAGAACAGGCTGGTGCAGGCTATCCGGGTAGCAGAACGATTAACATCCGGAGAAATCAGGTTATTTGTTGAAAGTCATTGCGCCTACGTAAACCCCATGGACAGAGCCAGAGAAGCCTTTGATTCCCTGGAAATGGGCAAAACAAAGCTGCGTAACGGTGTGTTGGTATATGTGGCCATCAAAGACCGTCAGTTCGCCATCCTGGGCGATCAGGGCATTCATGAAAAAGTAGGCGACGACTTCTGGGTGAAAGAAGCAGGATTGCTGATAGATCACTTCCAGAACAATCGTATCATCGAAGGTATAGAAGCATGCATTGAGGAAATAGGCACTTCTCTACGCACTTTCTTTCCACACGAAGCCAGCGATGTAAATGAACTGCCGGATGATATTGTGTTCGGTAAATAGCGGCCACTCTTTTTAAACGATTTTAGCTTAGAAACAATGAGGATATTACGCTGGATTTTACCGGGATTGTTAATGATGGCGGGGCTGCTGGCGAAAGCACAGAATATTCCCCCCCGGCCTAATCCTCCAACTTTAGTAAATGACTTTGCCGGCGTATTGTTGAAAAACGAAGACGACGCCCTGGAGCATAAAGTAGTGGCTTATTTCGACAGCACCTCCACACAAATCGCCGTCGTTACGCTGAAATCAATCGGCGACAACGATATCAGCGAGGTGTCGTTAAAAATATTACGCGATTGGGGAATTGGTACCAAAGGCAAGAACAATGGAATACTCATTCTTGTTTCTGTTGAAGACAGGAAGATAAGAATAGAAACGGGCTATGGTATGGAGGGCGTTGTGCCCGATGCTATTGCCAATGATATTATCAACAATATTATCAAGCCCAATTTTCGTGAAGGTCGCTATTACGAAGGACTGGACGGCGCCGTGGATGCTATCACAAAAGCAGCAGCAGGCGAATACCGGGCAGACCCCAAACAAAGCAAGCCTGGTATAAGCCCTGGAGCCATCTTCCTGATCATTATGGTGATTGTAATTATCGCTTCCCTGATTAGTCGCGGTGGCGGCGGTGGAGGAGGTGGTGGCACCACTTACAACAGACGTGGAGGTTGGATATGGCCGGTAATAGGTGGTATGAGTGGCTTCGGTGGCGGCAGCAGTGGCGGTGGCGGCTGGTCCGGAGGAGGAGGAGGAGGCTTCGGCGGTTTCGGTGGCGGTTCCGGCGGTGGCGGCGGCGCCAGCGGTAGCTGGTAACAGTTGAAAACTATTTTATGTCATATTTGCATGTGTTAAACGGAGATGCTACCCTTACCTTGTTCCGGCAAAGTGAGGTGCCTGGAGAAGTTGTAATATGTAGAGAAATGATGTGCGAAGGAAAAGCCAAGTATACCAAAGACCTGGCAGAATTCTTTGCAAGCCGCGCCAAACACCTGGAATACCATTACGGAATTGACAAACAAACTTATTATACCAATGTAGTACAGGAGCTGGGGAAGTTAGATCTCTCCGGCTCCTCTGCTGATGAAATCGTCCTCTGGTTTGAGTATGACCTGTTTTGCCAGATAAATATGTTGTTTATACTGCACTACATCTCCAGCCAGGTCCCCCATCATCCTCCCATCAGTATTGCTAATCTGCCCCATCACGCATTGCCACAGGAACTTCCCCAAGTATTTGAACAGCGGGTGCGCCTGCAACCAATCGACCTGACCTGGGCTGCCGACGTTTGGGACGCCTGGTGCCTCCGTACGCCGCAGGTGCTGGAAACTATCAGTAAACTATCTCCCGGAAATCTAACCTCCCTGCCAGCGGCCATTGTTGCTCATCTCCAGCGATTTCCCCATGTAAATACCGGGCTGAGTGTCATTGAAAATTATTTTCTGCTGCGACTGGTATTAGGCAGCTATCGCTGGTATGACCTTTATATGCTGTTCTGGGATGAATTGGAAATATATGGCTTCAGCAACTTCCAGCTGGATATCCTGGTACACAGAATGGTGCGCGCAGGCGTGATTGAAGAGCATGATCAAATGCTGAAGATTACCAGCTTAGGGAGAGAAATACTGGAAGAAGAAGAAAATTACCTCGACTATATCTCCCTGGCACATCGGTGGCTGGGTGGCGTAAGGCTGGAAGGCACGCCCTGGCGTTGGGATCCCGCTATCAAGGCATTGGTAGAAGTGTAGCGGATTTTGTCTTGTCCAGGATTAGACTGATTATACTGATTTTATATTTTTGATTTTAAAAGATTAGGGGAGATATAAGCATTCGCTTATATCTCCCCTAATCTTTTAAAATATTCGTCTTGCTAAATCATAAAAAATTAAATCAGTATAATCAGTCTAATCCTGGACAAGACAAAATCCGCTACACTATTCTTTAATAGATTTTTTGATTTCTTCTGATGCTTTACGCATATAGTCAGCCTGTTTCAGTAATTCATCCCGGTTGGTACCTGTAACAGCGGTAGCTTCCTGGGATTTGCTTTTGCTGATTTCCTGCATCCAGTTGCTGATGTAAGTGCTTACCTGTGAGTTGTTAAACTGCGCTGTCATGGCTTTCACCTGGTCTACACCTTTGGTAACTGCAGGAGTACTGTTTATTTTAGACAGGAAGCCCAGGTAATCAAAAGCAGCATTTAACTTGTCCTGGCCGCTGGTTTCATCAAACTTGGTAGCTACAAAATTCACGTCGGCAGCATTGCCTTTACGGGCATATACGCCGGCAATAGCATTCACCAGTTTGCCTTTGGTATCGCCTTCCAGTTGTTTGGCAATAGTATAGGCTTTGTCCAGATCCAGTGCAGCTAAGCCTTCCAGGCCAGCGGCTTCTACACCATAGGATTTATCTTTGGTAGCCGCTTCAAACAACGCTGTGTATTGTGCATCTTTCAGCTCTCCCAGTTGTTGTAAAGCCGCAGCACGTACCAGCGAGCTCGGATCTCCTTTCGCCAGTTCCTGCAAAACGGGAAGGGCAACGGCTTTCACCGCGCTGTTCGCCATATTCAGTTTACCGATGGCGTAAGTTCTTAAACCATGGTATTTGTCTTTCAGTGCCAGTTGCAGCAGTTTCACAGCTTCCGGGTTGGTAGCCTGTGCATCTGCAGCTTCATCAATGGCAACACGACGGTCCATGTAGTTAGGAGCGTGGGCGTATTGATAAGCATATGTGCTGAATGCACGGTGGTCATCCATCTTGGCTAATACTACTTTATCTGCATCTACATTCACGAGATCCGGACGGGTGGTATAAGCGTAGGTGAAGGAATCCACCCTGTTTTCCATGAAAATGTTATGCCGCGTAGCTTTGCCACCTTCGTAAATATCAATGGCCATAGGGATTTGCCATACTTTGGCTTCTTTCTGGATCTGTTGTAATACAACGGTCACTGTTTTGGCAGTTTCGTTATACTTATAACTGATGTCCAACTGAGGGAAGCCTTTACCGAAATACCACTCGTTAAAGAACCAGTTCATATCACGACCAGTTACTTCTTCAAATGCCAGGCGCAGCTGATGCGCTTCAGTAGCCTTGAATGCGTTGGTTTTCAGGTAAAGATTCAGGGATTTGAAGAAGGCAGAATCGCCTACCGCGTTGCGTAACATGTTCAATATCCGGCCGCCTTTCTGATAGGTAATCTGGTCAAACATATCTTCTCTGTCGTGGTAGTGAAAGCGCACGAGGTCTTTATCGCCGGCGTATTGCACCATTGACATGTAAGACTGCATTGCTTCAAAGCTATGTTCATCTGCAGCATCTTTACCATATTTATGCTCCAGCCACAGGTATTCGCTGTAGTCCGCAAAAGATTCATTTACGGTCAGATTGCTCCAGGACTCGGCAGTAGCGAGGTCGCCAAACCAGTGGTGGAACAGCTCATGGGCAATTACGCTTTCGTTGTAATTGTTGTTATCCAGCAGCTCACGGTCTGTTTTCTGCATGAATTCACCATGAAGGGTAGCCGTGGTGTTTTCCATAGCGCCGGATACATAGTCACGGCCAGTGATCTGTGAATACTTCACCCATGGATAATCAACACCCAGTATTTTAGAGTAGAAGGTGAGCATTTCCGGGGTGTTACCGAAAATATTCTTTGCATATTTTTCGTAGGCTTTTTCTACATAGTAGTTTACCTCTTTACCACGCCAGGTATCTTTTACAATGGCATAGTCACCTACGGCCATCATGAAAAGGTAAGGGGAGTGGGGGAGATCCATCTTCCAGGTATCGGTACGGGTGCCGTCAGCATTGTTCTTCTGGCTTACCAGCTTACCATTGGAGAGGGTTACATATTTCTTTTCCACCGTCATGCTGATTTCCTCTGTGCATTTCTGGTTGGTTTTATCGATAGTAGGGAACCAGGCAGAGGAGCCTTCCGTTTCGCCCTGTGTCCAGATCTGGATAGGCTTATTGGGATCTTTGCCGTCGGGATTAATGAAATATAGGCCTTTGGCATCGGAGATAGCTGCGCTGCCCTTTACTTTCAGTTCATCAGGTTTGGCCGTATAGCTGATATAAATGATATAAGATTCGGTAGCTTTATATTCTTTGTCGAGTGCAATATGCAGCTGCATACCATCATAGCTGTATTTCAGCGGGGAATTTTTGCCACCTTTTACAAGGGCAATTTCTTTAATGTCCATCCCTTTGGCGTCGAGCGTAAGGGAGTCTGTAGCATAGAAATGGGGTTTCAGGGTAATCCAGGCCTTCCCGTACAGGTATCGTTTGGCATAGTCAAAACGTACGTCCAGCTTGGTGTGTACTAAATCATTTACTTTAGTGGCAGCGGCACGGTAAATTTTTAAGGTGGGGTCTTCCTGGGCAGCTTTGTCGGATTGGGCCATCAGGGAAGTAGTCATTCCCAGACCGGCAATTCCTCCGATTAGCATCCCCATCAGGGATTGCTTCAGATGTAGATTCATGTATAAATCGGTTTTAAACAAATGTATCGGCTTGCGATATTAAAAAGAGCCAAATTTAAACAAATGGGCCAAATATGAGGTAAGTGGTTAAAAATGCTATTTTTGTTACCGTTATAGCCTTGTAAAACAGTATTATGATCAAAGCAATCGTGAATGGTAAATCTACATTTGCCGTGAATAAAGACACAAAGCTTACCTGCGATAACCAGGAAGTAGATTGGTCCGCAGCTACACTGCCTACCGGCGATTACAGTATCATAATGGATGGCAATAGCTACCAGGCACAGGTGTTGCGGATTGACCGGGACACTAAAACAGTGGTCCTGCAGGTAAATCAGCAGCAATTTGAAGTAGTTATAGAAGAACCGATCGACCAATTATTGGCGTCTATGGGCATTAAAGATGCCATGGCCCGCAAGGTAAACGACATCAAGGCTCCAATGCCGGGACTGGTACTGAAAGTATTGGTAACCCCCGGACAGGCCATCCATAAAGGCGATCCGGTACTGATCCTGGAGGCAATGAAGATGGAGAATGTATTTAAAGCCGCTTCAGATGCTATCGTGAAGGAAATTAAAGTGGCAGAGCGCACCGCTGTTGAAAAAGGCGAAGTGCTGATCGTGCTGGAATAATATTTGCACAGGAACAGTTTTTATACCAATCTATAGTATGCATCTCAAATACAGGACAGTAATATTCGTTTGGGCATGCTTGTTATTATGCGGCCGTCTTTGGGCGCAGGAACAGCGCCATTACGTATATATTCAGAGCGAGAAAGGGCAACCATTTTATGTAAAACATAATGGGAAAGTATTGAGTTCTACGGAGCGGGGATATATCATCCTGCCCCAGCTGGACAACGGTACGGTACCTATTACCGTTGGTTTTCCGAAGAATGAAGCCAACGAAGCACAGTTTTATCTGAAGATTGCCAAAAACGATCAGGGCTTCTTGTTAAAGCAGTCCGGCGAAAATGGGTATTCTCTTTATAACCTCCAGACCTTCCGCGAACTCAAGTCTGAGGCAGGTACACCTGCAGCTGCAGTAACTGAAACATTGGTGCCGGCAGATACATTGGTACCCGTGTTAGATACGGCCAAGAAGGAAATGATGACCAATCTGCAGAAAGACCTGGAAACAACATTTGCTGATAAAGCAGTAGTAACAGGGCCTAACAAGCCATCTACCCCCGCTAAATCTTCCAATCCATTTTCTTCCGCATTAGATAAAGTAGTAGTAACCGGAGACGACAGGAATGAGCCGGAAGCAGTAGCAAAACCAGTGGCAGTACCCGCTGATCAGCCGGCAGTAGTGGATGGGGAAGTAAAGAAACCCAAAGGCAAAAAGCATAAAGGCGAAAGAGAGCCGCTTACCGATGAAGAAAAGGCTATTCTCAGCGATGTGCTGGCAGAGGAAGGTAAAACAGCCGCCAGTGAAGCCGCCACAGAAGAAGTAGCCAAAGCAGCTCCTGCAGAAGAACCCGTAAAGAAAGTAAAGAAACATAAGGCTAAAGAGGGCGATCCTGATTTTATAGAATTCCAGGATGATAAATCTCAGCCTGCTGCTACTGGCGCCGCTGTAGCACCCGCTGCTACGCCAGTGGTGGTGGAAGTGCCGGTAACCACACCTGAAGAAGCGCCTGTCCGCAAAAAGAAAAAACGTAGCAAAATCTTTGACGATACGGAGAATCCACCCAATATCATCACAGACTCCAGTGGGTATGGTGTGGCGGCTACTCGTCCGGTAACAGAAGAGGCACCTGTAAAAAGCAAAAAGAAGAAGAAACATAGTGATGAAGAGATAGGCGTAGATGCAGCAGGAGCGCCAGTAGGTGCGGCGGTTGCAGCTGATGTAACCCCTGATGTGCCGGTAGCGAAGAAGAAAGGAGATGCCCGTTTAATCAATTCAGATTGCTCCAATGTTATGGATGATGCCACCTTCCGCAAAGTATTGCGCAAGTTTGTTGCCGCCAGAACGGATAACAGCATGATAGATGTGTTTCAGCGCCAAACGCGTAACTACTGCCTGGAAACAGCCCAGATAAAAACGCTGGTACAGCTGCTTACGGCAGACGATACCCGCTATCGCTTACTGGATGCGGCTTATTCCAAAACATATGATACAGAAAAGTATGGTTCCCTGGAACCCCTGCTGATAGATGATTATTACAGGGGCCGATTCAGAGCCATGTTACATAAGTAATATTTATTACCTTATTAATTACGGAGTTATAGGCAGATGTACCACTGGGCACCTGTTTATAACTCCGTAATTCATTATCGGTAATGCGTAATTCTTTAATTTCGCCCCCATTATGAACAGGTATTTTATAGAAGTGGGATATAACGGAGCACAGTACAGCGGGTTCCAGGTACAGGAAAACTCGCATACCGTGCAGGCCGAGATAGACCGCGCATTGAGTGTATTACTGAGAGATACCATTGTTAGCACGGGCTCCAGCAGAACCGATGCTGGCGTTAATGCCCGGCAGAACTTCCTCCATTTTGATACCGCATTGCCATTACACCCACAGTTTATGTATAAGATAAATGCTATTCTGCCGGATGATGTGGTGTTAAGAGGAATTTACCAGGTACCGGAAGATGCTAACAGCCGTTTTGCGGCACTCAGTCGCTCTTATGAGTATACCTTATATACCCGTAAAGATCCCTTTATGCTGGATCGCGGATACTTCTTCCCTTATAAGATAGATATGGGGAAGCTGCAGGAAGCGGCAGCAGTGATTAAAGAGTATAGCGACTTTACTACGTTTTCAAAACGCAATACCCAGGTGAAGACATATATATGTAAGATCACCGAATCTATATGGCAGGCAGATGGGGAGCGTATAGTCTATAACGTTACAGGTAATCGTTTCCTGCGGGGAATGGTGCGCGGACTGGTGGGTACCATGCTGAGAGTGGGGCGTGGTAAGCTTTCCATGGATCAGTTCAGGGCAGCTATAGAGAGTAAGGATTGCACAAATGCCGACTTTGCCGTACCTCCGCAGGGACTGTTTTTGATGAAAGTAAACTACCCGGAAGGACTTTTACAGCCAGTTAGCTTTGATCGTCCATAAAATTTTTGTCTCTGTAATCCTTTGTGGTAAAGGGTTACAGAGAAAATTGTAAAATAGTTGTGCGAAAAAGTTGGAAGTGTTAAAAAACCGCCTACCTTTGCGCTCCGCTTTGATAGAAAGCACGCACACAAAAGCTCTTTTCGACACGATATTTCTACACACTTTTTCCGAAGGCTACATAGCCGCTAACCACTGATATCAGTGACGCTGCGATCAGCGATGACGGAAAAATAAATTTAAAAAAAATCTTTAAAAAGATTTGGTAGAAATGAAAAGTTTATTACCTTTGCAACCCCAACAACAAC
>NZ_CM197955.1:6622500-6625000 GCF_059511905.2 Chitinophaga sp. 9-1-y | reverse complement strand
GGAAGAGCCCAAACCGGATCGAAGCAATTCTATCCGGGGTTGTAGGACTACTTTTAGAAGTTCAGATCAAGTTGAATCATCTGGAAAGATGAGCCGTAGCAGGTGATAGCCCTGTAGACAGAAATTCTGGAGGACGTGTAGTATCCTGAGTAGTGCGGGACCGGAGGAATCCTGTATGAAACTGCCAGCACCATCTGGTAAGGCTAAATACTCCTTAGATACCGATAGTGAACCAGTACCGTAAGGGAAAGGTGAAAAGTACTCCGAACAGGAGAGTGAAATAGTTCCTGAAACCGTGCGCTTACAAGCGGTCGGAGCCAGCAATGGTGACGGCGTGCCTTTTGCATAATGAGCCTACGAGTTACTCCTCACTGGCAAGGTTAAGGTCTTCAGTACCGGAGCCGTAGCGAAAGCAAGTTCTAACAGAGCGAATCAGTCAGTGGGGGTAGACGCGAAACTTTGTGATCTATCCATGGGCAGGGTGAAGGTTAGGTAAAACTAACTGGAGGCCCGAACTCATTAGCGTTGAAAAGCTATGGGATGACCTGTGGATAGGGGTGAAAGGCCAATCAAACTGAGAGATAGCTCGTTCTCCCCGAAATGTTTTTAGGAACAGCCTTGGATATAGACGTATTATAGAGGTAGAGCTACTAATTGGGCTAGGGGGCTTCACCGCCTACCAAACCCTAATAAACTCCGAATGCTATAATATAATCTCCAGGAGTGAGGCTGTGGGCGCTAAGGTCCATGGCCGAGAGGGAAATAACCCAGACTAACAGCTAAGGTCCCTAATGATATGTTAAGTTGAACAAACGCGGTTCAAATCCTAAAACAGCCAGGATGTTGGCTTGGAAGCAGCCATTCATTTAAAGAGTGCGTAACAGCTCACTGGTCGAGGGTTTGGGCACGGAAAATAATCGGGCATCAAACATATAACCGAAGCTTTAGGCCTAGCATTTAGGTGCTAGACGGTAGGGGAGCATTCTAAACTGCATCGAAGGTGTGTTGTGAGACATGCTGGAGCGTTTAGAAAAGAAAATGTAGGCATAAGTAACGATAAATAAGATGAAAAATCTTATCGCCGTAAGACTAAGGGTTCCTGATCAACGCTAATCGGATCAGGGTTAGTCGGGTCCTTAGGCAAAGCCGAAAGGCGTAGCTGATGGCAAACTGGTGAATATTCCAGTACCTGCTATAAATTCGATGGAGTAACGGAGTAGTGAAAGGATCGCGCACTTACGGAATAGTGCGTTAAAGGGTGTAGTTATATTGTTGGTTGGCAAATCCGCCGATGATGATGAAACCTGATAGTACAACAAAGCTTCGGCCGCGTTGATAGTATCCCTAATCAGACTTCCAAGAAAAACTTCTAAGGTTCGTTTATAGCAGCCCGTACCGTAAACCGACACAGGTAGTCGAGATGAGTATTCTCAGGCGCTCGAGTGATCCGTGGTAAAGGAACTAGGCAAATTGACGCTGTAACTTCGGGATAAGGCGTGCCGCAGTAATGCGGCCTCAGTAAAATGGTACAACCAACTGTTTAACAAAAACACAGGGCCCTGCAAAATCGAAAGATGACGTATAGAGCCTGATACCTGCCCGGTGCTGGAAGGTTAAGGAAGGATGTTCGGAGTAATCCAAAGCTTCTGACTGAAGCCCCAGTAAACGGCGGCCGTAACTATAACGGTCCTAAGGTAGCGAAATTCCTTGTCGGGTAAGTTCCGACCTGCACGAATGGTCTAATGAGTTGTACACTGTCTCTACCACGAGCTCGGTGAAATTGTAGTATCGGTGAAGATGCCGGTTAATCGCAACGGGACGGAAAGACCCCGTGAACCTTCACTACAACTTAACATTGATTTTGAATGCCAGATGTGTAGGATAGTTGGGAGACTATGAAGCAGCTTCGCCAGGAGTTGTGGAGTCATCGTTGAAATACCAACCTTCTGTTATTTAGAGTCTAATCCGGCAACGGAGACATTGTTTGGTGGGTAGTTTGACTGGGGTGGTCGCCTCCTAAAAGGTAACGGAGGCTCGCAAAGGTACCCTCAGTACGGTTGGTAATCGTACGCAGAGCGCATTAGTATAAGGGTGCTTGACTGTGAGGCAAACAAGCCGAGCAGGTGCGAAAGCAGGCTAAAGTGATCCGGTGGTTCTGTATGGAAGGGCCATCGCTCAAAGGATAAAAGGTACTCCGGGGATAACAGGCTGATCTCACCCAAGAGCTCATATCGACGGTGAGGTTTGGCACCTCGATGTCGGTTCGTCACATCCTGGGGCTGGAGAAGGTCCCAAGGGTTCGGCTGTTCGCCGATTAAAGTGGCACGTGAACTGGGTTCAGAACGTCGCAAGACAGTTCGGTCCCTATCTGTTGTGATCGTTAGTAAATTGAGAGGACATGACCTTAGTACGAGAGGACCGGGTCGTACGTACCGCTGGTGTATCTGTTGTGCCGCCAGGTGCAGTGCAGAGTAGCTATGTACGGATAGGATAAACGCTG
>NZ_CM197955.1:6607500-6612500 GCF_059511905.2 Chitinophaga sp. 9-1-y | reverse complement strand
AAACTGGTGAATATTCCAGTACCTGCTATAAATTCGATGGAGTAACGGAGTAGTGAAAGGATCGCGCACTTACGGAATAGTGCGTTAAAGGGTGTAGTTATATTGTTGGTTGGAAAATCCGCCGATGATGATGAAACCTGATAGTACAACAAAGCTTCGGCCGCGTTGATAGTATCCCTAATCAGACTTCCAAGAAAAACTTCTAAGGTTCGTTTATAGCAGCCCGTACCGTAAACCGACACAGGTAGTCGAGATGAGTATTCTCAGGCGCTCGAGTGATCCGTGGTAAAGGAACTAGGCAAATTGACGCTGTAACTTCGGGATAAGGCGTGCCGCAGTAATGCGGCCTCAGTAAAATGGTACAACCAACTGTTTAACAAAAACACAGGGCCCTGCAAAATCGAAAGATGACGTATAGAGCCTGATACCTGCCCGGTGCTGGAAGGTTAAGGAAGGATGTTCGGAGTAATCCAAAGCTTCTGACTGAAGCCCCAGTAAACGGCGGCCGTAACTATAACGGTCCTAAGGTAGCGAAATTCCTTGTCGGGTAAGTTCCGACCTGCACGAATGGTCTAATGAGTTGTACACTGTCTCTACCACGAGCTCGGTGAAATTGTAGTATCGGTGAAGATGCCGGTTAATCGCAACGGGACGGAAAGACCCCGTGAACCTTCACTACAACTTAACATTGATTTTGAATGCCAGATGTGTAGGATAGTTGGGAGACTATGAAGCAGCTTCGCCAGGAGTTGTGGAGTCATCGTTGAAATACCAACCTTCTGTTATTTAGAGTCTAATCCGGCAACGGAGACATTGTTTGGTGGGTAGTTTGACTGGGGTGGTCGCCTCCTAAAAGGTAACGGAGGCTCGCAAAGGTACCCTCAGTACGGTTGGTAATCGTACGCAGAGCGCATTAGTATAAGGGTGCTTGACTGTGAGGCAAACAAGCCGAGCAGGTGCGAAAGCAGGCTAAAGTGATCCGGTGGTTCTGTATGGAAGGGCCATCGCTCAAAGGATAAAAGGTACTCCGGGGATAACAGGCTGATCTCACCCAAGAGCTCATATCGACGGTGAGGTTTGGCACCTCGATGTCGGTTCGTCACATCCTGGGGCTGGAGAAGGTCCCAAGGGTTCGGCTGTTCGCCGATTAAAGTGGCACGTGAACTGGGTTCAGAACGTCGCAAGACAGTTCGGTCCCTATCTGTTGTGATCGTTAGTAAATTGAGAGGACATGACCTTAGTACGAGAGGACCGGGTCGTACGTACCGCTGGTGTATCTGTTGTGCCGCCAGGTGCAGTGCAGAGTAGCTATGTACGGATAGGATAAACGCTGAAAGCATCTAAGCGTGAAACCTGCTTCAAGATGAGTTTACTTTTAAGGGCCGTCGGAGACTACGACGTTGATAGGTTACAGGTGTAAGGGTGGTAACATCGCAGCCGAGTAATACTAATTGCCCGTAAGCTTTAATTTTTTAAATATTACGCTAAAGAGTTTTGAATACAACTTTCCCGATATGTTATCTTATTAGTTTGCTGTAATAGCAAAAAAGATCTTATGGTGGTTTTGCCGAGGGTGTTCACCTCTTCCCATTCCGAACAGAGAAGTTAAGCCCCTCATGGCCGATGGTACTGCACTATCATGCGGGAGAGTAGGTAGCTGCCATACTTATTAAGAGAAGCCTTAGTACTCGTGTACTAAGGCTTTTTCTTTCTTATATAAGTAGAGACCTTTACTAAAGAGTAGGGACTCGAAGCATACAGACACAGTTCTTTACAAAGCAGATTACTACTGCAACAGATGATACACCAGGTTAGGCAACATCCTACCACTTACACTTTACAATTAGTGTCATCACGGTTTTCATCTCTCTAAAAAAGAATGAAACCACACTTAAGCCAGGTGCTTAATATCAGTTTGAAATACAGAAAATAAATAGCAATTAAGTTGAAATAATTTTTGCTGCGAATGATAAAGGTTATATCTTTGCCATCCGCTTCAAAAAGCTAGTGTTCTTTGCAAAATAAGGGTTTGATTATCAAAGTATTTAAAGCACTTTCCCAATAGACAAGTCATTGATACTAAGATAATTAAAGATGCAAAAAACTTTAAAAAAGTTTTGGTGGTTAAATAAAAGATCACTACCTTTGCAACCCCAACGCAAACAACGCGATACGGAATATAAGTTCTTATAATAATAACAAGGTGTTTGACTAGAGAGTCACAGAGATCGGATCTCACACATCGGCAATAATCACGGAAATGAAATCTTGTAAAAGAGATCAGTGATTAAAAGTTCTTTGACATATTGGGAAATGCAAGTTGTATTCGAAATAGTAATATTTGAATACTAAATTTTTTAAAGCGAATAAGAGCGCATGGTGGATGCCTAGGATCTAAGAGGCGACGAAGGACGTGGTAAGCTGCGATAAGCTACGGGGAGATGCAAACGATCGTTACATCCGTAGATTTCCGAATGGGACAACCCAGTACACTGAAGGTGTATTACTCCGCAAGGAGAGCCAACGCAGGGAACTGAAACATCTAAGTACCTGTAGGAAAAGAAAATAAATAATGATTCCCTAAGTAGTGGCGAGCGAACGGGGAAGAGCCCAAACCGGATCGAAGCAATTCTATCCGGGGTTGTAGGACTACTTTTAGAAGTTCAGATCAAGTTGAATCATCTGGAAAGATGAGCCGTAGCAGGTGATAGCCCTGTAGACAGAAATTCTGGAGGACGTGTAGTATCCTGAGTAGTGCGGGACCGGAGGAATCCTGTATGAAACTGCCAGCACCATCTGGTAAGGCTAAATACTCCTTAGATACCGATAGTGAACCAGTACCGTAAGGGAAAGGTGAAAAGTACTCCGAACAGGAGAGTGAAATAGTTCCTGAAACCGTGCGCTTACAAGCGGTCGGAGCCAGCAATGGTGACGGCGTGCCTTTTGCATAATGAGCCTACGAGTTACTCCTCACTGGCAAGGTTAAGGTCTTCAGTACCGGAGCCGTAGCGAAAGCAAGTTCTAACAGAGCGAATCAGTCAGTGGGGGTAGACGCGAAACTTTGTGATCTATCCATGGGCAGGGTGAAGGTTAGGTAAAACTAACTGGAGGCCCGAACTCATTAGCGTTGAAAAGCTATGGGATGACCTGTGGATAGGGGTGAAAGGCCAATCAAACTGAGAGATAGCTCGTTCTCCCCGAAATGTTTTTAGGAACAGCCTTGGATATAGACGTATTATAGAGGTAGAGCTACTAATTGGGCTAGGGGGCTTCACCGCCTACCAAACCCTAATAAACTCCGAATGCTATAATATAATCTCCAGGAGTGAGGCTGTGGGCGCTAAGGTCCATGGCCGAGAGGGAAATAACCCAGACTAACAGCTAAGGTCCCTAATGATATGTTAAGTTGAACAAACGCGGTTCAAATCCTAAAACAGCCAGGATGTTGGCTTGGAAGCAGCCATTCATTTAAAGAGTGCGTAACAGCTCACTGGTCGAGGGTTTGGGCACGGAAAATAATCGGGCATCAAACATATAACCGAAGCTTTAGGCCTAGCATTTAGGTGCTAGACGGTAGGGGAGCATTCTAAACTGCATCGAAGGTGTGTTGCGAGACATGCTGGAGCGTTTAGAAAAGAAAATGTAGGCATAAGTAACGATAAATAAGATGAAAAATCTTATCGCCGTAAGACTAAGGGTTCCTGATCAACGCTAATCGGATCAGGGTTAGTCGGGTCCTTAGGCAAAGCCGAAAGGCGTAGCTGATGGCAAACTGGTGAATATTCCAGTACCTGCTATAAATTCGATGGAGTAACGGAGTAGTGAAAGGATCGCGCACTTACGGAATAGTGCGTTAAAGGGTGTAGTTATATTGTTGGTTGGCAAATCCGCCAATGATGATGAAACCTGATAGTACAACAAAGCTTCGGCCGCGTTGATAGTATCCCTAATCAGACTTCCAAGAAAAACTTCTAAGGTTCGTTTATAGCAGCCCGTACCGTAAACCGACACAGGTAGTCGAGATGAGTATTCTCAGGCGCTCGAGTGATCCGTGGTAAAGGAACTAGGCAAATTGACGCTGTAACTTCGGGATAAGGCGTGCCGCAGTAATGCGGCCTCAGTAAAATGGTACAACCAACTGTTTAACAAAAACACAGGGCCCTGCAAAATCGAAAGATGACGTATAGAGCCTGATACCTGCCCGGTGCTGGAAGGTTAAGGAAGGATGTTCGGAGCAATCCAAAGCTTCTGACTGAAGCCCCAGTAAACGGCGGCCGTAACTATAACGGTCCTAAGGTAGCGAAATTCCTTGTCGGGTAAGTTCCGACCTGCACGAATGGTCTAATGAGTTGTACACTGTCTCTACCACGAGCTCGGTGAAATTGTAGTATCGGTGAAGATGCCGGTTAATCGCAACGGGACGGAAAGACCCCGTGAACCTTCACTACAACTTAACATTGATTTTGAATGCCAGATGTGTAGGATAGTTGGGAGACTATGAAGCAGCTTCGCCAGGAGTTGTGGAGTCATCGTTGAAATACCAACCTTCTGTTATTTAGAGTCTAATCCGGCAACGGAGACATTGTTTGGTGGGTAGTTTGACTGGGGTGGTCGCCTCCTAAAAGGTAACGGAGGCTCGCAAAGGTACCCTCAGTACGGTTGGTAATCGTACGTAGAGCGCATTAGTATAAGGGTGCTTGACTGTGAGGCAAACAAGCCGAGCAGGTGCGAAAGCAGGCTAAAGTGATCCGGTGGTTCTGTATGGAAGGGCCATCGCTCAAAGGATAAAAGGTACTCCGGGGATAACAGGCTGATCTCACCCAAGAGCTCATATCGACGGTGAGGTTTGGCACCTCGATGTCGGTTCGTCACATCCTGGGGCTGGAGAAGGTCCCAAGGGTTCGGCTGTTCGCCGATTAAAGTGGCACGTGAACTGGGTTCAGAACGTCGCAAGACAGTTCGGTCCCTATCTGTTGTGATCGTTAGTAAATTGAGAGGAC
>NZ_CM197955.1:4800000-6595000 GCF_059511905.2 Chitinophaga sp. 9-1-y | reverse complement strand
CGAAAGATGACGTATAGAGCCTGATACCTGCCCGGTGCTGGAAGGTTAAGGAAGGATGTTCGGGGTAACCCAAAGCTTCTGACTGAAGCCCCAGTAAACGGCGGCCGTAACTATAACGGTCCTAAGGTAGCGAAATTCCTTGTCGGGTAAGTTCCGACCTGCACGAATGGTCTAATGAGTTGTACACTGTCTCTACCACGAGCTCGGTGAAATTGTAGTATCGGTGAAGATGCCGGTTAATCGCAACGGGACGGAAAGACCCCGTGAACCTTCACTACAACTTAACATTGATTTTGAATGCCAGATGTGTAGGATAGTTGGGAGACTATGAAGCAGCTTCGCCAGGAGTTGTGGAGTCATCGTTGAAATACCAACCTTCTGTTATTTAGAGTCTAATCCGGCAACGGAGACATTGTTTGGTGGGTAGTTTGACTGGGGTGGTCGCCTCCTAAAAGGTAACGGAGGCTCGCAAAGGTACCCTCAGTACGGTTGGTAATCGTACGCAGAGCGCATTAGTATAAGGGTGCTTGACTGTGAGGCAAACAAGCCGAGCAGGTGCGAAAGCAGGCTAAAGTGATCCGGTGGTTCTGTATGGAAGGGCCATCGCTCAAAGGATAAAAGGTACTCCGGGGATAACAGGCTGATCTCACCCAAGAGCTCATATCGACGGTGAGGTTTGGCACCTCGATGTCGGTTCGTCACATCCTGGGGCTGGAGAAGGTCCCAAGGGTTCGGCTGTTCGCCGATTAAAGTGGCACGTGAACTGGGTTCAGAACGTCGCAAGACAGTTCGGTCCCTATCTGTTGTGATCGTTAGTAAATTGAGAGGACATGACCTTAGTACGAGAGGACCGGGTCGTACGTACCGCTGGTGTATCTGTTGTGCCGCCAGGTGCAGTGCAGAGTAGCTATGTACGGATAGGATAAACGCTGAAAGCATCTAAGCGTGAAACCTGCTTCAAGATGAGTTTACTTTTAAGGGCCGTCGGAGACTACGACGTTGATAGGTTACAGGTGTAAGGGTGGTAACATCGCAGCCGAGTAATACTAATTGCCCGTAAGCTTTAATTTTTTAAATATTGCGCTAAAGAATTTTGAATACAACTTTCCCGATATGTTATCTTATTAGTTTGCTGTAACAGCAAAAAGATCTTATGGTGGTTTTGCCGAGGGTGTTCACCTCTTCCCATTCCGAACAGAGAAGTTAAGCCCCTCATGGCCGATGGTACTGCACTATCATGCGGGAGAGTAGGTAGCTGCCATACTTATTAAGAGAAGCCTTGGTACTTGTGTACTAAGGCTTTTTCTTTTTTCATCCTTACAGAAAAGCTGTTGAAGGATTATCACTTTCAACGATGTTGAAAGTATTTACTACAATTTTTACAAGTTCGTTAGAACTTTCATAATATATTATTGCCTGCTAACACAGGCGAAAGATCTTATGGTGGTTTTGCCGAGGGTGTTCACCTCTTCCCATTCCGAACAGAGAAGTTAAGTCCCTCATGGCCGATGGTACTGCACTATCATGCGGGAGAGTAGGTAGCTGCCATACTTATTAAAAAGAAGCCTTAGTGTTTATACGCTAAGGCTTCTTTATTTTTATCAAAAGAGAGAGCAAATGTTTATCATCTCCCTCAATAATCATCTTCGGTAATCATCTCCCTAAATAAAAAAATCCGGGCTTTATCCCGGATTTAATACTATTCTCTTTTTCTTCTTATATCATCATACCAGTGAGCGATATTTACAGCAACTCCCATGGTGAAATTGACTTGTTGAAAATACCGGTTCATGTTGTAATTATCACCGTAATTATTCCAGGATCCATTATTTAAAGGAACAGAAAACTGCAGTTGCGATTGAAATTTCACATACTTATACCCTACTCTGACAGTAAAAGCGGGTTCATAAAAAGCAATCGGCTTATCATTGATGCGGAGGAAATCAGTTTTACCGGTTTCATCGTTTTCAAAAGCCTTTGGTCCAAATTGGCTGTTGTAAAAGTTGACCACAGAAAAGCGGCTGGTGAAAATAGTTTCCACAACAGGATTTACAAACCCGATACTTGGTTGTACAAACACCTTACTGAAACGATTTTTTAGCAGATAGTCGTTAATGTTAGTTCCATCATTTGCATCAGGGCGATGGGTAAATGTTTTAAAACTTCCACCGCCATAGCCTGCGTACACATCAAATACCATTTTCTTCCGGGGACCGAAAGGTTTGAAGTAGCCAACAGCCCCTTCTACTAAGCCCCCACGGGTGCGGTTGGAGACCAGGTCTTCATTACTATTTTCGTTAGTAGGATCTACATAATTGAAGCCATAGAGGTACTGTCCATTGGCCATAATACCAATGTTATCAGTAACTGCAAAGGCCCCCTGAAGGTTAGTTGGTGTAACACTGCCTTTAAATTCATAGCGTTCTTTTAATAACGGCGCATTCACCTGGTTAGGAACATAAATATGTTTGTTACAAGAGGTGACTGCAATGGCAGCAGAACATAATAAAGCTGCGTAGATATGTGGTTTCATAAAAAGTTGTAGGTTATGTTTAATACAGTGTATCGGTTAAATTTCACTTTATATAGCAGTGGATTCGCGTTTTATTAATTCCACCGGAAAGATATAATTTTTAGTCACTTTTACGGTTTCTTCCTGGTTAATCAATTGAACAATTGTTTCCACAGCCTTTTGTCCCATATTGTATCCGGACTGTTCAACAGTGGTCAGCGAAGGTGAAATAATGCGGGAAGACAGATCGTTAGAATAGCCTACTACTTTGATTTGCTGCGGAACGGCAATATTTCTTTTCTTGGCCTCCCGGATAAAAGCAACCGCAGAGCTATCATTTGCAGCAAACATACCATCTGGCATTTTTTGTGCATCGAATAATTGTTGGGCCGCCACAGTACCGGAATCCATCGTTAAATCGTGTACGTATACCAGTTCCTCATCGAAAGGGATATCGTATTGTGCAAGCGCTTCTTTGTAACCGGAAAGTCTTTGCTGGTAAAGATTACAGGTCAGCTGTCCGGAGAAATGGGCAATGCGTTTACAACCTTGTTTTATCAAATGTTCTGTGGCCAGAAAACCACCTTTGAAGTCATCCCCGGTAATGGTATAGCCCTGGAAATCGGTAGGCACGCGATCGTAGAATACCAGTGGGATATTATTTTTAATGAATGGATTGAAATGATCAAAGTTGGTAGTGAACATAGAAGCTACTGCCAGCAAGCCATCTACCCGGAGAGAGTAGAAAGTATGTACCAGTTCCTTTTCCATGGCCACTGTTTCATCGGATTGGCCAATTACGATACTAAATCCATACTTATGGGCTTCATGCTGGATACCACTTATCGCAGTGCTTTGAAAGTACATGGAGGTGCGGGGAACAATCAGGCCAAGGATATTTGACCGTTTTTTCCGTAAACTGGACGCAATCCAGTTTGGGACATAGCCCATTTCTGTAGCCGTTTGTTGTACTTTTTCCCGCGTTTCCATGTTGATCAGTGGATTGTTTTGCAATGCACGGGACACGGTAGATGCAGACAGGTTCAGTTTACTGGCTATATCGTAAATTGTTATTTTGTTAGTCCGATCTTTCACTTTTTGAGGCTTCGTGAGTAAATAATGTAGCGATATTAAGCATTTTCCGGAAGAATTACGACGCTTTGGGGGATACATTAACGAAAGCACCCTTTCCGTTGATAACGGAAAGGGTGCGGCTATTTTCGTGTATGCTTGTTAGTTATTTAGGATCCAATGCTTTACCGATACGGGCAATCAGGTCCTGTATATGGTTGCGGGTCATAGCGTCGCCACCGGCTGCTGCTGCACGCAGTTCTGTTCTGAGTGCTATCAGTTGGGCGCGGCCAATACCAGCAGCATCTGTTTTAGTTGGATCCGCAGGCGAATAACCATACATGGCTGCCATTGGATTTGCTGCAGGAGGATTTACCAGTTCTGCCAGGTTATCAACATAGGCGCGTTGCAGGTTTCTGCGGTACACGTCTACGGACTGATGTGCATATATTTCTGAGAAGATCGATTTTTTCAGGTCATTCAGCAAATCAGTGGGAGCATAAGCCTGCGCGCCTAAAGCGGTTTCACTACTGGTCATTTTTTTGAGGGTATTAGCACTCATTAATCTGTCCAGTACTGGTTCCTGGCGGGAAAGGATCATGGAAACAGGATCTCCACCAAAGCGATTCAGCAGGTCCTGGTTGATCAGCCATTTAGGGGTAGTGAACAATTGCTTGTTCAGGAACTGAATGGCTTCCTTCTGTGTAGCTTTTGGTACATATTCATACACTGCACCTTCTTGTTCTACGGTTTTAGGAGTTTCGTAGATACCGCCTACATTCTTGGCCACGTGGCCCATGTACCGGCCAAACTGGCCTACTACTTCTCTGTATAACTCAGACAGGTTGCCATATCCTTCGTTCTCAACCTTGGTCCAGGTAAGGAGGTTAGGCATGATATATTGCAGATTTTTAATACCGTAAGTACTTGCAATCATGGCATTGTCGCCCAGATCCTCGTTCTGTGATCTTGGATCATCCGGATTACTTTCTGTACCAAACCAGAATTTTTTATCCTTCAGTTTTTCTACAGTCCATTTGTTCAGGATAGGTGTTTCTGCTTCGGCTGATTTAGCTTGTGGCAGTAATTTGTAGCCCCATTGGATGGCCCATTTATCGTAGTAGTTGATACGTGGATAGAGGTCAGCACCGCTGATGCCGTCGCCTGGTTGTGCTACATAGTTGAAACGCGCATAGTCCATGATAGAGGCGGCGTGTCCGTTTTGTTTTACCCATTCTTTATCGCGTAATTTTTCAACAGGATAAGTAGAGCTGGAGCCGAAGTTATGACGTAAACCGAGGGTGTGACCTACTTCATGGGAAGATACGAAGCGGATCAGTTCTCCCATCAGTTCATCGCTGAATTGCATGTTACGGGCGCGTGGATCATTAGGAGCGGCCTGAACGAAATACCAGTTACGCAGTAAGCGCATTACGTTGTGGTACCAGTTGATATGGCTTTCGATGATTTCACCGGAGCGTGGATCGTGGACGTGCGGACCGCTGGCATTGGGCACATCGGAAGGTTTATACACGATAGCGGAGAAGCGTGCATCTTCGATAGACCAGGTAGAATCTTCCTGGGGCGTAGGAGCCATTTTAGCAATGATGGCATTTTTGAATCCGGCTTCTTCGAAAGCTTTTTGCCAGTCGTTTACGCCGAGGATCAGGTATTTACGCCATTTTTCGGGGGTAGCGGGGTCGATATAAAACACAATGGGTTTTATTGGTTCCACCAGTTCGCCGCGTTTGTATTTTTCCATGTCTTCCGGCTTAGGTTCCAGGCGCCAGCGGGTGATCATCTGGAGTTTTTTAACGCCTTGAGGATCTGCATCGAAGTCTGTTACGCTGGTGGTGAAGTAACCAACGCGTGGATCGAAGTAGCGTGGCTGCATGGGTACAGCAGGCAGTAATACCATAGAGCTGTTCAGTTCCACGGTAGCGTTGCCACCTGGAGCCGGAGGCATACCCGGGCCGGCGGGGCCGCCACTTTTGCTATATGTTTTTACGGTTTTAATTTCGGTGTTCAGCGGATAGGATTTTACATCGGAGATGTAAGATTTATCTGGTTGAACGCCACCGAGTTTGAGCATGTTTTTTACCTGGCCGTCGAAGAACAGGATATCGTTATCGCCGCTGATGAAGTCGGTCATATCGATGACGGTACCATTGTTATTTTTAGAGAGCGCTTTAACATCGAAGGCGGCTACAATTGGCTGCAGGTTAGAATTCCTTACAGAGGTAAACATAGGTTGTGTGGAGTCCTTTGATACTTCTGAATAGGAGATATTTTTCAGGAAGATGCGATTGTTAGGGCCTTTCTCAAAGCGGATCACATTTTCGTTGATGATATCACCGCTGAATCCCATCATCATGGCGCGGAGGCCAGCGGCGGATTTGGAAATTCTGTTTACTACCAGTATATCTCTGCCCAGGAGGGTATCAGGAATTTCGAAGAAGAAGCGGTCATCGAGTTTGTAGATATTGAACAAACCGGAGTCGGATTTTGCTTTATCGGTGATAACTTCAGCGAAAGGTTTAGGACCAGGTTTAGGGCCTGGTTTAATCATGGGAGGTTTGCCGGTTGAATCTTTGGCGGCTGCAGGACTAGTTGGCGCGGTATCTTTGGAATGTTTTTTCCGTTGTGCTTCCGCAGGGTGGAAAACTGCAGTACCCAGGCAGAAGGCGCCTGCCATGGCTATTATCAGTTTGTTGTGAAGTGGTTTGCTCATTACAGTTTTAATAAGTGGTTTTTGATTGCTTGTTATGTTTTTTTAAAAACCTTTGCAAGTAAGTATATTAAGTATTAACTTATCAGGAAAATCCATAAGCGCAGTAAAGGCTGTAGGAATGGAAAAAAAGAAGTAGAATTGAAAAGTAAATGTTAAAACAGTAGTTGCGGGGGCAACTTTTTTTATGTAAGTATTTATTATTATAGCAGATAATAATTTTATATGGAGAAAGGGAAGTGTGGAAGATGATGTCCGCTATGCTATTGAATTTAGGGAAGGAAGAAGTAAAAATATGCTATCTTCCAATGCTAAATGCTATTAGCTTGGGCTGAAAGTGTTTACTGGCGCGGGAATAAATAAGTTATCAGAATTGTAAGATTTCTGTTGGAACATTTGAATTTTTTCTTAAATTGTGCGTCCAACTTTGAAAAAAATCAAACTATTTCAAGAATTGGGACAGTAACAATCAGTTGTGAAAACTGCGATATTGGTTTATTCGCTTATGTAAGTGTTTGCTCTAAAAAAATGAGTGGTCGAAAAGCCCTGTGGTGGGGCTTTTGCGTGTGAAAGTTAATTTTTGTGGGTTTTTTTGAGCTGCACTTGTTTTTTTGGACCAACCTTATAACTTTGCGAATCACTGATTAAAACAGTAAATTGAGTGCGGAAGGGCATTCCACAATAACGGGGTATCGTAGTAATCGTAATTAGTAACTTCTAACAAACAATAGTTTAATTTTTAACACTAAAATTTCAATCAACATGGCTGAGACTAAAACAACTGTGACTGCAGCTACAGCTAAGGCTTCTTCTCATCAACCTAAAAAGTCATCCAACCTGTTCGCGGCGTTGGCTGTTCCTATCTGCTTAGTGATAGGCTTTCTGTTTTACTTTTTTGTATTAGGTAACCCAGCCAACTTCGTGGGTAACAATCCAGAAAGTCACCCAGTTGATTCTGGTATTGGTAAATGGTTTGGTACAGTTTACAAAGGTGGTCTGATCGTACCTATCCTGATTTCTGTGTTACTGGTTTGTCTGACATTCGTAATTGAGCGTTTCCTTTACCTGTCAAAAGCAAAAGGTAAATTCAGTGGTTCTGAACTGGTACGTAAAGTACAGTATCACCTGGCTAACCGCAATATAGATGCAGCACTGGCTGAGTGTGACAAACAAAAAGGTTCTGTTGGTAACGTTCTGAAAGCTGGTCTGAAAAAGTACAAAGAAATGGTTACTAATACTGAGCTGGATACAGAGCAGAAAATTCTGACCATTAAAAACGAAATTGAAGAAACAACTGCATTGGAACTGCCAATGATGGAAAAGAACCTGGTGTTCTTATCTACTATTGCTTCCGTAGCTACCCTGTTAGGTTTGTTCGGTACAGTATTGGGTATGATCCGTGCGTTCGCAGCGATGTCTTCCGGTGGTGCACCAGACTCTGCACAGCTGGCAGGTGGTATCTCTGAGGCGTTGATCAACACTGCACTGGGTATCGGTACTTCTGCAGTAGCGATTATCATGTACAACTACTTTACTACCAACATCGATAGCATCACTTACGCTATTGACGAATCTGGCTTTACTTTAACACAGAGCTTTGCTGCTAATCACAAATAATCCAGGATTATTTTGTGGAAAGTAAGCGGTTTTGAATCTATTTAAAGTAAACCATAAAACAGAGTAAAGATGCCTAAAGTTAAAATGCCAAGGAAAAGCACCAACATTGACATGACAGCAATGTGTGATGTGGCTTTCCTGCTATTAACTTTCTTTATGCTGGCAACGAAGTTCAAACCGGATGAACCGGTAACGGTAGTTACCCCATCCTCTATTAACACCACCCTTTTGCCTGATTCTGATGTGTTATTATTCACAGTAGATAAGGATGGTAGAGTGTTTTTCAGCATGGATGGCCAGCCTAAAAGAAGAAAGCTGATAGAAGATCTGAATACGCAGTTCAAACTGGGTCTGGATGAAAAAGAAATCAAAAACTTTGTCACCGGAGCCAGCGTAGGAGCACCTATCAAAGATCTGAAAGCTTACCTGGCCCTCAGCGAGGAGCAGCGTAAAACTTCCGGTCTGGATAAAGGAATCCCTACAGATTCTGCCAGTGGAGAATTAGGAGCGTGGATTGATTATGGTAACGCAGCCCAAGGTACAAACCTCAATAAAGTGAAGTATTGTATTAAGGCGGATAACCAAACTCCTTATCCTAAGATCAAAGAAATCCTGGATACTTTCAAAAGAAAGAAAATCCAGAAGCTGAACCTGGTTACTAACCTGGAAGAAGCACCGAAAGGTACTGCTGCCTGGGAAGAGCAACAGGCCGGTGGTAAACATAAGTAAACGACAGCAATTGCTTCCTGACCTGGAAGGCTGTTGATTTAAGTAACTAAAAAAATTGGCTACTATGGCAGAAATGGATACCAGTAGTAGTGGTGGGAAAGGGAAGAAACACGGTGGGACGAAATCCAAGAAACAGTCTACCCGTGTAGATATGACGCCCATGGTGGATTTAGGTTTTCTGTTGATTACCTTCTTCATGCTTACCACTACCATGTCCAAGCCCAAAACAATGGACTTGATCATGCCAAAAGATACCGAGAATGAGAAAGATCAGAACAAAGTAAAAGAAAGTACTGCTCTTACCATCTTACTCGGAAAAGATAATCGAGTTTACTATTACGAAGGTTTGGCGCAAGACCCTAATGCTTCTGCTAATCCTGAATTCTTCAAAGCAACAACTTTTGCTAATACCGGAGGAATCAGAGATGAGATCATTAAGAAAAGGGACGAAGTTGCCAAACTGCGGAATGCAAAAGGTGAACCAGAAGACGTTGTAGTAATTATAAAGGCTGATGATCAGGCCAATTATAAGAACTTCGTTGATATCCTCGACGAAATGGCGATCAACAGAATTCAGCGTTACGCAACTGTAGACATCAGTGACCAGGATAAAAAATGGATACAGTCTACCGAAGCTGCTAACGGTGTAACTTCTACTCCAGCGCCAGCTAAATAGTTTTGTGGAATAATTATTTTTTTGCATCCATAATAAAACAACAACAATGGATTCTGCTAAAGTCTTAAAGTCCGATTTTCTTGATATCCTGTTTGACGGCAGGAATAAGGATTATGGGGCGTACGATTTGCGGAGACAGTATAATAAGCGTGTGCGGAATGCCATTCTGGGAACCGCGTCATTGTTTGTAATATTCTTTGCAACGTACATGATATCACAGTGGGTAAGAGCTTCAGAGGGTGACAACCTGAAGAAGCCGGTGATACAGGAAATTAAGATGGAGGATGTGAAGTTACCGGATGATCCGAAAACACCACCTCCACCTCCACCTCCGCCTGCGCCACCGCCACCGGTAAAACCGTCAGTACAATTCACTCCTCCGGTTATTAAGAAAGATAATGAAGTACCACCGGATGAGGAACCTCCGAAACATGAGGACATCAAGGACAAAGCCATCAGTACTAAAACTGTGGAAGGTGATCCAAACGGTATCGATCCGGGATTACTGGAAGACAGCAAAGGTACCGGTGTAGTTACCGCTCCGGCTGCTCCTGCCAAAGAGGAAATCTTTACCTTCGTAGAACAACCTCCAACCTTCCCGGGTGGTGAGGAAGCACTGGCGAAGTACCTGAGTAAAAATATCCGTTACCCACGCGTTGCGCAGGAAAATGGTATCTCCGGTACAGTATTCGTTCAGTTCGTAGTAGACTCTGAAGGAAACATTAAAGACGTTAAAACAGTAGGTGCCGCAAAAGGTGGTGGCCTGGAAGAAGAAGCTGTTCGCGTGGTGAAAACCATGCCTAAATGGAAAGCTGGTAAGCAAAATGGCCGCCAGGTTTCTGTACAGTTCAACCTCCCTATCCGCTTTACTTTGCAGGAGTAGTACTGTATCAACATAATTTGCAAGGTCCCGTTTCAACATCGTTGGAACGGGACCTTTGCTTTATACCCTACACTACTATCCCCAATTATCGTAAATTTGTGCCCTTTGGGAATAATCATAAACGAAAACAGATATGCTGGGTAAACTAACCGGATTTGATGATACTATTGTAGCAGTGGCTACTGCACCAGGCCTCGGCGCCATTGCAGTAATAAGACTGAGCGGCCCCGCTACCTATGCCATCTGTAACAGCTTATTCCCAGCCAAAGACCTGACCCAACAGGCCAGCCATACCCTGCATTTCGGCAGCATCGTTTCAGAAGGACGTATTATTGATGAAGTGGTAATCAGCCTGTATAAAGGCCCCCGTTCTTATACCGGCGAAGATGTGATAGAGATTTCCTGCCACGGATCTCCCTATATCCAGCAACAAATTATTGATGCCACCATAAAAGCGGGTGCACGCCTGGCCAAACCGGGAGAATTCACCCAGCGGGCATTCCTCAACGGAAAACTAGACCTTACCCAGGCAGAATCCGTTGCCGACCTCATCGCCAGCAACTCAGCCGCTTCCCATCAAACAGCCATGCAGCAAATGCGCGGAGGGTTCTCTAAGGAATTACATGCCCTCCGGGAGCAATTAATTACCTTTTCCGCCCTTATTGAGCTCGAGTTGGACTTCAGCCAGGAAGATGTGGAGTTCGCCGATCGTACGGGCTTATATCGCCTTATTTCAAATGCTACCGGTACGCTGCGACACCTGATCGATTCCTTTCGCATGGGAAATGTGATCAAAAATGGCGTCAACACCGCCATTGTGGGTAAACCCAATGCCGGTAAATCAACCCTGCTCAATACCCTCCTCAATGAAAACCGCGCCATCGTGAGCGATATTGCCGGCACTACCCGCGATACCATTGAAGAAGTACTGAATATCGATGGCATCCTTTTCCGCCTCATCGACACCGCCGGTATCCGCGAAAGCCTCGATACCATCGAAAGTATCGGTGTACAAAAAACGATGGAGAAAATTAAAGAAGCCGGTGTAGTAGTTTACCTGTTCGATGTAAATGAACTAACTGCCACGGATATACGTCATCAGATCAATACCTTCCAGGCAGATAACATCAACTACCTCCTCGTAGGAAATAAAACAGATATCACCGGCGAAGCAGCCATCCGCACTAAGTTTGCCGACATCCCGGAAATCCTGTTTATCTCCGCAAAAAATCATGCACATATCCAGGAACTGAAAGATGCACTGGTACATAAAGTCATTGCCGGAGATGTAAATACAGAAGACACCATCATTACCAATGCCAGGCACTATGCCGCATTGAAAGAAGTCCTGAAATCATTACAGGATGTGAAAGATGGCATGGATAACGGATTGCCGGGAGACTTGCTGGCACTGGATATTCGGCTTTGTTTGCATTATCTGGGAGAGATTACCGGAGAGGTGACGAATGAAGATAGGTTGGATTATATTTTTAGTAAGTTTTGTATCGGGAAGTAAGGATTAAATTTATTTTATGTCATACATTTCCTGTATGGCTAGACATCTGAAAACTACGCCATCTCTTTCTGTCATATGGGATTCATGATAGTGACCATAATACCACTCCCGGCATCCTGCAGCTTTAAGATAGGAATGGATCTGGCTCATTAGTTGCCTTTCGTTTTCCAGATCAGTAGCAAGGTCCTTGCCGGCGGCCATCTCTTTAATAATAAAATTGAGAACGATGGGATCAAAGGTATAAGGCCATGTTTCTTTAGGGGCAACGTGCGAAATAGCTATGTCAATACCTTGCGCACATGCCGATTGTAGTAAGGCCACATCAAATTTGATTCCTTCGTCAGGCCAATAATCTTTACCGGGTGTTCTGCTTAACCGGTCAATGGATATACCACCGCCAATAAAAATGACCTGTTGATTTTCTATTTCAAGTACTTCGTAATCTTGTACCAGTTTAACGTTTTGAAGATTGAAAATATCCCGGTTATCCCAGAACCATTTATTATCATGGTTGCCTCTCAATATGTACAAATAGTTTTCCTTCTCCCTAAGAAATTTATCAATTTGAGATAATGCTTTTATGTCAAGTTCCTTATGCTGAAAGCCAAGTCCCCAGTCGCCGACTTGTATAAAGGAAGTTTTCTCGAGTTGGAATTTTTTGATTTTGGAAAGTATTTCCGGATAGCCTCCATGAAGATCGCCAATGATTATCATCTTGATTTATTGTATTAGATGAAAGCTAATATAGATTATTTATAATCTTTGGAAGAGGTAACGTTCGTGGATTATTGCTCTGCTTCCTGTCGAATGATTTTGTTAATCACTATTTGCAAGGCAATACATTAAGAGGTGAGCTTTGTTGGGTTTTTACTTTTGACGTGCTATTTTTATCAAAAATACAGACTATGACCAACGGACCAATCTTGATATATCAGCTTCCAAACGGAGAAATGACTATTGATGTAAAGTTGGAGCATGAGACGCTATGGTTGACTCAGGCCCAGATTATCGACCTGTTTCAATCCAGTAGAGCCAATATAAGTGAGCATATTAAACATATATACGATGCTAATGAATTGGAACGGGAGACAACTATTCGGAAATTCCGAATAGTTCAGCAAGAGGGGAAACGGGCTGTTAACAGGGAATTGGAACATTATAACCTGGATATGATTGTCTCAATTGGCTACAGAGTTAGTTCGATAACAGGGACACAATTTCGCATCTGGGCCAATAAAATACTGAAAGATTATCTGGTGAACGGTTATGCTATTGATAAAAAGCGTTTTGAAGAACAATCCCGTCAATTAGATGAATTAAAGCAAACGGTGAAATTGCTGGGCAGTGTAGGGGTGCCTACTGATGAGGCGACCGGTTTGCTACAGGTGATTACAGATTATACTTATGCACTGGATGTACTGGATCAATATGATCATCAGATACTTCAAATTGAATCAACAACTCCTGAAAATTTATTTGAAATAACTTATCATGCCGCAATGGAGGCTATTCAGGGACTTCGTGATAAGTTCGGCGGGAGTAGTTTATTTGGAAACGAAAAGGACGAATCATTTCAGGGATCACTGGCTGCAATTTATCAGACATTTGGGGGGCAATATCTTTACTCCAGCGTGGAAGAGAAGGCCGCCAATCTGTTGTATTTTGTTATCAAGAATCATTCTTTTTCGGATGGGAATAAGCGGATTGCGGCTTTTTTATTTGTATGGTTTTTGGGGAAAAATAAAATACTCTATCATTTCGATGGCTCTAAAAAGATTGCTGACAATGCTTTAGTGGCATTAACACTGATGATTGCGGAGTCAAAACCAGATGAAAAAGAGATGATGATTAAGGTTGTTGTAAATCTGATAAATCTTAGGAATTAAATTTCCATTTTAAAAACAATCAGTATGATAGAGGAGTCTTATGAATTAGCAAAAAGTATTTGGACTGAAAGGGATTTTGATATCATGAGTTGGCATGATTCGCAGATCTATAAAATGACCCTAAAGGAAGACCTTGAATTTGATATTGACTATATAGTCAAATGGAATCAGCCGGACCTTGAGGGATTACCTTTTACATTCTGGGTTGCACCTGCAACATTGGTTTTTAAGAAAGCAAAAATCCTTTCTTTCGACTTTGAAATAGCAATGGAAGACGTTTTTGAGATTGACTATATAGAAAGGCAAGTTGATGAAACCAAAACTACATGGCTAATTGTTACTCAACGTGGTGAAATTGAATTTACCTGTGAGGGGTTTGATCAGTATATTCGTCAGAAGCCACTATTTCAATTTGGTCAAACAATTCCATACAGAGAAAGGTGTGGAACTTCCCTGGAAAGAGTGCAGCTTCAGAATAGTAGCTATTTATCAAGTAAAGAGTACCTCGAGGCCCGGAAGAAAATCTTTGAGCATTATGAGAACGTCAAGAAACGACATGCGAAGAGACAGGAATTGAAGGCGCTAAATTCACGCAGGGAAGATCATCAAATACAAACTAAAGAATATCTTCTTAAGAAAAAGGAGATAAATGAAATGATAGATTTTTATGATTATTGGTTAAAGGGAACGGATTTTGAAAAATGGTAATTGGCGCTAACTCCACGGAATTCAGTTATTGTGTATAGGTCACTTTGAATAGGCATGGCGCATTGACAGGCTCTCGCCTCTAATAGATAAGTAAGCCTGTATTGGCCTTTTTCAGGTCGCCCACCGGATCTTCGCCGGCTGCCATCTCTTTAACAGTAGACTTAATACTTTGTTAATACCCCGTCTATCGTTGCCTACATGAACTATTATTAGTTTTGGAAAATTTTAGAAGGTAGCAACCATATCAGGACTGATGTCATAAAATATTGAACCAGAAAAAATAAAATTTATTTACGCCCAGGCGCTGATTCAACGTACTATCTGGTATAACGGAGAAATTTTTAAAGGAGATCCTTATCTTAAGGTGCATCTGTAATTTGTAAAGTGGCTAATGGGCGACCAATAATCTTATTTGTGAAAGCTGTAGATTATCAAACATATTGCGATAAAGACCTGGTTGGGCTCCTGTTGGAAGACGACCATTTGGCGTACCTGGAAATATACAACAGACATGCAAGGGGGCTGTATGTAAAGGGGAGGAAGAAGTTGGATGATACTGATGAGGTCAAAGACTTATTACAAGATGTATTTGTTGCATTATGGCAGAATCGTTATTCATTAACAGTAGATACGCCATTAGCAGGATATCTACATGCCACTCTGCGATATATGGTCATAAAGCGTATTGTTCACAAAAAGGTACAAACCACCTATTTAGAGTCGCTCAAATTTTTGACACCTATAAAAAGTAGTGCTGCAGATTATTTAGCCCGCGAAAATGAACTTAAGCGAATAATTGAAAGCGAAATTTCTTCATTACCCGAAAAGATGCAGGAGGTTTTTCGCATGAGCAGGGAGCATCACCTTTCTCACAAGGAGATAGCCATACAGTTAGGTCTTTCGGAAGCTACGGTTAAGAAACATGTCAATAATGCTTTAAAATCGTTGCGTGTTAAGTTAGGCCCCCTATTAATACTATCGGGGATTTGCCTGACTGAACATTTTTTTTAGTTTCCTTTACGCCCATCGATGTACTAATTGTACTATACTTATACAAACAGCAACATTGTGATAAGTATGGAACAAAATAATATGCAGGATCTGTTGAAACGCTATCTGGCAGGAAATTGTACTCCAGATGAGCGTGCGCAGGTGGAACTGTGGTACGAGCTGTTGGAGTCAAAAAAAGCAGCAGTTAAAGAGGAGGATTTGGAAAAGGAGCTCGCGGAAGTTCGAACCCGACTAGTAAAGCCTTTCAGAAAGGAGGGGAAAGTATTTAGATATCCCATGGTAGCAGCAGCTGCAGCTGTTTTGATTATTATCTCCACAGGAACTTATTTTTATTTTAATTACAGGCCTTCCGGCAAAACTACAAAATCAGATAAACTACTTTCCAATGCTGCAGATATCGCACCTGGTAGAAATATAGCCATACTGCAGCTTGGTGACGGGACCGAAATAGCATTGGATGATCAGTCTAACGGAGCTATTGCCAAAGCGGGAAGTAATACCATCTATAAAAATGCGAAGGGGCAGTTAACCTATGTAGCGACTGAATCAAAGGGAGAGGAAGTAGAAACCCCGGTGTCCAATTGCTTAAGAACCCCACGCGGCGGACAATTCCAACTTACATTACCAGACGGATCAAAAGTTTGGTTAAACGCGGCGTCGCAGCTTACCTATAGAATTAGCAAAACATCTCAGGAACGGTTAGTTGAGTTAAAGGGAGAAGCATATTTTGAAGTTGCCAGGGATGCCAACAGACCATTTAAAGTGCTCTCCAAAGGTCAGGTTGTAGAAGTACTGGGTACACATTTTAATATTAGCAGTTATGATGATGAGCCCAGTATAAAAACCACACTGGCAGAAGGAACCGTCAACATAGTTGAGACAGGCAAATACCGGAATGTCATCCTGAAACCGGGGCAACAGGCCACGCTCGATAGCAGTAATGGACTATCTGTGGCTCAGGTAGATGTATCGGATGCTATTGCCTGGAAAAACGGAAAACTTAATTTCAATCAATCTGATATATATGCTGTAGCACGGCAGATTTCGCGCTGGTATAATGTGGACGTGGTATTTAAAGGTAAAGCTGCTAACATACGTTTATCCGGAGAAGTGTATCGTGATACCAACGCTTCCAAAGTTCTGGAGATCTTATCGTTCTATAATTTGAACTGTAAGATTGAGATAGATAACGGTGTTAAACGTATTGTCATTGAATAAAGTAATAGTATCTATCACCTAAAAACTAATTAGCCTATGGAACGAGAAACTTAAAAACCGCCATAAGCTCAATGAAAAACGTCTTCTGACTGCAATCAGAAGACGTAAGCGTAGGAGCGATCATTCAAAGGTTAGTGTACTATTAAATATCAACTCAAACAATACAAAGTTAATGAAATTCAGATTTCATACAGCGACCGTCTGGTCGGGATGGTTGTCTTTGGGCAAACACCTTCATCGGAAATTTATTGTGAAATTTCAGTTAGTAGTTGCCCTTACTTTAGTCATGTTGATCCAGGTCAGCGCTAAAAGTCTGGCGCAGAACGTGTCCATTAAGGTAAGTAATACGCCTTTGGAAAAGGTATTCAAGATGATTGAGCAGCAAACAGGCTACTTGTTTCTCTACGACGATGTGGAATTAAAAAAACAAAAAGTCAGTTTATCATTTCAGCATGCGCCCATTGAAAAAGTATTGGAAGGTTGTTTGGAAGGCCTCCCGATTACCTATAAAATCGTAGACAAAAACATACTCATTAAAAAGAGGATTGAATCAGGTTTGCAAAAGGTGACACTGGAAACCAACCAACAGCATTTAATCTCGGGAGTGATTAGAGATAGCACTGGCGGCTATCTTCCAGGTGTACAAATTGCAGTTAAAGGAACCAATCGCGCTGCTATAAGTGATGCTTCAGGCAGATACCAGATTGATGCCTCTCCCGGAGAAGTTTTGGTATTTAATTTATTGGGGTATAAAAGACAGGAGGTGGCTGTAATCAATAATGTTCGGCTTGATATCGTACTTACGCTAATCGTAACGGATTTAGAAGGAGTTGTTGTAGTTGGTTACGGCACTCAGAAAAAAATTAACCTGACAGGTGCTGTATCCCAGATATCTGGTAAAAGACTGGAGAACAGATCCGTACTAACGCTTGGTCATGCTTTACAAGGAGTTGTTTCCAATCTTAATATCAGTTCCGCAAGCGGAGGTGCTCCTGGACAAGCGCCATCATTTAACATACGGGGATACACTGGTTTCTCCTCCAATGGGTCTACTTCCTCTCAGGCTCCCTTGTTTGTTGTAGATGGTGTGCCCGGAGTAGATGTAAGTACAATCAACATGAACGATGTAGAGAGCGTGAGCGTGTTGAAAGATGCGGCCTCTGCTTCGATATATGGTTCCAGTGCTCCCTACGGTGTGGTCATTATCACGACAAAGCAGGGAAAAGCAGGGCAAAAACCGACCATTACATACAACAATAACCTGATGTTAATGGAGCCCATCAACCTGCCCAAGTATATGAAGTCAATTGATTTTGCCAATTTATACAATGAAGCAGCGGCTAACGCGGGAGTGACCAAGCCATTTAACGATGATGCCCTCAGGCGTATTCAGGACTACCTGGATGGTAAAATCACTGATGAGACCATTGCTAATCCAACTCCCGGCGCCGATGCCTGGTTCGAGTGGGGGAACGCCAACGCCAATAATGATTGGTTTGATATCCTGTTCAAAAAGGTACAGTTCAGTCAGCAGCATAATCTCGGTGTATCTGGAGGAACAGACAAGACACGCTACTATGTTGGCCTGGGGTATATTCAACAAAATGGGATGTACAATTATGCAACTGATAAATATGCTCAATATAATGTTCGTGCCAACCTTTCTTCTGTTATCACTAGCTGGATGAACTTCAATTTCAGAGGAGCTTTCTCCAGGGGAGCTACAGAATCTCCTACCGCAGAAAGCAACTGGATGCAGACTTTGGCTGCACGTAACTGGCCTACCGAACCGTTATATACTCCCAACGGCACTTTTGCTGCTGAAAACCGGATGGAGGGGCTTGTAAATGGTGCGCGTACTAAGTCGAATAATGATAAGGCACTTGTTACGGGTGAATTAGTAATAAATCCGCTGCGGGGCTGGAATATTACTGCCAATTACACATTTGATGCCTCGTACTTTGATCTGAACCGGCATAACAAAACAGTGTATGTGACCCGTCCAAGTGGCGCGCAGCAAGCGCTCTACGCTCCCAACAGTTTTGAAAGACAGTATAACAAGAACTACCATTATACAATCAATACATTTACATCATATGAAAACGAATGGAACGGACATGCTGTGAAAGGCCTGATCGGTTTCACACAGGAGCTTTATGATAACGTCTCTATGGGAGGTCGTAATCAGTACTTATTTTCCAATGATCTTCCATCTTTATCCCTCACCTATGGAACAACTCCTTACCTGACAGACAATGCCTCGCAACTCGCTATCCGTGGTGGGTTTGGACGCATCAATTATAATTACAAAGAGAAATATCTTGTTGAGTTTGACGGACGATATGACGGTACATCCCGTTTTTTGAAAGACCGGCGTTTTAAATTTTACCCGGGTATATCGGCAGGATGGGTACTATCGAATGAACCGTTCTGGAAACCTATAGCGCGGGTAGCTAACTCGTTCAAGCTACGAGCCTCATACGGACAGCTGGGCGATCAGAGTTTTACCAGTAATTATTATCCTTTTTACCCTGCACTCAATAGTGTAGTTCCTACCGGTAGCCAGTATCTGTTTTCTGGTGGCAGAGAAGCATTCATTAGTCAGCCTCCATTAATCGACGGATCGCTGACCTGGGTAACGGTGAAGACGTTGGATTTTGGGACTGATATCACGGCATTATCCAGCCGGTTAACCGCATCTTTCGACTGGTACCAGCGTACGGCAGATGACTTCGTAGGCCCTGCAGATGCTTTGCCTGCGGTGTTGGGTACGGCTGCCCCACAGGTCAATAATGCGGCGATGCGGACCAGGGGGATCGACCTTACCATTGGCTGGAAAGACCGGATTGGAAATGTACGATACGGAGTGGATGTAGTGTTCAGCGACTATCAGAGTGAAGTACTTCGCTATCCCAATCCGGCAGGCCTGAACACCACCTGGTACAAAGGGCGTAAGCTTGGGGATGTTTGGGGATATCAGACGGAAGGATTTTTCCAGTCCAAGGATGAAGTAGACGTTTCGCCAAAACAGACCAATATCTATAGTCGCTGGGGCCAGGGAGATATCCGCTATGCAGACCTAAACGGGGATGGCATCATCAACTGGGGCAACAATACACTGGAAAACCCCGGCGACCGTCGGGTTATAGCCAATACAACTCCCCGCTATTCTTTTGGCTTGAATCTAAACGCGCAATACAAATCTTTTGACATCACTGTTTTCCTGCAGGGGGTCGGTAAGCGGGACGCCATCTTTTCCAACGCTGGTGTTTGGGATGGAGCTTATTTCTGGGGGATCACAGGCGATTTATATACAGGCATGCTGACTACTGCACAATACGACCGCTGGACACCTGAAACACCAAATGGCTACTATCCAAAATTCTATATGGGAGGTGAGATGCAGAAAAATTCGCAGCCGCAGACAAAATATGTGCAAAGCGCCGCTTATGTAAGGCTCAAAAACCTTCAACTAGGCTATTCCATGCCACAACATATACTTCGCGCTATAGACAGTCAGAAAGTGCGCTTTTTCCTGAACATTGAAAACCTGGTCACGTTCACTAAACTGTTACATACCATGGATCCGGAATTTTCGTCCACAGATGGCCGGGTTTATCCCTTGCAGAGAGTTTGGGCTATGGGACTCAATGTGACATTCTAGCCATTTCTTAATTATCCAACGATATAAGTATGAAACGATTTATATATGCCTGGGCAAGTTTAATACTACTATTGGCTGCCTGTAACGATAAGTTTTTAGAACGTTTACCATTGGCCAATATCAGCGACGCAGACTATTGGAAATCCCCCAATGACTTAAAGCTATATGTGAACAATTTTTATAACCAGGATGCCCTGTTGCCCTCACGGAGAGCCTGGGGCGCCGGCCCTTTTACTATTGATGCCAGCGATGGTAGCGAAACCAATATATCGATCAATTACAACAGACGCATAAATGGTGAGGGGACTCTTCCTTCTTCCGGTGGCGGCTGGTCTGCCGATGATTGGGCTCCGCTGCGTAATATCAATTACTTTATGGATCATTACAGGAAGGTGAATGCTCCCTGGGACAAAGTGAAGGAGTACGTAGGCGAAGCATTATTTTTCCGTGCGATCTTCTATTTTGATAAGCTGAAGAAGTTTGGAGATCTGCCCTGGTCGTCCACCACAATGTCTCCGACATCAGATCAGCTTTATGCGGGCCGACTGCCCCGTAACCAGGTGGTGGACTCTGTCTTATTAGATCTCGACAATGCCATCAATTATCTTCCTGTCAGAGGAGGCGGCGCCTGGACGGGGCATGTCACCAAAGAAGTAGCATTAGCTTTACAAGCCAGAATTGCACTGTATGAAGGTACCTGGGAAAAATACCATGGTCAGAAAGGAACACCCTTTAAAGTAGATGGCTCCAATGGCACCAAATTTATTCAGAAGGCAGCAGCTGCTGCCGGAGAACTGATCCACATGTCTGAAACCGGTGGCTTCCCGGCGCTGGACAATATCGGGGTGCAAGACGGGTATTGGCTGTTATTTAACAGAAAAGATTACACCACAAGCAAGGAAGTACTTCTGTGGCACAAATATTCGGTAGCCGACCAGGTAACTCACACCTGGACCCGTTATTCTATAAACGGCGCAGGAATGGGGCTTTCCAAAAGCATGGTGGACGCCTACCTTTGTCTGGATGGTCTTCCTATTGGAAACAGCCCGTTGTATGCCGGAGACCGCACTTTAAAAGATGTTGTAGCCAATCGTGATCCCCGGTTGAAACAGACAATTTGCGTGGATGACGGTAAACATGTGAAATGGTATGAAACCAACCTCTTTTTTACAACGCCCACTTTCGAGATCAATGGAGCTAATAACACTTCCACCGGCTACCAGGTATATAAAGGGCATACCGGAGACTATACTGAATTCAACGCATCTCAAAGTACACAGGGATATATATACATACGCTATGCGGAAATTTTGTTAGTATATGCAGAAGCCCAGGCTGAACTGGGAACCATCTCCCAATCCGACATAGACAAAACGATTAATGCTTTACGCAAACGGGTGGGTATGTCTAGCGGCTTGTTACAATTAGCTAATATTCCGTCAGACCCCAACCAGGAGTTTCCTACGCTATCGCCTGTCCTAAACGAAATTCGCAGGGAGCGCAAAATTGAACTGGCGGCAGAGTGGTTCAGGATGGATGACATTTTCCGTTGGGCGGCAGCAGATGAGTTGCTTGTTGGCAAGCGCCCATTGGGAGCATACAGAAAACAATGGGAAAACTATCCCGGCGCCACAGCCGATTTCCTCAGGGCGCTGGCTACTGTCCCCATTAATGCACAAGGATATATTGACCCTTACAAGACCTATGGGGCCATGGATCAGGGGTATAGATTCAATCTGAAGCGCGATTATCTATTGCCTATCCCGACAAATGAAATCACATTAAACCCAAAATTGGGTCAGAATCCAGGATGGTAATTTAAAAGATTAGTATAACCATTTGCTCTCCGTAAGGCTGACGGGGCAATATTAATCCGACACCTTGGTCCCAGGACCCCGTATCCCTTGCTGAAATGCCCTCCAGCAAGGGATACTGTTACATCTCCTTAATCATCCTCCTCTTCAGACTTCGGATCTACTTTCAATCCAAGCGCTTTCAATCCCTTCTGATGTGCACCAAAATAGGCCTTGGGAAAGGGTTTGTCGCCATGTATGGTAGACCATACGTACTCACTGAATAGCAAAGCATCTTTATCGATGAGGTCTGGTTTGGAGAAGTCCATTTTTTGTGTCAATGGTGCTAACCTGGCGGTGGTTTTACTTTTGATTTGGTCTTTGCGGGGATTCAGCTCATTGATGGCAACTGTTGGTGTCAGGCTGTTATAGGCCGTATAGTCGGGCGATTGATTAAAGCAGTCGGTCATTAGGGGGGCTACTGCTACCAGTTGGTTCATGGGTTGTACGCCGAATATCTGGCAGATGGTATGCAATACGGACGACTGGTTGTAAAAATGGCTGATAACGGTATCTCGTTTTACGTGGGGACCAGCCACCAGGCAGTAGGAGCGGTGTCCATCCACGTGATCCGTGCCGCTTTGCGGATCATCTTCATTGATGAAGATGGCCATATCTTTCCAGAAGGAGCTTTTCGAAAGTGCTTCCACTACGCGACCGGTTGCCCAGTCGTTGTCTGTTACGTAGGCGCGCGGAGTAGGGGTTGTTTCGCCATACCCACTGGTATGATCATTTGGTAAATAAACGATGATAAATTCGGGAAGATTGCCGGCTGTTTCGTATTCTTTTAAGGCTTCGATAAATGCGTCGGCTCTCACCTGGTCGGTGATGTTCATATTCCAGCCGGGGTAGCGTAAATCGCTGTATTTCTCCAGGCTTTTCATGGTGTAGGAGCATTTATACTGCGCGGAATCATTTTTATTTTTCCAGGCATTATATACGTCGGTCCAGGTTTTTCCTTTGGTGATTTCGGCGAGATCTGTTTCCCCAAAGTTTCTGAATGAGATGCCTTTGCGCAGCAGGTGATTCCAGATGAAGCCGCAACCTGCATAAGATAAAGGATCTGTTCCAAAATCATAGGCACAATGTCCGTTTGAGAAGTCTTTTTCATGGTAGGGCGTTGTAATGCCCTGGATAGCCCATTGGTGTCCATCGCTTGAGTTGACGCCATTACAATAGTAGTTGTCCAGTAGTACAAATTGCTGCGCAAGGGCGTGTGTGTTAGGCGTTATTTCTTTCCCAAATTCAACGAGTTTGGGATCGCAGTTCCCTTTTCCAAAGTCACCCAGTACCTGGTCAAATTTTTTATTTTCTTTAATGATATATACAACGTGTTTTATGGAAGATGGTTCTCCAACGTTGTCAGGTACGGGTTTAGGCGTTGTTTTTGCGTTACTTACGGCTTGGGCTCTCAGTAGATCTATAAAATGAAATCCTTTGCTGGCTTCGGTGGTATAGGCGTTTAGTTCAGCCTGATTGCGGGGAAGTGCTACTTTCTGGAGTTCTCCTTTTACGGCAGTTACGTTTCCGATGAATAGATTATTTCCGGCAATGTTAATGGTTCCGGGAAAGCCTCCTGCGGCAATAAAGCCATAAGGCGCTTTTTGTGGATGTCGGGGATCTATGAGTGCAATTGAATTGTTGCCGGCATTGGCGGCGAAGAGTGTTTTTCCGTCGGAGCTGAATGCCAGTGCTGTTGTGAGGCTGCCATAGGGAAGAGCAGGATCGGGTTTGGTATTAATGGTATGGGCAACTTTTAAAGTCTTTGTATCTATTACGCTGATGCCATCGCCGCTATCATCTGTCACATACAATGATTTCCCGTCGGGAGACAGGGTCATGGATTCCGGGTGAATGCGGGTGGCAATTTCGGTAATTTTTTTTCTGGATGCAATATCAATGACAGCAACGGAGCCTCGCAGGGCTACTGATCGGTCATCTACGGCAACATCTGTTCCGGCTGATTGTTCGGTGCGATCTCCTTTGCGGGCATGTGGACCGCCGAAATTGCTCACGAAGGCGAGCTTTTTGTCTTTGCTGATAATAATCGCATAAGGACAAACACCTACCGGAATCTTGTTTAGCACCTTGCCTTTAGAAAGATCAACAACAGCGATTTCATTGGTAATTGCCAGTGCAACGAAGGCGATATTATGATCGCATAATCCGATGCCTAGTGGGTTTGTCTTTTTATTATTAGCTGATAGATCGATCTTCTTTGTGAGTGTAAATGTGCCTGATTGACTAACATTCCCTACATATAAATTCTTTTCCAGGCCGGTGAAATAAATGGTAGAGTCATTATCAGCAACGGCAAGACCATTCATCGAGCCTGATTCTTTATCGGGATAATCGATGTTGCCAAGCGTTTTAAAATCTGTTGCGTCTATAACGGCTAGCTGGCTGTTTGTTTTTGCAATGAGTATATGTTGTTGCTGTACGAATTCCAGGTTTAATACCCTGGTTCCTTTTGCCAGGTTGAGGCTTTGTCCCGCCGGATTGAGTAACTGGGCATTGGCCAACAGTTTATCGCCTGCCAAAGAATGGCTCCAGGCTGTATCTACAGGTTTTCTGATATCCTTGTGCGGTGTTATTACCTGTGCTTGCAAGTATGGTGTAGCCAGTATAGCGCCAGCAAGAATAGTAGTAGAAAAAAAAGACAATCCTCTCTTCATAGTGGTTTAGTAATGATTGAAATGAAATGTGGTCGAAGAAAGTATCCCGTTTCAGGGTTACTAACTTCAAATTACAGGGGCGGGTTCAAGCCTGGATGATAAGTTGTAACAAAGGTAATTTTAGGTACGGAAAGATACTGGTTAATTTGTAGTTATACTTTTATGATAGGATTACCATGGATGCAGGAAAAAAACGGAAATGACGTTAATAATATGCAAAATCGATTTTATAACAGTTGATGGATTCGGTACCCAATTCCCAGCTCCGGGCATTGGGTAAACAAACAGGGGAGTTGACTATATTAATGATTTTATTTTACTAAAAAATAGTTCTAAATTAACTTTTTTCTAAAAAAGTTGTTAAAAAATTGCGCGACTTGAAAAACTTTACATAGGTTTGAGAAAGAAGAAAGGGGCATTTGGAGCAAGAGAAAAAGCAATTCGTTTTTTATTTTATTGATTGCTAAAACGTTTAATCAAATATTTTTTAGCACATTTCGTCCATCGAATATCAACCTACAACATTTTATTTCCTAACTGTAAATTCGATCAGGAGCAGCAATAATTGGGAAGATTAGAATGCTTTTAAGCATTCAACCAGGAGTTCACTTAATAACCAGATTTTTTATCAATCATTTGTTATTCATGAGTAATGCACGTTAATATGTTTCTATCATCAAGTAGCGTTGATGAATAATAAGCGATGTCTTTCATGCAGGACACCTTTATTCCGTTTTAATAAATCCAATCAGTCAAATATTTTGTTTTTGTATTATGAAATAACGCAATAGCTCTAATGCTTGTGAAAAAAATCAACCAAAGGCAAAAATGAGTTAGGATTACGGAAAATGGTATCCATATAAGTCCAGTCATTATCAGCAGCGGAGGAATTGATACTGCGGGGGAGAGCGGGTAACGGATTTACAGGCTATATAATACTGAAACCATGAACACATCTGAGTATCCTTTGTCATTTGGCAGGAGCGGCACCATATACAATCTACGCAACTTCGTATATAGTGGCTTATTGTTGTCGTATCGACAACTAATAGTTCTCCGGGCTTTAGCGGGAATACAACAAAACGCGATCTCATCAACTTTACACAAAGGCTTTCCATTCATAATACTATACCAATACCAAAATCAGTTCTATTCAATTTTAAAAATTAAAAAATGATGCAGTCAACCAAAAGATGTCTATTGCTTTTTATGCTCTTTTGCATAGGAAGCATGTTTGCCTATGGGCAGGGAAAAATGACGGTTTCAGGTATCATCAAGGACGCCACCGGCAACGTTCTTGAAGGAGCTACCGTAGGTGAAAAAGGTACGTCCAACGGAGTGCTGACCGGCAAGGGAGGTAATTTTACCATCAATGTTAAACCAGATGCAAGACTGGTTATCTCTTATGTGGGGTTTGTAACCCAGGAATTACCCGCTACAGCTTCTATGCAGATAACACTGGTTACCAATGTACGGACTACCGATGAAGTAGTTGTTACGGCACTGGGTATCAAAAAACAAGCAAAGGCGTTAGGTTATGCCGTGTCAAAAATCGATGCTGACAGGATTATGATCGCCGGTACCCCTACCAATCCGTTACAAGCACTTTATGGCGCCGCACCTGGTGTACAGGTGGCTGCTACCGCAGCCGGTCCTTCTGCTGGTATGAAAATCAACATCCGTAATGCGGTATCTTTTGACCAAAATTCAAGCACGCGTCCGCTGATCGTGATCGATGGTGTTCCCATCCACGACCAGAATACACAAATGGGTTTCGGTGCTACGGATCGTGATAACGGAACAGGTATTAACGATATCAACCCTGATGACATTGCTTCTATGGAAATTTTAAAAGGAGCAAAAGCATCTGTACTATATGGTAGTGAAGGTGCGAATGGAGTGTTATTGATTACTACCAAAAGCGGCACCAAAGGCCAGGGTCTTGGTGTAGCTGCTTCTTTCACCACTTCATGGGATCGTGCGGCGTTCATGCCTAAATTGCAAAATGAGTATGGAACAGGCTCCAGCCCAAGTAACCCGAAGAACGATGCGGATGGATATTACCTGGTGAATGGAAAAAGAACATTGGCTACTACATTGGGAGATGGTAGTGGTGCCCAGGCATTTGGACCAAAATTCGACCCAAGTGTAAAAGTAATGTGGTGGGATGGCGTGGAAAGACCATGGCAGGCACAGACCAAAAATATCTATAATGATCTTTACCAAACTGGGCATCAAAATACCAGCAATGTGGCAGTAAGTGGCGGAAACGAACAAGGACAGTTCCGTGCCTCTTACACTAATTTAAGTATGACGCCAATCAGACCAGGTTCAAATTTTAACAAAAATACGTTTAGCCTCAATGCCTCCTATAAGCTAAATAATAGCATTACGCTTAAGTATACCGGCAACTTCTTCATTTCAAAGAACGTGAATGCTGCCAACCTGAGCACCATGAACGGGGAAGGTCAGCAGGCAGAAATTGGGGCATTTAGTGCTGATATCAATGTTGGCTTGTTAAGATCACATTTGCTGACACCTGATGGATATAATTACTTTGCCAGCCCAGCCAATAGAAATTTGATTTCCAATGGTAGAAAAGGAGTGGTGGGCTATCTCTGGGATCAGTACCAGAATAAATCTAATTTCACCAGGTTACACAATATCCAGTCTTTATCTGCTGATATAAAGCTCACCAATATCTTTAGTGCCACATTAATGGGGGGTATAGATTATAGCACAGAGCGGAATGAATATAAAGGTAAATTGTTGGATCCTCAGTTACTGGGACCTAATAGTGGTTTCATGTATAGTGATGTAACGAATATCTACAAAACTACCTACGGCCAGGGAATGTTGAACTTCGATACCAAAATAAATAGTGACTTTAGTTTATCTGGTTTTGCGGGTGGAGTAATCAGACAAAATTCCACAGAAGGTAAAGGTGCATCTGTGAATGGTTATGGACAACTCGTTATTCCTAACTACTTCTCATTTAATAATTTACCATTAGGAGTACAGCCTCAGTACCAGTTTACAAACGGACAGGATATATTGTACAGTGTAATCGGATCTGCACAATTGGCGTGGAAAAACCAGGTGTATATTGAAGCTCAGGGCAGACAAGACTGGTCTTCTATTTTGCCTCCAGGTAATAATAGTTATTTCTACCCAGGTGTAAGTGCTTCCTGGATTTTAAGCGAAAGCTTCAAATTACCAACGGTGTTTGACTATGCCAAAGTAAGAGCGTCATGGGCTAATGTGGGTCGTCCGGGTCCACGCTATTTCAGTAACGTTAACTATGCTACCTCCCAAACTGGTGGTGGTTATGTGTTGACTCCGCCGGCAGATCTTCCTCCAATGGATGCCGCTGGAAATCCAAATTTAAAGCCTGAACGTAAACGTGAATTCGAATTAGGTTTTGAAACTTACCTGCTCCAAAACAGAAGAATTGGTGTAGACTTCTCCTTCTACAGATCTCACATCTACGACCAGATCATGGCAGTAGCCGCGCCTCCGGGAATGGGTGTTAAAAATGTTCGTATGAACGCTGGTGATGTGATGAGCACAGGATGGGAATTGGCTATTAAGACCAAACCAGTCCTCACGAAAGACTTCCAGTGGGACCTGACCTTCAACTTTGCACACGGTAAAACAATCGTAGAGAAGCTGGATGGTAAACTGCAATCACTCACTTTATGGACTGCATTCGGTGCCGTAAACTCCGTAGCGAATGTTGGCCAGGAATATGGTCAGCTTTACCTGACTAAGTCAACTTATACTTTTAGCGATCCTGCTAATCCAAGCGCAGAAGGTACCGGACAAAAAGTGGTGAATGCAGCCGGTTCTGCCTACGACTATAAGAGCACTGCCAAATTGATTGGTAAAACAATTCCTGATATATCAGGTGGTATCCTCAACTCCTTTACCTACAAGAATTTCCGCCTGATTGCAAATATCGACTACCAGTTTGGCGCTACTTTTCTGTCAGGTACAGAAACTTACATGATGGCTGCCGGTGCGTTGAACGAAACGTTGAAATATAGAGATGCAGCACACGGTGGAGTTGCCTATTACTTAGATGCAAATTCCAAGAAAGTAGCAGGTAACAACCCTAATGGCGGACCTACCTTCCACGATGGTGTGATATTACCTGGTGTTGGTACTGATGGTAAAGCAAATACAAAAGTGGTTTCTGCGGATAACTATTATTACGATTCTTACTTCTCAAATGGCTTCTTCCCTGAAGATAGAATCTTCAAAAGCGATTACATAGCACTGCGTAACGTAGCCATCGATTATACTTTGAGTAAAAGAATTGCTCAAAAGATCCGTATGAGCAACCTGGTAGTTTCAGTGTTTGCAAACAATGTGGCTTATCTTTACAAAGCTGCGCCAAATTCAATACCAGAATCAACTAACGGAACCGGCTGGGGTGTTGGTTCCTATGGAACAACTGCATTACCTGCACAGCGTTCAATAGGTATTTCTATCAAAACTAAATTCTAAAAACAACTAAGATGAAATACATACATTTAAAATCACTTTTCTTACTTACGTTGTTAATATCCTCCGTGGGATGTAAGAAGAAACTGGACGATTTATATCAAAACCCGGATGGATATTCCAAAGATATGGCGGATAAGTCAGGCGTAAGCGTTATCGCCGGCTTCTTCACTTCTCAGCTCACCCAGGGTTTCTTTTTGAGTGGTGACTATGGTTCTGTTTATCACCAGGTAAGAAGTGGAGGGAGAACTACGGCCAGTGGCATTCAGATTTATAATGTAATGGCAGAAGGTACCGGATATACACTTGCCGATGTTGAACATGACTGGGGTACAGGCGGGTTTAACGAATCTATTTTCAACTTCGTGAATACGCAGTGGATGACGCCAATACTTTGGGCGCAACGTGAATACAATAACACGCCACAAGCTAAGCGCACTAATTTAGATAGCCTGTATATCACTTTATTGCATGCGCTGAAAGGTTATGCCTACCAAAGAGCCACTGATATGTATGATAAGGTTCCATACATAGAAACCGGTTCAGCGGGCGGTCTGGATGGCGTTAAAGCAAAATACCTGGGCCAGGCAGATATCTACCCTAAAATCATCAGTGACTATAAGGTGGCCGAAGAAGCATTGACGAATCTGACACTTACTTCTACCCAGCAGGCATCCTTTAGTCAACAGGATATCCTTTTTGGCGGAAATATTTTGAAATGGCGTAAGTATATTAATTCATTGAGATTACGTTGTGCGATGATGGTAAGCGAGGTGACGCCTGCATTGACAAAGCAAGTGCTGACAGAGTTACAGGGCAAGCCTTTAATGACCGACTATAACGATGTGGCTGGTGTGGCTGACATCGCTGTTATTGCACTGAATCGTATTTGCAATGAATTAGGAATTACACGTTCTTTCAGAGAAAGAGGAGCTGATTTCACTGCCGGGAAAAAATTCCTGCAAGACGTGATGTATTGCCAACCAATTGAGGGTACCAAAGTAGTGAACGGACAAACATTACACTATTTCAGTGGTGATAATTCTTCCACAGGTTTATTGAATGGTACTGTTGACCCACGTGTTTCTTATATCTTCTCCCCAGACTGTAATGGCAGATACCTGGGCGTTGATACAAAATGGGACGGCAATACGGATCAGAATAGTTATTTGAATAAAATTCTCCGTGGATACTATATCAACGATGCTATCCTGACCGATATTTCAAAAACAACCTTTTATTATGGTCCAAACAATAGCCAGTCAATTGAATTGGATGCAGCGTCAAAAGCCGATCTGAGCAAACGTGAAGCATTCCTGTTAAATGCACTTCGCACCAGACTCGCTAATTCCGATGATACTGGCGGAAACGTGGGTAGTGAAAACAACCTGGTTTCTGCATATAATATACGCCCTGAATTCAACTTTGCACTGAAATATCCAACTATTCATGCAGTTGAAACAGAGCTTTCATTGGCAGAAGCAGCAGTAAGAGGTTTTGGTCAGTTGAATGGTAGCGCACGTGAGCACTACAAGAATGCGATTATCTTGTCCTGCAAATATTGGTATGATCTGAATAACTCAAATCAATATTCCAAGACAACCATGCCGGCGATGCCAACCACAATGGATGATTCAAGAATCAATGCTAAACCCGCTATGGAGTATAATGCGAGCACTTTTGCTGAGAATGCCGCGCAGAAATTTGATGCGATGTCAAGCCAGCAACAAGTGCAGGCAATATTTAATCAACTGCAGTTGCATTATAACATGTTGAACTTTGAAGTGCCCTATACTACTGCCCGCAGATTAATTAAATATGTGGGTACAAATCCGGCTTCTATGTTCGACAGATACAAATGGAAAGAAAAAATGACTTATCCAAGTAGCGTTCAGGCGTCCGATCCAGAAGGCTGGTCTATTATTAGCCCTACCAACAATCCGGATCTGCCAGTATGGTTCACCGGCCGTACTACTAAATGGAAAAATGTGTTGGAATAGCCTTGGCAAAAGTAGAATACATAACGCAAAACTTCCTGGCAGGTGAAACAGAGACTGCCAATAGTTTAATAACAAAGTGAAGACAACAACAAAGCCGCCATTGTGCGGCTTTGTTGTTTTTGGTACCACCTCCCCGGAAATTAGCTCGTCCGGATTTTAGCGCTTATCTTCATTTATAATATGGCGCACTATGCAACAAATGCATCACTTCTTAAAAAAGCTGGTAGATATATCGGATGAAGACTGGCAGCTTTTTTCTTCCCGGTTTGAGCAGAAAATTTATCCCGCTAAAACCTTCTACCTGAAAGCCGGGGAAACAGAGAATTACCTGACCTTTGTTGACAGTGGGTTGCTGCGATTTTATGTAGAAGATAAAGAAGGAAACGAAACCACTATCGGATTTTCATTTGAAGGATGGTTTATGTGTGTGTTTAGTTCTTTTTATTCACGCACGCCTTCCATGTGCTATGGTGAAACCCTCACCGAAACGTATACCTGGCGCATGCATTATGATGATTTGCAGGAAATGTATAGCCGGTTAAACGTTGTGGAAAGAATAGGGAGATTAGCTACTGAACAGCTACTGCTGTTAAAGTCTGAAAGAGAACTTTCTTTCCTCCTGAAATCTGCGGAAGAACGCTACCTGGATCTCTTCCAAAAAGTTCCTCACTTATTACAAAAAGTTCCCCTGAAATACCTGGCTTCCTACATCGGTGTTACTCCACAGGCATTAAGCCGGATCCGGAAACGCATTTCTTAACCCAGGTTCATTTACTCGGAAAGGTTTGCCCGCTAACTTTGTGGGCAAAGGATAATTTATGATCGCTCAATATCTTTGGGCAACAGGTTCCGCCATCATAGCACTTATGGGCCTGTTGCACCTCCGGGTTACACTGGGTACCAATAAGCTTTTTCCCCGTAACGAAAAGCTGATAGCTGAAATGGAGAACACTTCATTGCAGATGACAGCGAAACTGACGATGTGGAAATCATGGATAGGGTTTAATGCTACACACGGCAGTGGCGCTGCTTTCATTGGGATTGTGAATTTTTACCTGGCACTCAGCCATTTTTCTCTTTTAAAGTCCAGCCAATTTTTGCTGTTATTAACGCTGCTCACCATTGGTTTTTATGTATGGATAGCGCGAAAATATTGGTTTAACGTAGTAATGATACTGCTGATGATAGTGTGGAGTTGCTTTATGGGGGCTTATTTATTGATTATAATTAGCGCTCATTTGCCAACCAATGGGTAAACCAACCGGTACATCTGCGAGGGCCGAAGATACCAGGGGATTCACTATGGTGGCAGAAAAAAAGCTTGATAAATAAAATGCGCTACGCTATCAGCGTGGCGCATTTTTACAGGTGAAGAATGAGCGGATCTTGGTTATAATAGGGAATGGAATATTTACATGCCCGCCCTTTTTTCTTCGTCATTTTTGCTTTCACCTTTACTGGTATGGGTAGATTTTCCAAAACTATAATTCAGGGTCAATGCCATTTTATGTGTACCGTACCAATGTGTTAACTGGTTGTTGATAATTGTTTTCTCCCGGAATGTTAGTTGGTAGCGATAGGTATCAAACAGGTCATAGAAATTGAATTTAGCATTGAGTTTCCCCTTTAGCCCACTTTTCTGGATACCCAAATCCAGGCTCGCCATCGGCTTGAACGTATATAAACCATTTCCTGTAGCAGAGCGATAGAAATAAGAAATATCGGATGTAATACCTTTCGGTAAACTAAATACCTGGCTGCCGGAAAGGGTGTAATCAAATACGGGAATAGCGTATGTAGCCGTATGATAAGGGGTAATTTCTTTTTTATAATTACCCCGGACATTGGTGTTCATCTTCCACCAGCGGTTAATCGTGAGCGGGATGCTGACTTCCAGACCACCAAAATCGTTGTAGGGCAGGTTACGACCCAGGTATTCCAGTACATTGGTAACAGGGTCGTATTCAGGATACCGGCCCATGGGATCGGTTTCTCTGCCAACAAATAACGTAACATTAAGGGAGCGCCGGCTATAGGCGATGTTTAGCATATCCGTTTTAGATGGCTGCAAATAGGGATTGCCTACGAAATAATTAAGAGGACTATTGTAGAACCGGAAAGGGTTCAGTTGCGCAAAGTTGGGACGGGTAATACGGCGACTATAAGATACATGCAGTTGCTGTGCGTGTTCAAATGGAAAAGTAAAACTAAAGGAGGGTAGCCAGGTCAGGTAATCTCTGGTGGTCAGTTGGTGTTGAGAAAAAGCATTACCGGTACTATGTGTATGTTCTGCACGTAAGCTGGCGCTATAGCTCCATTTGTTAACCGTTCTTTCATAAGCAACATAGCCCGCTGTAACGTATTCATCATATTGAAAGCTGTTGGTACGACCGCTATCTGGTACAAACACCAACTGCGTGTTGAGTGTGTCGTAGCGTAACTGATTGTTGGTAGTGGTAAAGGCAAACCTGGCGCCGGTGCTCCATTTCCCTTTCCCCAGGCTGCCGGAGAGGTCTGCCTGTACGGAACGTATGAGGATATCATTTTTCAGATCCGTTTTCCAGTAGTCGAGGAGATGATGCTCATCTCCGTTTTTCGTTTGTATATCCTCGTTTTGCCGGTTACTTATTTTTAAGAAAGAAGAAAGTATTTCCACCTGGCTTTTACCCAGCTGTCCGCTATAATTAAGATGGACAGCATAAGTGCGTTGCCGGGGAGTAGCATTATTAGCGGTATAAATATCTGATACGAGGTGCTGCGCACTGGCATCTGTGGTGTGAAGTGTGCTAAGGGAATTGATATGGCGGTTCGACTGATAAGCGCGTCCTATGATTTCCAGGTGATGTGTTTTGGAGAAATTATAATCAGCTCCAAGCTGATAGTTAAAGTTGTTATTGCTGGTAGGAACACTGTTTTTGGTGGCCATGATATTGGTATTGGCCAGGCGTTGCAGCGCTGAATACCTGTAAATGCTGGTTCCGGTGGTATATCCCAGCCGGGCGGTGTAGGAAAGTTTTTGGGTTTTGTAGGTGAGCAGTAAATTGTTGTCAGCCAGTGTATAAGCATTTTGCTGGATGTTACTGCTGAGGTTACCCTTCCATCCCAGGGTAAGGTCACGTTTCAACCGGATATCAATAATGCTTTTGTGTTCCCCATTATATTTGGAAGAAGGGTTATTGATTACTTCGATAGATGCTATCATGTCAGGTGAAAGCCCCGCAAGATAATTTTGTAATTCTTCCGGGCTCATAGGTACCTGTTTACCATCAATAAATATGCTGGGGGCGCTACCTCCGGTCATTTGCATACTGCCGTCGGCATTTATTTGCAAACCGGGTATTTTCTTCAGGATATCGAAGGTATTGGCAGCAGCCGTGAATAATGGATTACCGGAAATATTCAGGATCAGTTTATCGGCCTGTCGCTGCAGGGCGGGCTTTTCTCCATTTACAATTACTTCATTTAATTGACTGGCTATGGCAGGTAGTGAGATGGTGCCCATATCCAGGTGGCTTCCGTTGGTATTTTCCAGTATCACATCTTTATACACCTTACCATATCCAAAAGAAGAGAATAATAAGTGATATCGGCCGCCCCGGAGATCAGATAGCAGGAATATGCCGGTAGTATCAGTTATCGCCCCCTTGATAAAAGTAGAGTCTGAGGAAGACAGTAAGCTAACCGCCACAAATCCCAGGGGGTGTTGGGTATGCTCATCCAATATTTTCCCTTTGATTGTTTTTTGAGCTACAGCAGAAAATGACAGGCATGTCAATAGACAGCATACCAGGCTAAATTTTGTCATCACTAACGATTTCCTGCAAACCTAAAAAGGGAGCGGATAGGGATGGTCTGATATTGGTAAATCAGGCGTTCGGATTTATAAAACCGTACTACAGACTATTGATTATCAAAGACTTTCTTTATAGAGCGCCGGTGTGGTATCTTTTACTTTTCTGAAAGCGGCATAGAAAGTTGACTTGGAATTATAGCCTACTTCGTACCCGATGGCCTCAAAAGTAAGGTGTGTGTTGGTGGTGATTAACTTACAGGCTTCCTGGATCCGGTACTCATTAATGTAGGTAGAAAAACTTTTGCCCAGGTTATCGTTCAGTAATTGTGACAGTTGATGTGGTGTTATATTTATCTGCTTCGCCACATCGTTTAATTTAATATTGGGGTCCTGGTATAACTTCTTATCATGTATTATCTTTTCCAGCTTTTCTATCCACATAGATGCGTCCGTGTCGGCGATCTTCTTTTTCTCCGTTTTGGCAGAAAATCGGATGGGGTCCGATTTTTTGCTGCGGAGATGATAGAAAATGGCCAGGTAAAATAAAACAGATAATGCCACGGGGCCACTGATGTACAGATAACAGGCAATACCTGCCCAGGAAAGCATGAAAATAGTGCAAATAACACAGTTGCTGCCGTATAAGACTAACCAGAATTTTTCTATTGGTGTGAGCGCTGCCGGGTTTACAAAGAGCGTTTTCAACACGCTTTTTAATACAAACCCCGTAGCTACCAGGTAGATTATCCACTGGGAGTAGATAATGGCCACCATAGGGCCGTTCCATATATCAGGATAAGTTTGATAAGGGATAAGGATACCAGTTAACAACAAACTTCCCAGGAGCCCGGCCCATGCCCATTTCCAGGAAGTGGGGAGCACAGTTGTATTTTGTAGTGCGGAACGGAAAAAGTAATACAGCGAAGGCCCAATCAAAAAACAGGCAGACAGTCCTATCTGCACATATATTTTAGGCAGGGAATGATTGAAATATAAAAAAACGGCTTTGATAATCCGAAGACTGAGCGCCAGCAGCAGTATACAGAGAAATATAGTAGACAGCGTTTTCTTCCTTTTACCAAAGAAAAGATAAAGACTGATCATCATCCCATTGAAAGCTCCCAGGGAACTGATAAAAAATAATATTTGCTGACCAATATTCATAGGGGATGCTGCAGGATTTATAAGTGAAATATAAGCGAAATTTTAATAGCCCGGATAGTCCGGTGCCCTGATAAAATTATTTTAGCCGCTATGTACCGGCTGCGCAACAATACTTACCTTGCGCTTCCTTATTTATTCAACCTATGCTAAAGAATTTTTTGCTGCTTTGCTTATGCAGCCTGCTGTTACCCCAGTTACTGCCAGCCCAGTCTCCCGAAATTGTACGTAGTCAGCCTTTTGAGGAACCTACAGGTGGTGCCAACAAGCTATTACTGATGAAGAACGGGAATACCCTGCATTTTCATTTTACCCGTAAGGATGGTATTGAGGTTGTGGTGTACGATAATAAGCATCAGGCGGCTCCCATGGTAACCAACGAGGTAACATCCTGGAACCAGAAGAAAATGTCGGATATCAGGATGGAAGGGTTATACGAAATGAATGGGCAGGCGGTCGTATTTCTGATACAGTATGAGAAAAAAAGAGCTTACCTGTTCCGCTTTATTTTTGACGGAAATACGGGTAAACTTCTTAAAGAGGAAGCGATCAGCGATGCGTCCATCAAAGGGCCGGGTTCAGACCAAAGCACCTTGATAGAGGAGGTAGTTCCCCTTGCTTTTTTTGTACGGAAGGATCCGGAGTCAGAATATTACGCTATCGCCTTCCTGACTTCATTTGACCATGGTCTTGATAGACGACTTTCTGTCATACACTACAGTCCTGATCACAAAGTGCTGAAGGGAGCACTTTATGAACCTCCAACTGAAGCATATAAGCACGTTGATTTTAGGGAAATGTATGTTCATCGGGATGAGTTTGTATTCCTTTCTTCCTATGCTTATAATGCAAAAGGTATAGATGGGAAAGCTCCCAGAGTGATGATTTCCCGGATGAATAAAGACGCAAGGGAATTTGAACATAAATTGCTGGATTACACGGAAGGATATGGAGCACCGGCGGTGGGCATTAAATATAACAAGGCTAATAAAACGTTGTATATGCTTACTGTCACAAATACGAAGAGCAAAAAAGATCCTTATACGATGTATGACGGGAGTCGTGGTTTAATCTTACAAATGAATGTAATTGATCCTTATGCGTTAACCGTAAAAAATAAATATTTCATTGATCACCCTCAGTTGTCGGAGTATGCAAAAGCACACCTGAATTATACAAAGCCTTATTATGGCACTATCCAGGATTTTCGGATAAATAACGATAACACGATTACGCTGATGTACGAAGAACTGGAGACATACGTCAATGTTTCAAGTACTCATGTATCCGCAATCGGCAGATTGGGTGACATAGGTCTGACACGCATCAACGAAGATGGCCGGGAAATGACTGGTAGTTATGCGATTGTTAAGGAGCAGAGCACAAACGGAGGGATTAATCCATTTTTTGTTTACCGCCGCATGAGATCCGGCTGGACATTCTACAAAGGACTCCTGGGCGCTGTTAATGATCATTTCTTCTCTTATGATTATATGTTTGCCAATAACAAAGACTATGTCATTTACAATGCTTTTCCAGCAAGTATAGTAGAAGACAACGAAAGTTTCCGACCTAAATCAAGTATGGTATTTGTCAGTGCAGCCAATACCATGTTAGCTTATTACGATGGCAATACCGTGAAGAAAACATATTTGTTTGGAAAGCCGGAGAATGAGGATGTTTCCAGGTTCAGTGTACTGGAAATGAATACACATAGCGAAGACAATAAATCCTTTGCAACCATGATGATTGAACGGCGTGGAAAATCTAAGCAAGCTTATATAGTTTGGATTACTTTCTAATAATTGTACAGACGAAAAAAAAGCCAGGGTATTTTATCCTGGCTTTTTTTTGTATAAATTCACCTGCAGAATCCGGTAGGTATGGAAGTATTTGGGACAGCCGAACATAAAATCATTCATGGTGATGCCGTACAGGCATTGGAAACTATGGTGCCCGATCATTCCGTGGATCTCATCTTTGCCGACCCTCCTTATAATATTGGTAAAAATTTTAATGGACATATTTATAAATGGGATTCGGAAGAAGCCTACCTTAACTGGTGCTATCAATGGTTAGATCTTTGTCTCCGAAAGCTCAAACCTACGGGTAGTTTATACGTGATGACGGCCACACAGTTCATGCCGTACTTCGATATTTACCTGCGACAGAAAATAAATATTCTCTCCCGGATTGTGTGGAGTTACGATAGTTCCGGCGTACAGGCCAGGAAGTACTTTGGATCTATGTATGAACCTATCTTGTTTGCTGTGAAAGATAAAAATAATTATACTTTCAACGCATCGGATATCCTGATAGAAGCGAAAACCGGCGCCAGGAGAAAATTGATCGACTACCGCAAGTCCGTGCCAACAGCCTATAATACAGAGAAAGTACCTGGTAACGTATGGAATTTTGCCCGGGTACGTTACCGTATGGATGAATATGAAAATCATCCCACACAAAAGCCTGTAGCATTGATGGAGCGCATTATTAAAGCCAGCTCCCATAAAGGAGACCTGGTACTGGATCCGTTTTCCGGTACCTTTACTACCTGCGAGGTGGCTAAAAACCTGGGAAGAAATTGTATAGGCATTGAATTACAGGAAGAATATATAAAGATAGGATTGCGCAGACTGAATCTGGCAGCAGACTATAAAGGAGAGCCGTTGAAACGGGCAACGCGCTCTTTCGAAAATGAGGAGTAATAAATTAGTAAGGTACTATTGAAATAATATTTTTTATGAGACAAATAAAATCGGCGTTGCTCATCTTCGGATGTTTGTTCCTGTTGACCACTAAAGGAACGGCAAAGGATATACGTTTATCTGTACTGCAGCTCAACATCTGGCAGGAAGGCACCATGGTGCCCGGAGGATATGAAGGAATTATAGACCAGGTAGCCAGCATAGACCCGGATTTTATCACCTTAAGTGAAGTCAGGAATTATAACAATACCCGTTTATGTGACCGGTTGGTGGCCTCTCTGGCCCAGAAAGGTAAAAAGTATTATTCCTTTTTCAGCCAGGGATCGGGGTTGCTGAGCCGTTATCCTATTACCGACAGCGCTGTTATATTCAACGAAAGTGGCGCCATTTATAAGCTGGTAGCCAGCGTACAGGGTCGGGAGGTAGCAGTATACTCCGCACATCTCGATTACCTGAACTATGCCGTATACCTGCCAAGAGGTTATGATGGCGTTACCTGGAAGAAGCTGGCAGCACCTTGCACCAACCTGGATACCATTATGACATCTAACCGGGCTTCTAAAAGAGATGAAGGCATTGCGGCATTTTTACAATCTGCCGCAGAAGATATCAGGGAAAAAAGACTGGTATTCCTGGGAGGCGACTTCAATGAAGCCAGTCATCTCGACTGGACACCCGCCACCAAAAACCTCTTCGATCATCATGGTATGGTGGTACCCTGGACCTGCTCTGTGATGCTACAGGACAAAGGATATAAAGACAGCTATCGCGCGCTTTTTCCATCTCCCCAAAAAAATCCAGGGTTCACCTTTCCGGCAGATAATAAGGCCGTAGACGTAAAAAAACTGGCCTGGGCACCAGATGCAGACGAGCGGGAACGAATAGATTACATCTATTTCTACCCGGATAAAAAATTAAAACTGCAGAAAAGTATAGTAGTAGGCCCATCAGGAAGTATTGTGAGAAATCAACGAACAGAAGAGAACGGGAATGATATGTTCCTGCTCCCTGCGGGCACCTGGCCCACCGACCATAAAGGACTACTCAGTGTATTTAAGCTGGAGATATAATGCTGAAATAAAATAATCCATCCTATTTTTGTCAAAGTACAGCTCTCCGCTGTACTTTGACTTTTTAATACGGATACATGCAAATACAGGATCAAAAAATTATTGCAGCCATAGAAGCTATCTGGGAAGAAGCAGAAGTATTATATCAAAAAAGTGACCTGGCCAGGTATGCCCAAAAATTGGAAGAAGCCTGGGAGTTATTACCCCAGCCCCAACAAAGCTATGAAGACAGCTTTCCCCTTGCCGGTGCTATCACTGCCACTTATCTTGAACTGAAAGATTTTCCTTCCATGCTCAGATGGGCGAAAATCCTGCAACAGTGCGATCCGGAGCGGCAAGATGATGGCGAACGGGAATTTATGCTGGGGCAGGCGCTTTTTGAAAATGGGGCCATGGAAGAAGCAACGCAATACCTGGGCGTTGCTATGCAAAAATCTGGTGGACGCGTTTTTGAAGGCGCTGATGAAAAATACCTCCATGTATTTCAGGGACTGGCATCTATGGTAGAAGAGTCCTTACCGGATGATGTATACGAGCAAATAGAAATATTATCAGAAGCCGGCAACGCACTGGCGGACGAAGAAAATTATGATGCCGCGCTGGAGAAGTTTACAACGGCACTCCAATTGTTGCCAATACCCAGGCATGAATGGGAAGCCAGCACCTGGCTCAATGCCAGCATTGGTGATATGCTGTTCTTTAAAGGCGATTTTGCGGCTGCCGCTCCCGCCTTTTATGATGCACTGAATGGCCCTGATGCCCACGCTATTGGCTTTGTACAGCTGCGTTTGGGCGAATGCCTCTATGAACTGAAGCAGGAGCCCCAGGCCCTGGAACATTTAATGCGGGCGTATATGCTGGAGGGAGCAGAAATTTTTGCGGAAGAAGACAGCAAGTATTTTGATTTTCTACAATCAAAAGTGGAATTATAAGACGCAGGTACTAGGCGTCTCCCCGTTCTGCAAATTCATTGATCAATCGCAGGTGATCGCCCAGGGAATACACCGCATCAATGAGCGGAGCATATTTTAGTTGAAAGTTTTTAATTACCAATTGGTTGGCGGCCTCTTTTGCAGTAGGATTAAAAATGCCGGTATCTTCAAAGAGGAAGCCATCCGCTTGTGTGTGGCTGCAGGAAGGGCAATGATTTAACCAATAAGGCCCTTCCGCCGCCGGTTTATAGTGAGGGTAGTAGTCTCTCAGGAAGGTTTGCAGATTGCCTGATATAGCCGATATCTGTTGAAATAAGGTGAAAAAATCCTGTTCCATCCATACCGGCTCATCCCGGTCGTTCATATCTTTCTCGAAAAAATAATTCCCAGCAATAGCAATCAGCCGGTTATCGTGCTGGCAATTCCAGCAAGGCTTTTGTGCATGTACAATCGTGATTTCAGTTGGCAGGATAATAGACGGTTGCCTTTCGGGAATCCACTGGTCAACTTCCATGAGCCGGTCGTATTGATCCTCCGGCAGAAACCAGGTTTGGGCGATCTGATCCCATTGGGCGCCCTTTGCTATAGCATGCTCTTTTTCCGCTAAGGGAACATTCAGTTGTAATGACATAAAGCAGGGTATGACTGGTAGACTCTCTTCCCTGAATATAAGAAAAAAACAGCGGATTGGGATATGCTGTAGCGGACTTTATAATTTCATCATATAGGGATGTTGTCTGGAAATTAACCAGGGGAGGTAGTTTTTCGCCTAAAGTACCATACTCCAATAGCAATGGGAATTAATAGTAATCCCCAATACCAGTATGACCCGGAGGCATGTAGTACTACGGCCTGTGTATTGCCCTGGAAGCTCAGGGCTGCCCAGTAATATGGGAGTTTGTGCAGATCGCTTACTGCAGGGTCGTTCAGCCAGTTTAGTTTGGCTTGTTGTAAGGCTACCGCCGCATTGTTTTGTTTAGACAGCTGGGTATAAAACGATTGCATCAGCAAGGGGGCCGTGGCGTCGTTTACATTCCATCCGGCAGCTACTACCGCAGGAGTGCCCCCGGCCATAAAGGCATGTGCCATGCTTTGTATGCCTTCACCGGTAACCAGGCGCCCATCGCCGGTTTTGCAGGCGCTTAGCACCACCAGCGATGGATGTTGCGATAAGCCACTTAATTCAAACAGGTAAAATGGTGCATCATATAACATAATATGTGGAGCCTGGGTGCTGTCTTTTTTTGTAAAGGCATGTGTACTGATATGTACTACAGCCGACTGTGTTAATGCCTGTTTGAATGCGGTGGTATGGGCTTGTTCGTTCACATACCAGTGACCGTTTGTAATAATAGGTTTTAGTCCTTCCTGCTCTTTTGTTACGCCTTGCAGGTTGGATAATCCGGCTTGTTGCTGTGAGATGAAAAAACCGCTGAAACCTAGTGGCCGGCTGGTTGCCCGCATTTGTAACCACCAGGTACGCAGTGAATAAGCATACGAAATGGTGGCCTGCTTTACCAGGAAGGGCCATTTCCCAATGGCCGGTGTATAGCTGGTATTTGTTACCAGTGCATCAATGGGAATGGTATTCAATATGCCATCTGGCATCAACAGGTAAGTATTGCCTGTTTGCAGTGGATGTTGCGCAAACAGTTGGGTATACAGCTGGTAGGCGGCGTTATAATAGGCTTTTGGGTTATTCAGCATGGCCTGGGGGCCGGCTTCAAAGAATTGCTGAGAAAAACGGATCATGGCATTCGCATCAATGGTGCTGCTATCGATATACCGGATGCCGTGGTTGTCCAGTTCTACGGTATAAAGCGCCTGTTGCCCCGCAAAAAAGGTGCGGATCAGTTGGTGGGGCGCCAGTAAGCCCAGGATGCTATCGGTCGGAAATACGTCTGTATCTGTGCCGGGTGCGGGGTGTATTTTTTTTCGCAGGGTAGCCAGGTCCCAGGCGATCCGCTGTTCCCGTTGCTGCAATAAACTATCCGGATGTCCTGTTTGCAGCGCTTCTTTGCGATAGTACAATTGCGCCTGTTCCAGCAAGCGGATACGTTTATGCAGGGTGTCGTTGCGGGTATATGGTGTTTGCTGCTGCATTTCTTCCCAGAGCAATTGCGATTTGCTGTTTTCCATGAACTGTAGCATAGCCTGCTGGTATTGTGGATGGTGTGTAGCTTGCCAACAGCGCCAGGCGAGGTTAATCGCAGTTTCATAACGGTAGCGGCTATCTGAAATAGCAGTTTCTTTAGCGGCGGAAGAAATGTATTGATGCCGTAGTTCCCTTTCTGCGGCAAAGCATAAACGATACAAAGCAATGGCGGTAGCTGGCTCCTGTATGGACTGATAAGCGTTGGCGGTAGTAAACAACAGGTCCAGTAGGGTATATTCTCCGTAGATGTCGGCACTGTTCAAATGGCGTAGATCCTTGCCCGGTAGTAATAGTTGTGCGCAGCTATCTAACAACGGGAGAGCTTGCCGGGGTTGCTGTTGCAGTAGTTGCAATTTCCCCATGCGTAAAAACAGGCGGGCCTGTTCACGTTTGCGTAACGTACGTTTACTTTCCGGCATCGCAGCTGCCTGGTGGTAATATTGTGCGGCCACAGCAGGTGTGGAGAGATAGATGTCGCCGGCCTGCTGATAGGCCATGAACAACCAGTGTGCGGCATCCGTGTTAGCGGCAGGTTGTTGCCGTAGTAGGGTGATGCTTTGCTGTATACTCTGTTTCGCGGTGTTGTATTGTTGTAGTTGCTGACAGGCGTCGGCTTGTTCAGATAGCAGTAAACCGTAGGTGGCGCTGCGTTTATTGGCCAGTTGGAGGCCTTCCCGGCAGTATAGCAGCGACTGGGATAAGTCGCCCATATTAGCGGCCGTATTGGCCAGGTTGCTGTAGGTAGCAGCCATGGCCTCCCGGTCGTCCAGTTCCCGGGCAAATTCCAGCGCCATACGATGAATGAACAAGGCTTGTTCATAGTCACCCAGCCTGGTGTAGTTGTTGCCTAAGGGTTTGAGGATGTATTCGAGTACCAGACTGGGATCTGTAACCGTGTTATGTTGCCGGCCCCATTCAAAGGCTTGCTGGTAAGCATCTGTAGACGAAATAATATCACCGCTTTGGAGGAGGGCATATCCCAGGTTAATGAGTAGGTCTTGCCAGGCCTGTATTTCTTCGGTGCTGTTGGGAGTGTGCCAGGCGCTGTTGATGGCCTGTTTGAGCTGTTGGGCTTTGGCGGTGGGGGTAGCTGCCGGTAATTGAATTTGCTCATAAATCCAGTTGGCCAGCGGGCGTTTGGTAGTGCCTGGTGTTTGCCAACAGATGAAAAGCCCTGCTACTGCCAGTAGCAATAGTAGATGTTTGGTCAGGGGCGGGTATGATCTTACTTCAGCCATTTATGATAGCTGAAGATAGTATTAATTATAATTTGTAGATGGCATACAGGAAGAATCGATCTTTTGTATCACCACTGAGCTGGTGGAGGTAGCGGAAGCCAATGGCAGGTCCGCTTTTTATTTTTCCCACCTGTATATCGGCAAATGGTGCGGCGTTTAAATCAGCAAACCATTTGGGATTGTCTTTTACCGTGTTGCTGACGGTTTTGGCAAGTACCGAGGGTGTTTGCATCTTAGCGAGATATACTTTCGCTTCAGTGTCTGTGCCACTGTGGATATTGATTTGTGCCATGGCGCCTACACCTACGCCAATCCAGTTATTGATATTGTAGCGAAAATGCAGGGGTACCAATTGCAGCGATTGGCGCGAATGTGTGACAACACTATTCCTGCCGCCAATCAGGTATGTTTCTCCGTTAACGATGGTGTCGCGTTTTTCGCGGGCAATGGGTGTTTCGAAGGTTTCTTTTTCCAGGATACCGGCATAGGCTTCCACCTGGAAGTACGGACGGTCCGGTGCATAGGGTGCCAGTACTGCACCGAGTTGTAACGGCCCCCGTAACGTGTAGTCTTTGCTGTTAGTTAAAATCGTATACCCGGCAACGATGCCTGGGGACAATCCTTTGATAAATTTTGCGGTAGCGCGGTTGGTATAAATAGGTTCGTTCTTGTCGAATATAATAGCGGCTCTGCTGCTGAACGGAATCTTTTTAGGCTTCTTCTTAAATAAAATGGAGTATCGTACAAAGCCTTTGGTAGAGTCTTCATCTGTAACGCCTTCCTGTTGTAATCCGGGTAGGTAAATATTCCGGAACACAAAGTATACGCTGTCTTTGGTACGCACGGTGTCAATGCAGCTTTGCTGCGAATAGGCGGAGTCGCAGGAAATACAGGCGGGGCTGATTTCTTTTAATTGGATGGTTTGTGTATTTAATTGCCGTGGTATGGCAATGCCGATAGCCACTCTTTTGGCGGGGCCGGGGCCGGTATTCTGGAATTGTATTTTATAGGTCAGTTCTTTTTTCTTTCCCATAAAACGATAGTTGATGCGGTGTTTTTTCAGTTGCAGGCGATTGGGGTCGTGGGAGGCTACCACGGCCATTTCCAGTGCGTATACTTCTGGTGTCATTAAGGTGTTGTCGGGTACCAGCATGGCGGTCATGGTCACGGTGGCATTGGTGTCCTGTATCATTTCCGGCAGGGTATGCATATTGAGGAACAGGAACTGTTCTGTGGCTTTGTCCACGTTGCTGTAATGCAATACGGTATGATGACTATACGTTCCCTGCATCGCCTGTAACATGGCTTTGGTAGCGGCGTTGCTGCCGGCCATGATGGGGGTGGCCACGGGACCTTTAGCATAGGCGATATCCGGGTTAGCCGTCGGTGTTTCCAATTGCGTCAGCAGGGCATTGAGTGAGCTGCTGTCTTCTCCATGATAGCTTCTTTTTTCGGCCAGATGAAAGCCGGCGTGTCCAAACTGTTTTTCATTATAAAATAAGAGTAGGGTCCCGCTTCCTATGTCACCGCCGATATTACGGTAGCCGATGATGGCCATAAAGTCTTCTCCTGGCTTGGGATTGCAGTTGGCCTTCATTTCTATATTGCCGCCGCCGTGAAAAAAATGAGAAGCCCAGGCGCTGTTTTTAACCGGCTTCTTAATTTTGATGGGACGGGGCCTGGTGGGTGGGGCTTTGCCATCGTCGTAGTTATTGGTGGCGTATAGCCGTACCTGGTAGGTACCGGTATCTTTATAATGTAATTCAGGTGTTTTGCTGAAGCTAAACGTACCGTCTCCCAATTCCCAGAAGTAAGTGTAAAAGGAAGCAGGGGCTCCGGCTATCTGCCTTAGTGGGCGTAGCTTTGCGACGAGTTGTAAGCTGTCATCTGCTCCCTGTACTACAATTTCAGCAGGTACAGTGTCTTGTGGAAAGGCAGGAGCTGCCGGCTTTTGTGCCATACAGATGTTACCAAGTAACAGCAATAATGTTAGGACAGGGGCGTATCGCATATATCATAAATATAAATAAAGATTATACAAAATGCGCAATAAGTCAACCACGTTGATTGACTTATTGCGTTTCTTTTTTGGGAGTAAGTGTAAACGGATAACAGGCCGTTATTTGGCGTTCATACTTGTAATCAGTGTAAGCAAATCTGTAGCACTTACGGGTTGTAGGTTAAAGCTTACGGTTGTATAGTTGTCTCCTGCGGCAGGAGTGCCGATAGTAGTTGTTTTTTGTTCTGCGTAAAATTGTCCGCCTATAGCACTGATAGCGAGGAAAGTGCCTTCCAGGCCTACCGGGATAGAAGTTTGATAGCTATGGAAACCTTCTTTACCAGCGGGAGGATTTAAGATAACATTGTAGAATTTCACCAGTGTATTGAAATTTTTAGGTTTGAAAAACAGCATCGTCGGTTGTTCTCCTGCATAACTGGCACTGGTTTCCGGGTTGAAATAATTGGTGAAATAAGCCATGACAGTAGTTTTAGGATTAGGCATGGCGGCCAGTCCATCACAGTTTACCCAGCGGATCAGGCTATCCAGGCGGAAGTCCATGGTACCATTGGCGCTATTGAAGAGCGCATAGCTGTTTTGTACCTGGTTCCAGAGCACCCCTGGTCGCACTCTTTGCAACGTGGTAATAGTAACTGGCTGATTAATATAGTTGAAACCATTTTGAGTAGAAGTAACAATGGTATCACCGGTCCACATAGGCACTTCTTTTACACCGTTCGCCACATTATCGCGTGGTTTGGCGGGTACTTGTACACGGATACCTTTACCAGTATCATTCTTCGGTCGCAGGGAAAGATCCTGGTTGTTCTGTGCCGCTTTCACGAAGAACTCCCCAAAGGATACCAGTAGCTGTCCATTCGATGTGATCGTAGGTTTGTCCGCCAAAATCATTTCGCTCACATTGGTCATTTCTTTGATACTGATATCTACCGGACCAGATACTAACCCTCCGTTGGATGTCATAAAAGCGTTGGCGGGGATATTATATTTGGTGCCTTTGCTGGTGGTGATGATACCGCCCATGGCGCCATCTACGGTGAAGTGTTCAAATTTGGGTGCATTCTTGCTGAATAGTTCAGCTAACATCTTTCCATCGAGGCTTTTATCAGGTGTTACTTCATGGCTGTCGTTTTTCCGGCAGGAAGAAAGGATCATGGCAGCTGCAGCCAGACAGGTAATTGTTTTTAAAGAGATAGGTTTCATAAAAATATTTTTTTGTTGAGTAATTTTTTGCTTGTTTGATAGTAGATCAACCGCGCTTTTATTTTGTTACCCCCCTTTTGAAAATATTTTTTAAGAAAGATGTATTTTTAGACATGGCATGTTCCTATCAACCAATGCAAATCAAGCGCAGATGAGTATTCACCCCGATCAGCGATATCTCGATGGCCTGTTAAGGAATGATACCTTGCTGGTACAGGAGATATACCAGCGGTTTGCCGGAAAGATCAAACACCATATTCTGCAGCACCAGGGTACGGAAGATGATGCGGCCGATATTTTCCAGGAAGCTATTATAGATGTATATAACCAGGCAAAGTACAAGCAGCTGCAGCTCACTTGTCCTTTTGAACCTTTCTTTTTACTGATCTGTAAACGGAAATGGCTCAACGAAATAAAAAAAAGAGGCCGGCAACCGGTAACAAAACGCCTGGATGATGTATATGAAGTAGGAGAAGATGTATTTGCTGCCGCAGAACAAGTACTAAAAGAAGAAGCCCAGGCAGGCATGCTGCTGGCCCAGTTCGAAAGACTGGGAGAGAAGTGCCGGGAAATACTCCGGTTGTCCCTGACTGGCGAGGCCCAGGAGAAAATTGCAGCAGTAATGGGAGTTACTTATGGCTATCTCCGGAAAAAAAAATCCGAGTGCATGGCTACACTGTTATCATATATTCAGGCTCAGAAAATTTAAGGTATGGCTGCTTATAATCATGAAGATATCATCCGTTATGAAGACGGGGACATGTTGCCGGAAGAACGGCAACTGTTTGAGGCTGCATTGCAGGAAGATACTGTACTGGCAGCTGCGTTGGCACAGTACCGGGAAGTAAAAACTACTTTGTCGGCCCGTTTGCAGCCGGATCCGCAGCTGGATGCGCTGAAGCATACCTTACAGCAACAACGCTCTGCTCATTTTGGCCGTACCGGCAAAGTGATAGCAATTAAAAAATACCTGACTGCCTTTGGCGCCGCCGCTGCTATACTGGCGGGCGTGCTGATATTCCGCTTTTATACCCGGGATACCAACTATATGGAAAACTATGGCAATATAGAAATGCAGGCGGCCGTAGAACGGGGAAATAACGCTGATAGCCTGTTACAATCTGCTGCCCTTTATTTTAACGAGAAGGACTACACGAAAGTGATTCCTTTGCTGGATGCGTATCTCAAAACCGACAGCAGCAGCCAGATGGCGCTTTATTACAGGGGAATAGCCGCTACGCATACCGGTCAAACGGCCAGTGGTTTAGCAGATCTGAAGCAAGTGTTTGAAGGAGAATCGATTTTTAAATACGATGCCGCATTTTATATAGCGCTGTATTACGCGCAGCAGCAAAACCGGAAAGAAGCGTTGGTATGGCTGAAATTAATTCCAGCCGATGCAGCGGCAGCGGCCAAAGCCGCCGCCCTGGAAAAGGATTTGAAATAAGGCTAGTATTTATCGTCGTTGATTTCCAGCCAGTAGCCGTCCGGATCCCGCAGGTATATCTGTTGTACGCCATCTACTCTTTTATTGATCGCGCCAACCTTACCCGGCCAGTCTTCAAATGCAATATGATTCGCTTGTAATACTTTCACAAAATCAGCCATAGATGGTACGCTGAAGCAGAGGTGTGTATTTTTGTCGTGCGTGGTGGCTTGTGCCGCACCGGAAATAATATGTACCTGTGCATGATCACCTACTTTAAACCAGCTGTGACGGCCATCTTTAAATGGTTCCGGCATAGATTCCAGCCCTATAATATCGCGGTAAAAAACCGTACTGCGCTCCAGGTTCACCACGTACAGCGCCATGTGGTTCAACGAGGGATATCGCTTCGTTTGTCCATTCATGTTAATAGAAATACCAATAAGTGCCAGGATCAGCAGACATCCGGATAATACAAATTGTTTCATAACAACAAGATAGTTACCCGGATTGATAAGTGCAACTAGTTAGCGGCTTTAAATGTAACAGATTCAATAATAACGTCCAGTTTTTTCAGCGCCGGCATGTCGGAGCGAATGGTTTTATCGCCGGTTACCTGGTCATATTGTTTAGGGTCGCCGGTATTATTGGCTTTCAGCACAATGATTACGCCTTTGCCTTCCAGGGCGCCTCCATTCCAGCTGGATACCATACCGCCGTTTGTCCATTCAAAAGCATTCATTTTAAAAGGACGGCCGTTTACTTTAATGAGTTTGTCCAGGGGATCGCCGGCTTTGATGCCATAAGGCGATTTCCATTTGGAAGGATAATGGGAGAAGGTCAGGATATTCCCATTGTCACCATCAAACTGTATTTCCAGCTCATTGTCGGTATCGGGGTAGATCAGGTAAGCTTCTCCGTCTTTATCGCCGGCCAGGTTGATGGCATCGTGTTGGGTAACATTGCTGGCACCATACATTTCCAGCAGCTGTTCCGGTTTACGTACCTGGAACAGGGGGCGTACTTCCCAGTTGCGCGTATCCGCTGCCGGGGCCTCCGTAGCGGCTGCAGCAGTGGTCTTACCTGCTTCTGTAACAGTAGTGCTGGTTGATTCACTGGTATTGTCAGTACTGGTATGTGCCGGTGTAGCGGCGGCCGCCTGGTTGGCAGCAGCTACTTCTGCAATGGTGGCCGGTGGCTTTTTACCAGTTACCGGACCGGTATAGGTGGTCAGAAAATCTTTTTTATCATCCAGCAGGGCTTTCACATCTCCCTTAAATTTATTGGCAGTATAAGTAGCGATGGGGAACACGCTGTTGGTTTGTAACTCCATGCTACGCAGGTTGGTGATAAACCGCTGACGGTTACAGTCGCTGTACTGGTACAGGTACTTCAGCGCCGCATCAAAAGCCGTAGGATCTTTCTTCAGATCAAAAACAGTAGAATCTATATCCAGGCCGGCATTACCGCTGCGGGTGAGTTGTTCTGCAATATAGCCGGTAATGGAATCATGTGGTAATTGGTAGTGGGCAGCTACCCGGTTGGAAAAATCGTCTATCACGGTTTGGCTGAGTTTCGCCTGCGCGTTCAGCAATACCGGAACGAAGAGGGCAACCAGTATGGAAAACCTTTTCATGTGAGCTGTATTGATCATCTTTATAACTAATAACTACGTTAAAGGGTTTGAGATCACTAATTTATGTAATCTTATCAACACCATTACTATACTGCCCGATTATGGCGGTAGATAGTAAAACGTATGGATATGGAAATATAGTATTTTTAAAGGCAGCCCGCGTCAAAGAAATGATTTTATGGTTGAGGTGGCAGGCTGTCGCGGGTTTTCAGGAACGCCTCGTATTGCTTTTTTATCTCCAGGTATAAATCATAATCCGAGGAGCCCTTTATAAACGAATAGCTGGGGGTATAGTGCTGCATGAAAAGTTGAAGACTGTCGCCATCAAGCTTAGTTACCTTGTTAACCAAAGAAGGCGTATACACCCGGCTAACGAACATTTCCTGTTCTTTATTCAGCAACAGGTGTTTCATGGCAATTTTCTTGTTATTCTTTTTAAACTGGGTAGCCTTGTACAGGTTGTTGATGTTCAACGCCATTCCCGTGTATACTTCATACCACTTGGGACGCCTGAAGGTGAGCTCCCGGCCGTATTCTTCCCGGAAAGACAGTGAGTCTTTAAAGAAATGATACTGGACAATATGTACAGTTTTGAGCTGTATAGGTGGGGTACCGGAGGTATCCCTGGTTTTGTTGGATGGCACAGTATCCCGGGGAGCGTTTTGTGCCAGGCTGTGGGTGGCAGCAAAGCAACATAGTAACAGGATTATAGTGGTAATGGGCTTCATCGGAGAATCAAAATACTTTTTTTCTGTTTAAATGAAAAATTAAATAAACATATCTTAGGGGCAGAATGTATCCCAAATGAAGCAACGTTCATATTTTTTGAAAAGTGTATTGTTAGCATTGCTGTTGGTATTTATTGTTTCATGTGACAGTAGCAAACAACAGAAGTATACTGTAGCAGATGTGCCGGACCCAAAGAAAACGGGTGGCGGTTATGTCAGCAATCCAGACCATCTGATTTCCGATGAAACAGTGAACGAATTGAATGCAAAAATTGCTTTGCTGGATAATGCCGGTAAAGTGCAGGTAGGCGTGGTTGTACTTCGCAGCATTGGCGGCAACGACACCCGCGACTTCGTTCACCAGCTATTTAACTATTGGAAAATAGGAGATAAGGAAAAGAATAATGGGTTGCTGATCCTGATGGTAGAAGACGCCCGTAAGCTGGAATTTGAGACGGGTAAAGGTATTGAGGCGGATATGCCCGACCTTATTTGTTTCCGTATCCAACAGGAATATATGATTCCCCGTATCAAGGAACACAACTATGATGCAGCGTTTACAGACGGGATACTATCTGTGGCCTCCTTGTTTAATAATGGAAATTATGCTTATAACCAGCTACCGGATATGCCGGCGGCAGACGGGTCGTTAATGCCTTCCGTTACCGGCCCGGTAGTGGATATTTCGCCGAATATGCCGGAGAAGCCCCAGGATGCAGTTGCTGATAGTGCAGTAGCCGGCGAAACAGCTGGTAGCGATAACCAGGTATATGCGGAGCCACAACCTTATGCGGGTACCTATTCATCCGGGGATTCGGCTTCTTCTGGTAATTCTTCTTCTTACACCGGTGATTTTTCCTTTATAGGCATCATTTTCTGGATCATCGCATCTGCGTTAATGATGTATGTTTTCTTTGGCAAGAAGCGTAAAAACAAGGCGGTAGATGCAGAACCCATTCTTGTTTCGGACCATCAGAATGAATTTCTCCGTCCGGGATGGATAGGGCAGGTATTGATTCACCTGGCAGCGTTTTGCGGCATTTATTACGTAGCGAATCGACTTCATACGGATGTAGGATTTATTAAAACATTCGTGATTTATTATGTAACCTGGGTAGTGTTCATACATATTGCCGCATTGATTATTTCCATGCGTGCAGCGGTTATGCTGAAGGGAAAAGACCGTCATGAAAGATGGCTGCAATTATCTGTTTTGTTCCGGGATTTCAGTCGTGCCAAATATCCTTTCCCGGCGCCTTTTACCTGGTTATACGTGGCTTTGCTGGAGCGGCGGCTGAATCACCTGCGCAATGACCCATACGATTGCCATCACTGTCTGAAACCTATGCATAAACTGGATGAGGAGGCGGATAATCAATTCCTCGATAAAAAGCAGGTGATAGAAGAAGGACTACATTCGGTGGACTATGATGTATGGGGCTGTGATACCTGTGGTAATAAGATGATACTGAATTATACCAATATGCGGTCACACGTGGCGCAATGCCCTTCCTGTGCGCATATGAGCTATCAGAAAGGGACCGTGATCACCAAGAAATCAGCCAGTTATACCTCCGAGGGTTGGGGCATTATTCCGTATACCTGCGCGGCTTGTGGATTTAAACATGATTACCGGTTTACCATCGCTAAGTTGGTAGAATCTTCTTCTTCCTCCTCTTCTTCTTCCAGTAGCTTTTCCAGTTCTTCCTCTTCTTCTTCAGATTGGGGAGGCGGATCTTCAGGAGGTGGAGGCGCCAGCAGCAGCTGGTAGCGGAAGTAAATAAAAAGAGCCGGTTCTTCAACCGGCTCTTTTGTCAACTGAATAACAAGGATCGTTTTAATTATCGGCATTCATTTTTCCCACCACTTTATACCCTGCGATGGAATTATCGCTGTTTAAAACAGACTGATAATACATGCCGTCTGGTGATAAAAAGTACTGCTGACCGTTTATATTCACGGTGCGGCAATTATCCGGCAACTGTGAAATCATTCCATTATTATCTGTGTTGTTGCCAGGATCATTATTGGGGGTATTGTTGTTACCCTGATTGTTACCCTGGTCTGTGATCGTCACTGTTTTGTCGCCAATCTTACCATTTTTACCTACCACAATGTAACGTCTGCCGTTATCGGTCATGGTTTCCTGGTAGTAGGTGCCATTCAGCTCATAATAAGTGTTTCCATCTACGGTTATTTCCTGTGCGCCATCGGGCAAATTTGGTACGGCAGCACCTACAGGCGCTTCTACCACTTTGTAGCCTCTGTTATCGCCGGTAGACTGATAATAAGTACCTCCGTAATAGTACATCGGACCAAAGGAGGCGCCCAGTGAGAAGTAACCAAAAGGCAGCGTAGAAACGTATAAACCTAAAGGAGGAAAGAACGGGTTATAGTAAGGTCTGTAGTACCTGTAATAAGGTCGTCCGTAGAAGCCATGTCCGTAAACAGGACGATAGCCATGATAATAGCCATGATAGTAGCCTCTGTTGATAGGAGCTGTCATCCTGGGGGAGTACATCCGTTGAGAAGAATAAACCCTTCCACTGGTTCCTCCGCTAAAGTGACTGCCACCGCCTACGCGGGCGCCGCCACCAAAATGACCACCTCCACCTCCATGCCGCTGTGCGTAAGCACTGCTTACTGTAAATGTGCCGAGGAGGCCAACCAGCACGAACAGCATATAAAGTCTGTTTTTCATTTTCTTAACATTAAGTTGTAATCCTCTTAACAAATCCTCTATTTTTCAATCATTTATTGGACGGTAAAAGGAGCGAAAAGTTTAACTGAACAACTAATATGTGCAAAAATACGGCCGGTTTCCCTGCGGTTGTATTTACTGGTGGCTGGTGGTATTAATGACTGCAGTAAAACGGCTGGCCAATTGCCCGATTTCCGCACTTTTTGCGATTTGACTAATCCATTCCGGGGAGATATTATTTATTCCGTAATATAACCCGGCCGCGGCACCTGCTACGGCTCCCGTGGTATCAGTGTCGCCACCCAGGTTCACTGCGCGCAGCACGCAGGAGGCATAGTCATTGGTGTTCAACAGGCACCAGAGTGCGCTTTCCAGGGTATGTACCACATACCCGGAACTGTTAATCTGTTGTTCCGGGAAACGGGCAATTTGGTCTTGTAAAATTCGTTCGTAATATTTTAGTTCAGCTACACTGAACGATTGGTTCGCTACATAAGCATTTACCGACCGTTGCATCTGTTGGTAGGCTTCGGATAAATCTCCGGAAGCCAGCAGTGCACGCAGGAATTCAACATAAATAAAGCAGGCCAGTACCGAGCGGAAATGCTGGTGCGTGATGGCAGATACTTCTTTTACCACCTGGTAACGGAGATGGATATCCGTTTCTTTTACCAGGAAAAAAGCGATGGGCATCATCCGCATGAGAGAGCCATTACCGTTTTCAAATTCTTCAAATCCGCCACTGATCAATGGCGATGTGCCGGTGGCCACTCTTTGTAATGCCCGCCGGGTAGTATGGCCGATATCGAATGTTTCGTTATGTGCGCCCCAATATCCTTGTTGTGCCCAACGGACAAAGGTTTGCGCCATGTGGGGAATGTTGTATCCGGTGAGCAAACTTTCCGCGGTGCAGAAGGTCAGGGAGGCATCGTCTGAAAATGTACCCGGTGGCTGATTCCAGCAACCGTAGCCGGTAAGTGTCTCGATGGGATTTTCTGAGAGATAGCTACGCGTTTTAAATTCCACTGGTACGCCCAGGGCATCGCCAATAGCTATACCATAAAAGGCTCCTGTTATTTGTGATTGCATGGGATAGGTACTAACGTTAAGGTATGTATGAAATTATATACTGAATGTACGTTTGATTTATCAATTCTGATCAACCCACTATGTCTTATACGTTAAATTTCTGATTTTCAGGCATGCCTTTTTATTCAATAATTTTCCAGTCCGTTCATTCTCATTCATTGTGAAAATGGCGATGAAAAGTGTTTTTTGTATTGAGCCACGCCGTACCTTTGCATTATAACGATCGGTATCGTTGAAAGATTATACGAATAATACTTTTTTTAGTTTGTCTGCAACATCATTGATATGCCTTTAGTAGCTGTTAACCCACTGCACAGAAAGGCCTGATATTAACCATTCCATACAATGAAATTCCTAACCCTTCATTGTAGGCAAATACTAAAATTGAAACTTAACCCATATGCAATCTTTTTTGTTCAACCGGAAATTTCAAACCTGTACTTTTCTTGGCAATTATCATTATCATCTGTTCCTTTTTGTATTGAATTAAACAAATAGGAAGGGCATGCGACTGACAGCTACGCGCTTTCAAACCCAACACCAGCTGAGTTTCCGGTAGATTGCCGGAAAAAGGAGATATTATTATCTTATAGAGGAGGGTATATCCGTTAGTGACTATTCCGGCAATTTTCCGGAGATGGGTGTAGTCTGCCTCCGAGCCAATCAGCGATTTATCATTGTTTGTTACCTGCTTCATTAATCATAACAGCTCAGCAAAAGGGGTGATAGTATACAGTATAAAAAGGACTGTTTATCCAGGCAGTCCGGTTTTTCCTGATAGAAAGAAGGATGATTAGTTTTCGTCTTTGCAACACGTATAAACGGGACCACTTATTCAGGTAGTCCCCCCTTATTGTGACAGCTGAAGCACTGTGCAGGAAACGGATGACAGAAGAAAAAAAATTGGAGTGCAACATACACGATGGAAGCTTTAAACACTGGACCGTTTGTCTAAGCGGTCCCCATAAGAACTATATCAATAGGCGGATACCTATCGGCTTATTGTGTCTATAAAAGAGTAGTAAACGCCATATGTTAAACCCACACAGTGTAAATAATGCAAGGTCATTTATGCTGCGATTGATTCGGAATCCAGGGACTGTTTATCCAGGCGGTCCCTTTACTTAAAAAACCAGGCTGTTCACACAGTCTTCTATATATAACGTGTTTTATCAATAGGGTAATTTGGGAAAGTGAGGGACCATCTTTCCAGGTGGTCCTTATAAACACCTTACCAAAACAGGAGTGATGAATATACAATGGATCGGACATACTAAAAAAAGGGGCTGTTTTTCCAGGCGGCCCTATTATTTCAGACATGGTAAAAGCTGCCTGTGGCAGCGGTTAATACAATGTAGCTCATTTTGAGGTGGACGCAATTTAAAACAGGGGCTGTTTATCCAAACAACCCCTTATTTTAATACCAGGTTTATACAAAAAATGAAAGATTTGGCTATACCTTCGTTTAACCGCTTTCTTTGGAAAGTACTCATCAAAAACGTTGTAAAACCCGGTTATCATGCAATATCGCTTCCTCGGAAAATCAGGCCTGGCTGTCAGTGAAATTGGATTTGGGTGTATGTCACTCGGCAATGATGATGCAGATAATGCCCGCCTGCTCCATCACGCCCTGGATCAGGGCATTAATTTCTTTGATACTGCTGATCTGTACGATCATGGACAGAATGAAATCACCGTAGGCAAAGCATTGCGGCACAAAAGAACGGATGTTATCATTGCTTCCAAAGTAGGGAATCAATGGAATGACGATGGTAGTACCTGGAGCTGGAACCCACGGAAGGAGTATATTTTAACTGCCGTTGAAGGTAGCCTGAAGCGATTGCAAACAGACTATATTGACTTGTACCAGCTGCATGGCGGTACCCTGGAAGATCCGATAGATGACACTATCGCCGCTTTTGAACTGCTGAAGCAGCAGGGAAAAATCAGGCACTATGGTATTTCTTCTATCCGTCCTAATGTGATCCGTGAATATGTGAAACGCTCACACATCGTGAGTGTGATGATGCAGTACAGTTTACTGGACCGTCGTCCGGAAGAAACCTGCTTCCCATTGTTAGCCGAAAATAATATCGGTGTACTGGCAAGAGGGAGTGTAGCGAAAGGACTGCTGGTAAATAAACCCGCAGCTTCCTACCTTAACTATACCGAAAAAGAAGTAGCTACTGCTGCCGCTGCCATCAAACACAACAGCAGCACTGCCCGCGATGCTGCTCAAACGGCCCTGCGCTTTGTGCTACATCAACCGGTTATCAGCAGCGCTGTTGTAGGAATACGTACCGTTGCGCAACTGGAAGATGCTATCCGGGCGGTGCAGGCGCCTGCATTATTGCCGGCAGAAATTACAGCCCTCCAGCAAGCCATACCGGTGAATAAGTATGACGCGCACCGATAGGGTGTGGGTGCAGGTATTTTGTTTGCGGCAGGCATTGTCTCCAAAGCAAAAGTTTTGTATTTGCCGTTGCGTCAATAGTGGTACCGATTGTATGGCGGCCATTATAGGAACATTTCAGGACATTATCACTGCCCGGAATAATAATTGCTCTGCTCCCTGTTTACAGCCTGCTGCATTATTATTGTAAGGCATTAAAGCTCCATGTATGCAAAAATTAAAAGTTGGGATGTTACTGTTCCCTGAGTTAACAATCCTCGATTTTACAGGTCCCTATGATGTATTTATCAAAGCACCGTGTTTTGAGGTGTTGATTATCGGTGCTACCAAAGGTCCGGTTCGCGCAGAAGGTGGATTAACCTTGCAGCCGGATATTGCGATGGCAGACTGCCCACAGCTGGACATCATTTTTGTGCCTGGTGGCAGGGGAATTAATGCGTTGCTGACGGATCAGCTAGTGTTGCAATTCCTGCGGGACCAGTCGGTGAAGGCAAAGTATATTACATCGGTATGTACGGGCGCCCTGGTGCTGGCGGCTGCCGGGTTACTGGATGGCTACAAGGCTACCACGCATTGGCGCTCGCTGGAATTACTACGGATGTTTGGCGTGGAAACCATCGAAGAACGGGTAGTACGAGACAGAAATCGTATTACCGGCGGTGGGGTAACCGCCGGCATTGACTTCGGACTCCAGCTTACCGCCATTATAGGAGGAGAGGAGTTGGCAAAAGTAGTGCAACTGCAACTGGAATATAACCCCGAACCTCCATTCAGGGCAGGTTCTCCCAATACAGCCGGATTGCCGGTGCTGCAAAAAGCAAAAGAAATTACCCAGCTGACGCTGGAAACAAGAAAGCGAATTATCCGGCAACTACTACTGGATCGGGCTTCGTCATCAATTGGGCTGACCTGATAGCGCGCACTTCCGCCAGGCTGATCATCCTGTCTTGCTCCGGATCCCATACTTTCAGCAGGAAGCAGGCGCGTATATCGCGCAGGCTCAGCGTAGTGGTTTTGGCATTTTGTAAAGCGGGTATTGCCTTCATGACTTCCGGCAGGCGATAGAAAGGAATACGTGCATTCAGGTGATGAATATGATGGTAGCCAATGTTACCGGTAAACCATTTCATCACAGGATTCATCACCATGTAGCTGGACGACAACAATGCGGCTTTATCATAGCACCAGTCCTGGTTTACGTTAAAAGTAACGCCGGGGAAATTATGCTGTGCATAAAAGAGGTATGCGCCTATTCCGCAGGCAATGGTAAAAGGAATGAGAATGAAAAGCATCCAGCTTTGCCATCCCAGGAAATAGACCACTGCGGCACTGCCACCAATGTGAATGATGAGCGCCAGTAAGGAATCCAGGTGTTTGCGCGGACTGCTCAAAAATGATTGTACACACATCCCAAGCATAAACATCGATAAATATCCGGCGGCAATGGTCAGCGGGTGGCGGCTGAACAGGTAAGTACGCCTTTCAGCGGGCGTAATAGTTTCAAATTTTTTGCGGGTAATGATAGGATAAGATCCTATGCTGGCACTGAAAAGCTTTGAATTATGTTTATGATGGTAGTCGTGCGAACGTTTCCATATACTGGAAGGAGCTAATACATAGATGCCAAATGTGAGCATAATGGCTTCTGCTATCCACGATTTATGCAGGATGGCATGATGCTGATGATCATGATAAATAACAAACATTCTTACGATCAGTAATCCCGACAGGACACTGGCCAGTAATTTTAATACCAGGTATGGCAATATCAACGTACCAGTTAGTGATAAAACCAACAATAATAATGTTGATAAGGTGTAGCGCCAGCTCTTGGCTCTGTCTTCACGCGCATATGGCTTGGTAGCCAGGATCAGTTCTTTTCCTTCCAGCATACAGGTTGTAGGTAAGCTTTTCTAAGTTGTTTTTGATGTACGATTAAATAACGGCAGGGCGTTTATGTTTCCACCGTTTATGTGACCACAGCCAGGTAGCTGGCTGGGAAACGATATCTTCTTCCAGTTTACGTGTATGCGCCGCCGTGATAGCCCCGTCTTTTTCTGCTGCGGGGGTAGCGGTGAGCAGTTCTGCCGTAACGGTATAATATCCTCGTTTTAAACGTTGAACGGTAACATATACTACCGGGTAATTCATTTTCTGCGCTATTTTCTCTGTACCCTTGAATACCGGTGTATCCTGGTGGAGGAAATTAAGCCATTGGGCTGTTTTAGGCTGTGGAGCCTGATCAGCGATGAAAGCCGTTGCATTTATTTCGCCACGGTTTTGCACCATATCCCGAAAAGTGTCCTGCATGGCAATCAGTTTGGTGCCAAACCGGGTACGCATGCGGTACATTAAACCATTGAAATGTTTATTGGCCAGTGGGTGATAGATCACATATAACTGCTGACGGCACAGGATGCTGAAGGTATTACCAGCCCATTCCCAGTTGCCTTTATGTCCCATCACGAGTACCACACTCTTTTTCTCCGCTTCGAGGCGGTTAAACAACTCCAGCGTAGCCGGTGTAAAGCTGCAATGCTTTACCATCGAAGCTTTGCTGATAGTAAGTGTTTTAAATGTTTCCAGGAAAAGATCGCAGAGGTAATGATAGAAATCTTTACAAATACGGTTAATTTCCGTATCGCTCTTTTCCGGGAAAGAATTACGTAAGTTCTGGAGTACCACCTTCTTACGGTAGCCCATCACATAAAATAACAACACATATACTGCATCAGACACCAGGTAAAGTACACGGAATGGCAATAGCGATAACGCGTAGATCAGCGGTAACAGTAAGTAGTAGGCAATGGCGGACAATGTGGCACAGGTTTTTGATACTCCGAAAAGTATTATTGAAAACGTAAATATAAATTTTAAAGAACACTTTTCATAGTATCCGTGAAAAAAACGACGGATCGGTTCATTTAGTATCTTTATCCAGTAGACTTGTGTAAACTTTAACAGATACCGATGAAGACCATATCTCTCCTTGTAAAATATGGCTGCCTGATAGCAGTAGTGGGCGGCTTTGCGTATTGCGCACGTAACCCGTATGCCAGCACTAACAAGGTGTATCGGCAACATGCTAAGTCCTACGCGAAAACGCTGCGGCAACAGCCCGGCGGATTGGCCGGCGCCAATGGCGTAGCCGCCCCATCCTGGGTAGGTACCGTTAATTTCAATATGCGTAAACCGAATCTCGTTATCATTCATCATACGGCTCAGAATTCATGTGAACAAACGCTGAAAACGTTTACCATGGAGAAAACACAGGTAAGCGCTCATTATGTCATATGTCGCAACGGTGCCATCCATCATATGCTCAACGATTATCTCCGGGCCTGGCACGGAGGCGTTGCCAAATGGGGCAACCTGACCGACATTAACTCTGGTTCCATTGGTATAGAGCTGGACAATAACGGGCACGAACCCTTCGACTCCTCCCAGATCAGCAGCCTGCTGGTTTTACTAGATACCCTGCAACACCGCTATAGTATCCCTGCTGCTAACTTCGTAGGCCATGGTGATATTGCTCCCGGCAGAAAAGTAGATCCAAGCGCTTTCTTCCCCTGGCAGCAATTGTCCGAAAAAGGCTTCGGCCTCTGGTATAAAGACACCAGCGCCACCGTAGTGCCTGAATCTTTTAACCCATTACTGGCCCTTCGCATTATCGGTTACGATGTAAAAGATTCTTCCGCCGCCATCATGGCCTTTAAACGCCATTTTATGCCAGCGGATAGCCTGCCGGGCCTGAACGATGCAGGGAAAAAGATCCTGCTCAATCTGCAGCAGCAATATCAATGACCTGTTAAGAAGACACCCTACTTTACTTTTACCCCTACGATCCACTGCATTTATTTTGTGGAGTGAGATAAATACGTTATTTTAATAATGAGTTAGTACCAGCAACCAAAATCTAAGAAAGCAGCTTCCCGGATTAGTTATATACCTATTCTCCAACTTGCCCTTAATCTATACTTGTTATGAATCCTACAATTAAATTCCCGTTACTGCTACTCGCAGCCAGCACGTTTTTGCTGTGTATATCCCGTCAACAACTGATGGCCTCGCAACACGCACCCATCGTAAAAGACTCTTCCTGCCTCGTAAAAACAGAGGTCAGCTACGATTTTGCAGAAAATATGCGCAAAAAAGTAAATGCCATCATCGAAGACAAACTCGCCGGAGGCATTGAAGAAGGCGGAAAAATTACCTGGGAAAATTCTCCCGATGCACCGGAATACTACCAGGTGATTTTACGCAAAACCAAAGTGTCTATTAAGTACAAAGGCACCGTTTGCCAGGATAGACAAATCTGGCAAAACATAGAAGACTGTAAAGCAGAATTGAAAAAGTTACTGAACCTTTAAACGAAATATAGCGTACTTGTGCGTCCTTTTGCCTTACGACAGGATCAGACTGATTAAACTGATTTATTGAATTAGAAAAGCGTAGATAAGAAAGATATTATTGGTAAATATCCTTCTTATCTACCTAAATCAAAAAAATAAAATCAGCGCTATCAGCCTGATCCTGCTACAAGATAAATTTGGTTTCTTAAATCTATTTAGTCTATAAATTTTGTAGATTAATATTTGTGCATTAATTTTGACCCCGATATCATACCAAACCATCATACACCACAAATAAATGCCAAAATCAGAACGGTGTAACGGGATAACCATTCTCCGCAAAGATCTGAGTCAACTAATAAACTAAGTACTAAGCATGAATTACGTAAAAAGGCTGTTATGCCTGCTGCCCGGTTTACTGTGGCTGCAGCAGAGTATTGCCCAGGAAATCAGGGTGAGCGGGGTTGTAACCTCCCGTTCCGATGCACAGCGCGTACCCGGCGCCATCATACAGGTGAAAGGAAAAAGCCGCGGTACACAAACAGATGCCGATGGAAAATATAATATCAGCGCTAACGTAAATGACACGCTACAGATTTCTTCCCTTGGCTTCCAAACTGCATTTGAAGTAGTAGGGAGCAACAAGGTGATTAATATTTCCCTGGAAAACAGCAACCGTAAACTGGAAGAAGTAGTAGTCACCGCACTCGGTATCTCCCGCGAAAAGAAATCTCTCGGATATGCCGTACAGGAATTAAAATCGAAAGATATTTCCGAAGCTAAAGAAACCAACCTCGTTAACGCTTTATCCGGAAAGATAGCTGGCGTACAGGTAACCAACAGCCAGGGTAATCTTGGTTCCTCCCGTATCGTGATACGCGGTGAAACCTCCATTGCTGGGAATAACCAACCACTGTTTGTACTGGACGGGCTACCGGTAGATAACAGCCAGTTGGGAATCGGTACCGGCCGCGACTTTGCCAACGCCATCTCCGATGTGAACCCGGACGATATCGCCTCCATCAGTGTACTGAAAGGACCGAACGCCGCTGCATTATATGGTTCCCGCGCCTCCAGCGGCGTTATTGTGATTAAAACAAAAACTGGTAAGGATACCAAAGGAGGTCTCGGTATCACCGTGAACTCCGGTGTTACCCTGGATAAAGTGCTGATCCTTCCTGATTTTCAAAATAGCTACGGACAAGGTACCGGCGGACAATTCTCTTATAAAGACGGTAAAGGCGGTGGTATCAACGATGGCGTGGATGAAAGCTGGGGGCCTAAAATGGATGGTCGCCTGATTCCACAATTTTTCTCCAATGGTGAAGCAGTACCATTTGTAGCGCATCCGGACAATGTGAAAGATTTCTACGTAACCGGCTATACGCTGAACAATGGTTTATCTATTGGTGGTACGAATGAAAAGATGGATTATCGCTTCTCTTATAATAATACCAAACAAGCAGGTATTTTACCTAACACCGGTATTACCAGGAATACTTTTACTGCCAGCAATACTTTCCGCATTGCACCAAAACTTACCCTCACCACCTACGCCAATTACGTACGCAGCGCCGCTGATAACCTGCCCGGCGTGGATGGCAGACGCGGTAACAGCGTTACCCTGCAGTTCATCTGGTTTGGCCGCCAAGTAGATGTAAGCAAACTGAAAGATTATAAAAATCCGGATGGTACCGACTACAACTGGAATCATAGCTACTATAGCAATCCTTACTGGATTCAGTACGAAAATACCGTAGGCATGCTGCGTAACCGCTTCCTCGGAAATGCCCGGTTATCGTACCAGGTGCGCGACTGGCTCACCGCCAACTTCCGCCTGGGTACCGATTATTATACAGACAGACGCAAGTATAAAATAGCTTACTATACCAACGGTACGCCATTTGGCTCTTACACCGAAGATGCTTACACCGTAAGTGAAACCAACGGTGAATTCACCCTGAATGCAAAGAAAAAAATAGGCAGCGATTTTGATTTCGATGTACTGGCCGGCGCCAACCTGCGCACCAATCAGCTGGAGCAAAACTATCAACAAGCGCCTAAGCTGGCAGTGAAAGATGTGTATACACTCAATAACTCCCGCGATCCGTTTATCTCTAACAGCCTACTCAACAGGCAAAAAGTATATAGCGGCTTTGCCTCTGCACAAGTGGGTTTCCGCAATTATGCGTTCCTGAACTTAACAGCGCGCAACGACTGGTCTTCCACGTTGCCATCAGGAAGTAATTCTTATTTCTATCCTTCTGCCAATGCCAGCATCGTACTAACAGAAGCATTACATATACAAAGCAAAACATTGTCGCTGTTGAAAGTGCGTGGTGGCTGGGCACAGGTAGGAAAGGATACCGATCCTTATCAATTGATAAACACCTATCCTTTTAGCCAGCCTTTTGGTTCCTTCCCGCTGCAAACGGTGTCAGACAAGTTTTTGAATAAAAATCTGAAACCGGAAATCACCACTTCCACAGAGTTTGGTGTGGAAGCAGGTTTTGTGGATAACCGCATCCGGCTGGACCTGACCTATTATAATGCGCATAGCCGCAACCAGATACTGCTGGCGGATGTAAGTCCTACTACCGGTTACCTGAAGAAATTGTTGAACACCGGAGAAATCAGTAACCAGGGTGTAGAAGTAATGCTGGGACTTACCCCTGTATCTACCCGTTCCGGATTTCGTTGGGACGTTAACGTGAATTACGCCCGTAACGTGAGTAAAGTACTCGCACTGGATGCAGACGGATTTTTGCAGAACTATGTATTAGGTAGTTCCGGTAATATCCAGGTGTTAGCCACTACGGGCGAGCGTTATGGCGCCCTCTATGGCACCGCTTACAAAAGAGACAGCGAAAACCGCATCCTGGTGAATGCAGACGGGACGCCATCCGTAGATCCTAACAAAAAAATACTGGGTTATTATACGCCGAAATGGACAGGTAGCCTCAACAATAATTTCAGCTTCAAGGGAATTAGCCTGAGCGTGCTGATTGATACCAAACAAGGTGGTTCTATCTGGTCAGGTACCAACTCTACCGGTATGGGAACCGGTGTGCTGGCAGCAACCATGCCGGGTCGCGACCAGGAACATGGCGGTTTGCCTTACTATACTGCCAATGGACAAAATATCCAGTTGCCCGATCATAACGCTACCGCACCTGGTGGTGCAGCGGTAAAACACGACGGGATTATTTTTGATGGTTATACAGCAGATGGAAAAAAGAATACTGCCATTCTTTCTGCTCAAACGTATTACAAAGCAGTGTACAGCAGCAACCTCAATGAAAGTGCGGTATACGATGCTTCCTTTGTTAAACTGCGTGAAATTAAACTGGGTTATACTTTGCCGGCATCTATCGTAGGCAGATGGGGTTTGCAGGCCGTGAATGTTGCACTGGTAGCCAGAAACCTCGGATACCTGAGTAAGCACACGCCTAACATTGATCCTGAAACCGCCTTTAATACCGGCAATGGCCAGGGATTGGAAACACTGCAAATACCTACTACGCGCAGCTTTGGCATTAACCTGAATGTTTCATTTTAACTATTGACCGATCATGAAAAAGTTGCTGATACCTTTCTATATCATATTTACTACCATCTTACTGGCCGGTTGCCAGAAAGACCTGGAGCGTACCAACATCAATCCAAATGAACCCACCACGGTGCAGCCGGACTACCTGCTGAGCAATGGTATTAAAGCTAATGTGGATACCTATTGGGGGCCGGATGCCACCATGGAAACGTCCCTCTTGTATATACAGTACTGGGCAAAAATTCAATACCCGGATCCTGACCGTTACATCCCGGCATCTACTAATATCCAAACCGTTTGGAGTAACTTCTATGCACAGGGCATACAGGATTTTACCACACTGGCACAGCTGGGTGATAGCCTGCATAACCCTAACTATAAAGCGGCCGGCATTATTATGCGCAGCTGGATCTTCCAGTTGTTGACAGACTTGTATGGAGATATTCCTTATTCCCAGTCGGCTAATATTGAGAAATACCTGACACCGGTGTACGATAGTCAACGGGCTGTGTACCGGGGCTTGTTGGCGGAGCTAAAAGGTGCTACGCAAATCATTACACCCAGTGCCAATCCTATCCAGGGCGATTCTTTATTTGCCGGTGATATGAATGGCTGGAAACGATTTGCCAATGGACTGCGCAGCCGTATTGCCTTACGCATTGCGGACCGTGACCCCGAAGCAGCCAAAGCGGTATTTGCCGACCTGGCTGCGGAAGGTAACTTCCTGCTGGGACCTTCGGACCGTGAAGCCAGGTTATATTATCTCACCTCGCCTAACCAGAACCCAGTGGGCAGAAACCGGGAAACCAGGAACGATTATCGTATCAGTAAAACGGTGATAGATAAATTAAAAGCATTGAAAGACCCACGGTTAAGCATATATGCAGCGTTGCCTAAAGAACCAGGTTCCACTGACTACCTGGGTGTAACCAATGGCTTATCAGCCGACTCCGCATCCAGGTTGGGTTTCAGCAAAACATCCGATGTAGGCGCCGCGTTTACGGCTACACAGGCCCCCGCGTGGTTATTTACTTATGCAGAGCAATTGTTTATCCTGGCAGAAGCGGCACAACGTAACCTGATCAGCGGTGATGCTGCGGCGCTCTATCAACAGGCTATCCGCGCTTCCTTTAAGCAATATGGTATTACCGGCAAACCGGTAGATGATTACCTGGCGCAGGCTGCAGTGACTTATGATGCCAATAACTATAAGAAATCAATTGGAGAGCAAAAGTGGCTGGCACTTTTCAGCGAAGGCCTGGAAGCTTTTGCTGAATGGAGAAGACTGGATTATCCACAACTCACGCCTGCTTATACCGGCGCATTGCAGGGTAAAATGCCACTGCGTTTAACTTATCCTTCCAGCGAACAGGCATTAAATGGCAAAAACTACAAAGCTGCGGTAGCCCGTCAGGGAGCGGATTTGCTGACGACTAAGGTTTGGTTTGACATAAATTAAAATAGCACAAAGCATAAAGCGGAAAGCAAAAAGCTATTGAAGCGAATGATAGGAGCGGGTATTTTAAAAAATTACTCAGTTACTTTTATCATTCGCTTCAATAGCTTTTTGCTTTCCGCTTTATGCTTTCTGCTTGATCAATTACTTCTTCGCTCTATACCGCATGATCTCCACGCCCGCTTCGATGACTGGTCCAATGCCATGAAAATCGTTTAACTCCGTAGGGCGGTTATAATAGAAAGAAAGATCGGCGGAAGTATTAGTGCCAATACATACATCTTTCAGTTGTCCATCTTCCTGTATTTTTTCCTTTACCAATCCTTCCCATCCACGTTCTGCAATAGTGATATAGCGTTTGTCGAGCCACCCTTCATTGACAGCCCTGGCAATGGAATATACAAACATGGCGGTGCAGGACGTTTCTGTATAGGAATCGGTGCGATCCAGTACCTGGTGAAATAACCCATTAGCGCCCTGGTACTTTGCCACACCAAGAATTTGCTGGTTGAGGTCATCAATTACTTTTTGTCTGCCGGGATGGTTGGCGGGCAGGTAGTTCAACAGTTGTACTTTGGCCAGCATGATCCAGCCGTTGGCGCGTCCCCAGTGGGCTACACCCTGTCGTTGCAGGTCCTGGTAGTAGTAGTGAACGTACAGTTCCGTACGGGGATCCCACAGATAGTGGGTGAAATGCAGGATCTGGGCTACGGCATCATCAAAGTAATTATTGTCGTTGGTGAGTTCGCCCATACGTGCGAGGAAAGGAACGCTCATATAAAGATCATCTCCCCATAAGGTCCATTTATAGGGATTAGGCCGGCAAAACGTGCCATCTGGCAGCCTTTCCTGGACTTTGCTGATATGATGTGCTGCTTTATCGATATAGGCCTTGTAATCGCTTCTTTTTACGGTATGGTATACATCGAGTAAGCTGGCCCCCATGGCGCCACAGTCGTCCAGTACGCGGGTGTTGATCAGTTGATTGAAAGGGAAGTTTTTGTATTTCACGCCTTTTTTGCTGAGGGCTTCAAAGTAGGCGTAGTTGTCGAAAGCAAATGCCACATGCTTTTGCGCGAAGGCGTTGTATTTGTCGTCTTTGAGATAGTTGCCGAGGTCGATCATGGCAATATTCAGTACGCCGTTGGGGTAGTGCCATTCACTCAGGTGGTCAGAGATGAGAGCGTTGGTGCCGGCGGGAATTTCTTTACTGGTATTCCAGGTTTGTTGATGGTCGCCTTTGAATTGAAAAGCGGCATGTGCGATGGCATAATCAGCTACTTTTTTCACCACCGTTAAATCGGCGGAATTGTCCTGGGTACGGCCGGAGAAGGGTATGGCAAGCCCCAGGTATAATAGGAATTTCAGCTTTTTCATATATAGTACGTGGTTTATACTAACAATATATGGCGCTTTGCTGATTAATGCAAACGATTGCATAAAAATAACTTGGCTATTAATATAATTTATTTTAATTATGTGTTTGAGAATGATTAGTTTTAGTTTAACCGGCCTATGAACTACCCACGCGATTGGCCCTGCGAAGAAGTAACGATCATGAATAGAATAGTTTTATTGCTAACAGTAACGATCCTGACTGCCTGTCATCAACCTAAACCGGACGAACCAGACACTTTAGCGGTGGCAGCGCCCTCCACCACCATTCAGCCTCTCACCGCTGCAGACGACTCCATGCTGGAGCCCCACCGTCAACATAATATTTCCTGGGATAAAGTGGAAGTATTCGAATTTTCGAAAGCCCTGATCAATGGCAAAGTACCGTTGTTTACCAACAGACGGCGCCTGGAAAGCAGCATTGCGCCGGCAGACAGTATTGTTTCCACCGCTAATGAAGACATCTGCGGATCACAGTTTGATGAGGACTTTAGTTATTTCTATTTAGCCGGTTCTACTTTTGAACTTTGTAAGGACTCTGTTGCCTGTGAAGAATTTGTGTTATCTCCGGCTTATGAACTTAAACTGGGGAAGGTAATCCTGACTGGTAATACCACCTGGGAAGATGTCAGCAGATTTTTTCCCAATGCGGTACTGCAAGCAGAGAATGAAGGAAAAACAGATATGATCACACTCCGGGACTCCTACAGCATGGATAGCGATGGCAGTGTACAGTTGTACTTCGAAAATGGAAAACTGGTACGCATAGTGAACTTTAATCCCTGCTGATCGTTGCATCCTGCGCGCCGCGTGTCTGTGCCACGCTGATATCTGCGGTAGCAGAAGGTCCCATCATAAAACACCCATAGGCCGTATACTTCTCCCGATATTTTGTTCCAGGTGAACAAATGGCGATTGCTTTCCTTATTTTTGACGATCATGCTTTCGGAAGGGATACATATGGAGGATGGATGGAGAATGCTGCTAAACGGCCAGGAAGCCGCGATGCTGGCATTATATGACGCGCATTATATTGGCATGTTTAACTATGGGATGAAGTTAACCGGTAACCGGGAGCGCGCTTCAGAGTGCATCACCCAGGTACTGTTGGACCTGTGGGATAAACGCCATACCCTCCCCGAAGTAGAAAACGTACGGGCCTACCTGCTCACCTGTATCCGCCATAAACTGATGGCAGAAATAAAAGCAGACCGTCGCCGTGAACAACGCCACCACGCTTTTGAAGCCGGCCGGGAACAAACCGAAATGGCCTACGAACAACTACTGATCTCCGCTCAATCCGATAAAACATTAAAACAACGGCTGGAAAAAGCACTTACCAAACTGGCGCCCAGGCAACTGGAACTGTTACGCCTCCGCTATTTTGAAGACAGGGACTATGATGAAATAGCAGTTATTTGTAATGTAACTAAGCGAACTGCCTACAACAGTATCCACGATGCCATTAAAATTTTAAGGACGGAACTCAGCCAGGATGGCGGGAATGATACGAATATATACAGCATTCCTCTCCTGGTGCTGGTCATGTTAACCCTCTCGTAAAAAAAAATATTTTTTTTGGGTAGTAAAAAGGGAAAGTTGTGTTCTCTATAGAAAAAGGAGGGATGTTTTATGTCTGATTTTCAGGAATATCAGGGTGAGGATTTTTTACAGGAACCTTCTTTCTGCCGGTATTGCACAGGTACAGACGCCAGTGCCGTACGCTTCTGGGAAGCCTGGATCAAAGCGCATCCGGAGAAAGGCGCTGCCGTGAAAGCCGCAAAGGAATTATATTATATACTGAATGGAAATATAACTGCGTCGGCTTTTACAAAGGAACGCCGGCGCTTTGAACAGGCCTTCCAACAGCACCTGCAAGCACCACCGGTAAGAAGGATTTCGCCCGTATGGAAATTGCTGGCCCGCGCCGCCGTCGTCGCGCTGCTCATCAACATCGCCGGGTTTGCGGTATACCAGTATAAAAAACAACACCGCCTCCGGAACTATAGCAGCGTAGCCGGCGAAAGGAAATCATTCCAACTGCCGGATGGTACCAGTGTAATGCTCAATGCCAACAGTCATATCAGGGTGGCTGACCGGTTTAATAAAAATACCCGGGAAGTGACGCTGACCGGAGAAGCCTTTTTTGATGTAACTACCGTAGCCAACAAACCTTTTATTGTACACACCAGTAAAATGGATATACGCGTATTGGGTACTTCCTTTAATGTACGCGCTTATCCGGACGACAAAGTAGTGGCTGCCTCCCTGATAAAAGGAAAGGTGGAAGTTACTATCCCGGGCGAACATAATAGAAAAGTGATTTTACAGGCCGCGCAAAAAATTGCAGTACCAGTAGTAGAAACCAACCAGGCACCTGCACAGGTAGTAACTATTGCAAAAGTGGTACTGAGTCCGCGGGATAGCACTGCTGTAGAAACTTCCTGGACACGCAACCGCCTCGTAATGACAGATATGCCACTGGGCGCCGCTGCCCGCGAGATGAGTCGCTGGTATGGGGTGAAAATTACCGTAGATAGCGCTATTGCCAGCAAATACCGGTATACCGCCACGTTCGAAAAAGAAACTGTAGAGCAGGCGTTGAAGGCCATGCAAGCCTCCGTGCCTTTTCATTACCATATTGTGAACAATGAAATATTTATCAGCCAATAAAAAGAAAATGAATACTTATCAAGACCAACCATTTTCTAAACACTAAAAAAGGGAACGCCTAAGCGCTCCCTCCAGTTAAGTAACGGAAACAGGGCTTTTGCCGGGCGTCTGTTTCCCATTATGGACATTAACCAACTAAATGTATGAAAAAATTCAGTCCACGGACTGCACTCATCGTGCATGCCGGCAGGAACATTCTTTGTCGTGTTACGGGAATGACCCTGCTATTACTGCTACTCTGTAGTATCCACACCTTCGCCGCCAGGCATCATCAAAACATCCGATTATCCCTACACCTGAAGAAAGTACCGCTGACAAAGGTTTTTAGCGCTATTGAACAAAAATCAGGATTGCGTTTTGTGTATGGCAACAATATCATACCAGCCGACAAACTGGTATCTATTGATGTGGACAATGTAACGCTAACGGATATACTAAAAGAAGTACTACAAGGCACCGGCCTTGCATTTGCCAGCACAGAAACCAACCTGGTGGTGATTAGCCAACAACCTGCACCTGCAAAGCAGGAACGTATTATCAAAGGAAAAGTACTCGATGAAGCCCATAACCCGTTACCCGGTGTTACCGTGATGCTGAAAAATATGCAAACAGGTTACAGCACCACTGCCAAAGGCGAATTTGCCCTGGCCATAGCGGAAAGCAATCCTGTATTGGTAGTTACCTGCATGGGGTTTATGCCTAAAACAGTGGAAGTGGGAGACAGGTCTTACGTTGAAATTATCCTCTCCCCAAATATTTCCCTGCTGCAACAGGTAGTGGTAACCGGTTATCAAACTATTTCAAAAGAAAGAAGCGCCGGATCATTCACGAAAGTAGAAGGAACGCAGTTGCAGCAAAAATCAGGTAGCATGAGTGTGGTAGACCGCCTGGAAGGCCTGGTGCCAGGCTTTGCAGTGAACAACAGCGCGGGCGCAGATAAATTCCTGATAAGAGGCGTATCCAGCGTAAACGCCAGCAGGAAGCCACTGTTTGTAGTGGATAATGTACCCATGTCTAATGATTATATTACTGACTTCATCAACCCCAATGATGTGGAAAGTATTACGTTCCTGAAAGACGCTACTGCCGCTTCTATCTGGGGCGCCAATGCGGCCAACGGGGTAGTGGTGATTACCACCCGCAGAGGGAAGGACCAGCAACGCCGCATCAAAATGAATTACGATGGCTTTGTGTCTTTTAAAGGATTACCGGATTATGCGTATCAACATAAAATGAATTCCGGACAGTTTATCAATGCGGCCAAAGAAGTATTTAATCCCACCAGTTACCCCTGGAAAACAGTTACATCGCCGGGTGTAGGCAATTCAGATGCGATTGTATATCCGCACGAACAGATATTATACGATCAGGCAAATGGCCTCATTTCGCCTGCAATAGCCGGTGCCCGGCTCGATTCCCTGGCTGGGTTAAGCAATCGCGGCCAGATTGATCAATACCTGCAACAGGCTGCACTGCTTACCAATCACAGCTTGTCGTTTACCGGCGGCAGCCAGTTTCATTCCTATTATGGTTCGGTGTCTTATACTAACCAGGAACAAACGAATAAGGCAGCCATGAATCGTTACCAGCTAAACCTGCGCCAGGATTTTATATTCAGCAAGAGCGTAAAAGCAGATGTGACGGTAAATTTATCGCAGCAGAAATCTACCCGTTCCCTGATCCCATCTCTCCCTGATCTCAATACTTACCTGCCATACGCCATGCTGGCAGATGCAGCCGGTAATCCGCTGTCACAGGCTTATCTGCAGATGTATCAGCCATACCGGCAAAATGCAGAAAATAAAAGTGGATTAAACTTGAACTATATTCCACTGAAAGAATCCGGTTATACCAGCAACAACGACAGTACTACCGGTGCGGTACGTGCCAACGCCGGTCTGAGTATAAAGTTGTGGAAAGGACTCACCTACGATGGACGTTTCCAGTATCAGCAGGTGAATACCAACATGCAAACCTTTTACGATCAGCAATCGTATAGAACACGTTATGAACTGGTGCATTTTACACAGGCAGCTCCCTCACCAGGCGCACGCCCTGTCTACTTCCTGCCGGAATCAGGCGGACAGTATCTTACCTATAATGCACAGAATGTTTCCTGGACTGCCCGTAATCAGCTGATGTATGATAACAGCTTTAAAGAGCATCAATTGACTTTCCTGGCCGGTACAGAAGTACGTGGCGACAGAACCCGCTCTTTTTCCTCTACCCGCCGTGGCTTTAACTACCAGACACAGACTTATAATGTGTTTGATGAAAAAACACTGCAAACCACCGGGGTTACTAACCCGGTAATTGGTAACAATACTGCTACCAGGAGCACTCTATCAGGAAACCCCATTTCAGTAGGAGAAATAGAAACCCGCTTTTTTTCTTTGTATGCGAACGGCGCCTATACCTACAAACAACGGTATAACCTGAATGGTAGCATCCGTATGGACCAGTCGAATTTATTTGGTACCGAAAAAAGTCAGCAATACAAACCCATCTGGTCTGCCGGCGTCGGCTGGATTATCAGCAATGAATCTTTCTTCGCCATAAGATCCGTGAATCGCCTGAACATCCGTGCTACGTATGGTTTGGGAGGAAATGCACCGTTACCGGGATCTGGTAGTTCCGTAGATATTGTACTGGCAGAAAGCAGTCCGCTGTTTAACAGTGTAGGCATCGGGTACCGTCCTTTACTACCTGGTAATAAAATGCTGACCTGGGAGCGTACCAAGATGATGAATATCGGGGTAGACTTCGACTTGTTCAACAGTCGTTTGAGTGGATCCATAGACGTATACCGTAAAAAAACCATTGACCTGTTGGGCTCACAGCCGTTAGACAGAACCGCGGGCTGGTATTTTGGCTATGCTAACCTCGGAGATATGATGAATAAAGGTATTGACCTGCAACTCAACAGCCGCAATATCGCACAGGGGCGTTTCTCCTGGAATACATTATTCACCCTTGGATACAATAAAAACAAGGTGTTGAAATTAAACCGTAACACACCACTCACCCCTTCCAATAAAGCGAATGTGGGCTTCGTGGAAGGATATCCTGCTTATAGCTTCTTTGCCTATACATGGGCCGGATTGGATGGCATGGGCGATCCACAGGTCACTACTGCTGCTGGTAAAACCGTGAAGAATTCTTCCGGCGTTATTGCCAATGACCTGCATTACGCCGGGGTTTCACAGCCAGCCTGGTATGGTGGGGTTACCAACAGTTTCCGCTATGGCAGCTTTGATTTGTCGTTCCTGGTAGTGTATAACCTGGGATACCAGATGAGGAGAGACGTAAACACTTTTTATTCCGGCAGGTTAACCGCTAATATCCCGGCTTCTTTTGAAGATCGCTGGAAACAGCCGGGTGATGAAGCTCACACCAATATCCCTTCTTATGTACCATTGAACGCACAGAACATTGCGCGTCGTTCCACAGAACTATATCAACAGGCCGATATCAACCTGGTATCCGCATCGTACATCAAACTTCGTGATTGTACGCTGGGTTGGAATTTGCCGGCTCGCGTAGTAGATCATGCCTGGATGGAGAGCTGCCGTATCTACACACAATTGAATAATGTGATGCTCTGGAAAGCCAACAAGGATGGCATAGACCCGGAATACTTCAAGCTGATGTATGGTGTAAGAGCGCCTGCCATGAAACCTTTCTTTACAGTAGGCGTGAACGTTAGGTTTAAATAATCTATTAAAACTGGTAACATGATTAACAAACAACTAATATATATTGGGCTAACAGCAGGGCTGCTGATGAGCGCTTCCTGCACCAAATTCCTGGATATAGTACCCAAAGGAAAAGATACGCCACGTACACTGGATCAGTACAATGGCCTGTTCAACAGCACTGGCCTGATGAATTACGGCGATGTACTGCAAAACGCGGATGGCAGCACCCAATCAAAAGGAGGTGCAGATATGTGTGTGATGATGGGCGATGATGTGATTACAGATTCCGCCTATCTCTCCCTGATGGATCTTTCCTATCAGAATGGTTATGCCTGGAAAGATAATTTGTATCTCCCCGATGCAGATGCCGTAGAATGGGGCACTTTCTATGGACAGAACTACACCTACAACGTAGTGGCGAATAATGTGATGTCTGTGGATGATGATAACCTGCCAAAGAAAAAGGCATTATTGGCCGAAGCCAGAACGGGTCGCGCCCTGATGCACTTTATGCTGTTAAACTATTTTGCAAAGCCATATGATCCTGCTACCGCAGCCACTGATCCGGGAGTACCATTGGTGACTACTGCCAATGCGGTGGCTTCCGGATTTAAGAGAGCACGCGTACAGGAAGTATATGACTTTATCATCAATGAACTGGTATCCGCCATTCCAGACCTGCCGGAGGTAACGCCTATGCGCTTGCGCATGGGCAAGGCCGCCGGGTATTACATACTGGGGCAGGTATATTTTACCATGGGGAAATATGACCTGGCACTGGCCGCCCTGCAGCAATGTAAAACGTCCCTGAGCAATACAGCGGTGCCTTTACAGTTCTACGATTATAATAAAGTGATGCCTACCTGGACATCTCCGTTTATGCCCAGTTATGGCGCCTTCAACATGCCACAGGCTTTCGATAACCAGGAAAATATTTACCTGAAACAGGTCATCCTGCTCACTTTTTCATTTGCCAATGTTACGATGTTAAGTCCTGCGGTACTGGCAAAATATGATCCTGCTGACCTGCGACTCAAGTTCTTTTATGGAACCGATTATTTCACTGGTAGTATCCAATTGCCTTACCTGTTGCATAACTCGCCGCTGGCTATCAACTTCGGTCCTTCTTTACCCGGTCTGTACCTGATGCTGGCAGAATGCAAGGCACGTACCGGCGACCTGGCCGGCGCTACCGCTGATCTGATCACTCTCCGCAGCAACCGGTTGCCCGCTGCAAAAGCCGGTGTAGACGCCACCACACAGGAAGATCTTGTCCGCTTTGTAGTGGATGAAAGACTCCGGGAATATGCCTGTACAGGTATGCGTTGGTTTGATATGCGTCGCCTGTCTACTGATCCGCTGTTTAAAAACGTTACCTACACCCACCAATTGGGTTCGGCCACATTTACCCTGCCTAAAAATCGCCTGACACTTAAAATTCCGCCTAAGATTTTAATGCTGAATCCGGGTATGGAAGACAATCCTTAATCAATAAAATGAACAGATATGAGTTTTAAAAAGATAGCAGGTGTACTGATACTCGCAGCAGGGTCTTTGTACGCCAGCGCACAGCAGGGGTATACCGTCAGGGCTGCATTGAAAAATAGCGGCGACTCAAAATTTATCATCGCATACATGGATGGTAAAGACTTTGTAATCGACAGTAATTACACGACAGAGAATAATACCGTGATTTTTAAAGGGAAGGTAAGTCAGCCTGTGTTATGTCATTTCGTAACGCGTAACCTGGCATTAAGTATTCCAACAGATCACGGGTATATTCCTTCGCCGGGCCTGGAGTTTTTCCTTTCTAACAATACCATCAGTATCACCGGCGATGCCAATGCCATTTACAAGGCTACAGTAAGGGGTGGCAAAGAAAATGAGGAGTGGAGTAGTATTAAGGCAAAGGAAGCGGCTATTACAGATCAGAACTGGCAATGGATACGCCAGTCTAACAAAGATACCTCGCTGGCCGCAAAAGCGCGCCAACAGCGGGAACAGCTTGCTTCACAACAGGAGAAACTGCAAACTGCGTTTATTCAATCGCATCCTGGTTCACTGGTAAGTATGTACTTCCTGGCTAACATGGTGAATAGTATGGATCTGGCTACCCTTGAAGCCACCTATAAGCGTTTAGCCGGTACGCATAAAACATCAGAATATGCAAAACGGATTGAACAGAAATTAACTGCCAGTAAAGCTACCAGCATCGGTAAACAGGCCATTCCATTGAATAAAACAGATATCAATGGCCAACCAGTAAGCCTGCTGTCATTACAAGGTAAATATGTATTGCTTGATTTCTGGGGCAGTTGGTGCGGACCTTGCCGCAAAAGTCATCCTCACCTGAAAGAATTGTATAACAAATACAAAAACGCAGGATTCGAGATTGTTGGCATCGCACAGGAACAAGGTAACGACGCTGATGTGGTATGGAAAAAAGCCATTGAAGAAGATGGGCTCACCTGGATCCAGGTACTTAATAATCACCACATCGATCAGTTTGATGCCGTGAAAGCCTATGGTATTACGGCCTTTCCTACTAAAATTTTATTGGATAAAGAAGGCAAAATTATAGGGAGATATGTAGGTCAGGAAGCAGAAGGGTTAACCGAAAAATTAAAAGGGATTTTTAAAAACTAACAGATGAGATACGTTATTGCAATTGCTGCGCTGCTTACTACCACAGGTGCGATGGCCCAGGGTAAGTATACCATTAAGGGAAAAATCAGTGGACTGGAAAAGGAGACCAAAGTGATGCTCAGCTATCGCATTGGAAAAGTAACCACGGAAGATTCTGCGACTACAGAAAATGGCGCTTTTGAAATAAAGGGCACTATCGCGGAACCTGTTAATGCCACACTCAAATTGAAAGCACTGGATGATGATGGCTCTTTTACCATTGAGAAAATGTTGATGGCAGATAAACAGGATTTTTTCCTGGAGAAAGGCACGGTTACTGTTAACGGTAACGGGTATATGAAAAATGCCGTTATCAATGGCGGCCCAGCGCAAACAGATTATCTGTTACTGAAGCAACAGCTGAAGCCGATAACAGACCAAATGGAGCCACTAACGGACTTCTTTAAGAAAAGCTACTTACAGAAAAAAACTTCGGTAATAGATTCTATCAGTAAGTTATTACAACCGCTGTCTGCAAAAACGGAAGAAATGGAAATCGCCTTCATCAAAGCGCATCCCGCATCTTTTGTGTCCTGGCACCTGGTGATAGAGCGTAGCAGTATTATTCGTCCCGAAACCTTTGAACCGCTCTTCAGTGGACTGGATCAGCGTTTCCGCAATTCTGCAAAAGGTAAGGAGCTGAGTGCGAAGCTGGAGATTGCTAAGAAAACAGCGATCGGACAACCCGCTTTGCCGTTTACACAAATGGATACCACCGGGCAGGCTATTACCCTGGCATCGCTGAAAGGAAAGTATGTACTGGTAGATTTCTGGGCTAGCTGGTGTGGCCCCTGCCGGGCGGAAAACCCTCATGTACGCGAAGCCTATGCACAATATCACAGCAAGAATTTTGAGATCATCGCTATTTCTTTAGATGATAAAAAAGCGCCCTGGATCAAAGCGATTAATGATGATCACTTGCCGTGGCTGCATGTGAGTGACCTGAAAGGCTGGAGCAATGAAGTAGCAAAGGCTTACGGCATCACAGCGGTACCTCAGAATTTTTTACTGGATCCTAACGGTGTTATTATCGCAAAAAATCTGCGCGGTGATAAGCTGGCGGCAAAGCTGGCCGAAGTGCTGAAATAAGTGTTCAGGTAAATGCTGAAATAAAAAATGAACTAATAAAAAGTGGGTAGTACCTCCAGGTACTACCCACTTTTTTTATGTAAAGAGATTACATCACGGGTGTTTTTCCGCCGTCTACCGCGGTGCTGGTGCCGGTAATATAAGCAGCAGCAGGCGAGGCGAGGAATGCGGCCAACGCAGCTATTTCGCGGGCTTCTCCGAAGCGCTGCATCGGGATTTCTTTCAGCCATTCAGCTGCTACCACCTCTGGTGATACATTCCTGGCGGCGGCACTGCTGCGGAATAAGCCTTCCAATCGCGCGGTGCTGGTGGATCCTGGCAATACATTATTTACCGTAATACCATGTGGTGCCAGTTCTGTAGCCAGGGTTTTAGACCAGGCAGCTACAGCCCAACGCGTGGTATTAGATACGCCGAGGTTTTTGAGGGGTGTTTTTACGGAAGTAGAAATGATATTGATAATGCGACCGAATCCGGCAGCTATCATGCCTGGTACCAGGGCTTGTGCCAGTGCCTGGTTGCAGAGCAGGTGTTGTGAAAAAGCATCTGTGAAAGCGGTGGCGTCGGCTGACAAAATAGGGCCGGAAGCAGGTCCGCCGGTATTGTTGATCAATATATGTACGGGACCCTGTGCTGCAATTGCTGCTGCCGCACTTGTTACCTGTGCCGCATTTGAAAAGTCGGCCACTACATACCGATGTTGTTGTCCGTGGCTGGTAGAAAGGGTGGGGAGCACGCTTTTCAGCCGTTCTTCATTCCTGGCCAGCAAAATGCAGGTGGCGCCCAATAATGCCAGTTCTTCTGCTGTAGCTAATCCTATGCCCTGTGAGCTGCCACATACCAGGGCTGTTTTTCCATTCAGTGAGAGGTCCATTGGATTTGTTTTGTGTACAATATAGGAAAAAGCAGAAAGCGGAAAGCAGAAAGCAAAAAGCTATTAAAGCGAATGACCAGAGCGGATGAGTAATTTAAATACCCGCTTTGGTCATTCGCTTTAATAGCTTTTTGCTTTCTGCTTTCCGCTTTCTGCTCACAATTACACCCGCACGTAAATTTTACGTTTATCCAGGATGTATCCTACCAGCCAGCAGGTGAGCATGAAAGCCAGCGAGAACAACAGCGACCCGAATTTGCCGGGCGACAGTGGTTGGAAAATAGTATCGTTGATCCACTTGTATAAGCTGTCACCTCCTACATGTGCAGTCCAGAATATGATAGCCAGGATCTCCGATAGCAGGTAAAGGAACAGCGGGTTTTTCCCGAATACCGTGAAGAAGCCGGTGCCTTTGGTAAAGCCTGCGATATCAATGATAAAGATGAGCAGTGATAACAGGAACAAATCAATACTGATGGTCAGCAGTACATAAGAACTGGTCCAGAGTTTTTTATTGATCGGGAACACCGTATTCCAGGCGTAAGCCAGGGCAAACAGTACAATACCTATCATAACCATCCGCATGAGTCCCTGTTTGGTTCTGCCTTGTTGTTGAATAAACAAGCCGGTATAGTAACCTGCTACTACGTTTACTACTGCAGGAATAGTACTGAGTATGCCTTCGGGATCAAACGCGATGCCTTCGCCGTGGTACATATGGCCTTCGCCCAGTACCAGTTTATCGAGGAAGATACCGGCGTTGCCGGTCATGCTGTATTGATCGCCCGCGGTACCGCAATACCATAGAATAGCCCAGTAGCCCAGCAGAAACAGGGCACTGACACCCCATACCACTTTTTTAGAGCAGTAGTGGATTAGCAGCGAGGCAATCCCATAGCAAAGGGCAATACGTTGCAATACGCCCAGTACGCGGGTTTCGCTAAATGGTTTGAACACGTAACCATGGTCGGTTTGTTCAAAAAACGGGAACCAGTACATCAGGTAGCCAAGCAGGAAAATAATCAGGGTGCGCTTGAAAATCTTTCCGAGCACCGCTGAATTTCCCAGCTGTTCATATTTTCTCATGCTGAAGCTCATGGCGTTGCCTACAGCAAAAAGAAACGAAGGAAATACAAGGTCGGTGGGGGTCCATCCATGCCAGGCGGCATGATCGAGGGGCCAGTATGTTCCACCTGTACCGCCTGTGTTCACTATGATCATGAAACAAACGGTCATGCCGCGGAATACATCCAGCGGTAAAAAGCGTTGAGAGCTTTGTGTCATTTCCCTTTAATTATTGGTTGATAAGATGGTAAGGAATGAAAAGAGCGTTGAGCGACTACAATATATACATCTAAAAATCAAAATCCAAATATGAAATATCGGAGAATAGTGTATAAGCGATCATAAATACCTCCCGGCATCTTAAAATTGATTATTTTTAGATACCCCTTAATCCTTGCCCCTATGCTCAACAAATTAATGGCAGTATGTGGGATAGCCCTCCTGATAACTGCCTGTAAACAAGCCCCTGTAGATACCTGGTCTGTCGAAAAAGCCCAAAACTGGTATGCCGGTAAAGGCTGGCTCTGCGGCTGTAATTTTATTCCCAGTACGGCTGTGAACCAGCTGGAAATGTGGCAGGCTGCTACCTTTGATTCGGCTACTATCGACCGGGAACTGGGGTATGCCGAAGGTATTGGCCTGAATTCCATGCGGGTATACCTGCACCACGTGCCCTGGGTGGAAGACGCCAGCGGCTTTAAACAACGTATTGACACTTACCTGGATATTGCTGGTCGCCATCACCTTTCCACGGTATTGGTATTTTTTGATGACTGCTGGAACAATATATATGCGGCTGGTCCTCAGCCACCGCCCATTCCCGGAATGCATAATTCCCGCTGGGTGCAGGATCCCGGTATTGCTATTTTTGATCATCCTGCATTGAAGGATACTTTAGAGAGATATGTAAAAGATATACTCCGGACTTTTGGTAAAGATCCACGGGTATTGTTTTGGGATCTCTATAATGAGCCAGGTAGCTTTGGCGCCGGCAATAAAAGTATGGCCCTGCTGGAGGACGTGTTTCGCTGGAGCCGTGCTGCAATGCCCTCGCAGCCCCTAACGGTGGGGGTATGGAATCCTGATCTGACGGAGTTGACTGAATACCAGGAAGCGCATTCAGATATCATTACCTATCATAATTACCTGCCACCGGATATGCACCGGCAGGATATCCGGCAGTTACGCACCTTTAACCGGCCGTTACTTTGCACAGAATACATGGCCCATACGCTGGGAAGCCGTTTCGATAATATTATGCCATTGCTGAAACAGGAAAATATCGGGGCGTACAGCTGGGGATTGGTAACAGGGAAAACCAATACCATGTATGCCCAGGGCATGGCAGTGCCGGATGGAATTGAGCCAGCAGTATGGTACCATGATATTTTTCGGAAAGATGGAACGCCTTATAATGCGGGAGAGGTAAAGCTAATCCGGGGGTTAACGGGAAAGTAGGCTTTCGGATAGCGATGGAAGCTATCCGAAAGCCACCTGTTGTTATTTGGAGAAGCCCCTTCCAAATACTTCATGTACTTCATGTATCACAAAGAAGGCTTCGGGATCGGTTTCCTGTACCAATGATTTCAGGCGCATCAGCTCCTGTTTGCCGATGATTACATACAGCACTTCTTTAGGAGATTTTGTATAGGCGCCGTGTCCGTGCAGTACGGTGGCGCCGCGTTTCATATCCTCAAGAATTTTTTGTGCAATGGCATCGGTATGATTGGTGATGATAGTGATGGCCCGTTTGGTGTTCAGGCCATCTACGATATAGTCTACCGTTCTGGCGCCAATGTATACTGCTATAAAGGTATACATGGTTTTTTCTACACCAATGATAAAGGAAGATGCCAGTATTACTACAATATCAAAAATGAGCATGGCATTGCCCAGGCTCCAGCCCAGGTATTTATTGAACAGGCGAGCCACAATGGCGGAGCCGCCGGTAGTGCCGCCGGAAAGGAATACCAGTCCGATACCAATACCCACCAGTAATCCTGCAAAGATAGCTGCCAGCAATGGGTTGCTGGTTACAGGAATCAGGGGTTTTTCTGTAAGGTATAGGAACAGGGAACAGAAGAAGATGCCCAGCAGGGTATACACCATTCCTCGTTTGTCCAGCAGCCTGTAGCCCGCAACAATCAGGATGGCATTGATAATAAGGTTGGTAATACCAGGTGACCACCCCCAGTAGTAATAAGTCACGATGGTGATACCTATTACGCCCCCTTCTGATAACTTGTTAGGGATAGCCAGGTAGTTGATGCCCACCGCGAAGATGAGGGCACCGGCCATAATGAGTAATATATTTTTCACATGCTCTTTCATGGCGCAAAAATACGCTTTTGTCTTAGTCCCCATCACAGCGATCCCTGGCGATAAAGAAAAATCACAAAAAAGTCTTTCAATAATTTGGAATTAATAAAACTCGATGTATATTTGTCTACCAATTCAGTAGACTAATATCGTCTGCCACGATAAGGGAAGCATCCGGCAAAACGCTTCCGGCATCCTTTGATCCACCAGCAAGGTGTTGCAGCCATCATTATTGAAAACGTGTAAATCAAAATACACTATGACAAGGCACACGCTGACAAGTGGAATGCGTTCCCACACGCATCAATTCGTGGAGAATATCACTTGTTCCCGTTACATGCAAACGGCTGCCTGTTGCAGTTGTTGATGAAAAAATCTTGCGTTCTGTAAGCTGTAAATAGAATGCCTGGTCTGGCGTGCGGGGACGGTATATTGCAAAAATTTATTGGTGGTAAATTATCCGCAACATACTTACCCGCATCCTCCCGGCATTTACAACCGGAATCTTCATTATTACCTGACTTATTGTAGATATGAAAACATTACTATTAACTTTTATTCACCACTATAAGACATAATATAACGTTAACGAATACACGTTTTTTGTGTACGTAACGAAATAGCATTTGTTACTATCCAATGAAATTAAACGATCGACTTCAGTTCAAAGGGGCGTTGCCTCAAACAATTCTGGTGGGATTTGTGGGTAATTGCCCCGAAAAACTGAAGCATCCAAACACATTTCATCACCACTTACCAACCAACCATACTATAAAATATTATCCGGAAGGTGGTGACATACATATAACGTGTACGACTATACATTTTTCGGAAAGCCTGATTGAATAAAAGGAACCACTTGTTTCCAGGTAAGGTCCCCAGTGCCAGCAAGTCCCGACAACCGTCGGGACTTCTTTTTTTATACACCCTTTAGCGTTATATCATTATTATATACCCGCGCCCGCGATCTTGTTATCATACATCCCCACTGCGTTTTCCATCTCCCCAAAAAAATATTTTTAACAATCTTATGGAAATCATTTCTGCCGCACATCTAATTAAAAAACAATTTACCATGGACGCAACTAAGATCCCGGGGAATGAATTCCTCGACATTCTCTTCGATGGAAGGAATAAAGATTATGGAGCTTATGAACTCCGCAGCCGTTACGACAAACGTGTTCGTAATGCCATAGTAGGTACAGCTTCTATTGTGTTGGTAATGATTGGTGGTTACGTGTTGAACAACACATTAATGGCTGCCGAAAATGTACATCCTCCTATGTTTGTAGAAAAAGTAACCCAACTGGACAATGTGAAAATGCCTGATCCTGATCCGGTAATCCCGCCACCGCCAGCAGTTCAGAGTGCGCCACCTCCGGTAGCTTCCACTGTTGCTTTTGTGAAACCGGAAATCGTTTCCGGTGAGGTGCCGCCTGATGCGGCCCCACCTAAAATGAGTGACATTGGTAACAAAGCCATTGGTTTTGAAAATACCGAAGGCGCGGAAGATGGTGTGCCCGCTGAATTAACAAAGGGAGGATCCGGTAGTGGTGTGGTACAGGTAGAAGCCGCACCAGCAGCAGATCACGCCGGACCATTGACTTTTGTGGAAATGATGCCTGAATTTCCTGGTGGAGAAGCCGCACTCGGAAAATATCTCAATAAAAGTATCAAATACCCACATGTAGCCCAGGAGAACGAAATACAAGGCACCGTTTTCATCCAGTTTGTCGTAAACCGTGATGGCAGTATTACAGATGTAAAAACCGTAGGCGCAGTAAAAGGTGGTGGTTTGGAAGAAGAAGCCAAACGCGTAGTCAGCAACATGCCTAAGTGGAAACCTGGTCGCCAGAATGGACAAAACGTAGCGGTATTTTTTAACCTGCCTATCCGGTTCGTATTGGGCCAATAGTTACATCAAGCATCATTAATTGTTTCGCCCAAACGTATTCGTCTGTCCTGTTTATCCGGCCTGCATCCATTTAACCGACCATTTAACCTGCGCATTCTAATCCTGATATCAGTCCCGGCTCATGTAAAAGTGGCCGGGATTGTCTTTTTTTAAGTCATTTTATTTGATAATATTCAAACTTTCTGTATATATGTCAAACAAAAATCAAAAAACTCAAAAATTATCGTAATAATTATTAATTTAACGGCCGCTTAGTCTTCTTCTTTAGCACTATAAACGGATAATTAGTATGGAAGCGCCGGTAAATAACTCGCTGCAACAGTTTAAAAACCTCGTTGGTACCAAGTTTCAGCTGTATAATAGCCTCTTCACCTCATTGCCTTTCCACCGCGTGGAAAAGACAGGCGTGTTCCTGTCGCTTTTCCTGCTGCATTGTGAGGAGGGGTATGCCAAAGGCAGCAGCCCCCAGGAAATCATGGATTCCTTTTTTCAGCAGTATACCACTTATACAGAGGAGAAACAGCGAACGGACCTGCTATTCCGCTTTGTACAATATGCAGAAAGACAAGTAGTATTATTTGATGCACTCGAAGATGCTGCCTTCCGCAATATCCGCGACCTGCAAGGCGCCGGCACCCTGCGCCACCTGCAGTCAGAAGTGATCCAGGAGCAGGCACAGGAACAGCTGAAGGAAAAACTGAAAGATTTTTCCGTACGGCTCGTACTCACCGCACACCCCACACAATTCTATCCCGGCGAAGTATTAGGCATTATTAATGACCTGTCAAAAGCCCTGATCGATGAAAATACCAGCCAGGTAAATATGTACCTGCAACAGCTGGGTAAAACACCTTTCTTCAAAAAAGAGAAACCCACCCCGTATGATGAAGCCATCAGCCTGGTGTGGTTCCTGGAAAATATATTCTATCAATCTGCCGGCCGTATCCTGTCGTCCATCCGGGCGCAGTTCCCCGGTGCTATCAGCAGCGACAATTCCCTGATCCGCATGGGCTTCTGGCCTGGCGGCGACCGGGACGGCAATCCCTTCGTAAAAGCGCCTACCACCCTGGAAGTGGCAGCAGCCCTGCGTTCTTCCGTGATGAAATGTTATTTCCGCGAAGTACGTAACCTGCGCCGCCGCCTTACCTTTAAAGGGGTGGAAAACGTGGTGGCCGCGCTGGAATCAAAATTATCCCGCAATCTCTTTATCCCCGGCCATAAAGCAGATATCAGCCGGCAGGAAATCCTGGATACGTTGTCGGATATACGTAGCACCATCCTTGCCGACCACAACGGCCTGTTCGTTCACCTGGTAGACAACCTGATCAGCAAAGTAGAGGTGTTCGGATTGTTCTTTGCCTCTCTCGATATCCGCCAGGACAGCTCCATACACGAAGCCGTGCTGGCAGCAGTAGCCACGCAAACCAATGCCTTGCCGGATAACTATACTTCCCTCCCTGAGGAGGAAAAAATTACGGCATTGCTCAACATCTCCGCCGCCATAGATCCAATGGCGCTGGAAAATTCCCTGCACCAGGATAGCCTGCAAACTATTGCGGGCATCAAACAAATACAGGCCGCCAACGGCGAAGAAGGATGTAACCGCTATATTATCAGCCATAGCACCAGCGTGCTCAATGTGATGGAAGTATATGGTATGTTCCTGCTGAGTGGCTGGAAGAAAGAAGAAATAACCGTTGACATTGTACCGCTCTTCGAAACCATTGATGACCTGCGCCATGCCGGTCAGGTAATGAAGTTGCTGTATGAGAATAAAGACTACCGCGAACACCTGCGCCGTCGCCAGTGTAAGCAAACCATTATGTTGGGCTTCTCTGACGGCACCAAAGACGGAGGGTACCTGATGGCCAACTGGAGCATCTATAAAGCAAAAGAAGAGCTGACCAAGATCTCCAAAGAATACGGTATCAGCGTCGTGTTTTTTGATGGCAGGGGAGGTCCCCCGGCGCGTGGTGGTGGAAAAACACACCAGTTCTACGCTTCCATGGGAAGAAATATTGCTAATAAAGAAATTCAGCAAACCATACAGGGGCAAACCATCAGCTCTAACTTCGGTACCGTGGATGCCGCCCAGTTCAATATGGAGCAGCTGATTCACGCCGGTATCAGCAATGAATTGTTTTCTTCCCGCGACGTAACGCTGACCAAAGCAGAAGAAAACCTGCTGCAGCTGCTGGCGGACGAAGGATATAAATCTTACAATAAATTAAAAACACATCCGCATTTCCTGGCTTACCTGGATCATGCCAGCCCGCTGCGCTACTACGCGGAAGCCAATATAGGCAGCCGTCCGAGCAAACGTAATGCCTCTGCCAAACTCAATCTCAACGACCTGAGAGCAGTACCTTACGTGGGCGCCTGGAGCCAGTTGAAACAAAATGTACCCGGATATTATGGGGTGGGTAGTGCCCTCGAGCAACTGGACAAACAAGGTAAATGGGAAGAAGTAACGGCCTTGTATAAACATTCGCTGTTTTTCCGTACGCTGCTGGACAATTGTGAAATGGCCATGAAGAAAAGCTATTTCCCGCTGACCGCCTACCTGGCCAAACATCCGCAATACGGGGAAGTATGGCAGATGATCTATGCCGAATTTGAACTCGCCCGGAAATACCTGTTGTTACTGACCAACGAAGCAGAATTGATGGGGGGCAGCCCGATAGACCTGTTGTCTATACAAATGCGGGAACGGATTGTGCTGCCGTTGCTGACAACACAACAATATGCGCTGACCCGTATCCGTGAGCTGGATTCACATCCGGACAACGGCCATGGCAGGGAAACCTACGAAAAACTCATCATGCGTTGTTCGTTCGGTATTATCAATGCAGGCAGGAACTCTGCATAAAAGAATTACGAATTACGAATTAGGAATTACGGATTTGTGGGGAGAAGGTAAACGCGGGTAATCCGCTATTATCTCCCCACAAATCCGTAATTCGTAATTCGTAATTCGTAATTCAACTTTCATAATTCTTCCATACTTTTACACCTCCTTAAGTAACTTCTCTATATATGGCAAACAGCTTATATGACTTTGGAATGATTGGCCTCGGCGTAATGGGTAGAAACCTGTTGCTGAATATGGCTGATCATGGCTTTTCCGTTATCGGCTTTGATAAAGACGCTGCCAAGAACAGCGCACTGGAATCAGCCGCTACCCCCGGTACTACTGTTAAAGGCGTAGCAGAACTGGCTACAATGGTACAGTTGCTGGAACGTCCACGCAAATTGATGATGCTGGTACCAGCGGGTCAACCGGTAGATGACGTGATCGCTTCTTTGTTGCCGCTGCTGGAGCAGGGCGACGTAGTAATAGATGGTGGTAACTCCCACTATACAGACACTTTACGCCGTGTGCAGGAACTTCGCCCGAAGGGTATCCATTTTATGGGTATGGGTGTTTCCGGTGGTGAGCAGGGCGCCCGTACAGGCCCCAGCATTATGCCCGGAGGCGACCTCGATGCCTATGCCAAAGTAAAACCTATGCTGGAAGCCATTGCGGCCAAAGTAAAGGACGTACCTTGCGTTGCTTACCTCGGTAAAGAAGGCGCCGGCCACTACGTAAAAATGGTACACAATGGTATTGAATATGCCATTATGCAGTTGATCAGCGAAAGCTATGCATTGTTGCAAAAAGGCGCAGGCCTGAACAACGACCAGCTGCATGAAGTGTTCAAAAGCTGGAACCAGGGCGCGTTACAGTCTTTCCTCGTAGAAATCACCGCAGATATTTTCCTGCAGAAAGATGATAAAACGGATCAACGCCTCGTAGATGTGATTTCCGATAAAGCAGGTTCCAAAGGTACCGGCAAATGGACTTCACAGGATGCGATGGAACTGCCGGTAGCAGTACCGGTGATTGATACCGCCGTTGCCATGCGTACGCTCTCTGCTTATAAAGAACAGCGTTTACAGGCGGAAGCACTGTACAAAGCACCGGAAAATACCCTGCACGTACCTGCTGACATGTGGATCAAACAAGTACATGATGCGCTGTATTTCGCTACCATTCTGAGTTATGCACAGGGATTGGCCATGCTGCGTGAAGCATCTGCTGATCTGAAAATGGAAATTCCATTACCAGAAGTGGTGAAAGTATGGAGAGGCGGATGTATCATCCGTTCTACCCTGCTGGAAGTATTTACCCAGGCTTACCAGAAAAATGCTGACCTGGGCAACATCCTGCTGGATGAAGGCGTAGCCTACCTGGTACAGTCAGTAGAAAGCAACACCCGCGCCGTAGTAGCACAGGCTGCCACCGCAGGTGTACCCGTAGCTGGCTTTATGTCTGCATTGTCTTATTTCGATGCATTCCGTACTGGTCGTATGCCTACTAACCTGATACAGGCGCAACGCGATTATTTTGGTGCGCATACTTATCAGCGTATTGATATGCCTGGCACTTTTCACACAGAGTGGCAGCAACACTAAAAAATGTTCATCTTCAATTAAATTTATGCAGATCCATAAACGCCCACCTGCTTCCATCCTCTTTATTTTCGGAGGCAGTGGCGATTTAAACTACCGGAAGCTAACGCCTGCGTTATATAACCTGTTTTTAGATGACTGGATGCCCGAGCAGTTTGCCATTGCAGGCCTGGGCCGCAGCCCTTACACCAACGAAGAGTATAACAAACACCTGTTGGAAGGGATCAGTAAGTTTTCCCGTCGGAAGGGCGAGCAAAATGGTCACTGGAAAGATTTCAGCAACCATGTTTCTTACCTGCAGATGGATGCAGAAGATCCGGCTGCCTATAACAAAATCACTGATTTTGTTGCACAGAAAGAAGCAGAGTGGGGGGTACATCCTACCGTTATTTTTTACCTGGCAGTAGCGCCACAACTGGTGCCTAACATCGCTACCCGGCTGGGTGAGCTGAATCTCTGCTCCGATAAACATTGCACCCGTATTGTGGTGGAAAAACCATTTGGTCATGACCTGCAAAGCGCACATGAACTGAATGAACTGCTGGCGAAGAAATTTACAGAAGAACAGATTTATCGTATAGACCACTATCTCGGTAAAGAAACTATTCAGAATATCCTGGCTTTCCGTTTTGCCAACGCATTATTTGAGCCGGTATGGAACCGCAACTACATCGATAATATCCAGATTACTGCTGCTGAAAGCGTAGGCCTGGAAGGTCGTGGCGGTTACTACGAAAGAGCTGGCGCCCTGCGCGATATGGTGCAGAACCATATCCTGCAGATCATGTGCATACTGGCCATGGAAGCTCCCGTATCTTTCGACGCCAACGAAGTGCGTAACAAAAAAGTGGATGTATTGAACGCTATCCGCCGCATTACACCTGACAAGGTGCATGAACATGCGGTACGTGGCCAGTACTCCGCTGGTTGGATGAAAGGCAGCCAGGTAGTAGGTTACCGCCAGGAAAAGGGAGTAGATCCCAAATCCAATATTGATACGTATGCTGCCGTGAAGTTTTATATCGACAACTGGCGCTGGCAGGGTGTTCCGATCTACGTACGTACCGGGAAATACCTGCACCAGAAAGCAACGAACATCATTATCACCTTTAAGGAGGCACCTCCATATTCCTTCCCGATAGAAGCTGCACAAACATGGCGCCCTAACAGGCTCACCATCAGCATTCAACCGGAAATGGATATCCGGATCCGCTTCCAGGCCAAACGCCCCGGTCAAACCATGACACTGGACCCGGTAGATATGACCTTTAACTATGATGCCGCCAATGGTGAGCATGCCCCTGAAGCATACGAAACGTTGCTGCTGGATGTAATGGAAGGTGATGCTACCCTGTTTATGCGTGGCGACCAGGTAGATGCTGCCTGGAAAGTGATTATGCCTATCCTGGAAACATGGGAAAACCGTACACCGCAAGACTTCCCGAATTATGCACCAGATTCATGGGGCCCCGATGATGCAGATGCACTCGTAGCCCGTGATGGTCATACCTGGATTAATTTACCGACTAAATAAAGAATTACGAATTACGAATTACGAATTACGGATTTGTGAGAAGATAGTAAACGCGAAGGTTATCCGCATATATCTCCACACAAATCCGTAATTCGTAATTCGTAATTCGTAATTCAAAATTCGCCTTATGGAACTGCATATCGCCAAAGACCCTGCACAACTGAGTGAAAATGTAGCTGCATGGATCAGCAACTACATCCTCGAAGTATTACAAACGCAGGAGCGTTTTACTTTCGTATTGTCCGGAGGAAACACGCCCAAGCAACTATATAGCCTGCTGGCAAAAGCTCCCTATAACATGGTTATTCCATGGGAAAAAATACATTTTTTCTGGGGAGATGAAAGAGATGTACCGTTTGAGGATGAACGGAACAATGCCCGCATGGCTTACCTGGAGTTGCTGGATAAAGTAGGGGTAAATCCGGAAAATATCCATGTAATGCGCACCGATATTGGCCCGGAAGCCTCCGCTGATGAATATGAGAAAATACTCAAATCATATTTTGGGAAAGAAGACACCACCTTTGACCTGGTATTATTAGGTATGGGAGATGACGGACATACCCTGTCCCTGTTTCCCGGTACGGCCGTAGTACACGAGCAAAAAGCCTGGGTAAAGGCGTTCTTCCTGGAAGCACAAAATATGTATCGCATTACCTTAACAGCTCCCGTAGTCAACCGGGCAGCCTGCGTATTATTCCTCACTACCGGTGCTAATAAAGCCATCACGCTCAAAAACGTCATTGAAGGTACCTTCGATGCGGAACAATTCCCGTCTCAACTGATCAGACCAGAAGACGGTGAGTTACACTGGTTTGTGGATGAAGCCGCAGCCGGCGCAATGGAAATATAACAAAAGAGCAGAAAGCATAAAGCGTAAAGCAAAAAGCTATTGTAGCGAAGATAAGTGCAGATAAAGTTAAATTTTATCGCTTATGTCTTCGCTACAATAGCTTTTTGCTTTACGCTTTATGCTTTCTGCTCTCCTTTTTCAGCTATTTTCAGTAGCTTGTGTACTGTACTAACAACGATGAGATTATGTTTGATAAGCCCGTATTTGACGCACACCTACATATTATTGATCACCGGTTTCCCCTGCAACCTAATGAAGGATTTTTACCGGCTGACTTCTCTGTAGCTGATTATCAGCAACAGGTGAAAGCACTGAATATTCAAGGCGGGGCAGTGGTATCTGGTTCTTTCCAGGGATTTGATCAATCGTATTTACTGGAGGCACTGAAACAGTTAGGTCCTGGGTATGTTGGTGTTACACAGATTCCTGCCAGTACCACAGATGAAGAAATCATTGCGCTTCATGAGGCCGGCGTACGCGCGGTGCGCTTTAATGTACAGCGTGGCGGTTCTGAAAGTGTAAAGTACCTGGAACAACTGGGATTACGTGTATATGACCTCGTAAAATGGCATGTGGAGCTATACGTGGATTCCCGTCAACTGCCAGGAATTTCTACCACACTACATAAACTACCTGCTGTAGTGATTGACCACCTCGGTTTGTCTAAAGCAGGGTTCAAATATTTGTTGCCGCTGGTAGAGAAAGGAGCTCGTGTGAAAGCAACAGGTTTCAGCCGCTGCGATTTTGATGTATTAACCGCCATGCGCCAGATCACTGCCATTAATGCCGGTGCTTTATTATTTGGTACGGATTTGCCGTCTACCCGCGCGCCGCGTCCGTTTGCGGCTTCAGACCTGCAACTGATCCTGGATAATTTCCCGGCAGATATTGCCGCGAAGATTTGCCGGGAAAATGCGCTGGCGTTGTATAAGCCATAATAGCGAATTTTGTCTTGGGACAGGATTATACTGATTATACTGATTTTATTTTTTGACGAATAAGATTTTAAAGAGATAAAGGGAAGATATATACGCGGATAACTTCGCATATATCTTCCCTTATCTTTTTAAAATAAAATCAGTATAATCAGTATAATCCTGTCCCATGACAAAAACTCGCCTGCTACCAATTATCAATCCCTACTGCATCCATTTCTTTTTTCAGGTGCTCAGGCATCTGGCCGTTGAGTAAAGCGCCGGGATGGGTACTGGGGTAAATGTCTTCAAAAGTTTTCACCGTATTCATAAATACCCGGCGGAAAATGTGCCGGCGTGTAATATCGTGTGGCTGCTGTAAGCCCGCAGCGCCAGCCAGTTCTATCGCACTTTCTGTAGTGTCGCGGTGATAGTTGGCAACGCGGTGTTTTTTATCATCTACCACCAGGCCGGCAGACAACCATTTGTCCTGCGTGGCAACGCCGGTTGGGCACTTATTGGTGTTACATACCAATGCCTGTATACATCCCAATGCCATCATCATAGCACGTGCACTGTTGCAGGTATCCGCGCCTAATGCCATCGCTCGGAGTATGTGGTAACCGGTGAGAATTTTACCGGAAGCAATGAGCTTCATATGATGACGGATATTGAAACCGGTAAGGGTATCATGCACAAAGGAAAGTCCATCCATCAGCGGCATCCCTACAGAGTTGGAGAATTCCGGTGGTGCCGCACCGGTTCCGCCTTCTCCACCATCTACCGTAATAAAATCAGGGAAGATATTCGTTTCAATCATCGCCTTACAGATGGCGTAGAACTCCCGTGGCTGGCCTATACATAATTTGAAGCCTACTGGTTTACCCTTGCTGAGATCCCGCAACCGCTGAATAAACAGCATCATTTCCCGTGGACTGCCAAATGCTTTGTGGTAAGGAGGAGAGAATACGGTGGTATGCGGCTTCACATGACGGATGGCTGCAATTTCAGGGGTGTTTTTAGCAGCTGGTAATATCCCTCCATGGCCTGGTTTGGCGCCCTGGGAAATTTTCAGCTCTATCATTTTAATCTGCGGTAATGCCGTTTTTTCTGCAAAAAGGCTGTCAGAGAAATTGCCGTCATCGTCGCGGCAACCAAAATAACCGGTACCTATTTGCCAGATAATATCGCCACCTTGTACCAGGTGAAAATCACTGATGCCACCTTCGCCGGTGTTGTGTGCGAAGTTCCCTATTTTAGCGCCCCCATTCAGGGCCTGTACGGCGTTGGAACTCAGCGAGCCATAACTCATGGCGCTCACATTCAGGATGCTGCCGGAATAAGGCTGTTTACAGTCTTTCCCGCCAAAAACTACCCGGGGATCCTTCTCCAGGTTGTCAAAATTCTGCGGCTGAATGGAATGTGCCATCCACTCATAACCCTCCGCATACACATTAAACTGGGTACCAAAAGGTTGGGAATCCAGTTCCCGCTTGGCCCGCTGGTAAATGGTGGACCGGTCTACCCGGTTAATCGGGCTGCCATCTATATCACTTTCAACAAAATACTGGTAAATCTTGGGACGCAATGCTTCCATCCAGTAACGCGCACGGCCTACCACAGGGTAGTTGCGGATAATGGCATGTTTGGTTTGTAACATATCCAGTATGCCCATGATAATGACAGGGCCTACAAGGATCAACAACCAGAACACCCAGGGGAAAAATAAGCCCAGCAAAATGATAACTGCTAAGCTCACACATGAAAATCCGATAAATGCTTTGACCATGGACTTTGATTTTTGTAATTTTTTGATGCTCCCCGTAAAGGGAGATAGTTGAATACTTCCTTACCTGTTTTTCTTCATTCCCATAAATCTACTTAACGCACGCCAGATAAATTTGTTAAATATATCTAGCCAAAACATTTTCCATCTCCCCCCATTCATCCCAAATTCCAGCATATCAAATTAATCATCTCCCAGTTTTTAAATTATTTTATTATCTTTCAACCTAAGCCAATTCTTTAATTAATCCACAACATGAAAAGATACAACTATCTTGGTAAGTTGGTCGCAACAGGTTTGCTGTTATTCAGTACCGTAGCAGGCGTGCAGGCTCAACAATCTCCTTATGATGTTTCCCGCCTGAAAACCAGCTGGGAAGTGGTAGAAAACCACTACCAGGGCAAGGACAATTTTTTGTCGGCCTTTACCTTTGTAAATACCGCCAATAAACCATTCCCGGCAAAAGGGTGGCAACTGTATTTTAACTTTATCAGGACCGTCACGCCGGGTGAATTACCGGGTCATGTAAACGTAGAACACATCAATGGTGACCTGTACCGTTTCACACCTGCTGATGGCTTTAATGGTATTGCTCCCGGCGACTCGCTCAAACTGGCCATCACCGGTGATGCCTGGGCAGTAAACTTTACCGATGCACCCGCAGGGTTGTATATTGTTTGGGAAGCCCAACCAGAAAAAGGCATATCCATCAAGGATTATAGCATACGCCCTTCCACCACCGCGAAACAACTGATGCGTTATCCCGGCGACAAAACAGCCGTAGTAACGCCAACGGATATATTTAAACAAAATGCTGCCGTAAAAGATATTCCGGCGTCACAACTGCCATTGGTATTCCCTACACCTGTAACTTATAATGCTACCGGAAATAACCTGGTGCTGAATGCATTACCGGTAATTACTGCAGACCCGCAATTATCCGCCAGCGCCAATGTGCTGAAAGATGAATTGCAGCTGTTGTTGGGAAAACGTGCACCAGGGACTGTTCCCGCCACATTAACCTATGATGCTACGGTAGCAGGTAAAAATAACGAAGGCTATAGCCTGAAAGTAAGCCCGGAAGGTATTATCATCAAAGCAGGTTCGGAAGCCGGTGCTTTCTATGCCATCCAGTCATTGAAAACACTGATTGCACCTACTGCCTGGTCTGCCGTACAGAAATCCATCACCATCCCGGGGGTGGAAGTAACGGACGAACCCCGCTTCGGCTACCGTGCTTTCATGATTGACGTAGCCCGCAACTTTCACAACAAACGGGATATGTTGCGCATCATCGACCTGATGGCCCTGTATAAACTGAACATCCTGCATTTCCACTTCAGCGATGATGAAGGCTGGCGTGTGGAAATACCCTCCCTGCCGGAGTTAACGCAGGTAGGCGGTAAACGCGGACACAGCACTACCTGGAGAGATATGTTACCTCCTTCTTATGGTTCTGGTCCGGATACCACCAATGCAGCCGGTACCGGCTATTTCACCCGCAACGATTTTATCGAAATACTGCGCTATGCAACGGCCAGGCATATACGCGTATTACCTGAAATAGAAAGTCCGGGTCACGCCCGCGCTGCCGTAAAATCAATGGAATCCCGCTACTATCGCCTGAAAGCGGCCGGTAAAGAGCAGGAAGCCAACGAATATTTATTAACTGATTTGCAGGATAAATCGGAATATCAATCTGTACAAGCCTGGAGTGATAACGTGATGAACGTAGCCTTACCATCTACTTATCGCTTCCTCGATAAAGTACTGGAGGAATTGCAGGCCATGTATAAAGAAGCAGGGGCGCCATTGTTGCAGGTACATATGGGGGGGGATGAAGTGCCGGGTGGTGTGTTTGAAAAATCACCGGCCTGCCTTGCACTGATGCAACAGGATAAATCCATTACCGGCGTTAATGATCTCTGGTATTACTACTACCGCAAAGTAAACGATCTGTTGAAAGCCCGCGGCCTCACCGTAGCCGGCTGGGAAGAAGCAGGGATGCGTAAAACTTCCCTGGCCGGAGAAGCACAAAGCATTCCAAATCCTGATTTCGTAAATGACAACTTCCAGTTGAATGTATGGAATAACGTAATTGGTGGTGGTCAGGAAGACTTATCTTATCGCCTGGCAAATGCGGGTTACAAAGTAGTATTATCCGGTGTGAGCAATTTCTATTTTGATATGGCTTACATGAAATCTTTTGATGAACCAGGTTTCTACTGGGGTGGCTTCGTAGATGTGGATAAGCCATTTTATTTTATTCCGTTTGATTACTACAAAAATCAAAAGGTAGATGGTAAAGGTAACCCGGTAACACAAGATATGTTTGTAGGAAAAGATCGCCTCACTGGTTTTGGCGCTTCCAATATTCCTGGTATACAAGGATTGCTGTGGAGTGAAACGGTGACCAGCTCTGACCGGATGGAATATATGATGTTACCTAAATTACTGGGACTGGCAGAGCGTGCATGGGCACAGGATCCAGCCTGGGCTACCGAAAAAGATCCGGCGAAGGCAGAGGCCTTGTATGCACATGCCTGGAGTGTATTCAGCAATGTAATGGGCAAGCGTGAAATGCCGCGCCTGGATTACTACGAAGGTGGTTTTAACTGGCGTATTCCCACCGCTGGGACTTCCGTAGAAAACGGGGTGTTTAGTGCAAATGTGCAGATGCCCGGTTTACAGATCCGTTACACTACTAACGGTGAAGAACCTACGCAGAAAAGCCCGTTATACACTACCCCGGTAACCGCTGGTGGAAAAGTGGTGAAGCTGAAAGTATTCAGCCCACGTGGCCGCAGCAGCAGAACCACTACCGTAAAGGTGCCGGTAGCAGATACCCAGATGAAGAATAATAAATTATAAAGCAGTTAGCTTTTAGCTGTTAGCTGTTAGCAAAAATGCAGCGAAGATGAACAAGATATATCTTTCATCTTCGCTGCATTTTTGCTAACAGCTAAAAGCTAACAGCTAACAGCTAATGGCTAACAGCTTTCTCCGCTCATCCCTTTTTTACTACCCCCTTTTTTCATTTTTGTATTTTGTTCGCTAAACCCATAACAACCTGATGTTTCGTACCATTCCACTGATGCTTTGTTGTAGCCTGTTAGGTATTTCCGTAGTAGCACAAAAGAAAAACGAATCCTGTCAATTGCAGATGCGTAAAGCGATTTCGCCGGTAAAGATAGATGGCGTGATCGATGAGGCTGCCTGGCAACAGGCGGATGTAACCACGCAGTTTCACATGGTGTTGCCTATGGATACCAGCTTGGCGCGGCTGCGTACAGAGGTGAGGATGACATACGATGATAAAAATATTTACCTGTTGGTAGAAAACTTTACGATGGGAGAAGGGCCTTATATGGTAGAGTCGCTCCGCAGGGATTTTGCCTTTTTGAAGAACGATAACTTCCTCCTGTTCATGGACCCCTTCGATGACCAGACCAACGGGTTTACTTTTGGCGCCAATGCTGCCGGTGCCCAGTGGGACGGCCTGATGTACGATGGCGGAAAGGTAGATCTGAGTTGGGACAATAAGTGGACATCCGTGGTGAAAAACTACCCGGATAAATGGGTGTTCGAAGCAGCTATTCCTTTTAAAACAATCCGGTATAAAAAAGGGATTACCAAATGGGGGATTAACTTTAGCCGCAATGACCTAAAAACAACGGAGAAGTCGGCCTGGGCGCCGGTACCGCGGCAGTTTGCCACGGCATCACTGGCCTATACTGGTAACCTGGTATGGGATGCTGCGCCGCCGGAGGCAGGTGCTAATGTTTCCCTGATACCTTATTTACTGGGAGGTATTTCCAAAGATTATGAAAAAGGCTCCAGTGAAAAGTGGCGCCGCGATGCAGGGCTGGATGCGAAGGTAGCGGTGACTTCTTCCCTGAACCTCGACTTAACGGTGAACCCCGATTTTTCGCAGGTAGATGTGGATAAGCAGGTGACGAACCTGGACCGCTTTGAATTGTTTTACCCGGAGAAGCGGCAGTTTTTCCTTGAAAACGGCGACCAGATGTCTAATTTTGGTTATTCCACGATTCGTCCGTTCTTCTCGCGGCGTATTGGTTTGGGAGGCGTGCCGATTCGTTTTGGCGCGAGGCTGAGTGGAAAAATCAATAAAGACTGGCGTTTAGGCGTCATGAATATGCAAACCGGCAGGCAGGAGGAAACCGGGCTGCCCGCACAAAACTTTACCGTGGCAGCTTTGCAGCGGCGGGTGTTTTCCCGGTCTAACCTGGGATTTATTTTCATCAATAAAGAATCCGTGAATTATGATCCTTCTAAAGTAACGGATCAGCCTATATACAACAAGTATAACCGGAATATGGGACTGGAGTATAACCTGGCTTCTTCCAATAATTTCTGGACGGGCAAGGCCATGTTGCTGAAATCGTATAGTCCCAATAAGAGTGGGCATGATATGGCCCATGCCGCCAACCTGCAATACACCAGCAAAGAATGGAATATCAGCTGGCAACATGAATATGTAGGGAAAAACTACAACGCCGAAGTGGGATATGTGCCGAGGCAGGGATATGTAAAAATAGCGCCGCAGATCACGCACCTGTTTTTCCCATTGTCCGGCAAGGTGTTGAGTCATGGTCCGCAGGTAACCAGTACCTGGTTTTTTGAAGAAAAAGACCTGCATCGTACCGACAATGAAACAATGCTGAACTATGGGATTGTACTCCGTAAACGGAACACACTGAATATATGGGCTTCCAATACCTATATCCAGTTGCTGCAGCCTTTTGACCCTACCAATACGCGTAAAGACAGCCTGCTCACCGGTTCGCAGCATAATTGGAATACAGCGGGAGTGGATTATGTATCCAAGCCGCAGGCGTTATTTACCTATGCTTTATCGGCCCGTTATGGCGGTTATTATGCAGATGGAACCCGTTTGATGACAAATACAGAGTTGGGGTATCGTTTCCAGCCTTTCGTGAGCATCGCCCTGAGCGCTAATTATAACTATATCAACCTGCCGAAACCCTGGGGTACTAACTCGTTCTGGCTGGTAGGGCCACGTTTGGATGTTACCATGACCAATACCTTGTTTTTTACCGGGTTTATGCAGTATAACGGCCAGCAGAAGAACATGAACCTGAATACCCGCTTCCAATGGCGTTACAGGCCCGCTTCTGACCTTTTTATTGTGTATACGGACAATTACCTTCCCGAGCCTTTCTACGTAAAAAACAGGGCGCTGGTGCTTAAACTGGTGTATTGGTTTAATATTTAGTCCGGGGTCCGTATTAACTGTTAAGAATCTATTAACACTTCAGTCTTTTATTCCGCTTAACATTGCTGCACTGAGTTGGTGTATGATACAACTATACCCGTTGGTATATACATCATGTTTTCATTTACTATCGTTGTGAATCATATCTCCCTATGGTGTTTACCATGGGGATTTTACCATTTTAAACTCCTTTTTATGCATCCTTTTATACCAGGGCAGCTACTGCGTATATGCTGCGTATTTATAGGGCTGGCAGGATCTGCAGCCGCACAGTCGCCAGCTGTGATTGCCGGTAAGGTAACGGACCAACCGGTGCGTAATGTGTCGTTGGCATATTGGTATGACCCTGGTATTTCTCCTGCATTTACGCAGGATACCTTATTAAAGAAAGACTCCTTTTATTTCCGTTTGCCGCTGCCTGCTGGCAGGCAGGTATTTTTTTATGCAGATGCGGGTAGCAAATACCAGTTCTATGGTCTGATCCGGGAAGGCGACAGTCTTCATATCACGATGCAGGGAGATAGTATGATATTTACCGGCAGGGGAGCGGTGGTGAACAGGGGATTGTATAAAGCAAGACAGGAACAGGCACGGGTTCCGCTGCCGGCGCGGGTTACCGCAACAACCCTGGCAGCCGTCTACCGGCAGCAATTGCTGGCAGGCAGCCGGGTATTGGCAGTTTATCGTGATAGCATGCCTGCTGCTACCTGGTCACTGGTACAGGCACACGTACAGGGCGAAGTAGCCGCCAAACTGGTAAGTACCTTATGGAAGCTGCCGCCGGCACCTGACAGCACGCTGGAAGAGCGGCAGGTCCTTTTTTATCAGCAGGATATTTTACCCGCATTGCCATCGATTACCTGGTCGGATACAACGGCCATGTCTATACGTTATTTAGGCTACCTGTTACAAAAAGCGGAAGCAGATTATTTTATACAACACCGGTATGAATGTAATAACCGGGCAATTTACGAATGGATTAAAACACATTACAGTGGCCGGTTTCGGGATAAGCTGCTGGCGCATGCACTCACCCTTGGTTTTGCTGCGGGCAACCAGCAGGAAGAACAGGAATGGTGTGTGAAAGACTATCTGTCCATAGCACAGGATGAGGCTTGTAAACAGGCCATAGGGAAGCTTTACGGACGATCCAGGAAAGGGATCAGTAAAGGTAGTATCGCCCCTCCATTCAGTTTTTCGGATCAGCAAGGCAGGTTGGTGAGCCTGCAGCAATTCAGCGGAAAAGTAGTGCTGTTGCACTTTTACAACAGTACTGATTCATTACAAAAGATATTGTCTGAGATAAAAAACTGCTTTACAGATGCTACGGTGTCGTTTGTGAATATCTGTTGTAATGGTAATACAGTAAAGGATTTGCCGGGATACTTACTCTCTGTGGATGAGCAGCATAGAGACGTATTAACGCAGTATAATATCAGTAGGTATCCTTCATTAATAATAGTAGGAAAGAACGGAAAAATATATGCTACCAGGCCGCCGGATCCCGCTATGGACTATGGAACCGCGTTAACCAACATTATCTATGACGCATTATTGCAGTGAGCATTTTTTTAGGGATTTGCACCAATAAAACGACGTTCGAAACGTTTAATAATCGTCCGCAGATAGACCGCATCAGCGCCATTGACCCGCAGCTAAATTTTGAAAAACCCGTTTAAACCAGATTGTTAATATTTACATTTAAATATATATATGAGAATGCTGGTTTAATCAAGACACATTCCGTAAATTCAGTAAATAACCGTTAAGACCCCTCTATGCCACATGCCAAAGCGTTATTTTGACAGACTACAAACCATTGATTACCTCATCAGGATCAAAGGGACCGGTAAGCCCGCTCAGTTAGCCAAGCGGCTTCGTATTTCCGAAAGAACACTATATGAATTCCTCAAAATGATGAAGGAGTTAGGTGCTCCCATTGAGTACGACCGGTACAAAGAAAGTTACTACTACTCAGAAAAAGGTGGATTTAATGTCAGGTTCTCGAAAAACCTGATCACCGTGAGTACGATGTTGCTTTTATTCCTGCACATTTGGTAACATGGTCCGCGCACTGACCAGTTAACCGGCCTCCCCGTTAGCTCCCCTGCGCCCACGAACGCCCGCTTTCCGGGCCTTAGATCTGTTCATACCGCTGTATTACAGCAGTGAAAGGATCTTTTATGTAAGCCTCCCTGAAGTGGTGGACAGGAAAATTATTGTTCCCTGGGACAATCATTTTAACTGTCCACCTTCTTTTTCCATAATACTTAACATTGGATTAACTGTTCCCTCCCGAAATAAATCCAATTTTATCCAGAAAGTATATTGTCAGCTTTGATAAAGTATTATGCGAATCATATTTCTTTTTTCATAACGCGGTTTAGATTAGATTTTAGATAATACGCGGGTCTCTGTTCAGTCACCTGCTTTAACTTTAATCTTCTGTGCCCGCGGGCAACTGACTGGAGAGAATTTTCGTAGCAGTAACGAACCAAAATCAGCTCTATGGTACTAAACTGTATTATTTTAGGAAATGACCCGGAAGGATTCGGGGAGCTGGAATCTTTTTTGTCTGCCATTCCATACGTTTATTTCGTAGGACGCTACCAGACACTGAAGGAAGCACAGATATGGCTGGATGCCCAGGTCATAGACGTATTGCTGGTCGGATGCTACGACGATCCTCTGCCACCACCACCTGGTCCGCAGGATGTTTTGCCGGTAATGGTAATGACCTATTCTGATCCCCCAGGTGGCTTTGATTACCTGCCCGTGGGCCTCCTCCAATTACCTTTTACCCAAACAGCATTGACCGAAGTATTCACCAAAATATATAACCTCATAGACATGGAAGGAATAGCCCGCCCCTCAAAGTATGCAGCTGAGTATTTTGTACTTAAAACACCCCACCGCCTGGAAAAGGTGTTTTACAAAGACCTGCAGTATGTGGAAGTAATGGACGACCATATCACCCTGCACCTGGCCGATCAGAAACTGGTGACCACAGAAACATTGGATTGGATCATCTCCCAGTTACCCGCCAACGTTTTTATGCGGGTACATCGCTGGTTTGTAATAAGCCTGCGGCATATCACCGAGTTGAATGAAGACCATGTAATGGTAGGCGCGGCAAGGATTACGCTGACCACCAGCATGAAAAATGAGCTGGAGAAACGGTATAAGCTACCGATGTAAAGAAACATGTCAGGGATGTAATGCGGTCAATATTTTACCCGCCACCCCACTGGCATCTTCATCATAAGCATGTCCACCTGGCAATATCAGCTTCTGATAAGGGATACTCAGCGCAGAAAAATTAAACTCCTTTTCTTCTGCCCCAAAAACCAATAACAGGGGTTTTCCGGAAATTTTGTTCATTTCCGCTACTACACTCATGCCCTTATTATTGGATTTTCCCAACATATCGGATACATGTACTTCCAGGTCGGTAGTTAAAGAAGGAGAAAGCAATACTACGTGTTTTACTTCTGCCGCTACTTCCCCAGGTAAGCTGGTGTAAATAAATGGCATTACATCTGCCCCCAATGAATAGCCAATCAGTACAACACCATTGTTGCTGGCCCATTGCGATTGGTAGTTTTTAATCAGGGCCGTTACATCCCTGGCAGCCTGTTGGGGAGTTTTTTTATTCCAGAAATACTTCAGGGCATTTAAAGCCACTACCGGGTAATTTTTCTGATGAAAAGACTCTATCACATTGGCAGAAAATTTTTTCATGCCGCCGTCACCGGTAATATAGATGATCAGGGGAGCAGTGGTACCTGCTGTTGGCGCTTTGGTGACCACCGGTAAATTACTGATGTTACTTTGTGCCTGTATCTGCCATGCGGTCAATAATAATAGTCCGATGAACAGCTTCCCTGTTTTTGATAATATTCCTGGTAATACCATATGGCCTTCTGCTTGCAATTGTGAATGGGAGCCGGTAAGGGCCCGCTGCTAAATTAACGCTTGCTGATGAAACAACAGCGATTCGGCAATTGTTCGTTCACAATGATTAGGGTTGCATTACTTTGCTGAGCGCAGAAGGTAGCTGTATCAGGTCAAAATCATGTTCATACACCAGGTATTTGTTGGTCCACTCGGTCGCATATTTTTCTTTGAATTCCCGTAATCCCTGGTAATGACGGAAGAAACGCAATTTTTCATAGGCGTACTTCACCATTTTTTCTGCCGTGTTTTCCGGTTGAATAATACCTGACATCGGCACCATACCCAGGTTCAGAAATTGTAATTCCTTTTGCTGTGCATCCTGGATTAAGGCAATAATCAGTGCGTCCATTACACCACCCGGTGCATCAGAACGTTTGCGGATCAGGTCATAGGTGCACTCTCCCGGTGCATAGTCAGGGATGATATTCAGGAAGGCGGCTACCTTGCCTTCGGCATCGGTTACGGTAATCACATCCTGGTCGCGGATACTGTCGGTATCAAAAAGACCTTGTGAAAAGGTAAGTTCTTTTACCTCGTATTGTTGCAGCCATTCGTCACTGACTGATTTCAAGGTGGCTAACATCGCCGGCGTTTGTGGTGCCGTATGGAAAGTGGTCACATAGCCCTTGTTGGCTAAGCTGTTCAACCCGTTACGGAGCGATTTCTTGTCTTTGCCGCTCAACGTAAAATTGCGTATATCCATGATCGCTTCCTGGCCTATCAGCATCTTCTTCTTTTTAAGATGACTGAAATAGTAGGTACTGTCTTCATCTACACGATAAAACGCAGGACGCAATCCCATCTTCTTACATTGTTGCTCAAACTCCAGCAGTAAATTCAGTTTATTACTTTCACTGCACACCGGTTCTTCCAATACAATGGCAAAACTACCTGCCACCCGGTAAGCAATAAATCCTTCGTACTGATCAGAAACAAACAACAGTTTATCCTGGCCAACCTTAAAATAATCCATGGGGGAATCACCATACTGGCTCAGGTAGAACCTTGCTTTTTCAAGACTGGTATTGGTTTGCTGCGTTACATGCAGGTAAGGACGGATAATGGTATAGAAAAGGAATGCCCATGCACTCACTCCCAATACCCGGATGGCCGACATAAATTCCTTCCCAAAGCGGGTAACCGGTTGTAATCCATCATCTTCCAGCAACATAAAACAGTGAAAAGCATGACGGATAGATTGTTGCCAGGTAAAGTCGATACCAAAATGGCGCACATTCAGGAAGTAAAATCCAATGGTGCCAAAAATCAATACCACAAAGAAAGTCGCCAAAGCTGTTACTACACCAATATTCACCAGCTGTGGATTACTTTTTACCCGGTAGTGCCGGGAGGTGATCAGCAGTATAACGCTGGTAACCAATGCCAGGGAAGCTTCTTCATAGTCCAGTGCTTTTCCGATATGCCCAAACACCGATAACACAGATACCGCCAGTGCCACAATCCATGCACTACGTAAGCCGCGGAACAGGAAAGTAGCCGTTACCAGCAATACCAATCCCAGGAATACCACCAGCAGGTTGGTAGCATGTATAGAAGTACCGGGAATATATGCACGCAGTAAATGCATACGATTAGCTAACGGAGGGGTGAGTACAGAAAAGATATTCACCATTCCCAGCAGGAAAATCAGGATGGGCGGCAGTAACCGCAGTACCAGTTCTTTACCCTTTAATGCAAAGGCCAGCATACCAGCTATCAGCGGCAGCCAGAATTCAAACAAACGGAACAGCAACGTGATTTCGAGTGCCTGTAAAGTGGTGAATCCATAATTACTAAGCAGGTAAGCCAGTGATAATTCAATGGCTCCCAGTCCGCGTAAAAAAGGGGAAATAATCAGGAAGATGGTAGCCACAATATAGCCTACACAAGCCGCTTCCAGTGAAGGTGTAACGCCTACTGCCAGCATACTCAGGTATAAATGCGCCACTCCAGCCACCTCAATCAGCACAGAGGCCAATACGGTATTCATAAACGCCGGCACGGATAAATGAAAGGTGAAAATTTCATCTACCTGCTGTGCCGCCCCCGGAAAATATTTTACTAATAACTGGTAAGATTTTCCTTTTGTTTGCATGGAACGCACCAGCATTACTACTCCCAATAACAGTCCACAGATGGCTACCAGTCCCCATATGGCGTCTCTCATAGAGCCGGCGTGTAACATGGAATAAACCACTACGGGAATGCCTACCAGGAAAACGGATAGGATGCCTACAAAACCGTAAATGCCGGAAGCCTGATGTATCTGTTGCTTATGTAAGTTGGTGCGACGCAGGCTCTGTGGCAGGTAAGCCAGGGAACTAATACCGCCTGCGGGCAGGAATACGGATAACAGGTTGCGTTTCAGGAAAAGCTCGGTGCTTTTCACGAGATCCAGTCGCGCACTTACGGCCCGGAAGCTGAATACATACATGGCAGCCTGTAATAAAATATAGGCCACGGTAATAATCACACCAGCAATTACCCAATTGGTATTGGCCCGTTTGATGGCAGGTATTAAAGCGTATAATTCATGACGTTGTGAACGAAAAAAGTAGATGGCCAGTAATATAAATAACACCGCCAGCAGCTCTTTCAAATGGAGCTTGCGCAGAAATGCTGCAGTAAAAAATTTCTTTCCCAAAGGTTTGTAGGTTTCGTGAAATCGTTGTTCGCTATAGCCAGCAAAGTTATGGCAAGTTTCGTATCAATCCCTTAACGGTGCCGAGTTTAAGCGGATTTTAATAACTAAGGCGGAGGTGGGACAACTGCGCAAAAAAAATCCCGGCGTTTCGCCGGGATTAGACAACAGGCGTTGCCGTTGCCGTTGTGTTTTATGGATTGTTGAGTGTTAATCGATGTGCACACTTAGTGTGCTTCCTGGTTGTAAGGTACTACCAGTACAGGTATTCTTGAATGCCGGATAATGTATTCGGCATTGCTGCCAAGGAGCATATGATCCAGTCCGGTTCTGCCATGTGTACCTACTACCAGCATGGATGTGTTGCCCTGGTGTGCCTGTTCCAGCGTTTCATTTTTAGGGTTGCCGGCCGTGACCAGTATCTTAATACGATCATTACTGGGATACTTTTGTTTGTAAGCTTCCAGTCTTTCTTCTACTTCCTTCATCTGGGCGGGGATGTCGGTAAATACAGGGCCGCCTTCCGGTAAGCCTAAGCCGATCCCGATTTCCACTACAGAGAAGAGGGTAACGGAAGCATTCATCTTATTGGCCAGTTCTATGCCTGTGCTGATCAGGTGATCTGAAAAGCTGCTCAGGTCTACTGCGATCATGATGTCTGACATATGCAGTTGGTATTTATTTGTGAATAATTATTCATTTTTCATTATGCTTTCAGGGCATCCCAGCAAAGATCAAAAGCGGTATTGATCCGGCTTCTGCTGAGGGGAGTGCCGCTGTAATGCGTTTGTTTTACCAGTTCATTCATGGTGCCGATCAGCACGGTCAGTAGCAAGCCGGTATCCACGGATTTGATCAGTTGTTCCTGCTGGCCTCTTTTCATCAGCGCATAGAAGGGAGCGGCCAGCTGTTGCGCCTTTTCCCTGGTGGCTGCGGTGATAAAGGGAGAGTGATAACACTGTTCCAGGAAGATGGTTTCTTCAAAATTTTGCAGCTTATACCGTAAAATGTTGAGCCAAATTTGCCGGAATCCGAGTTTGAACGGGGTATGTGGCTGATAACCTTTGAAGGATACCTGTACCGAATTCTCGCGGCAGGCAGCAAACAGGGCATTGATCAGCTCATCTTTACTTTTGAAATACACATATAAAGTGCCGGTGGCAATGCCGGCTGCCTTGGAGATATCACTCATCGTGATGCCTGATAGTCCCTTCCTGGCTACCAGCGTGAGTGCTGCCTGGAAAATCTGGGCTACTTTTTTATCGTCTTTCAGTTTCACACTACAAATATAAGCGAATAAATATTCAGTTTAGCTGTTAGCCATTAGCTTTTAGCTTTTAGCAAATGCAGCGGATATTTACGCGACAAATCTTCGCCGCATTTGCTAAAAGCTAAAAGCTAATGGCTAACAGCTAAAAAAAAACCTTCGCAGTAGAAACCGCAAAGGCGCTATAGCTAGATGATGATTAAATCAAAAACCCATGGGTCGTCAGACCTATGGGTGTTGGTTCATCAAAAAAAATCCCCGTCGGCCTGGAGAAGCCAACAGGTACTGCTGAGATATTTGTTAGTTGTATGCATTTTCAGTTATCTACAACTGTGACACTTCAAACCCAACGATGATGAAGCGATGCCACAATATTAAGCGGATACCGAACTGGGATAGTTAATTGAACCTAAACAAGAATTGAAATAACGAGTAGAGCGGGCTGAAAAAAATAAACCCCTGCTGATGACATACAGCAGAGGCCTTTTAAAACATTCACATGGCACCTTGGTATTGCACCAGGCGCTTATAACACATTATAGCCTATTAGTTAGCTAAATAAGTTGATGACAAACCTGGGAAGTTATATATATGCAGAGACAGATATAACTTATTCTGCAATCGAAATTAGTTATTAACTGCCGGAAAATTCGTTAACCGTTAGTTAATGGCACTAAAGGCCGTTTAATTGTACCATTTTCCCTTTCCCTGATACCATTTTCCATGCATTTGCATATGCCACGGGTTATGTATAATTTTTACCGTTGGTTACTAAATTTTCAGCGCTATGTTCCATCGGGTTCCATGTTTATTATTGCTATGCCTGTTCCTGCACACCAAAATCCAGGCACAGGAGATGCCTGATATGTGGAACAAAGGCGCTTCCTCCAATACCGCTCACCCTGGCCTCAAATGGTTCCAACAGGCCAAATTCGGACTGTTTATACACTGGGGACTGTATTCCAAACTGGCCGGCCGCTGGCACGACAGCGCCTACTATGGTAGCGGGGAATGGATCATGAATCGCGCAAAAGCACCTGCCGCGGAGTACGCCAAAGTAGCCCAAACATTCAACCCCATTGGTTTCGATGCCAGTGAATGGGCCGCCACCGCCAAAGAAGCCGGCATTAAATACCTCGTCATTACCGCCAAACACCACGAAGGCTTCAGCATGTTCGATTCTAAAGTAACGGACTTCGACATCGTAGATGCCTCCCCGTATAAAAAAGATCCCATGAAAGCCCTGGCCACCGCGTGTAAAACACAGGGCATTCCATTCGGCTTTTATTACTCCCAGTTCCTCGACTGGCACGAACCCAACGGCGGCGGTAACAACTGGGACTTTTCCAATAAAGAGAAAGACTACCAGCAATATTATCGCACTAAATCCATCCCGCAATTAAAAGAACTACTCACTAACTACGGCCCCCTGGGCCTCGTATGGTTCGATATGCCCGGCGGATTAACCGTTGAACAAACGAAAACCATGATCGACAGCCTGCGGCTACTGCAACCCGGCTGCCTGTTCAGCAGCAGGGTAGGACATGACCTCGGCGACTACCGCGACTTTGGCGATTCAGAAGTACCACCGGTACCCATCACCGGCGCCTGGGAATCTATTTATACTCACAACGACTCCTGGGGATATATTCAACACGATCTGAATTTTAAATCACCGGAAGAAATTATTCACCTCCTGTCCAACGTGGCCTCCAAAGGAGGGAACCTCATGCTGAATGTAGGCCCCGACGGCAACGGTCAATGGCCCGCCTATTCCATCGCCTACCTGAAAGCCACCGGCAAATGGTTGCGCACTTATGGCGAAAGTATCTATGGCACTACCTGGGGATTGATCCCGGCACAACCCTGGGGCGTTACTACCAGCAAGCCCGGGAAGCTGTTCCTGCACGTGTGGAAAATGCCCGCCAACAGGCAACTGCGCGTACCCGGTGTAACGGCAAAAATTAAATCAGTTAAAATACTCGGCACCCAAACAGCCCTTTCCTTTAAACAACTGCCGGAAGAAGCCGTTATCCAGTTGCCGGTAACACTGCCGGATACACGTAATACCGTGTTACTGATGGAATACAGCGGCCAGCAACCGGACCTTTCCCAATTGCGTACACAAACCGTTAGCGGTGAATATCCTCAGGCGGAAATACCTGCGGTATGGGCTGTTTTTAACGGTCAGGCAAAAAGTAAACTGTTTACGTATTCCCATTACTTCGGCGACTGGAAACACGATAACTGCATCACCGGCATGATAACGCCAGACGACGCCATCATATTCCCCCTGGACATACAGGACGCAGGGGATTACAAAGTAATACTCGATTATGCCTGCGAACCGGCCAGCGCTTCCCAGCAAGGCCTGGTAACCGTTGGCGGGCAACAATTGCCCTTCCTCACACTGACTACAGGTACCTACAGCAGCCATCTGCCTATGCAGTTTATTCAACATGCTGTTGGTATTGTACATATTGATAAAGCAGGTAAACAAAACCTGACCGTTAAACCGGTATCCGGTAATAAAAATGAGCTATGTTGGTTGCGTAAGGTCATTCTGCAGCCCGTGAAATAATTTATAAGAAAAGCATGAACATGAAAAAAACGAACCTCCTGGCAGGAATGCTGGCCTGTTTGTATTCCGGTATATTACCGGCCCAGGTGAAATCACCAGCAAAAGATTGGTTGATTCAACCGCAGTCGTATACCGCTACGATCACAGAAAAAGGGAAAGACATCACCTTGAGCAATGGCTTATTGAGCCGCAGTTTTCGTGTAACCCCCAACGTGATATGCACAGACTATCGTAACCTGGTAAGTGGCGAGCAATTACTACGTGCGGTAAAACCAGAAGCAAGGATTGTTGTAAATGGCCACGATTACATGATTGGTGGTGCAAAAGGACAAAAACAACAAGCTTATCTGTTGCCCGCCTGGCTGGATCAGTTGCAGGCCGGCCAATCAGATTTTATGTATAAAGGACACCAGGTAACTACTATACAACCTTACCTGAAATGGACCGCTCATGGCTGGTGCAGCAACCCTAAACAAGCCACTGGTAAAGCCCTGGTTTTCTCCTACGAAGCACAGGCGCAAGAGCTGAAAGGATTGCAGATAAAAGTACACTACGAAATATTTGACGGCATTCCGTTGTTATCCAAATGGCTGGAAATCACCAACCAAACCGGGCAACCCGTGAAGCTGAACCAGGTAGTAAATGAAATACTCGCCACTCCGGAAGAAGAATCTGCCGTGGTAGGCGCCGTGGATAAGATGCAGGTGCCTCATGGTCTCTACATCGAAAGTAATTACGCTTTCAACAACGCCATGAAGGCCAATCTCAGTGATCAAACCACGCACTGGAAAACAGATAGTACCTACACCTCACAGGTGAACTACGACTTCCAAACGCCCTGCTTGCTGGAAGTACATCCTAAAGTACCCGTGGGTATTACGATGGCTGCCGGAGAACATTTTGAATCTATCCGCACCTACGAACTCCTGTTCGATAGCTACGACCGCGAACGTAACGGCCTGGCTAAACGGAAATTCTATCGCACCATTGCGCCGTGGACAACAGAGAATCCCATTTTCATGCACCTGGTGAGCACCGATCCTGAAAAGGTAAAAGCCATTATAGATCAATGTGCGGCCACCGGCTATGAAGGCGTGATCCTGAGCTTTGGCAGCGGGTTAAATATGGAAGATACCAGCGCCACCAATATCGCCAGGTTTAAAGCGCTGACAGATTATGCCCACAGCAAAAAAATATTGCTCGGCGGCTACTCCCTGTTTTCGAGCAGGCGTATCAGTGAGGAAGATGATGTGATCAGTCCTGTTACCGGCAAAACAGGGAATGCTTTCTTTGGCAACGCTCCCTGCCTGGGTAGCAAATGGGGACTAGGGTACCTCCAGAAAATAAAACATTTTATTGCTGCTACCGGCTTCGATATTTTCGAAAACGATGGCCCTTATCCCGGCGATGTATGCGCTTCCACCACACACCCCGGACATACCGGTGTGGAAGATTCCCAGTGGAAGCAGATGCAGCTGCAGAAAGGCTTGTACCACTGGTGCAATGAACGGAACGTATATGTAAATGCACCTGACTGGTATTTCCTGGATGGCACCAATAAAATAGCATTGGGCTATCGGGAAGTAAACTTCTCCCTGCCAAGAGCAGAGCAACTGATCCTGAACCGGCAGAATATTTTTGATGGCACCTGGGAGAAAACATCCCCTATGGGTTGGGGTTTTGTGCCACTCAGCGAATACCAAGGTGGTGGCGCTGCTGCTACGCTGGAGCCACTCAAAGACCATCTCGACTCCTACGATCAGCTGATGGCACAATACTATGGAGCGGGTGTACAGGCCTGCTACCGCGGTCCACGTTTATACGATACCGATGCTACCAAAGCTGTGGTGACGAACATGATCAGTTGGTATAAAAAATACCGCGATATCCTGAATGCGGATATGATACACCTGCGTCGCGCTGATGGCCGTGACTGGGATGGGATAATGCATGTTAGCGCCACTTTACCGCAAAAAGCGCTGGTGATGCTGTACAATCCAACCACACAGCCTATTACCAAAGAATTTGTGTTGCCCATGTATTATACCGGCGCTACACAAAGTGTGCGTGTACGGGAGAAAGAAGGCGTAGCAAAAGCGTATACCCTTGACCGTAATTACCAGGCGCATGTAAAAGTAACCATCCCGGCAGCCGGTTATACCTGGCTGGTGGCGGAATAAATAAGTATTAAACCAAATCAGCATAATTTATCAATTATGAAAAAACTATCACTCTGTGCCGTTGCTTTCCTGCTGTTCCTGTTCCAGGTACAGGCGCAGGACAAGAAAATTTTTAATGAAACGCCTGAGCAAAAGGAACAAAGATTGGCCTGGTGGGTAAATGACCGTTTTGGTATGTTTATTCACTGGGGGCTGTATTCTATGCCTTCCCGCCATGAATGGGTAAAAAGTAACGAACATCTTACGGATGCCGACTACCAGAAATATTTCGATCTGTATAATCCCGACCTGTACAATCCGAAAGAATGGGCACGGCAGGCCAAAGCTGCCGGGATGAAGTATGCGGTGATCACCACCAAACACCACGAAGGTTTTTGTTTGTTTGATTCAAAGTTTACTGACTATAAAGCCACTAACACCGCGGCTAAGAAAGACCTGATCAAAGAATGGGTAGATGCTTTCCGTGCAGAAGGACTGAAAGTGGGCTTCTACTATTCACTGATCGACTGGCATCATCCGGACTATACGATTGACCGGGTACACCCGCAACGCCCAAACGATCCAAAGGATTATGAGCGTCTGAATAAAGGTCGTGATATGGAGAAATACCGTGCTTACCTGAAAAACCAGCTGAAAGAGCTGATGACTAATTATGGTAAAATCGATATCCTGTGGACCGACTTCTCTTTCCCTGGAGAAAATGGAAAAGATCATAACGACTGGAATTCACTTGACCTGATTAAAATGATCCGAAAATTACAGCCAGGCATTATTATAAACGACCGCCTGGATTTAGGTGAATATGAAGATGGTGGAGATTTTGCTACCCCTGAGCAATACAAGGTGTCTGAATGGCCTACCCGTAATGGCAAGCGTATTCACTGGGAAACTTGTCAGACGTTTTCAGGTTCCTGGGGATATTACAGAGATGAAACTTCCTGGAAAGACAATAAACAATTACTGGTACTGCTGATCGAATCTGTGAGCAAAGGTGGCAACCTGTTACTGAACGTAGGACCTACTTCCCGCGGTACTTTTGATAGTCGTGCGCAAGACAGGCTGAAAGGGATGGGTGCCTGGATGGAAGTAAATGGTCGTTCTATTTACGGTTGTACAGAAGCACCTGCGGAGTTTAAACGTCCGGAAAATAGCTTGCTGACTTACAACCCTACTACTAAACGTTTATACGTACACCTGTTGGATTATCCACTGCAGCGCTTTGAGCTGCCTGGTATGAAAGGCAAGGTGAAATACGCCCAATTACTGAATGATGGTTCTGAAATAAAAATGCATGGCACTGATAAGGGTGATCTGGCGCTGGACCTGCCGGTACGTAAACCGGACACCGAGATCCCGGTGATTGAGTTGGTATTGGAATAGCAGCATGTTACGATAACAGATGATCAGAGCGGATTTTGTCTTTGTGCAGGATTAAACTGATTATGCTGATTATATTTTAAAGATTCAAAAAGTTGATGGGAGATGAAAGCGGATACCGGCTTTTATCTCCCATTTTTTTATCCGGAAAATCAAAAAATAAAAAATCAGTGTAATCAGTTTAATCCTGCACAAAGACAAAATCCGCTCTGATCATCCGTTATCATAGCTTTTTGCTTTCTGCCTTCTGCTTTCTGCTTTTTTTTGAAAAAATGTCAGGAAGATGTATAATTTTACAAATACCATTTTTTATTGTTAAACATCCGGGATGAAGAGAGTTTATTTTAGCCTGACTATGTGTTTGGCGGCCATATCATTCAGTTTTATCAAGCCTTCGCCGGAAGTTAAGCAGCCAAATGTGGTGATCATCTTTATGGATGATATGGGGTATGGTGACCTGGAATGCTTTGCTGGTACTCCCTGGCATACACCCAACTTAAACCGTATGGCGGCACAGGGGATGCGATTCACTTATTTTTATGCTGCGCAGGCGGTATGTTCTGCTTCGCGGGCGGGATTGCTCACGGGGTGTTATCCCAATCGTGTGGGTATTAACGGGGCATTGTGGCCTACGGCGCCTATTGCGTTGGATACAGCAGAACAAACTATTGCAACAGTTTTAAAAAAGCAGGGGTATCGTACCGGTATGGTGGGTAAATGGCACCTGGGAAGCAAGGAGCCATGGTTACCTTTACAACATGGGTTTGACGAGTACCTGGGCTTGCCTTACTCTAATGATATGTGGCCGGTGCATTACGATGGTAAGCCGTATGCAGATACCTCCACGAATCCTCGCCGCAAATATCCACCATTGCCACTGATAGAAGGAAATAAGCCGGTGAGATATATTAAAACGCTGGAGGATCAGGCGCAGCTTACTACGCTTTATACAGACCGAGCCTGCCGGTTTATTAAGGAAAATAAACAGCACCCGTTTTTCCTGTACCTGGCGCACAGTATGCCACATGTGCCTATTGCGGTATCAGATAAGCATAAAGGAAAAAGTAAAGATGGATTATTTGGAGATGTAATAGAAGAAATAGATTGGTCTGTAGGGCAGGTGATGAAAACGTTGGAAGAAAATGGGCTGGCAGAAAATACCCTGGTGATTTTTACAAGCGATAATGGTCCGTGGTTATCTTATGGCAATCACGCCGGTAATACGGGAGGCTTGAGAGAAGGGAAGGGTACATCCTGGGAAGGTGGGTTGCGGGTGCCCTGTATTATGCGCTGGCCGGGCAAAATCCCTGCGGGAACGGTGTGCAATAAAATGGCTGCTACTATTGACCTGTTGCCTACGATTGCTAATTTTTGTGGAGCGGCATTGCCGGTACGGAAAATTGATGGGGTAGATTTGAAGTCATTATTATTTAATGAAGCAGATGCAAACCCAAGGGACGAATTGGCCGTATATTACCAGATAAATAGCCTGGAGGCTATCCGTAAAGGTCCCTGGAAACTGGTATTGCCACACCGAAGCAGGACCTACAAATTAAATCTGCCGGGTTATGATGGATTCCCGGGTGCACAACCAGAAGTAGATGTTCCATTAGCATTATATGACATGCGCCGTGATCCGGGTGAAACGTTGGATGTACAAAAGCAGTTTCCGGAGGTAGTGAAAATGTTGACAGCGATCGCAGAAAAGTACCGGAATGATTTGGGAGATGATCTGACGAATAACAAAGGAACAGGCCGAAGAATGGCCGGAAAAGTGCAAATGTGATATATATGTTTATGTATAATTTGTTTTAAATGAGAGAAGGGCCAACTTTTAAAGGGTTGATTTTTAGAGTCTTACATTGTCGTTAATCCTGCAAAGAGTTATAAGTTACCACGTTACATTTATGTTTTATGGATAATATAAAACAAATTGTATATTAATATTTATTGAAAAACCATATACGTATCCGATTGACTGCTGCATGTAATTGTTTCAAATTTGTTACGGGTATGGAAACCGTGTCATCTTTCCATTTATAATTTTTATCAACCATACCAGCTTCCGAGAACTTGCAGTTATCAATGGGAAATTTCATATGAATATACATAACCCAAAAGGAATATTATGAAAAAAGTGCGGCCTATAAGTCCTGGCAATTGGGGAGAAGCGCGTGGATTAGAAGTTTCCGGACTGCACAGCGAATCAACAGAAGTGTTACAACAATTAGCAAAAGATATCTGCAACCTGGTTTTTATGGATATAGAGATACCTGGATTGACTGCGATAGAAGCCGCCAGCATAGTAAAAGCAGCATACCCTGATATAAATGTACTGTTGCTTACCCTGAATGAAAAAGAGCAGGGATTGACGCAGATACCGGCAGTAACACAGGGATATGAGCCTGATCATGTTCCACCGGTATCGTTGTCAGAATTTATTGCACAGGTGTATGAAACGGCGCTGCAGTCGAATTTGGTGGCAGTCAACAAAGTACTGGCGTTTTTCCGGAAGGAAAAGCAGGTCCATCAGGATCCTTATGGGCTTTCACCAAGGGAGAAAGAGATCCTGCGCTGCCTGATAAATGGCGACACCTATAAGCAAATAGCGGATACGTGTCATATTAGTGTGGGTACCGTACGCTCCCATATCATGAATATTTATCGCAAGCTCGATGTAAATTCCCGTTCCAATGCCATCGTGAAAGCAATGAAAGAACACCTGGTCTGATGTACGCAATTATTTAGCCCCAGAACTCCTGTGTTTTTACTTGTCCGCCCAGCTGACGTAATGAGTTACGCACCTGCACCACCATTTGTTGATTACCGGCCACATAGAAAGTAGTTGCTGCTGCGGGGAAGTTGTGACTATACAACCATTCCTGCAGATCCGTGAAATAGTGTTGGTTATCGGAAAGTGGTTGTACCGGCATTTGTAGTATTTGCCGGGTCTTTGGATTTTCCAGTGGCATAAAACAGTGGAAATGCTGGGTGGCTGTTTTGCGTTGATAGAGTGCATAAAAGTGCGCAGCGGCGCTGGTATCACCTATGCATACCAGGTAAGGAGTAGTTACGGGGAGATGTATACCGCTACCGGGTCGCACGTAATACACCTCCTGCCCGGGCTGCAGGTCCAGCGCCCAGTAGCTGCCCGCACCATCGTGTCCACAGTCGATGAGCAAGGTGGCTACTTGTGTGTCGGCATTCCAGTACGCCACAGAATAATCACGATAAGTATGAGGAGCTACTTCGCATTTGATGTATTGAGCGCCCTGATCAGGCAATAGTTGAGGTAATCGCAGGTCTACCTGCATGAGGAAGTTACCGATACGATGTACGCTACTCACAAGCGCAGTTTTCCCTATACGCGACAACAGTAAACTGGTTGCCCTTTCTTTGATGGAAAGCATGTAAAGTTTATTTTTCGGGTTATAATAGACCTGCCTTATTGGTCAGGTGATAGGTAATATTTAATGCAAAACTAGGGGACGGGCTACTATCAGTTATTATACTATTCCGGGTTACAATTATACATTTCCCGGCTGGCGATACGAAATGCTACGGGTGTTTGCCCGGTATGTTGCTTGAAGAAACGATTGAAATACGTGACCTCATTAAATTGCAGGTGCCAGGCAATTTCTTTAATGCCGTGGGAGGAATGCAGCAACATCCGCTTCGCTTCCAGTATGCGTCTTGCCGCTAGTAATGCAGAAGCAGTTTGCCCCGTTTCCTGTTTCACTACTTCATTCAAATGGTCCGTGGTTACATGCAGTGCCCGTGCATAGTCACCGGAACTGCTCCAACTCAGCAGATGTGTTTCCAGCAACTCCCGGTAACGGGTCAGTAATTCCGGTTGCAAATGGGTGACTGTATTATTTCCCGGCAAGTGACGGGTGAATAATGTCAGCAGCAAAGCCAGGTATTGTTGCAGCACCGGTTGTTTTAATGGCCTGCGTTGGATAGATTCCCTGTATAATTGCTCACAGAGGTGCCAGATTTCTTTAAAACTTTCTGCGTCAGGTGTCACCGGGTTTTCCATACAAATGGGTAATGGCGGCATGCCTGCCGGTAAAAAATCCGGCATAAACGAAACCAGGAATAATTCTGCCGCCAAAGCTTCCTCCGTGGGCATATGTACCTGCCAGGGCGAAAGTAAGAACATGCTGTGAGGCGGCATTTCTACCTGCCTGAAATCAACCATATGCATACTGGGCTGCGCGCCGGAAACACCCAGTGTGTAAAACTCATGTCTGTGTGCTCCAATTAAACCACCATGCGGCGCTTTATCGTTTGCTATCTTGTAACGTACGTCTATCCGCAGTCCAGGCTCCATCAATACCTCTTCCAAACTGTACGACACAATACCGGATGCTTTGTCTTTTCCCATAATCCCAAATTTAGCCGATTCACTTTATCACCCCCCACTAATTTAACAGACGATCAGGAAGAATAATTATTGTATGCCGTTGCCTGAAAAAGATATCTGAAATAGGTAAAATTGCATACATTTAATAACAATCGATTGCATAAATTAGGATTTTATTAGCACAACGAATCAGCCAATATCGACATAAAGTTAGCATAGCATTGGTTTTTAGATTAAAGATGTTTTTGCAAACGTTTGCTAATTAACCTGTTAAATTCCATGAATGAAGCATAACGGCAATCCTGTAAAAATAAGGCCCTTCATTCCATTGATAAAATAAGGCGAACAATGGCGTATTGCCCAAAATATTCCGATTAAAAAAATAGCGTATTCATGATAAAGTATCTGTTAGCATCAGCATCCGCTGTAATACTGTTTACACACACGGTCCATGCCGCTTCACCAGCGGATTCCCTGTTGAAGCTTTGGTACCGGCAACCCGCTCAACAATGGGTAGAGGCATTGCCGGTGGGCAACGGCCGCATTGGTGCCATGGTATTTGGTGGTGTACAGCAGGAAGAATTGCAGCTGAACGAAGCCTATCTCTGGTCGGGCGTTCCCCGTGATGGAAACAACCCACTCGCCAAAGAAACATTGCCGCAAATACGTCAGCTGCTGTTCGACGAAAAATATGCGGAAGCGCATGTGCTGGCGAAAAAAATGATGGGTACTTACAGTGCCCGCTACCTCACCCTCGGCAGCCTGTTGATTGATAACGATATTCCACAAACTGCCACAGGCTATAAAAGGAAACTGGATTTGAACAATGCCATTGCCCGTGTTTCCTATACGGCTAACGGCGTAGACTATACGAGAGAGGTGTTTGCCAGTTATCCGCAACAATTACTGGTGGTCAGGTACACCGCCAGTAAAGCGGGACAGCTGCACTTCAGCACCCGTTTTGCCAATGGGATGCCGCATACCAACCAGGTAGTAAATAACCACTGTCTGCTCATGAAAGGCCGTTGCCCGGAATATGTGGCCGCCCGGCCTTATGAAGCCAACCAGGTGGTATATGGTGAGAAAGGTATCAACTATGAAGTGCACCTGGATGCCCGCGTAAACGGGGGACAGGTAACAACGGATACCGCCGGCGTACACGTGAAAGGCGCTACAGAAGCCTTGTTGCTGGTATCTGTAGGAACTAGCTTTAAAGACGGACAACCAAATGGAAAAGACCCACATACCGCTGCTGCCGCACCGTTGTTGAACACCGGTAACTATACGAAATTACGGAGCACTCACGTAAACGATTATACGAAATTGTTTAACCGGGTAGCTATTAACCTCGGTGTGGATGAAGGCGCTGGGTTACCTACAGATGAACGCCTGAAAGTATACACCGAACATGGTGGTAACCGTGATCCCCAGCTCACTACGCTACTTTATCAATACGGTCGCTACCTGATGATATCCGGCTCCCGTAAGGGTGGGCCAGCCATGAATCTGCAGGGACTATGGAACAAGGAAATGCAGCCGCCATGGGGCGCTAACTATACTATTAACATCAATACAGAGATGAATTACTGGCCGTCTGAATCGGCGAACCTGTCGGATTGTGGTACGCCGCTGTTCGAAATGATTCATCGCCTGTCGGAGAAAGGACGTGTAACCGCTACCGTTAATTACGGCGCTAAAGGCTGGACCGCACACCATAATTCGGATATCTGGGACATGACCAACCCGGCTGGTGGTTTCGATTTTAAAGATCCCAATGGCAAGCCTACCTGGGCAATTTGGCCCATGGGCGGCGCCTGGCTTACCCGCCACCTGTGGGAACATTACCTGTATACCGGCGATAAAAAAGCCCTGCAGCAAATGTATCCCGACCTGAAAGGCGCTGCCGAATTTATGTTGGACTGGCTCATAAAGAATGCCGCAGGCCAATGGGTCACTAATCCTTCCACTTCCCCGGAAAACGATTTCCGTATTGATGGCAAGCGCAGTGGCAGTGTGAGCATTGCTAGTACTATGGACCTCTCTATTATTCATGACCTGTTTAATAATACCATACAGGCCGCTACCGTATTGCAGCTGGATGCGCCGTTGGTGGAGCGTCTCCGGAAAACGATGGACGACATATATCCCTTCCATACCGGCCAGTACGGCCAATTACAAGAATGGTATAAAGATTGGGATGATCCGGAAGATACACACCGCCACGCCTCTCATTTATACGGATTATTTCCCGGTAGTTTCATTTCGCCCCGGAGAGATCCCATTCTCGCGGCAGCAGCTACCCGTAGTTTGCTCCTGCGCGGCGATGGTGGTACCGGCTGGTCTAAATCATGGAAAATTAACTGGTGGGCGCGCCTGGAAGATGGTAACCACGCCTATACCATGCTAAATAAACAATTATTCCTGGCCGGCAGTCAAACGGTGAGCGTTGCCAATAGCAGCAGCGGAGGCTCTTATCCCAACCTGTTTGATGCGCATCCGCCATTTCAGATAGATGGTAATTTTGGCGTTACTTCAGGTATTACGGAAATGCTATTGCAGAGCCATGATGGCGTATTGTATCTCCTGCCAGCGTTACCGGATGCCTGGCCTTCCGGTAGTGTAAAAGGACTGAAAGCAAGAGGCGGTTTTGAAGTAGACATGGAATGGAAAAACGGACAACTCACGCAGGCGGTGATCAGATCTGCGTTGGGAGGTAACTGCCGTATTCGTACACGCGTTGCCGTGATGGTAGACGGTAAACCTGCCAATGTAGCGTCAGGTATCAATCCTAATATATTTTATCAATTACAGACACCTGGTAAAACGGTTGTAAAAGATCCTGCAAAATTGCCGGTGTTGCAGTTGGGAAAAGTGTTTGAGTATGACGTTACCACTGCAGCCGGCAAAACTTATCATATTCAATGAGTATCACGAGCGAATTTGTAGCATAGATTAGTTGATGTTATAACAATATCCACGATGAAAAAGAACCTCCTGTTTTTACTATGTTATTTAATGACTGGCGCTATCGTTGCCAGGGCCGGGGATCCGGAACGATTTGCGCAGGCATTGAAAAATAGTATGCCGGTGGCATATGCTGCGGATGGTAGTCCGGCACCGGCATTTATAAAAGTGATCCGCAGTTGGAACGGGGAGTTGTGCGAAGTACGTGTAGTCAACACCGGTAGTAAACCTGTCCGTTTAAAAGAAGTCCTAACCGGCATCGCAGGGAAAGTACTACCTGCCTCCACACCTTTTTATGCAGAGGGTTTCCAGATGCTTACGCAAACAGCCGGCACCCTTGCCAAACCCGAAAACCTCGGTAACTACACGGATGCAGGGCATTATAAAATACCGCAACCCGCCGGCTACCTCGCAGTGTATAACCTGCTACGGCTGTATCCTGCCGGTGATGTACAATTATTGGTAGGCTATACTTCCAGCAAACGTTTTGTAGGGAAGTTTTATTTATCTGCTGACACTATTAAGGTAGTGACGGACCTTGAGAACCTGGAATTAGCTCCCGGCAATACTTTCGAACTGGAGGAACTGATGCTGGCCACCGGAAAGGATGGGAATCAATTGCTGGATCGTTTCGCTGACCGTATTCATCATTTTCATCCCCGCCTGGAATTTAAGCAACCGCCTACCGGTTGGTGTTCCTGGTATTGCTTCGGCCCCAAAGTAACGGCGCAGCATATTTATGATAACCTGGATTATATCAGGGAGCATATCCCCGCATTAAAGTACATACAGATAGACGACGGTTATCAGCCCCACATGGGCGACTGGCTGGAAGTGGGCAACTCCTTTGGTGGTAATGTGCAGCAGGTGTTGCGCAGCATCCGCGACAAAGGATTTGAACCGGCTATTTGGGTAGCGCCGTTTATTTGCGATAGCAATTCCACCATTTACAAAAATCACAAAGACTGGTTAGTGAAAGATAGTGCCGGTGCGCCGCTGCGCAGCGACCTGGTGACGTTTGGCGGTTGGCGATTGAAGCCCTGGTATGCGCTGGATGGAACCAATCCGGCGGTACAACAACACCTGGAGCAGTTGTTTCGTACCATGCGCAACGATTGGGGGGTGACGTATTTCAAGCTGGACGCTAATTTCTGGGGTGCTATTCATGGGGGTTATTTTTATGATAAAAAGGCCACGCGCGTAGAAGCTTATCGCCGGGGTATGGAAGCGGTGATCCGTGGCAGTAAAGACGCCTTTTTACTGGGCTGTAATCATCCGCTGTGGCCCTCTTTAGGGCTGGTGCATGGCAGCCGTAGCTCTATGGATATTAAACGTAGCTGGACCATCTTTGAACGTTCCGGCCGTGAAAACTTATACCGGGCCTGGCAAAACGGGCGCTTGTGGTGGAATGATCCGGACTGTTTAGTGCTCACCGGTAATATGCCGGATAACGAATTTAACTTCCATGCTGCGTTGTTGTACGCCACAGGCGGCATGTTACTAAGTGGAGACGACCTGACAAAGATATCACCCGAACGGTTAAACGTATTGCGTAAGGCGGTACCACCCGCCGCACGGGCGGCAGCATTTGAAAATACAAATTTCGAAGCGGGCCGCGTCACCACCGCTGCCGGACAACAATTGGTTTTGCTCAACTGGCAGGCATCTCCCAAAACAATATCCGTAAAGCTGGATAAAACTTATGAAATCGCGGATTACTGGACAGGTAAGGTATTGGGCAGCTTTAACGGTAATTTCTCAATGGAACTGCCCGGACACGATGGCCGGGTATTGTCACTCACACCAAAGAAATAAACATGTGTAAACGTATTGGTTTGCTGGCACTGCTTTGTTGCCTGGTATTGGTGGCGGATGCACAGTCGCCTTTTCTGCAGCAGTTAATTAAAGACACCCGCCCTGCTATTATTAAGCGCGCCAACCAGGCTTTGCAACAAGCGCCGCAAACTATTACTGCTTTTCGTTGTGAGCGTAGCGCTGGTGGTATACATGATTTTTATTCGGAAGGAGATTACTGGTGGCCGGATCCGGCTCACCCGGATAGTCCTTATATCCAGCGCGACGGCCAATCTAATCCGGATAATTTTGTAGCGCACCGGCAGGCGATGATTCGGCTGAGTCGCGTGATGGGGGCGCTGGCAGCAGGATATTTGGCTACCCGCGACCGTACTTATTTGCAGCAGGCATTGTTGCATGCAAAAGCCTGGTTTGAGGAAGAAGCAACCCGTATGAATCCGTCGCTGCTTTATGCGCAGGCCATAAAAGGCCGGGCCACAGGCCGGGGAATTGGTATTATTGATACCATTCACCTGATGGAAGTGGTGCAGGCATTGCGTATCATGGAAAAGGCCGGGGCTATTCCTTCAGCTGATCTGGCCGCTTTTAAGCAGTGGTTTAGCACCTACCTGCAATGGCTTACCACGCATCCGTATGGGAAAGATGAAATGAATGCGGCTAACAACCACGGCACTTGCTGGGTGATGCAGGTAGCCGCTTTCGCTCGTTTTGTGGACGATAAAGCGTTACTGGATTTTTGTATTGATCGCTATAAAACAGTGTTACTCCCTTCACAAATGGCCGATGATGGCAGCTTTCCGCGTGAACTGAAACGTACTAAACCTTACGGCTACTCGTTGTTTAATCTCGATGCCATGAGTACGTTGTGCCAGTTGCTGAGTACGAAAGAAGATAACCTGTGGCAGTACACCACGGACAATGGACGAAGTATTGGTAAAGGCATCGCATTCCTGTCTCCCTATGTAAAAAATAAAAATAGCTGGCCCTATGCCCACGATGTGATGTACTGGAATAACTGGCCGGTGGCACAGCCCTTCCTGCTATTTGCTGCGGCGGCTTTGCAGCATCCCGCTTATTACCGTTTATGGCGTTCTTTAAACGCCGATCCAACGGAAGAAGAAGTACTGCGGAACCTGCCCGTCAGGAATCCTGTTATCTGGTTTTGAGCACCTTAGAATTTACAATTAATTAAGATTCGGATGGTTATTTTTATTAATATAATTGATTAACTTTAGGGTACTATACACTATGTTTAAACTTTAGAGATATGAGTTGGATGGACGACTTGTATGTAATTTACCAGAAACTGGATGCCACCGGTTGTGAAGAGGTAAAACATAACATTTTAAAAGCCCAGATTGACGGCTGTAACAGAGGCGAAATTTACTTCCTGGTATTACAACAATTGATACGTATTAAAACAGATAAGGCGCCTGTGTATGAATTGATCAAGGGAGAAGTAGAGAGTATTATACACTGTAGTAAAGGCCAATACCTGAACTAGTTATTTTAATTCTTCTATCAGTTTCTGCACTTTAGGGTAATTGGGGGCTTCGGGGGGGATTTTTAGCAGCCACTCCCGGCACTGCTGTTTGCGCCCTTCTTTCAGGTAACTCAATGCCAGGTAAAAGGAAGCTTCATTGCGCAGCTCGTTGCTGTTATTATATACGGCAAGCAGGTCTTTGCGTGCATCCTCCAGTTGGTTCTGATCAATCAATGCCACCCCCCGGTAATAGCGGGCATAGAGATTGCCCGGATTGGCAGTTAATGCTTTATTCAGTAGTACAACGGCTTCATTGAAATGGCCATGGTTAAACTGCACAATGGCTTCTTCGGGCAGGCGTATGCTATCTATATCCGGTATCTGCATTTCGGTAGAAGCAAACTGCCGGTAAATATTTTTTCTCCACGGACTTACATACAGTAAAATGGCCATACCTGCAGCAATCAGTGCAGTAAGTATCACGTAATTGCGGATGGGAGTGGTGTAGTTATCTTTTAGTGTATACCAGGCATTGCGATGTGTAAACAGTAGATGCTGCAATTCATCGCGATTGGTATCGATACATATTTTTTGCGAGAGGAGTTGTCGTACTGCATCAAATCTTTTTACCTGCTGGCTGAGTAGTGCATCTGTTTGTATCCGGCTGGTAAAGGCTTTCCGGTCTGTTTCGTTCATTTGTCCGCTAAGGAAAAGATCTGTTTCCAGCAGGTCTTTTTCTGAAAGGCTGTTCGCTTTTAATTTGGTATCAATATCCCTGAACAGGCTGCGATAGCAGGCAGCTCTGCGTTCCGGCAATTCGTTTACGGGAATATGTGTTTCGGCGGCGATGTCTTCCTGCAGGCATCCTTCCGTGAGTGACCACCGCAGGAGCTCCTTACATTCATCGGATAGGGCGAGGTAGTAGTGATAAGCCAGCCTTCTTTTTTCTCCTTCTTTCAGTACATCTTCTACATCCTGGATATCATCCCTGCTCATAGTAGACAGTTCTTCGGCTTCCAGCCCGGGGATACGTTGTCCGCGTCTTTCCAGTTCCTGTTCCCAGATGCGTTTGCAGAGAAGTTGAAGAAAGGGTTCGAAGTCGGTTACTTTGAGCGGGTGACGTTTGGCGAAGTAATAGATGTCCATCAGGGCTTCTTCAAAGATATGTGCGGCATCTTTTACGTGGCCGCTTTTCTGAAGGATAAACCGCTTTTCCTTGGAGGCAAACCGTTGGTAGATACTTTCTATTACTGCGGGTTTATGGTGAAGCAATCCCTCAATATATTCCTGGTCGTTATGAATTAAAGGTTCAGGTGACATACATATCGTTTTTGCCTTGTTCGTCTTTACTAAAAATATTAAACCTTGCGCAAGTGACCTAATTATTTATTCTGTGTACAAATGCAGTGCCGATGCGGCGGAACTTGTAAGGAAGTTAAGTATCTTGCCGGATGTATCAGCTATAGCCGACAGTATCCATAATAACATGTATCAACCGCCGCAGGATGTCAGTGAACTGATATCAAGATATATACAATCTCCGCAAGATCCGTTTTTACAGGAGCAGGTGGCAGCGTTGGCAGCAGCCGGCCCTGAGCAGGCGGCCTATGTGGAAAGCCGGTTAACGGGGTGGTTGATGCAGGGGGCACCTGTTCACGTGGCAAATGTGGAGCGGTTGGTACCGGTTTTAAGGGAGCCTCCGCGTCGTGGTTGGTCACCCAAATGGATGGCGTGCATCATAGGGTTGGTATTGGCTTTGGGCGGAGTTATTTTTTACTGGTGGCAACCGGCGGCGCGTATGTTGTCGTACGCCAATCATACCGCAGGGTTGGATACCCTGCAGCTGGCAAAGAACAGCCGGGCCATCACCAATAAGGAAACAACCATGGCCTATGCTGCAAAGTTTGATGTAACGCCGGAGCTACAGGTATTTAACGGTGACGCCTATTTCGAAATTCATCAGCCGGAACGCATCCGGATGCAGTTAGATGAACATACCGTTTTATACGCCGCCAATGCCATATTTGGGGTGCATAAAACGGCCACGCTTTTCCAGGTATTGGTGGTAAAGGGAAAGGTAACCCTGGTACCCGATAAGGGCAAGAAAGTACAATTAACGGCCAATATGCAGGCAAAGCGGGAGCTGCATCATACCATACAAAAGAAAACCGTAAAAAGTCAGTCGCAGCTGGCATGGAAAACCGGGCAGCTAAAGTTTCACAATATTCCTTTAGACGAAGTACTGGATGCGGTGAACAGTTATTATGGACTTGAAATACTCGTACCTCCTTCTGCTGATGATTTATATAAGCGCCGGCTCACGGCAGACTTTGAACATCGGTCGGCAGATGAAACCCTGGGGATGTTACGTAAAATGCTGCGTGTGCCGATTGTAAAAGACAGTGCTAACCGGTATTATGTGAGTTTGAAATAGTGTTGAGGGATTAGTCTAATTTTAAGCCGGCATTTAATTTTTTCAGGATGGTTTTCAGTTCTGCCACGCCTTCTACGCCAATAATTTCTTCGTATAACGCCTGTATTTCATCTACGCCTTCATACACATTGATCATAAATTCTTTTCCTTTCTCCGTGAGGAAAATGATGCTGGCGCGGTTATCCGTATCATGTTTACGGGTACCGATATAGTCTTCTGCCACCAGGTTTTTCACCACTTTGCTCATGGCTTGTTTGCTGATACGCGCTTTCCTGGCGAGGTCATTGTTGATGGTGCCCTGCGGATCTATATGCACCAGGAGCGACATATCCCCCAGTTTAAAACTTTGGTAGCCCCGTTGCTGGATCCTGTTGGTAATACGCGTGTCGATATCTTTTTTGAAGAGGTTGATCAGACGGGCCAGGCTATCTGGTCTTTTGGCCAGGCATGCCTCATATCTCGCATCAATAGTTGCGTTCATCGTATTGTAGGTTTGGTAAAGTGTACAGTTGATAAAATGTTATCCTGATGCAATGCTACAAAAAAGCATTGATTTTTCGTGATTATAAAAAGTGTTATAAAAAAGAAGGACCCGCCTTGTTGGTGGGTCCTTTATATTTTTAACGGGTCAGTGTAATTTGTACGCGTAATCAGCCATTACGGTATGTGTTCAAATACGCTTTCTGCCCTGGTATAGCATCTCAGTCCGACGATGGTATTGCTTATCCCCACCTTTACTCTTTGTGCAGACCTGATACTGGTAGACGTCAGTCAATCAGAGCCTAAAGCCCCCGCGATGCCCATTTCCAGGCCACGTAGCTCTGCCAGGCCGCGTAAACGGCCAATGGCGCTATAGCCAGGATTGGTTTTTTTATGGAGGTCATCCAGCATCTGGTGTCCATGATCCGGGCGCATTGGAATAGATACATTGCGGCGTTTCATGGTGAGGAGGATGTTTTTTACTACGGCAAACATGTCTACGTCGCCTTCCAGGTGGTTGGCTTCGTGGAAATTACCCAGGGCATCCCGCTGGGTGCTGCGCAGGTGGATAAAGTGGATATGATCGCCCAGGCGCTCAATCATGCCGGGCAAATCATTATCTGCCCGTACACCGTAGGAGCCGGTGCAGAAGCAAAGGCCATTGGCAGCATAAGGTGCGGCAATCAGCAATTCCCTGGCGTCCTGCTCTGTGCTCACAATACGTGGCAACCCGAAAATCGGGAATGGAGGATCATCGGGGTGGATGGCCAGTTTTACGCCGGCTTCGTCTGCAACAGGGGCTATTTGCTGTAAAAAATAGAACAGGTGCAGTTTTAACTGGGTGGCATCAATGCCTTTGTATTTATCCAATGCCTCCTGGAACTGTTGCAGCGTAAAGCTTTCTTCAGACCCCGGGAGACCGGCAATAATATTTTTTTGCAACAGGCTGCGTGCTTCGCTGGTCATGCTGTCGAAGTGCTCTTTTGCACGGGCGATGTCGTCGTCACTGTAATCTTTGGCTGCATCTGGTCTTTGCAGCATAAACAAATCAAACGCGATGAATGCGGCCTTTTCAAAGCGCAGTGCTTTGGAGCCATCTTCCACTGTGTAGGAAAGATCGGTGCGGGTCCAGTCCAGTACCGGCATAAAGTTATACGTTACCGTACGAATATCGCAGGCTGCCAGGTTACGCAAGGTTTGCTGGTAGTTGTTGATATATTCTCTAAAATTCCCACGCTGTGTTTTAATATCTTCATGCACCGGCACACTTTCTACCACTGACCAGGTAAGACCTGCCGCTTCGATGATGGCTTTTCGCTTTAAGATCTCTTCTCTCGTCCATACCGCTCCATTAGGTACATGGTGCAGTGCTGTTACGATACCAGTAGCGCCAGCCTGTTTTATATCAGACAAGCTAACCGGATCGTTAGGCCCGTACCATCGCCATGTCTGTTCCATTCTCAGCATAATGCAAATACGTTTAGTAAATACAGAATTTCTAATTCCAAACCCCAAAAATATAATCTATCTACACATATACAAACTTTGATTTTAAATTTCAGGCGTATCTGCCGTAATGAGAACAATCATCAGGTCCATCACATTGGTTTGGGTAGGACCTGTAACCAGTAGCCCGCCTGCTTTTGAGAAGAAATGCCAGGCATCGTTGTTGCGTAAAAAACTATTTGCATCCAGTTGCCTGTTTTGGGCCTCCTGCATCGTAGATGCGTCAACGATAGCGCCGGCAGCATCCGTGGGACCATCGCTGCCATCGGTACCTCCGCTTAAAAAAGTGATATGCGGATGTCCTGCCAGGGCAATACCCGCTGCGAGTGCCAACTGCTGATTACGGCCACCAAGGCCATTTCCGGTAACTGTTACGGTGGTTTCTCCTCCCGCTAGCAAGCAGGCAGGAAGCGGCCCATGGTAATGGAGCGCGGTTTGCACCAGCTGATTGGCTACGGCATGTACATCTCCCGTAAGGGTATCAGACAACAGTACCGGATGATAACCCTGCTTTTCCGCCTCTGTGGCGGCGGCTTCCAGCGCAATACGATTGGTGCCCACCAGGTAGTTATGTGTATGTTCGAAATGAGTATCTCCGGGTTTAGGGGTGTCTGCCACCTGGCCGGCTACCCCGTTTTTGATATGCTGCAGCAATGCCGGCGCTATTTTTCCCGGTAAGTGATACTGCTGCAATAATTGTAGCGTATCCGCAAAGGTAGACGGGTCGGGCACTGTGGGGCCGGAACCGATTACACTCAGGTCATCGCCCACCACATCGCTCAGGACAAGGGTACATAACGTAGCCGGATATATGCTTTTGGCCAGCTGCCCACCTTTGATGGCCGATAAATGTTTGCGGACCACATTCATTTCACGGATATCCGCACCGCTGTTGAGCAGGGCTGCAAACAATTGTTGCACTTCCGGCAAAGTACTCCCAGCCGGTACATCGGCTAGCAGTGCGGAAGCGCCGCCAGACAAGAGAAAAATCACCAGGTCTTGTGGCTGTACCTGTGTGGCAATAGTTTGCAGTTTAACGGAAGCGGATACACTGTTTTCATCGGGCACCGGGTGCCCGGCTTCCAGCAGGGTAAGCTGTTGTAACGGCAACGCATGTCCGTATTTGGTGATCACCACGCCCCGTAATGGAAAATGGGGGAGGAGTAACAGCTCCAGCTCCTGTGCCATTGCGGCCGCCGCTTTGCCCGCCCCCAATACCCAAACATGGGCATTTTCCGGGACCGGGTATTCATCTCCCGAAATCTTTATGATACGGGTAGCCGGCAGCACCTGTACATTTTTCCGCATGAGCTCCTGCGGGTGTACAGCCACCACAGCATGTAGAAATATATCCCTGATAGCTGTAGTCGTCATCCTGTTGAAATAAAAAAGCAGTGAGTTATCTCACTGCTTATCCATTTAAAAATAAGTTATTTATGGTTATTGGGGGGTATTTCTCGTTTGTTTTTTTAGCCGCTTCTTTTCCATTTTCTGTTCGAGATGTTCCTTTTTATTCATTTCCCAGTCGTTCCACTTTTTATATTGAGCGGCCGTAAACACGGTTTTAAAGCGTTGGCTGCGTTCAGAATCCAATGCCTTAAACTGTGTCATCCGGTCCTTTTTAGTGAGGTTAGGATTATTTTTTACGGCATCTTTCCGGCGCACAATATCCTCGTTAATCTCATAGGTCTTTTTTGACTGCTCTTTATTCAAGCCAATTTTATGAGAAATTTTATCGGTGATTTTATCGGCCCTTCCCTCTACACTCCAGCGGCCTGTGATATCAGTACTGTCTTTTGTCTGTGCAAAGGCAGTGGTAGTAATTGCTGCCAGTAAACAGATGCGCAGTACTCGTGTATAAATGGAAAAAAACTTCATAGTCAGCAAGAATTATCGATTTTAAACAAACTTAGGACCTAATCCATTGTCAAATTATCCCTTTTTCGTGTGAATCCAAAATTTTAGAACGGCCTACCATTCATAAAAAATATCGTTTTTTGTTAAACTCCGCCTCAATGATTTATTACATTTAAGCAATCAACTAAATCTGAACCGAAAAATTAAAGATTTACATGAAAAGAGCTTTTGAGAAATCCGCGATGGCATTGCTGTCACGATGTTTAACCCATGCCCTGAACCGGTACCGCAGCCAGGTGATTTTGCTGGCCTTACTGGGGAGTGGTACCTATGCCAGTGCGCAGGAAACTTTTCCTGTAAATGGGATTGCGGATCCCCGCGAAGGATGTTTCGCTTTTACACATGCGACCATTGTAAAAGACGCGCAAACCACCCTGCAAAACGCTACACTGGTGATCCGGGACGGAAAAATTATGGCTGCCGATCCGGCTGCCGTTATCCCTAAAGATGCGGTGGTACTGGATTGTAAAGGGAAATATATCTATCCTTCCTTTGTGGATATCTTCAGCAGCTACGGGTTGTCGGAAGCTAAAAAAGGTGGTTCTTCCTGGAATGCAGCACCTCAGTTTCTCTCTAACACCAAAGGGGCATATGGCTGGAATCAGGCTATCCGGAGTGAGGTAAATGCCGTAGATCTGTTTACGGGAGATGATAATAAAGCGGCACCATTACGGGAGGCCGGTTTTGGTACCGTGCTGACCCAACAACCAGATGGTATCGCCCGTGGTACGGCCGCCCTGGTAACGCTGGCTGCTGTGAAAGAGAACAAAGCCATCATCCGTGAAAAAGCAGCCGCCACCTATTCTTTTGATAAAGGCACTTCTACGCAGAACTATCCCAATTCTCTCATGGGGTGTATTGCCCTGCTACGGCAAACTTACCTCGATGCCCAGTGGTATAAATCCCAGCCGGCAAAAGAAGGAGTAAACCTCAGCCTGCAGGCATGGAACGCTAATCAGCAATTGCCGCAGGTATTTGAAGCGGCAGATAAATGGGATGTACTCCGTGCTGACAAAATAGGCGATGAATTTGGCGTACAATATATCATCAAAGCCGGTGGCAACGAATACCAGCGCATTCCTGAAATGCTGGCAACCAAAGCCACGTTCATCCTGCCGCTGAACTTCCCCGGCGCCATCGACATGGAAGACCCCGCAGATGCCCGTTTTGTATCACTGTCGGACATGAAACACTGGGAAATGGCCCCTTCAGAAGCCGGTGCTTTTGAAAAAGCGAATATCCCTTTCTGTTTAACGGCGGCTGATCTGAAAGATGTGAAACAGTTTATGGCCAATGTGCGCAAAGCCATTGCCTATGGCCTCAGCGAACAAAAAGCCCTCGAAGCATTGACCAAAACACCCGCTACCTTGCTGAAAGCATACGATAAAGTAGGAAGCCTGGAAGCCGGCAAACTCGCTAACTTCCTCATTACATCCGGCCCTGTTTTCAGCGAAAAAACAATCCTGTATCAAAACTGGGTGCAGGGTAACCGCTACATCATCAAAGGAGATGGCTGGAACGATATACGCGGTATCTATACTGTTACCCTCACGCCAGGCAACAGCTACAGCGTGGAGGTGAGAGGCACGGCCAGCGCTCCGCTGCTGTCGGTACTGCAAAAAGATACCCTCCCCGGACGCATCGATGTGAATGGTAAACTGGTGTCTATGTCTTTGCCCCTGGCAAAAAACAGCAAAAGCAGCATTCGCCTCAGTGGTATTATCGGTGGTAACAACTGGACTGGTACAGGCGCCGATACCAGTGGCAACCCCGTTAAATGGTCCGCAGTATTTGTGAGTAATGCCACCGAGAAAGCAGAAACGGTGAAGAAAGAACCTGCTCCCACCACAGGCTCGCTCCTGTTTCCGTTCAACGGCTATGGCTGGGAAAAGTTGCCTAAACAGGAAGACCTGCTCATCAAAAATGCCACCGTTTGGACCAACGAAAAAGAAGGTAAACTTGAAAACACCGATGTATTATTACGCAATGGCAAAATTGCCCAGGTAGGGAAAAACCTTTCCGCCGGCAACGCCCGTGTGATTGACGGTACCGGCAAACATGTATCTGCCGGTATCATCGACGAACACTCACATATTGCTATCAGCAAAGGTGTCAACGAATCATCACAGTCTGTTACCGCCGAAGTACGGATTGCCGACGTATTGAATCCCGATGATGTGAACATATACCGCCAACTCAGCGGCGGCGTAACGGCTTCCCATTTATTACATGGCAGTGCCAACGCCATTGGCGGCCAGTCGCAGCTGATCAAACTGCGCTGGGGTCAAAACGCGGAAGACCTGAAAGTCACCAACTGGGACCCTTTCATCAAATTTGCCCTTGGTGAAAACGTGAAGCAATCCAACTGGGGCGAACGTAATACCGTACGTTTTCCACAAACCAGGATGGGGGTAGAGCAGATTTATGTAGATGCGTTTACCCGTGCCCGTGACTATGAAAAGCAAGGTGCCGGCAAACGCCGCGATCTTGAACTGGACGCACTGGTAGAGATTTTACACCAGCAACGTTTCATTACCTGCCACTCTTATGTACAGAGCGAAATCAATATGCTCATGCATGTGGCAGACAGTTTCCATTTCCGTGTCAATACATTTACCCACATCCTCGAAGGATATAAAGTTGCCGATAAAATGAAAGCCCATGGCGCCGGCGCCGGTACCTTCGCCGATTGGTGGGCCTATAAAATGGAAGTACAGGATGCTATTCCTTACAATGCTGCTATCATGCACCAGGTAGGCGTAGTTACCGCCATCAATTCCGATGATGCAGAAATGGCCCGTCGCCTGAACCAGGAAGCCGCCAAAACTATTCGCTATGGTGGCGTAAGCGAGGAAGATGCCCTCAAAATGGTGACCCTCCATCCTGCCAAACTGCTGCATGTGGATAACCGCATGGGCAGCATCAAAGTAGGGAAAGATGCCGACCTGGTAATATGGAGCGATAACCCGCTGAGCATTTACGCCAAGGCAGAAAAAACCATTGTAGATGGTATCGTGGAATTTGACCGCGATAATGATTTGCTGTTACGTAAACGCATCGCCGCAGAACGTAACCGCCTTACCCAGCTGCTGCTGTCGGAAAAGAAGAAAGGCACGCCTACACAAAAGGCTTCTTTTGTAGCGGATGAAATGTACCACTGTGAAGACTTACAGGGAGGACACCAGCAAGCTATCGGCTACTAATTATTAAAAGCTACACGCAAAAATGCAAACAGCGATGAAACGACATTTGATTTTATTCGGCCTGGCAATAGGGGTACATACCGCCAATGCGCAGGAAACTATATCACCGGCTACGCCACAGGACAAGCCGGTATATCTTACCAACGCCACTATCCATGTAGGCAATGGGGAGGTGATTAATAACGGCACCATTGCTTTCAGCAAAGGAAAAATTACTGCCGTAGGCAATAATGTACCTGCAGGCGGCAGCGATGCTACCATCCTGGATTTGAAAGGACAGCATGTATATCCGGGCATCATTGCACCGGAATCTAAACTGGGACTGGTGGAATTTGAAAGCGTTCGGGCTACCATCGATGCAAGGGAAGTAGGGGAAATCAATCCTTCTGTACGCTCCATCATAGCCTATAATGCCGATTCAAAAGTGATTAATACCCTGCGCTCCAATGGTATACTGCTGGCGCAGGTAACACCGGAAGGTGGCCTGATCAGCGGTACTTCTTCCGTGGTACAACTGGATGCCTGGAACTGGGAGGATGCGGCCTATAAAACAGATAATGCACTGCATTTTTATATGCCCAGTCTGCTCCCGGTTGCCAGTAGTGGCCGTGGAGGAAGCGCTTCTACTGACCGGGTGAAAGCAGCCATGGATCAGATTGAACAGGTGAGGGCATTTTTCCGTGATGCGCGTGCGTATCAACAGGAATCAAAACATCCGGCTACCAACCTGAAGTTTGAGGCCATGCGCAAGCTGTTTACCCGGGAGCAAAAGTTGTTTATCCATTGCGACCTGGTAAAGGAAATGCTGATGGCCATTGATTTTGCGAAAGAATTTAACCTGGACATGGCCATTGTTGGTGGTAGCGATGCCTGGCTCATTGCAGATATCCTGAAGCAAAATAATGTGCCCGTAATATTAACGCAGCCACATAGCCTGCCCATTATGCAGGACGATGATGTGGACCAGCCTTACAAAACTGCCGCCCAATTGCAGAAAGCTGGCGTACTGTTTTGTTTGAGCAACGACGGTTTCTGGCAGCAACGTAACCTGGGGTATGAAGCTGGTACTGCCGGCACCTATGGCCTCAGCAAAGAAGAAGCGCTTACTGCCATTACTTTGAATGCCGCTAAAATACTCGGTATTGATAAAACCACCGGCTCCCTGGAAGCAGGCAAAGATGCTAATATTGCTATCAGTGCCGGCGATATCATGGACATGAAATCAAGTGTTATCAGCAAAGCATTTATCCAGGGCCGGGAAATTAACCTGGATAATAAGCAGAAGCAGTTGTATGAGAAATATGAAAAGAAGTATGGACTAAAATAATGGGGTGTAAGTATAAAAAAGAAAAGGCCTCCGCTATTAGCGGGGCCTTTCTTTTTATGTGTAAGGTTTATACCGTTTGAACAACGATATATGTTTTCCCTTTTTGCAACAGGATATATTTATCTCTCAGTAAAGACTCGGTATTTACCACCATGTCGATGCCGGAAGCCTTTACTTTATTGACGCTTACGCCGCCGCCCTGCACCATTTTACGTGCTTCGCTTTTGCTGGGGAGTAAACCGCTTTCTGCAGCCAGGCTTACAATGTCTTTACCTGCTTCAATATCTGCCCTGGCGATGTCATACTTTGGAATGTTATTGAGCAAATCCATCAGATCTTCTTCGGAGAGGGACGACAATAATGCCGCCGTGTCCTTATTGAATAAAATAGAAGATGCTTCTACCGCAAAGTTGTAATTTTCTTCACCATGAATGAAAGTGGTTACTTCTTTGGCCAGGCGTTTTTGCAGCAGTCGCTGTCCCGCGTCCTGTCTGTGTTGTGCAATCAGGTCTTCTATTTCGGATTGTTCCATGAAAGTGAAGATCCGGATATAGCTTTCTGCATCCACATCGGTTGTTCTCAGCCAGAACTGGTAGAACGCGTATGGCGAGGTGCGTTTAGCATCCAGCCATACAGTACCTGATTCGGTTTTTCCGAATTTGGTGCCATCTGCTTTCTTAATCAGGGGACAGGTAAAGGCGAAGGCTTCACCGCGGGCTTTCCGGCGTACCAGTTCCGTACCGGTAACAATGTTACCCCACTGATCCGAGCCACCCATCTGCAGTTTACAGTTTTTGGCCGTATATAAATGATAGAAATCGTAACCCTGTATCAGTTGATAGGTGAATTCCGTGAAAGACATCCCGTTGTCGCCTTCGATTCTCTTTTTCACAGAATCTTTGGCCATCATATAGTTAACGGTGATGTGTTTACCCGTATCGCGAATAAAATCGAGGAAGGAAATGTGTTGGAACCAGTCGAAGTTATTCACCATTTCTGCCGCATTTGGTTTGGCAGGATCAAAGTCGAGGAAGCGTTCGAGCTGCGCTTTGATACCATTTACATTTTTTTGCAGGGTATCGAGGTCCAGCATCTTTCTTTCTTCCGCTTTAAAGGAGGGGTCGCCTACCATACCGGTAGCGCCGCCCACCAGCGCGAGGGGCTTATGTCCTGCCTTTTGCAGGTGCACGAGCAGCAGAATAGGCACCAGGCTCCCGATGTGCAAGGACTCCGCAGTAGGGTCAAAACCAATATAAGCAGTGGTCATTTCCTTTTGCAGTTGCTCTTCCGTGCCAGGCATCATATCCTGTAGCATACCCCGCCAGCGCAGTTCTTCTATCAGATTCATGATTTTAATAACAATTTTTGCAAACCTACATAAAATTCACAGGATTCGCCCATTTTAAGGCTGTCCCCGGTCAGATCTGGTAATATCTGCGTAAATTTATAATGGCAGCCTATGGCTGATTCATCCATCTTGCGTTAATTCATCTGATAACTATTCCTCATTCTCCCCAAAACTCCTTGTTTTATGAAAAGCTTACTATTAATTGTGTTAGGTTGCTGTGGCATCACCCCCTTACTGGCACAGGACTGTAAAGGTTTTTATTACCTGCTCAACAATGCGGAAATTGAAATGACGGTATACGATGCCACCGGTGCCGCCACTGGCAAAACCATTTATAAAGTGAATAATGTGCATAAAGATGGTGACGGCCTCATTTCAGATTTCTCTAATACGTATTATGATAAAAACAATAAACAGGTTAACAGCAGCACCGGGCATTTTAAATGTAGTGGTAACACGGCGGCGATAGATATGAAAATGAGTGTTCCTGCAGCACCCAATAGTATGTCTGACACTAAAATAGAAGGTAAAAGCAATGCGGCTTTTCTCGATTATCCTTCTCATATGACAGTAGGACAGGAACTTCCTGGTGGTTCTTTCGAAATGAAAAATAACGTGAAAGGCATGGAAATGGTGCTCCGTTATACTATCAGTAACCGCAAAGTGACCGGCCGGGAAACAGTTACTACCGCAGCCGGTAGCTGGAATTGCTATGTCATTAATTACGATCTGAATTTTCAGATGACCATGATGAATAAGGTGGTGCCCATGAAGTTTAGTGCTACGGAGTGGTTTGCATCCGGTTTTGGTCCGGTTAAAACTGCCTCTTTTAAAGAGGGAAAAAAGATGGGAGGGACGTTGATTACAGGGCTGAAGAAATAATTTACAGACGTAAAAAAGGCTGATTAAAAAGAAAGTGCCACGTTGGTACCCATCTTCTTAATCAGCCTTTCCTGGTTATTATTATATGTTTTTCAGGCATTTCGCTAAACTATCTCTCCAATAAGGAATAGTAATGCCGAAAGTGCTTTTAATTTTTTCCTTGTTTAATACGCTGTATGCCGGGCGTTTTGCTGCCGTCTTGTACTTGTCTGAAGTAACAGGTAAAATGGTAGTGGTAGCGTTGATCATTTCTTTAATGGTCACTGCAAAGTCGTACCAGCTGCACACGCCCTCATTGCTGTAGTGATACACACCGCCAACGGTTGCATCCGGGTTGCCTGCCTTGTATTGGAGCACATCCAGGATCGTCTTAGCCAGATCTGTGGCATAAGTAGGCGTACCTATCTGATCAAATACCACATTTAACTCGGGTCTTTCCTGCATCAGTTCTTTCATACGTTTGGCGAAATTAACGCCATATTCAGAGTAAAGCCAGGAAGTGCGGATAACGATGGTATTTTCATTGTAGCCCGTTGCGGCTGCTTCTCCACGTACTTTAGACGCGCCATAAATGCTTTGCGGATCGGTATCGTCTGTTTCTGAATAGGGTAGATATTGCTTACCGCTGAATACATAGTCGGTAGAAATATGTACCAGCTGGGTATTGTATTGGGCGCATATTTCCGCCAGGCTGAGTACCGCCTGGAAGTTCAGCAAAAAGGCATTGTCTTCATCTTCTTCTGCTTTATCTACCGCGGTATAGGCTGCACAGTTGATACAGGCATCAATTTGTTGGGTGGAGAAATAAGCAGCGAGTGCATCTGCATTTGTGATATCCAGGTCCTGGAAATCAGTAAAAAGCAGGTTGAATTGTGGATAGGCGCTGGCTATTTTTTGTAGCGTCTGTCCCAATTGACCGTTGCCGCCGGTAACAAGAATGTTTTTCATAGCAAATGATCAGCTGTTAAAAATAAAATTATGTTGTATCTCTGCCAGGGTTGGCAGTACCAGGTCCTTTTCAGAAACAACGGCGTCTTTAAGGTCAATACCCCAGTCGATGTTCAGTGCGGGATCATTATAAATAATTCCCCCTTCGCTGCCTTTTTGGTAGAAATTATCGCATTTGTACATCACTTCTGCGATTTCGCTGATAACGGCATAACCATGCGCAAATCCTTTCGGAACCAGCAGTTGTAGCTTATTAGCAGCACTCAGTTCGATGGAAAAAGATTTACCATAGGTGGGAGATCCTTTACGGATATCTACTACCACATCTATAATGCTACCTTCTAACACCCGGATTAATTTGGTTTGTGCGTAAGGTTCCAGCTGGTAATGCAACCCACGCAAAACACCATAGGAAGACCGTGCCTGGTTATCCTGAACAAATTGGTAGGTAATGCCGGCATCGCTGAAAGTATTGGCGTTATAGCTTTCAAAGAAATAGCCGCGATGATCGCCATGCACCTTTGGTTCATAAATCAGTAAGCCTGGTATTGTGGTTTGTTGAAAGCCCATAGATAGTGATAATAGCAGTTAACCACCAGCTTTTAGCTATTAGTCAATGCTACGATTGACCAATAGCTAAAAGCTAATAGCTATCTCTTTTTATATTGTTCGTTATAATATTGTTGGTAAGCTCCGCTGGTAACATGATTGAGCCAGGTTTCATTTTCCAGGTACCAATCTACGGTTTTTTCCAGGCCTTCCTCGAATTGCAGCGATGGCGCCCAACCTAACTCTTTATTGAGTTTGGTAGCGTCAATAGCATAGCGGAGATCATGACCTGCGCGATCTTTCACAAAAGTGATCAGCTGAGCTGAAGTACCTTCCGGTCTTCCCAGTTTTTTATCCATGATCTCACATAATAAGCGGATGAGATCAATGTTTTTCCATTCGTTAAAGCCTCCAACGTTGTAGGTTTCTCCAATTTTTCCCTGGTGGAAAATAGTGTCAATAGCCCTTGCATGGTCATTTACAAATAACCAGTCACGTATATTTTCACCTTTACCGTAAACTGGTACCGGCTTATTGTTTTTGATATTGTGAATAGCCAGTGGTATCAGTTTCTCGGGGAAATGATGGGAACCATAATTATTGGAGCAGTTGGAAATTACTACCGGTAAATGATAAGTGTGATGGTAAGCCATCACAAAATGATCAGAACTGGCTTTGGAAGCGGAATATGGTGAGCGGGGATCATAGGCGGTTGTTTCCAGAAAAAAACCTTCGTCGCCTAATGAACCATACACTTCATCGGTAGATACATGGTAGAAAAGTTTTCCTTCCATATTATCTTTCCAGTGTTTCCGTGCATTGTTCAGTAATATCGCTGTACCCAGGACATTTGTTTTGATAAATGCCAGCGGATCCATGATGGACCTATCCACATGGCTTTCGGCAGCCAGGTGAATAACACCATCAAACTGATATTTCTCAAAAAGATCATTGATGAAAGGCTCATCAGTAATATCACCCTTCTCGAAAGTATAATTCGCTTTATCTTTTACATCTGCCAGGTTTTCCAGGTTACCAGCATACGTGAGTGCATCCAGGTTTACGATCTGGTAGTCAGGATATTTATTTACAAATAGCCGGACTACGTGTGAACCAATAAATCCGGCTCCGCCTGTAATCAATATTTTCCGCTTCATCCAGGTTGAGATTTTATTTTAATGCTTCTTTAAAGTACTCATAAGTGATCTTTAAACCTTCCTGCCTGCTTACTTTAGGCTCCCAGCCAAGCAGCGTACGGGCTTTGGTAATATCTGGCTGGCGCTGCTTAGGATCATCTTTAGGTAATGGATGATAAACAATTTTCTGTTTAGATCCGGTTAAAGCAATAATTTCTTCTGCAAACTGGTTCAGGGTAATTTCCTGGGGATTACCAATATTTACAGGGAGGTGGTAATCACTTAATAATAGCCGGTAGATGCCTTCTACCAGGTCATCCACATAACAGAAAGAACGTGTTTGGCTACCATCACCAAATACAGTCAGGTCCTGTCCATTCAGCGCCTGGCTCATAAATGCCGGTAAAGCACGACCATCATTGAGTCGCATACGCGGGCCATAAGTATTGAAGATACGTATGATACGGGTATCTACCCCATGAAAATTATGGTAAGCCATGGTAATAGATTCCAGGAACCTTTTGGCTTCATCGTATACTCCTCTTGGTCCTACCGGGTTTACATTACCCCAATATTCTTCCGGTTGTGGATGTACGTTGGGATCGCCATATACTTCCGAGGTAGAAGCCACGAGGATACGTGCCTTCTTTTCTTTTGCCAAACCAAGCAGGTTATGGGTACCCAGGGAACCTACCTTCAGTGTCTGAATAGGCATCTTCAGGTAATCTATCGGGCTGGCGGGAGAGGCAAAATTCAATATATAATCCAGCTTTCCCGGAACATGTACGAACTTGGTTACATCATGGTGATAGTATTCAAAGTCCGGTAAGGGAAAAAGGTGCTCAATGTTTTTGATATTACCTGTGAGCAGGTTATCCATGGCAATAACATGGTAGCCTTCTTTTATAAAACGATCGCAAAGGTGAGAACCCAGAAACCCGGCTGCACCAGCAATAAGAATTCTTTTCTTTTCCATATGTCAGGTATAAGTAGTTAGAGAATAGCAGGTATACGTCCAACACTTTCGTAATGATATCCTAATTCTTTCATGCGAGCTACTTCAAAAAGATTTCTGCCGTCAAAGATAGCACGGTGCTTTAAGCTGGCGGAAATTTTATGGAAGTCCGGTGTTCTGAATACGCTCCATTCTGTAGCAATGATCAGTGCATCTGCATTTTCCAGGCAGGTATACTGATGTTCTGCATAAGTAATTTTATCACCTACTACCTGTTTTACATTATTCATGGCTTCCGGATCAAAAACGCTTACAGTAGCTCCTGCTGCCAGTAAAGCATCAATGATGTATAAAGCAGGCGCTTCCCGGATATCATCTGTATTAGGTTTAAAGGCAAGACCCCACAGTGCAAAATGTCTGCCGGTAAGGTTGTTGTTAAAGAATGCTTTTATTTTAGGCAGTAAGAAGAGTTTTTGTTTCTCGTTAACATCCATCACTGCATTCAGGATCTTAAAATCATATGCCACATCTTCAGACGATTTTACCAGTGCCTGCACATCTTTAGGAAAGCAGCTACCGCCATAACCTATGCCAGGGAAAAGAAAGCGCTTACCAATACGGTCATCGCTACCAATACCTCTGCGCACCATATCTACGTCGGCGCCCAGTTTTTCACAGAGTACCGCAATTTCATTCATAAAGGAAATCTTGGTGGCCAGGAAGGAATTGGCGGCATACTTGGTCAGTTCTGCCGATTTTTCGTCCATGAACAAAATGGGATTTCCCTGTCTTACGAAAGGCGCATACAATTCTCCCATCACTTTGCGGGCCCTTTCAGAAGTGGTACCAATTACTACCCGGTCTGGCTTCATAAAATCGTCTACAGCAACGCCTTCGCGTAAAAATTCGGGGTTGGATACCACATCAAATGGGGTAGTACAGTTTGCGGCGATAGCAGCAGTTACTTTTTCTGCGGTGCCAACCGGTACTGTACTCTTGTCGACTATTACTTTGTAGTCTGTCATGATCCTGCCTAAATGCGCTGCTACATTCAGCACAAAAGAAAGATCTGCTGCGCCATCTGCTCCGGGAGGAGTAGGTAATGCCAGGAAAATAACTTCTGCTTCTTTGATACCTTCTTCCAGGCTGGTTGTAAAAAATAAACGTCCTTCTTTGAGGTTACGTTCAAATAGCTTTTCCAGTCCAGGCTCGTAAATGGTAATCTTGCCCTCTGATAGTTTTTTTACTTTGTTAGCATCAATGTCTACGCAGGTGACATCGTTTCCTGTTTCGGCAAAACAGGTACCGGTTACGAGACCTACGTAACCAGTACCTACTACTGTAATCTTCATGTGGGGGGATTGTTTAAAAATGATTTAACGGACTGGATAATGTGTTCCAGTTGATCGGCATCCATTTCAGTGTGTATCGGCAAGGAAATCACCTTGGTGGTGAGATTATCGGTTACAGGGAGATCGAAGGAAGCACCGCCGAAATGCTCGAACATTTTTTGACGGTGACCAGGAACCGGATAGTAAATCATAGCAGGTACACCTTTGGTAGAAAGGTATTGCTGCATTTCATTTCTATCTGCTCCGTTTAATTGAAGGGTGTATTGATGAAATACGTGATAGCTATATGGGGCGCGATAAGGCGTTGTAATTTGTGGCATATCGGCAAATGCTGCGTCGTAGGCATCTGCTACAGCACGACGGGCATTGACGTATTCATCGAGTAGTGGCAACTTGATATTTAATACTGCTGCCTGTACGGAGTCCAAACGGGAGTTGCAGCCTACTACATCATGATAATAGCGGGCAGATTGTCCATGATTGGCTACCATACGGAGTTGCGCAGCTATAGCATCATCGTTTGTGAAGATAGCGCCACCATCACCATAGCAACCCAGGTTTTTGGAAGGGAAGAAAGAAGTACAGCCAATATGACCAATAGTACCCGCTTTCTTCTTAGTACCATCTTTAAATGTGTAATCTGCACCAATAGCCTGTGCATTATCTTCAATTACAAACAGGTTGTGTTTAGCTGCCAGCGCCATCAATGGCTCCATATCTGCTACATGACCATACAGGTGTACCGGCACAATCGCCTTGGTTTTGGGAGTAATGGCTTTTTCTACCGCCGCTACGTCCAGGCAATATGTTTGTGGGTCCACGTCCACAAAAACAGGTTTCAGATGTAAGAGTGCAATCACTTCTGCGGTGGCAATAAAAGTAAAAGAAGGGGTGATTACTTCATCGCCGGGCTGCAGACCCAGTGCCATCATGGCAATTTGAAGTGCGTCAGTTCCGTTGGCGCAAGGAATCACATGCTTCGCGCCCAGGTACGATTGTAATGCTCCGGCAAATTGCTGCACGGCGCCGCCATTAATAAAAGCGGAGCTTTCCAAAACTTCTTCGATGGCTGCATCTACCTGGGGTTTAATCTTCGTATACTGGCGTTTCAAGTCCACCATCTGAATAGGAACCATATGATCGTATATTTTTATTTTGTTTAAAGTGTGCAAATTTACAAATTTTGGGATTGGCTGGGGATTATCTTTGCATTTAGTTGAAAATTAGGTAAAAGTACGCAGGCGAATGATAACAAAAGGAATTTATAACGCAGGGCTTCAATTGTATAAGGCAGGAGTACACCTGGCTGCTATGACAGGTAAAACCAAAGCACAGCGCTGGTTGCAGGGCCGTCAGGACTGGGCATCCCGCATGCGCCAGGCTGGTGTGGGCTCCCAACCCCTGGTATGGATTCATGCCGCCTCCCTGGGAGAATTTGAACAGGGAAGACCCGTACTGGAGGCCATTCGGGCTACCTGGCCTGGTTATAAAATCTTATTGACTTTCTTTTCGCCCTCCGGCTACGAAGTCCGGAAAGACTACAAAGGCGCCGACTTTGTATTTTATCTGCCCCTGGATACCCGGCGCAATGCCCGTGAATTCCTGGATATTGCACAGCCTGCATTGGCCATCTTCATAAAATATGAATTCTGGTATCACTACCTCACGACCCTGCATACACGAAATATCCCCACTTTATTGGTATCTGGTATTTTTCGTAAAGACCAGGTGTTCTTTAAAGGCCATGGCGGCATGTTTCGGGGTTTGTTACAGCAGTTGACCCATATCTTCGTGCAAAATGATATTTCCCTGCAACTACTGCAACGTATTGGTTTGCGCAACACCAGTATCAGCGGAGATACCCGTTTTGACCGGGTTTCCGCGCTCCTCCTCGAACAAACCAACCTGCCGGCCATTACAGCCTTTGCCAACGGGAAAAGATTGGTGGTAGCCGGAAGTACCTGGCCGGAAGATGAGAAGATATTGAGTGAATGGTGGAAGGAAAATGAAATATCCGGTGTAAAACTGGTTATCGCCCCCCATGAAATTCATGAAACACATATACAGTCTATCCTTGCGCTATTCCCCGATGCGGCCAGGTATTCTACCCTGGAACAGCCTGCTGCAGCCAATGTACTGATCATCGATAATATTGGCATGCTGACGGCCTTATACCGCTATGCCAGTATCGCCTACGTGGGCGGAGGCTTTGGAAAAGACGGGATTCATAATATCCTGGAACCGGCCGTGTACAGTAAGCCCGTGATCATTGGGCCGGAGTTCAGCAAATATTTTGAGGCAGTTGAACTGGAAAACGCCGGTGGCGCTTTAGTGATTCATAATTACCGTAACCTTCATACCTATATGGATGCGTTGTTGGAAGATCCCGATGAGTACACGAGAGTGGCTTCCATTGCAGGAAACTATGTAGCCGCCAATACCGGGGCCACACAAAAAGTGTTACATTATATTCAGGAGAACCGCTTTTTAAGCAGGGAATAGAAGTGTTGTACCAGGTGGTGGTCGTCCTGCCAGCCCTGTATAATTTTTATTTCCCGTTGTATCCAATAATCTGCTTCCTGCAGGTTACCACATTCATTGATGGTTTTAATGGAACGTTCGTACAGGTCCCGGTCTCCCCGGAAAAGTTCCTGGATAAACTGGTATTTATCGTTGATGCCGATAGCTGCCCGGAGATCCTGTATAGGCATATCTCCCAGCTTTTGGGCCACTTCTACCTGTTGCAGACGCAGGCGGTCATTTAGCGATTGACCATTGTTGCCCGCCAGTTCGTTCAGGTCTTTTCTCAGCTCATCGGTAGGCATGCTGGTGTGCCCATTTCCGTTGGTAGCTGGTATATCGTCGAAAAGTGTGGCTGGTTTGGGCTTTTCCGCGGCTGGCTGCGAGGCGGCCAGTGTGGGAATAGGTTGTGCAGTGACTACCGGTGCTGGTTTGGGTGGTACCAGGTCCGCTGCAGGTGCTACTGGTGCGGGACTTACAGAGGCCGCAGGAGGGGCAGGTTCCGCAGCTACCGGTTGTGGTGTGGCGTCGGGAGCTTTGGCTGCACGGGTATTGATATCCTCTGAAGGGATAATATTATTAATAATATTGGTGGTATTGAGCCTGGCAGCACGGGTATTAATATCTTCTGCTTCGGTTTGAGCAGGAGCAATGACAGCCGGGCTTTCTGCTTTGGTGGCTATTTCAGGAGCAACGGGCAGTGGTTTTGCTTCCACAGGTGGCTCCGGCGTTTTATTTGATGGTAATGTTGTAGTTTGCGCCGCGGTAGTTACCGGTACAGTGTCTGTTACCGTTGATTGCTGCGGCATGATAACGGCGATGTTACTTTGGGTCGCCTGCACCCGCTGTTGATGTTGCTTGTTACGTGCATGCAACACTTCTGCCTGTAGCAATTGTACATAATAGGACAATGCAGAAAGGTCTGCGCCGGAATTTTTTAATTCCTGTAGTTTTTCAATTAATGCATTAATTTTTTCCATGCCTTAATTGTTAACGGGTGAATGATAGAAATTATTTTATTTTCATAAAATTAGAATATTTTAATTAATTAATAATCAAATTAGTATAATATGTTTATTGAACCTTCTCTTGCAGGAGGGCGGAGGGGCTGGATCGAAGTAATTTGCGGCTCTATGTTTTCGGGAAAAACCGAAGAACTGATCCGCCGACTTAAACGGGTGCGTATCGCCAATTTGAAAGTGGAGATCTTTAAACCTGCCGTAGATACCCGTTTTGATGAAGATAGCATCACTTCTCATGATGAAAACAAAATTGTGTCTACCCCGATAGAAAACTCTCAGCAAATATTGTTGTTGGCGCAGGATGTAGATGTAGTGGGCATCGACGAGGCACAATTCTTTGATGATGAATTACCCAATGTATGTGATCAGTTAGCACTCCGTGGCGTGCGGGTGATCATTGCCGGGCTGGATATGGATTATACCGGAAAACCTTTCGGACAGATGCCTTTCCTGCTGGCTAAGGCAGATTATATAACCAAGCTCCATGCTATTTGTGTAAAGTGCGGGCATATTGCCAACTATTCTTATCGTAAGTCGGCTTCCAAAGAAACACTGTTATTGGGAGAAAAAGATTTGTATGAGCCAAGATGCAGGCATTGTTATTACGAAGAGGTGCCATTATAAAATGGAAGCATAAAGCATAAAGCATAAAGCATAAAGCTATTGAGGCGAATGATAAAAGCGGATAATATTCGCGCTGATCATTCGCCTCAATAGCTTTATGCTTTATGCTTTATGCTTTGTGCTTTATGCTTTCCGCACTTTAAAAGTAAATTTCTTCTGTGTAAGATAGCTGAAAACCACTACCAACGCCGTTGTACATATTTTTCCCACGGTAGGATAAAAGTGTAACTGATCCACAAATATCTTCATCAGCACATAGTTCAGTACGATGCAAATGCCCACCAGTACAAAATAGCGGAATAATTGTACCCGCCCGCGCAGATTAGAATCTGAAAATACCACGTATTTGCTCAGCAGGAAACCAGTAGGGAAAGTAACCGCCATGGACATAAACAGGGCGGCAATATGCGCACTCATATTGAAAAACACCAGGTGTACCATCTGCTGGTGTAAAACAAAATTGTAACAAACAAAATACAGGAAAATGTCCAGCGCAGTATTACCACCTCCGCAGGCAAGGTAGCGGAAGGTTTGCCAGGGCAACACCTTGGAAAAAGGCTGATAGAAGAATTCCAGGATTTGTATAATGATGTTACGTAGCATATCAAAAATTGGCGCAAAGTTATACGTTTTCCCGTTTCCAGGAAATACTTTAACGAAAGTTAACAACTGTTGCAGCTTATCTTAACATATTTCTTTTTTTCCATCCGGAAGCCGACGGGGTATTACTGATAGCTGCCTGTTGTAAATTTATATTGTTTTGCTGCCACACGTACGCAGCCAGTATGGCCGCCAGTTTATTTATTTCGGTAGATTCCGTTTGTAACACCTGTGGTGTGAAGTACTTACCAATAAAGTTGGTATCAAAGTTTCCGTCAATGAAGGCGGGCTGTTGCAGGGCCCAGTATCCAAATGGAAGCGTGGTTTTAATGCCTTTTACCTGGTATTCGGCAATGGCTCGCATTAAACGAAGCCGCGCTTCTTCGCGGGTACTACCCCAGGCGATGAGCTTGGCAATCATAGGATCATAATAGATGGGAATATCCATGCCCTGCTCATAGCCGTCATCTACCCTTACGCCATAGCCTTGCGGACGGATATAGGTTTCCAGCCGGCCGGTATCAGGGAGGAAGTTATTGGCAGGATCTTCCGCACAAATACGTAACTCTATAGCATGGCCATTGATTTTGAGGTCTTCCTGGGTAAAGGAAAGTTGCTCGCCCCTGGCTATTTTGATTTGCTCTTTCACGAGATCCAGCCCGGTGATCAACTCTGTTACCGGGTGTTCTACCTGCAAACGGGTGTTCATTTCCAGGAAGTAGAAATTCAATTGTTCGTCAACCAGGAACTCTACAGTGCCCGCTCCATAATAGTTACAGGCTTTGGCTACATCTACCGCACATTGCCCCATCGCAGCCCGGATAGCGGGTGTAAGACAGGAAGAAGGCGCTTCCTCTATCAGCTTCTGGTGACGGCGCTGTATAGAACATTCTCTTTCAAATAAGTAAACACAGTGACCATGCCGGTCACCCAGTACCTGTATTTCTATATGTCGTGGGGAACCCACATATTTTTCTATAAATACGGCATCATCGCCAAAAGCGCTCAGCGCTTCGCTTTTCGCCATCCTGATCTGTTCGTCGAGTTCTTCAGGAGCATTCACTACCCGCATCCCTTTACCACCGCCACCAGCAGAGGCTTTGATGAGAATAGGGAATCCTGTTTTCTTTACCACTTCCCGGGCCTCTTCCACGCTACGTAGCGGTGTTTCTGTACCGGGAACCATTGGTACGCCAAATTTTTGCGCGGCCTGTTTGGCGGCCAGTTTGCTCCCCATAACTTCAATAGAGGCGGCAGACGGACCAATAAAAGTGATGCCGGCATCGGTTACCTGTTGGGCAAAGCGGGCATTTTCACTTAAAAATCCATAACCCGGATGGATGGCATCTGCGCCCTTTTCTTTCGCCACGGCAATGATTTTTTCGCCCAGCAGATAGGACTGATTCGACGGTGCAGGACCTATACAAACCGCTTCATCCGCATATTGTACGAACGGCATGGTACGATCCGCTTCAGAGTACACCGCTACCGTTTTTATGCCCATTTCCCTTGCAGAACGCATAATGCGTAAGGCTATTTCTCCCCGATTGGCAACCAGAATTTTATTCATCGCTACTTTTTATGGAGGGGCTAATATAGTTCTTTAGGAGCATAAAGCGGAAAGCGTAAAGCAAAAAGCTATTGAAGGGGGCGATGAGAGCGGATTTTGTCTTAGAGCAGGATTAGACTGATTAGACTGATGTTGTTTTTTTATTAAAAGGGTTTGGGAAGATATGAATGGGTAAATTCGCTCAGATTCTTCCAAATCTTCCAAAATGTTATAAAATAATCAGCATTATCAATCTAATCCTGCTCTAAGACAAAAACTCGCATCGGGCAGCTTTTTTCCTTTCTGCTTTATGTTATCTTTGCGGCGACCATGAAGCAAAACAGCCCAATCCACCAGACATTTACCCTCGTAAAAAAGGACCTTAAGCTGGAATTACGCCAGCAATATGCTTTTTATGGGGTATTGCTCTATATCGTTTCTACCGTATTCGTCATTAACCTGATGATGGGACGGCCGGAAGATAAGGTATGGAATGCCCTTTTCTGGGTAATACAGCTGTTTGTGGCGGTAAATGCGGTAGCCAAAAGCTTTATGCAGGAAAGCCGGGGGCGCCTGCTCTACTTCTATTCCCTGGTGAATCCCCGGGTTTTTATTGCGGCGAAACTGATTTATAATGTGATCTTGATGACCTTGATGAGCCTTATTGCCCTGGTATGCAGTATAGCCTTCCTGGGCAATCCCATCATCCATCCTTTTTATTTCATCGGGATGGTATTGCTGGGAGGAGTGAGTTTATCCCTGCTGTTTACCATGCTGGCCGCTATTGCGGCCCAGGCTAACCACAATGCAGCCCTGATGGCAGTGATGGGTTTCCCGCTGATTATGCCGGTGCTGATGTTGCTGGCCAATATCTCCCTGTCGGCCTTTGTGACCGTATTCCAGCCGGAGTTGCCCAAAATGTTCCTGTTGTTGGGAGGAATGGATATCCTCGTAATTGCCCTGACAATGATCCTTTTCCCATTTCTGTGGAAAGACTGATATTAGAAATATCAAAGAAAAACGCTACTTCTGTAAAGGATATTTAACAGGGATTTACTGCTGTTGGATAAACTTAAAATCCCCGAAAAGCTTTGCGGTTAGGTTTAAAACCTGTAGGTTTGCCCCCGAATATAGCTGTTAAAAAATGGCCAGACATTGGTGGAAAGCATTAGCGATACTGCTCCTTATATATGTAATTATCGCCGGGTTCACTGTTAGAATACCTATAATAGGAACCAATGGACAATCATCCCGCGGATTGTTCTTTCACGTACCGATGTGGATATGTATGTATACCATGTTCACTATCTCGATTGTCTACTCACTGCTTTACCTATCAAAATATGATCTGAAGAAAGATGTGATTGCCTCCAGCGCAGCCGGGGTAGGTACCTTCTTTGGCATATTGGGTTTTGCTACAGGTACGCTCTGGGCTACTTATACCTGGGGAGGTACCCTGACAGACGATCCTAAACAGATGTGTACAGCCATCGCGATATTGATTTACATGGCTTACCTGGTATTGCGGATGTCTATTCATGATCTCGACAAACGGGCACGCATATCCGCAGTTTTCAATGTGTTCGCATTTGCCTTATTAATACCGCTGACCTATATCATTCCGCGTATGGTAGATTCCCTGCACCCGGGAAGCGCTACCACACCGGGTTTTGCCTCTAAAGATACCGACGGTACCATGAAAACGGTGCTGTACCCGGCATTTATTGGCTGGACTTTACTGAGTGTGTGGATATTTACACTGGTAGTGCGTTATAAGAAATTACAGCTTAAAAATATTTTTAAATGATCAACAAAGCGTTTTCATTCTGCCTGAGCCTGGCCTTGCTATTCATATCCGTACTGGCAAATGCACAACAGCAGAATACCGAGAAAGGACCTGTTAACGAATTCTTTCGCAGCAATGATAAGATATATGTGATAGTAGGCGTTTTAGTGATCATTTTTACAGGAATCGTATTATTCCTGATCAGGCTGGATAGAAAGATCGGTAAGCTGGAAGAAAGAGATAGAAATAACCCATAATTGCTTAAAATCTAATCGTTATACCAAAACAATAATTTATGTCGCAAGATCAGCATTATAGCTTTTTCCAAAGCGTGGAAAGAAGCTTCGACAAAGCAGCTGCGTTCACCAAATGGGACAAAGGTATCCTGGAGCAGATCAAGGCCTGCAACGCCGTTTACCAGATTAAATTCCCGGTGAGAATAGGCGATTCCGTACAGGTAATTGAAGCTTACCGTGTACAACATTCCCATCATAAACTCCCTTGTAAGGGTGGTATCCGCTTCAGCGATGAAGTAAACCAGGATGAAGTAATGGCGTTGGCATCCCTGATGACCTACAAGTGTGCCATTGTGAATGTGCCGTTTGGTGGTGCCAAAGGTGGTTTGAAAATCAATCCCCGCAACTATACTCCCTTCCAGTTGGAAGCCATTACCCGTCGTTACACGGCTGAACTGGTAAAGAAAAACTTTATCGGCCCCGGTACAGATGTTCCGGCTCCTGACTATGGAACCGGTGAAAGAGAAATGAGCTGGATCCTGGATACTTACATGAGTTTACGTCCGGGTGAAATTGACGGTTACGGTTGCGTGACCGGTAAACCTGTATCTCAGGGTGGCGTACGTGGTCGTACAGAAGCTACCGGTTTAGGTGTTTTCTACGGTTTACGTGAACTGTGCAATATCAAGGAAGATATGGACCGTTTGGGCCTGACTACCGGTATTGAAGGTAAACGAGTGATTGTACAGGGTATGGGTAACGTGGGCTACCACGCTGCTAAATACTTCCACGAAGCAGGTGCTAAAGTAATCTGCCTGATCGAGTGGGATGGTGCTATCTTCAACGAACAGGGACTGAATCCTGACGAAGTGCTGATGCACAAAAAAGCAACCGGTTCTATCGTCAACTTCGCTGGTGCTACCAACTTGAATAAAAATACAGACGGTCTGGAACTGGATTGCGAAATCCTGATCCCTGCTGCCTTGGAAAACGTAATTGATAAGCATAACGCGCCTAATGTAAAGGCAAAAATTATTGGAGAAGCTGCCAACGGTCCGTTAACACCAGAAGCAGATGAAATCCTGAATAAGAAAGGGGTAATCGTAGTTCCGGATATGTTCCTGAATGCCGGTGGTGTAACTGTTTCTTACTTCGAGTGGTTGAAAAACCTGAGCCACGTGCGTTATGGCCGTTTAGGAAAACGCTTTGATGAGAATATGAACATTCATATCCTGCAAACCATCGAAGACCTGACCGGTAAAAAAGTATCTGAGAAAGAAAGGAAGTTCATCGGACACGGTGCGGATGAAGTGGACCTGGTTTATTCCGGCCTGGAAGAAACCATGCACGCTGCACTCCATGAAGTACGTGATGTGATGATGGCGAACCCGCAGATTCATGATATGCGTACTGCCGCTTACGTAGTAGCGATCAATAAAGTAGGTGCTGCTTACGAGCAATTGGGTATTTTCCCTTGATGATAAGCAGAAAGCTGAAAGCATAAAGCAAAAAGCTATTATAGCGAATGACCATTGCGGATGTACGCTTTGATCATTCGCTATAATAGCTTTATGCTTTCAGCTTTCAGCTTTCTGCTCTTTAAACAAACGCCGGCAATGCGTGCAGAAACCGCCATTTTCCTTCGGTAGCGATATAATTGCCACAAAAGGTATGGGTGCCATTGGTGATCACCAGGAAAGTAGCTGGTATCACCATATTGTAGCGAATTACCTGTTGCATGGTTTGTTCGGTCAGCGGTACATTCATTTCCTTGCATTCTACCAGCATCCAGGGTTGCATGGCGCGATTGTAGATAACGATGTCATATCGCTTCTTCATCTCTCCCAAAAATATTTCCTTTTCAATGCCTATCAGGGAAGCAGGATATTGTAGTACCTGCACGAGGTAGTTGAGGAAGTTTTGCCGTACCCATTCTTCGGGGGTTAATACCACATATTTTTTACGATAGCGGTCAAAGATCAGTTCTTTGTCGCCTTCTCTCGTAATCTTAAAATCCGGAGGTGGGAAGCTGATAGCGATCAAGTTGCAATTGATTTTTAATACGCCTGCGAAGATAGTCACATTAGGATAATATTGCCATTAGCGAACAAAACCTTATATTTGCTTGTCAAAAGGCTATGAAGACAAAAGAAGAAATTGTAGCTAATTGGCTGCCCCGCTACACGGGTGAGAAACTGGACCAATTTGGGTCACACATCCTCCTCACCAACTTCAGTAACTATGTGACTATGTTTGCCGAATGGAACAACGTTGAAATCGTTGGCGCCGGTAAACCAATGCAATGCGCTACTGCAGGCGATATCACCATCATTAACTTTGGTATGGGAAGTCCAGGCGCGGCAACCGTGATGGACCTGTTATCTGCCATCTCTCCCAAAGCAGTATTATTTCTCGGAAAATGCGGTGGGTTGAAAAAGAAAAACAATATCGGCGACCTGATACTGCCTATTGCAGCCATTCGGGGAGAAGGTACCAGCAACGACTATTTCCCGCCGGAAGTACCTGCACTGCCAGCATTTGCCCTCCAGAAGGCAATTTCTACCACTATCCGCGACTCCGGTTACGACTATTGGACAGGCACCTGCTATACCACTAACCGCCGCGTATGGGAGCATGACGCAGAATTCAAGCAATACCTGGAAAAAATCAGAGCCATGGCAGTGGACATGGAAACCGCTACTATTTTCTCTGTAGGTTTCTATAACAAAATTCCTACCGGTGCTTTATTGCTGGTGTCTGATCAACCGATGGTACCAGAAGGGGTGAAAACAGAGGAAAGCGATAAAAAAGTGACCACCAAATTTGTGGAACGCCACCTGAAAGTAGGGATTGACTCTTTACAGAAGCTGATCGACAGTCACCTCACCGTGAAGCACCTGCGTTTTTAGAATTGTTGTATCTTCCCGCTATGCTTTCCACGCGGGTAGAGATACAGGACCTGGCCGTTACTTTCCCGGCAGGCCACACAACAATAACAGCTGTTAACCAAATTTCCCTTTCCGTTGGTAAGGGAGAAATAGTGGGCGTAGTAGGAGAATCCGGTTCCGGTAAATCCGTTACCGCCCTCTCGCTCATGCGGCTGATAGACTTGCCGGGTGTTATCTCCGGAGGAAAAATCCTGTACCAGGCAACCGATGAAGTAGCAGTAGACCTGCTACAATTGCCTGCTGACGCCATGCGCAGCTACCGGGGCAATGAAATCGCCATGATATTCCAGGAGCCCATGACGGCCCTTAACCCGTTACATACCTGCGGCGACCAGGTAGGAGAAGCCATTCGCCTGCATAACCATCCCACCCGCAAAGCTACGCGGGAACAGGTGATGGCCCTTTTCGAAAAAGTAAAGCTGCCGGATCCTGCCGGCATCATGAATCGTTATCCGCATGAATTGTCCGGTGGACAAAAACAGCGGGTCATGATTGCCATGGCTATTTCCTGTCATCCGAAGCTGCTGATAGCAGATGAACCTACCACCGCACTGGATGTAACTGTGCAACAGGCGATCCTGGAATTACTCCGGGAACTACAGCAGCAAATGAACATGAGCGTGATTTTCATTACGCACGACCTGGGCGTGGTAGCGGAAATTGCCAGCAGGGTAGTGGTGATGTACAAAGGAAATATTGTGGAAGAGGGAGATGTGAAGGAGGTGTTTTTGCATCCTCAACACCCTTATACCAAGGGCTTGCTCGCTTGCAGACCCCCATTGGATAAACGTTTGGTACGACTCCCGGTAATCCGTGACTTCATGGAAACCGACTCACAGGGACAGATATACGAAAAAGCCGGCGCCATCCGGGAGCTGGTGCATTCGTTGGTGATTCCGCCGGCGGTGTTACAAGAACGGGAGCAACAACTGGCGGCGGCCCCGCCTTTGCTGCAGGTAACCGGTCTTAAAACCTGGTTCCCGGTGAAGAAAAGCATCACGGGCAAGGTATTGCAATGGGCCAAGGCAGTAGATGACGTGAGTTTTGACGTGAAGACCGGCGAAACCCTGGGCCTGGTGGGCGAATCGGGCTGTGGTAAAACCACCCTGGGCAGGTCTTTATTAAGATTAATCCCACCAACAGCAGGTCATATTATTTATAAAGGGCAGGATATAGGCAGCTTGTCGCCCGGAGAGATGCGGGCTTTGCGCAAGGATATGCAACTTATTTTCCAGGATCCTTATGCTTCGCTGAATCCGCGTCAAACAATCGGGGCGGCTATCCTGGAGCCGATGCAGGTACATGGTTTGTATGGAAATGAGCGTAGCCAGCGGGAAAGGGTATTGGCATTATTGGAGAAGGTGAACTTGCCGGCTGACTATTATCACCGGTATCCGCACGAATTTTCGGGTGGACAGCGGCAGCGGATTGTAATAGCGCGGGCGTTGGCGGTGGAGCCATCGTTTATCATCTGTGATGAGTCGGTGGCTGCGCTGGACGTGAGTATACAGGCGCAGGTGCTGAATTTGCTGATCCGTTTGCGGGAGGAGCTGGGCTTCACCTGTATTTTCATTTCCCATGATTTGTCGGTGGTGCGGTTTATCAGCGACCGCATGATGGTGATGCAGCAGGGAAAAATAGTGGAAACGGGGGCGGCAGATGCCGTTTATAATCATCCTCAACATCCGTATACACAACAGCTGATTGCTGCTATTCCTAAAGGAATGTAATATATAATTATCTGATTAATATGCTTTTTATATCATTTTTTGATGATGTTGATATTAATCGGTAGTTTTGCACCTCTAAAAATTCATTCATACCGTAATATGAAACTATCACAGTTCAAATTCGATCTTCCTTTAAATCTGATCGCCCAGCACCCAAGCAAGACAAGAGATGAATCACGTTTAATGGTGGTACATCGTAATACCGGCAAAATTGAGCACAAAGTATTCAAAGACATCCTCGGTTATTTCAATGACAAGGACGTAATGATTGTGAACAATACGAAGGTATTTCCTGCGAGATTATATGGCCGTAAAGAGAAAACAGGAGCAAAAATTGAAGTATTCCTGCTGCGTGAGCTGAACAAGCAAAACCGCCTGTGGGATGTAATTGTTGACCCGGCCCGTAAAATCCGTGTAGGCAACAAATTGTATTTTGGCGACGACGAAACGTTGGTGGCAGAAGTGATTGATAACACTACTTCCAGAGGCCGTACTATTCGTTTTTTATTTGAGGGTAATGATGAGGAGTTCAAACAGGTGTTAGATCAGCTGGGTGAAACGCCATTGCCTAAGTATATCAAACGTAAGCCGGAAGATGAAGATAAAGAGCGTTATCAGACAGTGTATGCCAAGTACGAAGGCGCTGTAGCTGCACCTACTGCAGGTTTGCACTTCAGCCGCGAGTTGATCAAGCGTTTGGAAATCAAAGGTGTTAAGTTTGCAGAAGTAACGTTGCACACTGGTTTAGGTACTTTCCGCCCTATTGAGGTAGAAGACCTGAGCAAACACAAAATGGATGCGGAGTATTTCCACATTGAAGAACATGCTGTGAAAGTAGTGAACAAAGCGAAGGAAGAGAACCGCAAAATCTGCGCAATCGGTACTACCTCTGTTCGTGCGGTGGAATCTTCTGTGACTGCGCAAAACCACCTGAAGGCTGCTGAAGGATGGACTAACACGTTCATTCATCCGCCTTACGAATTTGCTATTCCAAATGCAATGGTAACTAACTTCCACCTGCCTAAGACCAGCTTACTGATCATGACCTGCGCCTTTGCAGGATATGACCTGGTAATGGAAGCTTATCAGCAGGCGATTAAGGAAAAATACCGTTTCTTCAGCTATGGCGATGCCATGTTGATCGTTTAAAAAAATTACGAATTACAAACTACGAAATACGGATTTGTTGGTAGACAGTAAACGCGAATACTACTTTCGCTTTTATCTACTCACAAATCCGTAATTCGTAATTTATAATTCGTAATTCCTTCTTATATGGAATATAAAAAAGTAGCCATCATTGTTGCCGGAGGCTCCGGTACCCGGATGCAGAGCGCTGTTCCCAAACAGTTCCTGGACCTGTCAGGAAAACCTGTACTATACCACACTATTGCCGCTTTCGCCACCGCTTTTCCGGATATGGAAATTGTATTGGTACTACCGGAGGCTCATTTCACTTTTGCCAACGATTTATTGTCTGCCTTTGAAAAACGGCCGTCTGTTACCATTGTAAAGGGCGGAGAAACCCGTTTCCATTCCGTAAAAAATGGGTTACAGCAAGTAACTACGCCGTCTGTAGTATTTGTACATGACGGAGTGCGTCCGTTGGTATCTCCTACGTTGATCCGTCACTGTTATGAAGCTGCTATCAGCCGTGGTAGCGCTATTCCTGTAGTAGATATGAAAGATAGTATCCGGGAGATAACAGATGGCAATAATGCTGCTGTGGACCGGGACCGTTTCAAGATCATTCAAACCCCTCAAACCTTTCTCTCGGAATTAATTCTGCCTGCTTTTGAACTGCCGTTTGATCCGTTGTTTACGGATGAAGCTACGGTAGTAGAGCGACTGGGACATCCCGTGTACCTGGTGGCAGGAGAGGAATCCAATATCAAAATTACCAAACCACTGGACCTGACGATTGCAGCAGCGTTGTTGAAAGACAGGCAGGCTACTGTATAATGTTAATGGCTGCGGAAGCCCAATGCCGCTGCTTTTGCGGTGTCGGCAAAAAGAATGGATGCTACAATCATGCGATTGGTAAAGGTATCGCATTTGGTCACGTTGGCAGCGTCCTGGAATATTTGTCCATGGATGGTAACGGATTCATATTTAATATTTTGTTTGGTCAGCCAGGTGGCAATGGTGTCACTGCTGGTGGTTAATGCTTTGCCCCAGGGGTCATTGCAGAGGGTTTCTTTGTGCCACATATAGGCAGCAATAGGAGGAGGAGGATCTTTAAAGCAGGAGGAAAGTATGAAGGCCGCCGTCAGCACAAAAAGTATACGTTTCATAGTTATTGGTTGAGTTATGAAAACGGGCAGACGGCGGCTTATGTTACAATCACAAATTATTTGGCGGCAGCTGTTTCAGACAGGCCCTTATTTATTTTCGCTAAAATCTGGTGGGCTACATCCATTGCCTGCAGGCCATCAATAGCGTTTACAGCTACTGGTTTATTTTGGAGGATGCTGTCGCGGAACATTTCCAGTTCCATGCGGATGGCGTTAGACTGTTTAATTTCCGGGTTATCGATCGCGATGGTTTTTTTGCCATTGTTGGTTTCGATATCCAGGGTAAATAAACCTTCGTCTGCTGGTGTTTTGAGTTTGATGATTTCCGCTTTTTTATCTAGGAAGTCGATACCGATATAGGCATCTTTCTGGAAGAGGCGCATTTTGCGCATTTTCTTCAGGGAAATACGGCTGGAAGTGAGATTAGCTACGCAACCGTTATGGAATTCGATACGTACGTTAGCGATATCGGGGGTGTCACTCATCACCGCTACACCACTGGCAGAGATGCGGCTAACGGTAGATTTCACGATGCTCAGGATGATGTCGATATCATGGATCATGAGATCGAGGATCACGCTTACATCGGTGCCACGTGGGTTGAATTCAGCCAGGCGATGTACTTCAATAAACATGGGTTTAAGATCATACCCTTTGAGTGCCAGGAAGGCAGGGTTGAATCTTTCCACATGGCCTACCTGGAATTTGATATTGGCTTCATCCACCAGTTTTACCAGTGTTTTAGCTTCATCCATGGTGTTGGTCATGGGTTTTTCCACAAAGATGTGTTTGCCGTTCCGGATGGCTTGTTCACATAATTTGAAGTGCAGGGTAGTGGGTGCCACAATATCGATGGCATCTACCAACTGTATGAGTTCTTCCGCCACGGTAAAGCGCGGAATATTATATTGCTCGGAGATACTGGCTGCATTTGCATTGTTTGGATCATAGAAGCCTATAACTTCTACGTCTTTCATAGTGGCTAGTTGAGAGAGGTGTATTTTACCTAAATGTCCTACGCCGAAGAGTCCTATTTTGAGCATATGGAAATGAATAAATATTCGCGAAAGTAAACAAATATCATCATCTCAAATCATTCCTTCTTCCACGAGGCTGCAATAGCCGGTTTCGGAAACAATGATATGGTCCATTACGTCAATATCGAAGAGGCCTCCCACATCTTTTATTTTGCGGGTAATGTGGATATCTGCCTGACTGGGGCGGAGGCTGCCGGAAGGGTGGTTATGGCAGAGCAATAATTTGGTGGCGTTGGAATCGAGGGCTTCCCTGAAAATGATGCGGGTGTCTACTACGGTGCTGGTCATGCCTCCATTGCTCATACAGCGGTGTTTCAGTACTTTATTGGCGTGGTTGAGAAACATCACATGAAAGGATTCGTGGCATTGATCAGCGAGCAGGGGTTTAAAATACAGCGCAGCGTCTGCACCGCATTTGATAACGCTTTTTTTATGGATAGCGCCGGCCTGCCTTCGGCGGGCCAGCTCCATGGCGGCTAAAACGGTTACTGCTTTGGCATGCCCCATTCCACGGAGCTTTTGCAGTTGTTTTACATTGATTTTACCTAGTTCAGAAAGATTGTTATGTGCCAGGCGTAGTATTTCTGTGGCTAATTCCAGGGCTGATTTATGTTTATGACCAGTGTGCAGTAAAATAGCCAGGAGCTCTGCATCGCTGAGAGTGGCAGCACCGGTGTTCATTAATTTTTCCCTGGGTTTTTCATTTTCCGGCCAATGACGAATAGCCAGATGGGGAACTGGTTCGAGGGTAACAAACATGACTTATTCCATTTATCCAAAGGTACTTCCTTCCCCCGGATTCTTCGTCCTCTCCCCCCATTTTTTTATTCTATATTCTTCTGATCATTATAAAATTGTTATATTGGGTACCGATCGTTATGGGAATTTTTCGCAAGCTTTTACCTTTCAGAATTACTTGTAAGAATGCACCTTATAGTTATTTTAAAATAGCTATATGATAGTTATTTTAAAAAAAATCAGGCTGGTAGTCCCAAAAATCATAGTTTTGCAACCTCTTTTCCACTAGTATCTAGTATGCAACCTTCAGTAAAAATTTTCACAGGCAACAGCAATCCGGCATTGGCCGAGAAAATTGCCAAGAAATATGGCAAGGGTCTTAATGGCGGTCTTGGCAAAGTAAAAATCCAGAAATTCAGTGATGGCGAGATTCAGCCGGTATTCCTGGAAAGTATCCGTGGCGACTATGTTTTTCTTATTCAGGGTACCAGTGCTCCATCAGATAACCTGCTGGAACTGTTGCTGATGATTGATGCCGCTAAACGTGCTTCTGCCGGATATATTACTGCCGTAATTCCTTATTTCGGGTATGCCCGTCAGGACAGAAAGGACAAGCCCCGTGTGGCCATCGGTTCTAAACTGGTCGCTAATTTGCTGACCTCTGCCGGTGCTAACAGGGTGATAACCATGGACTTACATGCTCCGCAGATCCAGGGTTTCTTCGATATCCCGGTTGATCACCTCGATAGTTCCGCTATTTTTATTCCTTATATAGAGAATTTAAGGCTGGAAAACCTTACCTTTGCGTCCCCTGACGTAGGAAGTACTAACAGAGTACGTGAAGTAGCCTCCTACTTTAATGCGGAAATGGTGATTTGCGATAAACATCGTAAGCGTGCCAATGAAATCGCATCCATGGTAGTGATCGGAGACGTAACAAACAGGGATATTGTGCTCATTGATGATATCTGTGATACAGCAGGCACACTTTCCAAAGCCGCTAACCTGTTAAAGGAAAAAGGCGCCAGAAGTGTACGTGCATTTTGTACTCACCCCGTATTTAGCGGAAATGCATACGAAAATATCCAGAACTCAGTACTGCAGGAGATAGTGGTATGCGATACCATTCCTATCAAACCGCAGGGGCCCGATTCCAAAATAAAGGTGATTTCAGTAGCAGAGCTGTTTGCGGTAGCTATTCGCAACATGCACGAAAACAAATCCATCACCAGCCTGTTTATTCACAGTCATCGCCGGGGAGAATAACAAGTATTTTTAATCATCAATATAAATTGTCTAAACAATGAAAACAATAACCATCGAAGGACAACTCAGGAGCGAATTTGGCAAAAAAGCCACCCGCCAGATCCGTTCTGAGGAGAAAGTGCCTTGCGTTATTTACGGGGGTGCAGAAACTGTTAATTTTTCAGCTCCTGCAAAAGCATTCAAAACCCTGGTTTACACTGCTGATTTCCAAATCGCAGAAGTGAAACTGGGCGCTAAAACTTACAGATGCGTATTGAAAGATATGCAGTTCGACGTAGTTACTGACGCACTCGCTCACATCGATTTCATGGAGCTGGTAGACGACAAACAAGTAAGCGTAACTATTCCAATTAAACTGGTAGGTTCTTCTGTAGGTGTTAAAGCTGGTGGTAAACTGGTAAGCAAACTGAAAGCACTGAAAGTGAAAGCGCTGCCTAAGCACCTGGTAGAAAACATCGAAGTTAACATCGATAACCTGGAGCTGAACGCAAACATCCGTGTTGAAGACGTGAAAATAGATGGTATCGAAATCACCAACTCTCCACGTATTCCTATCGCTTCTGTGGTAATGACCCGTCAGCTGCGTCAGGAAGAAGCAACTGCTGAAAAAGACGCTAAAAAGAAATAATCTTTTAGAAATATTTTTCCAAAAAGCCTCTCTACTTTTAGAGGGGCTTTTTAGTTTAGAATTACGAATTACAAATTACGAATTACGGATTTTCGGGAAGATCTTCCGTAATTATCTTCTCCCAATTCCGTAATTCGTAATTCGTAATTCGTAATTTTCTCAAATGAAATACTTAATTGCAGGATTAGGCAATATCGGAGACGAATACAAACATACCCGCCATAACATTGGGTTTGACGTGGCAGATGCTTTTGCTGCCAAACACAACGCGGTTTTCAATAACGATCGCCTGGCAGATGTGGCGGAATGCAAGTGGAAAGGCAAAACCTTTATCGTTATAAAGCCCACCACTTACATGAACCTCAGTGGCCGTGCCGTCAAATATTGGCTGGATAAGGAAAAAATTCCCATCGAAAACCTGTTGGTGATCCTGGACGACCTGGCACTTCCAATAGAAGTGATCCGGCTGCGCCCCGGCGGCAGTGATGCCGGACATAACGGCTTGAAAAGTATCCAGGAATCGTTAGGCTCCAACCAGTATCCGCGACTGCGTTTCGGTGTGGGTAACAATTACCCGAAAGGCCGGCAGGCAGACTTTGTGCTCAGCAAATGGAAAAATGTGGAAGAAGCGGTAGTGCAGGAGAAAATTAATAAAAGCACAGAAATTATAGAGAGCTTTGCCAGTATCGGCATTGCCCGTACCATGAACGAATGCAATAAACTCACCTTCCAGTTGTGATGGCTTCACTGATAGCTATCTGTTTTTTTTATCTTTAAAAAAAAGCGCATTATGAAAATTATTTGCGTAGGCAGGAATTATGCCGACCATGCCAAGGAGTTAAAGAACGAAGTGCCTGATGAACCCGTACTGTTCATGAAGCCAAAGAATGCCTTACTGCAGAATGGTCATCCTTTCTATTACCCGGAATTTACCAGTAACCTGCATTATGAATGTGAACTGGTGCTGAGAATCAGCAAAAACGGTAAACATATACAGGAGAAGTTCGCAGATAAATATTATGATCATATTTCTGTAGGGATCGACTTTACCGCCCGTGATTTGCAGGATAAGCAAAAAGCCAAAGGGTTACCCTGGGAAATTGCCAAAGCTTTCGACAACTCCGCCGTGGTGGGTAATTTTATTCCTATTACCCCGGAAATGGATAAAAAAGATATTAATTTCTGTTTATATAAGAATAAAGCCCTGGCACAATCCGGCAATACCAAGGATCTCCTGTTCTCTTTCGACTTCCTGGTGGCCTACATTTCCCGGTTCTTTACCCTGAACATCGGTGACCTGATCTTTACCGGTACCCCTGCCGGTGTAGGGCCTGCCCAAATTGGAGACGGGTTTGAAGCTTTTATTGAAGATGACAGCCTCCTGGAGTTTTCCGTGAAATAAGTACTTTTTCAGTTTTTAATAAACGAAAAAATTGGCGAAGACGCGCAGTTTTAGCACTGCTCTCTTCGCCAATTTTTTATTAAAATATTTTAAAAACGCCTTAAAACGGAAAATTTGATCAAAAATAAACCTTTAAAGATCCTTTTAGCCCTAAGAAGGGATGTTTGCATAAATAGTATCCAGGATCCGGGTTAGCTCTGTATAATCGGCTTCTGTTAGTGTTTTCCAGCCAATTTTCCGCATATCATATACCAGCGATTTCACGTCTTTGTATTTATCCACACCAGCCGGTGTGAGTTGTAAATATACTTTGCGGCGGTCCGTAGCGTCCGTTTCTCTTTTTACCAGCCCCTTTTTTACCAGTAATTCTATGATGCGTGAAATGGTGGTAATATCCTTGGAAGTATTACGCGCCAGTTCGTTATGGGTAGTTTTTTTATGCTTATAGAGGTTCTCTATTAGCAGCCATTGATCCACTGTGATGTCCTTCTGTTGGGCATCAAACATTTTTTGCCAGTAGTTGCGCAATTTTTTAAGCGTAGCATCCAACTTAAAAAAAGAGGGATTACTGACGAAAGTATCAGTCATATTATTTAATTTGCATTAGCAACTGTTGCTATGGCAACTATTGTTTTTGAATCACCATCATCACCAAAACAGTCTTATTGTGTTTAAAGATAGCACAAGCGTTTCAACTTTAAAAGCGTCTGCCGTTAATCCGGAGGATAACAGCGGCGAACTGGCTGAATTATTAACAGCCTGGCGCCTGATGTGTGAGGCGGGCCAAATGGCCGCCACCTATGAGGCTAACAGGGCCATCTGCAAATATGTTCATTCCACTTCCCGCGGTCATGAAGCCATACAAATAGCCACTGGACTGCAATTGCGGCCATGGGACTATGTAAGTCCCTACTACCGGGATGAAAGCATGCTGCTGGCCATGGGCTTTACCCCCTATGAGTTGATGTTGCAGTTGCTGGCCAAAGCAGAGGATCCTTTTTCTGCCGGCAGATCTTATTACAGCCACCCCAACAGCCGGGTAGCAGATAAGCCGCAAATCCCCCACCAAAGCAGCGCTACCGGTATGCAAGTGATTCCAACTACCGGGATGGCACAAGGCATACAATACCTGGAACAGATTGATTCCGACCTGCTGAAAGCCGGCCCCGGCAAAGAACTGCCCATAGTATTATGTTCCCTGGGAGATGGCAGCGTAACAGAAGGAGAGGTGAGCGAAGCTTTTCAGTTTGCCGTATTGAAACAATTACCCATTATTTACCTCGTACAGGACAACGATTGGGGGATTTCTGCTACTGCAGCAGAAGTACGTACCATGGATGCCTATGAGTATGCCGCGGGGTTTAAAGGACTGGAACGCATGCGGGTAGACGGAAGCGACTTTACCGCCAGCTATGCCGCCATGGAAACGGCTATCCATTACGTGCGCCACGAACGTCGCCCCATATTGGTACAAGCCAATGTACCCCTGCTGGGACATCATACCTCCGGCGTCAGGAAAGAATGGTATCGTACCGCTGAAGACCTGGAAAAGCATGCGGCCAATGACCCGCTGCCTAAATTAAAAGCACTGCTGCTGAAACATGGTGTTACAGAAGCAGAACTGGACCGGATTGCACAAGAAGTCGCTGCCGATATACAGGCAGCATTTGATAAAGCAGTAGCTGCGCCAGAACCCTCGCCGGAAACCGTGCAGGAACATGTGTTTGCACCTGCTGCCATTACCACTGAAAGCGGTACCCGCACCCCCGACAGTAAAACGAAAGTAGTGATGGTAGACGCCGCCTTACACGCGGTAGAGGAAATTATGCAACAACACCCGGAAGCCATCTTTTTTGGCCAGGACGTAGGACGCAGATTGGGAGGCGTTTTCCGGGAAGCAGCTACCCTGGGCGATAAATTTGGTAGTCATCGCGTATATAACACCGCAATACAGGAAGCGTATATTATAGGCGCTACTGCCGGACTTTCTGCCGTAGGCGTAAAACCTATTGTAGAAGTACAGTTCGCGGATTATATCTATCCCGGATTTAATCAGCTGGTCACAGAAATATCTAAATCATGTTATTTAAGTAATGGTAAATATCCCGTACAAACACTGATCCGCGTGCCTATTGGTGCCTACGGTGGTGGTGGACCTTATCATTCCGGTAGCGTGGAATCTACTTTGCTGAGTATTAAAGGCATTAAGGTGGTATATCCCTCCAATGCTGCCGACATGAAAGGGCTGATGAAGGCTGCCTTCCTCGATCCTAACCCGGTAGTAATGCTGGAACACAAAGGACTGTATTGGAGTAAAGTACCCGGTACGCTGGAGGCCATGACAGTAGAACCTGCTGCCGATTACGTATTACCCATGGGCAAAGGAAACGTGGTATTACATGCACATCCTAAAGATATTTCACGTGGCGATGCCATTTGCATCATTACCTATGGCATGGGCGTATACTGGGCTAAAGCCGCTGCCAAAGCTTATCCTGGCAATGTAACCATCGTGGATCTGCGTACGCTGTTTCCGCTGGATGAAGCCCTGGTATTTGACATGGTACAACAACATGGAAAATGCCTGATCCTTACCGAAGAACAACTCAATAATTCGTTTGCACAGGCACTCGCCGGCCGTATTCAGAAAGCCTGCTTCCGTTACCTGGATGCCCCGGTATTTACGATGGGCGCCATGGATTTGCCGGCCATACCGCTGAACACAGGCCTGGAAGCGGCTATGCTGCCCACACCTGAAAAAGTAGCGGCAGCGGTCAAAGAGTTATTAGCTTATTAGTACTTGATAAGAATGAGTAGGGGAGCACGTTTACGTGCTTCCTTACATTTTGTTAAATGTTTTCCCGCCGCCCCTTCCTCCCTGCAATTTTTTTATCTTTTGGCGATGAAAGCCAATGTTACAGACCTTGAAATAGAAAAACAACTACTCCCATTGTTTGATACTACCGGTAATATCAGTGCCCGCCGGGCATTGGTCAATGTGCTATTGGAACTACCGGCTACAAAGGAAGGTGTGTACGAACGTCAGCAACTCATTCAATCATTCATTACTAACGGTTACGTATATACGCAAGTAGCTTACTCCCGCCAGGACTTTGAAGAGGTGCAGCAGGCTTTCAAACAAATAAATGATCAGTACTATTATTACGATAGCTCTCCGGTGATTGCTACCATGCAATTGTTGTGGCGGCGCCGGCACCGGCATGCGATGCGAAGCCGTTTGGCGCAGCTGGCGCTTTTCATGGATATGTTGCAGCGATATTTTGAGCGGGTAGACGCGGCTGCTTTTCCTCCACCATTTGGCGAACGTATTGCCGCATTAAAGGAATATCTGCTGCGGTTCGATGCCAGCGAAATTACCGGACGTATACGTAAAAACCGTTTTGGTATCAGGGATCAGCTGTTTCTGCTGGACCTGCTGAGCCGGGGTATTACTGAAAAGGAAGCAACGCAGCATTGGGAAACTTTTTATTCGTATGAAGCCTGGTTATCGCTGGCTAAAGGCATGGTAAAACATGGATTTGTTTTTCCTGTTTTTGTTGCTGAAGGCATCCGGATGAAAGATTTTTATCATCCCGCATTAAAGCAACCGGTAAAAAACGACCTCGACACTACTGGTCCGGTGATGTTGCTGACGGGCCCCAATATGTCAGGGAAATCTACGCTGCTGAAAGCTATTGGCATTTGCGTATACCTGGCACATGCGGGCCTGGGAGTACCCGCTGCAGCGTGTAGTTTACCTTATTTCGATTCCATTACCGTGATCATTAACTTGTCTGACGACCTGAAACAGGGGTACAGTCATTTTATGATGGAAGTGCAACACCTGCGAAAGGTAGTACTGGAAGCACATGCAGGTAAACGCTGTTTTGCGGTGTTTGATGAGCTGTTCAGAGGTACCAACGTAGACGATGCCCTGGATATCTCTGCACAAACGATCAATGGACTGCAGCGTTTTGCGGGCAGTTTTTTTACCATCTCCACACACCTGTATCAATTACAACCACTGTTGCCGAAGGTAAATGCCTGGTATATTGATTGTGTTTTAAAAGATCAGGCGCCACAGTTTTTGTACCACCTGCGCGCGGGTTGGTCGGAGCTGAAAATAGGACGGATTATTTTTGAAAAGGAAGGTCTGCCGGCTTTGTTACAGGGGAAGTAAGGGGAATTACTTTACAGGTTTAGGCGTAGTCCCTAAGGTGAAATTTACGGTAGCCGTTAAGCGTTTCATGGCAATAGCCAGTTGGTTTTCTACTGTTTTAACGGAGAGGTTCAACACCGTAGCTACCTCTTTATATTTCATCCCATTCTGCTTAATCAGGGTAAATACCATTTTGCATTTAGGCGGAAGTTGCTGAATGGCAAATTCCATTTTACGCACCATCTCTGCGGAAATCATCAGTTGCTCAGGATCGCTGTCGAAGGCGATTTCCAATTTTTCTTCTTCTTCAAAAACTACCTGCCTGGATGCGGCCTGTTTACGCAGGTAATCGATCGATTTATTTTTAGCGATCACAAATAACCAAACCTGGGGATTTTTGATATGAGAAAGGGAGGCTCTCTTTTCCCAGCAATGCATAAAAACGTCGTTGGTAATTTCTTCGGCTATTTCTTTGGAATGTGTGAGCGTGTAGGAGAAACGGAGTAATGTCACAAAGAAATGATTATAGAAAGCCCGGAAGGCCGCTTGATCATTGTTCTCTGTGATATTATTGAAAAGTACACTTATTGTAGACTCGTCCATTCCTTTGTCCGCTGATAATGGTTGCTAAATTATATAACGTAGATTACGTTAAAGTTAACAAAAATAATTATCCCGTTATCTTTTCCTGACTGGTGTTATTTCATAATAAATTGATAGTATTCTCTCCTGATAATCACTTTTGGTTCTCTTAAGTGAACAGAAAATTATTTTTAAAATCCTTTTGGGGGTTTTTCGATTTCTTTTCGTCCTTCTGTTGTAATTCGAAAAATTTAAATGAGGGAAGAACACCGGATAAACATTTTGCTGGCCAGAAAACTTGCGGGGGAGGCGTCTCCGGAGGAGTTGGCAGAACTGGAAGAGTTGCTGCTGGAATTTCCGGGACTTCATTATGCGTATACCATTGTTGAGGATATTAATGTATTGAGAGAAGGGAATGGCTTTACAGCTGCTGAAGAACAGCATTTGTTACAGGAGGGATTGTCTAATATAGACCGGTTGATGGAAACGCCGGTTGTAGCGAAAGAAAGGAGGATGTTCCCGTGGAAAAAAGTGATGGGCATAGCTGCCTGTATTGCAGTGCTGGTAACGGCCTATCGTGTTTGGCAACATCCGCGGAACAGTAACCTGCGTAATGAGGTAGTGACCAAAAACGGTTCTAAAACCGCGGTGGTGCTGCCGGACGGCACCAGTGTAGTACTGAATGCGTGCAGTCACTTACGGTATGATGTGACGAAATTTCTGAATGGCGACCGGGAAGTAAACCTGGTGGGAGAGGCATATTTTGACGTAAAACATGATCCGCAACATCCTTTTATCATTCAAACTGACCATGCCAATATTAAGGTATTAGGTACTGTATTTAATGTGAAAGCCTACGCCGAAGATGCTACCGTAGAAGCTACTTTGCTGAGTGGTAAAGTAGAAGTGAGCTTTCCTGAAAAGTCGGCCACCGGCGGACATAAAGTGGTGGTATTACAACCGGAACAAAAACTAATCATCGATAAAAATAATAAGACTGCTTTACCCGTGAAAGCAGTAGATGCCAATAATAGCAATTACACCATTACGCCTGTAAAGGTAAGCCAGGAAGGAGATGCAGCGGCTAATAGTCCTACCACCGCCTGGATGAATGATCGTTTTGATTTTGATAAAATCACTTTTGAACAGCTATCACACGACCTGGAACGCTGGTACAATGTAACCATACGGTTTAAAAATGACCGTTACAAAAGTGAAGTATTTAGTGGCGCCTTTCGCAAACAGAGCATAGACGGTATTCTGCAGGCATTGCAGCTAACGTCCGGATTTCATTATGCGGTGAATAGTAAGGAAAATGTTATTGACATATGGTAAACATCTTTTAGACACATAAATCATATTACTTTTTTTATGGCGGTCTGCAAATAAAAAAAGGGAAATGCTCGAACATTCCCCTTTCAAATTTGCTGGCTAAAACAACTAAACCGATCCACACAATCTGGTAATGGCCTAATTATTTAACCTAACGAAACAAATTTATGAAAAAAAGTCATTGGTGGCCTTCTCATATTCCCCGTCGGCGTATGAGGAAATTGTTACTAAGTATGAAATTAACTTCTGTATTGCTTTGTGCAGGTTTTCTGCAATTGAGCGCACATGGATTTTCCCAGGAGAAGATCACTGTTGATTACAAAAACATCAACATTGCCAGGCTTCTGACGATCATCGGAAAGCAGAGTGATTATACATTCCTGTATAAGAACGCTATCATTCCGGACAAAAAGATATCCATCAGCATGAAGGATGCACCTGTACGGGAAATCCTGGATAATGCGCTGGCAGGTACTTCATTGGATTATAAAGTCATGAAAGACAACCTGGTAGTGATTGTGGAGGCAGGAGATAAAGTGCTGAACATTAACATAAAAGGTAAGGTGACCGATGAAGCCGGCAACCCGTTGATCGGCGTAACGGTATTGGTAAAAGGCACTACCCATGGTGCACATACCGATGAAAATGGTCGTTTCTCCCTGGATGTGCCTGAAAATGCCATACTGGAATTTTCTTACGTAGGTTACGAAACCATGCAGATGACTGCCAAAGCGGATCAACACTATAATATCTCCATGAAAGCCAATTCCAGTGGCTTGAATGAAGTAGTGGTGGTAGGTTACGGTAAACAAAAGAGAATTAATCTCAGTGGTGCGGTAGACGCTATTTCTGGTAAAGAACTGGAGAGTCGCCCTATCACCAATGTGGGTAGTGGTTTACAAGGATTGATTCCCAACCTGAATATCACTAATACCGATGGCAGGGCCTCCTCCGCACAGAAATTTAACCTGCGTGGTATGACCTCCATCAATGGTGGAGATCCGTTTATCCTGGTGGATAATATTCCATTTACGAGTGACGAAGTATCCCGGATTAACCCGGCAGATATACAGAGTGTAACCGTACTGAAAGATGCAGCGGCTGCTGCCATTTACGGTGCCCGTGCTGCTTTCGGCGTAGTGTTGATTACTACTAAATCAGGTAAGGATGGCCGCATTGCAGTAACCGCTAATACCAACTATGCCGTGCGTACACTGGGTATGGTCCCTAAAATTACGACCGACCCACTCACCACCATGCTGTTAAAGCATGACGCAGCCGCTCCGTTGTATAACCTTTATCCGCAATCAGACAGAGACTATGCACTGAAACTGCAGAAAGATCCTTCTTTGCCGAGAGCAATTGTGAGCCCAACAGACGCTAAAAGTTGGAACTATTACGGTGAAACAGACTGGCTGCATGAAGTGTATAATAAATCAGCACCCGCTTACACCGCAAATTTCAGCATATCCCGTGGCGACGAAAAATTAAATTATTATTTATCCGGTGAATATTATTCACAAGATGGTATGCTGCGCAATAATCCCGATAAATACGAACGTTATAACCTGCGTGCAAAAGCTACCTATACCTTTAATGACCGCTTTAAGCTGGGTACCAATACCATGTATACCAATACAAAGTATGACCAGCCTTTTGCTACCAGTACTTCCGACGCCAGCACGTATGCCGGTAGTACCAATAACTCTTTCTTCAACGCGGTAAACCGTACCCCTTCTTTATCTATACCCCGTAACCCGGACGGCACCTGGACATCAGACGGCGCCAGCCTGCTGGGCGTATTAGAGAATGGTGGCCGTAAAATGGACACCTGGAGTGAGTTTATGACTACCCTCAATGCTGAACTGGGACTTATTAAAGATGTGTGGACCCTGAAAGCAGATGCCACCTGGAGACGCGGCAATAATGTAGGTAAAGGATTTAGTATTCCGGTAGCCTATCGCACGGGTCCTAATCAGCCGCTTAACTATACCGGTAATAATTTATCTTCTGCCTCCAACAGCAGCAACGACGTAAAGTATAATGTATATAACATTTATACCGATTTTCATAAAACGTTCAACAGGAAACATGCTATCGGTGCCCTGGTTGGTTTTAACCAGGAATATCACTACTACAATAACTTCTTCCTGACAGCCAATGGATTAATTAGTCCAAGTTTGCCGACCACCCAATTAACAACCGGTTTGATTAAACAGGAACAACATATTGCTGACTGGGCGGTGAGAGGTATTTATTATCGCCTGAACTATACTTTCGATGATAAATATATTGTAGAACTGAATGCCCGTAACGATGGATCTTCCCGTTTCCGTGCAGACAACCGCTGGGGCTTCTTCCCGTCAGCTTCTGCTGCATGGGTGATCTCCAAAGAAAAATTCTTCGATGGTGTAAAACAGGCAGCCGGACTGGATTTCATGAAACTCCGTGGTTCTTATGGTACCCTGGGAGATCAGCAATGGTCTGAATATGGTTACATGTCGTTGATGAAACCAGGTAACATCACTACTATTGTGGATGGCAAACAGCCAATCGCTGTGTATGATCCAACCCCGGTAACCGCTACCTATACCTGGCAAACGGTGAAAACCATCAACGGTGGTATTGACCTGAGTTTCCTGAAGGAAAGATTGTCGTTTAGCTATGACCGTTATACCCGTTATACCAACGGTATGTTTGCTCCCAGCCAGAAGTTACCGAATGTATATGGTGCGAAATCGCCCAGCACCAATTCTGCTGATTTGAAAACACGTGGATGGGAAATGACATTGTCCTGGAGAGATCAGTTCAACATTGGCAAAGATCCTTTTAACTATAGTGTGAAGTTGTTGGTGGCTGACAGCCGTTCTTTTATTACCCGCTATGCTAACCCAACCGGTTCGTTGATCGACTACGATCACTCAGACGCTACCAAGCGGAACTATTATGTTGGACAGGAAATAGGAGATATCTGGGGACTGGTAACGGAAGGATTCTTCCAGAGCCAGGAGGAAATAGACAAACATGCGAAACAGACAGAAGTTGGTTCCGACGATCAGAACTACCTGTTCTATGTAGGTGATCTGAAGTTTAAAGATTTGAACAATGATGGTAAGATCAACTATGGAGACAGGACTGTTTCTAATCCGGGCGACAGAAGGATTATTGGTAACAATGCACCGCGCTTCCCTTATAGCGTAGACCTGGCTGCTTCTTTCAAAGGATTTGATATCCGTGCGCTGATCCAGGGCATTGGTAAAAGAGACTGGTATCCTAATGCAAGCAATCACTACTTCTGGGGCGTATATGCGCAACCGTGGACCAATGTGCAGTTACATAACCTGGATCGCTGGACACCAGACAATCCCAATGGTTACTTCCCTCGCCTGAAATCTTACATCGCGGAAGATGCTACAGAGCTGGGCGCACCACAAACCCGTTACTTACAGAATGCTGCTTATACCCGTTTAAAGAACGTGACCTTAGGCTATACGCTGCCTAAGCAACTAACTGAGCGGATCAAGCTTTCCCGTGTTCGCTTTTACTTCAGTGCAGAGAACATCTTTACCATTTCTCACCTGAAAGCAAATATTGATCCGGAAGGTTTGGGCGGAGCATTGTATCCGTATCAGAAAACCTATTCATGTGGTCTGAACCTGAACTTTTAATGAATTCTAAAATGTGCAACATGAAAAATAAGTGGCTTTTATTATCACTCTCTATATTAGGGATTAGTGCAGCTTCCTGTAAAAAGGATTTCCTGCAACGTAATCCACAAACGGAAATTTCTCCGGAGCAATTCTTTAAAACCCCGGCGGATCTGAATACTTACGTTAACGGGTTCTATGATAATCAATTGTCATCTCCCTACGACGATGCCAATTCCGATAACATTTCCAGCTACACCGGCAGTGAAATGGATAAACTGGTGCGTGGCGCTATTACGCCTAATACCATTGGAGGTTGGGACGACTGGGATCAACTGCGCCGGGTGAATTTTATGCTGGATAACGTGTATAAAACGCAGGGAGATCCGGTAGAAATTGCGCATTATGTAGGGGTGGCCCGTTACTTCCGTGCGAAATTTTACATGGCAAAAATTGCTACCTATTCTGACGTGCCATGGTACGGCCATGCTTTAGCAGATACAGATAGCTCTATGTATAAAGCCCGTGATCCACGTGCGATGGTAGCAGATTCTGTAATGGACGACCTCCAGTATGCTGTAGATCATCTGAAAGAAAAAGATGGCAATGGTACCCGTGTAAACAAATATGCCGCGCTGGCTTTGATGTCCAGGTTTGGCCTGTTTGAAGGTACTTTCCGTAAATATCATCCTGAACTGAACCTGACCGGAAGTGCGGATAAATTCCTGAACAAGGCGGTAGCAGCTTCCCAACAGATAATGGATAGCAAAAAATTCAATATCTATAATAATGGTGATGGTGCGGCGTCTTACCGGGCATTATTTGTGAGCACTTCCCTGGAGAATAATCCTGAAATTATCCAGTGGCGCGATTATCAGGCGTCCATGGGCGTTGGAAATAATACACATACTGTGTTGGGTTGGGTTTGGTCGTTGAGTCAAAGCCTGGTGAACACCTACCTGATGAAAGATGGTACTCCTTTTACCGCAATTGCAGGATATGATAAAATTGGTTTCGTGGCCAGCTTCGCCAACCGCGATCCACGTATGGCCGAAACGGTAGCCTACCCTGGTTTTTCTACTACCATGAATGATATCCTGTATGTAGCTAAACCGAACCTGGGTGGGTATGATCAGTTGAAGTTTTATCCACGTGATCCGGCATTGCGTAAGGGCTGGGAGCTGAACTATACTGCTTTGCCTATTTATCGTTTTGCAGAAGTATTACTAAACTATGCGGAAGCAAAAGCGGAGTTGAATAGCCTTACGCAAGCAGATATTGATGCAACCATTAACAAATTACGTAGCCGTGTAGGTATGCCAGGGCTGGATATGGTAGCAGCTAACAGCCATCCTGATCCTGTGCAGGAGTATGGTGTTGTTGGTAAGATCACCAGCAGTAACAAAGGGGTGATACTGGAAATCAGAAGAGAAAGAAGGGTAGAAACGGCTTGTGAAGGATTGCGTGCGAATGATGTGAACAGATGGGCTGCTGGTCAATTGCTGAAAGATGCTCCCAAAGGGATGTATGTGCCCGCCATTGGTGCTATCGATATGACCGGAGATAATAAACCAGATATTGCTATTCTGCCATCTGCCACAGATACCGCAGCTATTGACAATATTCCCTGGTCAGTGAAGAAAGACATGGCGCGTTTTTATTTAAATGAAAACTTCTACCTGGAAAATGGTAACAGTGGCCACATTATGTTTGTGGCGGACCGCGCCGGCCGCGAATTTAAAATGCCTCAGTACTATTATCGTCCTATACCGCAAGATCAAATTGTGTTGAATCGTAAACTGGAACAGATTTTAGGCTGGGAAAAGTAAGTGATGAAGAAGGTAAGGGGGAAGACTACGGTCTTCCCCTTTGCTATTTATATCCAGACATGGCAAAAAACAATGGAGATGTATAAAAGTATCATGCGAACAGCGTTGTTGCTGTTATGTACGCAGGCAGCGATGGCTCAGGGTTTTTCCGGGAAAGTATTTATAGATAGCAATGGCAACAATGTTTGCGATGCCGGAGAAAACGGGATGGCTGGTGTAAAGGTATCTAACGGTGTAGCCGTTACCGTAACGGATGTAGCAGGTAAATTTCAATTGCCGGCACAACAGCAAACGCGGTTTGTGTTTATTACCACACCCGCCGGTTACCGGTTTACCAAATCCTTTTATATCAAGGCAGATAGTAGCAAAATCACTTATGATTTTGCCCTGATGCCGGTAAAGTCGGCATCTCCTGCCGCGGCAAAGTTTGTACGGTTAACCGATACAGAAACCACGATGTATAATAACTGGATCACCGAAGCCAAAGATTATGCAAAGAATGAACAGGCAGATTTCATAGTGCATACCGGTGATATTTGTTATGAAGACGGCATGAAGTTTCATGCAAAGCAGGTGAACACCGCTACCATGGGATTACCTGTATACTATTGCATCGGTAATCACGACCTGGTGAAAGGACCCTATGGAGAAGCGTTGTATGAGTCGTTATTTGGACCGGTGTTTTATTCGTTCGAAGCAGGACCGGCACACTTTATTGTAACGCCGATGTGGTATGGCGATTATGCGCCCTCCTACACCGCAGACGACGTATTGCAATGGATAAAGAATGACCTGGCGGCTACCGACCCGGCTAAACCAGTGATCATTTTTAACCACGACCTGCTCACATACGATACCCTGTTTACCATCCGCACGGATAAAGACAGTATCAACCTGAACGATCACCACCTGAAAGCCTGGATCTATGGGCACTGGCATATTAACTTTGCCAAACAGCATGGTAACACCGGCATCCGTTCACTTTGTTCTGCGCCAGCCGCCGATGGAGGGATTGATAATTCTGCCAGCAATTTTGATGTGATAGGTGTTAATAAAAAGGGGATTTCATCTGTAGAAAGACGTTATACCTACGTGGATAATCAAATCACGCAGGTATCGCCGGCCGCTACGGGAGTGGCATTTGAGGGCGACAAGCTGTTGGTAAGTGTAAATGCATATCATACGGCCGCCAACATCCGGCATGTATTGTTCAGTTTGTATAATAAGCAGGGACAATTACTGAAACAGCTAACCCTGCATCCCCGCACGGATTGGAACTGGGCTGCTACCACTTCTGTTCCGGCGGCCTGGTTTAATAACGTATATACTTCCACGGTAGAAGCCACTACCAGTACAGGTCATATTTTATTCAGAAGAGATACCTTCTCCCTGGAAAAAACAAAAGTACCGGCCATTACCGGACCCTTGTGGCCCGAAGTATTACAGAATGCACAGCGCATAGGTGTAGTGCCGGGTGTAAGCAATAATAGTAAAGGGTTGCACCTGTTATGGTCTGCCAATATTGGTGGCAATATCTGGAAGTCATCTCCCATATATGCCGAAGGCAAAATATTTGTGGGCACCCTCGATGACGAAGGTAATCATCACAGTGGTATTACTGCCCTGGATGCCCGTACGGGCAAAATAGTATGGCAGTTTGCTACTAAAAATTCCATAAAACATAGCATCAGCTACGCTGATCACCTGTTACTGGCTACTGATGCAGAAGGTATCACCTATGCGCTGGATGCCGCCACAGGTAAGCTGCGCTGGCAACATGCCGGCAATATGAAAAGTTTAGCTTCTTACAATTCCGGTGGCGTTATACAAGACGGGGTATATTATACCGGCGCGGGGAAATATATGCAGGCACTGGATATTTCTACCGGCGCTGTAAAGTGGACCAACCAGGATTGGAGTGGGGGAGAAGGAACCCCTGCGGCGATGGCGGTACAGGGCGATTGCCTGGTGACTTCTTCCAACTGGAATCACCTGTTTGCACACGACCTTCATACCGGTAAATTGCGCTGGAAGCGCAGTGATGAGGGAATTCGCTTCCGTAGTGGTACACCGGCCTTTTATGGTGGTAAACTGTACGTGCACGGGCTGAATAAGCTGCATGTCATTGATCCGGCAAATGGCCGGACGGTAGACAGTATTCCAACGGAAGATGCGCTGAAAACAATGACGGCCCCGGTGGTAACAGATCAGTGTATACTGGTTTCTACCGCTACCAATGGTTTGGCGGTGTATGATAAACAGACTAAGCAACTGGTATGGCGTTTTGTGCCAGGCGAAGCGCTGTTTTATACGGCGCCGTATACACAGCCCTCTTCCGCTACTATTGAATCTACGCCGTTGTGTGCCGGTAATCGTGTATACATAGGTGCGTCAGACGGGTATGTATATGTGGCAGATCTGAAAACAGGTAAGCCGTTATCCCGTTTTCGTACAGGCGCTCCCGTATTTGCTGAAATGGCGATCTGTAACGGATTGCTGTATGTAGCAGATTTTTCAGGGAATGTGAATGCGTTTACTTTATAGTTAACTTTTTATATAAAAGAGAAGGCCCCCCGCTTTTAGGGTGGGCCTTTCTTGTTCTTCCGCCAATTGAATAATTGCCGTTTACCACAACTATTCAGTGTTGTTTATCAGTAGCCCGGATTTTGTACCAGGTTAGGATTGATACTCGTTTGTTTGAATGGAATCGGGAATAGCTTGTACTTATCGGCTGATGGCTGGTGATCCCACCAGGAAGCAGTGGTGAATTTACCAAAGCGGATCAGATCCGTGCGGCGCTTGCCCTCAAAAATGAATTCCCGGCCTCTTTCGGCGAGTAATTCGTCCATGGTGAGGCTGGACGCTGTATAAGCTTCATTTGGCCAGTCCTGCGCCTTAAAAGCCCGTTTTTTGCAGGTATTGACTAGGTCAACGGCTTCCTGGGAAGCAGTACCGCCGGCTTTGCGCATAATCGCTTCTGCTTTGTTGAAATAGATTTCTGTGAGGCGGTATAATACAAAGTCGTTGCCCCAGTAGTTGGGATCACTTTGTTTGCCAGGCAGGTATTTAGCGAAACGTGCGCCGCTGTTTTCTTCTCCCTGTGTCATGCCACCGGGGCCAGTTTCACCCGCCTTGTTTTTACGGATCTCTTTTACAAAAACGAGTGGCTTATCTGAGTATTCTTCTGTGCCCAATACGAGGCTGTCGCCCACGCTGGTGCGCAGGGCCGGATCTTTTTTCTGTGGACCGATGAGCATCCAGTTTTGTTTGCGGAGATCATTGTCTTTGAAAGCGTCGTAGGCAGTAGGAATGACTACAATGCAGTTGTTGCCGTCTACATCTGCGTTGTAGATCTGGCGTTGCCGGTAGTGCCAGAAATCACCCTGCCATCCGAAGCGGGAGTTGCCGGCTCTCAGGTCATAAGTCAGCTGGAACAGGTCTTCCGGGGAACTGCTGTTGTTGTTGGCAAATGCGCGGAAAATATCCGGTTCCAGAGCCGGTATGGTACCACTAAGGGAGCCGCCTTCACCGGCAATAATTTTGTTGCAGTAAGTGATGCAATCATCCCAGCGTGGGGTGCCGGTCCATTCCTGTGCATTGAGGTATAATTCAACCAGCATGGCATAGGCGGCTGCTTTGGTAGCGCGGCCCACCATGGCAGGTGATAAGGGTTGGAGGGCATCCATATTGTCTTTGATTTCCTTTTCCACGAACGCAAATACTTCTTTGCGAGATTTGGTGGCAGGAGAGGCGGAGTTGGCGACTTCTGTCACAATGGGAATGTTTCCATAGAGGTCCATCAGTTTCAGGTAATGCCAGGCACGCAGTACTTTGGTTTCTGCGAGCAGGGTTGTTTTTTCTGCCTCCGTCATACCTATTTTGGTAAAGTCCAGCGGCGTAAGGTCTTTGATGGTATTGTTACAGAAGCCCATTCCCCAGAACATGAGCCGCCATGGATTCCAGGCATTGTCTTCATTGGCGATCCAGGTATGGTAATGCAGGCGTATCCAGTTACCGCCATCATAGCCATGACGCCCTTTCTGCGGCCATGCCAGCTGGTCGGCGGAGAGTTCCTGCAGACGCCAGTAGCCGGTTTGGCCGGTAGGTGCTGCCCAGGCGCCGGCATGGGTGAAGGGGCGGAGTACGGCAGACATTACTTCCTGCCGGTTGTTATAAAACTGATCGGAGATAATTTCGCTGTATGGTTTTTCATCGAGCTTGGTGCAGGCGCTCATACCGAGTGCCAGCAAGGCTGCGCTGATATATACTTTACTTTTTTTCATACATTACAATTTTGCTGCTTTTAGAATCCGAGGTTCAGGCCAATAGTATAAGAGCGGGTACGTGGATAAAATCCTCTGCCATCGATGCCGGAATCCAGGGCCGTATCTTGTAATTCAGGATCCAGACCGGTGTATTTGGTGAAGGTGGCGATGTTACGTCCGCTGGCATATACCCGCAGGTTGCGGATATATTTGGTGTGCAGCCGGAAGTTATAGCCGAGGGTGATGTTATCGAGTTTCACGAAGTTGCCGTTTTCCAGGTAGTAGTCGGAGAACTGTGGATCCGCATCCAGTTTGGCATTTTTACCGATGGCAGAAGTGAGCATGTTATTCGGCGTCCACTTTTTGTTACCGAAATACATATCCTGCAGGTTCAGGATATCGAAACCAAATTTGCCCCGGAAGAAAATACTCAGGTCGAAGTTTTTATAACGGAAGGTGTTATTCCAGGAAGCCATGTATTTGGGAATACCGTTTCCTATCACGGCTTTGTCGTCCGGGTTCATGGTTTCAATAGTACCGATGCTACCATCTTTTTTGTAGAACTGCCACTTGCCGGCTTCGGTCAGGCCTGCATAGCGATAACCGAAGAAGGTGCCCAGCGGACCGCCTTCTACTACGCGGATAGCAGAGCCCAGGTTACCCGGAGAAGGCAGATCTCCATAGTATTGTTCTGTAGTTTTAAAGATCTGGTTAGAGAAAGACACCATTTTGTTCCGTTGGGAATTGAAGGTGAGATCACTGTTCCAGGTAAAATCTTTCATTTTTACCGGTACTGCGTTGATAACTACTTCCACCCCATTATTGGAGATGGCGCCTACGTTGGTAAAGATGTTATCCAGGATGTTGGATGGCAGCTGCGCGGTGTAGTTGAACAACAGGTCCTGCGTTTTGCGGCTGTATACATCTATGGAACCGCCTAACCTGTTTTTCAGCAGGGAGAAATCTACCCCTACGTTAAACTCTTTCTTTTTCTCCCACCTCAGATCCGGGTTAGGATTTTTGTTAGGACCATAAGTTTGTATCCATTGTCCGTATTGAACGTATGGACCGCCAGTACCGAGGGTGATGATGGACTGATAGCTGGGGATACCCTGGTTACCGGTAACGCCATAGCCTGCACGTAATTTCAGGTTATTGATTACGGTGATATCCTGCAGGAATGCTTCTTTTGAAATCACCCATCCGGCGGAAACGGCGGGAAAGTTCCCCCATTTGTAGTTGGCGCCGAAGCGGGAAGAGCCTTCATGGCGCAGGATAGCCTGCAGCATGTATTTCTCTTTATAGTTATAATTGATTCTGCCAAAGAAGGCGATCAGAGTATTATCTATTTTGTTGCTGCTTTGTTTGGGACGAGGTAATGTTTGATCATTCAACGCATTACCGGCAGAGATATTCCAGTCCTGGAAGGCATCTGTGAGGAAGCCGTTGTTATCCATGGAGTATTTTTCCAGGGTGCTGTATTGATAGCTGTAGCCGCCGAGTACATTGATGGTGTGGTCGGAATGGATCGTCCGGGTATAGTCAGCGGTGGCTTCAAAAGTTTTATCCATGGCTGCGGAATTGGCTTTGTAGGCATATCCCCCGCCTTTGTAGTCCTGCACAGAAGAGCGCGAGTTTTTGAGCTTATATTGGCGGTCATTGTATTCATCGCGTACAATAGCGCCGAAGGCCGACAGTTTTAAATTACGTATAGGCTCAAGCGTTATACGTGCATCTCCCGAATAAGTTTTCTGATCCCGGTCGTAGAGTTCCTGTTGCAGGCGGGCCAATGGGTTGTAGTTATTATAGCCATTGGTTTCAATGAATTTACCATCAGGGCCGTAGATGGGAGCGGTGGGATTGCGTTGCACGGCTTGTTCAAAGTCGGCGCCGGCGTTGCCTGCTTTGTTATCGCCACCACCGCTGTTGCCACCATTCAGGTTAGCTTTGTTGAAGTTGCCGGCCAGGTTAAACTGCATGGTGAGTAATCCCTGTAACCCTGTTTGATTTACGTTTACGCGGCCGCCATATTGTTTACGTCCGTTTTGCAGTGCAATACCGTTGGCGTCGTTGTAGTAAAGCGATGCACGATAGTTGCTGTTGACGGTTCCTCCGGAGGCTGCGAAGTTGTGGTAATGACTCAGGTTGTGTTTGTCGAGCAGCAGGTCATACATATCCACATCTCCGCCTTTGTTGTCGGCGCCGGGTATTTTAGCATATTCGGCAGCGCTGAGTATGCTGGGTCTTTTGGCTACGGCTTCGCGTTGGAGGTAGGTGGAGTAGGTGTATTGTGGTTCTCCGGCCTTTCCTTTTTTAGTGGTGATAAGGATAACACCGTTATTACCGCGGGTACCATAAATAGCGGCGGCGGAACCATCTTTCAGTACATCGAAGGTAGCAATATCGTCCTGTTGCAGCAGGTCGAGGTTACCACCGGGAATGCCATCAATAACGATCAATGGGTTTTTGTCGCCCGACAGGGAGCTGATTCCCCTGATTTGTATGGAGGCGCCGCTGTTGGGGTTGTTGCCCTGCGTCCTGGTAACAGACAGGCCGGCCACTTTACCCTGGATCAGGTCCATAGGAGAACGTGAGCCGCCCTGGTTGAAATTTTCCGCTTTAACGGTAGCTACGGAGGTGGTCACTTCATTTCTTTTTTGTGTACCATATCCTACTACTACAATGTCTTGCAGCGACTTCACACCGGCAGCGAGTTTTACTTGTAGTGGAGCGCCGCTGCCAGCGGGTACTTCTTGTTGCTGGTACCCGATAAACGAAAATACCAGGATACTGTTTTCCGGCGCCTGCAGGCTGAAAGACCCGTCTGCTTTGGTGATGGTGCCGGTGTTGGTGTTTTTTATCTGTACAGATACACCTGGTATGGGCGATTTATCGTTGGCATCCGTCACTTTGCCGGATATTGTTTTGCCTTGTGAAAAGGCGAATAGCGAGATAAGCAACAGGAAAGTACTGGCAATACTTGTCCGTGCCCAAAACGTGGATCGTTTGTGCATATACATTTATTGATATTGGTTAATAAGAAAGACCTGTAATCGTCAGCATTTATAAAATCGATTTAGCAGTACAACTACAGGACATTACGTTTAAAATTCAGCTGCGATTTAAGTGGTTTTAAAAAATAGAAAAATGTCTCCCCATGGAGATGTTACCTGGCTTCCGGTCAGGTTGGCAATGGTTTCCCTAATAATATAGCATAAGCAAAATACATCCGATACTTACAGTACTGTTTGTTCAGTAGAATATCGATTTAGCTAACAATTAGAATAACAAGTTATAATAAAAACATTACCGGCAAACGCCCGGAATAACAAGGTTTAGCTTAATAATTTCTTTCATACACGCAGGTTTTTTCCTACAACGACTTTTTAATGATGATAGGCTTCATCTCATAAAAAATCGATTTAGCAATGGTTTCCAAAAAAAGATTCCGGAGAATCTGAACATTAATAACAAGTTTCGATAAACGTAGACACTTTCTCTCTTCTTCGGGAATAAAAGTAATACTTATTTGTATTAAATGAAATCATTTTTAACATTTTTTTCGCTGTATGAAAACATACGTTATCACTTTGTAAGTGGCGCAGGAGTGGAAACTATTTGGTAGCGTACATTTCACGGATATTATTCAGCATCCGCTGTGTTCCCTTTATGATAAGGTGGGGGCCAAAAAGAGATAAGCCATACGCTAGTGACGCCAGGGTACTTGTTTTCCATATGGTTAAAGGACGACGATCGGCAAATAGAGGATAGTCTGTTACAAAACAAAAGCCTCCCGCACAGTGGGCAGGAGGCTTTGTTCACGAGTATATGTTCAGGGAATTGAAAGGATAGATTAGAATTTAATACCGGCAGATATCCGGAAATTAGTACCTGGCTCTGCCTGCCAATAGTAATAAGTATCATATGGCGCACCGGAATACAGGTAAGCATTCAGCAGGTTATTGACATTCAGTGCCACGGAATATTTGCTGTTTTGCCAGGAAATACTGCCATCCATCCGGAAGTAATCGGGCAGGGGCAGTTGATGCGCTCCACCCCAGTTCCAGGTAGAGCGGCCCAGCTGGTACTGGTAACCTGCACCAATACCTACTCCCTTTAAAGCACCTTTCTCAAAGCGGTAAGATAACCATCCGTTGGTGTTATGCTTCGCAAATCCGGGTACGGCTTCTCCCACTTTTTTGGAACCCGCCGTGTCTTTGGTGATTTTTGAATCGGTATATGCGTAGTTGAGCGTGAGGTTTAAGCCCCGGGCTATTTCTCCATGTATATCGAGTTCCACTCCTTTTGTTTCGCTTTCTCCTATTTGCAGGGAGTAGTTGGCTATGCCTTCTCCATGCGTATCATTATCTGCTACCAATTGATTTTTCCGCAGGATACGATATACGGCGAGGGTGGAATTCCACCGGCCCTGAAACCAGTCTCTTTTGATGCCGGCCTCTGTATTTACACCCAGCAGCGGCTTTGGAACAATGTTAGGATATATCTTTCCTGCCTGTGGTTCAAATGCCTGGTCATATAAAGCATACACAGAGGTTTGTTTAGCTATAGATACGCTGACGCCTATACGTGGAGTGAGCTTGCTGCTTTTGGTGGTATCATTATAGGTAGCAGTGGTATACCTGGCCGCCAGCGTCAAACGGGCTATGTCATTAAACATATGTATTTCGTCCTGCAGGTAGTAACTGATATAGCGCTGATCATCCGGACTGCCGGCTCTGTCTTTCAATGGTACTGACCGGTCGAATTGCGGTGCGGGTGTTTCTCCATATACGGGGTGGTAGATATTAAAAGGTCCGTTCGGACTATTCAGTTTAAATGGCTGGGCAAAAACAGCGAGGTATTTTTTATGTCCCAGGTCAATACCACTCAATATTTTATGTTGTATGTTGCCGGTAAGGACATCGCCGGTTACGTAAGCCTGCCCGATATAGTTCTCTCCGTGCGCATCCCACATGCCTACGCTGCGGTACATATCTCCGTTGGCGTGTAAGGAATCCGGCCACATGGAGCTACCAATCTGCGTGAAGTTCATGTATCCCAGTTGGGTTGTAAATTTCCATTTGGGATTGAATTGGTGCTGGAAATTCAGGAACACGCTGTGATCATTGATATTGGTAGGAGGGAAATTTTTTTCTGCGGTAGTAAAACTACGCGGCAGGTCTGCGTAACCATTGGGCGAAAACACATAGTTGGCGCCCACCATAGCCATCCTGGAAAACTGGTAATTGTATTCAGCAGTAATGGAGGTGCGCTCGTTGAATTTATACATCAGTACCGGCGCAACACTGTAGCGGTTATTGTAATCAAAATGGCGGTGAGAACGTTTAAGTAGCCCCATTACATTGAGGCGGTATAATAACTTGCCGGTTTTTTCCAGCTTGCCGTCCAGGTCGATGGTAGCGCGATACGTGTCGAAGCTGCCTGCGGTGAGGGTGGCTTCTCCTTTATTAACGCCGGTAGGTTTTTTGGTCACTACATTGTAGAATCCGCTGGGATCTCCGTTGCCCATCATGAATCCTGCGGGACCTTTTACAAATTCAATGCGTTCCACCATGCTCATATCTTCTGCGAGTGGTCCCCAGGGCATTTTTACATTCATGCCATTGCGGAAAGCGGTTACCTGTGAGCCGCGCATATTGATGAGGGCATAATTGTCCCAGTGCTCCAGCTTTGTAACGCCGCTTACATTACGGGTTACGCCTTCCAGCATGTCGAACACCTGTTGATCGGCCAGCAATTTAGCCGTCACTACCTGTATGTTTTGTGGTGTTTGCAGTAATGGTGTGGTGAGCCGCAACGTAGGAGATACGGCATTTACCTGGTAACGTTGTTGCCTGAACGAAACAACAATTTCGCGCAGTTGTGCATCGGAGGCAGCCAGTGTAATATTGGCGGTAGTGACATGGCCGGAAACTACGGTAACGTTTTGCTGACTGGTTTTATAGCCTATCAGCGATACCTGTACCTGGTAGTCGCCCGGTGCTAACTTCCCGAATTCAAAAGCGCCTTTGTTACTGCTGACAGCGCCTTTATTCCTGTTTTTTAATTGTACAGATACGCCGGGAGCTGCCATGCCATCGGAGGTTGTAACAGTGCCTTTGATGGCGCCTGTATTGTTTTGTGCAATAGTACTGACAGTCACCATCAAACTGAAGGTGAGCAAGAATATGTGTTTCATTGAGAGGTAAAAGATTTGTGTTCTCATTGGGAAGAGAACGGATACATTTTAGTTGCGGAGCAAAATTAGTGGGCGGGGTATCGTGGAATAAGACGGATCAGGAAAAGTATTTATGTATTCCGGAAAAAGGAGGGGGAGGGGGGAGAAAAATAACCGCGCCGTAAAGTGGCGCGGTGGAGAATCATTAAAAGTTGGAAGAAACATTTTCTTTGGCAACAGGGATATCGCCTTTGGCAGCCTGGCTGTCGCGGGTATTTTTTTGTACCGTGATAGCGCCAAAAACGCTGAGCAAAAATGCAAATGCATAGAACCCTTTTTCGCTGGGCGCCAGTGTAGCATTCCATAATCCTACTGTCAGCAATACGATGGTGAGTAGCATAGATACCCAGCTAAGTGCGTAGTAGATGTCGGTAACGGGGATGCCTTCAATTCTGTCGCGTACACATTTTTGTACAGATACAGCGGAGAAGAGACCATACATTAATACGGTGAAGTAGTAACCCTTCTCGTTTAGTTGCATGGTGTTGGCGTTCCAAAGACCAATAATGAAGCCCAGAACACCTGCAAATACTGCTACCCAGGAGGCGGCAACAAATGCCATGGAAGGTTTTTGTTTCATTGAATGAATTAAATTTTAATAATGGGATTAGGTTAATGGCTAACAAAATTGCTATCAGCATATTGAAGGCCTGCTGTAATAATACTATTTATTTGGATAAAAAAAAGTCCTGAACGATAGTCCAGGACTTTTACTTTTTGTAGCGAGGAGCGGATTCGAACCACTGACCTTCGGGTTATGAGCCCGACGAGCTACCTCTGCTCTACCTCGCAATGTGGAGTGCAAATGTAGGTAATTAATTCAAACTGCAAAATTTAAATGCGCTTTTTTCTGTGCACAGCACTGCATTTCAGCAGATTATGTTTTTTTATGCTCTTGGGTGTGTGGCTTGTAATCCTTTGTGGTGCTGTGTTGTGTAGGTTTTTAGTTGGCTGATTTTTAATGAACGATACCTGAAAAATATTTTTTGTAAGATGATGAAATGACAATGGGTTTGCTGCAAATCAGGCAATTTATCATTCCATCATCTTACTAAAATATTTAAATCCGGCTTCTGCGTAATCGCAATAAAGTATTTACCAGCGTGTCAATATCGGCGCAGGTATTGTAAAAAGCGAGTGACGGCCTTACTGTACTTTCTACGCCAAACCTGCGTAAAATAGGTTGTGCACAATGGTGGCCGGACCGCACTGCAATGCCTTCCTGGTTAAGGGCTGCGCCCACCTGCTCGGTGGTGAAGTCTTTAAAAACAAAAGACAATACACTGGTTTTGTCCGGTGCAGTACCTATTAAACGTAGTCCTGGCACATCTTTTAATAACTGGGTGGCGTATGTGAGCAGGTAATGTTCATATTGATATATAACATCAATGCCTATATGATTTACGTAATCAATGGCGGCCCCCAGTCCTACTGCATCGGCAATGTTTCCGGTGCCGGCTTCAAAGCGGCCGGGCGCTGCATGATACTGGGTATGTTCGAAAGTAACATCTTTGATCATATTGCCGCCGCCTTGCCAGGGTGCTGTTTCATTGAGCAATGCTTCCTTGCCATACAATACGCCGATACCGGTGGGACCAAACACCTTATGCCCGGAAAATACATACCAGTCGCAGTTAAGCCGTTGTACATCCGCCCGCATATGCGATACCGCCTGCGCGCCGTCTACCAGTACTTTGGCGCCTGCCTGGTGGGCGAGGTCCACGATTTGTTGCGCCGGTGTTACCGTGCCGAGTGCATTGGATACTTGTGTAAACGATACCAGCTTTGTTTTAGCACTGAGCAGCTTTTGGTATTCTGCCAGTATAATTTGTCCGTCGTCGTCTACCGGGATCACTTTAATCAGCAGTCCTTTTTTGTTGGCCAGCTGTTGCCAGGGTACAATATTGGCGTGATGTTCCAGGTGGCTGAGAATAATTTCGTCGCCGGCTTGCAGGAATTGTTCGCCCCAGCTTTTGGCGACGAGGTTGATGGCTTCTGTGGCGCCGCGAACAAAAATAATTTCGTTCACGGAGGCGGCGTTGAGAAAGGCCCTTACTTTTTCGCGGGCGCCTTCGTAGGCATCCGTAGCTCTTGCCGCCAGTTCGTGCGCTGCCCGGTGGATGTTGGAATTTTCGTGTTCATAAAAGCTGCTGATCCGGTCAATAACGGATCTGGGCTTTTGTGTAGTGGCTGCATTATCCAGCCATATCAGCCGGCGTCCGTTCACGTGTTCCTGCAGAATGGGGAAGTCGGCCCGTACCCGGTTGATATCCAACGAGGGGGGCGTAGCACCGGTAATTCCCGCAGGTTGCTCCGGCAAAAAGTAATAAGAGGTAGTCGATAACGGCAATTGCGCGGTATACGACGATGCCGGGATACTTTGCAGGGCGCGCTGCAATTCCTTTTCAAAAGGGGAATCGTAGGCCGCGGGCTGTTGCTGTTGTTGCAGGGCCGACGGAGAAATGCCGCTGCCGGCTACAGAAGCCGGGATGCCGCCATTACCGGAAAAGTGGGGATCCGGTAAACTGGTGGGCGCCTGTGTAACATCGCTCACGCTGCCTTGTTGCAACAGCGGGTCCTGGACGGGCGCCGCATATGCCGGTGGCAGGGACTCATTACCGGATTGCAGCGAAGAAAACAGTTGGTTGGCCAGCTTTTCCAATGCGGCGATATCCGGGAGTCCATCGGTATGAAAATTATTTGTATTCATGGTACTTGCCTATTTCTACATCATCTAATACCGCAATGGCATCATCTACCAATACTGCCAGGGAGCAGTAAAGGGAAACCAGGTAAGAAGCAATGGCCTGGTGGTTAATGCCCATGAAGCGCACCGATAGTCCGGGAGACTGTTCGCCGGGTAAATTAGGCTGGTAAAGCCCTACTACGCCTTGTCTGGCTTCACCGGTACGTAATAAGATGATTTTAGATTTACCCTTTTCTATCGGCACTTTATCTGACGGGATCAGCGGAATGCCGCGCCAGGTAATGAATTGTGAGCCGAACAGGGAAACGGTGGGTGGTGGTACACCCCTGCGGGTACATTCCCGGCCAAAGGCGGCAATGGTGAGCGGGTGCAATAAAAAGAAGCCTGGTTCTTTCCATACTTTGGTGATCAGTTCGTCCAGGTCATCTGGCGTAGGTGCACCAGTGCGGGTTTTAATACGCTGCGAAGCCACTACGCTGTGCAGCAGACCATACTCTTTGTTGTTAATTAATTCGCTTTCCTGCCTTTCCTTGATCGTTTCAATGATCAGTCGCAACTGTTCGCTGATCTGGTTGTACGGCTTGCTGTAGAGGTCTGACACGCGGGTATGTACATCCAGTACGGTATTTACTGCACTGAGGTTATACTCCCTGGGGTTGTCGATGTAATCCACAAAGGTTTGTGGTAATTCCCGTTCATCCCTGCCGGAACAATCTACGGTTACATTGCTTTCGTCTTTTACTTTGTTGAGCCGGTATACGCCTGATTCTACAGGTATCCAGCTCATTAGCCGGGTAAGCCAGCGTGGGGTGATGGTAGACATCTGCGGCACTGTACGGGTGGCGATCGCCAATTGTCTTGCGGCCACGTCGCCGAGTGCTGTCTGAACCTTGTGTTGAATTTCATCTGCCATGGGAAGTCAGTTTTTGAAATTTTAGAAATGAAGTTTTGGAAACAGGATGCAAAATGTGTGGTGGCTCATTTTTTATCCTGCTGGTGGGTATAGTGAACCTTAAATTAAGGCATTTTAACGGAAATTCCACGTTAATAGTTCGTGATTATGGGGATAGGCGGGCGTTGGGCGACCACCCGCTGCCGGGTAGTCGCCTGATGGGGGTTAAAAATATTTACAGATCTGAGTAGTTGGTAGGACGCAGGAAAGTGATCTCGGATTTAGACACGTTATGGGCGTATTCTTCCAGCGCCGACAGGCTTTTCCATTTTGGATCCGCGCCAAAGGCTTTCCAGTGTGCATCCCGGTCTTCTTTATTGTTGAAGGTGGTCATATACATGAGGTTGGGCATGCGCGGACCGGAAATTACAGACGCATAGAAAACGGCGTTAAAGTGCAGGTTTTTGAAAATACCAATTTCATCGCCGTCATTAAACATCTTTACTTTATTCACATGGTATTTTTCAGAAGGGCTTTCGTAGCTGCGTAATTCGTATACCCGTTCGCTTTTAGGCGATTGCAGGGAAGGGGCTTCCAGTACAGGCATGCCGGGAAAAGCCTGTAACAGGATAGATTCAATACGGGCATACGGTATATTATTCCAGGGTGCATCCGTATATTCGGCGCCGTTAGCCTGTAATGTTTTATCGGCTTGTAGTGTTTGGTTCAGTTGGGTAAATTGTTCCAGCGATTGGTAAGGAATCAATACATAGATCCTGATGTCTGCGGTATCCGTAACCACCGGTTTAAATACGCCGGCCTGTTTAATACCCGCCCGGTGTAAAGCAGGCAGGTAGGCTTTTTCGAGGTAGTTGTCTACCACCGTTTCCTGGGCCGTTGTTTTCAGATGATAAATTTTTATCTGGTAAAATTGTCGCGCTTTGGCAGACAGGGTTACCGGACATAGCAGGAGGAGTGCCAGAAACAAAGTGGAATTTCTCATCATAAAATATTTGTATACCCAACAAAATACAGCAAATAAATCGGGATTTATAGTCCTGTTTGAATGTATTACTTTTGACTAATATTAAAAATGTAGTTATGTCAGAACCGGTAATGCTAATAGACCAGCCTAATAACCGAGGAACGTTATATGCCGTGGTAGAACAGGACGACAGGGTAGCCTACTTTTACCTGTATCCATCAGAATTATTGCAATCTAAATATAATCCGCGTCCCTGCTGGTTACGTAACCTGAAAGCGGCGCCGGAAATGAGAGATACGGCGGCCATGAAAGAAGGAATGGCGCCTATGCTGCAGGCAGATTACTGTAATCACCCGCAGGGAAAAGAGCCTTTGGAAAAAGAGCGGATCAGTATTGTATGGATGGAAGAAGGAGATGGCGCTGCAGTACTATACGATGGAGAAATTCTGGGCGTTATTCCCGGCTGGAGCTTATATAATGAAGAACATGCGGTGGCCTATGCAGCGGATTGCATCGGCGCAGGCGATACCGACCGGCTGATGCCATTGGGCAAACGGGGTGTTAACGTGCTGTACGAAAGGGTAGATCAGGCCGAGGCCTTTTGGCAGGAGTGGGCTGATGAGGCTTCCCAGGCGTGGGGCATCTTACAGGATCAATATATAAAGGCCTATGAGGCCGTATATGGTCCTATTCAGCAATACTACGCCATAGATGGTGGGCAATGGCCGCCGATGGCCCTGGGTAAGTTTGAGAAAGACGAAGTAGTGTACCTGCTCACCATGGGGGTGAGTATACGGCCAATGCCGTGGGTGGAACTGCTGTATAACGACCGGTCGCCTGGTTTCCGCCGTATGGAATTGGCAATGGCCATCAGCAAAGCTGATTACACTGACAAGGAAATTATGGCCATGGCCGGCTTTATGTCTGGCCTGGCTGATCGTCCCTGGAAACAGATTACCTGGCTGGGAGAGGGCCATACCATTAGCTCGGAAGAACTTCCCAAACCTTATGAGAGTGTAGTAGTATCTACAGCTTTATATAATGGTCCTGCTATTCCGCTGCCGGAAGTATATGGTGATAAAGTAAATCTCTACTGGTTAGCACCTATTACCAAACTGGAGCGGGAATTTGCCCACTTCCGGCCTAACGCCGGGTACGATTTGCTGGAAAAAATGATTCACCACCAGTTGAATCATATCGTGACCAAACGGGCGGAATTGCCTTTTGAATAAAAATAATACTTTTGATACAGAAGGCCCTGCACTTAGCGGGGCCTTTTCCTTATCCGCAGATGGTTTCCCGAATTTTTTAAAAAAAGTGATGAAAATCTGTAACGAAATGATTTCGTCACCTACTAATGATGAAAAGAAACTTAAAAGCATATGAAAAAGACCCTTCGAAATATCGCCGCCATTGTAGCCTTCACCGGTTTAGCTGCCAGTAACGTAGCCGCACAAACGCCCTCCAAGGAAAACTCCCTCTTGTGGGAAGTGAGCGGCAACGGCCTGAAGCAGCCTTCTTATCTCTACGGTACCATTCACATGATCTGCGAAAACGATTTTAAGATCGCCGACAAGGTGACAAAAGCATTCAATAAAACGTCTGAATTAGTACTGGAAGCAGATGTCTTTAACCCTAATATTGCCAGCGAAATAAGAGCAGAAATGGCGTCAGACGTGCCATTGAGCAAAAAGTTGTCGGCCACTGATTATGCTGCTGTTGACTCTGTTTTACAGTTGAAATGTGGCGTGCCTTTAAAAGCATTTGATAACTACAAACTATCCATGGTAATGTCGCTGGTGGCCGTTAAAACATTCCCTTGTGCCACCCCCAAATCCTATGAAATGACGTTCAATAAAATGGCCACAGAACGGAATATGCATAGAGACAATATGGAAGAGGTGGTAGCACAAATGCGACTCCTGAATAAAGCCTTTACAGACTCTCAGATTGTAGCACAAGTGAAAGATTTTGACAGCGCTGTGGAAGGAACTTCCAAATTGGTGGCACGTTATAAAGCAGAAGATATTAACGGCTTATATCAATTAATGACTGCACCCGATTTAATGGATGAAAATACCATGAAGTACATGTTGCAGATAAGAAATAGCAACTGGGCAGAAAAGATGCCGGGCATGATGCAGCAAGAAAGCTGCTTCTTTGCCGTAGGCGCAGGCCATCTCCCCGGCCCTGGTGGTGTGATTGCATTGTTGAAAGCAAAAGGATATTCCGTTAAGCCCGTTATGAACTAAAGCCCTCCTGTTTTGAAAAGCAAGGAAAAGGAATTTCTGGATTTGATAGCCACTTACAAAGGAATCATCCATAAAATTTCCAAAATGTACATGGATGCAGAAGATGATCAGCAGGACTTAACACAGGAGATCATTTATCAATTGTGGAAATCTTTCGACTCTTTTCAGCAACAAAGCCAATTTTCTACCTGGATGTACCGGGTGGCACTGAATACTGCGCTGGTATTCTTCAAAAAAGAAAAAAAGAAAATGCCGGTAACGGATATCATACCGGAGGATATAGCGATGGAAGAAAGTGTTACCGCTACCAAAGAACTGCAACTGGCACACTTTTACAAGGCCGTACAAAAACTGGAAAGATTAGAAAAAGCATTGGTGTTCCTGCATCTGGAAAATTATTCGCATAAAGAAATAGGAGACAACCTGGGAATATCGGAAGGTAATGCAAGAATAAAACTCAGCAGGGCCAAAGACAAATTAAAAGTACTCATTAAACAACAAGGCTATGAATTTTGATGATATAAAATCTATGTGGAACAGTGATGAAGGAGAAGGAGCATCCGTACCTGAACGTGTAGATCAGTTGAAAACGCTCGCGTTACCCATAGAAAAACTTCGCAAAAGGATGCAGCTGGAATTTTATATACAGTTGATTAGTTTAATGATAATAGGTTTGGCGCCGAAGTTAGGCTATGTAGGCCCGTTGGCGGTTGTCCCTTTCTATGTGATATATTTTGTAGCGATCACTATTTCTATTTATTATTTTTCCAAATTTCATATTTTTTATAAACGCCTTAATACAAACACGCTTTCTTCAAAAGACCATTTATACGAACTGTATTATGAAGGAAAATTGAATATTGAAATGTATAAATCATTTGCCTATACATTAATTCCGCTGACATTGATGGGAGTGGGATTACGTATGGCGAGCCGGTCAGATGAGAAGATGAAGCTGATGTGGCAGGCGGCTCAGACGCATCAGGGAGTGGCGATAGCATTGGTGACCTTTTTCCTGATTGCCGTGTTGTTGATGATGCTATCTGTGAGCCTTTGGGTGAAATTATATTATGGAAAATACCTGAAACAATTAAAGAAAGTGTTGGACGAGTTTAAAGAAGCGTAAAGCGTAAAGCAGAAAGCAAAAAGCTATTATAGCTATTATAGCTATAATAGCTTTTTGCTTTCTGCTTTACGCTCTTCTAACGCTGGTAGCTGCCTGCTACTTTGATCAGCTTATCCGGTGCATTGGTAATGATACCATCTACGCCATCGGCTATTAATTTTTTGAAATCACTTTCTTCATCTACGGTCCATGGTAGCACGGCTACTTTTTTAGCGTGTGCTTCTTTTACCAGGTCAGCGTTTACCAGCAGGTAATATGGACTGTAGATATCCGGTGTAAATCCCAGCTTTTCCAGGTTGGCGCTAAAACTATCTTTATTACCAATTAGCAAAGCTGTTTTTTGTTTAGGAAAAGTTTGGTGTAATACCTGTAACGTGCGTACATCAAAAGATTGGATGATGACCCTGTTAGTAATCTTCTTCTCTTTAATCACCTGCATCAGTAACGCTACAAATTCTTTGGGCGCCGGATTGTAAGTACCATCGCCATCAGGAGAACTTTTAGTTTCCATATTGTAGTACACCGGTTTCAGGTGATGCGCTTTTACATAGGCCTCCACGCTATCAATGAGCGCAGATAATAACGGCTTATGCACCATCATTTTCGCTTGCTGCGGAAAGCGGGGATGAGGTTTGGTACCGGCATCATATTTTTGGATGCTGTCGTATGTCATCTTATACAGCGCCAGGCTTTTCTCTTCTGCTTTGGTAACATCAGATCCGTCTGGTTTGCGCATAAATTCGGCAGACATATACGCATCGTGGGATACGGCTACTTTATTATCGGCCGTGATGATGCAATCCAGTTCCAGGGTTCTGGCACCCAGTTTCACGGCATTGAGCATGGCAGGAATGGTGTTTTCCGGCATCAGCGCCATACCTCCCCGGTGCGCCTGCACATCAATAGACTGTTGTGCAAAAGCGCCGCCACAGAGCAGCACACCACAAAAAGAGAATATTATACGGTTCATATCAGCGTGTTTTTAATATTATTTCAATAACCACATTTGCCCATTGATATCATCTACATTGTTGTATTGGGCAATAGCAGCGTTGTAGTTGTCTGTGTTGGCAGACTGTTCTGCCGTAGGATATTTATAACGGATCGCTATTTTACCGTTGTTACCGGTACCTACGCCCGTGGTAAATACGGGGACGCCTGTACGACGCCAGTTATAGTAAGGCTCTAATCCACTGTTGAGGAAGAATGCCAGGTATTTTTGTTGCAGGATTTCGGTAAGACCCGCTGCATTGTTACCGGCATATTTCACGGTGGATTGCGCATAGTAGGTGTCGTAATCTACACTTACCGGCGTAGCCACAAAAGGATTAGGATCGGTTAACTTAGCACCCGGAGGCAGGGAATAAGCAGTGATGATGCCTTTCAGTGGGATGTTGTAGAAAGCCAGTGACGCTTTGATACCCGCCTGGTAATAGGCTTCTGCGTCTCCTTTAGGGCCCGCGGCCAGCCAACCCCTGTTGATAGCTTCTGCAATATTAAAGCACATCTCGGTATAACCGATGATTGGTGTAGGTTCGCCGGTATAGCCGAGGAAGTAGCGATACCTGTTTACATAGCCTATTTTTCCGCCACCATTCTGGCTGGCCAGTACACCCATGTCCAGTCCCGGATCGCCGCCCTGGAAGGCCGCAAAGGTGCCGGGATTGGTGCCTGCCGCCACAATACCAGGCGCCGGATCAGCGGTAATAAATACACGCGGATCTTTCAGCGTGGTTAATAAGCTCACGTAGGTAGCAGAAATATTGTTCAACGCACCATCCGCAAATGTTTCCCGGTTCATGGGATATTTGTTGGTAGGGTTGAGCCAGATATATTGCAGGTTGTCTGCGGGACCTTCCATAACAGGATACTTTGCCGGGTTATTCACAATATCGGCAAATTGTCCGGGTATATTGAGATCTGCTTCACCGGCCGCTTTCTTACTGAGATGAATCAGTAACCTGAGACGGAAAGTGTTTACCACCTTTTGCCAGTTTTTCAGGTTATTGGAGAAGTACATATCACCAGACAAAGACTGATCATTATTGCTGATTAACTGCGTCAGGTCTGTATTGGCGCTGTCCAGCCAAAGCAACGCCTGTTTGAAAACCTGTTTCTGCGGGTCGTATTTGGGCTTCAGGTTATTCAGTCCATTCAGTGCTTCCGACATGGGAATATCACCCATTTGAAGGCTCATCCGGGAAAAGAGATAAGCCCGGAAAAACTTACCCATGGCGCGATAGGGATTCTGATCTTTGGCGCCAAACACTTTTGCCTGGCTTTCCATGTTCATCACATTGGTTAAGGTAGCATAAAGGTTGTCGCCGGCTCCAAACAGGTACTGGTTATTTCCAAAGTAGGAGTTGTTCTGTAGCTGAAACTGGTTGGTTCTGTCCATTTGCCCGCCTGGCGCATCTATCATGCTGCTGAGGATGCCATTAAACAGGAGAGAGGCAGGTACAGATAGTGGTTTGTTTTTATTCACATAAAGCTCATCAAAGCTTTTTTTGCAGCTTCCGGTCAGCAGTAATACGGTACCGGCAACGAATATATTTTTAAGTACTGATTTCATAAAATGATACATGGTTTAGAATAAGACATTAACGTTAAAGCCGAATCTGCGGGTGGTAGGCGTTTGCAAGCCGGAAGAAGCGGTAGCGGTGTTATATTGTTCCACGTCAATACCCTTGTATTTGTTGTCTTTATAGAAGTAAAGCAGGTTTCTGCCTACCAGGGACAATGTTAAGCGGCTGATGAAAGTACGGCTCAACCATTGCTGTGGCAGGTTATAACCAATCACTACTTCTCTCAGCTTCGCGTAAGTTTTGCTGGTGAGCATGCCTTCCTGTATTTGTCCGTAGTATTGGGTAGCCCAGCTTTGTACGGTACTGGTAGATTTGTTGGTTGCAAATTGCAGGTCTTTATAGTTGGTGATGTTACCATAGTTATCATACTTGATAGGCACACCGTTAGATACCTGTACACCATCGCCTACATAAGTACCTTTGTAAGATCCTACACCGGCATTGGCATCGTCATCCAGCCTGGATTTACCGATAGCACCCTCTACAGTGGCGATGTTAGCGCCGCCCTGCATGGTGAGGGAGTAAAGACGGTTGCTGATTACACCACCTACACTACCATCAAACTGGAAGCTGAAGTTGAAATCTTTGTAACGGAAGTTGTTGCTGAAAGACCACATGTAGTCTGCATTCATGTATCCCAGAAATTGCGGATAAGGATTTTTCAATGGCTTACCACCAGCGTCATACACGATCTTACCATCCTGGGTTTTTACGAAACCGGTAGAATATAATTTGTCGGTTCTGTCGCCTTTCTGGAAGTAGGTGTTGTAGTTGGTTTGTCCGGGAGGCAATTCGTTATATACTTCTTTGAAGGTTGACCAGTTCACCAGCACATCCCAGCTGAAGTTCCTGGCTTTCACCGCGGTGCCGGTCAGCGACAATTCATAACCTGTTTTCTTTGTCTTGAGGGCATTGATGTAATAAGTAGTGTACCCGGTAGACGGAGAAATAGGATTCGGCAAAATCTGTGGACCATCAATATATTGGAAAGCAGTAGCGCTCAGTCCCAGCCTGTTTTTCAGCACTTTTACATCAAACCCTTCTTCAAAGTTTACGCGGTTAAATGTTTTGATATTCGGATCAAAGATGCTGTTGGTAGAAAATGCAGCGGTAACGTTGTTATATTTTTTAGCTGTAGAGAACGCGGATTGCAACGAATAATCCGGACCACCATAAGGGCTTAAATAGTTGTTACCATACTGGGAGAAGTTGGTATTTAAGCTATTGGCAGTAGAACCATTCAGCTGGCTCCATACGTTGTAAGGAGTGGCGCCGATGTAAGTAGCCGTTGCATCTCCGTGTACGGTAGCAAAGGAGCCACGCACTTTCAGGAAGGAGATCACCGATGGCAGGTTTACATAATCAGATATCACAGAAGCCAGCGATACGCTTGGATAGAAATACACATTACTGCCTTTGGGCAGGGCCGATGACTTATCGACTCTTCCGGTAGCTGACAGCGTAGCATATCTCCCGAAAGACGCATCCATAGAAGCATACGCGCTGAGTACCCGCATGTCTGAACTAAAGTTATTCGTCATCAGGGTGTTGAGCGAGTTACTGAAGTTATACACCGTAGGCACTACCAGGTAATCGGTAGAAGTGAAATTAGAGTTGTAGGTAAACGACCTTAAACTGGCGCCCGCCAAGCCGGAAACACTGATCAGGTGATTTATTTTATAGTTGTAGTTCAGCTGTACATCCGTGTTGTTCTCGAACATATTGCGGCGATCTTCGCGGTAGTCGCCCTGGCCCAGGGTTCTGGCATATGTATAAGCACCCCATGGCATTTTTTCGGAGCGGAACAGGCTGTAAGTGCTCACCTGTGTACGTCCGGTGACATCCAGGTGATCGTTCAGTTTATAGTTCAGGGATAAATAGCCGTTAATATCTGTTTTGTAATGTCCTCTCAGCCAGTCTTCCACCATCATCCAGGGATTGTTGTAGTGTACGTGCTCCGGGAACACAATTTTTACATCTTTTTGTCCTGGCTGCCATTTGCCGCGGATATCCGGTGCATCTACATTCCATTCATCGCCGGTCCATACGGAAAGGTTATAGATAAGGCTGTTAGGGCCGTAGGTTACATCAGGAATATTAGGGGTGTAGGTTCTGCTGAAGTTCACGTCTGAGTTGAAGGTCAGTCGTGGTGTGATTTTATAGGTAGCGGTGGTGTTGAAGTTGGCTACGTCTACGCCGGTATTAGGAACAATGCCGGTTTGGTGCGACTGTGATACGGAAAAGCGCAGGGCGTATTTATCGCCGGTAGCGGATAATGAGAGGTTGTTGGTAGACTGGAAGCCGGGTTTCAGGAATCTTTCCAGGTTGCTTTTTCCATTGACATAGCCACGGTTTACATAAGGTGTTGGCTTGATATGTCCGTTGTATTTCAGGTCGCCGAAGATGGTAGTATAGGTTTGGTTGGGATCATATTCACCATCGTATTGTGGTAGCAGTTGTCCGCGGAACTTGGGTCCCCAGAGCTGGTACTGCGCATCCTGTACACCACTGCCAAACCCATCTGCATAAGCATACTGTCCATACATACCACCACCATATTCGTGCTGGGTATGCGGCATAGCGATAAAGCCTTTATCGATGGAGTTGGTAGAATTGAATTCTACGCTCATCCCTTTTTTATTACCAGCTTTTTTGGTGGTAATCAGGATGGCGCCATATTGTGCACGGCTGCCATACAGCGCTGCGGCTGCAGGTCCTTTCAGTACGCTATAGCTTTCAATGTCGTCTGGACTAATGTTCCAGGTATCGGAGCTGATGGGCACTCCATCTACTACGAACAGGGTAATCTGGTTGCCTCTCATTACGAGGGAAGGAGTACCCAGCATTTCTGCGTTGGCGGCGACAGAGAGGCCGGCTACTTTACCAGTAAGGCCTGTAACAGGATTGGCATCCCTGGCTTTTACCAGGTCAGCACCTTTTACTTCCTGTACGGCATAACCGATTTTTTTAATTTCTTTTTTAACACCGAGGGCGGTTACCACTACTTCGCTCAGCGCTTTGGTATCTTCCTGCAGGCGCATCAGCAGGTTGTTGGTAGCGGCGTTTACTTCAAAGCCTTTATAATTGCCGGGCAGATAGCCCATGAAAGTAAAGTTCAGATCATATTTATTGCCGGGTATTAATTTTTTGAAGAGGAAAATACCAGTGCCGTCTGTAACGGTAGAAAAATGCTGGTGAGTATGTGAGTCGGTGGCGGTAACACTTACACCTGGTAGTGTTTCACCTTTTTCACTCATAACAGTACCGGTGAGTTCTGCCAGTTTCTCCTGCGACAAGGCCACTTGTCCAAACAGCAATAAAAACAGGCAGGTAAGTAATCCGGTTTTTTCCCGGCGTAGTTTGCTTTTGAAATGCATAAAATTTAAAGTGATGTTAGTGAATACGCATAGAATGCCCATACGCAGGCGTTTCCTGCATTGGTAATATTGGGTGACGATGATTAAATTATTTCGGTAAAGCTGTTTTTTTAATGATGAATGCGTTGTTTTGCTGATCTGTTTCGAGGCCATTCATTTTGCCGATGATATGTAATATCACTGGCAACGAATCGGTATCCAATACCGTTCCGGTAAAGGATATGCCATTGATTTCTTTTTTATTGTAAAGGATAGTGACTTTATATTTTGCTGATAGTTGATTGAATACTTTTTCTATCGGTTCATTATTGAACGATAATGTTGTTGGCGATAATTCCTCATGAGCAGTAGTTTTAATAAAAGAAGATATGGTAGTAGATGATTTTGAGTGATTGTACTGTAATTGTTCTCCGGGCACCAGGTAAACGGCGTTATCCCATCCCTTAGTGGTTCCTGGCAGGGGTTGAATCTTTACTTTACCATTGAACAGTTGAATGATAATGTCTTTCTTCCGCATATTGATGCTGAAAGCGGTACCCAATGCAGTGGTGGCCGTGTTGCCGGCATACACGGTAAAAGGTTTCGATTGATTTTTATGTACGGAAAAATACACCTGTCCGCTCATTTTTATTTCTCTTTTGTTGGCCGGAAAAGGCTGTTGGTAGCTTATCTGGCTGTTTCCTGATAGTATAGCAATGCTGCTATCCGGGAGGGTGATTTGTTTCTTTTGTGAACTGTGGTTTTCGTACACCGTGCATGTGTCGGCCACTTCGTTAGAAACGGCGGCTGTCACGGTTGGGGCTACCCGGCCAGCGGGTTGTCTTGACGCATTATAGTAAGTCGCCACTACCAGGCATAGCAGGGAAGCCGCCGCCACCAGTCCTGTTTTTTTTATAGAAAAAATGGATGATTTTTTCAGCGATAGCTGTTGCAATAATTGCTGGTACATTTTTTTGCTCTCTTCCGCCGACAATTTACCTTCGTCTGAAGCAGTGTGCCAGTCCTGCTCCAGGTAGCTGTTCAATATATCCGGATGGATCTTTAGCCACGCGGCAATTTCTTCTGCTTCCGCCGCTGTACATTCACCACTTAGAAATTGCTGAATCTTTTCTTTTGTTACTTGCATGAATAGCTACTAAAAAATAAATAGTTACTTATTGTTTACGTATAGGCGGTACAGTAACCCCTGCTCTTAACATTTAGTTAATATTAGAGGAACAGGCGTAATGTTTTAATGGTGCGCAAAGCCTTGGTGATATGGTCTTCCACTGTTTTTACGGCGATGCTTAGCTGGTGGGCAATTTCTTTGTTGGAGTACCCATGCACCAATTTTAGTTCAATTACTTTTTTTCTGACAGGGGGTAATTGGGCAATATAGGTGTGGATATAATTATTCTTTTCAAACGTTTGTACCGGTGTAGCAGCTTCGGGTTGGGCGAGTTCGAGGGTGTGTACGGAAATATGTGCCTGCCGGGCTTCCATGCGGATATGATCTACTAAAACAGAGTTAGCGGTGGTAAATACCTGGGTGTCGATGCTACAGGATTCCGTTAGCGAATGCCGGTATTGCCATATCTTAATAAAGGTGCATTGCGTCAGCTCCCTGGCGATGTCGTGGGGTTGTTTCCGTTTAAGGAAGTAATGAAATAACTTGATGTGAAAAAGGTCATATAGTTGTTTAAACGCTTTTTCGTTTCCATCTTTTATTAGTGAAATGTTGAGCATTTAAATATAAATATTGCAGCAGTTTTGTATGGATCAGGATCCTGCAAAGTGAATTATAAATGATTAATCAACAAGGTTATTTTAATGTTAAGCGGCGCAGTGGAGGTGTGTAATCTTGTCAAGCGGGATATTACGCAAACAGTTGCTTGGGAATCAATAAATTAACATATTCTCGATTTTAAATTTATATTTAACCGTTGTTTGGGCTATTATTCAACCATACTGTCATATCAATATATGTACGAAGCAATCGTTTTCTTGTTACTAGTGGCCATTTTCGTTGTTTTGTTAATTTTCAAAAATGAAACATCAGGCGCTATATTTATTTTAAAGAACCAGCTATTGGACCTGCAGAAGCGGCTCGAGGAATTGCAGTCGGCACGCAGGCCGGAGCCCTGGGCGGATAAGACTCCTGAAGCACCGGTGAGTGTATCGCCACCACCATTGCCACCACCACCGCCGGTAAGGCCACCAGATCCGGTGTTGCCACCGCCTATACCAGTAGAAATGTATCGGCCGCCGGTAGTAATACCGGAACCTGTAAGGGAACCTGAACCGGAAGAGGCACCATCGGTAGCTGCCGCGGAAGCTGATAGCTGGAGCGTAGCACCGGAAGTATTGGCGCATGCGGAAGCAGCACAACCAGCGCCGCCTACGCCACCGCAGCCCACTTTCTGGGAAAAGAATCCGGATATTGAAAAATTCATTGGAGAAAACCTGTTTAATAAGATAGGTATCGCTGTATTGGTACTGGGCATCGGATTTTTCCTGAAATATGCGATTGATAAGGATTGGATTAACGAGATAGGCCGTACGTTTATTGGTATCGTTTGTGGCGGATTGCTGATCGGGCTGTCTTATAAAATGCGTAAAACCTTTGCTGCATTCAGCTCTGTGTTGGTAGGCGGTGGAGTATCTGTACTTTATTTTACCATCACAATTGCCTTTCAGCAATATCATTTGATTAGTCAAACATTGGCTTTCATTCTCACCATTTTTATTACGGCCTTTACCGTGTTGCTGTCACTGAATTACAACCGGAAAGAGCTGGCAGTGATCGCCATTGTAGGCGGTTTCGCGGCGCCATTTATGGTGAGTACCGGTGAAAGTAATGAAGTAGTATTGTTTACCTATATCCTGATCCTGGATATCGGCATGTTGATCCTGGCTTACTTCAAGAAGTGGAATATTGTAAATATCATTTGTTACCTCGCTACGATCCTGCTGTTTGGCGGCTGGTTGTCTATTCACCTGAGTGAGGTACATCCTGCGAAGCCAACCCCTTATGCTACAGGATTGGTATATGCTACCCTGTACTACTTCGTATTCTTTGCCATGAACGTCATCAACAATGTGCGGAATAAGCGGAAGTTCGACTTCTTCGATATTGCCATATTGCTGAGCAATACTTTCCTGTATTATGCGGCAGGTATGCTGATCCTGCATCAGCTGAGCGGCGATACCTGGCAAGGTTTGTTTACAGCGCTGATGGCGGTATTCAACTTCGTATTTGCGTATACACTATACCGTAATAAGAGCGCCGACCGTACCCTGATATTTTTACTGATAGGACTGGTATTAAGTTTTGTGAGCCTCACGGCGCCTATACAATTGCATGGCAATTATATTACCCTGTTCTGGGCGGCGGAAACAGTGTTGTTATTATGGTTATGGCAGAAGTCAGGCATTGTGTTGATGAAGTATGTGTCTGTGCTGGTGCTGGCACTGATGATGATTAGCCTGATGCTCGACTGGACACAGTTATACGACGGTTCTAAGACGCTGTTTTTACCGTTTATTAATAAAGCCTTTATAACAGGCGCCGTATCCGTGGCCTCCTTATTTTTGCTGCACCGCTTGTGTAAAAATGAGGATCCGGAAAAGCCATTTATAATTGACTTGTCAGTATCCGTATTTCGCACAGGGCTGCTGATATTAGCGGTGCTGTTGACTTACGTGGTATTGTTGCTGGAAATTGTGTACCAGAGCAACCGTCATTGCGTTTTATTAACACCTGTATGGGCAGGGGTTTATAATTACCTGTTCTTAAGTGTGCTGTTATACCTGAGTCGCCGGAAATTCACGGAAGTTCGTTTGCCTTTACTGTTTTTGACATTGTGCGCAGTAGTGGCGTTCCCGTTATATTACAACCCGGCTATCATTGATGTAAGGATGGAGGTATTGGCAGGCAAGGCGCCGGTAGCTTATTTCTATGTTCATTATTTATTGATGGTATTGCTGGCAGGCGTTATTTACCAGGCCTGGAAAACGGTGGCTGATTTAAAACGGGAAGACTTTACCCTTATATTCCAGTGGATCAGTTCCGCCGCCATTCTCTATATTGTGAGTGCCAGCCTGGATCACCTGGTGGCTTTCAGTGGGCACGACGAAACCCTGTACAATACGCACCGGGTAGGGTATGCGATCCTGTGGGGTGCCTTTGCCTTTGTGCTGATTTACCTGGGTTTACGCTGGAAGTCAAAGACTGTACGGATCATTTCCATTTCATTGTTTGGTCTTACGTTGCTGAAGTTGTTCCTGTTTGACTTTGCAGGTTTGGGAGAAGGTGGAAAAATTGCTGCTTTCATTTCACTGGGAGTTATCCTGCTGATCATTTCGTTTATGTATCAGCGTTTAAAGAAAATATTATTTGCAGATGATCAACAAAAAGATGCTCCGGAAAATAACGCATAAATGGGGGATGCTCCTGTTGCTGTTGGCGGCAGGGGCTGTAAATGCGCAAAGCCCTTTGCCCCGCTATACCTGGCAGGCGGCGTTGCCACCGGTAACTGTCACCGGGTACTATCATATTGCGTTGACACCGGCTATAGCAGCCAGGATTAAAGGTAATTCCAACTTCAGGATATACCAGGCAGATAAGGAAGTACCTTATCTTTTGCAGGAACAGGTAGGAGGGAATACGGTTGCTGGTTTTGAGCCATTTGAGATCATTGATAATGTCAGCGTGCCCGGAAAACATTCTACCCTTGTGTTCCATAACGTTAATCATTATACGCTGGACCATTTTGAAATGGTGTTAAAAAATGCGCGGGTCATCAAAACCATGCGTATCAGTGGCAGTGATGACAAAAAGAATTGGTATGGCGTAACGGATGCTTTTGTGTTTGATCCTGCCAGCGCGGTGCCGGATGCTTCCGGCACCATTGTAGTAAAAACGATTGATATCCCCTCTTCCAAATACACCTGGTACCAGTTGGTGATCAATGACTCCACCAGCGCCCCGGTGTTTGTGGAGAAGATTGGCCGTTACAAGTCAGATAGCCGTGCTACGGAGTATACTGCCGTACCAGCGCCGGTACTCAGTACACCCAACGCCGCTAAGTATCCACGGGAAACGCACCTGGTGATGACCTTCGATCAGCCTTACCAGGTTAATAAATTATCTTTCAATATTACGGGCCCTTCTTTGTATCGCCGTCGCGCTTCATTAACGGCGGAGAGAGAGCCTGAGATAGTAGCGGGGAAGAAAGTGTTGCATATGCCCGTGTCCCAGGGTGATTTTGAGTTGTCGTCAGATAAGACAGCACAGGTGGTGTTGAGCAGTCCTGGTAACTTTAAGGTGCTTACACTGGTGGTGTATAACGATGACAATGCTCCTTTACAATTCAGTGGGGTGAATGCGTGGCAGCAAACTATCTGGCTAACGGCTAACCTGCAGCAGGGGGCGTCTTACGTTATTAAAGGCGGAGATGCTGCATTACCATTACCGGTATACGACCTGGCTTATTTCAAAGACAGCGTACCGGCCGGCATCCCCGTGATTCAGCCGGAAGCACCGGTGAATATTGCGGTGGCCACCACCGATCATAAAAGCGGCCCGCTAACCATATTCGGAAGCAAGTGGTGGATATGGGCCGCCCTGATTGCCATTGCGGTTTTCCTGGTATTTATTGCCTCAAAGATGCTGAAGGAAATGCAGGGGAAGCAGTAACCGGTTGCCCGGGAAAATAATGCTGATTAGCTATCTTTGCCCGCAAAAACGTAGCGATGTCTGATACTTCCAGTTATTATAAGATGATCCTCGATCATTTGACTACCCGGATCACCTTAACGGAAGCCGAGAAGCAACGTTTTTGCGAGGCTGTAACCCTGCGGCGTTTGCTGCCAAAACAATACTTATTGCAGCAGGGCGACGTTTGCAGACATGAAAGCTATGTATGTAAAGGCTTTCTCCGTTCCTTTTATGTAGATGACCAGGGAGATGAACATACCCTGCATTTTGCTATGGAAGACTGGTGGATAACGGACCTGCGAAGCCTTATCCAACAGGAAGCTGCCACCCGTAATATTGTCGCCATGGAACCGGTTACCGTATTACAGATAGAAAAGCATACGAGAGAAACGTTATTAAAAGAAATCCCTGCACTGGAGCGTTTTTGGCGTATACTCAATGAAAATGCCTGCGCAGCACAGGATGAGCGTATCCTCGACAACATCGCCATCACCGGCGCCGAACGTTATGCCCGGTTGTTAAAAAAATACCCCACCATTGATCAGCGGATGCCACTGAAACATATTGCCTCCTACCTGGGCATTACGCCCGTTTTCCTCAGCCAGATCAGGAAGAAGAACCTGAAAAATTAAACTAGTTTAAGTCTATTTGTTATAGTAGTTATACGTGCAGCCGTTATGGCCGCCATACTTTTGTGTTCATAATCATTAAGCATATGAACACAAATAATCACCCAATATTCCAACCGTTACAATGGCCGGAACGCCCGCTGAAAAACAGGCTGGTGGTAGCGCCAATGTCGCGGGTAAGCGCTACCCCTGATGGGTTGGCTACCGCTGAAATGGCTGCTTATTACACCAATTTTGCAAAAGGTGGTTTCAGTATGATCATCACCGAAGGCAATTATACCGATGAGATAGCGAGTAAAGGTTACCGTCATCAACCCGGTCTCCTTTCACCCGCGCATGCAGCGGCCTGGCAACCAGTTGTGGAACAGGTGAAAGCACAGGGAGCACTGATCATTGCACAATTGATGCATGCCGGCGCGTTATCGCAATATTCAGAGGAAACGTTGGCTCCTTCTGCGGTACAACCCGTAGGCGTAAAAATGGTACAATATGGTGGCACCGGCGCCTATCCTTTTCCACAAGCCATGAGCCAGGAAGATATCACAGTTGTAAAAGAAGGATTTGTAAACGCCGCTCAAACCGCGCTGCAGGCAGGTTTTGATGGGGTAGAATTACATGCTGCCAACGGCTACCTCCTCGATCAATTCCTGACTCCTGAATTAAATACACGGGAGGATCAATACGGGGGCAGTACCAGCAATCGTTTCCGCATTATTGCGGAAATCATGAAAGCCATCAGGGCGGTGGTGCCTGTACATTTCCTGGTGGGTATCCGCCTGTCTGAAGGAAAAGTGAATGACCTCAAATATCGCTGGAAGGAAGGTGCCGGCATGGCTGTAGAAATTTTGGAAGAAGCCCGCGATACTGCACCCGACTTTATCCACATTGCCGTTCAAAGCGGGGAGTGGGAACGCGACAGCTTTTACAGCGATGGTACCAATTATGCAGCGCTGGCAAAACAAATTACCGGTACTGTCATCATCGCTAACGGTGGCATGCATCAGTTAACAAGAGCTGCCCGGGTTATTGAAGAAGCACATGCCGACCTGCTGGCCATCGGAAAAGCCGCCCTGGCGGATCCAGCATGGCCGCTGCATGTACAAAACGGTACCTCACCGCTGGACTTCCATCCTGATATGCTTTGGCCGGAAGCTACCATCCGGCATACCAATAAAATTATTCATTCAAAACAGCTCATCAGTTTATGAAAACACGCTTATTAATACTAGCCAGCTTTTACAGCATACACGCTTTCGCACAAACCAATCATCATCAATTAAAAAATAATAAAATGAAAATCTCACAGATAAAAATTACGCCGGATCCATACCAACCATTCCATTTAGCCCAGGGCCATCGCGTAGGGGATCTTTTGTTCATCTCCGGCCAAACCGCTATTGATGATAACGGGCAATTAGTAGGGATTGGCGACTTTGACAAACAAGCAGCCAAAGCTTTTGAGAACCTTGAAAAAGTATTGAAAGCCGGTGGTTCCAGTTTCAAAAATGTGGTGAAGGTGACCATTCTGTTAAAGGATATGGGCAACTTTAATAAGATCGTTGCGTTGAGAGCTAAGTATTTTAAAGCGCCCTATCCGGCAGATACCATCCTGGAAGTGTCTTCCCTTTATTCTCCTGATGCACTGATAGAGATAGAAGCAGTGGCAGTGGCAGATGAAGCGGCACAATGGCAATAATAAATTAGTGGTAAGTATAAATGGCCGCTTCCTACGGGGAGTGGCCATTTTATTTTATCAGGCACATCAGGAAGCAAGGAATGCATGCTGTCGCCGGATGTGGGTACTGGAAACTATAATTTATTTTTCCTACTTTAGTCAGGTGTTGATATAAAACATTCCACAGGCCTACCAACGCATGCATGACCACCTATACAGTGATAGAGAATTATTTCAGTTGATTGCTGAAGGCGATGAGGCAGCCTTCAAACAACTGTTTTATACCTACGGTCCACAGTTCCAGCCTTTGGTGATCCACCTGACGAAAGTGCCTGCGGTAACGGAAGATATTATCCAGGAAACTTTTTTACGGGTGTGGATGAGTCGTGATAAATTGCCGGAAATTGAAAATCCGAGGTCCTGGTTGTTGCGTATCCTGTTTCATCAATCTTTCTCTTACCTGCGCCGTCAGGCCGTACATCAAAAGGCGATGCACCTGCTGGCAGCAGATGCTGAAATGCAATTCACCACGGAGGAGGCGGTTGCTTTTACAGCTACACTGCGCCTGATTAATGAAGCGGTGTTGGCTTTGCCGCCGCAGGCCAAACGTATTTATTTGCTGAGCCGGGAAAAAGGAAAGAAGATCCCGGAAATAGCCGCCGAACTTTCACTTTCTCCCAGTACGGTTAAAAATTCTCTCGTCAGATCGTTGCATGCCATCCGGAAACACCTGGAGGCGGCAGGATATATATTGCCTTTCTGGCTGCTGTGGCTGTTTTATGGGCAGTGAAATTTTTTTTCAAATCACTAGGTCCTAGATGTTCCATTGCGCGTCTGTTATACCAGGAATGACCACGTTAAACTGAAAAACGATACCAATTGACTATCCACGAACGCCTGGCGTATCTCGTTCGCCAGGTTGAAAAACAAACTGCTACTCCAGAGGAGTTGCAGGAGTTGTGCGATCTGCTGCAGGAAGACAATACCGGCGCCCTTGCTGCCCGTGTTGAACAGCTGCTGGCCGTACCTGTAACTCCTGTAAATGATACCATCAACTGGGAATTGCTGGCCAATAATATCCTGCAGGCCGACCGTCCCAGGGTGGTGCGCATGTGGCCATGGGCTCGTATTGCCGCTGCAGCAGTACTGGTACTGCTGGGCATCAGCAGTTATTTCTTCTTCCAACACCCGGCTGTTACTCCCTCAAAGGTAGTGGCCGCAAAAGCTTCCGCAGATATGCTGCCGGGCGGCAACAAGGCAACGCTTACATTGGGCGATGGAAAAGTGATATCACTGGATAGCGCTGCCAATGGAACGCTCGCACAACAGGCAGGTACTGCTATCATCAAATCAGCCGACGGACAATTGTTGTATCGCGCTTCCGCTCATAACACTGCCAGCACCGCTGCACTCTTCAATAAAATATCCACACCAAGAGGGGGCCAGTACCAGCTTACCTTACCGGACAGTACAAAGGTTTGGCTGAATGCCGCCAGTAGCCTGCGCTATCCGGCCGCCTTCACCGGGAACAACCGCACGGTACAGTTAACCGGAGAAGCTTATTTTGAAGTTGCCCAAAATGCCGCCCTGCCGTTTATTGTGCAGGTGGAAGCAATGCAGGTACAGGTATTAGGTACACATTTTAATATCATGGCCTATAACGACGAAGCACAAATCAAAACCACTTTGCTGGAAGGCGCCGTGAAAGTAAATAGCGGCCATAACAATCAACAACTGTCACCCGGAGAGGGAGCACATCTTTATCGCAGCACCGGTATGCTGAAAGTAGTAAAAGAGGCAGATGCAGCAGAAGCCATCGCCTGGAAAAATGGATTTATCCAACTGGAAGGAAATGACCTCCCCGCAGTGATGCGGCAAATAGCCCGCTGGTACAATGTGGAGGTGATATACACCAAAGACGTACCTGCACACTTCCGGGGAATTATTCCGAGGAATGTACCTGTCTCACAAGTATTAAAAATGATGGAACTAACCGGGGAAATACATTTTGATATACGCGAACACCAAATTATCGTATCACCATAAAAACAACCAAAGACTAAAAAACCGGAAGTGGTTCGAAGCACTCCCGGCAAATATGGGTCTATAAACCATAATCGTTTCAGCAATTATTTTTCATTTACCCAAACCATACAAATGTATGTATTTAAGGCTTTTTTTCCAAGGCAGGGCTCCCCGTGCGATGTGGCGTGCTATGCATTTTTCACGATTGTCAGTAAAAATTTTCCGGATCATGAAATTGACAGTGCTTTTAATGACGTTAGCCCTCATGCAGGGATATGCGACAGGATATGCACAAACGGTATCCATTTCAGCAGACCATGTTTCGCTTGAAAAAATTTTCCGCGAAATCAGGAAGCAAACGGGGTATGCGTTTCTCTGTACCAGCGAACAAATGGAGCAGGCACAGGACGTGACCCTGCAGGTGAAAAACGTGTCCCTGAAAACAGCCCTGGATCTTTGTTTCGAGAACCAGGCCCTTACTTACGTGATCGCGGATAAAACGATCATCGTGAAGCGAAAGGCCGTCACCACCGCCCCGCCACAGATAACCAGTTTTATCGTGAAAGGAAAAGTACTCAGCGACAAAGGCGAGCCACTTTCTGGCGTCACCATCCAGGTGAAAGGCACGGCCAAAGGAGTGATGACCAATGAACAGGGCATCTATGAAATAACAGTACCGGATAAAAATGCGGTATTACTGATTTCCTATATTGGGTTCGACCGGCAGGAGATAGGCGTAAATGGACGGCCGCAGATTGTGATTACCTTACAGGCCGCCGCTTCGAAGATGACGGAACTGGTAGTGATTGGATATGGCGAACAAAAGAAAGGATCGCTGACCAGCGCCATTTCTTCCATCTCCGCCAAAGATTTTGCTGAACAGCCGGTGAACAGGCTGGACCAGGTATTGCAGGGAAGGGTATCTGGTGTACAGGTAACCAATGCCGCAGGCGCTCCCGGTGGAAGTGTACGTATCCGTATCCGCGGCGCAAATTCTATCAATGGAGATAACAGTCCGTTGTATGTAGTAGATGGTTTTGTAGGCGCAGAATTATTTGCCATCAACCCGGACGATATTGAATCTATACAGGTGCTCAAAGATGCCGCTGCTACGGCTATTTTCGGCAGCAGGGGATCTAATGGTGTTATCATTGTTACCACTAAAAAAGGCATCAAAGGCGGATTGAAAGTGAATTTCTCCACCCGCCTGTCTTCTTCTGAAGTAATAAAAAAACTGGACCTGCTGGATGCCGCCACTTTTGCGCAAACAGCCAATGCACATGCCGCGGCTATTGGTACCACTGCACCTTTCACAGAAGCGCAGATAAAAGACTACGCAGGAAAAGGCGGGACCAACTGGCAGGATGAAATATTCCGCCGTGCTTTTGCGCAGGAATATATGCTTAGTCTTTCCGGCGGAAATGATAAAACCGGTTACTTTATTTCCGGTAATTACCTGAACCAGGATGGGATCATTAAAAATTCTTCTTTCAAAAGGTATACGATCCGCTCTAACATTAACTCTAAGCTGACTGATAAAATTTCAGCCATACTCAATATCACCGGCTCTTATAGCGACGGGCTGAATATAGATATTCCTGCGGATGGCCCGCATAGCCCGCTGGCACAGGCTATTACCTGGTCGCCTACTGTACCGGTGCGGAAAGCAGACGGTACTTATACCGCCAGTGATCCTATTGGGTCTGTATTTTTTAACCCGGTAGCACTAACCACCGAGCAACTGGCCGAACGGGAACGCATGCTGGCCAATGTAATTGGCGGGTTTAAATTTGATGATATCATTGTACCCGGCTTATCGCTGAATTTACAGTTCGGCGCTAATTACCTGAGTTACGACGATAAAAGTTTTACCGGGAAAGTGGTGAATTCCGGTACGGCTACTGCCGGTATCAGGTCTAACAAAGAAATGCGGTTGCAGAATACCAATACCCTGAACTACAAGAAATTATTTGGTAAACATAGCCTGGATATCACTGGGGTAGCGGAATACCAGCAATCCACCTATAACTATGTATCGGCAGGTGCTTCCAACCTGACCTATGAAAGCTTTCAATGGAATAACCTGTCGCAGGGAACTGCCAGCAACCCGGGTTCCGGTTATTCTAAATGGAGCATCTTCTCTTTGGTAGGCCGCGTGAACTATGCCTACAGCGGGAAATACCTTATTTCCAGTGCATTGCGCAGAGATGGTTCTTCTAAGTTTGTAGATAAGAATAAGTTTAGTTACTTCCCATCTACGGCAGTGGGATGGGTGATTTCTGAAGAATCTTTCATGAAAAGCCAGCGCTTGTTCAGCAACCTGAAATTGCGTGGCAGCTGGGGATTAACAGGCAGTGAAGGAGTGGGGCCTTACAGCACTTTTTCTGCTTACTCCAACAGAATTGCTTCCTTCACCAACAGTACTTTTTTAAACGGTATTGTGCTGGGTAATATCGGTAACCCAGACCTGAAGTGGGAAACCACGGAACAGCAGAACGTAGGCCTGGATATGGGTTTTTTAAATGACCGCGTCACCGTGAGTGCCGATTATTTTGTGAAGAATACCCGTGATCTTTTACTGAATGAAACCCTGCCTATTTACCTGGGCGGCAATACCATTACCCGCAACGTAGGTACGGTGCAGAATAAAGGCTGGGAAGTGTCTGTGGAAGCGGCGGTGGTAGACAAGGGGCCTTTGAAATGGAATACCAACCTGAATGTTTCCTTTGTAAAAAATAGGGTGGTGTCTATTGGCGCCAAAACCATCCTGTTTGATCCCAATACCCGTAAGATCGGTTCCGGTATGTCGCCGCAATCTGAATTTGTGGTGATGCCGGGGCAGTCGTTGAGCGCCATTTGGGGCCTTACTTATCTTGGAACGTGGAAACCTTCAGAAGCAACAGAAGCTGCCAAATTTGGCGCTAAACCAGGCGATTCCAGGTACCTGGATCTTAAAGCAGATGGGGTGATTGATGCCAGTGATTACGGCGTAATCGGTAGTGGTATTCCCAAAACGTCCGCAGGATGGAATAACACAGTGACGTATAGAAATTTCACCCTGAATGTATTCCTGCAAGGGATGTTTGGCTTTGACCGGCTGAACTACAACAACGCGGCTACCATGTACTATGGCGGCGATGCACGGGAAGCTACGCTGCATCAAATTGTAAACCGCTACATTCCGGGTGTTAATGAAACCTCCAATATTCCTGCTTTCAGCACTACCAACCGGAACTTCACACAATCTACCCGCTTCCTGGAAAAAGGAGATTTTGTGCGGTTGAAAAATATTAGCCTGTCCTACGAATTCCCTAAAACAATGATCAGGAATATTGCCGCCATCAAAGTATTTATTGGCGCTACCAACTTATTGACCATTACCAATTACAGCGGTATAGATCCGGAGGCAAATTCTTCCGCAGGCGATTTCCGGCAGGGCATTGACTATGGTGCTTATCCTAATGCAAAAACAATTACGGGCGGCTTCTCGCTTAGTTTTTAATTATTCTCAAACGGTTCCACATGAAAAAGATATATTCACTCGCATTCATCATCATATTAGCAGGTTGCAGCAAATCGCTGGAAGAAAGTCCCCGGGGACTGATTGTGGGCAATGCTGGTCTTAGCAGTCAGGCCGGGCTGGAAGCCGCCCTCACCGGTGCGTATGGTAGCCTGATGGTTCCCTGGGAAAGTGGTTTTACCACCGTGTCGCAAATAGCGATGTGTATGGGCGCAGATGATCTCACTACGCATCCGGGTTCCAATAAAGAAGAATTCCGGGAGTTTGACCGGTTCAATGTTTCTTCGCTCAACAGCCGCATGACGCCCATCTGGCGCGGTTGTTACAAAACTATACAATCTACCACCAACATCATCAATAACTACAACGCCGTAACGGATGGCACGGAAGCCACTGTTCACGCCATTGTAGGGGAAGCTTACTTTTTGCGGGCGCTTTGCTACTATTGGTTAACAAGATATTGGGGAGAAATACCAGTGATCCCTTCAGAGAAATATACCCCCGACCTGTTGACTCTAAAGAAAAGCACCCCAGCAGTAGTTTATAAACTGATTGAAGACGATTTGCAGAAAGCAGAAGACTGGGTGCCCAATAACAAACGTGATCCGGGCAGGCCTAACAAAGGTTCCGTGAAAGCGTTGTTGGCAGAAGTATACCTGACGGAAGGCGGATGGCCGTTGAAAGATGTTTCCAAATATGCATTGGCCGCGGCTAAAGCCAAAGAGGTGATCGATAATAAAGCCACCTATAAATTTGACCTTTACCAGGATGATTACCTGAAAATATTTGCCGGAGGTACTTCGGAAGATGTATTCACCTTGTTCACACGTGGGCAGTGGTCTACTTACAATTCTTTCTATGGCTTGTCTACCATGCCTGAAAATGAAGGCGGCTGGTCCGACTTCTTCCCGGAAATTAACTTCTTTAATAACTTCCCGGCGGGCCGTCGTAAAGACGCTACCTTCTCCACGGAGTTTGTTGTAAAAGGGCAAACCATTCCCTGGCAGCAGGTAACTACTAAGCATCCTTACTATAAAAAGTTCACCATCCAGAGCGGACAAAAAGATACTTACATGTCTAACAACCCGGTAATCATGTTGCGGTATGCACAGGTATTACTTACCTATGCAGAAGCACAGGCGCGGGCTACAGGAACACCTGGTACAGAAGCTTATGCGGCCGTTGATGCGGTGCGGTTACGCGCAGGCCTTACCCCACTGCCGGCCAATTTATCGGGTGCTGATTTTGCAGACGCTGTAGTGAATGAAAGGGCCTGGGAACTGGCCGGTGAATGGAGCCGTTGGTTTGACCTGGTACGGTTAGAGAAAGTAGAGGCGGCCAATGCCAACAAAAACCCGGACGATTTGCCAGTAAATGGTCCTATTACAAAACAAAAATATTGGATGCCTGTTCCGGGTGCAGATGCAGTGATGAATCCAAATCTGTAATGCTTTTTATTCCACGATAAAAAATACCCGTTATGAAAAAAATGTTACTGCTCTTTTGGTGCAGCATATTGCTGTGCCAGACCCTTCATGCCCAGTACCTGTTGCTGGACGACATGGAGGGACATGGTCCCTGTTCCGGCCGATGGTCGTATTATGCCGGCGCAGGGGCCACCGGATCGGTGCTTTTTCATGTTGCCAATCCAGCGCCATCTTCCGTAAATGCCAGTCCTTACGTGGCAAAATTTACGAAGGATACCACCTGTTTTGAGTACATGAGCGCCAGCTGTCCGCTTAATACACCTTTCGATTTGTCTGCCAACAGTACTTTCAAAATGTTGGTGTACAGCAATGTGAAAGAAGAAGTGATGTTTAAACTGCAACCCGGTACCGACTACACGAAAGCAGTTTTTTTAACCTACAAAATCAAGAATGTTAACCAGTGGGAAGAAGCCACCTTTAACTTCCAGAGTGTAAAGAACCGCACAGACCTGAACAATATCGCCGTACAATTTATCGATGGTAAAAAAGCCAACGGTATCTTGTATTTCGACCTGGTACAGGCGCCTAATCCTATTGGTATCACGTTAACGAATACACGGATACTGATGGGACAGGAAAACGGGGCTGTCATTCCCGCAAAGCTCAATGGAGCTGCCTTTAAGGCGCAGCTGACCAAACAGTCCTGGACAGCCACCAATCTTCCTCCCGGCGTACGGATAGATAGTATTCAACGAATCAATGATACCCTGGCGAATATTGTACTGGGTGGAAATTCGCCGGCTAACTATTCTAAAAGGACCTTGCAACTAATGGTGGCAGGCACTGAATTAGACACCGCTAACATAGCCTCGTATACGGCAAAAGGTAATGCGGTGTTTGATGGAAATCCTGCCTGGACGCTCGTATACAACGACGAATTTAATACCGATGGATTGCCGGATCGCAGCAAATGGACCGTAGATCCACGCCCCAAAGGATGGATCAATGGAGAACAACAGGTATATACGGATACCACACACGACAACATCCGCGTGCGCAATGGCAACCTTGTCATCACCGGCAAAAAAGATTATCCCAACGGCAACACTACTGAACCCTGGTCTTCCGGCAGATTGATTTCCCAGGGTAAAATGGATATCCTGTATGGAAAAGTGGAAGTGCGCGCCAAACTACCCAAAGCCAAAGGATCGTGGCCGGCCATCTGGCTGATGCCTACCAGCAGCGCTTATGGTGCATGGCCTGCCAGTGGGGAACTGGACATCATGGAAGAAGTAGGGAATAACCTGGGGACGGTGTTGTCTACGGTACATACGCAAAATAGTAACTGGACAAACGGTGGTCATCTTACCGGCTCACGTCTTATACCGGATGTAAATACAGCCTATCACGTGTATGCCATGGAGTGGTCTGCTGATTCGCTGATCTTCAGTTATGACAGCAGTCGCGTATACGCATACGCTAATCCACAAACCGATTGGAAAGACTGGCCTTTCGATCAGAAATTTCATGTCATCCTGAACCTCGCTATAGGCGGTGGTATGGGCGGAAACATTACCGATTCCAACTGGCCCGACAGTATGAATGTAGACTATGTAAGAATTTATCAAAAAGGCCTGGGAACGCCTATGCTGGACACAATCCTCGTGTCGCCGGGCAACCAGGTGTTGCTGCCGGGCAAAGTGGTTCAATACACCGCCACTGCCAACGATCAGAATGGGCGGCCTATTGCCATCAACCCGGTATGGAGTATTACCGGCGCCGGCAACACGATCACTGCCAGTGGTAAGGCCACTTTTCAATCGTCCGGTACTATAACGGCAAGGGCTACGGTAGATACCATCACCCGCTCTACCACTACCTATGCCAATATCCGCCCTACCAATTATAAGCCGGTACCGGCAAGGATAGAGGCAGAAGCCTTTGATAACAGTAATACCTGTTGCACAGAACCGGTGTCCGATACCAGCGGAAATGTGAACATCAGCTATATCGGCAAAGGCACCTGGATGGAATACGATATTAATGTGCCGGATAGCGGGCTATATCGTATACAGTTCCGGGTGGCGGTGAGCACCTCGTCCAACCTGTCTGTCCAACTGGATACTACTACCCTCATCACCATGAGTATGCCCGTATCTGGTGGCTGGCAAAACTGGTATACCATTACCTCGCCGGCCTTTACATTAAAGCAGGGAACACAAACTATCCGCATCCTGGCTAACAGCTCAGGATGGAATTTTAACTGGCTGAAAATTATACCAGCCCAGTCGGTAGCACTGAATAGTATTAAAGTGGCTCCGGATTCGGTGTCAGTGCTGGCATTGACTACGCAGCAATATACTGCCACCGGGTTTGACCAGGATGGTCTTAAAATGGCGATTGCACCAGATTGGACGGTGAATAACAGCCATACTATGATCAGTCAAACCGGCCTGTTTACTGCGGCGGATACCACTGGCTACTTCACTGTTCAGGCAAAAGACAATGGCGTTACCGGTACCGCTACCGTAAAAATATTGCCGCTACCTGTATTAACGCGGATCAGGATTACACCAGATACCGTGACGATCCCTGTTGGGTCTACTTACACCTTTACTGCTAAAGGCTATGACCAGGTGGATAGCATAATGCCATTACCAACATCCAACGTGTGGGCGGTAAGTGGTGCGGGTAATAGTATCCAGGCAAATGGGGTACTCACTGCGGGTAATACCACGGGCACTTACCGGATCACTTTAACAGCGGGTAGTATCATTGATACGGCTACTGTAACACTCGCTTATGGCTGTACGGTCAACGGGAAGTATGAAGCAGAGTCGGCATCGTCACTGTCGGCCGGCCCTGTGCTGGAAACCTGCACCGATGTAGGTGGCGGGCAGAATTATAAAAATTTGTATGCCGGTCATTGGTTTGCTTACAACACCCTGAATGTGCCGGTTGCCCGCAGGTATAATATCAGTTTGCGGGTATTGTCTACCGCAGCGGCGCAAGTGTCTATAGGGCACGGCGGCCAAAGCTTCGGTACTATTAATATTCCATCTACCGGCGGCGTATGGAAAACGATCAAAGATACCATCACATTACCGGCGTTGTCTTATACCGGTATACATGTGGTGTCCGGTACGTTTAAATTCAATTGGTTCAGTATCGACGACTGTGTGGCTCCACCGCCAGCCAGGATAGCCATTTCACCGGCTGAGGTAACACTGCCGGTGGGTAATGCGCAACAGTTTACCGCTACCGGATACGATGCTGCTAACAATGTAATAGACATGCCTGCACCTACCTGGACTATCACCGGCGCAGGTAATAATATTAGCAATACCGGATTATTCACGGCGGATAGCACGCCGGGCACTTTCAGTGTAACCGCTACCGTGAGTGGGGTGAGCCAGTCAGCCAGCATACGCATTGCAGCATATAATTGTGCGGTGAATAACCGGTATGAAGCAGAAAGTGCTTCGTCTTATATTACAGGCCCTGTGAAAGAAGCCTGCACTGACGTGGGCGGCGGACAGAATTTTACTAACCTGAAGCTGAGCGATTGGTTTGCTTATAGTTACCTGGTAGTACCAACAGCGGGCAAATATACTGTGCGTTTGCGGGTGTTGACCACAGCGGAAGCACAAGCAGGCGTTGGCAATGGAGGAGTATTGTATGGGGTGATTAATATCCCGAATACCGGGGGCACCTGGCAAACGATCAGTGACACCATTACGTTACCTGCATTGACTTACACCGGTATTAACGTGAGAGCCGGCACCTTTAAATTCAACTGGTTTAACATTGATAACTGTACACCGGTACAGCCATTACAAGGTATGTCGTCGTCCGTAATGGCGCCACTTAAAACTATTACGCTGACTAAAACACGGGTCTATCCTAATCCCTTTACCGAACAACTCACCATCGCATTCCAGGAAGCTTATGAAAAAGCTACATTGGTAGATGCAGCAGGCATAGTAGTGCTCCAGTGGAAAATTGCGCCCGGAACACACCGGATCAATGAAAGCCTGGGACGCCTGAAGAATGGGATGTATTTATTGACTTTGGAAGGAAGAGGAAAGTCGGAAGTGATACGGGTCATTAAACTTTAAATAAAAAGCGGGTGCCTTTTGGAGTGCACCCGCTTTTTTATTCCGGAAATTTGCAGGTAGTCCCGGGGGGCTGCCGTTTGCTAAAATTATTTTTTCACGATGCGTGCTGCCCAGCCGCCGCCGATGTTCATCACCACCGGTACTTTCGAATGCCGGTCTACAGTAATTTCTTCCATCTTATAGTCCTGCGCATTTCTATCTGCATTGATGCCATCTTTCCAGACATGCATCGTGTAATTGCCTTCCGGCAGGAAGCTGCAATCCAGTGTTAACGTACGTGCGGAGAAGTTAGTCATACCGCCCACGTACCAGTCGCCATTAGTGGCTTTGCGGGTAGTGAGAATGTAATTTCCTACGCTGGCTTGTTGCACAATGGTGGTATCCCATACCGTAGGAACCGCCTGTAGGAACTGCATGCATTCCGCTTCTTTGTAGTAGTGCGTAGGGTTATCTGCCAGCATTTGCAGCGGGCTTTCATATACTACATACATGGCCAACTGGTGGCAACGGGTGCCCATGCTCATGGGATTGGTCCAATGTGGTGCCCAGTCGTCTTTTTGCGCATTCAGCATAGCTCCTGGCGTATAGTCTGCCGGTCCGGCCGCCATACGGATAAAAGGAAAAGTTACGTTGTGTTCGGGAGAAATGGATTTGCTGTCGTCACCTTTGCTTTGTTCCAGCCCGTATACCCCTTCAAAGGAAATCACGTTGGGATAGGTGCGTTGTAAGCCGGCAGGCTTGTGCGCGCCGTGGAAGTCTACCAGCATTTTGCGTACAGCAGCGGCTTTGGCTACTCTTTCGTAGAAGTTGACCATCTGTTGATCATCACGCTGCATAAAATCCACTTTGATACCTTTCACGTTCCATTTGGCGAAGAGGTTGAGGGAGGCTTCCAGCTCCTGGTCGAGTGCCAGCCAGTTCGCCCACAGGATAATACCTACTTTTTTGGCCGCCGCATAACGGGATAATTCTTCCATATCAATCTCCGGTACTACTTTCAGAAGGCTCCTGGTATCACTCCAGCCTTCGTCCAGTATTACGTATTCGAGACCATATCTGGCGGCAAAGTCAATGTAATATTTGTAGGTGGCGGTGTTAACGCCGGCACGAAAATCTACCTGGTATACGTTGTTATTATTCCACCAGTCCCAGATCGCTTTACCTGGCTTTACCCAACTGTAGTCGCCGGTGGAGGGTTCGGCCAGCTGATAGGGGAGTTCATTTACCAGCAGGTCTTTATCTTCCGGAGCGATCATTACAATACGCCATGGAAGCTGTGCTGCACCTTCTTTCTTTGCAATGAAGTTTTCGCGGGTTTCCACGTGTTCGTCACGGTCCGAGGTAGCCACTTTCTTTATCGGGTAGTTCGGGAATACGGCATGTACAGTATTACTGCCATCTCCTTTGAGCCACATGCCGGCATGGTTGAGCAAGGCCGTTTCAGTAACAAGAAGTTTAATGCCGTCTACACTGAACAAAGCGGGTAAGCTGGCCAGGCTTTGTGCTCCTTTGAGCTGATCTATTGCCAGGTGTTGATAACGACGTTCATTGTGAGAGAAGAAGCCATCTTCTACGGGATACCATGTGCTGTCTTTAGGTTGCAGGGCAAAGTTGGCAGCTTCGTTGATCACCTGCCAGGCGCCTTTGGTGTTCACCAGCCAGCGCCAGGCAATACCATTGTCGTAAGCACGCCATTGCAGTGTAAAGCGGTTTTTAAAGTTGATCTGTAACTGGTCGTAATGATCTTCGATGAGGGCGTATTTCTGTTTCACTACCGGATGCAGCCATTGTGATACGGTACTGGTTTTGGTATTGGCTACCTTCCAGGGGCCATCCGGCGCAATGGAAGTTGACAGCCCAATGGTGGCTGGTTGTAACAGCACTTTCCCATTGTACGATAATGCATATCGTATGCTATCTTTAACGGATATACGTAATTCCGTTTTTCCATCCGGCGAATGTAATGTGTATTCCTGTGCCACCGCAGCTATGCTGCCGGTGGAGGCTATCCACGCAAGCAGCCATCCTTTTAAATTCATCATCCCTTATTTAAAGTGTATAATATGTGATCTTTGGCATCATCAGGTATGTCGGCACCAACGACATCCGGAGAAAGAGGGATGAAATTACTCGTTATTTTATAAAAAGCAACAAGTAGAGGTATAGATGGCTGCCTGCGGGACTATTAGCGGTCTACCGGTGTTACGTTTTTAATGAAGAATAAACCATCTGCCACGTCCGGCCATACCGCTGTTCCAGGTATATAATCCATCAGCATACCCGGTGCAGGCGTACCTTTTAATGATTGATAGTTGGTAAAGCTATACTTGTATCCTGTTTTGGAAAGTGTGGCTTCAATACTGTTAGGGGCCAGCGGTGGAATGGTTTGCAGTTTACCATCATTGAAATCGATGAAGGTACCTGCCGCACCGGTAAACCCGATGGTATAAGCTGCCTTGCCGAAATGTTGATGGACTGTTGTGCCCAGCGGTTTGTAAGTAGAGAAGAAGTTATTTACCGGATCAATCGCTGTTTTGATCCCGGTAGTGCCTTTAGATACATGTACATTATGCGCCCATACAATGATCTTCTTACCAGGGTATACTTTTTCTGCCAGCCAGATAATGTTTTCCGCCATCTGCAGATCCCTTACGGCCATTTCATTGCCGGATACCATTTCCCAGTAGCGCAACGCTTCTGATTCAATGCTACATACCACGCGGTACCAGAAACCACCGGATGCAATGAAATGATTTTCCGGTGTTACATCATCCGGGGATAATGATTTTTTTAAGACAGCCAGTTCCCGGAAGAATATTTTTTTCTCGTCTTCCGTCGGACGATAGGCCCTGGAGGCCATTGTGGCGACTGAGAGTTTTTTGAAAATTTCCCAGTCAGACCCTAACAGGGAAGGATTCCTTTCTTTCAGAAAAAATTCAAAATCAGGAAATAGCAATGTTTTTGCTTTTTCTCCGGAATGCTGACTCTCAAACCCGGTCACCGTCAGCTCATCCGGCTGATGCACTTTCGATTGTATATAGTCAAACAAAGGAAACATTTGTTTACTGCCTGCATACATGTAAAATAAACTACCGGGAATTTCTTTCCTGAAGGGGCTGTTGTGGAGCGTGTTTTCCCAGATGCGGGCCATGTCATAAAAACCGCTTTCAAACGCCAGTACACTGAATCCCAGCTGCTCATGCAGGTATTTAATGAGCCTTGTTTTGGCTAGATAAGTTGATCCTTCGCCATGCGTTTGTTCTCCCAGTAATACAATCCGGGCATCACCAATGGCGGTCTTGATACTTTGAAGGTCAGAAAAATCAGTGTCGGCAGGATCAATAGATCTGATCTCTGCGATATTTTTCGCCGGAATTTTTTGCTGACTGCTACCTGGCAATGCGAGTAACAGGAGGCCGGCCAGTAGCCGGGTTATACGGGTAGGGGACATAGTAGTAATTTTGAGCTTGTAAACTTAATTGTTCATGGGCATATTATTACTACGGCAGAGCTCTTTTGCGTATTAAATGTGATGGGTGGTATTTTTTGTTTTCGTTTGCTAAAAATTCTGCCACTTGTTGTATATTAGTTGCAGATTATTAGGAACCATATCTATCTGCTGTTGAGTGTTCAACCCGTTTATTTCAACAGGCAGCTCCTGAATAATTCCATTTTGAACTAAGGACCCATATCATTTTTCATGCGCCGAAAATGGCCGCTGATAAAGGATATATTGTTTATAACCATATTAAAAACTGTAAAAGCTGCGAAATGTCATTGTATACGCACACCTCATTTTCTATTGGTGATCACCAGTTCACCTCTTTTCATTCCCTGGAACTGCAACAAACTATTAATGGACACCATGCCTTTGAAATTATGATTGGATACGACTGGCTTACCAAATTAGGGAAAGGCCTGTTCAGCGCCAGTAAAGAGTTCCTGGGCAAGGAAATTTCCATCTCCATAAAACCAGTAGAAGCCAATGGCGTATATAAACCGTTAATTTTTAATGGCATTGTAAACGGCATCAGCATGGGCAAAGCCAGCGACGGTACCCATGGTTTTTGTATTATCAAAGGACATAGTGTTACAATGCTATTGGAAGATGATGAACACATTGCTTGTTTCGAACAAAAAACACTGTCGGCCATTGTTTCGGAAGCGCTGAAGGGATGCGGACCTTACGCTAAATCTCCTGCAATAGATCCGGCTACTACCGACGCGCTCAAGTACATTGTACAATACAAAGAAACTACTTATCAGTTTATATCAAGACTCGCTGCCCGCTTCGGGGAATGGTTTTTCTATGATGGAGAGAAAGTAGTGTTCGGCAACTATCGCCCGCAAAAAACAACACTCACACACCAGGTAGACCTGATCGATTTTCATCTCGACCTCACCGTGAAATCCAATAATAGCCGCCTGCATGCGTTTGAGTACCGGCAAAACCAGGTTGTCAGCAATGATACCAACACTGCTGCATCAGGTAACCTCGACGTATACACGAGCCATATGAAAGAAGTGAGCGAAAGGCTCTACAAGAAAACTTCTCTCTATAACCTCCACCAGGCCGTTAGCAGCAGTGCCAAATCAGAACTGGATAAATATACTGCCCTGCAGAAAAAAGGGAGGCTGTCACAAATGGCTGTACTGAAAGGTACCAGCCAGCAAAGCGCCCTGCGCATCGGCGATATTATTTCCGTGAATGAATCAGTGCTGTCACAGGAACATCACGGCGAATTTGTGGTTACACAGCTGGTACATCATTGCACCGAAAACGGATTATATAAAAATACTTTCGAAGCCATTCCCGCCGCAACAGCCATGCCCACCGTCAACGTAGGACTGATACCTCACTGCGAGCCACAGAGCGCCGTTGTTACAGATAATAACGATCCCAAAGGACTGGGCCGCGTACGGGTGAAATTTCAGTGGCAGCAACAAGGCAGTACGCCCTGGTTGCGTATTGTATCGCCACATGGCGGAGCGGATAAAGGGTTTTATTTTATCCCTGAAACAGGCGAAGAGGTGTGGGTGGACTTTGAAGCTGGCAATGCCGAAGCCCCGCTGGTGATGGGAACCGTATATAACGGTAACGCCAAAACGAGTTTCGGCGATGCACAGAATAACCTGAAAGTCATTAAAACCCGCAGTGGTCACATTATCCGCCTCGATGATACGGATGGCGCCGAAAGCATCACCATCACCGATAAAGCCGGTAACATCGTAACATTAGACACCAGCGCACAAAGCATCAATATCAGCGCACCGGAAAATATTACCGTTAACGCGAAAAATATCAGCTTCACCGCAAAGGAAAACATACAGGTGAGCGCCGGGAAAAATATTTCTCAAACAGCTACCAAAGACTTCAGCCTGCTGGCCGCGAATATCAAAGAAGTGGCGGATGATACCCTGCAGCGCACCGCTAAAAGTATTGAGAAAACCGCCGAGAAAGTGAGCATGAACAGTACGAAAGAAAATATTGAAATGCATAGCGCCAAACAAATTGTGAATAAAAGCGGCGATAAAGCAAAAATGTTTTAACTCCTATATGCAGATCACATGGGAAACATCATCTCTGTAGCAAAAACAATTGTAGAACATTCAGAACAATCGGTCACGTACGCCACCAATGGCGATATCAGCCTGAATGCCGCTAACCAGGTGAAGCTGAAAAGCACCGATAAAATCATTTACGATAAATACAAAGCACCCGAACAAAAGGAAAAACAACTCAAACAATTCCTGGTACATGTGAGAAGACCTGCCGACTACAAAGGCGAGTACGGCTTCGACTGGGTCCGGGATGAATATATTTATCCCCTCTTTTTTATAGAGCGGGATAATAACGGCCAATCCTGTATGAGCACACTGCCTTTAGCGGATAATGTAGGCGCTGTGAAAAGCACTTACCTGAAAGATGTGAAGAACCCGGTAAAGCCTTATGGGAAAGACTATTACCCAGCCTGGCTTTCACTCTTCCCACATACCACCGCCGCACAGTTTAAACACGGCTCTTCCATGAACAAAAACGGCGCTCAGCTGGACGTGGAACTGGAGGAAATTGAAGAAGTAATCAACGACGGTACCGAAATTATCTTCGAAAGTAAAAATCCTCACCTCAAAGTAACTCCGCAGAAAATAAGTATGGGTACACTGATAGGCAGCGGTAAGAAAAAGAAGATCCTGCCAGGCGGTGTAAGAGTGATGTATTATACACTGAAAGGCGCCATCAATGTAGTGAATCATGATGCCCCGCTGTCACAGCATGAAGAAATAAAGATTTTCGCAAAGCTTGGTAATAAGAAAACAGAAGTGGGAAAATTGATGGTATACCAGAACAACGAAATTCCAAAAATGGAACTGGTACTGGTGAGAGTAGGCTACCAGGGCACCAGTATGGCTACCATTGAGCAAAAACACGTAAAGGACTTCGAATACCAGTTTAAAAGAAACTCTTTTAACCAGGCACTTATCAGGGCAGAACTGAAGACAGATACTTCTTTCGAAATCAGTACCCTTCCATTCACGGACAATGATGTTACTTTCTGCCTGGATAATATTTACGCCAGAAACCGGCCTTTTTCGTCAGATCAATACCTGCAGGATATTATCCGGCTATACGAAAAATACGGTGCGCATAAGCCTGCCGGTGGCCGCATTGATGCAGATGCCAATAAACGCACCTATATATTCCTGACAGATGCTCCGGCAGGCTCCCTGTTGGGCTTAACTTCCACCGACGGAAATGTAATGAAGGAATTCCAATGGGGAAATGCATATGTGATATTCCTGAACGGACTGAATCACCGGCACACGCTCCTGCATGAAGCTGGCCACTCACTGGGGCTGCAACACACCTTCAGTGCCGGGGACCCGCTGGCGGGACTAACACCACCGCCGTTTACTTTCTTCCAGGGCCATACCGATAATATCATGGATTACACCTGGCAAAAGAATGGCAACCGTAACCCATTTGAAGCAGGAGAGAAAATGTGCTCGTTTTTCAAATGGCAATGGGATATCATGAGGAAGGACAGAAGTTTAATTTCAAATTATTAGTATGGGCAAATATTTGTTTCCCTTTATATTACTATTGCTGGCAAGCGCCTGTGCACCCGCACAAACTACCACCACCAACAATTCCCTGGACTGGGTAAAGTTTGGCGTCATGTCTATGGGCGTACGTGCAAAATATAAAATTACGCCACACACACTGGAACGTACCTGGCTGGACACCAACGGCCCGAAAGTCGATTCTTCGATAGTAAAACAAACGGCTGAACAGTGGCAGCAAAGCCGGTTTATCATTGATTCCATTCCTGCATTGTTATTCACCGCCGGCAACACGGCCAAATGGGGATGCGTATATTGCCACGACCAACCGGCGGTAGTGATAGAGCTGGGGTTTACTAACCGTCCACCACTGTATTACGAAATCGATTCAGATACCAGCGCATTGCCGGTATCCGTCCGGAAATATGTGTATGATGTGCTGGTACAAACCAATCGTTTGATCACAACAAGCACTCACAAAAAGAAGCCATAGCCATATGAATCATTCATCCGTAGCGGCAAATGCTTTCCGCTTTAACCCAATACATCTGAACAGAACTTACGGTGTTACATATACCTTCGATACCCCTGGTGCGCAGCAAACCATCAGCTATGAAATAACGGTATGCTGTATACGAAAACAACTAGGGACACAGTTCCTCTTTGAAATCAATAAAGGACAGGTATATATCAACGATCAGGCGCCGGAAAAGATGATCGATAAGCTGGCCGAAAGCTGTGGTAAGGTGTTGTATCCACTACAGGTAACCGTAAATGAAGCCGGCCAGTTTACAGCGGTGGCCAACCAGGAACAGATAGCTGCCGCCTGGGAAACCGCCAAACCATCAATAACACAATATTTTACCGGCAACGTAACGGACGATATCGTGGAATACATGGACCTCGCCGTTAGCAGCCATGCGCATATTTATCAATCACTTTGCCGCGATTGGTTTATGGCACTCTATTTCTCCAATGTATACCAGGGCAGCGATATCATAGAACGGCCACTCACGGCCAATTTGCCGGTGATGCCCTATACGGCGCCGGTAAGTTTTGCGGTAACGCAAAAACCGGTACAGCATCATACCGACAGTGGCTGTCTGGTGCTTCAGCAAAAAGGGCATTGCAATGACCCCCGCAGTGCAGAAGACCTGCTGCAGGAAAAAGACCTGCCTTTGTCGCAGCAGATGCAGGACATACATACCCCACTGAAAGGAAGCATGGACATCGTTTATAAGTTATACCATAAAGACTATTCGATCAACGCCATTATAGGCCAATGCCAGATGGAATTTGGGGCCGGCCGGGAAAAGAAAATTAGTTTTTCTGTCTATCACCTGCGGGAAAAAGACAAGGCGCCGGCGCCCACTATGCAGGTGGTAATGCCCGATGGAGATGGCGGAGCAGGAGAGAAAAAGAAAAGCTTCTTTTCATCATTATTCAAGCGTGGATAAAATCAGGATATGAGCGAAAAACATTTGGTATGCCAGGGTGCCATCTGCCAGTGCAAGTTTGGCACTACCCCCGATAAACTAAAAGTAAAGAGCCAACAGGTACACTATATCAATGATAAAGATGGTGCAGAAAAGCCGTTGGCTAATACCAAAGATATTGGTCAGCCCTTTGAAGCCAATACTTTCGGCAGTTGCAAGAAAATGAATAATAACCCTTGTAAGCCGGCTATTACCGCCTGGAGCGGGTTTTATGATAAAGTGGTACTACCGGGAGGGAGTAATATTTTATTGGAAGACAGCAAAGGCACCTGTGCCATCGGTGGCAAAGATTGTATCGACATTACTTTCCATGGGCAAACAGCCGACATGACAAAGAAAGATGCAGAAAAAGCTGATAAAGAAGTGCAATCACATCTGAACCCTATGGTGGATGTACAAAAAGCAGAAGAAGATTTATTCCTGATTAAGCTGCCACAGGGGCAGCCATTCTAAAACAACAGCCATGTCTGATAATAAAAAATTAGTTGTTACCATTCCGGCTACCAAAGGAACCGTTGACGCCAAAAGAGCTACTGCCGTATTAAACGAAGCAGGATCCATACGTGCAGAAATGACCACTATCAAGACCATGGTGGAAAAGATCCCGGCGCCAACAAAAATTACAATACCCATGAAGGCGCCGGCAGCGGCCAACAAACCGGCGTATCGCTGGATCTGGTCTATGCTGCGCACCCTCACCTTCAAAAAAGAAGATGTTAATGATGCCCTGAAAGGACCACTCGTATATGCCAACTTCCCTAAAATAGTGGAAGGTGGCGGCCTGGCGTGGATAGAACCCATACTCGGTGAACAGGAGCCCACCAATTCCGCCACACACGGATATTTCGTGGCCGCCAAAGGTAAACCGGCATTCCTCTCTGCCGAATGGCGGGAATATTCTCCCAACAATGATGGCGCCATCATCACCGGCAGCGCCAGGAAATTCAGGCAAAGCGTACAACTGCATATCTATACCCAGGCCATGTATGGCCATGAAATTAAAATATTCCTGATGGACCATGACACCACCTCATCAGATGATGACCTGCCACCATGGGAGCGTACGGACGGAAAAGCCAACATCGAAAAAGGCAAGCAAACCCCGGACGATGCGATCAAACATTTTACGCGCCAGGTGAAAATCACCAAGATACTGAATGATGAAACCACCCGCGGCGCACAACAGGTAACCGACTACGTTTTAAAAGATAAAGACGGTAAGAAAACGGCTAAGATTGCCGCCGCCGGCACCATCACCTATGAGGCCTTTGTACAAAAAGCCATCATCGATGTGTTTATCGACGACCTCTGGAAACCCGGTGCCGGAGAAAGCCTGAAGATATACCCGGTACTGAAAAGCAAGAACGGTAAGATTTCCAAGTCGCTGCAAAAAGCTTTTATCACGGTAACAGAGGATGAAAAAGTAAAAGATTCTCCCCTGATGTATGGCGGTAATAAACCGGTGATAGTGGGAGACATCCCCACCAACTCGCAAAGATTCCAGCCCTGCAAATACGGTATGATCACCGTAGAAAGCAAAGACGACGGCTTGCAAACCATCTTCAATGAAAATATTCTGGACTTCAAGCCATCGGAAAATCTAACATTTAATATCGTTGCCGGCGGAGGCCCCGCCAAAAAAACGATCAAATTAAAGGTGGAAAGCCTGGTGACACATGCAGAGGAATGCACCGCTACTCCCAAACATAAAGATCATGTGATAGACCTGAGCAGCTTCCTGGCAAAAGGATATAAAAAAGAAGATGAAAAGGCGGGCGTAAAGCGGCCGGGAGACAGCGACAGCGCCGCCAAAGGGAAAGTGGAAGTAAAGCTGAATAACTACAAATTTAAACGGGAGACCGGCAGCTCTTTCTCTGGTGTGATTAAATCATCCGATACAGAACTGGAATTTGATGCCGAATATAAATACATGCCCGAGGGCCTCGACAAAGTAGAACTGGCCAAAAGAGTACTGGGCTATATCTGGATTCCGGCGGCCCAGGTAGATCATTTCCCCGTGACCATACAAACCTGCCGCTGGAAACATGTCATCGACTTCGCCATTTACCCCGACATTAAATGGACCGCAGCCCTGGCGTTTAACATGAAGGAAGAAGACTTCAAACAGCTGAAGGAAAAGTTTGCCAACGATAACAAAGGGAAAGGGATCACCGGTAAAATGCAGCGCTTTGTGCTGAACAGGATGGAGAGTGTGGAAAAGATAGGAGATAAGGTGAAAGACAAATACAGCAAACCCACTCCTGTACTGGATCATTATAACGAAACCAATGCCCGCGAAATTGGGCAGATGATGGCGCTGCCCGAAAGTAAAGACGCGCCGCCGGCAGATGTAAAAACAAACGGGAAATTCGCTGAATTGCTGGAAGTGCTCCGTAAGTTCCAGTTTTCCATCAAAGTGGAATGGAATAACGATAAGGAGAGCATAGAACCCATCCAGGAGTTGGTGCAGAAGTACTGCGGCATGATCAGGAAGGTATGGGAACTGGCTCAGGGAGCGAAAGATATATTGGAGGGGAAATATACTGCGAAAGCAGATGTAGAAGGAGATGGAAAAGATCCTGATGCCTTCATTAATAAGAATAAGGCTAGTACCGATAAGAATATACAGGGGCTGATCAGTAAGATGCAACGTAAGCCGGTGGATTATGAACTGCAGTTCCCGAAAGTGGGGCTGGCTGCATCCTGGTATTATGAAACCATGCCGCCGGTGGATAAATCGTCGGAGCAGTGGGGAGCCGGAAAAACAGTGCTGATAAAGCTGGAGGCAAAACCGCTGATTGGATTGGAAGTTAAATGGGATTTCCTGGAATTACTTTGCCGCCGTCATCCACTCGCCTACGCGATCCTGAAAACAGTGGATGCTTTATTGTACCTACTGGCAGACGATGAAAGTAAGGTGGTGCTGAATGTGTCGATTATCGGTAAGATAGATATGGAGGCCACATTCAAACATAATACCATAGGAGGTAATGTGTTTACGAGAGAGGCTGGCCACTCCGATAAAAAAGAAGAGCTGATTAAAGGTGGGGCATTTATTTCAGTGAAAGTGGAGTGTAAACTGAACCTGGCAAAAACGGTTACCTTCCTGAAAACCAAAGTAGTAGTGTCATTCGGAATGGGGCTGGAAGGCTCATCCGGCCTGGGGCTGCAGGGTATCTTTGGCTCCGATGAAAATGGGCTTTACCTCGGCCTGGATCTTGTTTTTGAAGGCATAAAAATTGAGGGAATGGTGGAAGGAAAAATAAATGTTTCGGAAAAAGCAAGGGAGAAGAAAAAGAAGGATGCTGCGCCAACACCGGAAGTAGCGGGGAAACCAGCGAAGTATAATTCAATATTTGATTATAATCCGAAGGCTTCTTTTGAAATTGGAATTGACGAGAAAAGGTTATCATTGCCCAAGTTATACTTAACCAAAAAAGAATCGGACGGATGAGAAAATCGATAATAGCCGTTGTTTTTATTTTGATGGCTACACTGCAAAGTTGTGGTCAGGGATCAAATGCCAAAAAAGAAAACATGAATCAGAACATCAAGGAAAAATACCTGAACAGTTATAAGTTAATTAAAAAATATGACTACAATCCCCGGTTCCTGCTGGATTTTGAGAGTTATAACTGTACATACGAAATACTGGTAAATGATATGCCTGCGCTGGTAAGTTTTACAAGCGGAAACCAGGGTGGAGCAATTGTGCCTGTTTCTTCCAATGTACTAAAAAGCGGTAAACAGGATATTACTATCCGGGTGTATCCACGGATGGACGATAACGACAAAATGGACACCTTCCTGCTAGCGCACAACTGTGGCCTGAATATTAAAATTAAAGTAGGAGATTATGACAAAGAAAAGCAACAGGAGTATAAGCAGCTTTTTCAGTATAAAATGCCGGAAGTACAAATTGGTAATATTCCCTATGTAGAATTCAAAGGCAACTTTGAGGCTACTGTGCCTTACCAGCTGAAGGGCTGGAGCCAGAGTCAGGACCTGAGAAAGGAAAATAAGGAACAGCTGACCAAAGAAGTAGTGGCATTTTATCAGCATTACCGCGAGCTGCTGGCGAAGGGGGATATGGATGCTATTGCAGGCCTGCTCTACAACCGGGAGGTAGAAATAGAACAGGCATTCTTTTTCAATAAACCAGCTGATGCAGAAGATACCTGGAAACGGTTTGATGAGATCCGGAATTACCACCTGGAGATGGAGCCGCTGGAACATTATGAACTCAGATTTTATGGAGATGGAAAGGCAGTGGGGCTGGTGCGTACCGATGATGAATTAAGAGGAGAATCGGCTATGGTGGGTACATCTTCGGATGGTAAATACAGAATTTATAATCTGATACTACATAAGCCGGCCGGTAGTAACCAGTTGCAGGTAATACGATAAATCATTTTTTTACTGGCAGGCCGGTATCCATGCGGGTACCGGCCTTTTGTTTGACGGGTTGTATTTTAAAATCAAAATGTTTTGAGTAACGTTGTACTCCGGCCTGATGAAAGTGTGTAGCATCCAGGCAACTCTCTTTATTGGATTTAAATACTCACTGATATGAATCTACGTTCAATGGCTGTCACTGGAATGATAGCATTTGCCCTTGCCTCCTGCGGAGAGAAAAAAGTAGGGGAAGCTCCTGCTGCCGCCACCTCACCAATAACCGGTACCTGGAAGTTAGCCTACAGTAAGTTGATTAAAAACGGAGATACCTCCACCACGTACCCGGTGCCGGGAAAGTCTGAAGAAATGATTAAGATGTTCAATGGTTCTCACTTTGCTTTCTTCAAACATGATTTAACTAAGGGAAAAGATACGGCTAACGTTGCCTATGGCTCCGGTGCCGGCACTTATACCCTGGTGGGCGACAAGTATGAAGAGCATCTGCAGTATTGTACCTACCGGGATTGGGAGGACAAACACTTTTCATTCACGCTTACTTTACAGCATGATACCCTGATACAAAAGGGGATAGAGAAAATTGAAAGCCTGAATGTAAACCATGAAATAGTAGAAGCGTATATCCGTTTACGTTAAATTTTTTTATATGAGCACAGCTATTCCTTTCCAGGCGATCGACTGGTCTGGTATTCCGGTTACTATTCACCCGGGTGAAAGTGGTACTGCCCGTTGGCAAACGTTGCAGTTTCCCGGTCTGAGAATAAGGATAGTAGAGTATTCACCTGGTTACCTGGCAGATCATTGGTGTCAGAAAGGCCATATTGTTCATTGTTTGCAGGGTGCTTTTGTGAGTGAACTGGAAAATGGAGAAAGTGTGGAGTTATCGGCAGGTATGAGCTATGTGGTATCGGACAATTTAAGTTCGCATCGTTCCCTGTCGGCAGTGGGCGTAAAGTTATTAATAGTGGATGGCGACTTTTTAAAGCCATAAGCGTTTTAAATACATAAGAAGCGGAGATAGGTAGGTGTGCTACTCATCTCCGCTTTTTTTATTTGATGTCATTTCGGGGCCTTAAAAAGGCCCTTTTTTAATGTAACCAATTGGTTACATTAACTCCCTTTTGTTAATAAGCGTATTGTTGTCCTTAATAGCCACCACGGCTAATCTTCATACTTTTTAAACATTTCTGCTTAACAAATGCTTAACCAGTTTTAATGTTTTATAGCATTACTTTTAAGTTAAGTTTTAAAAAGGGGATGCAAATAAACCAATTTCAACCTAAGTGTTAAACCAGTAGAAAAGCAATTTTCTAACACGTACAACTAAAAAATGTGTAATTAATTTTTCCTAAACCAATCTCTCAAAAAGGAAACGAGAATGCAACAAAACAACCAGGATGCAGTCCTTTTGGAACTGCTAAAGGATGGTAGTGCCGAAGCTTTTACCACCGTGTACAACAAGTATTACCGTATTTTGATGACGCTGGCCGTAGACATGCTGAAAGATGAGGACAAGGCGGAAGACCTTATCCAGGAGTTTTTCATCGATTTCTGGCAGAAGAAATCCTTCCTTAGAATTGATGTAAATTATCAGAACCGGGACAGGGCTTCTATTATGAAGTGCTACCTGTATGCCAGCGTGCGTAATCGCTGTCTGAACAAAATTACCCGTGAAAAGAAGTTTACCAGTGTTATTCCGGATGAAGCCTTTCTGCCTAATGACCCACTGGAGAGCAAAGAGATCTATTTCCAGGTGAATACCGCCCTGAAAAGGAAAGTACCGCCTAAATCCTCTACCGCTTTCCGTTTGAGACATTATGACCAGAAAAGCCATAAGGAAATAGCGGAAGAAATGAATACCAGCATCCAAACAGTAAAGAACCAGATCGGAACTGCCGTGAAAATTTTACGCGGTTATTTTAGTCCAGCCCACCTGTAAACCTCTCATAGCATTTGTTAATAGCTTGTACCTTGTTGCTGAACGCCTTTAACCGGGCATAGGACTTCCCATGTCTGTATTTATTTGTATCCAGGCCCCCGGCAGACCCGGATACAAATAAACAGGACTACACCATTAAAATTTTAAGGAGTATAAATGCTGCTCCTTAGTAATCTTGCCGTCTTCCCAATGCGCGACGGAGATTTGCCGGTAATCTACCGCGCCAATCCTGCTATTGGTAAACCGGTAATGCCATTGTGCCGCCGAGTAACCTTCTGCTACCAGGCTGTTTTCAAGTACTATTTTCATATCAGTGGTACGATCCAGGAAGCCCGTCACCGCCTCGTGTAGCGCTGTCAGCCCAACTATCGGCGGACCATCATTATCTGCTGACGATATGTTATTGGCATAATAGGCGTCCAATGCCTCCAGAAACTTACCTCGTTCAATTAGTTCGTAAAAGCCAGCTACCTTTGCTTTGAAGTTGTCCATACTTTTTTTGTCAAATTTCTTGTATTAGAATTTGGCGGTATTGTAAAAACACGACAATATGCCCTCATTTGAAAAAAAATCAACAGCAGCCACCGGTATCCTGCACCACAATAAGAGAACACCCTTTTTCCAGCTAAACAGGTATTTCCCGGATCCGCTGTTAGCTGATTTTATAGAACACTTCTGGGTTGTGGAATGGTCGCTGCAGGAAGGATATACACACATACAGGAGGTATTACCTTCCCTGTCGGTATTACTGACATTTGAAGGAGAAGAAGCGCGGGTATATGGTGTTAGAAAGCAACGCTTTATTCAACATATCTCTGGTACCGGTAGTGTAGTAGGAGTGAGGTTTAAGCCGGGAGGCTTTTATCCTTTTCTGTTACAACCCCTGCAAACGATGGCTGGTGAGGAAAGAGAGGCATATAGCTTATTAGGGATTCCTACACCACAGATCACCATTGTACCATTTAGTGACCATGGTCCCGCACTCGAAGCTATTACAACCCTGCTGCATCAGCTTCTTCCGAAAACAACCAGCCAAATGCAGTTGGTACAACAAATTTGTACGGAAGCCCTGAACAATAGAAACATCATCTCCGCCACGGAGCTGGCCCATCGTTTTCATCTTTCTATCCGTACGCTCGAACGATTATTCAGTAAGTATGTGGGCGTCAACCCTAAATGGGGCATTAAAATTTTCAGGTTTCATGAGGTAGTAGAACGTATTGCTGATAACCAGGAAATGAACTGGGCGCAATTGGCCACCGATCTGGGATATTTTGACCAGGCCCATTTTATCAAAGACTTCCGGGCAATGATAGGCAAAACACCACAGGAATACGCGGAGAACCTTCACTAGCAGTTCATAAAAAAAAACGGGACGCACTGCGTCCTGTTTTGCTGGTAAAATTATTTTCGTGGCGCTTTTATTTATAAGAAACGATATCAATTGTTTTTGGTGCAACCATTCTCATCCCGCCGGCAGCCCTGCTCATCATAGTGTGCGTCGGAATAATCATTCCCCCATTTATTCATGATGGCAACAACTTCTATCAGCCGACTGCCCCATTCGGTCAGGTGGTATTCCACGCGGAGCGGCACTTCTGCATATATTTTCTTATACACAATATTGGTTTCTTCCATTTCCCTCAATTGCTGACTCAGCACCCGTAGAGTAGAACCCGGGATGGCCCGCCACATTTCACTCGGCCGATGGATACCCAGCTGGATGCAGTCGAGTAAACAAGGCTTCCACTTGCCACCCAATGCTTTGATGGTAATATTTACACCGTATTCAATTTCGGGGAGCTTTTTAACATACATACAGTACCATTTTTATGATCCAAATATATTTCATTTCCCGGAAGCCGCCAGCAGCACATAGTGATAAATTTATCAGCCAGGGATTCTTTCCTCCTGTATTGTTTACCCTGCCTATTAAATAGACATTTGTTCTACGAAACAATAACAATTACACACGGAGCGGCCGCCCGGTATTGATAAACAGCACAATGTATGATGAAACGAATAATTGACCGTCCAGTCACGGCCACTGTGGTATCTATTATCCTGGTAATACTGGGACTATTAGCCCTGAAAGGGTTGCCTATGGAAACATTCCCTGATGTAGCGCCTCCTTCTGTGGTAGTCACCGCCAGGTATCCCGGCGCCAACGCCGAAACCATCGCACGTGCCATTGCTACTCCGCTGGAGCAGGCGGTGAATGGAGTGGAAAACATGACCTATATGTCGTCCTCCTCCGCTAATGATGGCACGTTAACGCTGACCGTCTTCTTTAAACAAGGCACCAATGCCGATCAGGCAGCCGTAAATGTGCAAAACCGCGTAGCACAGGCCATGAGCCAGTTACCCAAAGAAGCTGTGCAAGCCGGAGTGATTACCGCTAAACAACAAAACGGTATGATCATGTACATGGACCTGTATGCAATAGACAGCCGCTATGATGGAGAATTTATTAATAACTACGCATTGATCAACGTGATCCCAAAAATACAAAGGATATCAGGCGTAGGTAAAGTGGCTTTATATGGCAGCAAGGACTATGCTATGCGTATCTGGCTGAATCCTGCACAGCTGGCGGCTTACCAGCTTACGCCAGACGAAGTCATCACCGCTATCAATCACCAGAACCTGGAGGCCGCACCCGGCCGACTGGGAGAAGGCAGCGAGTCTTCCTTTGAATACACTATCAAATATAAAGGCAAGCTGAATAAGGAAGTGGACTACGAAAATATTGTGATCCGCGCCGATGCTAAGGGAAGAGTGATGCGCCTGAAAGATATTGCCCGCATTGAACTGGGATCGCTCGATCACGTATATGCGTCTGCGGTAAGCACCAATGGAAAGGCAGACGTAGGACTATTTATTTACCAGGTGCCCGGATCCAATGCCAACGAAATACAAACTGCTATTTACGAACTGATGAAACAACAGTCGAAATCGTTTCCCAGTGGCATAAAATATAACCTGAGCTACAGCACCAAAGACTTCCTCGATGAAGCCATAGAACAGGTAACTCATACCCTGGTGGAAGCGTTTATACTGGTATTTGTGGTGGTATTTATTTTTCTCCAGGACTGGCGCTCTACGTTGATTCCTGCGCTGGCCGTACCAGTATCCATTATCGGTACCTTCTTTTTCATGCAGTTGTTTGGCATCACTATCAATTTACTCACCTTATTTGCATTGGTGTTGGCCATTGGTATTGTGGTAGATGATGCCGTGGTTGTAGTGGAAGCGGTACATAGTAAGCTGGGCCAGGGAATGACGCCACGAACAGCCACGGTTACAGCTATGAGCGAAATTACTGGCGCCATCTTTTCGATTACCCTGGTAATGGCCGCGGTGTTTTTACCAATCGGCCTCACGGATGGTCCGGTCGGTGTGTTTTACCGGCAGTTTGCTTTCACACTGGCTATTGCCATTGTTCTTTCTGCGGTGAATGCGTTGACACTGAGTCCTGCGTTATCTGCAATTTTGTTGAAAGAAACACATCCGGGAGAGCAGCAGCGAGGTCGTCGCTTTTTTGAATTGTTCAATGCTGGTTTTACTGCTACTACCCATAAATACGCCAAAGCCACACACTTCCTGATACAGAAAAAATGGTGGGCCTTCGGTGGATTGGCACTGATAATTGCGGCTACCTTTTTCCTGACGCAAAACACGTCTAAAGGCTTTATTCCTACAGAAGATCAGCGTAACCTGATATCTACTGTAAGTCTCCCGCCAGGCGCCGGTTACATGCGGACGAAAAAATTACTCGATAGCGTGGAAAGTGCAGTGAGTAAAATAGCGGCCGTTGATTTCACGGTAGTGGTAGTAGGAGAGAACCTCATGTCTGCCACGGTTTCCTCTTCGTATGGATCATTGTATACTGTGCTGAAAGCGAAGAAAGAGAGAGGTGATTTTTCAGATATTAACCAGATCGCAGATTCTATTAACCGGATTTTTGCCGCTTTCCCGGAAGGCTATGCCTTTACTTTTACCATGCCAACCGTACCTGGATTTGGCGCAATAGATGGATTGGATGTAGTGCTGAAAGATAACACCAGTGGCAATATCAATAAACTGGCGAAACAGGCAGACGAATTTATTGCCAGCCTCCTGGCCCGTAAAGAAATTGGCGGCGCATATACTTCTTTCAGCGCCAACTATCCACAGTATCAGCTGGAAGTAGATGATGTGAAAGCCAAACAATTTGGCGTAGAAGTAAGCGACGTGTTAAATACTATGCAGGCTTATTATGGCAGTGTATATGCCTCTGATTTTAATCGCTTTGGTAAATATTACCGCGTGGTAGTACAGGCAGATATTCCTTTTCGTAAAGATGAAAGCAGCCTGGATTATATACATGTTAAGAACGCCTATGGCGAAATGGTGCCCGTGAAATCTGTTGCCCGTCTGCAACGTGTATTCGGTCCCGAAGTGATCAATCACCTCAACCAGGCCAATGCAATTACCATCAGTGTGCAGGCCAATAAAGGATTTTCTTCCGGAGATGCCATGAAAGCGGTAAACGAAGTAGCGGCATTGCTGCCGGTTGATTTCTCACATGAATATATTGGCCTGGCACGGGAAGAGCAGGCATCTGGTTCCCAAACGGTTTTTATATTCGGTTTATGTATTGTGTTTGTTTATTTCCTGTTGTCTGCACAGTATGAAAGTTATATTCTGCCACTTGCGGTGATGTTGTCGCTCCCTACCGGGATGTTGGGGGTATTTGTATTTATCCGGATGATGGATGTAACCAATAATATTTATGTGCAGATAGGGCTGATTATGCTGATTGGGTTACTCGCAAAAAATGCCATCCTCATTGTTGAATTTGCCGTTCAACGCCGGCGTGCAGGCAAATCGCTGGTGGAAGCAGCGTTGGAGGCCGCCACACTTCGGTTGCGCCCTATCCTGATGACGTCCCTGGCATTCATCGCAGGGTTGCTGCCCCTGTTGTTTGCCAAAGGGGCTTCCGAGCAGGGAAATCGTGCTATTGCCTCGGGCGCCGTAGGAGGAATGTTGTTTGGGGTGATACTGGGCCTGTTTATTATCCCGGTGCTGTTTGTAGTATTTCAGGGATTGCATGAAAAATTCTTCGGAACAGCAACAAAGCGGTAAAGGCACTATTGTTTTTTAGGGATCGAGTCTTTGATAACATCCAGCCGGTAGTCATCTGGCTGGATCCCTTTTACGCCTTTAGGCTTTTTGCGGACAGGCATCTGGTAAATACTATCAAAAACCCGTTCCGGTGTTTTTTGATGAGGAGCAAGAAAGGAATCAATTTTTTCCGGTGTTAAAGGCTGCACAGCAGGAACATCTATATGAATACTGTCTGGTAAATGAGTAGGAGAAAATGCGCTATCCTTCCTGGTAATAACAGGAACGATGGGCGCATTTTTCTTTTCTATATTATTATCAATCTTCGCAGGGCTATCAATAACCGGTATTGTTTTTTCTATTGTTGGCGGTGCTTTTGGTGCAGTAGTGTTGGAAGGCGCCTGGTGTGTAGCATGATAGTACCAGTATATTAAAGCAGCAATAATTATTACTCCCAGGAAGCCATACCCGATTTTACCCTTGTATTTAGGCGTGAGTTTGGTTTCCGGGGTACCCATATCGGCATCCAATTGCTTGGCAATGTTGTCCCAGATACCGTCTGCCATATCAGGCACCGGAATCTGATCCAGCTTTGCTGCTATTAAATCTTCGTATGGTGTGGTTTTATTCACTATATTTTTGTTGCGGTTAATTTCTGTTGAAGAATTTTTCTTGCCTCACTTAAATGCCATTTACTGGTACCTTCGCTGATGTTCAGTTGTGCGGCAATTTCTTTGTGTGTATAGCCGTCAATGGCATATAATACAAACACCGCATGGGTAGCGCGTGGTAGCTGTCGGACCAGTTGCAATATAGCGGCCGCATCTGTTTTTTCAATAATGCTGTTGTTGACAAATGGTTCTTCTGCAGTATGTAATTCCAGGCTGGTAAACCGGCTCCGTTGTTTGATGTGATCCAGTGATTCGTTGATAATGATCTTTTTCAACCATCCATGAAAGTTCCCTTTGCTGGTGTCAAAGGTGTGGAGGCTCCGGAACATTTTTACAAAAGCATGGCCCAGGATATCGCCAGCCTCATGTTCATCCGTTGCATAGCGCATGGCAATAGCCATAGCAAAGCCATAGAGCTGCCTGTACAGTTGCTCCTGCGCTTTTCTATTGCCATTGCGGCAATCAAGGATGATATTGCTTAAGTCTTGTTCCAGGAATTATTAAACCATTAGTATTTTATAGGCATGTTTTCGGAAGATGTTACCATTTGGCATCATTTACCCGCCTCGCAAAAATAGCGGTGGCAATGGCACTGACAGGCAGCTTGTCGGCGGCAGTCAGTTCATTATAGAACCAGATATTCCGGTCTATCAGGTCAATGATGGCAATAACCCCGTCATGTGTGCTTAGCTCATACCCGGATAACAATTTAAACGGCAACTGCCCTGTTTTACCATTGGATAAGGCCGTTTTTTTGATACTGAGTGGCTTTACAAAAATAGTGTCAATACCGTTGGTCGCCAGTCCGTTATCTTCTGGTCTTACAAACGTAAAAGGATTGTTGTCGCGTTCTGCTTCCCGGTCGTAGATATTCGTCATCAGCAACTCCCAGTTTTTATTATTTCCCCGGGTGGTATCTGTAACGATCATCGCAGAGAATACGTATTGATAGGCCATCAACACGGAAAAGCCATTGAGGATGCTGTTATCGTTATTAATCGTTTCGTATCCCCGCCTTTTTTCCAGTTCTTTTTCACGGGCATATATGTCTACCTGGTTTTTTCCATCAGACAAGGTGTAACGGAATTTTGTTTTTTCCTGGGTAACCAGTTCTGTTTTTTTAATGCCATACTTCTGCAGGAATAAATTTTCCAGGAAAAAGCCATTCCCGCCCCAGAACCAGGGTGCATTGCTGATATGCATCCCCCTTTTAATTTTAGAGGTGCTAAAATTGGCAAACGACATCTTATTCCCCCTGGCGCCGTTCACATGCTGCATCACCGCCTGTTGTTTAAACTGCTCCGGGATAGCCAGCTTGATCGATGTCCGGCAACTCATCAAACCCGCTATACTCAATACTAATACAATGTTTTTCATCTTGTTTTACCGGCTATTTTAATACGATTATTTACTCATATGCAGCCCGATCTCCGTCACTAATACCCCGGTTTTTAAAGAAGGGTTGGGTAACGCCAAAAAAAAATATTTTTTCATTTTATCCAACCATTTGGGTCAGTAGGGAGGTATTACTGGCAAACATCCTTATCTCATTCAAATCAAATGTATGAATACAATTACAAAAAAATGGGCTTTAGTAGCAATGACAGCAGGTACCCTCCTTTTATCCTGCAAGAAAGAAAAAAGCAACCCACAACCTGCATGTGCCATCAATGTAGCAAACATCTCCGGCGCCTATAAACTGACCGCCCTGCAATATAAGGCCACTGCCACCGCCGCCCCGGTAGACTACTATGCCTTTACCGACGACTGTGAAAAAGATGATATCATCACCTTCAAAAGCGATGGCAGCTATGAGTACAACGATGCAGGAACCACTTGCTCACCGGTGAAAACAGAGCACGGTACCTGGCAACTGAAAGGAAATGTTTTAACCAAGGAAGGGGAACTGAATGCTATCATCGAAAGCTACGATTGTAAGACGATGGTATATTATGTGGAAAATGCGGTTACGCCGGGGGACAGGTTGACGTTTACGATGGCGAGGCAGTAATTATGCAATGTGGGAAAGGGTATTTTTAGAAGTATCCTTTCCTTATTTCTGGGATACTTCCGTTGTTTTATTACAGGAACTGCACCACCAGTAGATGTGTTGCTCGTCTTCCAGCCTGGATTCCGTTTTTATATTACATACCTGGCATATTCTTTCGAAGGTTTCATCTTCACGTGCGAAATAGCGGCATTCGTTGCAATGCCATGTGGTGGGAGGTGTATCTTCTTCGTCATAACTCCATGTGAATGACTGGGCCTTACAGTTGGGGCAAATTTGAAGTGCCATAGCATTATTCTGAATCGTTTATTTTAATTCAAATATTCTTTGAAATTCGATTTCCATTTTTTCAATTTCCGGGTCTGTCAATTGGGAGAATTGCTCCCTTCTGCGTTTAGGGAATATGCCTTTGTTTTGATGTAAAAATAAAATCATCAGGTTTATATTCCGGTCCGGCATATCTACAATATCCTGCAGGGCACGTTTTACTTCATCATTCCGTTGTATGAACAGTAATTCTTCGGGCATGTCTTCTTTTAAAGTGGCATGGATTGTTTTTGTTAAATAAATGCAATGTTCTGTTAAGTCGGGAAATCGGTAGTACGTTTCTACTTCCTCTGGATTCAGTATTTCAATTTCCCCTTCTTTGTTTTTAGTATATTTAATAAGCTGCATTAAAGGCTTGGAATAGCGTTCAAGTATAGCATCATAATCACGCATATTACTAACCATATGGGCCGACACTGGTATAATCAAGCCTTTGGGGACAATCCCATCATGGACTAAAACATCATGAATTAAAAAACGATGTATCCTTCCATTTCCATCTTCGAAAGGGTGAATAAAAACGAAACCAAATGAAATGATAGTGGCCCTGATTTCAGATGATACGCCAATAGTCTTAAGAGAAACATTTGTTAGACCATCCATCAGAGAGGAAACAAACCCAGGTGGTGGGCATATATAATGGATCATATCCAAATACCCAGGCAACGACTGTCCGATATAATTTTGAAAATCTCTAAATCCTTTGGCTGCAAACCGGTTGTCCACAATAGCATTTTGTAATTGGGTCAACCGCTGTTCGTTAAGCACTAGATTTGTCTCTTCTGTTCCGGCTTGTGTTAATAACGTCACAAACTTTTCCATTCTATCGGGAGTTGGGTGTTCCTTTTCTATTTCATAAGACGATCTGGTTTCCTTATTATATAAATAGTTGATGGCTCTGTGAAAAACTGCTGGAGAGAAATCAATCTTTAATTGTTCCAGCTTCGCACTAATATCTTGTTTTAATAATTCTTTGAGTGTATTGGTTTTCCGTATGATAGGGCAATATAAAACTGTTCCTAAAAGATTATCATTAACCCGCCACCGCGCATCCTTTATAATGCTTCCGGTGACATACCTGTCGTCTTCCAGCAAGTCAACATAATTTCCACCTATAGACTTTCCGATAACCAACTTCTTACCAGTTAAAAACTCAAATAAAAAGCCAATTCTTCTGGTATATTTACTTGATGGAAATAGCTCAATGTATCTTTCTATATCTTCGACTATAATATTATCAAATACCTTTCTTAAAAAAGGGAGATTTAAATCATCATATTTTAATGAAAATTCCAGATGAGCCATCGGGGTATCTTCCTTAGGTGCATACTTCCGGCTATATACCTGTTCAATATTGCCTTTATTGGTAATTTCTATTGAATTATTGTTTCCAATGTAAGAGCAATGAGTCAGTATATATCCGGAGATATTAAATTTTTCTTTTAACCATTGATGGCCAACAGGGATTGAAACCATACCGTCATGTTTACAGTAAATTTAATACTTAGTACTGTAAAACGATTATTTTATGTAATAATTACTGTAAAATAATTATTTTAAGTCGTAACTACGGTAAAATAGATATGATTAATTGATGAAAATAAATATGGCTCATCTGAATACAGATGAGCCATACACAAAGGAATATAAAAAACAGCTATCTACCTGATAAGTACTTTTAGTGCCCTTGCCACATTCCTTCCATTTCTTCCAGCGTCTTTCCTTTCGTCTCCGGCACCAACTTATACACTGTTACAAAGGCCAGGAAACAGCAAACCGCAAAGAAACAGAACGTAGCTGCAGCACCGGCACGGCCTAATAATATAGGTGTTAGTTGTCCTACAATGGTATCTGATACCCACATCGCCATAATGCTCACCGCCATGGCTCTTCCCCTGATTTTAGTAGGAAATATTTCCGCCGCAATCACAAATTTCAACGGCCCAAGCGAGAAGGCAAAACAAGCCAGGAACAAGATGATGGAGATAACCAGGGCGATATTATTTGTTGCCCCGGTATAGAAACAAATACTGGTGAAAAGCAGGCTGACAGTACCGCCAATGGCCCCCGCAATATACAGGGGACGGCGCCCCATGGTATCCACTTTCCAAATGGCAATTAACGTGAATATAAAATTGGCCAGACCAAATATTACCTGGCTGAGGAAGGCATTGGAAATGTTGATGCCTGCATCACTCAGTATCCGTGGCCCGTAATAGATAACGGCATTGATACCGCTGAATTGCGAGAACACCGGCAATAATATCCCGATCAGCAAAGGCTTACGCATGGCGGGCGACAACAACTCTTTGTAGAAGTTAGTGGAAGCAGCATCAGCAGCAGATGCTTCGTGATCCGTATCTATAGCCGTTCCTGTTAAACTTGTAATAATGCGTAAACCTTCTTCCCGGCGGTTGTTTTGTATCAACCAACGTGGGCTTTCCGGCACAAAGAATAATCCAACGAGAAACAAGATAGATGGAATGGCGCCTATCCCTATCATACCACGCCATACTTCCTTCGCAAAAAGGAGATGCGTGAAAGAGGTGGAGGGAGAATCTACCTGGCTGATGGCGTGTTGCAGCAAAAGAAAGTTAGTTGCATAAGCAATAAGGATACCCGCTGTAATAGCCAGTTGATAGAAGGTGACCAGGCGCCCGCGAATGTTTGATGGTGCTATTTCGGAAATATATAACGGCGCTACCATGGAGGCTACACCTACGCCGATACCCCCTGAAATACGGGCCAGTACCAGCATGGTAAAGTCCAGCGATAAGGCAGAACCTACAGCAGATAGCAGGAATAGTAGTGCTGCTGCCATCAGCATCTTTTTACGGCCCAGCCGGTCGCTGAGTCCACCGGAGAAGGCTACACCCACTACGCAGCCCATTAAGGCAGAAGATACAAACCAGCCTTGTGCGGAATCCGACAAATGGAACTGGTCTGTTACAAAGGGTAATGCACCGGAAATAACAGCCATATCAAAGCCAAAGAGCAGGCCGCCCAGCGTAGCGATGAGCGTGATGAGCAGCAATGAAGAAGAAGCGCGGTTCATGGATGTATTTGTTTTTGTGTCGGTTGATAAAATGGAGAAGTAATGGTTAGCAACATTCTTCTTTCATAAATGATCTCACTACTTTCACCGGTTCGTCATCACTCACCAGCGTATAAGTTCCGGTAGCAGCAGGTATAATGAAGGTTTCCGCATAATGCACGGTTTGTTCCCGCCCATTGGTAATCACTTTAATCGAAGTGCCTTCCACCAGGCTTAAGATATGACATTGCCCTGCTGTATTCAGTTCCATTACAGCATTAAATTCAAGGCGTTCAATGCGGTAGAAATGTTGCGGATGGGTAGGCAGGTACACGATTTGCCAGTCGTGCCCGGTTTGTATAGTCATAGGTTGAGAGAGTAAGGTATTCTTTACTACTGCTCCCTTTCTCTCAAAATCCAGGTTGGCAAAAGCGCGGTCAATGTTCAGGGTACGTGGTTGTCCACTCAGATCTGCCCGTAACCAGTCGTACATCTTGAAGGTAAAAATATAGGGCGTGGCGCTGATCTCCAATACCAGGTTGTTTTTCCCGGAACTGTGTACAGTGCCGTTAGGTATCAGGAACAGGTCATGTTTGTGAGATGGAAAAACCTGTACATATTTTTCGATATCTACGGGTTCATGCTGATGGAAACTGTTTTGCAGTACACGTTCAAAATCATTGGCGTTGATATCTTCCTGGAAGCCGAGATAAACCCTGGCATCGGGTTTCGCATCCAGTATATAGTAGGTTTCATCCTGTGTAAAATCTTCACCGAAATGTTCTTTGGTATAGGCTACGGAAGGATGACATTGTACGGAAAGATTACCGCCGTCAAAGGTATCTAGGAAATCAAACCGGATAGGGAAGGTGTCCGGGAACCGTGCAGCTGCTTTTCCTAGCAGGGCCTCGTTATCCAGCATTTGCAGGGTGTCGAAGCTGACTTCCAGTAACACGTTGTCTGATTCCAGCAGTATCCCGTTTTCGGGAGCAATCAGCTCAAAGGACCAGGCGTAGTTGACTACGTCGGGGTTGAGTGCCGGAATGTGTTCTTTGATCCATTGTCCGCCCCAAACGCCTGGTTCAAACCAGGGGCGGGCCCGGAAGCTGTTGCGCGACATCTGGCCGAGTGTTTCGCGGAGGGTTGCACCGGTACACCAGCTAATGTTGTTGATCCGTTGCTCATCGATGATGATATCGATTTTGGGTAGTAATTGTTTTTTGTGGCGGTTGAGTGCCGGCCAGTCCACGAAATAAAATTGTTTGTATTGACGCTTCGGATTGTTATCTGGTGCAGATTGGCCCAGGTTGCATACTTTACCGGCCCTGGAACGGAATTGAATTTCATTTTTAGGTACATCGATATAGAGTACGGGGGCTGACCAGCCGGCCAGTGAGGCGCCGCAGCCGTATATGATATTGCGTTTCCCCGGAATGGGTTGTAGTTGTTGCAGTTTATCTGCGGAAAAGAAATCGCGTAATTCGCCGGTAAAGCGCTTGCCGAATAAAGGATCGTCGCCACCGATGCTGGGCGCAATCAGTTGCCGGATGTCGGCTGATGGCAGCCAGGCATCTGCAACGGAAATATAATGCGGGTTAACGTTTTGTGCCGCTAACGCTGTCTCTAGCTTTTCGATGAATGATTCCCAGAGGACACCTCCATAACCATCAATCACGATATCAGACGACTGCCGGGCGATCCAGTGGGCTAATGTGTCAAAACCTGTATAAATAGGACCCGTGGCAGGAAAGCTCGGGTAGATATCGTATCCTGTTGTATCCTGTTTGTCTTTTGTCATTGGGATCAGGTATTGTTCCGTGGCCCGCGACGCTGTCATCTGTTGTGCTTGAGTGGGTGATAACATGTTTGCCTTTTATCATTATGTAAATATGTACAAACATATTATTTGTATCCAAAAAAAGCAAGTTTTCTTTTGCAGGGCAATGAAAATGGTAGCACATCAGGGGGTGCGTCTGCTTTCCACGGTATATACGAAGCTTTCAGCCTTATAGTAGCCTACATTATACTCAATAGGCCGTTCCGCCTGGTCAAAAACATATCTTTTCCGGAATAAAATAGCACTGTCCACATCCACTTCCAGTTTCGCCGCAATGAACTTATCTGCAGTCCTGGCGCTGATTTCCTCTTTTGATACGGTAGCCACAACAAAGTGTTCCTGCTCCAGCATTTCATACAGGGGCCGCTTAAAGTCTTCATCGCCAGTGAGGCCAATCCTGGGGTGAAAATAAGATACGAAATAAACGAACGGCTCCTGCGGATTACCCCGCAAACGCTCCAGTTTCATGACCTTCTTCTCAGGTTTAATATCAAAGAAATTGGCCACCTGCTCATCTGGGTGTACCCAGCTGATATGTAATTCGTAATTCCGTATAGTAACGCCCCTGGCCTGCATTTCCTGCGTAAAGCTCAGCCAGTTCATCGACTTTGAACTCATTTTCTGATGCGCCACTTTGGTTCCCAGTCTCTTCTTCCGTACCAGCAATTCTTCATATACCAGTTTATTAATCGCCTGACGTAAGGTAGGTCTGGAAATAGCCAGCTTCTTGGCTAATTCCACTTCATTGGGCAGCAACTTTCCCGCCTGGTATTCGGGTTGTTTTATTAGTTCCCGTAACAGATTTTCTACCTGTATATGCAGCGGGGTACCGCTTTGATGATCAATTGTTAAGTTCATATATGTAATAACATAGAAAGCCGCCCGCAAGTTAATAAATAGCAGAAATCTCCTCCCATTTTTGATCACCAGGAGGCAACAGACACAGTAAAATAGTAGATGTCTTTAATAATATCAGATAAGTTTGACTATATATTTATATATAAATATTTGATTATTAATATCAATTAATCAATTAGAAATTTTTCTGCTGAAAAAGTTTGACTTTATCGTTTTAATATGTACTTATGTATATACAAACCAATATCTAATTATTCATTTGTCTGCACTGTTATGAAAAAATGCATCCCAACCACCCTGCGACAGAAATACCTTTACTGTCTTTTGCTGTTATTTATCGGGAATGCTTCTTTTGGTCAGGCTATTACCGTACTAGGTAAAGTTGTAGACGCAAAAGGACAAGCGATGCCCGGAGTAACGGTAAAAGTGAAGCATCGGTCCACCGGCGCAGTCACCAGCTCCATTGGCGAATACGCCCTTAAAGTGGAAAAAAGCTCCGATACCCTGTTATTTACCTCGATGGGATACCTGTCACAGGAAATCCCGTTGAACGGACGACGTACCCTTAACGTCACCCTGGAAGAGAACCGCAATGACCTGAACGACGTAGTCGTCGTCGCCTACGGTCAGCAAAAAAAACAAAGCATGGTCAGCTCCATCACGACCATCAATCCAAAAGAAATCAAAGGACCAACCAGTAACCTTACTACTATGCTCGCCGGACGTATTTCCGGACTGATATCTTATCAACGCAGCGGCGAGCCGGGAGCAGATAATGCTTCCTTCTTTATCCGGGGTATCACCACATTCGGCTCAGGTAAACAAGATCCGCTGATATTAATCGACGGCATGGAATCTACTTCGAGAGAATTGGCCCGGCTGCAACCAGATGATATCGCCGGATTCTCTGTATTGAAAGACGCCGCCGCATCTTCCTTATACGGAGCCCGTGGTGCCAACGGCGTCATACTCGTTACTACCAAAACCGGTAAATCCGGGGTCACGAAAATGAATGTGCGCTTTGAAAATTCCTTCTCCTCAAATACCCGGAATATAGAACTGGCAGATAACATTACCTACATGGAGTTAGCCAATGAAGCGGTACTCACCCGCGATAGAAAAGGTGCATTGCCCTATAGTCAGAATAAAATAGATCATACCAAAGCAGGAGATAATCCATACCTGTATCCCAACAACGACTGGATCGGCACACTGATCAGAAAATATACGAGCAATCAACGACTCAATTTGAATCTCTCCGGTGGCGGCCAAAAGGCACAATACTATGTAGGTGCTACCATGAACCAGGATAACGGAATTCTGAAAACACAAAGCGGCAACAATTTCAATAGTAACATCAAATTGAGAAGTTATGAGATCCGCTCTAATGTGAACCTGAAACTGACTACTACCACAGAAGCAATCATCCGAACCACCGGTAATTTCGATGACTACAATGGCCCGGTAGGTGGGGGGGCAGCTATCTTCAAAAGTGCGCTGAATTCCAACCCGGTAATGTTCCCTGCCATCTTCCCGGCCAGCGATCTGCCTAAAGTGAACCACCCATTGTTTGGGAATGCTTCCCGTGGTAATAACGGTCAGGTGTACAACAATCCTTATGCTTATATGGTGTCCGGATTTTCGCAATACAACACCTCCACACTCAATGTACAACTGGAGGTGAAGCAAGACTTCAACTTCATTACACCAGGTCTTTCGGCCAGAGTAATGGCATATACCAAACGCTATTCTTACTTTGACCTGAGCCGGCAGTATAATCCCTTCTTCTATAAAGCCAATCCTTCTGTAAAAGATCCCGATCAATACACCCTGTCCCTGCTAAACGAGGAAACGGCTACCGAATATCTCAGTTATTCACCCGGTGGTAAAATAGTGAATACTACTACCTACATGGAAGCGGCATTGAACTACAATCGTACGTTTAATAAAGTACATAATGTTAGCGGGCTGTTAATCGGTATCCGCCGCAATTACCTGAATGGTAATGCCGAACAATTGCAACTTTCACTTCCGTTCCGCAACCAGGGCGTTTCCGGACGCTTTACCTATGGATATGATAATCGCTACCTGGTAGAAGGAAACTTCGGATATAACGGGTCTGAACGCTTTGCAAAGAATAACCGCTACGGCTTCTTTCCCTCTATTGGTGTAGCATGGAATGCGGTTAATGAAAAATTTGCAGAACCGTTTAAGAATACCCTTACACAACTGAAGTTCCGCGCTACTTACGGACTGGTTGGTAATGACCAGATCGGGCGCGCCGAAGATCGCTTCTTCTATTTGTCTAACATCAAACCGAACGACCCAAAGTTCTCGTCATACTTCGGCCAGAACTACGGTTACTTGAGGCCCGGTGTTTCTATTTCCCGATATGAGAATAGAGATATCACCTGGGAAAAATCTCAAAAAGTAAATATAGGTATGGACCTGGGGCTATGGAGCGCACTCACCCTCACGGTAGACGCCTACAAGGAACGTCGTAGCAATATCCTGCAGGAAAGAGCTTATATCCCCACTACGATGGGTCTCTCTGTGCCAATCAGTGCCAACACGGGGCTGGCGGAAGGCCGCGGGATAGATCTATCACTGGATTATAATAAAAGTTTTGGTAAAACCTGGTTGCAGGTGCGGGGAACATTCACCTACGCTGCCAGCAAATTATTGGTAAACGAAGAGCCGCAATACCCTGATAACATGCAATACCTTTCCCGCGTAGGACATTCATTGGGACAGGTATATGGACTTATTGCAGAAAGACTGTTTGTAGATGATGAAGACGTAAAAAATTCACCCCGCCAAAATTTTGGAGAAACAAGAGGAGGAGATATTAAATACCGCGATCTGAACGGTGATGGAAAAATCACTAACCTGGATATGGCGAATGGATTGGGGTACCCTGTTACACCAGAGATTATTTATGGATTCGGATTTTCTTTCGGGTATAAAAACTTTGATATTAGTACCTTCTTCCAGGGCTCGGCCAGATCGTCTTTTTTAATAGACCCCAGCGCTATTGCGCCTTTCGTAATGGACGGCGGTGATCAACACGGATTACTGAACGTCATTGCCCAGGATCACTGGTCAGAAGATAATCGTAACCTGTATGCGTTTTGGCCAAGACTTGGTCCTACACAAAGTGCCAACAACAATCAACCCTCCAACTGGTGGATGCGCAACGGCGCTTTCCTTCGGATGAAGAGCGCAGAAATCGGCTATAACATCGGAGACAAAGGCATGAAGAAATATCATATTTCCGGATTAAGGATCTATGCCAACGGTACTAATCTGTTCCTGATCAGTTCCTTTAAATTATGGGATCCGGAACAAGGAAGCAACGCATTGAACTATCCTGTTCAACGTGTATTTAACATAGGCGTAAACGTTAGTTTGTAGTATCTGCCAAAATCAATTGTTATGAAATTACTATTCACATATTCAATACCAATGAAGTCCTTTCGCAACAGGTATTTTACCATTGGACTGCTATGTGCCGTCGCAACATTTTTTACGGCTTGTAAAAAAGGATTCCTGGATATCGTACCGGATAACATACCCACCATTGACCATATTTTCGCCAACCGGCAGGAAGCAGAGAAATATTTATTTACCTGTTATTCTTATCTGCCCAGAGAAGGAAATCCAGATATGAATCCGGCATTCAGCGGCGGTGATGAGGCGTGGACCTACTGGCCAATGAGTGAGGATTACTTTGCGCTTGATCCCTATAACATTGCACGTGGCAACCAAAACAGCTCCAGCCCATATATGAACTATTGGGATGGATATGACGGAAGATCACTTTGGCAGGGCATCCGGGCCTGTAACATTTTCCTGGAAAAAGTTGATGCAGTAATAGATCTGCAATCTTTGGAAAAGGCCCGTTGGATCGCTGAAGTAAAATTCCTGAAAGCCTATTTTCACTGGTACCTGTTCCGGATGTATGGCCCAATTCCAGTAGTGGATAAAAATCTGCCTATTAATGCTTCACCGGACCAGGTACAGGTGTTCAGACAACCAGTGGACTCTGTCGTAAATTATATAACAAACCTGTTAGATGAAGCGGCTGCCGGCGAAAATACCGGGCTGCCACTATCCATTACCAGCTCCACCACAGAGTTCGGACGCGTCACCAAAGTAACTGCGCTGGCCATCAAAGCCCGTGTATTGGTAACTGCTGCCAGTCCTCTGTTCAACGGTAACAATGACTTTGCCGGCATGAAAAATAAAGATGGACGCCTGTTGTTCAATCCGCAATACGATGCTACGAAATGGACAAAAGCAAGTGATGCCTGTAAAAAAGCAATCGACCTGGCAAATGCAGCGGGTGTGAAATTATACTATTTTAATCCTTCTATCTTTGAAGTGGACCCCGCCACACAAATAGAAATGAATATCCGTAATGCCGTGTGCGAAAAATGGAACAGTGAATTGATATGGGGATCTACGTCAGACGGAGATCCTACCTACTGGATACAAACATTTGCCTGCCCACAGTTGGATCCTAAAAATTTCAATCTTAACCTGAAAGGAAAATTAGCGCCACCCTTGAAAATAGCGGAAATGTTTTACACCCGTCATGGTGTACCCATTGAAGAAGATAAAACCTGGGATTATGCTAATCGCTACAAATTACGCAATGTGACCGCACTGGACACCGGGATGCAGGAAGGATACAAAACAGTAGGGCTGCATTTCGAAAGAGAACCAAGATTCTATGCTGATATGGCGTTTGACGGCTCCACCTGGTTCATGAGAAATGGAACCTACAATATTCAAAGTAAACTGGAACAGTATTCCGGTAAAAAACAAAGCCGTTTATACTCTATCACCGGCTACTATACGAAGAAAGTGGTGAGTTGGAATCTCAATGTTACCAACACCTCCCTGCAAACAGAATCATACCCGTGGCCTATAATGCGCTTGTCAGATCTTTATTTGCTATATGCGGAAGCACTGAATGAAACCGGGGCTTCCACACAAGCATTGACTTACCTGAACCGGATCCGCCAAAGAGCAGGATTACAGTCTGTAGAAAGCTCCTGGACTACTTATTCCAACAATCCAACGAAATATGCATCTGTAGCTGGTCTTCGAAATATTATCAGGCAGGAGCGTAACATTGAAATGGCATTTGAAGGCAGCCGCTTCTGGGATCTGCGCAGATGGAAAACAGCGCCACAGGTACTGAATAGCCCCATTTTAGGATGGGATATCCTGCAATCTACCTATGAAGATTACAACCGCAGAGTATTCGTCGATAACATGCAGTTCGTGGCTCCTCGGGATTATTTCTGGCCAATCAAGGAATATAATATTCAGATCAATCCCAATCTGCAGCAAAATCCAGGCTGGTAACAGCTCACTACTCTGTCAAAAATATTTGTACCTGCGTAAATGCACTGATATGAACAAACGAATTTATTTCAACACGATACTAATATCCCTCCTGGCGATCTGCTCCTGTAAAAGAGAAGAACCCAGACCTGTTATTGAGGATCACACGCCTCCGGGAACAGTGAACAATATAACCGTAACTAATCTCAATGGCTCAGCGAAAATTAGCTATACGCTGCCAGGCGATAACGATTTGTTATGTGTAAAAGCCATATACTACACCACAAAAGGAGTGAAAAGTGAAACGAAAGTAAGTCGGTACAACAACAGTCTGCTCGTGGAAGGATTTGGTGATACCAGTACTTATAAAGTATCGTTGTATGTGGTAGACAAAAGCGAAAATGTTTCTCCGGCTGTAGAAGTAACCGTGCATCCCCTGGAACCGTTTATCTGGATTGCCAGACGTAGTGTAGCAATAGTACCTGATTTCGGTGGCGTGAATATAAAGTTTGATAATCCCGGCGAAGCAGATCTGGCGGTGGTAGTATTGGCAAATGATTCTCTTGGACAGTTCTCCCCCTATATGACTCAATATACCAATTTGAAGGCAGGTAATTTCTCTACCAGGAATATGAAAGATGTACCAACACAGGTGGGTGTATATGTACGGGACAGATGGGGTAATATTTCAGATACATTTCGTATCAAACTAACGCCGTTATTCGAAGCACTGCTGGACCGTACCCAAATGAAAGAAGTAGTATTGCCAGGCGATGCCCCACTCGGCTATGGTGGGAATGTATCCGGCCTTTTTGATGGCAGTACCACCAGCGGTTATTATCATTCCGGAGATGCTGCCAGGATGCCTCAATGGTTTACTTACGATATGGGGGTAACGGCTAAGCTAAGCCGCCTGGTATGGTTCATGAGACCTGATTACCTGTATTCACTGCATAATCCCAGAGTCGTGGAAATATGGGGTTCTAATAAACCCAACCCCAACGGTAGTTTTGATGATAGTTGGGTACTTCTCACTAAAACTACCCAGGTGAAGCCATCGGGTTTGCCGGTAGGACAGCTTTCACAGGCAGATATAGATGCTGCTGCAGTTGGTTGGACCGTCACCTTCCCGTTGGATGTCCCCAAAGTACGGTACATCCGGTTTAAGACACTAGAGAACTGGTCTAAGGGTACCTATGTGAACTTTTATGAGCTCATGAGCTGGGGAGATACTAAATAAATCATCTATCAACCAAGAAATAAACAACATGAAAAATATCAGGCTTTTCATTTTTTTATGGATACTCGCCATCCCGGTGTTTATCGTATCCTGTACCAAAACAAAGGGCGATGCCTACAGAAAGTTTATGGAAGGGGGCGAAATCGTCTATGCGGGTAGGGCAGATACTGCATTGGTAGGCGCCGGTCTTAACCGCATTCAGCTATCCGTTGTGTTGGGTAATGATCCATCGGTGACACGTTTAAAAATATTCTGGAATAATAACAACGATTCCCTGGATCTCCCGGTAAAACGGACCACTGGAACAGATACCATAAAGGTACTCGTTCCCAACCTCGATGAAGGCAGCTATAGTTTTATCATTTACACTTTTGATAAGGATAACCATCGCTCTGTGATGGTGAGTGCCTCAGGAATGGCGATCGGTTCAAATTACACAAGTACCCTCGTTAACAGAACATTGCAGTCAGTAGATCATGCCGCAGATGGCAGTGTAATATTGAACTGGGGAGGAGCCGCTACCGGAGAGCAGGGCATCGAAGTGAATTATACCGGCGCCGATGGTGTGGCACATACGATGGTCACGCCTGCTAACAACACGCAAACAATACTTTCGGATTATAAGGATAACTCAACACTGACTTATATTTCAAGATACAAGCCCGATTCCACCGCTTTCGAATATTTCTATCCAAAAGCGGTGGACGCCGTTGCGTTACCAGTGTTTGAAAGACAACTATCCAAAGCTGGCTTTAAAGTACTGGAATTACCAACAGATGTAAAAGATGGGGGCTATGGATGGCTGATTAATTATCTTTGGGATAATAACTACAATCCGCCAGGCTTTGCTACACAGTCCATCATCCCCTGCTGGTTTACCATTGATTGCGCCAAAGCAGCAGCACTCAGCCGTTTCAAAGTATGGCAGGCCAATGACCGCTTGTATATCGGAGAAAGTGTAAAGACCTTTGAATTATACGGTAGTAATCAGCCCGCACCAGATGGTAGCTGGCAGAGCTGGACAAAGATCGGCTCATATGAATCCATCAAACCCTCTGGTTTGCCCGTTGGACAAAATTCAGATAACGATGTGGCATATGCAAAAGCAGGAGAAGAATTCAATGTACCAGCGGGAACAGCGCCGTTCCGGTATTACCGCTTTAAATTACTGACTAACTGGGGAAATGCCGGGTTTATGACCATGGAAGAATTTACATTTTATACACACGATAAGTAACGACAGATGAAACGATTATTCATACTGCCATGCCTTATTTTGGCGATGGCAGCAAACGCACAGCAAGGAGAGTTGAAGTTGTTATCCTATCCGGGCCGGGTGGAAACAGCTAATATCAGCAAAGCTGCATTGGCTAAACAGATACTGGCCGACCCCCGTTTAGACACCGTACAGGCGTGGGCGTTAAAAGTATTAACGGGCTTCAACGCCGGTACTGGCTATGGCGAAATCTGGATCAGAGACTTCAACACGTTTATCAAAGGCTCGTTGAAAGTACGTAGCAGCCAGGATGTAAAAGAAGCGCTGCTCCTGTTCTTCAGGCTACAGGGTGCAGATGGTAATATTCCCGATGGCGCGATCAATGAAAAGCAAGCCAATATCGGGTATAAATATGGCCACTCAGAACTGGCGCCAGGCTGGGCCAGCCATAAAAATACCGTGGAAACAGACCAGGAATCATCCCTGATACAAGCCGTAAAGCAATACATCGACGTAACAGGTGATAAAACCATTCTGCAGGAAAAAGTAGGTAATCAAACCGTTCTGCAAAGAATGGAAGCCGCCATGCGTTTTATATTGAACGACCGCTGGGCGAAAGAATACGGCCTTGTAAAAGGCGCTACTACCATAGACTGGGGAGATGTACAGCCAGAAAGCGGATGGGGCGTTGCATTAAATGAGAAAACAAAATGGTCGCTTGATATCTACGATAATGCCATGTTCCTCCTGGCCATCAATGATTTCATCGCCATTAAACCTGCTGCTTATCCCACTAAAGATAACTGGAAAAATATCGCGGCTACCCTCCGGAAAAATATCCGGAAGCATTTGTGGGATACCAAAACCAACAAATACATACCGCATATCTACCTGGATGGTAGCCCCTTCCCGGCATCCTTCGATGAACGCAGTATTCTTTATACCGGGGGCTCCGCCTGCGCGATTCTCGCCGGACTGCATGACCAGAAAGAGATTCGGGAAATCAACCAGCAATGCCTGGCCGCTGCAGAAAAAGAACAATTCGCAACCATCGGTATGACCGTTTACCCTCCTTACCCGGTGGAAGTATTCCCCAACATGGCTGCCTATGTATACCAGAATGCCGGCGACTGGACCTGGTTCGGTGGACGCATGATCTCCGCATTGGTTAAGAATGGTATGCCATTGGAAGCCTATGCAGAAATGAGCCCCATGCTGGACCGCGTGATCAAAAACAAAGGATTCAATGAGTGGTATGACGTTCGTACCGGCAAAGCTTCCGGATCCGGCGACTTCAGAGGAGAAGCAGGCGTATTGTTTGATGCCATTCATCAACTGAAAGCCTGGGCAGGTAAAGTGAAGTAACATATTTTGTCAACGGGAAACCGGGGCATCCAGGTATTAGCATCCTTTTATTGAATATAAAAGGATGCTTTTTTAGTGCCACCTTCTTTGGTTTGATAAATGGATATCAGGCCAGTTATCGAAGATGAAATTTACCAGCTTTTGCTCTGTTTGAGGCCTTTCAATATTTCGTCTTTGTCCCTTAATTGATATTAAGAGACAACATATATAGCTGTTGTAGCAGGAAAAATCCCATAGAATTGTGTTCTATGGGATGCTTCTATTTGGAGAAAGCTATTTCATTTTGAAATGAAGTTTCCTTAGGGCTGATCTTTTACTTTCTCACTTGCGCTAAAATTAATTTATTTATCTGCCCAGGTTGTTCTTCCGGAACATAATGTCCGCATTCTTCTATCGTTTCAGTTTGTACATGATCGGCTACTTTCTTCATGGCCTCGCCCACCCGTTCTGCTGTTGCAAAACGTCCACCTATTGCCAGAACGGGAATGGATAATTTCCCGCTGAACGATTGGTTTTGCCTGGCGCTTTCACTAAAAGCCCGATAGTAATCAAAACCGTTTTTCATGGTTCCTTTATAATCCTTGTAATAAATCTGGATATCGTTTTTATTAATAGCAGATTTAACAAATGACTTCTTCGTAAAATACCAGGATATATATTCTTTTTCTTTCCCGGCGGTTAGAAACTCAGGTATTTCATCAACCGAGTGAAAATAGAACTGCCAGACTTTGTTGGCATTTTCCGGCTGAAAAACGGCAGGATCCATCAATCCAGGTATGCCAGCATCAATGACCGTTAGCGTAGATAGTTTACGCTCAAAGAAGATGGCGTAAGTAACAGCCACCCAACTACCGATGTCATGACCTACCAGGTGGAATTTTTCAATGTTTAGGGTATCCACTAATTTATTAATTATAGTAGCGATGTTTTTAGTATCGTATTTTTCTACTTTCCCACTTTTACCTAACCCTGGCAGATCTACTGCAATTACCCGGTTGTTTTTTGAGAGTTCTGCGAAATTTTTTCTCCATACATAGGACGTTTGCGGCCACCCGTGAAGGAGGATAATGACTTCGCCTTTCCCTTGCTCATAATAGGCGATTGGGGTGTTGTCAATTGTAATTGTTTTCATAGCTGGCAATTGTGCCAGTAAACTCCCCGGGATTATTAATAAGCATAATAATCTGATCACTTTATTTATTTTGAAAGAAAAGGTCATAACTGGTTTTTGTAACGTTAATAATCGAAGTAGCTTCAATCTGCTTCGCTATTTTCCGGATAGGTCCTATAGAAACACCGGTAATAAGCCAGGCTTTCTGTTTCATCATTTTTTTAGTTTAAATCCTGTGCAAAACTATTTTATACCTTCGCATATGACAAGTACCTACAAAATTGTAGGTATAAAATAAAAGTGATGAGAAAGGAAAATTCAACCAACTTTTTAAACCAAAGGGACCTGGAAAGAAACTGCGGAATGTATTATACTATCACGCTTATCGGAGGTAGATGGAAAATAAGTATTCTGGCTGCGCTGATGGATCACGAAGTGCTGCGGTATTCGGAAATAAAGAATAGGCTCATCAATATTACAGAAAGGATGTTGATCAAACAACTCAAAGAGCTGGAGGAAGACGGCCTTATTACCAGGAAGGATTATAAGGAACTCCCACCAAGAGTGGAGTACAGCATCAGCATGAAAGGGCAAAGTCTTAAAAATCTGTTGATTGAAATGCAGCAATGGGGAAAGAAGAACAGGAAAATATATAAGTAGAAGGTCTTATAGAAGAGAAACGTAACATTTTTGATAAAACGATTTGCCAATTGGAATAAGTTCATGCGAATACCATATTGAAAATATTTCCGATTTTTGTAAAGTAACTTGCAAAAAAGGGAAGCCAATGAATCATCAAATATTTGAACCGGATAGTGATCTGGCCCCATTCGTCAAATGTTACTGGACATTGGAAAGTCCGCATGAAAAAACACCGAAAAAGAACACCATCGTTCCTGATGGTTGTATGAAAATGATTTTTCATTATGGCGCCCCATATAAGCATTACCCTGAAAATGGGGATAGTGTTTTCTTACCCAAATGCTTTGTAATAGGTCAATTGACCCGGCCTTATGAAGTTGCGCCTACCGGAGAAACGGGTACTTTCTTTGTGTGTTTTCACCCTAATGGATTTTTGCCTTTTGCCACTTTCCCAATAAAAGAAATGGAAAACACTGCCGTCCCCCTGGAAAAACTATTTGGACAGGAGGGGAAATCTGTCGCCCAAAAAATCTTACAGGCAAAATCAACTGCAGAAAGAATACAAATCATCGAAATATTTTTATTCAACCGGTTAACGGATGCAACCGCCGTCGACTATGTCGTACAATCAACGATTGAAACTATCCTGACGGCCAACGGGCAACTTTCTGTTGATGAGCTATCCAGGAAGAGCAATATCAACCGCAGACAATTGGTGCGTAAATTTACCTCCTCCATAGGATTAAGCCCCAAACAACTTTCAAAAACAGTTCGGCTACAGGCGACGCTCAAAACATTACTGAATAGTAAAATAACCAGTCTTACCGGCCTGGCTTATGAAAGCGAATATTACGATCAGGCACATTTTATCAAAGATTTCAAGGAGTTTACCGGCCTTACCCCAAAGGAATTTTACGGCGATAATTTAAAGATGTCGTTGATCTTCGACAGCTTAGATTAACCTTGTCCCATTTTTACAATTTTGGACTACTGGCGTGATGCAACTTTGCTATCTAACGCAAAACAATTTGACAATGGATAATCTCGTCAACTTCATTGATATTCCTGCTACAGACTTTAGCAGGGCAGTATCTTTCTACAAAGCCATTTTAGATTTGACCATCAACGAAACGGAAATGTTCGGTACCAAAATGGGCTTCTTCCCAACAGACGGTAAAAATGTATCAGGCGCAATTGTGCAGGGGAATGATTACAAACCCTCCACAAATGGTGTTGTAGCTTATTTAAACGGTGGCAACAACTTACAGGGCATATTAGATAAAGTAGAAAGCAATAACGGGAAAGTCATTGTGCCTAAAACACATATCAGTGCAGAAGTTGGCTATGTTGCGATGTTCATAGATACCGAAGGGAATAAAATGGGGCTTCATTCTATTAACTAATGCAGATGCGTAAATCTACTCTTGACTATCTGCAAAAGTTAGCACAAAATAATAACCGTGAATGGTTTAATGAGCACAAGCAGCTATTCACCGTTGCCCAGGATGACCTGGTTGCATTCGTGAAGGTATTACTAGGGGAAATGACCAGGTTTGATAAGGAAATAGGCAGAATAGATGCCAGGAAGTCACTTTTCAGGATATATCGTGACACCAGGTTTTCTCTTAATAAAGAGCCATATAAAACCAATTTCGGCGCTAATATTAGCTATAGAAATGCGGGCTATTATCTGCATATCCAGCCGAATCAATCTTTTTTGGCAGGTGGTATTTTTATGTTGGACAAAGATCAGTTGAAAACGCTTCGGAAAGAGATTTCCAATGACGCGGCGGCTTTTCAAAGTATTATAGGTGAAGAAAGCTTTTGTCGTTATTTTGGCGATTTAAGCAATGAAGGAAAGCTAATGCGCATTCCTGTTGGCTTTGAAAAAGATGATCCGATGGCAGAATACCTGAAGCTGAAGCGTTTTGTGGCGGTTCATCCAATCACGGATAAAGAATTATTGGAAACAGATGCACCCAAAAAGCTGGCGGAGATTTATAAGTCCTTAAAACCACTTAATGATTTTCTGAATGCCTCTTTGGGATAAAAGGGAACGCTTCACCTGGATCCCACTACGATAAAAGTGGTGAGTTTTTTATGCCAGATTTTACTTGACAATTGTTTTCCTTTAAATATACCGCTGTCTGCGCTCATTCATCAAAGGCTCATCATATCCAGCTCCTATCCATGTTTGATGGGTTGGCCTTTATAAGAGGAGGTTGTGCCGTTTAGGCAACCTTCTCTTATATCTTGATAAACTGCTTTGTTTTGTCTAATCAATCTATTAATAACGCTTAAGCGTTTGTAGTAGAATGATCACCGGATTGCGTCCAATCTTGAGTATACCGATACCTCCCAAATCCTAGGGTATCAAATTCATCTTTATTTCGATCCGCAATAACATCGAAGGTCCTTAAAATAATATTTATCACTTCTTGTCCATACGGTAATTCAACGTTTCTTTCCCCGTCTTTCCAAATAATCCCCGTTTGTCCGCCGACGCCTCCAAAATAGGTTACTTCTACATAGGCTAGTGGTTTTCCTTGTATGGCGCTTAATATATTCAATTCTACAGTGCCCGTTAAATAATCAAAGCCACTGATACTTGCAGAGGCATCGAACTCATTTATCTGATCAAATAAATCCTTTGTGAAAGGAATTAATGAAATATCTTGGTCCAGGTTCACTGGTATTGCTTTATTGTATGATTCACGAATGCAACTGATATCGCTTGATTTGCCGATAAAAGCGTTTAAATAATATCCCATTTGCGGTAATATGTTGTAAATGCAAGTTATAAATATTCCAGTGCTTGCGCAATGATGCCGGGAGAAAGCCTTTTGAGAATATTCTATTGTTCTATACACTTGATTACAATGAAAATTTTGAAAATATCCAATAATGTCAAATGATTTGCACGTTTGTCTTGAGTTCTTCCCATCATTTTTGGAGCGATGCAAAATGGAATTTTATCGTGAAAATGAAACATGGTTACTCATGGTGATCCTTGAAAGTCATTCTGGAAAAAATAAAGGAAATTGGACAGCAAGAACTACGGATACATGGTATGTGGAGAAGATAGTTGAGCTAAGCAGAACTGTAGTAAAAGAAGCAAGAAAAGATGACAGACTGATATTAGATGGGATAGAGCTAATATGTTCCATTACAGAAAACAATGTTCAGAAAGTTCACAAATACCGTTGTCCTAAACAGGGCGATCCTGAATGGTTGTTAGCGGGCGCTTTCCTCGTTCGCGCACAAAAATTAATCAACGATCAGGAACTAACAAATTATATCGAATTACTGGAAGGTTATTTTGGCGGGCTTCCGGCTAAACTTTTTGATGAGATCCCGAGAAGACTTAGAATTTATGGTTACCTGTCGGTACATGACTCAAAAGCACTGTCAGATCTGATAGAAAAGGTTATTAATGAACAGGTACTCGTTCTTGACTTAACAAACCTGCATGGGATGGGGACTATTCTGTATCAACATTTCGAACCATTAAAAACTATCAGGGATTTAAAAGTAATAGTTAATGCAAACAATGAACATACCTTACAACAGGTGAAGGAAATCGGATTTACAGCCGGGCAGGTAATGGAGGTTAATAAGTAGAAATTACATCAATAATAAAACCATAGATTGCCAATTGTTATTAAGCGATGTGGCAGAACCTGGGGGAAATCGAATTGGGAGAGGTTGAATTTTTGCTAAAAGATTTGGAATGATATAGTTATAGAAAATAAAAAAGGCTTCCAGTATTACTGAAAGCCTTTTTTTGCTATTCGTAGCAAAGGTGATGAGAAATGAAATAAATTATCAGCATGCTTATGGGACTTGGTATCTTTACTCGCAAAAATATTTTAAAGAAGAATTACTATTAACCGAACCTAAGAAGATTCTTCTGCAAAATATATCTAGTAAATTAATTGATTCTAGTAAGATAAACTCTGCTTTTAATACAAGTTTACGTATAACAAATTTGATGATTTTATTAATCAAAGAATGCAATAAAAAGTTTGCGAATAAAAACTATAATTTTAATAATGGGTCCTTAAAAATGATAAATATGCTTGAGGCGTAAAAGTTAAATTATTCCTTATTTGTTTGGAACCCCGCTGGGTGTTGGAAGGAATGAGGCGCGGCATAATAAAGGATTTTCGTTCTAGATGTCAATGGAAGGAGGATGGCTGTTAATGAAGAATAATATTGAGTATAAACCTGAAATACATATGTAGGATTCTATATTGCAGTTAAATTATACTGCAATATTATTGTTCCTTCTTAAATGTATTGATTCTGATACCTTTTCCAACTTGTTGCTCGTAGCTGGATATATACTTTTTCAATTCTAGTATATTTGCCAACTTTAAGTTCCAGCTAGTATCCGGTAATGACGGTTTTTTTCCTACCAATGCTATATTAGAGTAAGGCTCTCCTAATGAATTTAAAAACTCTGTGATAAAAGATGAATCAAGCGTCTCAAATCTGTCATTGAATATTTTCACTTTGGTCTCAGTTAGTAAGCTATTCGAGCAAAGAATTCGCTTTAATATCTGCTCACTAAATACGAAAGAAGTGTTCTTTGCAGCAATACTTCCGATGGTTTGCAATATTTCTGCATTAGAAAGTACAATTGTCTCATCAATCTTATTTAATAGCTCACCCTTAAATTCATCTGAAAATGAACTAGATTTTAGAAGATTAAGAAGGTCATCACTATCAAGGTCATAGCTAGATATGTCTTTCAAAAGGTCGCTATTGCTATATTCTATTAGTCGAATGTGGTTTTGTCCACCTTTTTCCTTTAGATGTAAAAAATTGTCTTTCGAAAGTCTAATTGTCTTAGCCTTAATGAGACTCAGTATTTTATTGTTATTCAAATCTTCAGTCATAAATTTGTTGTAAAAATATGGTGATGATTGCAGCATAAGAGCATAATTCTTATCACTTATCTCTTCTGACTTAAGAAGCTTGAGAATAAAATTCTTGTAGATTTCCTTTAAAGGTTCGTCCTCTCCTCCGGTTGGTATTTTTTTCTTTGAAAGCAGATATATGATATTATCCTGATCAATAAACTTAATTAGAGTATCAGATATTTCTTGTTTTGCTTCTACGAAAAAGCGGAAAATATTATCCCATGTTGGAATTACTTTATTTTCTTTAAAAAGTAGTTCGATTACTTCTAAATTTGCTATTTCACTTATGTCGCTGATCTGAGTTTTAACCTTAAGAATAACTTTATGCTTGTTTTCAAGAGTTACTTCGCTGCTGTTTAGTAAAGTAGTCAATAAGTTTTCATCTTCCTGGTCATTTGTTTCTATTTTCAAATAAACGTATTTGATATACAAATCCAGATTATTATCTAGGTATGAAATCAACTCTTCGCAACCAGAACTAGTAATGGCGGAATAATTTTTCGTATCAAAAGACGCTTGATTAAAAGTCCCCTTTTTCTTTATCAATAGCTTGATCATATACACATTGATTTGGTAATAGGAGCTTTCATAGATGTAATTTAAAAAAGAGGAAGAAAGGGTGTTTTCGTCTATTTCCACAAATCGCAAATTAAGGATTTTAATTATACTAAGGACTTTTGTTTCATCGGGAATAATGCTTAGGAAGTGCTTGTCTGAAAGGATATACGCCTTTAAGTCCGATTTAGACGCTATGGATTGAATATCTGAGATCTCTGCATTTTCTATTATAAGACGAAAATATTCTCTCTTTTTTTCATCTGGGTATAGTGACCTTGTTTGAACGTAATTCCAAATATTTGACCATTTTTTGCATATAAGGGTTATGAATTTTTGATCCCCATTCCCGAGAAAGATCATGCCATCTATGAATTTTACAGACACTTCACTCTCGTCGCATAGTTTGTTCAACATTCGATTCAATTGAACATCGTATGTTTTACTATTTAATAAGAATTCAACAACCTGGTAGTTTAGCAAATACTCTTTGTCAAAATCTAGTGAGCTAATCCTTTTAACCAGGTCTTCAACCTTATTAAGTTGAAAATCGTACTCTGATGCTTTTTGACTTTTTACATTTAAAAGGAATTGATAATCCCTTTTTGTTAATGTGCCTTCGTAGAAAAGAGAAATATAATCAAAGTAATTCTCATCGATATATCCGTTTCTGATAAGAACATTAACTAAAGCCTTTTGATTATCATCAATGGATCCAAATATGGAAGGATCTTTTGCAAGTATTTCCTTTATGTTATAATTCCTAATTGCGGATTTCTCTAACTCTAGCTCTTGAATTTGCTTTTTCAGCTTATTTATTTTACTACCATGCCAATCCCTTATTTCATGCAATCGAGCGCTGTAGTTTTTTTCTGGATCAACGCTTTTCTCTATTTCATCGAATTTCTCATGAATTTTAGCGTTTTGAAATGATCCATAATTAAGAAATTGATAGTGCGATTTATTTCCAATTAGATAATCGAAGTTTTCATCACTAGTCATATTTGCGAATGCGACTGCGTTTCCATTGATAATAAAATTATGAATGCCTTTTAATCGCTCTGTATATTTTAGAATATAAAGGGATCTTAATTCCTGAATGTTTCGGATTTGTATATTCTCTATATTACTAATTTCTTCCTTTATAACCTCTATTTTATCATTTACTTTTTTGATAGCTGTGAGTATATAATTTTTCTTGTTATGCAAGGCATTGTATAGCTTTCCTTCTCCATCGCTTAACTGTGAAAAATCACCAGGGAAAATATTTTTATAAATTAGAATAGCAAGTAGCTTATTCTGATCTAGCTCCTTATTAAGTTTACTTTGATATAAATGAAATTCATTGACTATATTGTGTAATAGCCTCATGTCGCTAATGAATATAGCGATATCTTCTATTAAATCGTCCGTCCATTTATATTTGTTTGCGTTTTTATATTCTATTAATTTCTGACTTGAATTTGATGCATTAATAACTGGAATAATTGGAACGATAAAATCAAAGAACTTGGCGCGCTCCTTGTCTTTAAACATGTCGTCTCTAACAGCATAAACAAATACAATGTCTTTATTTACTTTCTTCGAGTTGTTCAATAATAAATTAATTTCTCGAAGCTTTGTGAATATTTCAGTTTGATTGAAACGATCTAAATCTTCTATTATCACCACATTATACGATGTTGCTTCAAAAAAATAGAGCAATTCGTCTATATGGTGGTTTAAAATCGATTTGCTAATATTTTCATCTATCTCAATTTCTGTATCAGTAATGCTTAACTTAAGCTTTACCTTCGATAGTATCCTGAGTGACTTTGCAATTAAGTACACGAAGCCTGACAAAGAGATTATCACGGATACCCAATGAATAATATTTAATTGCGATTTGCTTGGTTTGTATCCATTCAGAATTCTAGTGTCAAACTCCGTGTAGATCAGGTTTATCGCTGAAAGTGCAAATAAAGACCAACATAAAGTTGTAAAAATGATAGATACCCTGCTGTGTCTCTTGATTTTCTTAAATCTTGAATCAGGAATCTGACTATCTTTTTCGTGATAGAATATTTGCTGCAATATGCTTAGCTCAATGAGTCTAAGCATCTCTTCTTTAGAAGAGTTGTCATTGCTGCTATTACCAGCTTTTCCCTGCCCTTGTCCTTCAGAATTGATTTCATCCTTAAACGTAGCAAGTGATATATTTAGAAATTTAAGGTCTTTTCCACCAAATTTCTTCTGAAAAGTTTTTAAGACACTACTTTTTCCCGATCCATAAGGACCAGTTACAGCAATATTTTTAATATCCTTTTCTTTTCTATTTTTTAGTGCCCATAATAAAGCTTGGGCATATTTTCCGTCATTATCGGCATTGTCTATTGGAGATAATGAAGTATAGGCGTGAAGCTCTTGGCTTGCTGATAATCTGATATGTATTCTTTGTAGATATGAAATAAATCTTTCAAAGTATTTCAATAATTTTTCCTTCATCTTCTTTCTACCTTAGGGAGATAAGTTTCTTAATTGCCTAAATTATGAATTGAATTATTGCAATTATAGGTGCTTTGTCAAAAACGAAAATTATAATGCATAATGACATTCTATAGTGCTTTTGGGGCTAAATCTTTGCATTCAATCACATACGGAAATATAAGTATTTTACACGAAAAAAACTCGCTTACCCTTGATAATCTTTGGTGCGTTCACTCGAGCGATCTAAATGTGACTATTAAGCATGACCTCCGTGGCTTTTTTACAGAGGCTTGAACAAGGTCCAGGTTTAGCCATCTTATTAATTAGAACCCCGCAATAAAAAGGGCTGCGCCAGATTTTAGAGAACTTTTGGGGCGCAATCTTTAAGCCTCGGGCTTTCAGTTAGCCAATGATTTGTGCATCGCTGTAGTGGCTGATGATTTCCATTGCCAGGCTTCTTTAAGAAGTTCGCCATCTTTATCAAATGCGGGAATTGTAAAGGCTATATGCTTAGCTATATCAACCAGAAGGGGATCTGCATTATAATAGCTGCCACCATTGTAAAGGATTTAACATCAATGCACACATACAACAAAGCAGGCAAAGCGCAAAGAGCTACATGATCTCTTTCTCGACTTTCTGAACAATTTCAGTATTTCTCCTGCTGTTGTTTCTCTGGTTAAGTTGCAACTGACGAAACTCTACGATCATTTTAATGAAGGCAATAGCAATGATGATAAATTAAAGGAACAACTAACCGCCTTAGAAAGCAACTTGAAAATCTGAAAATTCGTCATGGTTTGGGGGATATTGACAAAGAAACCTATGATCTGACGACCGAACAGTTGAACGAGAAAATCAAGGCAGTAAATAAAGAATTGAATAACGAGATTCCTAAAGTGTTGAACCTCGATAAATTACTGACACAATCGCTAGAGAAATTGCAAAACTTGCGGCTAGTATGGATTTTCAGCGATTTAGAAAGAAAGAAAAAGCTACAAAAAACAATCTTCCCTGATGGCTTTTATTATGACCCGGAAAATCACCAGTGTTTAACCTCAAAATTAAATGAGTTCGTTCGTGTAAGTGCTGAATTGGCGCGTGTTTCGCCGGAAAAAGAGAAAGGGAAGTATCAAGATTTGCTTGACACTTCCCTTTCTGTAGCGAGATCGGCACTACCACCTATTTAATTAGTATGTCTTCGTCTTTACGCTAAAATGCTGGTAGAACCCTTTGTAGTTAACCGTTTTGGCGTTGTTCGCTTGCTCTCGTGAATTAATCGAGATTAAAATAAATAAGTGGAAATAAAGAGAAACCGACCACTAAACCGACCACCGTTTATTTATTTTAATACCTTTGTTTCCTTTAACCCGCATATGGTAAATATTAACCTCAACTTAAGGAAACAGGATAGTAAAAAGCCCCAGGTTATTTATTTGGTTCTGCGTTGGAGTGGTGAATACTATCGGTATCCCACTAAGGTATCCGTTACCCCCAAAAATTGGGATATTGAAAGACAACGTATACGGAACGTAATTACGGAGCTTCATAAGGACACTATCAATAAGTACCTGAATGATCTGGAAAATGCAGCGAAAGGCATATATATCAATGCTATTGCTAAACAGGTTCCAGTAACAAAGGAATATCTAAAAAGCTCATTGGACAGGTATACCGGTAGGGTAGTAGATGAGAAAAAAACATTCTGGTCTTTTCTTGATAAGTTTATAGCGGAGGCACCAACCAGGACAAACCCACAAACAGGGCAATTAATCAGCGCCAGGACTATCCAGAAGTATAACACTACTAAAGATGTACTGGCAGAATTTGAGAAAACCATACCCCGTAAGCTGGATTTTGAATTCCTGGATTTGGACACCCTAAACGACTTCCGCGATTACCTGACCCAGGAAAAGGAGTATGGGGCCAATACTGTAGCTAAACACATCGAAATATTAAAGGGATTTCTAAATGAAGCCGCCGCCATTGGGATTCCTGTTAACAATAGCTATAAAAGCAAGCATTTTAAAGCTAAACGCGAGGATTCAGCTGCTATCTACCTATCAGAAGCTGAACTACAATCAATTGCTGATTTGGATTTGGCGGATAATCTGCGGTTAGATCGTGTACGTGATTTATTTCTCATAGCAGCGTTTACGGGCCTGCGGTATTCAGATTTTACGGAACTCAAGGAACATCACATTAAAAAGGACAGCATTGAGCTGTTTCAAATCAAGACTGGTGACCCCGTAATTATTCCCCTGCATCCGAAGGTAAGGGCGCTTTTAAAGAAATATGACGGTAAACCGGCACCAACTATTTCTAACCAGAAATTCAACGAATATCTAAAGGAGGTTTGCGAAAAAGCGAAGCTGACCGAAGTCATTGAGATTCAAAAGACTAAAGCCGGTAAGCGTACAAAAGAGGTGTTTGAAAAATGGAAATTGGTAAGTAGTCACACAGCCCGCCGCTCGTTGGCCAGTAATCTGTATAAACGTGGGGTACCTATGCAGACAATTATGATTATTACCGGCCATAAGACAGAAAAGGCTTTCCGGCAGTATATCCGGTTAGGTAAAACAGAACACGCAGAAATAGTTAGGTCTGTTTGGAAAAAAGCCGCGCCTAAATTGGTTAATAAAACCCAAAAGTACACATGACAATATTTGAAATTGATATAGATCTTATAGTATCCAGGGTGTTAAATCTTCCCCGGAATGAATTATATGAAGAAAAGTTTCATGTTTTTGTAAATGCTAAGATGACAGAACGTTATCTCCATTGGGAATCAGAGGCAGATAAGCGGGCGTTTGACAAAGAAAAATGGTATAGCAAATATGCCGAAGTATATGGGGGTTTGATCTCTTCATTAAATTATTATGATCAGTATGAGGTGGGAAGTATTCCCCAGGTGTACTTTTATAAAGACCCGGTAATGCTTAATGGTATTGAGTATTACAGGAATCAAATAGACGAAAATGATAGATTTATAAAAGATGTCTTATTAATCCGTACTGCAAAATTTTTATTGTCAAAAGGGGAAGAATCTAAAGGGCTGGCAGATGTATCAACCGAACCGAAGTTAAAGTGGGCTGGCAAGCCTTCCCAGCTAGGCCACGTAATTTCCGAACTGATTCAACAGGGTTATATAGATGCTCCGCATAAAAAAGATAATGAAATTAATTATAATGAGCTGGCGCGACAGGTTATTGCTGCTTTTGACATAAAGGACGGTACTACCGTAAAGTCTCTTTCACAATCCTTGAATCCTGGAAGTGAAAATGGTCAACTGTCTGAAGATAGGAAAGCAAAATTTGTAATACCCTTTATAGGATTGATTAATTAACCTACGTTTTAAAGCTACATAGCCGCTATGTGCGGCTATGTTAACTGCCTTTAATTCAGGCTTTCTTTGCTGTAAATCGAGTTTATATGATAGCAAAGCAAGTGTTACAAATCGATAATTTAGAAGGCAGTTTGGTTATTAAATTGTTTGATAACCTGAATAAAAGATTAGATGAACTGGGAAGCAGCCCCAAAAGCGACCCTGAAACATTTCTTACCCGGCAGGAAGTTGCCGACTTATTTAAAATCTCCCTCCCTACTGTCCATGCCTGGATGAATGCCGGGATACTAAAGACCTACAAGATTGCCAATAAAACCCGTTTTCTACGCAGTGAAGTGCTGGCAGCGGCAAAGGATATTTCCAGAAAGGAGGTCGGCCATGCGTAAAGAAGTTGCAGCATTAAATCGTAGGCAATGGTTTATCATGGCGGCTTTTGATGAATTAAACGCTATTCGCGTTACCGGCTGCGGAGACGGTAAGGGCCTACGAACCTTATTGGATGTGCTTTATATGCATTCCGCCAGCGACGCGAGAATGCCGGTACACGGGTTTCCATGCACAAAGGTGGCCGATCATTGCCTAACGGTGGTGGAAAACCTTTTACAGCTATGTCTTTTAAGGCAAGCCCCCGCCTATGCCCTGCAAACAATTGATGATATGCTGTGCCTGGCATTAGGCCATGTTCAAACCGCTTTAACCCGCTACACAGGTAGCCATTAACCAGCAACCTTTTCACCTTAAAACACCTTCGTAATGATTGACAGTATTAAAAGCCTGCACCCATATTTGCAGCCGGAAACGTGGCAACGTTCCGGGCTGCTGGGTATGGGTGTTACCGTTGACATGCAGACCGGTGAGATAATGGACGGGATACAGGCGGCCCATTACAAAGGGCTACGGTTTGAGATACGGCCATCTGCCGGTAACCGGGGATATACGTGTTTACTTAACGGTTCACTGCATAAGTACTACAATGACGGGGTACATAATGCGAACGATTTTTCATTTTCTGCCCTGGTAGATACAATCAACGGGCTAGCCGTTGATTTTGGGCTGATACTCAGTCAATCCTCTTTACACGTGCTGGAAGTAGGGATTAATATAAAACTACCTTTTTCCCCGTTGCGCATATTTAAGCAGATAGTTTGTTACCGGAATAAACCATTTACCCAGATAGACAGGCGCAATAAGCGTTTGGGCCTTATCTGCTGCCTGAATGACTATGACGTAAAGCTATATGATAAGCAGGCCCAAAGTGGCCAACCCTGCGGGCATGTATTGCGGTTTGAAGTGAAGGCAAAGAAAATGCGCCACCTACGGCCCTTTCATATTGCTACAATGGCAGACCTGATGGACATAAGCCGGGTTTATAGGTTGCTTGATTTGCTTACGGATGCATTGCAAAATATCATCTTCTTTGATTACTCAATTGATCAAAAAGCACTAAGCAGGCGGGAGTTAAACCAATACCTGACCCTGGGTAATTCCGTTTCCTGGCAGGGTATGAATAAGTACCAGCTTACCAGGAACCGGCAGCGGTTAACTGACTTACTTTCAAAACATTCCCGGCAGCAGCTAAAACCCCTGTTATACGGGCTTATGGTGGAAAACTGGAAAGGTTTGTTTGCGGGTTACCAGGAAGCAAAAAGACTGCAACCTTTTCACCGGTCTGCGGGGCAGATTGAAACGCCTTTATCTGCAACCTTTTCACACCTTGAATATGTAGGGGAAATAGTTGCAGGGATAACAGGTAAACCCTTACAAGAAAATAAGCAGGAAAATAGGGATAGTTGTAAAGAGATATATAGCGCAAAAAATGAGCAAAAAAATTGTGCAAAAACTGCACAGCGTGAATGTAAAAGTTGTGGCCGCAGTATAGCCAGCCAGCGCCCCGGTAGTGTGTTTTGCAGTGAGCGTGTATATGGCCCTATAGCTAAAGCCTGCCGGAACCAGGACAGTAACCGCCGCCGTGATCTTAAACGCATTGTTACACACGCCATCATCTCACAATATGCCATAGTAGTAACCTATCGGATAGAGGGAAAAACCTGTACAGATAGTTTATCCCCTGCTGACCTGGAACTAACAAAGGCATGGTTAGACCGTATTGTCCGGATTGAGTTAATACCAACTATAATAGGAAAGAACCCGCCAGCCCGCACAGGATGCTGGGCGTAGGGAATTGTATAATTAATAAACCACAGAATAACATGAATGAGTTAATCAAAATTGAGCGCCGGGAAGGGCGGAACATTGTATCTGCAAGGCAGCTACATCAGTTGTTGAATGTAAAAACCCGGTTTAATGATTGGATAGTGTACCGGCTGGCGGAATATCAATTCCGGCAGGGGATTGATTTTACTGAAATTTCAGTAAAACCCCTATCGTCCGGCAGGCCGCGTACAGATTATGCCCTAACCCTGGATACCGCCAAAGAATTGTCTATGCTGGAAAAAACAGAGCAAGGGCGTTTTGTGCGGGGATACTTTATAGAATGCGAAAAGCGGCTTTATATGAAAGCAGGAACGGAGGATAAGAACTTACATCTAAAAGCCCGTTATGGTGATTTGGTATTACAACGGTGTGTCATCAATAGGGAACTGGCTAATATCCGTTACAGGCTGCGTCAGACAGCGCAAGCCCCTGCCTCATGTTACCTGCCTGTTTTTCATCAGACGGCGCTATTTACCGCTTAATTGGCCGGTAAAGCGTTTGAAGTAGGTGAAAACGTAGAGGGGGGATAGGTTTAAAAACCGGTTCAAAAAAATGTCAATATCACTGTTTGTAACTGCGACAACCACAGGTACAATTTAGGTTAATTTTAGTTGTATTAAATGGAAGGAAATACACGCCAAAGGGCAAGAGATAATAAGGCGTTAGGGGTAAAGGCCTACGCTTATCATTTAATGGGCTTAAGTGCGCCGGAAATAGGTACGCTGTTGAACGTCTCCCCCCGCACGGTACAACGGTATATAAAAAGGGAGCGGGTTAATAACCCCCTCCCTAAAAAAACAAAGCTGCAAGCGGCGGAACTATACCGGCAAGGATATAGCTATCGGCAAATTGCTGGTATTATCGGCAAGTGTAGAACAACTGTTTATAACTACATTAAGGAGATAAAATGTGTCTCAAAAAATAAGACTGTCAATAATCAGTCCCTGCTATAGACTATTGCTTACTTTTCGGATAGGTGCTTATTAACATCGGTAGTCAGTCGGTCAATTATTAAGCTCAACGCTTTGTCCTTGGCTTCCTTGTCCATACTCTCCGTTGTTTTCAGGGCTAGGCTTATGTTTTGTGTGATCACTAGTTTTTGATGATATTGGGACATTTTTAATACTGTCCGATTGTATAAGTAGTAGAAGATTGCAGCGATAGCCTCACTTATTAGGCCAGCCGCTGTTGTTACATACGCTTGATCGGTTTTCTCAAAAAGCATCAGAACAATGCCAAAACAAATAATTGTAAATCCGGCCAATGCTGCATTGCGGGCGACTTTAAAACTAACTGATGCTTGTGTTTGTGTTTGAAAATAATATCGGTCGAGGTATTTAAAGTTGATGTCAACCAGTTTTGTAAAGAAGTCATCTTTTATATGTTCCTTTAAATCGCTGATTGAGTAGTCGATTAAGTTTCTTTGTAGAAATCTTAATCGATCAATTTCTGTTTTTCTAGTAGAAATGTCATAGAGCAGATAAACAGTACATGCCATCATGATTACCATTTGTACATAATCCGTTGAGTCAATTTTGTGTTTGATTGAAAAATCAGGTAGATACACTCTCAATATCGTCATTATAGCTGATGATAAGCCTAACGTTATGACTAATACTCTAATAACCGTACGATTATTTTTGTGTCGAATTCTTTCTTTTACTTGAGAGAGTTCCTCTCTTAGCATATTAACTTCTATATCTTCAATTGCATTTATTAGCTGTTCTTTGTCGTTGGGGTCTGTGTGGAGATTGCCATTATTTGACTTGCCAGTAGTGTTGATCATATTTATAAGGGATTGCTAAACTACTATGAATATATAGATATTTTAGTTAAGTGGAAGAATGTAGATTTATCAATCTTTCTTATTGACTACGGCGCTAGAGGCAAGGTCGGCTATTTTCGTTAGGTTCTCCATGTATGCTTATATGGAGATGTTGCTCAATTAGGTAAATAACCCAATAAACATCTGTCATTGAGGTGTGGAAAAAGAAGTTAGCCCCACGCCTTAACCCTCGGCCTCCATCGGCAGTACGATCATTTGCCACGGCTAATAGTATTGGCCTTTTTTTGTGCTCCTGTCGGATTTTGGAAATGAGCTTAAAACCAGATACATCAAGCGGATCGATGGTAATAATGACCAAATCATAATAGCTTGAGGTAAATTTTTTCCATCCCTCTTTTTTCTCACATGGTGTAACGTTGTATCCTACCCATTTAAAAGTGGAAATAGCTTCTTTTACTTGCAGCGTGGGCTCCATGTTGACCCATAGAATGTTAGCTTTCATGGTTTGGTGGTTGGGGGCATTGGAAGGGAAGAGCAATTGAGTAGAAGGCCATGAATTGTTGCATCCTGAGCGTTGATGATTAACATGCAATAGGCTAGTAACAGGATTAGGCCAAAAGTCAGACCTAGTGAGAATCCTAGCGCAATATTATAAATGTCAAAATACGATTTGATTTCTTTTGCTTTTTCGGCGGTTTTAGGTTCCATATACAGGGTTATTATGATAATGGAGCGCCGGGACTATAATGCATAAAAAGGCGCGGAGCTCTTGCAATGCTGCACCAGCCGACCAAGGTAGGAAACAGCAAAGAAGAGCCCGCGCACATAGGTCGCGGGCCTCACTTCTTCTCCTGTTTCCTTTAAAATGCTGGTCGGCTGGTTACAGGTAAAAAGCGATGCCTCGAATAATTTCAGGGAGGCAAAGATATGCTAATATAATACTTTTCTGAAAAAGATGCTTTAAAGATGCCAGTTTTTAATATGCCATATTTAAATAGGTATTATATTAACCATCTTTTTGTAATTTTCGCAGATGGCGGTTAATAATAGACATAGAATTGATGATGCAAAGTATTTTGCACGACTGGGCGCAAGGATTAAAAAGTTGAGAATTGAAGCTGACTATCCATCTGCTGAATCCTTCGCCGGTGAAATAGGCATGAACCGCACGCAGTACCTGAACTATGAGAAAGGCAGGAATATGGAGATAGCAACGCTTAGGAAGTTAGCCGGTGCATTTAACATGAAGGTCGAAGAACTGCTGAGCGGATTAGAAGATGTTGAAGACTGAAGATTTTGTTTTTGACCTTATAAACCCCTATACGTATCCCCAGCCCTCCTTTTTATCCGTTAAATGACCAAAATGCTTTGCAGCCAATAATCTAACCCAATACTGTACATGAGAGAATTACAAATAGCTGTAGATTACTACAGTAAAAATGAAAAGGAAAAAATTAAGAATAATTTCCCTTTAGATTTTCCTATTATTAATGCAATTGCAGGAACTACTATTAAAGTCCCCTATGAAGATTTTCAGGTTTATGCCTTTTATAGACATAAAAAGAACCGTGAAGGCTATAGGAATTATAAAGAGTTGAGCCAACATATTGCAACCCGACAGGACTATGAACATGCAATGGAATATGATCCTAATAAGAAAACTCTAGTGTTATCTGAGCCGGGGGAAACACTTATTTCGCAAACCGAGGCTATAGGTATAGCCGGAGGTCTGACAATTGGCAGTTATCTTTATTCATTAACTCCTGCGGATTGGGAGCTTATTCCTAAAATAAATAAGAAGGATTTAGACTATAAAATGCTGGCGGCAACCACTAATAGATATGTCAATCTTGAAGTTAAAGGGTCTGCATCTCACGATAATACTGTATTAGGTAATGCAATTCATCAGCAAAAAAAAGGCATTGCTGATAAAAAGGCTGATGACTATTTCAAGTCTAAATATGATTATTCCAGAGATATTTGTTTGGGTACAATTACCGTAGTAGATCCTAAAAATACATTGAAGATTTGGTTGGTTGACCCGGTATTTAACGGGCCGGATATAGCACCAATTAAGATGAAATTATTAAAGAGGATTTATCACTACTATAGTTTATTAGCATATATTTCACCGAGAGCTGCGATTGTTATTGCATTGGCGAATAGATACGTAAGTCTCGAGCGTATACAGGAATATCAGCCTTTAGATAGAGAACCGCTGGTCAATCAATATATGAGCAAATTTGAATTTGCCGATTCTTTTTTCGCAGGTCGTACTTCGAGCGTTAATAATGATATTTTTGGGAGAATTGAATTTCACAGTCAAGTATTGGTGTTTATTGGCACGGCATCAAGATGCCTGCAACTGATGACTAATCAGGATTTTGACGAAATCTTAAATTTTTCTGTTTCCCCGTCGACCAGTGATAGAATATTTAATTGTGTAGTTAATGACAGGTACAAGGAATATATAGATAGATTGGAAGCTCGGGGCCTAGTTGCTAGGCGGACTGTTGTAAATGGCTATTTGCATTTTCAGATGACATTAAATGTTTCAACGACCAGCTCGGGCATGTGTTATGCAAAGGTAGTTATCTAACAATAGCTAAGAATCTGACCACCAAACCGACCACCACAATAAATTGAAAAAGCCGCAAACCCTTTCTAGTAAAGTGTTTGCGGCTTTTATCCTGTAGCGAGATCGGGAGTTGAACCCGAGACCTTTGGGTTATGAATCCAACGCTCTAACCACCTGAGCTACCTCGCCATTTTCCTTTTTTGATTCGCTGTAACTACTATCAGTAGCGACTACTCGTCCAAAACGGGAGTGCAAAGATAACGGCTTAAAAATGAAAATTCAAAATGTAACCAACGTTTTTTTATATTTTTTTTTAAACAGCGTCATCAGAACGGGGTTTATCCCACTTTTTCAGCAGTGTTTCGTCTATCGATCTTACGTGCAAATCCTGCTGTGGATAAGGCAATTCGATGCCGGCCTTGTTCAGCGCATCGTAAATAAATGTGAGTACGTCACTTTGCTGGGTGCCGGCAGTATCCAGGTCAGCGATCCAGAAATATACCCGGAAGTTAATGGAGCTGTCACCAAATTCATATAGTTGTACGGCAGGAGTGGGGCTGTTGAGCACTCCGGGGCGATCTGTAAAAGCTGATTTTATAATATCCATTACCTGTTTCACGTCACTGCCGTAGCCTACGCCAATGGTAAAGGTAACGCGTCGGATACGGTTAGTTCTGGTCCAGTTGATGAGTTGCTGGGAGATGAGCTCGCCGTTGGGGACGATGATTTCAGAACCATCGGCGGCGCTGATTTTACTGGAGCGGATACCTATTTCCTTTACTACGCCGGAGCGGGCGCCTATTTCTATTACATCGCCTACTTCCAGTGGTTTTTCAAAGGCGAGGATAATACCAGATACGAGATTGTTGACAACATTCTGCAGGCCAAAGCCAATACCAACGCCTAATGCACCTATTACGATAGCCAGTTTATCCATGGGGATACCGGAGGCAGCAAAAGCCAGTAACACACCACCGGCGAGTACCGCGAGGCGTAATAACAGCAGGGCTGAGCCGAATTTCGTTTTCCGGGAGGGCGTTGAACTGGTGCCGGTGCTGCCAAACATATAGGCAATCAGCTGAGATGCTACCGTGGCTACCCATATCACCAGGATAAAAATAATGATGCTGCTGAAAGTAAAGTCGGAGTTGCCGATTTGATGCCGGGACGAAAGAAAGGTGGTGATGGTGTCATAAATAGCATCGTACAAATACAGGTTGCGGGCAACGATCATCAGCCAGCCGATGCCGGCGAGTATGCTGAGAAAAGTCTTCAGTTTTCGTTGTACATCCTGGTAGTCCATGAAGGAAATAAAGGTGCTGGAATCTTTATTGGCTTCTACCTGTAGGTAAACCGCTTCCATGAGTATTTTAACGAGTGCAAAAAGGCTGAGGGCCATAACGGTATTGACAACAGCGCTGGAACCCATTATTTTGGCGGTGCCTACCCGGGCAAAAACAACGAGTAACAACGAAAAAATGCTGGTACCCAGGAAAAGTAGTAATAGTGGCCGGGTATATTTAGGTTGTGCAAAAGTGGTTAGTGCGGTTTCTTTCAGGAAACGCCGGGCCAGTACAATAGACAAGATAGCGCCAATCAACAGCCCCCATTGTTCTGCATAGGTAATTTCTATCAGCAGGTTATTCAGGCTGTAAAGAAATAGCAATCCAATCAGCAATAACCAGTTCCGGAATAATGTTTTAGGGAAATGTTCACGGAAAATAATAGTCAGTGCGGTGGCTGCCAGTCCCCAGGTAATTTCAGTGAACAGGATGGGGTAGCGGACCGAAAGTACGGCCGACAGTGTAGTAATGAATACTACAATACTGGCCACAGGAAAGCGGTATACGTATTTTGCATGTTGTAATATGGTTTCCCCTTCCGGCCCGGGATGATTCGCCCGGATCCGTCGGATATTGTTGTATACCCACCAGGAGAGGAGTATGGCCAGCAATAGCCAGATAAAAAATATAGGCCATTGTATAGAGAAAAAGATGAGTACTACTTTCGTGCTTTTATGCAGCGAGTTTTTGAGTACCGGGAAAAAATCAAGTGGATTGATACTGTCGCGGTGAGGTCTCCAGAGATAACGGTAGTCCCGGGCAAACATATTCAGGGAATATTGTTCCAGCCGGTAGTCCATGTCTTCATATAAATTCGACACTTCAATATACCGGTTAGCAACCCTGTTTTGCAGTAACCCCATTTTAATGAGATGATGTTTGTTGGCGCTGTCTACTGCATGGAATTTGAGCGCCAGGTTCGTGATTTGTCCCAGGTAAAAACCGTATAGTTCATCTTCGGCAGGGATATTCCGCATGGCGGTATCGGTACGCAGGGTATGGATGGTATCGTTGATGGCAATCAGTTTGCTGTAGTAGTCAAAAAGGGTACTTTGCCAGGAAGTAAGCTTACGTTGCAACTGTTCCAGCATGACTTTATTGGTGTAAATATCATTGATATTGGGAGTGCGGCCCAGGCTGGCAATATTATATTTAACGAGTCCGATCGAAGTATCTATCAGGGGGAGATCGGTGCTGATACGGGCGGTATCAAAGCCGCGTTTGAGTGAACTCATAAGTTCATTCAGCATCAGGGTATAGTTTTCAATGCGACTAATCAGGATGGCAACAGACGTATCCGATTTTTTTATCTTATTGCTGTCTTTAGCCAGGCTGGCGATGTTTTTTCGGATGGTAGCGCTGTCTATGGCCATCATATGAATAGTATCCGCCGGCTTCTTTTTCTGCGCAGTGGCGGAAAAAAAAGGTAGCAGCAATAGTAGGATATGTAGCAAAAATGGTTTAGCCTTCATGAACATATGAAACAACATGTATTTTTGAGCACGAGGTTGTCCTGATGGAGGAACATTTTTTCCGCGTAAATGTTCCTGAATTTAAAACTTTTACCCCGCTTGTCCGTTAAGTTTTCCGTAATTGGCCATGTAACTTTTGCTCGGTACTTAATTCCGCTGTATTTTGTAAGTAATTGCCGGACCTGGAAAAACTAGTTTATGAACAGAGAAATGCTCGTTACCGCATTAAGAAAGGATCTTGTACCCTGGGATATAGTCGTAATAGGAGGTGGGGCTACGGGCCTGGGAGCTGCGCTGGAGGCAGTAACAAGAGGGTACAGGACTTTGCTGCTGGAGCAGGTCGACTTTGCCAAATCAACCTCCAGTAAAAGCACGAAGCTGGTACATGGAGGGGTACGCTACCTGGCGCAGGGCGATGTGTCGCTGGTGCGGGAGGCCAGTGTGGAACGTGGGTTGCTGGCGGCCAATGCGCCACACCTGGTACGTAACCTGGCTTTTGTGATTCCTACTTTTAATTTTTGGGAGAATTTAAAATACACCATCGGCCTCAAAATGTACGATTGGCTGGCCGGACGGCTTAGTCTGGGTAAGTCGGTACATATTTCCCGCGCTGAAACCTTAAAACGACTGTCAACACTGAAAGAAGATAAGCTTGCTGGTGGCGTATTATACCATGATGGCCAGTTTGATGACAGCCGCCTCGCCATTAACCTGGTACAAACAATCAGCGACAAAGGGGGAACGGTGTTGAATTATATGCGGGTAACCAGCCTGCATAAGGATGCGGAAGGAAAAATCAGCGGCCTAACGGTAAAGGATACACTTAACGGTGGAGAAGAAATTTATATCAATACCAGGTCGGTAATTAATGCGACCGGTGTTTTTGCAGATGATATTCTGGAGATGGATAACCCACAGGCCCCCAAGTCTATTGCGGCCAGCCAGGGCGTACATGTGGTATTGGACAGTGAATTCCTGCCAGGTCATAATGCCCTGATGATTCCTTCTACCAGCGATGGCAGGGTGTTGTTTGTGGTGCCCTGGCATAATAAGGTAGTAGTAGGTACTACGGATACGCCGGTAAATCATATCAGCCTGGAACCCCGGGCGCTGGAAAATGAAATCTCATTTATTCTCAGTACTGCCGGACAGTATTTGTCCCGGCCTCCGCAGCGCGCAGATGTGCGCAGTGTTTGGGCCGGTCTCCGGCCATTAGCTGCTGCTAAAGCCGAAGGACATAAAACCAAGGAAATTTCCCGTAGCCATAAAATTATTGTGGCCCAATCAGGACTGGTTACTATCATTGGTGGTAAGTGGACTACCTATCGCCGTATGGCTGAAGATGTAATCCATAAGCTGGAGGAAGTGCTCCGCTGGAAAGAAACCACTACCGCTACTACGCACCTTAAAATTCATGGTGCGGCAGACAATGTAAATTGGGAAGATCCCTGGTATTTCTATGGTAGCGATGCGCTGCATATTCACCAGATGGTGGCCCGTCAGCCGGATCTGCAGGAAGAACTGAGCCGGGAATATCACATTATTAAGGCGCAGGTAGTGTGGGCGGTAAAAGAAGAAATGGCCCGCAACGTAGAAGATTTCCTGGCCCGCCGTACCCGCCTGCTTTTCCTGGATGCGAAAGAAGCAATACGTATAGCCCCGGCCGTAGCCAGGATTATGGCCGCCGAATTACATAAAGATGAACATTGGGTAGCTACACAAATCAGTAGCTTCGAAGCAGAAGCAAACGGATATTTACTACCTGCATAACATAACAAAGGGCCTGTAAAGGCCCTTTGTTATTATCGTTACATCCATTTAAACTTTTGATCAAAAGGCTTCAGCCTTCTTCCCGGTTGTGCAGGTTCGTCGGTATAACCGAGGTAAAAGAAGCCCAGTACCAGGTCTTCATCTCCCAAACCCAGGTAATCCTGCATGGCAGGGTGGTAGGTCATTCCGCCGGATCCCCAGTAGGCGGCCAGGTTCAGCGCAGTGGCCCCCAGCCAGATATTTTCTACAGCGCAGGACACGGCAGCAATTTCTTCTATCGCCGGAATCTTAGGGTTATTACCTCTTTTCATACAAATAGCCAGTATATGTGAGGCCAGGTTGCCCTGGTTCTTCAGCTTTTCGTAGTTGCCGGCAATATATTTATCTGCGGGAGTGTATTGCTTGTAGAGATTGGCATGATCCAAACAAAACTGTGGTACTTTATCGCCGCTGTATACCATGAAGTACCAGGGTTCAGTATGGCCATGGGTGGGCGCCCAGTCGGCCAGTTGCAATAATTGTTGTACCGTTTCATTGGGTATTTTCTGTCCATTCATGCTGGTAGGCTTCACGGTGCGGCGGGCGGTAATCACCTGCTCCACAGCGGAGGCTAATGTGGTAGTATCTATCATATTATAATGGTATTTGTTTTCCTGTTTCCAGGCTGGCCTTCAGGTGGGCCGGTAATTTCGCTATTTTGCGAAGTGTGTAGTCAAAGCAAATCATGCCGGTTTTAGCTTCGGCAATGGTAATCGTTTGTGCATTCCTGTTAGTAGTGATCCGGTAAAATAAATCAAAGCCAAAGGCATTGAATTCTCCTGCGGCGATGGCTACTTCAAAAATATCTCCATGAAATCCTTCTCCTTTGTAGGCTACCGCTACGTCTGCCATGATAAAACCGCTGCCGGCTTCATGGTCCAGTTCTTTATACCCGATACTGCTCAGGAATTGAATCCTGGCTTCATGCATGATAGACAGGATGGCGTCATTGCCCACATGGTTACCATAATTAACGTCCTGTATGCGTACAGGTATTTGTATACTAAAAGGGAATATTTCCGGTAAATCTATCTTAATCCTTGCCATTATTATTTTTTAGGGAGATGCTAAACGTTTGTTGTTTGTTGCAGGAAAGCCACAAATTTCGCGAAGGCCCTGGCGCGATGGCTATACTGATTTTTTGTTGCCAGGTCCATTTCTGCAAAAGACCTGGTGTCGCCTTCCGGTACAAAAATGGGATCATAACCAAACCCCTGGCCACCTTGTGTGGCGGTGGTGATATGTCCTTTACTGATGCCTTCAAACTGGTATTCTTTGTTATCCAGTATCAGGGAAATCACGGTACGGAACTGGGCGCTACGATCGGTTTTACCTTCCATTTCATGTAATACCTTCACAATATTATCGGCTGATTCCTTTTGTTCACCGGCGTAGCGGGCCGATAAAACGCCGGGCGCGCCTTGCAGGGCATTAATTTCCAGGCCGGTATCTTCTGCAAAACAATTTTCGCCGGTCATCCGGTGAATGGTAGCAGATTTTTCGGTGGCATTGGCTTCCAGTGTATCATGTGGTTCCGGAATATCGATGTCTATGCCGGCTTCCAGCAGGGTAATGATGTCAAACTGATCACCCAGCAGGGAACGGAACTCTTTTACTTTGTTTTGATTGTTGGTAGCAAATATCAATTTCATATAGTCGGATGAAAAAGCGTTTTATTGTATTAAATACCCAATAATTGTTTTAATCCTGCCCAAAGCCTGGCTTTCAGTGCTTTGTCGGTGCCAATGAGTGATAACTCATCGGAAAAAAGCAGGGTGGTACCGTTTACGGTGACCAGTTGGTACAGCGGAATATCACTGAGTCCAAGTTGTTCCGGTGCAATGCCAAATACAACGCCCCGGTCTATCTTCACAGCTGCCTGCCAGTCAGGAAATGTCAAAGAACGATAGTGCGATACGTTCAGAAGCGATACATCCTGCATGCCTAGTTTACAGGCATTTAATATATTGGTGAGGAGGTTGAATAATTCGTCGTTTAAGTAGGCTTCCTTTTCGTTTTCTATGAAGAGCGCGATGTTTTTTTGATTTTCTCCTAAATATTTGACTTTGGGCGCCACTTTTTCTGCAGCCTCAGCCGGCACGCTTTTCCCCGGAATGATTGGCTGGGTAAAGATTTTAGCCAGAAAGTAAGGATCAAGCTGGAATTGCTCAAGTGACATATTTATTATTATTTAATTTAATGTGAAAGTCCCCGCTGGGGAAAAATCTGTTTATTTGCACAGCCGGAGCGGCAAGGCCCGGCGGCACAACGATTGAAATGTAAAAATATTGAGATAAAATCGATTAACCATGATGGTAGAAAAATCAACAGTTAAGGAAGAGGCACTAAAGAAGATCAAAGTCACCAGAACTACCCATAGCAGGCTGAGTGAAGTGGATTTCAATAATCTGGCATTTGGTAAAATGTATGCCGACCATATGCTGGTAGCCGATTTTAATGGTAAAGAGTGGGTAAATGCGGAAATCCTGCCTTTTCAAAATTTGTCTGTAAGTCCTTCAAATGCCGCCTGGCATTATGGACAGGCTATCTTCGAAGGTATCAAAGCCTATAAAGATCCTCAGGGTAATCCCATGATCTTCCGGCCATATGATAACTACAAACGCTTTAACACCTCTGCAGAAAGAATGGGGATGCCCCAGGTGCCTGAGTGGTTGTTTATTGGCGGCATGGATATATTAATAGACATGGACCGCAACTGGGTGCCTACCGGCGCAGGTTGCTCCCTGTACCTGCGTCCTTTTATGATTGCCGCAGATGAGTTTATTGGCGTTCGTCCTTCTGATACCTACAAATTTGCCATCATCAATTCTCCTTCCGGGGCATATTTCAATAAACCTATTAAATTACTGGTGCAGGACAAATACGTACGTGCCTTCCCGGGTGGAGTAGGTTACGCCAAGGCTGCCGGTAACTACGGTGGTACCATGTATCCTACCATGCAGGCGAAGAAACAGGGGTATGACCAGATTTTATGGGTAGATGGATACGAACATAAATACCTCCAGGAATGCGGTACAATGAACGTTTTTGCGATCATCGGCAATACTGCCATCACACCGGACCTTACTCAGGGAACTATCCTGGAAGGAGTAACCAGGGCCAGCGTAATGGACATCCTTGCTGATATGGGCCTCCAGGTGGAAGAAAGACCTATTTCTATCGACGAAGTAGTGGCAGCCTATAAAGCCGGTACCCTCCGTGAAGTATTTGGAACCGGTACGGCTTCCAGCGTGGCCTATGTAGAAGAACTCGATTACCTCGATACCCAGATCAAACTGGATACAACTAAATATACTGTGGGCGCCGAAGTAATCCAGCGTTTAGATGGCATCCGCACCGGACGGGCTGCAGATACCCGTGGCTGGAACTACATCATTTAATAAAGCATAAAGCATAAAGCTATTGAAGCGGATAATAAGCCTCTTTAATAGCTTTTGCTTTGAATATCATATTATTAGATAAAACAGTTATCCGCTTCAATAGCTTTTTGGTTTCAGCTTTATGCTTTCAGCCCCCGCGTTATAAGGCCATCCAATAATTTTTATGGTTGTTTCTCAAGGAAAGCATACATTTGCACTCCGGTTTTTGGTAATCCTGAGCTGCTACCAAAATAATTAAGACCTTTCCCTGTTTAAGCAGGAGATCATCCCGGCAAAAATATTTTCGAAACAATTTTGTTATTCACACATATAGTTTTACCTTTGCCGTCCCAAAATCCCTATGTGGGGAATTTGGATGTCATTGTAAACCGACATAAAAAACTAGGTAAAGAATGCCTACTATACAACAATTAGTAAGAAAAGGAAGAGAAATTATCCGGGCTAAGTCTAAGTCCAGGGCATTAGATAGCTGCCCTCAGCGTCGTGGCGTTTGTACTCGTGTATACACTACCACGCCTAAGAAACCGAACTCCGCTCTGCGTAAAGTAGCGAAAGTGCGTTTAACCAACAAAGTTGAGGTGATTGCCTATATCCCTGGTGAAGGTCACAACTTGCAGGAGCACTCTATCGTACTGATCCGTGGTGGAAGGGTAAAAGATTTACCAGGTGTTCGTTACCACATCGTTCGCGGTTCCCTGGATACTGCAGGTGTGAAAGACAGAAAGCAGAGCCGTTCCAAATATGGTACTAAAAAGGAAAAGGCTAAAAAATAATAATTATAAATAGTCGTAATTTTCAATAAATGAGAAAGCAAGCTGCAAAGAAATTGCCTCTGGCTCCAGATCCTAGGTTTAATGACAAGCTGGTAACCCGCTTCGTTAACAACGTTATGGAACAAGGAAAAAAGAGCATTGCCTATAAAATTTTCTACGATGCTGTGGATAAAGTAAGCCAAATGACCGGCGAAAACGGTTATGAGGTTTGGAGAAAAGCATTGGCTAATGTTACACCTGGTGTAGAAGTTAGAAGCCGCCGTATCGGTGGTGCTACCTTCCAGATTCCAGCGGAAGTTCGTCCTGATAGGAAGATTTCCCTGAGCATCAAATGGTTAGTACGTTTTGCTGGTGAAAGAAACGGTAAGAGCATGGCTGATAAGCTGGCGAATGAAATCGTAGCAGCAAGCAAAGGTGAAGGCGCAGCGTTCAAGAAGAAAGAAGATACTCACCGTATGGCTGAAGCTAACAAAGCTTTCTCTCACTTCAGAATCTAGTTATAGCCTTTACAGGCAACTCAATATATTTGGCAAACAGTTCCTTTGGAGCTGTTTGCCTTTTTATGTTTACCCCTCATCCTGTCACCTACCCTCATCCCGGACAACACAAAAAAGCAGGCATCCGAAGACGCCTGCTACTATCAATAACTGTAAAGCTAAAAGCCAACAACTTATTTCACATTTACCAACACCTTGATTTTTCCGGTTTCTCCATTGAACTCCTGTAAGGCTTTTCCAATCACCTGGCCTGGCTTCACTTTGTCCGGATCAGCCTTCATCGCATAACCTGCCTTACTGGAGGTTACCAACAAATCTCCACGGTGAATCACCCCATTCTCATTACAAACCTTAGTCGGAATAACGCCCACCATACCCAGCGGAACTTTATCAGATAAATCAGCATCCGTTTTTTCTTCTGTCATGAGCATACCTGGTTTGGTGGCATAAACACCCGCTACTAAAGAAGAATAAGCCGTAGTAGATTTTTCCATAGTACGGTCAGCATCCGTGGAAATAACCATCACGTCACCCGGCTCATAATGATGCACATTCCCTGTTACATCAAAGGCTTCCGCCATGTCTGCTCCGCCTGTTACTGCACCACCATCAAAAAAACCCTTGCCCGTTCTGTCAATCCTGGCCATACTGAAGCCCCCCGTCTGAAATATGGCCAGGTCACCACTTGATCCGGTTTGATTGACAACAAGCCCCGTTCCCTGGCCGGCGTTGGCAACATAGAGCGCAATGCCGAACCCAGTTGCATTGCTGTGTTCAAAATAGCCACCATATCCACCCGTTCCGGATGCAACACCATACACACCTGCTGTACCATTGTTACCAAAAATGCTGTTCACTTCCCCCCGTACACCTGCACCCACGCCAGAGGTATTATTAGCAAAGAAGTTACCAGCATTACCCAATGAGTGATCCGCAATTACCCCAGGTCCTATAGAGGTTACCTGGACTACATTATCGGTATTGGTATTATTGTCTGTATGAATCAAGGCCGCATTACCAGTAGGACCAGTATGCACTAATTCCGTTGCAGTTCCCTGGCCAACACTGGTTACAAACAGCGCACGCCCAAAACCGGTGGTGCTGCTATGCTCAAAATAACCACCATATCCCCCGGTACCAGATGCAACGCCGTAAACACCAGCAGTACCATTATTCCCAAAAATGCTATTTACCTCTCCCCGCACGCCAGCACCCACACTGCTGGTATTACTAACAACGAAATTGCCGGCATTGCCCAGTGAATGGTCAGCAATCACACCAGGTCCTATATACCTTACCTGGAGTACATTGTCGGTATTAGTATTATTATCTGAGTGAATAAATGCGGCGTTACCAGTAGGTCCCGCATGCATTAATTCCGTCGCAGTTCCCTGGCCCACACTGGTTACCAACAATGCACGCCCAAAACCAGTAGTATTGGAATGTTCAAAATAACCGCCGTATCCCCCGGTACCAGATGCTACACCGTAAACACCGGCAGTACCGTTATTTCCAAAAATACTGTTTACTTCTCCCCGTACACCAGCTCCCACACCGCTCGTATTGTTAGCGAAAAAGTTAGCCGCATTTCCCTGGGTATGATCTGCAATTACACCAGGACCATTACTGACCGCTTCCAATGTATTATTAGTATTGGCGTTGTTGACATTTTCAAAGAATCCCGATCTACCGGTACTGCCACCGTTACCTATCTTACCATATACACCGATGCCATTTCCACTGGCATCCGTACTCACAAATCCATATACACCATAACCAGGTCCGTCGTTTCGGCCTACTACTGCTCCTGTAGCAACACCAGCGCTTTTAGTACGCCCGGTAACAGCCTCGCCACCACCTGTATTATCTCCCAGTACACCAGCTCCGGACAGCGCAGCAGTAGTACCATGCACCGCTGTATTACCTGAACTGGAGGCTGATACTGCTTCATTACTTCCTGTGGTAACAGCATTTACCGCTACTCCGCTACCACTGGTACTAACGTCTACTACATTGCCATTCCCTACCGTACTCGCTTGTAACGCTATTGAGTTATTGGTATTGTTGAGGATGGATACAACAGCGGCTCCACCATTAACGCTGGTAGCAAATAAACCATTTCCTGTATTGCTGTTGGCATATACGCCAGTTCCTGCTCCGGAAGAATTACCATACACGCCAAGGCCGGTAGGGGTTGTACCATATACTCCCCAGCCACTACCGTTCTGAGATCCCCATACACCAATACCTAACCCGCTGGTACCATTGTTAATTCCCCTTACCGCAGAAGAGAAACCTCCCGGTGTGGTAGAAGAAACAGTTCCGCGTAAGGCCGAAATACTGGAGGAAATACTATTGCTAATTCCATCCATTACAGTACCATCACCCTGGTTGGTGATAGCAAATACGCTACCCGCTAAGTTTACCGTATTACTGTAGGGGAGGGTGAATCCTCCTCCGGAAGCGGTAGGCGTCCATTTGGTACCGTCGTAAGCCAGTACCTGCCCGGCAACGGGAGCTACTGTATTTACACTTACACCTTGTAGTTTTGCTACACCCGGATTGGGATAAGTACCTTGTAAATCACCACCTGCAGGCCCATTGGGGGGAAGCGTAACAGGTATTACGCCCGCTGCAATTTTCGCCGCAGTAATTTTACCATTGCCCACCACCGGGTTGGGATAAGTACCACCCAGGTCGCCACCTGCGGGCCCATTGGGAGGAAGTGTGGTGGGTATAACCCCTGCCGCAATTTTCGCGGCTGTTACTTTACCATTGCCGATTAGTGGATTGGGGTAAGTTCCAGTCAAATCACCTCCTGCTGCAATACCACTGATATTCCCGGGAATACCCTGTATGCCTTGTGGTCCCGCAGGCCCAATTGGCCCGATAGGACCCTGTGGCCCTGTTGCGCCAGTGGCACCTGCAGTACCGGGATCCCCCTTGGCACCCTGTGGTCCTATCGGTCCGGTAGGACCAGTCGCCCCCGCAGGTCCTACTGGTCCTACGGCTCCAGTGGCACCAGGATCACCTTTAGCACCCTGTGGTCCAGTCGGTCCGGTAGCGCCCGCAGGTCCTACTGGTCCTATGGCACCAGTGGCACCGGGATCACCTTTAATACCTTGTAGTCCCATCGGTCCTGTAGCACCCATGGGGCCTACTGGTCCTATTGGCCCGATTGCGCCAGGGTCACCTTTAGTTCCTTGCGGACCTATTGGTCCGGTAGCGCCCATAGGCCCTGTAGCACCAGGATCCCCTTTGCTCCCCTGAGGTCCTGTTGGTCCTGTAGCACCTATGGGTCCTATCGGCCCAATGGCACCGGGATCACCTTTAGCGCCTTGTGGTCCGGTGGCACCAGTTGCACCTATAGGCCCTACAGGTCCTATTGGTCCAATGGCACCGGGATCACCTTTAACACCCTGTGGTCCGGTGGCGCCAATAGGTCCTACGGCACCTACAGGTCCTACAGGTCCGGTAGCGCCAGGATCTCCTTTGGCACCCTGTGGACCGGGATCACCTTTTACTCCCTGTGGCCCTGTAGCCCCAGGCTGGCTATTAGCAGCAAATATGGCAAAAGGCACACTCATGAGTTGCGACGTGCCCAGTTCTGCAAAATTGCTCCCGCCGGATGATACCTCAACACGCAGATACTGATTAGCCTGCGACCAGGGAACATTGGCGAAAGTACCAGACACCGGATCCCCTTTACCAATCTGCGCGGTGAAAAGTCCGAGCTGATTAGTGGTCACATCATGTGTTTCCTGGTATTGCACATTGCCGGCAGCGGATCCTCCCAGGATGCTAAATCTGATTTTCAATGCCTGGTTGGGTAAAGTGGTGCCATTGGCATTCCTGGCAACTGCCTGGTAATTTATACCAGTTAAACCGCTCTGGGCATGCAATTGTAACAGTACTGCAAACAAGGCAACAACGGTTAGGAATAGAATTCGTTTCATAAGGAAATCAGATTTAATTTTTTACAGCTTTTTTGGTACCAGTAGATATTTTCGGGGGCTGTATTGCTGGAGGGGGAGGCCCTTGTTGCTCAATTACGGGAGGTGTTACGGCTTTGGACGCCGGTCTGGAAACGGGAATATCCTGTGAGGAAGGCCCTTTGCTATTTCCCTGCGGGGCAGCAGCGCGACGATTGCTATTGGAGGTTTGCGCACCGCCTGTTTGCACAGGTACCTTGTTGTCTAACGCCGCTATGCGGGATAGGTTGCCGTTTGTCTGCGCATCTCCGGCCTTAACCGGCACCTGCCCTTTGGTCTGCGATACCTGGAGGGGTTGGATGATGGAAGCGCCCGCAGGTGGATCGCTTTTCCGGGTGGGAACCTTCCCCGTTTGTGCATGTGCGATGGCTGTTATCAACAGGCAAAGCGCAGTGTAGAATAGTTTCATCTGTTACTATATTTAAAAAAGGTGAATGATAGGATGGATAGTGCTTATTGTTGCGTAGGCTCATCCCGTGTTCCACCGATATTGTATACCAGCGAAAACTTCAGTGTTCTTTTCTGTACCAGGCTTTCCCCGGTAGGTATCTGGTAAGCAATGTCCAGCGATAAATTAGATACGCGTACGCCAACGCCGGCCGAAAAATGTTGCCGGTAGCCTTTATCAGGATGTTCATAGAAATAGCCAGCCCGTACAAAAAATGCCTGCCGGTAAGCATACTCTATCCCCGAACCAATGGTGAATTCTCTTAACTCTTCATGAAAACCGCCGGGGGCATCACCAAAAGAGGAAAAGATAGCGTCTACCACACCGCGGTTAGGATCTTTACCCTTCAAAATCTGGTTGGTTTCTATCCCATTGGAGTCTAAGGCATACAGGGGAGGAGTAGGGACCAGTAATTTATTAATATCCAGCGACAGCGTGAACTCATGATCCGTAGTATGTACAAACGTATAGCCGCCACCGATGCGAAGGTTCATCGGCAGAAAACTCTTGCGGGTGTTGTCATCGGTGTATTGTAGTTTGGAACCGATATTGGTAATACTCACCCCAAAACAGTAACGGTTGCCAAAATCCAGTTTGTCTGCACTGTTTTGATAGTAGTAACTAATATCCCCGGCAACAGCGGATGCCGGTTTCTGTTGCAGATTATTATAGGATCCCTGCCCCAGCTGACTGCGTACATATCGGACGCCAATGGCCAGCGACATATGTTTTCCCAGCTTTTTGGCATAGGCTGCATCCACCGCAAATTCTTTCGGATTATAATCCTGCAGCACTGTACCATTATCATCCCGGAAAGACACAGCACCATAGTTGAAGTATTTCATCGAAAGGCCTATGCCTTCAGATCCGTTCCAGTTTTTATAGCCGGATACATGAGCCATATTAGACTTGTTATTATTCAGTTCCCACATCCAGGGCGAGTAGCTGGCACTGACGCCCCAGTCTCCTGCGAAAACTATTTTAGCGGCGTTGGAAAACAGGGAATTGGCATCAGGGCTTAATCCTGTGGTGGCGTCGCCAACGCCACTACTTCGGGCATCCGGGTTAACCAGCAGAAAACTGGCACCAATATTAGGTGGCTTTTGAATCGCTTTTTGTGCTGATAAGGGAATACCAGCTGCCAATACACCTATAAAAAGCATAATTGTAAAACTGTATTTCATAATTTCATCAGTTAAGTAGTGATCAGGGAGTGCTATTGCACAATGAGTTTATCAAAAGTCACGTTGCCGTTTACGTTCAGCATCACGGTATAAATGCCCGCCGCAAAATGATTAACAGGTAGTATCACAGTGCTCCTGCCAGCGCCCAACTCAAGGTACTGGTGGTAAATAGTTTGCCCTGCAGGATTGATCAGTTCCAGGGTAAGGGTTGCATTAGAAAGCAGGTCAAACTGAATTTTGGTATTGGTAACAGCGGGGTTAGGAAACAGGATATAACTTTTGACAGGATTAGTCAGGGGGGGTAGTTTGGGGAGTTCTTCCGGTTGTTGAAAGCCTTGCGTTAAAAAGAACTTGCCATTGGTTACTGGCTGTATCACCGCCTCTCCAATGGTATATTGAATCAGCATTTTTTGCACAGCGCCAGTACCTCCATTACTGGCTACTACCTGCCGGTTAAGAATAATTTGGGCTTGGGAGGGTAGGGTAATAAAAAAAAGTAGCGCACACGCGCAGGTGAGTACAAATGTTTTCATATCAAATAGTTAATCAATAAGGGGATGGGGAATATATACTGCGGTTGCGCGGCTATACGATGCGAAACTGACTATGTGCCGTCGCAGCGAGTAAAGCTTTATTTCATTAAATAGCTGTTTTTAGGGCGTTACCTCTTTTTTGCTCCAATTGTTCGTTTCCTTCTTTGGGGGATTGTATTCTACCAGTTATAATCAGTCACTAATTTGGACGAATTCGGTTACCTGGAAAACCTACATTTATATTTTGGCAGCATTTGGTAAGAAAATGGTAGCTATATCGTTAAAATTGGTTTTTCATAAACTATTCATTTTTAATAATCATAATGTGTTAGCATACTGCCGCTTCTGCGCATTGTCAGTCCGGTACCTGGGGTGTTAGTTATTTATCCTAACAACATAAAAAAGCAGGTATCCGGAGATACCTGCTTTATAAACGATTTAATGTTAAAGGCTAACTGATAATAGATTATTTCACATTTACAAGCACCTTGATCACACCAGCGTCACTGGTAAATTCCTGCAATGCCTTCCCAATTACCTGTCCTGGCATTACTTTGTGCACATCTGCTCTCATGGCATATCCGGGCTTGCTGGAAGTAACCAGTAAATCCCCCCGGTGAATAGCACCATTCTCATTACATACTTTGGTAGGAATTACACCTACTACACCCATTGGTACTTCTGAAGACAGATCTGTTTCTACATCATGTTCTGTCAGCAATACCCCCGGTTTAGTCGCAAACACACCAGCCACCAGGGAAGAATAGGGTTCAGATGATTTCTCTACTGTACGGTCCGCGTGCGTGGCAATAACCAGTACATCACCTGCTTCATAACCATCCCGTTGTCCGGATACAGCAAAAGATTCAGCCACATCGGCCCCGGAGTTTTGTGTACCGCCGTTGAAGAACCCACGTCCTGCTTTATTGATACGGCCTACATTTACGCCAGAACTCTGGAACACGGCAATGTTGCCACTGGCGCCTCTATGGTCAACTACCATTGCACTTCCGGTACCATCATTTCTAACGGCTATAGTTGAATTACCATTGGCGGTATTGAAATTTACAAATCTTGCTGCACGTCCTGTAGAAAAATTGGGGACCCAGCCAAACACGGCATTGCCGCTACCACTTACAGAACTCTCCACACCATCACCTGCGTTGTCGGCACTGGCAGTTATACCATTGCCATTTCCTTTCGCAATAGCTACCAGCGCAGGGCCGTTACCCGTTACATTCGACTGGTAAAAAAGGCCGGCGAAGCCACCGGTACCAGTGGACTCCCCGAATATGCCAGCCGTACCAAAGTTGGCAAATTTTGAGTTTACAATGCCATGTACAGCTGGAGAGGTCCCATTATTATTATCCACCTCAAAATAGCCTGCAGTACCATTTGCCAATGTTTTAGCCGTTAATACTGTAGTGTTATTGGCATCATTGAAATTCTCGAAATCGGCCGCCTGCCCGGTACCAAAGGAAGGAACCCAGCCATATACCGCTTTACCGGTACCGTTTACGCTACCCTCTATGGCGTTACCGTCTTTTTTTACATTGGCTACAACAGCCTTACCATTGCCATCATTAATAGCTACCAACGTATTGCCACTGCCTGTTGTATTGGAACTATAAAACAAGCCTGCAAACCCGCCGGTACCAGCCGATTCGGAGAAAACTCCTGCAGCCCCGAAATTGCCGAATATCGTATTCACTTTTGCTTTTACAGCAGGTGCTACAGAATTGGTATTATTTACTTCAAAGGCACCGGCAGCTCCAGCTCCCACTACACCAGGATCTCCCAGGGAAACGGTATACGCGGTCATATTATCAGCTGAAATATTAGCTGTATTGAAGTTTTCAAAACGTCCGGCACTTCCGGTACTATTATTCAGGCCCACCTGGCCGTATACGCCAATGCCGGTACCGGCAGTGCTGGTGGAAATAAAGCCCCGCACACCATACCCACCTCCATCATTGCGTCCTACTACCGAACCGGCAATATCTGAGGTGGTAAGCCCAACCACCGCTTCCCCTGCACCGGTGTTCCGGCCAATAACACCGGCTGCAGTTTGTACGGTGGTGCTGGCGTCTACGCCAGTACCGCCGGTACTGGCTGCCCGTACGCCTTCGCCATTTCCGGTGGTGGTAGCAACAATCACATCGCCATTTCCTACCGTATTTGCCGTCAACACAACATTGTTATTGCTATTATTAAAGATGGACATATTAGCGGCTACACCATTTACACTGGTCGCATTCAAACCAGTTCCAGTGTTACTATTGGCATATACGCCATAGCCGTTTGCACTGGAATTGCCATATACACCAAGCCCGTTAGGCGTAACGCCATAAACTCCCCAGCCACTACCATTCTGAGATCCCCATACGCCAATACCTAATCCACCGGTCCCGTTGTTAATACCCCGCACGGCAGATGAAAACCCACCTGGTGCAGTGCTGTTTATAATACCGCGTATCGCTGCAACAGAAGAAGTAGTTGTATTATTAACACCTTCTACAGAGGTGCCATCTCCATCATTGGTAATACTGAAAAGCGTGGAAGCGTTATTTTCGAGGGCTACAAATGGGAGCGTCAATCCTCCACCTGGTGGAGCGGTGGCCAGCCATTGTGCCCCGTCAAATTTTAATATCTGGTTGGCTACTGGCGCTACATTACTAACCGGTTTACCTTGCAATTGGGCTACTACCGGGTTAGGGTAGGTGCCGCTTAGATCTCCGCCGGCAGGACCATTCGGAGGCAGGGAAGTAGGGATAACGCCAGCGGCTATTTTGGCCAGTGTTACTTTACCATTGCCGATCACCGGATTAGGATAGGTACCTGAGAGGTCTCCCCCGGCAGCAATACCATTGATATTTCCAGCCGGGCCCTGTATACCCTGAGGTCCTGCTGGTCCCATGGGGCCTACCGGGCCTTGCGAACCAACTGCTCCTGCCGGACCAACAGGTCCTATTGCACCAGCCGGTCCTACGGCACCCGCAGGTCCCACAGCCCCCGGATCACCTTTAATGCCCTGTATACCTTGTGGCCCTGCTGGTCCTACGGGTCCGATAGCACCGGCAGGTCCTACTGCTCCAACATCGCCTTTGTCGCCTTTAGCGCCGGTAGCCCCCATTGGTCCTACGGGTCCAGTGGCACCCGCAGGTCCCACAGCCCCCGGATCACCTTTAATGCCCTGTATACCTTGTGGCCCTGCTGGCCCTACGGGTCCGGTAGCACCGACAGGTCCTGCTGCTCCAACATCGCCTTTGTCGCCTTTAGCGCCGGTAGCCCCCATTGGTCCTACGGGTCCAGTGGCACCCGCAGGTCCCACAGCCCCCGGATCACCTTTAATGCCCTGTATACCTTGTGGCCCTACTGGCCCTACAGGTCCGGTAGCACCGGCAGGTCCTACTGCTCCAACATCGCCTTTGTCACCTTTAGCGCCGGTAGCCCCCACTGGCCCCACGGGGCCGGTAGCGCCGGCAGGTCCTGCTGCTCCAACATCGCCTTTGTCACCTTTAGCGCCGGTAGCCCCCACTGGTCCCACGGGGCCGGTAGCGCCGGCAGGTCCTGCTGCCCCAACATCGCCTTTGTCACCTTTAGCGCCGGTAGCCCCCACTGGTCCCACGGGGCCAACAGCACCCACAGGGCCGATAGGTCCAATAGGACCAGTTGGTCCCACAGCCCCCGGATCACCTTTGGCACCCGCAGGCCCGGCCGGACCAGGATTACCGTTGGCAGCAAATAATGCGTAAGGCACACTCATTAACTGAGAAGTACCCAATTCACTGAAATTGCTGCCATTTATAGAAATTTCTACTTTCAGATATTGATTGGCATTGGCCCAGGGAACGCCACTGTAGGTGCCCGTTAACGGTGTACCTTTTCCTATCTGTAAAGTAAATAAGCCTAGATTATTGGTAGTAGTGCTCTGAGTTTCCTGGTATTGTACAGGTCCCGCTGCCGAACCACCCAGTACTGAAAAACGTACCGTCAATGATTGATTCCCGAGTACGGTACCATTCGCATTACGGGCTACCGCCTGGTAATTGGTACCTGCAAGCCCGCTTTGAGCCTGCACGTACTGGAATGATGCCATAAGGAATATAGTTGCCAGGTAGAATATCTTTTTCATAATCATCGTTTTAATTGTTTAGCGGGCTTTAGCTCTTTTTCTTTATGTTCTTTACCGGGGTGTAAGTGGGTTCAGTACCCTGGCTGGGAATTTCAACTGGCTTGACCGGATGTGCACTCTGTGCAGCTTTTCGTTTATTATCAGCCTCCGTAGAAGATATATCAGAAGGCAGAGATGCTTTGGGCGCTGCTTTCAGGGAACGGGCCGTTGCATTATTGCGAACTACCGGTGGTTTATAATTGGTGAACGTATGGCTTTCGAATGATGTCGATATAACCACTTTATCTGGTTGACGTATGGCTTCTCTGGCTTTTAATTTTGCCAGATCCTGCTGCATATCCGGGAAAAGGAGCTTTTGCAGGCTAACACCCTCATTGGCCTCATTCCTGGGCTGGGGAGGAACTTGTGCAGTAGTAAAGGAAAACATACCTGTAGCAAGAAGAAATGTAATAAGGAGCAGTGATTTCATATGATCGAGAATTATAGATTCATGAATAAAAGATGCGCTGTTATAGTTTGGTGGAAAGGCGTTAAGGTTGAACCGTTTCATCCCGCGTTCCACCAATATTGTAGACGAGTGAAAACTTTAGCGTTCTTTTCTGGACCAGGCTTTCACCGGTAGGCAACTGGTAAGCGATATCCAATGCCAGGTTAGACACCCTTACGCCCATACCAGCAGAGAAGTGTTGCCGGTAGCCTTTATTGGGATGTTCATAAAAGTATCCGGCCCGTACAAAAAACACCTGTCGGTAAGCATATTCAATACCGGAGCCAATGGTAAATTCTCTCAGCTCCTCGCCAAATCCGCCGGGGGCATCGCCAAACGAGGAAAATATCGCTTCTGTTACACCGCGGTTGGGATCTTTACCTTTTAAAATCTGGCTGGTTTCTATGCCGTTGGAGTCCAGCGCATAGATAGGAGGGGTAGGCACCAGCAATTTGTTGATGTCCAGGGAAAGCGTGAATTCATGGTCGGCGGTGTGTACAAACGTATAGCCGCCACCGATACGCAGACTCATAGGCAGGAAACTCTTTCTCGTATTATCATCGGTGTATTGCAACTTGGTGCCGATGTTGGTAATACTCACACCAAAACAGTACCGGTTGCCAAAATCCAGGAGGTCTTTAGTGTTCTGATAATAATAGCTGATATCCCCGGCTACAGCGGATGCGGGTTTTTGTTGCAGGCTGTTGTAGGATCCTTGTCCCAGTTGACTGCGGACATATCTCACACTTAATGCGAGCGACATATGTTTACCCATTTTTCGGGAGTAAGCGCCATCTATTGCAAACTCTTTAGGGCTATAGTCCTGTAATACAGTGCCATTGTCGTCTCTGAAAGTAACGGAGCCATAATTGAAGTATTTTAGGGAAACGCCCAGTCCTTCAGATTGATTCCAGTTCTTATAGGCGGCTACATAAGCCATATTGGATTTATTGTTGTTCAGCTCCCACATCCAGGGCGAGTAATTGGCACTGACGCCCCAGTCGCCGGCAAATACTATTTTGGCGGCATTGGAAAAAAGGGAATTGGCGTCGGGCGTAAGCCCGGTGGTGGCATCTCCGGTGCCGCTGCTCCGCGCGTCAGGATTAACCAGCAGGAAGCTGGCGCCAATGTTAGGTGGCTTTTGGTTGCCCTTTTGTGCGGATAACTGGCCACTGGTAGCCAAAACGCCGGCAAGAAAGAGGAGGGTATAACCGTGTTTCATGTGTTATCAATTAAGTGTGATCAGGGTGGCAGGTAACGTATTACTGCACAATAAGTTTTTCAAAAAATACATTCCCGTTTACTGTCAGCATTACCGTGTAGATGCCTGCTGCGAAGTGATTAACAGGCAACACCACCAGGTTCCGGCCGACGCCCAGTTGTATAAACTGGTGGTAAACATTTTGACCAGCCGGATTAATTACCTCTATTGTAATACTGGCGTTAGTCAGCAGATCAAACTGGATTTTGGTATTGGTAACCGCAGGGTTGGGGAATAGAATGTAATTTTTTACCGGGGTTGAAGTGGGAGGTAGTTTGGGAAGTTCTTCAGGTTGCTGGAATCCCTGGGTAAGCAGCGTTTTCCCGTTGGTAATGGGGAGTACAATTGCTTCGCCCACCGTATACTGAATGTGGATATTCTGAACTACTCCCTGGCCGCCGCTAACGGCAACTACTTGTCGGTTAAGGATTACCTGGGCTTTGGATGATATACAGACACAGTGCAGCAACAACAGTGCACAGGTGCTACTGAGTACAAATGTTCTCATATAGAAAGGTTGATAGTAAATAAATACAGAAATAAGGCTATCGCGCTACATCAGATCTGCTATTGCCTTGAAATAAATAAAATGTCACCTGCAGAACAGGGGAAAGTGTACAGTTTTTCATACATATAAATACATGTGCGTTTTAGGGAAATCAAAAAATATTGTGCTCGTTTCTCTATAACTACTTAGATCCTTTGGGGGATTATCACCAATAACAATTCAACGCAAAATTGGTGGAAATGCAACAACCGGGAAACTGTCATTTAACTTTTGGTGGAATTTGATAAAAAAATGGTTGATACCGTCTAAAAACTGGTTTTCGCGCTTCTACTTATAATACACAATTTTAATGTGATGGAACGCCCGAGCTTGTTAAAAAGAAATAACAATTTGGAAAAGAAGGTCATTTTATTTATTGTCAAAAATAAGTTACCTTTGCCCCCCAAATTGCATTATTTAGTCACTTTAATATTATGGCAGACTTAAAATTTCAAAGGAACTTTGGTATTGCGGCGCACATTGATGCGGGTAAAACCACTACCACAGAACGTATCCTGTATTATACAGGTAAATCCCACAAAATTGGAGAGGTGCACGAGGGTGCTGCTACAATGGACTGGATGGCACAGGAGCAGGAAAGAGGTATTACCATCACATCTGCGGCAACCACTTGTTTCTGGAATTTTCCAACCTTACAAGGTAAAGCCTTACCTGATACCAAACAATATAAATTCAATATCATCGATACCCCAGGTCACGTGGACTTTACCGTAGAGGTAGAACGTTCCCTGCGTGTACTGGATGGTCTGGTGGCATTGTTCTGCGCTGTATCTGGTGTTGAACCTCAGTCTGAAACCGTTTGGCGTCAGGCTAACCGCTATCGTGTACCCCGTATCGGTTTCGTTAATAAAATGGATCGTTCCGGAGCTGACTTCCTGAACGTGGTAAAACAGGTAAAAGAAATGCTGGGTGCTAACCCCGTTCCTTTAACCCTGCCAATCGGCGCTGAAGATTCCTTCAAAGGTGTAGTTGACCTGATTACCATGAAAGGTATTATCTGGGACGAAGAAGGTAAAGGTGCTACCTACCAGGAAATTCCTATTCCGGAAGATATGGTGGCAGAAGCAGAAGAGTGGAGAGCTAAACTCGTAGAAGCAGTTGCTGAATACGATGACACCCTGATGGAAAAATTCTTCGAAGATCCTAACTCTATCTCCGAAGCAGAAATCCACGAAGCAATCCGTAAAGCTACTATCGATATCGCTATCATCCCTATGATGTGCGGTTCCTCTTTCAAAAACAAAGGTGTACAGAAGATGCTGGATGCGGTTTGCCGCTACCTGCCTTCTCCAATGGACGTGGAAGCAGTAAAAGGTACTGATCCGGACAGCGGCGAAGAAATCGAGCGTAAACCAGATGCGAAAGAACCACTGGCTGCACTGGCGTTCAAAATTGCAACCGATCCTTTCGTAGGTCGTCTGGCGTTCTTCCGGGTTTATTCCGGTCACCTGGATGCAGGTTCTTATGTACTGAACACCCGTACCGGCAAAAACGAGCGTATCAGCCGTATCATGCAGATGCACGCTAACAAGCAGAACCCGATCGACTTCATCGAAGCTGGTGATATCGGTGCTGCTGTTGGTTTTAAAGATATCAAAACCGGTGATACCCTGTGTGATGAAAAATCACCTATTATCCTGGAATCAATGACCTTCCCAGAACCAGTTATCAGCATCGCTATCGAGCCTAAAACTCAGGCAGACGTTGATAAAATGGGTATGGCACTCGCTAAACTGGTAGAAGAAGATCCTACCCTGAAAGCGAAAACTGACGAAGAAACCGGCCAAACCGTACTGAGCGGTATGGGTGAGCTTCACCTGGAAATCATCGTTGACCGTATGCGTCGCGAGTTCAAGGTAGAAGTTAACCAGGGTGCTCCGCAAGTTGCTTACAAAGAAGCCCTGACTACCAAAATTGAACACCGTGAGGTATTCAAGAAACAAACCGGTGGTCGTGGTAAATTTGCTGATATCCAGGTTGAAATCGGACCTGCTGATGCAGAATGGCTGAAAGAAAACGAAGGCAAATCCTTACAGTTCATCAATGACATCTTTGGTGGTGCTATCCCTAAAGAGTTCATCCCTGCTGTACAGAAAGGCTTCGAACAATCTCTCAACCAGGGTGTTCTCGCTAACTTCCCGCTGACCAGCTTAAGAATCCGTTTGTTTGATGGTTCTTACCACCAGGTGGATTCCGACGCCATGTCATTCGAATTGTGCGCTAAACAAGCTTTCCGTGAAGCTGCCCGCAAAGCTAAACCAGTATTGCTGGAGCCAATCATGAAAGTGGAAGTTCAAACTCCAGACCAATACATGGGTGATGTTACAGGTGACCTGAACCGTCGTCGTGGTATGCTGGAAGGTATGGACTCCAAAAACGGTGTTCAGGTAATCAAAGCTAAAGTGCCACTGAGCGAAATGTTCGGTTACGTAACTCAGCTGCGTTCCCTGTCTTCTGGTCGCGCAAGCTCCATCATGGAGTTCTCTCACTATGCTCCAGCTCCAAACAACGTAGCTGAAGAGGTGATTGCTAAAGTGAAAGGCAAAGTAAACGCTTAATCACAACTCTTTATACCGGAAAGGTTGTTCTGCGCAAGCGGAACAACCTTTCTGCTTTTATGGTCAACTGACATGAACATGCTATTGCCATGAAAAGAATATTCGATATTTTCGGTGTAATAACCTACAACTGAAATTTACTTTTTGCTAACTGCCAGGGTCCTGTTCTACAGGACCTTTTTATTTTTTTTCCCACCATAGAGGGAAACCTTGTTTCAGACGTCTAATTATAGAATGTAATCCACTTCACCTATATTTTTTAGACAGTCTTGAAATTATGTCCATAGAGTTATTGCAAGCACCTCCTACAACTGTGGTTTCTACATCGGGAGAAATGATCAAGCTTACTTCCGGCCTTGACTTGATTCTGCCCTGCTGGAACCCCTCGGGTCCCTGGGTGGAATCACTTATCAGGCATTACCACGAAGTAACCACTATCATGGGAAAAGTGCCTGTTCAGTTGATTCTGGTGAACGACGGATCGGTGCGGAATTTCACAGCGCAACATATTGCCTGGCTCGAGGCAGCCATTCCCGATATTATTATTGTTAGCTATACCCGTAACCGCGGTAAAGGATACGCGGTAAGAGAAGGCGTAAAACGCTCCCAGCATGCTTACCAGGTATATACAGACCTGGATTTCCCATTTGGTATACAGGCCGTGAAGGAAACCTACGACCGCCTCGTTCAGGGGCTCGACGTAGTGGCAGGAGAAAGAGGTGCCGCCTATCTACAGGAATTACCCCGCAAGCGACGCGTCATTACCCGTATCAGCCGGGCCTTGAATAGAATAGTGCTTGATCTGAAAGTGGAAGATGCACAGGCAGGACTCAAAGGCTTTAACGCCTATGGCAGAAACATACTGCTAAAAACCCGCGTTGATGGTTTCCTGTATGATAGCGAATTTTTGTACCATGCCGGCAAACGCCCACACATTAAAATTGGTGCCATTGCAGTATCTTGCCGCCCCGGTATTCAGTTCTCTTCTTTCCGTATGAAGCTTTTAATGAAAGAATTAGTGAACTATTGCCGGATTGTCCTGGGCTCTAAAGCCGCTTAGATTTTTATGAAACAAACGAACAGGATATTGATCAGTGTTGACGTGGAGGAATTTGATATCCCGGAGGAATTTGGTCAGCAGGTATCATTACAGGAGAAGCTGGAAGTTTCCAGGAGTGGATTACAGGCTACCCTGGCATTATTCGATAAATATAACGTACGCGCCACCTTCTTCGTGACCGCTTACTGGGCGCAGCATTATCCTGAGTTAATCAGGCAAATGGCTGCCAAACACGAAATCGCCTCCCACGCATATTATCATAGCTCATTCTCAGAAGCAGACCTGGAAGGGTCCAGGTTAGCCCTGCAGGAAATCAGCGGTCAACAGATACAAGGTTTCCGCATGCCTCGTTTACGTAAAGTAAACATGGAGGCGTTAAAAGCCGCAGGATATGTGTATGATGCCTCTGTAAATCCTACCTGGCTGCCAGGGCGATATAATAACTGGCATCTGCCGAGAACTGTTTTTAAGGAAAATGATACATGGATTATCCCATCTTCTGTATCCCCGCTTATCAGGTATCCCATATTCTGGTTGAGCATTAAAAATATGCCCTTATGGGTAACCCGCCATTTTAGTAAAAGGGTATTAAAGAAAGATAATTACCTGTCTTTTTACTTCCATCCCTGGGAACTTATGGATATTAATGCATATACGTTGCCTGGTTATATCAGGCGTGTTTCCGGGGAAAAAATGCAGCGTAAAATGGATGGATTCCTAAGTTTTTTACAGCAACAGGGAACTTTCTGTACACATGCTGACCTGCTAAAATCACGCTAGTACTGACTTTATAACGAACATCTTTCGCTACCGATGGCCCGGTAGCGAAAGATGTTTTTTTATGCAACAACATTTAAGTTATAAATGTTATAGTAATAATGAATAAGGATAAGTGTTCATGTTCAGAGAATTTCCGAACTGTACGATAACATTTTTTTTAAAGAACAAGCACTTAGTATATTCATTTTCAGTAGTTTTGTAATAACAGATCAAATCTGTTGTCATGTGTGTTTGTTGAACGATGTCGAGAACTACCCCCATTATCCCCCTGCCTTTTATGTTTTTTTGATGGCTGACTATTGACAGCTTTTATGCAAATGGATGCGTTTGCCTGGAATTTTTCTTATTCATTCAACACGTTAATTGTTAAAACAAAAAATCAGACTATGAAAAGAATTCGTCTCTTGACCCTTGCACTTTCAGCTGTATTGTTTGGTTCCGCTGCTAATGCCCAGATTCAGAAAGGAAATATTATGGTGGGAGCTGATCTCACCAACCTCAGTGTTACCTTCCAAAAAGAAAGTACTGCCTTCAGCTTCAACCTTTCCCCCAAAGTAGGTTGGTTTATTAAGGATGGGCTGGCCATTGGCGGTTATGTTGACTTTGGTGCAAATACCACTAAGAATAAAACAACGGATACCAGGGCTTCTAACACCAATTATGGGGTAGGTGCCTTTGCCCGTTATTTTGTGGAAGATAAAAATGTAAGAAAACTCGAATTTTCGAAGAGAACCCGCTTTTTCGTGGAAGCAAATGCCGGTTTTGCTGGTCAGAATCCTGCCAGTGGTGCGTCTACCAATGGGTTTAACGTAGGTATCGGACCTGGTATTTCTTATTTTATTACCCCAAACATCGGTTTGGAAGGATTATTCAAGTATGATCTTACTGTAGGTGGTGGTAACTCTACTACTGCTAACCGTCTTAGTCTGGGTGTAGGTTTCCAGATTTATTTGCCTTCTGCCAAAGCAAAAGCTATTTATAAAGAAGAAAGAGGCGGAAAATAATTTGCCTGTATAACATATTTGAGGTTACGGCGACATTGACGTTCACCGTAACCTTTTTTATTAGCAGTCCTAACAGGAGTGGGCGATGAACAAAATGAACAGTATGTGCCAGAATGAATTAAGTGAATGGAGGATTTTTAATGGGAACCAGTTATTTTAGTACGCTCTCTGCAATGGTGCAGGAGCGGGGAATGCTGAAAACCCGAAATAGAGTAGGCGTTACGTCCATAAATACCTCCATATGATAAACACTATTCTCATGGCAGTGCTTAAGTTTTGGCAAACTGTAATAGGCGCACTGTAATTTGCAGCATCGCAACGCAAGGATATTCTCCTGATGGGATTGCCGAAAACCATACAAAAGAGTAGGCATAAAAGAAAATAACCTACTTATGGTCCTTAATGCGTTGAACACATTTCTCCAAGGTCTGCTGGCATTGCTGCTATCGGCCCTTGGCGGTATCTAATGATGTTGTTAGCACAAGCAACTGGCCTGACAGTAGCGTTCCGCTAGTGTTAAGGTAGTACAGGAAATCATTCGCCTATTTTTTAGCGTATTTTCCAATCTAACTCTAAATGAAGAAAGCTTCTGCCTTATAGCAGAAGCTTTCTTCATTTAGAGTTAGATTTTCTGTTTTATTATGGCTATGGTGGCGGATTGAACAGAATTGTTTTAGGAATCCGAACTGAATAAAATGAACGAAGGATTTTCTGTGAATAGACTTTAATTTCGGCGAACACTTAAAAAGAGAGTGTACCTGGGATTGCCGAAAACCAAATCAAAAGAGTAGGTATCACCCGTAGTAAAAACTATCTTATGGCTTTACTGTCTCAACTGCTGGCAACCATCGTTGCACTGCTGAAATCTCTGCTGGGTGGTCTGTAATCAGATACCCTTCCGGTAAGGGATTCCGTATTTAAGTTATGCTATTTCCCTTACGTACATCATCATCCAGAGGCTGTTCACCCAATGAACAGCCTCTATTTTTTTGAGGTGATTATCCTTGCTAAATCTTACTGGTAGCTGAATGAACAACAATGCATCATTGTTATATAAATGAACAAAATGAACGATTACATTTTGAATGATTGCTTTTAATTTTAGTCCTGTTAACTGAATAACAACTGGGAACGCCGAAAACCAGACAATAGAGTAGGCAGTATCTTATAAAAACCTTTTCCCATGGATTTACTGAATCAACTGCTGGCATTAATCTTAGGATTAGTAAGATCATTACTGGGTGGTTTAGGTGGTGGCTTACCGCTTTAATCGGGTAGCCAACAAACTAGACGTACCCAAATCACTTTAATTATTCGACAAAGGGTTGTTCCTGGAAAGCAGGGGCAACCCTTTGTGTTGAAAGGAGGTGAAGCGTATGTATTAAGTTGGCAATCCTGCCGGTATATTTCTGGTTTTTATGATAATGGAGCGTCCGGATCTTTTACTAAGCGGTGTTATATAATAGCGGCAGCATTGCCGGGTTGTTAGATCCTTCGGGGAGAATGGTAAAGCAGGATTGTTCCATCGGACCATCCCATGTGCCGGGAGGGGACTATATGTTGGTTTATGTCAGGAACGCACCCCTTTGGTGGCCTATTAGCCAGCTTTCGGTGGTTGTGTAAGGTGATAGAGGCCCTCTGGGCGGGATTTTTCACATTTTAATGGCTGATTTTATCACTTCTCCCGAAAAAAATATAAAGAAATCCACCTTTTTTTGGTTTTGAAATTTGTTTTCCTATATTTGTCAAAACGAGCATGTGAAGTTACCTTAAGGCTTAACACACACACAATGAATGTTTTCTGAAGCCTTAATGCCCAATAATTTTGTTTTCCTCCTCTTCCAACTGCTGCCGGAGCTGGCCTTTTGCCCCGGAACTTTTATTTTTTCCTGAGATTTATTTGCCAAATAGAAAAAACGGGTTACCTTTGCCCTCCCAAATTGTATTGGGAAAAAACTAGAAGAAGTTCATTGCATATGTCTCAGAGAATAAGAATCAAGCTGAAGTCCTACGATCATAACCTGGTAGACAAGTCTGCTGAGAAGATCGTTAAAACCGTGCGTAACACGGGTGCCGTGGTAACAGGTCCAATTCCTTTACCTACCGAGAAGAAAATATTTACAGTATTACGTTCTCCGCACGTAAATAAGAAAGCGCGCGAGCAGTTCCAACTGTGTACACACAAACGTTTACTGGATATTTACACGTCTTCTTCCAGAACTGTAGACGCGCTGAGCAAGCTCGATCTGCCATCTGGGGTAGAAGTTGAAATTAAAGCATAGGACAACAGCAAGGCGGGCGAAAGGCCGGCCTTTTATTGATTTATGGTTATCTTGTTGGTTTCCAACAAGATAACAATTTTAACAACAAACATAGGTTGCGCCTTCTGGGCAACCACCCAATAAATGTATTTAAACCGCCCATCCTGGGGATAGCACGAAATCCCCCAGGCGCTGGGTAAAATCATATAAAAAATGAAAGGTATTATTGGCAAAAAGATTGGTATGACCAGTATCTTCGAAGCTAATGGTAAGCAAACTGCTGTTACCATTATCGAAGCGGGTCCCAACGTTGTAACTCAGGTAAAAACCCTGGAAACAGATGGTTACAATGCAATTCAGGTTTCTTTCGGTGAAAAGAAAGAAAAGCACACCACAAAAGCAGAAAGCAGTCACTTCGCGAAAGCAAGCACCTCTCCCAAACGTTTCGTAAAAGAACTCCGCAACCCGGATGTACAGAAAGCCCTCGGTGAATCTATCACCTGCGAAATCTTCGCAGAAGGTGAAACAATTGACGTTGTAGGCACTTCCAAAGGTAAAGGTTTCCAGGGTGTTGTAAAACGCCACGGATTCAGTGGTGTGGGTGAAGCTACCCACGGTCAGCACGATAGAAGCAGAGCTCCTGGTTCTGTTGGTGGATCCTCCTATCCTTCCCGCGTTTTCAAGGGTATGCGTATGGCCGGCCAGACAGGTAATGAAAGAGTGAAAGTGAAAGGTCTGAAGATCGTGAAAATATTCCCTGAAAAGAATTATATCCTGGTAAGTGGTTCCGTTCCCGGCCACATTGGTTCAATCGTTTTAATCCAGAAGTAACATGCAAATCGATATTTTAAATATACAAGGTAAGAAAACCGGAAGGTCTATTGATCTTCCTGAGGAGATCTTTGGTGTTGAGCCTAACAACCACGTAATTTACCTGGCTGTTAAACAATACCTCGCTGCTCAGCGTCAGGGTACCCACAAGGTAAAAACCAGAGCTGAAGTGAAAGGTGCTTCCCGTAAACTGCACAAACAAAAAGGTACTGGTGGTGCCCGTAAAGGTAACATCCGTAACCCATTGTATAAAGGTGGTGGTACCATCTTTGGACCAAAACCGCATGGTTGGGGTTTCAAACTGAACAGAAAAGTGAAAGATCTCGCTAAGATCTCCGCCCTGTCAGTGAAAGCTAAAGAGAACAGCATCATCATCGTTGAAGATCTGCAACTCGAAGCGCCTAAAACTAAGCAATTCGTTGGTTTCCTGAAGAATCTGAACATCAATGTAGCAGGTAGAAAAACTATGTTTATCACGCCTGAATACAATGACAATGTTTATCTGTCTTTGAGAAACATCCCTACTGTAGACGGTACCGTTCTGAGCGACGTAAACACTTACGACATCATGAACAGCAACTATATCGTGTTCACAGAAAGCGCAGCTAAGATCTTCACTGAAGAGCCTGCTGAAGCCTAAGGATCTCAAAACAATTAACAAAACAAGCTAAGAGCTGAGAGCTAATAGCTAAAAGCTATAAAGAAAATGAAACTTTCTGACGTTTTAATCAAACCGGTGGTATCCGAAAAGGTTAACAAAGCAACCGAAAAATTCAACCGCTACTACTTCATCGTTGACAAAAAAGCCAACAAACTGGAGATCAAAAAAGCAGTAGAAGAATTTTACGGCGTAACCGTAGCAGATGTAAATACTGCTGTAATGCCAGGTAAAGCTAAATTCCGCTTTACTAAAGCCGGTTTCATCGCAGGTAAAAAACCGTCTTACAAAAAGGCGATCATTACCATTGCAGCTGGTGAAACTATAGATCTGTATGCTAACATGTAGTGCCGTTCCGGCCTGAACAGCCGGGATGTGGATGTATATGCAGATCACTTTTATATTAATTAACATTTAACTTTTTAGGAAGTAATGGCACTGAAGAAGTTCAAACCAATGACGGCCGGTACCCGCTGGAAAATAGGCAACGCTTACGCTGAGCTGACATCGGATACCCCTGAGAAAAGCCTGCTGGAACCAATCAAAAGAACCGGCGGTAGAAATGCGCAAGGAAGAATGTCCATGCGTTACATAGGTGGTGGTCACAAGAAACAATACCGTGTAATTGATTTCAAGCGTGATAAAGAGAATGTACCTGCTACAGTTAAAACGATCGAGTACGATCCTAACCGTAGTGCATTCATCGCACTGGTAAGCTATACAGATGGTGAAAAACGTTACATCATCGCTCCACAGGGCCTGCAAGTTGGCGGTACTGTGATCAGCGGTGCAGACGTAGCACCTGAAGTAGGTAACGCTTTACCATTGAAAAACATGCCACTGGGTACTGTTGTGCACAACATCGAGCTGCAACCTGGTAAAGGTGGTGCGATCGCAAGAAGCGCCGGCGCTTATGCACAGTTATCCAACAAGGAAGAAAAGTATGCCGTACTGAAAATGCCTTCTGGTGAGCTCCGCAAAGTATTAAATACTTGTAAAGCTACTGTAGGTACTGTTTCTAACTCCGACCACGCACTGCAATCCATCGGTAAAGCAGGTGCTAACCGTTGGAGAGGTATCCGCCCCCGCAACCGTGGTGTGGCTATGAACCCTGTGGATCACCCAATGGGTGGTGGTGAAGGTAAATCTTCCGGAGGCCATCCAAGATCAAGAACTGGTAAATATGCGAAAGGTCTGAAAACCAGAAAACCGCATAAGAGTTCTGATAAGCTGATCATTAGCAGAAAAAACGGTAAAAAATTATAATATTTCGGAATTCGGGCTCCGGTAGCAATATCGGATCCCGGGTTTGAAAAATCATAAATCAGTAAGACATGGCTCGTTCCATAAAAAAAGGTCCTTACGTAGACCTGAAATTAGAAACAAAAGTTGAGAAGATGAATACCGGTACCAAGCGTTCTGTTATCAAGACCTGGAGCCGTCGTTCTACTATCACTCCTGATTTCGTTGGTCACACTTTCGCAGTTCACAATGGCAACAAATTTATTCCTGTTTATGTAACAGAATTCATGGTTGGTCATAAACTGGGCGAATTTGCTCCTACACGTAACTTCAGAGGACACGTTAACAAGAAAATGTAAATTATAGTCTGAGGTTTGAGGTTTGAAGTATTGGTTTCAAACCTGCAACATCAAACATCAGGCGTCAGACACTTAATAATAAAAGAAATTAATTACAATGGAAGCAGTAGCTAAGCTGAATAATAATCCTACATCTCCCCGCAAAATGCGTTTGCTGGCAGACTTAATCCGTGGTCTGGATGTAGAAAAGGCTTTGAATATTTTGAAATTCCATCCGAAACACCCAAGCGTACCTTTAGAGAAACTGCTGGTATCTGCTATCGCTAACTGGAAAGTTAAAAACGAAGGTGCTAGGGTAGAAGATGCTAACCTGATCGTAAAAACCGTTTTTGTTGATGGTGGCCGCACACTGAAAAGAATGCGTCCAGCTCCACAAGGAAGGGGTTACCGTATTCGCAAGAGAAGTAACCACGTAACGATTGTAGTGGACGGTAAGGCACAATAATTCGTGCAAATCGGAAACGAGATAGAAACAAAACTATTTAAACTAATAGACAAATAACCAGAACATGGGTCAGAAAACAAATCCTATTGGTAACAGGTTAGGTATCATCAGAGGATGGGACTCTAATTGGTATGGCAGCAAAAAAGATTTTGCTACCAAACTGATCGAAGATAACAAGATCAGAACTTATCTGAATGCCCGTATCAACAAAGGTGGCATCTCAAGAGTTGTGATCGAAAGAACTTTAGGTAAGTTAATCATCACTGTTCATACTTCTAAGCCTGGTATCATCATTGGTAAAGGCGGTAACGAAGTTGATCGCATCAAAGAAGAACTGAAGAAGCTGACAGGTAAAGAAGATGTTCAAATCAACATCCTCGAAATCCGTCGTCCCGAAATGGATGCTAACATCGTTGCTGAAACAATTGCTAAACAAATTGAAAGCCGTATTAACTACAAACGCGCTATCAAAATGGCAATTGCTACTGCTCTGAGAATGGGTGCAGAAGGTATCAAGGTTAAAATCAGTGGCCGTTTAGGTGGTGCTGAAATTGCCCGCTCGGAAGAAATGAAACAAGGCCGTACTCCATTACATACTTTCCGTATGGACATCGATTACGCTTCCCTGTTCGCTTTAACCGTATACGGTAAAATCGGTATCAAAGTATGGATCTGTAAAGGTGAAGTACTGGGTAAACGCGATCTTAACCCGAACGTTTTAACCGGTAAAGAAGGCGATAACCGTGGCACTGGTCATGGTGGTGAAAGAAGAGAACATCACGGTGAACGCAGAGATAACCGCGGTGGTGGCGAAAGAAGAGGCGGTGGAGAAAACCGTGGCGGCGGCCGCAGATAATATCTGGCGGTAGAGCAGACATTAACAATTACTATTAACATTAACAACATAGACGATGTTACAGCCAAAAAGAACGAAACACAGGAAGATGCACAAAGGCCGCATCAAAGGGAACGCTAAAAGAGGCGCTACCCTCTCCTTTGGTACTTTCGGTCTTAAAGCATTAGAACCTAAGTGGATCACAGACAGGCAGATTGAAGCTGCTCGTGTGGCGCTCACCAGACACATGAAACGTGAAGGTAACGTGTGGATCCGCATATTCCCTGACAAACCTATCACTGCTAAGCCTTTGGAAGTGAGGATGGGTAAAGGTAAAGGTGCTCCTGACCATTGGGCAGCAGTAGTAAAACCAGGTAGAATTTTATTTGAAGCAGACGGCGTTTCCTTACAGGTAGCGAAAGAAGCAATGGAACTCGCAGCACAAAAACTGCCCATCAAAGTAAAATTTGTTACCAGCCGCGACTACGTAGCTTAATCACAGGTACACAATAACTAAAAATCCGGTAAAACTGCTCCGGCAGCTAACCGAATCAAACTCAATACAATGGCAAAAGAAAAGCTGGAACTGAAAGGCCTGAGCGAACAAGAACTTAAAGAGAAAATCTCTGCTGAGGAACTCCGCTTGAAAAAAATGACCTTTGGTCACGCAATTACGCCAATCGAAAATCCAATGAGCATCCGCGCCGTAAGACGCGATATCGCTCGGATGAATACCGAACTGCGTAAAAGACAACTGGGCTTCTAAATCTTCAGTCCCGGTAACACCGGGGCTGCTGAATAGCATTAGTATAACAATTTATGACCTCCTCACGGAGGGTTAAATACTTTCAACAATGACGACCGAAAGAAAATTAAGAAAAACCAGGATTGGTGTGGTTGCCAGCAACAAAATGGATAAAACCATCACCGTTAAGGTGGAGCGTAAGGTAAAGCACCCGATCTATGGTAAATTCGTGAAAAAAACTACCAAGTTCATGGCGCACGACGATAAAAACGAGTGCAGCATTGGCGATACCGTGAAAATCGCGGAAACTCGTCCTTTGAGCAAGAACAAGTGCTGGAGACTGGTAGAAGTAATCGCTAAAGTAAAATAATTCATTATTTGTTTCAAGCTGTATCCGGCAATCCCGGGTTCAGCCGCTGACTAAACAATATCAAATCTCATTTCGATGATACAACAAGAATCAAGACTGAGTGTAGCTGACAACAGCGGTGCGAAAGAAGTACTTTGCATCCGCGTGTTAGGTAACTCCGGTCAGGACTACGCTGGCGTAGGCGATAAGATTGTAGTAACCGTTAAGGATGCAATGCCAGGCGGTGGTGTTAAGAAAGGTATGGTTACCAAAGCGGTAATCGTAAGAACTAAGAACAAATTACGTCGTAAAGACGGTTCTTACATCCGTTTCGATGATAACGCAGTAGTACTGCTGAATAACTCAGACGAACCTCGCGGTACCCGTATTTTCGGTCCGGTTGCACGTGAGCTGAGAGACAAGGGTTATATGAAAATTATCTCCCTCGCTCCTGAGGTATTATAAGATATTATCGATGATGGGATTCAGGAAATTTCACAAAAATTTCCTGAATCCCAAAATTCATAAATATTTCTTATCTTTGCAGCCCGTTTGCAAAACGAGAAAAAACATTAATCAAGCGAAACAATTGTTTCGCTTGGCGTTTATAAATAAATCAAAGTAATGAAAACTAGATTTAAGCCTAAATTCAACATTAAGAAGGGCGACCTGGTTGCGGTAATTGCCGGTGATGATAAGGACAGAACCAAAGCACGCAAAGTGCTGGAAGTACAGCCTGACAAAGCCCGCATTCTTGTAGAAGGCGTTAACATTATTACCAAGCACACGAAGCCTACTGCTCAGAATACCAAAGGTGGTATTGTTAAGCAGGAAGCTCCTATTGCTATCTCTAACGTAATGCTGTGGGATGCTAAAACAGGCAAACCAACTAAAATTAACAGAAAGAGAGAAAACGGGAAATTAATTCGTATCGCTAAAAAATCAGGGGAGGAAATTAAATAATGGCAAACGCAAAATATACTCCGAGACTGCAGAAAAAATACCACGAGGAGGTAAAATCTGCTCTGATGAAGAAATTCAACTACAAAAGCGTAATGCAGGTTCCTCGTCTGGTAAAAATTTGCCTGAACCAGGGTATTAACGGTGCAGTAGGTGATAAGAAACTGGTAGACATCGCAGTAGACGAAATGACCCGTATTTCTGGTCAGAAAGCTATCGCTACCATGTCTAAAAAGGATATCTCTAACTTCAAACTGAGAAAGAACATGCCTATCGGTGCACGTGTAACTTTACGCAGCACTAATATGTACGACTTCCTGGATCGTTTGATCGCGGTATCTCTGCCACGTGTACGTGACTTCAAAGGTGTTAACGAAAAAGCTTTTGACGGTCGTGGTAACTACACTATGGGTATCACCGAACAAATCATCTTCCCTGAAATCGATATCGATAAGGTAACTAAAATGTCCGGTATGGATATCACCTTCGTTACCACTGCTACCACTAACGAAGAAGCTTACGAGCTCCTGAAGGAAATGGGTATGCCGTTCAAGGGTATGAAAAAAGATAATCAGTAAATCGAAACGATAATATAATTATGGCAAAAGAATCCGTAAAAGCCAGACAAAGAAAAAGAGAAGCTATGGTAGCTAAATTCGCTGAAAAGCGTGCTGCCCTGAAAGCTGCCGGTGACTACGCTGCACTGGATCAACTTCCAAAAAATGCTTCTCCAGTTCGTCTGAAAAACAGATGCCAACTGACCGGTCGTCCTAAAGGATACATGCGTCACTTCGGTCTCTGCAGGAACATGTTCCGTGACCTGGCTCTGGCAGGTAAAATCCCTGGCGTTAGAAAAGCCAGCTGGTAATTTAAAAGATTGACGCATTTGGTTATTTATTCCATGAACAAATAATCAAATCCGTATATCTCTGAATGTAAGTTATTTGATTCCCATCTTATTACGATTGGATATCGCATTGTAAACATTATCAAACTATTTCAACAATGGTTACTGATCCAATAGCAGACTTCCTGACACGTATCCGGAACGCGCAAATGGCCACCCACAGGATTGTGGAAATTCCGGCTTCCAAGCTGAAAAAACGCATTACAGAAATTCTGTACGATAAAGGTTATATCCTGAAGTACAAATTCGAAGAGGACAACAAACAAGGCGTTATCAAAATCGCTTTGAAATACGATCCAATCTCCAAAGAGCCCGCTATCAAGGAAATACAACGCATTAGCCGTCCAGGTCTGCGTCAGTATGCTAAACCAGAAGAGTTTAGACGTGTGAAGAACGGTTTAGGCGTGGCGATCATCTCTACTTCTAAAGGTGTAATGACCGATAAAGAAGCAAAAGCTCAAAACGTAGGTGGCGAAGTAGTTTGCTACGTATATTAATATATTGATTGATTGGTTGTTGCTCAACCAGTCAATCACTTAAGTTATCTGACAATTAAGCTCTCTATACGGCGCTGAACACGGATAACCGGTACAATAAATATCCAACAACTTTTAAATTAAAGTTATGTCTCGTATAGGTAAAAGTCCTATCAAATTGGCTAGCGGCGTTACAGTTACTGTATCTGCTACCAACGAAGTAACCGTAAAAGGCCCTAAAGGTGAACTGAAAAGGAACATCGACAGGGATATGAAGGTAGAAGTGAAGGACGGCGTATTGACTATCATCCGCCCAACTGAACAAATTCGTCACAAAGCCCTGCACGGTCTGTACCGCGCACTGCTGGCGAACATGGTTACTGGTGTAACTGAAGGCTTCAAAAAACAACTGGAACTGGTGGGTGTGGGTTATAAAGCCGCAAACAATGGTCAGTTGCTCGATCTCGCATTAGGTTATTCTCACAATATCATCTTCGAAATTCCAAAAGAACTGAAGGTAGCTACCCTGACTGAAAAAGGTCAGAACCCTAAGATTATGCTGGAAGGTATCGATAATCAATTACTGGGTCAGGTGGCTGCTAAAATCCGTAGCCTGCGTAAACCAGAGCCTTACAAAGGTAAAGGTGTTCGCTACAGTGATGAAGTGGTACGTAAGAAAGCTGGTAAATCGGCTGGTAAATAAATTTTTTAATTGGCTAATCAGCTTTTTAAGCTGGTTAGCCGATTTTAACAGATATCCCGGCAGCATCGGGGTAATAAAATAAAACTCAAAATGAGCACAAAAGTTAACAGGAGACAGAAAATCCGCTACCGCATCCGTAAGAAAATCTCCGGTACTGCAAAAGCACCAAGATTATCTGTATTTCGTAGCAACAGCGATATCTATGTGCAATTGATAGATGATACCAATGGCACTACCCTGGCTTCAGCTTCTTCCCGTGATAAGGATATCAAAGCCCAGCAAGGAACTAAATCTGAGAAATCTGTACTGGTAGGAAAAGCGCTGGCTGCTAAAGCACTGGCACTGGGTCTGACCAACTGCATTTTCGACAGAAGTGGTTATTTATATCATGGCCGCGTTAAAAGCGTAGCTGACGGAGCAAGAGAAGGCGGTCTTCAGTTTTAATCACGAGGTCCGAATCTTATAATTCTGAACAAGTAATTCTTATAAAATAAAATGGCAAAGAATTCATTCAATAAAGTAAAGGCTGGTGATCTGGAGCTGAAAGAAAAAGTGGTGGCGATCAACCGTGTTACTAAAACCACAAAAGGCGGTCGTACATTTAGTTTCTCCGCACTGGTAGTAGTAGGTAACGAAAACGGTGTTGTTGGTCACGGTCTTGGTAAAGCGAAAGAAGTACAGCAAGCTATCACCAAAGGTATAGACGATGCAAAAAAGAACCTGATCAAGGTTCCTGTAATGCACGGTACCATTCCTCACGATCAGTTTGCTAAAGAAGGCGCTGCCAAAGTATTAATCAAACCAGCTGCTCATGGTACTGGTGTGATCGCGGGAGGTTCTATGCGTGCAGTGCTGGAAAGCGCTGGTGTAACTGACGTATTGGCTAAGTCTTTAGGTTCTGCTAACCCACACAACGTGGTAAAAGCTACCTTCAAAGCACTGGGTCTGCTGCGTGAGCCTATTAGCATCGCTAAAACCAGAGGCGTTGCCCTGAAGAAAGTTTTCAACGGATAATTAATTGCCCGGCTCTCTACGGAGAGCATTGGTACTTTCCTCCGTGGAAATTTTGAAAATAATTCATTAACAATTAAATTACTCCGCCTTAAAAGCGGATAGGGGTTTATGGCAAAGATTAAGATCACTCAAGTGAAAAGTGGTATTGACCGTCCTGAGAGGCAGAAACTGACCTTGAAGGCACTCGGCCTGACTAAGATGCACGCTACTGTTGAAGTAGAAGCAACTCCTCAGATCCTGGGTATGGTCCGTAAAGTGAATCACCTCGTATCGGTAGAAACAGTAAACGCTTAATTAAGTAACACTGCTGTGGGATTGTCTGTTGATAATCTTACCTTTACATTTGTAACTTTACCATTTTTATTTTAGAATAAGCGAGCGGTTAATTTCCGCGCAAGTAAAACAATTAAACATGAATCTGCATTCATTACAGCCTGCACAAGGCGCTGTACATAAAGAAAAACGTCTTGGACGTGGTGAGGCTTCCGGTAAAGGTGGTACCTCTACAAAAGGTAACAAAGGTATCCAGCAACGTGCTGGTTACGCGAGCAAAAGAGGCTTCGAAGGTGGCCAGATGCCGATCCAACGCCGTATGCCTAAACGCGGTTTCATCAATAATAACCGTGAAGAGTACAAAATCTTCAACCTGGGCCAAATCGATCAATTAGTTGAGAAATACGGTCTCCAGGAGTTTAATCTGGAAAACCTGTTCATGAACGGTCTGATTAACAGAACAGCCAAAGTTAAGATCCTCGCTAACGGCGAAATCAAAACCAAGGTTACTGTTAAAGTAAACGCTATCAGCGAAAAAGCTAAACAGGCCATCGAATCAGCAGGTGGATCAGTAGAACTGGTATAAGACTTTACGACTGAGGAGACGCCTACGGAGTAGTGCGTCTTTTCATATTTAATAGCGCTATTAAACCTTTATCTTCCTGTGAAGAAATTTATCGAAACGATTAAGAATATCTGGAGTATTGAGGATCTGCGTAACCGCATCCTGACCACCCTGCTCCTGGTCCTCATCTACCGTGTAGGATCCTATATCGCTTTGCCTGGCATTGATGCAAATGCGCTGACCAACTTTGAGAAAAATTCTAATCAGGGTATCTTAGGTTTGGTGAACATGTTTGCGGGCGGATCGTTTTCAAGGGCCTCCATATTTGCATTGGGTATTATGCCCTACATCTCTGCATCAATTGCTATTCAGTTATTAACGATAGCAGTTCCTTATTTCCAGAAACTGCAGAAAGAAGGTGAAAGCGGCCGCAAAAAGATTAACCAGTATACCCGTTATCTCACAGTAATAGTAACAGGTTTCCAGGCGAGCGCTTACGTAGCTTATCTGCGTAATCAATCCGGTGGCGCTATTATCCCTGAGTATGGCTCCTTTTTCTTCTGGCTCTCTACCACCGTTGTGCTTACAGCAGGTACCCTGTTTGTAATGTGGCTCGGTGAAAAGATCACAGATAAAGGTATTGGTAATGGTACTTCCATCATTATCATGATGGGTATCCTCGCCCGTTTGCCACAGGCACTGGTCGCTGAGTTCTCCAGTAAGGTGGCAGGTGAAGCGGGTGGCCCGATCCTGTTCCTCATTGAAATTGCTATCTTCATCCTGATCACCGTTGGTTTGATCCTCCTGGTACAGGGTACAAGAAAAATACCGGTAAACTACGCAAAACGTATTGTGGGTAACAAACAATACGGTGGCGTACGTCAGTTCATCCCACTGAAAGTGAATGCTGCTGGTGTAATGCCCATCATCTTTGCCCAGGCGATTATGTTTATCCCGGCTACTGCGATAGGCTTTGCTACTTCTTCAGAAAGTGCTTCCGGCTTTATCCGCATCTTTAGTGACCACACTAATGGCTGGTATAACCTGATCTACGCGGTACTGGTGATCGTATTTACCTACTTCTACACCGCGTTGATTTTCAACCCAACCCAAATGGCGGATGAAATGAAACGTAATAACGGTTTCATTCCAGGTATTAAACCTGGTAAAGCTACCGCTGATTACATCGGTGCAGTAATGGATCGTATCACTTTGCCTGGTGCATTCTTCCTGGCATTGGTGGGTATCCTTCCTGGTGTGGCTGCTGCCTTTAAGATCAACAGCAACTTTGCTACCTTCTTCGGTGGTACCTCTCTGCTGATCATGGTGGGCGTTATCCTGGATACACTGCAACAGATTGAAAGCCAGCTCCTCATGCGCCACTACGATGGTCTGATGAGCACCGGCCGAATCAAAGGCAGAACTGCGCCGGCTAATGCATAAGTATTTGAACACGAAAGTGTTATAATAACAATAAAATAGCCACAAAAGCTTCCACGCTTTAGTGGCTATATTATTTTGAATGAAGCAGCTCATCGTAGGTATCTGATACAAACGGTGCGGCTAACAGAAACAAGGATTGTTATGATTCACTATAAGACGAAGGAAGAGATAGAGTTGATGCGCAAAAGTGCTTTGCTCCTGAGTGCTGCACTGGCAGAAGTAGCCAGAAACCTGAAACCAGGGATGAGCACGCTGGAAGTAGATGCTATTGCTGATAAGTTTATCGTGGAAAATGGCGCAACTCCTTCTTTCAAAAATTACAAAGGATTTCCCAATGCCTGCTGCATTTCTGTGAATGAAGAAGTAGTGCATGGTATTCCCAATGCTTACGTACTGAAAGATGGAGATATTCTGACAGTAGATGTGGGGGTTTATATGAATGGTTACCATTCTGATAGCGCCTATACATTTGCTATTGGTAATGTTCCTGAGAATGTGCTTCGCCTGATGACGGCTACCAAAGCTGCCCTTTACAAAGGCATTGAAAAAGCAATTGTAGGGAACAGGGTAGGAGATATTTCTTACGCGATACAGGAGTATACTGAAAAAGAACGTGGTTATGGTGTAGTAAGGGAACTGGTAGGACACGGTCTTGGCCGTAACCTGCACGAAGACCCACAGGTACCTAACTATGGCAAAAGAGGAAGCGGGCCAGTCATGAAAGAAGGCCTGGTGATTGCCATTGAGCCCATGATCAATCTCCGCTCCAAAGACGTAGAATACCTGGAAGATGGCTGGACAGTAGCTACCCGTGATGGTAGTCCTTCCGTGCATTTTGAACATACCGTAGCTGTTGGCAAGGGCAAGGCAGATGTGTTGTCTACCTATGTGGATATAGAAAGAGAGGAGAAGAACAATCCCGCATTGAACTCAAATTATTGATTTCTGCATTCGGAATTGTCTAAAATAAGCGCGTTTTAACGATTAATCAGACAGGTTTTAATACAAAAACTGGCAATAATAATAATAATCACGGTAAATTTTTCTATTTCAAAAGATAAATGCTATCTTTGCAGTCCTAAAAATTTTTATGGCAAAACAGGCACTCATTAAACAGGATGGAATTATATTAGAAGCCTTGTCGAACGCTATGTTCCGTGTAAAGTTGGAAAATGGGCATGAGATCCTGGCCACCATTTCTGGAAAAATGAGAATGCACTACATCCGCATTCTGCCAGGAGATAAGGTTGGCGTAGAGATGAGCCCATACGATTTGTCAAGAGGCCGTATAATATTCAGGTACAAATAAGCCGGAACGGGTTGAGGTGATTGGGAGTATAATTTAATAAATATCATAACCTTTTATAAAGTATTAATCATGAAGGTAAGAGCTGCAATCAAAAAAAGAAGTGCGGATTGTAAAATAGTTCGTAGAAAAGGAGTTTTGTTGGTAATCAACAAAAAGAATCCTCGTTTTAAACAACGCCAGGGTTAATCGGTTCCCCTAACGGAATTTGATTTTTTAATCAGAATCATAAAATCTAAAATAGAAATATGGCACGTATAGCCGGTATAGATCTTCCTAAAAATAAAAGAGGAGAAATTGGCCTCACCTATATCTTTGGTATAGGCCGTTCTACCGCCCAATATATCCTGAACAAGGCGGAAATTGATTTCAATAAAAAAGTGCGGGAATGGAATGACGATGAACAAGCTGCCATCCGTAACATTATCAACGGTGAGTTTAAGGTAGAGGGTCAATTGCGTTCTGAAGTACAAATGAATATCAAGCGCTTGCTGGATATCGCTTGCTACCGCGGTCTGCGTCACAGGAAAGGCTTACCGGTAAGAGGTCAGCGTACACGTACTAACAGCCGTACCCGTAAAGGTAAGCGTAAGACAGTGGCTGGTAAGAAAAAAGCAACTAAGAAATAATAAATAAAATCCCAGGTTGAAATCCCAATTCCGAATCAGAGGGGTTTCAATGACCGTGAGTCGTGTAAATTTGGGATCTGGAATTTCATATTTGGAATTTAAATCATTATGGCAAAAGCAAATAATACAAAAACTGCTGCTAGTAAAAAGAGGGTAGTAAAAGTAGATAACTACGGAGATGTTCATATCTCTGCTAGCTTTAACAACATCATTGTTAGCATCACCAACAAACATGGTCAGGTTATTTCCTGGTCTTCTGCTGGTAAAATGGGCTTCAGAGGTTCTAAAAAGAACACTCCATATGCAGCTCAGCTGGCTGCACAGGATGCTGCTAAAGTTGCTATGGACTCAGGTCTGAAAAGAGCAGATGTTTTTGTGAAAGGCCCAGGAGCTGGTCGTGAAAGCGCTATCCGTGCAATCGCCAACTCTGGAATCGAAGTGAACATGATTAAAGACGTTACGCCTTTACCTCACAACGGTTGCCGTCCTCCTAAGAAGAGAAGAGTATAGTAATATATATTTACAATATCCAGATACCAAATTTCAATCGAAGTTTGGTTTCTGGACATTGTAATTTATTATTAATAAATGGGTGTATGATCAGGTTTTCAGATTTTTTGAAGAGCATACATCATTAACTAAAAAATCTAAAGTATATTTAAAACATGGCAAGGTACACAGGACCAAAGACCAAAATTTCCAGAATTTTTGGTGAACCCATTCTCGGTAATGGTAAGTATTTAAGTAAGAACAGCAACCCTCCGGGCCAGCATGGTGCTAATCGTAAACGCAAACAATTAGGCGAATACGCACTGCAGCTGAGAGAAAAACAAAAAGCAAAGTACACTTACGGTTTGCTGGAGCGTCAGTTCCGTAACCTGTTTGACGAAGCTACCCGTAGAAAAGGTGTTGCCGGTGAAGTATTGATCAAATTACTCGAAGCCCGTCTGGATAACACTGTTTTCCGTCTGGGTATCGCTCCTTCCCGTCCTGCTGCACGTCAGCTGGTTTCTCACAAACACGTTACTGTTAACGGTCACGTGGTAAACACTCCTTCTTTCCAACTGAAACCAGGAGATGTTATCAGCCTGAAAAATAAAACTGCAAACAATTCTGCACTGACCAGCGTTATCCGTGGAAAAAATCCTAAGTTCAGCTGGTTGGATTGGAATGAGAAAGAAATGAAAGGTGTATTCATTGCTTATCCTGAGAGAGAGAGCGTTCCTGAAAATATCAAGGAACAACTGATCGTAGAATTGTACTCTAAGTAATAAATAATTAGTCCATGGCCCACAGGTCATGGACTAACCTCATATTTAACAAATAAATCTATCACATCAATGGCAATTTTAAATTTCCAGAAACCTGATAAGATCGTATTGCAGAAGTCTACCGACTTTGAAGCTCAATTCGAATTCCGTCCATTAGAACCAGGTTATGCTGTGACAGTCGGTAATGCGTTACGTCGCGTACTGTTGTCTTCTTTGGAGGGCTATGCCATTGTGGGTATTAAAATTGAAGGAGCAGATCACGAGTTCGCTACACTGAAGGGTGTTACTGAAGACGTTACTGAGATCATTTTGAACCTGAAACAAGTACGTTTCAAAAGAATCTCTGAAAGTGATGTAACGAACGAAAAGATTACGCTGTCTATCAAGGGTAAAACAGAATTTCGCGCAGACATGATCGAAAAAGCCACCAGCGCTTTCCAAATCATGAACCCTGAGCTGTTAATCTGCACCCTGGACCCTTCTGCCAAGCTGGATATCGAACTGACTATCGGTAAAGGCCGTGGTTATGTTCCAGCTGAGGAAAATAAACCCAAAGATGCTGTATTTGGCTACATCGCAATCGACTCTATCTTTACGCCCATCAAAAACGTAAAGTATAGCATAGAAAATACCCGTGTGGAACAAAAAACGGACTATGAGAAACTCGTAATGGAGGTGATCACAGACGGTACTATCCATCCGGAAGAAGCAGTGAAGCAAGCTTCCCGCATCCTGATTCAGCACCTGATGATCATTACTGATGAAAACATCAGCTTTGATACTAAAGACACTGAAAAAGAAGATGTAGTGGATGAACAAACACTGCAACTGCGTAAGATACTGAAAACACCACTCGAAGATCTCGATCTGAGCGTACGTGCTTTCAACTGTCTGAAAGCAGCTAAAATCAATTCCCTCAGCGAACTGGTACAATACGAACAGGAAGAACTGATGAAGTTCAGAAACTTCGGCCAGAAATCACTCAGCGAAATTGAACAGGTATTAGGCGAAAGAGGTCTCCACTTCGGTATGGATCTGTCTAAACTGAAATTAGAAGAAGAATAGTTAAAGAAGCTTTTAGCCTTTAGTCTTTCGCCATCCGGCAGGGATTAAAGGCTAAAAATTTTATATCCACTGGCTAATAGCCAACCGCTATCAGCCTATATTTAAACAGACCTTACAATTCCTGACACGGTGTAAGGGTAAAAACAAAATGTCATGCGTCACGGAGTTAAATTAAACAAATTAAGCAGAACTGCTTCCCACCGTAAAGCCCTGATGTCGAATCTGGCTTGCGAACTGATCAGCCACAAACGTATCACCACTACCCTCGCTAAAGCGAAAGCCCTGCGCGTGTATGTTGAGCCGCTGCTGACAAGAGGTAAAAACGATTCTACCCACAACCGTAGAATTGTGTTCAGCTACCTGCAGGATAAAGAAGCTATCAAGGAACTGTTCGGTACGATCAGTGAGAAAATAGCTACCCGTCCTGGTGGTTACACCCGTATCATTAAACTGGGTAAACGTCATGGGGATAACGCAGAAGTTGCCCTGATTGAACTGGTAGACTTCAACGAAATCTACGGTAAATCAGAAGAAAAAGCTGCTGCTAAGAAAACCCGTCGTGCCGGTAGTGCTAAGAAGAAAGCAGATGAAGCAACTGAAACTAAAGCTGCTGATACTGCAACAGAAGAAAAATCTGCTGAGTAATCTTATATCTTACGATACGAAAAAAGAGGGTGTCATTCAACATGACACCCTCTTTCCGTTTTATAGCCATTCGCTTATTTACCCGCTTTCATCACTGTAACATCATCTATTACGATATTACTCTTTCCGGTATTCTTAAAGTAAATACGCACCGTTTTCATATTATTGCCATACTCTTTACCCGTACGGAAGCGCAGGGCATGACGGCCAAATGAGGCACCACCCGTAGTAGTTTGTGCTGCTGCTTTTTCCATATCTCCCGTAACCATTTTAACGTTATCAACAACCGCATACAGGCTACTCTGGCCGTTCGCCCAATAAGTAAGCTCATAAGGCATATCATTATCCAGGTAAACATATTGTGCTATTTCCTGGCCAGGCGCCAGTAACAGCGCTTGTTTGCCACTCCGTTTGAGATCAGTGGAGAGGGTAGCACTGCCTTCCCAGGGCAACAGCTGCTGATTGGCTTCAAATCCCGGATTAGGCAATTCATTACCACCTTCCAGAGGCCACTGATAGCCCCTGATGTAATCTACTTCCAGGTCTACAGATCCCCCGGCGCCGTAGCTTCCCAGGAACACATTCATGAAGTGATTGGGAGCATATACCTGGTGCTTATCTGTATAGGCCTTGATCAGCTTGCCATTGATGTAATGTTTGATGCTGGTAGGTGTCCAGAGTATACCATGTACTACCCAGCTATTTTCATGCGTAAAGCCTTCAGCGACATGGGTAGCCAGGTTATGCACAAAATTGCCTTTGTCATCTACATGACCATGCAGCACAAATTGCGCATCCAGGTTTTCAAATACGTCGATTTCAAATACCTGTCCTTTAGGACGGATGCCTTTGGTTCCTTCAAGCGTAGTACCCTCCTGCAGGTAGTACTTCAGATCCGGTCCCGGAGAATCGAACCAGAAGGCCGTATTAAGCCCTTTAGGACGCCCGGTATAGCTTCTCCTTACCCTTGCCTCAAAATATCCTCCGCGACTGTTATCGAGCTTGTTTTCGTTGGTTCTCCAATCGTAGGTTTGGATAGACGAAATTTTCCGGTTACTGCCTGGATAAAAAGCCTTCACAGGAAGGGAATCGTTGGTAAACAGGTGAATGGAATTGCCGGTAAACCTGTAAGCCGCTTGCGGAAGACTGTCGTCCCGCATGGCCTGCAAGTTATCCTTCTTCAGAAAATCAATGTTGGAATAGTAGGTAGTAAACCATTTACTCTTATCTAACAAGGTATCATTGAATTCATCGTGCCAGAACAGCTTCATGCCTTCCGGTACAGCAGCGGAGCTGGGAATGTCTGGCGCCGCTGTGTCCAATGTTGATTTCACCGTGCCTTTTACAGACTTCGTGGGCGCAGCTGGTTGCTGCGCCCACAAGTTTGAAGATATTAATAAAAAAAGACCAAACAGTTGTTTCATAATCACTAGTAATATCCTTCGTTTTGTTTGATAACGCCATTGCTTTGGTTCACCACAGTTCTTGGTAAAGGCAACAGCACTTTATAGGCCTGGGCGGTGGTAGATCCATCGTTTGCTGCACGTTGGATAAACAGGTTCCAGCGAATCAGGTCATCTTTTCTCCAACCTTCTCCCCATAATTCAAACAATCTTTCATCTTGAATTTTAGCGAGGAACTGACTTTTGGATAAGCCGGTTGGTAAGCCCGGTAAACCCGCTCTTTTCCTAACCGCATCAATAGCGTCATAGGCTTCCTGGTTAGGTGCGCCATTAGCTTCATTGATACTCTCTGCCAGCATTAACAACACATCTGAATAACGATAGATAGGAAAATCTACCGCGCTGTTTTGTGAGTTGGCTTTGGACGGATCTGGTCCGAACTTCATGGGCACGGCGCCAAGATCGCCATTGGTTCTGGCATTTTTATAAATCACTTTACCATCAGCAGTTTTACCTGTAGGATAGCTTTCCAGCAGTACTTTTAAGCGTTTATCCTTCTTGTCGAATTTATCGTAGGTAGTCCATGGCATTTTATAACCACCCCAGGCAGTCAACGGAATACCAGTGGAATCAACATAGTCGCCCGGAAGGCAGTGTGCCAGCCACATATTGGAGTACTGATCGCCACCGGTAGCAGAGCATACTACTGCTAAAATTACTTCAGTAGAATTACCGCCTTTGTTGTTGATGTTGAAGTTATCCTCGTAGTTATTCACCAGGGAATATCCCAATCCGGTAATGGCTTTACCGGTAGTTACGGCGTCATTCCATCTTTTTTCATGCATGTATAGTTTCATCAATCCGGTAAGGGCTGCGGCTTTGGAGAAACGTCCATAGTCTTGTCCGGTGAATTTATCCGGTAATGCGTCAGCGGCTTCTTTGAAGTCTTTCTCTATCTGTGCAACTGTTACAGCACTGGTAGGTCTTGGAACATAGGGTGCTTTTGGATCTGCTGCTACTTTTGGATCTGTTACAATTGTAAACGGACCATAATTGAAGTATAGCATTTCCGCATAGTGTGCTCTCAGTCCTTTCAGTTCCCCCAGGTATCTCTTTTTCGTTGTTTCATCGATGGTGAGATTCGATATATCATTTAAAGAGATGGTGATCCGGGAGATATAAGGTGTATACCGGGTATAGTTGTGCGTTACCCAGTCGAAGTCAGGATTGTAGTTCAGTGCACGAAGTGGCAACCAGTTACCGCCCCAGGCGCAAACGCCTTCGTCTGTAGTCATCATGGCTTGTGTACGCCAGCCGTAAGTACCGGCATCCCAGCCTCCCTGCCAATCCGCGCCACCTGCTAATCCGGTATAGGCGGCATTTACATTTGCTAAGGCACCTTGTGGCGTAGTAACCACAGAAGATAAGTCGCCATAGCTTTTATAGTCAAGTCCTTTTTCACATGCAGTCAAAGCAACGGCACCTGCCAGCAGCGCTAATTTGAGTTGATTATATATACATTTCATGATTTCTCTGTTAATTGTTAGAAGGATACGTTAACGCCAAAAACATAGCTTTTCACTAACGGATAGAGGTTCGCTGGGTCCAGTTCCGGATCCAGACCAGGATACTTCGTAATAGTAAACGGATTCTGTACATCAAAGGAGAACCGTACCGCAGAAAAAGTATGTTGCTTAGATAACATTTTTGCAGGAAGTGCATAGCCCAGCGTGATATTTCTGCAACGCAAGAAGGAAGCATCGATGAACCAGTAGCTGGATGCATTCTGATACTGGGAATAAGAAGCGTCTGTTAATGAAGTGGGGAAATTACCAGTTGGGTTTTGGAAACTCCAGCGGGTGGAAGATACCGGCATCGCGTTGAAACCAAAGCTGTTCATGGTATTTTCCTGTGCTCTTCCCGACAGATATGGAGACCATTTCTTTTGTACAAGCCCAGACATGAAAATACTCAGATCAAAACCTTTGTAAGAGAATGTATTTCCAATACCAAAGTTGAACCTGGGATCTTTATTACCCAGTAAGGTTTGGTCAGCAGCACTGATAGCACCATCAGGTCCTGTTATCTTTCCATTTGCATCAAACCCATGTGTATCCTTTAAGATAAGACCACCAGGGAGCATGCCAGGCATATAGGAGGGTATGCTCGCTTTATCTCCTTTGTAAATGCCAACAGACTCATAACCATATGCACCATTGAATAAGGCATTTTTGCCAGTTGGATCCACCCATTTATCTAATGCAGCCAGCATCTCAGGACTTCTCTTTACCCAATAATTGAGATAGTGGGAGAAATTGACACTGGTAGACCAGTTGAAACCATTTGGAGAAACGATATTTCTGCTTTGCAACGCGATTTCGTATCCTGTAGAACGGGTTTGACCAGAGTTACTGAAAACACCGTCAATAATAAATCCTGATGGGAATGGAACATATTGAATAAGGTTCCGGATATTTTTGCTGAAGTAATCTACCGATCCGTTAAGTCTGTTATTGAAGAAGGCAAAATCCAGTCCGGTGTTAAACTCGCCAACAGTTTCCCAGGTAAGATTTGGATTGGCCGCACGTTTGAGCACCAATGCGGAATTGACAGTACCTGTTCCAAAGTAAGGGCTTAAACTGGTGTTATAAAGCGCAAATGCAGCAGCCATTTCACTCGCTGTTCCGGTTTTACCGAAATAGCTATTGCCGGTTTCACCATAGCCTACTCTCAGCTTGAGGTACGACAAAGCTTTCAGATTTTGCATAAAGGATTCATCTGAAATAACCCATCCCGCTGAAACCCCGGGGAAGTTGCCCCATTTGATGTTTTGGGCAAAAACGGATGAGCCATCACGACGAATAGATGCTTGTAGTGTAACATTGCCTTTGAATACATAAATGGCTCTCGCAAAGTAAGAGGCCCAGGTAGTTTGTGATTTATTGGAACCTACTGATGGAGTGGTTGACTGGCCTGACTGTAAGCTGTAATACTGAGATATATCTGAGAGGAAATTCTGATTGGCTGCGTTGAAGCCCTCCCAATCAGTTTTCTGATAGCTATAGCCGGCTACCGCACTGATGGAATGTTGGGGAGACAAGGTTTTACTGTAAGACAATGTATACTCCAGTAATTTAACTTTTGCATCAGATTCGGCGATACCTGCAGACCCATTTACCTTTGCACCATAGCTAAAAGTAGTAGGAAAGTAAGATGAGCGTTTAGAATTAGAATTATCCAGGCTGAAGCGGGCATTGGCTTTCAGATCCGGGATGATAGTCCATTCTGCGTATGCACTGCTCAACGCACGGTTGGAAACAGTCAGGTCGGTAACCGTACCGTATGATAACGGGTTAGGTATATTAGAATAATAGGGATTGAGCGGATAGCTGCCATCTGCTTTTTGCAGAGGCTGTACCGGCGCCCAGTAAATAGCGGAGGTGATAATACCACCATTTTCATTTTCGCCACCAGTAATGGTATTATTGGCAGAAGAATTAGACAGGATAATGCTGGCGCCTATCTTAATTTTATCGGAAACTACCTGGTCGAGGCTCAAACGACCATTATAACGTTTGTAGTCAGTACCAATGATTACTCCTTTCTGGTCGAAATAGTTACCAGAGGCAAAGTAAGTAGTTTTGCCGTTACCGCCAGAGAGGGAGAGATTGTGTTGTGTGATGTACCCCGCTCTGGTAATCGCATCAGTAGCTTTTTCATTATTGCTGTGGGCAGAGTCAATTTGACCTTTGGAATAAATTGGGCTAAAAGGGGAAACGGTAGATGGATCAACAGTACCATAATAGGGAGCCAGCTTATTGTCGCGGTACCACATTTCCTGTTTCAGTAAATTCCGTTGGGTCATGTAGTCTGCTGCACCGTATACAGGATACATTTTATCCACCTGCTGTACGCCATAGTTACCACTATAATCCAGTCTTGGTTTACCAGCATTTCCCTTCTTGGTAGTAATCAATACTACACCGGATCCTGCTCTTGCACCATAGATGGAAGCCGCACTTGCATCTTTTAATATTTCAATAGAGGCAATGTCATTCGGGTTGATAAAATTTAAAGGAGATTTATCTACGCCACCAATGCCGTATTTTGATCCACCTACACTGCCACTGAGTTGAGGTTGGTCCGCTGCATCATTCACGGGAACGCCATCTACCACATAGAGTACACCACCATCCGCATTGGAAGGGTTACTTCTGATCTGCACTTTCACACCAGCGCCGGGTTGTCCGGAGGCCTGTGTTACCTGTACGCCTGCTGCTTTACCCTGTAAGGCAGCCTGGAAGGTAGTAGTGGTACTTACATCCAGGTCCTTTCCTTTCACCGTGGCAACCGCACCGGTCAGGTTCTTTTTAGTTACACTACCATAACCGATTACCACTACGTCTGTTAAGCTGCTGGTAGATTTCTTTAATGTTACATCGATCGTAGTTTGACCGGTGTAAGGAATTTCTTTAGGCTCAAATCCTACACTGGTTACCAATAAAATATCTCCTTTGGTTACCTGCAATTTGAAACTACCGTCAGTAGCGGAAATAGCACCTTTAGTACTCCCTTTAATAACCACGCTAACGAAGGGAATAGGATGGCCTTCCTCGTCAAGTACCTTACCCTGTACCTCGGCAAAGCTCGTCATGGTGGTGGCAGCAGGTTCTTTCTTTTTAATGGTGATTTCTTTGTCTTCTATTGCATAGGTCAGTGGCTGATCGGCAAAAATTGCTTTCAAAGCCTCCGCCAGCGTTGCATTGGACAGGTTTACGTTAACCGGCTTCGCTGTGTTCAGGTAATCCTTTACATAGAAGAAGTTGTAGCCGGTTTGCGTCCGTATTTTACGGAGCACGGAATACAGTGAACTGTTCTTTTCGGAAAGTGTGACGTTCTGCGCACTGGCTGCAGCGCTGAGGCTGACGAAAAGAGCAAGTAATACCGGAGTGGCGAGTCGCATAAAAAACATGATTTTTGGAGACAGGCAATAGTTAGCCCTGCCCTCCTTGTCAAGAAGGCTTAATTTCATACCTTTACGTTGTTTGGTTTTGAATTAGATGTTGATCTTTCTACTGACGAAAATTCAATGCTGATTTGGCCTTACAGGTAACGTGGAAGTGCTTCCTCACTTTCACGTTTTTTTATTCAGCAAAGGATAATTTTGGCTGTTTGTTCACTTCATAATTGTCTGGAATTTAGATGTTGTGTTTTCAAAATTGTTCACTTCGTGGTATCAATATTTGCTCACATAGATTTTCTTTTGTTCTATTCTGAATCTGAGCAGTCCTGTTTTTTGTATAGTATTTAAAACTTTGGAAACATTCTCGAACCGGGAGATGGTGCCCTCCATGGCGTTCATCGGAATATCGCCTTCATAAATTATTTCCACATTATACCAGCGCGATACTTTGCGCATGATTTCATAAATGTTTTCGTCGTTGAATTCGAAATAGCCGTTCTTCCAGGCAATGGTAGCTTCTGTGGCTACGGTAGTAATTTTTACAACGCCCTCTTTGGTACTGATGGCTTGTTGACCTGGTGTCAACGTTTTTTCATTGTTTATTTTAATGGCGCCCTGTATCAGGGTTGTTTTGGCAAGCGGTTCGTCGGGATAATTATTGACATTGAAACTGGTTCCCAACACTTTCACTTCCTGTTTGGCAGTATGTACAATAAATGGATGTGCCGCGTCGGGTGCCACCTCGAAATATGCTTCACCGGTAACATCTACTTTCCGGAAAGGCAGGTTGGCGAATGAGGTAGGGAAAGTAAGGATGGTAGCAGCATTCAGCCATACTTTGGTGCCGTCCGGGAGTGTAATCTGGTATTGTTCTCCCCGTGCGGTGCTTAGTTTATTATATTGAATATCGATGGCGGTGCCGGTAGCTACGGGATGATATTCCAGTGTACCATCTGCTGTTTTGGTCACTTCTGATCCAGCCTGGGTGCTGAGTTTTCCGTCCTGGCTATCCGCCAGTACAATTTGTTTTCCGTTTGCCAGTGTTAAAGTGGCGGTATTTTTTCCGGCTGAAATATGATGATCTGTAGTAACCGCCGCTATGGGTGCATGGGAGGTAGTGGGGCGATTGGTATATTTATATATATACAAGCTGCCGGCTACGATGCCTGTAATGGCTGCCGCCGCTGCAATGCGCCGTATCACCGTTAATTTCAGGGAATGCTGCCCGGTGCTTCTTTGAATGTTGCGGAAGGTTTGTGTTTCTATATCCGATAAGTCATGCAATTCCAGCTCCTGGTCCTGCAAGGCATTGCACCAGGCATTGTAAACGGAGATGTCTTCGCTTGTAGCGGTGTTATTCGCAATACGTTCAACAAGTGCGGTGAGTTGTTCCTGGTTCATTCAATGCCTTTTATATCCCTATAAATAGTAAGAGACATAAAGGAAGGTCAGCCCCCAAGGAGAATAAAAAAAAGTTAAAGAAATAATAAAGAAAGCATCCGTTTAGTTAAATCGGCGCGTAACTTTTTCAGGGCAATGGTGATTTGGTTCTCTACTGTTTTTTCTGAGATGCCCAGCTGAAGGGCTATTTCTTTGTTGCTGAGGTGTTGTTCCCTGCTGAGTTGGAATATTTGTTTCGCGCGCAGGGGAAGGGTTTCTGTCCAGTCATTGATCACTTTTTTCAGTTCCCTGGCTTCCATATCATCTTCTATGAAGGTGAAGGTTTCTATAGGAACATTGGCGGCGATGATTTCCGCATGTCTGCGGGAGGTTTGTATTACCCGGGCCAACCGGTATTTAACAGAAGCAATGAGATAACTTTTGAGAGAAGTAATATCCAGTTTTTCTCTATTCTCCCAAATCCATACAAATATCTCCTGTATAGCATCACTGCATTCTTCTTCATTTTTGAGGATATTATAGGCATAGCGGTAAAGTGTAGAAAAATGCCGGAAGTATATTTCGTTGAACGCATGTACTTCTCCTTTCTTTATTAAAAGAAGTAATTCGTCATCGCTTAATAGTTTATAATCCCTCATATACGCTTTGTCCTTCAGCAAGCCAATCCGTCACTTATAGCCGTGCAGTGACGCTCCCGATTCAAATTTGCTACTTTTTTATGAATAGCGCAATAATTCAATGCGGTTATTTCCGCGTGAAACTTATTCTTTGGTTGTTGAAAACAGGTTGTTTCCTGGTTAAAAGAAAAATCTCCCGGGTATTAAATAAATATATTTCGTAATATTACATTTGTTCGCATTTAATGATACGCCTATGAAATACCTGCACTGTGATAGTTGTGGACATGCCAACCCACTGAAATCGGAATACCTGACGTTTTGTGACGCTTGTGGTAAGAAGTTTCCGAAAACTTTTGCCGATTGGCAGAAACATCGTCCCATGGGCTCATTTGCGGAATATGCCCAGGAAGTAGGCATCTCCCTGAAAACCAATAAACCAAATTTTATGGGTGCCTGGATAAAAGCGCAGTTCCAGCCGGGCAACAGGGGGAAGGTGATCCTGTTTTTTTCGGTGTTCCTGGTATTAATTGCGGTGACCGGCACCTTATTCGGAAAGCGGGCGGTATTTACATTTATATATCCGAAGGTACCCGCGAGTTCTTTATACAATAGCTGGCAAACCGCTACCATAGGCCGGCAGGCGCTTGAAATAAGTACGCCGGTAAAATTATGGGTACACGATCAGCCATTGGAAGGAGAGGAGGCTAAAATGATTGAATATGCGAAGAGCTATAGCAATGAAGATGGGGGTGGTATCCGGATTGCGGTGAATATGTTTAACTACCAGCCTAATGCAGCCAACGACCTGGAAACGGCCATGGCAGCGTCGCACAACGACATGCAACTAAGTGAAACCACCAGTGATATGAATTGTAAATCAGTACCAGTGCTTATTTCAGGTATGAAGGGGATTTTGGAAGAAGGGAATTATTTATATAAAGGAGGTATCCGTTTGGCTTTTTGTAACCTGGTAATGATCAAGGGGAGTGCCCGTTGGCAGATACTGATTAGCTACCGGGATGATGACCAGGTGGGATACCAGGTAGCACAAAGAATATTGAAATCTGTAAAAATTAAGTAACATATTCATTTCCGGTAAAAAAAATCCATAATTAACTGTTGCATTTCATACCTTTGCACGGTTTTTTATCCGAACCTTCAGGGCTGATTGTACCCTTGAAGGTTTTTTTTAAAATATAAAACAAGACAGATACCAGAAATGCCTCAGACAAGAACCATCCAACCTGCCATACTGCTGTTAGACGACGGTACGGTTTTTCAGGGAAAAGCTTTTGGAAAAATTGGCACTGCTGCCGGTGAATTAGCTTTCAATACCGGTATGACGGGTTACCAGGAAGTGTTTACAGACCCTTCTTACAAAGGACAGGTGTTGATAATGAACAACTGCTATATTGGAAACTATGGCACCAAAAAGGATGACGTAGAGAGCAGCAGTGTGAAGATCAACGGTTTGATCGCTAAGAATATCGCGTACAACTATTCCAGGAAGATGGCTGATGCATCACTGGAAACGTTCCTGACCGATAACGAGCTGGTAGCCATTTACGACGTAGACACCCGCGCGCTTGTTTCCCACATTCGCAGTAAAGGTGCTATGAACTGTATCATTTCCTCTTCCATCCTGGACGTTGAGCAACTGAAAGCAGAGCTGGCTAAAGTACCTTCTATGGAAGGTTTGGCACTGTGCAAAGAAGTAACTACGCCGGAGGCGTACTATGTAGGTGATCCGGCAGCGGACATCCGCATTGCGGTACTGGATAATGGTGTAAAGAGAAACATGTTGAAATGCTTGTCTGATAAAGGTGCTTACCTGCAGGTGTTCCCTACAGATACTCCTTTTGAAGTATGTGAAGCATTTAAGCCACATGCCTACTTTATCTCCAATGGTCCTGGTGATCCGGCTCCGCTGACTTATGCAGTAGAAACGGTGAAACAGATTCTGGCAGCAGAAAGACCGATGTTTGGTATTTGCCTGGGACATCAGTTACTGGCATTGGCCAATGGCATTCCTACTTATAAAATGCATCATGGTCACCGTGGATTAAACCACCCGGTAAAGAATCTGCAAACAGGTTTGTGCGAAATCACTACCCAGAACCATGGTTTTGCAGTAGATCCTAAAGCAGTAGCGGCCAGCGAAAATGTGGAAGTAACCCACATCAACCTGAACGACAATTCTGTGGAAGGTATCCGCATTAAAAACAAGCCGGCATTCAGCGTACAGTATCACCCGGAATCCACACCAGGTCCCTTCGATAGCCGTTACCTGTTTGATGACTTCTTCAAAATGATCAAAGAGCACAAAAAGTAAGCGCATAACGCAAAAGCCGAAAGCCGAAAGCCGAAGGCAGAAAGCAAAAAGCTATAAAAGCGGATGACCGAAGCGGGATTATTTAATTAATCGCTTCGGTCATCCGCTTTTATAGCTTTTTGCTTTTCAAAAAACGGAGACGGTCCCGAAGAATCGGGACCGTTGCATTTTAAAATTCCACGTTATGAAAACAAACGAAATACAGTTAACACGAGGTGTTAATAATTTCGCCCGTTTTATTACATAACAATATTATAGAAAAAAGGTAAGGTAGAAGGGGAATATTTTTGCAATACTTATCCAAAAAGCGTCTTTTTTGCCTGTTTTTGGAAGAAATTGGCAAAAAAGGACAAAAAAATACGGCTCTGTGATCAGAGCCGTTTGCCTTTATAAATTCCACGTTATGAAAAACTGATACAAAAATACGATATTTTGCTAAAACGTTTTAGTAAATCTTTGAGTTTTACAGAAGACTGATAAATCTTCTTCGTATAACAATTCAAAGGTCGGACCAAATAAACGTTCTAAGAAATAATGCAGGTTAAATTTTTCTTAAACAAGTTTAGATTTTGCCGCTCATCGTATTTGTAAATATTTTTATAATTTGATATTTTTTGTCGTTGTTGTTATTTATACATCAAATATACAAAATAAAACACGAGAATTCCAAGCATCGAGTGTTAAAAAATCATGTTTTTGCTTGAAAATATAAATATAAAATTATTTATAATATGTTTGTTTGGTATCTTAGTGTACTTTGTACACATTTTTTCAATAGAAATTATTTGGAAGTTTTTCCCGGATATATTTCCAGTGCTTTTTCCAGGCAGACCATTGCATGACTAATGTCGGTGGTATTTAATACATAAGCCAGGCGCACTTCATTTTTACCCAGTCCCGGCGTAGCATAAAACCCGGTAGCCGGCGCCATCATCACGGTTTGGCCTTCATGAGAGAAAGATTCCAGCATCCATTGGCAGAATTTATCCGAATCATCGATTGGCAATTTAGCCATGGCATAGAACGCTCCACCCGGATTAGGGCAGTATACGCCCGGAATTTCGTTCAGCATTTTCACCAGGATATCCCTGCGGCTCTGGTATTCTGCTTTGATGCCGTCAAAATAGTTAGCTGGCAGATCTACCGCCGCTTCACCAGCAATTTGTGCAAATGAAGGAGGACTCAGGCGGGCCTGCGCAAACTTCATGGCAGCATCCAGTACAGACTGGTTTTTAGTCACAAAAGCGCCGATACGGCCGCCACAAGCGCTATATCTTTTGGAAATGGTATCCATCAGGATCACATTATCTTCCATGCCTTCCAGGTTCATCGCAGAGAAATGCTCACCCGTGTAACAAAACTCCCGGTAAGCTTCATCAGAAAACAGGAACAGGTTATATTTCAGGCACAATTGCTTCAATACTTCCATTTCTTCCTTACTGTACAGGTAACCGGTAGGGTTATTCGGGTTACAGATCAGGATTGCTTTCGTACGCGGGGTGATGGCTTTTTCAAAATCGGCCATTGCCGGTAACGCAAAGCCGGTATCAATGCTGGCAGTAATGGTTTTAATCTTTACTTCCGCTTCTACAGCAAAGCCGTTATAGTTTGCATAGAATGGTTCTGGTACAATTACCTCATCTCCCGGATCCAGGCAGGCCATGAATGCAAATACAATGGCTTCAGAACCTCCGGTAGTGACAATAATCTGGTTGTGATTAAGAGAGATGTTGAATCTTTCATAATAGGTAACCAGCTTCCGGCGGTAACTTTCATTTCCGGCACTGTGGCTGTATTCAAGGATTTTGAAATCGGAATGACGCACCGCATCCAGTACTGGCTTTGGTGTTTCGATGTCTGGCTGGCCGATGTTCAGGTGATATACTTTCACCCCTCTTTTCTTGGCTGCTTCTGCGAATGGTACGAGCTTTCTGATGGGAGACGGCGGCATTTGCTCACCTCTCTGGCTAATGGTAGGCATAAAATTGTTTTGATTCTTTTGCTGTGCAAAGATAGGGGATCGTATGGGCAACAAAAAACCTTACAGCACATTGTACTGTAAGGTCTTAGTATGTTTAAAGTGTGGAGTTATTTGTTGTTGGAACCAACTGTACCGGTCAGGTGCAGTTCTTTATCCTGATCCACGCCTCTGAACTTCACCCAGATGGTTTTGTTCTGCTGACCTACACCGTTAGCGCTGTAAGTGGCGGTAACTTTTCCTTTTTTACCAGGAAGAATAGGCTCCTGTGTCCATTTTGGTGTAGTGCAACCGCAGCTTGCGCGGGCAGCTTCAATCAAAATTGGTTCTTTGGAAATGTTGGTAAATTCAAAATCAGCAGTTACTGGTTTGTTCAATTCAGTTTTACCAAAATCAACAGTTTCTTTCACGAATTTTACTTTGGTATCAGCAGGATTCTGGGCAGGTGCAGTTTGAGCCCACAGCGCTGTAGTCAGCAGCATGCTCGCAAACAGGGATAAGATAAACTTTTTCATTTTCATATGATGGTTTTAAAACGACCGGTTAAAAAATATTGATATCTTTTCTGGTAAGAACAAATTTACGGCCAAAAAGCATTACAAACCTTACAATTTATTAAATTCTTATTAAAAAAAATCAGATTATTTTAAATGTAGGTTTCCGTTCGTTTTTCTACTGTATAATTAACCTTACTTTTGTACTTTAACCATGAGGCATGATAGAAAATAACGAACTAGCTATGAATTTAGAAAGCCGGTTGTCATTCGAAGAATTTCGTAAGGAAGTGCTAAATGATTACAGGTTGGCCTGTGATAGCAGGGAAATTAGTCTGCTGGCCCGTAAGGAAGTACTTACCGGGAAGGCAAAGTTTGGCATTTTTGGAGATGGAAAGGAGGTGGCGCAGATAGCAATGTCAAAATACTTTCAGCCAGGGGACTTCCGTTCCGGTTATTATCGTGACCAAACTGTTGCATTTGCCACAGGCATCGCCACTCCCGAGCAATTTTTTTCGCAGTTATATGCTGATCCCAACCTGGAAAACGACCCTTTTTCTGGTGGTCGCCAGATGAACTCCCATTTTGCTACCCCCAATCTTGATAAGGATGGCAATTGGCTTAACCTGGTGGAAACGAAAAACTCCGCTGCGGATATGGCGCCTACTGCCGGTCAGATGCCCCGTGCACTCGGCCTGGCCTATGCCTCCAAAATGTTCAGGGAAGTAGAAGCCTTACATCAATTTAAAGGACTCTCTAACAACGGTAGCGAAATTTGCTTTGCTACTATCGGTGACGCCTCAACGTCTGAAGGACATTTCTGGGAAACCATTAATGCCGCCGGCGTATTACAGGTACCACTGGCCGTATTTGTTTGGGATGATGGTTATGGCATTTCTGTACCCCGTAAATATCAAACCACTAAAAACTCTATCAGCGCCGCCCTGGAAGGATTCCGTAAAACAGAAGATTCCAATGGCTTTGATATATATAACGTAAAAGGCTGGGATTACGCCGGCATGTGTGAAGTATTTGAAGCGGCTATCCGCAAAATCCGTGAAACGCATGTTCCTGCGCTCTTCCACGTGGAGGAAATTACGCAGCCCCAGGGACACTCTACCAGCGGCTCCCATGAACGTTATAAAAGCAAGGAACGTCTTTCCTGGGAAAGGGAATTTGACTGTAACGTTAAAATGCGTTCCTGGATCATTGAAAATGCGCTGTGTACCGAAGAAGAACTGGTTGCCGTAGAAGCCGAAGCAAAAGTAAAAGCACAGGAAGCCCGCAAAGGCGCCTGGGAAAAATATGTAGCACCGATTAAAGATCATGTACAGTCGTTTGTAGCATTGGCTGCTCCGGTTGCCGCAGTTGCCGGCGCCGATGTGAACATGATCAACCTGGCTATCCGTGACCTGCAAAATAACCGCGAACCACTTCGCCGGGATATTTTGAAAGCAGCTGCTACCATCCTGCTGAAACACAGGAACCTGAAATCAGCTGCTCCTGTTCAGGCCCTGCAACAGTATTATGATACTTACCTGCAGGAAGAAAAAGAAAACTACAATTCTTATTTACATGCCACCGGTGTAAACTCTGCACTGAATGTACCGGTTGTATCACCTGCTTATGAAGCAGAAGGGATTACCGTTAATGGTTACGAAATACTGAATAAATATTTTGATCAGCTGTTTACCAACAACCCTAAAGTATTTGCTTTCGGGGAAGATGTGGGTAAAATAGGTGACGTAAACCAGGGCTTCGCCGGTTTACAACAAAAGCATGGGAAAAATCGTATAGCCGACACCGGTATACGCGAGCTCACCATCATGGGACAAGGCATTGGTATGGCATTACGCGGTCTCCGCCCAATTGCTGAAATACAATACCTCGATTATGTGCTGTATGGTTTACAACCACTCAGCGATGATGTAGCTTCCCTGCAATACCGCACCAAAGGTGGCATGGCTTGCCCTATTATTGTACGTACCCGTGGCCATCGCCTGGAAGGCATCTGGCATAGCGGTTCTCCAATGGGCATGATCATTAACGCCCTTCGTGGTATGTATGTATGCGTACCCCGCAACATGGTACAGGCAGCCGGGATGTATAACACCCTCCTGCAGGCCAACGAACCTGCCCTGGTGATAGAATCACTGAATGGCTACCGCCTGAAAGAGAAGCTGCCAGCTAACCTGGAATCATTCACCGTACCAATGGGTATTCCTGAAATACTGCAGGAAGGAACAGATGTAACCATTGTTACTTATGGCTCTATGACCCGCATCGTGGAAGAAGCTATTGCTACCTTAAATGAAGTAGGCGTTTCCTGTGAATTGATCGATGTGCAAACCTTACTGCCTTTCGATATCCATCACAGCATTGTAGCTTCACTGAAGAAAACCAACCGTATCCTCTTTGTAGATGAAGATGTACCTGGTGGCGGCACCGCATACATGTTCCAGGAAGTGATAGAAAATCAGGGTGGTTACCGTTTCCTTGATGTGGCACCACGTACGCTGAGTGCACAGGCACACCGTCCGGCTTACGGTTCCGACGGAGATTATTTCTCTAAGCCCAATACAGAAGATGTAGTAAAAGTAGTGATGGAGATGATGCAGGAATAGTATCTGATTCAGATTAAAATAACGCGAAGCCGGTTTCTCCACAGGAACCGGCTTTCCTTTTTTACGGATTACCGGAATTGGCGAAGCCATCATAACAGCATGTATCTGCTGAAATGACGGCCTCTTTTAAAATTAAGCAGTTGGTAGGCTTAGTAGTATGTTGCTATTATGGCGCTGCAAAGGTGTGTGGATTTTTTGAATGTAAGAAGGGGACTGGCGGGAGTTAATGATTATTTCATGTTGAAATAAATTTCAGATTTTAAGTGCATAACTTATTCCTCCTTCATATTGGACCTCATCAAGACTGTTACCCGGTAAGTATCCTGATGGGAAAATGGAATTTTAATACATGATTTATAAATACTTATTGTATTTAATTAATGATAGGATTCCTATCTATTATTGGCATAAAAAAATACCAACATCACAGCGTGATGTTGGTATTAAAAAGTTACTGGTTGACATCTTTTACTCCCTTACCTTTATCTCTCCCAATCTTTCCTGTAGTTCTGCTTCAAACGTACCACAACAGCAATCCACTGTTTTAAAGGTGAGTTGTTTTTCTCCCAGTCCGAGGTAGTCAACAACCACGGTAACGGTTGCGTCTCTGTGATCGCTGCATTTCACTTTGCTATAGTGTTTGTTCAGTGTATCTACGAGGTTGTTTAGTACAGGGCTACTGATGCGGGCATCGAGGTTATCAATGAAGTCGCCCAGGGAGTTGGCATCCAGTATGGATGCGTGATTTTTAGAAATGAATTTCAGCATAACAATAACAGTATGAAAAAATAAATATAATTGATAATTTGGAAGAAGAACACTGTCAATATAGATATATTCGTTGTTCACTGTTTTGCGCGAAGCAACAGGTAAAGTTTAAACTATAACCATGATGAATATAATTGTACTGGACGGTCACACTTTAAATCCTGGTGATCTTGATTGGAGCGGATTACAGGCGTTGGGGAATGTAACGGTATATGAGCGTACGCCAGAAGCGATGGTAGCAGAGCGGATTGAAACAGCAGATGTGGTATTGACTAATAAAGCTATCGTGAATGCGGCAGCCATTGAGCAGGCGAAGCAGTTAAAATATATTGGTGTAACTGCTACCGGGTTTAATGTAGTGGATATTGCCGCAGCCCGTGCCAGGCATATTCCGGTTACGAATGTACCGGCTTATAGTACTACTTCTGTAGCTCAGCTGACATTTGCACTGATACTGGAGCTATGTCATCATACCGGTTTGCATGCAGAGAGTGTGCGGGCAGGGGAGTGGAGTAGCAGTATTGATTTTAGTTATTGGAAAACGCCTTTAGTAGAATTGTCTGGCAGTACGTTGGGGATAGTGGGATTAGGGCAGATAGGACAGGCGGTGGCGCGTATTGCGCTGGCATTTGGCATGAAGGTGATTGCAAACCATAAACATCCCGATCGGGATGCGATGCCGGGCGTTACTTTTGTGGACCTGGCCACCTGTTTTCGTGAGGCGGATATTATTTCGCTGCATTGTCCATTGAATGCGGGGAACAAAGAGTTTGTGCAAATGGACTTATTACGTACAATGAAATCTACTGCTTTCCTGGTTAATACCAGCCGCGGGCCGTTGATCCGGGAGGCTGACCTGGCGGTTGCGTTGCAGGAAGGCGTGATTGCGGGTGCAGCGCTGGATGTGTTATCAACCGAACCGCCACCAGCCGGTAATCCATTAATTGCGGCGCCTAATACTATTATTACGCCTCATATTGCCTGGGCTACACAGGCGGCCAGAAAACGGCTGATGCATACAACGGTTGAAAATTTAAAAGCCTTCCAGGGTGGGGTGCCTCAAAATATTGTCAACTAGTGAATACCCCGTGAAGCGGGAAAATATGTTTTTATAGATGTTAGGAATGCTAAACCGAAAATGATAGTAACTGGGGTATCAAGCCTGCCATAATGGTTAAAATGAACGTCCAACTCAGAATTGAATAAGGATGAACGAACATGGTTATGGTTATGTTATTTATTTTTGAATAAACGTACAGTATACGCTCATTAATTTAGGTTCTACAACTAAAATCTCATATTTACTCGCTTTAAAACCAACGTACATGCAACCAAGCATTCTTTTGGCGGAGGACGATATCTTTTTTGCCAAGGTGGTAAAAAGACAACTGGAACGCGCCGGTTATAACGTTACACTTTGTGAAAATGGCCTTGAAGGCTGGGAAAAATTTCAAAAACACGTTTTCGACCTTTGTTTACTGGATGTAGTAATGCCTAAGAAAGATGGCTTCGCACTGGCAGAAGATATCCGCTCAATGGATGTAAACGTACCTATCATCTTCACTACCTCCCGTTATATGGAGCAAGACCGGCTACAAGGATTTGAATCCGGAGCAGATGATTATATTGTAAAACCCTTTAATATGCAGGAGTTGCTATGCCGCGTTAAAGTATATATGCAACGCAGCCGCCTCCTGAAAAGTGAACGCCGTATCGTATATACTATCAGCAATCTTGTATTTGACTATTCCCAATATCATATTAGGCATAAATCGGCCGATTCCCATGTTCGTATGGCCCCAAAAGAAGCGGAACTGCTTCGCTTTCTGTGTGAGAATTCTAACAAAAAACTGAAAAAAGATGATATCCTGGCCTGCATCTGGGGACAGGATGATTTCTTCGCGTCACGTGTAATGGACGTCTACCTGACACGTCTCCGTAAACATATTGCACAGGATCCTGCCGTAAAACTCGAAACCTACCATGGCAAAGGACTCATGTTTATAGCGGATGACCTGGATCGTTCACATTCCATCGCTAAAGTTTAGCTGTTTTTGGTTTAGAAAGTTAACCGTATCCAATGAAAAAACGTCCCGCCTATTGGCGGGACGTTCTTTTTATAAGCTATAGTGGCCACATCAGGCGGCCCTTTCATTATTTCAGGTTGTAAAATACTGCCTGCACGTCGTCATCCTGCTCCAGGCGATCTACCAGCTCCAGTACTTCTTTGGCTTGCTCGTCATTCAGTTCCACTGTAGTAGCCGGAATACGTTTCAGCTCAGAGCTGATTACTTCAATGCCTTTATCATCCAGGGCCTTTGCCATGTTGCCGAATTCAGTGAATGCAGCACGGATAATTACATTGCCTTCGCTATCTTCTCCAATTTCTTCCAAACCAAAATCTATCAGCTCCAGTTCCAGCTCTTCCAGATTCTGTCCGCTGTTCTTGATTTTAAACTCACCCACACGATTGAATAAAAAGCCTACGGAACCACTGTTACCCAGGCTGCCTCCACCTTTGGTGAAGTGCATACGCAGGTTAGCTACGGTACGGGTAGTATTATCGGTAGCTGTATCAATGATCACTGCTACGCCGTGGGGCGCATAGCCTTCGTATACAACTTCTTCATAATCAGTTTTGTCTTTACCCATAGCGCGCTTGATAGCTGCATCTACGCGGTCTTTAGGCATGTTTACACTCTTTGCGTTGAGTATGCAGCGACGGAGTGCAGGGTTGTTGTCAGGATCAGGGCCGGAAGCCTTTACAGCTATCGCTATTTCCTTTCCGATTCTTGAAAATGCTTTCGCCATCTTATCCCAGCGGGCAAACATGGTCGATTTTCTTACTTCAAATATTCTTCCCATTAGAGTGGTATGTAATTATAGTGACTTGTAAAAATAGAACGCAAAAATAAGGATTTTCAGATTTAGGCGTAACGGGATTTCGCTTTTTAACGAAAGCGGAGAACAAAAACGAGCCATTTTACTGCTTCGCTTTGTTCTCCGCTTTGTTTAATCTTTATATAGAGAAGGATTAATTATCCAGTGCTTTACGGGCTTTACTGTGTTTTACACTGTAGCCGAAGTAAATAAGGAATCCAATACCCAGCCATACAAATAAACGTGCCCAGTTTTCTATACCAAGACTGATAATCATGGTTAAGCAGAAAGCTGCTCCCAGTAAAGGAACAAATGGCACCAACGGTGTTTTAAAGGCTCTTGGTAATTCAGGGTTGCTTTTACGCATCACAATTACACCAATACATACCAGTACAAAGGCAAACAGGGTACCGATGCTGGTCATATCGCCTACCACGTTGTCCGGGATAAAGGCGGCAAACAGAGAGGTAAATCCGAAGAACATCCACTGTGAACGGTAAGGGGTGCGGTATTTAGGATGCAGTTTAGCAAATACACCTGGTACCAGGCCGTCGTTACTCATAGAGTAGAATACCCTTGTCTGACCCAGTAACATTACCAGGATTACAGAAGAGAATCCAGCCAGGATAGCTACCGTAATGAAGGTAGATAACCAGCCATAACCAGGCATATAGGTATCAATAGCATAAGCTACAGATGCTTCACCACCTGCTTTCAGGAAGTCCTGGAAAGGTGCAATACCTGTCAGTACAAAAGAAAACAGGATATACAACAGGGTACAAATAGCCAGTGACACCAGGATCCCGATAGGCATATTCTTTTTAGGATTCTTGGTTTCCTGGGCGGCAGTAGATACGGCGTCAAACCCAATGAAAGCGAAGAATACAACCCCGGCTCCCCTTAGCACCCCGGCCCATCCGTGATTCCAGAAATTGGAATAGTCAACGATCTGGCCGTTATGCATTTTCACCGTACCGGCAGTAGCAGGAATGGTAAATGGCGTATGGTTAGCAGGATTGATAAATTTCCATCCCAGGAAAATGAACAGCATTACAATGGCTACTTTGGTGATAACAATGATGTTATTAACAATAGCAGAACCTTGTGTACCCCTGATCAGCAATAAAGTAAGCGCCAGGAGAATAAACAGGGAAGGAACGTTCATAATACCCTGTACCCCTGCATCTGATGTTTCAAATGGGCTGTGACACCATTCATAGGGGATGGTAATGTGAAATACGTTGGTGAGCAATTTATTGAGATACTGTGACCAGCCAATGGCTACAGTGGCGGCTCCCAGTGCATATTCCAGTACCAGGTCCCAACCGATAATCCAGGCAATAAATTCTCCTAAAGTTGCATAAGAGTAGGTGTAAGCGCTTCCGGCAATAGGAATCATGGAAGCAAATTCGGCATAGCATAAACCCGCCAGCGCACAGCCAATAGCGGCAATAATAAAGGAAATTGTTACAGCAGGGCCGGCATGTTGACCTGCTGCTGCAGCCGTTCTAACAAAAAGGCCCGCGCCAATAATGGCTCCAATTCCAAGGGCGATAAGAGAACCAGCGCCAAGTGTCCTTTTCAGACCCTTTTCGGATTCTCCAGCTTCAGCCAATAAAACAGACAGTTGTTTTTTAGCAAAGAGTTTGCTCATACGCAGTCGTATTGTGGTTGATGTTTTAAGGTAGTTTAGTTATGTTGTTGTTTTGTAGTCGCCAAATATAATATCTAAAATCAATAACGGATACTTTTATTTTGCCTGTTAACGCGCATCTTTAGCAGCTTAACCTTATTTTTGGGAAATTTTCCTGGTTACAACTTTTAATTTTAATTATTACAAGATAAATATTCGCGCTGCATGAAGAAATCATCGAACCTGCTCACATTATACATATTCCTCGCCATGGTAATCGGGATAGGTACTGGTTACATCGTATTCGTTACCTATGGCAGTGCAACCCCCGCTCCGGCAGGTGTGAAGGATACGCCGCAGGTCTTCGCTGATAATATTTCTATCCTGACAGACATTTTTTTACGGCTGGTTAAAATGATTATCGCCCCACTGGTATTCTCTACCCTGGTGGTAGGTGTAGCTAAATTGGGCGATATAAAGGCGGTAGGACGCATTGGTGGTAAAACCATGCTGTGGTTTATCAGTGCAACCTTTGTATCATTGTTCCTTGGTCTGGTGCTGGTAAACCTGATGAAACCAGGATTATCCCTGCAGTTGCCTTTGCCGGACGAACATGCTGCTACAGGTATTGCCAAAGCAGATATGACCCTGAAAGGTTTCTTTCAGCACGTGGTACCTGATAGTGTGGTGAATGCCATGGCACACAACGAAATATTACAAATTGTGGTATTTGCCATTTTCTTTGGGGTAGCGGCCGCTGCTATCGGTGAAAAAGCACAACCAGTGGTAAAACTCCTGGATAGTGTGGCGTATATTATGCTGAAAGTAACTGGCTTTGTAATGAATTTTGCTCCTTTCGCCGTATTTGGTGCTATGGCCGGTATCATTGCTTTAAAAGGTCCTATTGTATTGGTTACTTATGGTAAATTCATATTACAGTTCTATGTCGGACTGCTCTGTTTATGGATAGTGATTGCCTTTGTAGGTTGGATGATCCTGGGCAAGCCGGTATTCCGCCTGTTGGGCCTGATAAAAGATCCGTTGTTACTGGCTTTTGGTACAGCCAGCAGTGAAGCGGCTTACCCCCGTACCATGGAAGAATTGGAAAAGTTTGGCTGCGACAGCCGCATTGTAAGCTTTGTATTACCCCTGGGCTATTCCTTTAACCTGGATGGCTCTATGATGTATATGACCTTTGCCAGTTTATTTATTGCCCAGGCGTATGGGATGCACCTGAGTATTGATCAACAGATTACCATGTTATTAGTATTAATGATTACCAGTAAAGGTATTGCGGGTGTACCGCGTGCTTCCCTGGTGGTAATTGCAGGTACCCTGTCCATGTTCCACATCCCGGAAGCGGGTTTGATCCTGTTGCTGGGAGTAGACCACCTGCTGGATATGGGCCGTTCTGCTACCAACGTAATCGGCAATGCAATGGCTACCGCCGTTGTATCCAAATGGGAGAATAAACTTACGCCCGGAGATGCTACTAATGCCTAACTTAACAAATGCGTAACAGTTAAATGGTTATTTTACCACTTCAGAAATAGAAATAGCGTACTAGCATGGACCAGATTTTAGAGTTTTTTAAACACCTCATTAACCCCTCGTGGATTATTGAACATGGTGGCCTTTACCTGTTGCTGGCAATTATTTTTGCAGAAACAGGTTTATTTATTGGTTTCTTTCTCCCCGGAGATTCCCTGCTCTTTGTAGCTGGTATCTACAGCGAAGATCTTTGCCACAGCTTCTTTAATATGCCTTTTGTAGTGATTATGTTCCTCATAGCTACTGCAGGTGTGTTGGGTAATATGGTGGGCTTTTGGTTTGGTAAGAAGTCAGGCCCTTTATTATTTAAGAAGAAAGACACTTTCTTTTTCAGGAAGAAGCACTTACACCAGGCCCATGAATTTTTTGTGAAATATGGCGGCGGCGCTATCTTCTTTGCCCGCTTCCTGCCTATCATCCGTACTTTTGCCCCTATAGTAGCGGGTATAGTAGGCATGGAAGGTAAAAAGTTCATGTTCTTTAATATCATCGGATCTTTTGCCTGGGTATTTTCCATGATGCTGGCCGGTCACTACCTGGATAAGTTATTTCCTAACCTGAAAGAACACCTGGAACTGATTATCCTGGTAATCATCCTGGTGACTACTTTACCAGTGTTGATTAAAGTAATTTTCGGAAAAGTGAAACACCAACAACACGCTTCTGAGCATACAGAGAAGATAGAAAAAACAGATTCTACATTATAATTATAATTTTTTATATCTTTAAAAGGGCCTTGTAAAAGGCCCTTTTTTTTATTTATTCCCGTTATAATGATCGTCAACCAAACTAAAATGAAAACCGAGAATCGTTCTGTTTCTATTTTCAATATCGCTGTAATAGTGGCCTCTCTGGGCTATTTCGTGGATATTTATGATTTGCTGTTGTTCACTATTGTAAGAGTACCTAGTTTGAAATCCCTGGGGCTGCCGCAAAGTGAAATTGATGCCGGCGCGGGGATGTTACTGATTAATGTACAGATGATTGGCCTCCTGGTTGGCGGGATCTTCTGGGGTATTATCGGTGATAAGAAAGGACGTTTAAGTGTACTCTTCGGCTCTATCCTGATTTATTCTGTGGCTAATATTGCTAATGGGTTTGTACAGGGTATCAATGGATATGTGTTGTGGCGTTTTGTGGCCGGCTTTGGCCTGGCTGGTGAATTGGGCGCAGGTATTACCTTGGTATCTGAAATATTACCCAAAGAAAAACGAGGATATGGAACGATGATAGTGGCTACAGTGGGGGTTTCTGGCGCGGTGGCAGCCAATCTGATTGCTAAGCTGGTGGGCGACTGGCGCATTTGTTATTTTATAGGAGGTGGACTGGGACTGGCTTTGCTGATTCTCCGGGTGAGTGTAATGGAGTCGCATTTATTTAATGCAGTCCGGGAGTCGTCCGCATCCAGAGGGAGTTTTATTGCATTGTTTACTAACAAGGAGCGGTTTCTTAAATATCTTAAATGTATGTTACTGGGTACGCCTACCTGGTTTGTAGTGGGGATACTCATTGCGTTTTCCAATAAGTTTGCCACCGTGATGAATGTAAAAGGCGCTATCAGTCCGGGCGATGCAGTGGCATTCTGTTACGCAGGGCTGGTGTTGGGCGACTTTACCACAGGCCTTATCAGCCAGTTATGGCAAAGCCGCCGCAAGGTAATGTTGTTGTTCCTGGTACTCACCGGCGTGATGGTAACGGCATATTTAAACCTGCACGGAGTGGAAACCTGGGTATTTTATACGGTATGTTTTATACTTGGGTTTAGTGTGGGTTTCTGGGCCATTTTTGTAACGATAGCGGCGGAAAGTTTTGGTACCAACTTACGGGCAACGGTAGCCACTACGGTTCCTAACTTCGCCAGGGGCATGCTTCCATTAATTTCTTTACTGTTTATAAAGGTGCAAAACTATTACACTTTCCTGCAAAGCGGGGCTATTGTGGCAGTAGTCTGCATTGGTATCGCATTGATTACTGCATGGAAAGTAGAGGAAACTTTTGGTAAGGACCTTAACTACCTGGAAGAGATCTAGTGATAACTGTCCAGCATTTTATCCAGTAATTTATTCAGTTGTATTACTTCTTTTTCATTTAATGATTTAAGGGTATTGTTGAGTTGTCCGATTTCACCGTCAATCACGGCGAGCAATTCCAGGCCTTTGTCATTGATGCGCACATCTACCGCGCGCCGGTCCATTTCGCTGCTTTTGCGTTCTACCAGTTCGGCTTTGCGGAGTCTTTCCACCAGGCGCGATACATCGCTCATTTTGTCCAGCATTCTTTCTTTAAGGATGTTGATATTGGCTGCTTTTGGGTGTTGCCCGCGCAGGATACGCAGTATGTTATACTGCTGCATGGTAATACCATATTGCTTAAAGAATTGCTGGTGACGCGACGTTACCCAGTTGCCGATAAAGATAAGGCTGACCAGGCCCCGTTGATTTTCATTTTCAAATGCTTTTTGTGTAATCAGCTTTTCCAGGTTAGACATACATTGAGAGTTAAACCAAATTTGATGAAACAACTTAGAAGTGTTTCATTTATATTGTTTTAGCCACTATAAAGGGCTTAGTAAAATTACGAATAAAAACAGAATTGCGGATTTTGTCTTTCCCGGTATTCTGTTGATTTTGGTGATTTTTCTTAGGGAGAAGAAAAAAGATTAGCGGGGATAGATGGGGAGTTTTCCCATCGGTCCACCGCTAATCTTCAAATATTGTGTTGGTTAAAATGAGCAATTGGCCTAAGCTGTGGCAGACTGCATATTATCCAGTACGTCCATTACTTCTTTAACGTGTTTGGCAGAGGTATTCAATAATTCCTTTTCTGCGGCATTCAGCTGCAGTTCGATAATTTTTTCTATACCGTTTTTACCCAATACAACAGGTACACCCAGGTAGATATCTTTCAGGCCATACTGACCAGATAACCAGGCGCATACCGGAAAAATACGTTTTTCATCTTTCACGATCGCTTCTACCATTTGAGCGGCAGCAGCACCGGGAGCATACCATGCGGAAGTTCCCAGCAGGTTTACGATCTCACCACCACCCACTTTAGTACGTTGAATAATGGCGTCCAGCTTGTCGTTGGCTACCAGTTCTGTTACGGGAATACCACCTACAGTGGTATAACGCGGCAATGGCACCATGGTATCACCATGACCACCCATGAGGATAGCCTGTATATCTTTTGGAGAACAGCCTATTTCATCGGCCAGGAAGGCGCGATAACGGGCAGTATCCAGGATACCGGCCATTCCAAATACTTTGCTGCTGTCTTTTTTAGCGGTCAGATAGCTGCAATACGTCATCACATCCAACGGGTTGCTCACAATAATGATGATGGCATCCGGGGAATGTTTGGTAATATTTTCAGTAACCGATTTCACAATATTGGCATTGGTAGAAATCAGGTCATCTCTGCTCATTCCAGGTTTACGGGGCAGGCCTGAAGTAATCACTACCACATCGCTGTTAGCGGTTTTGGTGTAATCATTTGTTACGCCCGTAATTTTAGTACTGTAATAATCAATCGGAGCCTGTTGCCATGTGTCCAGGGCTTTTCCCTCAGCCGTTCCTTCTTTGATATCCAATAAAACCACCTCCTGCAGAAAATCTTTGTGGGCCAGTACATTGGCACACGTTGCGCCTACATTCCCGGCTCCTACTACTGTAACTTTCATTTTGTCTATAGCTTTAAAAGTGAAGAATGATTGTGATTAAACAAATGTAAGGATTCGACCTTAGAATAAATGGCCGGGCAGACACATTTTAACAAGGATTATTTATTCAGGTAAAACAGCAAAGAATCCAGCTTGGCTGTTCCTTCAAAACCCTTTACAAACTGTTGTTTCTTATCATATATGTATAAACCAGGGAAGTAATGCAGGTCATAAAAATACATGATTTGGCGGGTTGGTTCGCTGGCCATCACGATGTTCGGGTAGTCTTTGATCTTATAATGATCATAATATTCCTTCATTTGTTCCACTTTGAAAGGTGTAACCATCAGGATTTGTGTTTTTTTGAACTTGTCCATGTTTTTTAACACCTCTTCAGTCAGGTGCTTGCAATGATCACAATCTACACTGAACACAAACACCATTGTTTTCTCATTATGCTTGAGATCGTTTTTGGTGATAGAATGACCATCAACAAGGGTAAGCGGGAAAGCCGGAATAATCGGGTATTGTAAATAAGCCGGTTTGGTGGGTGGAGTGGAGGTGTTTTGAGCCTTCAAAAACACGGGTAAACAGCCTAAAATTAACAAAAACACGTAGCGCATACTTATAAAAGTTTCTTGATTTGAGTTTAAATTTACCGGATAAATGTCATTTATTGAATAAAAATGACGAAAATTGGGCCGAAAAGGGACTAATCTCGCTAATTTTGGGAATTAGATGCTCGTTCATATGCGAAAATTTTTACTTTTGCAATCCGTATAAATTTTTAACTTAAAATCAGTAACCTATTTATGGCTACCACCGCAGATATCAGAACAGGATTAATCATCAAGCTGGATAACAGTTTGTATTCTGTTGTAGAGTTTGGTCAGAACAAAACCGCCCGTGCAGCCGCAAAGGTTTGGGCAAAATTGAAAGGCGTTGACAATAGCCGTTCTATAGAGCACACCTGGAACTCAGGTGACACTATCTTTCCTATCCGCATTGAAAAGAAAGCTTTCCAGTATTTATATAAAGATGACACCGGCTACAACTTCATGGATAATGAAACGTTTGAGCAGATTGCTATGCCGGAAACTGCCATTGATGCACCTCAATTCCTGAAAGAAGGTCAGGAAGTGAGTGTTCAGATCAATACTGAAACTGAACAATACATGGCAGTAGAATTACCAGACAAAATAGTTGTACTGGTTACTTATTCTGAGCCTGGTGTGAAAGGTGATACCGCTACCCGTACCCTGAAGCCAGCTACTGTTGAAACAGGAGCAACTGTAATGGTGCCGCTGTTTGTGGATGAAGGAGAATTGATCCGCGTGAACACCAAGAATGGTGAGTATATCGAGAGAGTAAAAGCATAAATCATTTGGCCTGCTGATTTTCGTGATAGGAGTTTTGTTTCTGAGAGCCGCTTTCTGAAACAAAATTCCTGACTCCGTAAATCAGCGTCCATCATATTCTATATTTCTAAACCAAAAACTGTCTACATGGACTTTAAACAGATTCAGGAACTGGTAAAAATGATCAACAAGTCAAATATCAGTGAACTGAGCATTGAACAGGACAAGTTTAAGATTACAATAAAGCAGAAGGATAACGAAGTACAACAAGTAATCACCGTTCCTGCAACCATGGCATCCGTACCGGCAGCAGCCCCTGTAGCTCCTGCAGCAGCTCCGGTTACCGCAGCTCCAGCCGCAGCTGCGCCTGCTGTTACTAAAGCAGACAACCTGGTTACCATCAAATCTCCCATGATTGGTACCTTCTACCGCAGCGCCGGACCAGATAAAGCTCCTTTCGTTAACGTAGGTGACGAAGTGACTTCCGGTAAAGTGGTGTGCATCATCGAAGCAATGAAGTTATTCAACGAAATCGAGAGTGAAGTAAGTGGTAAAATCGTGAAAGTACTGGTAGATGACGCATCTCCGGTAGAATATGATCAACCTTTATTCTTAGTTGAACCGTAATAATAGCCTTTAGTTTTTAGCTGTTAGCCTTTAGCCTTCCGGAGTGCGTATTGTCAAACCGGAATACTAAAGGCTAATAGCTGAAAGCTAATTGCTAACCGCTAAAAGCTATTATTAACTTATTAAGGAAAACAATGTTCAAAAAAATATTGATTGCCAATCGTGGTGAAATTGCCCTTCGGATTATCCGTACCTGTAAGGAAATGGGTATCAAAACGGTGGCGGTTTATTCTACAGCAGATAAAGACAGTCTGCATGTGAAATTTGCCGATGAAGCAGTATGCATAGGCAAACCACAAAGCACGGAGTCTTATCTGAACATCCCTCACCTGATGGCGGCTGCTGAGATCACCAATGCAGACGCTATCCACCCCGGATACGGCTTCCTGGCTGAAAATGCCCGTTTCGCTGAAATCTGTGGTGAGCATGGTATTAAATTTATCGGCCCTACTCCGGAGATGATCCGTAAAATGGGTGATAAAATGACTGCCAAAGAAACTATGATTGCCGCTGGTGTACCAGTGATTCCAGGATCTGAAGGTTTGCTGCAGAGCGTGGAAGAAGCTAAATCCCTCGCAAAAGGTATGGGGCTTCCGGTAATTATCAAGGCTACTGCTGGTGGTGGTGGTAAAGGTATGCGTGTGGTATGGGAAGAAAGTGAGTTGGAGAATGCCTATAACATGGCTAAAAATGAAGCCCGTGCCTCTTTCAGTAATGATGGTATCTACATGGAGAAATTCGTGGAAGAGCCCCGTCACATTGAAATCCAGGTAGCGGGTGATCAATACGGTAAAGTATGTCACCTCAGCGAAAGAGATTGCTCTATCCAGCGTCGTCACCAGAAACTGGTAGAAGAATCTCCCTCTCCGTTTATGACGCCAGAACTGCGTGAGAAAATGGGGGAAGCTGCTATTAAGGCTGCCAGTGCTATTAACTACGAAAGCGTTGGTACCATTGAGTTCCTGGTAGATAAACACCGTAACTTCTACTTCATGGAAATGAATACACGTATCCAGGTAGAACACGGGGTAACAGAAGAAGTAATCAACTTTGACCTGGTAAAAGAACAGATCAAGATTGCTGCAGGTATTCCTATCTCCGGAAAAAATTATACGCCACAGATGCATGCCATCGAGTGCCGTATCAATGCGGAAGATCCTTACAACGATTTCCGTCCTTCTCCGGGTAAAATCACTACCCTGCACATTCCTGGCGGTCACGGTGTAAGAGTTGACTCTCACATCTATGCTGGTTATGTGATTCCTCCTTATTATGATTCCATGGTGGCAAAAATTATTACCATGGCACAAACCCGCGAAGAAGCCATCAATACCATGGAACGCGCACTGAGCGAATTCGTAATTGAAGGTGTTAAAACAACTATTCCATTCCATCAACAGCTGATGCGTGATGAAAACTTCCGTAAAGGTAACTTTACCACCAAGTTTACTGAAACATTCAAGCTGGTATAACGGTAACGGATATACTATTTAAAAAAGTCCTCCTGCTCAGGAGGACTTTTTTATTTTTTATATCCATAGGGGAGACGGCGCTATTTATGTCCATACCTGATTTCAAAACTTCCCAGGTAGTTTTGGAGAAAGGTAATACCACTGTATTTATCACCCGGGGCAGTAACATGTACGGGGAGTCCGTACTTGTTATAGGAATCTGCCACAAATGCATTGTTTTTATTGTAGTCGAGGTCTATCAGTTGCCATACCGGGTGTAGCTGGTGTGGATTTACCTTATCATCATATGAAGGGAATTCGTCTGATGAGAATACTGTATTGTTCGGGTTCTGGACGATTGAACTAATCTTATAAGCATTACCGGAGGAGTTAAAGAAGTAGTGGGTAGATCTTATCTCCATCATGTCAGTACCAATAAACCGCCGTTCTGCAATATCAATAATTCTGTCGTGGTTATCGTAAGTATATTTTCTGACAGAAGCATAATGGGAACTGAGTATTGTCAGGCTTGGGCGATCATAACTACCAAAATAAAAAACGCTGTCTGTTGCTACCCTGTTCTTTTGATCATGCAAATACTTGTGTGCTACTTCAAAGAAAGGATTACCATCGTAGTAGGCGCCAATCAATACCCGTATTCTGCGTTGGCTGTCATATCCGATGAGCGACTGAGGGTTGCCGGTGCTGATATGCTGGCCGGCTACCTGGATCGGGTTATGCTGGGAATTATAAGTAATGCGGATGGTATCTGTTTCGCTACCAGCATTTATGCCTGTTATTTGCGTGATTTCATAATATTGAGGACTAGGTAAAATAATGGGAGGTTTGGTACAATGGCTGAACAGTACTACAAACAGTGTGGCAATGGCACTATAGGCCAGGGCATAGTTTTTTTTCATGTGGAAAAATGTGTGTTGGTTAAAAAAATGGTTAATGCGAGGTGTGTCCGGTGGCTAGGAAGGGATATAAAAAACAGGTATTTACGGGTGAAACAATGCTTGGGTTAATGTTTATTCGCCACAGTAATTAAGGAGCAATACGGTAATAGGTTAAACTAAAGCTAAGTAGAAATTTTAATAAAACAAAGCCCCGGATGAAAATCCGGGGCTAATCATACACCAAAACAATCTTACGGTTTTATCGCAAGAAAAGCAGTTCTCTGTATTTAGGCAGTGCCCATTTCTTGTCGTCCACCAGGAATTCCAGTTTATCGGAGTGGTAGCGGATAACATCAAAGTAAGGCTTGATCTTTTCACAGTAGTCGATCGCTTTCTGGCGGCTATCAGTAAGCTTATTAGCTACTTTACGCGCCTCGATCATTGCCTGTACATTCTCACTAATCACGTTAATATGTTCAGCTATTTTAGCAGCAATTTGTTTTTGTGCTTTCACGCTTTCGTCGCCTAATCCAATTGCTTTCAGGCCATTGATGTTAGTTATCAGTTCATTTAAGTAGCTGACAGCAGATGGCAGGATAGTGTTGGTTGCGAGGTCGCCGATAACGCGGGCTTCGATCTGCACTTTCTTCACATAATCTTCCAGCAGTATTTCGTGGCGTGCGTGCAGTTCTTTTTCGTTGTAAACGCCGGTTTCTGTATAAAGTTTGGCAGCTTTAGGAGTAACCATTGCATCCAGCGCTTTAGGCGTGGTTTTTACGTTAGCCAAACCTCTTTTTTCCGCTTCTTTTTCCCATTCTTCACTGTATCCGTCGCCTTCGAACAGTATTTTTTCCGAATCTACAATATATTTCCGAAGAGTTTGCATAATTGCAATCTCTTTTTTCTCGCCTTTCTCGATCAGACCGTCTACTTCAGTTTTAAAGTCAACCAGGGTTTTAGCCATGATGGTGTTCAATACTGTCATAGCAGAAGCACAGTTGGCAGAAGAACCTACCGCGCGGAACTCAAACTTGTTGCCAGTGAAAGCAAAAGGAGAGGTACGGTTACGGTCGGTGTTATCCAGCATCAGTTCAGGAATATGACGGTGCAGGTCCATTTTCAGGATCGCTTCGTCTTGTTCGTCGAACTTGTTGTTTACGCGGTTTTTAACTTCCTGCAGTACGTCGAACAGGTATTTACCGGTAAATACAGAGATGATAGCCGGAGGCGCTTCGTTTGCACCCAGACGGAAGTCGTTGCTTGGAGAAGCTATAGCGGCTCTCATCAGGTCAGCGTAATCATGTACTGCTTTGATGGTGTTCACAAAGAAAGTGAGGAACATCAGGTTGGTCTTTGGAGTTTTACCGGGAGCCAGCAGGTTAACGCCGGTGTCGGTAGACATGCTCCAGTTGTTGTGTTTACCAGAACCGTTGATGCCTGCAAAAGGTTTCTCGTGCAGTAACACTTTCAGTTTGTGACGTTTAGCCACTTTATTCATTACATCCATCAGCAGGGAGTTGTGGTCTACTGCGATGTTTACTTCTTCAAAGATAGGCGCACACTCAAACTGAGAAGGTGCTACTTCATTGTGACGGGTTCTTAAAGGAATACCCAGTTTGTAAGATTCTACTTCGAAATCGCGCATGTAAGCGTATGCACGCTCAGGGATAGCACCGAAGTAGTGGTCTTCCAGCTGCTGGCCTTTGGAAGGTGCGTGACCTACCACAGTACGACCAGTCATGATCAGATCAGGACGGGCGTTAGCCATTGCTTCGTCTACCAGGAAGTATTCCTGTTCCCAACCGAGGGTACCAGTTACTTTGGTAACGTTTTTATCGAAATAGTTACATACGTCTACTGCAGCTTTGTCCATTGCAGCCAGTGCTTTCAGCAGTGGCGCTTTGTAATCCAGGGATTCGCCGGTGTAGGCAACAAAGATAGTAGGGATGCAGAGTGTTTTACCATAACCCTGTTCCAGGATAAATGCCGGAGAAGAAGGATCCCACGCGGTGTAGCCACGTGCTTCGAAAGTAGCTCTCAAACCGCCGTTAGGGAAGCTGGAAGCATCTGGTTCCTGTTGTACCAGTGCATCGCCATCAAAAGTTTCCAGTGCAGTACCGTCACCTTTCAGGGTGAAGAAAGAGTCATGTTTTTCAGCGGTAGTACCAGTTAATGGTTGGAACCAGTGTGTGTAGTGAGTTACACCCTTTTTCATGGCCCATGCTTTCATGCCGGAAGCAATCTGCTCGGACATCTTACGTTCCAGCTTGGTGCCATTTTTAACAGAGTTCATCAGGCTTTTATAAGCCTCATCGCTCAAATATTCCCGAACAACTTTGCCGGAGAAAACGTTGCTGCCAAATACATCGGTGATTTTACCGTCATGTTCGGTGAGAGTGGAGTCTACGCCAGCTAATCCTTCCAGCGCTTTGAAACGTAACGATTGCATGCTGTAAATTATTTTACACAAAAGAACGCAACACTCGCTGAAAATGCAAATAAATTGTTCATTTTAACTGAAAAATTACATTTGGGTCTTTTAAAGAGCTGCTTTTTTGTCATTTGGTTAAAATAATTGCCATTGAATGTCTGTAAACTGATAAATTAAAAAATTAATAATATGATTAACTGCCCGAAAATTTACTCCATATAAGCTACAGGGGAACCTCTTGGGATTTGCAGGAAAATCATGTACTTTTGCGACTTCTTTTAAATTACTCGTTTTTTATACTTAAATACATGCAAACCACCGTAGAAATTGCTGAACAGCTAGGACTTACCGCTGACGAGTTTGAACGAATTATTTCTATTTTAGGCCGTACCCCCAACTTTACAGAATTAAGTATGTATTCTGTAATGTGGAGTGAGCACTGCTCCTACAAAAACTCTATCGTTTGGCTAAAATCCCTGCCACGTGACGGAGAAAGACTGCTCGTAAAAGCAGGAGAAGAAAATGCCGGTCTGGTAGATATTGGCGATGGCTATGCAGTGGTATTTAAAATAGAATCGCATAACCACCCTTCAGCTATCGAACCTTTCCAGGGCGCCGCTACCGGCGTTGGTGGTATTCACCGCGATATCTTTACCATGGGCGCAAGACCTATTGCTGCCATGAACTCCCTGCGCTTCGGTAATATTAATGATAAGAAAACACAACACCTGGTAAAAGGTGTGGTGCATGGTATAGGCCACTATGGTAACTGCTTCGGCGTTCCTACCGTAGGTGGCGAAGTATATTTCGAAGACTGCTACGGTACCAACCCACTGGTAAACGCTTTCAGCGCCGGTATCGTAAAAGTAGGACAAACTGTTTCCGCTACTTCCCACGGTGAAGGCAATCCTGTTTTCATTGTAGGTTCTGCTACCGGAAAAGACGGTATTGGTGGTGCCTCCTTTGCTTCTGCCAATATCACAGAAGACAGCGTGGAAGATTTACCAGCCGTTCAGGTAGGTGATCCTTTCCAGGAAAAGAAATTACTGGAAGCTTGCCTGGAAATCATCAAAACCAACGCTATCGTTGGGATGCAGGATATGGGCGCTGCCGGTATTACCTGCTCTACTGCAGAAATGAGCGCTAAAGGCGAACATGGTATGCATATCTGGTTAGATAAAGTACCTACCCGCCAGAAAGATATGAAAGGCTGGGAAATGCTGCTGAGCGAAAGCCAGGAGCGTATGCTGATTGTAGTGAAGAAAGGTGAAGAGAAAGCTGTACTGGATATCTTCGAAAAATGGGATCTGCACTGCGTACAAATCGGTGAAGTAACCAAAGATAAAAACCTGAAGTTCTATATGAACGGCGAACTGGAAGCAGACGTTCCAGCTGAAAGCCTGGTACTGGGTGGCGGCGCTCCCCAATACCACCGCGCTTACACTGAACCAGCTTACTTCGCTAAAGTAAAAGCATTCGACATCCAAAATATTCCTGATACAGACAACCCTCAGTTTGTAGCAGAAAGAATGGTAGCACTGCCTAACATCGCTTCCAAACGCTGGATCTACAATCAGTACGACAGCATGGTAGGTACGGCTAACGCCAGCACCAACGCACCAAGCGATGCTTCTATCGTTCTGGTAAAACCAACCAAGAAAGCATTGGCAATGACTACCGACTGTAACGGTCGCTATGTATTTGCTGATCCGCATAAAGGTGGACAAATTGCTGTAGCAGAAGCTGCCCGTAACATCGTTTGCTCCGGTGGTGAACCAGTTGCTATTACCAACTGTCTGAACTTCGGTAACCCTTACGATCCGGAAGTATACTATCAGTTTGTACACGCAGTACAAGGTATGGGTGAAGCCTGCCGCAAGTTCAATACTCCTGTTACCGGCGGTAACGTGAGCTTCTACAACCAGTCGCCAGACGGCCCCGTATATCCAACACCAACCATTGGTATGGTGGGTATCCTGGATACTATGGACCAACGCATTACCCTCGATTTCAAAGAAGAAGGTCACCTGGTATACCTCATCGGCCGCAGCCGCAACGATATCAGCAGCTCTGAATACCTGCACAAAATCATCGGTATAGAATATAGCCCTGCACCGCATTTCAACCTCGACGAAGAACTGCATTTACACAAGGCAATTACCAAACTGAATAAAGCAGGTCTGATCCGCTCTGCACACGATGTGAGCGATGGCGGTTTATTCATTACCCTGCTGGAAAGCGCTATGCCGCAAGGCCTGGGCTTTGAACTGACTACCAACACTAAATTCCGTAGAGATGCTTACCTGTTCGGTGAAAGCCAGAGCCGTGTAGTGGTAACCGTTAAACCGGAAGATAAAGAGAAGTTCGAAGCACTGATGCACAGCCTGGTAGACGCTTCTGAGATCTCTGTACGTCACGAGAAACTGGGTGTTGTTACCGGCAGCCACATCAATGTAAATGGTGAAGACTGGGGTACGGTAGCTACCTGGAAAAATACCTACGATACCGCTATCGAAGATATCTTGAAGAAAGCATAAGGCATAAAGCCGAAAGCATAAAGCTATAAAAGCGAATGACCTGAGCAAAGGAGTAATATCCGCTCAGGTCATTCGCTTTTATAGCTTTATGCTTTCGGCTTTATGCTTTATGCTTTCCGCTCTTCTAAAATGAATACTTAAATCCTACGTTAAACCTGGCGCCACTGCCTTTAATATAGGAATCTGTACGCACCCTGCCCTGTGACATCACCGGGTAGTAGTCGGCATTCAGGAGGTTATCCACCCCTAAACGAATGGCCATGGCTTTGTTGAAACGCCACGCGGTATAAACATTAACGAGTGAGAAATCGCTGACTGGTCCGTTGCCCAGGTCGTATTGTTTGGTAGCAGGATTGATATCAAAGCGTTTACGTACACCGGAGTAGATGTAGTATATCCCCAGGTCCCATTGTTTCAGTGGAGCATAATTAACATTCACAGTCATTTTATCCGGTGAAATACGGGTGGTTGGTAACCAGGTATGTACACCATTTACGTCTTTTTTACCTTCCACGTGTGCATAAGAGGCATTGGCCGACAGGTTAGGGAGGAACTGGTAACCGGCTGTTAACTCAAAGCCTTCTACTCTTTCAGGTGCCCGCTCCGGCACTGCTACCCCGTTTACATCTTTCAGGCTGGTACCCAGGTTGGAAGTGCTGATGAAATAAGCACCAGACGCATTGAATTTACCAATGTTACTGTTGAAGCCTGCTTCGTAGTTGTTGGTAATGATGGCTTCTGTTTCAATGGTTTTAATGCTGGTAGCCCCATTGGATACGGCTTTGGCCAGGCGGAGGGTACGACCCAGGTCATACAGCGAAAAGCTTTGTGAATAACTGACAAACGGGTTGAATACCGGGAATTTGGTATAACGCAGGCCCGCATTGAATACCAGCGCTTCGTAAGGCAGGTTGCCTCCTTTCACAAATACACCACCGGCATAGTTACCGAATTTAATGGTGGTATAATCAGGAATGTTCAGGGAAATATTTTCGTACCGTACCCCTGCTTTTACCAGGAAATCTTTGAAGAGATAGGTTTTCAATTGTGCATAAGGTGCATAGTTCTTCATATTCATCTCTGGTACAAAACCCCGGCCATCGGTGAGTGGCTGGGAGGTTTTATCGTTCAGGATGTCTACTCCCCAGGTAACATCTCCAAATACATTCGGATGGAAGTTGAAAACGGTATTGAAGTTTATCCTGGCGCCCATTTTTTTGGAAACAATCGCTGAGTTGCCGGGAGGAGCGTAAAAATCCGAGTATTCAAAAACGGTATAAAAGCTTTGATAATAAAGGTTTACGTTCAGTGAGGTGCTTTTGAAAATATCTTTGTTCGTATAATTAATATAGGCGTTGTGGTTATAGGGAGTACCTTGTTTATCGCCAGGGTTGCTACCTTTTACGCCAATAATGGGCGCTTCGCCGAATTTTCCGGTGGCGGAATCTACATAGGAGCTGTACTGCATGGTACGGTAATAGTTGTACATTACTTCTATACGGCTGTTGTTGTTGATATCATAACCCAGTTTGGCAAAGAGGTTAATGTTTTTATTTTGTGCGAGCGACTGGAAAGGTGCAATGATCACGCCATCAGCATCTTTTACCACGCCGGTTTGTTCATAGGTACCACTGGCTACGTAATCAAATTTGTTGCGTTTGCCGCTGAAGTTTTGTGAGATGCGGCCACCAATGGTGTTAGATGGATGCAGGAGGGAACCGGCGCTGCTCACATCGGTGGTGCCGCTGAAGCGTTTGTCCGGGTTGGCTTTGATGGTAATGAAGTTAACGATACCGCCATCAGCACCGTTACCATAGATAGCTGTAGATCCTTTAATTACTTCCACTCTTTCAATAACGGAAACGTCTATACTACGCATGTCTTTATCGCCGTTACGCAGCGGGGTAGACTGTGGAATACCATCAATCATGATGAGCATGCCGCGTCCACGGAGGGTTTGACCCTTGTTGGTGGAAGTATTGGTACCCAGTGTAAGACCCGGTACATTCATGCTGAGTAACTGGTTGATGTCTGTAGTGATGGCGCTCTGTTCGCGTAGTTGTTTCCCGGAAATGATGGTAATAGAGGAAGGCACGGTACCCAGTGTTTCCTTATTGCGGCTGGCGGTCACCACTACTTCATTAAGCCCTACATCTGAAGGTAGTATGGTGAGCTGGAGGGAAGTGGTACCCTCTTTTACTGTAATCGTTTGTTCGAGTGTTTGATAGCCTATACCGGCAACCAGTAACGTGTAGGTACCTGGTTTTACATCATTGATAGTAAACTGGCCATTGGCGCCGGTTACCGCGTGTTTCTGTGTGCCGGAAAGATAAATCCTTAGCAGGGGAACTGCTGTTTGTGTGGTGTCTTTGACAATGCCCTGTATAGTTTGTGCTACTACGGATAAGGTGCCCATCATGATCACTATCCCCAAAACAAAAATCTTCTTCATATCTATCGCTATATCCTGTTGTGTATTTTAATAATATATTTTCTACGGTACCATATCAGGAAGCCTGAAATGGAAAGTATGCCAGGGGTTAAGGCAAGGAGTGAATAAATAATTTTTAGTAAGATGCCGCCATAATTGCCAAAATGCAGTGGCGCTATACAGGCGTTGAATTTATCGCCAAAAGAAGCCTTGCTGAAGTTCACTGTTTTTTTAACGGTGCCATTGGCATCTATGAAAACGGAAGACGAATACTCGCCGAAGAAGGCTGATTCCTGCGCATGTCCCAGTATCCGGATAGGGTCGCCGGCTTTTTTGGGTGGACGAACCCCCGTGATGGTGAAGCCCGGGATGCTGGCCTGTGCTTTTATGAGCAGGGGTTCATAGTCGCCGGAGAATGGAACGGGAGCCTGGAGGGCTTTGGGATTTTTCCGGCTGTCCAGTACTTTCAGTTCCATCATAAAGCCGGTGAAGGCGATGAGGAGGTTAAAGAGCAGGGCCCATACCCCAATGATGCGGTGCAGGTTGCGCCAGCGGCGTGTGCGGTTATGCCATTCCGGTTTTACCCGGAAAGTCAGCACTTTTATAACGGCGTTCCGGTAAATAAACAGGCCGGTCAGCACCGAGAGGAATAGCCCTATTCCTGTTATTAGGATGATAGTAGCCCCCGTTTTACCATTCAGCAGGGTGAAGTGCAGGTATAGCACATAGCCTGTGAAATGGTCGGTATTTGCGTATTGTTGTAATATTTTACCAGTATAGGGGTTTAGGAAGACATATACTTTGTGGTCGGCCGTATACTCCGCTCTCATTATCATGCTTTCATCAGGTGCCTGTGGCAGCCGGATAACGAGCAGGTAAGGGTTGCCGGGAAGCGATTGCCGGGCATCCTGCATCAGTGCCTGCAGGGGCTTAGGGGCAGTACCGGGTGTGATGTGATATGCATTTGTGTAGAGGCCATGGTCTATTTCATCACTGAAAACGAGCAAACTGCCGGTTATGCTTAATAGTAACAGCAGGATACCGGCTATTAATCCGGTAATCCGGTGTACCCGGAAAAACTGCTTACTCCATTGAATTTTCAATTCGAATTGTTTAATAACCCCCTTATTAGTGAATGATACCCAGTTGGCGGAACAACGAAAGTGCTATAGACACCGTATTACGCTTTTACTTTTACCAGCCATGATGGTTAAAAGCCTGAATATGTTTTGCTTCCGCCGCAAAGTTATCACGGTGTGTGCGGGAAGTTGTTACGCAAAAGGGAAAATTTTTATTCGGATTGGGAAAAAAGGGGCCTTTTTACATCCAGGTGATATATTACCGCAGTGTTAATCTTTAACAAGCTGTTAACAAAATCCAACGGATGTGTTATAAAAAATGCTAAAATCTCCCCTATTTTTGATAAGCATCAATGAAAAGAAAAACTGAATTGAAATAAAATATATTTTATAAAATATTTGGAATCACTTGGTTATTCCAATTTCTATGAAAACCATTTGTTCTCTACCATGTCCTGATGAAATCTAATGAAAAATTACACCTAGTGAAAGAACGATTTGAAGTAAGGGCTGATTAACGTCAGCCCTTTTGTTTTCCCTCAAAGGAACAAAGTAGTAAAGCAGCAAAGACTTTTATATGCTCCTTTTTCCGTTCCTTTGGTTGTTGAGCTGTTTTACTACCTTTTCCCTGCCTTTTCCCATTTTAAATAGAAAAGCCTTCCTGAATAGCAGGAAGGCTTTTAATATTGTGGGAGGTGACGGTTATACCATTGGAATTTCCGCTACCTGGTAAACTTTTTCATCCAGTTTCGCCTTGGTTTCGCTGAACGCTTTGAGGGTCAGTTCAATATCCTCATCGCTGTGTGCAGCGGTTGGGATCAGGCGGTAAATGATTTGTCCTTTAGGAATTACCGGGTATACCACGATAGAGCAGAAAATGTTATAGTTTTCGCGCAGATCGAGGCACATGGCAGTTGCTTCCGGAATATCGCCCTGCAGGTAAATCGGTGTTACCGGGGAATTGGTTCTGCCGATGTTGAAACCGCGTGTTTTCAGACCGTTCTGCAGTTTATTCACATTATCCCACAGTTTCGCTTTCATTTCAGGATGCTGGCGCATCAGCTGTACACGTTTCAGGTGCCCGATTACGATAGGTAACGGAATAGATTTTGCGAAAATCTGCGAACGCATGTTGTAGCGCAGGTAGTTGATAATGGCTTTTTCACCGCTGATGAAAGCACCAATAGAAGCACCGGATTTCGCGAAGGTATTGAACAACAGATCGATTTTGTCCTGTACACCTTGCTCTTCGCCGGTACCAGCACCGGTTTTACCCATGGTACCGAAGCCGTGGGCATCATCTACCAGCAGGCGGAATTCATATTTATCTTTAAAAGCAGCAATTTCTTTCAGCTTACCCTGGTCACCGGCCATACCAAATACGCCTTCTGTTACCACGAGGATACCACCACCCTGGGTTTTAGCCAGTTCGGTAGCACGTTTCATTTGCTTGTCGAAATCTTCCATGTCGTTATGCTTGAATACATAACGTTTGCCCGGGTGCAGGCGTAAACCATCCAGGATACTGGCGTGGCACTCTGCATCGTATACAATTACATCTCTACGACCCACAATGGCATCAATTGCACTCATGATACCCTGGTAGCCATAGTTTAATAAAGTAGTCGCTTCTTTGCCCATGTAGTCGGACAATTCATTTTCCAGCTGCTCATGGTAGTTGGTATTACCACTCATCATACGCGCTCCCATTGGAGACGCCATGCCGTAATCAGCGGCGGCTTTTGCATCAGTAGCCCGCACTTCCGGGTGGTTGGCTAACCCCAGGTAGTTGTTAAGGCTCCACACAATCTTTTCATTGCCCCGGAATTTCATGCGGGGACCTATCTCACCTTCCAGCTTAGGAAATGCAAAATAGCCATGGGCTCTGTCTGAATGTTCCCCGATAGGGCCCAGATGTTTCAGCAGTTTCTCGAAAATATCCATACGGTATATTATGTAATGGTTAATTCATTCCATTTAAAATGGACACAAAGGTATTAAAATATTAGTTTTTGTAATCTTGGTTTACATTTGACATCCCGATGTAAACAAATTATTTGTTAATTGACAGCGCCTTATGTCGTTGTATTCCAGTGACTTTTAAATATTTACGCTCTAATGAAATTTACACATTTTCTAACAGGTGTTTTGCTATTCTCTTCTGCCGTACAGGCGCAAAAAGCAACTTCTCCCAAACCATTTAATCACCTTGCGGCCGCTAAACCTTCCAAAATCTCTGCCAAACCGAAGTTGGTAGTGGGCGTAGTGGTAGACCAGATGCGCTGGGACTATCTTTACCGCTATGGGAACCGTTACACCGCTGGTGGATTTAAGCGCCTGTTACAGGAAGGTTTTTCCTGTGAAAATACCCTCATTAACTATACCCCCACTATTACTGCCTGCGGCCATACCTGCGTGTATACCGGTTCTGTGCCGGCTATTCACGGCATTATCGGGAATTCCTGGTATAGTCCGGAACTGGGTCGCACGGTTTATTGCGCCGAAGATACCACAGTTACTACTGTTGGCAGCACTTCCGGCGCCGGTAAAATGAGTCCGCGCAATATGCTGGTAACTACCATCGGTGATGAACTCCGTTTATCCAACAACTTCCAGAGCAAAGTGGTGGGCGTAGCCATCAAAGACCGTGGCGCTATTTTACCCGCCGGACACAGTGCCAACGCGGCTTTCTGGTACGACGGCAGCACCGGTAACTGGGTAACCAGCACCTGGTACATGAAGGAATTACCAGCGTGGGCGCAGGAATTCAACCAACAGCAATATCCTAAGCAATACCTGAGCAAACCGTGGACTACCCTGTATCCGGTATCTACCTATACCCTCAGTACAGCAGATGAAAAACCTTACGAAGGCAAGTATAAAAACGCTACTAATACCTCTTTCCCACATACGCTCGGCGATATTTCCAACACCGCTATTTCTGCTTCTCCTTTCGGCAATACCATGACCCTGGAATTTGCTAAAAAGGCCATGGAAGCTTATGATATGGGTAAAGGAAATGTGACTGATTTTATGGCGATCAGCCTTTCTTCTACGGATTACGTAGGACATCAGTTTGGACCTAACTCTATTGAAATAGAAGATACCTACCTGCGCCTGGACCAGGACCTGGCTACCCTGTTCAAATACCTGGACGCCCGTGTAGGTAAAGGACAGTATCTCTTTTTTATCACCGCAGATCATGGTGTAGCCCATGTACCTGGTTTCCTCGAAGAAAATAAACTGCCTGGCGGTACCTGGGATGAGCAGGCTGCTGTAAAAGACCTGAATGAGCAGGTGGCTGCTAAGTTTGGTGTGAAAGGCGTGATAAAAGGATCCGATAATTACCAGCTGTGGCTGGATCACGACGGGATTGGGGCAGCTGGCAAAAATGAAAACGAAGTTCGTCAGTTTATCATTGCCCGCCTGTTGAAATCACCAGCCATCGCCAAAGCATTTCCGATAGAAAACCTGATGGTAACCAATTTACCGGAACCTATGCGTACCATGATGAATAACGGGTTTAATACCAAAAGAAGCGGCGATATCCAGGTGGTATTGGCGCCGGGATATATTGATGGCGGCAAAACCGGTACCACACACGGTTTATGGTATCCTTATGACGCACATATTCCGCTGGTATGGATGGGATGGGGTATTCACCCCGGTAAAACCAATCGTACTGTTGGTATGACGGATATCACACCTACATTGGCTGCATTATTACATATCCAGATGCCTAGCGGTAACGTAGGTCAGGTAATACAAGAGATTACCCATTAAATTTTTTTTGCTTAGATTGCCATAAGGAAAATTACGAATTACGAATTACGAATTACGGAGTTGTGGGGAGATCGAATAATTATCTTCCTGTCAATCTCCCCACAACTCCGTAATTCGTAATTCGTAATTCGTAATTCTTTGTTTATGGCATTTTCTTTTTTAGAATATTCGGTTACTGAGCGTGTGGCTACCATTGCATTAAACCGGCCTGAGAAGCGCAATGCGCTGAACGGCCAACTGGTAGCGGAGTTGAGAGAAGCTTTCCGGACTGCGGAAGCAGATGAAGCAGTAAAAGTGGTGGTATTGAAAGGAAATGGCGAAGCATTTTGTGCCGGCGCCGACCTGGAATACCTGCAACAACTGCAGAAGAATACGTACGATGAAAATCTCGCTGATTCCCGGGAACTGATGCAGCTATTCCGGGAGATTTACGATCTTGACAAGATTGTAATTGCCCAGGTGGAAGGACATGCTGTAGCAGGAGGCTGCGGACTGGTAACCCTTTGCGACCTGAGTTATGCGGTGCCGGAAGCCTTACTGGGCTACTCAGAAGTAAAAATTGGATTTATCCCTGCCCTGGTAGCGGTTTTCCTGGTTCGAAAAATCGGGGAGGGGCGGTCCAGGGAATTGTTATTAACCGGGAAGCTGATCACTGCCGAAAAAGCTGCTGCAGATGGATTGATCACTGCCGTAGTACCAGCAGCAGAAATAGATACCTATGTAGCTAAAGTGGCTGGCAGCCTGTGTAAGGACGCCTCAGCCAACTCTCTGAAAGTAACCAAAAAATTGATTGGCACAGTGTTGGACTTACCATTACAGGAGGGGTTGCTGCACGCATCTGAATTAAATGCTGCCACCCGTGGGCATGATGACTGTAAACGCGGTATCGCCGCTTTTTTAAACAAAGAAAAGTTTACCTGGTAGTTAGTTTATCCGCCTTAACTATACCGCCATTCAACTAATACACCACACTATGTCATACCGGTTGTTATTCACTTTTATCCTGACTTGCTGCGCAGGTTCATTACTGGCGCAACGCATTGTTTCAGACGCAAAAATTGTATACAAGATGGAACTGCCGCCGGAGCAGCTGCAAATGGATGCGATGCTGGAAGGCAGCACGTTTACCCAATACCTGCGCGGGCCACTGAGCAGAATAGACATGAATTTTAACATCGTTCATTATACTTATCTCATTAACAGTAAAACAGAAACGATGACCACGCTGATTGATCAGCATGGAAATAAATACCTGATCCGGGCTGGGAAAGACCAGTACAACAAGGACTTGAAGCAGTATGAAAATATACAGTTCAAAGACCAGGCTGAAACAAAGGATATAGCAGGGTATGCCTGTAGAAGGGCCATTGGCACCATGCCCGATGGACAAACTTTTGAAGTATATTATGCCGTAGACCTGGTGCCGGAAAACCGGCAGTATAACCGTCGTTTTGTGAACCTGAAGGGGATTCCCCTGGAGTTTGAGATTATCACAAAAACGGGCGCTAAAACACGTGTTATTGCTACCAAGGTAGATTTGTATCCTATTCCTGCTTCTTATTTCGATGTACCTAAAACCGGGTATAAAGAAGTGAGCCAGGAGGAGTTAAAGAATATGTAGTTTTTGTGTTTTTTCGGAAGATCTGATAATTTTTGAGTGATAAGGGCATCAATTGATGCCCCGATTCCCTGATTAGGTGGATATCTCCCGGAAAATTGATAAAGTACATCAGCGGTAGCGTTTTCAGGTCTTTTTCGGAAGATTTGATACTTTTTGGCCTCATCAGGCATATCTGTCACTTCCCATTTGCATTTACAGGAAAGCAGCTAAACGGGTCTTTTAACGGCCGGTTTATGCATCTGCGTGCAATTCCTCAGCCTTTCGGGAATCTTCGTAAAATCAGGTGCTAAAATGCGTGTAACGGGTATTGGGGTATGACTGTACTTAATAGTTGCAGGGCGTAAAATATCTCCCGAAAAATATCAAATACCGGAAGAAATGCACAAAAACTGGTTGATACTGGCAAAAAAAAGAGCCGGTTATTTAACCGGCCCCATATTGTAATTGAAGAAACGTAGAATTTATTATCCCTTTTTGAGTGGCAGAATAATCTGCAACTTCTGGAAGTTCATGTTACCTGGCGGCTGTGACTGCACCTGGACATTGGTAGGCACCACGTAGGTGACATTGCCCTTGGTGTAGGTAGATACCGCTTTCAGGTTAATTACGTTATTGTAGTTATTAACAACATTGCTATTATTAAACTTAAAGGCAGAGCTGAACGTTCCGGAGTAACGGTAACCCGCATCCAGGCTCAGACTAGTTTTAGGGATGGCAGTATTCAACACAAAGTGTGGACTGTCAGCCGTTTTTTTCGTTTTGTCTTTATTATTATCGGAGGGCAAAAAGCTATTATTTGCCAGCGCATTGAGAGCAAAAAACGCCAAAGCGCCCGCTAACAAGCAAGACAATGAAAAAGTGCGTGATATGTATGTTTTCGCTTTCATTGTAACACAAATGTACAAACTTTTTGATATATTATATAACAAATTCTTAACGCAAGATACGATTAAATCACAAAGAATTGTTAAAAAATATTTAAAAGGTTGTAAAGCCCCCGGATTTGGGCATAAATAAAAGTACTATATTTACATTAATGAGTAAAGACTTTTCCTTTTTAAACGAAGATTTTGATGATCTGAGAGACTTGTTGCAGCAGTTTGAAAACCTCAGGGCTGGTAAGTCTCATTCTTTTTTGGACGAAGATTCATTCGAACAGATCATAGACTATTATGACGAGCATGACGAAATGCCGATCGCATTGCAGGCCGCCGAAATAGCCATCGAACAATTTCCCTACTCTTCTACCTTATTGCTAAAAAAAGCCAACTTACTGATAGAAACCAAAAAGTATAAGGAAGCCCTTGATTTACTGGAGAAAGCAGAAGTACTCGACCGCACTGATATTAATCTTTACATATTACAAACGGATGTTTACCTGGCGCTGAATCAGCACCAGAAAGCCGCCAGCGTGCTGGAAGAGCAAATTGAGCAATTTTCAGGGGAAGACCGGACCGAATTATTACTGGAGCTGGCAGATGTGTACGACGATTGGGAAGAGTTTGAGAAAGTATTCGATTGCCTCAAAATGGCCCTGGAATATGATCCCAACAGTGAGGAAGCCCTGCATAAAATCTGCTTCTGGACTGAGTTTACTGGTCGCAATGAAGAAAGTATCCGCCTCCATAACGCTATTATAGACGAGCATCCTTTCAATCAGCTGGCCTGGTTCAACCTGGGTACGGCTTTTCAGGGATTGAAGTTATATGAAAAGGCCATAGACGCTTATCAATATGCCGTAGCCATCGATGAAAAGTTCGATTATGCCTACCGGAATATGGGTGATGCGTATATCCGCCTGCGTAAGTATGCAGAAGCCATAGAAGTGCTGCAGAAACACCTGGAAATCGCCAAACCGGAGGATGTGATCTATGAGGCTATTGGTCATTGCTACGAAAGACAGCGCAAATTCACCCAGGCCCGTTACTATTACCGTAAAGCATCGCATCTGAGCCCCAACGACGATAAATTGTATTATAAGATCGCCGTGGCGTATATGATGGAAGCCAATTGGGAAAATGCGGTGAAATCGTTACTGAGTGCGCTTAAAATCAATAAAACCAACGCAGAGTATAATATGAGCCTGGGTGAGTGCTACCTGGAGCTGGGTAAGAATAAAGATGCCCTGGTGCATTTTATGAACGCCGTGCGTACCCGCCCCAAGAGTGCTGTTACCTGGCAAGAGCTGTTAAAAGGCCTGTATGTGTCCGGATTCCTGGAAGAAGCCCTCGTACAGTTATCTATAGCGGAGGAAAAGGCCGGCCGCAAGCCCATATTTGTCTATTACCGGGCCGCCATCCTGATTGCCATGGGGAAAACCAAGGAAGGATTGTTGCATTTGGAAACTGCCCTGCAACAAGCACCGAAAATTGTTAAAAAGCTCGTAGAGCTTGACCCTGCTGTGTTACAGCATGTGAGTGTGGTCGATTTGATTGCGCAATATCGCCGCAAACGTTAACCAGTGTTATTTACTTTAATAAAATAAAGTATACTTCTTATTTTTGCGCCGGCTTTTAATTGTCATGGACAAAAGTCGATAGTATTTCCGGTTACTAAAATTGCATCTACGCTATCCCGAAGTGCCTGGCGAAAATTAGTATGTGTTTTACTGACCAAATAAGAAGATAAAAATATTTCAAATGAATTTTAATCTGACACAAATCCCGGAAAGGACAAAGAAGCCCCGGACGCATGGATTGACCATGGTAATGGACAAGGGGCTGAGTTTGGAAGAAGCACGAAATTTTTTATCCGCAGCAGGTCCGCACATTGACATCCTGAAACTGGGTTTTGGCACTGCATTCGTTACACCCAACCTGCGCGCAAAAATTGAACTTTACCAGGCAGCAAACATCCCTGTATACTTTGGTGGTACCTTGTTTGAGGCCTTCGTTATCCGCAACCAGTTTGAGGAATACATCAACGTAGTAAAGGATTTCGGCATCAGCTACATGGAAGTATCTGATGGTTCCATCACTATTCCGCATGCAGAAAAATGCGGTTATATTGAGAAACTGTCTAAAATCGGCCTGGTACTGAGTGAAGTAGGTTCCAAAGACGCTGAACACATCATCCCTCCCTATAAATGGATTGAGCTGATGCGCGCTGAACTGGCTGCCGGCGCTACTTATGTAATCGCTGAAGCCCGTGAAAGCGGTAACGTCGGTATTTATCGCGGTAGCGGTGAAGTGCGTGAAGGCCTGGTACAGGAAATCCTGACCCAGATCCCAGCGGAGAAAATTATTTGGGAAGCACCACAGAAAGCCCAACAGCTTTACTTCCTGGAACTGGTAGGTTGCAATGCCAACCTCGGTAACCTCGCACCAAATGAAGTGATTTCCCTGGAAGCCATGCGTATTGGCTTAAGAGGAGATACCTTTAACCTGTTTTTAGATAGAGAATAGTTTTATAAATAATTACGAATTACGAATTACGGATTTGTGGGTAGATGGTAAACGCGGGTATTATCCGTTGTTGTCTACCCACAAATCCGTAATTCGTAATTTGTAATTTGTAATTCTTAATTATGGCTGCATGAAGATTTACGGACTCATTGGCTATCCGCTTAGCCACTCTTTCTCCAGGGGATTCTTTAAAGAGAAGTTTGAAAAAAATCAGATCACTGATTGTGTGTACGAAAATTTCCCAATACCCGGTATTACGGAATTTCCCGCCCTATGGGAGCAACATCCGCAATTACAGGGACTCAATGTAACCATCCCCTACAAAGAAGTAGTGATTCCTTTCCTGGATGAGCTGAGTAAAGCCGCGGCACAAATAGGCGCCGTGAATTGTATTCATTTGAAAGATGGGAAGAAAACAGGCTATAATACAGATGTAATTGGCTTTACTAAGTCGCTGCAACCCTTGCTGCAACCGCATCATACACGGGCGCTGGTATTGGGTACAGGCGGTGCTGCCAAAGCCATCATGTATGCACTGGAGCAACTCAACATTACTTATACGGTGGTAAGCAGGCAACCCGGCAACGGTACTATCACTTATGAAGCCCTGGATGAAGCTACCATGGCTGCACATACCATTATTGTAAATACCACCCCTTTAGGGATGTATCCTAAAACAGATACCTTCCCCGAAATACCTTATCAATACCTGACTTCTCGTCATCTGCTGTATGATCTCGTATATAATCCGGCAGAAACAGCCTTTTTACAGCGTGGTGCCGCACAAGGCGCTACCATTAAAAACGGTCATGAAATGCTGATCCTGCAGGCGGAGGCCTCGTGGGAGATATGGACGGAGCAGAAAGCGTAAAGCAGAAAGCGTAAAGCTATTGAAGCGAATGAACAAAGCGGATTATTTTCGCCATGTTCATTCGCTTCAATAGCTTTACGCTTTCTGCTTTACGCTTTCTGCTCTCTGACTTATGCTTCCCCGTTTTGCAGGGGTTTAATCATATAATACATACAGGTGGTAACGAAATTTCTGACAAAAGGAATGGCGGCCACCGGCTTCCACTGCTCTCTTGCACTTACCCCGAATTTATATTTGTAGATGGGATTGATCAGGTAGAAGCGGCGCTGTGTAATCTTATACTGCTGACGTTTTACAATGCGTTCAAATCGCTCTATGGAAATGCCTGTAGACTTTACGTCCATCAGATCTACCACTACATCATCTCCTTCGCCAAACATGCGCAGTAAGCCTTTGTATAAGGGTCTGGGCAGGAGGTGGATATAAGGGACCATGCTGAGAAATTTGTTTTTGCAAATCTGCTGATGTCCTCCGTGGGGCATATACCAGGGTGGGAACCCGAAATATATCTGGCCGCGCGGGGTGAGTAATTGCTTCAGGTGTCCAATGATTTTTTCCTGGTCAGGAATGTGTTCAATGGCATCTTTCAAAATAATGACATCAAAGGAATGTTGGAATTCTCCCAGGAAGTCAAGATCATAGATGTTTTTGGCGATCAGCTTTAATTGTCCGCCATCCAGGTATTTTTGAAGGAAGTTTTTCGCCAGCTCGATACGGTCAGGTGCAAGATCCACGCCCACACAATTACAGCCTTTGTCCAGGAACGGGATCAATACGCCGCCTTCTCCACATCCCACCTCCATTACACGCAGGCCTTCCAGTTGGGGAAATTCCTGCTGAATGAATGGCAGTACGTAGTCGCGCGAATTATCCACCTGTTGCTGGTGCCGTAGTGTTGCGTCTAAGTGATGTTTTAATGCCATGTATTTGAAAATTGCGTGAATTTAGTAAAAAGCAGCTAGCTTTTAGTCATTCGCACCTGGTAAATGCTGCAAAGGTAATATATGATGGACTCTGCAGCACTTACTAAATGCTAAAAGCTAGCGGCTAAAAGCTAAATCGCTATCTTTGCGGCATGCAAACGAACGAAAATATTAATTACAAGGAAGGAGCGGTGATACTGATTAATAAGCCACTGACATGGACTTCCTTCGATGTAGTACGTAAAATAAGGAATACCACTAAAGCTAAAATAGGTCATGCCGGCACGCTGGACCCGCTTGCTACCGGTTTGCTGATTTGCTGCACCGGAAAAATGACCAAAAAAATTAATGAATACCAGGCACAGGAAAAGGAATATACCGGCACTTTTACCTTAGGAGCTACCACGCCTACTTTTGATAAAGAGTCTGAACCGGAGAATTTTAAAGACATCAGTCATCTTGACGAAGCCGCTATATTGGCTGCTACGCAGCCTTTTATCGGAGAAATCATGCAGTTTCCACCCATACATTCTGCTATCAAGCAAAATGGCAAACCTATTTACCTGTTAGCCAGAAAAGGGGTGGATGTAAAAGTGGAGCCACGTAAACTGACGATTTCCGAATTTGAGATTACCAAAATAGCATTGCCGGAAGTTCATTTCAGGGTAGTATGCAGCACGGGTACGTATATACGTTCATTGGCCAATGATTACGGTGCCGTCCTGGGTTGTGGTGCTTACCTGAGCAGCTTATGCAGAACAAGGATTGGTAATTTTAAGTTGTCGGATGCTACTGATATGGCCGATTTCATTGCGGCCAATACCATTCCTAAAACGGATAACCAATAGCGATATTCCAGATAATATTATCCCGTCGCCATTTACCATCTTTTAAATCCCATTGGCCTATATACCAGCCATTTTTATTGCCGGTAAAGTAAGGGACTTTCAATGGAATGCCCCAATCCACGCGGATAAGGAAGAAAGAGAAGTCTAACCGTAGGCCCGCGCCGGTTCCCATAGCCAGATCATGATACAACTGGTTGAATTGGAATTCAGAGCCGGGCCTGGTGGAATCTTTCCGGATCATCCAGATATTTCCCATATCCACGAAGGTGGCGCCTTTCAGGTTTACACTGCCTCCAAACATTCTCAACAGGTCGAAACGGTATTCTATATTGCCTTCCAGCTTCATATCGCCGGTTTGGTCGGGGAAAGTTTGTGCGGTAGCGGAGGTATCTTTATAAGCTCCGGGTCCCAGTGTACGTAGGCGGAATGCACGGATACTATTGGGGCCACCGGAAGTAAATTGCCTGATGTAAGGCAATACCTGCGAATGACTGTAAGGGATACCGATACCTGCATAAGCCCGTGTGGCCAAGCCACTATGGATTCCCAGCTTCCAGAAATGACGGTAGTCAGCTTCCAGTTTTACGAAGTTGGAGATATTAACGCTGGTTAGTGTTTCCAGGTTGGTTTTCTTACCGGAAATGCTGTTCATCACGCTGTTGATGCCATTGAGCCACAGGCCGGACTCTTCCAGGTTTACCCTGAAATAGCTGTAGTGGCGCTGATGTAGTAAGTCCTGGTTGCTGTAAATGAAGGATACGCTTTCGCCGCCAATTAATGCCGGCTCAAAGCTACGTTTCAGGTAAGGATTGGTATTTACGGTACTATCGCGGAAAGTAGGATCCAGGCTTACTCCTACATAGTTCAATGTGAAGGGGCGGATAATCCAGCGTTTATAAACCGATTCATTCCAATCGTAGCCATAGGAGGCGTTGATGCTCTTAATATCGAATCTTTCTATGCGGGACAGGTAGTTGGCGCCCAGTGTTAACCGGGTTTTTACGTTAGACCTGGCAGATTGTTTAATATGAAATGGCAGGGCGAAACGTGGCCAGGTAAGGCTTACTTCTCCGCCAAACTGTTTGGATTGCAGGTCCCACCCGGATTGCTGCTTTACCAGTTCAATACCGGTATTGAGCGTCATCCCAAACTGGGTGGCGGTTCTGTTTAAATTGATATGGCGGTAGTTGAGTGTGATACCCGATCCCAGCGTATAGTCGGAGCTGTTACTTAGCTCAAAACTGGCGCCCAGTTCCTGTTTGCGGCGTGGGGTAAGGAATACGTAAGCATCTAGGGTTTTAGTGGAATCTTTGGGTTCTTTGTACTGTAGTGTTACAAATTGCCAGATACCGATGTCGTATAATTTATTGATGGTATTGTTATACTGTTGTATGGAGTATGTTTCTCCCGGCCGCAGCAGTATTGACTTAGAAAGAATTTTAGGTCTTAGTATTTCCTGGTGGTAACGGATGTTGATATACTTGCGGTTGTCCCGTTTCAGGGTACTGTCGTCGGGGTTGCTATTCAGTGAGAAGTCAGGATAGGCGTATATTTTACCGATGTGGTATTGTTCCCAGGTGGTGAGGCTGTCTTCCGGATTTTTGATGTGGATTTCCACGTCCATGGTCAATTTCTCCCGTCCTTTATTTTCATTGAAGATATTTACAAATCCCTCGAAGGGGTTGAGGCTATTTCGGAAGAGGGCTTTATTCAGGGTATCTACGCTATATTCAATGGCATCACGGTTAAACTTATAGTAGCCGGCATCCCTGATGAGGCGGGTGAGTCTTTCTCTTTCACTGCCCAGTGTGGCTGATTTGAATACCACACCTTTGCGCACGAGGGATAAGTTTTCATTTGCCTTTACAATATTTAGGATGGCGGTATCCGGAATCACGTAGGTGACTTTATCTATTACGAAGTTTCTGCCGGTATTCACCTGGTAGGTGACGCTGGTTTTTTTGTGTTTGGTTTTGGACTCATAGTTTACCGTAGCATAGAAGAATCCTTGGTTACGGAGATAGCTGGTCATGCGGGCAACCGATTCTACGGATTTGGTAGAGTCGTATACCACGGGTTCTTCGAGGTTTCTTTTTGACAGTACCAGGTTCCAGAACCAGTTTGATTTTTTCTCATTATACTTCTGGTTATAGAGCCATACTTTGATGCGGGTAGTCAGTAACTTTTTGTTGGGTTGCTGTGTCATCAGCGATTTAGAGGAGAGGGAACTGCGGAGGTCCTGTTTTTCGGAACTGAGGATTTCTCCCTGTACGTCTACTTTGCTACTGGTGTAGAGTGTTTGATTTTGCTGGAGGTATTTGGTATTGGAGCATGCTGTCAACGTGAATATTACCGCCAGTAGCAGCCATTGTTTCAGCAGTAAAAATCTGGATTTGGGAAGCAGCTGCATCACGGGTGAAAACGTTATTAGTAGTTTTAAAAGCCATGCTGAACAAACTGGAAACCATGCCGCTACTTGGCTGATTAAAAGAAATCGTGTAGGTTTGGTCCCATGTTGTCAAAGGCGCAAATTAAATATATTCAATCATTACAGCACAAAAAAAACAGGCAAAAATCCAGCCAGTATGTAGCCGAGGGTGACAAGATCGTGCAGGAGCTGCTACAGGCGGGCATGCCCGTAAAAGGAGTGTTTGCAACAACGGATTGGTTGGAGCAGCATGCACCGTTGCTGGATAGCTTGCCTGCGGGGGCAGTAGTAACAGTGGATGCAACTATACTAAAACAATTGTCGTCGCTCACCACACCCAACAGGGCGATGGCTTTGCTGGACATGCCTGCACCGGTTGGCCCGTTGCCGGCGGCTGGTACAGTGGTATTGGCGCTGGAAGCTATACAGGATCCGGGTAATATGGGGACACTGATTCGTATTGCCGACTGGTTTGGTATTCCGCAGATTATTTGCTCCCCGGATTGTGTGGATGTATATAATCCTAAAACTATCCAGGCTACCATGGGTAGCATTGTGCGGGTACGTATAGCCGAATACGATATCCGGGAATTATTACAGCAAACTACGCTGCCTTCTTATGCGGCTACCTTGCACGGCAAAAATATCGCTGATTTTCCTGTCATGAAAGAAGGCATTATCCTGATTGGTAATGAAGGAAGAGGTTTAACGGAAGAAGTAATTGCCGGGGCTACCCACCGGATCACCATACCCCGCCTTGGCGGTGCTGAATCACTGAATGCAGCAGTAGCTGCAGGTATTATCTGCGGCCGGCTGCTTATTTAATCTGTCATGATACCCCGTGTATATTTTGTCGCCTTGTTATTGTTATTGGCTGCCTGTAGCCAGCCCACCCATCGTGGGAAGGTAACGCCTGCCTTTTATTATTGGAAACAAACCTGGACAGGTAACCCCCGGGAACAACGATATGTTGACCAGTTGCCTGCAAAGCGCTTATACATAAAGTTGTTTGATGTAGACCTCGATGAAGTCACCAAAGCCCCGGTACCCGTAGCTATTTTCCGGAAAACGGCGCCATTGCCGGCTGGTGTAGATATTGTGCCGGTAGTATTCCTGATGAATGAAGTATGGGCACATGCTGACAGTACATTGGCCGGCAACATTGCCCGGCTGTTGGAAGGGCTGTGCGACAGTATTCCGGCGGAGCGGATTCCTGAAATACAGCTGGACTGCGACTGGACACAGGGTACCCGCGAGGCCTATTTTTCTTTTATCAAACAGATCCGGCAAACGCCTTTCTTCCGGCAGCGACGCATATCCGCTACCATCCGCATGTACCAGGTGAAATATACCACGCGTACCGGTATTCCGCCAGTGGATAAAGGTTTGCTGATGTGTTATAACATGGGCGACCTGCGCAAGCCGGGCACCCATAACTCTATTCTTGACACGGAAGTAATGGACACCTACCTGGGAGATAGCCGGGTTGCGGAATATCCCTTACCTTTGGATATCGCATTACCGCTTTTCGAATGGAGTGTTTTATTCCGCCGGGACGTGGGGTATGCAGGGATTTTAAGGAATGTTGGTGCACCAGAATTGAGAAATACAAAGCTTTTTGCCCCAGGCCCCGCTAACCTATACACCGTACTGCAAGACACCGTACTGAATGGCTATTCACTCACGAAAGGAAGCGTTATCCGAAGGGAAACCAGCGACCCGTCCGCATTGACCGCTGCGGCTAAACTGGTAGCCAAACAATTGCAAACAAAAGATCCGTTTATTATATATTATCATCTTGACTCGTTGACGCTTGAAAAATATCCATTGAATGAACTACAAGAAATTATTCGTCTTTTTAATTAGCTTTTTTGCTGTTTTCTTCGGGAATGTGATCTACACTTTGTCGTGTGGCCCCGACCCTGATCCTTATGATTACTACATTTCCTTTTTTAGTCCGCTGACTAAAGGCGGTGGTTATGAACCATTTTATTATACGTCGCTATCGCAGTTCTACGCCGATCCGACGCCTTCAGAAGAAACCGCAAATGTGGCCGACTGGCAAGGCTATACTGGTAGCAAGGTAACGGCGAAGGATATACGCGAATGTATTTATACCTATACGCCAGAGCAACTATCGGCTATTGCCGCCGGTAATGATGCCCTGCCAGATAGTGTGAAAAAGAACTCCTTTGCGCAGTTTTTATTGAAAGATAAAAACCAGGAAGCTGCGAAGTATTTGTCATTTGCTAAAACCTGCGAACCAGCTGTTGTGAACGCTGATCCCTGGTCAGTACCAGAAAGGAATAATGCTTTACTGGGCGACCTGTACAAAACAGGAGAGGAGCTGCTGAATAAAACAAAGGATAAGGACATCCGCGACAGATATGCGTTTCAGTTGATTCGTCTGCAGCACTACCGTAAAGATTATCGTGAAGCGATTGCTTCATTTGATAAATATTTTGATGGAAAAGAGTTGTCTTCCCTCGTGTATTTTAAGGCACTGGCCTTGAAAGCCGGAGCTAACTTGCGTTTAAAGGATTCGGTACAAAGTGCCTATTTGTTTTCACGTGTGTTTGAGAAAGCACCTTCATTACGTATTTCCTGTTTTACCAGTTTGATGTGGAGCAATACTACCCCCCAACAAGTATATCCGCAGTGTAAGGATAATCATGAAAAGGCCATGGTAGCGGCTATTTACGGCTTCGCCAACAGTGAGCCGGATGTGGATGCTTTAAGGCAGGTGTATGCGTTTGATCCGGCTTCTCCTGCTTTAAATATCTTACTGGCCAGGGAAATTAATAAGGTGGAAAGTGATTACCTGAGCCCAACCCTGGAAGAGGCCCAGCCAGGATATGTGAGCTACCGTAACGCTTCTGTTGACGAGAAAAAAGCCATCTCCAACCGGGTTAAAGCATTACAAACCGTGGTAGATAGCCTCGTAAATAAGGGCCAGTTAAAAGACATGGACCTGTGGCGGGTATCATCTGCCTATATTTCCTATATCCGCAAAGATTATGTAGCCGCAAAAGCTAAGCTGGATGAAGTAAAGACTAAAGATGCCGCGGTGAAAGACCAATGGGAAATAGTTCGCCTGCTGGTGAATATCAATCAGCAGAAAACGATTGACAGCGCCTTTGAATCCAGTCTGTTGGCTTCTTTAAAGTGGCTGGACAGTAAAACACCAGACGCCAGAAAATCGAATGAGTGGTGGAATGGCACCGATAAATCCTATATTTTCCGGAAAACATACCGTAATCTCTTATTTGCGGTGCTGGCACCCCGCTACCATCAACAGGGCGACCTGGTGAAAGAAGTATTGGTGAGAGGGCGCTGTGATTCCTTGTATATGAATGGTTGGGGCGTTTCCGGCCAAACAGCGATTGGCCAGGTAACAGACGATATGAAGTCAGCAGATCTGCTGAAGCTCAACGACTTTTTACATCAGCCGGTGAAATCGCCGTATGAAACTTACCTGGTGGGCTTCTTCCCAAAATCACTGAATATTAACAAGGTGATCGGAGAAAGCTATATGCGGGTACATGATTTCGCCAATGCGCGCGACTGGTTCAAGAAAGTACCGGCAGCAGTGCAGGCTGTTTCCTTCCAGGTATTCCGTGAGCAACTGCAGGATTTTGGAGAAGACACTGCCAGGGCGGGTTTCACCAAACCGATTACCCAGCAACAGTTTTGTGAACGCATGGTGCAGTTACAGGAAAAAATGAAGACAGCTCCCGTGTCCTCTAACGTTTATTACGAGTATGCGTCTGGGTTATTTAGTATTTCTTACTATGGTAAAACCTGGTATTTCGTGAAGGATTACCGCCCGTCTACCAGTTGGTATGAAACCAAATGCGATAAAGATCCGTTTGAGAAACAGTATTTCGGATGCTATAATGCGGAAAGTTATTATTTAAAAGCGGCGCAAGCCAGTACCGACAGGGAATACAGGGCCCGGTGTGCATTTATGGCCGCCCGTTGTTCCCAGAAACATACTGCGGAGAATGAAGACAACGACAAGTATGTTTCTGCGTTGATACGTAACCGTTATTTCCCGTTGTTGAAAGATAATTTCGCGCAGACTAAGTTTTACCAACAGGTATACAATCAATGCAGTTACCTGCGTGATTATGTAAAAAGTACCCGTAAAAAATAATTACTTGAACTGGATGGCCTTAACCGGCGTAATACGTTCTATGAGTAATGACGGTAGCAGCAAAATCAATGTACAAATAAGGAAGGTGCCAATGTTGATCAACAGGATATCCAGCCAATGTACAGAGATAGCTGCTACCGACATATAGTAAGACTCTTCCGGTAATTTAAATATGCCGGTGCTTTGTTGGAGAAAGGCAATGCCCAGCCCAAAAAAATCCCCGATCAGGATCCCCAGCAGGATGATGTAGGCGGCCTGGAAAATAAATATCTGTTGAATATTCCAGTTACGCATGCCCAGAGCTTTGGCAATGCCCACCATGTTGGTACGCTCCAGTATCAGGATGAGTATAGCCGTAATCATGTTGATGATAGCCACTATCGTCATAATGATAATGATGATCAATTCGTTTTGGTTCTGTAATTGCAGCCAGTCGAATATGTTGGGATAGATATCTCTCACCGTGCGGGTAAACAAGTCATCCGGTAGTTGGTTCCGGTATAGATATATAGCCGTGGAATCCATTTTGCGGTAGTTGTTCAGCGTTATTTCGTAACCGCCTACCTGTGTGGGTTCCCAGTCGTTGAGTTTACGTACCAGGTTGAGGTCCCCGATCACATAGGTTTTATCGTATTCTTCGATGCCTGTTTTATAGATACCCGTTACCGTTAGTTTGCGGGCCCGTGGAGGTAATCCGCCGCCCTGGATGAAATATATAATGGCTTTATCATTTACTTTCAGCTGCAGCTCTCTGGCCATGTATTCTGAAATCATAATTTCCGGTGAGTAGGCCGAATCATTGAACTGTAATAGCTGACCAGATTGGAGGAAACGCTTTAACTGTGGCCAGTCGTAGCTTCTGTCTACTCCTTTGAAGATGACGCCGTCTATTTCTTTTTCTGATTTGAGAATCGCCGACTTGGTAGCATAGCTACTGATGGTTTTAATGCCGGGAGCCAGCTTAATGCTGTCTATGAGGCTCTTTCTTCCGGTAAAGGGGATTTCTTCCGTAAGAGGACCGGCATTGGGTTGGTATTCGTTCACATGGATATGGCCCCAGAAGCTGAATATCTTTTCCTGTATCACCTGTTGAAAGCCGTTTACCAATGCTGTAGCCAGTATCATTACTGCAACGCTGATCGCCGTGGCGGCAACTGCTATATTGATAATGAATTTGGAAAAAGTGGATCCCTTATTGAAAGCGATTCTTTTAGCAATAAAAAATGATAAACGCATGTGGCAAATATATACGGAAAAGGGGAAAGCGTAAAGCATAAAGCAAAAAGCCATGGAAGTGAATGACCTAAGTGGATAAATAATTTAAATATCCGCTTCCGTGATTCGCTTCGATGGCTTTTTGCTTTATGCTTTCCCCTATTTGTAGTAACTTCAATATTATCAATTTCCTAGTATGCGTACAGCAGCATTTTTTTTAATAGCCATTACTGTTTGTTTGTTTAGTGAGAAGACGGCGGCACAGGTGAGTGCTATTACCCCGGATCATGTGTATTATAACAATATCAGATCGGTGAAATTTAGTCAGGCTGGTGATCCGCTGAGTATGCCGATGTATACCATTGGCGGCAGTGAGAAGCTGGAGTTGTCTTTTGATGATATGGACAATGATGTGAAAAATTATTACTATTCCTTTGTGCTTTGTAATGCTGACTGGACACCGGCGCAAGTGAATCAGTTTGACTATATGCGTGGTTTTTCGGAAACGAGAATCATGACTTATAAAATGTCGAGTGTTGCCCTGGAGCGCTATACGCACTATACCGTGCAGTTACCGGGAACCAACAGCTACCCGGTAAAATCTGGTAATTATATGCTGAAGGTATACCTGGACAGTGATACCTCACAGCTGGCATTTACCCGCAGAATGTATGTGGTAGAGAATAAGGCGGGCATTACAGGTTTTATCCAGCAGCCTATTGCTCCTAAATTATTCCGTACTTATCAGAAAATTAACTTCGAAGTCAATACAGGTGGACTCAATATTCAGAATCCATTTGACCAGATTAAAGTAGTGGTATTACAGAATTATCGTTGGGACAACGCGCTGACAGGGCTCAAGCCCCAGTTTATCAATGGTAGTGTATTGAAGTATAATGCCGAACAGGATTGTATAATGCCTGCGGGAAAGGAGTACCGGTGGATAGACTTACGTAGCTTCCGGTTGCAAACGGAGCGGGTGCAGCGATCGGAATATCATAACAAGAGTACGGATGTATTTGCGGTGCCTGATCAGGAAAGAGCTGATAAGGTATACCAGTTTATTAAAGACATCAATGGCCGGTATTACCTTGCCACACTGGATGATTATGATCCCAGTTTTGAAGGGGATTATGCGTCTGTACATTTCTCGTTTGCATCGCCGGAGCCGTATGCAAATTATGATATGTACCTGTTTGGTGAGTTTACCAATTATGAGTGTAATAATACGAACAAGCTTACCTATAATGGCGCCACCCGTGCTTATGAGGGTACTTTTTTACTGAAGCAGGGCTATTACAATTATGTTTATGGATTGGTAGATAAAACCATTCCTAACCCTAAATTTGATACATCACTGACAGAAGGAGACTGGTGGGAAACAGAGAATAATTATACCATATTGTTGTACTACCGGGCATTGGGTGGAAGGTCCGACGAGTTGGTATCTTCTATTACATTGAATTCTATCTTGAACAGAAAATAGAGAAACAAGCGAATAACAATAAAGGGAGATGAGGTATTCATCTCCCTTTATTGTTAGATAGCTAATTGATACTTTGCCTTAGTTTCACAATATTGGCGGCGCCGCGTTTAATAATAATACGGGTACCTCTTTCATAAGTAAAGTAGCGGTAAAACCAGTTAATGAATACCACCAGTTTATTTCTGAATCCGAGTAAACTCATGAGGTGTACTGCCATCCAAACCAGCCATGCCGGGTAACCACTCATACGTAAACCTGCAATTTCCGCTACTGCCCTGTTACGTCCAATGGTGGCCATACTGCCGAGGTCTTTATAGGTAAAGCCTTTCATGGGTTTATTAGCCAGGGAAAGACGGAGGTTATGCGCCAGGTTTTTGCCTTGTTGAATCGCTACCTGTGCTACCATGGGGTATCCTTTGGGGAAGCGGGGATCGTTGGTCATTTGTGCCAGATCGCCGATGGCGTATACATTGGTGAGGCCTTTTAACTGGTTCAGTTCATTCACTATGATGCGGCCATTGGGCAGTATAATATCTGTGGGAATGCCTTTCACGGGGATACCCTTTACACCGGCAGACCACAGCAGGGACTGTGTTTGTATCATTTCACCGGTGCTGAGCGTAACGGTTTTTCCGTCGTATTCTTTCACGCCGGTATTGGTCAATACGCGAACGCCTAAATCCTGCAGTGCTGCCAGCGTTTTTTGGGAAGTAGTTTCACTGAAAGAGGCCAGTAATTTAGGACCTGCTTCAATGAGGTATACATTCATTAACGATTGTGGTAAAGTAGGATAATCTTTAGGCATGATGTATTTGCGTAATTCCGCGAAGGCGCCCGCCAGTTCTACGCCAGTAGGTCCACCGCCCACCATGACGAAATTTAGTTTGGGCTTGATCTCTTCCGGATTTTGCAGCAACAGGCTTTCTTCAAATTGCTTTACTACATAGTTCCTGATTTGCACTGCTTCAATCAGTGATTTCATGCCGATGGCATTTTCTTCAATGCCTTGATTGCCGAAGAAGTTGGTATTACTACCAGTAGCAAAAACGAGGTAGTCGTAGTGAATTTCACCGATTCCTGTTTCCAGTATATTTTCTGTTGTTCGCAGGCCGGTTACTTCTGCCATGCGGAATACCAGGTTTTTTTGTTTCCGGAATATGCCGCGGAGTGGAAATGCGATGCTGTCTGGTTCCAGGCCTGCAGTGGATACCTGGTATAGCAGGGGTTGGAAAAGGTGATAATTATTCCTGTCTAATAGTACAACCTGTACGGGCACATGTTTAAGTGCTTTGGCCAGGTTAACGCCTCCGAATCCGCCGCCGACAATAACTACGCGGGGTAGACTGCTGTCCGGTATGTTGGGCTGAATCATAATTCATCAGTTTATATGGTGCAGTAATTTTGATGATATGGTATTTAACGGATAGTACGTCATTAGACCTCAAATGGCATACCAGTGCTAAATTTTATCAAAGTTACTAAACTTTCAGAAAAAAATGAAAGTTTGAAGCGGATTTTTGTCTTGGGGCAAGATTAGGCTGATTATACTGATTTAATTTTTTGTGATTTTATAAGATAGAAAAGCGGAAAAGAGCGAGGAAGGACGCGGATATAGCGTTCTTCTTCGCTCTTTTTCATCTTATAAAATCACAAAAAATTAAATCAGTATAATCAGCCTAATCCTGGTCAAAGACAACGTTCGTTATTGCAGGAAGTACTTGAAAATAAAAGCTGCTGCGGCCGCACCTGCCAGTGGGCCCAGGATGGGAATCCAGGCATAGCTCCAGTCGCTGTCACGTTTTCCGGGAATAGGGAGGAGGAAGTGCATCAGGCGGGGACCGAAATCGCGGGCCGGGTTGATGGCATAGCCGGTAGGTCCGCCGAGGGATAAACCAATAGCCAACACTACAAAGGCTACGGGCAAGGCATCCAGTGAACCGATACCCACAGTAGGGCCAGTAATGAAGCAGATGGCCAGTATAAATACCAGGGTAGCGAGGAACTCGGTCAGGAAGTTGTATTTGCTGTTACGGATGGCGGGAATGGTACAAAACACGCCCAGCTTGGTATTGGCATCGGATGTTTCGTCAAAATGTTGTTTGTAGCAAAGCCATACGATAAGTGCGCCCAGCATGGCGCCGCCTACTTGTGCTGCTACATAACCGGGTACCATTTCCCAGGCAAATTTTCCCTGTAATGCCTGTGCGAAAGTAACAGCGGGATTGAGGTGGGCGCCGCTGTATTTTCCGGTGGCGTATACGCCTACAAATACGGCCATGGCCCATCCCATGGTGATGACCATCCAACCGCCCTGGTTGCCTTTTGATTTATTCAGTATAACACTGGCTACTACACCGTCTCCCAGCACAATAAGGAATGCGGTTCCAAGAACCTCTGCTAAATAAGGTGACATAAGTTGTGTGAAATTAGGTAACGTAGATAAATTATTCTTCGGTCCATGCCTGTGCCGCTCTGATAGCGCGTTTCCAGTCGCCGCACAGTCGTTTGCTTTCTGCCGTTTCCATTTCGGCTTCGAAGGTGGCATCTATTTTCCATTGTTGTGCAATGGTTTCGATGCTATCCCAGTAGCCAACGGCGAGGCCGGCGAGATAAGCGGCGCCCAGTGCGGTGGTTTCAGTAATGGTAGGACGTACTACCCGCAGGTGGGTGATATCTGCCTGAAACTGCATGAGCAGGTTGTTTTTGGTGGCGCCGCCATCTACGCGTATTTCGGTGATGGGCATGCCGGCATCTGCTTCCATGGCTTTCAGCACATCCATAGTTTGGTAGGCGATGCTATCGAGCGCTGCGCGGGCGATGTGAGCAGCTGTGGAGCCCCTGGTAAGTCCCACCATGGTACCACGTGCGTGTTGATTCCAGTAAGGCGCGCCTAATCCGGCGAAAGCGGGTACCAGGTACACGCCATCGCTGTTAGGCACGGTAGCGGCGAGTTTTTCTATATCGGCAGAGTGGCGGATAATCCCCAGGCCATCGCGGAGCCATTGTACTACGGCGCCACCAATGAAGATGCTGCCTTCGAGTGCGTAGCTCGTTTTGCCATTAATTTGCCAGGCCACGGTAGTCAGCAGGTTATTTTTAGACGGGATGGGTTTATCGCCGGTGTTTAATACCAGGAAACAGCCGGTGCCATAGGTATTTTTGATCATACCGGGTTGGGTACATAGCTGCCCGAATAAAGCGGCCTGCTGGTCGCCGGCAATACCGGCAATAGGAATGCGGTAAGGGGTGAGAATAGCTTCGGAATAGCCGTATACTTCGCTGGATTGTTTTACTTCCGGCAGCATTGCAGCGGGAATATCAAAGAGGGAAAGTAATTCAGGATCCCATTTCATGTCGTGGATATTAAACAACAAGGTGCGGGAGGCATTACTCACATCAGTGATATGCAGCTGACCTTTGGAGAAGTTCCAGGCCAGCCAGCTATCTACGGTACCGAAAGCCAGTTCACCATTTTCTGCACGTTTGCGGGCATCGGGAATATTATCCAGCAGCCATTTTATTTTAGTGCCGGAGAAATAGGCGTCGAGGCGCAGGCCAGTTTTATCTTTTACTAATTGTTCTTTTCCTGCTTTGATTAATGAATCGCAATAGGCGGCGGTGCGGCGATCCTGCCACACGATGGCGTGATGAATAGGTTTGCCGGTTTTTCTATCCCAAACAATGGTGGTTTCGCGTTGATTGGTGATACCGATCGCGGCGATGTCTTCCCCACTTATCCTGGCTTTGAGAATGGCTTCAGCAGCCACACTGGCCTGGGAAGTCCATATCTCCATTGCGTCGTGTTCCACCCATCCGGGTTGTGGAAATATTTGTTTGAATTCTTTCTGGGCCACCGCTTTGATGCTGCCGTCGTGATCAAAAATAATGGCGCGTGAGCTGGTAGTACCCTGGTCCAGTGAAAGGATATATTTTCCCATTAGGTTTTCGTTTATAGTGGGTATGCGTGGATATTATCTTTGAATTTAACTAAATTCTTTAATAAAATACGTTTTCGGTGGGTAAAGGAGGATAGAAGCAAAGGAGGCTTCCTGCATAAAAAAAATCCCCGGCGCAATTACTGCACCGGGGATACACCATCTAAAAAAATATCTGATAATTACATTTTCTTCGCGTCTTCGAGGAATTTCGCCAGACCGATATCCGTTAATGGGTGCTTCAGCAGTCCCAGGATAGAGTCTAACGGGCAAGTACATACGTCAGCACCCACTTCCGCACATTTCACAATGTGGAGTGCGCTACGGATAGAGGCCGCAAGGATTTCAGTTTTGAAACCCTGTAAGCTGTAGATCTGTGCAATTTGTGCAATCAGTTCAACACCATCCCAGTTAGTATCGTCAATACGACCAATGAACGGAGATACATAAGCCGCACCTGCTTTCGCTGCCAGGATTGCCTGACCAGCAGAAAATACGAGGGTACAGTTTGTTCTGATACCGTTATCAGTAAACCATTTGATGGCTTTTACACCGTCTTTAATCATAGGTACTTTCACCACAATGTTCGGGTGAATAGCGGCCAGTTTCTTACCTTCTTCAATGATAGATTTGAAATCTGTAGAAAGCACTTCTGCACTCACATCACCATCTACTATTTCGCAGATATCTTCGTAATGTTTGATAATTGCTGCTTCACCTTTAATGCCTTCCTTCGCCATGAGAGACGGGTTGGTAGTTACACCATCAAGAACGCCGAGGTCATGAGCTTCCTGTATTTGCGCCAGGTTAGCTGTATCAATAAAGAATTTCATACTATGATAAATTAGTTGTCAGGAAATGAACCATTTGTGGAAGATGCTGTCATTAGTGAAAGAGGTGGAGAAAATAGCAACCAGATACTATTGACAAGCAACTAATGACAATAAAAAAAGAAAAAAAAGGCAAGTTACTTATATCGCACCGCTACAACCACCTACCCTTGCTACATTCCTGTCCTGGGGGAGTTCAGTAGGAGCTGGTCGTATAAGACTTGCCGGTTGCAAAGGTAATATAATGTGTTGAATCTCCAAATATTAGCGAAGAAAAAGTTGAAGTTTTTTTTCAAAGCGTAGTTATACGCATTCTTTGCTTCTTAATAATGTAGTAACTATGTATATAGCGGGAAAATATATATATTTGGAGTGACAGCTGTTTAAACACTAATAAATTTAACCTCTTATGCAAATTCTTCAAACAAATCCTTATGAAGGTGGTAGCGCATTTGGCGCATTATTCACCGGTACTTTCCTGATTGTCATGCTGGTTATAGTGGTTTTCTTCATCGCCTGTATGTGGAAAATCTTTGAAAAAGCAGGCCAGGAAGGTTGGAAAGCCATCATTCCTATTTACAACATCTACATTCTGACTCAAATTATTGGCAAACCATGGTGGTGGCTGATCCTGATGTGCATTCCCTACATCGGCATTATCTGGGGTATCTGGGCTACCAACCTGCTCAGTAAAAGCTTTGGCAAAACAGAAGGCTTTACCGTAGGCCTGATTTTACTCGGTATCGTGTTTTATCCTATCCTGGCATTTGACCGTACTATCGTATACAAAGGACCAGCAGGTGATCCTACCCGTTTCAATAACGTCAACGATGATTTAAATTCGATAGGTAAAACTATCTGATTAAAAAATAGCTATTAAAAAGGCGGCCCATAGAAGGCCGCCTTTTTAGTTCCTGGTAGTGTAGTAATTGTAATCGTTTAGTACAGTTTCGAGGAAATGGGTATGTGACATATCGGAATCAATATGCAGCACATCTTTTACCCGGTAAGCTACCCTGGCCGCCAGTTCATCATCCTTTGCCATCAATGCACGATCCAGTAACTCCTTCACTTTATTCATATCCCTGTCGGATAATTTCATGATCTGGGGGAAATGTGGTTTATAATCGCTGTGGGAAAGATCCCGGAAAATAGTTTCTTCAATGCTACCTTTACGCTTGGTACTGATCACGATGGTACCAGCTATTAAATCGCCCAAACGCTGATTATACGGGGTTCTTACAATGGAAACAAGGGGAATCAGCACGGGTATTACCAACATAAAATAGATCGGCGTTTCAATTAACCGGAAAATCCATCTTATCAGGTGCTGACTAATACTGGGCGTATTTCCCATCATACTCACCACCTGGATATGCAACAGCTTTTTCCCTGGTGTAGATCCGTTCATGGTGATTTCCGTGATGGGGAAATAGAACATGATGGGCAGAAAAACGAGCAGTATATAGATGACAATATTGGCATCCATGTCCATCCGGAAAGAAGTCAGCACAGCCTGCATCACCAGGAAATAGGCCACACGAATCGCGAAATCAATCAGCCAGGCCAGGAAACGTTTTACAATATCGGCCGACTCAAATTCGAGATCTATATTAAAAGAAGTTGGTATTTTTATATCTGCCATACTCAAATTTACATATTTGTTTATATATTGTTAAACGATTTAGTAAGTTTGCCGGTATTCCCCATTAGTAACCCATTACTGTAGGTAATATCTGTATTTAAAAGGGAAAGAAGAACTCATTATGAGAGAATCGCTGTTTATCAAAAAGAATTTGTCCCGCTGGAAACAATACCAGGAGGAGCCCACAGATGACCCTGATGAAATGGCGGAAAGATTTGTATCAGTACTGGATGATCTGTCTTACGCTAAAACTTTTTATAGCTTCAGTAAAGTAACCCATTATATTAATGGGCTGGCGGCGGCTATCTATCACCGTATTTACCAGAATCGCAAGGAAGATGTAGGCCGTTTTCAACTGTTTTTTAAATACGAATTACCATTATTATTTCGGAAATATCATCGCCTGTTACTGTTTACTTTGTGCTTCTTCCTGCTATTCTGTGTGATTGGCGCTTTCTCCTCTGCGCACGATGAAACCTTTGTGCGTGGTGTACTGGGAGATGAATATGTGAATATGACGGAGCGGAATATCGCCAATGGAGATCCTTTTGGTGTGTATAAGGATGGTAATCCTGTTACCATGTTTTTCTACATTGCCATCAACAATATACAGGTATCTTTCTTTTGCTTTGTAGGCGGTATTTTTTTCGGCATAGGCTCCTTGTACCTGCTGGTACGTAATGGTGTAATGCTGGGCGTTTTTCAGTACATCTTTTTTACACATGGCCTGGGCTGGAAATCAATACTCGTTATCTGGATACATGGTACGCTGGAAATTTCCAGTATTGTGATTGCGGCCTGCGCCGGAATGATTTTGGGGAAAAGCATACTTTTCCCTGGTACACATAAGCGGATTGACTCTCTTCGCAAGGGTGCAAAAGACGGGATTAAAATTATGGTTACCCTAATGCCTATATTTATAGTAGCTGCTATATTGGAAAGCTTTGTTACCAGGCATACAGAAATGCCATTGGTATTAAGTCTTTTTATCTTGTTATCATCATTGAGTTTTATATTGGGCTACTTTGTTTTTTATCCCATCTATCTGCATAAAAAAGGATATCGTTTAAATGCGGAAGGGAAAGTTATCATCCCATTTACCCTTTCAAAGCAGTAACATGATAAGATATTTATGGTTAAAGAGCAGTGTAGGGTTGTTGCTTTGTTTGCTTCCGCTGATAAATATGGCGCAAACCGCAGAGGTTGCGCTGCCCGATACTACTGTAACGGAGCAAGTCGATAGTACAGTAGCTGTGGCTCCCGCTGAAGAAGATGCCTACGAGGACGAAGCCGCTTATTACGAAATGCGGCATATTCCCGACTCACTGATAAATGAGCTGAAAGCCAATAAGAAACTGCAATACAAGGATGTACAAGAAGCGCCGCCTGAACGGTATCTCTGGCTAGAGCGATTCATGGCCGCCCTTGTCAGATCGATCAGTGTTATCCGCTACGTGTTAATGGGATTACTGCTGGCCGGACTAGGATTCCTGGTTTACCGGTATATGAAAGCGAATGGTATGACCATGTTCCGTAAGCCGGTAATGATTGATGGCTTAACAGAAATACAAACAGAAGAACTACATAGCGGGGAAGAATATGAAGAAAAAATCAAGGCAGCCATGGCCGCAGGCGACGCCCGGCAGGCCATACGCTGGTGGTATCTTTACACACTATTTCAACTGGCCAGCAAACAAATGATTGTAGCAGGCAGGGAGAAAACCAATAATGATTACCTGCGTAATATGCGTAGCTCTCCCTACTATAAGAAATTTGCTGCACTCACGCTGGATTATGAATATATCTGGTATGGTGGATTTGACGTGAGTGAAGATAGTTTCAGAAATATTAACCAGGAATTCCGGGATTTTAATAACGCAATAGGAAAAGCTTCGTGAATACTAAACCTATATATATCATCGGATCGGTAGTACTTGTATTGGTATTACTGATGGTCATTGGAGGCAATTTTGGTTCCAACCCGGAAGAGCAAAGCACCAAGATGCTCCGGTCTTCTTTTTCCAGTAAGGATAAGAAAGCGGGAGGAGCTTATGCTGCCTTTAAAATGCTGCCACAGCTGTTTTACAAGAAATCCATACAAGTAGTTACCAAGCCATTTGCCAGCACCTACGAAAAAGAAACGGAGCTGAAAAAGAATGCGAATACCTATATCCTGGTGGCCAACCAAATGTATACTACGGAGAAAGATGTAGATGCTATGCTGGAATATGTGTCCGGGGGAAATGATTTGTTCATCGCAGTGAATAACCCGGATCCCTATCTTGCCAAACAACTTAACTTCAAAATGGAGGAAGGTGCCAGCGAGCAATTCTTTAAGGAAAAAACCGCACAATACTACCGGGATACCATTGTACCAATAGATACGAGCTTCGCTTATGAAGGGATGATCAGTGGCAGTAGCTTTGCGAAGGTAGATAGTACCACCACCACTGTGTTGGGTAGCAACGGGCAACATAAACCTAACTTTATCCGCATCTCATACAGTACTGGGTATATTTACCTGCTGTTGAACCCTTATACCTTCACTAACTATTTTTTATTGCATAAGCATAACACGGGCGCGCTGGAAACGCAGGTGTCTTATTTGAGTGACCTTGGCGGTAATGTATATTGGGATGATTTTTACAATGCACAACACAGCGCGCAGTCCGGCGATTTCAGCGAATGGCAGGTACTCATGCGGTATCCGGCTATGCGATGGGCTTTATGGCTGGGTGTTGCCCTGATGTTGTTGTATGTGATATTTGAAAGTAAACGCCGGCAACGGATTATCCCGGACAAGCCCGTGTTTAGTAATACTTCTGTGGAGTTTGTAGATGCTATCGGACAACTGTATTATCAGCAACACAACAATGATAACCTGGCGCATAAAATGATCCTGCATTTGTTGGAGTATATACGTACCCGTTATTATCTCAATACCAACGTACTCGACGAAGAATTTGTAAAAGCATTATCGCGCAAATCTGCTGTACCGGAAGCTGATATCAGAACCTTGTTACAAATGATGCATCATATACAGCTGGAAGGAAATATAAGTGATGATTACCTGAAGGAATTTTATAAACGCATTCAACTATTTTATTTAAACACGAAGTAAATAATGGATACCAATACATTTCAACCCAGAACTGATTTTTCTGCTTTACATGAAGGGGTAGAATCCATCAGGGAGCAAATAGGAAAAGTAATTGTAGGGCAGCATCAGATGGTAGACCTGTTGATTACGGGGTTACTCACGCAGGGGCATGTACTGATAGAAGGTGTTCCCGGCGTGGCCAAAACCTTAACCGCTAAATTGTTGGCGCAGTGTGTAGACGCGGATTTCAGCCGGATACAGTTCACCCCGGATCTGATGCCTGCGGATGTATTGGGTACTTCTGTATTTAACCCGCAAACCAGAGCATTCGAATATAAGAAAGGACCTATTTTCAGCAACCTGGTACTGATTGATGAAATAAACCGGGCACCGGCCAAAACACAATCTGCCCTCTTTGAGGTGATGGAAGAAAGACAGATTACCAATGATGGTACCACCTGGTCACTCGATCGTCCGTTTATGGTAATTGCCACCCAAAACCCCATTGAGCAGGAAGGTACTTACCGTTTGCCGGAAGCGCAGCTGGACCGTTTCCTTTTTAAGATAGAAGTGAAGTATCCTGATTTGCAGGAAGAAGTAGCGGTGCTGCGCAGTATCCATCATTTTAATGGAGAAACAGATCTTACTAAAATGATCAGTAAGGTAGTTACTACCACCCAAATTATTGCTTATCAGCAACAGGTAAGACAAGTAGTGGTAGAGGATAAGTTGTTCCACTACATTGCCGCTATTGTTAATGAAACACGTATGAATTCATCCCTGTACCTGGGCGCTTCTCCGCGTGCTTCCATTGCCATTATGAATTGTGCAAAAGCTACAGCTGCTATGAAAAACAGGGATTTTGTTATTCCTGACGACGTAGTAGAAATGGTACCCCATGTATTGCGGCATCGTATTATCCTTACTCCTGAAAAAGAAATGGAGGGCATTAAAACCGATGATGTGATTGCACAAATTATTAAGATGGTAGAAATACCAAGATAGCTGTTAGCTATTAGCTGTTAGCCATTTGCAGGTTCAGCTAAAGTCGTTGATTGATAACTAAAAGCTAAAAGCTGAGCGCTAAAAGCTAAGAGAATATGTCCGCAACCGTAAAGAATAATTTATACCAGATACTTTTTTTCACCAACAGGCTTTATCTCCTGCTGGGAGTGAATAGCCTGTTGTTTATTTTGGCATTCTTTTTCCCGGTGCTTTATAATGTAGCCATAGTGGCGTTCATCGTATTGCTGGGATTGGTGCTGCTGGATATGGTATTACTGTTACTGCGGCCATCTGGGGTTGTTTCGCTGGAACGTAAAGCCAGTCATCGTTTCAGCAATGGAGATGATAACGAAGTATTGCTCGATTTTCAGAATCGCTATTCTTTCCCGGTATTTGTAAATGTGATAGAAGAATTACCTTTTCAGTTCCAGGAGCGTAGCTTTCTCCTGAAAGCCAAAGTAGGTGGGGGTGCAAAGCATGTTTTTCGCTATGTACTTCGCCCGGTAGAAAGAGGTAATTATCATTTTGGATATAGTAATGTGTTTGTGAAAAGTGCCCTGGGCATTATCAGCCGGCGTTTTGTGTTTGATAATGAGCAGGAGATTAGCGTATATCCAAGTTTTCACCAGTTGCGTCATTTTGAATTGTACTCCTACATGAACCGGCTGAATGAGCTGGGTGTACATAAACGCCGTGTTATTGGCCATAGCATGGAGTTTGATCACATTAAACCTTATACCAAGGGCGATGATGTGCGCATGTTAAACTGGAAAGCATCTGCCCGTACGGGTAACCTGATGGTGAATAATTACGTGGAGGAAAGATCGCAGCAGGTATATTCTATCATAGATAAGGGGCGTACCATGAAGATGCCTTTTAATGGATTGTCGCTGTTGGACTATGCCATCAACGCATCTTTGGTATTCAGTAATGTAGCCATTAATAAAGGAGATAAAGCCGGACTGGTAACATTTACAGAGAATAAGACCGAAGTGTTACCGGCAAGCAACAAAAAAATTCAGGTAAACAAGATCCTGGACATGCTTTATGGGCAGGAAACGCAATGGCAGGAAAGTGATTATGAAGCATTGAGTATACAGTTGCGTAGTAGTGTATCTACCCGGTCTTTGTTAATGGTATATACCAATTTTGAATCGATGTCCAGTTTACACCGGCAGCTGCCTTTTCTGCGCCGTTTGGCCCGTTATCACCTGGTGTTGGTGGTGTTTTTTGAAAATACGGAGCTGAAGAAAATTACCGAGCAACCGGCACATGATATCGAGGGGATTTATAAACAGACTATTGCGCAAAAATTTGCGTACGATAAAAAGTTGATTGTAAAGGAGCTGGCAAAATATGGTATCATGTCATTATTAAGTACGCCCGAGCACTTAACCCTGAATGTGGTGAACAAATACCTGGAGCTGAAATCCCGTATGCTGATATAGTTATTGTCTTCTTTTTCTTTTATTCCCTTCGGGAGAAGTTTTTATGATCAGGGAATCATTGTCTGGTGCTTGTTTCACGGGGATGACAGACCGGAGGTACAAGCGATCGTTGTATTTGTACCAGGCTTCTACGGTTACTGTTTTGATGGTATCGTTTTTAGGTAACAGCAAATCCTGGCCAATAATGGTACCATCGGAAGTTGCAAACCGGACCGAAGTGGTATCCAGCGGAAATACTTTTCCACTGTTAAATTTTCCTTCTACATTCAGATAAAACCGGATATCGCGTTTGATGCTATCGGCATAATGATTAAACCGGATGCCGGTAATATAAGGCAGCGTGATAGTTGTTTGCAAAGGATCACCATTACCGATAGCTGCGGTGAGTACTACATGGTATTGGTCACGGATCAGTTGTGACCTGTCGAAATACAGTATGCCATTCCGGATGTTACCGTTGCTGCTGCTGACGTTTAATTTATTCCACCGGTAGGAGCCTTGGCCATAGCCGCTGGTGACTTGCGAGGAGCTATCGCTGAAGAATAATGTGATGGCGATGGGCGTACTGTTGTATAATTCGGTTACTGCCGATGGATCATAGCTCCCCTGTATCCTCACTACGCGTGCCTGTTGGGCGTTAGCCAACAGGGGGGTGAAGAACAGGGCGTAGCAGAGCAAGTGTTTTAACATTCAGTTGTGGACTTTAGTAACGAAATGCATTAGTTCCTTACTGCTAATTGCCTGGCTACATATTTACCAAGAATATCGAATTCCAGGTTGATGAGTGAACCTTTCTTTATTTTAGATACGTTGGTATGTTCGTAAGTGTATGGAATGATGGCTACGGAGAATTCGGTGCTGGTTACATCAAATACGGTCAAGCTGATACCATTCATGCAAATGCTTCCTTTTTCCACGATGAGTGCGGCAAATTCGGAAGGGTAGCGGAAACGGTATAGCCAGCTGCCATCCTGTTCCTGGCTGGAAATACATTCTCCCACGCTGTCTACGTGTCCCTGTACCAGGTGTCCATCTATGCGGCCGTTGAAAACCATGGCTCTTTCCAGGTTTACAAACTGGGTGGGTGTTAATTGGCCCAGGTTGGTTTTTTGCAGGGTTTCTGTTACGGCTATGGTTTCGTAAGTATCGCCCTGTATGTTGGTCACGGTAAGGCATACGCCGTTATGGGCCACGCTCTGGTCTATTTTTAATTCGCGGGCCAGTGGTGTTTGTATCGTGATAACCAGGTTACCGCCGTCTTTCCTGGTAGATACTACTTCTGCTAGTGTTTCTATAATTCCTGTAAACATGAAGCTAATTTAAGAAAATTTCTATACCCGGGGTTTCCACGGAATTTCATCTACGCCTAATTTATGTCCTACCCAACGGGCGAGTACAAAAAGGTAATCACTGAGGCGGTTAATATATTTGAGTACCAGTGGTTCAATGAACATATCGTGCTCCTGCATGCCTACGCAAAGTCGTTCTGTACGGCGGCAAACACAGCGGGCTACGTGGCAGGTAGATACTGCTACGTGGCCGCCGGGCAGAATGAATGACTTCATGGCTGGCAATTCTTCATTCATCTGGTCGATGCTTTTCTCCAGCAGGGTGATATCTGCTTCGTGGAGGTCGGGTATTTTTAATTTGGTTTCTTTATCGGGATCACAGGCCAGGGCGGCGCCGATGGTGAAGAGGCGGTCCTGTATTTCGCGGAGCAGTAATTTGGTATCCGGGTCTGCGATATGATCATTCACGAGGCCGATGTAGGAGTTGAGTTCGTCGACGGTGCCATAGGCTTCAATGCGTACATCGCTTTTGGGTACTTTGGTACCGCCAATGAGGGATGTTTTTCCTTTGTCGCCTGTTTTAGTGTATATCTTGAATGACATGGCTGTTATTTAGTGCAAATTACGAATTACGAATTACGAATTACGGAGTTGTGGGTAGATAATAGCGGATGGTCTTCGCCGATATCTACCCACAACTCCGTAATTCGTAATTCGTAATTCTTTTATGCGATTACTTTTTCATTAACCCGGTCTGATTCAATGACGCCGTCTCTTAGGCGGATCACGCGTTTGGCGTGATCGGCAATATCTTCCTCGTGTGTAACCAGTACAACGGTATTGCCGGAGGCATGAATGGCGCCAAAGATATCCATGATTTCCACGGATGTTTTGGAGTCCAGGTTACCGGTAGGTTCATCGGCGAGGATGAGGGAGGGGTTGTTCACCAGGGCGCGGGCAATAGCCACACGTTGGCACTGACCACCGGAAAGTTCGTTGGGTTTGTGTTTATAGCGTTCGCCCAGCCCTACTTTTTCCAGCATGGCAATGGCTCTTTCTGTTCTTTCTTTTTTACCGATACCGGCATAGATCAGTGGGATGGCTACATTTTCCAGTGCGGTAAGCCGTGGCATCAGGTTAAATTGCTGGAAGACGAAGCCAATTTCTTTGCCACGTACGGTAGCGAGGTCATTGTCTTCCATTTTACTCACATCATGTCCGCTCAGTACATATTTACCGGAGGTAGGTGTATCCAGGCATCCCAGGATATTCATCAGGGTTGATTTTCCCGAACCGGAAGGCCCCATCAGTGCTACATATTCATTTTTAAAAATGTCTAGTGCGACCCCTTTGAGTACCGGGAGTTCATTTTTTCCGAGAAAATAACTTTTTCTGATTCCTTCCAGGTGGATGACGGACTTTTGCATGTGGGTTATTTCTTTATAATTTTCGGCACTTTAAAGTATTCCTCAGTAGCGGAAGGTGCGTTCTGCAGGGCTTCTTCACGGCTGATACCCGGGATAACCTTATCTTCCCGGAAAACATTATAATCATCTGTCAGGTGAAGTAATGGTTTCACGTTGGAGGTATCCAGTTCGTTCAGTTTCTCCACGAAGGTAATCATGCGTTGCAGTTCTCCGCGTATTTCTACCTTCTCCTGGTCGTTAAATTCCAGCCGGGCAAGATCTGCCAGTTGTTGTACCAGCGCGTCGTTCACTTCCATAATCAAATTAAATCAAAAGATAATGAAATATAAATGGTAAATATGATAGTATCCCAAAATTAGGGATAAACGGCCAGAAAACACAGAAAGCATGCGTAGCTTTTTGCTTTACGCTTTCGGCTTTTTCATTAAATTGCGCCCTGTTATGGCTACTCAAAAAGAAATTGTGGTAAGCGGCATACGCCCCACTGGTTATTTGCATTTAGGCAACTATTTTGGCGCAATCCGTAATTATATCCGGATGCAGGAAGATTTTAACTGCTACTTTTTTGTGGCAGACTGGCATTCATTAACTACACATCCGGATCCTAAGGATCTGAAAGGCAATGTAATGAGGGTGCTGGCCGAGAATATTGCGTCCGGGCTGGATCCCGAAAAGGTAGCACTGTATGCACAGAGTGATGTACCTGAAATAGCAGAACTGTATTTGCTGATGAATATGCTGGCCTATGTGGGTGAACTGGAAAGAGTACCAACATTTAAGGATAAGGTACGTTTACAACCAGATAACGTAAATGCCGGGTTGCTGACTTATCCGGTGCTCATGAGTGTGGATATCATTATTCAACGTGCCGTAAAAGTTCCGGTAGGTAAGGACCAGGGACAACACCTGGAAATGGCCCGTAATTTCGCACAGCGTTTTAATCACCGTTATGGAGATTTGTTCCCTGAACCGGAAGCATTTAATTATGGTGATGGCCTGGTACGTATTCCAAGCCTGGATGGTAAAGGGAAAATGAGTAAGAGTGAAAATGAGATGGCTACACTTTATTTGGCAGATGAGGACAAACTGATTATGGACAAAGTGAAGAAAGCTAAGTCCGATACCGGTACTGGTGTGCCGGGTTCTCCAATGCCAGAATCTGTACAAAACCTGCTGGATCTGATGAAGTTGGTGTCTGCGCCGGATGCAGTTACTTTCTTCGAAGACCAATGGAATACTACAGGTAACATCCGCTTTGGAGATCTGAAGAAACAGCTGGGAGAAGATATGGTGAAATTCATTGCACCTATCCGTGAAAGAGCGAAAGAATTACAGAGGGATACTAACTATTTGGAGAAAATTATGAAAGCCGGTGCAGAGAAGGCAAGAGCGAATGCGGCACAAACTTTGCAACAGGCGAGAAAACTTATTGGTTTAAATTACTATTGAAAAAGTCGCCAACTGTAGCTATTTTCAATATTTACCTATCATCGCATGGCAAAACAGAATAAGATTAAGCATATAGCTATCGCCGGAAATATCGGAGCTGGCAAAACTACACTCACAGAAATGTTGTGTCGTCATTACAAATGGCATCCACAGTATGAAGATGTAGAGCACAATCCATATTTGAATGATTTTTATGAAGATATGCCCCGCTGGTCTTTCAACCTGCAGGTATATTTTCTGAACGGCAGATTAAAGCAACTGCTGGAAGTGCAGAATGGAAAAGAAACGGTGATCCAGGATCGCACCATTTATGAGGATGCGCACATTTTTGCGCCTAACCTTTATGAAATGGGGTTGATGACCAAGCGTGATTTCGATAATTATTTCAACTTCTTTGAAACGCTGAAAAGCATGGTGAAACCACCGGACCTGTTGATTTACCTGCAGGCTTCCGTTCCTACCCTGGTAGCACAGATCCAGAAAAGAGGAAGAGAGTATGAAGAAAATATTCGCCTGGACTATCTGAAACGCCTGAACGAATATTATAACAACTGGATCGAGAAGTATAATGAAGGCCCTTTGTTGATTATTGATATCGACAAAAATAAATTTCCGGAAAGCGACGAGGATCTGGGAGAAATTATCTCCAAAATTGATTCCCAGTTGTATGGTTTATTTTAAAAATATCCCGGGTTTATTTTTTTGATTTCGGAAGATATACAAGCTTAGCGGAAGCAGGTAAGACAAGCACTTACCGGTTTCCGCTAAGCTTTTTTAATGCTGCACGTATAGAAAAAATATACGCGTTTATGTTTCATTAACAGATGATGGTGGAAGGGTAGCTACCTTTGTATTCGTTGATAGCCCGTTAACCCAACTATAGTAAGCTATCAATTGAATGTATTGTTAAACCCCATTTACGGATGAAACGTTTTATGTTAACCCTCGTATCCACCTGGTGGATTACCTTGTTATCTGCGCAATCTTTACTGGCACCTATTGGAAGGAATACCAGCGTTGGCAGTTACAGCCGTCATTTTCAGCAGATCATTGCCATGTGGAATAATCCAGCCGCATTAGCCTGTTTGCCGGCATTTAGCGCCGGTATTTATTCGGAGAACAGGTTTTTGTTGAAGGCAGCTTCTTTGTATGCCGTCATGGTAGCAGTTCCGTCGCCGGGAGGTGCATTTGGTGGCAGCCTGGTACGTTTGGGTAACAGTGCGTGGCATCAGCAGCAATTAAGTGGTGCATATGGTCGTGGCCTCGGGCGCAGGGCCGGCATAGGGCTGCAATTCAATTATGAAACAACTACGGCGCAGGGAGCTGGTAGTACCAGCGCCTTAAGTGTGGACGGTGGCATATTGTGGCATTGCAATGAAAAATTGCATACCGGGCTACAGGTGCATAAAGCGGCCGGGAAAGGCGTAAGCTATAGTGGTGGTACCGGTTTTGAAGCATCGCGGGATTGCCTGCTAACGGCCATGGTTACCTCTACCGGTGCTATCACCAGTGTTAAGGCCGCGGTTTATTACCGGCTCATCAGTGCGCTGGCGCTGGAGATAGGCCTGGCAACTGGTCCTGCTTACCATAATGCGGCCATTATCGTTTATCTGCGCTCCCTGCGTATAGATATTGCTGCCGGGTTTCACCCACAATTAGGTATCACTCCTTCAACATCACTGATATGGCAACCTGCTGCGCCGTCCGCTGCGGAATAATTGGGAGTGTATTACTGTTGTGTTTATGCAGGGAAGCTATGGCGCAACAACCGGAAGAAGCATTGCCGACAGTGATGGCCAATAACCTGGAACAAACCACCGCCGGCACAGAAACCGTATCAGAAGATGATGCACAATGGCAACGGCTAAATGCCCTGAGCCGGCATCGCATCTCCCTGAATACGGCGGATGAAGCGACCCTGCAATCTCTTGGCCTGCTAACACCGTTACAGATCAGCCATTTCCTGCAGTACCGACTGGTACTGGGCGACCTGTTGAGTATCTATGAGCTACAGGCGATACCCGGTTTTGAGCCGGAAGTGATCCGGCGTATTTTGCCTTATGTGACGGTAGGAAATGACCTGGCGCCCCACTACACCCTGCGTGACTATTTGCATAAAGGGGATCATGCGTTGTTGCTGCGTTATGCCCGCCCACTGGAAAAAGCAAAAGGATACCTGCATACAGACAGCACCTTACCTGCATACAGTGGAGGGCCCGAAAAATTATTTATTCGTTACCGTTATAATTTCCCCCGTTATATCAGCTGGGGAATGGTGATGGAGAAAGATGCAGGAGAAGCGCTTTTCAGGGGAGCGCAGCAACAGGGATTTGATTTTTACAGTGCGCATATTTTTATCAGGAATGTAGGGAAGATAAAAGCACTTGCCATTGGTGATTATACCGTTAATCTCGGACAAGGGCTCTTGAACTGGCAGGCACAGGCCTATGGGAAAGGGGCTGCTGTGATGCAGATAAAGCGGGAAGGAGAGGTGTTGCGGCCCTATACTTCTCCGGGTGAATTTTATTTTTTCAGGGGAGCTGCTATCACGCTGCAGCAAAGGCATTGGGAAATGACGGCATTTGCCTCCTGGCGTAAACAGGACGCCAGCACAGATACACTTGTTGATGAGGTGATGGCGGAAAGTGTAAGCAGTAGTGGATATCATCGTACCGCAGCAGAGGTCAGCAAACGAGGCATGGTACAGGCGGCCAGTGCCGGAGGAAATATCCGGTATATAACGCATCGTTGGCAGCTTGGCGGGAATATGGTCTGGCAGCACTTTACACCTGGCCTGCAACAAAAGACCGCACCATATAATCAGTTCGATTTTCGCGGACAGCAGTTATTGGCCGGAAGCGTTGATTATGCCGGCAGCTGGAAAAATGTACATGTATTCGGTGAGGTGGCTGCCAGCGATAATGGTAAGCTGGCTATTGTACAGGGATTGCTTACCAGCATAGCGCCTGCGGCAGATATAGCATTGTTGTATCGCTACTATGATAAAGCCTACCAGTCGTTCTTTGCCAAAGGGTTTGGCGACAGTTACCGCACGGTGAATGAACAGGGTCTTTATATAGGGCTTACACTGAAGGTAAGCGCCCGGTGCAAACTGGATGCTTACGCTGATTTCTTTCATTTTCCCTGGCTGAAATATCGTATTAATGCTCCCTCGGGCGGACGGGAGTATTTGTTGTCGGGGAGTTATGTATTGAATAAAAGGATGACCTGGCTGTGCCGGTACAGCTTCCGGCAAGGTGAAGAAAATATGCCCTTCCCGGACAACCCCATTAAAGTACCGGAGGTAATAACGGCTACGCGCCTACGTATACAATGGGACTGGCAACAGCATAAGCAGTTTAATACTAAACTGCGATTGGAATGCAGCCAATATCAAACTACTGCCGCTACACAGCAGGGGTGGATGATATACCTGGATGCGGCGTATCATTTTAGTCGTTTACCCTTTGCCGTTAGTGGCCGCTTGTCTCGTTTCCAAACCAGTAACTACGATACGCGTATTTATGCTACGGAAAGCAGCGTGTTATACGAAAACGCTGTATCCCAGCTCTATGGCCGTGGATGGCAGTATTACCTGAATGTAAAATGGAAGGTGAATCGCCGGATTTCAGGTTGGGGACGTTTACATCAAGCGATCTACGAGGGAGTGGACCAGGTAGGTAGTGGTAATGATATGATCAGGGGACATAAAAAAACAATGGTACAATTTCAGTGGCAATATCTGATAGGAAAATAAAACGTTATCAAGACAATTAATCTTACTGATTATCAAACTATTGAATCACGATCTTTACAACCAGTTAAAAAAATGTTAACGAGATGTAGTGCGGCATTCTTTTTTTTTCTAACTTGTGATAGTCAACCGAAATCTAAATCTAATTTGCTTTATGATCCAGAGCGCCCTTCTTTATGAGTAGCAGCTTGTGATTCACAGCAAATGTATTCATTCAATCTAAGGTACATAGCATAATTAGTGACCATTACATTAGGACTCTTTACATTAGCCCGGACTTTGTCTTAATAGCTGGAGTGTAGCGCTCAATAACCATTTTCTGTAGATATATCTGAACCAGTTGTCGGTAATAAAATAATAATATTCCGCTGAGTATTCGGAAATACAAGATTGATATTTAAACAACCAAAATCTGAACAGTTTATGAAGAAAGGTAATTGCCCTTTTACATAGTCGTATCGTAGGCATATACGGTATATCCTGTAATCATATTTCCCTTTGTCCGGGGAACAGGATCCTTCATGCTATTTATTGATCGCATCCGGGGATGCGATATGGGATACGTATGCCATTTGCTTATGCTAGCAGCATGACGAAGCGTCGGAGAATATCTGGCGTAACGGCTGGCTATTGCTCAATAGTAAGTCACTTGTAAGACTCAATGTTTATTTTCTTTTTCAACCAAAACCTGAATTATTTATGAAAAAGGTTCTACTCCTTTTTGCCGTGCTTATGGCACTTGTTAGCCTGGCCTATTCGCAGCAGCGAAAGGTTACAGGTACCGTCAAGGGGAATGATGGTAATCCTATTCCATTTGCCACCATTCAGATAAAAGGTACTAACACCGGTACCACTGCAAACCCCAGTGGGGTATTCCAATTAAATGTCGCTGAGACAGGAACCGTACTAATTGTAAGAAGTGTCGGATTTAAAACGCGGGAAATTACTGTGGGAAATGACAATGTACTCAGCGTTGTGTTGGCTTCCGATAACAAAAATTTGCAGGAAATAGTAGTGACTGGTCTCGGATTGGTAAGAGAAAAGAAAACGGTAGGTTACGCTACCACCAGTTTTGCCACAGAACAAATTAACAGGGTAGCACCTGTAAGTATGATGGATGGATTGTCCGGTAAAATTGCCGGCGCTGAAATATCTACCATCAGTGGTTCTCCGGGTGCCTCCAATAAAGTGATCCTGCGCGGTTATTCTTCGCTGCAGGGAAATAACCAGCCGCTATATGTGGTAGATGGGGTGCCACTGAATAATGACCGCCCCGGATCTACAGATATCAAAGGTAGTAACATCACCGGTGGTTATGATTTTGGTAACAATGCCAATGATATCAATCCTAACGACATCGAAGCCATCAGTATTCTGAAGGGGGCAGCTGCTACTGCCATTTATGGTTCCAGAGCAGCCAGCGGCGTAGTATTAATCACTACTAAAAGAGGTAAAAGCGGAAAGCTGAAAGTGGATATCGCTTCCTCTGCCGACTATTCCCGGGTAGCAATGCTGCCTACTATGCAGGAGCAATTCGGTCAGGGTTGGGGTGGTACTTTCATCCTGTCTGAAAATGGAAGCTGGGGCCCTCGTTTAACCGGTGAAAATAAAAAGTGGGGCGCTACTGTAGATGGTGACCAACTATCCAAACCATTTTCTTTTGTAAAAAATAATGTACGTAATTACTTCACTACCGGAAAAGAATATAACAATACAGTAGCTCTCAGTGGTGGTAATGAAACCTCCACTTTCCTGCTATCATACGGTAATGTATATAGTGATGGAGTACTGCCTACAGATGCAGATTCTTACAAAAGGAATACATTTTCCGTTAGGGCTACTACCAAATACGGGAGATTTTCTGCTGCTACTTCCTTCAATTATGTGAATAAAAATGCTAAGGCGCCATCTACACGTAGTGAGGCGGGACTTGGTTCTTCTCTCTTTGAAGATATTATCCAGATTCCGGTGGATATTGACATTTCTCAGTTTAAGGATTATAAAGGTAAATTCTACAACGTAGACAATTATTTCACACCTTATGCAGAGAACCCTTATTATTCACTTTATGAAAATGGGAATAACCTCAGGAGTAACCGTGTGTTTGGAAATATTTTCCTCAAATATGGTATCAATGATTGGCTGAATGCGGAATGGCGTATTGGTGCTGATCTCACCAACACTGGCTCGAAAGCTTATAAAGCTAAGAACAGACCTACTGCCGGCAGCTGGAACGATGGTAACAACGTAGAAGGTTCCCAACGTGCAGAAGACGTAGGTTATGTGCGCGAGTACACCGATTACAGAGGTGAATACAATTCTGACCTGATGCTCTCCATTAATAAAAAAATAGCATCAGATTTGACCCTCGACGGACTAGTTGGTTTTAACCTGAACCAACGGGAGGGGAAAATTTTCAATTCTGCTGTAAAAGGATTGACTATTCCAGGATTCTACGTGATCTCAAACTCTCCCAATGCACCTGTTTCCACTACACAAGAGTTTACACGCAGACTGTATGGTTTGTACGCACAGGCCACACTCGGCTACCACGACTACCTGTTCCTGACGGTGAATGCACGTAATGACTGGTCATCTACCTTACCAGACAAAAATAACAGCTACTTCTATCCGGCAGTGAATGCCGCCTTCATTTTATCTCAGGCATTAAAGATGGATCCCAGCGGAATTTCTTTCGCAAAACTACGGGCCAGCTGGGGTAAAACAGGTAACGATGCGGGACCTTATCTGACTAAAACAGTTTTAAATACCGGAGAAATTATTGTGTTGCCTTTCGGATCACTGCTGTTCCCATTCAATGGCATACCCGGGTACACGGTGGGTGATAATATAGGTAATCCTCAACTCAGTCCTGAAATCAGCTCGGAATACGAGTTCGGCGGTGAAGTGAAATTTTTGCATAATCGCCTGGGCTTCGATGTTGCTTTTTATAATAAGTTGACTACCGGTCAAATCATTTCTGTACCGGTAACCCCCAGCTCTGGCTATTCCAGCATTACACAAAACTTTGGTAAAGTAAGGAATAAGGGAATTGAATTGTCTGTCAATTTAGTGCCGGTAGAAACGAGAGATTTCAACTGGACCATGAACTATACATTTTCACAGAATAAGAATAAGGTAGAAGAATTGCCTGCAGGGCTGGAACAAGTGGTACTGAATACCGCCTATGACGCTAAGTTCGTAGCACGTCAGGGAGATCCTTTAGGCGTTTTCTATGCACCGGTTGCGGCTACTACCAGTGATGGAAAAATCATTGTGGACGCTACCGGCTTACCGAAGGCCGCACAATCAGATGGCTATTACGGTACTTCACAACGCGACTTTACCATGGGATTGGTGAATACCTGGCGCTATAAAGACTTTACCCTGGGTTGTTCCATTGATTGGAGAAAAGGTGGCGTATTTTATTCCGGTACCGCGGATCTGACCTACTTCGTTGGAAACGCTTATCAAACGACTATGAACGACAGAAGAGCGTTTGTAGTGCCTAATTCAGTGATAAATACCGGTACCGAACTCAAACCGGTATATGTGGAAAACACCACGCCTATCACAGACGATAATTATGACGCTTACTGGTATCATACCACTAATAAAGGCTATGCTTATCAGCAGCGTATCATTGATAAAACCTTCCTGAAAGTGCGTGATATCACGCTTTCATACAGTCTGCCAACTGCTGCAGCCAGTAGGATTCATGCCAGTAATGTGCAACTGACATTATTTGCCCGTAATCTTTTTATCTGGACTCCTTCAGGTAATACTTTCATTGATCCGGAAGTATCTAACTATGGAAATGACCTGAGAAGTGAAATGGGTGAATTCAGGTCTATGCCTACTACTAAATCGTATGGCGCTTCACTGAGGGTTTCTTTCTAAAAATTTAAATTTTATGGCATTATGAAAACTAATAGCAACAAATATTTACTCGGCCTGTTTGCAGCGGTACTCTTCCTCGGTACTTCCTGCAAAAAGAACCTGGATATCAACAATGATCCAAATAATGCACCACTGGACAAAGCATCTCCCTATGTATTATTCCCGCCTGCAACACTGGCTACGGTAGCCGGCGTTGGAACAGAAGGAGCAGTGATAGGAGGCATATGGGCCCAGTATTGGACACAGAGCAATGCCTCTAACCAGTATAAAACCATTGATGCATATAATATCCAGCGTACAGATTATAACGCGTTGTATACGCAGTTATTCTCCGGCGCCCTGCAGGACTATAGCCTGATGCTCAAATTGTGCGATAGCCTGCATGATAATAATTTCGGTTTGATGGGGACCGTTATGAAAGCCTATAGCTACCAGGTATTGGTGGACTTATACGACCAGGTGCCATACCAGGAAGCGTTTGGAGGGCTAACACAGTTGCAGCCAAAGTTTGACGACGGTTACAGCATTTACAAATGGTTGCTGGCAGATATCGATAAAGCATTGGCAAAAGATCTGACAGTACCCATTTTAAATGAAAACCTGACCCGGGATATGATTTACAAAGGAGACATGAGCAAATGGGTAAAATTTGCCAATACACTCAAATTGAAAATGTATCTGCGCATGGTCAATGCAAAACCAGCGGAAGCAGAAGCAGGTATCCGGGGATTGCTGGATGCCCACGCGCCACTGCTGACCGATATAGACGCCAATATGAGTCTTTTCAAAGATGGCCCCGGACTGGACAATCCTTTGTATGAAATGAATGTAAGAAGCCTGAATACCACTACTAACATACGTGCCAGCAATACGTTTTTATTATGGTTGAAGAAAAATAAAGATAGCCGGCTGACCAAAATTTTTAGAGCGCCGGGAGCTGCGGGTGGTGTGTATTATGGTATCAACCAGGGAGATTTTACGAGTTTGAATCCAATCTACAACGTGTCATGTTATTACAGACAAACAGCAATAGATACGGCCTACCTGATTTCCCGCGCAGAAACTATGTTTATGTTGGCGGAAATACAGGAACGTTATTATGGTGGTGTCAATGCGAAAAACTATTATAATGCAGGCGTGACAGCTGCTTTCCAGCAATTGAAAGTAAATATCACCGATTCTTCTTACCTGAAAGCTGGTGGTGCTTATGAGTACCCTTCAGCAGGCACTTTCGATCAAAAGCTGGAAGCGATCATCACACAGAAGTGGGCTTCTTTCCCGGGTAACCATACATTGGAGGGTTTCTTTGAGCAAAACAGAACAGGATATCCGAAATATAGTTCGGTATATTCTACCGATCCCTCTTATATACCCGGGCAATTGGTGTATTCCCGCAACGGTGTTACCGGAGCAGGTAAATTCCCCAAACGGCTGGTATTCCCGGATGTGGAAAGAAGCCGGAATAAGAATACACCTGCAGAAGTACCTATTTATCAAAAAGTATGGTGGGCGCTATAACAGTTTACGGATCTAAAATTATGTACCATGACAACAAATAAGTATAAAAGATATTTCGTCGGCGCTTTAATGATCGCTGCTTTGACTATTTCTTCTTCCTGCAAAAAAGAATTACCTGATATACCAAATATGCAGGTGCAAAAATTGGCAGGTACCTGGTGGGTTACCAGGCAGCTGAACGGAGTTGCCGGCGACCATGTAAAAATTAACACCTTCAATACTGCCAATGACAATGGGAAGGAAATGTGGGTGCAGGACCAGGGACTGGGGTTTGACAACGATTTCCAGGCGAGGGTAAATGTAAATCTCGCAGATCTGACCTTTAATGCTACAAATTCCCCGGATGCACATAGCACGGCTACTGTTACCATTACTGGTGGAAAAGTATTCCCCGGTCAGGGCAAATCCAAAAGTGGACGTGTAACAGACAGCATTTACATGGAAATACAGGTATCTACAGATCCTGGCAAGAAGTACGTGGTGTCCGGTATTTTACGGACAAAATTTGATGATGATGACTATTAAAAGCCGATAATCAGCGGTTTCTAAAAAAAGAGGACTCATTTGAGTCCTCTTTTTCTATTTTTGTACGGCAAAAACGTACAACATGGAAAATCAGGAAGAACAGAATCAGCTTAATATAGAGTTGAATGAAGAAATCGCCGAAGGTCAATATGCGAATCTTGCGATCATCACCCATTCCAATGCCGAGTTTGTGGTAGACTTCGTGAATGTTATGCCAGGTCTGCCAAAGGCGAAGGTTAAATCCCGCATTATCTTAACTCCACAGCATGCTAAGCGTTTTATGAAAGCAATGCTGGATAATATTAAAAAGTACGAGTCTATACATGGCCCCATTCAGGACCAGGAGCAGGTATCCGTTCCATTAAATTTTGGTGGTCCTACCGCTCAGGCTTAACTCTCTTCAGATGGAACATATTTTTTCTTATCATCATTTGAGAGAATTTACGAAAGAGGTGTTTATCCACATGGGATGTAGCCTTGAGCATGCAGCCCTGGCCAGTGAAGTACTGGTTTCGGCAGACTTGCGCGGTATCGATTCTCATGGAATAGCCCGTTTATCGGGCTATGTTCGTTTATGGGAGGCTAAGCGAATCAATGCGCGCCCTAATATCCGGGTAGTGCATGAAACGCCCAGCACGGCTGTTATCGATGGAGATGCCGGCCTCGGACTGGTGGTGGCGCCATATGCTATGGAGATAGCCATGCAGAAAGCAGCGGCAGTAGGTACAGGTTGGGTGAGTGTTAAAAACTCCAACCATTTCGGTATTGCCGGTTATCACGCCATGATGGCGCTGGAGCGGGATATGATCGGAATGGCTATGACCAATGCCAGCCCGCTGGTAGCCCCTACTTTCTCTATTGAACGTATGCTGGGAACCAACCCTATTGCAGTGGCAATTCCTGCCAAAGAGCAGCCGGCTTTTGTAGCGGATTTTGCTACTACCACTGCTGCCAATGGCAAACTGGAAATTCTGCAACGCAAAAATGAAGAGGCTCCTTATGGCTGGATACAGGATAAAGACGGGAACCCCAGTACCAATCCCCATGAACTTAAAAGTGGTGGCGCTTTACTGCCGTTAGGCGGGGATAGGGAACACGGAAGTCACAAAGGGTATTGCCTGGGAGCAATTGTTGATATATTTTCGGCCGTTCTTTCCGGCGCCAATTATGGCCCGTGGGCACCTCCTTTTGTGAGCTTTTTACCGCTGGCCCCGGACCCGGTAGGGGAAGGGCTGGGCCATTTCTTCGGCGCAATGCGGGTAGATGCCTTCCGCCCGGCAGAAGAATTTAAACAGCATATGGATACCTGGATCAGCCGCTTTAGGGCAGCCGAACCGGTACCCGGAAAAAAAGTATTGATACCCGGTGATCCGGAAAGAGAAATGCAGCAGGAGAGACTGGATAAAGGAATTCCTGTGATAGCCCCTGTGGTGAAGGATATGAAAGAAGTGGCTGCAAAGTTTAATTTGAATTTTTAAATTGTAATCGTTCATAAAAAACGCCAGGAATAAAGCCGATGCTGGATTTCAGGTAGCTAAAGCAAAAACAAAACATTCAGATGAAAGTGTTAAAATTTGGTGGAACCTCCGTGGGAAAACCAGAGCGTATGCAGTCGGTAGCACAACTGATCACAGCCGATAACGATCAGAAAATTGTGGTACTGTCTGCACTGTCAGGCACCACAAATGCGCTTGTAGAAATTAGTCAGTCACTGTCAGAAGGCAAGAAGGAACAGGCAAAGCAACAAATAGATAAGCTGGAAAGCCACTACCGCAGCTTTTGTGACGAACTGGTGAAGCAGGAAGCTGGCCGCGCCAATGCCAAAGCGATTGTTGATGAACACTTCGAATTTCTGAATATCATCCTGAAAATCTCTTTCAATGAAGCGCTGAATAAAGATATCCTGGCACAGGGCGAATTGTTATCTACCCGCTTGTTCAATGTATATCTCGAAGAATCCGGTATCCCGGCAGTATTGTTGCCTGCGCTGGATTTCATGAGTATCGATGAATACGAAGAGCCGGAAATCCCTAAGATAAAAATTAAACTGGCTAACCTGATCAGCCAGCATAAAGGGAAAAGCATATTTATTACCCAGGGATACATCTGCCGCAATGCACGCGGTGAAGTGGATAACCTGAAACGTGGTGGCAGCGACTATTCTGCTTCCCTGATTGGTGCCGCCATACAGGCCAGCGAAGTACAGATCTGGACAGACATCGACGGTATGCACAATAACGATCCACGGGTGGTGAATAAAACGTTCCCCATCGAGCAGCTTTCTTTTGATGAAGCAGCGGAACTGGCATACTTTGGCGCTAAAATCCTTCACCCGGCTTCTATCTGGCCGGCGCAACATTTCAACATCCCGGTGAAATTGCTGAATACCATGCAGCCGGCAGCTAAAGGCACCATCATTACGGAACAGCCGAATGGTAACGGTGTAAAGGCTATCGCTGCAAAAGATGGTATTATTGCTATTAAAATCAAATCCAGCCGCATGTTGCTGGCATATGGTTTCCTGCGCAAGATTTTTGAAATATTCGAGAAATACCGCACACCGATTGATATGATCACTACTTCTGAAGTAGCCGTGTCTGTTACGATCGATAACCAGCAATACCTCGATCAGATCCTGAAGGAACTGCAACCTTTTGGTACCGTAGAACTGGATTACCACCAGACTATTGTATCTATTGTAGGTAACGAGGTAGCTGCAACACCTTCTATTATCACCAAATTATTTGATGCTATTGAAGAAATTCCTTTGCGCATGATTTCCTATGGTGGTAGCCGACATAATATCTCTATCCTGATCAATGGTCAGTATAAAGAGAAAACATTGCAGGTATTGAACAAAGGTCTGTTTGGCCTGGAATAATGATCCAGACAAGATATAAAACAAAATGCCACGGAAATTTTCCGTGGCATTTTGTTTTATGATCACTCGTTTATTTCTTCAGTCGCTGATCAAACACAAATGGTTGTGTATTGGAGATGGTAATAGCGGCGGCATCCGGATGAAGTGGATTTATCAGGTAATTATTTTCATCTGCGATGATCACCGAAGGGATTCTCAATACGGCATATTTAGCGGTCTCAGCCCATTCATCGCCAATGCTTTGCAGTACCGAATCAGGGGCCAGTGATTGCCAGCCGGAAGGCAGGTCATGCTTGGTCAATACTTTAATGGCGATATTATCGGGAATATGAATAGTAGCAATGCAGAAGTCCTGGATAATATTTTTGAGCGGAACATGTACCAGTACTTCCAGGGCGGCTAATGCCCTGCTGCCGGCGGTGTACACAACAGAATGTCCGGGACTGTTCCAGCGTCCGCCGTATAAACGCGCACCCGTTCCACCCAGATCATTGATGTAAGCACACTTACTGATCCTGTATATTTCCATGTTAAAGGTTTCGTAGGTTAGTTTGGTTGGTTATGCGAAGATGCCATGTTCAATGCGCCCCAGCTCGTCCTGGATCAGCTGGAATCCGAAAGTGGTATCTAACAATGAAATAGGCGTTTGATAATTGAATGCCGGCAACGGTGTTCTCATCCATTCTTTGAAGTTTTCGAGTTGTCCGAATACTTCGGTACCGCGCTGGTAGAGCTGAGACAACAATATTGCCCGCTCAGACGTATCGGCAGAGAGTTTCGCATCGTCTGCATAACGTTGTAATGTTCTTTCAGAAACATGCACCACCTGCGCCAGTTCAGACAAAGAAAAAGAAAGCTGCCTGCTCAGGTTCAATAATGCCTGCTTGATAATTCCACTACGGGAAAGTTGTATAAAATCAAAATAGCCGCTACCGGCACTGAAAGCCGCTCCAGGTGCTTCTACAATGAGCAACGCATTTTCCTGCACGCGGTATCCTTTTACGTGTTTCATAATACCCGACATTTGTCGCAAAAATACAACAATTTGTCGGTTTTATGGTTTTTTATCTTCAAAATACCCAATCTTCCACATCTTGTTGATTTCCAGCGTCACTACATCATGCTCCCGGGCAACTTTTCCCTGTAAAACATAAAAACCGCCTTTTTGAAAAGGAAACTGCCGCAAACTATCAGGAAAATGAACGGTGTCTATAAAGGTACCTTCCCTGTCCAGGAAAGTACCAAAGCACATGGGTTCACCTTTGTTGCTGCGTAAAAACTTGGTGGTGACCAGGTAGCCCAACGTAGTTACCGGCAGTCCTACATATTTTCCGAACTCACGGGCAGGCATATACGCACTTTGCTGGTGTTGCAATACGTCGAAGGGCGATTGTAACGGGAATCCCAGTAAATCTATCTCGTCAAAAGCATCTTCATGCGCGTGATAGGCCAGGGTGGGCAATTCGCAGTCAACGGTGGCCGGGCCAAACAGCGGTAAACCGGGAGCCTGCGTCGTGCTTTTATTTTTTACAAGCAGGCTGCTTTTCCATAATAATTCTTTTTTGGTATGCCGGGTAAAATGGAAGCAGCCAATGCGAATCAATATCTCCAGTTGTTCCGGACCCGGTGCAATACGATTGGTGAAGTCTTCCAGGCCGGCAAATGGTCCATATATTTTCCGGTTCTCCAGTATCTTCTCCACAAGCAATTGTTCCAGCCCTTCTACGTGAATGAATCCTACATACACTTCCTGTGCTTTGATATTGGTATAGTAATCACTGTTATTAATACAGGGTGGATGCAGCTTCACACCTGTTTTCTGTAGTTCACGGAAATATAGTTCCCGGTTATAAAAGCCACCGAAGTTGTTGATAACCGCTACCATAAATTCCGCCGGGAAATAGGTTTTCAGGTAGAGGCTCTGGTAGCTTTCTACCGCGAAGCTGGCGGAATGGGCTTTAGAAAAAGAGAAATTGGCGAAGCTGGAAATTTGTCGCCATACTTCTTCGGCTATTTCACGGGAATGCCCTCTGGCGGCACTGTTATCAAAGAATCGATCTTTTATCTGCTCAAAATGTTTCGATTCCCTGTATTTCCCGCCCATGGCGCGGCGCAGCGTATCTGCATCCGCCAGTTCCAGTCCGGCAAACCGGTGCGCCACTTTGATCACATCTTCCTGGTATACCATAATACCGAAGGTTTCTTTCAATAGCTCTTCAATCACCGGATGCAGGTACGTTACTTTATCCGGGTGCCGGTATCGCTCTACATACGCTTTCATCATGCCGGATTGCGCTACCCCAGGGCGGATAATAGAGCTGGCAGCTACGAGCGACAGGTAATTATCGCAGCGCAACTTCAGCAACAGTTGCCGCATGGCAGGAGATTCGATATAAAAACAGCCAATGGTATTAACCGTAGCCAGGTTATTTTTTACGCGAGTATCTATCTGGAATGCTTTCACATTATGGATGTCGATATGTACATGCCGGTTTTCCCGGATAATGTCAATCGCATCGCGTATATGCCCCAGCCCCCGCTGGCTGAGGATATCAAATTTGTAGAGTCCTATTCTTTCCGCCTGCCACATATCCAGTTGGGCGGTCACAAAACCTTTCGGAGGCAGGTAGGTGGTACAATAATGATGGATGGGCTGATCACTGATTAATATGCCACCTGCATGAATGCTGAGGTGATTGGGGAAAGCAGGTTTTCTATCCATCAGATCGCAGTAGTAAGCGATTTTCCGATGGATATCTTCGTTGTCTAACTGCAACTGAAAGCCATTCTCCAGTATTTTATCAATCTCTTTTTTGGGAAGTCCGTATACCTTGCCCAGCTCCCTGATAATGGCATTGGTCTGAAACGTAGTGACGGTACCGAGTAGGGCAGTATAATCTTTTCCGTAGGTATCAAAAACGTATTGGATCACCTGGTCGCGGTCCCGCCAGGAAAAGTCAATATCAAAATCCGGAGGAGAACTACGGGAAGGATTCAGGAATCGTTCAAAATATAAATCCAGTTCTATAGGATCAACGTCTGTAATTTTTATGCAGTAGGCAATAATGGAATTGGCGCCACTGCCGCGGCCTACATAGAAAAATCCTTGTTCCTGTGCGTACCGCACAATATCCCAGGTAATCAGGAAGTAGGCTTCAAATTCCATTTGCGCCACAATGGTCAATTCTTTCTCAATCCGGAGCAGGGCTTCTTCGTGATCATCGCCATAGCGGTAATACATGCCTTCCAGGGCCAGCTCCCGTAGTTTGGCGCGATCACCTTCCACGCTTCCGGTGAAATGTTTTTTATTGCGGGCCATCTGGGGGGAGAGGTCCATTTCCACCTGGCAGGTGTCCATGATTTTCACCGTATTTTGTACAATATGTGGATAGTCTGAAAAGCATTCCACCAGTTGGGAAGGAGGTACTAATTGTTCTGCCGGATGGCTGGCCATGGCGGGTGTTAGCTGTGAAATCAGGATGTTTTGATCTATTGCGCGTAGCAGGCGGTGTAGTTCAAAATAAGTGTCATCCTGGAAAGTTACTGGTTGCAGTATCACCAGCTTATGCCGGATGGCGAGTGTATCTGTTCTGAATAATTTATTTCGTTCCCAGGGTTTTATACCGATCAGTTCATGTGCCGCTAATGAGGTGGCGTCGCGGGTTCCCCACGCATAAATAACGTAGGTATGAGGGATAACAGGCGCCTGATCGGGGAATGGAATTTCCTGTTGAAGATGTTTGGATAGTAATTGATGAATGCCGTGCCATCCTTCCTGGTTGCGTGCGAGCAACAGGTATTTAAAATCATTTCCGTTCCTGCATTCCAGTCCCAATATGGGTTTGATGTCATGTTGCCGGCAAAGTTCCACAAACTCCCAGGCGTCGGAAGTCATGTTGATATTAGTCAATGCCAGGGAACCGATACCCAGTTCATGTGCTTTTTTTACCAGCATTTCCGCCGGCATGGTGCCATAACGCAGGCTGAAAAATGTTTTGCAGTTTAAGTACATAGTTGAACGGGTTGCTTCATTGTTGTTTATTGTTTTTTCCGGAGATAGATACGCTATGATGCATTATGCTATGCATATCAACCATCATGACTTTTATCCGGCAATATTCTTTTCGGATATGCCGGTGATTTTTCCGGAGATGCGATGCGTTGTGAAGTGTTATGCTATGCACATCCGCTACCATAACCTTTATCCGTTCCTTTCGCATTATATTTTAAAATACGGCATGATATCTTTTTTAGGTGTCGGCTGCTTCTTTTTACCAGGTGGTATTACGTTTGTTCCTTTCATCAGGTATTCCCAGCCGAAGCGGTTTTTGATTTGATCAATTGCCTGGTAAAGCGCAATCATTTCCTGTTTGTCGTCGAATAAACTGATCTGGTAATTCCCCTGTACCAGGTGGCTGAAACGTACACCGATCAGGCGTACCAGCAGGCGACGATCATATAATTTTTTGAATAGTTCCTTTACATGTTGCAGTAGCACATGGTCTGCACAGCAGTAGGCAACCGACATTTGTTTGGTAACGGTTTCAAAGTCGGAGTAGCGTAGTTTCAGGGTAACGCAACCTGTCAGTTTATTTTGTTGTCTTAGTTCAAATGAAATTTTCTCTGTCATCCGTACTAATTCAGCGTGCAGAAATTCCATATCGATGGTATCTGCGGGGAAAGTACTTTCTGTAGAAATAGATTTTTGTTCATAAAAAGGCACTACCGGCGATTCATCGATACCATTGGCTTTTTTCCAGAGCGCTATCCCGGTTTTCCCCATCCATGCTTCCAGCAGGGAGATGGGCACTTCACTCAGTGTTTTCACGGTTTCTACGCCACGGCGCCTTAGCAGGGCACCGGTTTCACGGCCTACCATTGGAATCTTTTCCACCGCCAGCGGTGCCAGAAAACTTTTTTCATCACCAAACAGTATTTCCAGTTGACCGTTAGGTTTCGCTTCATCAGTCGCTACTTTGGACACCAGTTTGTTGGACGCCAGTCCGAATGAAATCGGAAGCCCTGATTCTTTCATAATCATTTTCCGTAGTGCCGTCGTCCATTTCAGGGATCCGAAGAATTTGTCCATGCCGGAAAGGTCGAGGTAGAATTCATCGATAGATGATTTCTCATACAGGGGGGCTTTCTCTGCAATGATGTCGGTAATTTCCCTGGATTTGGCGCTATACAGTTCCATGTCCCCACTGCGTACAATCGCGTGCGGGCAAAGGCGCAGGGCCGTTTTCATGGGCATGGCAGAATGAATACCATATCGCCGGGCTTCATAACTACAGGCTGCTACTACAGCCCGGTCGCTGCTGCCGCCCACCAGCAGCGGTTGTCCGGATAACCGGCTGTCCCGTTGGCACTCTACTGAAACAAAAAAGCAGTCCAGGTCAAAATGCGCAATGGTCCGTTGTTGTAACGTAATCATAAAACATTGGTTTATGGGATAAACAAGGACGGAATCCCGGAAATAATAAAAGCGATACGGATGGCGGACCGGGCAAAGGGTGAGGATAGTAAAGCAGCAGGCCTGCCAGCCGGAATCACTTCTATCTGATTAATCTGGGACTGCTAAATTACTAATTATTTTAGTAATACTAATTAATTTAGCAAAATTTAATACAATTTCTCTACCATTCAATTTTCGTAACTTTAATAAACATTACTGGCATCCGATATGTAGTAGGTAAGAGAATGGAAATGAAGGAAAAAGGGACATATGTGAGTGGTTTAACCTTTAAACTGATCTCCGAATGAAACAGCCGGATTTTACCAAAGAGTTGCTGATTCTTGCGTTGCTGCTGGTACCCATGGCCTACCTTGCCATTGTCTGGAATTCAATACCTGCAGTACTTTCTACTAGCGCAAATGCCATAGATACGGCAGAGGTGAGCACCAGGCGCGATTTCCTGTTACTGATGATCTTCCTTTTTTTTACGAACGCGCTGATCTATTTCCTGTTCCGCTACATTCCGGCGGCGGGAGAGAAGCAAATCACGCCATCGGCTATAGAGCTGGAACATAAAGAATATTATCGCATCCGTTTCCTTATACATGCTTATCAGGCAATTTTTACCTGTGTGATTATCTTCTTGGTCAGCCAGGGGAAATCGTTTGTGATGGAGCGTTGGGCGTTTATCGGTGTGGGGCTGCTGATTACCGGAATTGGTTTTTACCTGCGCAAGCTGAAGCCCAATAATTATGTAGGGGTGCGAACGCCGTGGACATTGCAAAGCGCTACGGTATGGACGGAAACGCACTTAATGGCGAGTAATCTGTGGGTGAGTGCCGGTGTGGTGATTATTGTGGCGGGATTTTTCCTGTCGCTGATCACCGGGGTGTTTATTATTTTCTTTGCAGCTATTGTGCTGGCGGCTTTGCCATATATTTATTCCTTCAGGTTATATAACAAAGACAAAGGATAACCAGTGGTCAATCTATATCACCTAAAAAGAAATGGCGTCCCCGGTAAGGACGCCATTTTCAGTAAATAGCTGTAGTGAATAGTTCTTAGAACCATCCTTTGCCCAGCGCCGCGCGGAAAGGCCATGGAATCAGCGCCAGTATCAGTACCAGTGCCAGGCCAAAGAAGATCAGCCCCAGTTTATGTTTTTGCGCGTCAGAAGCGGCTTTCTTTATTTTAGATTTACCAATGTGTACCAATGCAATTGCAATGATAGCCATGGTTTCGTGTTCTACGGTGAAAAACCTTAACCCTGGATCTTTCATGGCAGCACCCATATTTGACATGCCAGCCTGAGACAGCGGACTTACAAAGAAGAGAATCAGTCCTACTAACAATTGCAGGTCACAGAATATCATAAAGAAAAGCCCTGCTTTGCTGTCTGCTGCAGTAAATGGCGTTTTGCCTGTTACGCCCTTTAGAGAACGGATAACGGCCCAGATCCCAGCGAGTAATAACGCCCATCTTAAGAAGGAGTGTATATGATTTAACATATCGAGTTGGATTTTACCGGGCAAAAATAAGCGAAGCGGCCCGAATATATTTGGTAAATCATAAAAATATTTGCTAATTTTGTTAGCAAGGTACTAAATTATTTAGGTTATGTCCGTAGTATGTCAGAATTTGAAATATCTGCGTAAGCAAAAAGCCTGGACGCAGCAAGAGTTTGCCGATAAACTCGGTATTAAGCGTTCCCTGCTGGGTGCATATGAGGAAGAGCGTGCAGAGCCCCGTACAGAAATCCTGGAACAGGTAAGTGATATGTTCCGGGTCTCCATCGATGATCTGCTTCGTCGTGATTTGGGTTCCCAGAAAGACAGTTTCCTGGAAAAGCGTCGTCAGCAAAAGCTGGGCAGTGCCCGGCAAGCAATACAGTTTGTGCCGGTAAAAGCGGCGGCCGGTTACCTGGCCGGGTATAATGACGATGAATTTATTGAGGAACTGAATACGTTTACTTTACCTATGTTGGGCGCCGGTGATTACCGCGCTTTTGAAATAACCGGGGATTCCATGTTGCCGGTTACTTCTGGTTCTATCATTGTTTGCCATAAGGTAGACGGCTGGGACGAAATTAAGAACAATGAAACCTATGTGGTCGTTACCTCCCGGGAAGGCATTGTATTTAAAAGGATCCAGAAAAACAACCGTTCCAAATCTAAAATTACCCTGGTGTCTGATAACCAGCAGTTTGAGCCATATGGGGTGGAAATGGAAGAAGTACTGGAGTTATGGCAATCTGATGTGGTGATAAGCAAAGCCGGCCAACAAAGCCGTATGAGTGTGAACCACCTGGCCGATATGGTGACCAGTCTCCAGGACCAGGTAAGTTTGCTGAAAAAGAAGCTGAAAGATTAAGGAAAGCTAAAAGCATAAAGGCGAAAGCATAAAGCTATTATAGCGTATGACCGTAGCGGATTTTTGTCTTTGTACAGGATTAAACTGATTATACTGATTTTGTTTTTGGGGATTAAAAGAGATGCTGAGAGACAGCAATAGAAGCTGATTTACTCGCTTCAATCTATTATCATCTTTTAAAACCTTAAAGAATATAATCAGTATAATCAGTTTAATCCTGTACAAAGACAAAAATCCGCTACGGTCATACGCTATAATAGCTTTTTGCTTTATGCCTTCCGCTTTTCGCTCAAATTCACGATTCTTTCTTAAATTCGGGGTATCTCAGAAGAAGTTAAAATAGCCATAGTATGAGGTTCCATGTCTCTTTTGCCGAGTCTTTAAGACAATTACAGAAAAGCGACGATGATTTCGCAGTATTGTTTGAACACGGTTCCATGCGGGGGATTATTTTTGGCCCGGAGGAAATTGATGGGCAGGAACCACATATCCAGGATGAAATTTACCTGGTAATGAAAGGGAGTGGGGAATTTGAGCTGGAAGATAAAGTGGTGCAGGTAGGGGTAGGGGATTTCCTGTTTGTGCCGGCCGGAGCCACCCACCGGTTCCGGAATTTCACGGCAGACCTGCTGCTATGGGTCATATTTTATGGGCCGGAGGGAGGGGAAACAGAATAATTTGATTGTCTTTTGTTTTTTTATAAATGTTGTGTTATCTTTGCGATCCTAAAAATAAGAGGCAAAAATTATGTTGATCATTGATTCTAAAGATTGCGAAAACATAGACAAGGCGCTTAAAAAATACAAAAAGAAGTTTGAAAAAGCTCGCATATTACTGCAGCTGAGAACGCGCCAGTCTTTTACTAAACCATCTGTTAAACGTCGTAACCAGGTGTTAAAAGCCGTTTACAAGCAACAGTTGGCTACCGGTAAATTTGAAGATTAATATTGCTTTTGGCAATAAGCTGAACGCAACTCAAAATATTTGATGATTGTAAGGTTATTTAATAACTTTACAGTCATCAATCTTTTTGTGTTGAACGAACCATTATACTCCTTAGTAGAGCGCTTTATAGCCTATATCCAGCTCGAAAAACGATACTCAGCGCATACCTGCACTGCCTATCGCAATGATCTTTTCCAATTTATCGATTACATTACGGCCACCTATAACAGTACTCCTGTGGAGGATCTCAGCCATGTAATGATCCGTAGCTGGCTGGCGAAACTCATGGAAGATGCCATGACTGCCAAAAGCGTTAACCGGAAAATTTCCACCCTTAAATCCTTCTTTAAATATTGTTTGCGTCAGGGCCTGTTGAAACAGTCGCCGATGACCAAGGTAATTGCACCCAAAATAAGCCGTCGTTTGCCGGGTTATATTGAGGAGAAGGGAATGCGTGCCATAGAAGATAATATCAGCCCTGTTTCCCTGACTTCCACGCAGATTTTTGCCAATGATTTCGAAGGCACTACCCACCGGCTTATTTTTGATATCTTTTATCAGACAGGTATCCGCTTGTCTGAATTAATTGCTTTACAGGAGTTTAAGATAGATAAAGGCAACCTTTCTATTAAAGTAATGGGAAAGGGAGGCAAGGAACGGATTATCCCCATTAGCCAGGGTTTGTTGGAACAGGTAGGTCACTACATGCAGCAAAAGCGCAGTTACCTGGAAGAGTTTGAAGGTGGTGTACTGTTGGTGCACCCACATAGCGGTCAGCGACTTTATCCCAAATACGTGTACCTGACAGTGCGGAAATATCTCACAGAACATCAAATTACTACTTTAAAGAAGAGAAGTCCACATATTCTCCGCCATACGTTTGCCACGCATCTGGCAAATAATGGAGCAGATCTGAATGCCATAAAAGAACTGTTGGGACACTCCAGTCTCGCTGCCACACAGGTTTATACGCATAATACAATTGAGCAGTTAAAGAAGGTGTATCGGCAGGCACACCCGAAAGCGTAGTAATTATTTTGGGCTTTTAACAAAATATTACGCAGCTATTCCGCATTGCATTGCAAAAGTGACTATATTAGTAATGAAGTTCATTAATACTAAATGAGAATGCCTATGACCGTCCTTTACTAACTAGAACCTAGATTGTTAAATATTTAAAAAATTAGTGCTATGAACGTACAAATTCAAACTGTGCATTTTGATGCGGATTCTAAGTTGATTGATCATGTGAACAAGAAACTCCAGAAATTAACCACGTTTTACGATCGTATTATCAGCGTGGATGTCTTCTTAAAAGTTGATAATTTAGCCCACCAGATCAAAGATAAAATAGCTGAGATCAGAGTCCGAATACCCCGCCAGGACTTGTTTGTCAAGCACGAGTCTAAGTCTTTCGAAGAGTCCTTCGACCTTGCCTTCGAATCCCTTGTAGAGCAGGTGAAAAGAAAGAAGGAAAAGAAATTTCAATAATTTTCTGAAATAATTTTGGAAATATTAATCTCTTTGCTACCTTTGCCATCCCGATTCAAAAAGAGGGTCGGTAAAGGTAGCAAAGTTCTTTATGGTAGGGCGTTTTCAGGGAAGCAGATAAATTTTTAAATATTTGTAACAAACTGAAAAAAAGATTTTGAGAATTGAAAAATTCGTTTAATTTTGCGCTCTCTTTCAACGAGTTACTTTATTTGAGAGAAGAATGTTTTTTGAAATTTAAGATGCCAGCATAGCTCAGTTGGCCAGAGCTACTGATTTGTAATCAGTGGGTCGGGGGTTCGAATCCCTCTGCTGGCTCATCGATTTTTATTTGGTTAGTACATAACCGGATGACAAAATCCAAAGGTGTTAGGGCAGGTTCCAGAGCGGCCAAATGGGGCGGACTGTAAATCCGCTGACTACGTCTTCATAGGTTCGAATCCTATCCTGCCCACCAATACAGCGTGTTCCGCTTTTGCCCGTGCAGAGGCGGAACATAGTTGTTGAGAGGAAGGTGATCATTTCAGAAGAAGTGGACCAGATTACCCTAAACCTGTGATACAACAGCTCTTAGTTCTTTTTTTTTATTCTATAATTCTATAAGTGGAAAGTTGCAGTGTTGTTTGCCGGAAACTTAGTGAATTTAAAATGCGGGAGTAGCTCAGTTGGTAGAGCGACAGCCTTCCAAGCTGTAGGTCGCGGGTTCGAACCTCGTCTCCCGCTCGTATTTTACACACCTTGCGTGTGATGCAATTTTTTCAAGCTGTTGTAGCTCAGGGGTAGAGCACTTCCTTGGTAAGGAAGAGGTCGAGAGTTCAATTCTCTTCAACAGCTCAATGAATTTTAGAAGAATAGTTGTAGTGAGATTTCTGTCGCCTCAACAAACTCCATAAAATTCGAATTTCGGAATTCGAATTTGTAAATTCCGCACTCCGAAATTAAAACTTAGCGTTGTAGCTCAATGGAAGAGCAACCCATTTTTATTTAGGGAAGGCCATGAGTTCAATTCTCATCAACGGTACAAGTTTGTAAAACCGTTTTTTTAAAACAACAATCAATACAATCTTTACAAACCATCTAAAAAGAAAATACAATGGCAAAAGAAACCTTCAAGCGGGATAAACCCCACGTAAACATTGGTACCATCGGCCACGTGGATCATGGTAAAACTACTTTGACTGCTGCCATTACCACAATTTTGGCAAATAAAGGTCTGGCAGAGAAGAGAGGATATGATGAGATCGATGCTGCTCCTGAAGAAAAAGAAAGAGGTATTACTATCAATACAGCTCACGTTGAGTATCAGACAACTGCTCGTCACTATGCTCACGTTGACTGTCCTGGTCACGCTGACTATGTGAAGAACATGATCACCGGTGCTGCTCAAATGGACGGTGCTATCCTCGTGGTGGCAGCTACAGATGGTCCTATGCCGCAAACAAGAGAGCACATCCTGCTGGCTCGCCAGGTAGGTGTACCTCGTATCGTAGTATTCATGAACAAAGTTGATCTGGTAGACGATCCAGAACTGCTGGAACTGGTAGAAATCGAAATTCGTGATCTGCTGTCTTCTAACGGTTTTGACGGTGACAACGCTCCAGTTATCCAAGGTTCTGCAACCGGCGCTCTCGCTGGCGACGAAAAATGGGTAGGTGCTATCGACCAACTGATGGAAGCTGTTGATACTTACATCCCACTGCCTCCACGTCCGGTTGATCAACCGTTCCTGATGTCAGTTGAAGATGTATTCTCTATCACCGGTCGTGGTACTGTTGCTACAGGTCGTATCGAGCGCGGTCGCATCAAAGTTGGTGAGAACGTTGAAATCGTAGGTCTGCAGGAAGAACCACTGAAATCTACTTGTACTGGTGTTGAGATGTTCAAAAAACTCCTCGACGAAGGTGAAGCAGGTGATAACGCTGGTCTGTTGCTCCGCGGTATTGAGAAAACTCAAATCCGTCGTGGTATGGTTATCTGCCAGCCAGGTACTATCAAACCTCACTCTGAATTCAAATGCGAAGTATACGTACTGAGCAAAGAAGAAGGTGGCCGTCACACTCCGTTCTTCAACAAATACCGTCCTCAGTTCTACTTCCGTACTACTGACGTAACCGGTGAAGTTGAATTACCAGCAGGTGTTGAAATGGTTATGCCTGGTGATAACGTTAGCCTGACAGTTAAACTGATCCAGCCTATCGCTATGGACAAAGGTCTGAAATTCGCTATCCGTGAGGGTGGTCGTACAGTAGGTGCTGGTCAGGTTACTGAAATCCTGAAATAAGCATCCAATAATATTAAAAGCCATTAGCTTTGGCGATTAAATGTCAGAAAATTTATATAGATTTGCTGACTGCTGAAAGCTGACTGCTAATGGCTTTACACACGGGTATGGTGCAACGGTAGCATACGGGTCTCCAAAACCTTTGATCTGGGTTCGAATCCTAGTACCCGTGCAAGGTTTAAGAAAATATAACTAAATGGTTGAATTGTTGTTATTACAAAATAAGACAAGTCAACCATTTTTTAGGCTTTAAACAATTGACCATAAATAGTTAACTTTATAGAATGAATAAGATCAGAAATTATTTCCGCGAGTCTTATCATGAATTGGTTTACAAGGTGTCCTGGCCTACCTGGCAAGAGCTCCAGTCATCTACCATGATTGTCCTGATAGCAACAATATTTGTTACTGCGCTGGTATGGGGTATGGATGCCGCTTCCAATTTTGTGTTAACTCACTATTACGAAATTTTCAAAGCTAAATAAATGGATGCAGCCAATCTTCCTGCTCAGGAAACAAAGTGGTATGTACTCCGCGTTGTTAGTGGCAAGGAAAAAAAAGTGAAGGAATACCTGGATATCGAAGTACGTCGCTCCGACTGGGGTAACGTGATCAGCCAGATTTTCCTGCCGGTAGAAAAAGTGTATAAAGTGCAGGCTGGTAAAAAAGTAATGCGCGAAAAAAACTTCTATCCCGGATATGTGATGATCGAAGCTGTAGATGGTAAAATGACTGACGAAGTAATACAAGCTATACGTAACGTATCTGGCGTTATTCACTTCCTCGGAAAAGAAAAACCAATCGCACTCCGTAAAGCAGAGGTAAACAAAATGTTAGGTAAAGTGGATGAACTGAGCGATCAGGGATTAACCATGAGCGAACCTTTCATCGTAGGTGAAACCATTAAAATTATTGATGGTCCATTCAACGACTTTAACGGTGTGATTGAAGAAGTAATCGAAGACAAGAAGAAACTGAAAGTAACGGTGAAGATCTTCGGTCGTGCTACTCCAGTAGAACTGAACTTTATGCAGGTGGAAAAACTCGCATAAATTATTATACAACTACTTTATTGAAAAGCGTTCTGGACAACCGGAGCGCTTTTCTCATTTACCTATATTACGATGAATATCAAATCCCTCACCATTGGTGTCATCTGCTTTTCCCTGACAGGAAGCCTGACAGCCCAGACTGCAGCAAAAAAGCCCGTTCAACCCACTGTAGCCAACACCGTTACTTTTGAACCCATACCGGATTCAGTTACTGCCACCTCCGCTGCTATGGCTGCGTATCTGAAAGCTAACCGTAATAGCCAGGCCGCAATGCTGAAATCGCTCTATGGCTGGATAGGTAGTAACATCACCTATGATATGGTGAATACCTTCAAACCAGATTACTACGCAGACACCGCTGATGCCATCAATAAAACCCTGAAAACCCGCATGGCCATTTGCCATGGATATGCCAGCCTGTTTATGGACGTTTGCCGCCGCGCTGGGATTCCTGCCTGGTTGGTTTCCGGGTATCCCATCACCGCAGGTAAGCCCGATAATGCAAGTCATACCTGGACGGCCGTGTTTACGGACAATAAATGGCTACTGGTTGACCCTACCTGGGGATCCGGCTATGCCAACAACAATAAATTTGTACGGCACTTAAATTGGGAGCACTTCCTGGTATCACCCGCCGCATTTATTAAAACGCATGCGCCATTTGATCCCTTGTTCCAATTCCAGGATCACCCCTTAAGACATGATGAAATCCGGGATGGAAAGTGGACAGCAGGCAGCAGCCGGCCTGTATTCAATTACCAGGATACATTAACCGCCTATACGAACCTGTCAGAAAAGGGCCGTGCACAAAATGCCGCTCACCGCATTGCACAATATGGCATCAGCAATCAGTTAATATCTGTTGAATTAACGAACCTGCGCAATATCATTGCTGCAGTGGAACATAATGAACAGGTAGATGTGCAGAACAAGCAGATCAGCAAAATCAATAAAGCCAGCAGCCTGTATAATGAGGTATCGAACACCTTTAACCAATACGTGGTGTTTAAAAATAACCAGTATACACCTGCCAAACCGGATAAAGAAATCCGGGAATGGGTAGATGGAATGGCTGCCCAGCTGGATGATATCGACAAATTATTGCAGACGGTGACGGCTACAGAACCCTCTCATATCAGTAACGTGGAAGAGATAAAAAAAGCCATAGCCGGATTAAGACAACGGGTTACAGAAGAACAGGCTTTTGTTACCAAATATATGAAGACGGGAAAGTTATTCCGGAAAGGCCTGTTTTATAAAGTGGGTTGGAGATAGGGGGGAGAAAAGCCCGTTATTTTTATAATTTTAGCGCATCATCCGGACCTTGCCCGGACCATTGAATATCGATCCCTATATTTTATTGTTATATGAAATCAGTTATTTCTTTTTTCCTGGCATTGGTGTGTATATCTGCCAGTGCGCAAAGCGGTAAATCTGTTAAGTCAGTTAAACCAATCATCAGCACGGTTATTCCGCAGATACCAGAAGCAGCTACCGCTTCACCTGCTGCCATGGCTAAATGGCTACAGGCACATACCAGCAGCAGTACAGCGCTGCAGCAGGCATTATTCACCTGGGTAGCCAATAACATTACCTATGATGTAGCCAATATGAATCATCCCAATAGTTACCGGGATTCGGCTGCTGCCATACAACGGACTTTACGCACCCGTAAGGGATTGTGTACAGATTATGCCGTATTATATGCGCAGGTGTGCCGGGAAGCGGGCATTAATGCTATTGTGGTGACAGGTTACGGCTTACAGAATGATATAATGATTCCTACTGGTTCACATGATTGGGTGCTGATCAAAAATGGCTCCCAATGGACTATTACAGATCCAACCTGGGGAGCAGGCGGTGTGGATAACGGGCGGTTTATCCAGAAGATCAACTGGACCTGGTTCCAGGCATTGCCGCAGCTGGCGGTAAAAACGCATATGCCTTATGATCCGATGTGGCAGATGTTGTCTTTCCCGTTGCGCCATGATGAACTGAACAGCCAGGGTTTTGCAGCAGCCACCAGGCGGCCGGTTTTTGCATACGGTGATTCGCTGAATGCCTGGTTTAAGCAATCCCGTTTGGAGCGGTTGCAACATGCCGCAGCGAGGATACGGCAATTTGGGGGGGCAAGCAATCCGTTTATTATGTCGGAGCTGGACTGGATGGATCAAACCATTAAGGTATTGGCCTCCAACCAGGAAATTGAGGCGCGGAACCGGCGGGTGGACCAGTTTAACGAGGTGAACCGTGATTATACAGAGGTAGTGAAGCTATATAATGAATATGTAGCGTTTAAGAATAACCAGTTCATACCAGAAGTGAAAGACGAGGCATTAAAGAAGATGATTGATGGCATAGCCGGCAGGCTGGCTGCTGCGGAAAAGTCACTTTCGGGGCTTTATATCCAGGATGATACGATTAAACATAATATGGATGAGTTGTTGCAGGCGATTACGGAAATGAAGGGAAAAGTGGGGAATGAGCAGGTTTTTGTTGGTAAGTACATAAAAACGGAGAAGGGAAAACGCAGGGAATTGTTTTATGTACAAGTGGCAGAGAAATCGTAACTTTGCCAGCTTCGAATGATAATGAAATTTTTCGGGTAATGCAATAGATTTGTAAAAAAAATCCTTTCTGAAGCAAAAAGGATGCCCAATTTCAATTACTTTTTGACAATTTCATAATAATATATACCTTTGCATCCCCTTTAAAAGGTTATTTTAGTTCCTTTTAGTTTTGGGAGTCTATTGTTTTGCAGTAGGCGTTTAACCAAATTAAATTAAAAAACATGGCAAAAGAGATCGCAACGTACGTGAAATTGCAGGTTAAAGGCGGCCAGGCCAACCCTGCACCTCCAATTGGTCCCGCTTTGGGTTCCAAAGGTGTGAACATCATGGAGTTCTGCAAACAGTTCAATGCCCGTACCCAGGATAAAATGGGTAAAGTATTGCCTGTGTTGCTGACTGTTTACACTGACAAATCTTTCGACTTCGTAATTAAAACTCCTCCGGCACCTGTACAATTGCTGGAAGCTGCTAAATTACAGAGTGGTTCTAAAGAACCTAACCGTAACAAGGTGGGTAAAGTTTCCTGGGCTCAGGTAGAAGCTATCGCACAAGACAAGATGGCTGATCTGAACTGCTTCACGCTGAACAGCGCTATGAAAATGGTTGCTGGTACTGCACGTAGCATGGGTATTACTGTTGATGGTAAAGCTCCTTGGGAAAACTAATTGTTTCACCCTGTTAAGGCAGGATCTTAAAATCATTTTGACAAATGGCAACTAAAAAAAGAAAAGTAGCTGACGCGAAGCTGGAAAAAAATAAGGTTTATAGCCTGAAAGAAGCTTCTAGCTTAGTTAAAGATATTAACTGTACTAAATTCGACAGTTCTGTCGATTTACATATCCGCTTAGGCGTTGATCCTAAGAAAGCAGACCAGGCAATCCGTGGTTCCGTAACGCTTCCACACGGTACTGGTAAAACTAAAAAGGTGTTGGTACTTTGCACACCTGATAAAGAAGCTGCTGCAAAAGAAGCAGGTGCTGACTTCGTTGGTCTGGACGAATTTATCCAGAAGATCGAAGCTGGTTGGACTGAGGTTGATGTAATCGTAGCTACTCCATCTGTAATGCCGAAAATCGGTAAACTGGGTAAGATTTTAGGTCCACGTAACCTGATGCCGAACCCTAAAACCGGTACTGTTACTAACGACGTTGCAGCTGCAGTAAACGATGTTAAAGGCGGTAAAATCACTTTCAAGGTTGATAAAGCTGGTATCATCCACGCTTCTATCGGTCGTGTATCTTTCGCATCTGATAAAATTGAGCAGAACTCCCTGGAGCTGATCAATGCTATCATCAAGCTGAAACCAGCTACTGCAAAAGGTACTTACCTGAAAGGTCTGTCTATGGCTAGCACCATGAGTCCTGGTATTGTTATCGATACTAAATCTGTTCAAAACTAATTGATCACGAGTTGTAGTCGTTATCTGTAAAGATGGGACTTGCTACAAACGTTTTAATATGAATAAAGATCAAAAAAATGATGTGATTGAACTGCTGAAAAGCAAGTTCTCTCAATACAGCAACTTTTATATCACTAATACCGAGTCATTAACGGTAGCACAGGTAAATAGCCTGAGGAAAGTGTGCTTCGATAAGCAGGTGGAAATGAAGGTGGCTAAAAACACCCTGATCCGCAAGGCGTTGGAGTCTCTGGATAGCGAAAAATATGCAGGTGTATTTGACAGTCTGCATGGCGTAACTGCCCTGATGTTCTCTGACAGCCCGAAAGAGCCGGCTCTAATCATCTCTGATTTCCGCAAAGCTAACAACAAGCTGGAAAAACCAGTTCTGAAAGCTGCTTTTGTTGCTGACGAAATTTTCGTAGGTGACAACCAACTGAAGGCACTGACCAACATCAAGACCAAGAACGAGCTCATTGGCGAAGTTATCGGTCTGTTGCAATCTCCTGCAAAACGCGTTATCGCTGCTTTGCTGGAAAAAGGCAAGAAAGAAGAAGCTGGGGTGGAAGCACCTGCAGCAGAATAGCTATCAGCTATTAGCCATTAGCTATTAGTTTGACTAACTGCTAAGAGCTAAAAGCAGAAGCTCACAAAACTGGCTTCCAAGTCACAATATAATTAACAACAACATTACAAACATTACATTAAAACATTATAAAATGGCAGACGTAAAAGCATTAGCTGAACAATTAGTAGGTTTAACTGTTAAGGAAGTACAAGAACTGGCAGACGTTCTGAAATCAGAATATGGTATCGAACCAGCTGCTGCTGCAGTTGTAGTTTCTGGCGGTGGTGGCGAAGCTGCTGCTGTTGAAGAAAAAACTGCCTTCAACGTAATCCTGAAAGCTGCAGGTGCTAGCAAACTGAACGTTGTGAAGATCGTTAAAGATCTGACCGGCTTAGGTCTGAAAGAAGCGAAAGAACTGGTTGACGGTGCGCCTAAATCTGTAAAAGAAGGCGTAAGCAAAGCTGAGGCTGAAGACCTGAAAGCTAAGCTGACTGAAGCTGGTGCTGAAGTTGAAATTCAGTAATTCTTTGCTTAAGTATACATCTTTTAAAGGTCAAAAGTGCTTTTGCACTTTTGGCCTTATTCCCTTTGGGAAAGTGTCTTTTTCAGAGAGTCAAAACGGGGAATCACTTGAGGTGACTTTGACCACGTGTAGAAGGCATAAATAAATCGGGATGGTATTGGCAAAGAAATCTTAATTTCCCTAATTCTTACAAGTCATATAACTGCTAACTTCGAATATGTCTCTAAAAAAAGCCCAAACAAACGAAAGAGTAAATTTTGGAAAGATCAAACAAGTTACTGAGACACCGGATCTGTTGGCTATCCAAATCCAATCTTTCAAGGATTTCTTCCAATTAGAAACCACACCAGACAAGCGAAACAACGAAGGCCTTTTTAAAGTATTTAAAGAGAACTTCCCGATTACGGATACCAGAAATATCTTTAATCTGGAATTCCTCGATTATTTCGTGGATCCGCCGCGTTATACCATCGAGGAGTGTATTGAGCGTGGGCTTACTTATTCCGTACCGTTGAAAGCGAAACTCCGCCTCAGCTGTAATGATGAGGAGCATGTGGATTTCCAGACGATTGTTCAGGATGTGTTCTTAGGAAACATTCCGTACATGACTCCAAGAGGTACTTTCGTTATTAATGGTGCTGAGCGCGTAGTTGTATCCCAACTGCATCGTTCACCTGGTGTTTTCTTTGGTCAATCTGTACATCCGAACGGTACTAAAATCTACTCTGCAAGGGTGATTCCGTTCAAGGGCGCGTGGATGGAGTTTGCAACGGACATCAACAACGTGATGTACGCCTACATCGACCGTAAGAAGAAATTCCCGGTTACCACCCTGTTACGTGCCATCGGCTATGAAACAGATAAGGATATCCTGCAGCTGTTTGGCATGGCAGATGAAGTAAAAGCAGACAAAAAGAGTCTTGATAAATATGCCGGCAAAAAGCTGGCTGCCCGTGTTTTAAGAAGCTGGGTGGAAGACTTTGTGGATGAAGATACCGGTGAAGTGGTGAGCATCGAGCGTAATGAAATTATGCTGGAGCGTGATAGCATCCTGGATGAAGCGAATATCGAAACCATCGTAGACATGGGGCTGAAAAGCGTTTTCGTTCAGAAAGAAGAGGTGAGCGGCGATTTCTCCATCATCTACAATACATTAAATAAGGATACATCTAACTCCGAGCTGGAAGCCGTTCAGCACATCTACCGCCAACTGCGCGGTGCCGATGCGCCGGATGATGAAACTGCAAGGGGCATCATCGATAAATTGTTCTTCTCCGACAAACGTTACGATTTAGGTGACGTGGGTCGTTACAAGATCAACAGAAAATTAGGTCTTCCTACTCCGTTAGACATGAAAGTGTTGACGAAGGATGACATCATCTCCATCATCAAGTACCTGGTACAGCTGACGAACGGTAAAGCGGAAATCGATGATATCGATCACCTCTCCAACCGTCGTGTGCGTACTGTAGGCGAGCAGTTATATGCTCAGTTTGGTGTTGGTCTGGCACGTATGGCACGTACCATCCGTGAAAGAATGAACGTACGTGATAACGAGGTATTTACCCCGGTAGATCTGATCAACGCCAGGACTTTGTCTTCCGTGATCAACTCCTTCTTCGGTACTTCCCAGTTATCTCAGTTCCTGGATCAAACAAACCCGTTATCTGAAATCACGCACAAACGTCGTATTTCCGCTCTCGGACCCGGTGGTTTGAGTCGTGAAAGAGCAGGCTTTGAGGTGCGTGACGTTCACTATAGCCACTATGGCCGTTTGTGTACCATTGAAACACCAGAAGGACCAAACATCGGTCTGATTTCTACCCTTTGCGTTCACGCGAAGGTGAATGAAATGGGCTTCATTGAAACACCTTACCGTAAAGTAATCAGCGGTAAAGTAGACATGCATAAAGTGGAGTTCCTGAGCGCTGAGGAAGAAGATTCTGTGAAGATTGCACAGGCTAACGCCCCACTGGATGATAAAGGTCATTTCGTAAATGATAAAGTAAAATCCCGCGAAACCGGTGACTTCCCGATTCTTGACAGAGATGAAGTGGAATTCATGGACGTGGCACCTAACCAGATCGTAGGTTTGAGTGCGTCGCTGATTCCGTTCCTGGAACACGATGATGCCAACCGTGCGTTGATGGGATCAAACATGCAACGTCAGGCAGTACCATTGCTGAACCCTGAAGTACCTATCGTAGGTACTGGTTTGGAAGGCAAAGCTGCACGTGACTCCCGTTTGCAGATTACCGCAGATGGTAACGGTGTGATCGAATTTGTGGATGCAAATGAAATCCATGTTCGCTACGAACGTGATGAAATGCAGAAACTGGTGAGCTTTGAAGACGATCTGATCGTTTACACACTGACTAAATTCGTTAAAACCAACCAAAGCACCTGTATTAACCTCAGACCTTGCGTGAAGAAAGGTCAGCGTGTTAAGGATGGCGACTTCCTCACAGAAGGTTACGCTACCCGCGGTGGTGAACTGGCACTGGGACGCAACCTGAAGGTAGCGTTCATGCCTTGGAAAGGTTACAACTTTGAGGATGCGATCGTAATTTCTGAGCGTGTTGCACGTGAAGATCTCTTTACTTCCATCCACATCGATGAATATGAACTGGAAGTTCGTGATACCAAACTGGGTGAAGAAGAGCTGACTCCAGATATCCCTAACGTAAGTGAAGAGGCTACCAAAGACCTCGACCAGAACGGTATTATCCGTGTTGGTGCGCACATTAAAGAAGGTGATATCCTGATCGGTAAAATTACCCCACGTGGTGAGTCTGATCCTTCTCCTGAAGAAAAACTCTTAAGAGCGATCTTTGGTGACAAGGCTTCTGATGCGAAAGATGCTTCTCTGAAAGCACCTCCGTCTACAGAAGGTGTGGTAATCGACAAGAAATTGTTTAGCCGCGCTAAGAAAGACAAGAACTCCAAAACCCGTGAAAAAGCGGCGATCGAGAAACTGGAGAAAATTCACCAGAAGAATGCGGAAGATCTGCTGGAAGTGTTGATGAGCAAGTTGCTGGTATTACTGAAGGATAAAACCTCTCAGGGTATTACCAACACTTACGGTGAAATACTGATTTCCAAAGGATCCAAGTTCTCTCCAAAGAACCTCGTGAATATTGACTTCATGAACGTAAACCCACTGGGCTGGACAACAGACGAAGTGGTGAACGATCAGATCAATACCCTGCTGCATAACTATAACATCAAGTTCAACGAAGAGCTGGGTCGTTACAAACGTGAGAAGTTCAACATCTCTATCGGTGATGAGCTGCCAGCGGGCGTACTGAAACTGGCGAAGGTTTACCTGGCCAGCAAGCGTAAGTTGAAAGTGGGTGATAAGATGGCGGGACGTCACGGTAACAAGGGTATCGTTGCCAAGATTGTGCGTGATGAAGACATGCCATTCCTGGAAGATGGTACACCACTGGATATCGTACTGAACCCACTCGGGGTACCTTCCCGTATGAACCTTGGACAGATCTACGAAACCGTATTAGGTTGGGCAGGTCTGAAACTGGGTGTACGTTTTGCGACTCCGATCTTTGATGGTGCTACTACAGAAGAAATTGCCGGATATATCAATGAAGCTGGTTTACCAAGCTTTGGTCACGCTTACCTGCATGACGGTGAAACGGGTGACCGCTTCCACCAGAAAGCAACTGTGGGTGTTATCTATATGCTTAAACTGAGCCACATGGTGGATGATAAGATGCACGCCCGTTCTATCGGACCGTACAGTCTCATTACCCAACAGCCTTTGGGTGGTAAAGCCCAGTTCGGTGGTCAGCGTTTTGGTGAGATGGAGGTATGGGCACTGGAAGCATACGGTGCATCTAACATCCTGCAGGAACTGCTTACTATTAAATCAGATGATATCGTTGGTCGTGCCAAAGCATATGAATCTATCGTGAAAGGAGACAACATCCCTAAAGCGGGTGTACCTGAATCCTTCAACGTATTGATCCATGAATTGCGTGGTCTGGGTCTGGATCTGAAATTTGACTAAGAGCTTTTAGCTACCAGCCATTAGCAGTGAATGCTAATGGCTGATAGCTTGGATATTTCGCAGGAATAAAATTTTTGTCGCTGGCTTATCACCAACGGCTAACAGCTAAAAGCTAATAACAGATGGCTATCAAGAAAGAAAATCGTCCTAAATCAAATTTTAACAGCATTACCATCAGTCTGGCTTCTCCGGATGTTATCCTGGAGCGTTCATACGGTGAGGTGCTGAAACCTGAAACCATCAACTACCGTACTTACAAACCGGAACGTGATGGTTTATTCTGCGAAAGAATATTCGGGCCTGTAAAGGATTACGAGTGCTATTGCGGAAAATATAAGCGTATCCGTTATAAGGGTATTGTGTGTGATCGTTGTGGTGTTGAGGTAACGGAGAAGAAAGTACGTCGTGAAAGAATGGGTCACATTCGTTTAGTGGTTCCCGTTGTACATATATGGTATTTCAAATCCCTGCCTAACAAGATTGGTTACCTGCTTGGAATGTCTTCCAAGAAACTGGAAACCATTGTGTACTATGAAAGATATGTGATTATCCAGGCGGGTATGAAACAGGAGAAAGGCATGAACTACGGTGATTTGCTCACTGAAGAAGAATACCTGGATATCCTGGACACCTTACCAAAAGACAATCAACTGTTACCGGATGAAGATCCTAACAAGTTTATTGCTAAAATGGGTGCGGAAGCGGTAGAAATGATGCTGGCCCGTATTGACCTGGACAGCCTTTCTTATCAGCTGCGTAACCAGGCGGCTACTGAAACTTCCCAGCAACGTAAAGCGGAAGCGCTGAAACGTCTGAGCGTAGTGGAAGCTTTCCGTGAAGCAAATGGTCGTGTAGAAAACCGTCCTGAATGGATGGTGATGCAATATATCCCGGTAGTACCTCCTGAACTGCGTCCGTTAGTTCCATTGGATGGTGGCCGTTTCGCGTCTTCCGACCTGAACGACCTTTACCGCAGGGTAATTATCCGTAACAACCGTCTGAAACGTTTGATCGAAATTAAGGCACCTGAGGTGATCCTTCGTAACGAAAAACGTATGCTGCAGGAAGCAGTGGATTCCCTGTTCGACAACTCCCGTAAATCCAATGCGGTGAAAGCGGAAGGTGGTCGTGCACTGAAATCACTGTCAGACGTACTGAAAGGTAAACAAGGTCGTTTCCGTCAGAACTTGCTCGGTAAACGTGTGGATTACTCCGGACGTTCTGTTATCGTGGTAGGTCCTGAACTGAAATTACACGAATGTGGTTTGCCTAAGGATATGGCGGCGGAGTTATTCAAACCGTTTATTATCCGTAAGCTGATCGAAAGAGGTATCGTTAAAACCGTGAAATCAGCTAAGAAGCTGGTAGATCGTAAAGAAGCGGTGGTTTGGGATATCCTGGAAAATGTACTGAAAGGTCACCCGGTAATGTTAAACCGTGCACCAACCCTGCACCGTTTGTCTATCCAGGCATTCCAGCCTAAACTGGTAGAAGGTAAAGCGATACAGTTGCACCCACTCGTGTGTTCTGCGTTCAACGCGGATTTCGATGGTGACCAGATGGCGGTTCACGTGCCTTTGAGCAACGCTGCAATCCTGGAAGCCCAACTGCTGATGCTGTCTTCTCACAACATCCTCAACCCGCAGAATGGTACGCCAATCACCCTGCCTTCACAGGACATGGTTCTTGGTCTGTATTACATTACCAAGGGTAAGAAAACGATAGGCGATGTAGTAGTAAGAGGAGAAGGTAAAGCCTTCTATTCTGCTGAAGAAGTAATCATCGCACTGAATGAAGATCGTATTGACCTGCATGCTCACATCCGTGTGAAAGCGGACGTAAGAAATGCAGATGGTTCACTGGAAAGAAAGCTGATCGAAACTACTGTAGGCCGCGTACTGTTCAACCAGTTCGTACCTAAAGCTGCCGGTTATGTTAACGCCCTGCTGACCAAGAAATCACTGCGTGAAATCATCGGTGATATCATCAAAGCAACTGACATCCCTAAAACTGCGAAGTTCCTGGATGACATCAAACAATTAGGTTTCCGCATGGCGTTCCGCGGTGGTCTGTCATTTAACATTAATGACCTGATCATCCCAGATGTTAAGCAAGACATGATTGATGGTGCTTCCAGCGAAGTAGACGAAGTGTGGGATAACTATAACATGGGTCTGATTACCAACAACGAACGTTACAACCAGATCATCGATATCTGGTCACGTGTGGATACGAAGGTAACAGAAACCCTGATCCGTGAGCTGGCAACAGACAAGCAAGGTTTCAACTCAGTATACATGATGTTGGATTCCGGTGCGCGTGGTTCCAAGCAACAGATCAAACAGCTGGCTGGTATCAGAGGTCTGATGGCTAAGCCGCGTAAGAGTGGATCTACCGGTTCCGAGATCATCGAAAACCCGGTATTGTCCAACTTTAAAGATGGTTTGAACGTATTGGAATACTTCATCTCTACGCACGGTGCCCGTAAGGGTCTTGCGGATACGGCGTTGAAAACGGCGGATGCGGGTTACCTGACCCGTCGTCTGGTAGACGTTGCGCAGGATGTGGTAATTAATGAAGAAGATTGTGGCACTCTCCGTGGTATCGCTACTTCTGCATTGAAAGATAATGAAGAAGTGATTGAAACCCTGTATGACCGTATCCTCGGACGTACTTCCCTGCACGATGTGTTTGATCCTCATAACGATGATGAACTGATCGTAGCAGCAGGTGCTGAAATCACAGAAGAAATAGCACACAGAATTGAAGAAAGTGCCATTGAAACCGTAGAAATCCGCTCCGTACTGACTTGCGAAAGCCGTCGTGGTGTGTGTGTGAAATGTTACGGTAAAAACCTGGCGAGCGGTTACACTGCACAAAGAGGTGATGCCGTTGGTATCATCGCGGCGCAGTCCATCGGTGAGCCTGGTACCCAGTTGACACTGCGTACCTTCCACGTGGGTGGTGTGGCCGGTTCTACTTCCGTTGAATCCGGTTTGCCAGCCAAGTTTGATGGTACTGTTCAATTCGACGGTTTACGTACTACCACCTACGAAAACAACCAGGGTGAAAAAGTACAGATCGTTATCGGCCGTACCGGTGAGTTGCGTATCATGGACGTGAAAAACGATCGTCTGCTGGTAACCAACAACATCCCTTATGGTTCTACCTTACTGGTGAAAGACGGGCAGAAAGTAGTGAAAGGAGACATGCTCTGTACATGGGATCCGTTCAATGCCGTTATCGTGTCTGAAATCCCTGGTAGCATTCGTTTCGATAGCATCGTAGAAGGTATCACCTTCCGTGAAGAAGCAGACGAACAAACCGGTCACCGTGAGAAAGTGGTAATTGAAACCAAAGACAAGAATAAGATTCCGTCTATCCTCGTAGAAGGTAACAAAGAGGTGAAATCATACAACTTACCAGTAGGTTCCCATATCGTGATCACCGAAGGTGATAAGGTAAGAGCCGGTCAGGTAATTGTGAAGATCCCACGCGTTATCGGTAAACTGCGAGATATCACGGGTGGTCTGCCACGTGTAACGGAGCTCTTCGAAGCACGTAACCCAAGCAACCCTGCCATCGTTTCTGAAATTGACGGTGTGGTAGCATTTGGTAACATCAAACGTGGTAACCGCGAAATCATCATCGAAAGCCGTGAAGGTCAGATCAAGAAATACCTGGTGCCATTAACACGTCACATCCTGGTACAGGACGGTGACTTCGTGAAGGCTGGTACTTCTCTCTCCGATGGTTCTACTACTCCTGCAGACATCCTGTCTATTAAAGGACCGTTTGCTGTACAGGAATACCTGGTAAATGAAATCCAGGAAGTATACCGTTTACAGGGTGTGAAGATCAATGACAAGCACATTGAGGTGATTGTTCGTCAAATGATGCGTAAAGTAAACATCGAAGATCCGGGTGATACCCGCTTCCTCGAAGGTGATACTGAAGATAGATTTGACTTCTTTGAAGAAAACGATATGATCTTCGATAAGAAGGTTGTAACTGAAGCGGGTGAATCTGCTAACCTGAAAGCGGGCCAGATCGTAACCCTGCGCCAGGTTCGTGAAGAAAACTCTCTGTTACGTCGTGCAGATAAGAAACTGGTTGAGTACCGCGATGCACAGCCGGCTACTTCCAGCCCACTCCTGCAGGGTATTACCAAGGCATCCCTCGGTACCCGCAGCTGGATCTCTGCTGCTTCGTTCCAGGAAACTACCAAAGTACTGTCTCAGGCTGCGATCAACGGTAAAACCGATGATATGATGGGTCTGAAGGAGAATGTGATCACAGGTCACCTGATCCCTGCCGGTACCGGTTTACGTGAGTTCGAAAACATGATCGTAGGTTCTAAAGAAGAATACGATATCCTGGCCTCTTCTAAAGAAGTGTTCCAGTTCGACGAAGAAGAATAGTGCTGAAAAGCATCTTCAACAATACGAAAGCGGGTGTTTCCAATAGGAGACACCCGCTTTTTTTATGAGGTAAAGACATCCATGTATTGATATCTATCTCCCGAAATCAAAACTTACGGCCTACAAATGAAAGCGGGTATTCCCAACCGGAAACACCCGCTATTTTTTTGAAGTAAACCAATGGATGTATCGATATACGTCTCCTTAATCAATATCTATTGCTTGCCGGTAGCTTAAGGAGTTGTAAGCCTGGGGAACAGGATGAACACGGGTCTTTGCTCATGTAAACACCCGTTTTTGGGGATAAGTCAATGAATGTTGGAGTATAGATTTTTCAAATGAATAACTACTGTTTAGCTGCATCCTGTTGCAGGTCTTTTTTGTCATGCTGTAAATCTTTTACATCATGGTTTTTATCTTTCCTTTCCCGGTTTAGCTGGTGTTTATCCTGCTGAATGTCTTTGTTGTCCTGGTTGCGGTCCCGGCGATCTTTGTTCAGATCTTTATTGTCCTGTTGCAGGTCTTTTTTGTCGTGATGAATGTCGTGGTAGTCGTGTTTCAGATCTGCCTTATCTTTCGCGAGATCTTTAGTATCGCCGTTTTTGCGGTCTTGTGCGATATCTTTTCTGTCTTTGTTTACATCGTTACGATCATGTTGTAAATCTTTGCGGTTGGCATGGATATCTTTTTTGTCATTATTGATATCCCTGTTATCCTGTTTTACCTCGTTGCGATCCCGTTTGATATCTTTTTTGGTGTTGCTGATATCTTTATTATCGTGTTGTATGTCTTTACGATCGTGACGGATATCTTGCCGGTCGTGGCTGGCGCGTTTCTGGGCACTGGTATTCAGGGAAACGAGGCCTAAAAGAAAAGCGGGTACAAGGATAGCTGGCATTTTCATTTTGTTGCAGGTTTTTGTTATATGATAAATAAATTGTTTGTGAAGAATAGACGGGGAAGAATAATATTTGTTTAAGCAGGGCTCATTAAAAACTAATTAAAACCTATTTTTGATTCCGTAAAAACGAAGCGGATTTCATGAAATACCTGATTATTCCCATTATTATAGGGCTCACTATGCTGGGAGCATGCAAGAAGAACAGCGACAGTGCGGTGCCAGATACGCATGGACATTTTATGGTGGTTGATGCATTACCTAATAATGTACAATACGATATCCGCCTGGATTCGCTTGCTTTTGCCAGCAACGTAGGCTACAAAACCGTTACCGGTTATAAAGCCTATCGTGCGCAGAAATACAACCTCATTATTACGCCTACCGGCCAGCCTAATGTGATACTATATAACAGTGGGATTTTTTTGAGAAATAATCACTACTACACGGCGTTCCTGGGGGGAGACAGTGCATTAAATCCCCTGTTGATCATTACAGAAGATGATTTAAGTTCATTTGGTGAAGGCAGTGCAAAGTTCAGGGTGGTTGATCTCAGTCAGGGATTTAAACCTAACAGAACGCCGCTGGGCATGGACGTTTTTGCAGGCTCGTCGCCAGTGATTTTTAAAGGATTAGCCTTCCCTTCGCGGACTGATTTTGTACCATTGATTGGTGATAGTGCTTACTCCATTCGTTTCAATTACGTGGATTCTTCTTTGTCGTTGAGGTATCACCCGTTGCCTACGCAAAAAGGGAAGGTATATACCCTGGTGACGGCCGGTTATCCATTGGACTCTGCAAGATTTGATATATTAACGATCCAGCATAATTAAGCATAAAGCATAAAGCATAAAGCGGAAAGCAAAAAGCTATTGTAGCGAATGATGATAACGTATAAGAGTAGTGCGTGCTGCCATCATTCGATACAATAGCTTTTTGCTTTCCGCTTTTCGCCTTTGCTTTTCCAAAGCTTTATTTTAATTTAACGAGGTGATTTCCGGCAAGGGGGGAGAAAGGAATAAATTGCACGCTATTTTTAGCAACAAACGATCGGGATATGAAAAAAATGTTTCTTCTTGGAGGAATGGCTATGCTGGGCGCCGTAACAGCAGGCGCGCAACAGGCGGCGGCTCCTTACCTGGATGCCTATACGATTCCCGTTAAGAAAAGGAACGCCACCATCGGAAAGGTGTACGACAAAGAAGGAAAGGTAGGTTCGGCTGTGATACTGGAAGATAAATCCGGTTTATTTACCATCAGCGGAAATGAGTTGAAGTTAAAGAGGAAGGTGAGTGTGGCTGATAACGGCGTTATGACTTACCCGGTGCGTATTAAAGCGGGTAATGATACTGCTGATTTTCTGCTGGTAGCAGACCAATTCATCCGCAATAAGGTAGTGGCGCATCGGGGTGCGTGGAAGTATCATGAAGGCAGTCAGAATAGTTTAACCTCCCTGAAAGACGCTATCAAACTGGGTTGTGAAGGATCTGAGTTTGATGTTTGGTTATCGTCTGATGATCAGCTGGTGATATCGCATGATCCGGAGATAGGAGGTAAAAAAGTGGAAGAAACCACCCTGGCGGAGTTACAAACCGTGCAGTTAAAGAATGGCGACCGCGTGCCTACCCTGGAAGAATATATCAATACCATTATGGAACAGCATAAAACCAGGCTGGTATTGGAGCTGAAGCCTTCTGCCAAAGGGAAAGGCGCGCAACTGGCTACGCAGGCAGTAGCCATGGTGCATGCTAAGAAAGCCCAGGCCTGGATGTTTTATATCAGTTTCGACTATAACATTTGTAAGAAAATAAAGGAGCTGGACCCTACCGCTAAAATCGCCTATCTGAATGGTGATAAAACGCCGGCCCAATTGCAGGCGGATGGTATATGGGGACTGGATTACAACCAGCAGGTATTTAAAAAGGATCCTCAATTAATTGCTACCGCCCGTCAACAGCAGGTTACCACTAATGCGTGGACCATTGATAATCCGGAAATAATGGATGGATTATTGAAAGATGGTATTGATTTCATTACTACCAATGAGCCGGAACTCCTGTTGGAGAAGGTAAAGCACTAATATTAGTTAAATCCTAGCTAAAAAAGGGGATCCGAATTTGAAAATCCGGTAAAAACCTTATTTTAGCCGTTCCATTTTAAAAATGTACTAAAAGAAGCACAAATCCACCTATTAACATGCGCACTCGTAAACAATTAGTGACAAAAGGATTATTAGCGGCATTAGCAGCCGGATTATTGATGTCTTGCCAGGGAAACAAAGCTGGTAACAACGCCCCAGCCACGCCAGCAGCAGGTACCAGTACTCCAGCAGCGGGAAGTTTCAAAATTGCGTATGTAGATCTGGATTCACTGGAAGCGCATTTCGAGTATTTTAAAGAAAAAAGAGCCTTACTGGAACAGAAGCAGGAGCAGATGGACAATCAGCTGAAAGGCAAGGCCCGTGCTTTACAGGCAGAATATGAGGACCTGCAGCGTAAAGCGTCCACGCTTACACAGGAGCAGGGTGAGGCCGCGCAACGCAGCCTGATGGCTAAAAAGCAGCAGCTGGATCAGGAAGCGCAGAACCTGGGTGCTTCTTATACTGAGCAGCAAACCAAGTTTAATGAGGAATTGCAGAAAAGACTGGATGATTTCCTGAAGTCCTTCAACGCAGACAAACGTTATGCTTATATATTCTCATACCGTAGCAATGCCAGCAACATTCTGTATAAAGATCCGGCATATGATGTAACACCGGATGTTATCAAAGGAATGAATGCGAATGGTGCGGGTGCGTCAAAATAAGCGCATAAAACCTTCGAAATTTTTTCTACCTTATAGTCCCGGTTCCTTTATGAACCGGGATTTTTTATAAATAACAATATGGAAATCAACCAAACTCAATCTTTCAAGCCCTCCCTGGGGCTGCTAGATGCCACGATGATTGTAGCCGGTTCCATGATAGGTTCCGGTATTTTTATTGTAACGGCCGAAATAGCCCGTAGTGTAGGCGGTGCTGGCTGGATTACCGCGATGTGGGTGTTGGCCGGTGTGGTCACCCTGATTGCCGCGCTCAGTTACGGAGAACTCTCCGGTATGTATCCCAAGGCTGGCGGGCAATATGTTTATTTGCGGGAGGCCTACAATCCATTTATTGCTTTCTTATTTGGCTGGACGCAGTTTGGGGTTATCCAAACGGGTACTATAGCTGCAGTAGCGGTGGCTTTTGCCAAGTTTACCGCTTACCTGATTCCTGGGTTCAGTGAAAAGAATATTTTGTTAGATATAGGTGTGGTGCAGATTTCTGCGGCGCAGATAGTGGCCATTGTGTCTATCATCTTACTAACGTTTATCAATACACGTGGTGTGCATCATGGTAAGTTGATACAAACGGTGTTTACGTTGGCTAAGCTGCTGTCTTTATTTGGCCTGATTATTTTCGGATTTGCGTTGGGAGCTAAACATGAAATCTGGCAGGCTAACTGGCAGCATGCGTGGGATGCGGCGTCGGTAACTACCCTGAATGGAGACGTAGTAACGGCTGGTTTGTCGGGATTGGCATTGATGGGGGCTGTGGCGGTATCTATGAAGGGGTCGTTGTTTTCCAGTGATGCCTGGAACAACGTGACTTTTATTGCAGGTGAAATTAAGAATCCGGCAAAGAATATTGGTCGTTCTCTTTTCCTGGGTACGTTGATTGTAACGATTATTTATGTGAGTTGTAACCTGATGTACCTGGCTGTATTGCCACTGAATGAAATTGCATTTGCCGCCAATGACCGTGTAGGTGTGGCTGCAGCGGCAAAGATCTTTGGGTCTAATGGTGCGATCATTATTGCTGTGATGATTATGATTTCCACGTTTGGCTGCAATAACGGACTGATTTTATCGGGTGCCAGGATTTATTATACCATGGCAGAAGATAAATTGTTTTTCAAACAGGCAGGTGTATTAAACAAGCACAGTGTGCCGGCATATGGATTGTGGATACAATGCGCCTGGGCGTCTATGCTGTGTTTGACAGGCCGCTACAATGATTTGCTGGCGCTGGTGATATTTGGGGTATTGATATTTTATGTGCTGACTATCCTGGGTATTTTTATTTTAAGACGTAAGCGTCCGGAGGTGGACAGACCTTATAAAGCTTTTGGTTACCCGGTACTGCCACTCGTTTATATCATTGTGGCATTGTCGCTTGCGGCGTTGTTGCTGGTGTTTGAAAGCAAATTTACTTTACCCGGACTGGGTATTATTTTATTGGGCATTCCGCTCTATTACATTGCCATGGCGCGTCAACCGAAGAGTTGATTTAGCTAAAATGGACAAAGAAACAGGAGATTTACCACGAAAGTTGTATAAAAAAGAGTGGCCACTGCAGTGCATACTGCAGTGGCCACTCTTAATTTGCACTAAGACACACAGACAATGTGATGTGTGCTAACAGAACCCTAATAATTTAGAAAACCCAGTAGTAATAGAGAATATTTAAACAAAAGGAATTGTCAACATAAGCATAGGAGGTCCCATAAAGCTGGTGGTAAGAGGCCACTTCCATTTATGAAATTTAATGTCTGTGATCCGGCCCTGTAATTTGTGATTTGGATTTTGTTAACAATTGCCGCGATTAGTTATTTTTTATTTATACCCTCAAAAAAACGTATAGCCATTAGAGTGATTAACATTTACTTCATTCAAACAATATTCAACAATATAAACAGTCAATAAAAATATTATTGCCAACATTTGGTGTGTTACAGCATCATTTTTAGGGTAAAAAGGAAATTAAGGTGGTACACCTTGACGGCATCTCAACCCCAAGATAACCATTAAAAGCCTTCACGATTTGCATTCTCGAACATTCACATGACAATCTTTTACAATAAGCGTATGGTTTCTACCATGCGCTTCTTTTTTTTAGCTATTAGCTATTAGCGGTTAGCTTTTAGGAAAATGCGAGATTTTTTAGTGTTTAAGTGAATGGGTTATTTTGGTTTTTACTAACAGCTAATGGCTAACAGCTAATAGCTGTTTTTTGTACCTTCGCGGCATGTTTACACAATTGTGCAATAAGATATTTAACCAGAGTATCGCGGCCTACCACGAGCATAACGATGTGCATCAGGCCATTTCCAATCCTTATGAAAAGAGCAGCATTGAGCACCTGCTTTTCCTGAAAAACTGGATAGACACGGTGCAGTGGCACCTGGAAGATATTATCCGTGATCCGAAAATAGACCCGGTGGAAGCCCTGGGCATTAAGCGCTGGATAGACCGTTCCAACCAGGAGCGTACCGATGTGGTGGAGTATATCGACAGCTATTTCCTGGAAAAATACAGTAAAGTAGTACCGGTGGCGGATGCCAGCATTAATACGGAAAGTCCGGCCTGGGCTATAGACCGTTTGTCTATCCTGGCGCTGAAGATTTATCATATGCAGGAGGAGGCCAATCGTGTTGATGCAACGCCGGAGCACCGGGCTGCCTGTCAGAAGAAACTGGACATCCTGCTGGAACAGCAACAGGACCTGGGAACAGCCATAGAGGCGTTACTGGCAGATATTGAAGCAGGTAAAAAGTTCATGAAGGTATATAAGCAGATGAAAATGTATAATGATCCTTCGCTGAACCCTGTTTTATACAAAACTGAAAAATAAACTGGCAATCATTGGGCACTGTTAAAACGATACTGGTTACCCGGTTGTCGGCCATGGGCGACGTAGCCATGACCATCCCGGTGATGAAGCAGGTGCTGGAAGATAATCCGGAAGTGGAGATTGTTTTTGTGACCAACCGCAACTGGGGTGCTTTGTGCGCTGACATTCCCCGGCTTACTTTTTTTCCGGCAGATGTAAAAGGCATACATAAAGGAGTAAAAGGACTATACCGTTTATTCCGTGAAGTTAAAAAAGCACACCACATTCATGCCGTAGCCGATTTGCACAATGTATTGCGTTCTAAGATAATACGCAGCTTTTTCCGGCTTACCGGTACCCCGGTAGCGTCGATTGATAAAGGACGTGCAGAAAAAAAAGCGCTGACAAGAAAGGAGAACAAGGTATTACGGCCACTTACCAGCACTATTGAACGGTATGCCGTGGTTTTCCGGCAGTTGGGCTTTCATTGTGAAATGGGCCATAAACCCGTTTTTCCGCCCCGTGCCTTAACAGCATCCATCACTGCGGTCACTGGTGCCAAAGACACCGGAAAGTGGATTGGAATGGCTCCTTTTGCCACTTACCGGGAAAAGATGTACCCGCTGGAGAAAATGGCTGATGTGCTGGAGATGTTACTACAGGAACCTAATCACCGGGTTTTACTGATGGGAGGGGGAAAACAGGAGGTGGCGCTGCTAACCGAATTGCAGGCTAAATATCCACAAGCCATACTGGTAGCGGGCCGCTTTACGCTGTTGGAAGAAATGGCGATTATCAGCCAGCTGGATGTTATGATCAGCATGGATTCTGCTAATATGCACCTGGCTTCCCTGTTTGGGGTGCCCGTGGTATCTGTATGGGGGGCTACCCATCCCTTTGCCGGCTTTATGGGCTATGCACAACCGGTGGACCTTGCGGTACAAATCAATGACCTTAGTTGCCGCCCCTGCTCTGTTTTCGGGAATAAACCCTGTTTCAGGGGAGATCACGCCTGTATGGAATGGATAAAACCGGAACAGATAAGCGAAAAAGTAAATAAGTTGCCGTGATCCGCCGGATGGTTGAAATTGAATAGGCTTTACTGTAGCGGATCTCGAAGGATATTTAAAAAATATTGCAAGTTTTTTTTGCAGAAATAAAAAAAGTTATACTTTTGCCATCCCAAACAACAAAGGGTATTGCCCAATAGTATAATGGTAGTACGACAGATTTTGGTTCTGTTTGTCTTGGTTCGAATCCAGGTTGGGCAACTACTAAAAAAGAGAATGGAATTTTTCCATTCTCTTTTTTTTTCTGGTAGATGGAAAAATCAGCACAACATTTTTCATTATTTAACCATTAGCTCCATCAACCACTTTCGCCAATCTTCCGCTACTTTATTCCAGTTGAAAACATCGTAGTTGATGCTACCATCCTCCTTTACCGGGAAATAGTTATGTTCTGTTCCTATATATGTTTTGAAGGTAAAATTCCTGCTTCCCGTTCTAATGGTCTCCACCCTTAAATAATCATTAAATGGCGCGCCGGCATCCCTGGAACCATAAGTTACCAAAACTGGGATTTTAAGCCTGTTAAGATAGTTGACAGGTGGTATGGAGAATTGGTAGGTCGTTTTATAAGGGTCACCAGACAGTGTTTCCATACTTTCCCGGTGTGCTACAATATTTTCCCAGTTACTTATTTCGTCTTCTGCTGCACTCACACTGTCTTTCTCTGCTTTCCTGCTGCGCTCAATGATGGTCATTATCCGCCCCATTGGATTACCTGCCGAATATATTAATGCAGTAACTGCCGGAGTAGCCATGGCTAATTTTGCCGCAATGGTACTTCCTTCTGAATGCCCTGCTACAATGAGTTGTTTTTTCGAAATCCAGTTTTGCTTTTGTAAGAAGAGAAGGACCTGTTTATTCCTATCAACATAATATTCCAGCAGGTTGCGGTCAAGGTATTTTCGTGGGTACTTCCGGGTACTGTCGCTATAAGTCAAATCAGGGTTCAATTGCTCCTGATTCATCATCAATGGAACATATGGTTTACTGATAATAGCGAGATGATATTTTTCGCACAAACTATCGGTGTTAAAAGGAAATACGCTATAAATACCATTCTCCTTAGTTTTATCATAGACAATGATCAGCGGGATAGGTAAACTACCCTGGCAAAAAAGAAATAAGGGTTTCGTTTTTGTTTCTTCTCCTTTCTTCGACTTTATTAAGATATCAACGGTATCTCCTTTGAAAATTGTTTGCAGATGTCTGAAACCATAGTATGCCGGATGATTATTTTGTCCATACAACAGGTAGGAAAAAAGAATAAGGATTAAACACGGTAATTTCCTGATAAACTGTTTGAAGACAATTGGGTTCATGTTGTTAGGATAGGGGTTAATGATGCCAGCGTTACTGGCATCATCTCCTACAGATATCCAAAAATAAAAATCCTCACGGAATCACCTTCATCTTTTTAAAATTGTCGAAGATTTCCATAAACATCCTTTCTGTATCCACAAATTCCTGGAACCCCGCTCTGCGGGCTTTGGAGCCATCAGCAAAGAAGTCGTAGTCCCAGGAGAACACGAAGTCTCCGAATTTCCAGGAAGACACTTCTTCATAGCCATATTGTAATCCGTATTTTTCCATCATGTTATTCCATAGCGGGGCTTTATCGGCCATTACTTCTGCCAGTGGTATGGGGAGCGGATCTGCCACTTCCATATCAAAATAGCGGGCAATGCGTGGCCAGAGATCGGACCAGCGAAACAGGTCGCCGTTGTTGATGTTGAAGGCGTTGTTTGCGCCGGCATCGCTGGTGGCGGCCCAGGTGGTGGCTTTGGCCAGCAGGTTGGCATCGGTCATTTCCATCAGCGTATGATAGGCGCCTGGTTTACCGGGAAAACGGAGCGGCAGTCCCAGCTCTTTGGAAATAGCAGCGTATACAGCTATGACCATGGCGAGGTTCATGGGGTTGCCCAGTGCAAATCCACCTACTACAGAAGGACGTATGGCCGACCAGGTCCAGGATTTTCCGCTTTGTTGTTGCTCCAGGAAATGTTGTTGCGACATATTGAATTCCGGTGGCATAAAGGTACCGGCATCTGATTCCCGCGCAGGTGTTTTAAATGGGCCGAGGTGTGCGCCATATACTTTGTAGCCCTGCATGAGGCTAATATGTTGTAGTTGGGTAGCTATAGGTTCCACTACTGTTACTACATTCTGCAACATGGTCATATTAGGTGCCACCAGTGCGGCCCAGCTGCCGGCATCCTGGTAGGCAGCATAAAATATATGCGTGACAGTGGTGAGATGACCGAGTTTTTGTTGGGTATCTTCCCGGTTCATCAGGTCTACGGCGATGTGTTTTACGTGAGGTCTGTCTTCGCCACCTCTTCTCGACAGGCCAATGATCTCCCACTGCTGCTGTGTTTCCAGGTATGTGGATAAGTTACGTCCTATTACGCCCTGTGCGCCTACTATCAGCGCTACTTTCCGATTATTATGTTGTTCCATATTACTGTTGTATTTTTAGTATTGATTTTGATAACACAAAGATCGCGGGCGGGGACTTTACCGGGCTTGTACATCGCGGTGGATAATTGGTATATTTCAACGAATGAAGAGATACATACAACTGGAGTACCTGAAGGTGTCGCACTTTACTGCTACGGAATGGCAACATCCGGTGCACAACCACAATCATTTTGAATTGATTTTTATTCATAGCGGAAGTGGTACACATTGTATATCTGGTGTGGATTATCCTTATACGGGCCCTTGTCTTTTTTTGCTGGCTCCCTGCGATGCGCATCATTTCGATATCACTACCGCTACTACGTTTACGTTTATTAAGTTTACCAATGTATATCTGCAGGGTAGCGGGCATATGCGGTTAGAACAACACTGGAACCAGGAACTGGACCGGTTATTATTGCAGGCGCGGGAGCAAAGAGTATTTACTTCAGCTGCTGCGGGTATGGAGCCGTTGGTGCAATTGATCAGCAGTGAATGGAAGGCGGCTGCCGGTGAAAACAGTGACACCATTTTCTTCCTGTTGCAGGCATTGTTTGCGAAAATTAAAAAGGCAGCCAACGAAGTGTTAACACCCGCGGGTACTGCCAGTGGCGCCCGGGTAACGGCTATTCTGCATCATATTCATGAACATATCCACCAAACCGGTGAAGTGCAGATAGAACAGTTGGCGGCTATTTTCGGTTACTCCAAACATTATCTCGGTGCTTTCTTTAAAGAGCAAACCGGGAATACCCTGCGGGAATATGTGAACCAGTATAAACTGCATTTGCTGGAAAACAGGTTGCACTACAGTACTTTTTCTTTGAAAGAAATTAGCCACGAACTGGGATTCAATGACCAGAGCCACCTGAATAAATTCTTCCGGAAGCATCATGGTATCAGTCCTTCCGCTTACCGGGAACAGGTACAGGCATCTCCGGAAATTCGCCACTAAAGCGGGCGGGACAGTTCGTTTGTCTTTTTACTTTCACTTTTATACGAATACTAATTTACCCCCTCTTTTAAACGATTTACTCCCCCGGTGTACTACCGGAACACCCCTATATTGCCGGCGTTATTCCACAGAAGACTGATATCATTAACCCTTCCTTTTCACGTTTAAAAAGCAATTCATCATGAAACGATTACTATTCTATCTCCCGTTGATCGTCATTTTTGCTGGCTGTACAAAGAACATGAAAGAAAATTTAGTTACAAAAGTGACCGGAGATAAAGCGGTGATGGCGAATGCGTCACTGCAGGCAGTTTCTTCCGACTTCAGGGGGATGAACTGGGCCGATCCTGCAGACAACTTTAAGGACGACTGGGTAGTTCCCACCGGACTGAGTTCATCCGACAGCTATGCCACCACGGCAACCAAAGCGATTAATATTGTTAATGCCTTTAAACAAAGAGGCGCCAATACCATTCGTATCCCCATCAATCCACCTACCGCTTCCCAAAACTGGTGGAACAGTTATATTGGCGCTATTGACACTGCTGCCAGCAGTGGTATGAAAGTAATCATCGCTTATTGGGAGGCGGCCAGTTCCCGCGATGGTGTAGTGGACAATTTAACCGAATTCTGGGCCATGTGGCAAACAGTGGTAAACAGATACAGTGGCAATGGTAACGTTTATTTCGAGGTGTTTAATGAACCTCATGGGTATAATTTAACGAATCTGAATAATTTGTATGCAGACTGGCTTACCCATTATCCGAATGTGCCTAAAGGCCGGATCCTGCTGGATGGCGCCGGATTTGCCTCTGATGTAAACGGCGTAGGGGCAGATAGCCGGTTTAGTACCTGCTTATTGTCTTTCCATGATTATACCTGGTTTGATAACTCCAAGCACACCAGCGCGGACTGGGAAACTGCCATCACAACTATTGCTTACCCCGATAGAACCGTGGTGACAGAGTTTGGTATTCCTATGACAACCGGGGTGGATTACCTGGCCGCACCAGGCACCAATGTGGATGCTACTTACTACCAGGGGATGACCAACGGTATCCATAACCGGGGGATGGGCTGTGTGTATTGGCCGGGGTTAAGGGACGGCGATTATTACGCCGTAACGGCCCTCAGTGGCAGCACGGTTACTACTACCAATGCTTCCGGTCTGGCCCGTTTGCAGTATGCCTGGGGACTGACTAACATTACGCAACCTGCCGCTACTTTTGATGGCAATGCATGGTATAAGATTATTTGCGCACAAAGCGGAAAGGCGCTGGATGTATACAACAGCTCCACCAGCAATGGTGGAACTATTGACCAGTGGGCCTATTGGGGTGGCAATAACCAACAATGGAAAATGGGCAGCCTGGGCAGCGGACAGTTTAGTATTACCAACCGTAACAGTAATAAATCGCTGGATACCCCCTCCAATAACGCCGGTACGGGTATTATTCAGTGGGATTTCTGGGGTGGTATCAATCAACAATGGAACATCGTAGATATAGGTTTTGGTTATTACCAGGTGTTGAATGTAAGTAGTGGAATGTCGTTGGATGTAAATGGTGCTTCAACGGCCAATGGCGCCAGTATCATTCAATGGTACTGGAATGCAGGCGGTAATCAGCAATGGCAGATTGTAAAATTATAAGAGAACATATCAGTTTTGTGGAATAGCAGAAAGCATAAAGCATAAAGCAAAAAGCTATTATAGCGAGTGATTACCCGCTATAATAGCTTTTTGCTTTATGCTTTATGCTTTCTGCTATTTATAGTATATTACGGTTTGCACATGCAACAACCTATAGATAACTGTCAATTATGGAACACCTGCTCACGGTAGATTCGCTGATTAGTCTTTTGACACTGACTGTACTGGAAATAGTATTGGGGATCGATAATATTGTATTTATTTCGATCCTGGCGGGGAAACTACCGCTGGATAAGCAAAAGAGAGCCCGTCGCCTGGGATTGGGACTGGCGATGTTTGTCCGCATTTTATTATTGCTTTCTATTAGCTGGATCATGTCATTAACCAAGCCGCTGTTTAATGTAGGAGAGTGGATTGGATTGCAAAATCCGGATTGGCTGGAGAAGTCCGCCATTTCCGGCAGGGATCTTATTTTGCTGATTGGGGGATTATTCCTGATTTATAAAAGCACCGCAGAAATTCATGAGAAACTGGAGGGAGGAGAACATGGTAATGCTAATGCCAAAGCCCTGCGCTTTGGACAGGTGATTGTGCAAATACTATTGCTCGATATTGTGTTTTCACTGGATTCTGTGATTACCGCCGTGGGCATGGCCGATCATGTGGAAATCATGATAGCTGCGGTTGTTATTGCGGTAGGTGTGATGATGCTGGCATCTGAATCAATTAGTCATTTTGTGAATAAACATCCAACAGTGAAAATGCTGGCGCTGTCGTTCCTGCTCCTCATTGGCGTTTCATTGATTGCGGAAAGCTTTGATCAACATATTCCTAAAGGCTATATTTATTTTGCGATGGCGTTTTCCGTATTCATTGAGGTGCTCAACCTGAAAATGAGAGCGCGTTCGGAAAAGCCGGTAAAGCTGCATCAGCCTGAATTGCCGGATAGTGAACAATAAGGTATTTATCTTCCGAAAAATAAAACAATAACGGAAAAGGGTATACGTTTTATCTACAGCGCAATTGCCATCTGTCTAAAATCATATACATTATTTTTGATGCAGATATCAATATACAGTTAACCATGGTAGCCGGAAAAGTTGTGCATTGTATGTAAGAAATGGGATAGCTTTGCCCCAAATTAATTGTCATGAATTTTTACACCCGGAAATGGGTAAAGCCCGAGGACTTAAATGCACACGGTACTTTATTTGGTGGTAGTTTGCTACGTTGGATTGATGAAGAAGCAGCTATTTATTCTATTATTCAGCTGGGCACCAATCGTTGTGTAACCAAGTACATGTCTGAAATCAACTTCATCAACTCTGCCCGGCAGGGAGATATTGTGGAATTGGGTATCAAAGCCACTCATTTCGGTCGCACTTCTTTAACACTGACTTGCCAGGTGAGAAATAAGATTACGCAGAAAACTATTCTGACCGTCGATAAAATGGTGTTTGTAAGCGTGGATGAACACGGCAAACCTGTGCCACACGGCCGTACTGAAATCACGTATACGGATGAACGACTGAGAGAAGAATAGCTTTATATTTTCAGTCCGCCGAACATACTGAACAAAATAATTCCCAGCACTATCGTGGTAATTACCACATACAGTTTATCTTTTTCCAGTGCGAAAGCGATGAGGGAAAAAAAGATGCGGAGAATAGGAGTGGCCAGTAATACCAGTACGCCCAGTTGTATAATTTCTGTGGCGTTACCCGTAGCTACGCCATGAAATATGCCGGTGAAGGAAGTATAGTCCGCGCCTTCTCCCCTGAACACACTATAATCCGGAATGCTGGCGGCGCCCTGCTGTACCAGGTATAAAAGACCTCCCAGCAAAGCTATGCTGCTGGCGGTGATTACGCCGGTTCTCAATACCTGGCCAATGAATAATTCAATATCGCGGTCGCCCAATAATTTTTTTAATGGCTTCATATCACTGTTGTTAAAACTGATGATGTAATCCGTTATAGATCATTTCTATGGCCACAAACGTAATGGCGATACCGAAGATGATCCGTAACGTGGTAGGATTAATGAGGGTGAGTATCCTGGCCCCGGTGAAGGCGCCGCCCAGCACGCCCAGTATTACCGGGAATGCAATCCCCGGATCTATATAACCTCTTTGCAGGTATACCACGGCGCTGGCTGCCGCTGTAACACCAATCATGAAATTGCTGGTAGTAGTGCTCACTTTAAATGGAATGCGCATGGTGCTGTCCATTGCCAGTACTTTTAAGGCGCCGGAGCCAATGCCGAGTAAGCCGGACAGGACGCCTGCCACCAGCATGATAGAGAATCCTCCGCCTACATTTTTCAGTTTATAGCTGACTACTCCGGTGGGAGTAGGGTAGCTGCTGTTTAATTTTAATAAGTAAGACAGTTTACTCCCTGTTTCTTCTGCGTGTACATTTTTTTTGCGGATGGTCATCGCAGCAGAAAAGATCAGTACAACGCCCAGCAGAATGGCAATGGCGTTGACCGGCATAAAAATAGCGATGAGAGCGCCGCCTACTGCGCCTGCGGTGGTGGCTATTTCCAGGAACATACCCAGTCTTATATTGGTAATACCTTCTTTTATATAAGCGGTGGCAGCGCCGGAGGAGTTGGCGATAGAGGCCAGCAGTGCGGTGCCTATAGCATAGCGGATATCCACATGAAATACCAGGGTTAACAAAGGAATCAGGATCACGCCTCCACCCAGCCCCGTGATGGAGCCGAGCAGTCCTGCCATGTACGCGCTTCCTAGCAGGATCACACTAAAAATCAAAATATTCATCTCTCAAAAATTTAATAATTGTTGTCCAGGATATCTTCCATCACTTGGCGGGCTAGTTTGGCGTTGCCGCTTTTGATGGCTTTATAAAGTGCCTCATGTAGATGATGACTGATGGCGAAATGGCTAATGCTTTGGGTATCGCGTTTGGTGAAGAAGTCGCGGATTACCACGGTGAAGCTGCGGAACAGATCGGCCAGTACATTGTTACCGGAAGCTTTGGCAACGGCGATATGAAAGGCGATGTCAGCATCCAGGCATTGTTGGTACTGTTGTTCCAGGATGGCTTTTTTCCGTTGTTCCAAAAGATTTTTCAGTTCATGGATATCTTCTTTGGTGTGGTTTTCGGCGGCCAGCTTTACGATTTCGTAGTCCAGCATGCGTCTTACCTGGTTAATTTCTTCGAAGTCGGCGCGGCGGAGGCGCTGGTCCAGCGATTCCGCTTTGATGGTTTCATTCACAAAGGTGCCGGCTCCCTGCTGTACCCGGAGTACGCCGGACATGGCGAGGGTTTTGATGGCTTCCCGGATGGTGGAGCGGCCTACGGCATATTGTACCATTAGTTCCGGTTCTGCCGGTATTTTTTGCCCGGGTTTATATTTCCCCTGGGAGATATCTTTCTGGATGGCGTTGATCACGCGATCGGATAATTTGGAGGTGGGTTCCATTTTCCTTGTTTTGCTGCACAAAGGTATGATGTTTATTTAAACATCAGATGTTTTATTTTTGAATTACGAATTACGGATTTGCGGGAAGATGGTAAACGCGAATTGATATTCGCTATTATCTTCCTACAAATCCGTAATTCGTAATTTGTAATTCTTGTGTGTTTGGGATAACTAACAAAAGAGGAAAGGCCGTATTTATGCGATGTTAAGTTCAGGTGTAGGATGCCGGTTTTTCAAATTTTCCATATGGCGCCTTTTTTTATGAACTCTGATGCAAAAATACAGTACAGTGGCGGATTGCAGGTGTTTTGTATATCTACAACGTTACTACAGGGCCGTATTTTTTATATCTACAAAACAACTACAAATAGTATTTTTGCGGGATGAACCATATTGGAAAGGGGCTGGTATTTTTGTTATGTGCCATTGTTAGCCTGGTATCTAGTATTACATTATCTGCCAAAACGGTGGCGGATTCTTTGAAGCGGGTGTTAACTCAACCCGGGCTCACCGCGGAGGAGCAGGTATTAACAAGACTGAAATTAAGTCGTGCTTTATTGAGCTATGATCAGAAACAGGCGCTTGCCAATGCCCAGGTGGCGTTGTCGATGAGTCGTTCTATGAAGGATAGTAAGTATGCCGCACAATGTCATTCATCGTTAGTGTCTTTAATGTTTGGACAGGAAGAGGTGAAGAAAGTGCAGCAGCAACTGGACTCCGCCTTCCTGTTGGCAGAACAATCCGGGGATCCGCTCACCATGGAAAATGTGTGGTACCGGAAAGGCTGGCTGGAAAACAGGATAGGTAAGCCACATGATGCGGTGAAAAGTTTTCAACAGGCCTTAAAATATGGAGCGGGGCAGCCTGCCAATAGCCTGGAGACAAGCATCCTGTATAATCTTTCTGCTATTTATGCCGACTGGGACGACCTGGAAAACCAGTCGCGCTACGCCTTTGCGACCCTCGATGCAGCCAAGCGTTTCCCTGATCCGGATGATCAGTGCAATGCCTACCAGGCTGTAGCTGGTAGTTATGAACATCGTTTTGCCAGCGATACCAGTGCCCGGCAGTTGTTGGATTCGTCTTTGTATTATAACCGGGCTGCCATCCAGTATTATCAGCAGCATAAAAATCAGATTAGTTTCCCGAGCATATTGGGGTTGGTAGCGTTGAATACGGCTAACCTGTATGCGGAATATTTTCCCCGTAGTTACCGCGATTCTGCGCTGAACTACCTGCATATTTCCCTGGAAATAGGCGTGGCTACTAACCAGCAGGAAGTCATTGCCAGCAGCTATGGCATGATGAGTAACTTTGAAATGGAGGACGGTCATTATGACCGTGCGTCCCATCTTTTAATGGGGGCGCTGGAAACCCTGCTGCGTTCTACATCTCCCGACAACAATGTAATGGCCCACGTGATGGGCTCTTTGTCGGAGGTATTCGAAAAAAAGGGAGACCTGCGCGGCGCCCTGGACTATTCCCGTGAGTATATTAAATATTATACCGCTGCTTTCAATGCAGAGAAAATGTCGATTGCCAAAAAGCTGGAAGCCCAGTACCAGTCGCAGCAAAGAGAGCAGGCATTGACCGCCTTACAGGAAAAAGCTGCCTTCAATAAAAAGTTGAATATCGTATATGTGATCGGGATAGTAGCTTGTATACTGGCGCTGGTATTTCTTTTCCGCGCCTATCACTTCCGCTTGAAAGCGACTATGCAGCAGCAAACTTTATTGGAAAAGGAAAAACAGGATGCCGTGTTGCAGGTGCGGTTGAAGGAAGAAGAGGCGAGGGTATTGGCATTGGAGAAGCAGGAAGCGGCGTTGCAGGCGCGGTTGCAAACAGAGGAAGCGGCGCGTTTACAGGCCGAGCAGGAATTGATGCAGGCGCAAAAAGAGCAGTTGCAGAGAGATTTGCTGGCCGGTACTTTGCAGGTAGAGCAAAAGAATGAGCTGCTGCAAACCTTGCAGGATAAGCTATCGGAGAAATCGGGCGATCGTAACTTGGTGGGGCAAATTAACCGCATGATAGATCAGCACCGGCGTATGGATGAAGATTTCGAGACGGCTAAAACAGAGCTGGAAAATATTCATCCTGAATTTTTCAGCCGCTTGCAGGAGAAGGCGGGCAATAGCCTCACCCGACTGGATTTGAAGCATTGTTCTTATATTTCTATGGGATTATCTACCAAAGAAATTTCCTCGCGGATGGGCGTAGCGCCTAAGAGTATCCTGATGTCGCGGTACCGGATCAAGCAAAAGTTGGGGCTGGGGAAAGAAGAAGGACTGGATGCTTACCTGATGAGTATTGTACACTAATATAAAAAGAATGAGACTGGCTACAGCAGACAGTCTCATTCATGGGGTATAACATTTTGGGGCTTGGTTTTCACTAATCCCGGAGGAAAACAAACTTGTTCTCAAACATTTTTCCTATTACAGGAATCGGTTGTTGCGCGTTGTTGCTGGCGTTGATGATACCAAAAATCATGAACACCAATGGCAGTGCGCCTGCAATAGACAGTATGCCCGCCAGGGATGCTGGTAAAATTGATATCACAATTCCCAATACCACTCCCCATGCGATGCTGGCTATAATAAGTCCCAGCGCCTGTTCCAGGTGATAATTAACCAGGGAACTTTTTTCGTCTTTTCTTTTTACATAAGCAATGATCCATCCTATCAGGGTGATATAGGCAATCATAGCCCATTGATTTGCTTTCATAGTTGTTGTTGTTTTTGTGGTTTAACGATGTGATGCAAAAGTAGGAGGCGGGAATTGGAAAGATGAGAAACGCAGTACTACACGGTAACTACACTACGGAAAATGGACTACTACAAAATGACTACATCTATCTTTGTATATTATAAATCAAATAGTTATTTATGTTTAATATTTTGTATTTTATAAAGAAGCATACACAGCAGGTGTGCTGGTCATGGCACAATGATTGATGCGCAGCTGGTATGAAAAAAGCAATTATACCCTCCATGTTACAGGTAATTGGTTTAGGAATTGTGACCGGCATGCGTAGTGCGATGGGGCCGGCCTTCACCAGTTATGCCATGAACCAGCAACCCTCTGATAAATTACGGCGGTCGCCTTTAGGCTTTATGCAACAGCCCACCACTGCCCGGGTGTTGAAAACACTGGCAGCCGGAGAGCTGGTAGTAGATAAATCACCGGGCATTGGAAATCGTATAGCCGCTTCCGGTATTGCCGGCAGGGCACTTTCCGGGGCATTAACCGGGGCTACACTTTACCAGGCAAAAGGAGGCAAAGCCTGGAAGGGCGGGCTGATAGGAGCAGTGACCGCAGTAGCTGCCGCCTATATATTTTTCTATTTGCGACGGGAAACAGGGCGTAGGTACCAGGTCAAAGATGCAGCATTAGGGGGCGTAGAAGATGCTATGGCATTGGGTATTGCGTCAGTGTCTATCCGGAAGTAATTATTTTTTTGCAGAAATATTTTTCGCGGATGTTGTTTTATTTAAGAAAAAAACTACATTTGCATCCCGTTGAAACGGTGCCTAATAGTATAATGGTAGTACGACAGATTTTGGTTCTGTTTGTCTTGGTTCGAATCCAGGTTGGGCAACAAAGAAAGGACAAAGTGGAAGTAATTCCGTTTTGTCCTTTTTGTTTTAGTTTGTGTGAAGCGTTTAACCATTCCCGTTAGAAGTGATCAATTTGGTAAATATTGAGATAACAATCCTCCCCTTTAAGTAAGGGAAAATCATAGAACCTCATAGTTGTGCATTATGATTTTAAAACTTGGTTCGCGAGACACTTAGTTAAATTTTTTTTTTTAATTTAAATACTTACTATACATTTAATACATACTTATAGAGCAATGAAATTGTGTAAGTAAAAAGTTAACCTTAAGCATTTTTCGTAAGCTTATTACCTATTTGTAAATCCAATTCAAATGTCTGTGTTGTCAAATTAACAAGCAGCAATAGTCAATCAATAGTTTTCCATAGTTTTATCACCAAACCCAAATATTATATTTATGAAAATCATCAAGCTTTTGTTGCCCGCCACAGTATTGTTTTTGTTCGCTTGTCAAAAGGATCAGACAGAATTCTCATCAGTAAAAAAAGAAAATTCCAATTTGTCTACGTTAGAAAAAGATGGTGTTGCTACACCAGATACGGGAAAAGCTAATCAGAGAATGCTCTTAGCATATACTCCGGAAGAGTTGTCGCAGGTTTCTGCTACCTGGGGTGAACCTGGAGGTATTAATGCGACAGTTACGCCATTAAATGATTCAATTCTCCGTAGAACAAGGAATTGGGTAGTATTAAAAAGTCTCTGGAATGTTTGGAGTGTGCAAGCAACCCTTGAATGTACAGGGAATATTAGGACAGGAAAATTTATAAGTTATACGTCAAAAGGATCTTATCTCTCTGGTCCTTCGATGGCAGCTCTTTCCTGGCAAGAGATTTCTTCGACAGTATTTTTGAGTCAAGCGGAGTCAAACGTAAATGACTATAGATCGGGGTATATTGATGTGAAATGGGGAAAAACAGTACCCATCGAGCGTACTAAAGCATATAACTTCAATGCATTCTTTTTTCAAAATAATTGAGTCTAGTTCATTTTTTTGTTCTTAGTTTGATCAAAGAACTGTTTGACAGTCAATTTTTTGCAAAATTCATTCGCATGCATTTTTTAAATCTTATTGGGTTACTTGCTTTCATTTGGCTTCAAATTGGATGTTCTACGCCACAACCCACTCATGCTTTACAAGGAGATTTACAGCATGAAACTCCATCAGGTTCTCAAGTATTGTACGTATCATTCTTTGATCCGGACTCAGCGAAGTATTGCTCCATACCTGAACTACCTCCTCAGGTGTATTTATACTATGATAAATATATTGTGAATGAGGGTAGCCGCGTAGTTGATAAATCAATGACAAGCGTTGACTCTATTACTCATCAATTGGTTACTACCCGTAAAGTTTCCTATCCAATTGATTGGTACGATTTGATAGATTTAGGAAAGCGAAAATATACGCGTTATACTTCGTTCTCCGCGTCAGCAGTAAAAAGTAGAGAAGGTACTATCTCCAAAGAGGTTAATTGGAATGACTTTAATGATTTATCCCTGGGTATGTCAGTCGTGAAAGATTTGAGTGATACAGTAATTGACAGTAGGAGATTCAAGCGGGCATTGCTCAAATCAGACACCAATATTACACATTGTGTTGCATATTTTGAAAAGATAAAAATGGAATCTCCACTTCAAATAAGTAAAATGCTAAGTACAAAATATAATGCAACACTTGTGAAATTTGAAGTATTGAATCCCAATGGAAATCGTATGGTGTACGAAATGGTGTATAAACCAGGTAGCCTTACCAAGGAACAAAAAGAAGTAGTTACGCAATGGATTAAGAATGAGAATTAAATAGTTTGTTCGAATACATTGATAGAAAAGGGCAAAATGGAATCATACCATTTTGCCCTTTTTTTATTTTCAATAAGCTCAGTTTTTGAATCTTGAAAAGATCATTCTCCGCCAATTTTCATAGATTGATGAGCTGAAAACCTATTTAATCCTCAAAAACAATTGTAATGCGATACACATGGCTTTTCTCCGTGTTTTTTCTTTTTGTTATCTCATTCGCACAGGCTCAACAAACCAACATTCAGGTCCTTCCAGGTATCCGGATTCCCATTACTGATAGTGTAGTGAAAGCACAACTTTTCAATGACCTGAATGACTTCCTGGCGCAGAAAAACAAACCGGTAGATAGTAATACCCGCGTTGCGCTGGAATATGCGCTGGAAACAGCAGCTTTGCTGGATGAATTAAACGGCATCGAGAAAAGCGCTAAGTATAAGAACGAGTATTTTTATCGTTGTTATCTGAATAATCTCATCGTGCAAAGTGATGGTCTGGTTTCTATTCAGTTTTCCTATAGAGCAGTATACGACAGTACCCCTTTATTAAGAGCAAGCTTTCACCTTCTGGCAAAGAAAACTGGTGCTAACTATTACTTTTATTCACCATTATCGCAATTGACCAAATCCTGGAAAATCAGTCAAATAGGTAATGTTACTTTCCACTACAAGGATCGGTTAAACGAAAAAAGAGCCGCTGTGTATGCGCAAAAATTAAAATCTTTTGATGCAAAGCTGGAACTTTCCGGTTGTACCACTGAATTTTATTGTTGCGATAATTTCAATGAAGCGCAGCAGCTGATCGGCCTGCAATACAAGGCGGATTACAGTGGAATTGCTTTTAACTCATTAAGTGCTTCTCATGGACATAAAAGCATTTGTGTAGCCGGTGCTGATAATAAGGATGGATTTAATGAGGTGGATATCCACGATCTGTGGCACGACAGGCTACATAGCAAGGTATCTGTGGAAAAGATTAATCGCCCGGTAGATGAAGGATGCGCTTATTTATACGGTGGTAGTTGGGGTATTCCCTGGCCGAAGATTATGGATATAGTTAAACGTTATGCAGCGGCCCACCCGGACGCTAATTGGTTTAATTTGTATAATGAGTCGTATAATTTTTCAGAAGACACCCAGCGTCCTTTGAAAGCTGATTTTGCGATCAATGCGTTAATTGTTAAAATGATAGAGGCGGAAAAAGGGTTTCCGAAAGTGCTGGAATTATTATGCTGCGGAAAGCTGGAAGTGGGAAATGAAAATTACTTCCGGACTTTGGCAGGTATAACAGGGATTACTAAAGAAAAATTTAATGAGCAAGTGACGGCGTTGATTGCCGGTGTCCGGCAGCAATAAAAGAACCGCTACAAGTATTCCCTGTAGCGGTTCTTTTATTAGGTAGTAGTTTACCGGGAAACCTTGCTTTGAAGTCCGTCATTCAAAACAAAGTTTCCGGGTGGAATTAATGGGTTATTTTTTTTCTTCGTGATATTCCTGTTCTGTGTTAATAGACCAGATATTTGATTTGGTAACAATGCCATTGGCGATATTATCTACCGCTACCATGGCTGTTAGCATGGAGTGATCGGAGTTGTTGTATTTGTGCATACCGTTGCGGCCTACAAGGAAGAGGTTTTCGAAGGTGTCAATATATGCTTTCAGTTCTTCGAAGCGTTCGTAGGTGCCCCAGTAAGCGGGGTATGTTTTTTCCATTCTGAGTACGGTGGCATCCAATACATCAGACTGTTGTGCCAGCCCGATTTTGCAGAGTTCGGTGATGGCGGTTTGCCTGATTTGTTCGTCGGTAAGTTCCCAGAAATCATCTCCTTTATTGCAGAAGTATTCCATACCTACCCAGGTAGTATCGGGGTCTTTTACCATGTATGGGCTCCAGTTGTTGAAGAGTTGGAGGCGTCCTACTTTTACATCTTTTTCCTGTATATAAATCCAGGTATCTTTTAATGATAACGGTTGATGTTGCCCTGTTTTTTTATCTTCAAAACTCAGGTTTTTTAGCAAGATGCCGATGGTGATGAAGTCGCGGTAATGCAGTCCTGCCGCAATCTCCCGTACATTGGCCGGTACATTTGCTTCCAGGTCGGCCACCAGTTCCTTGATAGGCATGGTGGAAAAGAAGTAGTCTCCTTCCAGGGTGACTACTTCGCCGGTGGCGCGGTCTACTGCTTCGATGGAAACAATTTGATTGCCGGCGGTGTGAATTTTCTTCACGTCATGTTGCATAAGTACCGTGCCGCCTTTATTGATTACCTGGTGCGCCACTTCTTCCCATAGTTGGCCGGGGCCGTGTTTGGGATAGAGGAATTGTTCGATCAGGCTTGTTTCTACATTTTTTTGTTTAAGATCTTTGGGTTTGCCGGCGTCGATAGCTGATTTTACGGCATGCGCAATGGCCTTACCGATAGAGATCCCTTTGATTCTTTGTGCGCCCCATTCCGCAGAAATGGAGCTACAGGAAATTCCCCATACTTTTTCCGTATAGTCTTTAAAGAAAAGGTGGTAGAGGGTTTTGCCGAAGCGGTTGATCATGAAATCTTCCAGCGACTTTTCATTTTTCCGGGGAAAAATTTGTGCCCACAGGTACGAGAACATGATGCTGATAGTGGTAGTGAATCCCAGTTTTTTCAGGGTATCAATGGATAGTTGTATGGGATAGGTAAAGAATTTTTTCAGGAAGTAGATGCGTGACAGGCGTTGTCTCACCAACATAATCAGATCGGGGTCAGTTGCTACCAGTGTATCGGTGTTGTTATTGTTGTTGCGGGGCGCTTTTACTTCCCTGGTTTTCGACTGGTAGCTGATAGAAAATATTTCTGCCGCTTCTTTGTCCAGGGGCATCATCGTCATCCACCAGTCCATTACGCGATCGGATTTGGAGAAGAAGCGGTGTCCTCCAATATCGATGCGGTTACCTTTGTAGTTGACTGTTTTGGAAATGCCCCCGATGTCGGTACTTTTTTCCAGTACTACCGGTATAATGCTGGTGCGCTGTAATAGTTCATAGGCGGCGGTAAGCCCTGCAGGGCCGGCGCCGATGATGATAGCTTTCTTTTGCATGAGCGAATGAGGTTATTAAATAAGTGATTGCTGAGGTGAGCAGATGGTGGTTGTCAGGGTATTTGTCATAAGTTGTTGGAGAGGTATTCCCCGGATGTAGAAAAGGTGGAACCTGTTGAACATTGGCATAGCAAAATGGTTTTATGCAGGTATTTCCGGTGAAGGAATTACCTGTTTTGAGGGTGTATATTTTATGGGTTAGCAGCAGATGATGAGGGCTGCCCGCACTATACAATTATAGGAGTTGTTACTGAAATGCGACAGCAGCATTACTACTTTGGCCGCGGTTTTGAGCGCAGCGCTTATTGGGAAAAGGGTTTAGTTTTCGTTAAATAGCGGAGCGGGTCTTAGAATTTCCACTTATAAAAATAGAGGGGCGAATTTTTGCCTTCGCTGATGGTTACATAGCCATCGTTGGCAGGTGTAATGGTAATGCCTTCTCCCTGCTTTTCTACCACATACGGCAGTATTTTCGCAGGTTTAGCCATGGCTTCCTCTACACTTTCATTGGCATTGCGATGCCAGTAGTAGATAGTGGTTAATGTTTTAATAACAATGTGGTGGCCGTCTTTAGAGATATCTCCCGAAGTTACCCAGGTATAAGGGAGCTTTATTGATTTTTCCAGCACCACTTTATCTCCATCTTTGAAAAAGAGTGGGCCGGCTTTATAAAGACTCACTTCTTTTTCTCTTTTGCTGATGATATAAATTTGTTTGTTAATGGGATCTATCAGAAGTGATTCAGCATCCCTGGCGCCATTCGGGAACTTGAGGGTGAGTACATCTGGTGTAACACTTTCCTTTTCAGCTGGCATTTTTACAGGCTCCGGAAAGCGATAAATGCGGATATGTTTGCGGATGCCGCCGTTGTCGCCAATGTCGCCCACGTATACGTAATACTTTCCTTTTTCCGGTCCTATACCTTCTGCAATATCTTCCCAGTCGCGGTTGCTGACTTCTTCCAGTTTAATGGTGCTGATCAGCGCGCCTTTGTGATTGAGTAAATATACTTCCGGTTTATTGCCACTATCATTATGCGTCCAGTAGCAGCCTTTTAAAGGTACACTGGCGGCAATGCCTGAAGCTTCCCGGATTTTATCTGTTTCGAGATGCCCGAGTATCTCGGGCGCAGCTGTTTGGGCTACGGAGGAAGCCGTAAACAGCAAACAAAGCATGGAAAGGATGAGTAAGCGCATACGTTAATTTACAGAAAACTGCCGGAATGGAAATTTTTTTGGGTAGTTTTTTGTGGAGATGTTGATTCAAGGGATAAACCGTTCACCACTTATAAAGGTACTTTTTTATTGATCAGGTGATCCCATTGGTATCAGTAGAAGTAGCTTTGATGGCCCTGTCTTCCAGCGTTTTTGAAAGCGACTGAGACGAATTTGTAAGAAATGGTATAGAAGATATAGCTACTTTTTGTCTTTCGATAATGTCAAGAGACACCTTCTGGTTACTTAGCATTCAATAAATAAAAACGCTGCAAAATCATTTGCAGCGTTTTTATTTATTACTTCTTCGCCAAATCTGACTTGGCTTTTATCCGCTCAAACACATACGTCAACTCAGGATCCTTACTCTCCCGTACATAACTAATGAACTGATTCAACGGCACTTCATAATCAGGCATAATACCCCGGCCACTGTCTTTTGATGCATTGAAGAAATACAACTCAGACATAGGTACGGTGAGAATAGATTTTGTTTTGGGCAGCATATATTTCAGGAACCAGGCAGCAGTAGTAGCATCTACGCCGCTACCGGTTTCTTTACCAATAATTTCACCGCGCTTATTTTTTTGTACCAGTGAGGCAAAATAAGTAGCGGCTGATACGGTGCCGCCGCCTGTTAATACATATACTTCTCCTTTGAAGGCATCTTTATCGGCAGGAAAATCTTCCAGTAATCCATCTCTTAAACGGGCATTTCCAACAAAAAAACCGGTACTGTCCTTGTCAAAACGTTGATAGAGGAAGTTCAGATTGCGGCGGATATCATCTTCGGATAATACACGTCCATTGTCGGCTACTGCGTATTCCGTGTAGGAAATGTCAATTGTTTTGGTACGGTAGTTATACACATTGCGGAATGGCCCTTTTGCCAGGAAGGAATAGAGCAATGCGCTGATAGCGGGATTGCCGCCGCCGTTGCTTCTGATGTCGATCACTACCTGTTTGTAATTCCGGCGATTAATTTCTTTAAAGAAATCGCTGAACTCTTTGTAGGCAGTAGCTTCGTCGAGGGAGAAGGTATTTACCGTCAGCAGTCCTGTTTGGGTTTCGTCATAATAATTCCGGTATACATAATACGCGCGTTGCAGCATATTAATGGGCATAACGGCTTTCTTGGTGGCATGGAAAGCATCTGTGGGTGATGAAAAGGGGAGGGTTACTTTACTTTCTTTGCTGGTGTCAGGTGCTTTGTACACGATGTCAAAAGAGCGGGTCACGTTGGTACGGAGACTGAACAGTAATTGAAATTCTTCATATACCCTGTCGGTCCCTGTTTTAATATAGCCGTCACTGTAAGCTGCACTGGAAAGTACGCGAAGGATATCGGGTACTGTCATGCCATTGATGCTTACTACCTCTGATCCGTAGGGAACTTCACCTCCTTTTAAGTTAATAAAGATTCTGCCTCTTTCAATCACAACAGGGAAGGGGAAGAACTGAATATTATTATAGACCTCACGGATATGTTCTGGCGAAAAGTTAAACGCAGTATGTACATCATGCAGGAGTTGCACCGGCGAATATTGCAGGCAACTAAGGATGTCTTTTTGCTGAGACGCCAGTTTTAACAGGGAATCTACCTGTTTGTTAAACGTGGTGGAGTCGGTGAATTTGTACGGGTTTGGATGCTGCTTTTTCAGGATATCCACGGCTAAACGGAAATCTGATAATAGATCTTCTTTCGAGAGTTGGGAGAATTCTTTTTCCTGTGCATGGCTTCCCAAACTTTGTAATGCCAGGACGGCAGCCAGTCCTGTTTTAATAAATTGTTTCATATAATACATAAAATTTTACGAATAAATAAGATCAAGAATGCCTTCATTCCTGATGATCATCATTCCCTGTCTGTCGGCTGTGATGCCTTCTTTCAGCTGATAAGTGTATTTAGGTATGCTGCCTTCCATGATAGTAGGCATGTAGGAGAAACGGATATTCGGGTTGCCTTTCAGCGCTTCGCCTACTTCAATGATGTGTGTAGATACTACAAAAAGACAATGCTGAAAGTCCGCGAAAGCTTCTGTAACGGCCAGGGTGCCATCATAGGCATCTTTTACGTTGGTGCCTTTAAACAGTTCATCGAAAAGGAGGAACAATCTTTTTCCGCTGGCCGTAGCTTCTGCGGCTTGTTTCACCCGCATTACCTCTGCGTAGAAATGGCTGTAACCCAGTCCTATGTTATCTGCTACGTTAATGGACGTATATAGTCCTTCCCGTATAGAAAACTCCAGTGTGGTGGCTGCTACGGGAAATCCCATGTGGGCCAGGTATACGGCAATTGCTACTGATTTCATCAGGGTAGATTTGCCGGCCATATTGGCGCCTGTCAGGAATAATACATTGCTGTGTTCATCCATGGTGAGGCGGTTGCCAATGGCATTGGTTAATGCCGGGTGACAGAGGTTGTCGGCCGTCAGTATGTTTGTTTCTTTCGATAAGGCACGCGCGTAATTAAACCCTCTTTTGGCGGCAACTTTGCTGACGGCGATATATACGTCTACTTCATAAATGAAGCGCAATATGGATTCCATTTTAGCGGCGTAGGCCGATTTCAGCAGGTAGTCGTATCGTGCCAGCGCTGTTAAGGAGAGTGTCTGATAGATATCGGTATCTGCCAGTGTTTTTAGTACCGGTTCTCCTAACAGGGTGCGCATTTCTTTGGTCTTGTTCGCAAAGGGCCCGTTATCCGGGAGGGCCTGTAGTAATGCTGCACAATGATGAAGTACGCCTATCGTAGATTGGAGGCCCTGTACTTTCTTTTTGTAGTGTTCATCGCGGGTCAGGCTTGCCAGGCATTTCTGGGTGAGTGTACCTACAAGTGAGGCCAGCCGGTTACCGCCGGGGGAGGTATCCAGGTATTCCCGCATGTTGATGATTTGTTGTTCATCAAAAGGGAAGGGCATATTTAATGCCTGGAAGAAGCGAAATATCTCTGTGCGCGTGTTAATGGCGTTGATATCTGTCAGCGGGTGATGAAACATATCGTCCAGCATCTTTTCTCCGCCTCTTGTTTTCACCTGGTTAAACAAATGAAAGATAGATCCCGTGCGATATTTTCCTAACAGGTTCAGTTCCTCTAACGTTTGTTTGTCAATAAAAAAGCTCATGTCACTTCGTTTAAACGTTTACGTTAATATTCTTCTTTCCGTTTTTTAGGATGTCGAGGATTTTTTCATTCTGTATAATGATCATCCCGTGGCGATCGGCGGTGATACCTTGTTCCACGCGATAGGTATATTCCGGTGTGTGACCTTTCATGCGGGTAGGAAGATACAGGAAGCCAATGCCTGGGTGTTGTTGCAGGTCTTCGCCTGCTTCCACGATGTGGGAGGAGATAATGAACCGGCTCGCTGTTTTGGATGCAAAAGCTTTGGTTACTTCTACGGTAGCTTCATGAGCGTCTTTTACATTGGTACCCCGGAATAATTCATCAAACACTACAAATATTTTTTTTCCTGCACTGAGTTCTGCGGCTACTTTTTTTACGCGTAGTACTTCTGCATAAAAATGGCTGGCTCCCATACCCAGGTTGTCGGGTAGGTTGATGGTGGTATAAATGCCATCCATAACAGCAAACTCCATTTTACGGGCTGCTACCGGGAAGCCCATATGAGCGAGATACATTACCGTGCTTAATGAGCGCAGGAAAGTAGATTTGCCGGCCATGTTGGCGCCGGTGAGAAAGATCACACGTTGCGATAAGCCCATTTCCACATCGTTGGCGATGGGCTGTGTTAAGGCAGGGTGGTACAGGCCTTCGAGGGTGAGGGTATTGCTTTCTTTTTCCAATGGTATTGGAAAGATGAAGTGATGCTTATTGGCTACCTGTGCTACGGCAATATAAACATCGAGTTCGTATATAAAGTGCAGTATGTGTTGTACTTTTTCCCGTTCGCGGATACGAAGTAAATTATCAAATGCAGCGTTGGCTGCAAATGATAATTTACTTTTCCCGTTTTCACGGAATACAGGTGTAAAAGCGGGATCAGACAAACGCGCTTCCATTTCTTCCCGGAGGGAATTGAAGGCGGTATTGCTGGTGACAGCGTCTGTGGCGATAAAGGCTTTTACCCGCTGTAATAATTCCAGCACGGCTGTTACGCCGTTTTGAATATCTTTTTCTCCTAATTCGCTCTGGCTGTTTCTTCCGGATTGTTGTGCCGGGTGGGAGAAATATTTTTCGGCCAGGTCAAACAGGGATCCGTTAAAAGGGAAGTCTATACGTGCTTGTGCGAAATGCCGGATAATATTCCCTCTGCGGCGAATCGCGGTGGCATCTGTGAGCGGATGGCGGAACATATCCTGTAGCAGCGCTTCTCCTCCCCGGGTGCAGGCCTGATTATAGATTTCATAGATGCCCACAATATCTCTTTTGCTAAATAAGCGCAGATCATCAATTGTTTGCTCATCAGTTTGTAAATGCATCTGACAATGTGGTTATTGCCTTTTACGGCGGATTAATAAAATCGTGGCGCCTACTAACAGTACTCCGGGAATGATCCAGATGAATATCCATTTGATAGTCATCACCTGTGCATAGGTTAATAGTATCAGGTTGTCTTTTGGTGAATGTTGGTATACGAAAATCGGGAAGCGGTTATAGTCCAGCCAGCTATAGATGGTGCTATACATATAGTCGTTCTGGATGCGGCCATTACTCATAAAGTCGGCGTCTCCGGTTACTACGATACGTTGTTCTTTTCCCTTGTGGTTACGTACCAGTTGAAGGGCCGTTACAAAGCTATCGGCCTGTATATCGCCGGCAGCCGTATTGAATATGGGCGCAGCAGAATCCACTACGATGCCATGGGCGCTGTGCCAGGTAGATTGTGGCCGTGTAAGCAGGATAGGCTTTATGGTAAATCCGCTGGAATCGGACCATTTTAGGGGTAGAGCACCGGGCATCATAATATTGATGCTGTCGCCTCCTTCTTTGGCAAGATAGGCGGTTTCATTGTCTGCCATATCCATAGCGGGACGGCTTACATATAAACCGATATGATCCGGCATTTCGTGCGGCGATGGTTGTACGAGCATACCATCCAGTGCGGTAACACCTAACGGTTGCAGTAATGGATTGATCGTATTTTGTTTGCCATTTTCTGCCAGTATCAACAGGTTACCACCCTGGTCAATGTATTTGCTTAATCTCTGACGCGCCTGTTCACTCAGGTCTGTTTTAGGGTCTGCTATTACCAGGCTGGATATGCCGGCAGGAACATCCTGGTGTTCGAGATTAATCGTATCTATATCAAAACCAACATTGGTTAAAGAGCCTCGTACCCACTTTGAAGCGGAGTGGCCGGCATATTCCCGTTCGCCCAGTTTAGATGGATTGCGTTCGTAATGTCCTGCGCTGAATAACACTTGCGGCATCTCTTTCTGTAAAAGTCTTTTGAAGGCGGCGGCAGTAGCCGATTCTGTAGGCCAGAAGAGCGGATCATCGAATGTGCGGAGGAAAGTAGTTCTACCTTTGTATTTCAGTTCCATTACCAGGCGCATATTTTCCGGCGCCAGGTCTATTATTTTCCGGATGCTGTCCGGGCGAAGGAAAGAAGAAAGATCTACCTTATTGCCCTCTGCGGTTAACGCCGCTATTTGATCCAGTGTTTTACCGGGTAAATATTTAAACAGGGTGCTATCGCCGTCCGGAACATCGTAGTAGTATACATACTTAAATTCAATGTTGGGTTTAAAACGGATGTAGCGTGACCACATCTGGGCGAGGTATGCATTCCGGTTTTCCGGGAATCCATTGCTCATGCCGCCCCCCAGCAAGTTCACGTACATGGTTACCTGTAAAGGCTCATCTCCCAGTTCTTTCACTACTTCCTGTGTTTTGGGATGCAGTGTATTAACTTGTTGGGCAGTGGTATCATAATACCAGATATTAGTTAAACGGGAAGTGAAAAAACCGATGACTAATACTACCAGGAAAGCACCCAGGTATTTGGCTGTTTTAACATACCAGGGAAGTACTGCTCTGGCATTCTGTAACCGGAGATAAGTAAACAGGATCAACATAGCATCTATCAACAGAAAGTAAGCGATATCACTGCTGTTAATAAGCCCCATCAATAGATTTTGTGTACGACCATTGATGGAGATGAAGGTAGTCAGGTCTCTGATGAAATCATATTTCTGCCAGAGTTGTCCTATCGAACCCAATACAAAAAGCAGGATGAAGCAGCCAATGGCGGAGAGTACCTGGTAGTTGGTGAGGGAAGACATAAACATGCCGATAGCGGTGTAGGCAGAAACAAGCAGGAAGAAGGCCAGTATTCCACAAAGGAGCACGCCATAGTCGACGTGACTAATACCAAAAAGACCTATTAATACAAAGATGCTGACAATGCTCACCAGCACCATATTAAAGGTTAAAATAGCCAGGTATTTACCCAGCACAATATCTCTTGTTTTAACCGGCGAGGAGTAGAGTAGCCGGATGGTTCCATTGTTAAATTCCCGGCTGATCAGGCCCATTGTCAGCAATGGCACAAAAAGATATAAATTTTTCAGTGCGCTGATAAACAAGCTATTGGCCCCCAGGAAAACAGCGCGTGTTTGCGAGCCGGGAAAACCTTTAAAAATGGGTGAGTTCTTGAAGAAGATATCCTGCCATTTTGCTGTTTCTTCTGTGGCAGCAACAAAAAAGTAGCCGCAAAACACAAAGAAAGCGATGGCTAGAAACCAGGCAACCGGCGAATAGAAAAGGTTGCGAAGTTCATTTCGGGCAATTTTTAAAATAATTTTCATCTGCGCGATATATTATTAGTTCGTTTTAGTAGAGAGTTGTTTGAAAATATCATCCAGTAGAGAGCGTTCCAGGCTTAATTCCCGGAGTTGCCAGTTATGTTGTACACTGGCGTGTACCAGGCGTTCTGTGATGTCAGCGTCTCCTTCGAAATAAAGGCGTATTTGTTTTTTCGTGAGGTATTCCACTTTGGTAGCGCCACGGATTTGTAGCAGGTCTGCTTCTGCCGGCGGGTTCTCCATCGCTATCAGTACGCTTCCCGGCTGGATATAGTTATTGAAGGCATCCATGCTGTCTGAGAAGATGATGCGTCCACCTTCTATCATAATAATTTCCCGGCACATCAGCTGTATTTCAGGCAGGATATGAGAAGACAACAATACGGTATGTTCTTTTCCAATTTCCTGTAACAGTTTTCTGGCTTCAATCAGTTGGTTAGGATCAAGGCCGGTAGTAGGTTCATCCATCACTACCAGCTTCGGTTTATGAATAATCGCCTGCGCAATGCCTACGCGTTGTTTATAGCCACCGGAAAGATTGCGGATCAGGCGGGAGCTGAAATGGGCAATGCCTACTTTTTCTTTTACTTCTTCTATGGCTTTCCTGATACGGTCTTTGGGAATAGCTCTCAGCTCTGCAGTATACCGGAGGTATTCATCTACCGTAAGATCTGTATACAAGGGCAACTGTTGCGGCAGAAATCCTATTTGCTGCTTGGCCAGTTCCGCTTGTTTGCGGGTATCTACACCGTTGATGGTTACCAGGCCTTCGGTTTGATTGAGTACACCGCAGATGATGTTCATCATGGTAGATTTTCCTGCGCCATTGGAGCCCAGCAGGCCAACGATGCCATGCTGATTAATCTCCAGGTTGATGTCGCGGACTGCCCAGGAGCTGCTGTACCTGTGGGAGAGTCCTTCAATGTTAAGTACGCTCATATTATTTTGTATGGATAAAGGTTCCCCGGGAGACCGCATTTGCGGTCTCCGTCAGGATTTCTTTTAGTGAAGCAATTAACTATCTCGAGTGCCTGATGTCCGCTACAGCAGGAGCTTGGGCGCCTGTTGCGCCAGTAGCACCTGTAAGCACCAGGCTAATATTGCGACGGAGCCATGGATTGTTGCCCGTATCAAACTGCCCGATATCATTGGCGATATAAGAGGCGATCAGTGTATTGGTGATCGCATCCCGGAATTCAAATACATAGTTTTCTATTCCTGCTACTACTGGTACTTTAAAAAAAGCGGTTTGCGTTTTAAAAGAAAGCTGGGCCAGTTCTTTTTGTGGCTCGCCTTTGAGTATCACTTTTACTGGTGCAATGCCTGTGGCGGCGTGTATTAGTCGTATGCCCATTACGCTGTCGTTGACTGCATAATAGGGCAGGTCATCGTGAATCAGGAGGCTATCTGGTTTCGCCCTGCTACCGGTCAGGATCAATGTGGTAATGGAGCCTACCGGTAAGGAAAGCGACAGGTTATATAACGCATGATCAGCGGTGGTATCAGGATATTCAAAAATACCTAACGGCTGTGTGCCGCTATAGGAGCTGAATGCCTGCGCTGCGTTATAAGAAATTCTTGTAGTGAGCAAATAATTTATTGGCGTAATGCCTTTAAAATTCATTGCCACATTATTGCTCCCTGCGATGGCATTCATGACCATGAGTGAGGAAGTACCTGGTGGTGTGGCGTCTTTCTTGCAGGAAATAATGCCCAGGCCAAGTAACAACAGCAGGGTAGCAATTTTTTTGTTGATCCGGTAATTGTTCATATGCCAGTTCTTTTTATAGTGCATTGTATCCAGGATTCTGTTTCAGGAAAGGTGCCTTGCTGATTTCATCTTTAGGAATAGGATATAGTAATTGATAATCTCCTGCCCAGGGTTGTTTAAGCGCTATGCTGGAAAGCACTTCCCTGGCTTTCCCTGTTCTTTTAAGATCCAGCCAGCGATGTCCCCATTCGGCAAAGAGTTCCGTACGCCGTTCCGCGGCTACTGCATCCAGTACGGCTGCAGCAGGGAGGTCTTTAGATAATGTGGGAATGCCGGCACGGCGGCGAAGTTGATTCAGGTCATCAATGGCTACGCCCAGACCACCACCAGCGCCGTGTGCGGCCGCTTCCGCACGAATCAGCAGTACTTCTGCCAGTCGTACTACCATATAATACTCCGTGGCAGGTGCACCTGCTACCACATTAGGGTTGCCCGTTTTGTATTTTTTCGGATACCAGGTAAAGAAGGGTGTGTTAGGGTTGGTCTGTTTATTATCGGTGCTGTCTATCCACGCAGTATATCTTTTATCGCCCGGTTCAAAGGCCTGGCGCAATGCTGTGGTCAGGCAGTAAGTAGTACTACCGGAAGTGAAGTTGCCTGTGGGCAGCAGCGCAAACCCTTCTGGCGTAGCATTTTTCAGGATATAAAGATCTTCTGAAGTTTGTTTCAGTTGCCAGATGGCTTCACGGCTATTGGCAAGGAACACCTTGTTGAGATCGTCGAGTTCATAGAGAGAGGTTTGTGCCAATACCTCCGATGCTTTGGCTGCTGCTTCCGGGTAATCGCGTAAATAAAGCGCTACACGGGCAAGGAGTGCCGCTGCGGTCCATTTATTGGGCCTTACTCTTTCACCGCGACCAGCCGTGTAATCACCAGGCAATACGGTATAGGCTTCTTGTAAATCTGCTACTATCTGCCGGTATATATCCTGTTGTGGGGCATTAGGTAATTTTATGGTACTGTTGTAGTCCATCACAAGTGCCAGTGGTACTTCTCCAAATAAATTCGTCAGGTAGAAATAGCAAACGGCACGCGCCAGTTTGGCTTCTCCTCTGAAAACTTTTTTAACGCTGTCCTGCAAGCCGGGAGCTGTTGAAGCATTTAATCCTTCAATCACTGCATTGGCGGCACTAATCGTTTTATAGGCGCTTGCCCAGGCATTCCGGACACTGGTACCGCCATTCTCTACATTTAGTTTGTTGGTACTAAAATAATAGAAGGCAGTATTTTGTACGCCTGCTCTTAAATAAAGTTCATCCGATGATAATCCTCCCAATATGGTGGCGAGTCCGGAGGTAGTGCACTCGGTGGCTGCCTGCCAGGGAGTGAATCCGTTTGAATTGATCATCCGGGAATAAATTCCCACCAGCGCACCTTCAGCTTGTTTATCAGAAGAGAATATTTTCTCTGAAGTCACCGAGGTGGCAGGATCTGGAATTTCTATTAATTTTTTACAGGAAGAAGATAGCAGTAAAATCAAAAAACTGGCGAATACACCACGTGTTAAAGACATATACTTCATGATTTAAAAAGTAAAGGACAATCTGCCAGTCAACGTCCGGGCAGTAGGAATGGTGGAAAGCTGCTGAATTTCAGGATCTAATCCCATATACCTGCTGATCCAGAAAACATTCTGTATACTCATCATCAGGCTGCAACTGTGCATGCCTGCCTTCTTTGCGAAAGCTGATGGTAATTCATAGCCTACACTCAGGTTATTCAGCCGGAGAAAAGAGGCATCCGTATAAGTGCGATCAGATTCATTCATCACATCGATGTTGGTGGAATAAGGTGCATATAATGCAATGTCACCTGGTTTACGCCAGCGGTTTTTAGCATAGTTGGCAGGGAGATATAAGTTTTCCATTTTCCCCGGACGTGCGTTCGCCAGCAGATTTTGTCCCAATTGTTTTCTGAAAGAGAAGCCCAGGTTAAGGGTGAGTTGTTTGTAAGTGACTATTGCTCCTGCGCCACCGGCGAAAGCAGGTGTCATATCCAGCTCTATGTACCGGTCATCGATATTGGGTGTCTGCAAATTGGCATCGTAGGTAACACGTCCGTCTTTGTTATGATCTTCATAACTGTATTGCCCGGTTCTGGGATCCACACCCAGGTAATGAAGCAGGTACATGGTACTGAGCGATCTGCCAACCTTGTAATACATGGCATAGGGTGAGTTTTCGATACCGTCGTAAGACACTAATTTGTTTTTGTTTGCGCCAATATTGAAGTTCACAACAAGCGAAAAATCTTTTTTGCTAATTGCCTGCCAGTTCGCACTCGCCTCGATGCCGCTGTTTTGTACATTGGCAGTCCAGTTGCCCAATACATAAGGGAAGCCGGTAAATATAGGTGTTGGAAACTGCGTGAGCTGATTGTCGGTATGTTTACGATACCATTCCACCGAGATCATCAGTTTGTTATTGAAAAATCCGCTTTCCGCTGCCAGCGACAGCTGTTTACTGGATTCCCATTGATATTGATCATTGAAGGAATGTTGCAGCAGGTATGGTTTAATGCCGTTGTAGGCGGGCATGAGTACCGAGTTGTAATCAGGATCCTTGGGGGCCCATTCTTTCATGTACTGATAATCCATGGAGCCATCGCTACCCGTCATACCGTAGCTTCCCCGGAGTTTGAAGAAATTGATCCATTGCGGCAGGAGAGCTCTCATCCATTTTTCATCGCTGATGACCCAGCCGGCTCCAATGGAGCCAAAATTGCCGTACTGTTTTCCTGGCGCAAACCGGGAGGAACCATCTCTTTCGAGATTAATGTTCAGCATGTATTTATTTTCCAGGTTATAATTCACCCGGGTGAACATGCCGGCATATTTATAGTCGGTACGCATTTCAGTAGTTTGCTGAGAAGGCGCATTGGCTATTGTATTCAGCAATTCATCGTATTCATACCCGGTACCGGTAGCGGTGGTGCCGGTGGTAGTGGCCTGTTGAATAGTACCTCCTACCTGTACGGCTATACGGGATTTTCCCAGCATATGCACATATTCCAGTTGGGGAGTGGCATTAAAATTCCGGGAGAGTGTGTTCCCGAAAGTAGCCTGGCCGGTCACGTCTCCAAACAAAGGATTTTGTGCAGCGATGGGTATTTTATAATTATTGCTGCCGGTATTTTGAGTGAGACCACCTTGTACACTGACGCTCAGCCCAGGGGCCAGCTTATAGGACATATTGAGCGCTGAGGAGAGGAAATTGGTTTTACTAACACTGGGTGTCAGCAAGTAAGAGAAGGGAAATGCAAATGAATTATAACCAAAATTCCATCCTTCGAAGTTTAACTTTCCGTGCTCATCAAAGATGGGTGGCGCATTTGGAATAAACGTGGAGAAGCTGCCGGAATAGTTCACGGCATCCACCAACATACTACTGTAACCCACATTCAAATCCATGCGTAGCTTCTCATTCGGGCTTTTGTGGTTCAGGTTAAATTGTACTAATCCCCTGGTATTGCCACCAGAAACATTCATCAGATCGATGGTTTTATCATAGTTGGCATTTAACCGGAAAGTAGTATGGGAGTCTCCTCCACTTAGCCCTACTGCTATCACACGTTGTCTGCCGGTACCCACCAGTTGCTTTTGCCAGTCGGTATACCGGGTGGTGTCCCATTTCATCAGATCGGGTGCATTTTCGGCGTTGGGTGTAATATTGTCGTTCGCAAAGGCTTCTTTACGCATGGCAATATATTCAGGGGTATTCATCAGCGGAATGCGGCGGGAGGGGGTACTCCAACCTTCTGTGTAGTCAACATTAAAGGTAGTCTTTCCCGGTTTCGCCCTTTTGGTGGTGATGAGTATAACACCGTTGGAAGCCCTGGAGCCATAGATAGCGGTAGCATCTGCATCTTTTAATACTTCAATGCTTTCGATGTCTTTTGGATTGAGGGCAAACAGCGGGCTTTGTCCGCCTACATTCGTATAACCGCCCTGGATCAGGCCTCCGGTCATTCCGTAAATGGGGGCATTGATATTGGCTACATTCCACTGAACGCCGTCAACAATATATAGTGGGTCTGAAATAGCCGTGAATCCTACAGAGTTTCTTCCTCTTATTTCTATACGCACATTTCCGCTGGAATGTCCGTTGTTAGGGGTCACAATCATCCCCGGTACTTTACCCTGCAGCGCGAGTAGGGGATTGAGCACTGCCTGCCTGGCAATTTCTTCACCTGTTACTTTCGTAATACTACCGGTAGCCAAACGTTTACTGGTTACGCCATATGCCTGTACTACCACCTGGTCTAACTGATCTGTGGCCGGTGCCATACTGACGGAAATTTTACTGGTGGCGCCGGCAATTTTTATTTTAATAGGCTGGTATCCGATATAGCTCATGCTGAGCACATCAGGGCCGGCGATTTTAGATATCCTGAATTCACCTTTTTCATCGGTTTGTGTGCCTTTACCATTTTTCATGACCATCACCGTAACACCAATCAAAGGCTTTCCCGTAGTGGCTTCATAAATAACACCATTGATGGTATAGGAGCTGTCTTTAGGTATAGCTACGGCGATGGATAAAGGGAGGCCAGGCGTTTTTTCAGAGAGGAAGATGGTGCGGTCACCAATTCTGAACATCAGTGGCTGATCTTTAAATGCCAGCTCCAGGAAGTCGGACAGCGACATGTTTTGCACCTTCAGATTAATTGGATGTGCAGTCGAGAGTAGTTGTTTGTTATACATAACAGTATAACCGCATTGTTCTTCAATGACAGGGAATATCTTGCAAAGCGGCACATTCTCCCCGGAAAATGAAATCGCATTTTTTAATGTTTGTGCATTGGTTGATAAATTGATGGCCAGGAGGAATAATAGCGATAGCTGAACAGCCCGCGTGTTTATATTACTGAATCCTTGCCGGAAATCCAGGCCAGCACAGACATTGGTGAGCACACGAAGTCTGTACCGAATTGCAGTTTTTTGGTTAAATTGCATCAGTTTGGTTGTTTAAAATAATCGTTGAATGCGAATACAACGGATCAACCGAATACTAGCCGGAGGCGACGCCAATCGCTCCCGGTTTTTTTTGCCGGCATCTGCATATTTGATTTTTCCGTTTTTATTTTGGTTGTGTATTATTTATTAATCACAATGACTTTTCTGCCTTCTAAACGATAATGTACGCCTGATTCTTCCAGTCCTTTCAATAAGCTTTCCAGGCTTTCCTGTCTGCTCATTTTTCCTCCGAAAGTGATGTCCGGTACGCCATTTTCATATTCAACGGTAATGTCGTACCAACGTTCGATCTGGCGCATTAATGCTGCTAATGGAACACCATCGAAGTTGAAGAATCCATTTTTCCAGGCAATTACTTGTTGAATGTTCACTTGTTTAATGAGTTGTAGCTGTTCACTTTGTTGTGCTACCTGTTGACCTGGTTGTAGTGTAATGGTTTGTTGGTTATGCTTTACCTTGATCGCTCCACTGATCAGTGTTGTTTTTATATCCGCCTCATTTGGATAGGCGTTGATATTAAAGGAGGTACCTAATACGTCAATGGTAGTACCATTGTCTATGGCTACACGGAAAGGCATGCTGGCGTTGGCGGCTATTTCCAGGTAGGCTTCTCCCGTAATTTCCACTCTTCTTTCATGGCCGGCAAAAACCGTTGGATAGCGGATGGTGCTGGCGGCATTTAGCCAAACCATGGATCCGTCGGGTAGCGTTAGTTTAAACTGCCGGCCTTTGGGAGTGGTCATTTTATTAAAGACTACTTCTTTTCCATTGGATTCATATACCAGTGTGCCATTCATCAATTTGGCGGAAGCGCCGCCCTGTTGCGGGATCACACCATTACCTACGCTATCAATCGCTACTTCTGAACCGTCGGCGAGGGTGAGTACTGCACCTGCTTTGCCTGGTGGCAGGGTGTTTTTAGTGATGGCTTTGCCTGTTGTGGTGTGTGGTTGTTGCCATAAGTACAGGCCTGTAGCCAATAGGGCCAATACGGCTGCCGCCGCCGCCCAGCGGAAAATGGCGGTATTCCGCCGGGCCGGCGTTAATTCGGCAATCCTGGTTGGAATAGTGTCGATTTGTGCGGTATGTATAATATTATCCCACATGGTGGCCCGGCTGCTATTGCTAAGGTGTTCGTTTTGCTTCACCGTTGACAGGGCTTCGCGGAACATCATAAAATGGGCATCGTCCTGCGCCGGGTCGTTTAGCAAATCGAATAACTCGTCTAACTCGGCCGGTGTAGCGCGGTTGGTAGCATATTGCTGCCACAAATAGCTTAATTGATCCATGGGTGATTCCATACCTGATATTAGTAAGACGAATAGCGCTAAGAAAAAATACTACTCCCTGAAAAAAAATTATTGGAGGGCTGCCATCCAGATCAATAGCAGGAATAAGTCGGCTCCTTTTTCCATTAAAAATGTGCGGATGGTATGCAGGGCCTTCGACATCTGGTTGCGTACTGTATGAACAGAAATAGAAAGCATGACGGCAATTTCTTCATAGCTATAGCCATCACGGTATTTTAGTTGGTATATGCGTTTCCGTTGTTCCGGTAGCTGGTTCACGGCCGCTTGTAGTAATGTTTGCATGCGATCCCAGCGCTCACCTTGTATAGGTTCGTTTGATTGATCCAGGTGTAGTGCCTGGGCGACGAGGTATTGCATTTTAATTTCCAGCTGATCGCGGCGCATGCGATCCATGGCTTTATTGCCCAGCATTTTATACAGATAGGCTCCTGGAGATTCAATATGGGTCAGCAAATCCCGCTTTGCCCATAGCTGAACAAATACTTCCTGCACGATTTCCTCGGCCCAGAATTCAGATTGTAGCAATTTAACTGCATGCCAGTGAAGCGGATCAGCATAAGTTTGAAAAATGCTGGAAAATGCAGCAGTGTCGCCCTCAGATATACGCCGGAATAACTCCTGTTCACTAAAGAGTAAGTCTTTCTCCACCATAATTAATCTATAGCCCGGGTAAACTTAAAGTAAATTATGGATAAAACATAGTGTCAAACTATTCTGATATGAGTTGAAGTATTTCCTGTGTAATCTTGTATGGAGGCATCATTTTATTAATTGATAGTATCAGGTGATACTATCAATATCTGTTTTTGGGGCAGATAAATTAGTAGTTACGCCTATATTTTATAAATCGAATGATTAATTGTAATTGATTGGTTATCATATGTTAATATATTTTCACGATCATGCGTAGACCAAATATATTTTCATCGGTATTTTAGCCTGTCCGGGATATATTATCTTTTTATTAGGGAAGTTTGCAGAGAGAGGCCTGCCATTTGTTTTTTACGTTATTTTAGGTATAAACAAACGAGTCAATGAAAAATTACGTAGTGCAAAAAAGTCCGTTCGTGGTGCCTACAACAGATGGCAAGCTAATTGAAGAAATATGGGGAAACTCTACCGGCCATGGTAATATATCTGTAGCGCACATGATAGCGCCTGCTGGCTGGAGTGAACCTCACCAGACGCCGGAATTTGACGAATTCACTTATATCATTTCCGGAAAGAAAGAATTTGAAATTGATGGGGCAAGCATTGTGCTGGAGAAAGGGCAAAGCATCCTGGTTAAAAAGGGAGCAAGGGTGAGATACAGCAATCCATTTGAGGAGCCTTGCGAGTATATGGCTATTTGCCTGCCCGCATTTTCGATGGACCTGGTTCACCGGGAAGGCTAGGCTCGTCTAAATGACAACATATTAGCCAAACCTGACTCAAATAAAAACGCCGCAAATGCTTTATAGCGAATTTGCGGCGTTTAAGTGGTTGCCTGACCTGGATTCGAACCAAGACTGAGCGAGTCAGAGTCGCGAGTACTACCGTTATACTATCAGGCAATGGTAATTCAGGACCGCGAAATTAGAACTTTTCACAAAAAGAACAAATTTTAAGTGGTGTTTTTTTGAAAAAACCTTGAATTTTAAAGGGTTATATTGATGTAAGTGTAATACAGGCGTCTATTTGAAGGGGATAGCCTAAAAAACAACGGTTCGCGGCTGTACTTTCACCTTAATCTCCATCGTATCATAAAAAGTATTGTTATCAGGCTGGTACGGCACATTCAGCCCGATAGGTAGTATTCAGACGAATCAACATATTTTCAAATATTTACCAGGATGCGTTGAAAGTGGCGATGGTGCTTTTAACGGAGATCACGCTACTAATAAAGAATCCCGTATCGTAAAATAATAATCCTTCTCACTGAATTGCAGTTTCAGTTGTTGCGCTTATACTTGTACACACAGTCAACCCTGAATAAAGACCCTCATTAACGCGTAAAAACCACGGATCCTGCCGGTTGGATCAATTAAAAGTAAGACTATGCTATTATCACCTTTGCTATCTGTTCATACACGTGCCCGGAGTTTCGGTGCCTTCATTTTTGCTGATCGCCAAAATCGCCTGCTGTTGGCAATTGCTTTTGTCGTAGTTGTTGTTAGGATGGTGGTATTCAAGCATTTTTTTCCTTACATGGATTTTACTTCGGATACTGGCGCCTATATGCAAACAGCACTGCAAAATCTTGATCATAATATTTGGCCTATTGGCTATTCCAAATTTTTGTGGTTGTTTCACCAGGTATCGCATTCAGAAACAACATTGGCTGTGCTACAGTTGATATTGTTGGAGGTAAGCGCCTGGTTCTTTTACTTTAGCGTAGTATATATCTTTCGTCCGGATGGTTATTTCAGGTATGGCTTCTACGCTTTTTTGCTGATCAACCCGTTGTTCCCTTTTCTGAGTAACTATTTCATTTCAGATGCGGTGTTTTTGTCGCTGGGGCTTACCTGGATTACCCTGTTGTTATGGATGTTGCATAAGCCTACGAATTTCATACTGGTGTTACATGGACTGGTACTGGGGCTTGCCTTCACCATTCGTTATAACGCCATGTTTTATCCATTTGTGGCGTTGATTCCGATCTTGTTGTCGAGGTATAAGGTATGGCAGAAGATAATGGCTCTTTTATTGCCACTGGTATTGATTATTTCCTTTGTAATGTTTGTCCGGCAACGTTCTTATGAATATGCCGGTGCTCGGGAGTTCTCTGTTTTCAGTGGTTGGCAGTTGATGAATAATTCTATGTATATGCTGCAGTACCGGAAGCTGGACTCAACGGGCGTGCCACCGCAGTTTACCGCTGTGCATAAGCTGGTATATACTTATTCTGAAGGTCTGCGAAAAAATCCTAATAAAAAGCATGTATGGGACGGTGCGGTATTTATGTGGGACCAGGCGGGGCCTCAAAAACAGTTATTAAGCCAATATGGTAAAACCCATAAAGGAGCGGATGCCTATACCGGATGGGCCAATTTAACACCGCTGTTCAGGAGTTACGGCGCTTATACTATCAGTAAGTATCCACTAGATTTTGCGCGTTACTACCTGTTGGAAAATGCACGGCTATATCTATTGCCAGAGCCGGAAGTACTGGATGCCTATAATCGCCCTTATTTAGGCGCTGATATGAATGATGTAAGTGCTTTTTTCACAGATGGGGAAAAACAGAAACCAATGAGCCCATATAATAATTTGCAAAGTGCACTCATGGCCCTATTCCCTTCATTAATCGTTATTTGCCATTTATTATTCCTGGAAGAAACCATCCGTTACCTGGTTAAAAAAGGTATCCGGAAATCCAGCCGCAAATTTAATATCGCGTTGTTGTTATGCTGGACATTTATCCTTGTCAATTTTGCTTTTAGTGTGCTGGCAGCTCCTATTGTACTGCGTTACCAGGTATTGTTGATTGTATTGTTATCTGCATATACCCTATTGCTAACCGGGGAAATAGACCGCCCGGCTATTTCGCAGGAAGCAGCAGCGTTGGAGGAAGAAGAGATTATGCTGGGCATCTGAATGAAATGCAGCGATAAAGATTTTTTCGCTGTATCTTAACCCCAGGATGCGCGAAATCAGTGGATGATTGCGGTAAACTATCCGGCTTAGGAAATGGTATGTCTTATGAAGAAGACAATAGCACTTATTGGGAACGTCTGAGAAACGGCGATAAACAGGCGTTGTTTGCTTTGTATAACAACACTTATTCACATCTGCTGCGGTTTGGGTTGAAAATATGCGGTAGCGATGAACTGGTAAAAGACTGTATCACACAGTTGTTTCTGCAGTTGTGGAGCCGCCATCAAACCCTGCGCCCGGTAACCAACGTCCCTGCCTACTTATTTACCGCTCTTAAGCGACAGCTGCTGGATCAGCTGGCCTACCAGTCAAGAATACATACTGCTATCCACCGGATGACGGATCAGGAGGCAGACAGTGAATTATCTTATGAAGAAATCATCATCCAGGTACAACAGGATGAAGAGCTGAAACAACGTTTACAACAGGCCCTGAAAACATTAACCCCCAGGCAGATAGAGCTGGTGAGATTGAAATTCTTTGAAGGCCTTACCTATGAACAAATAGCGGCACAAACTTCCCAAACCGTGAAAACGGCCTATAATACCATCTATGATGCCATCAAGGCGCTTCGGAAGATGCTGAAATAAGCAGGTACCTATCTTCCGAAAAAAAAAATTAAGAAACGCTTAGGAAAAGTAATGCATTCTGCCGTCTGTATAATCAAAGGCATTACCTACATGAATTTCCAGGAATACGAAGTCATCGATTTTGCATGTGATGAATCCTTCCAGCGCTATTGCCTGGAGGAACATGATGAGGATGTATTGTTCTGGGAAGACTGGCAACGCCAGCACCCTGAAAAAGCAGCCATGATAGCGGAAGCCCGGGACCTGGTAGCCTTGTTATCGGCAGGGCAGGGTAATCGCCTGGAGCAGCTGAAGCACCTGGAAGATGGAATTGCCCGGTATGATCTGCTGCAACAGGCCGTGGGCGTGGAATCCGATCATGCGGGTTCCGGCAGCCGGGTATGGAAATATGCAGCCGTTATAGGCGGTGTGTTGTTGCTGGCGGGTAGCGGCTTCTTTTTTTACCGGCATCCCCATGTACCGGAAAAAGAGGTGGTCATCAATGCGGGTAAAGATCCCCGTAAAACGGTGGTATTGCCGGATGGCTCTTCTATGGTACTGCGGGAAAATAGTAGGGTGGAATTGTCGCCCGGATTTAACCAGCATAACAGGCAGCTCACCCTTACGGGGGAAGCCTTCTTTGATGTTACCCAAAATGCACAATATCCTTTTATGGTACATACGGCGGCAGTAGACATCAAAGTGCTGGGTACTGTTTTTAATGTAAGCGCCTACCAGGATCGTGCAACAGAAACCGCTTTATTTAAAGGGAAAGTAGAAGTGACGATGCCGGGACATCCCGGACAAAAAATTGTATTGCAACCAAATCAAAAATTAATAACGGCGGCCGCCAAACCTTTTGCTGTAGCGCCACTGGATGCAGATCCGGTGAACCACAAAGCCAAAGAAATTGCCTGGGTACGCAACCGGCTTGAAATTGAAAATGAAACCCTGGAAGCCATTGCCGCCAAACTGGAAAAATGGTATGGTATCCGGGTGGAGTTTGCAGATGATACCGTGAAAGAATACCGCTACTCCGGCACCTTCGAAAGTGAAACGATTATCAAAGCATTGGATGCCTTGCAGTTATCGTATCCTTTCAATTTTAAAATGGTAAACGGCGCCATTATTATCAGTAAATAAAATAGTGTAAGTCAACCAAAAATAAAGAAGGGGAAGTGCTGGAACACTTCCCCCGAAAAGTTCAGAAATGTCGGGATTGATCATTTACTAAACCAACATCAAAGGTATGTTAAAACTTGTATTCCTGGAATGGAAAGGGAAGCCTGTTCCCGCCGGCAAATTGCTGCTAACTATGAAATTGACAATCTTTCTTTTTTTGACCTGCCTTCAGGTGCAGGCTATTTGTTTTGGGCAGGAAAGTATTACCCTGCAGGTAAAAGAAACAAGTATCAGGCAATTGCTGAAAACGTTGGAGCAGCAAACGGCTTATCGTTTTGTGTTTCACGATAAAACACTTCCGGACAACAAGAAAGTGACTGTAGCTGCTACAAATGCTACCCTCGATGCGGTGTTAACGCAAGCCTTTTCCGGCACCAACCTGGCTTACCAGTTGAAAGAAGATGGCCTGGTGGTGGTATATGCCCAAACCCCGGGTGCTGTCATGGCCGATAATATCACTATTACCGGAACAGTTCGCGGCATGGATAACCTTCCGCTGCCCGGTGTAACAGTAAGGGCTATAGGCGCCACTGCCGGCGCCCTCACCCAGGCCGATGGTACTTATACCTTAACTATTCCAGACCAGGTGAAAACCCTGCGGTTCTCACTGGTAGGTTATGTGAGCCAGGAAGTACCGGTTAACAACCGCCACGAAATCAACATAAAACTCACAGAAGATATCAAGACCCTGAATGCAGTAACCGTTACCGGCTATACGAATTATGCCCGGGATAAATCTACCGCCGCTTCCGGCATCGTGGGGGCCGATAAAATTACCCAGGTGCCTATGGGTAGCTTCGACCAAATCCTGCAGGGCCGCGTGCCTGGCATGGTGGTATCCGCCGGCTCCGGACAACCCGGCGCCAGCGCTACGGTAACCGTAAGAGGCGTAGGCACTATCAATGGTACCTCCGCACCACTATATGTAATGGACGGAATTCCCATTGAATCCGGCGCATTCCAGGGCATCAATCCCGAAGATATTGCTTCCGTTACGGTGCTGAAAGATGCTTCTGCTAAAGCATTGTACGGATCCCGCGGCTCCAATGGCGTAATTGTGATCACCACTAAAAAAGGACAAACCGGTAAAGTAGCCATCAGCTATAAATCTCAATACGGTTTCTCCAATATGACCACGCCGAAATACGAGATGATGAATTCGAAAGAAGTGCTGCAATTCCAGGAAGAAGTGGGATTGGAAACCGGTGAAAGTAATGGACCCGGTTGGGACTATTCTCCCAAAAATCCGGATTATGCTACCAAAACACCAGCAGAACAAAAAGAGGCGGATCATATTCTCGACAGCTTACGGGGCATGAATACCAACTGGAAGAAATTTTTCCTGCAAACGGGGAAATTCCAGGAACAACAACTGAGCGCCAGCGGAGGAAATGATAATGTGAGATTTTATAGCTCTGTCAACTATTTCAATCAACAGGGTATTGCCAGGCGTTCCGACCTGAAACGTTACAGCCTGAAAAATAATGTGGATTTCAACGCCGGAAAGTTAACCGCTAACATTAATATCGGTCTCGGCTATACGGAGTCGTCTTTTATCCGCAATGAAGCATCCAGCAGCGGCGAAAACACACTGGCTGCTGTATACTACGCCATGCCGTATGAATACCCCTATGCAGCAGATGGTACCCTGATGACCCGCTATAACCGTGATGAATATCCTACCCTCGATCCGCGTGAAGGTAGCAAGGCCCTGGAAGCAATGTTAAATACTTCCGCCAAAGAAAATCAACTGAAAAGCATTATCGGAACCTCCATCAACTACCAATTGGCAAAAGGCCTGATTGCTAAAACAAGACTGGGACTTGATTTCAGGGAAACTACTTCCGAACAATATGTGAACCCGGATTCTTATTCCGGTTATAAGGTAGACAACGGCGCCAAAGGTAGCTTCGGAGAAGGTACTACCCGGAATTTTACCCTGGTGAGCACTTCCGGTTTAACCTATGGCAAAATTGTGGATAAACATGATTTTGAAGTATCCGGTTACTATGAGTATGTGAGCAATAACTATCGCTCATTTAATTATACCGGGTATGACCTGGATGGCCGTTTCCCGGCTACTCCGGCAGCCATTACGCCAGGGTCACCATTCACACCACTGTTAGGCGGCGGCAGAACAAAGAGCGCCCTGGCTTCTTACATCGCAGTAGGACGTTATACCTACAATGAAAAATACACCCTGAACGCCAGTTACCGCCGGGACGGGGCTTCTACGGTACCCGTTAATAACCGCTGGCATGGATTCTATTCCCTGGGTTTTGGCTGGGAAGTGAAACGGGAGAATTTCCTGAAAGATGTCGACGTTGTAAATAATCTTCGCTTCCGGGCCAGCTATGGTACTTCTGCCAATCCATTTACGGGTGCAGGACCTTTCGCTTATTTCCGCACGTTCAAAACCATCCAGTATGGTGGTAACCCGGGCATTTACCCCTATCAGCCGGGTAACCCTGCCTACAATTGGGAATATGCCAAAGAACTGAATATCGGTTTTGATCTCGGTATGCTGGATAACCGTATCCGCGTAGTTACCGATGTATATAATAAAATTACCAATAACCTCTTCGTTGATCAGCCACAGTCTATCACTTCCGGCTTCTATACTTTATCCCTCAACTCCGGTGCAATGCGCAACAGGGGAATAGAAATGGATGTACAGGGAGATGTGATCCGCCGGAAAGATTTCACCTGGACCGTTGGTGTCAACTTTGCCTATAATAAAAACCTGGTCACAGATTTGGGAACAGCCACTGAGTTTACACAGGGCCTCTCCCAGATTGTAAGAGTAGGATTGCCTTATGGTTCGCACTATGCGCCTAAATGGGCGGGAGTAGATCCTGCCAATGGTAAACCCTTGTATTACGATCGTGCCGGTAATAAAACCAGCAACTACAATGAAACCGCTTTAAGTGTAGCTGAATTCGGCACTTATATACCACCATTAACGGGCGGATTTAATACATCGTTGACCTGGAAAGGGTTCTACTTAAATGCCCTGTTTACGTTTGCTGATAAAGCAATGCGTTACCTGAACGAAGATTACTATAACGAAAACCCTTCTTTTGCTAGCAGTAATCAGTCAAAACGCATGTTATACGATCGTTGGAAAAAGCCGGGAGACAATGCTATTCTGCCAGGTATTACCTCCCCTCGTAACTATTCGTCCAAAGATATACAGGACGCATCTTACCTGCGTTTAAGAAACGTGAGTATTGGCTATAATGTTCCCAAAGCATTTGTTACCACACATCTCAAATTCGTACAGGGTGTCCAGGTATTTGCGCAGGCGCAGAACCTGCATACCTGGACCAAATGGAAAAGCTTTGATCCGGAAAATAATAACGGAACCGGGATGTTCGATTATCCCAGTGCGCGGACTTATACTTTTGGCCTGAATGTTAATTTCTAAAACAAGCAACTCATGACGATCCGTTATATAAAATACCTGCTGTTACTGCTGCCTTTTGTACTTTTTTCCTGCAACAAGCAGCTGGACCTGGAACCTACCGATAGTATTATTGATCCGGAAAGAACATTCCGGAATGTGGCCGACCTGAATGGTGGTTTGATAGGCGCTTACGCCCAATTAACGTATAACACCATCTACAGTGTATCGCTGCTCTCTGATGAATGTACCTTGCCCAGCGAAAATAACCTGGGTAGAGGCGTAGCCTCCTACCGTTGGCAGATAGATCCGGGAAGCACTACTATCACCGGTTCTTTCGGAGAATATTACATCGCCATAGACCGGGTGAACCGCGTACTGGGCGCCATGAACCGGGTGCCTGCCAAGGGAAATGATATAGCTTTGAAAGACAGGTACCGCGGTGAAGCCCTGGCACTACGTGCTTATTGCCATTTCCAGTTGTTGCAGAGTTATGCAGAAGCCTATGAACCATCCGCCATGGGGGTGCCATATATGGATACTTCTGTCATCAGCTTTCCGGCCCGCAATACTTTCGGCGACGTGATGACTGCCATTGAGAAAGATTTGCAACTGGCCAGCACCCTCATTCCTGCCGATGTGGACGATAACACCCGTATCACACGCGCCGGCGTAGCCGCTATCCGTGCAAGAGCTGCCCTGTACGCCAAAAAATGGGATGATGCTATCACCTATGCTTCTGCTGCTATTGCTGCGGCTCCATTGGCCAGTGCTGCCGATTTTTCGGGTATATGGAAAGATACCAAACAGTCAGAGGTGATCTGGAAACTGAAACAGGTAGCCGGTGTAAATGATCCTATTGGAGCAGTTTACTACGACGGCGACGTGGTATATTATGCCCCTTCTTTCGAACTAATTAACCTGTTTGATAAAGACAATGATGTACGCTATCCCGCTTACATCCTCTATGATGATACCCGTGGCGACGGTACTTCCAAATACATTGTGAATAAATATTACGGCCCGGATGGTAACATCGGTCTGGCCGATATCAAACTTTTCAGAACCGGTGAAATGTACCTGATCCGTGCAGAAGCACTGGCAGAAAAGAACCGGGTAAGCGATGGCGCTGCTGACCTGAATGCCCTGCGTACAGCGCGTATCAGTGGTTATGTAGCGGAAAACTTTGCCGACAAGGCGGCACTGATCACCGCCATTTATACAGAGCGTTTTAAAGAACTGGCCTTTGAAGGACAACGTTTATTTGACTTGAGAAGAAGAACCCTGGATGTGACACGTGAACCGGCAGATGCTATCAACGCGTTGGGGGCAGTATTGCTGAAACCCGGCCAGCGGGGATATGTATTCCCGATTCCGGATGCAGAAACCAAAGCCAACAAAAACATGCAACAAAACCCGGAATATAAATAGCCCGATTTGATAACCTATGCCGGCAATAGATCCGGCAATCCGTAATGATGATCAGATGAAAAAAAATGTTTTCCTTTTTCCGGCGATAACGGCAACGGCTATCTGTTTTAGTGCCTGCCATCAACGTACGCCACAATTACCTTCTGTCCCGGGCCGGCCTGGCTCCATTGGCATCATCGGCGATACGGCCGATGTAACAACACCGGTGCAGGGTGGCGTAGCTTTGATTGGCGGCGGCGGCAACGTAGACGGTGCATTTCAATGGATGATAACACGCAGCGGCGGCGGCGACGTAGTGGTACTCACCGCTTCCGGCAATGGCAGTTATAATCACGACATCGACTCACTGGGAAAAGTGAATTCCGTGGAAACGCTTAACATCACTTCCCGTGAGCTTGCCAACAATGATACCGTGGCCAATATCATCCGCGGCGCAGAAATGCTTTTCATTGCCGGCGGAGACCAGTCGCGCTACATGAACCAGTGGAGAAATACCAAAGTAAATGCAGCCATTAACTATCTCTTACAGGAAAAGAAAGTGCCGGTAGGGGGTACCAGTGCAGGCTGCGCTATACTAAGTGGTTTGTATTACAGCGGAGAAGGCGGTAGCGCCGTTTCTGATTCGGTGCTGGCCAATCCATACGACTCATTAGTCACCTTATACAACAACGATTTTCTGCATGCACCTTACCTGCAATCGGTGATCAGCGATCAGCATTACCTGAAGCGGCATCGTGAAGGCAGGCATGTTACTTTTATGAGCCGCCTCATCAAAGATCATGGTATCTTTCCCAGGGGGATTGCGCCGGATGAAAAAACAGCGGTATGTATTGATGAAAATGGCATGGCAAAAGTATATGGTGTAAGCAAAGCCTGTTTTATTGTGACAGATAGTTTGAAAAAACCGGAACTTTGTGAGAAGGGGCAGCCCCTGCAATGGAATGCTGGCGGACAAGCACTGAAAGTATATGAAATAGCCGCCAGCGCTTCCGGTAACGGTAGCTTCTCTGTGGCGGACTTTGACCCGGCAAAAGCCAGCGGCGGTACCTGGTACTGGTGGTGGGTGGAAAACGGGCAGCTAAAGAAAAAAGCAATTTGATCACTTCTTAATAAAAGTAGACATGAAAGGTTGGTTTGGTTATTTGTTTATGGGAATACTGGGTATATCTGCCTTTTCGCCGGTGGTGGCGCAGCAGAAGCCTTCCTATGTATTGGTGATTCACGGCGGCGCAGGCACTATTCTGCAAAAGAATATGACACCGGAGAAAGAAGCAGCCTACAAGGCTTCTCTGAAACGGGCGCTGGAAACAGGTTACAAGGTGCTGCAAACGGGCGGTAGCAGTTTGGATGCAGTAGAAGCCACTGTAAGGGTACTGGAAGATGACTCGCTTTTTAATGCAGGTAAGGGTGCGGTGTTTACACATGACGGTCGTAACGAACTGGATGCCGCCATCATGAATGGAAAAACGAAAGCTGCCGGCGCAGTAGCCGGTGTTACTACCGTGCGTAACCCGGTAAGCGCTGCCAGGGCGGTGATGGAGAAATCAGAACACGTGATGATGGTAGGTCCTGGTGCAGAAAAGTTTGCAAAAGAGGCAGGCCTGGAAATCGTAGATCCTTCTTATTTCAGAACGGAGTCCCGCTGGAGGGATCTGCAAAAAGCATTACAGGAAGATTCTGTAGCGGCGGCTAAATCCAACGCCTATACGAATCCGAAAGAAAAGCTGGGCATAAAAAACAGGGACTATAAATTTGGTACCGTAGGCGCCGTGGCGCTGGATAAGCAGGGAAACCTCGCTGCTGCTACTTCTACCGGAGGTATGACCAACAAAAAATATGGCCGCATAGGCGATTCGCCGATTATTGGCGCCGGTACTTATGCCAACAACCAAACCGCGGCTATTTCGTGTACGGGTTGGGGTGAATACTACATCCGCAATGTAGTGGCATACGACCTCTCTGCCCTTATGGAATATAAAGGACTGACAGTGCAGCAGGCTGGTAATACGGTCATCAAGAAAGTAGGTGATATGGGCGGTGATGGTGGCCTGATTGCACTGGATAAGCAAGGCAACATGACCATGTCTTTTAATACGGAAGGCATGTACCGGGGCGCCGTTACCAAAGATGGTAAAATAGAAATCGCTATTTATAAAAAGTAAGCATCAGCCGTCGCCGGTAGTAGTTATCGGCGACGGCTTATTTTGGAATATATTATGGAATGTCGTGAAAAGTGATATTTTTGAGGGGCCTTTTTTATTATAAACCCTATACTATCCCATGACCAGATTGTTATCCGCCTTAACCCTGTTATACCTATTGCTACCGGCCTGTATCAGTAGCCATGCGCCCAAGCCCTACGAAGGCAACTGGACCCAGGTAACCCGCATCAATAATGCCTACGTTATATACGTTCCCTGTGCATTGGATCTGCGAAAAATGAAAATAACGGATTCGGCTATTCACGAAGTATTACCAATGGAGGTGAATGACAGCCACATCGTAAGCGCTACTCCTGTAAATGGTGGATACCGCCTGAAAGGAAAGGAATCCGTATATACGTTTAAGTGGTTGGATCAGCAAAAAGGCACTGCAGAATGGACCATACAATATTCTCCTTCGGCTCCTGAAGAAACGGTAGTTTTTGTAGATAGCGACCACGAAAAAGATTTCGAAAAAGTGCATCAGCCGGAAAGTGATTGCGCCACTACTGCGGATACCCGTTAACGTTATTTCATCAACAGTTTTAGGATTTCCTCTTTTCTTTGCCGGGAAATGGGCACCTGGCTGCCATCTTCCATAGCGATGGTTCTTTGAGCGTTTTACAGACAATTAACTTTTTTTGTCCGGAGACCCATGAATAGCTGTGGTAAAAGATTTATTTTTAGCGTCTATGAGCCAGCAATTAATCCAGTCCGTAAAATACCTTATCCACTTATCAGAAGAGGAGGAATTATTTTTGCCCACACTGTTTAACCGGGTAACACTGAAGAAAAATGAATATTTCCTGCAGGAAGGCAAGGTCGCTAACCAGGTGGGATTCGTGGAAAAAGGACTGATACGTTATGTAATGACCCGCGACGGGGAGGAGATGCATACGTTTTTCTCCTGCGAAAATGAATGGCTGGGTAATCATGAGAGTTTCCTATCGCGGCAGCCTGCCAATGTAAGTATTATGACACTGGAGCCCAGTGTCCTCTGGACTATTTCCCGGGAAAACCTGCAGGTTATGTACGATACCCTGAAGCAGGGAGACCGCCTTGGTCGGTTAATTATAGAAAGTGTATTTGTGGAATCTCTGAAACAGGTGGCTTCTTTATATACGGCTACACCCGAAGAACGTTATCGCGAATTTTTTGAGAAGTTCAGCAGGCTACAGCATCGTATACCTCAATACATGATTGCATCTTACATAGGTGTCAAGCCACAATCACTCAGCAGAATCCGTGCGCGACTGGCCAAAGGAATTAGTTAACCCAGGTGAACGAAATTGAGTGCACGAAGGAGGAAATTTGTGTTATAAAATCAAAACATATGACACCGTACAATTTCTTCAAGTATCTCACCATCGTATCTGGTTTAACATTGGTTTATATTGGTTGCAAATTCCTGTTGCAGCCGGAAATAGCAGAACATGGCTTTGGCATTAACGTCAACACCGGAGGAGATTATTCCTTCCATTACATTAAAGGCATCCGTGATTTATTTTCCGGTGCAGTGATCGCATTAGTAGCAGCATTAAATATGCGGAAAGCATTGTTAGTGGTGTTGCTCTCCGGTATTTTTGTTCCGGTGGTAGACATGAGCATTGTATTGCATGCTACCCATGGTAATGTGATGACTGCCATGCCACATATCATCGCTATTGTATTGACAGCCGTTGCCGCTATTGGTATACAATTTTCGGCTCCCCGTGAGGAAAAGGCAAGCGCTTCGCTTGCCGGAGCATAAAAGAGTTATTCGTTGATCAGCCGGCTTTGGCGGAAAATGTTTCCCCAGGTGTTAATATAACCGGGAGATAAAACGGCCGCTTTTTTAGCAATGAATACCGCATGAAAGGAACGGGCGCCTTGCAGGATGTAATAGAGTTGGGATTCGGGAGGAGGCGTTCCCGTTACCGCCGGTGATTCGATCTTAAATAAGGCCTCGCGGTGACCAGGCAGATTTTCTTTTCTCAACACGGTCACCTTGGCGCCGGGTGATTTTCCCATCGCAGCGTCTGTAAAGCTTTTAATGGCCTGGTCAATATTGGGGATCTTTACGTTTTCCATCGTCATGGCGTAAATCATCTGGCTCCAGTTTTCCGGTGTTTCATTTTCCGGAAGGTATTGACGGGTTACAAAATGATCTACCTCCGTATCTGCTACCATTTTCCATCTGTCGGTGTCCGGAAACGCTATTTTTAGTCGTTCTTTTCGCATCGCCCTGCCTGTTTGGAATGATTCCCCGATCTGATGAAATAAGGGGGCATAAACGCCGGAAAAGGGCAATAGCGTGGTGGCGCTCAGCAGATAAACTTTATTATCTGTATAAGAGAGAAAGATACTGGTAAAGAAAGTATCGGGGTGATTCGGTTCCAGGTGTATTTCATCCAGCCATATGGTGCGTTTGCCATTGCTGATCATACTACCTGAATCAATGAGCCGGAAGAAAGGGTTACGCCCTGTATAATTCAGTAGCTTTTTTACAGCCTTATCTGCGCTGGACGAAGGCTCTGGTAAGATACTCACATTGAAACTCTCCGGCGCCTTTTGTGTACTGTCTGCCAATACACGTTGTGCAATAAACTTAATGGCGGGCGATTGGGTGCTTTTCCAGATATCCCATCCCCTGGGTACCCCCACCGCAAAATTGTGCAAAGTATCTCTGTAATTCACTAATTCCTGTGCGCGGGAAAAAAAAGGTATTAGCAGGATACAGCAACAAAATAAACGTTTCATTCATGGCTGTTTACTGCAAATAAACGGCTTTTTTTACATCTGTTCTATCCTGAACTGGCTGCATCTGGTGTCAGCTGCCCGTATAAACAGACATCGCCATCAATACAAGGCCAAGTGGATGTACCGTTTTTAATTCCCTGCGTAACACCTGTAAGGCCTTACTCATATGCTTTTCCACTGTTTTTACGGAGATGCCCATTTCCTGTGCAATGGCTTTATAACCCATATTGCCATAGTAGCTGAGCATAAATACTTCCCTGCATTTCTGCGGCAACGTATTAATACTTCGGGCAATCTGATTTTTTAATTCCGACTGCTCCAGTTGTACGGGTTGCACTACTTCCTGCTGATAGGCCTGCCTGATCAATACCTGGTGATGATTTTCCTGCAGTAGTTTATTCCGTAACAAGTTGGAGACTTTATATTTTACTGCATTGTTCAGGTATCCGTTGATATTTACGTCCGCTGCTATTTCTTCTCTCCGGAGGTATAAACTGGTAAATACATCCTGTATAATATCCTTTACCTGTTCCCTGTCTTTTAGTATACGATAAGCGTGGTTGCTAAGGGTTATAACAGTAGCGTCATACAATTGCTCAAATGCTTTTGTATTGCCCTTTCTGGCTTGTTGCCACAAGTAATCAGATGTATGGTGAGTGCCGGAGTAGATAAGAATATGGTTTTGCGGGCAAAGATATTTACTGCGGCAAGCTTTGTATGTTAATTTATAGTAAACAACTTTTCCAATGTTAACTAAATATGAATTCCATTTTTTTAGTGAAAACAGAGTGGGGGTAAATGCGCATTGATGTGATAAGTATAGCAAACACATTTACCAATGACGCCTTCGCGCCTGCAATATTTACTGGAACAATATCTTAACGGAACGGCCACAGCAGCGGAGTTGGCGGAGTATAACCATTGGTATGAACAACAACAGGACGAGGAAGCTCCGGCATTTACGGCTGCGGAAAGAAAAGAGATGTATAGTGTAATTAAGCGGAACATACAAGGGAAGTCTGCAGTGGTGTTGTTGCGCTGGGCCGTGGCGGCAGCCGTACTATTATCGGCAGGAGCCCTCTGGCTGTTTAAAGCAACGCCATTGCCTGTACGAAAAACGCTGGCCCGGGCAATAGTGGCCAATACAGATAGTATGGTGGTACATAATACCTCCCAACAGCCGAAAACCCTGAGCTTGCCCGATGGCTCGGAAGTAGTGTTGTTTAAAGATGCTACTATCCGTTATGCTACACCATTCGGGGCAAAAAGCAGGTTGATACAATTGGAAGGGAAAGGCTTTTTTAATGTCACTAAAAATGCACCACTGCCATTCACGGTGTTGACCCACGGGGTAGCTACTACAGCATTGGGCACATCTTTTACTATCGCCACTGTTCGCCAGGAAGTAAAAGTAGTATTGCATACGGGTAAAGTAATGGTGAAAGCACATGATCAAACACGTTACCTGGTACCCGGGCAACAGTTGGTATATAATGCTGTTACCGGAACCGCTAACCTGCTGGCGCCTGCTGCTAAAACGATACCTGCATCACCGGTAATGGCGTATGGATCGCTGCGTGGGGTAGCTGCTACTTTCGACCAGGTGCCATTATCAGCCGTATTGGATACTATTGCCGGGAAATATCATGTAAGCATTACCCGCAATAAAGTCGCTTTCGATGATATTGCTTTTTCCGGCGTTATCAGGGATACAGATTCACTGTCGCAGGTGTTGCATCGGATGGCGATGCTACACGATTTAAAAATAATATCAACACGTACCGGGTACCGTATAGAAAAAAATAACTAACTAAATATTTGCGCATTATGACACATCGCTACCTGCTAGCGAAGGGCGGAGCTTTGTCCCTTCCTCAACGGCAGTCAACGTTTCACACCAGTTGTAAATTTTTGGGCCTGCTGTTACTGATGGTTTTTATCCATCTGTTGCCTGCACAGGCACAAAAGAAAACATGGATTAAAGGTTTAATTGAAGATGAGAAAGGACAACCCATTCCAGGCGCTTCCATACAGTTGAAAAGCGGCCCGGACAGCCTGAAAAGCTTTGCGGTGACCGATAGCAAAGGCATCTTTACTTTTGATAATACCCGTCAGCAAGGGCCATTTGTATTCACCGTGGCCTATGTGGGTTATATCACGCAAACCATTACTAAAAATAGCCTGGACCCACAAAAAGAACAATCTATTTATGTAGTGCTGAAAGAATCCTCTTCTGCGCTGAGCGAAATAGTGGTGGTGGGTTATGGTACCCAAAAGAAAGTAAACCTGACTGGTGCAGTAGACCAGGTAGGTAAAGAAGTATTTGAAAACAGGCCAATGACCAGCGCTACCCGTGGATTGCAGGGAGTGCTGCCTAACCTGAATATTCGTATGACCGATGGAAAGCCTATCCGTGGTGCCACTTACAATGTAAGGGGTACCACTTCTATTGGTGCCGGCGGTAGCGCCCTGGTGCTGATAGACGGTGTTCCCGGCGATCCCAATTTGCTCAACCCTAACGACATTGAAAGCGTATCTGTATTGAAAGATGCCGCCTCCGCCGCCATTTACGGCGCCCGCGGTAGCTTTGGTGTAGTGTTGATCACCACAAAGAACCCGGCGAAGAACGGCACACAACTTACTTATTCCAGTAACTATTCGCTGAACGATCGCACTATCAAACCCCGGTTTGTAACAAACGGTTATGAATGGGCGAAGAATTTTGATGAAGCGTATTACGCCTGGAACGATTATAAATCACACCCCGCAAAGGCTAACAGTGTATTCCCTTTTTCGCTGGATTACCTGGATGAGCTGAAGCATCGTAATGATGACCCATCACTGCCTAAGACAGTCATCGATCCCACTACCGGCAACTATGTATACTATGGCAACACGGATTGGTTCCAGGAATTATACGCCGACAGGAATCCATCTACCGAACAAACATTATCCGCTTCCGGTAGTAATGCCAAATCCGAATATTATCTCTCTGGCAGATATATGTCGCAGAATGGTATTTTTCGCTACAATCCTGATAAATTCAAAATGTACAATGTGCGTGCAAAAGGAGCTGTAAGGCCGTTTGACTGGTTGAAACTGGAGAATAACTTCGACTTCTCCCAACGCACATATTTCTTTCCTATCCTGAATCATCCCAGCAATACACCCGTGTGGAGAAGAATTTCTGATGAAGCTTTCCCGGTGGCCATGCTTAAAAATCCGGATGGCTCACTCACCGAAAATGCCGCTATTGTATTTGGTAGTTTCTTAACAGGTAACAACTATTCAGATCAAACACAGTTACTGCTGAGAAATACTTCCCGTTTCATTACCTCGTTTTTGCACGACAAACTGCATGTAAACGGCGACTTCACTTATGCTTATACTTCCAGTGTAGAAACCCGTTTATATACACCGGTACCCTATAGCAAAGCCCCCGGACAGACGCTGTTGCGGGGAGAAAGTAAAATGAATGAGCAAAACGATCGCACTACCTATACCGGTATGAACTTCTACGCCGACTATGAACAACGTGTGGCGAAAAATACGTTTAAAATATTAGTAGGATATAACTATGAAAATACCTTGTTCAAGTCGAGATATTACCAGCATGATGGTATGATTAATAGCAGTATGCCGGATTTCTCCCTCATGAATGGATTGAATTATATACTTACGGGTGGTGGCTATGAATGGAGAACCATGGGTGGCTTCTTCCGCCTCAATTACAACTATGATGAACGTTATCTGCTGGAAGTAAATGGCCGGTATGATGGATCCTCCAAGTTTCCGCAGTCGCAGCAATTTGGGTTCTTCCCATCTGCCTCTGCCGGCTGGCGCGTGTCAAAGGAGAAGTTTTGGAACGTATCCAATAGTTTCATCAGTGATTTAAAATTGAGAGCTTCTTATGGCGCATTGGGAAATGGGAATGTAAGTCCTTACCAGTTCCTGCAAATGATGTCGGTAAGCAAGCTACAAATGTCTATCAATGGCGTGTTGCCGGACTATACCCAACAACCCAACGTAATTCCTGATGGCCTTACCTGGGAAAAGGCTACTACCTTAAATGGTGGTATAGATGTGGCTTTCCTGAAAAATCGCCTGAAGGTGAGTTTTGATAAATATACCCGTAACACCACTAATATGTTTACCACCGGGTTGCCTGTACCCGCAGTGTTTGGGACTACAGTACCCAAAGGGAATTATGCAGATCTGCAAACCAAAGGTTGGGAATTATCCGTGAACTGGAGCGACCAGTTTAACGTGCGCAACAAACCTTTTAACTATGCCTTTGGCGCAGTGTTATCTGACTACCAATCCTATATTACCCGCTTCAATAACCCCAGAGGTCTTATTAATACTTACTACAAAGGTATGCGGGTAGGTGATATGTGGGGCTTTGTGAATGACGGCTATTTCCAGAGCCAGGATGAAGTTGACAAGCGTACAGCCGACCAGTCTTTTATCAAAGTATCTAATGCTAACCTGCTACTGCCTGGTGACATCCGCTTCAAAGACCTGGATGGCAACGGTAAAATAGACCAGGGAGAAGGTACAGTAGAGAAACCAGGTGACCAGGCGATTATTGGCAATACAGAACCTCGCTATGCTTTTGGTATCACGGGTAGTGCCAACTGGAATAATTTCTTCTTCGATATCTTCTTCCAGGGTATTGGGAAGCGGAACTGGTGGCCGGGCACAGATGCTTCGCTTTTCTGGGGACAATACAACCGCCCTTATAGCTGGATGCCGGAAGATATTATGGATAAACGCTGGTCAGAAACCAACCGCGATGCGTATTTCCCGCGCTTCAGGGGCTACACAGCGCTTAATTCCAATGCCGAACTTACCGTACAGCAATCCAAATATGTGCAGAACGTAGCTTATATCCGTTTGAAAAACCTGACCATAGGATACAACCTGCCACAGGCCTGGTTATCAAAAGTGAAAATGAAAAATGCACGGGTGTTCTTTACAGGTCAAAATCTGTGGACATGGTCGCCTATGTATAAGATCATGAAAACACTGGACCCTGAAGTGATTGAGGGATCTGATCCGGAACTGAATAACAATGCAGGCGGTATTGGTGCCGGTAACGGGATGTCTTATCCGATGCTGAAAACATATACCGTTGGTTTGAGTGTAACTTTTTAATGTTTAATGCTTATTAAGATGAAAAAGCGTGTTTATTTCTTGTTGATGTTGGCAATAGTTGCCTGTAAGAGAGACCTGAATCTGAAGCCATTTGATAAACTGAGTCCTGATAATGCCTTTAATACAGAGTCCGACTTGCAGCTGTATGCTAATTCTTTCTATAAAATATTACCTGATGGGAATAGTATTATCAGGGGAGATGTGATGAGTGATGTGATGGCGGGGAAAGATGTGAGTAATTTTCTGATAAAAGGTGGTTACTCGGCCACCCAGTCCAGTGGATGGACCTGGACGGATCTGCGGAATATCAACTATTTCCTGGAACATTATAGCCAGGCAAAAATTTCAGACGAAGCTAAAAATCACTATGCCGGTATCGCCAGATTTTTCCGGGCGATGTTCTATTTTGAAAAAGTGAAACGCTTCGGTGATGTACCCTGGTATGGGAAAGCCCTGGATATTAATGATCCTGCTTTGTATAAAGGCCGTGATCCACGCGCAACGGTGATGGACAGCGTACTGGCAGATCTTGATTTTGCCTGCGCCAATATCCGCGCAAAAAAAGATGTTACAAGTTCACAAATCACCAAATGGGTAGCACTGGCTTATAAGTCGAGGGTATGCCTGTTTGAAGGCACTTTCCTCCGGTATCATTCCACTACCAGTCAACCTGCCGAAACGAAATGGCTGCAAGCCTCGCTGGATGCTGCCGACGAGGTGATTAAGAGCGGGCAATATACACTCAATACTGCTGGTGATCCAACTATGAATTACCGCAACCTGTTTATTAATGAAACGCCTGCTACCAACGAGGTAATATTGGCTTATGTATGTAATAAAAGTATGCGCGTATTCAATGACGCCAACTGGTATTTTACGAGCGCTACATATGGTAATCGTATCAGCCTCGTGAAAACATTTGCAGATACTTACCTGAATATTGATGGCAGCCGCTTTACAGACAAACCAGGTTTTGATAACCTGTCTTTTAATGAAGAAGTAAAGAACCGGGATTTGCGGTTGCAGCAAACGATCCGTATGGGCAATTACAGCCGGGAAGGGCAAATTGCCGCACCTGATTTTACGTATACCTATACTGGTTATCAGCCCGTGAAATTTACACTGGACTCAAAAGCTACGGATGGCGTGGCAGAAAATAATAATTCTATTCCCATTATCCGGTATGCAGAAGTATTGTTAAACAAGGCAGAGGCTAAAGCGGAACTGAATAACGGGTTATCAACAGATGATTGGAATGCTACCATTAAGCCACTCAGGCAGCGGGCCGGTTTAAAAAATACGGATATGCCTGCAACGGTTGATCCCTATCTCGCCAGCAAATTCTATGGCAATCTGAAGGTGCCCATATTACTGGAAATTCGCCGTGAGAGGGCCATTGAGCTGATTATGGAAGGCTTCCGCTTTTATGACCTGATGCGTTGGGGCCTGGGTACTTTGCTGACCAACCCTTATGTAGGCCTGTATGTACCAGCCATGGATGTGTTAATGGATTTGAATGAAGATGGAAAACCAGATGTATCGTTCGTGAAAAAAGTGCCGGCCACCAAGGTCCCCGGCGTGTATTATTTCCTCATAGATGGAGATCAGACAAAACTGTCGGCAGGTACCAGCGGCAACCTGATCTGGCTGGGGAATATTGTAAGAACATGGGAAGATTATAAATACCTGTATCCGATTCCTTATAATGATTTGTCGCTGAACCCGGCATTGAAACAAAACCCATTTTGGAACTAATACTTTAAGCATCATCATATGAAGAAAATAACAGGAATGGCGCTGCTGTTGCTAATGGGCCTGGCATCTTTTGCCCAACCAGCCCAACATGTAGTGTTGATTACGATAGATGGTTTCCGTCCGGAATTTTATACCGATCCTTCCTGGGGAATGGTGAACCTGCGGATGATGAAGGAGCAGGGCGCTTATGCGGATGGTGTAAACAGTGTATTCCCCACCGTTACCTACCCCAATCATACTTCCCTGGTTACCGGTGTAACACCGGCAAAACACGGCGTATACTACAATGCACCATTTGAGGCGAAAGGTGCTAGTGGCAAGTGGTATTTCTATTACGACAGTATCCGCGTACCTACTTTATACGATGCGGTACACCGGGCAGGGAAAAAGTCTGCCAATGTGATTTGGCCGGTGACGGTAGGAGCTCCCATCGACTACAATATTCCGGATGTGTGGACACCTGGTAAAAAAGACCGCCGGGAGATTATGGCTACATTGTGTACGCCTGTTGGTTTGTGGCAGGAAGTACAGGACAATGCCACCGGTAAACTGGGCGTAAGAGACTTCAGCATGGAAGGGGAAGAAATGATCTTTGATGAAAATGTGGCGCGTATGTCGGCTTACCTGATCACTACCTATAAGCCCGCATTTACTACATTACACCTGGCTTGTACCGATCATTATGAACATGAACAAGGCCGCGATGGGTTACTGGTAAGAAGGGCAATAGCAGGAGCTGACCGGGCATTGGGAACTATTATGGAGGCACTCAAACGGGCAGGGATATACGATAGTACCGCGATTATTATCACCGGTGATCATGGTTTTGTAGACATCAGCAAGACTTTTTCTCCCAATACTTTACTGGCTAAAAACGGGTTATTGAATAATGCTGCTGCCGGCGACTGGAAAGCGCAGTTCCTGGCTTCCGGAGGCGCTGCTTTCCTGCATTTGAAAGAGGAGAATGATGTGACTACCAGCAACAAAGTACAGGCTATTTTAAAGGCGTTGCCCGCAACACAGCAGGAATTATTTAAGGTAATCAACCACACACAATTGAAAACCATAGGTGCTGATCCACATGCAGCGTTGGCACTGGCTGCTGCACCAGGTGTAACTATTGGCGGCGCTGTTACCGGGGAACTGGTGAAACCTGCCAAAGGAGGTACCCATGGTTATTACCCGGATTTTAAGGAGATACAAACCGGCTTCGTGGCCTTTGGTGCGGGGATCAATAAGGGCGGTCATGTGAAAGAAATGAATGTAACAGATGTAGCGCCGGTGGTAGCGCAATTGCTGGGTGTATCACTGGATAATACAGATGGTAAAGCACCGGCAGACGTGCTGGCGAAGTAGTAAGTTCACTGCAAAAAAAAGGGGATGGTATCCGTTACGGACACCACCCCTCTTTTGTTTATAGAAGGCGGAAGTTATTCTTCGTGTTTCGTTAATGGGTAGTGGAGGTTTGAGTTGTACTTTATCAGCATCGTCAACATCTCTTCCGGGATGTCGTTGGGAATAGAAGCCATCTGGAAGTAACCATTACGTATAGCAAGGCACTGGGTATTGCCACGTATCGCAAACAAACGGCGGAATTCCGGTATATCCTTTGGCTTCAAATGATACTGTGGTAATGTACCAACAGCTGGTGTACCTGGTTGCAGGTGAATGGCCATAAAAATGAAGTTGGTGTCACCTGCAAATCGCTGCGCAAGGGCACAGAAATTCTTGTAAATGCGCATGCTGGCAGTATCTGATGGTGTATACACCTGGATGATCCACTCCTTTTCACTGGGGGCATTGGTTACCAGTTGACCGCCGTGCTCATCGTACAAAGTAACAACAGGTACCCGTTCTCCCTGACGCACATTACGCCAGTGCTGTAACAGGGAATCGTATTTATGTCGTTGGCGTGCCGGTACTACATCAGCGAGATCTGCATTCAGTGCATTCAGTGTTGCATCTTCATCATTAAGGCCGGTTTGTTCGGCTGCTATGCGTTTATAGTAAGCCCATCTTACCTGGTCGTTCTGTACATTGTACAACACATATTTCAACCGCATCACACCGCCGTCATCGAAAGCATTGGCCACTCCTGCGAGACGGCGCATTTCAAAGAATCCATCAATGTAACTGTTGATAGCGTTGTCGTTATTTTTTGCCTGGAGACTGCCCACTTGTGAAGTGCCATCAAGGCTGCGGTTTGCATTGCCGTTGCTTAATGTAGCTAATGCAGGGTTGTCGATGTCCAGCTGTGGTAAAAGTTGGATCGCCGCTTTGCTGGCAGCAGCACTGTCTCTGGTGCCGTCGGCCACAATTTTATGGATTGCCTTCAGCTGATCAGGCAGGCTTTTAGTGGGTGGTACCTGCTGCGCAGTGGTGGAGATACTCCAGCACCCAAACAGCCCTAACAGGAAAGTATATTTCATGAAATTTTTTTTATTTGATTTGTGCCAATGCTTCATCCAGCAATTGTTCCAGCGATTTGCCGGTACGGTCCCATACATTGAATACGGTGCCGTCTGCGTTGATGATCACCGCAAAAGGAACGAAGCCGAATCCAAATACTTTGCGGAAACCATTTTCATCAAATCCTTTGGGATCGCGTGCCTGTGTCCAGGGCATTTGTTCCTGATCTAACGCTTTCTTCCAGGCGGCGTCTACAGCGTCTACAGAAATGCTGAGAATTTCCACCCCTTTTTCATGATAGGCCTGGTATACTTTTTTGAGATGTGGTATTTCCAGGCGGCAGGGATGACACCAGGAAGCCCAGAAATCCAGCATCAGTACTTTGCCACGGAAGCGGTTGTAGTTAACGGTATCGCCGGTATTTACGCCCAGGGCTTTGAAATCCGGTACTACACGGCCAGGCTGTGATTTAGACATCACATCTTCTCTTTGTACCACCAGTTTGCCATACCAGGAGTTGCGCGCATGAGGGCCCATGGCATCCAGCATGGATTTTACACGGGAATAGGGATATTTCCCCCAGTAGTTCGCCAGGAACGCGCCTACTTCGGAATCAGGATATTTAACCAGGAATTCGGCGGTACGACTCGGATTGGAAGGGTCGGTCATGTCATGAACATAGTACTGGTATTCGTCGTTCAGCTTGCCGCCTTTCAGCTGCTTGCCATTCAGACCGAAATATTCCGTTTGTAGCTGATAACGGGTATTCTGAAGGAATACAGGGATGCTTGTTCCGTTAATACAGAGGGTAACGGGTTGGGGATAGTCCAGTTTCCCTTTGACGATAAATTGATGGTTTTTGATAACTGCTTCTCCCAGCACTATTTTGTTATCTTCCAATGCCAGCAATCTTACCTTGCCATATTTAACATCTTTAACGGAGCCCTTGATTTCGAACCCTTGTGCCAGCCCCGGCAGTCGCAGCAGGAGCAGTAGCAGTACGCAACAGGCGCTATTCCTTATTTTGATCATATTTGTGCGCGTTTATTACTAGACAACGCATCATGCATAAAGGGTGAAGAGCCGGCGGAAATACTTTTAAAATAGCTGCGTTTTACCAGTGTAAACAGCTATTGGGCGGCTCAGGTCATCGCCTGCCACAGGGGGCTGATTTGTTTTAGTAGCAGGGTTAGCAGCGCACGGGGTTATAATGCCTGGAGGGCAGGCAGCCCTTCATATACCGCGGGGGCAATAACAGACGCATCGTCGGGTTTTACTTTGCGAACAGAGTTTACCGGCCAGCAATCCAGTTCATGGGCGGGTAATTCATATTGTAATATGTCACGTATACCGGTATCTGTAAGGGATGGTTTAATCCATTCCTGGGCCAGCTCGTTGGTGAGCATCATCGGCATTCTGCCTGCGTTGTCGCCACCATTATGGATTTGCGCCATCAACGGGTTGGCATTCCGGGTCAGCAAAGTAAAAGTGGGAATACGGGAGGGTTTATCCACATCCCAGGAATTGGATAATGCCCATAACCCGGCAATGAAAAAAACATCCTGCTCTTTCGACCTGATGTAATAGGCTACTTTATTCTTCCAGCCGCTGATTTGCCGGTATTCAAAGAAGCCGGTGGCGGGTACCAGGCAGCGTTGATGCCGGATGGCATTCCACAGCGTTCCATTCTCCAGTACTTTTTCGCTACGGGCATTCAGGAATAATTGCCGTTGCCTTTTTACCTTGTCAACAGTATCCAACATTTTGGGAATAGGTCCCCAGGTATACTTCTCCAGTTTTAATCCGTTGTGTTGTGTAATGACGGGCCATTGCGGGTACGACATCCCGATCTTATGCCAGGTGCTGTCAAAGTCGATATCCAGGTTCCCGGCAGCCTGTAGTTGTGGCAAATACTTATAAATACTTTCTATGTTGGCAGTAAAAGCGATATCGTAACACATAATGATTTAGTCGTAGTCTATCTCCGATAAAGGTACTTTTATTTCCTCATCTCCATACTTCAAAGCAAAATACAGGTCGCCATAATGCAGGAATAATTCTGCCTGAACGGCTTCTTCCCGATCCGGCCGCCACGTGGTTTTGCGGGAAATATATTTTCTCACTGCGGGATCCATATACAACGGTGGTTGCCATACTTCCTGTTGTAACAGGGAAGCATATACTTTATAGCCGGCAGGCTGTGAGGCTGCTTTGTACAGCTTTTCTATCTCTTCCGGATGATGCGCCTGGTAAATATATTTCCGGCTGTCGAAACGGATATGCTGAAAGTGCATATTGGCTTCGCCGATATCTTTATAAGGCGTGATCAGGAATACCTCCCGGATGTGCATATCGGTATTTGTTCTGCCGGCTGCATAGCTCTGGCGAACAAACAATGTGAACCCGTTTTCCAACAGGGCGGTTACCAGCGCGCCCGACAATAATGCCAAAGGATTGTGCATAACGATGAAATTTATTTACGCATGTCTACTATCACGGCCGTTACTACACCCCATACCTGGAAATCGGCATCTTCAGTGATGATGATGGGTTTATAAAACGCATTTTCAGGATGTAATACCCAGTTACGACCAGCTTTCACTAATCGCTTTACGGTATACTCTCCGTTCAATGCAGCTACCACAATATCGCCGGTACCCGGACGGATAGAGCGGTCTACTACCGCCATGCAGCCATCAGGGATATTGGCTTCGGCCATACTATCTCCTTTTACTCTGATAATAAAGGAGGTGGCGGGGTTAGGCTGCAGGATGCGGGAAAGATCAATTTCTTCTTCCTGGTAATCCAGGGCGGGGGCGGGGAACCCTGCGGGGATGCTGGTGTTAAAGAAGGGCAGGGTTATATTCAATCCGCTCATTTTCAATGCTTCCATATAACTATCGGTTTTGTGAATACTAATATTATTAGCAAAATAAAGCTAAATTTGTTAGCTTTGGAAATCAATTAACAGATCATTTGCAAGGCGGGAAAATGGCGGTAGAACTAAGTGGCAGCAGATCAATAGGCTATGAAAAATGGGTGCTGAAACCGCCGCAGTGAGATTTTTTTATGGCTTATCCATGAAACTCGCCGACTTCTTATCTAGATGTAATTTTATAATAATATGTACAACGGATACCTATATTTGCCCTGTTTTTTTTAATACCCTATACACCTAATATCGTTTTTATTGATTGTCTATTAAATAAAACCCTTTAAAACCAAGTACCCATGAAGAGAATTTTGTTACCCTTGCTGGGAGGCATATTGGCCCTCTGTTCCTGCAAAAGAGACCGCATTATTATTGGTGCCAACCCTGCTGGAAGCACCACTAAATTAGACACTGTACGCGTAGATTCTTCATTGTCGCTGGCCTCCTCGCCGGTGGCTTTTTCGAGAAGTAATACCAACAAAGTGGATATGTTTGGGAGAAGTGCCAGCAATACACTCATACACCGTACCTGGTCACCCACCGCAGGCTGGTCTGCCTGGGAGAACCTGGGTGGTTACATTACATCACAGCCAGCTATCGCTTCCTTTGGCACACACTCCTTGTTGGTATATGCGAAGAGTGCTACCAACACTATGATAGAAAGGAGATGGACTGACTCAACCGGATGGTCAACCTGGGTAGATCTGGGCGGACAACTTGCATCGGCGCCGGCGGCGGTTTGCCGGGACGGTGTAAATATCAATACATTCGCACGTGGCATCAGTAATACGCTCATACAGAAGTATTCCACAGGCGGCACCGGTTGGTCTAACTGGCAGGATCTGGGTGGAACAATTACTTCCGCTCCGGCAGTAGCAGCTACGGGACCGAATAACGTATATGTATTCGCTAAAGGTGACTCCAGTAACCTGGTACTCAAAAAATGGGTAATGGGAGAAGACTGGCATCCATGGGCAAACCTGGGCGGATATATTGTATCTGCACCTACTGTTGTATCAAAGTCGCCACTAACGCTGAACATATATGCACAGGGTACAAATAATACCTTAGCGCAACTTTATAATACCGTGGCGGGTTCAGATTCCTGGTCTGGCTGGCAGAGTTTAGGTGGTTTCATCAGTGGCACACCTACCGTTGCCTCAATGTCTACTACATCCCTTAATATTTATGCACCTGCTGTAGCAGGTGGTTTAGTACAAATATCATGGCAGAGTGGCTTGGGTTGGTCTGCATGGACCAGCGTACCTAACTAAGGAAGTGTACCTACGTTACTAACTAAAGAAGCGAAGATGGAAAGCAGTGCTTTTCATCTTCGCTTCTTTAGTTAAAAATGGTATTTGTCAATATGGTCCGGTAAACGTGGAATCCAGGCTGGACGCCCTATTTATATCAGTCCTTATGTATAAGTGCTTATATTTAAATTTCCGCGCAAATCCAAAAAAAACCTTTGATTTCTCGTTTTACTTCCTATTTTTGCACTCGAATTATGAACACAAACATACATATCCATCATCACCATCATTTCTTACCAACGCGGTAGGCTGGGATGATAATGTGTATATCACTATATTAAATCATCAACAGGGGCTTACCGAAGAGGTAAGCCCCTTTTTTATTTATTATCCAGGATGAAATTGAAAATTGCAATCCAGAAATCCGGCCGCCTGCACGATGATTCCATCAAATTGCTGAAGGAATGCGGTATCGACATCAATAACGGTGTAAACAAACTGAAAACAGAAGCAACTAACTTCCCGCTGGAAGTATTCTTCCTGCGCGATGATGATATTCCTCAATACATTGAAGATGGTGTGGCAGATATAGGTATTGTAGGAGAAAATGTAGTGCTGGAAAAACAAAAGCAGGTGAACATCGTTCAGAAGCTGGGCTTCGGAAAATGCCGCCTCTCCATGGCCGTGGAAAAATCAGTGGATTACACAGGTGTGAAAGATTTGCAGCACAAAAGAATTGCCACCAGCTACCCGGTGATAGTGGAAGAATTCCTGCAACGCAATGGCATCACCGCAGAAATTCATGAGATCAGCGGCTCCGTGGAAATAGCACCTGGTATTGGCCTCGCAGATGCTATCTGCGACCTGGTGAGCAGCGGCTCTACCTTGTTCATGAATGGATTGAAAGAAGTAGAAACGGTGTTGAAATCAGAAGCCGTATTGGCCGCCTGCCACAACCTGAAGCCGGAGCAGCAACTACTGCTCGACAAATTATTATTCCGTATTCAGGCGGTGAAAAAAGCGAAGAATAATAAATACATTCTGCTCAATGCACCTAATGATAAACTGAATGAAATCATTGGTTTACTGCCTGGTATGAAAAGCCCGACAGTACTGCCACTGGCAGAAGCAGGCTGGAGTTCTGTTCACTCTGTACTGAATGAAAATGATTTCTGGGATATCATCGAAAGCCTCAAAGCTGCCGGTGCACAAGGTATCCTGGTAGTACCCATCGAAAAAATGGTGATCTAAAAAACGGAGTAAACGATGCAAGTAACCAGATTTCCCGATAAAAGCACCTGGAGCGCCCTGTTGCAACGCCCTGTAATGGATACTTCTGCCCTGGAGAAAAAAGTAAACGATATCCTGCAGGAAGTACGTACCAATGGCGACCAGGCCATCAGAAAATTTGCAGCAGAATTTGATAAAGTAACGCTGGAAAATATACAGGTACCAGCAGCGGCTTTTGCACAGGCAGAAGCTACGCTGGAACCCACGCTGAAAGCCGCTATTCAGCAGGCAGCAAAAAATATTACTACCTTCCATCGCGCGCAGCAGGAGAAAGTACAGGTGATTGAAACCATGCCCGGTGTACAATGCTGGCGCAAACCGGTAGCCATCCAAAAGGTGGGATTATATATTCCGGGTGGTTCAGCCCCGCTGTTTTCTACCATACTGATGCTTGGTATACCCGCTATGATAGCCGGTTGTAAAGAAATAGTACTCTGTACGCCTTCCTTGCATCCCGCTATTTTATATACGGCACAACTGATAGGTATTGAAAAAGTATTTACCATCGGTGGGGTACAAGCCATTGGCGCTATGGCTTACGGTACGGAAACGGTACCACAGGTGTATAAAATATTTGGACCCGGTAATCAGTATGTAACCTGTGCCAAGCAACTGGTGAATAAAAGCGGCGTAGCCATCGATATGCCTGCCGGTCCTTCGGAAGTGGCGGTGCTGGCGGATGATACTTGTGTGCCGGCTTTTGTGGCAGCCGATTTACTGTCACAGGCAGAACACGGCCCGGATAGCCAGGTGGTATTGGTCACCACCAGCGAAAAGGTACTGACCGATGTGACCAACGCCCTGAATGCACAGTTGGAACAACTGCCCCGCAAAGGCATTGCTACAGCGGCCCTGGAAAACAGTAAAATGATCCTCGTGAAAGACATGGATACGGCGATGGATATGCTCAACGCTTATGCACCGGAACACCTGATCCTGGCCTGCAGCGGCGCAGAAAATATCGCAGATAAAGTCACTGATGCGGGATCCGTCTTCATGGGAAATTATACACCGGAAAGTGCAGGCGATTATGCATCCGGTACTAACCATACATTGCCTACAAATGGCTATGCAAGGGCATATAGTGGTGTATCGCTGGATAGCTTCGTGAAGAAAATTACTTTCCAGCAAATTTCTCCCGAAGGACTGCAAAACATTGGCGCTACCATTGAAGCCATGGCTGCAGCGGAAGGGTTGGAAGCACATAAGAATGCCGTTACCGTAAGATTGCAACAGCTGGAGAATGCCGGCGTTTAAATAACAAGATAATTATCACTGATATGTTTAATCTCGATACCCTCGTAAGGGCAAACATAAAAAGACTGGTACCTTATTCTACTGCCAGAGATGAGTTTAAAGGAGAGGCTACTATCTTCCTGGATGCAAATGAAAACAACTTCGGATCACCACTGCCGGTGAACTACAACCGCTACCCAGATCCGTTGCAATGGAAGCTGAAATACAAACTGGCCGATGTAAAAGGCGTACCGCCACAGAATATTTTTATCGGCCACGGTAGTGATGAAGCCATCGACGTGCTTTACCGCTGCTTCGTAAACCCGGGTGTGGATAACGTAGTACTTTGCCCGCCTACCTACGGGATGTACGAAGTAAGCGCACACATTAACGATGCGGTCATCCGCAAAGTAAGCCTTACGCCTGATTTTCAGCTGGACATCCCTGCGCTGCAACAAGCCATCGATGAAAATACAAAGCTCATTTTCATCTGTTCTCCCAACAATCCTACCGGTAACTCTATTCACCGCGCGGATATTGAATTGCTGTTGAATAACTTCAATGGAATTGTAGTGATAGATGAGGCTTACATTAACTTCTCCCGTCAGAAAACATTTATACAGGAGCTCACAGAATATCCTAACCTCGTAGTGCTGCAAACCATGTCAAAAGCATGGGGATTGGCAGGACTCCGTATCGGGATGGCGTTTGCCAGTGAAGATATTATTAACACCTTCAACAAGGTAAAACCTCCGTATAATATCAGCCAGGCTACCAGTGAACTGGCGTTGCAGGCGCTCGATAACGTAGGACAGGTAAATGAATGGATACGGGAAATCGTGATTGAACGCGATCTCCTCTCTGCTGCGCTGATACAGCTGCCGGAAGTGCTGGAAATTTATCCCAGCGATGCCAGCTTTATCCTGGTGAAAACCACCGATGCAAAAGGTATCTATAATCACCTGATCGAACAGGGTATTGTGGTGCGCGACCGCTCCAAAGTAGAGCTTTGTATGGGCTGCCTGCGTATTACCATCGGCACACCTGCCGAAAACCTGCACCTGCTGGAGGTATTGAAATCTTTTAACCTGAAAAAAGAAACACCTGTATCTGCATGAAACGAGTACTCTTTATAGACCGTGATGGTACCCTTATCAAAGAAGTGCCACCTACCTACCAGATTGATAGCCTGGATAAAGTGGAATTTTATCCGAAAGTATTTGTCAATATGGCACGGATTGCCGCTGAACTGGATTACGAGCTGGCAATGGTGACCAACCAGGACGGGCTGGGAACCCCCTCTTTCCCGGAAGACACCTTCTGGCCTGCACAGCAGATGATCATAAAGGCTTTCGAAAATGAAGGGATAAAGTTTGACGAAGTATTCATTGACCGCTCTTTCCCGGCAGATAATGCCCCTACCCGGAAACCCCGCACCGGTATGCTCACCAGGTACCTGGACGGTAGCTACGACCTGGCTAACTCTTTCGTAATCGGGGATCGTATTACAGATGTACAACTCGCCAAGAACCTGGGTGCTAAAGCCATCTGGATGAACGAAGGCGCCGGTTTGGGAAATGCGGAAATCAGCGATGATATTGCAGCCCTGCAATCGGTGATTGCACTGGAATCGACCGACTGGAACCGGATCTATGAATTCCTGAAACTGGGATTAAGAACAGTAACGCATGTACGAAAAACAAACGAAACAGATATCAGCATTGAACTGAACCTGGACGGCACTGGTAAAGCCAGTATCCACACCGGACTGGGCTTCTTTGATCATATGCTCGACCAGATTGCCCGTCACGGTGCGATGGACCTGACCATTACCGCTAAAGGTGATCTGCATATCGATGAGCATCACACCATAGAAGATACCGGTATTGCCCTGGGGGAAGCCATGGCTAAAGCATTGGCAGATAAACGTGGTATTGAAAGATACGGTTTCTATTTGCCGATGGATGACTGCCTGGCACAGGTGGGTATTGACTTTGGCGGCCGTAACTGGCTGGTATGGGATGCTACCTTTAAAAGGGAGAAGATAGGGGAGATGCCTACCGAAATGTTCTACCATTTCTTCAAATCCTTCTCAGATGGCGCTAAGGCCAACCTGAACATTAAGGCAGAGGGAGAAAATGAGCATCATAAGATAGAAGCCATCTTCAAGTCTTTCGCAAAAGCCATAAAAATGGCGGTGAAGCGCAATCCATATAATATGCAACTGCCTTCCACAAAAGGGGTATTATAGGAGCTGAAAGCATAAAGCGGAAAGCAAAAAGCTATTGAAGCGAATGCCGGAAGCGAATATTTTAATTGCTTATCCGTGCCTGTAAATCGCTTCAATAGCTTTTTGCTTTCCGCTTTTTGCTTTTTGCTCAAAAAAATATTTGCATCTTCCAAAAAAATGTTTCATTTTTGTTCCGCTATGCAAAATATGATTACTATAAACAAACATTGGTGGTGGCACGGAATCAATTCCTGATCTGTGTTACAGTGCCATGTTTCGTCTAGAAATATATTTGGAAGGCCCGCTGTTACACAGCGGGCCTTCCGCTTTTTCAGCCCTTCCTGTTTAAAAAATAAAATAAACACTTCACCCAATACATCATGCGTACCATCCAAGTAAAAACGAGATCCAAACAAATGCTGGCAGACATCTACACGCCAGTAGGAATATATCTGCGGCTGCGCGATAAATTCCCGGGTTCTATCCTCCTTGAAAGCACCGACTACCGGGCCAGTGATAACAGCTATTCGTATATATGTGTGAAACCTATCGGAGGCATTGAAGTTACCTCTACTTCTCACTTTGAATTTAAATATCCTAACCTCCCGGTAGAAAGAAAAGAGCTGAAGAATAAACAACAGGTACTGGATGAAATGGGGCAGTTTCTCGGTAACTTTTCTTTCACAGGCAGCAACCCGGTGCCAACAGCACAAGGCCTCTTCGGCTATACTACCTTTGATGCCGTTCAGTTTTTCGAAACCATTGAATTTAATAAAAAGAAGCAACAACCCGGTAACACCATTCCGTTAATGCGTTACCGCTACTATCAATATGTCATCGCTATCAATCACTTTAAAGACGAACTCTTTTTAATTGAGAACCAGATAGAAGGAGTCGACAGCGAGTTTGAACTGGTAGAGTCGCTGATCCGGCACAAAGATTCCCCCGGGTATCCGTTTGCCACTACCGGAACAGAAGAAAGCAATATGACGGATGCGGAATATATGCAGATGGTAGAGAAAGGCAAACAACACTGCTTCCGGGGCGATGTGTTCCAGGTAGTACTCTCCAGGGCTTTCCAGCAATCCTTCACCGGCGATGAATTTAACGTATACCGCGCCCTCCGCTCCATCAACCCCTCTCCTTATCTATTCTTCTTCGATTACGGCGATTACAAATTAATGGGCTCCTCACCGGAAGCACAAATTGTGATTAATGATGGCAAAGCCACCATTCACCCTATTGCCGGCACTTTCCGCCGCACAGGAGATGATGTACAAGACAGGTTACTCGCCGATAAACTACTGGAAGATCCAAAAGAAAACGCAGAGCATGTGATGCTGGTAGACCTTGCCCGTAACGATTTGAGCAGAAATGCTACTGAAGTGGAAGTGGCTTCCTACAGGAAAGTACATTTTTATTCTCACGTGATTCACCTGGTGAGTGAAGTAACCGGAAAGGTAGATCCGAAAATGAATCCATTTACCCTCCTGGCTTCTTCTTTCCCGGCAGGTACCCTGTCCGGTGCGCCTAAGTATCGCGCCATGGAAATCATCGACCAATATGAACCTACCGCCCGCGGCTTCTATGGTGGCTGTATCGGTATGGTAGGGTTCAATGGCAACTTTAACCACGCCATCATGATCCGGTCTATGCTCAGTAAAATGAACACCCTGTACTATCAGGCCGGCGCTGGTGTAGTAGCCAAATCGGTCGCTTCTTCCGAACTCGAAGAAGTAAACAACAAACTCAATGCGTTAAAACAAGCCATCCTGCTGGCACAAAAAATTTAGTAATGAACATCCTCGTTTTCGATAACTACGACTCTTTTACATACAACCTCGTTCATCTCGTGGAGAAAATCATTAACGGTAAAGTAACCGTGGTACGTAATGATGAAATTCCTTTGGAGAAAGTAAACGACTACGATAAAATAATTTTATCACCCGGCCCTGGTATTCCGGAAGAAGCTGGCTTATTACTGCCACTCATCAAAGAATATGCACCCACCAAATCTATCTTTGGTGTTTGCCTCGGCCAACAGGCCATCGGACAAGCTTTTGGCGCTTCCCTCACTAACCTGAAAGAAGTGTACCATGGAGTAGCTACCAAAGTGAATATTATTAAGGAAGATGGACGCCTGTTTAATAACTTACCGAAACAAATAATGGCAGGTCGCTATCACTCCTGGGTAGTAGACGAATCTACCCTGCCCGCTGAATTAATCATCACCGCAAAAGATGAAGACGGCTTTATCATGGCCTTACAGCATAATAAATACGATGTAAGCGGCGTACAGTTCCACCCGGAAAGTGTACTCACCCCGCAGGGAGAAACGATTTTGAGAAACTGGTTAAGCCTGTAATAACATACATCTTCCTTAACCAATTTCAACAAATCATCTAACTAACAGCTAACTGCTAAAAGCTAACAGCTTCCAACAACAGCTATCATGAAAAAGATTCTTAATTACCTCTTCGAACATAAAACCTTTAGCCGCGAAGCTGCTAAAGACATCCTGATCAGCATCTCCAAAGGCATGTACAATGAAAGTGAACTCGCCGCTTTCATGACGGTATTCCTCATGCGCAGCATCACCATCGATGAACTGCTGGGCTTCCGCGATGCCCTGCTGGAACTTTGTGTACCCGTAAATCTCAATGGGTATGATGTACTCGACATCGTAGGTACCGGCGGGGATGCAAAAAATACCTTTAATATTTCTACCTTGTCGTGCTTTGTGGTGGCAGGCGCCGGCGCTAAAGTAGCCAAACATGGCAACTATGGCGTGTCTTCCGTAAGTGGCGCCTCCAACGTGATGGAACTGGTAGGCTATAAATTCAAGAACGATGACGCCAAACTAAGAACAGAACTGGAAACATCCGGCATCTGTTTCCTCCATGCTCCCCTGTTTCACCCGGCCCTGAAGAATGTAGCCGGTATCCGCCGTCAGCTGGGTATCCGCACCTTCTTCAATATGCTCGGACCACTGGTAAACCCGGCTTTCGCCAAACACCAGCTGATAGGGGTGTATAGCCTGGAAATGGCCAGGGTGTATAACTACCTGTTCCAGCAAACCGATAAACAGTTTGTGATTGTTCATAGCCTGGATGGATACGATGAAATATCACTGACCGCCGATACCAAAGTGATCACCAACAAAGGGGAGCAAGACTGGACGCCGGAACAACTGGGTAAACGTAAAGTACATGCCGAAGATATCTACGGTGGCAATAGCACGGAAGAAGCCGCCAAGATCTTTATGAAGATCCTGAAAGGAGAAGGTACCTGGGCACAGAACTCCGTTGTATTCGCCAACGCGGCAATGGGACTGTACAGCCTCGGAAAATATAATTCGTATGATGATTGCTTCGCCGCCGCAGTAGAATCACTGGAATCAGGCAAAGCATATACCGCATTTAAAAATCTGATTGCGTTGCAGTCGTAGGCGTATTTTTTTATGAAGAATATCTTAGCAGAAATAGTTGCACATAAACATATTGAAGTAGCTGCCCGCAAATTGCAGCGCAGTACTGCCGACCTGGAACAGGCGCCCGGGTTTGCCCGTGAAACATTGTCGTTGCGGCACTTCCTGCAACAACCGGGAAAAACCGGCATCATTGCAGAATTCAAGCGCCGCTCTCCTTCCAAAGGCCTGATCAACGGCGAGGTAACAGTGCAACAGGTAACTACCGCATATACACGCTACGGCGCCTCCGGTCTCTCTGTACTCACCGACGAAAAATATTTCGGCGGTTCCTCAGACGACCTGCAACAAGCCCGCAGCTTTAACCAGATTCCCATTCTGCGCAAAGACTTCGTGATCGATGAATACCAGATCCTCGAAGCCAGAGCCATTGGCGCGGATGTAATTCTCCTGATCGCAGAATGCCTGGAAGCTGCGGAAGTAGCCCGTTTAGCTACTTTTGCCCACAATCTCGGCCTGGAAGTATTGCTGGAAGTACACAGTGAAGCACAACTGGAAAAAGTAACGGCACATACCCACCTGGTAGGGGTGAATAACCGCGACCTGATTACTTTCCAGGTAGACTTCAACCGCTCCTGTGAGCTGGCGCCGAAAATTCCGGCAGATAAAGTGAAAGTAGCAGAAAGCGGTATCAACGATCCGGCTGCTATTGTAACACTGAAAGCCGCCGGATTCCAGGGCTTCCTCATCGGAGAACATTTTATGAAACAGGAAGATCCTGCCCGTGCTTTCGAAAATTTTGTTCAAACACTCCATGACCTGGAAAACAAATAACTATCTATGCGTATAAAAGTTTGCGGCATCACAAGAATAAATGATTTGCAGGCGCTGGTAGCTAACAGTGTGGATTATGCAGGATTTATTTTTTATGAGAAATCGCCCCGTTTTGCCGGCAATAAAATAGACGCAAGAACCGTACGGGAAACCACCGGTATCAAAAAGGTAGGGGTGTTTGTCAATGCTTCGCTGGAACAGGTACAACGTACCATCTCCGACTATGCACTGGACCTGGTACAATTACATGGCGATGAAACACCTGCGTTTTGCGCTGCTATCCGCAAATCGGTTCCGGTGATCAAAGCTTTTCGTATTGGTGACAACGTTAACTGGGAAGCAAACGTGGAGCCATTTATCCCGGTAACGGATTATTTCCTTTTCGACACCGCTTCTGTAAAGGGTTACGGCGGCACCGGCGAAAAATTCAACTGGGAATTGCTGGCAGGTTATCCTTTTGAGCATCCGTTTTTCTTAAGTGGAGGTATCACCCCGGATCAGGCAGCGGAAATCAGTGAGATGCAGTTGCCCGCATTGTTCGCAGTGGATGTGAACAGTAAATTTGAAGACAGCCCCGGTGTGAAAAACATTGCACTGGTGGAACATTTTGTGAAACAAATTCATTCATCAATAATAAAATAATCGGTCATGGATATTGCGATTAACACCGGCAACTCCAGGTATCAGGTAGATAAGAACGGCTATTATGGCAGATTTGGTGGGGCATACATTCCTGAAATGTTATACCCCAATGTGGAGCAGTTACAATCCCAATACCTTAGCATACTGAGCGATCCTTCTTTTCAACAGGAGTTTGAAGCACTGTTAACAGATTACGTAGGCCGCCCTTCCCCGCTGTATTTTGCGAAACGTTTGTCAGAAAAATACAAAGCAAAAATTTATCTCAAACGGGAAGACCTCAATCATACCGGCGCACATAAAGTAAATAATACCATCGGGCAAATCCTGTTGGCAAAGCGTTTGGGTAAACGTCGCATCATCGCAGAAACCGGTGCCGGACAACACGGCGTAGCTACGGCTACTGTATGTGCGCTCATGGGCTTCGAATGCGTGGTGTACATGGGTAGCATCGATATTGAAAGACAGGCGCCTAACGTAGCCCGCATGAAAATGCTGGGCGCTACCGTGGTACCGGCTACCAGCGGCAGCAAAACCCTGAAGGATGCTACCAACGAAGCTATCCGCGACTGGATCAACAACCCGGTAGATACTCATTATATCCTCGGCACCGCTGCCGGCCCACATCCATACCCGGATATGGTAGCCCGCTTTCAATCGGTGATCAGTGAGGAAATCAAAAAACAACTGAAGGCAAAAACCGGCAGTGAAGATCCCAACTATGTAGTGGCTTGTATTGGTGGTGGCAGTAATGCTGCCGGCGCCTACTTCCATTACCTGGACCGGGAAAATGTGAAACTGGTAGCCGTGGAAGCCGCCGGACATGGGGTACATAGCGGCCACTCCGCTGCCACCACCCAGCTGGGTACCATTGGCATTATCCACGCCAGCAAAACCCTGCTCATGCAAACCGCCGACGGACAGATTACAGAGCCGTACTCTATCTCCGCCGGTCTGGATTATCCGGGCATCGGACCTATGCACGCCCACCTGTATGAATCAGGCCGTGCACAGTTCCTGTCTGCCACCGATGAAGAAGCACTGGCAGCTGCCTATGAACTGAGTTTACTGGAAGGAATCATTCCTGCTATGGAGTCTTCCCATGCGCTGGCAAAATTAAAGGACCTCCCGCTGAAAGAAGAAGATGTAGTGGTAGTATGCCTTTCCGGCCGCGGTGATAAAGACCTGGATACCTATATCCGTCACATGAAAAAATAAAATGGATTATGCAAAACCGTATTGACCAACTGTTCGCTAAAAAGCAACACGGCGTTTTAAATATATATTGCACCGCAGGTTTTCCAAAGTTAAATGATACCCTGCCGGTAATGACCGCATTACAGCAACATGGTGCCGATCTTATTGAACTGGGTATGCCTTTCTCCGATCCACTGGCCGATGGTCCTGTGATCCAGGACAGCAGCACCAAAGCATTGCAGAATGGGATGAGCCTGCACGTTCTTTTTGAACAGCTGTCCGGCTTCCGGAAAACAATACAGGTACCCGTGATCCTCATGGGATATTTCAACCCTGTGCTCACTTTCGGGGTAGAAGCTTTTTGTGCTAAATGTGCAGAAGTAGGGGTAGATGGTATCATTGTACCAGACTTGCCGATGGCAGAATATGAAAATGAATACCGGCCGCTTTTTGACAAATATAACCTGCACCTCATTTTCCTGGTAACACCGGAAACCAGTGAGGCCAGGATCCGCAAAATAGATAGCCTGAGCAAAGGATTTATCTATGCCGTATCTTCTTCTTCCACCACGGGAAAAGACAAGGATATGAAAGACCAGCAGGCGTATTTTGAGCGACTGAAAAAATTGCAGCTCAGTAATCCGGTATTAATTGGGTTTGGTATAAAAGATAAAGCTACTTTTGAGGCGGCTTCAGCGCATGCCAATGGTGCTATTATCGGAACAGCCTTTGTCAAAGCCATTGAAAATAGCCAGGATATTGACGAAACGGTGAAAACGTTTATCTCGGGAATAATTCAGTAATAACATGAAAACGGTTATCATAAAATACAACGCCGGTAATATTCGCTCTGTGCAATTTGCATTGGAGCGTTTAGGCGTTAACGGTACTGTTACAGATGATCACGAAGAGATCATGTCGGCCGACAAGGTTATTTTCCCCGGTGTGGGAGAAGCCAGTACGGCTATGCGGTACCTGAAGGAAAGAAAGCTCGACCAGGTGATTGCCAACCTGCAGCAGCCGGTATTAGGCATCTGCCTGGGTATGCAACTACTCTGTAAACATTCAGAAGAAAATGATACGGATTGTATTGGCGTTTTTGATACAGCGGTGAAACGCTTTCAATCGCCGGTAGAAAACCTGCTCAAAATACCACAGATCGGCTGGAACAATATCACCGGCCTGCATAGCGTGATGTTTGAGCATGTACCGGAAAATGCTTACATGTACTTTGTGCACAGCTACTACGCAGCTTTGGGTGCAGACACGGTAGCTATCGCCAATTACGTGATCAACTACAGCGCGGCCCTGCAGAAAGATAATTTCTATGCGGTACAGTTTCACCCGGAGAAATCCGCGGAAGCCGGTGGTCGTATTATTGAAAACTTTTTGAACCTTTAAGATGAACATTCGTCCGATTAGTGCAGATGATACCTTGCAACTCCGCAGGGATGTATTGTATCCTAACGAATCATTATCTGCCGTAAAAGTAGATCATGATGCAGATGGCTTACACTTCGGCGTATTTGATCAGGGACAAATGGTGACCGTGGTATCCCTGTTCCTGGACCGCGATAGCGCACAGTTTCGTAAGCTGGCTACCTTGCCGGCCGCGCAGGGAAAGGGCTATGGAAAAGCCATTCTCGCTCACCTGGTGAATATCTGCAAAAAAGAAGGTATCAAATTACTCTGGTGCAACGCCCGCAATACTGCCGTTAGCTTTTATGATAAGCTGGGCTATTCTAAAAAAGGCGATTATTTTATAAAGAGCGGAATTTCTTATGTAAGAATGGAGTTGCCGCTGGACCTGCATAACATGACAGCTAAACGTTTCGAAATTATTCCTGCCATCGACATCATTGATGGTAAATGTGTAAGGCTCACCCAGGGTGATTATAGCCAGCAGAAAGTATACAACGAACATCCGCTGGAAGTGGCAAAAGAATTTGAAGCCATCGGCGTAAGACGCCTGCACCTGGTAGACCTGGACGGCGCAAAAAAAGGACAGGTAGTGAATTGGAAAGTGCTGGAAAGTATTGTGGGTAAAACCAGCCTGGTAACTGATTTTGGCGGCGGTATTAAAACCGGTAAAGACATAGACATTGTATTCGAATGTGGCGCGGCATTAGCTACCATTGGTAGCGTGGCAGTAAAGCAACCGGAGTTGTTTTTCAGCTGGGTAAAGCAATACGGCGCAGATAAAATATTTTTGGGTGCGGATGTGAAGGAAGAAAAAATTGCCGTAGGTGGATGGCTGGAAACAACGGAGCTGTCTGTATTCGATTTCCTGGAAAGTAATATCGCGCAGGGCGTTACCAATATCTTTTGTACCGATATCGCCAAAGATGGCTTGTTACAGGGCCCGTCTACAGAGTTGTACAAAAAAATTGTTGCACGCTTCCCGGCGATCAATTTTGTTGCCAGCGGCGGTGTAAGTAATATTGAAGACGTGGCAGCCTTACAGGAAATTGGCTGTAGCGGCGCTATTATTGGTAAAGCGATCTACGAGGGTAACATCTCCATGGATGCATTAAAAACATTCCTGTAAATTATTAGCACATGTTGACCAAACGCATCATACCATGCCTGGATATCAAAGACGGGCGTACCGTTAAAGGTATCAACTTCGAGAATATCCGCGATGCCGGCGATCCTATAGAACTGGGCGCTTTATATGCTGCACAGGGCGCTGATGAACTGGTATTCCTGGATATAACAGCTACGAATGAACGTAGAAAAACATTATCTGAACTGGTGACGCGTATTGCACGTCATGTGAATATTCCATTTACCGTTGGTGGTGGAATTTCTTCCGTGGAAGACGTGAACGTATTACTCCAATCCGGTGCAGATAAGATTTCCGTAAATACCTCTGCTTTCAAAGATCCGGAGCTGGTAGACCGGCTGGCCCGCGAATTCGGTAGCCAATGCATTGTACTGGCTATTGATACCCGTTTTGAGGATGGCGACTGGTACGTATACCTCAATGGCGGCCGCGTGAAAACAGACGTGAAAGCATTTGACTGGGCCAAAGAAGCGGTGAACCGCGGCGCTGGTGAAATACTACTCACTTCCATGAACAACGATGGTACTAAAAAAGGGTTTGCACTGGATATTACCGGGCAAATGTCGCAGCACCTCAATGTACCGGTGATTGCCTCTGGTGGCGCTGGTAATATGGAGCATTTTGTAGACGTATTCCAAAACGCCCAGGCAGATGCCGCGCTTGCTGCCAGCATCTTCCATTACAAAGAAATAGAAATACCTGCGCTCAAAACCTTTCTTTACAACAAAGGGGTGAACGTAAGATTTTAGAGATACCTGAAATAAGTTAACATGCAGATAGATTTTCAAAAGTCGTCCGATGGCCTGGTGCCGGCTATTATACAGGATGCCGTGACTTGCAAAGTACTGATGCTGGGATATATGAACCGCGAAGCATTGGAAAAAACCATGGCAGACAGCAAGGTGACTTTTTTCAGTCGCTCCAAAAACAGGCTGTGGACGAAAGGAGAGGAAAGCGGTAATTTCCTGATCGTAAAAGACCTGAAGGTAGACTGCGACCAGGATACCATTCTCATCAAAGCCAGTCCTGTAGGCCCGGTATGCCATACCGGTGCGGATACCTGCTGGGATGAGCAAAATATCAGCAATGATTTTCTGTCCACGCTGGAAGGCATTATTGCAGATAGAAAAAACAACCCTACTGATAAATCTTATACGGCCAGCCTGTTTGCACGCGGCATTAATAAGATTGCACAAAAAGTAGGAGAGGAAGCAGTAGAAGTAGTGATCGAAGCAAAAGATAATAACGACGACCTGTTTCTGAATGAATCTGCCGACCTCCTGTTTCATTACCTGATCCTCTTGCAGGCCAAAGGATTCCAGTTGTCAGATGTTATTTCGGTGTTAAAACAGCGCCACAGTAAATAACCCGCAGATGCGGGTCTATGACGTGTTCAGATAATGATGATGCAGTTATCATCGGGCTTAATAGTTATTATTCATCCCGTAACAGATAGTAAATAATTCATCATCATTATCTGCAACCGCTATGTCTCCCTCAAAAAATGACCAACGGTAAGCAACAACCCACCTACCCTTAAAAATCTCTTCGTATATTACACCCCTCTAACTAATTAAAATAATTCGTAATGAAACAAATTTTCCTGTTAGCCGCTGTAGGGCTGTTTTCCACAGGAGTGTACGCCCAGCAGGTGGTGTCAGGGATTGTGAAGAACGGCAACGGCAAAACCATATACCTTTTTGACGACCAGGATAATAATCCCGATGACTCTGTGGTCATCAAGAATGACCAGTTTAGTTTCAAGGTAAAGAGTGGCAAGGAGCCATCCGTGTATGCATTGATTTTGAGAGAAGTGGATTACCCGATGTTGTTCGTAACAGGTGGTAATGAGCCCGTGCATTTTACTACGTCTGTGGCTACTTATCCCATTGCATCTGTGGTGAAGGGAAATGAGAATACACAAGCTATGCAGCAGTACCAGAAAGCGTTTGAGCCGTTAATTAAACGGGCTCAGGACCTGAACCTGATTGCTAAAAACGTAAACCCGGAAGATGAACCGGCTAAGAATTCCTTCCGTAAGAAAGCGGATGAGTTTAGCCTGGATGTAATTAAAACTGGTAATGATTTTATCAAAGCACATCCGGGCAGTATTGCCAGTATCTGGCTGCTGATGAACGAATTACGGTCACGGGTGAACGCGGAAGAATTTCAACAACTGTTCAATTCGCTCGATGCATCTGTTAAAAACGGGGAATACGGAAAAAGCGTAACCGCCTATATAAAAAGTTTGAAAGCCAATGCGGTAAACATTGAAGCAGATGACTTTTCCCAGACAGATGCCAAAGGGCAAACGGTAAAACTCTCTTCTTTCAGGGGAAAATATGTGCTGGTGGACTTCTGGGCCAGCTGGTGTGGTCCTTGCCGCCAGGAAAATCCTAATGTTGTAAAAGCCTATAACAAATACAAGGATAAGAACTTTACCATCCTGGGTGTTTCCCTGGATGACAACCGTGATCGCTGGTTGCGGGCGGTTAGCCAGGACAACCTCCACTGGACACAGGTATCCGACTTGCGTGGATGGGGCAATGAAGTAGCCGTGCAGTATGGCATTCAGTCTATTCCTTCCAATTTCCTGGTGAGCCCCGATGGCAAGATCATCGCCCGCAACCTGCGTGGAGAAGAACTGGAAGCCAAATTGCAGGAAGTACTGAAATAGCCGCTTATCAAAATCAGGTTGCGATTGATCAGCCGATTTTACAAATTTGTTGTTCGTAAAACAAAAACCAATGAAAAAAACGATTGTAGGGATCGCCCTTTTCGTACCGGCAGTGATATTTGCCCAGGATAAAAAAGGCGCAGCCGCAGGTAAGCCTTATACTATACAGGGAACGGTTTCTCAACAGAAGAACCCCGCTACTGTTTACCTGAGAATGCGGAAAGGCGGAGAGAGCTTTATGGATAGCGCTCAGATCAAAGACGGCAAATTTACTTTTAATGGCAGCCTGGAAGAACCTGCTATGGCCAGCCTCATGCTGGTACAGAAAGGCACAGAAAAGCCAGTATCCATGGGCCGCGATATGCTCGCCGTATTCCTGGATAAAGGTGTCATCAATGTAACTACCACCGATTCTATCAGCAAAGCCGACGTAACGGGTTCCAAAGCCAACGACGACTATAAAAAGCTGAATGAGTTATTAAAAGATGTCAACGAAAGAGGTGCTGCACTCCAGAAACAGTATCGCGAATTGGCACAGAAGAAAGACGAAGAAGGCATCAAAAAGCTGGAAGCGCAATACGATGCGCTGGACGCAGAAGAAAAGAAAATAGAGAATGATTTCCTGGTTAAAAATACCAATTCTCCTATCTCCATGTTCTTAATGAACCAGGTAGCAGGATACGATATTAAACCAGCAGAAGTAACACCGCTGTTTAAGAAATTAAGCAAAGAAGCCAGGAATTCTCCTTCCGGTAAGGAATTCTCCAAACGCCTGGAATCAGCCCGCAAAACCGCTGTCGGACAGCCTGCTATCGAATTTGCACAGGCAGATGCCAATGGCAAGAATATCAGCTTATCTTCCTTCCGTGGAAAATATGTACTGGTTGACTTCTGGGCCAGCTGGTGTGGCCCCTGCCGCGCTGAAAACCCGAACGTTGTAAAAGCTTACGATCAATTCAAATCCAAAGGCTTCGAAATCCTGGGCGTTTCCCTCGATGATAAGAAAGAAAAATGGCTGGCAGCGGTAGAAGCAGATAAACTGACCTGGACACATGTTTCCGACCTCAAAGGCTGGAAAAATGCAGCAGCAGATCTCTATGGTGTACGCGCTATCCCGCAGAACGTGCTGATTGATCCTAAAGGAAAAATCGTAGCTAAAAACCTGCGTGGCGAAGAACTGGCTTCTAAACTGGAAGAAATATTGAAGTAACAGGCAATACGCTGATAAATAAAAAAAGGGGTGGTATCCAACGATACCACCCCTTTTTTATGGGCTAAAATAAATTTTGTTATATCTACGATAGTTTCGTAGATTTACGAAAGAATCGTAATTGAACATAAAATAATATCATGGAAAAACTGACCCAGCAAGAAGAAACAGCCATGCTGGCTATCTGGAAAGTAGGGAAAGGTTTGGTAAAAGACTTCCTGGAAGCACATCCTGCGCCCGTGCCTCCTTATACTACCCTGGCCTCTACCATTAAAAACCTGGAGAAGAAAGGGTTCCTGGACAGCCGGAAAATAGGTAACGTATATGAATATACGCCTGCCATCGAAGAAGCGGCCTATAAGCAGAAATTTATGAATGGCTTCGTAAAAGACTATTTCGAAAACTCCTATAAAGAACTGGTATCCTTCTTCGCAAAAGAAAAGAAGATCAGTCCGGATGAGTTAAAAGAAATTATCAACATGATAGAAAAAGGCAAATAAAACTGCTGACTATGGTACCTGCTATATTAATATATCTGCTGAAAGCAAACATTGCGCTGACCATGTTCTTTCTCGCTTACCGCTTCGGTTTGCGCAGATTGACCTTCTATACATTGAACAGGCTGTTTCTGCTGATAGGTATCGCATTTTCTTCCTTGTTTCCCTTTATCCCTATCAACGCATTTGTAAATAAGCACGAAGCCATTGCCGGTAATGTGATGACGTATGTGCCTGATCTTTCCGCATGGCAATCGCCGGAGCCTGTATTTACGGTATGGACGGTGTTGGTATACATCTTCTGGACAGGTGTATCAGTCATGACTATACGCCTTTTAATACAATTGATCTCCCTGTGGAAAATTCACCGGCAATCGCAACGGGGGCAAATCGATGATATTCCCGTGCAGTTGCTACAGCAACCGGTAAATCCTTTTTCGTTCTTTCGTCATATTTATATCAATCCTTCCCTGCATCAACCGGAAGAATTACCCGCCATTCTGCACCACGAAAAAGTGCATGTACAGCAATGGCATACCGCCGATGCGTTGCTGGGAGAAGTTAACCAGGTGTTCTATTGGTTCAACCCAGGCGCCTGGTTGATGAAAACAGCCATCCGCGAAAACCTGGAGTTCATTACAGACAGGTACCTGCTACAGCAGGGCGTGGATAAAACCAGTTATCAGTATAATCTTATAAAAGTTAGTGGGATCCCCTATGCGACGGCCATCGCAAACAATTTCAATTTCTCACATCTTAAAAAACGAATTATCATGATGAACAGCAAAAGGTCATCCCGCTATCAATTGGTTCGCTACCTGGTATTAGGAGTATTCGTAGGAGGGTTGGTGTTATCGTTGAACTATACAAGAGCAGCCGCGGCACTAAATTTCATCCAGATTACAACAGATACTACACCCGTCTTTAAAGATGTAGTAATAACACAATCGATAACTGAAGAACAAGCTAAAGCTATAGACGCAAAACGAACTAAAAAGACAACCCAAAAGCCTAATGTCATCAGGTTGAAAGGAACCAGTGGGCATGATCCGGTGTATATCGTCAATGGAGAAAGGATTAGTAAATCGGCTATGGATGCCATAGATCCCAATACCATCGAGTCGATAGGTGTAATAAAGTCCAAAACAACAAATGGAAAAGACGTTTACCAGGAAAAATATGGTGCGGCGGCGAGAAATGGGGTTGTTTTAGTTGAGTTAAAGAAGCCGAAAGCGATTGGTATTTCCCTCCGGGGCGGCGGTGCAATAGGTACATCAACGGAAGGGTCGCCATTGGTACTGGTAGATGGTGAAGTATGGAAAGGTAAATCCATTAATGATATTTCGTCCGATAAAATTGCTTCTGTAGACGTGCTTAAAGGCGATGCCGCCAAAGCGCTCTATGGCAGTGCGGCCGAAAATGGTGTGATCATGATTAAAACCAAATCAGGTGCCGGCGTCAAAGAAGTGCAGAAAATAGAATTACGCCTGAACGATTCCACAATTGTAAAATAATTATTTACATCACTGATAAAAGCCAGAAAGCTGCTATGGTGCCTGCTATGCTGATATACCTGCTCAAAGCGAATATTGCATTGACGCTGTTTTTTCTCGCCTACCGTTTTGGTTTGCGTAAGCTCACTTTCTATACGCTGAACAGAATATTCTTATTGGCAGGCATTGCCTTCTCGTCCTTGTTCCCCCTTATATCGGTGGATACTTTTGTGAATAAACATAAAGTGATTGCAGGGAGCGTAATAACCTACGTACCCAATTGGCAAGCCTGGCAGGCGCCCGCGCCCGTATTCACCGTTTGGAACGTATTGGTATACATCTTCTGGACAGGAGTATCGGTAATGGCTATACGCTTTTTTATACAACTTTTTTCGCTGTGGCGCATTCACCGGAAATCACAACCGGGAAAGCTTTATGATATCACGGTACAATTGCTACAGCAACCGGTGAATCCTTTTTCGTTTTTCCGTCACATCTACATTAATCCCTCCCTGCATCAGCCGGAAGAGTTACCTGCTATCCTGCGCCATGAAAAGGTGCATGTGAAGCAATGGCATACCGCGGATACGCTGCTGGGAGAATTAAATAATATTTTTTACTGGTTTAATCCCGGCGCCTGGCTCATGAAAACAGCCATCCGTGAAAACCTGGAATTCATTACAGATCGTTACCTGCTGCAGCAGGGCGTAGATAAAGTCAGTTACCAGTACAACCTGGTTAAAGTTAGTGGGATCCCTTACGCGACGGCCATCGCGAACAATTTCAATTTATCACACCTTAAAAAAAGAATTATGATGATGAACAGCAAAAAATCGTCCCGCTACCAGGTAATACGCTATATGGTATTGGGTTTGCTGGTAGGGGGAACCGTGCTGTCGTTGAACTATACCAGGGCTGCAGGCGTGATGCATTACAACAATGCAAAGGATAGCCTGCCCACTAAAACTTCCCACGGTGCTAAGCAGGCAGCAACACCTGTAACATCTAAAACATGGACTGATACAGTGCCGGTGGTGGTCTCCAGTAGTATTGCTTTTTCTGGTAAGGACTCTACGGGCAAGGTTATCTTTTTTGTAAACAATAAGTCAACTGACAAAGCTTCGGAGGCATGCGGCGGATGTCCCGCTAAACAAGGCGATAGCACTGCTGTAATTTCCTTCACCATTAACGGCGATAATATCTCGCAGCAAACAGCTACCGTCAACGATATCTCTAATAATATCCAGGTAACGGTAACCGGTGTTAAAGTTAGCCCGCAGGAAAAACCAGCACAGACCTACGCCAAAGATATCTCTAATGATATCCAGGTAATGGTAAACGGTGTTAATGTCAACACACAGCATATCAAGCCAACACAGTCTTATGATGTAAAAACAAAGACGTTGGTGGGAAATTCAACTGTGACCGTGCTGCCAGGTCAGCCACAAACCATCACGATTACCACTCACCCAATCGTTATCAACGGTACGGAAGTGCAGGGGCAAGGTGTAACCCTCAAAATTGACACCGTTATTGTAAAATAATCCTACCATCCAATAACAAAAGCCACGGTCCGCCACCGTGGCATTTTTGTTTCTATACAACATTATCCATCCACAACTGTTTATATAGGTGATTAATACACCTGCTTATGCTGCAAAAAGGCGATACTGCTCCAGACTTCACCCTGAGCTCAACACCTGAAAAAACAGTTACCCTATCGGCCCTGAAAGGCAAAAATGTAATCCTGGCTTTTTATCCGGCCGACTGGAGCCCGGTATGCAGTGATCAGATGGCGCTGTACAATGAAATGCTACAATACTTTGAGCGATATAACGCTGTACTGCTGGGCATATCCGTTGATGGCGCGTGGTGCCACCATGCTTTTGCCAAAGCCCGGCAACTACACTTCGACCTCCTGGCCGATTTTGAGCCGAAAGGTGCGGTATCCCACCTGTATGGCGTATATGAAAATGGCGTAAGTCAGCGGGCCCTTTTTGTAATAGACGCGCAAGGGATTATTCAATGGAGTTATTTATCACCTATTGGTCAGAATCCAGGTGCAGATGGCATCCTGGCCGCATTGGAAAATATTAAAAACTAACCTGGATGGCTACCCTGATTCCCCCCGTGAATGCATTGGATCATATCCTCGGCACGCCCAACGCTACCATTGAACTGGTAGAATACGGCGACTTTCAGTGTCCCTATTGCCGGGAAGCGTTCTTTGTGGTAAAACAGCTGCAGGAGCGTTTTGCAGACCGGCTACGCTTTGTGTTCCGTAATTTTCCGCTGTCGGAAGCCCATGAATACGCCATGGATGCAGCACTCGCCGCAGAAGCAGCTGCCAGGCAGGATCGTTTCTGGGATATGCATGATGCCATTTATAACCGCCAGCCTGAACTAAATGAAGCAGTGCTGCTCAGGCTGGCGGCCGATATGGAAATCGACCTGCGAAAATTTGCCGATGATATGGAATCCCCCAAACTATTAAGCAGGGTGGAAGCCGACTTCGAAAGTGGCGTGCGTAGCGGCGTAAATGGTACCCCTACGTTTTATCTCAATGGCAAACGATATAATGGCGATTACCGGGTACTATCCTCTTTCCTGGAAGAAGAATAATCAGTGTTGTTGATCAACAGAACGCGCACAACGAAAGCCCAGGTTAGATAAACCGGATTCCGGCGTGCTTTTCATACGGGCAGATACCCGGTAGCCCCGGCAATATTCATCGCTGCACATGTATGAACCGCCACGGATCACTCTTTTGGCCTGGCCCGGATCGTCAGGGTCAAGTCCTGCTGTTGGGCCTGCCGGATTTTTCACACCTTTTTCTCCCTGTATATAGTAGTTGGCATCGTACCAGTCTTCACACCATTCCCATACATTTCCGGCCATATCATACAATTGATAACCATTAGGGCTATACGATTTTACAGGCGCCGTGCCGTAGTAACCATCTGTTTTGGTATTCTTGTAAGGAAAGTTACCGTTCCAGGTATTGGCTTTGGCTTTACCGGTCGTCAGCGGCTCATTTCCCCAGGGATATAAACTGCCGGCCAGGGCGCCACGAGCGGCATATTCCCATTCTGCTTCCGTAGGCAGCCGTTTGCCGGCCCATTTGGCATAAGCCTGTGCATCCAGCCAGGAAACCTGCGTAACGGGTTCGTTGTCCCTGTTGGCGATGCTGCTATTAGGACCTTCGGGATGTTTCCAACTGGTACCTGGTACAAATGACCACCACTGGGAAATATCGTTAAATGGAACGGCATGATCCGGTGGGGTAAATACCAGCGCGCCCGGCGCCATCATTTGGGCCAGCACGGCACTATCTGGTTCCGGTGTACCCGGCGGCAAGCTGGCCATTAATTCCGCTTTGCTGACAGGCTGTTCGGCAGTAGTTACATAACCGGTAGCGGCTACAAAACGGGCAAATTCAGCTTTGGTTACTTCATGTTCATCCATCCAGAAAGAGGCGATGTCTACCTGGTGTTTGGGGTATTCATCTGCCATGCCGGTGCTGTCATCTGCGCCCATCAGGAACGTACCTGCAGGTATCAGTACCATCTTGTTAAGGGTGTCTTTCTCTTTGCCGGCAGTATCCTGTTTGGCGGAGTTGCCTGCACAGGCGCTTAATAGTGCCAATCCCAGCACCAGGTTTATCTTCCACATATTGTAGTCGGGCGTTTTTAATCGTTTTTCAAAAATAATATTTAAAAAATTGCTTTCGCCGGAATTTGCTGAAAATCACCATTAAGGAGAGATGTGGGAGGAATAAAGGTGGTCTTAACAATTATATAATTACTTTTCCACGAAAACTGTTGTAAACTGCAGGCGGTTACGGGGCAGCTATGCCTCCTTTTTTATTGGTATCGCGTATGCAAAAATCTGCTGTACCCTTTACACGCAAGGATTTCGGGGAAGACTTTCTTTGGGGCGTCACAATTTCAGCTTTTCAAAATGAAGGGGCCTTCAATACAGATGGCAAAGGGCCTTCTATTTGGGATACTTTCTCCGGCCGCAAAGGCAAAATCAAAGATAAAAGCCACGCACAAACCGCTACGGACTTCTACAATCGCTATACACAGGATATTCTGCTGGCAAAGTTGCTGGGCTTTTCCGTATTCCGTTTTTCGCTTTCCTGGTCACGTATTATGCCTAAAGGTACCGGCGCGGTAAATCCTGCCGGCATCGACTATTATCACCGGGTAATAGATGCCTGCCTGGAATTGGGACTGGAGCCTTATGTTACCCTCTATCACTGGGATTTACCCCAGGCGCTGGAACATAAAGGCGGTTGGGCCCACAGAGGCGTTGTTTTCGCATTTGAAGAATTTGCAAGGATATGTGCCCGCGAATACGGTAACAAGGTGAAAAACTGGATCGTATTGAATGAGCCCTTTGGCTTTACGGCCCTGGGCTATATGCTGGGCGTACATGCGCCGGGTAAATTCGGGCTTTCCTGGTTTTTGCCGGCAGTACACCATGCAGTATTAGCGCAGGCGGAAGCGGGGCGGGTGCTGCGCGAAGAAGTAGCCGGCGCCAATATTGGTACGGCCCTTTCCTGTTCACAGATTATTCCTTATTCCAATAGTGCTGCCGACCAACAGGCAGCACGCCGTGCAGATGCGCTCTTTAATCGCCTGTTCCTGGAGCCAGCGCTGGGTATGGGTTACCCGGTGGCCGATTTTCCGCTGCTTCGGCGTATTGAACGCCGTTATGCCCTCTGGCGCGATTGGGACCGGCTGGCTTTTGATTTTGATTTCATCGGCGTACAGAACTATTTCCCGCTGGTGGTGAAATACAACTCTTTTATGCCCATCGTTAAAATTTCGGAAGTAAAGGCCAAATCCCGCAATGTACCCCTGACAGGATTAGGATGGGAGATTAACGGCAACGGCCTGTATGAAGTATTGAAACAATTTGCCGGCTACCAAAATATTAAGAAACTCATTGTAACAGAAGGTGGTGCGGCTTTCCCCGACGTGCTGTCTCCCGATGGCCGTATCGAAGACCAGGCACGTATTGCCTATTTCCAGGAATACCTGGCAGGTGTATTGAAAGCCCGGCAGGAAGGTATTCCGGTAGAAGGTTACTTCGCCTGGACCCTTACCGATAACTTTGAATGGGCGGAAGGATATCGCGCGCGCTTTGGATTGGTACACATTAATTTCGATACCCAGCAACGCACTATTAAAGACTCCGGATATTGGTTCCGGCAATTGCTGGAAGCAGAAGGCTGAAAGCTTTTATAGCAAATGATCGGAGCGGATTTTGTCTTAGGACAGGATTAGACTGATTATACTGATTTTTATTTTTTTTATAAGATTTTGGGAGAAGAATGAAGCAACTTATTTGCTTATATCTTCTCCCATCTTTTTAAATCAAAAAATAAAAATCAGTATAATCAGTCTAATCCTGTCCTAAAACAAAACTGATGCTTTATTGCGACAAGCGCTTGAAGAACCAGATATCTCTTAAACTGAAGTTAAACACTGCATTCACATACGTTTCTTTTACCAGCGCAGGGCCGTTTTGTCCGCGTTGACCGGCTTCGAGGCCGATATAGTATCTTAATGCGCCATTTTTACTGGGTAAAGAAAAGCCCAATGACCCGGAGATATCTTTGATTTGTGTACTGCTTACTACCAGCGGAGACCTGTTATAAGCGAAACCTGCCTGTAATACAGTGCCTTCGTAGGTTTGGTTGTAGTACTGGCGTTTCAGCGTATATTCTACACCGGTAGAAAAACGATCACCATCCTGGTAACTATAGGTAGCGCCTTTTTCATTCAGGCTATTCCATAACTGGTGACGATAATCCGCTACCCAGGTGAAACTACCGTTGGTCAGCATAATACCCGCGCCATATTCAGCAGGTAATGTAAAGTAAGAAGGATCTTCATCTTTACTGTACATGGAAGTACCATTCTGATCTACAATGTTGAGTTTATCCTGTAGCTTCATTTTGGTTTGGAAGCGGTAAGTGGCGCCCAGTCCAAGTTGCCAGTCTTTACTGATTTTACCGGCATATTGCGCACCGGCCGTAAAGTTAGGCTTGAATCCATACCGGTTATGTTGTGTTTGTAAGGAATCGGAACCAACATACTGGGTGGTATTCAGCGGACCAAAAAGAAACGCGGTAGACACCCCTACAGAGAAGTTTTTATTCAGTTGGAAACCATTGGAGATATAAGCCCGGTTAAAACCACCGGTACCGGTAGTGGTAGCGGTAACTGGTGCCCCCGTGCCCGTTGTAAATTGTTGATTCAGCAGTTTGTAGTCTACTGTGCTGAAAGGCGTAATACCTGCGCTAATGCCCCAGAATTTTGCTGCTTTAAAGCCAAGTGCCAGCCTTTTAAAGTTTATATCACCGGCACTTTGTGAAATGCCGCTACCATTATAATTAATTTGTTGTGCTTTCAGTGATACGTCGAACATAAAGTTCTGGGTAGGTAAAGCACTGTAAGAGGCCGGGTTGAGTTCATTGAGGTAACCGTTGTGGCGCCGGGCAATGCCGGTACTTCCTAACCCGAAGTTGCGGCTGTAGTCCCTGTCTTCCAGGTCGCCTATACCATAGGCGGAGTAAATTGAATTAAGGCCGTGTTGTGCTTTTACTGCTGTACTGCACAACAGGAGTATAATAAAACCGCTATATATTTTGATTCGCATGAGTATCCTTTATTTGTACAACAGATAGTATAACTGTATTTTAGCCTTGTTCGCGGTGTTCTGCTGATCGCCGATCACCAGTCTGTCCATGGTCGTTCTGCCATCTGTAGCACTAGGCGTGAGCAGGAGGCCACGTGAATAAAAATCTGCGACGGTTTGCTCTTTAATAACATAATTGGTAATGTCGAAGGTATAGTTGGTGTTGACGTTAAACTGCTTGTCAATGGTAAGTTGACCATAAGTCAGGGTATCCGTGACATTGTTGTTCTTATCCAATTCACAAAGCGCTACCCTCGGCGGAAGCCGGTCGTTTATATACGTGCCATTCACCGGTTTCAGGGTCATATAAACCCTCATGATTTTGAAGAATTGTCCCAGGTAAGCAAGGTTCTTGATATAAGGAATATCAATACGTGTAGCCGTACCTGCTATAGGCTGACAAAAGCCCTGGTTACCGGTACTGGCAGTAGGCAATGATTTTACGGTACCATCGAATGGTGCCAGCGGTGTGCCGGTACGTACTGTTTTTACCTGGTTGAACTGCAGGTTAGATGCCTGCATTTTAAAGTCTACATACCGGGCGGTAACAATCTGTTCATTAATATGATAGTATAACCGCATCACGAGGCTCGTATCGTTTGCCCTGAACCCGTTGATGGTTTTGCTATCCGGACCACCCCGTACATTCAGGCCTTTGAAGAAAGCGAGCCAGGTTGGATTAGTGGTGATATCGCCACTTTGATCACGCAGCATATTGAATAACTGTGTACCCAACTGGTTAGACATATACGCCCTGATTTCTTTGTCAATACTTGGCCGTATAACTCCCTGGAAGCTACCGATAGGCGTGCTTTCTGTAGAAAAGTTGCTGGAGTTGTACAGGTAGTAAAAGTTAGTCGCCGTTTGTATGGTAGACGTCACCCGGTAAATCTGTAAGTGTTGTACCTGGTTGGAGTCGCCGGAGTAATAGCCGTTGGGGTGCATAATGAGCACCATGGAATCGTATCCGGAACCGTTAACCGGGATGGTTACCGCCGCTGGTTGTGCAATCTGGAAGAAAGACTGGGCGGCAGATGTGCCAAATATGGGATCTGTTCTTTTACCGGCCAGCAGTACTTCAGATCCGGAAGTAGGCATGGAGTCCTGCTGGATGGTCTTCATTTGTATAGACAGGGTATCAGAAAGTACATAGTCCGTTTGCTGATTGTTATCTACAATATTGTTATAGGTAAACCCTGTTTTCTGGCAGGAAGAGATGGCAGCCACCAATAAAAATGCCGGAAGATATCTCCATATACTTCCTTTTACGCGCCTGAAAAATAAATGATACATGGTATTGTTCATGGTGCGCAATTTTAGACAGGATCAATACTTTCAGTTCCTTTAATATGCCAATAGCCAAAATTTATCGATGAATTACGTAATATATCCTTTATGCCGCCAGTAGCGCGGGAAGAAGCATTTTCTGCCAAAGATTCCAACTGGTAGATGAAATAACGGTATCCGTCAGCTAAAATCAGGGGAACAGCTATTTCCTGTTTGCCGGAATGCTTCGGCGGATAATTTTGGCAGCAGTAAAAAGAACATGCTAATGCGATATTTAAAAGGTTATAGTTTATTATTGATGGCTTCCCTGGCAGCCTGTTCGAAAAGTTCAAACACCACTACATTGGTAGGAAACTGGATTAAACGTTCCGAGTTTGAAGGTGTTGCCAGAAATGCAGCTGCTTCTTTCGTAATTGATAATAAAGCCTATGTAGGAACCGGTTATGATGGACTTAACAGGTTAACAGACTTTTGGAGTTACAACGTGGACCAGGATCAATGGACACAGGTAAGTGCTTTCACTGGTCCGGGCCGGAGCAATGCAGTAGGAATGAGCATCAATGGAAAGGGCTATGTGGGTACTGGTACAGACGGACTAACCAAAATGAACGACTTCTACCAATATGACCCCGCTGCCAATCAATGGACTGTAAAGAAACCTTTCCCTGGTACGGGTCGTTATGGCGCAGTTGCTTTCGGACTGGGCACTAAAGGTTATATCGCTACTGGTTACGATGGTAACTGGTTAAAGGATAACTGGGCATATGACCCGGCTACCGATACCTGGGTACAGGCATTGAGCCTTCCCAGCGGTAAAAGACAGGATGCTTCCGTTTTCGTGATCAATAACAAGGCATATGTATGTATGGGTACGGCCAACAGCACCGCCGTCACCGACTTCTACGCTTTTGACGGTACCAACTGGGCTACCCTCAATGCTATTGCCAATGTAAACGATGACAGCTTCGATGATGCCTACAACTTTGCAGGTAGTGGCGCTGCTTCATTTGCTATTAAAGGTAAAGGATATGTGGTATCAGGTATTAAAGGCGGATTATCTGCAGCTACCTGGGAATATACGCCTGAAACAGATCGTTGGATACAGAAAACCGATTTCGAAGGCGCTGCCCGTCAATACTCCACCGGATTTTCAGTGAAAGACCGTGGCTTCGTAGTACTGGGCGTAAGCGGTACCCTTCAGTTGGATGATATGCGTGAATTGAATCCTACAGCAGAGTATAACAAAAATGACTAAGCGTAACATTATTATAGCTGGTATAGCAGTGCTGGCGTTAACATTTATTGCCTGGATAACTACCCGCGATAAAAAGGCCGCCAACCATGGTTCCGACATGCTGGCAGTAGTGGTGGAACCATTCGAAGTAAATGGGGGATGGGGCTACAAAGTAAATGTAGACGGACATACCTACATTTATCAGAACATAGTGCCAGGCGTTGCAGGAAACCGCGTTTTTCACAGCAAAGAAAATGCATTGCGCGTGGGAAATGTGGTGGCAGATAAGTTAACGCACCATAAAATTCCCGCCATGACACAGCAGGAATTGATCAACATGCACATTACCGAAGCAGAATAATTTTATTCAGCTATTTCAGTTGCTTTACTGTAGGATGGTTTCTTCTTAAAGAATATCTTATCCTACAGTAAGGCATTGCTATGTCCGGCATTTTAATTGGATTTTAATATCATTATTAAATTTAACAATCCCTTATACAGGATTAACATATTTTAACACAAGCCTAACCCTATCTGGTGTAAGTTTATCGCATCAAATAACAGGATGCTAAATTTTAAACGGATCATCAGAAGTCGTCCCTTCCTCATTTCGCTGCACGTCCTTGGATGGGCATGTTTTTTATTTTTCCCGTTTTTCATTTACCGGATACAGATTTTACATACCGGTTTTTTTATCAAGGAGTTGATAGATAATCTCTTTTTGATTGGTATTTTTTATTTGAATATTTATGTGCTGATTCCCCGGTTTTTTAATGGGAAGAAGATTGCCATATACCTTTGCAGTATCGCGTTACTCATCGTTTTTATCACGGCGCAGCAAGCATCTCTCAACTATTATTTCTTCAGAAAATATGGACATCGTCAGCCACCTATGATGGCGTTGCGGATGGATAAAAAAATTAACAACGGAACAGTAACATCTGGACGCTTTCCACCGTTTCACCAACGGCTTTTGGAGATAGCTGACGAAAGCGGCGCCGGGTCAATGGCTGTACCGGCATCTGCCAATGCTGACAAAGGGTTACATATAGACAGTTTACATGCCACCACCGCAGCTTTTCCGGCGCTCCCACTGATGGAACCGGATGCTCCCACTATCCTGGAGTATCTTTTCTTCCCGGAGGTGCTTCGCAGATCCGGGTTTTTCGCGCTCCTGATGTTATTCATGAGCGGGTTTATAAAGATTGCACTGGAGTGGTTTAAAAGTGAAAAGCAGCGGGAGGAGCTGAAAGTAGAGAAATTGAATGCGGAATTAAAATTTTTAAAGTCGCAGATTAATCCTCACTTCCTTTTTAACTGTCTAAACACCATTTACTCATTGGCTCATAAGCAGTCAACGCAAACAGAGCATGCTATTTTGAAGTTGTCAACCATTATGCGGTACATGATTTATGAGTCCAATGAAGCGAGGGTGTTGCTGTCACAGGAATTAAGGTACCTGCACGACTACATAGAAATACAACGATTACGGTTGCCAAAAGATATTGACATTAATTACCAGTTAAACGGGGAAGCAGATCGTTTGCAGATAGAACCCATGTTACTGGTCCCTTTTGTGGAAAATGCCTTCAAACATGGCATCAGTTACACCGAAGATTCTTTTATTGATATAGATGTTACGACAACGGAAAATATGATCAGGTTAATCGTCCGGAATAGTCACTTTAAAGAACGGGTGGCAGAAAGGGGAGGAATAGGCCTGGACAATGTATTGAAACGGTTGGAATTGCTCTATGAAAACGAGCATGAGATTAATATCAGGGAAACGGAAAACCAATTTATTGTAGATCTTAAAATTGTGTTGAAAAAATGATGAAGTGTATTGCAGTGGATGACGAGCCGCTGGCGCTGGAAATCATGGAAGATTACATTCGTAAAGTTCCATTCCTGACATTGGCGGGCAAATTCGAAAATGCTGCTACCGCCTTGCGATTCATACAGGATGAACCGGTAGACCTGGTGTTCCTGGATATTAAAATGCCCGATATTACCGGCATTCAGTTCCTGAAATCGCTTAAATATCCTCCCATGGTGGTATTTACTACTGCTTACGGTGAGTATGCGCTGGATGGCTTTAATCTCGATGTGGTAGATTATCTCCTGAAGCCTGTACCATTTGAGCGCTTTCTGAAGGCTGCGGCTAAAGCTAGTGAAACGTGGTCGGTAAGCCAGCAAAAAAGTCTGAGCGCCGGAAATAATGCCCTGCCTATGGATGCCACCTGGGTAAATGATTACATCTTCATTAAAACAGAGTACAAGATTATTAAAATCAACCTGGAAGATATTCTTTTCATTGAAGCACTGAAAGACTATACGAAGATCTATACACATAACCTGCCGGTACTGACCCTGCGGAGTCTTAAATCATTCGAAACCCGGCTGCCAGCCGATAAATTTATCCGGGTACACCGGTCCTACCTGGTTTCTCTCAATAAAATCAATTGCGTGGAGAAAAACACGGTCATGATCGCGAATCAGTCGATTCCCATCTCTGATGGTTACCGCGACCGGTTCTATGACGTCATTAACCGGAATTCCTAAGAGGAAATTACGAATTACGAATTACGAATTACGGATATATGGGTAGATGGTAGCGAATATCTTTCGCGTTTACTATCTACCCATATATCCGTAATTCGTAATTCGTAATTCGTAATTCGTAATTCTTTCAGCTTTCTGCTTTTTTTCCGATCTTCGCTCTCTTTTTAATACCACCATACCACCATTAATTATTATTCTTTTATCAAAAACCACCAACATTGGAAAGAATATATTTCGACAACGCAGCAACCACATCGCTGGACCCGGCAGTGCTAGAAGCAATGCTGCCGTTTATGACGGAAAAATTCGGTAACCCTTCCTCTATTTATTCTTATGGTAGAGAATCGAGACTAGGTATCGAAAATGCACGTAAATCAGTCGCCAAAACACTGAATGCTCATCCCGGAGAGATCTTCTTTACTTCCGGCGGTACAGAAAGCAGCAATACAGCCATTAATGCTGCGGTAAAGGACCTTGGCTGCAAGCACATCATTTCTTCGCCTATTGAGCACCATGCCACCCTGCACACCGTAGAATACCTGCACCATCACGATGGCGTAGCACTCTCTTTTGTGAATGTATTACCAAGTGGCCATATCGATATGGATCACCTGCGCGAACTGCTGCAGAACTCCACCGAAAGATGCCTGGTAACGCTCATGCACGCCAACAACGAAATTGGTAACCTGCTGGATATACACGCAGTGGGTAACCTCTGCAAGGAGTTTGACGCCATTTTCCATTCAGATACCGTACAAACGGTAGGGCACTATCCATTTGACCTGCGTAACACGCCAGTACACTTTATTACCGGCGCTGGTCATAAATTCCATGGTCCTAAAGGAGTGGGTATTCTTTATATCAATGAAAATGTAAAAATTACGCCGTTCATCCAGGGGGGCAGCCAGGAACGCAATATGCGCGCTGGTACTGAAAACCTGTATGGTATCATCGGATTTGCGAAGGCGCTGGAAATTGCTACTGCTGAGCACGAAGCACACAGCACCTACATCAATGGCCTGCGTATGTATATGGCAGAACAACTGCAAAAGCATATTCCAGGTATCGTAGTCAACGGCGATCTGCACGGTCGTAGCCTGTATACCGTATTAAACGTAGGGTTCCCTAAGTCAGAGAAAAGTGAAATGATCCTGTTTAACATGGACATTAATGGTATCTGCGCTTCCGGTGGCAGTGCCTGTACTTCCGGCGCAAATGCGGGATCTCACGTTATTCGCGCCATCAACAGCAACCCTAACCTGATTGCGGTGCGCTTCTCCTTCTGCAAAAACAATACAAAAGAAGAAGTAGATAAGGTAGTAGCAAAATTGCAGGAACTGATATAAAGAGGAGCAGAAAGCTGAAAGCAGAAAGCAAAAAGCTATAAAAGCGAATGACCGAAGCGATTATGAAAATAATTTACGCTTCGGTCATTCGCTTTTATAGCTTTTTGCTTTCTGCTTTCAGCTTTCTGCTCTCTTAATGCATGAATTCTTTAATATCCTGCATAATTCTTTTCGCGATATTATCCGCGGTGGTTTCATTCTGGCTTTCAGCGTAAATGCGGATAATGGGTTCGGTATTGGAAGTACGGAGGTGTACCCAGTCTTTATCGAACTCAATTTTCAGCCCATCTTCAGTATTTAAAGGTTGGTTTTTATACTTCACCTTAATTTTTTCGAAGATCGTTTTTACGTCGACCCCTTTATCCAGCTCAATTTTATTTTTAGAGATGAAATAATCAGGATAGCTGTTGCGCAATGCTTTGATGCTTTTTTTGCTGTGGGCGAGGTGACTCAGGAAAAGACCAATGCCAATCAGCGCATCACGGCCATAGTGCAGGTCTGGAACAATGATACCACCATTGCCTTCCCCGCCGATTACTGCGTGGGTATCTTTCATCTTCTTTACCACATTTACTTCACCTACCGCTGAAGGGGTATATTGACCGCCATGTTTCAGGGTAATGTCTTTCAATGCCTGTGTGGAAGACATATTGGAAACCGTGTTGCCTTTTCTTTTACTTAAAACGTAATCAGCTACGGCTACCAGGGTGTACTCTTCCCCAAACATGCTACCATCTTCGCAAACAAAGCAAAGACGATCCACATCCGGATCTACAGCGATACCCAGGTCCGCTTTGGATTTATTCACTTCGTTGGAGAGCGCCGTCAGGTTTTCTGCCAGCGGTTCCGGATTGTGGCTGAATTTACCATTCACTTCCGCAAACAATACTTCTACTTCTTCCACACCCAATGCTTTTAACAAAGGCGGAACAAATAAAGCGCCGGTAGAGTTTACCGCGTCTACCACGATCTTGAAATTACGCGCCTTAATGGCCGGAACATCTACCAGTGGATAGTTTACCACCAGGTCTACATGTTTCTGTAAATAAGAGTCATCTACAGTGTAGGTACCCAGCTTATTTACGTCCGCGAAGTTGAAATCTTCCCGTTCTGCAATGTCCAGCAGCTGTGCGCCATCATCCCCGGAAATAAATTCGCCTTTACTGTTCAGTAATTTCAGCGCATTCCATTCTTTCGGATTATGACTGGCAGTAAGAATAATACCGCCGGCGGCATTTTCCATGGTCACCGCCAGCTCTACGGTAGGCGTGGTAGAAAGACCGAGGTCTACTACATCAAAACCCAATCCGTTCAGGGTGGATACTACCAGGTTTTTTACCATTTCGCCGGAAATACGACCATCACGGCCTATTACCACTTTACGGTTGTCTGTTGCATGGCTGAGCCAGGTGCCATATGCCGCCGTGAATTTTACCACATCTAATGGAGAAAGTCCCTCGCCGGGCTTACCGCCTATGGTTCCGCGTATGCCGGATATCGATTTGATCAGTGCCACAAGATTCTGTTTTTAAGGAAGGCAAATATAAAAAAATCCATTCCAGAAATCCTAATTATGAATAGAAGAACAAAGAGCCGAAAGCTGAAAGCAGAAAGCAAAAAGCTATTGTAGCGGAGATCTATCCGGGTATATTAATTATAATCGCTCAAATCTCCGCTACAATAGCTTTTTGCTTTCAGCTTTCGGCTTTTTCGATATATTTGCAGCTACGCTTTTAAAAAAACAGCTATACGTTACATGCAATACTCGTGGAAGAATATACCCCGGTATATTCGTTATGTGTTTGTTCAAACGCTTTACCTCTTCCTGCTGATGGTAATGTTCAGGGCGATTTTTTACCTGTTCTTCTTCAAAACTACCATCACAGACCACGCTGCAATCATGAAAGCCTGGAACCTGGGATTACGGTTCGATATGAGGCTTACGCTGTACCTGATGATCCCTATATTGCTGCTGGCGCTGATTACACGTAATAAATTCTTTACGTCTAAAGCAATACGGAATACCAACTTCATATATTTCTTCCTGGTTTACCTGTTACTCACCCTGCTGTATATCCTGGACCTTGGTCACTATGATTACCTCGGCCAACGCCTGGATCCTTCCGTGTTAAGGTTCCTGGCCAAAGGAGAAAGAGCCGATAACGCCCGTATGGTGTGGCAAAGTTATCCGGTGGTAAGAGGTGCTTTGGGTATTTTCATCTTCATGTTTCTCGTGTATCGCCTGCAGAAGGCTACCTGGAAAAGATTTGCCGCCCAACCGGTTATTTACCTCCGCAACTGGCCTTTTACAGGCTATACCATTGGAATGGTACTGCTTTTTGCTGCCGGCATCTATGCCAATATCGCCTATTTCCCGCTGCGCTGGAGCCAGGCCATGTTTACCCGCGACAATGGCGTAACCAGCCTCGGACTCAACCCCATCCTGTACTTTGTGTCCAATTTTTCCGTAAAAGGGGATACTTACGATTTGCAGGCCACCAAAAAATATTATCCGGCCATCGCCAACTACCTGAAGGTGGACAATGCCAATACTGATAGCCTGAACTATGTACGTACTACCGCCGGAGACGCCACCAGGCCTAAGCTCAATGTAGTGCTTGTGATGCTGGAATCTACCGGTGCAGCTGTTACCAGTATGTACGGCAATCCCATGCAGGCTACGCCTAATATGAAGCGACTGGCCGACAGCGGTATCCTGTTTAAGAATTTCTATGTACCGGCCATCAGTACCGCCAAAACGGTATTTGGGGTGCACACGGGCTTACCCGATATTACGACGGTGAAAACGGCCAGCCGTCACCCTAAAATGCTCGATCAACGCATTGTGATGGACCAGTTCAAAGGGTATGATAAACTATACCTGCTGGGTGGAAATACCAACTGGGCCAATATCCGGGCTGTATTTACCAACAATGTGGAGGGTATCCGTATTTATGAAGAAGGCATGTATAAGGCTGCCAAAGCGGATGTATGGGGCGTTTCCGACTACGACCTGATCACTGAGGCCAGCGGTATCTTTAAAGAAAATAATGATAAGAAGCAACCCTTCGTGGCTTTCCTGCAACTGGCAGATAACCACCCTCCTTACACTACTACTACCGGCGCAGGAGATTTTAAAAAGCTGACAGAGAAAGATATTGACATGAAGCAGTTCAAAAAATCGGGCTTTGTGTCAATCGATCAGTTTAATGCGTTGCGGTATGAAGATTATAACGTAGGACACCTCATCGATATGGCCCGCAAAGATGGGTATCTTGATAACACCGTCTTCATGTTTTTTGGCGACCATAATTGTGTATTGAATCCATACAGCTTTATGCCATTGCCGGAATATGAGCTGGCTACCGGTGGGGTACATGTAACGGCCTTCATGTATAGTCCTAAACACCTTGCACCACAGCAAATCACTACACCCGGCAGTTTACTGGATGTATATCCTACTATGGCAAAAATGGTGGGTATGCCTTATAAAAACTATACATTGGGGGTGGATCTGTTCGATAGTACCCGTGTAGATAATAAATATGTATTCATGGCGTATCTGCGCAATCAGATGCCTTTTTATGCTTGCCTGGGGGATCGTTATCTCTATGAGATCAACCAGATCACCAATGCAACAGCCATGTATGATCTGAAAGGAGATCCGCTGAAGAACATACAGGCTCAACAGCCAGATACCGCAAAAAGCCTTGATAATTTAACACGGGGCTTTTACGAAAGCACCCGATATTTGATGTTTAATAATAAAAAATAGCTATTGGTGATTGGTGGTTAGTATTGCTAAAAACGCCAACAGCTATCAGCTAATCGCTTTATGGAAATAGATAAGCTTTGGTTTAAGGATTGGTTTAATTCTCCTTACTATCATTTGTTGTACAACAACCGCGATGATCGGGAAGCAGCAGCTTTCATCGATAAATTGCTGGCTTACCTGCAACCGGCTCCAGACGCTGAAATGCTGGATGTAGCCTGTGGCAGGGGACGACATGCCAAATACCTGGCAGATAAAGGATATTATGCTACCGGAATTGATCTTTCCATTGAAAGTATTAATGCTGCCAAAAAACTGGAAAACGATCACCTGAGCTTTTTCCAACACGATATGCGCTTACCGTTTTGGGTAAATTATTTCGATGTAGTATTCAATTTCTTCACCAGCTTTGGTTACTTCGAATCACAACGGGATAACGATAATGCGTTACGTACCCTGGCCAATGCCCTGAAACCCGGTGGCAAACTGGTGCTGGATTATCTCAATAGTAATTATGTAGCCGCTCACCTGGTACAAGATGAAGTGAAAGAAAAGGAGCAGGTGGTATTTGATATCCGCCGGGAACTGAATGATCATAAATTCAGAAAGCAAATCAGTATTCTCGATAAAGAAAAAATGCGTCGCGCTACCTATACAGAAAGCGTAAATGCCTTCACCAGGGAAGATTTTGAGAAGATGTTTGCCAAACAGGGACTTAAAATAATAGAAATATTCGGCGACTATCACTTTAACAGTTATGATGAGCAGCGTTCGCCACGACTGATCCTCATAGCTACAAAATCATAGCCATGCTTGAATCAATACTTAAGGAAGATCTCAGGTTATTTCTTCATATAAACGGCCAATGGCATAATGCGGTTCTTGATGTGGTACTGCCTTTTATGCGGGAACCTTTCGTGTGGGCGCCTTTATACCTGTTTCTTGGCCTGTTTGTTACCATTAACTACGGCTGGAAAGGATTGTTCTGGATCCTTTTTTTCCTGTTATGTTTTGGGGTGGCAGACCAAAGCAGCCTGTTTCTGAAAAGCGCTATCGGAAGGGTACGGCCCTGCCGGGATCCGATCGTATCGCACTACGCCCGTGTGTTGGTGGTATACTGTCCCATGAGTGGTAGCTTTACTTCCAACCATGCCGCCAATCATTTTGCGCTGGCTACTTTTTGTTTCATAACTTTAAAATCAGCATTTCGCCGGTATACCTGGTTATTCTTTGCATGGGCCGCAATTATTGGCTATGCACAGATATACGTAGGGGTACACTATCCGCTGGACGTACTCGGAGGTGCGTTGATCGGTATGTTAATCGGCCTGCTCAGCGGTAGTTTCTTTCAACGCCGCATAAGGCTGGAGCCTGAACTCACAACATGAACTGGAACTATCTGATATTAATACTGGCAGCTACTATTGTTGGTGGGATCATCCCTATGACAGTAAAGCGTATTCATGCCAATTTCTCTATTTATCTGCTGGCCTTTACCGGGGCCTTCCTGTTTGGGGTGATTATTATGCACCTCCTGCCGGAAGTATACCATGAGCTGGGGCATCAGGCAGGTGTGTACATTGTAGCCGGATTTTTTCTGCAGGTATTCCTGCAGCAGCTGTCGCATGGCATGGAACATGGGCATACGCATGTTGCGCAGGAACAACACCATCATCATATTGCGGTAGCACCGCTGCTGCTGGGACTTTCCATCCATGCTTTTATGGAGGGTATTCCTTTGGGCTTCAAATATGACGATCAATCCGCACTGCCTTCGCTGATGGCGGGGGTGGCAGCACATAAAATACCGGAAGCATTAACACTGATGACCGTGATGATGCATGCAAATAAAAAACGGTCGCAACTCTGGCAGATATTGGTGGCTTTTGCACTGGTAACGCCATTGGCCGCTATCCTGGCAGGATGGCTGGGCAGCCGTTTTGAGATTGTACAACATTACCTGTTATATGTGGTGGCGCTGGTAGTAGGGGCATTTTTGCACATTTCCACTACTATTTTTTATGAAAGTGGTACCAAACATCATGAACTCAGCAGGAAAAAGGTGATGGCAATCGCCGTAGGACTGCTTTTGGCATTTCTTACCCTGATATTTGAATAATTTTTTATTTTTAGGCTTTATATATGGAAGTCGTCATTATCCTCATCCTTATTTTATTGAATGGCCTGTTCTCGATGTCCGAGATTGCAATGGTCTCGGCCCGGAAGATCCGTTTGGAAAACCAGGCCAATAAAGGGGATGAAAAAGCAAAAGCCGCTTTAAAGCTGGCTAATAATCCGGACACCTTTCTTTCTACCGTGCAAATCGGTATTACCCTGATCGGTATTTTAACGGGTATCTATTCAGGCGAGAACATCAAAACTGATGTGATGGCCTGGCTCAATACATTTCCCGTTATACAACCCTATAGCAGCATTGTGGCTACTGCCATCATTGTGGTAACCATTACCTACTTCTCTATGGTACTGGGTGAACTGGTGCCTAAACGCATTGGACTGGCCAAACCGGAAGCGATTGCCAAAATCATGGCAAAACCTATGCAGGTGCTTTCCTGGCTTACCTTTCCTTTCATCTGGTTGCTGTCGGCTTCCACAACGGTACTGGTAAAATTATTTAACCTGAAGTCCGGTGAGTCGCACGTTACAGAAGAAGAAATTAAAGCCATTATCAACGAAGGCACCAATTCCGGTGCCATCGAGGAAACAGAGCAGGAGATCATCGAAAGGGTATTCCACCTCGGCGACCGTAATATCACCTCGCTGATGACCTACCGCAATGATATTACCTGGCTGGATATTAATGAAGTAACCGGTGGATATCACCAGAAGATTCACGAGAGCCTGCATTCAGTATATCCTGTTTGCGATGGACAAATAGATAGCATCAAAGGCGTTATTACCATCAAAGACCTGTATTCAGTAGCCGGTAAATCAGTGCCGCTGGCGGATATTATCCGTAAACCACTGTTCGTTCCGGAGAATAATACCGCTTACCAGGTACTTGAGAAGTTTAAGGAAACCCATTTTCATGCGGCTTTCATTGTGGATGAGTATGGTACTTTTCTGGGAATGATTACCCTGAACGACATCCTGGAAGCCATTGTGGGCGATATGCCGGAAACTGCCGAAAGTGATGATTATGAAATGGTGCTGAGAGAAGACGGTACCTGGCTGGTAGATGCACAGATTCCATTTTATGATTTCCTGGAAGAATTTGATAAAGAAGACTGGATGACCGAGTTTGAGCAGGATTTTGATACCCTGGCCGGTTTCATTCTTCATCACCTGGAACATATTCCTCAAACCGGCGAAAAGTTCATCTGGCGAGACTTTACATTTGAAATAGTGGACATGGATGCACATCGTATAGATAAAGTACTGGTTACACCGCCAACATCACAGGAAGAAGAATAAAGCGAAGTCCCCCAAAAGAAAAACCGTAATGACCGCATGCGTAATTACCCGTAATTCGTGCAGGAACGTTGTTATTTATTTGGATAAATCTAGCTTTATGCTAATTTTGAGCACTTTTTTACATATACAAATAATTTAATTTAAGATAAAATGGTTGCAATAGGAAGTAAGGCACTGTCGCTGGATGAAGTGAACAGGGTTCTTTTGGGCGGAGAAGAGCTGACATTGGAAACAGCCGCGCTGCAGCAAGTGGAAGCTAGTTTTCTATTCCTTGAGAAATTTTCAGCAAAAAAACTGATCTACGGCATCAACACCGGTTTTGGTCCGATGGCCCAGTATCGCATCAGTGATGAAGATACCTTCCAGTTACAATTTAACCTGATCCGCAGCCATAGCTCCGGTACCGGTAAATGTATGTCACCCCTGCACACCAAGGCGCTCATGATTGCCCGGTTGAGCAGTTTTATGCAGGCTCATTCCGGTATCCATCCGGAAGTAGTGCATCTCCTGAAAGACCTGATTAATAAAAACGTATATCCCTGTGTGTTTGAACATGGTGGCGTAGGCGCCAGCGGCGACCTCGTACAGCTGGCCCACCTGGCGCTGGTATTGATTGGTGAAGGAGAAGTATGGTATGAAGATAAATTTCAGCCTACGGCAGAAGTATTTGCCAGACTGAATCTGAAGCCGATCGGTATTCATGTGAGAGAAGGACTGGCCATTATCAATGGTACTTCTGCTATGACAGGGGTAGGATTGGTAAACCTGATTGAAGCAAAGAAGCTCCTGGGTTGGTCAGTAGTATTGTCTGCCATGATCAATGAAATAGTAGAAGCTTTTGATGACCATCTCTCTGCAGAACTTAATGCTGTAAAGAAGCATGAAGGTCAGCAGCAAATTGCGGCTAAAATGAGAGAAATCCTGGTAGGCAGCAAAATGGTGCGCCATCGTCCGGACCATCTCTATAAAGAACTGGAAGAAGAGATTTTTAAAGATAAAGTACAGGAATACTATTCCCTGCGCTGTGTGCCACAGATCCTGGGCCCCGTATACGATACATTGGCACAGGCAGAAAAACTGGTGGTGCAGGAATTGAATTCTGTGAGCGATAACCCGGTAGTAGATCACCACCTGGAAAATGTTTTCCACGGCGGTAACTTCCATGGCGATTATGTCTCACTGGAAATGGACAAAATAAAAATTGCCATTACCAAATTATCTATGCTCGCAGAAAGACAATTGAACTACCTGTTAAATGATAAATTGAATCATAAGTTTCCACCGTTTATGAATCTGGGAAAACTTGGCTTCAATTTTGGAATGCAGGGCGTTCAGTTTACGGCTACGTCAACAGTGGCAGAGAATCAGACATTGTCGTTCCCGATGTACGTGCATAGCATTCCGAATAACAATGACAACCAGGATATTGTGAGCATGGGCTGTAATGCTGCTATCATGACCAGCAAGGTGATAGAAAATACTTTCCAGGTATTGGCGATACAGGTAATGACGATGTTACAGGCAGTAGACTACCTGAATTGTCAGGACCGTCTGGCGGGCTTCTCACATAAAGTATACCAGGAAGTAAGGGCAATATTTCCTAAATTTATTGAAGACAGCCCTCGTTATAAAGACCTGCAGAAAATCAAAGAATACCTGCTGAATAACGTGCCAGTAGAGTTTTAATAGCGATAACGCGTAATTCGTAATTTGTAATTCGTAATTCATGAAATGTGCATTAGTAACAGGAGGGTCCAGGGGAATAGGCAGGGCAGTTTGTATAAAAATGGCCGAAGCAGGTTATCATATACTTATCAACTACAAAGGCAATGAAGCGGCTGCATTGGAAACCCTGGAAGCGGTAAAAGCTAAAGGCAGTACCGGTGAACTGTTACCATTTAATGTGGGAGATGCCGCAGAAGTACAACAGGTACTGGGCGGATGGGTAGAAAATAATAAAGATCAGCAGATAGAAGTCCTGGTAAATAATGCAGGTATTCGCGAAGATTCCCTGATGTTCTGGATGAATGAAGCGCAGTGGGGAAATGTATTGAACATCAGTTTGAATGGCTTCTTTAATGTTACCAAGCAGGTATTGAATAGCATGTTATTAAAGCGTTACGGACGTATTATTAACATGGTGTCCCTGTCTGGTATTAAAGGCTTGCCGGGTCAAACCAATTATTCCGCTGCCAAAGCGGGTGTAATTGGTGCTACCAAAGCCCTGGCACAGGAAGTAGCTAAAAGGGGCGTCACCGTTAATGCGATTGCGCCGGGATTTATTAAAACAGATATGACGGCAGAACTCAATGAAAAGGAACTGGCCGCGCAGGTACCCATGAATCGTTTTGGTACACCGGAAGAAGTAGCGGAAGCAGTAGCTTTCCTGGCTTCCCGGTCGGCAGGTTATATTACAGGAGAGGTGCTGAATATCAATGGAGGGTTGCACACGTAATTGCGTCAATATACAGAGCTAACGGCTAAACGCTAAAAGCTACAAGCTTATGAATAGAGTAGTGATCACTGGAATGGGAATCTACTCTTGCATTGGAAAAGATATGCAGGAAGTCAGAGATTCATTGTATCAGGGCAAATCTGGTATTGTGCTGGATCCCGAGAGAAAAACTTTTGGTTACCGGTCAGGATTAACAGGGTATATAGAAAGACCAGAGCTGAAAGGATTAGTTGACCGCCGGGCCAGGCTTATGATGCCTGAGCAGGCGGAATTTGCCTATATGGCTACCCGTGAAGCCCTCGCGCAATCGGGCATTACACAAGAATACATTGACTCCACACCTATAGGCCTTTTATATGGCAACGATAGCTCCGCAAAACCAGTGGTGGAAGCCAATGATATTATGCGGGCGAAGAAAGATACCATGCTGGTAGGTTCTGGTTCGGTTTTCCAGACCATGAACTCCACCGTGAATATGAACCTGGCCACCATTTTCAAGCTCCGGGGTGTTAACTTTTCCGTGAGCGCGGCCTGTGCCAGTGGTTCCCATGCTATTGGTATGGGATATATGTTTATCCGCAACGGGATGCAGGATGCCGTGATTTGCGGTGGCGCCCAGGAGGTAAACGTATATGCCATGGGCAACTTTGACGCCATTGCGGCATTTTCTGTCCGCGAAAGTGATCCTACAAAGGCATCTAGGCCATTTGACCGCGACCGCGACGGGCTGGTGCCCAGCGGCGGCGCCGCTACCGTAATCCTGGAAAGCCTGGAATCGGCCCAGCGCAGGGGGGCTACTATTTTGGGAGAAGTACTGGGTTATGGTTTCTCCTCCAACGGAGCACATATCTCCAACCCAACCGTAGATGGTCCGGTACGTTCCCTGGAAATAGCCCTGAAAGATGCCGGCCTTCAACCCGGCGACATTGAATATATCAATGCACACGCCACCTCCACCCTGGCAGGGGATGCCAGCGAAGCCAAAGCCATTCATGAGGTATTTGGTGCGTCCAGACCCTACGTGAGCTCTACCAAATCTATGACAGGGCATGAGTGCTGGATGGCAGGCGCCAGCGAAATTGTTTATTCCATGCTCATGATGAGGGACGGATTCATTGCCCCCAACATCAACCTGGAAAACCCCGACGACGATGCGGCCAGATTGAATATTGTAACCAGTACAATTAATAAAAATTTTAATATATTTTTGTCAAACTCTTTCGGTTTTGGAGGAACAAACTCCTCTCTTATCGTAAAGGGGTGGAACGGATAGTAAATATTCTTAACTTTGGCACCTGGATCAGGATCGTTAGACCAACTAAGATGTAATAACCAAATTTTAAAACGACCTATATCTGATTTCGCACTTTATGGACATTAAAAAGATAATAACTGTTACGAATACGTTTCTGGTAGAGGAGTTTGAAGCAAACCCCGAATTAATTAAGCCTGAAGCAAATATGAAATCCACACTGGATCTTGACAGTCTGGATTATATTGATATGGTGGTAGTGATAGAAGATAACTTCGGATTTAAAGTGAATCCGGAAGACTTCCAGGCGATCATTACTTTCCAGGATTTCTACGACTATGTAGCCACTCGTGTACAACAAAAAGAATTGGTGTAATGCCTTCCTGGCAAGGAAAGTCAAAAGGAAGCAAGTTTGGATATAGTTGTTTTGTTTTCCTGCTGCAGCATGGAGGAGTAATGCCAGCTTATCTGTTGCTAAGGTTCGTGGCTTTCTATTTCTTTGCATTTTCCTGGAGCTCCTCAAAACCTCTCTACAATTATTTCCGTACAAAAATTGGATACGGCCGGTGGCGCACCTGGTTGAGCCTTTACCGTAATTATCATGTATTCGGTCAAACACTGATCGATAAGGTAGTGGTAATGGCGGGTATACGCAATAAGTTCACCTTTGAATTTGAGGGGGAGCACTACCTGCGTGAAATGATTGCCGGCGGTAAAGGCGGCATCTTACTGAGTGCTCACCTGGGCAACTGGGAAGTAGCCGGACACCTGTTTAAACGCCTCCAAACCCGGATTAATATTGTCATGTTTGACGGTGAACACCAGCGGATTAAAGATTACCTGTCTGGCGTTACCGGCGACCGTAATATGAATATTATTGTCATTAAAGACGACCTGTCACATATCTACGCCATTAATGAAGCGCTGAGTAACCAGGAAATGGTGTGCATGCATGCCGACCGTTTTCTGCCAGGCAATAAAACCCTCACCACTTCCTTTTTGGGGCAGGATGCCCGTTTCCCCCTGGGTCCCTTTTTGCTGGCCGCTACCTTCCGGGTACCGGTTTCCGTAGTATTTGCCTTCAAAGAATCCGCTACCCATTACCATTTCTATGCTACCGAACCCCGCCAGTATCACGGCCGCCGCAATCAGGGCGTGGAAACTTCACTCCGGGATTTTGTGGACCGGGTAGAAGAAAAAGTACAGCGCTACCCGGTACAATGGTTTAATTATTACGATTTTTGGGAATAATGCGTGTTTTTACTGTTAATAATTTCGTATAATTCTTTTTATTTCGTGTTTCATATTTAATAATAACTTGTGCAGATGTTTATTCATACCGATGATATAACCGCATACATACCACAGCGTACACCTATAGTAATGATTAGTGGTATCCTGGAGGTCAATGGCCCGCTAACCCGCACAGGGCTCCATATTGCACCCGATAATATTTTTGTGGAGAATGGAGTACTCACGGCCCCCGGCCTGATGGAAAACATCGCCCAAACTGCCGCCGCCCGCATTGGTTATATCGCCAAACAAGAGAATAGCCCCGTGCCACTGGGATTTATTGGCGCTGTGAAAGACCTGGAAATCCTGGAACTCCCGCCAGCAGGACAAATGATTGAAACTACCACAGAAATAGGCGGAGAAGTATTTAATGCTACCATGGTAACTGGTAAAGTGATGTTTGAGGGACGTGTCATGGCGCAATGCGAAATGAAAATCTTTATCAATCCCATAATATAACATTCATATGAACTGTAGAAAATTTATCGCCCTTCCCCTGATGGTTTTAGGCATGTTCGCAACGGACGCCCATGCTCAGAAATTGAAAAACTTCCTGGAAAATAAAGACTCTTCCTTCACCTACCTGGGAGCAGACTTTACCCAAACCAGACTGATTGGTGACGCCGGTGCTAAAACAAAAGACATCGTGGATCGTGATCTGACTAACCTCAATCAGACCCTCGTAAATGAACAAAAGAAATACGATATCCCCGGCGCGTTTCATCGTGATAAATATAATACCAGTATCACGGTAGTGAATAAACGTAATGAAGCCATCAACCCGGATGCTTTTAAGTCAGATGAATCCGCTGATTTCGAAAGACTGAAACCAGAAGATATTACCAAACTGGTAAAAGGATACGATTTGTCCGGTAAACACGGCGTTGGCTTCTTAATCGTGGTAGAAGCACTGAATAAAACCACCAAAAGCGCTGCCATGTGGGTAACCCTGATCGACATGGATCGTAAAAACGTACTGATGACAGAACGTTATGTAGGTAAAGGCAACAAAATTTCTTTCGGATGGAAGAATTACTGGCTGGCTACCTTTAAAGATGTTCTCGACGACGTAAACGATGATTATAGCAAACTGAAAACTAAATATGCAGATGCTAAAGACGCAGAAGAAGAGAAACCAGTAGAAGCTAAAAAAGAAGCTAAAACCGGCGTGGCTACTAAAGAAACAAAGAAATCAGCTAAGAAGAAAGGATAAATCATGACACTCACTGCATGCACCAACATACTGATCAGATTTAATGAGGCAGATCCGCTGGGAATAGTATGGCACGGGCATTATGTGCGGTATTTCGAAGATGGTAGAGAAGCTTTCGGTGAAAAATACGGACTCCGCTACCTGGATATTTTTGAAAAAGGTTACACCGTGCCGGTCGTAAATGTACAATGTGACTACAAACGCTCTTTGCGATATGGCGATAGAGTAGTAGTAGAAACCAGGTATATAGATGATATGGCCGCCAAAATAAAATTTGAGTATATTCTTACCAATCCGGCAACAGGTGAAATAGTGGCAAAAGGTTCTTCTGTACAGGTATTCCTGGATAAAGAAACTTCTTCACTGCAACTGATCACCCCTTCTTTTTTCACGGAATGGAAAAAAGCACACGGACTGGTATTATGAAGGGTAATATGCAACAGGTATATGTAGTAGCGGATAATATTGTGGGGCCTTTAGGCAGTACTACCCGGGAAAATTTTGACCAGGTGTTACAAGGCAACAGTGGCATAAGACTGCACGACCAGGCAGCTTATGCCGCTGCTCCGTTTTATGGCGCCATGATGGCGCCAGGTCAGCTGGATACCTATACCGCTGCGTATAACATTGCCGGATACACCACTTTTGAAAAACTGTTGGTAGCGTCTGTACAGGATGCCCTGCAACAAACCGGTATCTCTTTAACAGACCATCGTACCGGGCTGCTGGTATCTACTACCAAAGGAAATATTGCCTTGCTGGAACAACAGCCGGCAGGAGCGCCACTGCCATTGGCGGATATGCAGTTATATACAACTGCTGCCAAAGTAGCCGCTCATTTCAATGCCGCTAACCAGCCCATGGTGATCAGCAGTGCCTGTATCTCCGGATTGGTAGCTATTTTAACCGGTAAACGGCTCATTGAATCCGGGCGCTACGATCACGTTGTAGTAACCGGGGCAGATGTACTCACCCGCTTTGTATTGTCCGGGTTTCAGTCGTTCCAGGCAGTAAGTCCCCAACCCTGCAAACCCTTCGATGCCAAGCGCAGCGGGGTGACGTTGGGCGAAGGCGCTGCTACCGTTGTTCTGAGCAGGAACAGCCACAACGCAGCCTTTTCATTGGGCGCCGGCGCCATCAGCAACGACGCCAATCATATTTCAGGACCTTCCCGTACCGGTGAAGAACTGGCTGCCGTGATGCAGCTGGCGGTAAAAGGAAGCGGGCTAACCAACGCCGATATCGGATTTGTATCCGCCCACGGCACCGCCACCCTGTATAACGATGAAATGGAAGCAAAAGCATTACATCATGCCGGTTTACAAGACGTGCCGGTGAATAGCCTCAAGGGATACTACGGCCACACCCTCGGTGCTGCCGGTCTTATTGAAGCCATCATCAGCATGCAGGCCATGAAAGCCGGTGTAGTATTGCCAACAAAAGGATATGAAAACGCCGGCGTAAGTATGCCGGTTAATGTGAATAATACCCTGCTGCATACACCATCAGCGCACTTCCTGAAAACAGTGTCAGGTTTTGGTGGATGTAATGCAGCCATGGTTTTTAATCTTAACAGCTAAACAAGTTATTGTCGTGTTTAATAAAGAAACTAAAACAGCACTGGAAGCAAAAGAAGCCGCATTACGTCTGGCATTTGCTCCTGTTGCTTTCCAGGCTACCAGGGCATTGCGTGATATGGGCATTTTAACCGCAGTGAGCAACAGCCGTTCTGCAGGTATCACCATTGAGGAAATCATGGAGCAAACCAAGATGTCGCGCTATGCAGTAAGAGTATTGCTGGAAGCAGGTTTAGGGATGGAACTGGTGATCGTAAACGACAAACGGTATACCCTCACAAAAACCGGCTACTTTATTTTACACGACCAGCTGACCCGTATTAATATGGACTTTTCCCAGGACATCTGCTATAAAGGCATGAATCACCTGCAGGAAAGCCTGATAGAAGGAAAGCCCGCCGGTTTGCGTGAACTCGGTCCCTGGGACACTATCTATCCCGGACTGTCACTGCTGCCACCTGAAGTAGGTAAAAGCTGGTTCGACTTCGACCACTACTACTCTGATCTGGCTACGCCTGCCGCCCTGGATATTGTTTTCGAAAAACATCCGAAACGCCTGCTCGATATTGGTGGCAACACCGGTAAATGGGCGCTGGCCTGCACGGCCAAAGATCCGGATGTAGAAGTAACGATTTTCGATTTACCCGGTCAGGCTGGCCTGGCACAACAAAAAATGAAAGATGCCGGTGTAGAAAACCGCGTACATTTTCATATTGCCAACATCCTGCATGAGGAATTGCCTTTCCCACAAGGCTTTGACGCCATCTGGATGAGCCAGTTCCTGGATTGCTTCTCTGAAGCGGAAATAGTATCTATCCTGAAACGTTGCCGCGAAGCGCTCAACGAAGATGGCATTGTATACATCCTGGAACCATTCTGGAACCGCCAGCAGTTTAAATCTGCGGCTTTCTGCCTGCAGCAGACATCCCTGTATTTTACAGCGATGGCCAATGGTAACAGCCAGATGTATCATACCGATGATTTCTTCCAATGTATTGAAGACGCCGGGTTACAGATCATCGAAGAAAATGATCAGATGGGGATGAACTATACGTTGCTGAAATGTAAAAAGAAGTAAACCTTTAATCATATAATCTACAACTCCCAAAATCGATCTTTTATGAAAACTGAGCAAGTTGATGTATTGGTAATAGGAGCAGGTCCGGCAGGAACAGTGGCTGCTTCTATTATTCATCAGGCAGGATACAAAGTTAAAGTGGTGGAAAAGCAAAAGTTTCCCCGTTTTGTAATAGGCGAAAGCTTATTACCCCGCAGTATGGAAGCATTGCAGGAAGCAGGTTTCATTGATGCCATCAAAGCAAAAGGTTTTCAGCAGAAGTTCGGCGCCAAGTTCGTGAAAAATGAGGCGGTGTGTGATTTCACTTTTGAGGAGCAATATACTCCCGGTTGGACCTGGACCTGGCAGGTAACCCGCGCTGATTTTGATAAAACACTGGCCGATACTGTAGAAAGCATGGGTGTTCCGGTAGCGTATGAAACAACGGTAACGGACATACGTTTTAATGGATCAGATTCAGTCACAACAGTAGAAGATAAAGACGGTCATCAATCCCAGATTGAAGCCCGGTTTATAGTGGATGGCAGCGGTTATGGCAGGGTGATTCCCAAACTGTTTAACCTGGAGAAAAACTCTAACCTGCAGCCACGTAAAGCGTTGTTTGCCCATACAGTAGACGTACGCCGCTCCATGGCAGATGAACCTAACCGTATCACGGCAGTAGTACATAAAAAAGGAGTGTGGATCTGGATCATTCCTTTTGCTACAGGAGTTACCTCCCTGGGCTTTGTAGGAGATCCGGAATTTTTTGAACAATATCCCGGCACCGATGAAGAAAAATATCGCGCCTTGCTGGAAGCAGAACCCTATACCAGGGAGCGTTTCCGCGATGTGGAACTGGTATTTGAACCAAGGGTATTACAATCCTGGTCTGCTACCACCGATAAGTTTTATGGAGATGGATTTGTGCTGACCGGCAACGTAACAGAATTTCTGGACCCGATTTTCTCTTCTGGCGTAACTTTGGCCTGTGTTTCTGCACAAACAGCGGCCAAACTGGTGATCAGAAAACTGAAAGGGGAAGCGGTAGACTGGGAGAAAGAATACATGGAACCTACCATGCAGGGCGTAAATACATTCCGTTCTTATGTAATGGCCTGGTACGAAGGTACCCTGGATACCATTTTCTTTAAGAAAGATGCAGATCCGTTGATCAAAGGACAGATTTGTTCCGTTTTGGCGGGCTATGTATGGGATATGGATAATCCTTTTGTGAAAAATCATGATACCGCGTTGAAACGCCTGGCCAGAACCATTGAATTAACAGACAAATTAAAAAGTAGCTCAGCCATTGAATAGTGAGTCGGCATACATTACGGGTAGTTGTATCATTCGTCATCACCAGGTATACCTGAACGGCGAATGCATATGGGAGGCAGAACAGGGGCTGGAGTTACCTGATTTTCTGCGGGCAGGATACGATCGTTTTTCCGGTCAGTATCCTAAATTTCATAAAATGGATGCCCTCAGCAAATTAGGTTGGCTGGCAGCAGAAGTATTACTGAAAGATGGCGCGGTACGAAATTTATCACCGGAGCAGGTGGGCATGGTATTGTCTAACCGGAGCAGCAGCCTGGATACAGATCTGCGCTATTATGCCACGGTGAAGGATTTTGCGAGCCCCGCACTTTTCGTATACACCCTGCCTAACATTGTGATGGGTGAAATATCGATACGGCACGGTTTTAAAGGAGAGAATACTTTTTTTGTATCAGACACCTTTGACACGGCGTTGATGAGTACTTACCCGGCGCAACTGTTAGCCGCTACACCTTTACAGGCTTGCATTTGTGGTTGGGTAGAAGTAATGGAACAACAATACGAGGTAGCATTATTCCTCGTGGAAAATACACCGCATGACAAAGCACAGCCCTTAACAGCTGCTGCTTTGCAGGCGTTATACCAACAGAAAAACAGTTAATAACTTTAATCAAATTACAGTGGAAAAGTTGATGGCGGATCTGAAAGCGCAGATCATTGAACAATTGAACTTGCAGGAAGTAACCCCGGAAAGTATCGGCGACGATCAGATGCTGTTTTCTAAAGACGGCCTGGGGCTGGATTCTATTGATGCGCTGGAACTCATTGTATTGCTGCAACAGCATTATAATATCCGCATTGCCAATCCTGAAGAAGGACCAAAAATCTTCCATTCTGTTCGTACCATGGCAGAATACATTACTGCACAGCAAACCGTAAAGGCATGAGTGAAAAGGTGTGGATAGCAGGTGGTGGGGTGATCAGCGGTATAGGCCTGGATCTGAAGGCCTGTTTGCGGTCGTTCCGGGATATGCAACCTGGAATGGCGGCTATGCAATACCTGTCGTCTGCTCATCGTGCTACCTTTCCTGTGGCGGAAGTGAAGGCAGATAATGCCACGCTGGCCGACATGGCGCGTATGCCCGAACATATCAGTCGTACCGCCCTGCTCAGCATGATTGCTGCCCGCGAGGCGTGGCAGTCCAGCGGATTGGGCGATATCTCGCACTATCGGGTGGGATTTGTTTCCGGCAACACCGTTGGCGGTATGGATAAAACGGAAGATTTCTTCCCGGAGTTTCTCGCCAACCCGCGCGGTGGGCGTCTCCACCAGGTAGTACACCACGAATGCGGCAGTATCACAGAACTGGTGGCCGATATGCTGGGTATCCGGCATCACGTGTCTACCATCAGTACCGCCTGCTCTTCCGGCGCAAATGCACTGATGTACGGCTCCCGCCTCATCCGCAACAACATGGTGGATGTGGTGATTGCCGGCGGTACAGATGCACTCACCCGCTTTACACTGAATGGATTTAATACGCTGATGATCCTGGACCAGCAGCCCTGTCGCCCTTTCGATGATACCCGTACCGGGTTGAACCTGGGAGAAGGCGCCGGCTACGTGGTGCTGGTATCTGATAGCCTGGCTGCACAGTTGCAGCCCTGGTGCCGTTTTAGTGGCTTTGCCAACGCCAACGATGCTTACCATCAAACGGCTTCCTCTCCGGATGGCACAGGTAACTACCTGGCCATGAAAGGGGCGCTGGATATGAGTGGGCTGCAGCCACAACAAATTGGTTATATCAATTTGCACGGCACGGGTACACAGAATAATGACGTATCTGAAGGCATTGCCATCAATCGGCTCTTTGCGCCACATTTTCCGGCCATGAGCTCCACCAAATCGTTCACCGGCCATACGCTGGGTGCCAGCGGTGGAATAGAAGCTGTTTTCTCTGCCCTTGCAGTAAAAGAAGGCATCATTTATCCTAATGCACGCTTTGAACACCAAATGAAAGAATTACCATTTGCACCCGCCACCAGTTATTCTACCGGACACGACCTGCAACATGTAATGTCTAACTCCTTTGGTTTCGGAGGCAACTGCTCCAGTTTGATTTTTTCGAGAGCTTAAAGCAGGATTGCCGGAACATAAATACTAACAGCTAACCGCTAAAAGCAAATAGCTACATGAATATCTACATAAATGGCACTGGTTGTATATCTCCGCAGGAAACTGCGCAGGGAGGCCCTTTGCTGGCTACTCCCCGGGAATACGAGCAGGTACGCCTGTCTACCGTAGATCCGGATTACAAACAATGGATTGATGTGAAACAGATTCGCCGCATGAGCCGTGTGGTGAAAATGGGAGTGGGTGCTGCTAACCTGAGCCTGGAAGCTGCCGGCATCACCGCACCGGATGCCATCATTACCGGCACAGCCTATGGCTGCCTGGATGATACCGGCGTGTTTTTAACAAAGATGGTGAACCAGCAGGAAGAAATGCTGACACCTACTGCTTTTATACAAAGTACCCACAATACAGTAGCCGGACAAATAGCCCTGCTGCTGGGTTGCAACGGTTATAACAATACATTCGTGCATCGCGGTTTTTCTTTCGAAAATGCGTTGCAGGATGCCCGCATGATTTTGAAAGAAGGCTCCGCCAAACATATCCTGGCGGGCGGTGTAGATGAAATTACCAACTACAGCCATCAGTTGTTATCGCGCTTTGGCATCTATAAAAAGGCGCCCGTGAAAACGATGGAAGTGCTCAACAGCCCTACTACTGGTACCATTGCCGGTGAAGGTGCTGCCTTTTTTATGCTGGGCATCACTAAAGAACCGGGAACCGTAGCGGAACTCAGCGGTGTCAGCACCCTGTATAAACCGCTCTGGGAAGGAGAAGTGATCGGCCATATCATGAAATTCCTGGAAGAGAATAATTGTACCCCGGCAGATATTGACCTGATTGTTACCGGCAGAAACGGAGATATAGACCAGGACGAAATATATGAAGAAGTAGCTGCTGCGTTGTTCCCGGACCATGCAGAAGCCTGTTTCAAACACCTCTGTGGAGAATACCCTACCGCCGCCGGTTTTGGCGTATGGATGGCCAACGGCATTATTGCAAAACAAACCGTGCCTGAAGCCGCCGTATTTTATGGAAAGGCGCCGGAAAAAATAAAGAAAGTATTAGTGTATAATCATCACCTGGGAACACACCACTCCCTGGTATTGCTCACGGCATGTTAAATAATAAAGTCGTAAATATCGCCGCTTTTTGTAGTCTCCTGGTACTCCTGTTCCTGGACAAGTACCTGGCGTACCAGGTGCCTTTCTGGGTATATGGATTGCCGTTGCTTATTTTCCTGCCACCCACTATTCACGGCGCTATTAACATAGAAGCCGGGTTTTTTATGAAGGTGCTGTGTAAGGCAGATACCACCGAAAAAGTAGTGGCCCTTTCTTTTGACGACGGACCCGATGGAACTTACACACCGCAAATACTGGATATCCTGCAACAGCAGGAAGTACCGGCGGCTTTTTTTTGTATCGGGAAGAATATCCGTGGCAAGGAGGACTTACTGAAACGCATATACGCAGATGGTCATGTAATCGGTAACCATACTTATTCCCATGATTTCTGGTTCGATATGAAGCTATCAGGCAATATGCTCGAGGATATGCAACAGATGGATGCCGTGACGGTACACGCTACCGGCCTTACCCCGCGCCTCTTTCGCCCACCCTATGGGGTGACGAATCCAAACCTGGCAAGGGCGGTAAAAGCAGGTAACTATCTGCCGGTAGGCTGGAACATCCGCTCCCTGGACACTGTGGCCAAAGATGAAACAGCCTTGCTGAACCGTATACTGGAACAGCTGAAACCAGGTGCTGTTATTTTATTACATGATACCTGTAAGATAACAGCCGATATATTACCTCAACTGATCCACGGTATCCGTCAACAGGGATATCAATTGGAAAGAATCGATAAAATGTTAAAAGTGCGCGCATATGTGTAAATGGATAATAGTTTTTATGTGTGCCGTTATAAGCCTGCAAACACAGGCCCAAACCGGTTTTAAGCAAGTGGCAGACCTTTCGCCGCTGAAACAACAGTTTGCAAAAGCCGCGCAAAACACGCAAAGCATCCAATGCGATTTTGTGCAGGAGAAAAACCTGAGTATGCTGTCGGATAAAATAGTATCCAAAGGAAAATTCTGGTTTAAGAAAGAAAATAAAGTAAGAATGGAATACCTCCAGCCTTCCTACTACCTGCTGGTCATCAACGGAAAAGATATCCGTATAAAAGATGCACAGAAAGAAAATAAAGTGTCGGGGAAAAGCAATAAGCTGTTTGAGCAGATCAATAAAATTACGGTCGACTGCGTACGCGGTACGGTGCTGGATAACGCGGACTTTACCACCAAAGCCACCGAAAACGCACAATACTACCGTTTGGAGCTGGAGCCGGTGAATAAAGTGATGAAGGAATATTTTAAGTCGATCGTATTGCTGGTAGATAAACAGGATTATTCTGTATCGAAAATTACGATGGCAGAATCTTCCGGTGATGATACCACCATCAACTTTTTACATAAACAATTGAATACAAACATCCCGGATGCGGTATTTTCTGCTAAGTAGCCTGTTAGGTATCGCCTTGTTCTCCAATGGATGCAGGTCGGTGTATAAAGGACTGAAGCCGGTGGCGGGCGATGTGAATTGTATCCGTCAGTTCAGCCCGCAGTTTAATGCCACCCTTTACAGCACACAGGTGGATATTTTAAAGCATCACCTGAGCGGACTACTGTTTTTTAAGCAAATGCCGGATAGCAGTACCCGCGTAGTGTTTGCCAACGAAATGGGATTTAAGTTCTTTGATTTTGAATTTGATAAACAGGGCAATTTTACCAAACACTACCTGCTGGCCAAAATGGACAAGAAAGCAGTGGTGAAAACCCTGAAACAGGATTTTGCTTTGGTATTGCTGCACCCCGATTTACAGGCGGCGCATGTAGCAGCAGATAGTCGTTACCGTTATGTGGTAGTACCCACTGACAAAGGGAATAACTATTACGTGACGGATACGGCTTGCACCCAACTGGTGCGAATAGAGAAATCCTCTAAACGTAAACCCGCTGTAACCGTATGGATGCAGCATTACAACAATGGCGTGCCGGATACCATTAATATTCGTCACGAACATTTCAAATTCAACATCTCTTTGCAGAAAGTCGAGAAATAACATACAAATCAATATAATCGCAGCACATGTTAGCAGGTAATTTTTATACAGTAACAGCACACAACGAAGAACCCGGACAGGTAACCGTTACCATAGAACTGAATGCGGCTCATCCTATTTTTCAGGGACATTTTCCTGAACAACCGGTAGTACCAGGCGTATGCATGATGCAAACCATTACAGAAGTGCTGGAAGGTGCCGTGAAACAAAAAGTGATGCTGAAGAAAGCCACTCAAATGAAATTTCTTCAGATGATAGACCCAACAAAACAACCACTGGTAGACGTTACCGTTAGTTATAAAGCGGAAGAAACCGGCTGGAAAGTGAACGCTACCTTAAAGCGGGAAGACACAACATTTATGAAGTTCCAGGGTATATTTAATTAAGTGACTACAGCTCCTACACATAACGCACACTTTGAACGTCACCGCGCAGCGGTGTTAATCCCTACGTATAATAATGCCGGCACACTCGGCACGGTATTAAGGGACGCGCTCACTTACACGGATCATGTCATTGTTGTAAATGACGGCGCTACAGATGAAACCCTCGCCGTGCTGGAACAGTTTCCTTCCCTGCAGTTAGTATCGTATAGTCCTAACCGTGGTAAGGGCATTGCCCTCCGCCGCGGATTTGCATACGCCATGCAGCAAGGGTATGACTACGTGATCACGATGGATGCAGATGGACAGCATTTTGCCACCGATTTGCCGAACATGCTGCAACAGATCGAGGAACGCCCCGGCGCACTCGTTATAGGTGCCCGTAACCTGCACCAGGAAAACATGCCGGGGAAAAGTACATCTGCCAATAAAGTCTCTAATTTCTGGTTCCAGGTAACCACTGGTTTAAAAGGACCAGATACACAATCAGGCTACAGACTGTATCCCCTGCGCCGCATGGGCAACATGCACTATTTCTGTACTAAATACGAATTTGAAATAGAAGTGCTGGTGCGCAGCGCCTGGAAAGGTATCACGGTCGACTGGACACCGGTAAAAGTATATTATCCGCCGCCGGAAGAACGGGTATCACATTTCCGCCCGGTGCGGGATGTTACGCGTATTACCATCCTGAATACGTTCCTGGTACTGACCACGTTCCTCTATATCAAGCCCCGCGATTTTGTTCGCTTTCTGTTGAAGAAAGAGAACTGGAAAAAGATGTGGAAAGAAGAAGTGCTGAAATCGGATGAGTCCAATATGCGCAAAGCCGTTGCTATCGGATTTGGGGTGTTTATGGGTATTGTACCCATCTGGGGTTTCCAGCTGCTGGTAGCCATCTTGGTATCTATCAAGCTGAAATTGAATAAGGCGCTGGTATTGCTGTCGGCACATATCAGCACACCACCGCTAACCCCATTTGTGCTCTTTGCCAGTTTCCTGGTGGGCAAAATATGGGTAGGGCAATCCGCCAGCGACCTCCTGTTTAAAGACGGGTTTAATTTCGATACGATTAAAGAAAATATGCTGCAATATGTGTTTGGCGCTATCACCCTGGCGGTGGCAGCCGGACTATTAGTGTGGGCAGTGAGTTTGGGGATGTTGACAATATTTAGAAAAGAGAAAAAAAATGGGTAGCTTTTTTGTAGCGATATATAACTTTTTTGAGAAGCATAAAGGCTGGCTGTGGACTTGTACCATTGCCAGCTTTCTGCTGGTAGGATACTTCGCCGCACAAATAAAGCTGGAAGAAGACATCACAAAAATTTTACCACAGGACAAGAAACTGGACAAACTGCAACAGGTATTCCAGGACTCGCGTTTTGCGGACAAACTGATTGTGACCATCTCCCAAAAAGACACTACAAAAGAAGCACAGCCGGATAGTTTAACCGCCTATGCCGCGGATCTGGCTTCCACCGCCGGTGCGCAACTGGCCCCCTGGATCCGGGGTGTTCAATCCCAGGCGGAAGACTCCATGGTCATGGGATTGATGCAGGTGATACAACAACATTTACCCATCTTCCTGGAAGAAAAAGATTACACGAAAGTAGATAGCCTGCTGGAAACTGCCCAGCTGCAAAAGTCATTACAATACGATTATAATACTCTGATATCGCCTGCCGGACTGGTACTGAAGAAAATGATACAGGCTGATCCTGTTGGTATTTCCTGGATAGGCGTGAAGAAATTGCAGCACCTGCAATATGATGACCAGTTTGAATTGTACGATAACTATGTGATCACCAAAGATCACAAGCATGTGTTGATTTTCATTACCCCTGCCAATCCGCCGGGTGCAACAAAAATCAATGCGCAATTCCTGAAAGGACTGGATAAACTCAAAGACAGTATCGATCAGCATTACCCTGGTGTTACCGCTTCCTACTTCGGCGGTACCGCCGTATCAGTGGGCAATGCCACGCAATTAAGACAAGATACCTTCCTGACACAAGGCATCACCGTTGTATTACTGATAGTATTGATTGCCCTGTTTTTCAGGAAAAAACGTTCTCCTGTATTGGTGATGCTGCCCGTAGTATTCGGTGGTCTTTTTTCACTGGCATGGATATACGTAATAAAAGGACATATTTCTGTGATGGCTATGGGCGCCGGTGCAGTGGTATTGGGTATTGCGGTGAATTATTCGCTGCATGTGTTCAATCACTTCCGCCACTCACAGGACATACGCGAGGTGATTGATGACCTGGCGATGCCAATGACCCTCGGCAGTTTTACTACTGTTGGTGGTTTCCTGTGCCTGCAGTTTGTACATTCTCCCATGCTCAAGGATGTAGGCTTGTTTGCTGCATTGAGCCTGGTGGGCGCCGCTTTGTTTTCCCTGGTGTTTTTACCGCATTGGATCGTGATTGGGCATAAACCGCATAAAACACATACCCATAAGGAAAACTGGCTCGACAAATTATCTGATTACAGACCTGAAAAGAACAAGTACCTGGTAGGAGCCATTTTTATCCTGACCATCGTATTCTTTTATACAGCCGGCAACGTATCCTTTGAAAGCGATATGATGCGGATGAACTATATGACGCCGCAGTTGAAGGCCGCGGAAGCGCAACTCAACGCCGTGAATTCCTATATTGCCCAGTCTGTGTACGTAGTGTCCGATGGGCAAAACCTGGAAGGCGCGCTGGAAAGAGGAGAGCAGCTCCTGCCAGTGATAGAAGACTTGCAGGCGAAAGGTATCGTGAAAAAATATGCCGGCGTACAGGCGTTGCTGTTATCCAACAAAGAACAGCAAATACGGATTGATCGCTGGAATAAATACTGGACAGCAGAAAAAAAACAACAGCTGTTACAATACCTGCGTAAGGAAGGAAGTGGTCTTGGCTTTAGCAATGCCGCCTTTAATCCTTTCGAAGGTATGCTGAATAAGGGCTTTGAACCTTTGTCGCCGGACGCACTGAAAGTGTTGCGTAGCGGTAACCTGGGTGACTTTATCATTCAGAAAAACAATACTACCTCACTGGTCACCCTGTTGAAGGTGGATCCGGCGCATAAACAGGCGGTATACAATGCCCTGGAAAATTTACCCGGTACTACCGTGCTGGATAAGCAATACGCCGCTAACAGGCTGGTAGAAGTAATCAAAGATGAATTCAATAGCATTGCCTGGATGACCTCCCTGCTCGTATTTGCGGCCCTGTTGTTGTCTTACGGCCGTATTGAGCTGGCCCTCATCACCTTTATCCCGATGGCAGTCAGCTGGGTCTGGATACTGGGAATTATGGGGCTGTTTGGCATTAAATTCAATATTGTAAACATCATCCTGTCGACCTTTATTTTTGGTTTGGGAGATGACTACAGCATTTTTATGATGGACGGGCTGTTGCAAGAATACAAAACCGGCAAGAAAACCCTTTCATCTTTTAAGTCGTCTATTTTCCTATCTGCCATTACCACTATGCTGGGATTGGGCGTGCTGATTTTTGCACAGCACCCTTCGCTGAAGTCGATCGCATTGATTTCCATTATCGGCATTGGCACCGTAGTATTGATTTCGCAGGTATTGATTCCATTCCTCTTTAACTGGTTAATCACCAACCGTGTGCGCAAGAGCTACGCGCCATGGACTTTTAAGGGCTGGACACTTTCTGTATTTTCTTTTACCTACTTCACGGTAGGTTGTTTACTGCTGACAGTGATCGGCACCATACTGATCCGCCTCAATCCATTTAATAAAGAAAAAGGAAAGGTATTATATCACCGCATTCTTTCTGCCTATACCCATAGTGTACTCTATATTATGGGCAATGTGAAGAAGCGCATTATTAATCCAACGAACGAGCAACTGGCAAAGCCGGCGGTGATAGTGAGTAATCACCAGTCTTTCCTGGATATCCTCGTTTCTACCATGCTGCATCCCAAAGTAATTTTGCTGACCAACCAATGGGTATGGCGTTCACCGGTATTTGGTGCCGTGGTACGTCTGGCGGACTATTACCCGGTAGCAGATGGGGCAGAAGGAGCGATTGAAAAATTGCGCGAACGTGTAAAACAGGGATATTCCATTGTAGTATATCCTGAAGGCACCCGTTCTCCGGACCCGGCCATCAAGCGTTTCCATAAAGGAGCTTTTTATATTGCAGAGCAACTGGGCCTGGATGTATTGCCGCTCGTTATTCACGGTACCGCCTATACGATGAGTAAAGGCGATTTCCTCTTGAAAGATGGTACTGTAACCGTGAAGTACCTGCCACGTATTACCCAGGCAGATACCAGCTGGGGTGATAACTACAGCGCACGTACGAAATCCATCAGTCGTTATTTCAAACAACAATATGAATTGCTGCGGGCAGAAATAGAAGTACCTAAATATTTCCAGGAGCAGTTGAAATACAACTTCATTTACAAAGGACCGGTACTGGAATGGTACATGCGCATTAAAACCCGCATGGAAGGCAGCTATGAGTTGTTTCATCAGCTATTGCCCAAGGAAGGACGCATACTGGACATTGGCTGTGGATATGGCTTTATGGACTATATGCTCACCTGGACAGCCCCCGGCAGGCAAATCACCGGTATTGACTATGATGAAGATAAAATAGCTACTGCTAACTACTGTTACAATAAGCCGGAGCAATTGCAATTTATGCACGGCGATATTGCCAACACGCCTTTTGAGCGGTACGACGCTTTCATTTTAAGCGATATGCTGCATTATTTGTCGCCTGAAGAACAGGAAACACTGCTGCAGCAGTGTATTGATAAACTGACGCCTGAAGGCGTTATTATTGTGCGCGACGGCGATAGTGATATGTCTAAAAGGCACGACGGGACTAAGTTTACAGAGTTTATGTCTACTAAAGTAATTGGGTTTAATAAAACGAAGAATAAGCAATTGTCGTTTTTCTCAGCTGCACATGTACGTAGCCTGGTTAACAAATATGGTGCAGTAGCGGAAGAAATAGACAATACCCGGTACACATCCAATGTAATATTTGTTATCAAAAAACTTCCCCAGAAAAACTATGCACAACTATGATGTTATCATTATAGGTAGTGGCCTCGGAGGCCTTGTATGTGGCGCTATCCTCAGCCGTAATGGGTATCGTGTAGGTATCTACGAAAAAAACCGGCAGGCAGGCGGTTGCTTACAAACTTATTCCCGGGAGAAAGTCATCTTCGATTCAGGCGTACATTATATTGGCGGTCTGGCTCCCGGAGAAAATTTATACAAAGTATTTAATTACCTCGGCATCTACGATAAGCTCCGGCTGAAACGCATGGATATGAACGGTTTCGATCATATTAGCTTCGCCGGTGATGATAAAGTATACCGGTTAGCACAGGGAGAAGAGAATTTCATCCGCACCCTGCTGGAAGACTTTCCGGAAGAAGAAGCCGCGCTGCGTGCATATTGTAATAAAATCACGGAAGTATGCAGTAAGTTTCCGCTGTATAACTTACGTACCGGCGACTACGAAGAAAAACGTAGTGTCCTGAACATCAATACAGCCGACTACCTGCGCAGCATTACCAACAATGAAAAGCTGCAACAGGTGCTGGCTGGTAATAACCTGTTGTATGCCGGCGTAGCGGAGAAAACACCCTTCTACGTACATGCGTTGGTGTTAAACAGCTATATGAAGAGCTCCTGGAAATGTGTGGACGGCGGCTCACAGATTGGTAAACAGCTATGCCGGCAAATCCGCCACAATGGCGGCGATATTATTCGGAATATGGCCGTCACCGCTATCCAGGGCGCCGGCGATAAAGTGGATCATATTGTATTACAGGATGGTTCCCGCGCACAAGCTACCCATTACATTTCCAACCTGCATCCCGCGCAAACAATGGCAATGACCCATAGCGACGCGCTGCGTAGTGCCTACCGTAACCGGCTGCAAACCCTGGAAAACTCAGTAGGCGCTTTTGTGCTGAATGTAGTGCTGAAGCCAGGTACCTTCAAATATCTAAACCACAATCATTACTACCACGCTACGGAAAATGCGTGGGCAGGTATTGACTATCAACCCGGGGCATGGCCGCAAACATACGCTATGTACGTATCTGCCAGTTCCCGGCACGAAACCTATGCCGATTGCCTGTCTGTAATGACGTATATGCGTTATGAGGAAATGGCCCCCTGGCAACATACCTTCAACACCGTATTAACGCCCGGCAGCCGGGGTACCGATTATGAGGCGTTTAAAGACCTTAAAGCCAACCAGTTGATAGATTGTGTGGAAAAGCAGTTCCCGGGCTTCCGCAACTGTGTGCAGTCTTACTACGTGGCTACACCATTATCTTACAGGGATTACATTGGTACCAGTGACGGCAGTATGTACGGTATTGCAAAGGATAGTGCAGATCCGCTACGGACCATGGTTTCGGCACGGACCAAGCTATCCAATTTGTATCTTACCGGTCAAAACCTGAACTTGCACGGAATTTTAGGGGTAACTATCAGCGGCGTTATCACCTCAGCGGAATTGTTGGGGATGGATTTCCTGGTAGATGAAATTAATCAGTCAATACAATCATAAAGGTGAAAACAAAGAAACGAAGCGGCTGGAGAAGACTAGGACGCGTACTCTTATATATCCTCGGTATATTCTTATTGCTCTTTATAGGGCTGGCAGTATACCTGGTATCGGTGAGCAAAATGAAGCCGCCGGTAATTGCCGATCAGCGTGCGTTGCAATTACAACGTACACAGCTCGACAGTACCGCCTATACGCTGGGCAACAACTGGTTCCGGAAAAGCAATAGCGGGCTGTATGAAATGTACGTGGAAGGTGCGCCCTTTGAGAGAGGGGTTATTAATGGAAAGCTTTCCGGGGAACTGATCCGCCGGCAGGAAGATGTATTTGTGGCACAGTTCAGCAAAATGGTGCCGTCTACTTTTTACCTGCATTTCCTGAAATATTTTATCGGCTGGTTTAACCGGGATTTAGCAGATCACGTACCGGAAGAGTTTAAAGAAGAAATTTATGGAGAATCTTTTTCAGCTTCTCCCAATTACGATTATATAGGAACTAATTATGCCCGCTTAATGAATTACCACGCGGCACACGATATCGGTCATGCCCTGCAAGGCATGATGCTGGTGGGTTGTACGTCGTTTGGTACTTGGAATGACCAGTCGGCCGACAGCAACCTGATCATTGGCCGCAACTTTGATTTTTATATGGGAGATGCGTTTGCCGCCGAGAAAATGGTGGTATTCTATCGCCCGGAGAAAGGCCACAACTTTATGTTTGTCACCTGGGGCGGATTTACCGGCGTGGTATCTGGTATGAACGATAAGGGCCTTACTGTTACCATCAATGCCGCCAAAACTTCGGTGCCATCTGGTGCTGCTACACCTGTGTCGCTGGTAGCCCGTGAAATTCTGCAGTATGCAAAAAATATACAGGAAGCCTGGGATATCGCGAAGAAACGGAAGATGTTTGTATCAGAATCTTTCCTGATAGGCTCTGCAGAAGATAATAAAGCCGTGCTGATTGAAAAAACGCCTGAAGGCATGGACATGTACAGCTCCGGCAAAAACTTTATTACCTGTACCAATCACTTCCAGGGAGATTCATTGGGTAGCCTGGCTTCCAATAAACTGCAAATCAAAGAAAGTGCTTCCGAGTATCGCTACGAACGACTCACCGAATTGATGAAAGAAAACGGACCCAATACGGTACAAAAAACAATCAGCATCCTGCGCGACAGGGGAGGCTTACACAACGCGGATATTGGCATGGGTAATGAAAAGGCCATCAACCAGTTGATCGCACATCACTCCATCGTATTTGAGCCTAAGAAAGGCCTGGTATGGGTATCTACAGCGCCGTGGCAACTAGGGCAGTTTGTAGCCTACGATCTCAATAAGATTTTCAGCATGCACGGTCTTACCTCCGATCATGAAGTATACGACAGCGTGCAGAATATCCCCGCTGATAGCTTCCTGCTGTCAAAAGATTATCTTGCATTTAATACCTACCGTCAACTGAGGGATCAGATCCACGAAGGGAAAACGGTAGATATTAACGCCTTAGTGGCCACTAATCCGCAGTATTATCATACCTATGTGCTGGCGGGCGACTATGAATATAAACGCAAAGCATACGCTGCCGCAAAGAAGTATTATGAAACGGCACTTACAAAGGTAATTGCTACCAAAGGTGAGGAAGACCATATTCGCAGGCAGCTGGCATTATGTAATAATAAACTGAAAAGCTAATGATCATCGGTATCGGAACAGACATCGTGGAAGTGCCTCGCATAGCAGCAAAGCTGGCGAAAGGGGATGGATTCCGTAACCTGGTATTCACCCCTTTTGAGATCGTTTATTGTGAACGGCAGGCCAATCCTGCGGAAAGTTATGCTGCCCGTTTCGCTGCCAAAGAAGCTGTGCTAAAGGCTTTTGGTACCGGCTGGGGAAATGGCGGTATCAATTTCGATGAAATTGAAGTGCGCAGCGATGCAGCCGGAAAGCCGGAAATTTTTTTAATAGGCGATGGCGCCAACAGGTATGCCTCCATGGGCATCAAAAAAATATGGGTGTCTTTATCCCATGAAAAAAGTGCCGCCATTGCCATGGTGATTATAGAAGGATAAATTTTTAGGAGAATGTATATACCAGATATTGAACTACAGTCGAAAGCAGCCATCAGGGCTTACCAGGAAAAAGAAGTGATGCGCCTGCTGGGTTATCTGCGTGAGTTTTCACCCTTCTACAAATCGTGGTTTAAGAAACATGATATTGCAGCAGATAAAGTTCAATCACTGGAAGCATTCTCCCTGATTCCTCCCGTTACCAAAGAAGATTTACAGGAACATAACTGGGAATTTCTTTGTGTAGATAAAAGTAAAATAGCAGAATATACCACTACTTCCGGCACTTTGGGCCGCCCGGTAATTATTGCCCTGACGGAAAAAGACCTGCAACGATTAAGCTATAACGAATACATTTCTTTTTGTTGCGCCGATGGTACCGATAGCGATATTTACCAACTCATGCTCACATTGGACCGGCAATTTATGGCGGGCATGGCCTATTACAACGGCATCCGAAAACTGGGTGCTGGTGTACTGCGTGTAGGTCCAGGTGTACCCAGCATGCAATGGGAAAACATCCAGCGTATTAAACCTACCACTATTGTAGGCGTACCTTCTTTTATTGTAAAACTGATTGCATACGCTAAAGAACACCAGATAGATATTAACCAAACCTCCGTGAAGAAGGCAGTATGCATCGGTGAAAACATCCGTAATACAGACTTTTCGCTGAATGTGCTCGGTAAAAAGATTACAGAGCAATGGAACATTAAACTATATTCTACTTACGCCTCTACGGAAATGCAAACAGCTTTTACGGAGTGTGCAGCCGGTAAGGGCGGGCATCATCATCCGGAACTGCTGTATGTGGAATTACTGGATGAAAACAATCAGCCGGTAGCCCCCGGAGAAGAAGGCGAAGTAACCATTACCACCCTTGGCGTAGAAGGCATGCCCCTGCTACGTTACAAAACCGGCGATATCTGCCAGTATCATTACGATACCTGTAGCTGCGGCAGACACACGCTCCGGTTATCTCCCGTAATTGGTCGTAAAAAACAGATGATCAAATATAAGGGTACCACTCTCTATCCACCAGCCCTCTTCGATTTGCTGAATGATATGGAAGATGTGAAAGAATTTGTGGTAGAAGTGTTCTCCAATGAACTCGGCACGGATGAAATTTTGTTACATCTCTGGCCGAAAGAAGAATCGGAAGAAATGGACCGCAAAATAAAATCATATCTCCAGGCAAAATTGCGGGTAATTCCACAGGTAAGATATACCAATCAGCAAGACATCATGCGGATGCAGTTCCCGGAGAATAGCCGCAAGCCGGTGAAGTTTCTGGATAACAGGAATTAATGACTGGCTGATGATAATAACAAATCACAATTAATCTCTACATCATCAATCAGCGCGCCGCGGCGCTGATAAAATGTAATGGCATCTTTGTTCCAGTTGGATACCTGCCACCTTACCTTTTTACATGCCGATTGCCGGGCAATTTCAATCACGGCGTCCATTAAGCGGGTACCGATGTTATTGCCGCGGTATGCTGTCTGCACATACAAATCATCGAGGTACACCGCTTTGCCAGACCACGAATAGTAGGCAAAAAACCAGCTAGCGAAACCAATTACTTTTTCGCCATCCATTGCAATGAAGCATTGAAAATAATCTTTGTCGCGGATCATCTGTGGCAATGTGATGGCCACCTTTTCCGGTGTTTTAATAAAGATGGCAAATTCTTTAATGAGGGCATAGATTTGCGGAAAATCATGCTCAGTGGCCTTTTTGATGAGGATTTCCATGGAAGCTTTTTTTACTCAAATATTTTTAACGCTGTTAATTTGGCCGGCGTGGAGAGGGAGCCGGTAAAAAGTATCTTCAAATCTTTCTACAGCAAGAGCAAGTTCCTGTAACTCGCGTAGTTCCTTGGTGGTTAGATTTGACTCGCCTTTTTTTATTAGAAAATGTACATGCTCATGACTTCAACAGCTTTTCCCTAAAACCCCAACACCGCCAAATCTTTCGGGTTATCCAGCTTCGCGCTCTTCCTTTCTCCTCCCACCAACACGTGCACCATATTGGTTTGCGTAGGATGCCGCTCGTACAACAAGTTATCCCGCACGGCTACTTTTTGGGGCGTTGGTACATTTTCGGCTTCCAGGAAGCTCCACACGGCATCTTCTTCTATTTTATATCCAATAAAATGCAGGGGGACGTTTTTGCCATCCAGGGTAACGCTTAGGTGCTGCGAAAGGTAGGCGGCAATATAACCTTCTACCTGCTTGCGGTTAGCAGGATGGGTAATGTCGAAAGACGTTTTATACTGTGCCTTGAGTGTATTTTCCAGGTCATCGGCGAAAATGCGGCAGCTAACCTGTAGCTCTTTTTTGTCGGCGTTGTGGGCAATTTCCGTTACACTGGCATAAAAAGGATGCAAGGCCGCCATCCATAAAGTTATCCACCATTTACATAATAATAAACCCACTAGACTAGAATTTTTTTTAAAATTAACTTTTACGCTTTATACTTACCAAAATTATAGAAAAGCAGGGCAATGGACGAGTTGTATTTTCAGTTGGGTTGGCAACATATTATAAATTGGGAAGGATACGACCATATTCTTTTTGTAATAGCGTTGAGTGCCGTCTACTTGCTGCGTGATTGGAGAAAAGTGCTGGTTTTAGTGACCGCATTTACTATTGGACATTCCATTACGCTGGCTTTGAGTGTGTTACATATTATTCGTGTCCCTTCGGCGCTGGTGGAGTTCCTGATACCGGTCACCATCTGTATAACGGCGCTCTCTAACATACTTCGCCGCGATGAGGAACCGCAACAGCTACAGCTCAACTATTTTTACGCCTTATTTTTCGGGTTAATCCATGGATTAGGATTTTCGAATTACCTGAAAAGCTTGCTGGGCAGCCAGGCAAACATCGTAAAGCCGCTCCTGGGATTCAATTTGGGGCTGGAATTTGGGCAGATCATTATCGTAATGTGCATATTGCTAATATCAACCGGAATCGTGAAAATCAGGCATTTAAAACGCCGTGATTGGAACATGTTCCTTTCGTCTGCAACTTTTGGAATTGCTTTTTTAATGGTAATACAAGGCGTGAGAAGCCTGCTTTTTTAACTGTTTATGAGAAAATATCTTTACCTCGCCGGGGTACTGTGCAGCAGTTTGTACGCACAGGCGCAAAATAATCCTGGCTCCAACCATGGCAACCGCTTTGAGCAACTGGGCACCATGCTGCAAACGCCTAACATGTACCGTTCCGCCTCCGGCGCACCCGGTCCAAAGTACTGGCAGCAGCGTGCCGACTACGAAATAGACGCGCAAATCGATGATGCAAAGCAAAAGCTCACCGGCGCCGAAACCATTACTTACTTTAATAATTCTCCCGACCCGCTCACCTACTTATGGCTGCAACTCGATGAGAACGAACACGATCCCAACAGCGATAACCAGCGCTTCAACGAAAGCCGTATGTCAGATAAAATGACACTGGCTACCCTGAACAGCTTGTTACCATCTACCAAAGACCTGGGCGTGAAAATCGTGAAAATCACCGATGCAGAAGGAAAGGCCCTGCCATACACGGTTAACCAAACCATGATGCGCATCGACCTGCCTAAACCATTGATGCCGGGTGAGAAATATCGCTTCAAAGTATCCTGGTGGTATAACATCTCCGATCGTATGACCGTAGGTGGCCGTGGTGGGTATGAATATTTTCCGGAAGATAAAAATTATCTGTATACCATTACCCAGTGGTACCCACGCCTGGCGGTGTACTCCGATTTCCAGGGCTGGCAAAACAAACAGTTTACCGGCCGCGGTGAATTTGCCCTCACCTTTGGCAATTTCCGTGTACGCATGACCGTGCCCGCGGATCATATTGTAGGCGCCACCGGCGAATGCCAGAATTATAAAGAAGTGCTGACTGCTGCACAATACCAGCGGTGGCAGCAGGCCCAAACCAGCAGGGAGCCAGTGGAAGTAGTAACCCTGGACGAGGCAAAGAAAGCCATGCAGGGCAATGCTTCCAATACCAAAACATGGGTGTATGAAGCGCAGAATGTACGCGACTTTGCACTGGTATCTTCCCGTCGCATTGTATGGGATGCCATGGCAGCCAATGTGGAAGGCAACAAGGTAATGGCCATGTCGTACTACGGTCCGGAAGCTTATCCGCTTTACCGCCGCTATTCTACCAAGGTGGTAGCACATACCGTGAAATCTTACTCCAAACATACCATCCCGTATCCTTACCCGGTAGCGATCTCCGTAGAAGCTGCCAACGGTATGGAATACCCGATGATTTGCTTCAACTATGGCCGCGCGGATAAAGACGGCACCTATTCTGAATCCACCAAAAATGGTATGATCGGCGTTATTACCCACGAAGTAGGTCACAACTTCTTCCCGATGATTGTGAACTCAGACGAAAGGCAATGGACCTGGATGGATGAAGGGCTGAACACTTTCTGCCAGTTTATGGCAGAACAGGAATGGGACAGCAACTTCCCTTCCGGCCGTGGCCCTGCGCATAAGATTGTGGATTATATGAAGATGCCAAAGGATCAGCTGGAGCCGATTATGACAAACTCTGAGAACATCGTGCAGTTTGGCCCGAATGCTTACGCAAAACCGGCTACAGCCCTGAATATTCTCCGGGAAACCGTCATGGGCCGCGAACTGTTCGATTTCGCTTTCCGCGAATATGCCCGCCGCTGGGCCTTCAAACACCCTACGCCGGCAGATTTCTTCCGTACCATGGAAGATGCCTCTGCAGTTGACCTCGACTGGTTTTGGCGCGGATGGTTCTTTGGTACCGAGCCGGTAGACATCTCCCTGGATGATGTTAAATGGTATCGCATGAATGGTAATCCGGAGGAATCAGCGAAAGCCGCACAAGCTGCCTACGATAAGAATATGGATCATGTTGCCAGACAAAGAAATAAAGCGGCTGGCGTGAAATACGCAGTAGACCAGGATACCAGCCTGCAGGACTTCTACAGCAAATGGAACCGCTTTGAAGTAAGCCAGGAAGATAAGGCCGCTTACAACAGCTTTTATAATGGCCTCAGCCGGGAAGAAAAAGCCTTGTACGATAGCAAGAAGAACTTCTACCAGCTTACCTTCTCTAACAAAGGTGGCCTGGTAATGCCACTGATCATTGAGTGGACCTTTGCTGATGGTACCAGGGAAACAGATCGTATTTCTGCCTATATCTGGCGGAAAAACGAAAATGAGGTAACGAAAGTATTTGCGAAAGATAAACAAGTGGTAGCCGTAAAACTCGATCCTTTACGTGAAACAGCCGATATCGACGAAAGCAACAACAGCTGGCCCAGAGAAGCTGCTCCGTCCAAATTTGAGCTGTTTAAAGCCGAAGGAGGGGTACGTGGTGCCTCTACGGGTGACAATCCCATGAAGAAAGCAAATTCAAAATAAACAAGCTATTTTATATTTTGTGGCGGCTATCATACCAAATGATAGCCGCCTTTTTTTCAGATGTCTTAAAAATAGCTGAGTTATGAAACTACTTGCCCGCTTTTTATTGCTGATATGTTTGGTGCAAACCGCCAAAGCAGCTAATGTTGATACCGTTGCTATTTTCAGTAATAAGATGCACCGTGCTTATAAATGCGTTGTCATTACACCCGATTCCTATAAAAACGGTACGCAGCGCTACCCCGTGCTATATCTGCTACACGGCGCCTCCGGCGATTATTCAAACTGGGTAAAAAAGGTGCCCGCCGTAAAAGAACTGGCGGATGCCTATCAGCTGATGATTGTATGTCCTGATGGCGCCTACTCCAGCTGGTATTTCGACAGCCCGGTAGATAGCTCCATGCGCTTTGAAACCTATGTGGGAAAAGAAATTCCGGCCTACATAGACCAACATTACCAAACATTGCCGGAACCCGCTCACCGCGCTATTGCCGGGTTAAGTATGGGCGGTCACGGTGCTTTGTTCCTGGCTATTCGTCATTCGGATGTATTTGGTGCTGCAGGCAGTATAAGCGGAGGCGTAGATATTCGCCCGTTTCCTAAAAACTGGGATATGGCGAAACGCCTGGGCCCTCCCGGACCAGACGGGGTTAACTGGACCGACTATACGGTGATAAAACAGGTAGAGAAGCTGAAGCCGGGTACTTTATCCCTGATCATCGATTGTGGGGTGAAAGATTTCTTCATTGATGTAAACCGGGATCTGCATAAAAAATTATTACTGCTGGGTATCGATCACGACTATACGGAGCGTCCCGGCGAGCATAACTGGGATTACTGGAGTAATGCGATAAAGTATCAACTGCTGTTTTTTCATCAGTTTTTTAATAAGTAAAAAAGAAAGCCGGTCCTTAAAAAGACCGGCCATGTACGTTGTCCAATTCCTATGAAAAAATGAAATATTTGTTCTCTCTTAAAAAAGGTCCGTCAGCAGGAATACCAACGGCTATACACTTGAATGTGACCTATGTTGATTGAATGCTAAAAGGAAAATATCTTTAAGAAACGCGGGTTTTATATAATGCCGGTCCTCAACAGGACCGGCCTTTTTTATGCACGCGATTCAAAATAAGAATTTGTCTGCGATCAAGGTTCTACCACATCCCACCACAGCGGTGTTCCGGGAGAGTCTTTCTTATTAGACAGCAGTTGAGTGGCCTTCTGTACTTCTGCCTTGTTAGAAGTATACTCATCAGCAGGGAATGGTAATCTTCTGATCTGTATTTTGGTATCTACTTCACCATTGCTGTAGTTATTCACTACAGGAAACAGTTTAGGATAACCCGTTCTGCGGAATTCTGACCAGGCTTCCTGGCCTTCAGGGAAGCCAGAGATCCATTTCTGGGTGATGATGCGTTCCAGTTTTCTCTGGAAATTGTCTGCCTCATTCCATTTAATGGTCAGGTCAGTAGTGGCTGCTGCGTTGTTGGCTGCATTTAACGGATCTACGTAGTCGATCGGTTTGCTGGTGTTGTCATTCACATAATTAGCAACCGCGATGGGATCTGCTTTCCATTGGCTTAAAGAGGCGGTGATGCCTTTTTCATACAGTTGTTGTGCAGTACCACCTGCGTTGCTCCATCCTCTCAAAGCTGCTTCCGCACGGAGGAAGAAAACTTCTGAACATACCATCAGCTGTATAGGCGTGTAGTTCGTGAACGTTTTGGTTTCTGCTACTGCCGGAACTGAAAAGGCGAGGTAAGCTGGTTTAGGTTTAACTGCGGCGCCAATGCGGATACCTTTGTATTGGCCAGGATAGCCGCTGGCATGGTCAAAGAATTTAGGCAGGCGGGGATCATTATAACCTACCAGGAACGATTCCATCGCAGCGCCCATAGAGCAGTCTGTCCAGGAAGTGATGATAGTGTATAATGGGTGTCTCAAACCAAATCCGGATACCTGTACGTTGTCGCCGTTATTTTCCATTAGGCCGCCAGCAGCAGGGTTCAGGGCTTTTTCGCCTTCTGCTTTTGCGCGAACCTTATCCACTCTCGCTATACGAATGGCCAAGCGTAACCGTAAGGAGTTACAAAACTTAATCCACTCTTTATAGTCGCCACCATATACCATGTCGAATTTAGCAAAGGGTGTTAAGCTGGGATTAGCTGCTACAAACGCTTTCAGCGTAGTGTTGGCGGTATCCAGTTCTTTAAAGAAGCGATCGTAAATATCAGCCTGTGAGTCATAAGAAGAAGTAGTACCACCACTACCATAGCTGCTGTAAGGAATAGGTCCATATACGTCAGTTACCCGGTGCATGGCTTCTACTTTCAGGATGAGCGCAATGGCCCAGAAATCAGGAGCAATGATTTGCCCGCCTCTGCGCTTGATCTCATTAATCGGGCCCATTACGTTGTTGTAGGCCAGGTTGAAGGTAGAATTGTTCCAGCCGCTGATCATCGCGTACGACAGGTTATTTTGGTTACCTACGAAATCGTGCGGAGGCATCAGATAGCCGGAATAGCCATCTGCGTTCAGGTTCTGCTGCAACTGGTAATCACCGGTGGTGTTACCAAAGTTGAAGTAAATGGAAGACTGAATCTGCGGAAAATAACCTCCGATGAAGTTAAAGTCTGCCTTCAAATCATCATCACTTAAACCGGTTTTATCTGTATTGAATTCTTTAAAGTTTTTGGTACAGGCACTCATGCCCATGATGCCAGCCGCTAAAAGCACAGCAGCCAACGGGGAATATAATTTGAATCTGATCTTTTTCATCTGCTTTGATTTAAAGGTGAACATCATTAGAATCCAACATTCAGGCTCAGGCCATAGCTACGGGTAGCAGGCAAACTGAATACGTCAACACCGGAAAGACCGTTACCAGTAGACATCGTGATTTCAGGGTCGTATGGTGCTTTCTTGCTGATATACCAGAGGTTTCTGCCAATCAGGCTCACGCGGATGCTTTTCACAAAACCATGTCCCAGTGTGCTGGATGGAATAGTGTAAGCCAGCGACGCTTCACGCAGTCTGACTACGGTGCCATCATACAGGTATTCACCACTGGCGCCATCACGTCCGGCAACAGTACCATACCAGGTAGCAGCATCGATTTTAGTAACCGCTTCTTTGGTAGTAGGATTGTAGCCGTTGATTACTACGCCACCGTTTTTACGCGCATCGCCAGTTTCGGCAGATACACCGTATTTGTCCAGCATTGCTTGTGTCAGCGACATTACTTTACCACCAAATTTGCCATCTACCAGGAAGTTCAGGGCGAAATTTTTGTAAGTCAGGTTGTTGCTCCAGCCACCCTGCCATTTTGGATTTGGATTACCAATGAATTCGTTGGCAGTTACCTGAGGTTTGCCATCAGCGCCGATCACGATACGTCCCTGGTCATCACGAACCAGTTTTTTACCGAAAATATCACCATAAGAGCCACCCTTTATCAGGTTTGAACCAAAGCTGTTCGTGCCTACCGGGGTAAGTACAAACTGATCAATGTTTGGCGCCAGCTCTATGATTTTATTGGTATTCTGAGAGTAATTAAGGGTGGTATTCCAGCTGAATGTTTTGGTTTTAATTACATTATACCCCAACATGATTTCCACACCTGAGTTCTGAATATTTCCCGCGTTGATGAAACGGAAAGCGTAACCGGTTCCAGGTGGTACGGCAATCCGGAAATATTGGTTGCGGGTATTGGTTTTGTAGTAAGTAAAGTCAAAGCTTAATTTATTCTGCAGGAAACGCCATTCTGTACCTACTTCCAGTGATTTTGTTCTTTCTGGTTTCAGGTCATAGAAAGGAGTCACGTTGTTGAAGGAGAATGTTCCTCCTACAGTACCCAAGCGGGTTACCGGGTGTGTTACATACACTGGTACGGAGTTACCTACGTCAGCATAAGAGAAACGCACTTTACCATAGCTAACAGGTTCTGGTAAGTTCAGTAACTGATGTACCATTACGGAAGCACCTACGGAAGGGTAGAAGTAAGATACATTCGGTGTAAATGCCAGCTTGGAAGACCAGTCATTACGACCGGAGAAGTCCAGGAATACCAGGTCTTTAAAAGACAGGTTGATGTTACCAAATACTGCCTGTAATTGCTCGTGGTTTTCTGGCAATGTATTAATCTGACCACCTGGTTTCATGTTTTGCAGCGTAAAGAAGTTCGCCACATACAGGTCGCCGGCGAAAGAGTCTCCGGAAATACCTTTCGTTTTGATATCATTGATGCTGGTTCCGAGGAGGGCATTCAATTTGAACAGACCGAAAGACTTGTTCAGATTGACGATCAGGTCACCATACATTTGTGTGGTTGTCTGATTGTTCGTGATATAACGGCCATTAGGACCTGCCAATGTACCCTGGGTACCTGCGTAAATGTTGGCGTCATAAGTATCGTTGGTACGATCTATATTACCACGGGCTTGTACATACAACCAATCGTTGATGTCATATTTGCCTGTGATGCTGGCCAGTGTTCTGTTACGGGTAGAGAAAAGTGGGTTTTTGTTAACGATCCACCATGGGTTTTGCTGCAGATCTTCCAGATAAGCCCAGTTCTGCACATCTAACTGACGGGTCTTATCGAACAACGTATAGTTGTTTTTGTAAGGCGTAATATCCACTCCTCTTGGGAACAGGTATAAACCGGTCAGTGGGTTGAAGTACAAACCAGATACCGGGCCATTGTCCAGCTTCTGTGTAACGATATTCACATTTCCGTCCAATGTTAATTTATCGTTCAGGAACTTACCGGTTTCTCTGAAAGTAAAGTTGTGACGTTTCAGATCATTACCGGGCATGATACCTTCAGCCGAAGTGTTGGCATAAGAGATGAAAGTTTGTGCTCTTTCAGTACCACCGGAGAAATTGATGGAATTGATCCAGGTATTACCAGTGCGGAAGAAGTCTTTGGTATTATCATGCGCATTGGTAATGGCCGGGCCCCAGCTTTGCAGCGCACCGTCTGAGGTAGGACCATAGGAATTTTGAAATTTAGGTGTGTAAGCCACTTTATCCAGGGTTAAACCGCTGGAGAAATCTACTTTAGATAAACCGGCTTTACCTTTCTTGGTAGTAATCAGGATCACACCATTGGCAGCCTGGCTACCGTACAAAGCTGCTGCCGAAGCACCTTTTAATACAGACATGCTTTCAATGTCGTCTGGGTTCAGGTTAGAGATACCATCACCGCCATCGCGACCAGGAGCATAGTCAATATCACCATTACCACCCCAGGTGTTGTTAGGTTGTTGGGTACTGTAGTTGGTCATCGGGATACCATCTATTACGTACAGCGGCTGGTTGGAGCTTTGTGCAGATTTGCTACCACGGAGCGTTACTTTTACGGAACCACCTACGCCGGAACTACTTTTGCTGATAGTAATACCAGGTGCTTTACCATTGAGGGAGTTCATTACGTTCGCATCTTTAACGGTGCTGATTTCTTCGTTACCGATACGTTGTGTGGCGTAAGTGAGTGATTTGGCCGCTTTCTTTACACCCAGTGCGGTTACTACCAACTCATTTAATCCTTTTACATTTTCGTTGAGCTTAATGTTCAAAGTAGCATTGCTGCCTACGGCTACTTCTGTTGGCTCAAATCCAATAGAGCTGAATACCAGTACATCGCCGGATTTGGCGGCTATCTGGTAGGCGCCCTGGTTATTTGTTTGGGTTCCTTTCGTGGTTCCTTTTATTTGTACGGAAACACCAGGAAGTAAGGTTCCTTTGGCATCTTTTACAGTACCACTGATTTCCTTTTCCTGATAAGCGCTACGAAATGAAGATGCGGGCGACCACGCATTGCCGGCTGCCTTCACATATGCGCTGTCTGCTAATATGGAAGTGAGCGCCAGACCGGTCATAGCACACACTTTCATAAGGCGTAGGTTTTTTTTCATACTTGCCTTTTTTTTGGTTAATAAATGGGATTTGTATAATTGATTTAAACTGACCATTTTTGATAACGTGCATTGTTTAGAAAATACGGAGCCGTTAGCATGGCGTGCACCATCCTTTGCGTCCTGATTTCGTATATGTGTTACTGTTAGCTACCTGTCTGTAGGAGCGTGCAAAGCCTCATCGCCTGTGGCAACGTGTCATCCGGGTTTAGTCACAGCAGTATTTTTTGTGTTTTTCTTACATGAAATGTTGTTTTTATAACGTCCTGGATTTACAGGCTAGCATAGCTAAATGAGCGCTGAAATGTTGCGCTACAGAAAAGGAGTCGTGTGTACTTATAAAAAGTACTATCGGGTTTTAAATTTTTTTTAACTTTTTTTAAAATATTAGCGAAGGTCCCACCAGAGCGGAGTTCCGCCGGTATCGGGTCCCTTTAAAGTAGTAATGGCTCGTTTTACTGCCTGGAGGTTGGTACTTGTTTCCCGCTGCGGCATCGGCAACCGGCGGATGAATTTTTCGGTTGGAATGGTACCATTACTATTGTTGATCACTACCGGGAATAATTTAGGATAACCCGTACGGCGAAACTCACTCCATGCTTCCATGCCTTCCGGAAATCCTGCAATCCATTTCTGTGTAATAATACGTTCCAGCTTTTTGTCGCGGTCGTCGCTATCATTCCATTTAATAGTGATGGTACTTAAATGCTTGTCGCCAACAGGTACATTGTTTTCTGCATTTTGAGGATCTACATAAGGCGCCGGGGTATTGGTAGAATTATTCGTATATAGGTTAACGTTAGGTATGTTGTATTGTTTGAAAGACGCGGCAATACCCGCCTCGTAATTGGCTTGTGCGCTGCCTGCGCCTTTCCAGCCATTTAACGCTGCTTCGGCTTTGAGGAAATACGCTTCGGCGGTGGTCATAAAGAGAATCCGGTTGTCAAATTTTACCAAGGGTGAAAACCCGCTGTATTCTTCTTTCGCAGTAATCTTAATACCATTGCGGATGCCATGGTATACATTGGTACCATCATCTGTAGGTACAAAGTAATGGGATAACCGCGGATCTTTATAACCGGTAAGAATAGATTCCATCGGAGCGCTCATCCGTATATCTGCCCAGGTATAACACATAATATTTAACGGATGGGTAACCGGGGAAATATCGATGGCGAAATTGTCTTCGGGAGCGGATTGCAATAAACCCAACGGATGACTGAGCGCTGCTTCTCCTTCTTCCCGTGCCTTTTTGGGATCTACGCCGGAGATACGTATCGCCAGCCGCAGACGTAAGGTATTGGCAAACTTTACCCACTGGGTATAGTCGCCTTTATACACCAGGTCAAATGGCTGTATACGCTGTGGCGCCTTCCGGTTGATATACGCAGTCAGGGTATCTATCCCTTCTGCCAAATCTTTAAAAAAGGCATAATAAGCCTTTTGCTGGGAGTCGTATTCTATACCCATTTCTCCATTTATTTCTCCATAATGGGTATAAATAATAGGACCATACAGATCACTGATCCGATGCATCCCCTCTACTTTGATGATTTGTGCCCAGGCATAGAAATCGGGAAAAGTATCTTTGGACTTCATCTGCGCAAAATCACAGGTCTTCATCACAAAATCATAAGCCACTTCCCAGGGATGATTATTCCAGAGATATAACAATCCATAATTGGTGTTATTGATATTGCCTTCAAACGGAGTGGGCGTCATCATGTAACCGGAAAATACGTCTGCGTTCAGGTTCTGCTGCAGCTGTGCATTTGGAGGGTCATTATAAATCAGCAGGTTGAGCTGTGCCTGTGATAAAGGTTCCCCCATCAGCCGGAAGTCGGCCCTGAGTTCATCTTCATTGAAGTCGTAAGGATTGGTATTAATATCGGCAAACTTCTTCGTGCATGCGTTCGCGAATATCAATGTACATATGGCAAATAAAGCAATGATCTTCCAGTTTTTCATTTGAGGGTGTTTTTAAATGCCTAATCTTAAATTAATACCTACGCTCCGCATAGGTGGTAATCCAAATACATCTACGCCCTGCAGGCCGTTACCTGTACCCATCGATACTTCTGGATCGAAGGGGGCATGCAGTTCAAAAAAGAACAGGTTTCTGCCGATGATGCCCGCACGTACATTGCGGATCCATTTCCACTTTAAAGGAATACGGTAACTCAGGCTCAGTTCCCGTAAGCGGATATTGGTAGCGTCATACATATACATTTCGCCCACACCGGCCCGGCTGCCGATAGTGGTATAGTACGTTTGTGCATCAATTTTCCCGGGAAAAGGAGTACCGTTTTTGTAGACCGCTTTAATGTTTACGCCACCATTATCACGGGCCAGGGCACTTACTTCGCTGACGCCATACCAATCCAGCACCGCTTGTGTAACGCTCATCACTTTACCACCAAATCGTCCATCTATCAGGAAGCTCAGGTTAAGATTTTTATAGTCTATACTGTTATTCCATCCCAGGGTGAAGTCGGGGTTGGGATTGCCTACTCTTTTAAATGCATTACGGGTTTGCAGTTTACCTGCACCATCCAGCACATAGTTGCCGTTGCCATCCTTTATCAGTTCTTTGTTGGAGTAAATATCTCCCCAGGAACCACCTTCCTGGATGAAAGATCCAAACATATTCACACCAAAATCAGTCAGCACAAACATGCTGCTGCTGTCGGATCCAATAATCCTGGAGTTGGTGAGCGATACTATTTTGTTTTGATTCGTGGCAAAATTAATGGTGCTGGTCCAGGATAAGGCTTTGTTGCGTATTGGCATTACTGTTATAGTAGCTTCCAGCCCCTGGTTCTGGATATTACCGAGGTTCAGGTAATAGGTGTTATACTTGATGCCCAGTGGTGCCGGGACTTCCATGTATTGTTTGTAGTTATTATTTTTATAGAAGGTAATATCTGCCGTGATCCTGTTTTTTAGCAGGTGTGCTTCCAGTCCTATTTCAAAGGCCCGGTTATCTTCCGGTTCCAGGTTAAGACCCGGGTAAAGGATCCGTTGATTCAACACCACGCGGCTCACACCCGCCACCGTTTGCAGCGAAAACTGCGCCGGACGGGAGGCATAAGCGGCAATGTCATTACCCACCCTGGCATACGAAATCCGCGACCGCAGGAAGTCTATAGGCGCCGGCATTTTAAATACATCACTCCATACCGCCGACAATCCTGCGGAATAATAGAAGTAGCCTTTATTCATAGTAGAGGTAAAGGCGAAAGTGCTGGACCAGTCGTTGCGGCCGGTCAGATCCAGGAACAGGAAGTTTTTGAATCCTGCCTGTACATTGGCAAATAATGCCTGCAGTTGTTTTTGATCCACGCTATGCTGTGCATCCATGGAGTTACTGGTAATATTGGAAACGGCAAATTTATTCGGATAAATCAGCCCTGGATTGGCATTGGGATTGGAGCCATTGAAAGCGCGTTCATGCGCTTTGGTGTCTGTAATACTGGCGCCTAAATTGCCCGCCAGGTGCAGCCATTTATTTATTTTATGGCTGGCATTTACCATCAGGTCGCCGTACAACTGGGTATTGAATTCTTTTTCCAGCGTATAGCGCCCGTTTAAGCCGGACAATACAATCTGTGTACCGGCGTAGGCTTCCAGCTCATACTGATCGAGTGATTTATCGAAGTTGGCGCGTCCTTTTACGGATAGCCAGTCGTTTAACTGCCAGGTGAGCGATAAGGTGGCCAGTCCCCGGTAGCGGGTGTCGAGCCGGATATTGCGGCGTAATGCCCATATCGGGTTTTGTTGATCATCCTGGCCTATCCAGCCTTTGTCAGCCCGTATATTCCACCAGTTTTGCAAATAAAGACTTCTGCCGGCGTCGTAATATTCGAAGTTGTTTTTATAGTAATCGAAATCCTGTCCTCTTGGAAATACATATAGCCCTGAAATAGGGCTGTAGTATAAACCGGAAGAGAGCCTGTTTTCGGTGTTTTGTGCGGTAAATGATACGTTGGCATCCATCAGCAGTTTTTCATTCAGCAATTTTAATGTTTCGCGGAAGTTGACGGTATGCCGGTTAAATTTATTGCTGGGCAGTATGCCTTTGTTGGTGGTATTGGCGTAAGAAAAATAACTCTGGGCTGTTTCGGTGCCGCCACTGAAGGCGATAGTGTTGGTCCAGGTGGAACCGGTGTTATAAAAATGCTTCACATGATCGGGCACCTGGGTGGATTTGCCCCAGCTGCCAAGGGAGCCGGGTTGGGCAACACCTACACGGTCCGGCCCCGGTGGATCTGTCTGCGCATAGCGGTATTGCAGTGAAGGTAGGAGGGAAGGGCTTTCGCGGGTATAATCCGAGGAAACATCTATTTTACTTCTGCCGGCTTTGCCTTTTTTGGTAGTAATGAGAATGACGCCATTTGCTGCCTGGCTGCCATATAAAGCAGCGGCAGAAGCACCTTTCAGGATACTGATGCTTTCAATGTTATCGGGGTTGATATTGGAAATGCCATCGCCGCCATCTCTGCCACCGGCGCCAATGATGTTGTGGGATTGTCCCCATACATCTGCTGGTTGGGAAGGGGTGTAGTTGGCATAGGGTACGCCATCAACAATGTATAATGGTTGATTTTCCCGCGTTGATTTATTACCCCGTAATACCACTCTAACGGAACCGCCTATACCGGAGGCGCTGCGGGTAATGGTAGCACCAGCGGTTTTACCACTCAGGGAATTCATGACGTTGGCATCTTTTACGAGTTGTACGTCATCACCATCCAGTTGTTGGGTGGCGTAGGGGAGTTCTTTGGCTCTTTTTTGCAGGCCCAAGGCGGTTACTACCAGCTCATTCAGCGCTTTCACATTTTCCTGCAGGCGTATGTTAAGGTCATTTTCCGTGCCTACCAATACTTCACGGGTGAGAAAACCGACACTGCTGAATACAAGCATATCGCCGGTGCTGGCTTTTATAGTAAAACCAGCATCGGCGTTTGTTTGGGTTCCTTTATTCGTGTGTTTAATCTGTACCGTTACTCCAGGAAGGGGCGTGCCTTTGTTGTCGCGTACTATTCCTGTTATGTCTCTTTCCAGTGATACATGATTCAGCAGATCTACAGTGGGTGAGGTTTTGTTGTCACTTGCTGCGCCTACAATGATCTTGTTGTTGATTCGGGTAAACTTTAATCCTGATTGGGCCGACATTAACGCGAGCACTTCGTCGATGGGTGTTTTGGTGCAATTTAACGTGATCTTTTTCTTCAGGTTTAGATCGGCCTTGTCGTAATGAAAGTTTAGCCCTGTTTTTGCCGAAATTTCGGTCATTACGTCTTCCAGGTTTTTATTTTTTACCTGGATGGTGACGACAGTCGGGGGCGGGTCGGGTGTTTGCCAAAAAGCACTAGTCGTTGTGTACAAGCCCCCCGCCAACAAAAGCGTCAGCATCAACCCCATGGATACAAACCATTTCATGAGGCATGGCCTTACCCTCATATGGACTAGTTTTTATTTTGCAGATAAACAGTATCGTTTTTAATGGTATAAGAAAGTGATTTAGCCAGGCTGATGATATCCATTACTTCTTTCAGGTTTTCATTTTTGAAAGAGCCGGTATAATTCCATTCTTTTTTATTGCTTTCATTCATAACGGTAACACCATAACGATTTTCTATACCTGTTACTAACTCACTGTAAGGGGCATCTCTGAATACGAGGTAGCCTTGTTTCCAACCGGTGATTTCTTCTGGTTTATTGAAATTGGTTTTAATGATACTGAGCGAAATACGGTCGTAGCTGAGCTGTTCGCTGGGAAGCAGGATCAGGGAGCCACTTTTATTCAATTGATCTACTTTTACTTTTCCACTGACGAGGGCTACGACTACTTTATTTTCGCTGGAATAGGCCCTGATATTGAAAGAAGTGCCCAAAGCGGTGGTGGCCAGTTCTCCGGCATTTACCACGAATCTTTTATGCGGGTCAGTAGCTACATTAAAGAAAGCCTCTCCTTCTTCCAGGACAATGGTACGGCTACTGTCGCTGAAATGTTCCGGGTAGCGCACTTTGCTGCTGCCATTGAGGCTGATGGTACTGCCATCTTCCAGGGTAATATCTTCTTTATGTGCTTTGGTAGTGGTAATTTCTACAAATCCGTTGCGCACCACGCGGTTCGACTGATTCACCGCCAGTGGTGCAGTGGGCGTTGTGGCAGGGCTGCCCGCTTGTTTGGCAGGCTGATTAAACCAGAACAATCCCGCGGCGATTAACACGGCTGCTGCGGCCGCTGCATACCAGTAACGGGCGTTCATCCGGCGCACTTTCGGTGCCGGCGCAATGTGCTGGTTCAGCTGCAGTTTAATCTGATCCAGTTCCCGGTCAAGCTCTTTTTCTTCTATGTAGGTGGACTGATGACGATTGATATTCTCAAACCATTGTTCTACAATAGCCGCTTCCTCCGGTGAGCAAATCCCCTGATTATATCGCTCCAGCAATATTTTTATCTGTTCTGTGTCCACCTTGTTGGCGTTTTATGTGTTCTTAAGTCGTAATAACGTGGAAAAGGTACCATTGTACCTGCCTGTTTTTTTTCGTGGTTAAACGTTTTTGCACCGGATACCGGCGCCCAACCGGTTAAGCCGTAATAAAGTAGATGAAAAGCAAAATGATGATAAGGTCTGTTCTGGCGTAGTTGGCCCTTAATATCTTTAATGCTTTGGTAATCTGGTTTTTAACTGTTTGTTGAGACAGCCCTAAATGGGTGGATATCTGTTCTACGGTCAGATTTTCGAAGCGGCTGAGCATAAAAATTTCTTTCATGCGCTCCGGTAAGTGGTTGATCGCTTCAAACAGTTCCTGGGTGCGGGCTTTATTGTCCACGGTTTCCGTAATAGAATGCGGCTGTGCATCGAAATGCTCGATCAGTTGCTGCAAGTATTTGCGGTACGTGGCGTTTTTGCGGTAAATGTCTATGATTTTGTGACGGGCTACCTGGTACAGGTATGCTTTGAGCGACTCTTTCAGCACTAAGGAATGCCGTTTTTCCCATAAGGAAATAAAGAGCTCCTGCAGTACGTCTTTGCTGATCTCTGCCGCATCCAGTTTGCTGTGTATGAATAAATACAATAGCTTACTATAGCGGTCGTAGATGGCATTGAAGGCAGCGCAATCATCGCTTTTAAGCAGCGATACTAACTGGTTATCTGAATAACTGCTGTACATTGAATTACAGTAGTAATTAAGTGTTTTGGTTGATAATTACTAAGATTGAATGTAAGAAGAAAATTTTGATAATTTCATATTTGGTTACTTACTTTTTAAAATAACTAAATAACCAAATAATAAAATAATTATATTTTTATCATGCTTCCTTCAGTCGTAATTCGTTCTTGTATTCTTTCGGTGTTTTACCTACTATTTCCTTAAAGAAACGGTTGAAGTTAGAAAGATTCTTAAACCCGCAGGAATAAGCGATTTCGGCGATAGACCAGTCTTCTTCTGTTAAACGCTTACAGGCGTGTCCAATGCGTACTTCATTCAAAAACTGTACAAAGGATTTTTTAGTGCGGTTCTTAAAGAAACGGCAAAATGATTGTGGCGATAAATTGGTGATGCTGGCTACATCCTGCAGTGATATTTCTTTGGAGAAGTTATTCATTACATATTTGAAAACTTCGTCAATCTTATGGTTATCCTTTACATTGTAGGCATGTGAATAACCTGTGCTGGCCAGGTAATAGCAATCGCGTGTTTCTGATAACGTTTTTAAGATGTGTAACAGGGAGATAATCCTGTCGAGCCCTTCTTTTCGTGGCAGTGCCAGGATCTCCGGCTTCAGCAGTTCATGCGTGGCGCCGGTGATTTTCATACCCCGCTGGGCACGATGGAATAGCTCGGTGAGCGCCTTCGTTTCCGGCAATCCATAAAATTTCTCACCGAAAATATCTTTAGGGAAATAAATCACTACAGACCTGGCTTTCAGGTTGTCGTCTCCCTTATAATATTCCTCCTCATTATACCACACATGCGGTATATGCGGACCAAGAAACACCATGTCGCCTTCTTCAAAGCTTTCGATGCTGTCACCCACTATTCTCTTCCCGTGGCTTTCCGTAACATATACCAGCTCACACTCCGGGTGGAAGTGAAACGGCGTATTAAAATAAGGATCACTTCTCTCTATTATCGTGATCTGGTTATCGGCAAAAGCCCCCACTTTAATAAGGATGGGTTTCATTCATGTATTAATTTAAGCTACTATATTACTGTGGCAGTCCTATACTTTATTACCATAGCGATTATTTCCCCATCGTGGAACCTGATTTGTGTAGGTGAGCAGTATTGAGAACATCCTATGAATGACGCCAAATTAGTGAAAAGTGGTTAAAAAAACATCATTCTTTCTAAAATAACCAATTTATGTGATACACGACTGACACAACCCCGCTGATAAGTTTTTAGCAGTTCCTTGGAATAATTAGTACAACAACGTAATTTCCAACTTCATTTTGTAATTTAGGCGAGGCTAAATCGATATAGCATTTTATTTTCTATGAAAGGGATCTCTATTAAAGATATTGCAAAGCAAGCCGGAGTATCTCCTACCACGGTATCTTTTGTATTAAATGGAAAAGCAAAGGAGAAGAGAATCAGTGAACAGGTAAGCAAAAAAATACAAAAGATTGCGACCCGGCTTAAATATAAGCCTAACCAGCTGGCGCGCGGCCTGCGCACCGGAAAAACCAAAACCATCGGTTTAATAGTGGAAGATATTGCCAATAACTTCTTCGCTTCACTCGCCAAAGTAGTAGAAGACGAAGCAGATAAATACGGCTATAAAGTACTCTACGGCAGCACAGAAGATAATACCGAAAAAGCAAAAGGATTACTGGAAGTACTCAAGTACAGACAGGTAGATGGTTACATCATCACCCCCACCAAAAACCTGGACAAAGAAATTGAATTGCTCCAAACCGCTGCCAAACCACTGGTGCTTATGGACCGCTACTTCCCACATGTAAGTAGCCATTATGTAGTACTCGACAACTTCAAAGGCGCCTACGATGCTACCGCACACCTGGCTAAACAAGGATATAAAAAAATAGCCATCGTTACCATCGCTTCTGATCAAACACAGATGAAAGACCGCCTCGACGGTTTTACCGCCGCACTCAAAGACCACAAAATTCCCTTCAATAAATCACTCGTAAAGCGACTACCTTTCGACCTCGACCGCGAAAGCTTCAACAATGAAATAAAAAAATTCCTGACTTCTATAAAAGATATAGATGCCGTATTCTTTGCCACCAACTACCTGGGGATCTCCGGCATTGAAAGTATCCGCTCCCTGGGATGGAAAATAGGAAAGGAAATTGGCCTCGTAGGATTCGATGATCATGATCTGTTCCGCCTGCACAGCCCTTCTATCACCTGTGTTTCCCAACCTATCCACGCCATCGGAAAACACATTGTGGACGTGTTGATGAGTGAACTAAATCACCCTTCCGCCCACACGCAGCAAATTGTATTGGCACCTGAACTGATTGTCAGGGAATCTTCCTCCCGCACATAAATCACATTTGTAAATAAAATTTATTGACAACGCCGGCAACACGCTGGCGTTTTTTTATGTACCTGCCAACACTTTTTTAGTTAGGAGTGTTAATAATATTATTACCAAAACAATCTAACAATCCAATAACCCAATAACCCAATAACCATGTAGAAATTTCCATCAACCATCTAAATCCTGTTATCCCTCACTATGAATGAACTCCTATTCTGGGGCTAACTGGCGCCGTAACGGTTACCTGGTACTCACGCCGGTGAATTATAAAAACAATGAAACCAATGGGCAAATTCCACGGCGTTTACATTATCCCCGTGGTGACTATGACGTAAACGCAACGAATATAGAAGTATCCAATGCGATACAGGGACCGGATGTTTTTATGACGCTGGTTTGGTGGGATAAACCATAAAAAATTTAGATCTGTCAGATGCTATGTAAAAAGGTTGCTTTCGAAAGGGAAGCAACCTTTTTTGTGCAGGTTGCCTGTAAATCCTTTGTAGTAAATGGTTTTGAAGGAATGATTCACAAGTTTAATTTGTTGTTAACCAGTGGTGTGGATAAAAAAAATAACGAATAAAGGGTAATGCCTACGTTTATTATCGCCTGATTTCAACAAATATTTTTTGATGCTATTTTCATTAAGTGAGATAGTATTTTCACTTTCTTAACGAGTCGTTAACGGAAAATAAAAAAATTGTTAAATCTTTTTTGCACTTCTCGTAAATATCCCTAAGTTTGAAAATGATATTCTGATTGACATGTAACACTTGGTGTGAATAGAAAAAGTGAAAGCGAGATACCAGTTTTTTTTTAGACTGTTTTGCTAAAACGTTTTACCTGTAGTATGTTGTCAAAATAACAATTAATGCCAATGGAGTAATTCCATTTTGAAATTTAAGGCGGAAACCAAGTATTTATCATCGGGATTCTTGTGCAATGCAGGGACCTGTGGTAGCGGAATCTCCATGCCTTTTTTGCTTATGTGTCTGATTCACTTGTTATAATTCACTAAACCAAAAGGAAGCTATGCGAAGATCACTTCTTCTCACCACGTTGCTTTTCTTATGCTGCTGTATCACTGCATGGGCGCAGGATAACAAAGCTATTACGGGCACCGTAAAAGATGAAAAAGGAACACTTTTACCTGGAGTAACCGTAAAAGAGAAAAACAGTTCCAACGGAGCAACTACAGGCGCCGATGGAAGTTTCAAAATTCAGGTAGCACCCGGTGCCACCATTACTTTTTCCTACATAGGATTTATCAACCAGGATGTAGCTGTTAATGGACAGGCTACCTTGAACATCGTATTAAAAGAAGACAATAAGAATCTGAACGAGGTGGTAGTTACTGCCATGGGTATTAAGAGAGAAGCGAAGGCATTGGGCTATGCGGTAAGTACAGTAAGTTCCAAAGAAATTACGGAAAGCGGTGCCACCAACTTTGCTTCGGCATTGTATGGTAAAGCTGCCGGAGTAAAAGTCGTTACTGCTCCCGGTGGCGCTTCCAGCGGTGTATCTGTTCAGGTAAGGGGTGTATCCTCTGTGGCCCTGAATACACAGCCACTGTACGTTGTAGATGGTGTGCCGTTGAGAAACTTCAACGATCCTACCACTAACAGCTTCGGTACTTCCGGAGGAAGAGTAGATGGTAATGGCGCATTGGATATTAACCCGGAGGACATTGAGTCCCTGACTGTGTTGAAAGGTGCCAGTGCTACTGCTTTGTACGGCTCTGAAGCTAATAATGGCGTAATCGTTATTACTACTAAAAAAGGTACCAAAGGCCGCGGTCTGAATGTAGATGTAAACTATGTTTACAATCAGGAAAGACTGGCAATGGTTCCGGATTATCAGAACGAATACGGACCTGGTTACGATGCTGCTACCAACCTGCAGGTTGGTGCGGATTCCGATGGCTGGATCAAGGACGCTAATGGAGCGATGCACCCTTACTACCGTTCCTATGATCAATTCGGTCCTAAGTTCGATGGTCGTGATGTAAGATACTGGGATGGTACTACCCGTAAATATGTTGCGCAAAAAGATAATTATAAAAACTTCTTCCAGAAGGGATACAACTCTGCTGCAAACGTTGCTGTTTCCAACGCAGGCGATATGGGTAGCTTCCGTTTTTCTTACAATCGCTTAGATTATAAGAGCATCATGCCTGGAAGTAATATGTACAAAAATAACTTCAACTTAAATGGTACATTGAAACTGAGTGACAGGGTGAGCGTAGATATCGTATCTACATACAATAATACCTTTGTACACAATCGTCCCAATGTGATGAGCAACATATTCGGCTCATTCGATGGCTTCTTTAGCCGCTTCGATGATATGAGTACGTTCTTCAACAAATACCAAACCACTAACGGGTATAAATATGTTGACCCAAACAACAATCAGTACGATCAAGACCAAAAGCTGGCATACCGTTTCAGGGCTACTAATCTGATGGATTATCTGTGGAATAACCTGCGTAACAGTTACGACGAAACACAGAACCGCTTTATCAACAGCGCTACGCTGAATGTAGGTATTCTGAATAACCTGCGCTTCAGAGGTAGATTGGGTGGTGATTTCACAAATGTGGCCACTACTGATCAGCAATTTAACACGAAGCCTTCCATCTACGGATTTACCGGTCAATATGCAATCAATAACCGTAACAACAATTCATTCTATGGAGACGCGATGTTGATTTATACACCTAAAGTATCCAAAGACCTGGATGTTACGGTTACTGGTGGTTATATGGGCCGTAAGCAGACTTACAAAAACATGTATACCCAAACCAAAGGCGGTTTGATGGAAGAAAATTGGTTTAGCTTGGCTAACTCCGCTGACCCAATTTATGCGACAGGTGTTCGTGCCAAGCAAATTGATGTTGCTGGTTTTGGTATGTTAAACCTTGCCTATAAAGGCTTCCTGTTCCTGGAAGGAACCGGTCGCTATGAATCAACTTCTACCTTACCAGTAAAGAATAACAAATATTTCTACCCGTCTGTGAACGCAGGTTTCCTGTTGTCAGAAGTGGCTAAGCTGCCTTCTTTCATTGATTATGCGAAGATCCGTGGTTCGTTCGGTCTGGTTGGTAACCACCCGACTATGTATCAGTCTAACGTGGCATATACGCCATATATCGTTACGCTGAGTAAAAACAATATTCCTTATCAGCAAAGCAACCCTAGTTCTTTCGGTAATGAAGAGCTGCAATCTGAAAGAAAACGGGAAGTGGAATTTGGTTTGGAAACCAGGTTGTTCAAGAATAAAATTGGTGTAGACTTTAGTTACTACAACAACAAGATCATGAACCAGATCCTGTACATGACTACCCCAGGATCTGCTGGTGCCACTTCTCAGATCATGAATGCTGGCGACCTGACTAACTATGGTTTTGAAACAGCTATTAATGCCAGCCCGATTACAACTAAAGATTTTCGCTGGACTACCCGCTTCAACTTTGCGATCAACAGAAACAGGTTGGCTGCACTGAGAGATGGTCAGACTACGCTGACAATGAACCCATATGATGGTGGTTACTTGTTGATCAGATCTAATATTGGCGAATCTTTGGGTAATATCTATGTACACCCTGCTAACAAAGATGCCAATGGCAACAAGATCGTAAACCAGGACGGTATTTACACTACCAACACCGGTGCTTATGAATATGCTGGTAACATCATGCCTAAAGTAGTTGGTGGTTTCTCCAACTCCCTTAACTATAAAAACTTTACACTCGACTTTACCCTGGATTATCGTTTAGGTGGTAACCTGGTATCTATTCCTTACTACTATCAAATCGGTGCAGGTATGTTTAAAAGTACCCTGCAGTACAGAGATGCAGCTCATGGTGGTATTTCCTACGATCCGATTGACTATGCTTCCGGCAACCTGGTGGCTAATCCAAATGGCTCTAAGCACGACGGGGTGATCCTGCCGGGTGTAACTGCCGATGGCAAAAAGAATGAAAAAGTGATTACCGCTGCACAATACTACATGAACCAGTATGATTGGCAAACCAATGGATTGTATGAAAATGCGGTATTCAAGAACAGCTATGTCAAATTACGTGAGGTAACACTGGCTTACAATATGCCTAAGCGCATTGTTGAGAAAATGCACTTCCAGTCCCTGCAGGTGTCACTGATCGGTAGAAACCTGTTCTACTTGTGGAAAACCCTGCCTAAAGGTCTGGACCCTGAAGTAGCAGTAGGTTCTTCCTGGTTAAGTCAGGGAGTTGATGGTGGAACTATGGGGCCAACAAGGAGCTTGGGTGCCAGCATCCGTGCCCGTTTCTAGTAGGATACTGATTTGTAAAACGAACTTAACAGATTAAAATGAAACGTCTCTTAATAAATTCTTCACTGCTTATCTTACTGGTGGCAACCTTTAGCTCTTGTAAGAAACAAATAGCGGACGCTTATCCAAATCCGGAATTACAAACTACCGGATCTATGGGCAAACTGTTTAGCGGTATGTTTTTAAATAAACGTATGCGCCCCTCTTACTGGGATTACGCTACGTTTATATTGCCTACCACTGGCGCTTTCTCTCAGATGACTGCCATGTCGGCATCTAACAAAATGTATATTCCTTCCCTGTCTTATACAGAAAACCGTTGGACAGACTTCTATACAGGAGCGAAAAGTGACGATAATGACTTTAACTATGTAGGCCCCGGTATCATGGCCAATTACCGCGAAATGGAAACTACCTATGGTCAGTTAACGGCAGACCAAAAGGCACAACAATTGGTTTTCCTCAATTGTGGTAAAGTAGTACTCTATGACCAGGCGGCACAACTGGTGGATCTTTGGGGAGATATTCCATTCACACAGGCGGGCTCCTTGAATACAGACCGCGTGGTAAAGCCAGCTCCTTTTGATGATGCAGCAGCTATCTATACTCAGGCTATTGACGACCTAGACAAACTGAATACTTATTTTTCAACAGCACAGATATCTGTTGAAACCCTGGCTTCTCTAAAAAGAGCGGATATCCTGCTGGGGGGTGATCTGATGGCCTGGAGAAGATACGCGAACTCCCTTCGTCTGCGCTTACTGATGCATATTTCCTATGTAAAGGAAAGCACTGCTAAAGCAGCCGTTGCAGCTATGTTGAGTAATCCTGCACAATATCCGCTGATCAGCGAGAATTCACAGAATGCTGTGGTTAAAATGAGCCCAACTACGCTAAAAAGTGACATTCAGAGCGCATTAACCGGTAGCCCTTACGCTCCTGCATTTCTGCTGGATACCGTAATGGCGGCCAACAGCGATCCTCGTACAGATGTATATTGGGATGCTGGTAAAAAAGGCATGAAAGGTTTCGCCTCCAACGGTACTTCTACTGATTATGAAAATGGTGGATATGCTACCTATGATACTGCTACCTTCTTCAATAACTACAATGTGCCAGGCGTGATATTCACTGCATCTGAAGTAAGTTTTCTGAAAGCAGAAGCAGGGGAAAGATGGGGTGTTGGTTCACCGCAAGCAGATTATGAAAATGGTATTGCTCAATCTGTTGGTTTCTATTATTCCATCAACCAGTCTGCGATATTCAGCAGTGGTACCTGGCCAATTCTGCCAACACCATCCGCAGCTGCAATCAGCGCGTTTATTGCTAAACCAGCTATCGCTTATAGTGGTACTTCGCAGCAAAAATTAGTGAAGATCTGGACACAGAAATGGGTGAACTTCTTCATCCTCCAGGCGGGTGAAGCATGGACAGAAGTAAGACGTACTGGCTACCCGGTATTGCCTTTCGCCCTGGCGCCTGCTGCCGGTGGCGCTACTACACCTCCACAGCGTTTACTGTATCCTGCGAATGAGCAGATATACAATCCTGATAACTACGCTAAAGTAGCTGGGAAAGACAAAGCTAATATCAAGATTTTCTGGAACGTGCACTAAGTAGGTTATCAATCATCTTATTACAATAAAAAAAGTCCCCCGCCGTCTGGTGGGGGACTTTTTTATGCCTTTATCAGTAACTATCCGATCATATTCTTAATCTCGCTCAGCTTCAGCAGCGCTTCCACCGGCGTTAACCGGTTAATATCCACATGATCCAGTTTCTCCCGGATCTGTTGGAAAGTGTCACTATGTGCGTCAAAAATATTCAGTTGTAACTTCTGCGATGGCGTACTGAGTTGCTTTACATTTTTCTGTAAAGGCGCATCAATATGTTTTTCTTCGAGATTGGCCAGCACTTCGTTTGCACGGTTAATCAGCTCCGGTGGCATCCCTGCCATGCGGGCCACGTGAATACCAAAGCTGTGGCGACTTCCACCCGGTGCCAGTTTACGCAGGAAGATAATTTTATTGCCAGACTCCATATTGGTAATATGGAAGTTTTTCACGCGCCCATGTTTATTTTCCAGTTCATTTAACTCATGGTAGTGTGTGGCAAATAATGTCTTCGGACGATGAGTAGTCATATCATGAAGATATTCCACAATGCTCCACGCAATGGAAATACCATCGTAGGTACTGGTACCACGGCCTATTTCATCGAGTATTACCAGGCTGCGCGGGGTGATGCTGTTGATGATACTGGCTGTTTCGTTCATCTCCACCATGAAGGTAGATTCGCCGCCACTGAGATTATCAGAGGCGCCTACACGGGTGAAGATTTTATCTGTCAACCCAATATCTGCACTGTTGGCAGGTACAAAGCTACCCATGTGTGCCATCAGTGTGATCAGGGCGGTTTGACGCAGCAGCGCCGATTTACCGCTCATGTTGGGACCTGTGAGAATAATGATTTGCTGATGCTCCTTGTCCAGTTGCAGATCATTGGATACATAAGTATCACCGGCGGGTAACCCTCTTTCTATCACCGGGTGCCGTCCTTCTTTGATCACGAGGTCAAAGCCTTCGTTGATATTAGGACGACGATATTTGTATTGCACGGCATTTTGCGCAAAGCAAAGGAGACAGTCGATCCGGGCAAATACCTGCGCATCTTCCTGTACCGGCTTAATAAATTCCTGCAGGGCCAATACCAGTTCTTCAAATAGTTTGGCTTCCAGCACCTGGATTTTATCTTCTGCTCCTACAATCTTTTCTTCGTATTCTTTCAGTTCCGGCGTAATGTAACGTTCTGCGTTGGCGAGCGTTTGTTTACGCATCCAGCGCTCTGGTACCTTGTTTTTATGGGTGTTGGTTACTTCCAGGTAGTAGCCGAAAACGTTGTTGAAGGCTATTTTCAGGGAAGGAATACCAGTCGCTTCTGATTCTTTCTGTTGTATTTGTAAGAGATAGTCTTTGCCTTTGTTGGCGATATTCCGCAGTTCATCCAGTTCTGCATTGACACCTTCTTTGATACAGCCACCTTTGTTCACCAGTACCGGCGGGTTTTCCGCAATTTCATTGAGAATGCGGTCCAGCAGGGGAGTGCAGGGGTCCAGTTTTTCGTTTAGGCGCCTGAGGTAGTCGTTGGTGGTGTTGCCCAGCAATGCCTGTACTTCTTGTACCTGTTGCAGGGAACGGGCCAGTTGCATCACCTCGCGGGGATTGATTTTCCGGAGGGGGATTTTGGAGACGAGTCTTTCCAGGTCGCCCGTTTGCTTCAGGTGATGCACGAGTGATTTGGAGAGATCCGTTTCTTTAATAAAGTATTCAACGGTATCCAGTCGTTCGTTGATTGCCTTGATATCGCGCAGGGGGAATACCATCCAGCGTTTGAGTAGGCGGGCGCCCATGGGCGTTACCGTGTTATCCAGTACTTTCAGCAGGGTATGTCCGTTTTCCACGCTGCTGTTCAGCAGTTCCAGGTTGCGCACGGTGAAGCGGTCCATCCAGAGGAAATCGTCCTGGCTGATACGCTGCATGCGGGTAATATGCTGCAGGTGCGGGTGTTCCGTATCTTTCAGGTAGTGGAGGGTAGCGCCGGCAGCAATGATAGCAGCGGGTAGTCCGTCTACGCCATATCCTTTCAGGGAATGTGTTTCGAAGTGTTTGAGCAGTATTTCTTCCGCATAGGTGGTGGTAAATATCCACTCATCCATGGTGTAAGTGTAGAAGCGGGTGCCAAAGGTGGCTTTGAAATGTTTCTGCTGTTGTTTGGCGAAGAGTACTTCTGCGGGGCGGAAGCTTTGCAGGAGTTTATCCACATATTCTATACTGCCTTCGGCGATAAAGAATTCGCCGGTGGAAATATCGAGGAAAGATACGCCGGTAACATCGGTGCCGAAATGTACGGCGGCCAGGAAGTTGTTGCTGGAGTTTTCCAGCAGCTTATCATTAACCGCCACGCCGGGTGTCACCATTTCGGTAACGCCGCGTTTTACAATACCTTTTACAGTTTTGGGGTCTTCCAGCTGATCGCATACCGCTACACGGTAGCCGGCTTTTACCAGTTTATGCAGATAAGTATCTAACGAATGGTGGGGAAATCCGGCCAGGTCTACATAAGAAGCGGAGCCATTGGCCCGCTTGGTTAATACAATGCCGAGTACCCGGGCTGCTATGACTGCATCCTCACTGAACGTTTCATAAAAATCGCCAACACGGAACAACAGTATGGCATCAGGGTATTTAGCCTTGATGGCCTTATGTTGTTGCATGAGCGGGGTTTCTTCCGATTTACTTTTTGCCATGGCGCAAATATATAAAACTCATCCCATCCTATTATCTTTGCAGGTGATGAGAAAATTAAGCATGGATGAACTGGGCCGTAAAACCGTGGCTGAGTTCAAGGCGGCCGATAAAACGCCTATCGTACTGGTACTCGATAATATACGCAGCATGCACAATGTGGGCTCGGTGTTCCGTACCGCAGATGCTTTTCTGGTACAGGGCATCGTACTTTGTGGGTATACCCCGGTGCCTCCCCACCGCGATATCAACAAAACGGCACTGGGGGCTACCGAAACCGTAGAATGGCAGTATTTCGATACTACCGTGAACGCGGTGCAGGAGCTCAAGGCAGCCGGTTATAAAGTAATGGCGATTGAACAGGCGGTGAACAGCCATATGCTGGATCGTTTCCAGCCACCAGCCGGACAACCACTGGCACTGGTTTTCGGGAATGAAGTCAGCGGTGTAGATGCAGAAGTAATGAAACTGGCAGACGGCTGTATCGAAATCCCCCAACTGGGTATGAAACACTCCCTGAATATTTCGGTGACGACCGGTATTGTGGTTTGGGATATCTTTGTAAAGCTGTTAGCTATTAGCCGTTAGCTTTTAGCGATCAGCAGGAAGTATTTACTATTAATAATCAGTTATCAGCATTTTAAGCTAAAAGCTAATAGCTAAAACCTAAAAGCTAGTATGATTTCTACGGTTAATAAATATCTGTCGCTCGTAAAGTTCAGCCATACCATCTTTGCCATGCCTTTTGCATTGACCGGCTTTTTCATGGCTACCACCAAAGGAGGCGGACATTTCAGCTGGGCCACCTTTGGCCTGGTGGTATTATGTATGGTGTTTGCACGGAGTGCCGCCATGGCGTTCAACCGCTGGCTCGATGTGGATATCGACAAATTGAACCCACGTACGGCGAAAAGAGAAATACCGGCAGGTATCATATCTCCTAAAAATGCCATGTTCTTTATTATAGCCAATGTGGTACTGTTTATTATTACTACCTGGTTTATTAACCGCATTTGTTTCTTCCTGTCGCCGGTAGCGTTGCTGGTAGTATTGGGATATAGCTATACCAAGCGTTTTACGGCCTTTTGCCACCTCGTACTAGGCGTGGGACTATCACTGGCTCCCATAGGGGCTTACCTGGCTGTAACAGGCCAGTTTGCCGTATTGCCGGTATTGGTGTCTGTACTGGTACTTTGCTGGGTATCCGGATTTGATATTATTTATTCCTTACAGGACGAAGATTTTGATAAGTCGCAACAGTTGAACTCCATTCCGGCCTGGCTGGGACTTTCCGGTGCGCTTCGTTTTTCAGAACTGTTACACGTAATAGCAGCGGCCCTGGTAGTTACCATTGGTCTTACCGGTGGTTTCCACTGGCTGTTCTGGATAGGCGCAGCCGTATTTGTGGTGATGCTGGTATCCCAGCACCTGCTGGTAAAACCCGATGACCTGAGTAAGGTAAATATTATGTTTATGACCACCAATGGTATTGCCAGCGTAGTATTTGCGGTATTTACCATTGCTGATATGCTCATTTTTATATAAGCTTTTAGCCATTGGCATTAGCTGTTGGCAATGACTAACAGCTAACGCCAATGGCTAAAAACTAACTGCTAACTGCTAAAAGCTTTCTCATGCCCCGTTTAATGGCGATTGATTACGGAAAAAAAAGAACAGGACTGGCCGTAACAGATCCGATGCAATTGATTGCGAGTGGGCTGACTACCATCCCTACACACGAACTGATTCCTTTTCTCAAGAAATATTTTGCCACAGAACCGGTAGAAACAATTGTGATCGGAGAACCGAAAAACCTGGATGGTAATGCTACAGATGCTACGCCATTGGTGATAGAATGTATCCGGATTATTAAAAAGAATTTCCCCGATATCCCGGTGGTAAAGGTAGATGAGCGCTTTACTTCCAAGATGGCCTTCCAGACGATGATTGATAGCGGCCTGAAGAAAAAGGACCGCCGTAATAAAGCCCTGGTTGATGAAATCAGCGCGACTATTATATTACAGGAGTATCTGCAAAATAAAATATAATAAAAAATCAGTATAACGAAGCTGTTTCACGCTTTACAAAGAAGCTTAAAATGTCTATCTTTGCGGATTAAACCAATATTTGAACATGATTTTGCCAATAGTAGCTTACGGGCACCCGGTTTTGAGGAAAGTAGCAGAAGATATCACACCAGAATATCCAAACCTGAAGGAATTAATTGCTAATATGTGGGAAACCATGTATGGTTCAAACGGTGTGGGCATTGCTGCTCCACAGATAAACAAAGCGATCCGCCTGTTTGTAGTAGATAGCGCACAAATTATAGATAACCTGGAAGAAGATGAGAAAAACGATTACCCGGGAGATACCGGCGTGAAAGGCGTTTTTATCAATGCTCATATCGTAGAAACCGGTGGTGAAGATTGGGCGTACAATGAAGGTTGCCTGAGCATCCCTAAGGTACGGGAAGATGTAAGCCGCGCAGAAACCGTTACACTTCGTTATGTGGACGAGAATTTCACCCCACATGAAAGAACTTTTACAGGTGTGACAGCCCGCGTAATCCTGCATGAATATGATCACATCGATGGCATTTTATTTATCGATCACCTGAAACCGCTGAAGCGCAGAATGTTGAAAAGTAAGCTCGACGATATAACCAAAGGTAAAATCAGAGTGGATTACAAAATGACCTTCCCTAAATAGGAAATAATTTTGTAATGTAAAGAAAACCCGTTATTTTGGTATCATAAAGTAAACATCCATATCCTCAAACTTGGGAGCGACCTTAACATACACTGAAGTTGAATTGATTCAGGGCCTTACGGCCAGGGATGAGAAAATATTTACTTACTTGTATGACCATTACTCACCGGCATTATATGGCGTAGCCCTCAAGGTAGTAGGAGAAGAAGCCGCAGCAGGAGACGTTTTACAGGAAGTTTTTGTAAAAATATGGCGTAATATAGATCGTTACGATGCCTCAAAAGGACGTTTGTTTACGTGGATGCTCAATATAACACGTAATACTGCTATTGATAGTCTCCGCTCAAAAAATCACAAACTGGATCAACGGGTACAGGATGTTAACAGCGTGGCGCTGATGTATGAACCACAACTGGCAGTACATCTGTCAGTGGATCATCTTGGCCTCAGCAAGGTGATAGAACGTTTGCAAAAAGATCAACGCATTATAATAGACATGGCTTATTTCAAGGGACATACCCAGGAAGAAATAGCCAAGTCCCTTGAAATACCATTGGGCACCGTGAAAACGCGCATGCGCAATGCCATTATACAATTGAGAACACTCTTAAAACAATTGTAATCACATAACTGTGGACGTCCAACGCTACATATCATCAGGAATTCTTGAAAGCTACGTATTTGGCATGCTACCAGAAACGGAGCAGAGCGAGGTGGAAAAACTTGTCTCCCAATATCCTGATGTAAAAGCGGCATTAGACTCGCTGCAGCAGGACAAGGAACGGTTTGTACAGCTTTATGCAGTAGCACCTCCTACTGCCATTAAGGTCCGGTTAACAGAAATCATCCGTCATGAAAATACGGAAGATGGTAACAATTTACTGCCAGAAGAACTGCGCTCACCTGTTAATGGTGCAAAACTCAACGGGAAAAAAGCAGCAGCTAAACAAACTGCTGTCCATAAAGAAACACCTGTCAAACAATTACCCACTACCAAATCCTCTTCAGACCGCTTCTGGAAATACCTGACAGCGGCGATTGTTATTTTGTTGGTAGGCAGCGTTGTGATGAATTTCTTTTTCTTTAAGAAATCTACTGATTACCAGGGTCGTTATAAATCGCTAATCGCCACCAAAGAAAAACTCGATGCACAGAAAGAACATCAGGCACTTACCAGCTCCAAAGAAAGGGTTCCTGATCCTGTAGATCCTGATCCTTTGAGTAACCCTGATTTTAAATGGATCCAATTGCAAGGTGGTGGTGCATATGCCGGTAAGTCCGTGTCTGTAGGCTGGAATGCCCAAACACAGGCCGTTTACCTGCAGGCAAAGATAATGCCCCTGCCGCCAGCCGGTAAGCAATTCCAGTTGTGGGCCATCGTTAATAAGAAATTGATAGATGCAGGTGTTTTTGACACCGGTGCAGCACTGACGCAACAATTACAGCATATGAAAGCAGTGGCAGTAGCGCAGGGTTTTGCAATTACACTGGAACAAAAGGGCGGCAGCACCGAACCCTCTATGAACCAGGTGTGTATGTCAGCCAAAGTGACAAAGTAATGTGTTGTTAACACACCAATAAAAATCGTTGATCGTTAAGAGTTAGTATATTGCTTATATCATAAGCCCCCGTTAGTTATTAAGACATTTAGAACGTTGTGAAGCAAGTATCCTGAAAGGCCGATGTCATGAAGAGCATGTTCCGTCTTGTCGTGTGTGAAAATCAGTTCCAATATTAAACACCATTAAATCATATCCGGTCCGTTTTGGAATACGCTCCAACATATACAGAAGCAGAGCTGGTACAAGGCCTGAAAGCCCGTGACCAGAAGGTGTTTAGCTACTTATATGACCAGTATTCACCCGCGCTTTACGGGGTGATCGTAAAAGTACTGAACAACGACAGTTCCGCAGGGGATGTGTTGCAGGACGTGTTTTTGAAAATCTGGCGCCACCTCGACCGTTACGACGAGGAAAAAGGCCGGCTCTTTACCTGGATGCTCAATATTGCCCGTAATACCGCCATTGACGTATTACGCTCCAAATCACACAAGCTGGAACAGCGAATCCAAAATATCACGGACAACGTACATGATGTCAACGGGCCATTATCCGTTCATCTGTCGACCGACTACGTAGGCTTCTCCAAAATACTGGAGAAACTCACCAAAGAACAGCGTACCCTTATTGATCTGGCTTATTATAAAGGCTGTACCCAGGAAGAAATATCCCGGGTACTGGAAATTCCGTTGGGTACGGTGAAAACAAGAATGCGCAATGCAATTATTCAATTAAGAACCATTTTAAACAAGTAAATATTTATTGCAATAGTGGACTCACAACATTTCATATCGTCCGGAATTATTGAGCTTTATATGGCAGGCATTGCTACCGAAGAAGAGGTACGCGAGCTGGAAGCCGCTATGGCACAATTCCCGGCAGTGGCGGCCCAGGTAGAAGCCTACCGTCGCAATATGGAAGCGTACATCGAGATGCAGGGGATAGATCCGCAACCGGATATTAAAGCAAGTTTATTCTCTAAAATCAATAATGAACCCAATTTGCAGGAGGAGGTGCCTGTCTCCGATAAAGACCTGCAACAACCAAAAGTAGTGTCCATGCAAGAAACTAAAAGCCTATCCTGGAAATGGATTGCCACAACTGCCGCAGTATTACTGATCGGCAGCCTCATTTTGAACTATGTGTTCTTTAACCGGTACAAGCTATTCAGAGAGTACAAAGACAAGTATGAATCTTTGTTGCTGTCTCAGAATTCCATTTTGTCCAAAAGCAATTTGTACAAAACCCGTTTAGAACAGATGCAGGAATCTATGGAAATTATCCAGGATCCTAAAGTATTGAAAGTGCCAATGCCAGGTACAAAAGCATTCCCTGAAGCATTAGCCACTGTATTCTGGAACCCATCCAGCCAGCAGGTGTATCTGAAAGTAAACAAACTGCCAGAACCATCCGCCGATAAACAATATCAACTGTGGGCTATCGTAGATGGCAAACCAGTAGATATGGGTGTGTTCGAAATGGGTGATACCGCCAGTCTCCTCCAGAAAATGAAAGTAACCGGTAAAGCACAAATGTTTGCCGTTACCCTGGAGAAAAAAGGTGGTGCGGTTTCTCCAACAATGGAACAAATGTATGTGGCTGGGAAAATTCCCGGATGATTTTTGAAGAGCTGAAAGCGTAAAGCAGAAAGCATAAAGCGATTGTAGCGAAGATTTAAGCGACACTATTTAAAATAGCCGCTTTTATCTTCGCTACAATCGCTTTATGCTTTCTGCTTCCATGCAATCCTATAACTTTTTCCTAAATTGCACCCATGTCACATATATGGAAAAGTATAGCCGGAACCGTAGTGCTTTGTGGATTAACCTTCCTGCAACTGACCGCCCAGGATACCGCCCGTTATAAAGGAATGACGGTAAACCTGGATGAGGTGATTGTTGCTGCTAAGCGTATAGGCTTTGACGTTAATAGCTTTATCAAAAGAGTAGAAGAGGATACCACCTTTTATCGTGCATTCAAAAATTTGCACGTAGTAGGTTTCGATGCCGTAAATGATATACAAATACTGGATAAAAAAGCCGCTACACAAGCCTCCCTTTATAATGAAACCCACCAGGAGGTGAAAGGGAAATGCATGACCATGAAAGTGGCCAATGAAAAAGTAACCGGCGACTTCTACACCCGCAAAGGCAATTACAACTATTACACCGCCGAATTATATGCCAACCTGTTTTTTGTAAAAGGAACCGTCTGCGCAGATGATGCCGGCGAAACACCGGAACACTCCGGCGGTAGCCTGGCCCGGCATAAAGCACAACTGAAACAGCTGATTTTTAACCCGGGAAAACCTATCCGTGGCGTACCTATAGTAGGACAAAAAGTAGCCATCTTCAGTTATGAAGTGATGCGCTTTTACGACTTTTCTATTTCTGCACAAAACTATGTGGATGGAACCCCCTGTTACGTATTTACGGCGAAAGCTAAACCGGGACTGAGTCGTATTGACCGGGCGGATGTAGTGATTGATGAACTGATCACCTGGTTCAACAAAGAAAATTTTGAAATTGTAGGCCGCAAATATGCGCTCTCTTATAAAACAATGTTGTTCGACTTTAATGTGAAGATGAATGTACAGATGACCAAATTTAATGGCCTGCTCATCCCTTCACTGGTTACCTATAACGGTACCTGGAATGTACCCTTCAAAAAACGGGAAACAGCCGTTTTTGTGGCAAAATTCCTCAATTTTACAGCACCCCAATAAAAGAATTTAGTTAATTAACGTAATAGTACCGGTCTTATGTACCGGTATTTTTGTTTCTACTTCTTTGTAATCCACAATCCATACATAAGTAGCCACATCGGCGAGTTTGCCGTTCACGCGCCCCGTCCAGCCTATCTGCGGGTCCGTGGTGTAAAATACCCGTTCTCCCCAGCGGTTGTAAATACTGATGGTATAATCGTATATAGGACACCGGTATATTGGCCGGAAGTAATCATTTCGGCCATCACCATTGGGCGTAAAGGCAGTAGGGAAGTAAAGCTGACAGGCACAGTCGTGATATCTTACTACAATAGAGTCGGCTGTTTTACCACAACTATTATAGGCAACAATGGCGTATAAACCTGGCCTGGTAACGGTATACATGGGAGTACTGGTACTGTCCTGCCACTTGTAGTTACCACCACCTGCGCCAGTGGCACGTAGTACATATACTTCATTTTTGCAGAGCAGGGTGTCCGGTCCCAGGTTTACCCGCAGCGTATCATCGAAGGATACAGAAATACTGTCGGTGGATTCACAGCGGCCAATTTTGGCGTCTACATAGTAATAGCCCGGTTTGGTTACATAATAGGTGGCCTGGTCGGAGCCATCTTGCCAGCGGTAGGTGCCGTTGCCGAAGTCGGCGGTCAGTACCAGGAAATTGCCTTTACAGATGGTGGTATCATTACCCAGGTTCAGTTTCTTGAGCCGGTTGTAGTTAATGAAAATGGTATCCACCACACTACAGGTATGATTTATTTCCACTAATGCCCAGAGGTTGGTGGTTGCGTTAATAGTTACTGCCGGTGTAGTAGCGCCGGTACTCCATTCCCACTTGGTGGCCTCCGGAATATTGGGTGCAATCCGGATGCTTTCTCCCGGGCATAATAATGTATCGGGCCCTAAGGAAAAAGGATAGGGGGCACCGGTGAAAGTGATGGTGATCTCGTCGGATATAGGCGCGCAACCTCTTGGAAACACATCTACATGATAGGTGCCAGACGTGGTAACATCCTGTGTGGGCGATGTGTTACCGGTATTCCATTTGTAGGTGCAGTTCTGGGCGGTGGCATCCAGTGCAATGTGCTCCCCGGTGCACAAAATAAGATCCTTGCCCAGGGCTATTTTGGGAATCGGGGTATAAAATACGTTCACGGAGTCCGGGTTAGGACAGCCGTTGATTTTTACTTTATAGGTAGCAGAAGTATCTACGAGTATGCTGCTGCCAGTGGAACCGTCCTGCCAGAGATAGGTGGCGCCAGGTATAACGGGGGCGTTCAGTGTCATGGTAGACCCTTCACACAGGGTAACATCCTGTGGACCCAGGTCAAAAATGACCGGTGTTACAATAGTAATGGGCTGTATGGTGGTATCGGGTACCCCGCCGCGCCATGCTACCAGTGTATCTGAGTAAGTGCCGATGGTTTGATAGATGTGCCAGGCATTGCGGATGCTTTTGGAAGAATCTTTATCGGCCGATAACGGATCTCCAAAAAACCATTTCACAGAATCAATACCTGCTGGTTTATTAATCAGAAAAAACGAAGTATCATTTACACAGGTAGAAGACACCGTAAATGGCGTTTTACCTTGTGCTGTGGCCTTGTTGACGAACAGACTACCTACCAGTAACACTGGTAAAAGATATAGGATGCGAAAGGATTTTGGCAAGTGGCTTCTCATGTATTGACATGGTAATTGCCGCTAAGATAAATTAAAGTATGTAGAATATTTGTAATAATAAAAGGGAATTATTTGATTTTCCGGAAGAAGGAAACTGTAAGTAGTTGAAACTAAAAGGCGTCAGCCCGATAAAACCGCTGCTGACGCCTTTCTGAATTAACAGGAATATCATGTAGGGTCCTCTTCTTTCAGGGGCCTTGCAGCAATATATCTTTTCCATTTTTCCAGTACACTGGTGAAGTCGGCCGGCATAGCGCTTTCAAAATACATTTGCTCGCGGGTGCGGGGATGTATGAAACCCAGCTGCTGTGCATGCAGCGCATGGCGTGGCATAATAGAAAAACAGTTATCAATAAACTGTTTGTATTTAGTATACACGGTTCCCTTTACAATGCGGTTACCACCGTAGGTTTCATCATTAAAGAGGGAGTGGCCGATATGTTGCATATGTACGCGGATCTGGTGGGTACGGCCGGTTTCCAGGCGGCATTCTACCAGGCTTACGTAGTTAAAGCGCTCCAACACACGGTAATGGGTAATGGCTTCTTTACCATATTCTCCATCAGGATAGGCGTCCATGATTTTGCGCAAGCGCTGATGGCGGCCTACGTGGGCTATCACGGTACCTTCCTCTTCTTCAAAATCACCCCATACCAATGCGATATAACGGCGATGTACGGTATGATCAAAGAATTGTTTGGCCAGATCGTTCATGGCCTTGGGTGATTTGGCAATCACCAGCAGGCCGCTGGTATTTTTATCGATACGGTGTACCAGTCCAAATCTTGGTATTTCCGGTTCAATAGCCTGGGTTTTATCGCCCAGGTACCAGGCCAAACCGTTGACCAGGGTGCCATCACGGTTACCACAACCGGGATGTACCACCAGGCCGGCGGGTTTGTCGATGACCATCACGTCGTCGTCTTCAAATACAATATTCAGCGGTAGCTCTTGTGGAATAATGTCCGTGTTCTCCGGGTTCCGGTTGGAAAACACAACAATCCTGTCCAATGGTTTGATCTTGTAATTGGCCTTCACGGGCTTATCATTCACAATCACCATCTCCCCATCCAGGGCTTGCTGTATCTTATTGCGGGTAGCGCCTTCTATGCGGGCGGTAAGGAATTTATCAATACGGATGGGTTCCTGACCTTTGTCTACCACCATATTGATTTTCTCATATAATTCCTCGCTGCCATCACCGTTATCCAGCTCATCTTCCAGTTCCAGCAATTCTTCAGCCATTAATATAATTTTTTGCAAAGGTAAAGCTTAGTTGCCAGTTTAGCAGCCATCTGCGCAAATGTTCTGTATCACGGCGAATTGGCGTACCTTTGCGCAGCTGAAAAGACCAATAATGACCATGGAAAAAGTAAAGCAACAGATTGTAGTAAAAGACCTCGGCGTAATTGAATACCAGGCTGCCTGGGACTACCAGGAGCAGTTGTTGAAGGAAAATGTGCAGTTGAAGTCCCGCGCAGGTGACCAAGCGCCTAAGCCCACCACTAACTACCTGTTGTTTTGCGAACATCCCCCCGTGTATACCCTGGGTAAAAGCGGGCATATGGAAAACCTGCTGATTTCTGAGCAACAGCTGAAAGAGCAGGGTATTGGCTTTGTGCCTACCAATCGCGGTGGAGATATTACCTTCCACGGTCCGGGCCAGGTAGTGGGTTACCCGATTATAGACCTGGAGAATTTTTTTACAGATATCGGGAAATACCTGCGCTGCCTGGAAGAAGTGATTATCCGTACCCTGGCAGATTATGGCGTAACCGGCGACCGCTCCAAAGGAGAAACCGGTGTGTGGCTGGATCCGGATCAACCGGGTAAAGCACGTAAGATATGCGCCATGGGCGTACGTTGCAGCCGTTGGGTGACCATGCATGGCTTTGCATTGAACGTAAACACCCTCATGGACTATTTCAATAATATTATTGCCTGCGGGATTGCAGATAAACAAGTAGCCTCCCTCAACAGGGAACTGGGGCGTGAAGTGAGTATGGAAGAAGTGAAAGTCCGGCTGAGCAAGCACTTCGGCGAAGTGTTTGAAGCAGAAATGATGTAGCGCGAATTTTGTCTTTGTACAGGATTAGGCTGATTATACTGATTTTCTATATAAGACTTAAAAGATGAAGGGGAGATCTTAGCGAGTATATTCGCTTAGATCTCCCCTTCATCTTTCTGAAATCAAAAAAACAAAATCAGTATAATCAGCCTAATCCTGTACAAAGACAAAATTCGCGGCATTACATTTTATAATTTAATGGAATAAACAAATTCCATTTCTCTTTCAACTTACCGTCCTCAAATATTTCAAAGTTAAACCAGCCCGCATGGAGGAAAATTGCTTTCTCCAAAATCAGGAAGGGCGCCTTTACTTGTTCAATATCGAAGAGGAAAGTACCATTAGACTCAAAGAATTTAACGGCGTATTTTTTCTGCGGTGCTTCCGGCAATTTGATATTCACATTACCATCAGCTGTGGTATAAATATAGTTAGACGGATGCCACACCACTCTTTCTGGTTCTTTGTTTTCCTGCTCTTTGCCTCTGAGACCTTTGGCGGCATCTTTAATGTCGGCATATTGCAGCTTCTGGTCAGCGCGGATAGAACTGTCAGACAGGGCTAATACCGTTTTACTGTACATATATCTGCCATTGGTGAATAGAATGAACAAGCGGTAATAGTTGCTGCCAGGTAATGGTTTATTGTCCAGGTAAGCATTTCTTGTTTGGGTAGGATAGCTGGCGTAGCCAATGGTATTAAAGTTCAGTACACTGTCGAGCGACCGCTGTATACCAATTTCCTTTACCTGTGTAAAGCCGGAGATCCAGTCCAGCTGTATTTTGCCGGTTTTAATGGAGGCCGCGAAATTAGGCAGTACCGGTGGAGTATATTCCTGGGCCCGGCCTGTATATGCGGTCAATAAAAACATTCCAATAACAAAAGTTATACGCACAATTTGCTTCATACTGATTATTCCCTGAGCTCTTTAAGTTGGCAAAAATACACTACCGTTCAAATATAATGAACAGTTTTTAAAAGGATAGAACGCCGGGTGCCAGTGAAAGATTGCCCTGTAAGCCACCCGTATGTACCAGTAATACACGGCTGTTCTCCGGAAAATAGCCCTGCTGCACTAAATCACGGAAAGCCATCCCCAGTTTACCAGTATAAATAATATCCGTGGGAATGCCCGTGGCCGCATAAAAGGTATTGATAAAATCTATAAGTGCAGGCGTTTGCTTTGCGTAGCCACCTCCGTGATGATCATGTAGTAATTCCCAGTGGGTAGTAATACCGGGGTGTAGCAGGTCGCGGACTTCCTGTTCCAGGTAATGTGCCCCTTTTAAAACGGGGATGCCAATTACCTGCTGATGTGGTGATGCGCTGTTGATAAGGCCAGCCAGTGTAGTGCCGGTACCTACCGCACAGAGGATATGTGTAAAATGAGTAGTAGGGAAGACAGACAATATTTCTTCGCAGCCTTTGGCGCCCAGGGCATTGTGTCCGCCTTCCGGTACTACGAGGTATTGCGGATACCGGGCGGCCCATTGTGCCTTTATGGCGGAGTTGCGATAGGCTTCGCGGGTAACGAATAACAGTTCCATGCCCAGGTTGGCAGCTGTTTGGAGCGTATGATTCAACCGTGCTGCATTTTCTTCTCCCCGGATAATCCCGGTACAAGCCAGCCCTGCTTCTTTACAGGCCATAGCAGTGGCGGCAATGTGATTGGAGTAGGCACCCCCATAAGTAAGCAGGCCGGGATGGCCTTGTGCCATGGCTTCCCTTATATTCTCCTTTAGCTTAAACCATTTGTTACCGGATATCTCCGGATGAATCTTGTCCAAACGCAGCATGGCTGCCTGAATAGAAGCAGGCAGCCATGCGGTATGAAAGGAATCAAGTGTAATGGAATGGTAACGGAGCATTATTCATTCGTTAAAAAGCCACCCTGGCCTCTGTACAGCTTCACTGGCTTATCCAGCTTCACTTTCAGGACGGTGATGTATTTATCTTGTCCGGTGGCGGGTACATCAATGAATACCAGTCCGGGTACCGCACTCCAGGAGATTTTACCCACTACCTTGTGTTGCAGTGGTTGTCCGCTGCCCAACATGGTAATGCTTTCAATTTTATTGGACAGCCCTTTTACCATTACCTGGCCGCTGGTTTTAGCAGGGAGGAACAGGTAGAGGGTGGTAGAATCTTTGGAAAGGGTAGTAGGGCCATAGAAGTGTCCCTGTGGAATGCCCGCAATGGTATTGAAGATGGCTTCGCCATTGCGTTGGTTCCAGGCACCCAGTTCTTTCAGCATGGTTACTTCCTCTTCCGGGATGGTACCGTCAGCCTTGGGACCGATGTCTAGCAGGAGATTACCGCCGTTGCTGACAGCATCTACGAAGATGGTAATGATCTCGAACGGTGTTTTCCAGTTTTTGTCCTGTGGCTGCCATCCCCAGTTGTTGTTGATCGTCATGCAAAGCTCCCACCAGTGGAACTTCGGACGGGATACCGGGAAGTTTTGCTCAGGGGTTTCATAATCGCCATATCCCTGCAAACGTCCGTTGATAATGGTGTTGGGGTTATGGGTTGTCAGCATGGTACGCATTTTTTGTGCTTCCCATTCATCGGCAGAATGTTCCCAATCGCCGTCAAACCACCACAGATCGGGGTTGAATTGGTTCATGACTTCTGCCATCTGCCCTTCATAATATTTCAGAAAGCGCTGCCATCTTTCCGGTTGTGCTTTGAGCTCATAGCGGTTGCTGTCTTTCAAAAACTGCGGATAATCTTTATGACTCCAGTCAATCAAAGAAAAATAGGCACCACATTTGATGCTATCGCGCCGCAAAGCCGCATAGAAGGGCGTTAGCACGTCTCTTTTGGCGGGTGTACTGTTAGCAACATCCAGTTTACTGAATTTGCTGTCCCATAAAGCCACACCGTCGTGGTGTTTGGTGGTCATTACCGCATAGCGGGCGCCGGATTCCTTAATCAGGTCGGCCCATGCTTGTGGATCATAATTACTTGCAGTAAAGCCTTTCAGCTGCTGCATGTAATCAGGATAGGAGATTTTTTTGTTGTGGAATGACCAGGATTCATCGATCCCGTTGACAGAATAAATGCCCCAGTGGATGAATATGCCCAATTTCGCATCGGCAAACCACTGCATTTTTTTGCTAATTTCTTCTGGATTCGTTTTCTGTTGCGCACGTGTGTTAGTAAAAAACAACGTCGCAAAGGCTCCCAGCACTAAAAATCTCTTCATTGTTCCGTTTAATTAATCTTTAAAAAAGGTGTTCTCCACAAAAAGAAAGTGTGAAAATAGTTTTAATGATTAAATTTAACGCCGATATTTTTAGTAGATAATTGTAATTATAAAACTAATATCAACAAAATGCAACCGACTTTATTGATTTTGGCGGCCGGGATGGCCAGTCGTTATGGCAGTTTAAAGCAAATCCAGGAATTTGGCCCCAGCGGTGAAACTATCATTGATTACTCTATTTACGACGCTATCAGCGCCGGTTTTGGAAAAATAGTGTTCATCATCCGCGAGAATTTTGCAGCGGAGTTCAAAGAAATCTTTGAACCTAAGCTCAAAGGCCGCGTGGCTGTTGATTATGTATACCAGGAAATGAATGCATTTGTAGGGGACCATGCGGTTCCTGCCGACAGGACCAAGCCCTGGGGCACCGCCCATGCGATCCTTTGCGCTAAAAGCGCTATCAATGAGCCCTTTGCGGTAATTAACGCGGATGACTTCTATGGTACCGATTCTTTCGTGAAAATGGCAGCATTCCTGAATAATGACTGCAAACCAGATGTTTACAGCGTAGTAGGCTATGAGCTGGGCAAAACGGTGAGTGAACATGGTTCTGTATCCCGTGGTGTATGCGAAGTGAATACGGCGGGTAATCTGGCGGCCATTAATGAAAGAACAAAAATATACCCGGAAAATGGCCAGATCGTTTACGAAGAAGCCGATGGCAGCAAGCACCCATTGCCTGCTAACACACCGGTATCTATGAACTTCTGGGGATTCCATCCGAGTGTATTTGACCTGAGTCAAACCCTTTTCAACGAGTTCCTGGATAAAAACCTCAGCAACCCTAAATCTGAATTCTTTATTCCGATTGTAGCTGATGAATTTATCCGCCGTGGTAAAGGGGAAGTAAAAGTACTGCCTACCAGCGCTAAATGGTTTGGCGTTACTTACAAAGAAGATGCACCTGGCGTGCAGGCCAGCCTGTCAGCGCTGGTTGCCAATGGAGAATATCCAGACAATTTATGGAAATAAAGCCAAACACGAAGATCCTTCAGGCTTTCGGACTTGAGCCTGAAGGATTAAATGTCCGAAAATTTGGATCAGGACACATCAACAACACTTTTTTGCTGGAAAAAAAGCAGGACGGCAGTAGATACGTTTTACAAAAAATCAATGTAAACGTATTTAAGGAACCAGGAGTAATCGCCGCCAACCAAAGAATGGCAGCAGATTATCTGGCAGCACATCATCCCGGCTATCTGTTTATTACGCCGATCCCCACGGTTAACGGGGAAGAGCTCTTTGTAATTGACAATGAATACTGGAGAATGATCCCTTTTATTGCGGATTCCGTAACGGTAGATCAGGCCGACAACCCAAAGCAGGCGTATGAAGCAGCCAGACAGTTTGGCCGCCTCGCCAGTTACCTTTCGGGAATTGACCTGAAGCCGTTTAAAGCTTCTATTCCAAACTTTCACAACCTGACCTTACGGTACAGCGCCTTCCAGGATGCTATCCGTACAGCAAAGGAAGACAGGAAAGCTGCAGCAGAAGAGATGATTGAAGAATTCCTCCGCTATTCAGACATCGCTGTAACGTATGAACAACTGAAAACAAATCCCGAATTCAGGGACCATCTGATGCACCACGATACCAAAATCAATAACGTATTGCTGAACAAGGATACTTATGAAGGTATATGTGTTTGCGACCTGGATACCCTGATGCCCGGAAAAATCATCTCAGATCTCGGCGACATGGTACGCACCTATGTTTGCCCCGTTTCTGAAGAAGAAAAAGATTTCAGCCAGATCGTTATCCGCGATGAATACTACGAAGCCCTCATGCAGGGGTATCTCGCAGAGATTGGCGGTACTTTAACCAAAGTAGAAAAAGAACAACTGTTCTTTGCCGGGAAGTTCATGATCTACATGCAGGGAATCAGGTTCCTCACCGACTACCTTAACGGTGACGTATACTATCCCATCAAGTACCCAACTCACAACTACAACCGTGCTAAAAACCAATTGGTACTTTTGCAACGGCTAATGGAAAAAGAAACGGTGCTGCAGGAAATTATCGACAAATGCCTGCTCATCAGCGTACCAAGTGAACAGTAAATGAAATCATTTTTTAGAACGTGAACAGTAAATGAAATGAAATCATTTGATCCCGGTGCTTCCCTGCACCGGGATTTTTTTTGCCTGTTCCCTAACCTGCCCGGTGAAATATCAATGTATCACCCATACGCCACTGCACACTGTCCATACTAACCTCATAGGACATTTTAAAAGTGGCAGGCGACAACTTCCGGTAAATAAATTGCTGATAAACTTTTTTATGGTCCGGGTACACTTGTGTGCTCACCAATACCAGGGCATCGTTGGAGGTATAGTGCCCGGTGAATTGCCGGTGCCCGCCAAAGTTATCGAAGATATAAGCAAGCAAGGTACTGTCGTTTCCCACACCCCATAAGGCATGTGCCTTATATACGTTGGGAGCTACATCCACATGATCATATTGCAACCAGCTACTATCCAGCGATAAGGTAAAAGTAGCTGTCGCTGCGATGGGTTTACCATTTGCGAAGGTGCCTGCTCCCTTCCACTGGCCGGCAAAAAACTGTAAAAGATGGGATGGCAGCCTGGGTGGAGCTTGCTGGGCCGCACTGTGGAGAGATAGTCCCAGGCCCAGTAACACAAGGATAGGTTTCATAATGATGTGTTTAATAACAATGATATGTCAATGTAAGCTATTTTTTCCCTCCCGTGGTTCCTGCAAACCCATCGCATTTCCCTCAGAAATTGGCTGATCCGCGTCTTTTGTACACAAAATCAGTAGATTAATTTATAATGATCTGTTGAATTGTTTAGAAATACCGCAACTATTGATCTCTTTTTTTAAATATTTTCAAAAACACTTAATGTGATTAATTTTTTACGAAATATTGGGGAGGATATTGTTTTTTATTTTTTTCACGAATACTTTTGTAGAAACACTAAAGAAAATAAGTCCTCCCATGTGGGTAAATAAAGACAACATAAAACTTAATCACATCGTACCTCAGCTCAACTGGGCTATCACGAAGGTCGTGATTATCGTCGTTGTCATTATTAGCCACCAGTATGGAGGATAGGTAAACGTGCATATAATCACAAAATATAACGCCTTCCTCCGCAAAGAGGAAGGCTTTTTTTTGGACTGTATATTCCTTGTATAATTTCAATTTTATGTATAGCTATTACAACGACAACACCTTTCTTTACATCAACGGTGAGTACACCAAAGCAAACGCAGCAACGACTGACCTGTATGGCCAATCGCTCCACTACGGTTATGCAGTATTTGAAGGCATCCGCGCCTACAAAACAGCCAGTGGTGAAGTAAAAATCTTCAAAGCAAAAGAACACTTTGATCGCCTGAAGCGCTCTTGTGAACTGATCCACATCCCGTACAAATTTGATAACGAAGCGCTGATCGCCGCCTGTTACAAAGTGCTGGAGATGAACAACATGGAAGAAGCCTACATCAGACCCCTCGTTTTCTGTCCGCCTAACATGACACTGAAAGCCGCATCGGAATCTCAAATCCTGATCTGCGCATGGGAATGGGGAGCTTACCTGGGAGAAAAGCTGTTACGCGTAATGACTTCCTCTTACGAACGACCTAATCCCAAAGCGTTCAAGATAGAATCAAAATCAGCTGGTCTTTATGTAAACTCCATACTGGCCTCGCAGGAAGCAAAAGAAAAAGGATACGATGAAGCACTGTTGCTGGATATGAATGGATACGTTGCAGAAGGCCCCGGTGCTAACATCTTCTTTGAAAAAGACGGCAAAATCTACACTCCTCCTGCCGGTAACATCCTCCCAGGCATCACCCGCGCCACTGTTATCGAGCTTTGCCACGAACTGAATATCCCACTGGAAGAAAAATTATTCACCATTGCAGAACTGAAAGAAGCGGAAGCTGCCTTCTTCTGCGGTACCGCTGCAGAAGTGATCGGTCTCGATTCCCTCGATGGTCAGTCTTTCGGTAAACCATGGGCACAATCTCTCGGCAAACTGCTGCAACAAGCATACAAAGCCAGGGTATTGGAAAAAGAATTTCAACGCGAAGCCCAGCTAGCGTAAAGCATAAAGCGCAAAGCAAAAAGCTATTGAAGCGAGTGCTCTTAGCATAAAGTCTTAAGAGGCTGCATATTACACAATAGCTTTTTGCTTTCTGCCTTCAGCTTTCCGCTTTAAAACAAACAGTCTTCCGCATCAACCAAACGCTTTTTGCCCCCGGCTTTCTGCTTTCAGCCCTTTGAAGACTGTAAATCGAAAAACTTACAATCCTTTCCCATAAAGGGTTTGAGCGCTGAAAACGCAGATTTGAAGACCGGTAAATTGGAAATTGTTGGTTTGAATTTGAAGACACGACCCGGTAATTTAGTGGAGAAGTTTTAAAATAGGGTTACTATAAACAAATGGTAAACTCAGGTAATAACTACAAGCAATGGAATTAAATAAGTATAGCAAAACGATCACACAAGATCCTACACAACCTGCCGCACAAGCGCAGTTGTATGGAATTGGATTGACAGAGGAAGACCTGAAAAAAGCACAGGTAGGCATCGTCAGCATGGGCTACGATGGTAACACCTGCAATATGCACCTGAATGATCTGGCACAGGACGTGAAAAAAGGCGTCTGGGCAACTGATCTGGTCGGACTTATTTTCCATACCATTGGGGTCAGTGATGGTATGAGCAACGGTACCCCAGGTATGCGTTATTCGCTCGTTAGCCGTGATCTGATTGCTGATTCCATTGAAACAGTAGCCGGCGCTCAATATTACGATGCGCTCATTACCGTACCTGGCTGCGATAAAAATATGCCTGGTTCCCTGATGGCCATGGGTCGCCTCAATCGCCCATCTATCATGGTATACGGCGGAACAATCGCACCCGGAAAATACAAAGGCCAGGATCTCAACATCATCTCCGCGTTTGAAGCATTAGGTCAGAAAATGGCCGGCAAACTGGATGAAGGCGATTTCAAAGGCATCGTTCAAAATTCCTGCCCCGGTGCAGGTGCCTGTGGTGGTATGTATACCGCTAATACCATGTCTTCCGCTATCGAAGCACTCGGTATGAGCCTGCCCTACAGTTCCTCTAACCCCGCGTTGAGCAAGGAGAAAAAGGAAGAATGCCTCGCTGCAGGTAAATACATCCGCCTGCTCCTCGAAAAAGATATTAAACCAAGAGACATCATGACGAAAGAGGCATTCGAAAATGCACTCACCATCATCATGGCTTTAGGTGGCAGTACCAATGCTGTACTGCATTTCATCGCCATTGCAAAATCAGTTGGCGTTCCTATCAGACTGGAAGATTTCCAACGTATCAGCGACAAAACACCGCTGATCGCCGACCTCAAACCAAGTGGTAAATACCTGATGGAAGACCTGCACAACATCGGCGGCGTTCCTTTGGTGATGAAATACCTCCTGAAGAAAGGTTATATACACGGTCACTGTATGACAGTTACCGGTAAAACAATTGCAGAGAACCTGGAAGACGTAGCAGACATAGATTTCGACACACAAGACATCATTGTTCCGCTCGAAAATCCACTGAAACAAACTGCGCACATACAAATCCTCTACGGTAACCTCGCTACTGAAGGTTCCGTAGCTAAAATCACCGGTAAAGAAGGCGAACGCTTCAGAGGCCCGGCCCGCGTATTTGACGGCGAATTTGAACTGATTGCCGGCATTACTTCCGGTAAAGTGAAATCCGGTGATGTGGTAGTAATTCGCCAGGTTGGTCCTAAAGGTGCACCCGGTATGCCTGAAATGCTGAAACCCACCAGCGCCATCATGGGCGTAGGATTGGGCAAAAGCGTGGCACTGATCACCGATGGCCGCTTCTCTGGTGGTACCCACGGATTTGTAGTAGGTCATATTACCCCCGAAGCTTTTGAAGGTGGTAACATCGCCCTGGTAAAAGACGACGATATCATCGAAATAGATGCAACGAAGAATTATATCAATGTAGAGATCAGTGATGAAGAGCTGGCAGCCCGCAGGGCACAGTGGATACAGCCTGCATTGAAAGCATCCAATGGAATCTTATTTAAGTACGCAAAACTTGTAAAAAATGCAGCAGAAGGATGTGTTACAGATGAAGCCTGAGATAGCAGATGAGCAGTTAACTGCAAAACCTGTGATTACAGGGTCTGAAGCCGTGATCCGCTCCCTTATAGAAGAAGGAGTAGACACCATCTTCGGCTATCCCGGCGGGGCGATCATGCCTATTTATGATGCCCTCTACGATTTTCAGGATCAGGTTCGTCATATACTCGTCCGCCATGAGCAGGGTGCTACACACGCTGCTCAGGGATATGCGCGCAGTTCTGGCAAAGTAGGAGTGGCTTTCGCTACTTCTGGTCCCGGCGCTACCAACCTGGTAACAGGTTTGGCAGATGCATATATGGATAGTACCCCAATGGTATGCGTAACCGGCCAGGTGGCCGCTTCCTTACTGGGTACAGACGCTTTCCAGGAAACCGACGTGATTGGTATCACCATGCCTATCACTAAATGGAACATACAGGTAACCCGTCCGGAAGATATTCCTGCCGCCATGGCAAAAGCATTTTATATCGCCCGTAGCGGCCGCCCAGGCCCGGTACTGGTGGATATTACCAAAAATGCACAATTCGGCGAGTTTGAATATGCCTATAAAAAATGCGAATATATCCGTAGCTACCGCCCCGTTCCTGAATTAAACCAGGACGCTGTCACCGCAGCAGCAGCACTGATCAACAGCGCAAAGAAACCATTCATTCTCTGTGGTCACGGGGTATTATTATCCGGCGCAGAAAAAGAATTGATTGCACTGGCAGAAAAAGCACAGATCCCCGTGGGATCCACCCTGCTGGGCCTTTCCGCTGTACCGGTAGATCACCCGCTGTATGTAGGTTTGCTGGGTATGCACGGCAACTACGGTCCTAACATGCTCACCGGTGAAGCCGATGTTGTGATTGCCGTAGGGATGCGCTTCGACGACCGCGTAACCGGTGATGTAGGAAGCTATGTGCCTAACGCCAAAGTAATCCACATCGAAATCGATGCGGCCGAAATTCATAAAATCATCAAAGCGGATGTACCTGTGCACGCAGATGCCAAAGAAGCACTGGAAGCATTGCTGCCGCAGGTAAACCCTGCGGATCACGGTACATGGCTGCAGGAATTCCGCGATGCCGATAAAAAAGAATACGATAAAGTTCAACACGCTGAACTGTACCCAACGGAAGGTGAACTGAAAATGGCAGAAGTAATTCGCCTCATCTCAGAAAAAACCAACCGCGAAGCAGTATTGGTAACCGACGTAGGCCAGCACCAGATGGTAGCTTCCCGCTACTATCGCTTCAAGAACCCTAATACCAACATCACCTCCGGTGGTATGGGTACCATGGGCTTCTCCCTGCCAGCGGCAATGGGCGCCAAAACAGGTACGCCTGAGAAAGAAGTCGTAGCCATCATCGGCGACGGTTGCTTCCAGATGACCTTACAGGAACTGGGCACTATCCACCAATCACAGATCGGCGTGAAAATAGTGATCCTGAACAACAACTTCCTGGGAATGGTAAGGCAATGGCAGCAGCTGTTTTTCGACAAACGCTATTCCTCTACTGAAATGGTCAATCCCGACTTTGTACAGATTGCCAAAGGATTTTATATCCCTGGTCAAAAAGTAACTACGAGGGAAAATATATCTGCCGCTATCGACGAAATGCTGGCACACAAAGGTGCTTATCTGCTCGAAGTAGTAGTGGAAAAAGAAGATAACGTATTCCCTATGGTGCCTGCCGGCGCTCCTGTTAGCAGCATCCGGTTAGAGTAGTTCCCCGGAGGAAGGATTCATATTGATCATTTGTAATTCACAACAGGTATATGCAAAAAGAATATACAGTAACGGTATATACGGAAGATCGTATAGGTATAACCAACCGTATCACCATTATATTTACCCGACGGGGCATCAATATCACCAGCTTAACCACTGCTGAAACAGAAATTCCCGGCGTATATAAATTCATCATAACGGTGATGTCTACACGTGAGAAGCTGGATAAAGTAGTAGGCCAGATAGAAAGACTCATCGAAATACACCGCGCCTTCGTTCACGAGGAAGATGAAGTGGTGTACCAGGAACTGGCATTGTACAAGATCTCTACCAAATCTTTACATACCGGCGATATAGAAAAACTGATCCGCGAAAATAACGCGCGTATCCTGACTATCACCGCCGATTATTTTGTTATTGAAAAAACAGGTCACCAGGAAGAGTTAACAGATTTCATCAAGAAACTGGAACCATATGGCTTGATCGAGTATTCAAAAAGTGGACGGGTAGCCATTGTAAAATGGAGCCGTCGTTTCCACGAACACCTGAAAGAACTGCAGCAATCCGAAAGTATCAAACAAAAGGCAGAAAGCATTCACTAACAGGTAGCACGCGAGATGCAAACAGCATAAATTATAAATCATTATTCATTCAATCAATCCTCAGCTAATAGCTAACCGCTAATAGCTAACAGCTAAAAAAAACTACACATGGCAACCATCAATTTTGGAGGGGTACTCGAACAAGTAGTAACCAGAGAAGAATTCCCTATGGAAAAAGCAAGGGAAGTGCTGAAGAACGAAGTGATTGCAGTAATTGGCTACGGCGTTCAAGGTCCTGGTCAGGCACTGAACCTGAAAGACAATGGCTTTAACGTTATCGTAGGTCAACGCAAAAACTCTGCAACCTGGGATAAAGCAGTAGCTGATGGCTGGGTTCCTGGTGAAACTTTATTCGATATCGAAGAAGCCGCTCAGAAAGGTACTATCATCCAGTTCCTGTTATCTGATGCCGGTCAAATCACCCTGTGGCCTACCTTAAAGCAACACCTGACTCCTGGTAAAGCATTATACTTCTCCCATGGTTTCGGTATTACCTATAAAGAACAAACTGGTATTATTCCTCCGGCTGACGTAGATGTAATCCTGGTAGCACCAAAAGGTTCCGGTACTTCTCTCCGTCGCCTGTTCCTGGCTGGTCAGGGTCTGAACTCCAGCTTCGCTATCTTCCAGGATGCTACTGGCCGCGCTAAAGAACGCGTAGTAGCACTGGGTATCGGCGTTGGTTCCGGTTACCTGTTTGAAACAGATTTCAAAAAAGAAGTATTCTCCGACCTCACCGGCGAACGTGGTTCACTGATGGGTTGTATCCAGGGTATCTTCGCTGCTCAGTACGAAACACTGCGCAAAAATGGTCACTCTCCTTCTGAAGCATTCAACGAAACAGTAGAAGAACTGACACAATCCCTCATGCCACTGGTAGCAGAAAACGGTATGGACTGGATGTATGCTAACTGCTCTACTACTGCTCAGCGCGGTGCGCTCGACTGGTGGAAGAAATTCAAAACAGCTACCCAGCCAGTATTCGATGAACTGTACGCCAGCGTTGCTGCAGGTAAAGAAGCAGCCCGTTCTATCGCTTCCAACAGCACTCCTGACTATCGTGAAAAACTGAACGAAGAACTGAGAGAACTGCGCGAAAGCGAAATGTGGCAGGCTGGTGCGGCTGTACGTAAGCTGCGTCCTAACAACGCGTAATAGCTAATATTATAAATTACAATGGCAAAGCATTTTCGAATTATTGAAATTATTGGTGCTGGTATTTAGTACAGAAGATTACATTTCTTTCTGATACTGAGTACAGGTTCCATGATTTCGATAATACCGAAGATGCTTTGCCGTTTGTATTAATTACATTTTATGTCTGAAGTAATGAGTAGTGTCAATTCTCTGAATATCCTCGACGCCGCGGTGAAGCTGAAGTCGGTGGTCACGCGTACCCCGCTCATGTATAGCGCCAATCTCTCCCGGCGTTATAACTGTGATGTATATCTGAAAAGAGAGGACATGCAGATTGTACGCTCTTATAAATTAAGAGGCGCCTACAACCTGATCAGCAGCCTCCCCGCCGATATCCTCGCTAAAGGAGTTACCTGCGCCAGCGCTGGTAACCATGCCCAGGGCTTCGCCTACGCCTGTAAAGCCATGAACATTAAAGGCGTGGTATTTATGCCCGTTATTACACCGAAACAAAAAGTTAACCAGGTAAATATGTTCGGCGGCGATAATATCGAAATCTGCCTCGTAGGGGATACTTTCGACGACTGCTCCGCCGAAGCACAGGCTTTTACCAAAGCCAATGGCATGACCTTCATTCCTCCTTTCGATAATCCCAAAATTATAGAAGGACAAGGCACCGTAGCCGTGGAAATACTGGAAGACCAAACTGGTATCGACTACCTCTTTGTGCCCGTTGGCGGCGGCGGACTGGCAGCCGGCTTAGGCACTTACTTTAAAACCTATAGCCCTAAAACCCGCATCATTGGCGTTGAACCGGAAGGCGCTCCCTCTATGCTCCGCGCCCTGGAAAACGGCGGCCCCGTTACCCTCGACGAAATTGAACGCTTTGTAGATGGTGCCGCCGTGAAAAGAGTAGGTACACTCAACTACGATATCTGTAAAGATGTACTGGAAAAAATGCACCTCGTGCCGGAAGGAAAAGTATGCTCTACCATCCTGCGCTTATACAACGAAGACGCCATCGTGGTAGAACCCGCCGGCGCCCTGTCTATCGCAGCACTGGACGATTTCGCAGCAGAAATAAAAGGAAAGAAAGTAGTGTGCGTAATCAGCGGTAGCAATAATGATATTGACCGCATGCAGGAAATAAAAGAACGCTCCCTGCTCTACGAAGGACTAAAGCACTACTTTATTGTACGCTTTGCCCAACGCCCGGGTGCCCTGAAAGAATTCCTGAATCATATCCTCGGCCCCAACGACGATATCACCCGCTTTGAATACATACAAAAGCATAATAAAGAAATTGGGCCTGCACTGGTAGGAATAGAACTGAAGTACCGTGAAGATTATGATACACTAATGGCTAATTTCAAAAAGTATAACTTCCAGGTAACAGAGCTGAATAAAAATGATAGCCTCTTCGGATACCTGGTGTAAAGCGGAGTTTGTCTTTGTACAGGATTAGACTGATTATATTGATTTTTATTTTTTATGATTGTGGAAGATAAAAAAAAGGGAGATATAGGCATTTGCTTATATCTCCCTTCTTCTTTTAAAATCAAAAAATAAAAATCAGTATAATCAGTCTAATCCTGTACAAAGACAAAAAATCGCTATTTCTTCAAACTCGCGATATCAATCACAAACCGGTATTTCACATCACCTTTCAGCATTCTTTCATAGGCCGTGTTGATATCTTTTATATCAATCACTTCCACGTCACTGGTAATATTATGTGCGGCACAATAGTCCAGCATTTCCTGTGTTTCGCGGATGCCACCAATCAATGAACCTGCAATACTTCTGCGGCCCATAATCAGGTTGAAAGCAGGAACGGGAGAAGGTTCCGGAGGAACACCAAGGCAAATCATCACGCCATCCAAATTCAATAAATTCAGATAAGTAGTATAGTCATGTGGTGCGGAGATGGTGTTGATAATAAAGTCAAACTTATTCCGCAGTTTTTTTACCTGCTCTTTATCTGTCATCAATGCAAAATGATGTGCACCCAGTCTTTTCGCATCTGCTTCTTTGGAAGGAGAGGTACTCAGCATCGTCACTTCCGCACCCATGGAAGCCGCCAGCTTCACCGCCATATGCCCCAATCCGCCTAATCCTACTACGCCCACTTTATGTCCTTTTCCTACTTTCCAATGGCGCAGGGGAGAGTAAGTGGTAATGCCCGCACATAATAACGGCGCAACACCTTCTAACGGTAATTTATCAGAAACTTTCAGCGTGTATTTTTCATCTGTTACAATGTGTGTGGAGTAGCCACCATAGGTGGGCGTTTTACGATCCATTTCATACCCATTGTAGGTACTGGCGCCGCCGGTTACACAGTATTGTTCTTCGCCGGCTTTGCAGGGATCACATATCCGGCAGGAATCTACAAAACAACCAATGCCTGCGAGATCGCCTACTTTAAAACGGGTTACATGATCGCCTACTTTCGTAATGCGTCCTACTATTTCATGGCCAGGTACCATTGGGTAAATGGAACCTCCCCATTCATTCCGCACCTGGTGTATATCGGAATGGCATACACCGCAATATAAAATTTCAATCTGTACATCGTGCGGACCTGGTTCCCTGCGCTCAAAGTTCCATGGACCCAGCGGTGAAGCAGCATCCTGCACAGCATAAGCTTTTGTTGCAATCATGGTGTAAAATTTAGGACCCGAAGCTACGTAATTTGTGCAATTGACGATAAGTTCATGGATCGCCTCCCGTCTTTTTACCGTTTTTTCAATAACTTATACCAGGAATCTCCTCACCGTATCTTTTATTTTTGGTATCAAATCGTACAATCATGGAGCTTAACTTAAAAGGAAAGGTAGCCATCGTTACCGGTGGCAGCAAAGGCATCGGGAAAGGCATCGCTGCTGCGTTGGTGAAAGAAAACGCCACCGTGGTAATTACCGCCCGTAACGCCGATGAACTGGAGGATACCGCTGCCATGTTCCGCCTCGATGGAAAGGAGGTGCTGGCCGTGGTAGCCGATATGACTAAAGAAGTCGACCTGCAACATTTGGTCAACACCACCATTCAACATTACGGACATATTGATATCCTGGTCAACAATGCCGGTGGCATTGATACCTTCGGTCCGCTGGAAACCATTACCCTGGATCAATGGCGACAAATTTTCGAAGTCAACTTCTTCGGCCTGGTGGCCCTTACCAACCTGGTGATTCCTCATTTTAAAAAGCAGGGTGGGGGAAGGATTATCAATATCTCCTCAGAAAATGCAGAGCAGCCCGATCCCAATATGGGACATTATAACGCCACCAAAGCTGCGTTGAATAACTATTCCAAAACCTTGTCGCAAAACTATGGTAAGGATAACATACTGGTCAACACCGTATCACCGGCTTTTATTAAAACACCGCTGGTAGATGACATGCTGGATAGCATCTCAAAAGAAAGAGGCATATCCACTGCTGAAGCAGCCCGGCAATTCCTGAAGGAGAACCGCCCTTACCAGGTATTGGGAAGGCCAGGTCTTCCTGAAGAAACCGGTGGCATCGTTGCTTTCCTCGCCTCCAGCGAGGCGGCTTTCATCACCGGGTCTGTTTTCAGGGTGGATGGAGGATCAGTAGGAACGGTGTAAATTACAGGCATGCTCAGTTATTGGGAAAAACAAAGTCTCCTGCAATACGATTATATCGTTATTGGTAGTGGTATCGTAGGATTGTCGACGGCCATCAGCCTGAAGGAACGGGCGCCACAAAGCCGGGTCATGGTCCTGGAAAGGGAAGTATTGCCCACCGGCGCCAGTACCAAGAATGCCGGCTTCGCCTGTATTGGCAGCCTGACCGAAATCCTGGCTGATTTGCAAAACATGCCGGTGGAAGCTGTCCTCAACCTGGTAGACCTGCGCTTATCCGGTTTACGTTTGCTGAGAAAGCGTTTGGGAGATGACCGGATCGGATACCGGGAAAATGGCAGCTTCGAATTAATTGGCGCCCGCGAAGAGTGGGCGCTGCAGCAATTACCAGAGGTAAATAGCATCCTGGGTAACCTGTTTGAGGACCGGCCTGCATTTACTAGGGCCGATCAGCAACTGCCGGCCTTCGGCTTTGCCCCCCGGTTTATAAAAGCCCTGGTCCGTAATAATTTTGAAGGCGAACTGCATACCGGGAAAATGATGCGCGCCCTGATAGACAAGGCCATGGCCAGTGGTGTGGAAATAAAAACAGGTTGCCCGGTTAGCAGTATCGCCGATTTTCATACAGGGGTGAACGTGATTGTACCTCATCATACCCTGAAAGAAGATATTGTGTTCACCGCCCGTAAAGTATTGATTTGTACCAATGCCTTTACCCGGCAGCTCCTGCCGGATGAAGAAGTAACACCAGGGCGTGGACAGGTGCTGATCACTGAACAGGTAAAAGACCTGCCCTTTAAAGGCATCTTCCATCTCGAAGAAGGATATTATTATTTCCGGGAGCTGGATGGCCGTGTACTATTGGGCGGCGGACGTCAGTTGGACTTTACAGGGGAAACCACTACCGCTTTCCAATTCAACGACCGTATCCAGCACGAATTGGAAGTATTACTGCGAACCACCATCCTGCCGGGCCGGGAAGTGGCCATTGCCGACCGGTGGACAGGCATCATGGCATTCGGTAAAACCAAACAACCCCTGGTGAAGATGCATACAAATAATATAGTCATGGGCGTGCGCATGGGAGGCATGGGGGTAGCCATTGGTTCCATGATTGGTGATAAAATTGCCGTAATGGCCTTAAATTGCTAAAATAAACTGCTAAATAGCAGCAGCTGAAAAAAAGAACTTGCTTCCCGAATTTCTCTTTTCTATATTTAATTTTTATTCCACGCTTATCAGGCATTCAGTTGACCGTTCCCACCTTATTAAGAAAGGAAACCCAGCTGAAACTCATTTTTTAAGGATGAACATAGGTACCTTTTGTTGCTGTAAAGGGTATTAATTGTTTCATTTTTATAAATGAGCTATGACAAGAGTTTTAAATGAATAGTTTTATCGGCCAATCCACGGGCAGGTTACTTTTCATTAAAAAAAACTTTGTAAGCGTATTTTTTACATTTATTTGTATATTGATCCGCCAAATTTTTTATAACCACGTTTGAACGTTATGCAAACAAAATCCTTACACATCTTTGACTACCTGGTATTCCTGGTATATTTTGTAATAGTGGCAGGCTACGGCTACTACATTTATCGCAAGAAGAAGAAAGCGACTACAGATTCGAAAGACTTCTTCCTGGCAGAAGGATCGCTTACCTGGTGGGCAATTGGTGCTTCCCTGATCGCTTCCAACATTTCTGCGGAGCAATTTATCGGGATGTCCGGAAATGGCTTCAATATCGGGTTGGCTATTTCTACCTATGAATGGATGGCAGCTGCTACGTTGATTGTGGTGGCAGTATTTTTCCTACCCATTTACCTGAAAAACAAGATTTATACAATGCCCCAGTTCCTGGAGCGAAGGTATAATCAAACGGTAAGTACCATCATGGCCGTATTCTGGCTGTTGTTGTATGTGGTGGTAAACCTTACTTCTATCCTGTACCTGGGCGCCCTGGCAGTATCTACTATCTCTGGTATTAACTTCTATGTGTGTATGGTGGCATTGGCTTTCTTTGCTATTCTCATCACGCTGGGTGGTATGAAGGTGATTGGCTACACAGACGTTATCCAGGTGTTTTTCCTCATCCTGGGCGGATTGGCTACCACTTACCTCGCTTTACAGTTGGTATCTGAGCATTTCGGTACTACCGGTGTATTGAAAGGATTTTCCCTGATGACCCAACATGCCAGTGAACATTTCCACATGATCCTGCACAAAGAAAACCCCAAATACCTGGATCTGCCGGGATTGAGTGTGTTGATTGGCGGTATGTGGATTGTAAACCTGAACTACTGGGGTTGTAACCAATATATTACCCAACGTGCACTGGGTGCGGATCTGAAAACCGCCCGCAGTGGTTTGCTGTTCGCAGGTTTCCTGAAATTGCTGATGCCGGTGATCGTGGTATTACCGGGTATTGCAGCTTATGTGTTGTATTCCCAGAACCACGGCGATTTTGCACAATCCATGATGAAAGGCGGTTCCCTGAATGCCGATAATGCATATCCGGTATTGCTGAACCTCTTGCCTGTTGGCTTAAAAGGGTTGGCATTTGCTGCGTTAACAGCTGCGGTAGTAGCTTCGCTGGCAGGTAAAGCCAATAGTATTTCTACTATTTTCTCTTTGGATATTTATAAGAAGATATATAACAAAGAAGCCGATGAAAAGAAGATCGTGGGCGTAGGACGTACAGTAGTGGTGGTAACCATGATCATTGCCATTGTGATTTCCAACTTCCTGGGTATCGACAAAAAAGGTGGATTCCAGTTTATCCAGGAATATACCGGCTTCGTATCTCCGGGTGTATTCGCCATGTTTGCACTTGGATTTTTCTGGAAACGTACGACCTCCAGTGCTGCCATGTTTGCCATGATTGGTGGTTTGCTGCTGTCCTTCTTCCTGAAATTTATGCCGGCGTGGATCAACCTGGAGCCTTTACACCAGATAGGATTCTCTGCCCTGAATCCTGATAGCGGATTATGGGAAATAGCCTTCATGGACCGTATGGGCCTTGTGTTTGTGGTGTGTGTCATCGGTATGGTGATCATTACCCTGAGCGATAAATCCAGTGTCAACAATCCAAAAGGATTGGCAATCGACAGCACTATGTTTAAACCTAACACCGGCTTCATAGTAGGTGCTTTGCTCATTATAGGTATACTGATTGCATTGTATACCGTGTTCTGGTAGTAGAAATAGATTACTGTTGTCCCGCCCCGCTATATGGCGGGGCGGGACAACAGCTTATTGATGATGGTTAATTTTTCACGTTATGTACTTTATAGGTTATGATATTGGGTCTTCCTCTATCAAGGCAGCGCTGCTGAATGCCGATACCGGTGCCTGTGTAGCTACTGCTACCTGCCCTGAAAAAGAGATGGCCATAGAAGTGCCACACCCCAGCTGGGCTGAACAACAGCCCGAAAACTGGTGGCAGGAAATTATAAACGCTACCGGCATTTTATTAAACCGGTTTCCTGTGGCCCCCGATCAAATCAAAGGCATCGGCATCGCCTATCAGATGCATGGACTGGTATGTGTGGATAAACACCAGCAGGTATTAAGGCCCGCTATTATCTGGTGCGACAGCCGCGCGGTAGATATCGGCAACGCCGCTTTCAAAGCGCTCGGAGAGCAATATTGCCTGGCTCATTTGCTCAATTCTCCCGGTAACTTCACCGCCTCGAAGCTACGCTGGATACAGGAAAATGAACCTCATATTTACGAACGTATCCATAAAGTAATGTTGCCCGGTGATTTCATTGCCATGAAATTAACGGGAGAAGCTTGTACTACTATCTCTGGTCTTTCTGAAGGTACCTTCTGGGACTTTGCAGAAAATGGTGTATCCAAAGCATTACTGAAGCACTATAACATAGACGAAGCATTGCTATCGGCCATTGTACCCACTTTTGGTGTGCAAGGGGAGTTAACAGCTGCTGCTGCTGCCCTGCTAAAACTGGCGCCAGGTACGCCGGTAACCTATCGTGCCGGCGATCAGCCTAACAATGCGTTTTCACTGAACGTTCTGCAACCAGGTGAAGCCGCTACTACAGCGGGCACTTCTGGTGTAGTATATGCGGTGCACGACAAAAATAGTTTCGATCGCCAGAGCCGTGTGAACAGCTTTGTGCACGTAAATAACGATCACGCACACACGAGAAATGGCGTGTTGATGTGCCTGAATGGTACAGGCATTGCCAACAGTTGGCTGAAGAACCTTGTGGGAGAAATCACCTATCCGGAAATGAATGCGCTGGCCGCTCAGGCGCCTATTGGCGCAGATGGCCTGCAGGTATTTCCTTTCGGTAACGGTGCAGAACGTATCCTCGAAAACAGGAGTATAGGCGCCTCCGTTAGTAACCTGAACTTCAACCGCCATCAGCGCAGCCATATAATGCGCGCTGTACAGGAAGGTATTGTATTCGGGCTCAATTACGGCATGGATATCATGGCAGAAATGGATTTAAACATTCATCGCGTAAGGGCCGGACATGCTAATATGTTCCTCAGCCCCCTGTTCCGCGAAGCGTTTGCCAATACAGCCAATGTGGTGATCGAACTATATAATACAGATGGCGCCCAGGGTGCGGCTCGTGGTGCAGCCATAGGCGCAGGTTACGTGAACGCTGCAGATGCTTTTCGTGGTATGGAATGCCTGTCGGTGATAGAACCGGATGCCGCCTTACAAACGCAATACCGCGATGTATATGGCAGCTGGCTAAACGGATTAAGAGCTGCATTGCGATAATATAACAGGATATCAGCACAAGCATCTGTCTTAACCGGCAGATGCTTGTTGTTTATGTACCATCATAGGCGTGTGTTTAATATCCTATCTCACTAAATTTTTATTATTTTGTCTGGAATTCAAAATATTGAACAATGAAATTTGGCATCCATTCTTTTAAAGAGGCAGGATTTGATATCATAGCGCTCCAGGATCTGGCAACAGGCACACAGGTAGAAATCATTCCCGCTTTTGGCGCATTGTTGCATGCTTTTAAAGTTAAGCGTGAACAGGAAACCATTAACCTGATCGATAGCTACCAGGATTTAGCTGACCTTGAAGCAAATCTCCGCAGCAGCTTCAAAAGCGTAAAACTGAGTCCTTATGCTTGTCGCATTAAGGATGCAAAATATACCTGGGAAGGCGCCTCTTTCGAGATCCAGAAAACAATTGCTCCGGGTAATGCCATCCATGGCCTGTTATACGATGCACCGTTTACCATCACCGCACAAGCAGCAGATGATCAACAGGCATCCGTTACCCTGACACATCATTTCAAACAAACCGATGATGCGGGTTACCCGTTTGCCTACGATTGTGTGGCTACGTTCACGTTGCATGCTGGTAATGAACTGCAACTCAGCACCACCATTATCAACCAGAGCGGTACCACTATACCTGTAATGGATGGCTGGCATCCCTACTTCAGCACGGGTACACCAGTTGACGAGCTGGAACTGACCTTCGCCTCCAAACAAATCGTGGAGTTCAATGAAAAGTTACTGCCTACAGGTAACCTGCTCCCTTATACGGAGTTTACCGGCGGTAAATTACTCAAAGGCGTGGAGTTGGATAACTCTTTTATATTGGATCAAAGCAAATCCCAACCGCTTGCAACTATCCACGATCCGAAGAAAAATATCAACATCGCTTTTTATCCCGGCAACAACTATCCCATCCTGCAAATATATATTCCACCACACCGCAACAGTATCGCGGTAGAGAACCTCAGTGGTGCGCCGGATGCCTTTAACAACGGGCTTGGACTGGTTCAGCTGGCTGCTGGTGAAAGCCGGGTTTTTGATACCCGTATCCGGATATCTTTATAGGGTCACCAACCCCATGGCATAGTTGTTGGCTTTTCCCCGGTTGTAAGTAACCAGATTATTCACCTCTTAAATTGAAAAATTATGGACAAGTTACAGCTCAAGGGAAAGTGGAATGAATTAAAAGGTACCCTCAAACAAAAGTATGCTGACCTGACCGACGATGATCTGTTATATGAAGAAGGACAGGAAGATAAGTTGATTGGGAAACTCCAGCAGAAGCTGGGCAAAACCCGCGAGGAAGTGATCAGCTTACTGAAATCAGACTGAGTACATAGATAATATGCAATAAACAGCATCCTTCCGCTTGCGGAAGGATTTTGTTTTTTTAACACGCGGGCATTTCCTTTAATTTGTAACTTCAAATACGGATATGAACAATGTCTATATTGATATGTTTGTAAGGGAGGAAGGGGTTCAGCAGTTAAATTTATTACACTTTATATGAAGGTTTTCTTACGTATTATAGCATTGGGCTGTATTTTCAGTATGGCATTAGTATCCGGGGTAAACGCCCAGGTCACTGTTACCGGGATGATTTCAGACAGTAACAACCTGGTATTACCTTACGCCACCATCAGTAATCTGACAAATGGCAAACGTTCCCTTTCTGACCAGGGTGGGTATTACAAAATAACAGGTAACCGTAACGACCGCATCGTGATTACGTTTGTGGGGTATGTACCAGACACGCTGATTGTTACTCAAAGCAGTGGCACCCAAACATCCAACATCGTATTAGTATCTGCCGGCAAGTTCCTGAAAGGGGTGGAAATCACTTCCCAGTATACGCCTTACCAATTAGATTCCCTGGAAAGACGCAAGCAGTACGGTTATATACTCGATCAGCCTAACCAGCAACTGGCGGGTGGAAGCACGCCACAGGGAGCAGGGATTGTGATCAGCCCTATCACCCGGTTCTCTAAAAAAGAAAAACAAAAACGGCAGTTTAAGGAAAACTACGAGAAGATGGAGAAAGAGAAATTCATCGATTCCCGCTTTACACCACTGTTAGTAAACAAGGTAACCGGCCTTACCGGCGATTCCCTGCACCTGTTTATGCGGGATAATTATCCGGACTACAATACGATGCGTACCATTGCTAATAATGATCTGCTTTATTGGATCACTGATAAATACAAAGCCTGGATGGCGAAAAAGAATTAGGCTTTAGCCTTTAAATAAAAAAGCCGCTACGTCATGGAGTAGCGGCTTTTTTATTTAAAGGCTAATAGTGATTTCAATTATACACTTTCACCATATATACAAAGTCTTCCAGTTTCTTGATCTGATCTACGCGGTTCATACCATCCAGGTGGCTTTTATGGCTCCAGTCTTTCCGGTTTTGTTTGTCTTTCGGCATTTCATCCAGCAGGTGTTTAAGATGTGCTGATTTCACTGCGAAAGCAATACCATCGGAGGTCGTTTGCTTGCCGGTAACGATACCTACTACATCGCCTTTGCTGTCGAGCAGCGGGGCACCGCTGTTACCCGGGTTTACCGGGATAGATACCTGGTAAGCAGTGGTATCACCATTGAAACCGGTTTTGGCGCTGATATAACCTTTGCCATAAACAATTTCATCGCGGGGGAAGCCCATGGTAAATACTTCTTCACCCAGCTTCACGCTTTGTGGCTTCAGGGCGTAGGGGAGTGGCTGGCTCTTAAAAGTGGAGTCGGCAATTTTTAATACCGCCAGGTCACTGGAGATATCTTCAAATACGCTGACCGCTTTAAAAGCTTCGCCTTTATTATTTTGAACATACACAGAGTCGGCGCCGGCTACTACATGATAGTTGGTAACAATGTAACCGTTGCCCGATACCGCAAAACCAGTACCACCATAGGTGCCGGGATTTAACGGTGCTTTGCTCTTGCTGTTCATATCATTAATAAGTGCATTCTGGGAGCGTTGAATATTATTCAGCACCCTTCTTACATCTTCATATTGTGCAGTAGACTTATTACGGGCTACATTCTGTATTACTGCGATGGTAGAAAGGGAGGTTACCAGTGCAATGCAGGCGGCCGCGGCCAGGTTGGTGATTGTTCTGCGACGAATAGATAACCGTTTGGCAGTCTGGTTGTCATCCTGCGCTTGTTTGCGGAGGGATGGCATATCCAGTTGCTGATGTATCTTTTCCAGTTTGGCTTGTAAATTTTGTCGCTGACCATAATTACCCAGGTGTTGGAGGAACAACTGGTGTTCTTCTACCTGCCGGTTAATCAGTGGGTTGGTACGGCGTAATTCGTCGAAAGCAGTTTTTTCCTGTTCGCTCATTTCCCCTTCCAGGTAACGTTCAATGTCACGTAATAAGATCATGTCCTCTTTCATGGCTGCTTTCTCCTTATATTGGTGTGTTGTATTGATCAAAAAATAACTTCTTCAAACGCATCAGGCACTTATACTTCTGGTTTTTGGCATTTTCGGCGTTGGTATATCCAAACTTCTCTGCTATTTCCTGCATAGATTTTTTATGCAGATAATAATCTTCCAGGATGGTTTGGCAGGGTTGGCCAATACTGCTCATCGCCCCTTCCATGATCCTGAATTCCTGGTCCTTTGCATAATGTTCTTCCAGTTCCTCTGTAGCCGGAATGATTTCTTCCAACTCTGGAGATAAGGTATATAGTCCGTAAGTACGTTGCACTTTTTTAAGCCACAAATGGCGGCAAACCGAATAAAGGAAGGTTTTTAGCCTGCTGCTTAGGGTAAAGTCGCTGTTTTGCACTTTTTCGTATAAGACTATAATGGCCTCCTGGAATACATCTTTGGCGTCGTCTTCTGAGCCATTGTGCTGAAGGATCATCCTTAAAACCACTGGGAAATTCTCTGAATAGATGATTTCCAGTGACTTATCCTCACCTTTTGCCAGTCCCAGCAATAATTCCCTATCTCTTGTTATGTCTTGATTTTGCTTCACTCTTAATACAGTTATTAGGCATTTGGTAACCCAAAGTACCGAAAAAAAATATTTTTAAAAGTTTGGGTTACCTTTTGGGTGATCCCGGTATAAAGGTTAAATCATTCAAAAAACAACTTAAATAATTGTAACATGAAGAACGTAATTAAAATCGGTTTCTTAGCTCTGTCTTTCGGTATTTTCGCAGTTGCTTGCGGTGGTGGTGCTGCTAAAACTGAAGGTGATTCTACAGCTACTGCTGCTACTTCAGCTATCGATTCAGCTGCTAAAACTGCAACTAACGCTGTTGATTCAGTAGCTAACGCTGCTAAAGCAACTGTTGATTCTGCTGCTAAAGCTATCGATACAACTGCTGCAAAACACTAATTTAACCTTAGGTTTTATAAATAACCGTCCCGGCTTAGCCAGGACGGTTTTTTTGTGTCCAATAGATTCATAATGTTTGTTTTGTTGAAAGTTATTTAATAAATGGCACTTGTTGTTGAAAAAAGTATATTTTTTGACATTACCCCTTGGATAATTAAAATCGTGCCGTATTTTTGTTCTACACTCAAAAAGAGTTCAAGCAAGCACATGATACAACAAACGAACTTCGGATTTTTTGGCTTTTATTATTTCTGGTACCAGGAATAGGAAGGTCGTTTGTGTAAAATAAAAGATACTACAAAAAGGCCTTCCGAAACCGGAAGGCCTTTTTTAATGACATTAATAAACCGTAAGTATATGTTCCAGCCAGTTTTAGGCAATTCATTTTTTTATTACTTCTCTTACTTCTTTTATGCGAAGAAGCAGGGGACTCGTTTGCAATAATATACTTACCATAAAAGTAACATCGCAAAAAGGGTCCCGGACTGGGACCCTTTCTGTTTTTAATAGCTAGTTGCTACAGCAACTATAAATAAATAAAATCAATCACATACACATGAAAATTGCCATACAAGGGTTTGAAGGATGTTTTCACCAGGTTGCCGCCCAGGAATATTTCGGAAAAAAGATCGAAATAGAGTGCTGTGGCTCATTTGCAGAGCTGGTTAAAAAAGCAAAACAGCAACCCGATGTGGATGCAGGTATCATGGCCATCGAAAACTCCATCGCCGGCAGCATCTTACCTAACTATACCCTCATCAAAAATTCCGGCTTACACATCACGGGTGAAATCTACCTCCAGATTAATCAACACCTGATGGTATTACCCGGTCAAACGATGGAAGACCTCCGCGAAGTGCATTCTCATCCAATGGCATTATTACAGTGCATGGACTTCCTGGAAAAATACCCGCATATCAAGCTGGTAGAAACAGAAGATACCGCCATCAGCGCCAGGCACGTAAGACAAAAGAAACTGAAAAGTACCGCCGCTATCGCCGGTAAGCTGGCCGCGGAAATCTTTGAACTGGATATCATTGCGCCAAATATTCATACCAACAAAAATAACTATACCCGCTTCCTGGCCGTATCCCGCACACCTATTGCTACCGCGGCAGATGCCAACAAAGCCTCCGTATACTTTCAAACCAGCCACGACAGAGGAAGCCTGGCCAAAGTGCTGACACAGATAGCAGTGGCAGGTATCAATCTCTCTAAACTGCAATCCTTTCCTATCCCGGCAAAAGAATGGAACTATTACTTCCACGCCGATATGGAATTCGATAACGCCGCTCACTTTGAAAAAGCACTGGAAAAAATAGCACCATTGACCGAACACCTGAAAGTATTGGGTATTTATAAAAAAGGAAAAACACATTAATCAGTTTTATGCAGATACAGGTTGCTAAAAGATTACAAGGCACAGAAGAATACTACTTCTCCAAAAAACTCAGGGAAATAGAGGAAATGAATCAAACAGGTACCAGGGTAATTAACCTCGGTATCGGTAGCCCCGATTTACCTCCGCATCCTTCTGTGGTGGCTGCATTAAACGAAAATGCTGCTTTGCCTAATACCCACAATTACCAGGGGTATAAAGGTATTCCTGCTCTGCGTAAAGCAATGGCAGAGTGGTATCAGCGCTACTACAACGTAACCCTGAACCCGGATACTGAAGTATTGCCACTGATAGGTTCCAAAGAAGGCATCATGCACATTTGTATGACCTACCTGCAGGAAGGTGATGAAGCACTCATCCCTAATCCGGGTTACCCTACTTACCGTTCTGCGGTAAATCTGAGTGGCGCCACTGTAGTGGATTACGACCTCATTGAAGCAAACAGCTGGTTACCTGATCTCGACGCCCTGGCAAAAAGAGACCTGAGCCGCGTGAAGCTGATGTGGGTAAACTATCCGCATATGCCTACCGGCGCTAAAGTGAATAAAGCATTCGCAGCCAGGCTGATTGCTTTCGCGAAACAACATAATATTCTCATCTGCCACGACAACCCGTACAGCTTCATTTTAAATGAACAACCGGAAAGCCTGCTGCAGTTTGAAGGTGCCAAAGACGTGGTACTGGAATTAAACTCTCTCAGTAAGTCGTCCAATATGGCCGGATGGCGTATAGGCATGCTCGTTGGGAAAGCGGAATGGATCAGCGAAGTATTACGCTTTAAATCCAACATGGATTCCGGTATGTTCCAACCTATGCAAATGGCCGCCGTAAAGGCATTGCAGCTGGGGAAAGACTGGTACGATGAACTGAATAAAATTTATCGCGGCCGCCGGGAAAAGGTATTCCAGTTACTGGACCTGCTGCATTGCACCTACGATAAAAACCAGGTAGGCATGTTCGTATGGGCAAAAATTCCGGCTACTATCGATAACGGCTATACGTTAACAGATGAAATCCTGCAAAAAGCCCGTGTATTCATTACTCCCGGAGGTATATTCGGTAGCAATGGTAACGGATATATCAGGGTGAGTCTTTGCCAGGATGAAAAAGTATTCGAAGAAGCAATAGCACGCATCAAAACAAGCATACAATGATCGTAACAATAATAGGTACGGGTTTAATAGGAGGTTCACTCGCCATTACGCTGAAGGAAAAAGGCGTGGCGGAACGGGTGATCGGGGTAGATCATAGCCAGGAGCACCTGCAACGTGCACTGGACCTTCATATCATTGATGAAGGTGCTACCCTCGAAGCAGCCATGCAGCGCTCCGACCTGGTAATACTGGCCATCCCGGTGGATGGAGTATTACAGGCATTGCCCGGTATCATGGACCAGGCACGCCCCGGCCAGGTAATTATGGATGTAGGTTCTACCAAAGAAAAAATACTGCAACTCGTTGCCGGTCATCCCAACAGAGGTCGCTTCGTGGCTGCCCACCCGATGGCCGGCACCGAGTACTCTGGCCCTGATGCCGCCGTACGCAACTTGTTTGTCAACAAAACCATGGTATTATGCGATGTGAAAAACAGCGATGAAGATGCCCTGGAAGTAGTGGAAAATATGGTAGACCAACTGCAGATGCGCACCGTATATATGAATGCGGAAGAACATGACCTGCACACAGCCTATGTATCACATATTTCTCACATCACCTCTTTCGCACTGGCATTAACCGTGTTGAAAAAAGAGAAAGAGTCAGGCCGCATCTTTGAACTGGCCAGCGGTGGTTTCGAATCTACCGTGCGCCTCGCGAAAAGCTCGCCTGATATGTGGGTGCCTATCTTCAAACACAACCGCAATAATGTGCTGGATGTACTGGATGAACATATCAGCCAGCTACAGCAAATGAAAACATTGCTCGAAACAGAAGACTACGACACTTTCTATAAACTAATTCAAAAATCCAATAAAATCAGGAAGATCCTGAAATAACTTTAATTCTGATAATCTACTTAACTTCAATACTATGGTACAGACAATGGAACAGATTTTATCTAAAACCAAATTCTCCGATCCGTCTTCCGATAAAAAGCCGTTGATCATTTCCGGACCCTGCAGTGCAGAAACCGAAGAGCAGGTATTAGCCACCGCATTGGCCCTGCAAAAAACAGGTAAAGTAGACGTGTTACGCGCTGGTATCTGGAAACCCCGTACCCGTCCCGGTTCCTTCGAAGGTATCGGTACCAAAGGCCTTGCATGGTTGCAGAAAGCCCGCGAAATCACCGGTTTGCCACTGGCAGTGGAAGTAGCTACTGCTAAACAGGTAGAAGATGCATTGCATTTTGGAGTAGATATTCTGTGGGTAGGTGCACGTACCACAGTAAACCCTTTCTCCGTACAGGAAGTAGCCGATGCGCTGAAAGGTGTTGATACTACCGTTTTAATTAAGAATCCTATCAATCCGGACCTCGAACTGTGGATCGGTGCCGTAGAAAGAATTCAGAAAGCCGGTATTAATAAAGTAGGTTTAATCCACCGTGGATTCTCCAGCTATGGCAACACCCAATACCGTAACGCGCCGATGTGGCACCTGGCTATTGAGCTGAAGCGCCGTATGCCTGAACTGCCAATGATCTGCGATCCTTCACATATCTCCGGCCGCCGCGATATTTTACAGGAAGTTTCTCAGGAAGCAATTGACCTGGATTACGATGGTCTGATGCTGGAAACACACGTAGATCCGGACAACGCATGGAGCGATGCCAAACAACAGATTACTCCTGAAAAACTGGCCGAACTGCTCGATGGTATCGTTTGGAGAAGAGAACATACCGATAAAAAAGACTTCAACTCTGCCCTGGAAAAACTGCGTGCGCAAATCAACCAGGTAGATGATGAAATCATGCTGCTGCTCGGCAACCGTATGAAAATTGCGGAGAAAATCGGTACCTACAAGAAAGAAAACAACATCACCATCCTGCAAACAAACCGCTGGAACGAAATCCTGGAGCGCAACATCGCTAAAGGAGAGAAACTGGGCCTCACGAAAGAATTCATCCTGAAATATTTCGATGCAGTTCACCTGGAATCCATCAACCGTCAGAACAAAGTGATGAACGAAGAGAAATAGCGAGTCAGCTGTTAGCTATTAGCTGTTAGCTGTTAGTAAATGCAGCGAAGATGATCATATGTTGGTCTTCGCTGCATTTACTAACAGCTAATAGCTAACAGCCAACAGCTATTTACATATCTTTCTAAAAGCTAACAGCTAAATGCTAAAACAACTCCACCAGTTTGCACAACAGGAAACTACCTATTTTTTAGGCGAAAGCCTGACGCAGCTGGGCAATCATGTAGACCGTAACAGGGCCGTACTGGTGATAGATGAAAATGTGGAAAGACATCATGGTCATCATTTACACGACTGGAAAAAAATTGTGATACCCGCCGGCGAAGAGCTGAAAAATATGGCCACCGTTGAAAAAATCATTGATGGCCTCACGGCATTCGAAGCCGATCGCAAAACCACGCTGGTAGGCATCGGTGGCGGTATGATGACGGATGTTGCCGGATTTGCTGCCAGCATTTATATGCGCGGGATTCCTTTTGGATTTGTACCCACTACTTTATTGGCGCAAGTGGATGCCTCTATTGGCGGCAAAAATGGGGTAAGTCATGGTAAGCATAAAAACCTGCTGGGTATTATCCGCCAGCCGCAGTTTATTTTGTTCGACTATACCTTACCACTCACAATGCCAGCAGAAGAATGGCATAACGGCTTTGCAGAGATCATTAAATATGCCTGCATCATGGATGCCGCATTATTCGATTTCCTGGAGCAAAACAAAGAGAAAGCATTGGCCCGCGATGTAGCGGTACTGGAATACCTGGTGGAGAAATCAGTGGCTGCAAAAACAAAGGTAGTATTGGAAGATGAACTGGAAACGGGTCCCCGTCGCTGGCTGAACTTCGGACATACCCTCGGCCATGCAGTAGAGAAGCTGGAACATATTGCACATGGTAAAGCCGTGGCGATTGGAATGGTAGCAGCTACCCGCTTTTCTGAAAAGTTGATGAACCTGCCTACGGCAGCAACCGTGCGACTGATAAAACTCATCAGCGACTACCAACTGCCAGTAGCCTTTACATCCGATAAAGAAGCGGTGTTTGATATCTTCAAACTGGATAAAAAACGTGAAAAGGATGTGATCCATTTTGTGTTGCTGGAGGAAATAGGTAAAGCTACCACCATGCCCGTACCCATTGCAGAACTGAAGTTGTTACTGCAGGAGTTGTAAAATTTTTTCTAATCAAATTAAAGGCGGACGAAATATATATGCAAGTTACTGTATCACCAGCTACCATTACCGGTACCGTTACGGCAAATCCTTCCAAGAGCGCTATGCAACGCGCCGTGGCAGCAGCTTTGCTGGCAAAAGGAACTACTATCATCCGTAATCCGGGCCTTAGTAATGACTGCCTGGCAGCACTGGAAGTAGCCGAAAATCTGGGTGCTAAAATCAAACGCGAATACGATTATTTTGAAATCACCAGCAATGGCGTAGCGCCGTTTTATGATGAAATCAACTGTGGCGAATCCGGCCTCGGTATTCGTATGTTTACGCCTATCGCTGCATTGTCTTCCCTGCCGATTACCATTGAAGGACATGGTAGCTTAACTACCCGTCCTATGGACTTCTTCGAACAGGTATTGCCACAACTGGATGTAAAATGTACTACGCAGGGTGGTAAGCTGCCCCTGCATATCCAGGGCCCGTTACAACCTAAAGATATTACGATCGATGGATCGCTCAGCTCCCAGTTCCTCACTGGCTTGCTCATGGCATATGGTGCAGCTGCTGAAAATGTGACAATCACAGTAACAGACCTGAAAAGCAAACCATACATTGCGTTAACCCTGCAACTGATGGCACATTTTGGTGTACAGGTAACAGAAAAGAATTTCGAAACATTCCACTTTGGTAGCAAACAGGCGTATAAAGCGGTAGATTATACCGTAGAAGGCGACTGGAGCGGCGCAGCATTCCTGCTGGTAGCAGCAGCCGTAGCCGGTAAAGCGGAAGTACAGCACCTGAATGTAGCCTCTGCACAGTCAGATAAAGCCATCCTGGAAGCACTGGAAAAAGCAGGCGCCCACATGATGTCCGGCGTATTCACCGTGAACATAGAAAAAGGCGGACTCCAACCATTTGAAATAGATGCAACAGATTGCCCCGACCTCTTTCCTCCACTGGTAGCGCTGGCTGCTAACTGCAACGGCACTACGAAAATAAAAGGCGTGAGCCGGCTGGCGCATAAAGAAAGCGATCGCGGGTTAACATTACAGGAAGAATTTGGTAAGATGGGTATTAAAATAGACCTGCAGGGAGATATCATGCTGGTACACGGTGGCACTGGTATTAAAGGCGCCCACGTGCATTCGCATAATGATCACCGCATTGCCATGGCCTGCGCAGTGGCGGCGCTCACCGCAGATGGCCCGGTTACCATCGACAATGCAGAAGCCATCAATAAATCTTACCCGGAATTTTATGATCACCTGGCTTTGTTAGGTGGCCAAGTTGCGGTAAGCGTATAGCGTGCTAGCTGTTAGCTTTTAGCCTTTAGCTTTTAGTCAATGCAGCGAAGATTAACATAGTAGGGTCTTTGCTGCATTGACTAAAAGCTAAAGGCTAAAAGCCAACAGCTGTTTTTTCACTTTAAATCATCAGCGTGTGAACAGTTTTGGCAGATTATTCAGGGTCAACGTTTTTGGAGAATCACATGGCGCCAGTGTTGGCGTAAATATAGATGGCATTCCGGCTGGTTTGCCTTTAAAGCAGGAAGATTTCCTGGCAGACCTGGAACGCCGTAAAGGTGGCTCCAGGGGCACTACCCCCCGTAAGGAGGAAGATTTGCCGTTTATCAAATCCGGTGTGTTTAATGATTATACCACCGGCGCACCCGTGACTATATTGTTTGAAAACAACAATACCCGCAGCGCCGACTACGATAAACTGAGAGAGTTCCCGCGCCCGGGTCATGCAGACTTTGTAGCGACCGAAAAATTCGGCGGCTTCGAAGACTATCGCGGTGGCGGACATTTCAGCGGAAGACTGACCCTCAACCTGGTAGCTGCCGGCGTTATTGCCAAGAAAATTTTAGGCAACGATATCCAGGTAAATGCTACCATCACGGAAGTAGGTGGCTACACTAACGCAGAAGAAGGCCTGGAAGCAGCAATTGCTGCAAAAGACTCTGTAGGCGGTATCGTGGAATGCGTGGTAGACGGACTGCCCATCGGTTTGGGCGAACCCTTCTTTGATTCCCTGGAATCAGCGTTGGCACATGCCGTATTTGCCATCCCTGCGGTGAAAGGTATTGAATTTGGTGCTGGCTTTGCCGCTGCCAAAATGAAGGGATTGGAACACAACGATGCCATCCTGGATAAAACAGGTAAAACCGCTACCAATCACGCCGGTGGCGTGGTAGGAGGTATCACCAACGGTAACCCGCTGGTGTTCCGGATAGCCGTGAAACCTACTTCCAGCACGCCTAAAGAACAACATACCCTGAACATTAAAAGCGGGGAAGTAGAAACTTTCAGCGTGAAAGGTCGCCATGACCTGTGTATTGCACTCCGTGTACCAGTAGTACTGGAAGCCGTGACAGCCATGGTGCTGGCAGATTTTATGCTGCTGGAACAACGCAGACCGAGGAAGCTGAAAGCATAAAGCAAAAAGCATAAAGCTATTGAAGCGAATGATCAATGCGTATATTCGCAAAGGTCATTCGCTTCAATAGCTTTATGCTTTCGGCTTTATGCTTTTATTTACTGCTCAATCGCCAGCAACTCCACATCAAACACCAGCGTGCTGCCAGGGCCGATTTTCGGACCAGCACCACGATCACCATATGCCAGTTCAGACGGGATGAAAAGACGCCATTTAGAGCCTACTGGCATCAGTTGCAGCGCTTCTGTCCAGCCTTTGATTACGCCACCTACCGGGAAGGAGATAGGCTGACCTCTGTCTACAGAGCTATCGAACACGGTACCATCAATTAAAGTACCGTGGTAATGTGTTTTTACTTTGTCGTTAACGGTTGGTTTAGGGCCGTCTCCTGCTTTCAGGATCTGGTATTGTAAACCGTCAGGGAGGGTTACCACGCCTGGTTTTGTTTTGTTTTCAGCGAGGAACTTAAGTCCTGCTTCACGATTTTTGGCAGATTTCTCAGATTTTAACTGCTGCAGATAATTACTTATGCTCATATCACATTGTTCTTTTGACAGTAATAAAGTTTGATTCTTTAGGGCGTCCTGTATGGCTTTGGCCAATACAGTGGGATTGATATTATCAACTCCCTGGGCTTTGAGGTTGTCGGCAATGTTAGCGCCAATACCATAGCTCACGGAATCCAGGCGTGTTTTCAGTACCGATGCTTTGGCTGCTGCGGTTTTAGCGGCCGGTTTTACAGCTGGCTTAGGTGTAGGTTTGGTTTGACTGAAAGCTTGTGTAGACAAACATCCCAGCGCACCGATGAACAGGTATTTCTTGTACATAAAAGCGTTGTTGTCAGTAATAATATTTAAAATAAGGGTTTTATTGCTGCCTGCAAGTTAATCAATAAAATATTTTAGCGGCCACGCTTTTACAGCATTGAACATTCGGCAAAATTGCTTGTTTTTCCCATGGTACGGATGAATCCTTTTTTATGAAGCCATATGCCCTGTTTCTGTTATTATTATTTTTCGGGAGATGTTTGTCGGCACAGGATACCACTGATCTGTGGAAAAGAGCCAGGTTGAACCCTAACCTGGGCAGACATAAATATATTGAACTGAAACTCCACACAGGCTCACACTTGTATACCGGTGAAGAACTGCAAAAAGCGCTGGAGGATGGGTATCAGTCGGTGGAATTGCGCATGGGCTGGCAATCTACCGGTGAAAAAACCTGGCAACGGGTGTTTAATTATCCCAGTTATGGTATTGGTTTTTATACCGGGAATATCGGGAACCCTACTATATTGGGGAATCCCAGTGGGTTGTACGGCTTTTTTTATGCTCCTTTTCACCGGCGGAAGAAAAATTATTTCGAGCTGGGACTGTCCCTGGGCCTCACGTACGACCTCAACCCCTATGATTCTGTCAATAATCCGTCGAATGATGCCATAGGTTCCAAAGTGGATGTATACTTTAATCTTGGCGCCAGCGGGGTACTGAAGCTATCCGATGCTTTTGATTTTCTGTATGGAATAGACCTGACGCATTTTTCCAACGGCCGTACCCACACGCCTAACCTGGGATTGAATATGGCAGGGGTACACCTGGGCGTACGCTTCCATTACAATGTAATTCGCAGTATTGTAGTGCAACAGATTGATCCTACGTATACGGCCCCACGACGTCCTACATTTGTATACAAGTCCGTACCACCGCAGCAACGGTACAATGAAGTCAGTGCCACAGCGGCCTTCGGCGTAGTACAAACCCCCAATGATGAACAGGTGAAAGCCTTTTACGGCACGGCTTCGCTGATATTGGATTATAATCGCCGCCTCACGCATATGAGCAGTATAGGCGCAGGCCTCGACGGATTTTATGATGGCTCCCTGGGCTGGACCTATCATAAGCTGTACACCAATGTGCGTACGACCGACAAAATGCTGATGGGCTTTCATGCGGGTTATGCACTACATATAAAAGACTTTGAAATAAGGGCGCAACTGGGCTCTTATGCCTGGAGACGTAACGAAGAAAAAGGAAATTACTTTATGCGGGTGGCGCTGCGTTATAATATAGGCAAGTACGGATTTGTACAGTTGGCACTTAAAACCCTGGATGGTGGGGCGTCTGATTGGATTGAATGGGGAGGGGGCGGGAAAATGCGCTGGTAAATCATCCCGGCGCCCATTGACTAAGGGCGCCGGGATGATCAGTTATTTTGAAACAGGCAATATCACACTCGAAGGGTGCTGCGCATCGTGGTAGATGCGGATAGTGGCCTTTTTAAAGTCTTTGTCAGTGGCTTTGTAAATATCCATGAACTGTTGTGGATTACGGTCGCTCAGGGGGAACCAGCTGCTTTGTACCTGTATCATGATGCGGTGGCCTTTCTGGAAAGTATGGGCTACATCCGGCATGGTGAACTTTACGTTAGTAGGCTGATCTGGCACGAATGCTTCCGGCTTTTCAAGGCTATTGCGGAATTTACCGCGCATAATTTCTCCACGAACCAGCATCTGGTAGCCGCCCATGGGATAGGTAGAAGATGGAACACGGCGATGTTCGCTGCTGGCGTCTTCTTCATATTTGAAATCATCCGGGAATACATCAATCACCTTTACAATGAAATCCGCATCTGTGGTGCTGGTGCTGGCGATGAGGTCAGCTACTACCGGCCCTGCCAGGGTAATATCGCTGCTGAGCACATCACTTTCAAATACAGCTACATCAGGTCTGCGGGCGGCAAAGCGCTGGTCATCTGTCATGTAGTTGATAGTACGGTTGAAATGTACATCTTCTGTGTAGGGAACAGGTTTGGCAGGATCACTCACGTATTCGCTGAAGTTGTTGCTGCCAGATGGTTTGGTGAAATCGAGTTTGCCATTATCCTGCAGGTAGATAGGCTTTGGTTCCATATCAGCCGGAGGCCATTTGGGTAGTTGTTTCCATTTGTTTTCGCCGGTGAAGAAGATAGTGGCTTCTGCAATGGAAGGAGCTTGTCCTTTGCCTTTCAGGTAATAGTTGAAGAAAGGAATTTCGATGTTGCTGGTATAGTATTCCGCGGTGTTGCTGCCGAAGCGTACATTACCCAGGTGCGTACCATCGTTGGAAGCCCATTGACCATGATACCAGGGGCCCATTACAATGCGGTTGTTGGTAGCCGGGCTTTTTTCTTCGATGGTTTTATAAGTGTTCCAGGCGCCGAAGCAGTCTTCTGCATCAAATACGCCGCCTACTACCAGCATAGCTGGTTTTACGTTCTGCAGGAAGTTGCGCACGTTGCGTGCTTTCCACCAGCTATCGTAAGTTGGATGTGCATACATCTCATGCCAGAAGGTAACGCTGTCGCCGATAATTTTGGCGAAATTAGGCAGGGCGCCGGTTTCCAGGTAATATTTGTAGTTATCGTGTGTGTAGTAGTTGATGCCTTTAGGTCCTTCTGTGGTTGGTTTCGGATGCGGGTGATCGAAAACGGTGTAGAAAGAAAACGCGTCGGAAATAAAGAACGCACCGTTGTGATGGAAGTCATCTCCTATAAACCAATCAGTAACAGGTGCCTGTGGGCTTACGGCTTTCAAGGCAGGGTGGTTGCTCAGGGAAGCCATGGTAGAGTAGAAGCCGGGGTAGGAAATTCCCAGTACACCTACATTACCATTGTTGCCGGCGAGGTTTTTCACCAGCCAGTCGATGGTGTCGTAGGTATCGCTGGCTTCGTCAATGTCTGTTTTCCCTTTTTTAGCAGGGTTAAACGGACGAACGTTCACAAACTTACCTTCACTCATCCAGGTACCTCTCACGTCCTGTGTTACCAGGATATAGCCTTCTTTCAGGTAGTTGTTGTAATAAGTTTTGTAATAAGGACGGAAATTTTTTTCTCCATAAGGCGCGCAGGAATAAGGGGTACGCGTCATCAGGATGGGATGTTTTTCCGATTGATCCTTTGGCAGGTAAACAGCGGTAAATAGTTTCACGCCATCCCGCATAGGAATGTACACTTCTTTTTTGGTGTAGTGTTCGAACATCCAGAGGGAGTCCTGGTTAACGGCTTTACACGCAACGGGTATCAGGAATAGCGCGGTGCAGGCCAGCAGCAGCCATTTTCTCATAAACGGTTTATTTAAGATTTAGATGGCAGCTAAAGTAATAAAAAAAATAAGGATGGCCGGCAGGTATGTGGGGAACGGTTACTGGCCCAGTTTTTCTCTTTCTTTTTTAGGCAAACTGGCAACAACCAGGGCATAAGAATTTTTGATCCATTCCAGTAGGAGTTTGTTAGAAATACCGGAGTGCACATCCACAGTATTCCAATGCTTCTTATTCATGTGATAGCCGGGAATCACGCCTTCATAGCGTTCACGCAGTTCTACGGCTTCTTCCGGATCACATTTCAGGTTAATGGAATGGAAGTCCTCGATACCGCTGAGGGCAAATACTTTACCACTTACTTTATATACAAGGGTTTGATCTCCGAAAGGAAATTCTTCGGTTACACCGGGAAGAGAAAGACAATATTCCTGAAATTGGGCGAGGGTCATGATGAATAACGATTTACTGATTTTTGAATGCAGATCGGCTGCATACAAAAATCAGTAAATTTTTGGATATTATGATGGGTAGATATTTAGGTGAGTGAATACAAACAAACATTCACAAAAACAAAATAGTCCTGTACGTTAGTATACCAACGCACAGGACCCGGCACGTAAAAATCGATCAATTATTTCTTATTAATGCTGATGATTACACGGGAATAACGGGCATACGTAATTTCTACTTCCTGTCCGGCACGATAGCCTTCCAATGCACCACGCATCCAGTAAAACAAACGTTTTTTCTTATTCTCCAGCAGGATCATAATGTTGGTTTGTGAATCATTGTTTTCCAGGTAAACCGCTTCCATTGGCGCCTGCAGGGTACCTTTCTGTAAAGTAGTAAGGTCCTTTTTGATCGCCCAGTAACGGATGTCTGTTACTTTAATCAGCGCAAATACCAGCGCTACCACAAAAGATAACAACCATACCCAGAACCAAAGGTTCTTGAACGACAGGAGCGAATCATCTGCATCACCCATTGTATTATGGGTGTACAAATAAATTTGCGGTATGATGGCAGCTACCAGTAATAACCCAAAACCGATAAGGGCAAATTTGGTTAACTGTTGCTTGTTTCTCTTTAGCGCATCCTGTAGTAAAAAGTGTTCTTCAGTAGTAATAAAGGTGTAGTCGGACATAGTTATTGTATGGTTTTTCAGTAGGCTAATATAAAGATAAACAATTAATTAATTAATATTATATATATAATTTTTTACTCAGTGATTATCAATTTGCGCATTTGATGCTGTTTTGGAATAATATGTGTTAAAATATTATTACATGTTTTGGGAGATGAATACCTGCAGAACCGCTTGTTGCACCGTTTTAATTAACGTATTTATAATTTATTTATGTCGCCCCGAGTGAAAATAGTTACCTAATTTGCCCCACTTATTACAACCCATCATCTGTTTTTCTACCCCATTGTATCATAAAACAACAAATCGTGAAAAGGATTTTTTTATTCGCCGCCGCCCTGCTTTTGATCAGTATCAGCAACTACGCACAGGACACGGCCCAGTTGATTGTAGAGGGACGGAAAAACAGTGCTACGCAACAAACCAGGCCTTATGTTATCATGATATCCGTCGACGGATTTCGCTATGACTATGCAGAAAAATATAACGCCACCCAATTGCTGCAATTATCCGGAGCAGGTGTACGTGCTACCGCCATGCAACCGGCTTTCCCCTCGCTCACTTTTCCCAATCACTATTCACTGGCCACCGGCTTATATCCTGCCCATCACGGCCTGGTAGATAATCTCTTTTATGATCGTAAACGGGATGCTGTATACAAAGTGGGTAACCGCGATGCAGTAGAAGATGGTACCTGGTATAATGGTGTACCATTATGGGTACTCGCAGAAAAACAGCAAATGCTCAGCGCCAGCTATTTCTGGGTAGGCTCTGAAAGCGCTATCCAAAATGTAAGACCTACTTATTCTTTCAAATACCAGGAAAAAACAGGCATTGATCAGCGCATTCAACAAGTGGCAAACTGGCTCCAGTTGCCGGAAGACCAACGCCCTCATCTCATCACTTTCTACTTTCCGGAAGTAGATCACATGGGACACAAATATGGTCCGGACTCCGACAGCGTACGCAGTGCTGTACAATTCGTGGATGCCGCTATCGGTAAAATGGTGGCCGCTGTAAATCAACTGCAACTGCCGGTAAATTTTATCGTGGTATCTGATCATGGTATGCTCGCAGTAGATACAGTAAATACCCTCAAAATACCTGATGCGCCTGAATTACAGCCGCTGAAAATAATGCCTGGTATGGAAAAGATCATGTTATACGGTAAAAATGAAGCCGACATAAAAGCCGCTTACAACTATCTTAAAACACACGAAAATCACTATACCGCTTACCTGAAAAATGAAACACCGGAAAGATGGCATTATGGCCAGGAAGATGTGTATAACCGCATCGGCGATATTATCCTGCTGGCAGAAGCAAATTACGCTTTCGATACCAATGGTAAAAAAATGCACCCCGGACACCACGGTTATGATAATAACCTCACCCACATGAATGCCGTATTCATGGCCTGGGGACCCGCATTTAAACAACATGCCCGCATTGCCACTTTCGAAAACGTACATGTGTATCCGTTAGTAGCAAAAATATTAGGCCTCGATATCACACAACCTATTGACGGTAAACTCGAAGTACTGGAGCCGCTATTGGCTCCCAGCTACTAGCTCATCGAAAATGCAGCGAAAATCACATAAACCACATAACAAAAAGCGGAGAGCACATTACATGCTCTCCGCTTTTTTGCTAACGGCTAATAGCTAACAGCTAAAAGCTGTTTCTTATGCTGTCGCCTCTTCATATGCACTTGCAGGTTCGCAGGTACAAATCAGGTTTCTGTCACCGAACGTATTATTGATACGGCTTACAGAAGGCCAGAATTTATTTGCTTTCACATAATCCAGTGGGAATGCTGCCTGCTGGCGGCTGTATGGACGAGTCCATTCGTCAGCAGTGATCACCGCCTGGGTATGTGGCGCATTTTTCAGTACGTTGTTTTGCTTATCTACGCTACCTTGTTCTACTGCAGCAATTTCAGCACGGATCGCTAACAAGGCATCGCAGAAACGATCCAGTTCACCTTTGTCTTCACTTTCAGTAGGCTCAATCATGATAGTGCCTGGTACCGGGAAGCTCATGGTAGGAGCGTGGAAACCGTAGTCCATCAAACGTTTTGCTACATCTTCCGCTTCAATACCAGCAGATGCTTTGAACGGACGGAGGTCTACAATGAATTCGTGCGCGCAGGTGCCGTTAACACCGGTGTACAGAATATCATATGCTTTTTCCAGTCTTGCCTTCATGTAGTTGGCATTCAGGATCGCGAATTCAGAAGCCGCTTTTACACCATTGGATCCGAGCATGCGGATGTAGGCATAAGAGATGAGCAGGATGCTGGCAGAACCGAATGGAGCGGCAGATACTGCGTTGGATGGCTTACCATCATTCAGCGTAACGTGGCCTGGCAGGAATGGTGTCAGGTGTTTGGCTACGCAGATAGGGCCCATGCCGGGACCACCGCCACCGTGAGGAATAGCGAAGGTTTTGTGCAGGTTCAGGTGACATACGTCTGCTCCAATCAGGCCAGGTGCGGTTAAGCCCACCTGCGCATTCATGTTGGCGCCGTCCATATATACCTGTCCGCCATGTTCGTGTATGGTAGCACAGATTTCTTTCACACTTTCTTCATACACACCGTAAGTAGATGGGTAGGTGATCATGATACCAGCCAGGTCTTTGCTATAAGTAGCTGCCTTGGCTTTCAGATCTTCCACATCGATATAACCGTTTTCCAGTGCTTTTACAATCACAACTTTGTAACCAGCCATTACAGCAGATGCAGGGTTGGTACCGTGTGCACTGATAGGGATCAGCATAATGTTACGGTGGCCCTGACCAATGCTCTTCTGGTATTCACGGATCACCAGCAAGCCAGCATATTCACCCTGTGCGCCACTGTTAGGTTGGAGGCTGCAGGAATCAAAACCGGTAATTTTGCTGAGGTATTCACCCAGTTCGTCCGCCATCTGTAAATAGCCGCCTACCTGGTTTTTAGGTGCAAATGGATGCATTTTGCTCCAGTGTGCCCAGCTTAAAGGAATCATCTCGGTGGCTGCATTCAGTTTCATGGTGCAGGAACCCAGGGAGATCATGGAAGTATTGAGCGATAAATCTTTGTTTTCCAGCATCTTCAGGTAACGCATCATCAGTGATTCACTGTGATGGCTGTTAAACACGATGTTTTGCAGGTAAGGAGAAATACGCTGTAAATCCGCAGCAATACCGGTAGTACCGTTAGATACTTCCGCGGCATCGGTTTTACCTGCGCCGAATACGTGCAGGATATCATTAACATCTGACAGTGTAACTGTTTCATCCAGGGAGATACCAACATTACCGTTGGCGAAATAGCGGAAGTTAATACCCGCTGCTTCAGCAGCAGTTCTAATATCCACGTTCTCCACCACGATGGTGTCAAAGAAGTTGTTGGCTACCAGTTTCAATCCTTTCGCTTTCAGCTTGCCGGCCAGGGTGTTGGTCAGCAGGGCAACGCGGGTAGCAATATTTTTCAAACCTTCCGGACCGTGGTACACAGCGTACATAGCGGCCATGTTAGCCAGCAATGCCTGTGCAGTACAGATATTGGAAGTAGCTTTTTCACGTTTGATGTGCTGCTCACGTGTTTGCAGCGCCATACGGAGTGCGCGGCCGCCATTGGCATCGATGCTCACACCAATGATACGGCCTGGAATAGAGCGTTTGAATTCGTCTTTTACCGCGAAGAATGCAGCGTGCGGACCACCAAAGCCCAACGGAACGCCAAAGCGTTGCGCAGAACCAAAAGCAGCATCAGCACCCATTTCTCCCGGAGAAGTCAGCAGGGTCAATGCCAGCAGGTCTGTTGCCATACCAACAAAAGCGCCTACTGCATGTACACTGTCTATAAATGAGCGGTAATCAGCAGTGGCCCCTACGTTATCAGGATACTGGATCAGCGCGCCAAAATAAGATTCATCAAAAGCAGCAGTTTTGTAGTCACCTACTACTACCTCAATATGCAGTGGGGTAGCACGGGTGTAGATAACATCCACCGTTTGTGGATAAACGTTATTGTCTACAAAGAATTTAGGTCTGGTTACATGATCATGGTCTTTGTTCAACGCGTTGAAGAACATGGTCATCGCTTCAGCAGCTGCCGTAGCTTCATCCAGCAGGGAAGCATTGGCAATAGGCAAGCCTGTCAGGTCAGCTACCATGGTCTGGTAGTTCAGCAGGCTTTCCAGACGTCCCTGCGAAATTTCCGCCTGGTATGGGGTGTACTGGGTATACCATCCTGGATTCTCAAATACATTACGCAGAATAACACTGGGCGTAATGGTATCGAAGTAACCTTGTCCGATATAGTTACGGCAAACCTTGTTTTTCAGTGAAATTTCCTTCAGGTGGCGGAGGTAATCACTTTCACTCATCGCAGCAGGAATAGCCAGTGGCTGTTGCATGCGGATCGCGCCCGGAACTGTTTTGCTGATCAGTTGATCCAGGTTGGAGGCCCCAATGGTTTCGAGCATCTGGTTGGTCTCCGCTTCATTCGGCCCTATGTGACGGTGCACGAATTCATTTTGTTGAATATCAAAAAGATTCATGATGTAAGCAGGTAATTTGAAATAGAATGCGCAAAGCTATGCAGATTTTAAAGAACAGCCAAACAATCAGTGCTGGCGAGGGAAAACAGTGATAAATGATGGATCCTTAAATGATATGTATGTCATACTTTTGTCCAACTACGAAATACCTATCTTTGCAGCAAATGAGCAAAATATTAGAAGACTGGCAACAAAAAGCCCAGGATAAGCAAAAGGCAAACAAACAGTTCCTCGCCAAATTACAAACCCGCCGCGGTAAAGGGGTGGAGAAACTGTTGCCAGAACTGCATGACGAAGCATTCAGCAAAATCGACTGCCTCGAATGTGGTAACTGCTGTAAAACCATCAGCCCCCGCTTCACCGGCCCCGATATCCGGCGCATATCCAAACACCTGGGCATGAAGGAAGGCGATTTCAAAGACACCTACCTCCGCATCGATAAAGACGAGGACTATGTGCTGAAATTTACGCCCTGCCCATTTCTTGGCGCCGATAACTACTGCAGCATCTACGATGCCCGCCCCGGCGACTGCGCCAACTATCCCTACACCGATAGCTACGACTTCTTCAAACGCCCCAATATCACTTACGAAAACAGCACCACCTGCCCCGCAGTGTACTATGTGCTGGAACGTTTGAAAGAATCTATGAAATTATAGAAAAGCATAAAGCATAAAGCGGAAAGCAAAAAGCTATTGTGGCGAAGATATAAGCAGATATTAATTATTTATCGCCTATATCTTCGCCACAATAGCTTTTTGCTTTCCGCTTTATGCTTTCTGCTCCTACGGTTTCAGATCCAATTTCCGCATCGCCGGTGAAATCACATACGTAGTAATCACCACGCCCAATGTTACACATCCTCCAAATACAACAGAAGGCACCAAACCCATGGCCCTGGCCATAAAGCCGCTCTCAAACGCCCCCAGCTCATTGGAAGATCCAACAAACATAGAACTAACCGCCGCTACCCGCCCACGCATATCATCCGGCGTTTTCAATTGCAGAATAGTCTGACGGATAATCACGCTGATGCCATCCAGTGCACCACTGATCAGCAAGGCAAAGATGGACAGGTAAAAACTGGTAGATAATCCAAATAATATAATCGTTAATCCAAAGCCGAAAATCGCCGCCAGTAGCTTGATACCAGGCTTATGCACCAATGGCTTGTGCGCCAGTATAAACATGGTTACCAACGCGCCAACCGCCGGAGCAGAGCGCAATAACCCATACCCCAGTGAGCCTACATGCAGCACATCGGTGGCAAATGCCGGCAACATAGCCACAGCGCCACCAAACAACACCGCAAACATATCCAGTGCCATAGCATTCAATACCACCTTGGTTTTCCATACAAACCGCATCCCCTCCGTTAATCCCGTCACAAAGCTTTCTCCCCTCGATTTATAATAGATAGGCTTGGGCTTTACCTGGATTAAACTATATAAAGGCGCCAGGAAAATGAATACCACTATCAACATGGACCAATGAACCCCAAACCAGTGAATGAAAAGACCTCCTAACGCAGGCCCCAGCACACCACCCACCTGCCACGCAGAACTACTCCAGGTAGACGCATTGGCGTATAATTCACGGGGTACCAGCAAAGACATTAAAGTAAAACTGGATGGACTTGTAAATGCCCGCACAATACCTCCCAGGAATACCAACAGGTAAATCAGGTTGAGGACCCAATGCCTGGAAAAGCCCACCACTGCCTGATCCCAGGTAAGCAAAAATAATCCCGAACTGATAAAAATATAGGCAATCACACATTTGAGCAACATGCCCCGTTTTTCCCGTTTGTCAACCAGGTGCCCTGCAAACGGCGACAATAATACCGCCGGAATTACTTCCGACAAACCAATCAATCCCAGGGAGAAAGGATCTTTGGAAATTTCATATACTTTCCACTCAATAATAGCAAACTGCATAGCCAGCGCAAATACAAGCGCAAAGCGGATAACAAGGTAATAATTGAATTCCGGAAAGCGTAGCGAAGCGTATGGGTCGTTCTTTTTAGGTGCCGTTGTGTCCAACCTGATGAGTTTTGTGCGAAGATACAAAAATAGCTTTTGGCCATTCGCTTTTAGCTTTTAGTCAATGCGGCGAAAATCACCTAACACTATCTCCGCTGCATTGGCTAAAAGCTAACCGCTAATAGCTATCTTTAGCCTGCATCAATACTGCAGCACCATGAAATATTTATTGCCTGCATTACTTTTGTTGGCAGCCTGCGCCGGCAGCGACGCCAAACAAGAACCACAAAAACCGGTAACCCCGGTCCGTAAAGCGAAGCTACAGCTGGTAACAGACAGGTTCCTGTCTCCTGTAAACATGGCAGTACCGGGTGATGGCTCCGGCAGGTTATTCTTTTGTCAGAAAGAAGGCAAAGTGTGGATTGTTCAGCAAAACAAAACCCTACCTACCCCTTTCCTGGATGTCAGTAAGGACATGGTGAGTGTGAATCCCGGCTATGATGAAAGAGGATTGCTGGGAATGGCCTTCCATCCTGACTTTCGGAGCAACCATAAATTTTATGTGTATTACAGCGCACCCACTAAAAAAAACGGATTTAACCATACCAGCCGTTTGGTGGAGTTCACCGTCGCCGCAGGTAACCCGAACATAGCAGATCCGGCTTCCCGGCGCATATTGCTGGAGGTAGACGAACCCGAATCCAATCACAATGGCGGCCAGCTGCAATTTGGTCCTGATGGTTACCTCTACATCGGCCTGGGGGATGGAGGAGGTGGTGGGGATAAACATGGTCCCATCGGCAATGCCCAGGACCTGCGCACCCTGCTGGGTAAGATATTAAGAATAAATGTGGATGGTACACCCTATACCATCCCACCAGACAATCCCTTTGTCAATCATCCCGACGTACGTCCGGAAATATGGGCCTATGGCCTCCGCAATCCATGGCGCTTCTCTTTCGACCCGAAAAGTAAACTGCTTTTTGCAGGGGATGTAGGACAAGATAAGTATGAAGAAGTGGATATTATTGTAAAAGGTGGAAATTATGGCTGGCGTGTGCTGGAAGGGTATCATGACTATAACGTTCCCGCCGGCGCCGATAAATCCCAGTTTATAGCGCCCATCCATGAATATGACCACGATCTGGGGATAAGTATCACCGGTGGCTATGTGTATCGTGGCACCGCCATTCCCTCCCTGCAAGGCTTGTATATTTTTGGGGATTACAATGGCAAAGCTTTCGTGTTGGAGTCAAAAGGAAATCAATGGGAACGTGCGCCACTGGAGCTGTCCGGGCTTCCCAACGGGAATATGCAGTTGCTTAGCTGGGGAGAAGATGAACAAGGAGAACTCTATGCCCTCACCAGCACCTCCGGTAATGATGGTTTTCACGGCGCCGTCTACAAACTGGTGAAAGATTAGTCCCATCCAACATTCCATCCGTTTTGACCGTTATATAACGGGTACCGTACAAACGTGCAGGGTGGCGGAAAACCGGTTATTTTCCGCCGCATATCTCTCCCAGCACCCGTTTGGCCCAATTTTTTGTTAAAAGGAATAAATTACACCCCCAAAGGGTGATTTTATTTTATATTTGATTTGATAACGTTTACGTTCAATTGAGATACATATGAGACTGAAAGTGATTATACCGGTAGTGCTGCTTAGCATCTCCGCAGGCGTGTTAGCTTTTAATAAGCTGGGGCATAACGAAGATCCTCCGGGACGTTATGAGGTGATCATGAACCTGGTGGGGCAAATGCTGAAAGAAGGGCATTATCAGCCGAAAGCTATTGATGATAAATTCTCCACCGAAGTTTTTAATAAATACCTGCGTAGCCTGGATACGGAAAAGAAATTTTTCCTGAGAACAGATGTGGACAAATTAATGCCTTTATCCACCCACATTGATGATGAGCTGAAAGGAGCACCGATCGACTGCTTCCGCAGTATTAACACCCTCATCAAACAACGTGTAGCCGAAGCCGCCGCTATTTACCCGGAAATTCTGGCTAAACCGTTTGACTTCACCGTGGATGAGAAAGTAACCCTCGATCCTGATAAAATCGACTATCCCGCAGATGAAAATGCACGGAAAGAAGCCTGGCGCAAAGTGTTGAAATACCGCACGCTGGAAAAACTGACCGACCTGCAGGAAATGCGCGAAAAAGATAAAGGCAAAGACAGCGTGAAAGTGAAAACCGACGTGGAACTGGAAGCAGAAGCCCGCGTAAAGGTAAAACAACTGTATGATCGCTACTTTGAACGGCTGAAAAACAGGCAGAATGATAACGATCGTTTCAACCTGTATGTAAATGCCATCACCACTACTATGGATCCACATACCGACTACTTCCCGCCTGATGAAAAACGCGCGTTCGAAGAACAAATGGCCGGTAAATTCTTTGGTATCGGTGCACAACTGAAAGAAGAAGGTGATAAAATCAGGGTGGTAAGCATCGTAACAGGTAGCCCAAGCTGGAAACAAGGCCAGTTAAAAGCAAATGATGTGATCCAGAAAGTAGCACAAGGCAACGCAGAATCAGTAGACATCACCGGTTATCCTGTAGAAGATGCCGTGAAACTGATCCGTGGTAAAAAAGGTACACCCGTTAAACTGACCGTAAGAAGTGTGGACGGTACTACCAAAGATATCACCATCATCCGCGATGAAATTGTAACAGAAGAAACTTTCGCGAAATCCGCTATCATCAACGGACAACATAAAATAGGATATATCTACCTGCCTGAGTTTTATGCGGACTTCAACGACCGTAATGGCGCGCGCAGTGCTGAAGACGTAGCCAAAGAAGTGGCGAAGCTGAAAGCAGAGAAAGTAGAAGGCATTATCCTGGATCTTCGCTTTAACGGCGGTGGTTCCCTGCAGGACGTAGTACAAATGGCCGGCCTGTTTATTCCGGAAGGCCCGGTAGTACAGGTACGCTCCAGGGGCGGTGATGCCGTAGTATTACGCGATCGTGATAAAAATGTACAGTACGAAGGTCCGCTGGCTATCATGGTAAATGAATACAGCGCCTCTGCATCTGAAATCATGGCCGCTGCTATGCAGGATTACAAACGCGCAGTAATCATTGGTAGCACACAAACCTTTGGTAAAGGTACCGTACAGCGCCTCTTCAACCTGGATGATTTCTACCCGGTGAAAGACGGTGGCAGCCTCGGCGCCCTGAAACTGACCCAACAGAAATTCTATCGCGCCAACGGTGGTTCTACCCAACTGAAAGGCGTGGCTTCTGATATCGTATTACCAGATCCTTATTATGAAGTAGCAGAACGTAAAGACTCAGATGCCCTGGCATATGATGAAATACCCCGCGCTCCTTTCACTGCCTGGTACAACCCGGTAAACGCGGAAGCACTGAAGAAAAACAGCGAAAAGAGAATGGCTTCCAGCCCGGCTTTCAAACTGCTCAACGAAAACCTGAGTACCCTGAAAAAACTGGAAAAACAGGAAACCTATTCACTGAACCTGCTAACCTATAAATCAGAGCAAAAGTCTAATACCGCAGCTCTGAAGAAATACGATGCAGTAAATGACAAAGTGAAAGAACTGAACATCATCAATATTAAATCTGATATGGAGAAATTTGGAGGAGATTCTTCTAAAATTGCCCGTAATAAAGACTGGCTCAAGATCAGAACAAAAGATATTTACCTCGATGAAGCGGTGAATGTAATGAATGATCTCATTGTTCAGTCACTGCCGAAGATGCAACGTAAAAACCAATAGAAACAAGGTTATCCGATAAAAAAGAGAGAGGAGATGTAGTCGTACATCTCCTCTCTCTTTTTTATGCACTTTAAATAGTTTGGGGAGATGGAAACCATTAACCCGTTTCCATCTCCCCAAATAAAAATTAGTTGAATCCTGTTTTTAGACAATCTGCCGAAGGCAGATCCCTTTACTATTCTTTCTCTTTCTCTACCACTTCCAATGCTTTCTTCACTACCGGATCCTCCGCATTGATCGCTTCATAGTAGCCTTCTGTTCTGTACAGTTGGCGGGCCAACATAGCTTTCAGGCGATTGCGTATTTCTACTTCGTCCTTTGCACCCAGGCGATCCAGGCCAGGTACGCTGTCTTTTTTCGCATAGGCTTTAAAGTCATCCATCAGCGCAGGGGTGGTCTGGAAATTTTTGGCGAAAGACGCCGGATCCTTGTAAGGTGCAAACACTTCTCTATGGGTGGTGTAATATTGATAAGCAAAGTTGCTGAAAGTATTGCGGGTATAAATAGCCGTGAGGGTAGGCGTGAACCGGGAGGTATCAAACGGAATAAAAATGTCCGGTGTAATACCACCACCACCATACACGCGGCGGCCTGCTGCTGTTTTATACGGAACGGTATCCGTGATTTTGATACTGTCTTTGTTCACCATTTCTCCATGATGATAGCGCTCTGCGATGTCGTCATCATAGTCCAGTCCTTTACCATAGGGCTTCTGAATGCTTCTGCCGGAAGGGATATAATAACGGGCTACCGTGAGGCGCAGTGCGCCGCCGTTGTCGAGATCATATTGTTCCTGCACCAGTCCTTTACCAAAAGTACGACGGCCTATGATGGTGCCGCGATCCCAGTCCTGTACGGCGCCGGCCAGAATTTCGCTGGCAGAGGCAGAGCCCTCATCGGTGAGGACAGCCAGTGCACCTCTTTCAAACATACCAGGACGCTTGGTTTTATAGTCGGTTCTTGGAAAGTCTTTACCCTTGGTGTAAACAATCAGTTTCTGATCTTCCAGCAGTTCATCTGCGATGCGGGTAGCCGCATCCAGGTAACCACCGGGGTTTTGCCTGAGGTCGATCACCAGTTTCTTCATGCCTTGTTTTTCCAGGCTACGGATGGCTTTCATAAACTCATCGTAGGTGGTGGCGGAAAATTTGCTGATTTTAATATAGCCCACACCTGGTGCAGCCATGTAACTGGCATCCACACTATATAATGGAATCACTCCCCTGGTAATGGGGATTTTAAGTGCTTTTTGTTGTCTTAATATTAATGTGTTCACAACGGAACCGGCCGGACCGCGCAGTAATTTGCGGATTTTATCCGGGGTAATGTTGTTGCCAGCAATGAGGCTATCGTTTACTTTCAGGATTTTATCGCCGGTTTGGAGACCTGCGCTTTCGGAAGGACCGCCACTCAGTACACTGATCACATTCACAGTATCTGCGGTGATGTTGAATTCTACGCCTATACCTTCAAAGTTACCTTCCATATCTTCATTTACCCGTTGCAATTCTGCAGGAGGGATATAGATAGAGTGTGGATCCAGGTGGGCGAGGATACCTTCGATGGCTTCCTGTTGTAAATCTTCGGTATTGAGAGAATCTACATATTTAGCTTTGATCAGGTCCATTACTTCCTGCAAGGGTCCCCGGTTAGGTTTGTTAAAAAATACAGTGGCGCCTCCATTGTTCGATCCCGGCATTTTGTGACCAAGGAACATGCCCAGGGCTAATACAACTGCAAAGAGAAGAGGTAAAAAAACATTCAACTTCCTGTTAGACATAATCAGATTATTATCCCGCTAATTTTATATGACCAATCTTTATCCATGTAGTATTGGCACCTGGCGGAAAGCAAACTGCCGCATACATGTATCATCATCATTTAAAGTAAAAAGGGGCTATTTGTTTATATGATACCCTTTTGTTTAAATTGTGACAAAAATAGCATAAATCAGGTGCAAACTTTTAGGATTCTTTAATTTCATAAATAACCGGATATGGGTGCTGGAATAAAGTTGATAGCAGACAGCGGATCTACCAAGACAGAATGGGGCGTGCTGGGCGCAGATCAGCCACTAACTTTGAAAACGCAGGGTGTAAGTCCCTATTTTCAAACGGCAGAACAGATAAAAGCCATCCTGGATACGGAGTTGGCGCCTCAGTTGCCGGCCGGCAGCCATGTAGACGCCGTGTATTTTTATGGAACAGGCTTATCGCAACCTAAAAACATCCAGTTGGTATCAGACGCTATAAAAGCGGTATGGCCCGATGCGGCGGCCGATGTGCAGCATGATCTGATGGGGGCGGCGCGCTCCCTGTGCGGTCATGAAGCCGGCGTAGCCAGTATTTTAGGTACGGGATCCAATTCCTGTTTTTATGATGGGGAGAAGATAGTAAAGAACAACCCCGGCCTGGGCTACGTACTGGGCGACGAGGGCAGCGGGGCCTATTTGGGCCGGAAAGTGCTGCAGTACTACCTGTATCAGAGTTTTGATGAAGACCTGCTCGCCCGGTTTGAATATAAGTATCATACCAATAAAGATGAAATCCTGGAAAACGTATATCGTAAGCCGTTAGCCAACCGCTACCTGGCCGGATTCGCCACTTTCCTGTCAGAAAACCGGGAGCACTTCATGATCCAGAATATCCTGGAAGATGGACTGAACGATTTTTTCTTTAATCATATTTACAAATACCGCGAAAGCTGGACAACGGCCCTGCACTTTACCGGTGGCATTGCCTGGCATTTCCGCGACATCCTCACAGAGCTGTGCGAACTATATGAGTTGCCTATGGGAAAAGTGCTGCGGACCCCTATGGAAGGCCTGGTGGAGTATCATCGTTAATCATTTTCAACAAATAAGTATGTCATTTATAAGAGTAACGGAACAAACATCTCATTACCACCACCTGGAGAAGATGAGTGTAAATGAGTTACTGGTAAATATGAACCAGGAAGACCAAACCGTTCCGTTGGCGGTGGCAAAGGCAATTCCGCAAATAGAAAAACTGGTCACTGCCGTGGCTGATAAAATGCTCGCCGGTGGACGCCTGTTTTATGTGGGAGCAGGTACCAGCGGACGTTTAGGCGTAGTAGATGCTTCTGAATGCCCACCAACATTTGGTGTGCCGCAAGGCCTGGTAGTGGGATTAATTGCCGGTGGCGACTCTGCCATCCGTAAAGCAGTGGAGTTTGCAGAAGATGATCGCCAGCAGGGTTGGGCAGATTTGCAGGCGTATAATATTACCAACAAAGATGTGGTAGTAGGGATTGCCGCCAGTGGCACCACCCCTTATGTAATTGGTGCATTGGATGAATGCCGCCGTCATGGTATCGTTACCGGTAGCATCAGCTGTAACCCGGATACGCCGGTATCGGCAGCTGCCGATTTCCCGGTAGAAGTAGTGGTAGGCCCCGAATTTGTGACCGGTAGTACCCGCCTGAAAAGCGGTACGGCGCAGAAATTAGTATTGAACATGCTTTCCACCGCTGTGATGATACAGTTAGGTAGAGTGGAAGATAATAAAATGGTGAACATGCAACTCAGCAACGAAAAACTGGTAGACCGCGGTGTAAAAATGCTGATGGAACAGTTGTCGCTCACCGACTATCAACAGGCACAGGAACTGCTGTTAAAAGCAGGCAGCGTAAAAAAAGCGGTAGATGATTTTGATAAAAAATGATTTAACCTGACCTTTGGTCATTGATAAACCAGGTATGCATAACATAGAGCCTTATTATAACTGGCGGCATTTGTACGCTGCCGAAGAAGATGAGTATTCTCCTTTCTATGGGAGAGAATACAGCGAATTTGAATATTCCAATTCTGTATATAATTATTATATACATCCACAATGGGATGAATTTGGTGCACGCAACTTATACATGAAAATCCTGTATACAGATTACCAGTTCAATTTTACAATCATTGAATTGTTGGGAGAATGGAATGATGCAATCGACAATGATATCATGACCCTGAAGCGTAATATTATTGATACGCTCATCGCACAAGGCATCACGAAATTTATCCTTATTACGGAAAATGTGATGAACTTTCATTCTTCCGATGATTGTTATTATGAAGAATGGTGGGAAGATATCCGCGATGATGGCGGCTGGATTGTAAGTTTGAATATGCCCATACAAACCCGTGAAGAATTTGAGAAAGCACGGCTAAACTACTATGTTCACTTATTGGATGATGATAAATGGCGAACATATCAGCCAATGCATCTGTTTAACATGGTGGATAACATTATGCTGAAGCGGTTGGAATGATATTAAATTTTCAGTAAAAAATGAAAGATATTCACTTTGAATTCTTTGATTTTCAATAAATAATACATTTTATCAATCGTCTATACAGTTGAAAACCTGATAAATATCATTTTTTTTTATTTTTCCTGCGTTAAATTTGCGCGACATTTCAATCATCTTTTTATACTAGGAAGCTTAGATTTTTACTTATGAAGTGGTCACAGTTCTTTAATACCTCTATCGGTAAGAAGTTATTGGTAGGTGCTACCGGCTTGTTTCTTTGCAGTTTCGTGATCGTACATCTGGCGGGAAATTTCCAGTTATTGTACAACGACGAAGGTAAAGCCTTTAACGCGTATGCCGCGTTCATGGGACACAACAGCCTGATTCAGTTTATTGCCTGGGGGCTGAAAATTGTGATAATCCTGCACGCATTTATTGCGCTACAGCTCACATTTAGCAACAGAGCAGCCCGTCCGGTGAAATACGCCGTTAATCCGGGTAATCAAACATCTTCCTGGTTCAGCCGTCAGATGGCGATCATGGGAAGTATTCTCCTTATCTTCATTATTATTCACCTGGCTAACTTCTGGGCAAAATTCCACTACGGTGAAATGCCGCTCCACACTTATCCAGGTCAGGAAGAACCACTGAAGGATTTGTACCTGGTGTCTCAGGAAACGTTTAAAAATGTTTGGTTGGTGGCGTTATACGTAGTAGGTATGATTGGCTTGTCCTTCCACCTGATCCATGGCTTTAAAAGTGCCTGCCAGACCTTTGGTTTAAATCACAAGAAATATAATGGCTTACTGAGCTTTATCGGTATCTGGCTGTTTGGAATAGCAATCCCTGTTGGTTTTGCCATCATTCCTGTTCTAATCTATTTCAAATAATTCTGTAAAGTAAGGATATATGTTTGACGCAAAAATTCCTGCCGGACCATTAAATTCCAAATGGGAAGACTACAAAGGGCATTGTAAATTGGTGAACCCTGCCAATAAGCGTAATCTGGAAGTGATTATCATTGGTACTGGTTTGGCTGGTGCTTCCGCAGCGGCTTCATTGGGAGAGTTGGGATATAAAGTAAAAGCATTCTGCTTTCAGGATAGTCCGCGCCGTGCACACAGTATCGCTGCCCAGGGTGGTATCAACGCGGCGAAGAATTATCAGAACGACGGTGACTCCGTGTTCCGTTTGTTCTACGACACAGTAAAAGGTGGTGACTACCGCGCACGTGAAGCCAACGTACACCGTTTGGCTGAAGTGAGTGGTAATATTATAGATCAGTGCGTGGCACAAGGTGTTCCTTTTGCACGTGAATACGGTGGCCTGTTAAGTAACCGCTCTTTCGGTGGTACACAGGTACAACGTACTTTTTATGCTGCCGGGCAAACCGGTCAGCAGCTGCTCCTCGGCGCTTACTCCGCACTGGAACGCCAGGTAGCATTGGGCAACGTGAAGATGTACAATCGCCACGAAATGCTCGACATCGTGAAAATTGATGGTAAAGCACGTGGTATCATTGCCCGTGACCTCATCACTGGTGAACTGGAACGTCACTTCGGCCATGCTGTACTGATTTGCAGTGGTGGTTATGGTAACGTGTTCTTCCTGTCTACCAACGCAATGGGTTCTAACGTAACCGCAGCCTGGAAAGCTACCAAAAACGGTGCTTACTTCGCAAACCCTTGCTACACACAAATTCACCCCACCTGTATCCCTGTTTCCGGCGATCACCAGTCTAAACTGACCCTGATGTCAGAATCACTGCGTAATGATGGTCGTATCTGGGTGCCTAAGAAACAAAACGATACCCGCAAAGCCAGCGATATTCCTGAAGAAGAAAGGGACTATTACCTGGAAAGAAGATATCCTGCCTTCGGTAACCTCGTTCCCCGTGACGTGGCTTCCCGTGCAGCAAAAGAAAGATGTGATGCAGGTTATGGTGTGGGTACTTCCAAACAGGCGGTATACCTCGACTTCGCCGCTGCCATTGAACGCTATGGTAATGTGGAAGTAGGTAAACGCCAGATGGGCAACGTCTCCAAAGAAGAAATTATTAAACTGGGTAAAGAAGTAGTAGCCGAGAAATATGGTAACCTGTTCGACATGTATGCCAAAATCACCGGTGAAAATCCTTACGAACTGCCGATGCGTATTTACCCTGCGGTACACTACACCATGGGCGGACTTTGGGTAGATTACGAGCTGGGTACTACCGTTCCCGGATTATACTCCCTGGGAGAAGCTAACTTCTCTGACCACGGTGCAAACCGTTTGGGTGCATCGGCACTGATGCAGGGGCTGGCAGATGGTTACTTCGTAATTCCTTACACATTAGGTAACTACCTGGCAGATGAAATCCGTGTTAAAGCAATCCCTACAGATCACCCTGCTTTCGTGGAAGCAGAAAAGAATGTAAGAGATACCATCAACAAATTCTTCGCTACCAAAGGCACCAAATCCGTTGATTATTTCCATAAAAGACTGGGAAAAATCATGTGGGACAAATGCGGTATGGCGCGTAACGAAAAAGGATTGCTGGAAGCCATCGAAGAAATCAAAGCACTGCGTGCTGAATTCTGGAGCAACGTACGTGTACCGGGTGAAGCCAACGAATTTAACCCTGAACTGGAAAAAGCCGGTCGTGTGGCCGACTTCCTGGAACTGGGAGAATTAATGTGTATGGATGCACTCAATCGTCGCGAATCCTGTGGTGGTCACTTCCGTGAAGAATCACAAACAGAAGATGGGGAAGCACAACGTGACGACGTAAACTTCAGCTACGTGGCTGCATGGGAATACAAAGGCGAAGGCAAGTATGAACTGCACAAAGAACCACTGGTATTCGAAGAATGTAAACCTACACAACGTAGCTACAAATAATGGTTATTGGCCGGCTGCTTAACAGCTGACCAGGATTATAAATCAAATAATTGTCCAAGGTATATGGAACATTATAACATGAACCTCACATTAAAAGTGTGGAGGCAGAAAAACAAAAACGATCAGGGTAGATTTGAAACTTTACAGGCTAAAAACATTTCTTCTGAAATGTCTTTCCTGGAAATGTTTGATGTGGTGAACGAAGAACTGATCAACGAAGGAAAAGAACCAATCGCTTTTGATCACGATTGCCGCGAAGGTATCTGTGGTATGTGCTCTATGCACATCAATGGCCGTGCACACGGTCCCTGGGACGGTACTACCACCTGCCAGCTGCACATGCGCGCTTTCAAAGACGGCGATACCATTACCGTAGAACCATGGAGAGCAGGTGCTTTCCCGGTAGTAAAAGATCTGACAGTAGACAGATCCGCTTTCGACCGCATTATTGAAGCAGGCGGTTATATCTCCGTGAATACCGGTAACGCACAGGATGCAAACTGTATCCCGGTAGATAAAACCAAAGCTGACCTCGCATTTGCTGCTGCAGCCTGTATTGGTTGTGGTGCCTGCGTAGCCGCTTGTAAAAACTCTTCTGCAATGCTGTTTGTATCTGCTAAAGTATCTCAGCTGGCATTGTTGCCACAGGGGCATCCGGAAAAACAATCCCGTGCACTCAACATGGTGGCACAAATGGATAAGGAAGGTTTTGGTAGCTGTACCAATACCGGCGCCTGCGAAGCAGAATGTCCCAAAGAAATTTCCCTCACTAATATCGCCCGCCTCAACAGGGAGTTCATTGGTGCCGGTTTTTCTTCCGAAAAATAACATTCGTCGTATTCTTTATAAAAGCCTTTCCGGTAACGGGAAGGCTTTTTTTATGGCCAGCTTTCCGTTCATCCTTTGAAAAGGTATCTTTTTAAATTTTTTAACTATTATGTGGAATCGATCTATCCCTTTTAAATAAAACCATATGTCTGAACAATCACGCAGAAAATTTATAAAACACGTTAGTAGCACCGCAGCCCTGCTGGGAATTGGGCAGTTAGCCGCTATGGCAAAAACGCCGGAGCAAGTACAGTTACTGCAACCCGAAAAAAGAATATCTCCTAATGATAAAATACGCATTGCCTGTGTAGGGATGGGCATCATGGGATTTGGCGATGTGGATGCCGCCATCAAAGTACCCGGTGTTGAATTTGTAGGCGCTGCAGATTTGTATGATGGTCACCTGGCTCGTGTAAGGGAAGTATACGGCTCCCACATTTACACCACCCGCGATTACCGCGAACTGCTGAAAAGAAAAGATATTGATGCCATCATTGTGGCTACACCCGACCACTGGCACGACACCATCGCTATTGATGCCATGGAAGCCGGTAAGGCAGTATACTGCGAAAAACCAATGGTGCAGCAGATTGAAGAAGGCCATAAGGTGATTGCCACACAGCAACGCACTAAAGCCGTATTCCAGGTGGGTAGCCAGCGCGTTAGCAGCGTTGCCTTGGCGGAGGCCCGTAAACGTTACCAGGCTGGCGAAATAGGGCAGCTAAACGTTGTAGAAGCAAGGATGGACCGCCACAGCGCATTGGGCGCCTGGCAGTATTCTATTCCTACAGACGCTTCTCCCGCTACCATCGATTTTGATACCTTCCTGAAAGACACCGCCAAACTGCCTTTTGACCCGGTACGCTTTTTCCGTTGGCGCAATTATAAAGCCTATGGTACGGGCATTCCCGGCGATCTTTTCGTGCATTTGATTACCGGTCTGCACTTCATCACCGGCTCCCTGGGACCCACTTCTATCTATGCCAGCGGTAACCTGGTACAATGGAAAGATGGCCGCGATGTACCAGATACGGTGGTGGCTATTTTCGATTACCCGGCAACAAAAGAACATCCTTCCTTCCAGATGACCCTGCGCGTTAACTTCGCGGATGGCAGCGGCGGTGGGGAATACACCCGCCTCATTGGTACAGACGGCGTACTGGAACTGGGTTGGAACGATTTTAAAATCAAAAAACATAAACTGCCGGAAGCTCCCGGATATGGGGGATGGGATACCTTCAACACCTTTACCAAAGCACAACAGGCCGCTTACGTAGCGCAGTATAATACCAAATACCCGGCAGATAAAAGAAATACCATCGAAAGCTCCAGCGCTTTTGCTGCACCCAAAGGCTACGACGACAGGCTGGAACACTTCGCCAACTTCTTCGAATCTATGCGCACCGGCAAACCGGTAGTGGAAGATGCCGTATTTGGCTTACGTGCCGCCGGCCCCGCTCTCCTGACCAACGAAAGCTATTTTAGCAAGAAACTGGTGAACTGGGATCCGGTAAACATGAAAATAGTGTAAAGAGAATTCGTAATTTGTAGACCTGTTTACATTTACCATACTATTTAAAACTATTCCCTATGTTAAAGAACTTCCAGGGTAATATATTGTTGCTTTTGGGAACGGTCCTTTTGTCTTGTAACGAAAAGAAGCATACTATGAATGACCAGGTAGATATTAAACCTCCTGTAGCAGAAAAAATAGCCAAAGAATTCAATATCCACGGTGATAAACGCATCGACAATTATTACTGGATGAATGAACGCGAAAACCCAAAGGTATTGGCATGGCTCAATGCGGAAAATGCCTACCTGGACACCGTCATGGCGCCGGAGAAAAAGTTACAGGAGAAGCTCTTTGATGAAATGAAATCACGCATCAAAGAAACGGATATGAGCGTGCCCTATCTTAAGAATGGCTACTATTATTACACCCGTTTTGAAGAAGGTAAAGAATACCCCGTTTATTGTCGTAAGAAAGGAAGCCTGGAAGCAACAGAACAGGTGATCCTCAATGTAAACGAACTCGCAGCCGGACATGCTTTCTGTAACGTAACCGGCGTAACCATCAGCCCGGACGCTACTTTGATGGCATATGGTTTAGATACAGTGAGCCGCAGACAGTATGTGATCCACATTAAAAACCTGGAAACAAACGAAACGCTGACAGACGTTATCCGCCAAACAGACGGTACCAGTGTTTGGGCCGGAGATAACAAAACCCTGTTCTATACCCGTAAAGATACGGTTACCCTGAGGTCCGACCGTGTGTTGCGGCATACACTGGGTGTATCTTCCGACAAAGAAGTGTTTCATGAAACAGATGAAACCTTTGATGTTGACATCTCAAAAACAAAATCCGGAAAATACATCGTTATCAGTAGCGGAAGCACCTTGTCTTCCGAAAGCCGTATACTTGATGCCAGCAAGCCCAATGAGGCATTCCGGGTATTTCAGCCCCGCGAAAAAGACATGCTGTATTCCATTGATCACCGCGATGATAAATTCTATATCGTTACCAACTGGGATGCACTCAACTTCCGTTTAATGGAATCCCCGCTGGATAAAACTTCCCGCCAGAACTGGAAAGAACTGATCCCTAACCGTCCGGACGTATTGCTGGAAGGACTGGAGTTGTTCAAAGACTTCACCGTACTGGAAGAAAGAAAAGGTGGCTTAACCATGATACGGGTCATCAATGATAAAACCCATACAGATAAATACCTGCCCTTCGCAGAACCAGCTTACGATGCATCTGTTGGCGTAAATCCGGAAATGGATAGTAAAGAGTTGCGGTATAACTATACTTCCCTGATTACCCCTAACTCTGTTTACGACTACAACCTGGAAACTGGTAAAAGTGAATTGAAGCGGCAACAGGAAGTACTCGGCGGATATGATCCCAAAGATTATGCATCAGAAAGAGTTTTCGCTACCGCGTCAGATGGTACAAAGATTCCTGTTTCCATTGTGTACAAGAAAACATTTGAGAAGAATGGAAAAGGCCCGTTGTTGCTGTATGGATACGGATCTTACGGTGTTAGTACCAACTGTACTTTTCGTTCCAATATGTTAAGTTTGCTGGATCGTGGTTTTGCATTTGCCATTGCACACGTACGGGGCGGACAGGAAATGGGTCGGCAATGGTATGAAGATGGAAAAATGTTTAAGAAGAAAAACACTTTTACCGACTTCATCTCCTGTGCCAATTTCCTGGTAACAGCACATTATACAGATTCAGCACACTTATATGCCATGGGCGGCAGCGCCGGTGGTTTGTTAATGGGTGCAGTGGCTAATATGGCGCCACAGCTGTTTCATGGCATCATTGCGCAGGTACCCTTTGTAGATGTGGTCACTACCATGCTGGATGAAACGATTCCGTTAACCACCAGTGAATTCGATGAATGGGGGAATCCAAAAAACAAGGATTCGTACGACTATATGAAGTCTTATTCACCTTATGATAATGTAACGGCAAAGGCATACCCGAATATGCTGGTCACTACCGGATTGCACGATTCGCAGGTACAATATTTTGAGCCGGCAAAATGGGTGGCCAAATTGAGAGAATTGAAAACAGATCATAACTTGCTGTTGCTGCAAACTAATATGGAAGGCGGGCATGGCGGGGCTTCCGGACGATTCAAATCCCTGAAGCTGGTGGCGTTGGAATATGCTTTTTTATTGAAGCTGGAAGGAAAATAGCACGAGTTTTGGTCTTTGTACAGGATTAGACTGATTAGACTGATTTTCATTTTTGATTTTAAAAAATTAGGGGAGATATAAGCGAATGCTTACATCTCCCCTAACTTTTTATTTTTCTAAATTATAAAAAACAAAAATCAGTCTAATCAGTCTAATCAGTCTAATCCTGTACAAAGACCAAAACTCGCGTTATTTGGTCTGCATCTTTTTTGAGGTAACTGTTTTACCGAAAAATATCTCCGCCATTTTATCAAAAATGGCCGGATCATCGGTGGTGTAAAACTGCTGTTGCTGTTGCTTGCTCAACCGGCTTTCCATTTCCGGATGCCGCTTCAGATAGTCTTTCAGGCTATGGGCCACAATTTTACCCTGCGATAATAAGTTAATGCCACCAGGTAAATACTGTTTGATTTTTTTCAACAGTAATGGATAGTGGGTACAACCTAATACCAGCGTATCGATGTCGGTAGAGATGGATAAAATTTTATCCAGGTATTCTTTTACAAAGTAATCGGCGCCGTCACTTTCATGTTCATTATTTTCTATCAGTGGTACCCACATCGGGCAGGCCAGCTGGTAGGTTTTTACATGTGGAAAAAACTTATGAATTTCCAGTGGATAAGACTCGGAAGATACCGTGCCGTTGGTAGCCAGGATGCCTACTTCCCCGGTTTGCGTAAGGGTACCTACCATTTCTGACGTAGGACGAATAACGCCCAGCACGCGGTTATCCGGTGCTATACGCGGTAAGTCCTTTTGCTGAATAGTGCGGAGAGCCTTGGCAGATGCGGTGTTGCAGGCAATGATCACCAGTGGGCAACCCAGGTCAAACAGCTTTTGCACACATTCCAGCGTATAGGCGTGAATGGTATCAAAGCCACGATTGCCATAAGGGGCACGGGCATTATCTCCCAGGTAAATATAGTCGTATCCCGGAAGTTCATTTACAATTTCCTTCAGTACGGTTAAGCCGCCGTATCCGGAGTCAAATACGCCAATCGGACCCATTGTTATTCAGTATCTTTTTGCATCAGGCCGGAACCTGTGAGGTCATAAATTTTTTGTATTTCGTGCAGTACACCTTCGAAGTCGATTTTCAGATCTTTCAGGATACCGTTTTTCAGATCATATACCCAGCCATGTACAGTAGGGAAGCCGTTAGCCACATAGGATTTCTGTACAGCAGCGGTTTTAATAACATTGATGCATTGTTCCTGTGTATTCAGTTCTACCAGGCGGTTATAACGTTCATGCTCATCTGTGATTGCATTGAGTTCGTCCATATGCAAACGGTATACATCCCGGATATTACGTAACCATGGATTCAGGATACCGAGGTCTTTAGCCTGCATGGCGGCTTTCACCCCACCGCAGTTATAGTGTCCGCAAACAACAATGTGTTTTACTTTCAGGTGTACTACCGCATAGTTGATCACACTCATGACGTTGAGGTCGGTATTAGGTACCAGGTTGGCGATATTACGATGTACAAATACTTCACCTGCTTCCAATCCCATGATTTCGTTGGTTGGTACCCGGCTGTCGCTGCAGCCAATATAAAGGTAATCCGGGCTTTGGGAGTCCGCCATTTTATCGAAAAACTCTGTATCTGTGGCTAATTTAGAAGCGATCCATTGCCGGTTATTCTCGAAAATCTGGTTGTATGCTGTCATCGGGTATCAATTTTTATGCGCTAAAGATACGGTAAGAAAGGTTATACATATCAAGCGGAGATGTGATGAAATAATGAAAGATAGCCTACCGGGGCATTCGCTATTTTTTTGTTACCGGTAGCGAGGTGATAGGTAGGGTACCTGGATTAGTTGGGAGATCGAAAATATATAATTAAATATTAAGAAGATGATTAAGTATTGTTTTTAATGGTTATATGAAGATCGCTGTCGGCTTGGAAAGCCCGCATAAAATCTGTATCTTTGCGGCTTCAAAATTTACATAGCCAGCATGATCAGTGTTAAAAACGTAACGCTCTCTTTTGGTAAGAGAGTATTGTTTGACGAAGTAAACCTCAATTTCACAAAAGGGAACTGTTATGGTGTGATTGGGGCCAATGGAGCAGGGAAGTCTACTTTTCTGAAGATATTGTCCGGTGAAATAGAACCGAATAAAGGTACTGTGGAAATCACTCCCGGTGAGCGTATGAGCGTACTCTCGCAGAACCACTTTGGATTTGATGAGGTTACAGTACTGAATGCCGTATTAATGGGTAATAAGAAGCTTTGGCAGATAGCAGCAGAAAGAGATGCTATTTATGCGAAGGAAGATTTTACCGAAGAAGACGGTATGCGTGCAGGTGAATTGGAAGCGGAATACGGTGAAATGGGTGGTTATACCGCGGAAAGCGATGCAGGTGTACTGTTGAGCGATCTGGGTGTAAAAGAAGAGCTGCATAGCACCCTGATGAAGGATATTGCTGGTAGCCTGAAGGTGCGTGTTTTGCTGGCGCAGGCCCTGTTTGGTAACCCGGACATCCTGTTACTGGATGAGCCTACGAATGACCTTGATGTGGAAACCATTGGCTGGTTGGAAAACTTCCTGGCTGACTATGAAAACATCGTGATCGTAGTATCGCACGACCGTCACTTCCTCGATGCTGTATGTACGCATGTGGCTGATGTGGATCGCGCCAAGATCCAGATCTTCAGTGGTAACTATACTTTCTGGTACGAATCATCCCAGTTGATGGCCCGCCAGATTGCTGATAAGAACAAGAAAATGGAAGATAAGCGTAAAGACCTCCTGGACTTTATCGCCCGATTCAGTGCCAACGCTTCCAAAAGTAAACAGGCTACTTCCCGTAAGAAAGCTTTGGAAAAACTGGTGGTGGAAGATATTCAGCCATCTAACCGTAAATATCCGGGTATCATCTTCAAGCAACAGCGCGAAGTAGGTAACCAGATTCTGAACGTAGAAAAGCTGGAGAAACTGGTAGATGGCCGCAAACTCTTTACAGATGTAACCTTCTCCGTGAATAAAAACGATAAGATTGCATTCCTGTCTAAAGATCACCTGGCGCTGACTACTTTCTTCGAAGTGATCAACAACGAAGTACCCGCAGATGGTGGTAAATTCGAATGGGGTACCACTGTTACCAGTGCTTACCTGCCCAACGATAATGCCGCTTTCTTTACCAATAAAGACCTGAACCTGATGGATTGGTTACGTCAGTATGTACCACCACACGTTACAGATGTGGATGAGCCATTCCTGCGTGGTTTCCTGGGTAAGATGTTATTTGGTGGAGATGAAATCATGAAGAAAACTTCCGTATTGAGTGGAGGAGAAAAAGTACGTTGTATGACCAGCCGCATGATGCTGCAGGATCCTAATGTACTGGTACTCGATGAGCCTACCAACCACCTTGATCTGGAATCTATCCAGTCGTTCAACGAAAGCATGATTAACTATAAAGGCGTGGTGTTGTTTACTACACATGACCATACCTTTATGCAGTCAGTAGCGAACCGTATTATAGAATTAACGCCTAAAGGCATCATTGACCGACTGATGACGTTTGATGAGTACCTGGCCGACGAACGTGTGAAAGCATTGCGTGAAGAAATGTACGGCAACGCCGTGTTAGCATAAAAGAAATTACGAATTTCAAATTACGAATTACGGCTTAATTAGAAGATGGTAAACGCGAAGAGTATTCGCTGTTGTCTTCTGATTAAGCCGTAATTCGTAATTTGAAATTCGTAATTATTTATAAATATTCTTCAATTACTTTGAGCTTATTTTTATCCAGCGGCTTGGTAATATAAGCCATCAGTTCCGGTGTATGCTGTACTTTTTGCATATCCCTTACATCTACGGAGGAGGAACACATGATAATCGGAATTGTATTTTTAAGCGACGTCTTTAATCCCCTGTACGCTTCAATAAAATCCCATCCGTTCATCCGTTGCATATTCATATCAAGAATAATAAGAGAGGGCAATGTAGGCTGGGGATTGCTCGAAAGCTGCTCGAGGGCCTCTTCTGCGCAGAGGAAAGAGGTAACTACCAGGTCACTGCTTTGCTGCCCCAACATTTTTTTGATAATGAAATGAAAAATCTCATCATCATCTACAACGTACACTATTTTACTCATGTCTTCCATGCTTCAGTTTTAATTGGGCTTCTTATCTGATCCGTTAATAACAAAAGGCTGCGCCGATAGACGATGGTTTGAGGGAAGAACCTATTACTTTGTTACCTTTTCTACAGCAATATAAAACCATTGACTTCAGATGCTACAAGTGGCTGAAATCAGTTTTCATAACTGTAAATACGGGTCTAATTGGGCATTATAAATTGCCTGTCACATTCTTCTTCTCAAGCATTGGTCTTGGTACACAGTGGCCTCCGGCTATCTTTAATTATGTGAGCAAAGAACGTTAATTTAATTTTATTTTTATATATATCTTTTTGTCAATAACTAATCGTTAACAAAATAGATAAGCGAAAAAAATATCAGGGGAACAGTGTAGAAGGCGTAAAAATGAGATCGGAAAGCTATAAAACGGAAAATTTGAGCAAATATTACAAAAACAAAAGACCGGAGTAAGGATTCATATCCACTCCGGTCTTTCGCTTTTATGTTAACAGCGATTAGCTATTAAAATAATCCACCTTTCTTCAGTGTCACTTTACCCTGGCCAATTTTGTAGCCATTGTGGTAAATCTCAACGGCGTAGTCACCTGGTTTGAAGTCAGAATTCTGTTTCCAATCCATGGAAATGGTTTGTTTCTGACCAGTTACATAGGCTACTGTTTTCTTGGCAGTATATAACTTCTCAGTACCATCTTCCAGTGTAAAACGGCCAGAACCTAATGCTTCTACAGCCAGCGGTGCACCATCAGGAGCAGTAATCGCTACAAAGATTTCTTTGTCGCCGGTAGGAGCAATGCGGTTGTCGTCCAGGTCAAAGGTTACCCGCATCATATCTGCGCGTTTTGCTTTGCTGGTTTCTACTTCTTTGCCATTGTGTTTAACACGGATAGGCTGCAGCTTAATGTTGGAAGCATGCAATACAGATCCGAGGTCCACTTTCTTATTCAAACTGTCTTTCACAGTAGATACAGAGTCGCGTTCTTTGCGCGCTACATCTCTTTCACCAGCCAGTACAATTTTTTCACCCTCCAGTCGCTCAATGGTTTGCTGATAACCTTCGATATTGGATTTCAGTTGCTCAATCAAACGACGGGCTTCTGCCAGTTGCGCCTGCGTAGCATTTTTGTTGGTCAGGATGCTGGAGATCCTGGCTTTCATATCCTGTATTTCCTTATCTTTTGTTTTAACAAGACTATCCATCCGGGTATTCTGTGAAATCAGATCATCCAAACGGGCATTCGCTGCGTTATATTCTTGTTGTAAAGCGTCACGTGAAGAAGAGATAGAATCTATCTGTGTGTTCTTTTGTACGAGTTGATCGCTGGTTTTGTTCTTATCGTATAACATATATATCCACGTACCGGCTAATGCTGCGATTAAAATACCGTAAATTAGACCATTGCGACTACGTGGTTTTTCTGGTCCGGGTGATCCCGGCGCAGGGGTGTTAAATGTGTTCTCCGTCATAGTTGTGAGTTTTATGTTTAATTGTTATATGGTTAAAAATCGTTATTCAAAAGTAGTTATATTATTCATATTTTATAAATAGATATAAAACAGTTTTTCAATCGTGCTTCCAAATATTGCGTTAGATCAATTATTGCTGTTGGACATAGAGACAACCCCGGCTGCTCCTGCGTTGGAACAATTATCTGATGATATGCAACAGCTCTGGCGTGACAAAATTGCAAAAACTGCGCCAGTTTCCGGAAATGAGGATGCTACATACGCCGACAGGGCCGGCATCTACGCTGAATTCGGGAAAATCGTCTGCATTTCTGTAGGCTTCTTCAGCCTCGAAAATAATCGATATACTTTACGGCTGAAATCGTTTTATAATGATGATGAATCAGTTGTACTCAGCGGATTTTTAGAATTAATTAATAAATTCTATGCGAAACACCCCCGCTTCCAGTTTGCAGGACATAATATCAAAGAATTTGATATTCCTTTTATTTGCAGGCGGTCTGTTATCCATCAATTATCTTTGCCCCAGCCTTTACAGCTGCACGGATTCAAACCCTGGGAAGTTCCCATGCTGGATACCCTGCATCTATGGCGCTTCGGGGACTTTAAACATTATATCTCCCTGAAACTCCTGACCGCCGTTATGGGCATTGAAACGCCTAAAGACGACATAGACGGCAGTATGGTAGCCAGCGTATACTGGGAACAAAAGGACCTCGAACGCATCGCCGCCTATTGCCAGAAAGATGTTCTCGCAGTAGCACAGCTCATGCTGAAATTTAAACGACTGCCGGTGCTCAAACAGGAAGACATCGTTATTGTAAAATAAATCGCTAAAAGCTGCTAACTGCTAACTGCTAAAGGCTAAAAGCTAATATAATACATGGATTACCAGGATATCATCAGGGATTGGAAACAACAGAAATTTAAGTCGCTATACTGGCTGGAAGGTGAGGAAGACTTTTTTATTGACCAGGTAACCAGCTATGCCGAACACGAACTGTTGCCGGAAGCCGAAAAAGGATTTAACCTCACCGTGCTTTACGGGAAAGATACCGATTGGAGCACCGTTATCAACGCCTGCCGCCGGTATCCCATGTTTGCAGAACGACAAGTGGTATTGCTCAAAGAAGCACAGGCCATGCGCGACCTGCTTAAACTGGAAGCCTATATCGACAACCCCCTGTCTTCCACCATATTTGTGGTAGCACACAAACAAGGCAAAATTGATGGCAGGAGCAAAATGGCGAAGCTCATTAAGGATAAGGGCGTACTCCTGTCTACCAAAAAATTATATGATAACCAACTACCTGCCTGGGCAGAATCTTATGTGAGCAGCCGCGGACTGGCCATCTCACAAAAAGCAGCTATCCTCCTGGTAGATCATATCGGCAACGACCTTTCCCGTATCGCCAATGAAATAGATAAGCTGCTGGTAAACCTGCCCGCCCAAAAGAAAATTGACGAAGGCGATATTGAGAAGTATGTGGGAATCAGTAAAGAATACAACGTATTTGAATTGCAAAATGCCGTTGGACAAAAAAATACCGCTAAAGTATTTAAAATCATCGCCTATTTTGCCGCCAATCCTAAGGCAGCGCCTATACAAATGACCCTGCCTGCACTCTATAACTTCTTCGCGAAAGTAAATCTCATCTTCAGCGTAAAAGGGGCAGAGAAAGAAGTGGCCGCCGCACTGGGCGTACATCCCTTCTTTGTAAAAGACTACATGAACGCCGCCCGGCAATATGGTCCGGAAGGCACGGAAAAAGCAATCCTGCTATTACATCAGTATAACCTGCGGAGTATAGGCATTAACGATAGTGGGGTAGAAGATGGAGAACTCATGAAGGAATTGATGTACAAGGTGATGAATTAATGTAGTATCATTGCATTATAAATATTTATCATGCAAAGAACCTATGCTGTACTGAAGTGTATTATAGCCTTTTTCTCCGTAACAACAGGTGTGTTCCTGGTGATTAGTGTCTTCCACCTCATATTTTACACAGAGAACCTTAGTCAATTTCATGGGATAGGAGAAAAAACGCTTGCTACCCTGACGTTACTGGGCCTTTTCTGGCTGGCCTACATTATGTGCCGGTTTGGGTACCGCTTGTTTATGCGTGTGAAATCATCCGGAGACCTGGAACGTAAAAAGCCACTGTCACCAATGGGCAGAAAATTATGGGCGGCGGTATACTTTGTATCAGGTACTTTACTGATGATTGGATTTTTAGGTGCTATAGACAAAGATCCTGCAGTAGTAGTTAAGAACCTGAAGCCAGGTGATAATCTGTTATTGCGGTTCTGGGGCACACTGGCAGTTATGCTGGTAGGCAGTGTGTTACTATTAAGAAGTGGATATAAATTATCCAGGCCGGTGAAAGAAAAAGTGGTATTACCGGTACAACAGGGCTAGACTTCTTTTGCCAATATCTCCTTTGCCTGTGCTGAATCCTTATCCATCTGTACAATCAAAGCATCAATATTATCAAACTTCAGGTTGGAGCGGATATATGATTCGAAGTATACCGTCAGTTCCTGTCCGTACAAGTCTTCGTTAAAGTCAAAAAGATGCACTTCCAGTCGCAGGTCCGTACCATTGAAGGTAGGGCGGAAACCGATGCTCATCACGGCCGGCAGCAGGTTGTTATGGCCGTTTAATCCTACGCGAACGGCATAAATACCTTCTGCAGGAATCAGTTTTCTTTCATCGTTCAGGTGCAGATTGGCAGTGGGATAGCCCAGTTGACGGCCCATTTTATCACCATGCACTACGGTGCCGGTCATGAAATAGGAGTAATCCAGTAGTTCATTAGCAAGGCTGATATGGCCTTCCTGCAGGCTTTTACGGATTTTGGTAGAGCTCACCGTCAGGTCGTGTACTACCTGCTGTGGGATTTCTATCAGCTTAAAGCCATATTGTTGTTGCTCTGCTTCCAGCAGTTCCAGTCCGCCTTCGCGGTTATGGCCAAAGCGATGGTCATAGCCAATGATGATGGTATGAGGACGGAAACGGGCCACCAGGAAGTCTTCCAGATAGCTGCGGGCGGGCATTTCAGAAAATGATTTAGTAAAGGGAACTACTACCAGGTGGTCAATACCAGCACGCTCCAGCAGGGCGATCTTCTCCGGTAAGGTGGTGAGTAGCCGGATATTATTCGGGCTGGGTAGCAATACTTCCCGTGGATGCGGGTCAAAAGTAACAATCACCGTTTCGCCGCCACACTCACGGGCAGCCTGCTCCAGTTGCTGGATAATGAAGCGATGGCCGGCATGTACGCCATCGAAAGTGCCGATGGTAACAACCGCATTTCGAAATTCCGGTAAGTGTTCTAAGTCCCTGTGAACCTGCATAAAAATCAATACTATCAAAAACGCCGTGCAAATCTAACACATTCGGCGGGCATTCTGCGCGGAATCTGTTACTTTTGCAGCCTGAAGAGCGTCTTTATTCAGTTTATTTTTTATTTACATACTTATTTATTTCCCGGTGGATAATAATATTTACGCCAAGCGCGGTGTTTCAGCAGGTAAGGAAGATGTGCATAATGCCATTAAAAATATTGATAAGGGACTTTTCCCTAAAGCATTCTGCAAAATAGTCCCTGATATTTTAGGGGGCGACGATGCATATTGCAATATTATGCACGCAGATGGTGCCGGTACCAAATCCTCCCTGGCTTACATTTATTGGAAAGAAACCGGTGATCTGGGCGTTTGGAGAGGCATTGCACAGGATGCTATTATCATGAACATGGACGACCTGCTCTGTGTAGGCGCCACGGATAATATCCTGTTATCTTCCACTATTGGCCGTAACAAACAGTTGTTGCCAGGAGAAGTGATTGCCGCTATCATTAACGGTACAGAAGAAATTCTCGCGGAATTGCGCAGCCATGGTATCAGCATTTATTCTACCGGTGGTGAAACGGCGGATGTGGGCGACCTGGTTCGTACCATCATCGTTGACTCTACCGTTACCTGCCGCATGAAAAAATCTGATGTGATTTCCAACGATCGTATCCAGGCAGGTGATGTGGTGGTAGGATTGGCTTCTTACGGACAGGCTACCTACGAATCTGAATATAACGGTGGTATGGGTAGTAATGGTTTAACCAGTGCCCGTCATGATGTATTTAACAAGGCAGTAGCGGCAAAATATCCTGAAAGTTTTGATCCGAATATTCCTGTTGAACTGGTGTTCAGCGGTAAAAAATCCCTGACAGATAAAATAGATATCGAAGGATTTGGTACAATCGATGCCGGCAAGCTGGTATTATCACCGACCCGTACCTACGCGCCGGTGATCAAAAAAGTGCTGGAACAATTCCGTCCGCAAATTCATGGTATGGTGCATTGCAGCGGCGGTGCGCAAACCAAGGTGCTGCACTTTATTGAGCAGCTGCATGTGATAAAAGACAACCTGTTCCCGGTGCCTCCGTTGTTCCGGTTAATCCAGGAACAATCCGGTACGCCATGGAAAGAAATGTACCAGGTGTTTAACATGGGCCATAGAATGGAACTGTATGTACCTGCTGAAATTGCGGATGATATCATCGCTATTTCCAAAAGCTTTAATATCGATGCGCAAATTATAGGTAGAGTAGAAGCCGCACCAGAGAAGAAAGTAACGGTGATTGCACCTGCAGGTACATTTGTGTACTAATATAAAAAATTACTAAAAACCCGTCCTGCCATTTAGCGGGACGGGTTTTTTATTTTATGGAATAGAGAATTTGATAGGGAGCATAAACTTCACATTGACGGCTTTGCCTTGCTGGGTGCCAGGCTCCCAGCGTTTCATTTTCTGGATTACCCTTGTAGCCTCTTCTTCCAGTCCATATCCGAGGCTATCCAACGCTTGTACATTCGTTACCTGCCCCGTGGAATCCAGTACAAAGCTAACCCTAACGGTACCGCTTACACGTGCTTTGTACGCAGCTTTAGGATAACGGATATTGTCAGACAGGTACTGGCCAATTTTCTCCCATCCTCCGGGATAGGCAGGAGGTCTTTCTACAAAGGCCCATCCATTGTCATAAAAAGTAGTATCTCCGCTTCTGCGTATAGGGCGTGGGGTGGAGTCCGTGGCTGCGGCAGTTGATGCAGCCACATGATCGCTTGCTGGCGTTTGCGTAGCGGCCAATGTAGCCAATGCGACCAGGGGAAACAGATATTTGAAAGGCATGGGAATTGGGTATATATGCCAGCAAAGATGCTGTTAAAGAGAGAGAATAACAAATTATGGATGGCACTGGCCGTCATCAACTTTAGGTGTTATCACCAGTCCTTTTTTAGTGGTATCCGTAGCGCAAACGCTCAGTGCAGCCAGGAGGCAGGAGAGTAGCAGCATAAAGTAATTTTTTAAATAGATGAACACGCCGCCTGATTCCATAAAAAAGTCCCGGTAGAAACCAGGACTCCTGTTGATTGATGTTTTAGTGTTGCTGTTCTTATAATGTTATTCTACCAGTGTAAATCTTATTGGCAAATTATATTGTACCGTTACCAGGCGCCCGTTTTGTTTACCGGGTTTCCATCTAGGCATTGCTTTCACTACCCTGATGGCTTCTTCTTCCAGTCCATAGCCCTTTTTGGCGCCTACAGTGGCAACATCTCTGAGGGTACCGTCATTGTTGACAATGTATTGTACAAATATGGTTCCTTTTGCACCATGCTCCTGGGCAGCTCTTGGATAGCGAATGTTTTTAGAAAGATATTTTGCCATTGCTTCTTCACCACCCGGGAATGTAGGTGGTTGATCTACGAAGGTGAATATTTCTTCCTTGCTGTTGGGTGGGGTGAATTGCACATTGGCTGGTTCCAACACAAAACGTATAGGTAAATTGAACTGCACAGCTACGTTTCTACCGTTTTGGCGGCCAGGTGTCCATTTAGGCATGCTTTTTATCACACGTATGGCTTCTTCTTCGAGGCCATTTCCCTTTTTAGCGCCTATTGTTTTGACGTCTTTGATAGTGCCATCTTTATCTACTACAAACTGAGCGAAAACTGTTCCGGCAGTATTTTTTTCGTAGGCAATTTTTGGGTACCGGATGTTGTGTGACAGATAATGTGCGAGTGAGTCTTCACCGCCTTTGAACATCGGGGGATGTTCTACGAAGGTGAATATTTCATTGGAGGTGTTGACTGGTTTGGGCTTTTTAACAGGGGTGGTATCGCCCAGAGGTGCGGTAGCCGCCACTTCCGGCGTTATTGGTTCATGGTTGCTGGTGGTGGCAAGCACCCGAATGGCGGATGGGTGCTTGTCAGCCACAAAAGCGAGGGAACAGAAAATGAATGCAGCCAGCGGCAGTACCAGTATACGTCTGAGGTAACTGAACCTGGGTGTGTAAAATTGTGTAAGCATAAGGATTCTTCGTTTTATTGGCGGATGGAAAAAATCGTTGGTAAAACTGAATTGCTTGCTTTGAAAGGCCATCTGTAAAATAGTTTGGGCGTAGCCGGCTACTTCTTCTCCGGCTGCTTTTTTATCGGCCAGGAATTCGTGTACAAGGGCCAGTTCCCGTTTGATCAGGTGGAAGAAGGGATTGATCCAGAAAACGGCTGTTACGATTTCCATAAAAAGCTTATCCGTGCTGTGTTTTTCCTGCAGGTGTACCAGTTCGTGTTTCAGGATTTGTTGTCCTTCGGGACTGTTCAGCGAGGTGCTGGATCCCCAGAATATATAGGTAAAGAAGGAGAACGGTGCTTTAATGTCTTCGTTTTCCACAAAGCGGTAGGGTGGTACCTGTTGTACCTGGCTGCGTTTGATCAGTTTTTTGATCTTTACCAGGCTTACCAGGATACGGGTAATCAGCAAGGCGATGACCAGCATATACCCGATGTTCATCAGCATGGCGGAGCTGATCACCGGGCTGGCGGGGGGGATTACTGATTCGCGCAGGGTAATGATGCGGTTAGTGTAAGTGAGTACGGCGGAGGGTTCCGGTGTTTCCTGGCCGGGTAATGGAATCTGCAACAGTGGTGTTAGCAGGGATACGATGGTGATCAGTACCAGGTAATAACGGTTCCACTGGTGGAAGCGGTTATTACGTAACGCTATATAATAATATGCATACAATACAGCGGAGCATACAATCACTTTGGCGAGGTAGGTGAGCAGCACGGTCATGATTTGGGTTTTTGTGCGTCTTTAATATTTTGTACCAGTTTCTCCAGTTCAGAGATGCTTAATTCTTTTTCTTTCACAAAAAAAGACACCATATTACTGAAGGAGCCATCGAAATAACCTTTTACGATGTTGTTCACGGTTTTATGGCTATAGGCGTCTTTAGTAACAAGTGCAAAGTATTGGTGTGATTTGCCATAGGCTTTGAAGTCTACAAATCCTTTTTCAATCAGGATTTTTATCAGGGTAGATACGGTGTTGTAATGGGGCTTGGGTTCCGGCATTACTTCGATGATGTCTTTTACAAAGGCGGGACCTGTTTCCCAGAGTGCCTGCATAATCTGTTCTTCGGCTTTGGTAAGCTGTTTCATAACAAGTACAATTAGTCATTCTAAATTATAACTAATTATTTAGTTTAACAACTATTTTTTTAGTTTTTGTGAGATGGATACCTGCGGGGAATATTTGACATTAACACAACGAGTTATTTTTTAATTAGTTATTTTTGTCCGCAACAGATGTAAAAACAGCAAGGACATGACGCCTGAACAACCTATCATACAATTAACCAACGCCAGCATATACCAGGGGCATTCATTGATTTTATCAGATGTGAATATCACGGTGAATAAGGGAGAATTTGTTTATCTCATTGGAAAAACCGGTACGGGGAAATCCAGTCTGTTAAAGACTTTGTATGGTGATTTGCCATTAAACGATGGTACGGGTCAGGTAGTAGGTTTTGACCTGAAGAAGATGGATTGGAAAAAAGTGCCGTATCTTCGCCGGAATCTGGGTGTGGTATTCCAGGATTTTCAGTTATTGACAGACCGCAATGTGCATGATAACTTAAAGTTCGCTTTACGGGCTACTGGCTGGCAGGATCCGAAGGAGATGGAGAATAAGATTGCCGATGTACTGGAGAAGGTAGGATTGGGTACCAAGGGTTTTAAGATGCCTTATGAGCTTTCCGGTGGGGAGCAGCAGCGTGTAGATATAGCGCGTGCGATGCTCAATTCGCCTAAGCTGATCCTGGCAGATGAGCCTACGGGTAACCTGGATCCGGAAACTTCTGATGGTATTATGCAGTTGTTATTCCGTATTTGCCGGGAAGGAACTGCCATTGTAATGGCCACACATGATTATATTGTATTACAAAAATTCCCGTCGAGAGTACTGCGTACTGAAAATGGGCATGTAACAGATAATGCGGCTGTGAATTTTTCTTCTTAGGAGTTGTTGAAGGAGAAATATTTACAAATGATTATTATCTCTCATTTATTATTAATTTCCTGTTAATTGGTAATTCCTATTTTTTAAATTACCTTTGCACCGGAAAAATAGCGACAAAAAACATTATTATTACTTATTATTTTAAAAGATGTCTTACTTAACTGTTGAAAAGAAAGCCAATATTTTTAAAGAATTTGGTGGAAGCGAAAAAAATACAGGCTCTGTAGAAGCACAAATAGCGCTGCTGACTGAGCGTATCAACAGCATTTCAGGTCACCTGAAACAAAACAAAAAGGATTTTTCTACCCACCGCGGTTTGATGAAAATGGTTGGCCAGAGAAAGCGTTTGCTCTCTTATTTGTCTAAAACCAACCTCACAGGCTATCGTGCCCTCATCGAGAAGTTAGGTATCAGAAAATAACCACGACTTATTTATAGCGCTATTCCCAACTTTTTAGGTTGGGAATAGTTTTTTTGTATGTATACCTTTTGTTATTCCTTAGGGATCAAAAAAGGATAACTTTATTTTTAATCCTCACTTTATTATGAATCTGACACCTATTTCAGTGAAGTTCGATATAGGAGACGGTCGTATGGTGACCATCGAAACCGGCAAATTGGCCCGTCAGGCTGATGGTGCGGTGACGGTGCGTTTAGGGAATGCAATTTTGCTGGCCACAGTGGTAGCAAATAAAGATCCCAAGCCAGGCCAGTCATTCTTCCCCCTTACAGTTGATTACCAGGAAAAATTCGCTTCTGCCGGCCGCATACCCGGTTCCTTTTTTAAGCGTGAAGGCCGGTTGTCTGATTCTGAGGTACTGATCTCCCGTTTGATTGACCGCGCATTGCGCCCCCTGTTCCCCGATAACTATTTTTGTGAAGTACAGGTACTTGTTACCCTGATATCTTCCGATCCTGAAGTAATGCCAGATGCACTCGCATGTTTGGCGGCTTCAGCTGCACTGGCTGTTTCCGACGTTCCCATCCAGGAAATTATCTCCGAAGTACGTGTTGCACGTATCGATGGTAAACTCGTGATCAACCCTAACCGTACTGAACTGGCCAAGGCCGACATGGACTTCATTATCGGTGCTACCGATAAGAACATCATGATGGTGGAAGGTGAAAGTAAAGAATGCCAGGAAGAAGACCTGATCAGCGCTATTGAGGCTGCACACGCTGCTATCAAAGTACAGGTAAAAGCGCAGGAAGAACTGCGTGATCTGAAAGGTGTGAAAGGTAAACGTGAATACGCTCAACCTCACCAGAACGAAGAACTGAAAGCGAAAGTGGAAGCTTTTGCTAAAGATAAAATTTACCAGGTAGCTAAATCCGCTTCCGCTAAGCACGATCGCAGTGATGCCTTCGCAGCTATCGGCGATGAGCTGAAAGAACACCTGGGCGAATTGCCGGAAGAAGATCAACCGCTGGTAAAAGAATACCTGCATGATCTGGAAAAAGAAGTGATCCGTAACATGATCCTGGATGAATCCGTTCGTCTGGATGGTCGTGCACTGGACCAGGTTCGTCCGCTGGCAATGGAAACAGATATCCTGCCTTCTCCGCACGGTTCTGCCCTGTTTACCCGTGGTGAAACACAGTCACTGACTACTGTTACCCTCGGTACACCGGAAGATGAACTGTTGATCGAATCAGCAGCTGTTTCCAACTACTCCAAATTCATCCTGCATTACAATTTCCCTCCGTTCTCTACCGGTGAGGTGAAAATGATGCGCGGCCCTGGCCGTCGTGAAGTTGGACACGGTAACCTGGCAATGCGCTCCCTGAAGCAAATGATGCCAGGTAGCGACTACGCTTACACCGTGCGTGTAGTATCTGATATCCTCGAATCAAACGGTTCTTCCTCCATGGCTACTGTATGTGCTGGTTCACTGGCACTGATGGACGCAGGCGTACCTTTGCCTAAACACGTTTCCGGTGTGGCAATGGGGCTGATCTCCCGCGCTTCCGATGGTAAATGGGCGGTATTAACCGACATCCTTGGTGATGAAGATCACCTGGGTGATATGGACTTTAAAGTAACTGGTACCCGCGATGGTATTGTGGGCATCCAGATGGACATTAAAGTAGATGGTTTAAGCATGGATGTAATGCGCTCTGCGCTGGCTCAGGCTAAGAAAGGCCGCTTACACATCGTGGAAGCTATGTACGAAGTAGTACCTGCTGCCCGTCCTGAACCTAAACCACATGCACCACGCATGGAGAAGATTATCATCGACCGTGAATTTATCGGCGCTGTAATCGGACCCGGTGGTAAAATTATCCAGGAAATTCAACGCGAAACCGGTACTACCATCAACATTGAAGAAGTGGGTGAAACCGGTGAAGTAAGCATCTTCTCTGCACAGAAAGAAAGTCTCGATAAAGCAGTAGCATGGGTGAAAGGCATCATTGCAGTACCTGAAGTAGGGGAAGTATATGAGTCTGTAGTAAAATCCATCATGCCTTATGGCGCCTTTGTTGAGTTCATGCCTGGTAAACAAGGCTTGCTCCACATCTCTGAAGTTTCCTGGAAACGCCTGGAAACCATGGAAGGTGTGCTGACAGAAGGTGAAAAAGTAAAAGTGAAACTGACTGGTACCGATCCTAAAACCGGTAAGTTTAAGCTGAGCCGCAAAGTGCTGATGCCTAAACCAGAAGGTTATGTAGAAAGACCAGAACGCGAAGAACGTGAGTATCGCGACGATAGACGCGGTGGTGATGACAGACGTGGTGGTGGCGACAGACGCGGTCCCCGTGACGACAGACGTGGCGGTGATGACAGACGCGGTGGTGGCGACAGACGTGATTTCAACCGTGACGGTAACCGTGGTGGCGGAGGAGATTACAACTCCCGTAATGAGAAGCCACAGGAGCCAACCTTTGATGCTGAATAAGCACTGTTATAGCTAGCAGATAACTGAAATTAAATACAAAAAGAAAGCAGTCACTTTAGTGGCTGCTTTTTTTTTAGCAGAAAGCGGAAAGCAGAAAGCGAAAAGCTATTGTAGCGAATGATTAAAGCGTATATAAAATCCGCAAAGATCATTCGCTATAATAGCTTTTTGCTTTCTGCTTTCCGCTTTCCGCTATCTTTTAGTAAGTTGTTCTACGCGGAAAGTACTTTCTCTGAAAATCTCTTTGCCGCTGTTGAGGCGGAATACCCGGTAATTACTGCCATCAATTGGTTCTGCAATCATTTTGTAGGCAGGCTGCACAGCTTTCGTTTGTCTGTCTATCACTCTCAACGAACCGGCCGCGAGCAGGTCCGGGAGTATTTCTTCCACATAGGGCAACATAATACCGCCATCTTCTGCCCATAACATATTCATTCTGCCGGTGCTGTAGTTGAAATCTTTGTTGGTGCTGTCTTCCAGGTAGCAATACGCTTTCAGGAAGTGGTTGCCCATATCAATGGCATTTAAGCGGGAAAGCTGAACGCTGCTAAATACTTTATTGCTGTATCTGGCATTACGGAGCGTGGTATCCATTGTAACCATATAGTCCCGGAGATGGCTGCGATCGAAAATCAGGATTACATTTTCGGTTTGATACACAATAGAGTCAGCGATAGGTTCCAGCGGTTGGCGAACTTTAATCACCTGGGCCATGCCGGACAGGGATAATACCACGCCGGCCAGCAGGAGGAATAGTGCTTTCATAGGATATTTAATATTATTTATTAATCAAATATAAGAAGAAAGCGGAAAGCACAAAGCTATTTTAGCGGTGGTTAACGGATAACATTAATATCCGCTCCGATCATTCGCTAAAATAGCTTTTTGCTTTCCGCTTTGTGCTTTCTGCTTACCTTTGTAAGCTATGTCTTATATTGCTATTACGATGCGTACGGGTGCAGAGCAGTCCGACCTGTTGATTGCGCAGTTATCTGAGCTGAATTATGAAGGGTTTGAAGAGCAGGCTGATCACCTGATTGCCTATATTCCGGAAGCGGATTTTGAGGAAGCCGCATTGCAGGATATCCTGGGTAGCCACGGTGTTACCTATACGAAGGAAACGATCTTGCCGGTGAACTGGAATGCGGTGTGGGAAAGCAACTTCGAGCCTGTACAGGTAGATGATTTTTGCGGAATCCGGGCAGATTTCCATCCACCGTTTACGCCAGCTCCCACTTATGAAATTGTGATCACGCCTAAAATGGCATTTGGTACCGGGCATCATGCCACCACGGCTTCCATGATCAAATTAATGCAGGATATTGATTTTTCCGGTAAGAAAGTGTTTGATTTTGGTACTGGTACAGGTATCCTGGCGATCCTGGCTGAGATGATGGGAGCCGCCACTGCAGATGCGATTGACTATGATGAATGGGCAGTTAACAACACGCAGGAAAATATCGGCGCCAACCAGATGCGCAAAGTAAAAGTTTGGCAGGCAGACCAACTTGATGCTATTACCGAAAAATATGATATATTGCTGGCGAATATCAACTGTAACATCTTATTACGGTTTATGGGGGATATGTACAGCCTGATTGTACCTGGAGGCAAATTACTGTTGAGTGGCATTTTACCAACCGATGAAGCCGTTATCGTAGCAGCGGCAGAAGCCCAGGGCTTTAGGAAAGAAAAGAAAATTGAGAAGGATAACTGGCTGGCCCTGCAATTTGCAGTCCCTGTATCGTAATAGATTAAAAGTTACATATAAAAAGTGTTGATAATCCAACTTTTGTGTTACAATCTTTTCTAATATTGTCACTATTTTAACACAGAATTTGTTATCTTAGCATTCCTAACTTGTAGTGATGGTAGAAATTTTATTGCTTATTTGTGCTTATCTGATTGGATCTGTTCCCACAGCTGTCTGGGTAAGTAAGGGCGTTTTTGGTATGGATATCAGGGAGTATGGTAGCGGCAATGCCGGTGCTACCAATACTTTTAGGGTACTTGGTCCTAAGGCCGGTACATTTGTAATGGTGGTAGACATGCTGAAAGGTGTGTTAGCCGTGCGTTTAGCTTATCTGGCTCCTTATTATCACGATCCGGCCAACCTCACACAGCTGGTGAATCTTCAGATAGGACTTGGCCTAGCAGCCGTAGTTGGCCATATTTTCCCAATTTGGGCAAATTTTAAGGGTGGTAAAGGGATTGCTACCTTGTTTGGTCTGGTGCTGGCTATTCAGCCACTGGTAGCATTATGCTGTGTAGGTGTATTCTTAATGATCCTGTTTTTAACAAGATATGTATCTCTCAGTTCTATTATTGCCAGTATCGCCTTCCCGATATTGATTTTATATATTTTTAATGAACCTGAGATATTTTATCGCATCTTTGCAATAGCGGTAGCGCTGATGGTGGTATTAACCCACCAGAAAAATATTACACGGTTGTTGAAAGGAGTAGAAAGCAAAGTACCGTTGTTTAAGAATAAGAAAGAGAAGAACTAGTTGATAGTTACATAAACGCAAAAAGCAAAAAGCCATGGCCAACAATTTGTGCATGCTTTTTGCTTTTTGCGTTTAGCGCAATTTAAAATTAATGCTCCCATGAAAAAGTATGTTTTATTTTTTACTGTCAGCCTTGTTGCCTGGGCTGCATGTAAAACTGTAGCCATTACAGGTCGTCGTCAGTTGAACCTCCTGCCGGAAAGCACTATGGAGTCAATGGCCTTACAGGAATATCAATCGTTTTTATCCTCCAATAAGGTAGTTGCTCAAACCACCAGCAGGGACGCTGAAATGGTAAAAAGAGTAGGTCAGCGTATCGCTGCTGCTGTTACCAGGTATATGACCCAAAATAATATGGGAAGTGAAGTAGCCAGCTATAAGTGGGAATTCAATCTCGTTGACAATAAAGAAGTAAACGCCTGGTGTATGCCAGGTGGTAAAGTAGTAGTATATACAGGTCTGTTGCCAGTTACACAAAATGAAACTGCATTGGCTTGCGTAATGGGACACGAAATCGCCCACGCTATTGCCCGTCATGGTAACGAACGTATGAGCCAGGGGCTGGTAGTGCAAGGTATACAGGTAGCCGGTGCGGTAGCCCTGAACAAGAACCCTACTGCGGTAAACCTGTTTAACCAGGCCTTTGGTGTTGGTGGTAATTTAGGTATGCTGGCATTTTCCCGTGGCAATGAACTGGAAGCAGATCACCTGGGTGTGATATTCATGGCGATGGCCGGATACAATCCACAGGAATCCATCCCCTTCTGGACCCGTATGGCCAATATGAGCCAGGGACAAAAGCCACCTGAGTTTTTAAGCACGCACCCAAGCGATGCTACCCGCGTGCAAAAGCTGCAGCAGCTGATGCCGGAAGCAATGAAATATTATACACCCGCCAGGAAATAAGGCATAAAGCAAAAGTGCTAAAGCACCTGTAAACAAAGCCGAAAGCAAAAAGCTATTAAATCGAATGACCAGAGCGGATATTATTCCTTTGCTCTGGTCATTCGATTTAATAGCTTTTTGCTTTGTTTACAGGTGCTTTAGCACTTTTGCTTTATGCCTTATGATCGGCTAATATTTCAATAACTTTTTTGTTCTTCTGCACTTTCATTTTCTCGGGTACATGTAACAGTATTTCCTTCTTAAATGCCTCTATCAGCGCCTGTTTAATGAAATGGCGATGTGTTACCAGGCTGACTTCCCTTACCGGCTCAGGCGCCTTAAAATAACGCACCATATTCAATTGACGGGTGGTCAGGTCCTGTAAAGACAACTCCGGTAAAATGGTATAGCCTTCGTTGAGGTCCACCATCCGTTTCAGTGTTTCCACGCTGCCGGTATTGTATTCGAGGTTTTTGTTATCGCCCATGGTAAATTTATCCTTGCAGATATTGAGTACCTGGTTACGCATGCAGTGCCCCTCGTTGAGCAACCATACATCTTTGATATCCAGTTCTTCTGCCTTCACTATTTTCTTTTCAAATAAGGCACTGCTTTTAGAAGTATACACCACAAAAGATTCATAGAAAAGGGGATGTTCTTCCAGGTGTGGGTTATGCAGCGGAGTAGCCAGCAGGCCGCAATCCAGCAGCTCTTGTTTTAGCTGCTGCATAATTTGTTCTGTAGGATATTCCCAGACCTCCAGTTTTACCTTCGGGTATTTTTTCATAAACCCGGTGAGAATGCGGGGAAGCAGGTAAGGCGCCAGGGTAGGGATAATGCCTACTTTCAGGTTGCCCTGTACTTCTTTTTTCTGGTCGGCAATAATTTCGCGGATACGCGCATTTTCCTTGATGATAATCCTGGCTTGTGCTACTACTGACACACCAATTTCTGTGGGGACTACCGGCAATTTGCTACGATCAAACAATTTAATGCCTAATTCATCTTCCAGTTTTTGTATCTGCATGCTAAGTGTTGGCTGGGTCACAAAGCACTTCTCCGCTGCCATGATAAAACTTCTGTAAGTATCTACCGCAACAATATACTCCAATTGAACTGTTGTCATGTTCCTCTAATTGATGGGGTAAAGGTATCAATAAAATCTATAGGAAAGCGAATAAAGTAAAAAGCTATTGAGGCGAAGGACCACTGCGGATATTAACACGCTTAGGTCATTCGCCTCAATAGCTTTTTATTTTCCAATAGTCTTCCGGCTATTAGAATATTCTGTACCGGTACTTGATTTTCTCCGTATTGCTATACAATTCGCGGATGTTGATAGAGGCTTGTATTTCGCCTACGGCTTCTGTTTTCAGGTTTCTGAACTCCGCCTGTTTGGTATCGATAATGCTTTTATCTGCTAGACCGTTGTCCTGTGCAATTTTCAGCGAACTGTTTACTTTGGTATAGTAAGAATCCAGCAGGGTGAAATATTCATTATACAGGTTTTCAAATCGTTTGGTTTGTAACACCAGATCTTCCAGCTGGTTGTTTACTTCCTTCAGGGAAGAGTTCTCCCGCAGCAGGGATTCGTAATCGATCCGTTTGCCTTTGGAATATTTTTCTTCCAGTTTATTGAAGTAGTCTACTACTTTTTCCTTCCTGAAATCAATGAAGTATTCATTCATCGTTTGGCTCAGGCTCTGATTGCCTTTTTGAGGAGCCGGGAACTTCATGGAAGTAGCGGTGAAAGAGAGGTGATCAAACAGGTTATCCTGCAGGAGGCTGAGCTGATCTTTATTAAAGTTCAGGCCGTATTCGAATTTCTGATTCGCATCATTTAACGCTGTATAATATACCACGTATTTGTTGAGTTCTTTCTCGAAATCCTGCAGCGACTTCTGGTTAATCTGTTTGTTATTTACACTCACACTATGCAGGAAGTTCATCACAGAATTAGCGATGGCCAGCGGTGGTGTGAGTGAAGTAAAGCTTTGGAAGATGGGACTGTTGATAATCGATTTGGTAGATTCAACAATTTTAGAATTCTTCTCGCTTTTATCTCCTTTATTTTTAAGAATGATTTTCTCTACCAGTTCTACGATGCGGTCACTCAGAGAAAAACCGAGCGCTTTACTTTCCGGGTTGTTGAGGGAAGTAATGAATACATCCAGGTTGTTGGTAGTAGTACGCGACTTGAGATCTATTATTTTTTTATTCAGGAGATAATAGGTTTCACTGGCATTGATAATATTATTCTTGATCAGGTCATATTTGGTCATATTATCAAAGTCCTTTCCCTGCAGCAACGCTTGAATAGCGTTGGAATTCTGCTTGTCGTTATCAGTGATCCGTTGTACTTCTTCCATTAATTTACGAATGGTGGTATCCTGGGTTTTGATAACAGGGGATACGGTTCCTTTCAGCTCCGGATCCTGTGCATAGGCAGTCTGGAGTGTAAAAAGTAAAACAAGAGGTGCTGATATAAATTTAATCCATCCTGTAGCAACGCGTCTTAAGGCCAGGTGTACTAACGGTAACGACTCATCGGGCTTGTGTGTCAAGCGTTTAGCATGCTTCATTTCCGTTGGTAGGTGTTTTAACATGTTGTTTTTGCTTTTTGTTAACAAAAATTTAAGAAAATATGATGCCAAAAACATCATCAGGCAAAGATAAATAATTAATAACAGTTAAAATTAAATCATGATGGGTGGTGAAATAATGGTTTTCAATGATATATTTTGAATTATCGGCAGGTGACTTACCTTTGCGTCCAAATTTGATCCACTTTCATGCTGAATAACAAAAAGATTGTGGTTGTATTACCGGCCTACAACGCAGCGCTTACGCTGGAAAAAACATTCCGGGAAATTCCATTTGAAATAGTCGATGATGTAGTACTGGTAGACGATGCCAGTAAGGACGAAACCCTGGAAGTAGGGCGACAACTAGGCATTAAACACCTGATTCGTCACGACAATAACAAGGGATATGGCGGGAACCAGAAATCCTGTTACAATAAGGCACTGGAATTGGGAGCAGACATCGTAGTAATGCTGCATCCTGACTACCAGTATACGCCTAAGCTGATTATGGCGATGTGTAGTATCATTGCCAACGACGTATACCCGGTGGTATTTGGATCCAGGATCCTGGGTAAGGGCGCACTGAAGGGTGGAATGCCGATGTATAAGTACATATTTAACCGTTGCTTAACATTAACCCAGAACATCCTGATTGGCCAGAAGCTGAGTGAATATCATACCGGTTACCGGACTTTTTCTGCTGAAGTATTGCGTAATATCAACTATATGGCTGATAATGACGATTTTGTGTTCGATAATGAGATGATTTCGCAGATATTTATGAAAGGATATGATATTGCTGAGGTAACCTGTCCTACCAAATATTTCGATGAAGCCTCCAGTATCAATTTCAAGCGCAGTGCTATTTATGGCCTGGGAGTATTAAGGGTATCCCTGCAGCATCGCTTGCATATGTGGGGTTTGATGAAAGGAAAGATTTATTAAAATTTAAGATAGCCAGTGGGTTTAGCGCAACAGTATAATTTAGCGGGGAAATATCTGAAGTATTATTTTACTTCAGACAATCGTCACGACGTGCATTCACCTTTTGTGTATGCACTGATAGAAGACGTATTGCTGGACAAAAAGCAGCATGCTGCTTTCAGGGAGATAGAACAGTTGCGCAAACAACTACTGAAAAGTGAGGAAACACTCCAGGTTACCGACCTGGGCGCTGGGTCCCTGATATCAGCCGGTAATGAACGTCGCGTCCGGGACATTACCCGTTATGCGGCCAAACAGCCTAAATTCGGGCAGTTATTTTACCGGCTGATAAAATACCTGCAACCGGGCAGGATCCTTGAACTGGGGACCTCTATGGGCCTTTCTACTGCCTATATGGCTAAGGCTGCACCACATGCCCGCATTTACACCATTGAAGGCTGTCCTAACATTGCTGCCCGTGCTGCCAAAAATTTTGAAGCACTGCATATCAACAACATTGAGCAGATCACCGGTAACTTTGATACGGTGCTCCCGGATGTATTAAAGCGAATGCAGTTACCGGACTGGGTTTATATAGACGGCAACCACCGTAAAGAGCCCACGTTGGCATATTTTGAACAATGTCTGCAGTTTACAGACGAGTACTCTGTTTTAATATTTGACGATATCCACTGGACACCCGATATGGAAGCCGCCTGGCATACCATCCAGGATCACCCGCAGGTGACCATGACTATTGATCTGTTTTTCATTGGGTTAGTATTTTTAAGGAAAGATTTTAAGGTCAAACAACACTTCACATTGAAATACTGATTTTCCGGTAGTATATTAGGTACTAAAATCCTAATATGCGTTATCTGAAAAACTTTCTCCTGGGCTGCCTGCTCCTTACCGGGCTGGTGGCTGCTGCACAGGATCTTCCACAGTATACCTATCAAACGTTTAGCCGTAAAGGTAATGTGCTTCGGTACCGTTTACTGTTGCCGGCAAACTATGATGCACATAAGAAATATCCCCTGGTTATTTTCCTGCATGGATCAGGAGAAAGAGGTACTGATAATAATGCACAGCTACTGCATGGCGGCGATATGTTCCTGCGTGATAGTATCCGCGCCAATTACCCGGCTTTTGTCCTTTTCCCGCAGTGTCCGCCGGATCAGATATGGGCGCCTATGAAATTTGACCGCGACAGCAGCGGCAAAATTACCCGGGGCGATTTCCCGCTGAATGAAGGACCTACACCGCCTACCGCCTTGTTGAATTCTTTACTGGATAGCCTGCTGGCAAGTGGAAAAGTAGATACCAAACGGGTATACATCGGTGGTTTATCACTGGGTGGTATGGGCACTTTTTATATGATCAGTACACGCCCCAAAACATTTGCGGCTGCCTTCCCTATTTGTGGCGCCGGCAATGTGGCGGAAGCAGGTCGCTTTGCGAAAAAAGTGCCGGTATGGATTTTTCATGGAGGAGAGGATAAAGTAGTACCCCCGGAAGCTTCCCGCGCATATGATGCCAAACTGAAAGCATTGGGAGCTGAAGAGAAGTATACTGAATATCCCGGTGTAGGGCATAATAGCTGGGATAATGTATTTGTAGAACCGGGGGTAATGACCTGGTTGTTTTCGCATAAGAAGAAATAAGCGAGTTTTTGTCTTGTTCAGGATTAGACTGATTAGACTGATTTTTATATTTTGATTTTTGGAAATCGGGAAAAATTTGGAAGATATACGCGAATTTATTCCGTTATATCTTCCAAAATCTAAAAGTAAAAATCAGTCTAATCAGTCTAATCCTGAACAAGACAAATTCCGCTGCATTAGCCTCCCCCCAGTGCTCGATACAGGGATACCATTCCCTGGTAAACATTCCGGCGGGTACTCACCAACGCCAACTCTGCTTCCAGCACATTTTTTTGTGCAGTAATCACCTCGAGATAGTTCGCATACCCGGTAGTGAACAATACATTTGCTGTAGACACGGCTTCCTGTAATACCAACACTTCCCTGTTTTTCAGGGCAAAAGCTTGCTGTTGGTTATCTACTTTATTCAACGCCGAAGCAATTTCCTGGTACCCGTTTACGATGGCCTGCTGATAATCATAGAAAGCGGTAAATGCAGTGGCCGTGCTGATGTTATATTGTGCCTTTAACTGTTTTTTATTGAAGACGGGAGCCATTAAGTTTCCTGCTGCGCCCCAGGCAATGGACGCGGGCGACTGAAACAGCAGTCCTGCTTTAAACGCGTTGAATCCTGCATAAGGCGTAATGGTAAAGGAAGGGAGGAAAGCCGCCCTTGCCGCTTTAACATCCGCTTTTGCGGCCTTTAATTCCAGTTCTGCCCGTTGTACATCCGGACGTTGCAGCAACAGGTGTCCCGGTATACCATTTTGGATGGCGCCCGGCAGGGCCTGCACCTCTTTCGGATGACTACGGGTAATGGATTGTGGCAGCCTTCCCAGCAACGCATTGAGTTGGTTTTCCAGTGCGGCAATTTCCTGTTTTACCCCAAACTCCAATGCCTGTGTGCTGAGCAGTTGTGCGGTAAACTGTTGTACTGCCAGTTCTGTGGCGCGTCCACCGTCTTTCTGGATATGTACAGTGGACACTGCTGATTCCTGCAGTTTGATATTACGTTGTATGATGGCCAGTTCATTGTCCATAGCAATTAGTTCGTAGTAGAGACCGGAAACACCTGCTACTATTTGTGTGGTCAGCAGGCGGCGTCCCTGCTGGCTACCCAGGAAGCGGGCATACGCCGCCTGGCGCTGGCTTTTTAGTTTACCCCAGAGATCTATTTCCCAGCTGCTTCTCAAACCCGCGAAGTACTCCGGGGTAGGACCCGGAATGCGTTGGTCCTTACTAATGTTGGGCGACAGGTTAGTATCGAAGTTACCCACACCATTGAGGGTATAGTCCGCATATTTATCCACGCCGGCAGACAATGCCACGTTGAGTGTGGGCAGCCAGGCATTTTTAGCCATCATCAGGTTGGCTTGTGCGGTAGTGACACGTTGTGCCGCTGATAACAGGTCGAAGTTATTGTGCAGTGCAGTATCAATCAACGCACGTAAATGCGGATCACTGAATACCTGCGAAAACTGCCGGAGGGAAAGAGTGTCCCCATCAGTTGTGGAGCTAACGGGAACGGTAATACGTTCCGGTAGCTGCACTTCCTTTTGGGTACTGCAAGCCATGGCCGTAGTGGCCAGGCAGGCGTATAAGGTATATTGACGAATACGTTTATTCATTAGTGTAAGCTTTAAGTGAGACCTTTTTTTGCGGGATCATGGAAGCAAACAGGACATACAATCCGGGGATAATGAGCACCCCGAAAATAGTACCGATGAGCATACCGCCGGCGGCGGCTGTACCAATGGAACGGTTACCCATGGCTCCTGCTCCGGAGGCAATACAAAGCGGAATCAATCCCGCAATGAATGCAAAGGAGGTCATGAGAATAGGACGTAAACGGGATACGGCTCCTTCTTTGGCGGCGGCCAGTACTGTAGCGCCGTGTTTATTTTTCAGGATGGCAAATTCCACGATGAGGATGGCGTTTTTACCCAGCAACCCAATCAGCATCACGAGGGCTACCTGCGCGTAGATGTTGTTTTCCAGTCCCAGTAATTTGAGTGAAAGGAAAGCACCGAAGATCCCTGCGGGCAGGGATAACAATACCGGCAACGGCAGTAGGAAGCTTTCGTATTGTGCTGCCAGCAACAGGTATACGAACACCAGTACGATCATGAAAATATAGATGGCCTGGTTACCGGAAAGAATTTGTTCTCTTGTCATACCGCTCCATTCATAGCTATAGCCCCTGGGTAATTCTTTGGCGGCTACTTCCTGTACTGCGGCAATTGCCTGGCTGCTGCTGAAGCCTGGTTTGGCGTCGCCGTTGATCATGGCGGCGGTATACATATTGTAGCGGGTGAGTTGCTCTGGTCCGTATACCCGTTCCAGTTTGACGAAGTCGGAGTACGATACCATTTCACCCCGGTCATTTTTTACGTACAGGCGTAGCAGGTCGTCCGGTTTGGTGCGATAGTGCGGATCTGCCTGTACCATCACTTTATACATTTGTCCGAAGCGGATAAAGTTAGAGGCATAGAAGCTACCCATTAACGTTTGCAGGTTGCTCATGGCATTTTCTATGCTCACGCCTTTTTTGGCAGCCATGGCCTGGTCCACATGAATCAGGTATTGAGGAAACTCTGCATCAAAGCTGGTGAAGGCGCTTCCTATTTCCGGCCGTTTTTTTAACGCATCAATGAATTGGTTGGTGATTTGGGCGGTTTGGCGTAAGTCGCCGCTGCCGCTCTTATCCAGCAGGCGTAATTCAAATCCGCTGGAGTTACCGAAGCCGGGAACCGTAGGCGGAGGGAAGAATTCAATGCTGGCGTCGGCAATGCCCGCGGTGAGCTTTTGTAGTTGCTCGATCATGTCCTGTACAGATGCCTTTCGCTGATCCCAGGGCTTAAGGTTGACCATGCCCATACCATAAGAGGCGCCGGCTACTTCATTGACGAGGCTGTAACCGGCCAGGGTAGATACTGATTCTACTTCGCCCAGTTTGGCGGCAATCGCCTGTACCTGGTCCAGCACTTCTTCTGTACGTTCCACGGTGGCACCGGGAGGTGTGGTTACGTTCACATAAATCATTCCCTGATCTTCTGTTGGAATAAAGCCGGAAGGGAGGATGGCACTGATGCCCCAGGTGGCTGCGAAGAAAAATACCAGGCAGGCCAGTGTGATCAGTCTTCTGCCGGCGATGAAGCTGATCAGTTTAGCATATTTATTTTCTGTTGCGTTGTAGCCTTTGTTGAAACCATTGAAGAGCCGCTGCAGCCAGCTCTTTTTGCGGGGTTTACCGTGCGTGTCTTTCAACATGATGGCACAGAGTGCAGGCGTTAACGTTACCGCATTGATACCGGAAATAACAATGGAAATGGCTAAGGTGAGTGAAAACTGACGATAGAATACGCCTACCGGTCCGGATAAAAATGCTACCGGAATAAACACTGCCGACATCACCAGTGTGATGGCTACCAGCGCGCCGCTGATTTCCTTCATGGCCGCCAGCGTGGCTTCCATGGGAGGTAGGTGTTCTTCACTCATTTTTACGTGTACGGCTTCCACCACCACAATGGCGTTATCTACCACAATACCAATGGCCAGTACCAGAGCAAAGAGGGTAAGCAGGTTGATAGAGAAGCCCATCATCTGCATAAATGCGAGAGTACCGATCAGTGCTACGGGTACAGCCAGCGCAGGGATGAGTGTAGAGCGGAAGTCCTGCAGGAAAATAAACACCACGATGAATACCAACAGGAATGCTTCAAACAAGGTGCGTACTACTTCATGAATAGAAGCATCGAGGAAGCGGGATACATCGTAATTAAAGTTGAAGGTCATGCCGGGCGGGAAAGAAGTATTTTTCATTTCTTCCATCTTCGCTTTCACATTGTTAATTACTTCGCGGGCATTGGAGCCGGGGCGTTGTTTGAGCATGATAGAGGCAGAGGGCTTGCCATCTGTTTTGGATACCATGCTATAGGTGAGTGAGCCAAACTCTACGTCGGCTACGTCTTTGAGGTGGAGCACGGAGCCATCCTGTCCGGCGCGGAGTACAATTTGCTGATATTGTTCCGGTTCAAAGAATTTACCGGTATATCGTAACACATACTGCAGCATCAGCGGATTTTTATCGGAGCTTTCGCCGGTTTTACCGGGGGCGGCTTCAATATTTTGTTTGCGGATGGATTGGATCACTTCATCGGCGGAAACGTTGTAAGCCAGCATACGGTCGGGTTTCAGCCATACGCGCATGGCGTATTCCTTGGCGCCCATGATTTCTGCGCGACCTACGCCATCAATACGTTTCAGTTCCTGGAGTACGTTGATATCTGCAAAGTTGTAGATGAATTGTTCATTCAGCGTGGTGTCTTCACTCATGATATTGAGGTAGAGCAGCATGCTGTTGACTTCCTTTTCAGTGGTTACACCGGCTTTAATAACTTCTTCCGGTAATTCATCAATAATGGTGGCTACCCTGTTTTGTACGTTTACGGCGGCCTGATCGGGGTCTGTACCTACCTGGAAAAATACCTGGATAACGGTGATCCCGTCGTTACTGGATACAGACGACATATACGTCATCCCAGGTACCCCGTTGATAGCCCTTTCCAATGGGGTGGACACGGCTTTGGCCGATACTTCTGCGTTAGCGCCGGTATATTTGGCCGTTACCGTTACAGAAGGCGGCACAATATCCGGGAACTGGGTAACCGGCAGGGTGAACAAGGCGAGCAAGCCTACCAGTGTGATAATAAGCGATATGACCAGTGATAGCACCGGTCGTTTTATAAAAGTGTCAAACATTGATTCCTTGATTGCAGCTGAAAAGCTGGTGATTATAAAGTCAGTAAACTATCCATGGGCAGGCTGCGCGGGGCGATTTCAATGCCATCGCGGATATTGCGTACGCCTTCACATACAATTCGTTCGCCGGGTTGCAGACCGGATTTAACGATGTAGAAATGTGCAAAGCGGGCAGCTGGAATAAAGTTTTTCATCTTCACTTTATTGGCGGCATCTACTACGAATACGTAGTTTTTGTCCTGCATTTCGAATACTGCTTTCTGCGGAATAATCACTGCGCTATCCATTTCGGTGGTGAGCCGTACTTTACCACTGGCGCCATGTTTGAGGAGTTTGGAAGGGTTGGGAAAGCGTGCCCGGAACGCAATAGAGCCGGTGTTTTCCTCAAATTCGCCTTCTATGGTTTCTATGTGGCCGGTGTGGTGATAATCGGAGCCATCTGCCAGCACGAGGGCCACCTGGCGATAACTGTTATCTCCTTTTGCCAATGCTTTATTGTATTGGAGGTATTCTGTTTCCGATACGTTGAAGTAGGCATATATTTCACGTGTATCCGACACCGTAGTGAGCAGGGTACCTTCACTGATGAGACTTCCTTTTTTCAGTGGAATACGATCTACAATACCATCGAAAGGTGCGCGGATGCTGGTGTAAGACAAGTGCATTTCCGCATTGTCGGCGGCAGAGCGGGCTTCTTCAATTTTAGCCTGGGCCGCAGCGAGTTTGGCTTTGGCTACTTCCAGTTCGGAGGCGGCTACTACTTTTTTCTCTACCAGCATGGTAACCCGATCCAGCTCCAGCGCAGCGGCTTTGCTTTCTGCAATCATGCTACTCAGTACTGCTTTTGCTTTGGTGAGTTCTGCACGGTATTCTGCGTCGCTGATGCCAAAAAGCAATTGCCCTTTTTTTACTTCCTGGCCTTCATCGATGTATATTTTATCGAGGAAACCGTTTACCCGTGCACGTATTTCCACGTTTTGCACGGCCTGTATATCTGTTACATAGGAACGGTGCAGGATGGTATCTTTAGTAACCAGTACCGCAACCGGCAATGTTTTTAAGTCTTCTTTATGAGTACTTTCTCCTTTGGTGGCACAACCAGCCATAAAAAGGGCGCTCAGCGATGCAAGGATCCCTGTATATTGACGCATAGCAATAAAATATTGATCCCGGTTTGCCCGGAATAGGTGAATACAACACAGTAAGATGCTATTCCGCTATGGTAGCAGAAAAGGTAGGCATCTCCCTAAAAAAAATTACAAACAAAAATGCTGGTGTAGTGTATTCAGAAGGGGGTAAACCGGAAGAGGAATGAGTAGTACGCCGGCAAAAAGGATTTCTGACGTTCGTATTCTCCGGTTTTGTTAACAGGAATATATATGCTGCGAGCAGTATTGTCTGCATCGAGGTATACGATACGGGTGGCGGTACTCACCTGTGGTGCGGTAGCAGAGATATACCAGCGGGTTTTACGCCGGTGTTTTGTTACCTGCCATACATCGATACCATCATCATCGGCTTCCAGTTGTATAGGAAGTTTCTGAACGAGGTTTTCCAGTTGATTTTGCTGCGTTTGTTGTAGTGCGATATCGCGCAGCATCAAATGGCGATGCGCTGAAAACACAGGCAGGGTACCGGTTACCAGCTGTAAACACAGCAGGAAGCAAACCGTTGTCCAGTGTTTTAATATGTGTAAGCGCTCGCTCATGAATCAACGAAATTAATTATTTTAAATTTATTTGTCCGTTAGTTTATTGTAAAGGAAATATTTTTGGATGACCGGTAAGCACAAAATAAAAGGCCGTCTCGAGAGAGACAGCCTTTTCCACTCAGCACAGGATTGAATTGTTAACTATTTGATAGCCTGCATCGCTGATTTAGCTGCGGCGATGGTAGCGTCGAGATCTTCAGTAGTGAGTGCATTACACATGAACCAGCTTTCAAAAGCAGAAGGCGGCAGGTATACACCACGTTCCAGCATAGCATGGAAGAAGCGTTTAAATAATTCATTATTGGCGGCAGAAGCAGCAGAAAAATCAACGATCGGATATTCGGTGAAATGTGCACTCAGCATGGATCCCATTTGATTAATGCTGTGTACAACACCTGCAGCACCGAAGGCTTCTTTTAATCCGTTTACCAGGTAACTGGCTTTTTCTTCCAGTTGCTGATAGATAACAGGATTATCGTTGAGGGTGTTTAACAGGGTATATCCGGCAATCATGGCAATCGGGTTACCACTTAAAGTACCTGCCTGGTATACTTTTCCGGCAGGGGCCAGGTTTTCCATGATTTCTTTCGGACCTGCTACAGCGCCCACCGGCATACCGGCGCCAATAATTTTTCCGAAGGTAACGAGGTCGGCTTTGATGCCCAGTAATTCCTGAGCGCCGCCACGAGCCAGCCTGAAGCCGGTCATTACTTCATCAAATATCAGGAGGATGTTATTGGCATCACAAATTTTGCGCAGTCCTTCCAGGAAGCCGGGCTGAGGTAAAATACAACCCATATTACCGGCTACCGGTTCTATGATAATGGCGGCAATTTCAGCGCCATGTTCTGCTACCAGTTGCTCTACGGCAGGTAAGTTATTATAAGGAGCGGTAAGGGTATCTTCTGCTACCGTAGCGGTTACGCCAGGAACAGATTGAATGCCCAATGTAGCCACGCCACTGCCGGCGCTTACCAGGAACGCATCTGCGTGACCATGGTAGCAGCCTTCAAATTTGATGAACTTGTTACGGCCGGTATAGCCTCTTGCCAGCCTGAGGGCGGTCATACAGGCTTCTGTACCTGAGTTCACCATGCGTACCATGTCGATATTAGGTACCATGGATACGATCAGTTCCGCGATTTTAATCTCCAATTCAGTGGGTGCACCAAAAGAGGTGGAGTAGGTAGCATATTCCTGAATGGCTTTGATCACCGGCTCATAGGCATGGCCAAGGATCATGGGGCCCCAGGAGTTGATGTAATCGATATATTTGTTGCCATCTACATCGTACATGTAGGCACCCTTTGCGCGTTCCATAAAAATGGGTGTGCCGCCTACACTTTTAAATGCTCTTACGGGAGAATTCACACCGCCGGGAATTACCTGCTTTGCTTTCCCGAATAACATTTCACTTTTGCTGTACATCTGGTGGTGATTTATTATTTTATGCAAGATAGGAAATTATGCATTGAGCAGTCGCACCGCATCTTTTGCGAAGTAGGTGGCAATCAGGTCGGCACCTGCGCGTTTCATGCTGGTCATCGTTTCCAGGATGGCTTTGTTTTCATCGAGCCAGCCTCTTTCTGCTGCTGCTTTTATCATTGCATATTCTCCGCTCACATGATAAGCGCTAACGGGAACGGTAGTACGATCTTTAATGATGCGCATAATATCCAGGTACGCCATCGCTGGTTTTACCATCACGATGTCGGCTCCTTCTTCAATGTCCATCAATGTTTCCTTGATGGCTTCGCGGGAATTGGCGTAATCCATCTGGTAGGTTTTTTTATCACCAAATCCGGGTGCAGAATCCAGTGCATCACGGAAAGGACCGTAGAAACAGGAAGCATATTTGGCGCTATAGGCCATGATACCGGTTTTATCGAAACCATTTTCTTCCAGGATGTTACGGATGGCAAGGATACGGCCGTCCATCATATCGCTGGGTGCTACGAAGTCGGCGCCGGCTTGTGCATGGCTGAGGCTCATGCGTGCCAGTACTTCCACAGTACGGTCGTTCACAATTTCGGTGCCTTCTACAATACCGTCATGACCATAAGAAGAATAAGGATCCAGGGCTACATCGGTCATCACTACCATATCAGGAATGGCATCTTTGATACCACGGATGGCGCGTTGCATTAACCCGTTAGGGTTTACTGCTTCTGTTCCTTTATTATCTTTTACACTATCCGGTGCTTTTACAAATAGTAATACACTTTTAATACCCAGGCTCCAGAGTTCTTTGGCTTCCTTAATGGTAAGGTCCAGTGAATACCTGAAATAACCTGGCATAGAGCTGATCTCGTCCTTCACATTTTCTCCTTCGGTAATGAATAAGGGGGCAATAAAATCGCTGGGCCTTACTATTGTTTCCGCTACCATTGCACGAATGGCGGGAGATACTCTTAAAATTCTGTTTCTTCTGATCATCTTTATAAAAATTTATAGTTTTTATATAGTGGGCTTTATCCAGTCGCGTGGTTTCAGGAATTCCTGTAATTGCGCTTCCGGGCTACCGGGCACCGTATGGAAGTCGTATTCCCAGCGGGCTACCGGCGGCAGGCTCATCAGGATAGACTCCGTGCGGCCATTGGTTTTTAAGCCAAAGAGGGTGCCTCTGTCGTGGATGAGATTGAACTCCACGTAACGACCACGTCTATACGCCTGCCAGCTTCTGTGGGCTTCGGTGTAAGGTACCTGTTTGTTTTTTTCCACGAGCGGGAGATAGGCTTCCAGGAAAGCGTTTCCATTGGCTTTGGAGAAGGCCAGTCTTTCTTCCGCGGTGGTATTGGCGTCCGGGCGCAGGTAGTCGTAGAATATACCGCCTATGCCACGGGCTTCATTGTCGCGATGTTTATTCACAAAATATTCATCGCAGTGTTTTTTATATTTTGGGTAGAGGTCTGCTCCGAAAGGATCACAGGCATTTTTGAAGGTTTGATGAAAATGAATACCATCTTTTTCCTCCAGGTAGTAAGGGGTGAGGTCAGCGCCGCCACCAAACCAGCTGTCTTTCAGTGTTCCATCTTGTTCGTATAATTCGAAGTAGCGGAAGTTGGCATGTACGGTAGGTACAAAAGGATTCACCGGGTGGATCACCAGGGAGATACCGCAGGCCATGAATTTGCTGTTGGTAACGCCAAACTGTTGTGCCATTACTTCCGGTAGTTCGCCATGCACGATAGAAGTGCTGACGCCGCCTTTTTCAAATACATTACCATTGGCAATTACGCGCGATTTGCCACCACCGCCGCCGGGGCGTTCCCAGAGGTCTTCCCGGAAAGTAGCTTTCCCGTCTGCTTTTTCCAGTGCGGCGCAGATTTGATCCTGCAGGCCGTGGATAAAGGTGATGAATTGATCTTTTAGCATTTAGCAGTTAGCATTTAGCTTTTAGAGTGTTTTGTTGTTTAATTTTTTAGTATTAGCTGTTATGAGTTATTAATAGCTAACAGCTAATGGCTAACAGCTGCACTTATCCGTGTGCTTTAACTGTTTCCACAAATGCTTTGGCGTGATCTACCGGTACGTTTGGTAAGATGCCGTGTCCGAGGTTAGCGATGTAACGTTGTCTGCCAAAGCCTTTCAACATTTCTTTCACTGCCTTTTCAATTTCAGGGATAGGCGCCAGCAATTTAGCCGGATCGAAGTTACCCTGCAGGGTGATGTTATCGCCGGCAAACTGACGCGCTAAATGCGGCTTAATGCACCAGTCGATGCCCAGACCATGTGCGCCGGTAGCGGCCATATCTTCCAGTGCAAACCAGGCGCCTTTGGCGAATACAATCGTAGGGCAAACATCTTTCATGGCGGCTACGATCTGGCGGATATATTGTAAAGAGAATATTTCGAAATCCTGCGGACTGAGTAAGCCACCCCAGGAGTCAAATACCTGTACAGTATCGGCGCCTGCTGCTACCTGTGCTTTCAGGTAAGCAATGGTGGTATCAGTAATCATTTGCAGCAGCTGATGTGCTACGGCTGGTTGTTGGTAGCAGAATGCTTTTGCTTCATCGAACGTTTTGGAGCCTTTACCCTGCACCATGTAGCAGAGAAGGGTCCAGGGAGCGCCACCAAAGCCAATCAGGGGCACCCGGCCATCCAGTGTTTTTTTGGTGAGTTTCAGGGCATCGAATACGTAGTGTAATCTTTCCTGAACATCGGGAACGCATAAACGCTGCAGGTCTTGTGCCGATTTGATAGGGGCAGGGAGTAAGGGGCCTACTTTTTCTACCAGCTGTACTTCCATGCCCATGGCTTGTGGCACAACAAGGATGTCAGAAAAAATAATGGCAGCATCTACACCTACCTGGTCCACCGGCATCACGGTTATTTCTGTGGCCAGTTCCGGGTTTTCGCAGCGTTCAAAAAAGGAATATTTATCACGCAGTTTGATATAGTCCGGGAGATAGCGACCAGCCTGACGCATCATCCATACGGGTGTGCGGGAAACGGTTTCACCTTTAAGGGCCTTCAGCAATAAGTCGTTCTTCAATGCGCTCATTCGTAGCAGTTAAATGTTGTTAAAATAAAATATAGCTGTTTGCACCATACTGGCTTCATCAGTACCAGTGCTTGTAATAATCTTGTTGTTGGTATGCCCCTGCAGTGCTTTGGCGGTAGTGGTGCCGATAGCGAAGCATACGGTGTCCCATGACGGCGTGTTATTGGTAAAGTAGCTTTTAACCGCACTGGGACTGAAAAAAAATATCCCGTTGTAATCTGTTGCCACCACTTCAGCCGTGGGAATATTTTCGTAAATCACATATTCGGTGACGGCGATGTTGGCCGCTTTGAGCATGTCAGGTAATTCGTCTCTGCGTTGATTACCGCAGAAGAAATTTACCGCTTTGATATCGCCCCGTTGAATAATGGCGTTAGCGAGGTCTTTGCCATAGTCGGCTTCTGCCAGTATTTGAGGGTCGAAGAATTTCTCTTCCACTGTTTTCCTGGTATTGCCGGCGATACAACATACTTTGGCGTTCGGAATCAGGAACCACTGGCCTTCCTGTGAAAAGTAATATTCGACCAGGATTTTTACCGCATTAGCGCTGGTGAATACCTGCACGTTATTAGTATCAAATACCTGCAGGATTCTTTCTTTGCCTACCAGTGCTTCATTGAATAGTGGCTTTATCTGGATAAAGTCTTTTACTTCGATGTGCACACCTCTCTCAGCAGCTGTAGCGATGGTGCTGGCAGCGAGTGGTCTGGTGCATAATATGCGGTATTTATCATTTGACATTTCTGATCTGTGCTACAATTTGAGCGCCGCCTTGCGCCATAATTTCTTCTGCTGCCGCCTGACCGAGGTGTTGTGCCTGGTCCAGAGGCACTTCCCGTGAAGTGCTGAAAAAGCTGCTGCCATCGAGGCTGCAAAGTTCACCGCTGAAATGTACGGTATTATCTTTTATGTAAGCGTAAGCGCTGATAGGGGTGGTGCAGCCGCCCATCAGGGTACGTAAAAATTCGCGTTCAATATGGGTGGCGAGGGCGGTAGGCGCATCGTTAAATGCAGCGCAGGCGTCACGACAGAAAGTATCATCTTCCCGGCAAACAGCTACCACTGCGCCTTGTGCGGGAGCGGGTAACATCCAGTCGAGGTCGATGGAGTTAGCGGGGCGTACATTGATCCTTTCCAGTCCGGCTACGGCAAAGATGGCGCCGTCCCAGTGTTCATTCGCCAGTTTTTGCAGGCGGGTATTCACATTGCCACGGAGGTTATGCAGCTGGTGCTGTGGATATTTCCGAAGCCACTGTGCTTTCCGGCGAACACTGCTGGTGGCAATGTTGGCGATATAGCCTGGTTGTTCCAGGAAATCAGTATTGGTTTTATATACCAGCAAATCTTTTACAGGACCACGTTTTAGGATGGCGCCATGTACTATTTGCTGTGGTAATTGTGTAGGAACGTCTTTGAAAGAGTGAACAGCAATGTCGATACGATTATTGAGCAATGCGAGGTCCAGGCTTTTAGTGAAGATGCCTTGTACGCCTATTTCGTACAGGGGAGTAACGAGGTCAATATCGCCTTCGCTTTTAATGGGCACCAATTCGGTGCGGTAATCTTGTGCGGTGAGCAAATCATTTACCTGGTGTGCCTGCCATAAGGCCAGTTGACTTTCCCTGGTGCCTATCCTGATAACTTTATCCATTGGTTTATTCCTGGTTAACGCCGGTCTCAAAAATATCGTTGATCATGGCAATGTATTGGTCGCTTTTATCTGTTTCTTTGCGGACCTTTCCTGCCATGAGATTAATCATTTTCTGTATAATGCGGGAGGATACCAGTTCAATATCTTCTATGTTGTAGTGGCCTCCGTTTTTCTGTTGTTGTATTTCACGGGTATGTATTTCGTGCAGTTTATCTTTTACTGCTTTCAATACTACCGCGTGTTTACGCATTTTATACCAGTAGAGGAATTCCTCCATGTGTTCATCAATGATAGCAATGGCTTTTGGCACTTCGCCCAGCCTGTTTTGCAGGGTTTCATCCTGTACTTTCGACAGTTCATCCACATTTACCAGGGTAATATGCGGAAGGTCGCCCACGGCCGCTTCTACGTTAAATGGAATAGAGAGGTCTACAATGAGTTTGGGGGATGTTTGGTGTAGGTGATGTGTTAATACAGTGGGGTGTGGCGCATTGGAGGCCACCAGTATTACATCTGCTGCCTGCATTTCACTGACCATGTTTTCGTAAGGGGCGTATTTCAATCCGTGTTGATCGGCGAAATCCGCTGCCACTTGCATGGTGCGGTTAATGAGGGTGACTTCTTTTACACCCAGGTATTCAATCATGTTTTTGCAGGTATTGCGGCCTATTTTGCCTACACCCAGCAACACAACTTTTTTATCTTTTATATCAGGACAAATGCGTTCCAGCATCCTAACGGTGGCGAAAGCCACAGATACAGTGCCTTTGCTGAGTCCTGTTTCTGTTTTAATGAGTTTGGAAACCTGTAATACGCTGTTTACGAGTCTTTCCAGGAAACTGCCGAGGCATTGATGTGCTTTGGCAAATTTGGTGGCATTGCGTATCTGTCCGATAATTTCATAATCGCCCAGGATCTGGGAATCCAGACCGGTACCTACCTGGTATAAATGTCTTACTGCTTCTTCTCCTGACTTGATATAGGCTAATTCTTCGAGTTGGCTTCTATCTCCGTTAGATTCCGTGCATAGTAAGTCTATCAGCTGCCCGGGATTGGCCGCAAATCCGTATACTTCTGTTCTGTTACACGTGGATAGTACAAAGAGATCGTCTAGTTGCACCGTCCTGGCATGCTCCAGGAGTTGTTGATACTGTGCCGGATTGATGGCGTATAATCCCCTGATAGCAGCGTCTGTTTTCTTATAGTTGATGCCAACGATATGAAAATTTGCTATTTCTTTTGAATGACTGACCTGCATGTTTTTGTATAAGCTTCCGGTTGCAAAAGTACTTTCATACGTTCCAAACAAGTGGGTTTAGGCTGTCATTAGTGTGTCATTTCTACTACTGGTAATCAGTACGACGAAAAAATGATTTTTATCAGTTTTTATTCTTTACAAAAGGATGACAAGAGAGAAGCGCGCGCCGAAAGCTGAAAGCAGAAAGCAAAAAGCCATGGAAGCGAGGATCAGCGTGGGTATTGAAATAGTTAAACGCGTTGGTAGCTTTTTGCTTTTTGCTTTCAGCTTTCGGCTTTTTCCTTAGCTTTGCCCCAATTTATAAAAGGAAATGGTAGCTAAATCTGATGTTGGAATAGTATTGATGAATCTTGGATCGCCTGATTCTACGGCTGTACCGGATGTAAAGCGTTATCTGATAGAGTTCCTCATGGACAAGCGCGTGATCGACTATCCATGGTTATTCCGTAAGATATTGATAGAAGGTATCATTGTACCGAAACGCGCTGAACAATCTGCGAAGGCCTATGCGTCTATCTGGTGGGAAGAAGGGTCTCCGCTGGTAGCATTAACCAGGCAATTACAGATGGCTGTGCAGAATGATATGGAGATACCGGTGGAAATAGCCATGCGTTATGGCAATCCAAGCCCGGAAGTAGCGTATAACAACCTGTTGAAGCAGCATCCGGATTTGAAGGAAGTGGTGTTGTTGCCATTGTATCCGCATTATGCCATGTCTTCTTATGAAACGGCGGTGGAGTATGCACAGGAGATTTACCGTAAGAAGAAATATAAATTTAAGTTATCTACTATTCCGCCATTTTATGATGAGCCGGACTATATCAATGCATTAAGTGAAAGTATGCGTCCATATCTCCAGCAGGAGTATGATTACGTATTATTCAGCTATCATGGTTTACCGGAAAGGCATATGCGTAAAGCTGATCCTACCGGGGCACATTGTATGAAAGTGACAGATTGTTGTCATGTGAAGTCGGCCGCCTCTCCTTTCTGTTATCGTCACCAGATCACGGTCACCACCGAACTGGTAGCGGAGCAGTTGGGATTACCCCGCGAAAAATGGGGGATCTCTTTCCAGTCGCGCCTGGGACGTGAAGAGTGGTTGAAGCCTTATACGGCCGGGTTGTTGGAAACGTTGCCTGCTGAGGGAAAGAAAAAGCTGTTGATTGTATGTCCGGCGTTCGTATCTGATTGCCTGGAAACGCTGGAGGAGATTGCAGTAGAAGGAAAGCATTCCTTCCTAAGCAGCGGAGGGGAAACGTTTACCATGATCCCTTGTTTGAATATACATCCGATGTGGGTAAAAGCCGTCGTGAAATATTGCACGGAAATCATTGCCAAAGAACAAGTAGTCTAATCTTTCCATATGTCTGAACAACCCGTTTTGATCATTGGCGCCGGCATCGCCGGGCTGAGTATTGCATATGAACTGCAAAAGTTGCAGGTGCCTTACCTGGTGCTGGAAGCAGCTGATCATTCGGGTGGTGTGATGCATTCTTTCCGGGAAAATGGGTTTGAGCTGGATGCCGGCGCCAATACCATTGCCGCTACGCCCGAAGTATTGGCATTTTTCCGGGAACTGGGGCTGGAAGCGGATATACTGGAAGCCAGTGCTGCCAGTAAAAATCGCTTCCTGGTCAGAAACAATCAATTGCATGGGGTTTCCCCACATCCTTTCAAAATCATGGCTTCGTCTTACCTGAGTAGGGGCAGCAAATGGCGGCTGTTTACGGAGAGCTTTCGTAAATCCGCTCCTGTTGCGGGTGAAGAGAGTGTGACTGATTTTGTGAGCAGACGATTTAATAAAGAAATTGCGGATTATGTATTTGATCCGGTATTATCCGGTATTTATGCGGGACATCCTGACCGCATGAGCATTGCCGAAGTATTGCCCGCTTTACCGCGATGGGAGCAGGAATACGGCAGTGTTACCAAAGGATTGATGAAGAATAAAGCCGCTATGGGGGGCAGAAAAATCATCAGTTTCAAAGGTGGCAACCAGGTACTCACCCATCGTTTAACACAGTTACTGACCACACCTGTACGTTTTAATTGCAACATCACTGCTATTAGTCGCACCAATGACGGCTATATGGTAAACGCTGTGGAAAACGGCGTTTCAACCAGCATTGCGGCTGCCAAAGTAGTGATTACTACGCCAGCTTACAGCACGGCAAATATGATTACCGCGCTGGACACTACTACTGCCACACTTTTACGTGAAGTGCCTTATCCCCGCATGGGCGTATTACACCTGGGGTTTGACGCTTCTGCGCTACCACAGCCGCTGGAAGGTTTCGGCTTTTTGGTGCCACATGCAGAAAATAAGCATTTCCTCGGGGCGATCTGCAATTCTGCTATTTTCCCGGAGAAAGCACCTGCAGGAAAAATATTGTTTACTGTATTTATGGGCGGCGCCAGGCAGGAGCTGTTGTTTGATCAGCTGAATACTACTGCATGGCAGCAACAGGTGGTGAAAGAAATCACCACTATCCTGCATTTAACGGCTCCTCCGGTGATGCAGCGATTTAGTACCTGGCCCAAAGCGATTCCTCAATTGAATGTCGGGCATGCAAAGTTGCGCGGTGCGGTGGCTGATTTTGAAAAACAATATCCAGGCATATTTATCCAGGGAAACTACCTGCAAGGCGTAGCTATCCCGGCTTTACTACAAAATGCGGCCACTTTCGCCGCTTCACTCACTAAAAATTAATTCCGGAAAATAGTTCGTTGTTGGCGTTTTTTCTTTAAATTCCATTATAAATTTCCACCAGATGATTGCAGGAATTTTAAAGGAAAAAAACAGCGAAACCAGGGTATCTCTTGTCCCTGAAGTAGTAAAGCAACTGCAGCAAATGTCGGTAACCGTGTGGGTGGAGCAGGGAGCCGGCAACAATGCGTTCTATAACGACGAAGCCTATATGCAGGCGGGAGCATTGATAAAAACAGCGGCAGACATCCTTTCCGGTGCAGACATCATTTTTACGCTGCAGCCTCCTTCCCGGGAGCTGGCAGACCAGGTGCCAGCAGGAAAAATCATTGTTGGTATACTGCAACCACTGTATCGTGTAAACGAAGTGGAATACTGGGCTTCCCGTAACATTACTTCTTTCAGTTTAGATACTATTCCCCGCACCACCCGGGCACAGGTCATGGATGTACTCAGTTCCCAGGCCAATATTGCCGGCTATAAAGCCGTATTGCTGGCAGCGTATAGTTATGGGCGTTATTTTCCCATGTTAATGACTGCGGCAGGTAGTATTGCGCCGGCGAAAGTGTTGATATTGGGAGCGGGCGTGGCCGGATTGCAGGCCATTGCTACTGCCCGTCGTTTGGGAGCGGTGGTAGAAGTATTTGATACCCGTCCGGCGGTGAAAGAAGAGGTGATGAGCCTGGGGGCGAAATTTGTGGAAGTAGCAGGAGCTGCGGATGCATCTGCTGCCGGCGGTTATGCGGTAGAGCAAACAGAAGCCTATAAACAACAACAGCAACAACGGATTGCAGAAAGTATTGCCAAAGCAGATATTGTGATTACCACGGCACAAATTCCCGGCAGGGCAGCGCCTATATTGGTAAGCAATGAAATGATGGACCGTATGCGGGCAGGCTCCGTGATTGTGGACCTGGCAGCCGCCACCGGTGGTAATACCAGTCAAACAAAGAACAATGAAACCGTGCATTATAACGGCGTTACCATTATCGGTGACTCCAATCTGCCCGCTACCATGCCTGCCGATGCCAGCAAGTTATATGCAAAGAATGTATTCAATTTTCTGAAACTGATCCTTACCAGGGAAGGCGTCCTGCACCTGGATTTTGAAGATGATATCGTACGCGGCGCCTGTATCACACATAACGGAGCAATAGTGAATGACCGCGTGAAAAGCATGATGCAGCCTGCTTAATAGCCTCACTGGGATTGTAAATACCTGTTCAACATGGAATATATTTTTGCTTTTCTTCACCAGCATATTGACCTGATTTACATTGTTATCCTATCTGTTTTTTTGGGGGTGGAAGTCATTTCAAGAGTACCATCTGTATTACATACGCCGCTGATGAGTGGTGCCAACGCCATTCACGGCGTGGTGATCATAGGGGCCATTATTGTAATGGGAAAAGCGGAGCCGGATAATTATATAGCATTGGTTATCGGTTTTCTGGCCGTGATATTGGGCACTATCAACGTGGTGGGCGGCTTTGTGGTAACAGACCGCATGCTGGAGATGTTTAAGGGTAAAAAGAAATGAACCAGTGATTAGCCATTAGCTTTTAGCTGCTAGCAAATGCAGCGAAGAAGGTAATAGGTTAATCTCTGCTGCATTTGCTAACAGCTAATGGCTAACGGCTAAAATAATCAATATGGGATCCAGCATTTTATCAATTATCTACCTGATCGGCTCTGTTACTTTTATCCTCGGACTAAAGATGTTAAGCAAACCGGATACTGCCCGTAAAGGCAATCTGATAGCGGCTGGGGGGATGTCATTGGCGATTGTGGGCACTATCTTTCTTTACCGGGTAAATGATGCCCCTCTGCATAATTATGGCTGGATATTTTCCGGGTTGTTGATTGGAGGGGTGATTGGAGTATTGTCTGCCAAAAAAGTAAAGATGACCGCCATGCCGGAAATGGTGAGTATGTTCAATGGCATGGGAGGTGCTTGTGCGGCGTTAATTTCTATTGTAGAATTTAATCATATTCATGCACTGATCCGCAATTTATACGCACCTGTTTCAGATGATCACCTGGTGTTGCAATTGCTGGAATCATCTGCTTCCAGGGGCACTGTACTGATTATATTACTCAGCCTGGTGATTGGAGCGGTATCTTGCGCGGGCAGTATTATTGCCTGGGGGAAACTGGCCGGTAAAGTGAAGGATTTTTCTTTTAAAGGACAACACCTGGTAAATTTGGGCGTGCTGGCGCTGATTGTGGCGTTATCCGTTTGGCTGTTAATGATATTTGCGGTTTCACCCGGCACTGGTATCCTTGTTTTCTATATTATTTTCCTGCTGGCAATATTTTACGGTGTATTGTTTGTGCTCCCGATTGGCGGCGCTGATATGCCTGTTGTGATTTCTTTGCTCAATTCCTTTACGGGCGTAGCTGCTGCCTGTGGCGGATTCCTGTACAGTAACCCGGTGATGCTCACAGGTGGTATCCTCGTGGGTTCTGCTGGTACTATCCTGACCATCCTGATGTGTAAGGCTATGAACCGTTCTCTTAAGAATGTGCTGATAGGTTCTTTTGGTGCTGGTGCCGGCGCTTCGGCTGCTGGTGGAAAAGAGCAGGGTAGCTATAAGGAAATCAGTTTAAGTGATGCGGCTGTGGTAATGGCCTATGCCAATAAAGTGATCATTGTACCCGGGTATGGATTGGCGGTAGCGCAGGCCCAGCACGTATGTCATGAGCTGGAGAAACTGTTGGAGGAAAAGGGGGTAGAAGTGAAATATGCTATTCATCCGGTAGCGGGTCGTATGCCCGGACATATGAACGTGTTGCTGGCAGAGGCGGATGTGCCCTATGAGAAGTTGTTGGAGATGGAAGATGCCAACGCAGAGTTTCCTACCACGGATGCGGTATTGATCCTCGGCGCCAATGATGTGGTAAATCCTGCCGCCAAAAATGATCCTGCCAGCCCTATTTACGGTATGCCTATACTGGAAGTAGAAAATGCGAAAGTGGTTATCGTGAATAAGCGTAGTATGAAACCGGGATATGCCGGTATTGAAAATGATTTGTTCTTCCAGCCCAAAACGTCCATGCTGTTTGGGGATGCCAAGAAAGTATTGCAGGATTTGCTGACTGCCATTAAAGAGGTATAAAGACAACATCCGCATTTTCATTATTTTTGCGAAAAAACTTCCTTTGTCCAGTCATTTACCAGTAGCGCTGCTTGATTCGTTAGCAGGACTTCCGGGTTATAACCGGGAAACATTTGAACGCGTACATGCTGCCGCAGAAAAAATTACTTCACTGCGGTTGAATCCTAATAAAATCACTTCACCAAAGAAAGCACAACAGGTGCTGCAATCCTTATCTGCTGCCGGTGTGAATAAAGTGCCGTGGAGTCGTGAGGGATACTATTTGCCTGCCAGGCCTTCTTTTACTTTTGATCCATTTTTCCATGCGGGCGCCTATTATGTTCAGGAAGCATCTTCTATGTTCCTGGAGCAGGCGGTACGGGCTACGGTAGATGTATCGGCTCCTTTGAAAGTATTGGATTTATGTGCTGCACCAGGTGGAAAATCGACCTTGCTGCAATCGTTGATCAGCCCCGATAGTTTGCTGGTGGCCAACGAGGTGATTAAAGCCCGTGCGGCTTTACTGGCGGATAATCTTACTAAGTGGGGCGCGGCGAATGTAGTGGTGAGTAATAATGATCCTCGTGATTTTTCGAGGTTACCGGGCTATTTCGACCTGGTGGTGGTAGATGCGCCATGTTCCGGCTCCGGCCTGTTCCGGCGTGATCCTGAGCTGGTGTCTGAGTGGTCGCTGGAAAATGTAACCCTTTGCAGTCAGCGACAGCAACGTATCCTGGCTGATATACTGCCCGCAGTTAAAGAGGATGGCGTGGTGATTTATTCTACCTGCTCTTTTTCTGCCGCAGAAGATGAAGCCATCCTGGACTGGCTGGCTGATCATTTTGAGCTGGAAAATATGACGATACCACTGGAAGAACAATGGGGAATTGTACCAACAGTAACGACTAAACGAAATTGTACCGGGTATCGTTTTTACCCCGACAAGCTGCAGGGAGAAGGGTTTTTCATTGCCTGCTTCCGTAAGCGTAGCGGAGAATCTGTACGCAAAGGCAAAGAAAAGGAGCAAAAGCGGATAGCATTAACGGCGCGGCAACGGGAAGTGCTGATGCCCTGGTTAAAGGTACCTTCCGATTATGAATATTTCCTGCACCAGGAAGAAGTATTGATATTACCACCTTTATTAGCTGCTGACATGCCATTGTTGCAGCAACAATTGTATATTCGCAAAGCGGGTGTTAAAGCGGGGCAACCCGGTCAGAAAGAATTAATTCCTGATCATCAGCTGTCGGCGAGTATGCTGGTAGCAGACCTGGTCCCCACTGTAGATCTGAATTTCCAGCAGGCATTGCAATATCTGCGTAAGGAAGATCCGGGTGTGCCTACTGATGTGAGAGGCTGGGCGCTGGTACGGTATGAAGGAATGAACCTGGGCTGGGCTAAGTTTCTACCCAACCGCATGAATAATTATTACCCGAAAGAATTACGTATCCTGAAAGAAATTACCGGATTGTAAGCATAAGGTGCCACTATTTATCTCGCATTATTGCCAACTTGAAATCCAATGCCAACAGGTATTTGCGGTGAGTGTTTGATGAGAATTGTTCCCGTAGCAGACCACAACAAAAGGCGGATTTTTTCGTTTGGTTTATTAAGTAAAATTGTCAATTTTAACGCATATATTCGTTGCCCGAAATAGCAAATAAATAAATCAGATTTTTTGGTGCTGCTATGGTATAATTAGGTTGTCGTTGGGTAGTAGATACGAGAGCAGAAATATCCGGAGCAGCAGGCAGATCATCAATCATAAACAGAGTTAGTATGGTAAAATCGATTCTATCAATCGTCTTGTTTGGTTTCAGTGCAGGAGCGGTGCAGGCGCAGGACACGCTGCAGGTACAAGGTACTTCCCCCGCCCTTTACATATCCCATGTAGTTAAAAAAGGAGAAAATTTTTATAGCCTCAGCCGTGCATATGGTATTCCACCAAAAGAAATAGCTGCTGCCAATAAAGTATCCATGGAACAAGGGCTACAGCTGGGACATAGTCTGCATATTCCGTTGACCGCAGCTAACTTTTCACAGAAAGCCGATGCTACCGGCAAACCGGTATATCATAAAGTAACCGACAAAGAAACTTTATACCGGGTAAGTGTGAATTATAACAAAGTGCCATTGGATAACATCCGTCAATGGAATAGCTTTTCCGGTGATGGATTGAAGAAGGATAGCTATGTGATCATCGGCTTTATCAAAGCAGGTGGCGCAGCCGGAGACGCCGCTCCTAAAGTGGAAAAAGTGAAAGAGAAAGCGGAACCCGTAGCAGAGCCAGTAGAAACAGTTGCCACACCAGCACCGGCTCCTGTAAAAGAAACGGTGAAGAAAGGAAAAGAGAAAGAAAAAGAAAAGGAGAAAGAAGTGGCCGCTGCTGAGCCGGAAGCCACTGCCGCTGTTACACCACCACCAGCACCAGCGCCTCCGCCAGCGAGACCGGCAGCGGCTAATAGCAGCGCTGATTTTGAGCAGCTGTATGCAGAACAAACCAATAACGGTAAAAAGGCTACTTCCGAGAAAGGCCCTGGTACCTGGTTTAAAAGCAATGCGGTAGGAAAATATTATGCCTTGCACAACACCGCTCCCCGTGGCACCATCATTAAAGTGACCAACCCATTAAACGGTAAAGCTGTATACGCTAAGGTACTGGATGTTATTCCGCAGATGAAAGCCAATGCAGGCCTCATCATTAAGCTGAGCGACAGTGCCATGCAAGCCCTTGGTAATAACGAAACCCGCTTCTATTGCGAGTTGAGTTATGAGAACTAAGCGAATTTTGTCTTATTCAGGATTAAACTGATTAGACTGATTTTATTTTTTTGATTTAAAAAAATTGGGGAAGATAAACGGTAAATGTATCCGCTTATATCTTCCCCAATTTTTTTAAATCAAAAAAATAAAATCAGTCTAATCAGTTTAATCCTGAACAAGACAAAAAAACATTGGCTTTCCCTTTATTGAAAGCGATATCCCCGCAAGAATGCTTCAATATCCATCTTCTTCTTGCCCTCCAGCTGTATTTCATCCAGGTATAAATACCCGTCTGCTGCTGCAATTTTCACATAAGTTTTCTGATCCGTATCAAATTCACCAGGTGCTTTGGATGGGGGTGTATGTTCTTTATGCGCCTTATATATTTTCAGGTTCTTGCCCTGGAAAATGGTCCAGGCAGCCGGATAAGGACTTAGTCCCCTTACGTGGTTATAGACCTTGTCCAGCGGCTGTTGCCAGTTGATCTGGCAGGTTTCCTTGAATATTTTAGGTGCGTGTTTAATATCGGCGGCAGGGATATCGGCTTGTGGTGTGCCTACAGCATTGCCTGCTGCGATGGCCTGCACTGTTTTGAGCAGCAGTGTTGCGCCGGTTTGCATGAGCGCATCATGTAATTCGCCGGCCGTTTCATCTTCCCGGATCGCTACTTTATCGCTGAACAGGATGTCGCCCGTATCGATTTCGTGCTGCAGTTTGAAAGTAGTTACACCCGATACCGTTTCACCGTTGATGATCGCCCAGTTGATAGGGGCGGCACCACGGTAATGCGGCAGCAGCGACGCATGTACGTTGATAGTGCCTTCCGGTGGCATATTCCATACTATTTCCGGTAACATACGGAAGGCTACTACTACCTGCAGATCGGCTTTCAAATCCTTCAAAGTAGCAATGAAATCAGGGTTCTTCAGCTTTTCCGGTTGTAATACGGTTAAGCCTTTGCTTACGGCATATTGTTTTACGGCGCTTTCCTGCAGCTGTAAACCGCGGCCAGCGGGCTTATCGGGCGCAGTAATCACCGCAACAATATTAAAACCATGTTGCACTAATATATCCAGGGAGGCCACGGCGAAATCGGGCGTACCCATAAAAATTATACGGAGATCTTTACTCATAGGGTGCAAAAATAAAGCTTTTAGGGGTTAGCCATTCCCTTTTAGCAAAAAGCTAGTACAGTAAATACTTTGCCCTTATTGTTTTAAACTTTGTTAAGCCAGGTTCCCAGCTTTTGCGGATATCTTCCTCAGATACGCCTTTCACAATTTGCTGTTGTAGCTGTGTATTACCGGCTACTTTTGAGAAAAAGGGAATAAAGAATTTGTCTTTATCCGGGAACGTTTTGTACGCATCTATCAGCCATTTCAATTCAATTCTGCGGCCTTTGTGAGGCACGGTTTCCGGCGCATTACTCAGGTCGTAGCCGTAGCACAGCTGATCTTTGAGTACCGGTGAAGGGTTGGTAGCGCTGGCGCGGGGCGTAAAAGAAAAGCCTTGTTTGGGAAACAGCGGAGAGCCGTATACCTGGAAAGGCTTGTCGGTGCCGCGTCCCAGGCTGAGCACTGTACCTTCAAAAAAGCAGAGAGAAGCATACAGGTTGATGGCGGCCATATTAGGCAAATTGGGAGAAGGCTTAACAGGAACGCGGTAGAAGGTTTGGTGGCTGTAGTTTTCGCAGGGAATCACTTTAATGTTGCATTGCACGCCTTTGCTGAGCATGTGTTCTCCATTAAGCATGCGGGCGTATTCGCCTACCGTCATACCGTGTACAATAGGAATAGGTTGCATGCCAATAAAGGAGCGGAAAGCGGTATCGAGGATGGGGCCGTCTACGTAATCTCCGTTGGGATTGGGGCGGTCCAGGATAACGAGGGTCTTTTTGTTTTCTGCGGCGGATTCCATGAGTTCCTGCAGGGAGGAAATATAGGTAAAGAACCGGGTACCTACATCTTGTATATCGAAGAGGAGGATGTCTACATCTTTCAGGTCTGCTGCGGTAGCTTTGCGGTGTTTGCCGTAGAGAGAAACAATGGGAATACCGGTGGCAGAGTCGATGCTGTTGGCTACTGTTTCCCCATGACCGGCAGTGCCTCTGAAGCCATGTTCGGGGCTGAATATCTTTTGAATTTTTACATGGAGTTTCAGGAGTGAGTCAACCAGGTGGGTTTTTCCGATGGTGGCGGTTTGGTTCACCATCATGGCTACCCGTTTATCTTTCAGCAGGGGCAGATAACGGGTGGTTTGTGTAGCGCCTGGCAGTACGAGATCCGCGTATTGTGCGGAGGCTTCCATAAGGCATCCGGCCAGGAGGATGCAAATAAGTAATATACGGTTCATAGCGTTAAGATACAGCAAAGCTTTATTGGCTGCATCAAAAAAAGCGGATTATAGCAGCTTTTTGTATCTTGCGCGTAATTATTAACACTAAACAATTAATTTTTATGCAAGCTGTTAAAAACGGGGATACAGTGAAGGTGCATTACCATGGCCGTTTAACGAATGGAACTACCTTTGATTCATCAGAGGGCAGACCTCCACTCGAATTCAAGGTAGGTGCCGGTATGGTTATCAAAGGATTTGAGAATGGTGTGCTGGACATGAAAGTTGGCGACAAGAAAACCATTCATATCCCTGTTGATCAGGCATATGGTCCTAAGAGCGATGAAATGATCATGGATTTTCCTAAAGCGAATATCCCAGCTGATCTGAATCCGGAAGTAGGCATGGAATTGCAGATGAGCAATCCTCAGGGCCAGGTATTTCAGGTGAAAGTAGCTGCTATCGGCGACGAGTTCATTACCTTGGATGCTAACCACGCTTTGGCTGGTGAAGACCTGGTATTTGACCTGGAGCTGGTTGAAATCGTATAATGTTTTGGCTATTAGCCATTGGCTTTTAGCTTTTAGTAAAAATGCAGCGGAGATTAACACATAACATGTTAATCTCCGCTGCATTTTTACTAAAAGCTAATGGCTAAAAGCCAACAGCTGTAGAATTACCGTTCATGATCCTTCTTCAAAGGAGCGGCTGGCCCAGGATAGGCCGATTTCAGTTCATGTAAGCAATCTATACAAAGACAACCACTATACTGCTGTTGGATGAAGTGTCGTTCTTCTTCCGATAAGGTAATGTCCTGGCACTGACAGCGTAAAATGGTGCCTACACGGCATTCAAAGGTATGCTGGCAGCGCGGACAGGTAACGGTTTCATGACATGCCATATCATGAAAGTACGAAGGTTTTTTTTAGCTTTTAGCCATTAGCTTTTAGCTTTTAGCAAATGCAGCGGAAATTAGTATATGATGGTCTTCGCCGCATTTGCTAAAAGCTAACGGCTAAAAGCTGGTTGTTTTATCCTTGCATTTTTTGCTGCTGTGACCATATTACGCAGCGCAGCTTCTGTTTCTGCCCATTTCCGCGTTTTCAGCCCGCAGTCAGGGTTTACCCAGATATTACGTGCCGGTAATAATTCCGCCGCTTTTTCCAGTAATGCTTCCATTTCACTCACCGTGGGTACCCGGGGCGAGTGGATATCGTATACGCCCGGCCCTGTTTCATTAGGGTAGCGGAAGTGCGCGAATGCTTCCAACAGCTCCATTTGGGAACGGGAGGTTTCTATGGTAATCACATCCGCATCCATAGCGGCAATGTGTTCAATAATATCGTTGAATTCCGCGTAGCACATATGTGTGTGTACCTGGGTGGCATCATCTACAGTGCATACCGCCAGCCGGAAGGCCTTCACGGCATTTTCCAGGTAGGCTGCACGTGCCGCCCTGCGGAGTGGCAAGCCTTCGCGTAACGCCGGCTCATCTACCTGTATCACGGTAATGCCGGCGTCTTCCAGGTCGCGCACCTCATCGCGGATGGCGAGTGCCAGTTGAAACGCCGTGTCCATGCGGGGTTGATCATTCCGCACAAAAGACCATTGCAGAATGGTTACCGGGCCTGTCAGCATTCCTTTCACCGGCTTATTGGTGAGGGATTGCGCATAGCGGCTCCAGGCCACCGTCATCGGTTGCGGACGTTGCACATCACCGAAAATGATAGGTGGCTTTACACAACGGGTACCATAGCTTTGTACCCATCCGTGTTGGGTAAAGGCGAATCCATCCAGTTGTTCTCCAAAATATTCTACCATGTCGTTCCGCTCAAACTCGCCATGGACTAGTACATCCAGGCCCAGGTTTTCCTGGCGGTAGATGGTGTCGGTAATGGCAATGCGGATTTCTGCGTCATAGGTTTCCTGGGAGATAACCCCTTTTTTCAGATCGGCACGTAGCTGCCTGATCTCCGTTGTTTGCGGGAAAGAGCCGATGGTAGTAGTTGGAAACAGGGGCAATTGTAGCACCGCATGCTGTAATACCTGGCGGTGTGCAAACGTGCTATGACGCTGGGTATCGGCGGTAGTTACCTGTTTAATCCTGTCTTTTACGGCGGGAAGATGTATGCTGGCAGACGTTTTGCGGCTGTTCATCGCTTTTTCATTATCTGCCAGTAAGCTGTTGTCACCACCAATAATTTGCTTTAGTGCTACTACTTCTCCTACTTTTTGTTTGGCAAATGCCATCCATTGTTTTATTTCGGGAGACAGGGCTGTTTCTGCTTCCAGGTCGTATGGCACATGTAGTAACGAGCAAGAAGTGCCCAGCAGCAGCCGGTTTTCACCGATTTTGATGATGGCTTTATGAAGGAGTGCCAGGGAAACGGTATAGTCGTTTTTCCAGATATTGCGGCCGTCTACTACACCGAGCGACAGCATTTTATCTTCCGGTAAGTCCGCCAGTACTGCATCCAGTTGTTCCGGCGCCCGTACCAGGTCAATATGCAATGCGGTTACCGGCAGTTGCAAAGCCAGGGCAGTATTATCTTCCAACCCACCAAAGTAAGTGGCCAGCAAAATCTTCAGATCTGGTAATGCACGACGGATGGCAGTATAGGCGGTATTGTACAGTTCTCCGATGGCCGGTTCAAGATTGGTCACGAGGGAGGGTTCGTCCAGTTGCACCCAGGTGGCACCTGCCTCCTGTAGGGCTTCCAGCAATTGGATATATACCGGCAGCAGTTTTTCCAGCAAAGTGGTATGGCTTAAACCGGCGTCTTTTATTTTACCGCTCAGGATAAAGGTAACAGGTCCTATCAGCACGGGTTTGGTAGTAATGCCGAGACTGAGGGCTTCTTTAAATTCCTGTACACATTTAGGTTGATGCAGGGCATATTGTTGGTTAGATTCGAACTCAGGCACCAGGTAATGATAGTTGGTATCAAACCATTTAGTCATTTCCAGGGCGGTGATATCAAATTTATTTTTCTGGTAACCCCTTGCCAGCGCGAAATACAGCTCCGGGCAATTAGGGTTGGCGAATGTTTGTCGTAATGCCTGGAAGCGGGACGGGATCACGCCCACTGTCATACACATATCGAGTACCTGGTCGTAATAAGAGAAGTCGTTGGAGGGAATGAGGTCAATGCCTGCTTCCTGTAATAAGGTCCAGTTTTCTTTTCGTAGCTGCCTGGCCGTTAGTTCCAGTCTTTCCAGTGAGATTTTTCCGGCCCAGTAGTTTTCACAAGCTTTTTTCAGTTCCCGTTGGCTGCCTATTCTAGGATAGCCTGCAATATTGGTAAGCATTAGGATGTATTTTATTCTTGCAAACCTATTATTATTGTTTGTTTGTTCGATATTGTGATGAATATTTAGATTTTTGTCTTAAAAAAAGATCTTTTAAAAGAATAAATTACTTTTTAGGATATTGTGAGCGGTGGTAAAACAGAATAATTTACGGCAGGGAGTGTATAGGTGTTTTTCCTTAGGTTTGCAATATGTTTACAAATTACGCATACACAGTCGACAAGCGCTTCATGCGCTATGCACAAATAGATACGCAATCAGATCCGATGAGCAATACTTTTCCGACTACGGAAAAGCAGAAGGATTTATCACGCTTGCTGGTACAGGAATTACAGGAGATGGGCATTACGGACGCAGAGTTGGATGAACATGGTTATGTATATGCTACTATTCCTGCCAACACCGACAAGCAGGTACCGGTAATTTGTTTTTGTTCTCACGTAGATACCTCTCCGGATAGCAGTGGTACTGGTGTGAAGCCAATTGTGCATCAACAGTACGATGGTGGCGACATAGCGCTGCCGGATGATGAAACCGTGGTGATCAGTGCCAAAGAACATCCTTACCTGGCCAGCAAGAAAGGAGATGATATTATTACTGCCAGCGGTACTACCTTGCTGGGAGCAGACGATAAAGCCGGTGTGGCTGAAATTATGGATGCTGCCCACTTCCTGATGACACACCCGGAAGTAAAGCATGGTGCCATCCGCATCCTGTTTACTCCCGACGAGGAAGTAGGACGTGGGGTAGAAAAAGTAGATATGAAGAAACTGGCTGCCAGCTTTGGTTATACCATGGATGGTGGTGAACTGGGCTCACTGGAAGATGAGAACTTTTCTGCCGACGGCGCCAGGATCACCGTATATGGTGTTAGTGCGCACCCCGGAGCTGCCAAGGATAAGCTGATCAGCGCTATCAAGATTGCTGCAGAAATCGTAGATGCGTTACCGAAAGATGGCCTGTCGCCCGAAACAACCGACGACCGGGAAGGATTTATCCATCCGGTACGTGTACAGGGCAATGTGGAAAAAACTGAGATCGACTTTATTATCCGTGACTTTGAAACGGCTCACCTGGAGGCGCATGAAACATATTTGCGCCGTATCATGGAAAAAGTGCTGGATAAGTATCATGGCGCAAAGGCCACGTTGAAAGTAACAGAACAATATCGTAATATGAAGGAGGTGTTGGTGCATCATCCGGAAGTAACCGCCTACGCGGCAGAAGCGATTCGCCGTGCCGGTGTACAACCGTTGAGAATGAGTATCCGTGGTGGTACAGATGGTTCCCGGTTGTCTTTTATGGGATTACCCTGCCCGAATATATTTACCGGGGAGATGGCCTTACACAGTAAACATGAATATGTGAGCATACAGGATATGCAGAAAGCGGTGCAAACAATTGTATATCTGGCACAGCTTTGGGAGGAGAAGGCGTAACTTTTCGCAAATATTTTATTACTTTAAGCGTTTATAGTAGTGTTCTACTTATGCACCCGTTAAAATATAGTTCATGTTGTTAGGTTTAATTACATTATTACAGGATTCTTTATTACGTCCCAAAGCAGATACTGTTGCACAGGGCATATCCGCTGCTACTGCGCCTCCTCCGGAGATTCATTTGATTGATATGCTGATGAAGGGTGGTGTGTTGATGATCCCGTTAGGTATCTTATCACTGGTAGCAGTGTATGTTTTTGTGGAGCGGGCCATCACTATTGCCAAAGCTGGTAAATTGCCTGATAATTTTATGCCGATGATCCGTGACCAGATCACCAGCGGTAATATGCAGTCGGCACGTTCACTGGCGAAGAATACGGCAGGACCTATTGCTCGTATGATTGAGAAAGGGATTCAGCGTATCGGCAAGCCGATCGATAATATTGAGAAATCTATGGAAAATGTGGGTAAACTGGAAATTTACCGGATGGAAAAGAACCTGGTGATCCTGTCTATTATAGCAGGTATTGCACCTATGTTCGGATTCCTGGGTACTATTGCGGGGATGATCCAAACCTTTTTCAACATCTCTATTACTTCAGATATAACACTGGGAACTATTGCAGGCGGTATCTATGTAAAGATGATTACTTCGGCCTCCGGGTTAATTATTGGTATCGTGGCATTCATCGGCTACAGTTACCTGAATGCACAAATTGATAAAGTAGTAAATAAGATGGAAGGCGCTTCTGCTGAATTCATCGATATCTTGCAGGAACCTACCCGCTAAAACCACCCATCATGAATTTACGCAGGCGAAATAAAAGGCAGGTGGAAATGCACAACTCAGCACTGAATGACATCTTGTTCATTCTGCTGTTGTTTTTCCTGATTGTTTCCACACTGGCTAATCCGAATGTTATTAAACTGCTGTTGCCCAAAGCGAAGAGCAACACGAAAGCCAAGCAAACGGTGGTAGTAAGTATCAATGAAAAGCGGGAGTTTTTTGTAGGCACTAACAAAGTACCGTTCGATAACCTGAAACAGGCCCTGGCGCCGTCTATTGGCAATGAAAAGATAGATCCTACTATTGTGATTAATGCAGAGAAATCTGTACCAGTGGAAGATGTGGTGAATGTAATGGAAGTAGCGAGGGAAATGGGAGCCAAGGTAGTGTTGGCAACAGCGCATAAATAGCATAAAGCAGAAAGCATAAAGCAAAAAAGCTATCGGGGCGAATGATCAAAGCGAATTAATGTCCGCAATGGTTGTTCGCCCCGATAGCTTTTTTGCTTTATGCTTTTGTCTTTATGCTTCCCCGCACCATTCTGTCTTTCCCAAACATATCCTGTTTCAGCACTACATCTATGAAGCCCAGGGATTCCATGAGGGCCACCACTTCTTTGCCCAATGCTTCATTGATTTCGAAATAGAGAGAGCCGCCGGGAACGAGTTTATTTTTAGCCATGATGGAGATATGGCGGTAAAACAACAGGGCATCGTTGTCTGGTACGAAGAGGGCAAGGGAAGGCTCAAAGCCCCAGACGAGCTCCTGCATATTTTTTTGTTCGCTTTGCGTGATATAGGGGGGATTGCTGACAATCATGTCAGATTCCGGTAATGTGGCCACCTGTGCGGGATCCAGGGCATCCAGTTGCCGGAAGCTGACCTCCAGCCGTTGACGGGAAGCATTGCTGCGGGCTACTTCCAGCGCACCTTCACTCACATCTACAGCGGTGACAATGGCATCAGGCAACGATTTCTTCAGGGCCAGGGGAATACATCCGCTCCCGGTGCCAATATCCATCAGGTGCAGGCGATGCCGGTGGGCGGCATCCTGTACCATCCATTCTACCAGTTCTTCTGTTTCCGGGCGGGGAATCAGTACATTTTTATTGACCAGCAGCTCCATGCCATAAAACCAGCCGGTACCGGTAATGTATTGTACCGGCTCGTGCCGTTGTAATGCTTCGATGGCTAGTTTTAGTCGTTGGTTCTGATCGGGCGACAGGATCTTTGTTTTGTGTACAATACGATCCAGTTTGCTCATACCCGTCAGGTATTCCATGATGATATGCGCTATGTTAGCGGCTTCCCGCTCATCATATAGTTCACTGATGGCACCTGTAATATAGGTAAAGGCCGTTTGTATAGTCAATATATAAAGTTTAAGGAATATAAGTAGGAAAATGCAAACCTGGGGAAGTGGCTTTTCCACTGGCTAAAAACGAATACATTTGCAAAAATATTACATCGGCCGGTATATATGAATAGCACGTTCAATGAATTTTTTATGCAACGCTGCCTGGAGCTCGCAGTGATGGGGGCAGGACGGGTAGCACCTAATCCAATGGTGGGTGCGGTATTAGTGCATCAGGGACGGATCATCGGAGAGGGCTATCATCAACAATATGGGCAGGCTCATGCAGAGGTGAATTGTGTGAACAGCGTAGTACCGGAAGACCGGTCGCTGATTCCACTGGCCACCATGTATGTAAGCCTGGAGCCTTGTGCGCATCATGGGAAAACTCCGCCCTGTGCTGATTTGATTGTATCGCAGGGCATTAAAGAAGTCGTAGTTGGCTGCATAGACACTTTTTCTGCAGTAGCCGGGAAAGGTATTGAGAAGTTACGAAAGGCAGGTGTGACCGTGCAAACAGGCATGCTGGAGGCGGAATGCCGGCATCTTAACCGCCGATTTTTTACTTTTCATGAACAGCAACGGCCTTATATTGTATTGAAGTGGGCACAGGCAAGCAATGGCATGATGGCCGCAGCAGATGGCGCGCCGGTAAAGATTTCAAACCCTTATAGCGACCGGCTGGTGCATAAATGGCGTAGTGAGGAAATGGGTATCCTGATAGGTACCCGAACAGCGCTGTTGGATAATCCCCGTCTCAACAACCGGCTGTGGACCGGCAAAGATCCGGTACGACTGGTTATTGACCGGGAAGGGAAAGTACCGCGTACCCATCATCTGTGGGACGGTAGCATTCCTACCATATTCATGACGGCTGCTCCCGCGGAAACACATGGGTTAACAGAAACCATGCAGCTGGATTTTACAAATATGTTACCAGCATTGCTAAAACAGCTGCATCAACGGCAAATACAGAGTATTTTGGTAGAGGGTGGCCCTCATTTATTGCAACAATTTATCGATACCGGATTATGGGATGAAGCCCGCGTTATAACGGGGATGGTTACACTGGTAAATGGACGGATGGCGCCCACACTTACCAATGCCATCCGCGTACACACCATGTCCGTAAATGGTGATAATATTGATTTTTATGATCCTGCGTAGTTCTTTGAATGCGCATTTAAATGATATGGATGGAGGTTTATTTTACAATTGATAAAACAGCAGTAGCAGAGTTTAAAGACAGGGGCAGCAAATTTCTTGCGTATGCCTTTCCTGTTAAAACTCCGGAAGAAGTAAAAAAGGCCCTTGGAGAAGTAAAGATAGAACACCCCAAAGCCACTCATCATTGTTACGCATATCGCCTGGGTACGGCGGGCCTTCAGTTCCGGGCTGCCGATGATGGGGAGCCTTCCGGTTCTGCCGGTAAACCCATCCTGGGACAAATAGACAGCAAGCAGCTTACGGATGTACTGATTGTAGTAGTGCGTTATTTTGGCGGTAGCCTGCTCGGCGTACCTGGTTTAATTAACGCCTACAAAATGAGTGCTGCCATGGTATTGCAGCTTATTCCGGTGATCCAGAAAAATATAGAAGCCAAATACCGTCTCAGCTTTGACTATACGATCATGAACGATGTAATGATGGTCGTAAAGCAAAATAACTGCACTGTTATTTCCCAGGAATTACAATTATTTTGTGAGATGGAAATAGGCATACCTAAATCCAGCGAAGAACTGTGTCTCTTGCGCTTAGGCGATATTTACGGTCTCGTTATTAAGAAAGCATAAAGCGTAAAGCAGAAAGCATAAAGCTATTATAGCGAATGATCAAAGCGTGTTAATATCCGCAATGATCATTCGCTATAATAGCTTTATGCTTTCTGCTTTACGCTTTATGCTCTCAAGAAAATCTTTCGCTAACTACCAGATCTTTGCTACCGGCAGTATATTTATAAAATCCTTCCCCACTTTTCACGCCGAGATAACCTGCTGTTACCATATTGACGAGCAGCGGGCAGGGGGCATATTTAGGATTGCCAAAGCCATCGTGTAATACCTGCAGGATAGAAAGGCAAACATCCAGCCCGATGAAATCCGCCAGCTGTAAAGGTCCCATTGGGTGTGCCATACCGAGTTTCATGACTGTATCAATTTCTGCCACACCGGCTACACCTTCAAACAGGGAGCAGATGGCTTCATTGATCATGGGCATGAGGATACGGTTAGCAATAAAGCCCGGATAGTCGTTTACGACGCAGGGTACTTTTTCCAGTTTCTCGGAGAGCGTTACGATGGTATCAGTAACTGCTTTATCCGTAGCATAGCCGTTGATGATTTCCACCAGTTTCATGACTGGTACGGGATTCATGAAGTGCATGCCTATTACTTTTGCCGGGCGTTTAGTAGCGGCAGCAATTTTGGTAATAGAAATGGAAGAAGTGTTGGTAGCGAGAATAGCATCTGCCGGGGCGTGCTGATCGAGGTCCTGGAATATTTTCAGTTTCAGTGAAATATTTTCGGTGGCAGCTTCCACTACGAGGGAAACATCTTTCACACCAGCAGCGAGATCCGTTTGCAGGGAAATATTGCCGATGGTTTGAGCTTTCACTTCCGCTGTAATACTGCCTTTAGTAACCTGTCTGTCGAGGTTCCTGGTAATGGTTTGCAGCGCCTTATCCAGTGCCGGGGCGGATACGTCTATTAAAGTAACGGCGTAGCCGTGTTGAGCAAATACATGCGCAATACCATTTCCCATGGTACCGGCGCCGATGACCGCAATTTTTTGCATGGTGTAGTGATTTGTCTGAAATGAATCGGGCACTAATTTAAAGAATTACCTATTACAAACTAGTTATCTAGTTGCCGTAACTTTCATCCTTCCGTTTAAAGTCGCCACGTTTCCAGGCTTGTATGAACTGGGCCCATGCCAGTGGATTAAAGATATTCTGTGGTGGTGGCTGGCCTGCGTAGTAGAGATTTTGCGCCTGTTTGTTGAAGTATTGATTTACGCCTTCCCGTCCATCAACAGGGATAAAGCGAGCCATGGCACGGAGCCTGGCGTTATTGGTATTTTTCCGGGCTACTTCGTAGGCATCATCCGGGATATCTGCGTTGGCGAATGCCCGTTCAAATTCTTCTTTGGAGAGATAAGGTTTGATGATAGTTACCGGGAGATAGGTGGTATCTTCTACCATCAGCTGTATCAGGGAGAAGCTGTTCCCCTTGATATCCGGTGGTACCCGGTAGTTTTTATGTTTGAAGCCCACTGCGCTGAACGAGAGGGTATCGCCTTTGAATACAACAATAGAAAATATACCTGACCTGTTGGAGATAGTTCCTCGTCCCTGACCTTTCACCAGTACGCTTACTGCAGGGATGGCCCGGAGGCTGTCTGCCGTCATGGTAATACCTGAAATCTGGATAACGCTGTCTCTGAATTCCGCAATCTGTGCTTTCAATAGGAAAGGTGACAAAAGGAAAACAATGATGAGTGACAGTATGTAGGATCTTTTCTGATGCATGCTGGCCCTAAGATATAAAAATTTAATTACGTGTTTCCATGCAGTTGATCAGCTGCCCAGAGAAATTGTAAATTAAATCCCAATTGGGTTAACTTTGCTGTCTGGATTCAAAATTAACAACAATTTATGATCACGAAAGAGCAGGTTTTAAAGGCCCTGAGCAACGTAGAGGAACCAGATCTGGGGAAAGATCTCGTTACGCTGAACATGGTAAAAGATATAGAGATTGATGGCAATAAAGTAAAATTTACCGTCATATTAACCACGCCGGCTTGTCCGTTAAAGGACCTGATCCGGAATGCCTGTGTTAACGCCATTCATATGATGGTGAGTAAAGAGGCTGTCGTAGAAGTAGTGATGACCGCCAATGTAAGTACCAAAAGAGCCAGTGGACAAGGAGTACTGTCTAAGGTCAAAAATATTATCGTGGTGGCTTCGGGTAAAGGAGGCGTAGGTAAATCTACGGTGGCAGCCAATCTGGCGCTGGCCTTGGGTAGAGATGGCGCTAAAGTGGGATTGATGGATGCAGACATTTACGGACCTTCTGTTCCTATTATGTTTGGTGTACGTGGAGAAAGACCATTGATGGTGAATGTAGATGGCAAGGGCATGATTCAGCCGATTGAAAAATTTGGCATCAAGGTTATGTCTATTGGTTTGCTAATCGATGAAAGACAAGCCGTTGTGTGGCGTGGGCCTATGGCCAGCAGTGCATTGAAACAGTTTATTACAGATGTTTATTGGGATGAACTGGATTACCTGATCATTGATATGCCGCCTGGTACCGGTGATATCCACCTGACGCTGGTGCAAACCGTGCCTGTTACCGGGGCCGTCATCGTGACTACTCCGCAGGATGTGGCATTGGCGGATGCAAAAAAAGGTATCGCCATGTTCCAGGGACAACAAATTAACGTGCCTATTATCGGGTTAGTGGAAAATATGGCCTATTTCACCCCAGCAGAACTGCCGGAAAACAAATATTATATTTTCGGTAAAGAAGGTGGTAAGCGCCTGGCGGAAGAGCTGGAAATACCATTCCTCGGACAAATACCGCTGGTACAAAGTATCCGCGAAGGGGGAGACGATGGCGTACCTGCAATGGCCGGTGATGAAAAGTTAACCCGCAAAGCATTCCTGGATGTTGCCGGTGCAGCTGCACGCTCCATTGCGATGCGTAACGCCAATATAGCACCAACTAAGATTGTTGATATTATTGTTTAGCCGAAAGCCACTGTGCAGAAGCACCTGTAAATAAAGCTAAAGGCGTAAAGCTGAAAGCAAAAAGCTATTGTAGCGAAGGTAGTAGCGATGCATATCGTGGCTTCATTACAATAGCTTTTTGCTTTCAGCTTTCCGCTTTTTGCTTTCCCGAAAAAGAGTATCTTTAATTACCGCCATTATAGGTAATCATAATATGTTTAAAGCAGCGCCAATACTTAAGTTTTACTTAACTTTGCGCCCCAAATTAACCGACTATGAATCGACAGGAATTGGTGAATCTGATTAAGGAAAAGCAGTCTTACTTATGCGTAGGGCTGGATACAGACATACAAAAGATTCCGAAACACCTGCTTTCTCATGCAGATCCGGTGTTTGCCTTTAATAAGGCGATTATTGACGCTACAAAAGACCTTTGCGTAGCCTACAAAATTAATACGGCCTTTTACGAAAGTATGGGGATCCGTGGCTGGGAAAGTTTACAACGTACTATCGAGTATATCCCTTCCGGTATTTTCACTATTGCAGACGCTAAGCGCGGCGATATTGGTAATACTTCTACCCAGTACGCTAAAACTTTTTTTGAGACCTATAAGTTCGATTCTGTTACAGTAGCGCCTTATATGGGAAAAGACAGTGTGCTGCCTTTCCTGCAATTCTCTGAAAAATGGGCAATCATGCTTGGACTTACTTCCAACGAAGGTAGCCAGGACTTTCAGATGCAGCAGGTAGGTGATGAATTCCTGTTCGAAAAAGTGCTGAAAGCAGGTATGGAATGGGGTACACCAGACAACCTGATGTTTGTGATTGGTGCTACCCAGTCCACACAACTGGGATATATCCGGAAACTGGTACCGGATCATTTCTTCCTGGTACCTGGTGTAGGCGCACAGGGTGGTAGCCTGGAGGAAATTTCCACACAGGCCATGAATAAAGATTGCGGACTGTTGGTAAATGCCAGTCGCGCTATTATTTATGCCGGTAACGGAGAAGATTTTGCCACTGATGCCAGAAATGAAGCCCTGAAATATCAACAGGAAATGGCAGGGTATCTGAATAAGATTGAAGCGGCAGTATAGCGGAAGCATAAAGCCGAAAACGAAAAGTACAAAGCTATTATAGCGAATGATCAGAGCGGATATATCATCTTTTGCGCTCTAATCATTCGCTATAATAGCTTTGTGCTTTTATGTTTTTCGTTTATTATTTAAACACTGCATTTTTCACAGTCCACCACGGCTTCACTTCAAATACCAGTCTGCCGGCTTTTACTGCCGGATCTGTATTTACCAGTGATACTACTTCGAGACTGTCTTTACAATTCATAATAAAAATGCCGCGGAGATCTTCATCATTGCCAAAAGGACCTGCAACTACCAGCTTGCCGGTTTCGGCCATTTTGTTGATGTTGGAAAGATGTGCTTGTTGGATTTTTGCGGCAGCCAGTGAGTCCTGGTTACGTTGGGGGCCCTTTTTCAGGAAAACCATCCAATACTTTTTTAGTTCGGGGGGTGCGACAGGTTTGACTTTTGGGGGCAGCACACGGACTGCAATGGATTGTAATGGTGTGGGGTGAAATGATAACATCACAATGACTAGGAATCCCAATAGCAAAAGCGCAGGTATAACTTTGCTTGCCATAGCTCTCTGATTTGATTGTAAGGTACTAACTTGCTGTGAAATAACCCGTTTATAACAGCGAAGATTTTGCAGGATCATGCATTATTGGTGCAGCCGTAGCAGGTTGATCGGCATTTTCGTTCCTTCCCTGATTATCATCATTTGTAATTCCTGATTCGTAATTCGTAATTCGTAATTTCTTATATTGGGTTAATAAACCTGTAGTTAATGCAACAAGATCTGTTTCAGTCGCCCGATTACTTTAATGTAGACGCCCTGTTGAATGAAGAACACCTTTTGGCCCGCGATGCGGTGAGACAATGGGTGAAGAAAGAAATATCCCCGATCATTGAGGACTATTGCCAGCGGGCCACTTTTCCCTCGCAGATTATCAGCGGATTGGGAGAACTGGGCTGTTTTGGCCCCACTATCCCCGTAACTTATGGCGGTGGCGGAATGGATCACATTTCCTATGGGCTGATGATGCAGGAACTCGAACGCGGTGATAGTGGTATCCGGTCTACCGCTTCTGTACAGGGTTCGCTGGTGATGTATCCAATTTTTACTTTCGGTAGTGAAGAACAGAAACGGAAATATCTTCCTAAACTGGCTACAGGAGAATTAATGGGCTGTTTTGGCCTTACCGAACCAGATCATGGTTCCAATCCCGCCGGTATGATTACCAACTTCCGTGAAGAGGGGGATCATGTTATCCTCAATGGCGCCAAAATGTGGATTTCCAACGCCCCTTTTGCGGACATTGCCGTAGTATGGGCGAAAGATGAAGCTGGTGTTATCCGCGGTATTATTGTGGAAAGAGGGATGCCTGGTTTCACTACTCCTGAAACAAAAGGAAAGTGGAGCTTACGTGCCAGCGCTACCGGAGAGCTGGTGTTTGACAATGTACGAGTACCGAAAGAAAATATATTGCCGGAGGCCAAAGGACTGAAAGGCCCGTTATCCTGCCTTTCTTCTGCCCGTTATGGTATTGCCTGGGGCGCTATTGGAGCTGCAATGGATTGCTATGATACGGCTCTTCGTTATTCGAAAGAACGTGTTCAGTTTGGCCGTCCTATTGGCGGTTTTCAGCTGACGCAGAAGAAGCTGGCAGAGATGATTACTGAAATCACCAAAGCCCAGTTACTTAACTGGCGCCTGGGGGTGCTGAAAAATGAGGGCAAAGCCACCCCTGCACAAATATCCATGGCAAAACGTAATTCCTGCGAAGTGGCCGCAAATATTGCCCGCAGCGCCCGCACTATGTTAGGTGGCATGGGTATTACCGGGGAGTTTTCTGTGATGCGGCATATGATGAACCTGGAAAGTGTGATGACCTACGAAGGCACGCATGAAATCCATCTCCTGATAACAGGTATGGATGTAACCGGATTTGACGCATTTAAATAAAGCTGAAAGCATAAAGCATAAAGCAAAAAGCTATTGTAGCGGATAATAAAAGCGATTTTTTTATTATTATTCGCTATAATAGCTTTTTGCTTTATGTTTTTTGATGAAAATTAAAATGAACAGATTACTATTTGTGGGTATCCTGCTATGGGCTACTGCGGTGAAGGCGCAGCAGGAGCCGGCGTTGAAGCTGGTGGCTTGTGAGGGTAAAGCGCAGGGCACCTATTACATTGTGAAGTATTTATCAACAGATACCAGTACACTGCAACCGCAGATCGATTCTATCTTCCGGGTCATTGACCAGTCGCTTTCTTTGTATAAGCCGGGTTCAGTGATCAATCGTTTTAATGAAACGGGCGCCGTGCAAATGGATGAACATATGCAGGCGGTGATAAAGCAGGCATTGTTGACGAATAAAGCCACCAATGGGTTATTTGATATCACGGTGAAGCCGCTGGTATACCTGTGGGGATTTGGTGTCAGCAAGCCTTCTTTCAAAGGTATACCACCTACAGATAGCATAAAGGCAGCGATGGCGTATATTGGTTCGCGTTATCTACGCGTGAAGGGAGACTGGTTATATGCAACCAAAAAGGGTGTGCAAATTGATTGTAATGGTATTGCACAGGGATATACAGTAGATGTATTGGGCCATTTCCTGGCGTCAAAGGGGATTGAAAATTACCTGGTAGATGTGGGAGGGGAGTTGTGTGCCAAAGGACACAATCACCAGCATAAAGTATGGAGTATCGGGATAGAGCGGCCATCGCCGGGAGATACTACTTATGAGCCGGTACAGGGATTGGTGCGTTTACCCAACAAAGGCATTGCTACCAGTGGAAATTACCGTCGTTTTTTTGACCAGGGACGCACCCGTTTTGCACATACCATTCACCCGTTAACCGGCATTGCGCTGCATAATAATATCATCAGTGTTACGGTCATTGCAAAAGATTGTTTTACAGCAGATGCATTTGATAATCCGCTTATCTTAATGGGGGTGGAAAAAGGACTGGCTTTTATTGCCCAACATCCGGAACATGGATTGGAGGCGATTTACATCTACAAAGATAAAGACGGTACTATTAAAGAAGCTTTCAGCGAAGGATTTAAACAATACATGGAGTTCTAAAAAAAATCCCATCCGCCATAAAGACGGATGGGACGCACTCTCACGCTTTCTTTCTTAGAATATGGACAAAAGAAGGTTTTAGTTCAAATGGAACTTAAACCCAATGTTTCCCTGGATGGTGTTGAAATTGGTAATATCCGCATATTTATACGGTGCGTAGTTGTAGCGCACATTCGCGTTAAACATTACTGGTGAAGCTTTGCCAAAAGGCACGTTGATGCCTATTTCTGGGCTTACGAGGAACTGCCAGCTGTTATTCTTCTCCACAAACTCACCCCAATATTTTTCATAATTCATATTCGCGGTACCTACACCCAAAGTAGCATATGGAATAACTACAGATTCAGGTTTAGTGAAGGCATAGCTTACGGTAGCCTGAATAGGAATTACCTGCAAGGTGCGTGACTGTACAGCGGATACATCACCTAATTTATCAGGATACACCGCACGTGGCAGCCGTTGGTAAAAGTCCTGGAACCCGGAACGGAGTCCTACAGACCATTGATCATTGAGCGAATAATTCAAGCCGGCGCTCCAGCCGCGGAAGCTGGTTTTATCGGTATAATCTTTCAGTGATCCTAATGGCTGTGCGATGGAATAGTTGATATCCACTGACAACGGTGGACGAACCTGTGCAGATACTGTCTGCGCTGCAAAACATCCTGCAAAAACTAATATCCAGTTTATAATCTTTTTCATCTTCCTCTCATTTAAAAGTTCAAGTCAACATTATTTTTTAGTCAGGTAAGCGGATTGGGCAAAAGATGCCTGCACCATGGAATCAATGTTACCAGTGGTCCATACGCCTGACCCACGCCACAGCGCGTTCCACACAGCTGTGAACTTGCCATTTTTCGGATTTTTGAGGTCGAAGAGGTCAATAGCTACCTGCTTTTCGTTTACCCGGTATACGGTATAGTATGGAGGCCAGTACCAGCCACCACCAGGATATCCCCAGTAACCAGGGTCCCAGTAGCCACCACCGCCCCACCATCCTGGATTCCAGGAGATGCTGGAGTAGGAGTTGTCGATACGGGTAAGATTCACTGCCAGATCAGGTTTGGAAGCCTTACTTACTAAAGTGTAGCCACGTTGCTGCATGGTAGCGGTAACAGACGCAATCAATTTTTTGTCGTAGTCTGTTAAAGCTTTTTTGGCAGTATCACTGCTCAGCGTTAGTACAGCCACCGAATCTACTATGCTAAAAGTTGAATAAGAGGTGAAATTTGCGGTACTGTCGTGGTTAGTGATGTAGATCCTGGACTCTTCGTTAGTCATATCTTTCAAAGGATCTTTACGACAGCTGCTGAATGAAACCATCGCTACCACGGCGGCAGCGGCACTGAATAAAAACAATGTTTTTTTCATGTCCTAGCGTATTAATTTAAAAAATAATTTCTCACAGGTTAACGATGAAGAAATCCAACAGGTTGGTATTCCTGACAATCATGTTTCCGTGTTCCTCTCTAGAACGGTTTAGATGGTTGATTGTTACAGAAAGTTTATCAGTGCAGTGTTAAGGAAATCCTAAAGTGGGAGAAGGGCTAACAAATTCAAGTAGTAACAAAATGGATTAAATATTAATAGATCGATTTTCTAATTCAATTTTTAACTGATGTGGATTTTTAAATAAAATGCTATCAATGCCAAATGCGCGTGCTGCCAGCACATTCCGTTCGTTGTCGTCAATGAATAGCGCATTGGCGGCTGTTACGTGGTACCTGTCTAATAATAACTGAAAGAAAGCCGGGGCTGGTTTCCGCATTTTTTCACGACCGGATACTACCACTCCATCAAACCAATGCAGGGAAGGATATTTATTCCGCGCAATGGGATAGGTTTCATCGGACCAGTTGGTGAGTGCATACAGTTTATATTGACCACTTGCTTTTAACTGCTGCAGGATATTTTTAGTGCCTTCAATTTCTCCGTTCAACATTTCGGTCCATCTGCCGTAATAGGCGCGGATGTTGGCTTCGTGTTGCGGAAACTGCGCCACCAGCAAAGCAGTACCTGCTGCGAAGGTTCTGCCTTCATCCTGTGTTTCATTCCATTCGGAGGTACAGATATCACGCAGAAAAATTTCCATTTCTGCTTCTGAAGAAAAGATTTTTCGATAGAGGTGTCGGGGATTCCAGTCGATTAATACGGCACCCAAATCAAAAATGATGGTATTAATAGTTGATGGCATAAGTGTAAAAATGAAAATTTAGTCTAACAGGTCATCTGCTGCATCTTCGAGCAGTTGCAGGTCTACAGAGTCGTTGCCGGCAATGCCTTCAATAGATCCGCGTATATGCGCTGCGTTGAGTAATACTTTTTCCAGTTGTTTTTCGCGTGATTTCCACAATTTTTCCATGGCATCGCGTTCGCGTTGTATGGATAATTTCATGGACATAAATCCTTCGCGGATGGCTTTCCATTGCTCTGCAAACTCTCCACCGGTGAGGTATTCATAGAGCATGTGCATTTTATCTCCTTTGTTTTCCTGGGTACGCAGTTTACCGGAGATTTTGATGATGCCATCGCGGAGTACGTAGGCGAGTGCTTTTACTTCTGCGAATGTGCAGATCCAGATGCCGTCTTTTTCACCGAAGCGTTCCATGTCTTTCGGCATTGTTTGCGTAACGAGTATGGCTACGTCTACGCCCTGGCTGCGCATATCGGCTTTCAGCTTTTCTACCCAGTCTTTGATAAACTCCTTGGTACGTTTGCTTTCATAGATGATGCGGCCGCATTCCTGTCCGTATTGGTTGCGTACCAGTTGTATACAATCGGCGCCGCGTACACCTTTTCCTACGGGTGTTACTTCATCGAAAGGGAAGTTGACGCGCAGCATTTCTTCCAGTACCAGTTCCTGTACTTCTCCCTGCAACTGTGTAGAACCTTGTTCTACCCGGCGTTTCATTTCTTCTGCCAGGCGGCGTTGGTCTTCCAGTTGTTTTTCCAGTTCTTTGAGGCGCAGTTGGTGTTCGGTATCTCTGAGGCTGTTACGTTCTGCTTCTTCCTTGCGTATTTTATCGGCCAGTTCGGAGCGGGCTTCCAGTAATTTCTTTTGCAGGCTGATTTCCAGTTCCTGTTCCCGGTTGTTCAGGTCTTGTTCTTTACGGAGAAATTCCAGTTCCTGTTTACGGGCTTCTTTGAGCTTTTCTTCCTGTTCCTGGTTGGCTTCGCGTAATACTGCCATTTGGTTGTCCATGTCGGCAGTAATGGATTTACGCAGTTCCAGTTCCAGGGATTCCTGGAGTTGTTTTTTTTCAGCGAGTACCCGTTTATTTACTTCTTCTTCCTGTTGTTGTTTGAGCGTGTCGATTTGGCGGCGTTCCTGCGCCATTTTATTTTTTTCTGAGAGAAGGGTATCTTTTTCATCCTGGAGCGACTTGAGGCGGCGGCGCCATTCGTCTTCCATTTTACCTCTCATTTCCTTCTCTATATCCGCTGCAAATGCATCCTCCATGACAAACTGATGTTTGCAATTGGGACAGGTGATTGATGTTCCCATAGTATTCAGTAAAAAATATGTCGTAAAGATAGGGGATTGGCGGCCGGAATAAAAAAAGGAAGGAATTTCAGCTTCCTTCCTCATCTATCAACATTTAGTAGAACAAACAACAGGCAGGGCTTCAGAGGGTAGTAATGTCATAATCACGTTAGGGTATATGTAAGTTCCGATTGGCATGTTAGGAGGGTGTTAAGGAGGGATTAGGAAATTGTTAAGGATAACGGCAGGTGGCAAAAAAAAACACTGCAGGCATTCCTGCAGTGTTTTTTAATTTTTGGTGCGAAGGAGGAGATTCGAACTCCCAAGCCCTTTCAGGCACTACCACCTCAAAGTAGCGCGTCTACCAATTTCGCCACCTTCGCATCTGGTAGAATGGGGTGCAAAAATAATGGCTTTTTTAAAATAAGCAAATTTATTTATTCATATTTTCCCGGAAAGGTCAATTATTTTCTTAACAGGATCCTGAAAGTGGTGCCTTTATTGATTTCAGATGCTCTTACATATAGGCGTCCCCGGTGGTATTCTTCGATGATTCTTTTGGCAAGTGAGAGGCCAAGGCCCCATCCCCGCTTTTTGGTGCTGAATCCGGGTTTGAACACTTTTTCGAAGTTCATTTTAGGGATCCCTTTTCCGGTATCAGCGATGTCTACGGTGATGTAGGTGGAGTGATTTTCCAGGGTAATATCGATTTTCCCTTTGCCTTCCATTGCATCCAGTGCATTTTTCAATAAATTTTCCACTACCCAGTCGAAAAGTGGGGGAGAGATCATAGCAGGGAGTTCTTCTTCGGTGCTATGAACGGTTAATTGTACCTTTTGTGGCGCTCTTTTCCGGATGTAATTGGTCATGTTCTCTATCTGGGCTACAATATTGGTTTCCTCCAGTTTAGGGATGCTGCCTATTTTGGAAAAGCGGTCCGTAATGAGTTTGAGGCGGTCTACGTCTTTCGATAGTTCTGTAACGATGGTGGTATTGGCTTCGTTTTCCCGGAGGATTTCGAGCCATGCCTCCATAGACGAGAGTGGGGTTCCAAGCTGGTGGGCGGTTTCTTTGGCCAATCCTACCCACACCTGGTTTTGGGTGGCCCGGTTGGTGCTGGAGAGGGCAAAGAGCACGATGGCGATAAAGAGGGTGACTACAAACAGCTGAATGTAGGGGTAGTACCGGACTTGCCGGAGAATGAGGGAGTCGCCGTAATAGATGTAGTTATACATTTTTTGTTTGGCGTCTACCTCCATGATAAAGGGGGGGTGTTGTTTTTTGAAGGCCCGCAGTTGCTCAGAAAGGTACTTAGGGTCCTGGGAAATGCGTATGGAGTCGATGTTCCGGCTATCGAGTATGTGGCCTTCCTCATCTGTCAGGATCAGGGGAATGGTGGTATTGTTGGTAACAATGCCCACGGCCAGGTTGATGTTGACGTCACTATCTGTGCGCAGCAGTTCCCGGTTGGCTTCCACCCAGGTGGCTACTTTTTTCCGTTCTTCTTCCTGGATATTCTTTGATAAATTACTTACAAACCATATAGTGGTACCAATAATGAGCACTGCTATGGAGGCCAGTACAAACTTCCATCCGATATACTGTTTAAACATACTTCTAATTTAAGCCATATTTGGCTTCCCTGATTCTGTAATGATTGGCAAATATTAACATCGTTTGTTGCATATTTGCATCTCAAAAATAATTGTTCACGCATAAACGTAAGATCCATTGTCCGTATTGCCATCAGTAGCAGTTGTTATTTTAAATTGGAATGGGAAGTCTTTCCTGGAGAAGTTCCTGCCGTCTGTTTGCCGTTCTACTTACGGCAACCTGCAGCTGGTGCTGGCAGATAATGCCTCTACAGATGACAGTGTGGATTTTGTGGCGGCCCATTACCCGCAGATCCGGATTGTCCGGAATGCCCGTAACGACGGCTTTGCCGGTGGATATAATGATGCCTTGCAGCAAGTGCAGGCAGATATTTACGTATTGCTGAACCAGGATGTGGAAGTGGAAGCGGGCTGGATTGAGCCGGTAGTGGCTTTGATGCAGCAAGATGCGCGTATTGCGGCCTGCCAGCCCAAATTGAGGGCTTATAAGGAGCCCGACGAATTTGAGTATGCTGGTGCGGCGGGTGGCTGGATGGATATCCTGGGCTACACTTTTTGCCGGGGACGTATTTTGTATACTGTGGAGAAGGATCGCGGACAGTATGATGACGTGCAGGATGTTTTTTGGGCTACCGGGGCGGCATTGTTTATACGCTCGGCCTGTTTTCATGAGGTAGGGGGCTTTGACCGTGATTTTTTTGCACACATGGAAGAAGTGGACCTTTGCTGGCGTTTACAGCGCGCCGGGTACCGGATTTGTTATTGCCCGGAGTCGGTGGTGTTTCATGTGGGAGGAGGTAGTTTGCCACAGGGGAATCCCCGTAAGTTATACCTGAATTTCCGGAATAACCTGATGATGTTGTGGAAAAACCTGCATAGTGAAGACCGCTGGATTGTGCTGGTACAACGCTTCTTCCTGGATATCCTGGCCGGGGTTAAAAGCCTGGTAGCAGGTAAACCAAAGGATATGGCCGCCATTTACAGGGCTTATAAAGATTATTACCGCTGGCGCCGTAAGTATGTGCGATCTGATAATTTGCCGGAAATGAAATTGATGAAAATGAAAGGCGTTTTTCATGGCATCATGATCTGGCGGTATTATTTTCTAAAACATAAGAAATTCTCAGAGTTAGTATAGGCGCCGAAAGTTTTCTTTCTCTCTCAAATAACTTCGAAAATTTCAAAATATTATGTAGGTTTGCAGCGGAAATAAACTGATTATGGAACAGAATACAGTAGAAAATAAATACGATATTACCTTAGACAAGGTTTCCCGCTCCCGCTGGATGTTTTACGTGCAGTTGTTTTGCCTGGTGGCTTTCATCCTGGGACTCAGCTATGGTCTTTACGCCCACAGATATGCAGGTAAACCTGATGTAAAAGTACAGGGAAGCTCACTGTATAATCCAAAATATAAGTAAGCAACTGCTTTCACATAATTATCCAGGCCTCCTCCGGTTTTTCCGGAGGAGGCTTTTTTTGTGCCCCAACTTTCCGTTTTGCGTAAATGAAATTCCGGATCTGATTACAGATACTCGTGCTTTACGGGCAACTTTGTATCCTGGAGATTTGCTCTCCGTTGGTACAGTATGTTTAAGCGAACGGATAAATTAAAAAAGAAGCAGCATAAATCGCTGTTCAGGGTAATAGTAGAAAAATTGCATCTCTGGCTGGGCCTGGGATCAGGGATTGTTGTACTTATTGTAAGTATTACCGGCTGTTTGTTTGTATTTCAGCAGGAAATCAATGATTATTACTATCGTAAGCAATTATATATAACACCGGAAAACCATACGGTGCTGCCTCTCAGCGAGCTGAAGAAGCGGGCGGAAGGGATACTGGGACCCGGTAAGCCGTTACTGAATATCACTACCTATCCTGCGCCAGACCGGGCCTGGGAATTTATGACCTATAAAGGGAATGATACTGCCCTCACCTATTTTGGTGGGGTGGAATATTATGAGTCTGTGATGATAAACCCATATAACGGGCAGGTAACAGGGATCATCGACTACAAGCATAATTTCTTCTCTGTAATAAAGTCTATTCACTGGAGTTTATTATTGAATACGCCTTATGGGCAGCCTATTGTGGGCTGGAGTGTTTTCATTTTCGTGATCCTGCTGATTACCGGGCTGATTATGTGGTGGCCTAAGAAATGGAACAAAGCCAATCGTGATAAGAGCTTTAAAATTAAATGGAAAGCGGGGTTCAAAAGGGTGAACTATGACCTGCATAATGTATTGGGTTTTTACGCCCTGACGCTCGCGTTGGTATTGGCATTGACGGGCATGGTATGGGCGTTTACGTGGTTTCAGGCCACGGTATATGTGGTAGCTGCCGGCACCACTACGCCACCGGACAGAACCCTGCAGGAGTCAGTGAAAGGCACGGCTGCGCTTACCGGCAATTCCCTGGATGTGGCTTTTGAAAAGGCGCTGCCAGTACTAAAAGGCTCCCGTCGTATCTACATTTCTCCTGCAAGCGGCGAGAAGGGCGTGCATGTAATTGGCGGTTATAAAGGAAAAGAAACCTATTTCGGCGCAGATGAATTACAGTTTGACCAGTATAGCGCCAAACTGTTAGGTCGCCGCAACGACCGTCATAAAAACCGGGGGGAACGATTGATAGAAATGAACTATGATATTCATGTGGGCGCTATTGGAGGGATTACCGGAAAAATCATTGCTTTCATAATCAGTTTCATCTGTGCATCCTTGCCAGTAACGGGTTTTTATGTATGGTGGGGTAAGCAGAAAAAGTCGAAAAAGAAGCCTTTAGTGGTTCGTAGCGTAGTAGTAACGGACGCATTGTAAATAAAAAGTATTACTTTTTTTCTGCTGAAATGCTTTACTGTACTGTATTTCAGTAAGTTGATATATATATTCGTGCAAAATTTTTTTAGAAAAGTTTGAAAAAAAATTTTGTGTTTTCAGTCCGTTTCCTATCTTTGCAATCCCAACGAAAACGCCACGGGGCAAAGCAAACGAAAGAATGCGTATCGAAGGGAAAAGTTCTTTAAACTAACAAAGTTTTTAATACCTGCGAAAGTAGCTCATTTGGTAGAGCACGACCTTGCCAAGGTCGGGGTGGCCGGTTCGAGCCCGGTCTTTCGCTCCAATAAAAGGATCATAAAACGCATGCCTGTCATGTGGAGTAATATCCTCCCAAAGTTCTTAATACCTCTGCGAAAGTAGCTCATTTGGTAGAGCACGACCTTGCCAAGGTCGGGGTGGCCGGTTCGAGCCCGGTCTTTCGCTCTTTAAGCCTGACTGATTATTCAGTCAGGCTTTTTTATGCCCATATGCGAGCTTTGTCTTTCCCAGGATTATACTGATTATACTGATTTTTACTTTTTTGATTATAAAAGATAAGGGAAGATGAATGCGGATATATTCGCTTTCCTCTTCCCTTATCTTTTATAATCTGCCAAAATCAGCAATAAAAATCAGTATAATCAGTATAATCCTGAAAAAGACAATCTCCCCATTAATAATCGCCGCTGGCTCCGCCACCACCGCCGCTGCCGCCGCCAAAATCCATATCGGGTTTAGGGGCACCGGGAACATATGTTTGTGCAATGATCAATGATTCCAGTTTCAGTTTATCTGCCAGCGAAGGCTCATCCGCTTCTACATAGGTGAAGCCGTGACGCGGTGTTTGCAGGTAACGAATCAACGCCCAGGCCCCTACGGTGAGTATGAGCCCGCCTACTACCATGGCGGCTTCCAGTGGCATCACGTGATGGTAATACCGTACGGTGAATACAATGGCCGCTAATAGCACCATACCGGTACGTAACAGGATGGCATCTTTTTTACGAATGCCCAGGTAGCCGTAGCCAATGGGGATGATGACAGTGCAAATCCAGAAGAATGCAGCGCCGGGTATAGATTGTCCCTCTTTTAGATCCAGGTCAAACATCGTATTACTTACTTCCCTGACTACAAAGTAATTGCCGGCCAGGTAAAAGGTGAGTAAAGAGAGTACAGCTATCACTGTCAGGCAATGCTGGTAGTGCCGGAGTGCGTTTTGCTGCATACCTCTTCTTACCACAAAATAAACTCCCAATGAAAGTGCCATGACAACAAAGGGAACCACGGTTTTAGCTACCGGCCCCATTTCCACCAGGAGGCTGAAAATAAGCCCCAGGAAGGCGAGAAAGGCTACGCCTGCCATCACCATATCTGCAAACCGTAGTGTAGCCAGCAGGGTCACCACTAAAGTAATGGCACACCAGGAGGTGGTACTTACATTATCATACATGGCCAGGCTGGAAATAAACAGCCCCGTAGCACACCATAGCAGCCCATCATCTACGCCTGCACGGAATAGTTTTTTATTGGCAATAAATAATTCAAGCATCGCATAACAGCACAGGCCCGCAAAAATGCAGAGACCTGTAAAGCTTTCCTTGTGATTCAATGCATCCAGCATCAGTAAGGTAAGGAGCCCCAGCGAAAAAGTAACAATCACCAGGGTGAGTATAAACAGCCCGATTTTTATAACCGGATTGGGGGTATAAAAATTTACCGGATGTGCCGCTTCAATGGCTTTATAGGTAGGCGCGTCGATACAGTCTTTACGTAAGGCTTTCGCTGCTTCTTCCTGTATATGAAGGTTGTCGAGGGTTTGAGATTTATACGCCAGCATTTTTAATTCTTTTGTTGAGGTTAATCAATAGTAAAATCACACCAATAGCGGATCCGATAACGTAGAAGAAGGCGGTATACACTTGCTCAATATTCGACCCTTTGAATAGTATACGGAAAAATACAATCGAAAAGGCCGCATAGATATATAGTACCGTGATGAGCACAAAATAAAAAGAGCGTTCCCGGAAAGCTTGCAGGTATATGAAAGCAGCAACGGCGCTCATAAACAGGAACCACCATATGTGGGCCGAATCAAATATGCAGATACCGGCTATGCAGGCAATGTAAAAGATATGCGCGCCGAAATTTTGATAAGTAAAGGCGAAATGTTTTTTAAGATTTTTTTTGGAAGATATCAATGCGAGTATCAACAGGAAGATGCCTAATACCACGCCTGTGTATACGATGCGGTCGTTGCCGAAATCATTGTCTGCTAATATTTGTGCGGGTGTTAGCGCAATACCCATCCAGGCGGCGAGGTTGGTAATCGCCATAGACAATACGCCGAGGTGATCGAAGTAATAAGCGCTGATGGCGAGTACTGCCAGCGGGATAAACGTAGCGAGGCCATAAGCGGTGCCGAATGCCGTGTATTGAAATTGCAGGTAGCCAATAAAAGTAACGAACGTGAGACAGCCTAACAGTAACGCATAATCGAAAAACGCATTGGGGGAGGCAACCTGTTGCCACGAGAAAGGTTTTTTCTGGCGGATACAATAACTAAAACAACCTGCGCAAATGACGCCAATGATTAACAGGATGACCTGGTGGCCGATGGTATCAATATTTTTATAAATCAGGATGCCGAGGCCTCCGCTGAGCAGCAATACGCCGAGGTATAACAGGGTTTTGATTTCCCAATGGAGGGAGAACAGTCGTTGTTGCTCAGTGGTTTTTACAGCGGTAAGGGAGGTGTCATTTATCAGCCCTTCTTTGTGAAGTTGCTCAAAAACTTTTATGTTCATAGCAGGAGTTAAAGAACAGGAAATTAACAATGATTAAGGCTGCAATATACAATATCAGCGCACAAAAGTATATATTGGGTGTGGGCGTGGAGGCATCCATGATTAAAACACATGTTATGAAGACATACGAACCGGTATTATTATCGCCCTTAACAAGTGAGTTGGGTGAAGGTCCCTGTTGGTGGCCCGAAAGAAATTGTTGGTGCTGGGTAGATATATACGGGCATACTATTTATATGAGAGATGCGAATGGGCAGCAGCAAGCATTTGATGTGGGTACCTATGTGAGTGCCCTGGTGCCGGTAGCTGGTCGCAATGAGTTATTGGTAGCGCTGAAAGACGGCATTGCTTTTTTTTCTCCGGAGATGGGAGTAGGGCCTTTACTGGTGGTATTGGATCAAAGGAGCAATATGCGTTGTAATGATGGCAAATGTGATCCTGTGGGGCGCTTTTGGATAGGCGCCATGCAGATGCCGGTGGAAGAGGGCACGGGGATGTTGTATTGCATTACCGGCCAGGAGCCGCCGGAAGTAAAGCTGGCAGGTGTAACAATTTCCAATGGCCTGGTGTGGAAAGGAGATAAAATGTATTATAACGACACGTATACCTCAACCGTACAGGAATTCAGCTATGATGCGGCTACAGGCAATATTGCCTTTACGCGGGTAGCTATTCATATTCCGGCTGGATTAGGCAACCCCGATGGTATGGCGATAGATAGCAATGGCATGCTGTGGATTGCGCAATGGGGTGGCGCCGGGGTATACTGCTGGGATCCGCAAACCGGGGAGTTATTGGGGAAGGTGCCGGTACCGGCGCCGAATGTTTCTTCCTGTGCTTTTGGTGGGGCGGAGATGGATGAGCTGTTAATTACTACCGCACGGGAGCATATGACAGCGGCACAAATAGCGGAATTCCCATTGAGTGGTAGTGTGTTTCACGTTAGACTTCCTGTTAAAGGCTTGCCAGCCAACTACTTTAAGTATTAATTATTTATACATATTGATGTTTCACGGTTTTCTGCTAAAATATTAGTATATTTGCAGGCGGAATGGGCTTTTTTAGGGTATTTTAATACCAATCATGCTATCTATCAACTTCCCTTTTGCTTAAGATACTTTCCTTAGTATACCACCGCTAGAAACATCGTGTAAAAATAATTATGATCATGAAGGATTTTAAAATTATTGACAACAAAGAAGCCAGACAGTTTGAGGCGCATATTGCCGGACAAATGGCTAAAGTGATTTACGAGAAAAATGGTAGCCGTATTTTCCTGACGGGTGCAGAAGTGCCGCCGGTATTGGAAAAGCAAGGCGTGTTACCAATGATGTTAGGAAAAGTAATGGAGGAAATTTCTGCGCAGAATATTCGCATGGTTCCTTCCAGCAAAAAAGTAGCAGAATTTGTACGCAGTAACCCGCAGTGGAAAACATTGCTGGCGCACGGTTTACATATATAGTTCTTTACAACCACATTTGACATTTAGTTATTTAATTATTTGCCGGCCATAAACAAAAGGTATCAATTAGAATGGCGGAAGTGATATCAAATATTTACACCGGTCAAATAACTAAATAACTAAATAGCCAAATGCCTGTTTATTTGATGCCCATCTTCACTTTCACTGCTGGCATCAGATCGTCGGTTTCTGCGGATACCAACACCGCGTCTCTGGAGTTATCAATCACCAGCGTGTAGCCCTTTTCGTTAGCTACCGCCTTTAATATCTTTTTAGCTTTATCTAATATAGGTGTGAGCAATTCCTGCTCCCTGGCAGACATTGTTTGCTCTGACATTTGCCTGTAACGCTGTATGCTGGCTTGTGCAGATTTCAGTTCCGCACTTTTTACATCCACCATCGCAGGGCTCATATTACCTACGCTATCCAGTTCCTTTACTTTCTTACTATATTCTTCCAGCAATTGTTGGCCTTCCTGGTTCAGTTTCTCCTGGAGTACATTCAGGGTATCATTGGCCTGTTTACTTTCCGGCATCAAACCAATCATTTGTTGAAAATTAATGTAACCCGTTTTGGATTGGGCGAAGAGGACAGTGCTTCCAAACAGTAGCAGGCAAAGTGTACAGATAAATTTCATCGGGATAATTTTTACAATATTAATCGTCCAGTTGTGAAATATTCTTTAAAATGAATATAATGTAATGTTAAAGTGACTAGAAAAGTTTAGATATACATCAAACGATTGAGTATTAATTGGTTCACCCCGGAAAACCCCGACATCAGACCTTCTTTTTCAACTAATTCCCAAAAAAATCTCCTCCTCCGTAGGGGTAGGAGTCCTTCATGGTGTCGTATAATAAATCAGTTCAATTGGCAGAAGGAATTATATTTGACGTTAGATATCAAACCCTAAGCATGGAATTTACAAGTCCGGGTACTGCAGTACCGGAGATCGATAACTCATTAACATTTGAACAGGTTTTTAAAACGCATTTTAAAGGCTTGCATTCTTATGCCTGTACTTTATTAAAAGATGAAGTCATGGCGGAGGAAATGGTGCAGAATGTCTTTTGCAAATTATGGGAGAAATCAGGTGACATCAAAATAAAGCAATCTGTTTCAGGATACCTTTATAGGGCCGTATACCATGAATGCATTAATTATCTGCGGCATCAGAAAGTGAAAGCCACACATCAGGCACATACAAAATATCAGATGAGCAATGATCAAAGTACCGGCAATGCATCCGGAAAAGTAATGTTGCGGGAACTGGAAGAGAAACTGGAGGCGGCTTTGATGGCATTACCAGAAAAGTGTCGTACCGTTTTTCAATTGAGCCGCTTCGAAGAATTAAAATACCAGGAAATAGCGGATCGCCTGGATATCTCTATAAAAACTGTGGAAAATCAGATGGGCAAAGCTTTGCGCTTATTACGACTCAACCTGGTAGATTTTCTGCCCTTGTTATTAATTTTGCTCCACCTGTAAAAGTGCATAAGTGAAAAAACAATCAGAGCATATAAACGACGACCTCCTGGTAAAATACCTGCTGGAAATTACTACTCCTGCTGAAAAGGCAGCTGTAGCTGCATGGCTCACAGAAAAAGAAGACCACCAACGTTATTTTGAACATTTCCGCCTGATCTGGACAGAAAGTAAGAAACTGGCAGCTGTAAGCACCGTGAATGAAAATGATGCCTGGTCGCGCTTTCAGCAACGGGTAGGCACCAACGAACATACTACCCGCATCGTACAACTGGATACTGGGATCAGCTGGAAACCTATTTTACGTATCGCCGCCATAGTGGTGGTGGTGCTGAGCATCGCGGGGTTCCTGTACCAGTCGAACCGGAACACATCACCCATGATTGTCAGTTCCGGACAGCAAATCAAACAGGAAATACTACCAGATGGATCACAGGTGACGCTGAATAAGCAATCTACTATTGAATATGCGGCCATTTTCAAGAAAGAGCGGCAGGTAAAACTGGAAGGAGAAGCATTTTTTAACGTAGCGCAGGATCCCGGAAAACCTTTTGTACTCAAGGTGAATGACGTAACCGTGAAAGTGCTGGGAACTTCTTTCAATGTGAAAAGTGTGAATGGTAAAACCGAGGTGATTGTAGAAAGTGGCGCCGTGGAAGTGACGAAAAACAACAACAGCGTGCAGCTCAAACAACATGAAAAAGCTATCATCACCGCGGATCAAACCGCTCCCAGCAAGCAAAGTAATACTGATGAGCTGTATAACTATTACCGTACACAAACTTTTGTTTGTAATAACACGCCGCTTTGGAAACTGGTAGAAATATTAAACGAAGCATACGATGTAAACATTGTTATTGCAGATAATAAAAAGCGGGATTTGCAGATTAATTCTACCTTTACCAACAGTTCGCTGGATAGCACTTTACAGGTAATCGGGCTTACTTATGAGATTAATGTGGAGAAAAATGGGTCACAAATAATATTGAAATAATAGCCTTCGTTCCGTATGTTACTATCTAAGCATTTGTTAGCTTTATTTTTAGGATGTGTTTTTTCGATGTCGGTAGCTGCACAAAACCTGTTGAATAAAACAGTGAGTATAGAGGCAAGCCAACAGCCACTTTCAGCGGTACTTAATTCGATCAGTAAACAAGGAGGTTTTTATTTCTCGTATTTAACAACCATTCTTCCACAGGATAGCCTGGTTACCATTTCAGCAAAAAAGAAAACAGTCAGGCAGGTACTGGATATGTTGTTCTCCGGAGATTATCAATATAAAGAATCAGGTAACTATATTATTCTGTTAAAGAAAAACTCCACCGCGTCGTATTACGTGATCACGGGGTTTGTCACGGATAGAAAAACGGGACAACGGCTACCCAATGCCAGCGTCTATGAACGACAGCAACTCATATCTACACTCACTAATAACGATGGTTATTTCAGGCTGCGGTTAAAGGATAAATATCCTACCGCAGCCATCAGCGTTAGTAAGGACCTGTATGCAGATACTTCTTTGCTATTGCTTAACGGCCAGGATCAGGAAGTAGCCGTTAGTATTTCTCCCACTACTTACCAGCTTAAAACAGTTGATATTACGGGGCATTCACGGGTAGACAAAACCTGGTTTGCCAAAGTGTTTTTATCATCACGGCAGAAACTAACCAGTTTGAACATCGGTTCTTTCTTTGCCGATAAACCTTACCAGGTATCGCTTACACCCGGGTTGGGCTCACATGGGCGTATGAGCGGACAGGTAGTCAATAAATTTTCTGTCAACGTATTGGGTGGCTATACTGCCGGTGTAGATGGATTTGAAATGGGAACGGTTTTCAACATCGTGAAAAATGATATGCAGAGTTGTCAGGTAGCTGGTGTGGTAAATATCGTGGGAGGAAAAACGCGGGGAGCACAGATCGCCGGAGTACACAACAATGTGCTGGATTCCATGATAGGTGCGCAGATGGCAGGTGTAAGCAATATCACTGAAGGTAGTTTGAAAGGCATGCAGGTGAGTGGCGTCGTAGGCCAGGTATATGGTAATGCAAGTGGTGCACAGGTAGCAGGAATAGTATCCTCTACCCGGGGAGATGTAGGCGGTTTGCAGGCGAGCGGTATAGTGGCTTATGCAGGGGGCAATATGGAAGGCTTGCAGGTGAGTGGGATCCTTAATTATACCAAAAAAAATGTGTCTGGTGCACAAATTTCCGAGATAGGAAATATCAGTCACGGTTCGATGAAGGGGCTACAGTTATCCTCGATTTTTAACTATGCCAAACAAATGGATGGTGTGCAGATCGGTCTGGTGAATATTGCAGATACCTCAACAGGTTATAGCATTGGTCTTTTCAATTTTGTGCGCAGAGGATATAAAAAAATAGTGTTATACAGTACAGATGTATTGCCATACAATATCGCCTGGAAAGCTGGCCGTACGGAGTTATACAGCATTTTGCTGGGAGGGTTTGGTACGGGAGAAAACCACCATGCGTGGTCTATTGGATACGGTATCGGAAAGATTATTCCGTTTAATAAAGTGTGGTCGGTAATGGTGGAAGCTACCGGGCAAAATACGTTTCAAGGCACCTGGAATCATAATACGAAAATATTTCGTTTGCAGCCCTCCCTCAACGTCATATTGAACAAACATATCACGGTATTTGCAGGACCGGCATTGTCTATTGCGGTACCTGATTACGAGAATAAGATAGATCCGAACCGCCACTATATTGACTTTGGGGCACATTATCCTTCCTTTAATATGGGCGACGCCAGAGGATGGCTGGGCTGGCAGGCGGGCATCAGTATTTTTTAATTTCATTTTTTGCGTAGGGGTAGATGTTTCTCAACGTGTCGTAATTCTATACGAAATAATTACACAACATGAGAACAAACTACTTTAGCCGTCGGATTATTGTAATAGTGATTGCCTTTGTAACCTATGCCAATATTATATTTGCGCAGAGTGCTCCTGCACATGTCGGACTTGTTTACCCATTGAGCAGTAACGGTAAAAATGCTGCCGCCTATACCAATCATTTTTCTTTAAATATCATTGCTGGTGTATCCAAGGCAGAAACAGGCGTAGCTGTTGCCGGTATATCCAATATTATTAAAGACAGTGCTACCCGCCTGCAGGTAGCAGGTTTTTCTAATCATATTGGTAGTGCTACCCGCAGCGCGCAATTTGCCGGCTTTATGAACCAGGTAAAAAATAATACCAGTGGATCGCAGATAGCCGGATTTATGAACCTGGACGGGAGTATGAAAGGCTTCCAGGCTGCTGGTTATGCGAACTATGTGAAAGGTGATGCGGAAGGCACCCAGATCGCTGGTTTTATGAATACAGCCCGTAACAACACCCAGGCGCAGGTGGCCGGATTCGGCAATTTCTCCGGTAAAGCAGATGTGCAGATAGCCGGTTTTATGAACAAGGCTACTGAAGTAAATACGCAGATTGGTGGATTCCTCAACGTAGCCAGAAAGGTGAAGGGCGTACAGGTAGGTTTTATCAACATAGCAGATAGCAATGACTGTCCCATTGGTATCATCAATATTGTGAAGGGCGGAGAAAAGCAAGTGGGACTGACTATCGATGAAACGGCCACTATGATAGCATCTTTCAAATCAGGCGGCCGTGTACTGTATGGTATCCTGGGGTTAGGATATAACCTGAAGAATAACCCAGATCCGATATATGCCTTGCAGGCTGGTATTGGTGTACATACACCCCAAATTTTCCCTCATTTCCGCGTAAATGTAGAAGCTACCCATACCGTGATGACAGCATTTAAGAAGGGATACTATAACCGGGCATCCTTAGGTGCTTACGCCGCATATAGCTTTGGAAGGGTTGAATTATTTGCCGGTCCTACTTTTAATTATCTTGAAACAGAAGATGGGGTAGGATCAGATTTTGTAGGTCATTACATCTGGTCAGAGCATGTACGCCACGATCGTTTTCACGCTATATACATAGGCGCTGTGGGCGGGGTACAGGTGAGGTTGTAGACACCTGTTCCCGACCTCATTATGGGGAATAATAGCCTGTTAGGTATTATGGCATTGTATTTGGATAATCATCTCAAAATCGTCTCATATGAAAACATGGTTATACCTTCCGTTGGTGCTACTGGTGTTCGTTTTTACAGGGTGCACCAAAACTACAAATGAGGTTGTAATACCCAATAAAACAATACTCCAGCCTATTGAAGTGGCTGATTGGAAGTATGATGCAAGTGGAAACTTTTACTACTATGTAGCGGATGTTCCGGAATTGAATAATGTAAACCAAACCGACGGGGTGGTAGTATCTCTTGGCCGTTATTCCAACAGTAACATACCAGATTCATATGAGTTGATGCCACACTCATTCGGCAACCAGGCTTATTTCGTCATTTATGATTACAAGCAGGTGGAAATAGATATTAAGGGAATCAATGGGGCCGCGCCACAGAAGCCGACAACCAAAGTATTGCTGAAAATAGTGCTGATACCTTCTGTTCAATAAGCTTTACCATTACTCAACATATATACAGGGGCTCCCCCGCTTTTAGCGGGGGGGCCTTTTTTATTTATCCAGTAACAATAACATAACTACCATTCCTCACAGTTAGTTATGACTGGCCGGAGATTTTTACTATTTTCCGCTTTTCCCGTCAACGCTATTTATCAGTGTACATGAAAAAATCAACTATTAATGGATAACAGAAGAGATTTTATTAAGAAGGCGGCCTTTTTATCCGGTGCTGCCGGCGTATTCAGTGCCTTGCCGGCTTCCATTCAGCGGGCAATGGCCATAGATCCCAAGCCTGGTACTACGTTCCTGGATGCAGAGCATATTGTGGTGCTCATGCAGGAAAACCGTTCCTTTGACCACTGTTATGGCTCTTTGCGTGGTGTTCGTGGCTATAATGATCCACGGGCCATTCAACTGCCCAATAAGAACCTGGTTTGGTTGCAAAGCAATGCCAAAGGCGAAACGTTTGCACCTTTCCGCCTGAATTTGAAAGATACCAAGGCTACCTGGATGAGCAGTTTGCCACATTCCTGGGGTAACCAGGTAATGGCCCGCAACCAGGGTAAATACGATAAATGGCTGCTGGTAAAGCAATCCGGTAATAAAGACTGGGCGCCGATGCCGCTTACATTAGGTTACTACAACCGGGAAGATATTCCGTTTTATTATTCACTGGCAGATGCTTTTACCGTTTGTGACCAGAACTTCTGTTCTTCCCTCACCGGTACCACGCCTAACCGCCTGTATTTGTGGACGGGCACCTTGCGTAGCGAGCAAAATGCCAACTCCAGGGCTAACGTATGGAATGAAGACGTGGATTATGGCAGTGAGGCGCATTGGACCGCATTCCCTGAGCGCCTGGAAGATAACGGCGTTTCCTGGAGAATATACCAGAACGAAATCAGTGCAGCCGGATTGGAAGGAGAGAAAGATGGGATGCTGGCTAACTTTACCGATAATCCTATAGAATGGTTTGCTGCGTTCAATGTACGCTTTGCAGCAGGGCATATCGGTTACCTGCAAAGAAGACTGAAAGAGATGCCAGCGGAGATAACAGACCTGGAAGCCGTATTAGCAGCAACTACGGTGGCTAAGGAGAAAGAAAAGGTGCAAAAGAAGCTGGAACATCTGAAAGCATCGCTGGAGAAAACCAAGAGTGATGCTGCACAATTCACTGCTGCTAATTTTGCGAAATTATCGCAGCGCGCGCAAAACCTCCACAATAAAGCATTTACAAGTAATATCGCGGATCCAAACTATCATGAACTGGAGGCGCTGACGTATAAAGATGGGAACACTGAAAGAACCGTACAGGTGCCGAAAGGAGACATCTTACATCAGTTCAGAACGGATGTAAATGAAGGCAAGCTGCCTACCATCTCCTGGCTGGTAGCTCCCGGCGAGTTTTCTGATCACCCAGGGTCGCCCTGGTATGGCGCCTGGTACGTGTCTGAAGTATTGGATATATTAACAAAGAAGGAAGAAGTATGGAAGAAAACCATTTTCATTCTGTGCTACGATGAAAACGATGGGTACTTCGACCACGTGCCGCCGTTCACCGCACCGCATAAACCGGGCACCGGAAAGGTATCGGCGGGCATTGATACCGGTATAGAGTATGTAACCAAAGAAGAAGAGCAGGCCAAGAAATACCTGGGTGCAGATGAAATCCACGAAAGTCCGATAGGACTGGGTTATCGGGTACCGTTGGTGATTGCATCTCCCTGGAGCAGGGGTGGGTATGTGAATTCGCAGGTATGTGATCACACCTCTATTCTGCAACTGATGGAGAAATTCCTGCAGCATAAAACTGGTAAGGCGATTAAAGAAACCAATATTTCTGAATGGCGTCGTACAGTATGTAGCGACTTAACCTCTGTGTTCCGGCCATTTAACGGAGAGAAAATCACCGTGCCTTTCCCGGAAAGAAACGAGTTTGTGGAAATGATATACAACGCAAAATTCAAGAAGCTGCCGGATGGCTTTAAAGTGCTGACAGCTGAAGAAATTGCGAAGATCAATACCGATCCTGCCGGCTCCACCTGGATGGCGCAGCAGGAGAAAGGTGTACGCGTGTCCAATGCGTTGCCTTATGAGTTGTATGTAGGGGGGAAGCTGAGCGCAGACAAAAAATCGTTTGAAATCAGCTTTGAAGCGGGCAATAAAGTATTTGGCAACCAGGCGGCTGGTTCACCGTTTAATGTATATGCACCAGGAAAGTATCTGCAGGAAGATACCCAAACTATGGAAGCGGTAAGAACCTGGTCTTATGCCGTGAAACCGGCGGATAAACTGAAAGATACCTGGCCGCTGGCCTCTTTTGAAGATGCCCACTATCATCTCCGGGTATACGGGCCTAATGGCTTTTACAGGGAGTTTGCAGGAGATGCCAATGATCCGCAGGTAGAGATACAGTGTGGCTATCAGAAGAGCTTAACCAACAGCAGAAAACTCACTGGTAGTGTAGAATTAAAGCTGATTAACCATGGTAGCAAAGCTGCCGCTTTCAGTATTGAGGACCAGGGTTATCACAAAGGCACGCTGCATAAAACAGTAGCGCCACGTACGGAAGCTACCCTGGTAATAGATTTATCTAAGAGCCATGGCTGGTACGACTTCTCCCTGAAAGTGGCTGGCAGTGGTTCTTTTGAACAGCGCTATGCCGGCAGGGTAGAAACTGGTAAAGAAAGTTTCAGCGACCCGGTAATGGGGAGAGTATAGCAGAGCGCTTTTAGCCATTAGCCGTTAGCTTTTAGTCAAAATGCAGCAGAGATCATCAACGATGGTCTTTGCTGCATTTTTGCAAACAGCGGTCCCCCCAAAGTTATCCGCTTATGAATAGCCAATTGAACTAAATTATTGGATTTTTGTTATTTGTTTTTTTGTATATTGACTATAGTGTTAATTGATCCCGTTTGCCTTGTATTACCTCATAAATTAATTATATTAAATCACCCAAAATCTTTCCTTTATGAAACGCAATCACTGTCGCCTGCCTTATCTGTTTTTACTGGCTGCTATACTAGCTTTTGCTGCATGTTCCAAAGATGGAGCACAAGGCCCTGCCGGCCCGGCTGGCCCTGCGGGGGCTAACGGCGCTAATGGTGCTAATGGCGCCAACGGTCCTAAAGGAGACACTGGTGTTGCCAATGTGATTTATTCCGGTTGGCTCGATGTAGCCTATCTACCAGACACCATTCACACCTCTGTTGGTATAGATACTTTAGGATATTACGCTGACATTAATGCGCCTAAACTTACCAAAGATATTCTCTCCAAGGGGCTGGTATATGTATATGTGAACCTAAGTGTTGCCGATAATCCCGTTATAGCATCTATTCCATATAGTGAACCGAGTGGATTGTATATTAAGTTTGTATCATTTGAAAATGGGATTGAACTATCTTCTAATGGTGATGTAAGTACCTACACTGTCAGTGGTAAAAAAAGAGCTCAATACCGCTATGTGCTGGTACCGGGTGGTGTGGCAGCACGCAGCAGCAACGGCGTAAACTGGAAGGATTACAAGTCGGTACAGCAATACCTGGGTTTGAAAGACTAGTTTTAATTATTCACAACGATAGAAAAAGGCCTCCTCCATTAATGGCGGGGGCTTTTTGTTGCCCTATATGCACAGTTTGTTCCCATAGGGCTACGTAATAAGTGTGCAGGCACAACGTGGAGGCTGTTTATTGTTCCGGCTTTTCTTTTGATATAAAGCAGGTATGAGAAGCTTATTATGGATGGCGTTGGTGACAGGGGTGCTGTGGGGTTGCGGTAGCCCTTCTTCCCCGGTTAACTCCGGTAACGGTCAGGATATTACCCCGCGGAACAACAGCATTACCCCAGAAAATGCTTACAATGATTTATTCCTGGATAGTACTACAGTCGCACAATTTATTGCCACGCATCAACTGGATGATACCCTTGCCGTGCGTATGCGTAGTTTTTACAATGCCCGCAATTATGAGTTTGCCTGGCTCGACAGCCACGGACTGGTAGAGCAGGCCGCGGCTTTCCGCAGCTTATACAATTACAGTAAAGACAGTATTAGCAATAAATCGCTGGACCGGCGACTGGATGATTTAATGGAAGAAGATAGCCTGGACATTAAGGCATCGGATCGACAGATGATCAGTACCGAATTACAGCTTACCTGGCGGCTGGTTAATTACTTCCGGGAAAAGAACGGCAGCATTGAACAGCTGGAACATATGATTCCTACACAACGATACCAGGTGACGGCGTTGGCCGATTCTATGTTACAAACAAGCAGCCGCCTGTTTCCCGCGATAGCCGTGATGAAGGCGCCACTCAAAACTTACAGGGAATATGTTGGTAACGGTGGCTGGGTGCCGGTTCCCGAAGTAAAAAAGGGGTTAAAGAAAGGTCAGTCATCTCCCGAAATTATACTTGTAAAAAAACGGCTGTTTATCACCGGCGAATTGACAACGAACGATAGTAGTGCGTTGTTTACGGATGAACTGGAAACCGCCGTTAACCGCTTCCGTAACAGCCATGGATATACGCAAAATGGCGTGTTGAATGATACCGTTATCCATGCCCTGAATATACCTGCTGAAGCCCGTTTACAGCAACTACTGGTAAATATGGAACGAATAAAATGGATGCCGGAAACGCCTGGAGGAAAATTAATTGTGGTAAATATTCCGGCGTTTAAACTCCATGTCACCAATGGTGGGCAGCATTTGTTTGATATGGATATTGTGGTAGGGAAAGAAGGGCATAGCACTACCATGTTTTCGGGCGAATTGAACCAGGTGGTATTTAGTCCTTACTGGAATATTCCCCGCAGTATTGTGAGAAAGGAAATATTACCGGCGATAGCCCGGAATAAGCATTACCTGGCAGCCAAACATATGGAGGTGACAGGAACGGCTAATGGCCTGCCGGTGATCCGGCAATTACCGGGCGCGCATAATGCACTGGGACGGGTGAAATTCCTGTTTCCGAACAGTTACCATATCTACTTCCATGATACGCCGGAAAAGGGGCTGTTTAACCGCGATAACCGCGCTTACAGTCATGGGTGTATCCGGCTGAAGGACCCGGTGAAAATGGCGCAGTTTGTTTTGGAAGACTCACCGCAATGGACCAACGAAAAAATAGATAGTGCCATGAACAGCGGTAAGCAAAAATTTGTGGCAGTAAAGCATCCGGTGCCGGTGATCATTACTTACTTTACCACCTGGCGTACGGACGGGCAACTATACTTCGCGCCCGATGTGTATGGACACGATGCTGTTTTCAACCAAAAGCTGTTTAAATAAATCAGGATGCAGTGTTTTTGCCCAGGATTTTTGTATGTAAGGAATAGTATTTATCCGGGCTGTATAAAAACAGGCAGGTACCGTTTCTGATGCGTTCAATTACTTTACGGTGAATGTTTTCCGGGATAGCCGGACAACCGAGGCTGCGGCCAATGTAGCCTTGTACTTTTGCGAGACTTTCGTTTACATAATCTGCACTATGCATGACAATTCCTCTGCTGAGTGCATTGTCGTTGATGCCCGCCTCTTCTCCTTCCAAACGCAGCGAGTAGCCGTGTTCCCCGGTGTAAGTGTCGCCGGTAACGTAAAAGCCTAAACTGCTTTTAAAGCTATTCATCTTGTTGGAGAAGGTGTTGGCGATATCCTTCCCGGAATTCCGGCCATGTGATACCAGGGTATTAAAAAGTAATAGCTTGTTTTTGAGATCTATTACGAATAAGCGTTTTTTGGTACTGGGCAGGGAGAAGTCGATGATGGAAATAACATCAGGATTTTTAATCCGGCCCAATTCTTCCAGGTGCTGGAATCCTCTAAGTGCTTTGTCGAAAGCTTCCCTGGAAAGCCCTGCAGAGTCGAGCCGCATGTTGTCGTATAAGCTTACTTCCTGTGTGGAGTCCGTTTTAAGAATTGCACCGATAGGTAGCGGCTTTTTGCCGGGATTTTCAGCTGTTGTAAGAGTGGTAAATAAAAATGCAAAAATGCAAATCGTTACAATAAAAATTAACGGTTTAATCGCTTTCTTCCAATTCATGTTCACGCCGTAATGTTTTTGTTGATGGTAAAAATTATTGAAAAGGCATAGGTGACGAAATTAACGTTTTTAACGAGAAGAAAGTGCCCGGGGAAATAGCCAGAGTTCGCTGTGGACATATTTTTAACAACCTGTTCACATACATGAAAAATGTATATAAGTGGCAAATGGGGTTAATGAATGGACAATATCGGCAAAGAGGGCTATGTTATGGGGTTTATCTTTGATGTACTGTTTTGTAAAAAGGAAAACTGCCATAAAAAAATGGGTCGGTTACTGTTACCGGCCCTTTATTATTTGCGCCATTATCAGTAATTTTTCACAAAAGAAAATTTTATGCCTGAGTTACCTGATCTGCAGGCTTTTCGCCATAACCTGGAAAAAGCGCTTTTACATAAAAAACTGAAGTCGTTGACGGTGGTGAACGCCAAAAAATTGCATGCCACACCAGCGGCATTGCAGGAAGCACTGGAGGGACAAACACTGGAGCATATACGCCGGGTGGGAAAAGAATTACATTTTATATTTAAGAATGGGCATGTATTAGGGATGCATTTAATGCTCCATGGCAAGTTGTACTTCTTCCAGCAAAAAAATACAGAGAAGTATACCATTGTGGAAATGTTATTTGGAGATGGCACTGGTTTGGCTTTGGCAGATTTCCAGGCTGCTGCCAATGTTTTCCTGGATCCGGAGGAGAAAACGGCACCGGATGCGTTATCAAAGGAATTTACGGAAAGCTACCTGGAAACGCAGCTTGGTAAAAAGAAAGTGACCATAAAAAAATACCTGCTGGATCAGCATAATGTATTGGGTATTGGTAATGCATATGCGGACGATATTTTATGGGATGCCCGCATTTCGCCTTTTTCTGTTTGTAATAAGATTCCTGCCGCAGCGGTGAAGACGTTGTTTACATCCATTAAAAAAATCCTGGAGGGTGCGGAGAAGAAGATCCTGAAAAGTAATCCGGATATTATTCACGGGGAGATCAGGGATTTTATGCTGGTGCATTCGTCGAAACTAACTGAAAGTCCTGGTGGTGCAGAGATATTGAAGGATACGGGTGGGGGAAGAAAAACGTATTACACCGATGAACAGGTGTTGTATACCTGAATAGGAACCGGCATCGCTAAAAGCGATGCCGGTTTTTTTTATGGCAAGATATCAGGTAGTTAATGCGATGGCAGCGGTTGTTTTTTCTTTGGGTGCGTAAATGCCGGCAGCAATTTTTTCCACGAATGCTTTGGGGAAAAATTTAGGCAGCCATGCATTTAGTTTATTGGTGAAGCCGGGGATGATTTCGGCCTTTCCTTTAAAAAGGCCGTCTACCGCTATTTTAGCCACAGACTCCGCCGTCATGTTAAAGCGATGGGCGATGTTGCGGGTGTAATCGCCCATACGTGCCCTGTTCACAAAATCGGTATCGGTACTGCCCGGACTGAGCGCGCTAACGGATATAGGAGAATGCTTCAGCTCATGTCTTAATCCACGGGTAAACGACAGCGCAAAGGCTTTGGTAGCCGCGTAGATATTGAGATAAGGCACGGTTTGATAAGCCGTAGTACTGGCCAGGTTCAGCAGATATGCTTTCGGGTGTTTCCGCAGCACTGGTATATAGGCATAAGACAAGCCCACCTGTGCTTTGATATTTACGTCGATGATATTGAATTGTTCTGCCAATGTCAGTTGTTCAAAAGCGCCATTGATGCCATAACCGGCGTTATTCACTACTACCTGTAATTCATCGTGCCAGGTGCTGGTCCAGGCGGTTACTTTCTGTAGCGCATCGGGGTGCGAGAGATCCTGGTGCAGCGTGTGTACGTTTACGTGATATTGTGCCGACAGTGCTTCCGCAGTAGTAGTGAGTGCTGCAGCGTCCAGGTCAACCAGCAGTAGCTGGTAGTTACGTTCTGCCAATTGTGCGGCAATGGCTTTTCCTATTCCTTTGGCGGCGCCGGTAATGAGTGCGTATGACATAGTTATTTTTTTAGCGTAATGGTGTGTTTACTCCGGTGAGACTTTCCGTATGGGCTTTTGCATGGGCCCATTGCGGCTTGCTGCCATAGAGGTGCGCCAGTTTATGATAAAAAGGCGTAGGGCTACTGGCTGTTTTAGGCTGATAGGCGCCGGTGATGATGGGAATATACATCACTCTTCTGCGGCTCTTTTCGCCGGTGTAAGGTGATTGTTGTACCCGGTGCCACAGGCGGCCGTCGTGCACCGTGAGATCGCCTGCTTCAATATCAAAGCCCACTTCTTTTTTATCGGGGTTATTGTCGATGAAGTATTTTTTCCGAAATAATAATTTGAGCAATCCCTGTTCATGTGTGCCGGGGAGTACCCGCAGACCGCCATTTTCCAATGGGCAGTTGTCGAGGTGAATACCCACATTCAGCATCGGCAGAATGCGTGATCCAAGGAAGAGATCCCGCGGGCTATCGGTGTGCCAGCCCAGTTGTTTGAACTGGCTTTCTGCAGCATTTACATAATGATTAATGACCAGTCCATCTTTTTCGTTCTCCCCTATTCTGCCGTCGTATGGGCCGAGTAAGGCGACGAGTGATTGCAGCCGTTGATCTTTCAGCAATGAGCGTAAGGTATTGCTGTAGTGAGAGGCAAAGGCAATGCGTTGTATCAGCGGACTTCCGTCCACGTCTGTACCAAATTTCAATGGAATGCCATTGACTTTCTGAATATTGTTGCGGAGTAGTAATTCCTGTACCTGTTGTACTTCAGACAGAATATGTGACAGGGCAGATTTATCCAGGAAATGTTTAAACTGGATAATACCATATTTACGGAAATAATCCAGATGCGTGTTAGTGATCCCCTCATTGAGGTGGAAAATGGGTTGGTTGTTCGTTTCCATGACGGAAGATTTTTGAATTGACAGTAAAGAAACAGTTGGGTGATATTAATGATGGTTGCGGCATTGGTGGGGTGACCGCAGGCAGGAGTGGGGTATTAACAACAACAACGGGCGTCTGTAGCTACACGTAAATATAAGGTGGCAGCGGGTCGCCGGCTTGGATGATGATATGTATGATTGGTGTCCATGGTGTGTATGTTTTTATTAGTCTACCATTCTTGTAGACAAATATACGGATATACTTTTAACGGCAAAATTTTTTTTGCTGTTGACCGGTATGCTGTTGATTTCCTGTTGATTACTATTTCAAAGATAGTATGTTGCTTACACTTTCGTGAGCAATTGCTCGTAATCGCCGGTGGTATCAATGTCTATGGCGCCTTGTGGAAAGTCAATGGTGGCTACTTGTTCGGGGTGTTGCAACAATATTTTCTTGGCGCCTTCCTGGCCGGTGAGTGATAGTAGTTGCGGAAAAATGCTTTTATGAAAAAGGGCAGGCGTGCCGATGGTATTACCATATGTGCAGGCTACCATCGCTTTGCCGGAGGTGTTTTTGAGGGTAAACATATCTTCCAGCAGCGCAGTAGTGATGAATGGCTGATCGCAGAGCAGCAGCAAAGCATGGCTGATTTGTGGCGACAGTTGCAGCAGGTATTGCAGGCCTGTTTTGATAGAGCCGCCCATACCGGTAGGCCAGTGGGGATTTACCACGGTATGTACCATTTCTGCCACCAGTTGTTGTTTCACCTGGGTGGCGAAAGCACCGAGTACTACAACTGCTGGTGTGGCGCCCGATTGGCTGGCGGTGTGTACTACATTTTGCAGCAGGCTTTTATTTTGAAAGGGTAGTTGTTGTTTGGGTGTGCCCAATCTTTTGGAGGCGCCTGCGGCGAGGATGATGATACCGGTTGTTTCCATTATAGTTGTTGTTGAAGGATGATTTGTTGTTCGCGTGCATGGATGGCCGTTGTTTTTTCCCGCAGTGAGGTAGCGGCGGTGGCAGACAGCACGGATTTTATTTCGCTGATAATAGACAAGGCAATTTCTTCTGCTGTTTCGGCGCCGAGGTCGAGGCCTGCGGGGCCGTGTACACGTGCCCGTTGTTGCCGGGAAATGTTGATACCATTTTCCGCCAGTTCATCGAGCATGCGCTGTAGTTTTTTGGCTGGTCCCAGCACCCCAATGTAGTGGAGGGGGAGTGGCAGCAGTTGTGCCAGCAGTGCCAGGTCGTAGTTGTAGTTATGTGTCATGAGTACTACGGCGGTGTGTGGGTCCGTAGTTACCTGTGTTAATACCTGTGCGGGTTTGGCGGTAAGCAATTGGGTGGTTTCCGGGAACCGGGCCGGGGTGGCGTATCCGGGGCGACCGTCTGCCACAATGGTTTGCCAGCCGAGAATGGTGGCCATTTTCACCAGTGGGATGACATCGTTGCCGGCGCCTGCAATCAATAATTGTGGCGCCGGTGGCAGGAAGGCGGTATGTGCCGTATAGTCGTTGCCGGTAGACAGGTAAGTTTTGGTGCAGCTGCTTTGTGTTTGGAGTGCCAGGTGTGCATCGGCCGTGAGGGCATTTTGCAGGTGGCAATCCGGGATGTGGTGCTGCATTAATCCATTGGCTGTAAGCACCAGGCAGGTGCCGGGTTGTGGTGCTTTACGGTTGCGTAGTGTAAACAGGGTTACCAGTACCGCAGGTGTGCGATGTTGGGTAATTTCCTGTAATAGTATAATCGGGTTGTGTGGATCACCGGTGTTGACCGGTTCCAGCAATATATGTATGATGCCGTTGCAACCCAGTCCTACGCCCAGTTTGGCGTCGTCTTCGTCATTGGTATCGTAGGTGACCAGCATGGGTTGTTGCTGCAGTATCACGAGCTGAGCTTTCCGCAGTGCATCGCCTTCGAGGCAGCCGCCGCTGATAGCGCCGGTGAGTAACCCGTTTTCCGTTACCAGCATACGTGCGCCGGGTTGGCGGTAGGCGGAGCCTTCCACATGCACTACTGTTGCCAGCGCTGTTTTTAGCCCCTCCCGACAGGCAGCGTAGTATGCTTTTACGATATCGCTCAGTTCTTTCATGTGGTTAGTTTAAACGGTGACCGGGGTATTCAGCACTTTATCCGGCGTAATAGGTAAATCACGGACCCGCTTGCCCGTGGCATTGAATACGGCGTTGGAAACAGCCGCTGCAAAGCCTATCAGTGCAATTTCTCCCATCCCTTTGGCGCCCATGGGGTTGATGTAGGGATCTTTTTTATTGATGAAATATACATCGGTAGGTGGTGTATCTGCGTTTACCGCTACGTGGTAGTCGGCCAGGTTGTTATTGACGAATCTGCCGAAGCGGTGATCCAGTATAGCCTCTTCCGTTAGTGCCATACCAATACCGCCTACTACGCCGCCAATCATCTGGCTGCGGGCTGTTTTGGCATTGACAATGGTGCCGGCATCGGCTACGCTGACAATATGTTGGATGCGTACTACGCCGGTAGCCGGATGTACCAGTACTTTGGCGAAGTGCACAGAAAAGGAATACATGGAGTATTTTTTTCTTTCCGGACCGCCCTGTGAGGTAGCGGTTACTTTTACTTCCGGTAGCTGTTGTTGTTGCAGGAGTGCTTCGTGCGTGATGTTGGTTTCCCGGTTTGGAGTAAAGAGTTTCCCGTCTTCATAAATAATTGTTTCTGGTGTACTCCCTTTAAAAGCAGGTATATGTGCAATGGCCAGTGTGCCGAGTTGCTGCTGCAATGCTTTACAGGCATCGGTTACGGCGCTGCCCACCGTAGATACAGTGGAAGAACCGCCTTGTTCGGGTGCAAAAGGATACACGGATTCTCCCAACATAAACGTAATTTTTTCTGCTGCCATACTGGTTACATCCGCAGCAATTTGTACCATGGCGGTAGCGGTGCCTGGACCAATATCGGCGGCCGCGCTTTGCAGTACCAGGGAGCCATCTGATTTTAGTGTAGCCGACACCGTAGCCTTGCCGCGATAAGCACCGAAAGTGCCGCTGCTCATGCCGTAACCCACCAACATACCATTCTCTTCTGTGCTGCGGGGCACCGGGTTCCTGGCAGACCATCCTATTTTTTCTGCGCCCAAAGCGTATGCTTCTTTCAAATACTTACTGGAAAAAGGCAGGTTCTTTTCCGGATCCGTATCTGCATGGTTGAGTATCCTGAGTTGCAGCGGATCCATTTTTAGTTTGTGCGCCAGTTCATCCATAGCGGATTCCAGTGCAAAGGAGCCGGTAGCTTCACCCGGGCCACGCATCCATACCGGCGTACTCATATTGAGTGGCACCAGCTGGTATTTGGTATCCACATTCGGACAGGCGTACATGAACTTGCTCATGGCCACAATGCCTTCTGTAAAATCTTCGTAGGGCGACGTGATGGCCACTGCCTGATGGGTGATCCCGGTCAGCTTGCCGTCTGCCGTAGCGCCCAGGCTGAGTTGCTGGGTGGCGTTAGGCCGATAGCCTACGAGTGTAAACATCTGTTCCCGGGTAACCACCAGTTTTACCGGGCGGCGTATTTTTTTTGCAGCCAATATGGTAGCTACTTCCATGGGCCATATACGAAGGGCCATACCAAAGCCACCGCCTACAAACTGGGAGTGTACCGTGATGTTTTGTTCCGGCAGCTGGAAGAGCTCCTGGATCGTTTCCTGTACGCTTTTTACACCTTGTGTTTTTGCCCAGAGGGTAAGGGTATCCGGCGTAGTCCAGTGAGCAATGATGCCGGCCAGTTCCATCGGGTTATGTACTTCCAGTGGAAGGGTGTAGGTAGCGCTGTGTGTAACTGCTGCTTTTTCCCAGGCGCCGGCTTCCCCGCGGAGATAGTCTTTCATGTGATTATTCTGAAAGGCTTTGCCCATGCTGGCATTCATGTCGGTATAATGTGTTTCCTGGTTGTATTGTACATCTACCAGTGTGGCGGCATGTACAGCGCGTTCCAGTGTATTGGCAATTACAATGGCCACTGGTTGACCATTGGAATAGATGCGGTCATCTTTAAATATCTGCAGGCCGTTTTTGTCGCCCGATTTGGCAGACTGGTAGGCCGGTACCCGTGGTGCATTGAGGTGGGAGACTACGTCTGCCACGCCGGGCGCCCGCAGTGCTTTCGTAGCATCTATACTTTTAATGGTGCCGCTGCTGATAGGACTGCAAACCAATGCGGCATACAGCAGATCTTCCACCTGATAGTCTGCGAAATATTTTGCGCCGCCGGTTACTTTTAGCCGGCCATCTACACGGTCCATGGACTGTCCTGTTTGTTGTTTTCTCATACGGAAGCGGCTTTTAGTAAGGCGGTTTGAATACTGTTGGCGGCGAGGGCCGGTTTAAACGCATTATGTTTGTAGGTTTTGGCAGATTGCGTAGCGATGTTGGCCGCTATGCGGAAATTTTCTGCCGTGGGTGCTTTACCTGTTAATGCTTTTTCCGCATCGGGTAGGCGCCAGGGTTTATGTGCCACCCCGCCCATAGCGAGGCGGGCCTGTTGAATCACACCATCGCGGATATCCAGTGCCGCAGCTACTGATACCAGTGCAAATGCGTAGGAAGCGCGATCGCGTACTTTCAGGTAGTATACATTTTTAGTAAAGTTGTTGGCAGGGACTTCCACCGCTGTAATCAGTTCATTTTTGCCGAGGTTATTATCCAGCTGCGGGGTGTTGCCCGGCAGGCGATGAAAGTCGGTGAAAGGAATACGGCGGTCGCCTTTAGGGCCACTTACCAGCACCGTGGCATCTAATGCAGCCAGGGCTACACACATATCGCTGGGATGCACAGCAATGCAGTTATCGTTGGCGCCGAAAATGGCATGCATGCGGTTGATGCCGCCGAGGGCGCCGCAGCCGCTATTGGGGGTGCGTTTGTTGCAGGGCATGGTGGTATCGTAGAAGTAAGAGCAGCGGGTTCGCTGCATCATATTACCGCCTACGGTAGCCATATTGCGTAGTTGCTGGGAAGCCCCGGCCAGCAGGGCCTGGGACAGCAGTGGGTGATGCATTTTTACTTCTTCATGTGCAGCAAGATCACTGTTGAGCACCAGGGCGCCGATGTGCAGCATCCCGTTATTTAATTGAATATCTTTTAGTGGGAGGCGGTTAATATCTACCAGTTTTTCAGGTATAATAACGCCATTTTTCATCAGGTCCAGCAGGTTGGTACCACCGGCGATAAAGCGGGCGTTGTTTTTTGCTACAGCCTCAATAGCGGCTTTCAGGCTGGCTGGCCTGACATAGGAGAATGGGTTCATACTGTTTTTCCTCCATTTTTTACATCAGTAATGGCATGTACTATGTTATCGTAAGCACCGCAGCGACAGATATTTCCGCTCATGAATTCACGTATTTCTTCCGGTGAGTTGGCATGGCCTTCCCGCAGGCAGGCAACTGCCGACATAATCTGGCCGGGGGTGCAGTAGCCGCATTGAAAGCCATCGTGTTTGATAAAGGCTTCCTGTACCGGGTGTAGCTGATCACCGTTGGCCAGGCCTTCGATGGTGGTGATTTTTTTGCCTTCCTGCATCACGGCGAGGGTAAGACAGGCATTGATACGGCGGCCATCTACGTGTACGGTGCAGGCGCCACATTGACCATGATCACAACCTTTTTTGGTACCGGTAAGATGCAGTTGTTCCCGCAGTAGGTCGAGTAAAGTGGTGCGAGGTTCTACCGACAACTGCATTTTTTTTCCGTTGATGTCCATGTTAACGGGCATCTTCTCAAAGATGCCTGCAATGGCTTCATCATGTTGTGCTGCTTTCATCACCAGTGGCGGCGTTAGGGCGAGGGCCATCATAGCAGATGATTGCTTGAGAAAGTCACGGCGGGCTTCCTGTTTATCCTTTTTATGTGGAGAAAATAGTGGGTTGTTTTCAGCGGCCATTTTTGTGGATATTAATCACTAATAAGGTAGGAAAAAATATTGGTATTTCAGTTTTAATTAGTCCTGCTTTATCTCCAGTAGGTAGTGAAGATGCTGGTTGCTGCGGGTGCTCATCTGAATATTGGGGATAAAGATGGCGTGACTGCTTTGCAGCACGCGAAGAAAAGGGGGATATTTTAGCCATTAGCCATTAGCTGTTAGCTGTTAGCAAAATGCAGCGGAGATGATATTATATGTTGATCTCCGCTGCATTTTGCTAACAGCTAACAGCTAATGGCTAAATGCTACGTAAATGGCTCAGCCATTGCTGTGCAAATTCATTGCCGGGATCGAGTTGCAATAGTTTTTCGAAAGAGGCGATGGCAGCGGGGATTTGTTCCATATGATAAAAGAGTACGGCACGATTCAGGTGTACATAAGGGTTTTCCGGTGCAATAGCGAGGGCCTTATCGTAGGTGGCGAGCGCGGGCTCGTATTGTTCCAGCAACATGAGGATAGAACCTTTATTCATCAGCAGGCCGGGTTCGGTTGGCGATAGCTCCAATCCTTTATCGGCGTATTGCAATCCTTCCTGCAGGCGATTGAATACTTGTTGCTGACCGGTTTCATCGGCGCCATGGTCTTCCATATGGCTGATGACTTCATTGGCTTCCTGTAATATTTGTACTACCTGTTGTTCATACCAGGCTGCGCTTTTTTCCACTGTTTCTGTAAAAGGAATTTTTTCCAGGTCAACTTCTTCTTCCGGTGATTCTGCGGGTTTCATTTTATCTGCTGCGGGGGCGTACCACCACTGGCAGAATTTGCCCAGTTCCCCACCTACCGGCAATTCATCGGCAGGAGGCAGTCCTTCTTCCCGGATGGCGTCGTTGGCTACTACCAGGTCCAGTATGGCTTCCAGGGCTTTGTAGTGAATGGTTTCCCCTTCCTGTTCGGCTTGCATCACCATAAAAGGCAGGAGCAGATACCAAAGCCCAAGCAGGTCTTTGTCTTTTTGTTCACCGGCCATCTCGCAAATTTCCAGCGCCATAAGGAAGGTATCGATGTGTTCCGGAGCGATGGCATCTTCGCCGGTAATGGTACCATTGGCTACCATAGCGGCCCAGAGGGAGGAGCCTGCATCGCAGTATAAAATATATTTTTGGGTGGTTAAGTCGTAGTTGGCGTAACCGGCAACAGGATTGCTTTCTTCATCCCATTGGTTGGTGGGTTGTTGGTAGATAAAGCTGAATTTCTGACTGGCGGCCAGTGCGTCGAACCAGGCCTGGTGTGTAGTGTAGGCCGGGTGGGCGCTGACAGGAAAGGTATATACGAAATGGTGTTTAACCAGGATATCCATTACCCGGAAGTGGGTGAAGCCGGTGTCGAACTGGCTTTGTAATTTATACAGATTGTAAAACAGACTTCTGCGATCCAGTCCTTCTTCCTGACTTTTGTCCAGGCTATAAACGGATAGCTCCACTAATGATTCTACTTCATGCATCGCCATATGTAACTTTTGGGCGAAATTACGAATTACGAATTACGAATTACGGATTTGTGGGTAGATAGTAAACGCGAAGATTAACTTCGCTACTATCTACCCACAAATCCGTAATTCGTAATTCGTAATTTATTTCATCAGCACATTCTTCACATACTTATAACTGGTAGTAATACTTTGGAATGGATCGATGGTAATTTTATCCTGTTCTACAAACAGGTGTTTTACGCCTGCCAGTTTTGCCTGGGCAAATATTTTGCGGAAGTCGATGCTACCGGTGCCTACTTCTGCGAAAGTGACGCCGGAGAGGAGTTCCATGGAAGTTTTGTTTTCTGTACCGGCGGCGGTAAGACTGGCAGTATTGTTTTTGTCCATGTCTTTTACGTGCCAGGCTACAAATCTGCCGGGGGCTTCTTTAAAGAGGGTGATAGGATCGCGGCCAGATTTTACGGCCCAGAAAAGATCCAGTTCGAAGGAAACGAGGGAAGGATCCGTTTCTTTCAGCATGATATCATAGCCGGTGCTATCGGTATCTGCCAGTTTTTTGAACTCCCAGTAGTGGTTATGATAGCCGATATGCAGCTGGTGTTTTTTACATATTTCGCCGGCTTTATTCAATTGTTCGGCCATGAATTTGTAGTCGTCTGCGCCCAGTTTTTTATCCCAGAGGGAGAGTGGTAGTACCGGTACAATGAAATATTGCTGGCCGAGGGCGGCTGCCAGGTCTATTTGTGGCTGTAGCGCCGCTGCGTCGCCATTGCCGCGGGTCAGGTAATCATTGAGCTGATAGTGACCGGAGGGTGTATTGAGCTGGTGCTGTTTTAGCAAAGCACTTAATGCCCTGGGTTTCAGGCCCCAGAATGCTCCTTTGTCGGCGGCACCTTCATAGCTATAAAACGTTTCCACTTCGTTGTAGCCGATCTTAGCTACTTTGGCCAGGGTACCTTTTACGTCTTTGGCCAGCTCCTCGCGGAGAGTGTATAATTGCAGGCCTAATTTCTTAGGGAGGGCTTTGTTGCCGGTCATGGCAGAGAGGCCACCAGGCAACATCATGCCGGCAGCTAAGAGTCCTGTTTGCTGAATAAATGAACGTCTCGAAGTATGCATGCAGATTATGTTTTTTAACGTGGATGAATATATAACCGGGTGATTATGTGCAGCAATTTAGCAAAACGATTGCATCTTGTTCAAAATTTTTAAAAAAGAATATCCTGTTGATGTTTTTTTGCCCGGAAGGTTGAAATAATATAATTGATCCTAACGTAGCCGGATATACGTGTAAAGTAATTTTTAACGGGCAACGTAATGTGGGCGTGGTTTGTTGAAATGCTTACTGCATCATAGTTGCAGCAGTTTTTGTTCGTGTAATTTTTGAAGAAATGTGCGTTTAATTCATTAAATTGTTTAGTAGTTACTTATCCAAAAACCGCGTCCAAATGAGTTTTTTTTTCAGCAATGTAAGGCAGGCAGAAGAAGGCGTCCGGAAGAAATCTAAAGTAAGGGAATGGATAGAGGCAGTTCTTTTTGCGGTGGTTGCTGCTACCCTTATCCGCACTTTTATTTTCGAAGCATTTGTTATCCCCAGTGGTTCAATGGAAAAGACGTTGTTGGTAAACGATTTTATTTTCGTTAGCAAAATCAGCTACGGTCCACGGATTCCCAATACCCCGCTGGCATGGCCTTTCACCCATCATACGATGCCCTTTACGAAAAATGTGCAGCCTTTTTCCACCGCAGTCAGCTGGCCGTATAAAAGACTGCCGGGATTTAGCAGTATCCAACGGAATGATGTTATTGTTTTCAATTATCCCTGTGGCGACAGTGTATTAAAGAATATAGCCGAAGAGGATGAAGATTACTATACGCAGGTTCATTCGCAGGGGTATGAGTATGTCAGCAAGCATTACCCGCCGGTGATAACGAGGCCGGTAGATAAGCGGGAGAACTGGATTAAGCGATGTATCGGCATAGGTGGCGATACATTGGAGATTGTTGATGGCGTTGTTTATATTAACGGTGCGCCTGGCCGGGTGCCGCCATTGTTCCAGGCCAAGTACCTGGTAACAACTCCTAACCATGAACCTATCGACAGTTTACTGGAGATAAAACTGGGTATTGATCATGTGTTGTGGCGTGAAGATTCTGCCACGTTTACCTATAATCTTACGGCGGCGGGGATCGATAGTCTTCGTGCACGGGGATGTACGGTGAAACCTAAAGTATATTTTAAATTCGGAGACAACCGCGTATTCCCTTTTGATGCGAAACACTATGAATGGAATGAAACATGCTATGGTCCCATATATATTCCGAAGAAGGGAGCAACGGTAGCACTCGATACGCTTACCTTACCGCTCTATCAGCGGATTATTACCACGTATGAACATAATACGCTGCGGACAGACAGCAATAAAATTTATATTAACGGACAGTTAGCTACTACCTATACTTTTAAAATGAATTACTACTGGATGATGGGGGATAACCGGAATGAATCTACGGATTCCCGCTTCTGGGGCTTTGTTCCGGAAGATCATGTGGTAGGGAAGGCGTGGTTGGTGTGGATGAGTATTGACCACAAACGTATCCGGTGGAACCGGTTATTTTCGGTGATAAAATAAGCGGATGTTGTTTTTGGAAGATGATTAAACTGATTTTATTTTTTTGAATAAAAGAGTTTAGGGAAGACAGATGCAGTTATCTTCTAAAATCAACAATAGAAATCAGTATAATCAGTTTAATCCTGCTTCAGACAAAAAATCGCATTCATCCTTATTTAGTAAGGGTGGTTAAAAATATTTTCCATACCGAAGGTGGGAAGTAACATGGGGCAAAATTACAAATTAAGGGCTACGAATTCGTAATTTCGCGTTTATGCCATTGATTCAACACTCGGACTATCAAGCGCCGTTTCTTTTACAGAATCGTCATATGCTGACGATTTATCCTTCTTTGTTTCGCAGTATTAAGCCAGCGGCATACCGGCGGGAGCAAATCTCCACGCCGGACAATGATTTCCTGGACCTGGATTTCAGTGAGCAGGGGCATGACCGTATTGTGGTGATTTTGCATGGTTTGGAGGGTAGTTCTACGCGCAAGTATGTGTTGGGAATGGTGCATATTTTTAATGGCGCCGGGTTTGATACTGTGTCCATGAATTTCCGGGGATGTGGCGGAACCCCCAACCGGCAACTCCGTTTTTATCACAGCGGGGAAACGGGTGATTTGCAAACGGTGATTAATTACCTGGTATCGCTGAATAAATATAAGGCCATACACCTCGTGGGTTTTTCCCTGGGTGGAAATGTTACCCTGAAATACCTGGGTGAGCAGGGGGCCGCGGTGGAGGGGCTGATTAAATCGGCGGTGGCCATCTCAGTGCCCTGCGACCTGAAGAGTGGGGCCGTAGAGTTAGAGAAGCGACACAACATCATATATATGCAACGGTTTATCCGGGAGCTGGGGAATAAATTGCGGACCAAGGAGCAGCAGTTTCCCGGTAGTATCCGCCTGGAAGGATATGAGGAGGTAAAGACGTTCCGGCAGTTTGATGATCGCTATACGGCGCCTATGCATGGCTTTAAGGATGCATTGACCTATTGGGAGCAATGTAGCTCCCGCTCGTTTTTACCCCATATTCGTATACCCGTGTTAGTCATTAATGCCAAAGATGATCCTTTCCTGGGAGCAGGCTGTTATCCTTATGACGTGGCGGCGACGAGTCCTTATGTTTTCCTGGAAACGCCCCAACAGGGTGGGCATGTTGGTTTTGTGCAGTTTGGGGCCGATTTTTACTGGTCGGAGAAGCGGGCGTTGGCCTTTATCCAGGGGTAATTTCCGGGAGTGATGGTAGTATTGGTATTATTACGGCTTTTTTATAATTTACATCCGAACGGTGTGCATCATTTAAAACTTGTTATACTCAATGGAGCGAATGCCATCAGAAGAGGAGGTGTTACGGCGGATGATGGGAGGTGATGAATTGGCTTTTTCCAGTATTTACCGGCACTACCATTCCTCGCTCTATATCTATCTGTTACGCTTTTGCAAAGTGCCTTCCCTGGCGGAGGACCTTGTTCATGATGTATTTCTGAAAATCTGGGAAGTCCGGGACCGCATTAATCCACAACTATCTTTCAGCGGCTACCTGTACCGGATTGCCCGTAATCATGTTTTCAAAACGATCGCGAAATTATCTACCGATGAGCAAATGCGGGAGCAGTTGTTATTGCAGCTGGCTAACCAGGATGCCGGGTTAACAGACCTGGCGGTGAGGGCAAGAGAGTATGAGCGGTTGCTGCAGGAAGCGCTGAGCCAGATGACGAGCCAGCGTTTGAACGTATTCCGTCTTTGCCGGCAGGAGGGTAAAACGTATGATGAAGCCGCTGCCATATTGGGTATTTCCCGCGATACCGTTAAGAAGCATATGGTGCTTAGTATGCGGTTTATACAGGATTATATTTTCCGTCATGGCGATATTTTGGTGGCCGCCTTTCTCCTCAGCACCATCGTTTAAAAAAATATTTTTTCACAGGGGTACCCTCTTTCTCTATTTCCGGATATTATATACAGGGCCTGTATGCAAATGGCCCGTATTACCAGCATGTATCAACCGGAAGAACAACAGGAAGCACTTATAAAAAAATACCTTGACGGGCAATGCAGCCCGGAGGAGATAGCTGTTTTATATAGCTGGCTGCTTTCTTCTGATGCGCATAAACCATTGCTGGCTGTTATGCAACAGGATTTTGAACGCGTGATGAATGAGCGTCCGGCTGTGCCGGAAGCAATCAGTAACCGGATAGAAACCAGGTTGCTGGCATCCATTGGACAAAACAAGGTAATGCCTATGCAGACTACCCAACGCTGGAAATGGGTGGCAGCAGCCTCTATTATGGTGTTGGTGACAGCAGGAACGGCGTTGTTTTATAATTGGCGTAAACCCGCTACACCGGTGGTATTAGCTACAAAAGCGGCGGATGTGAAACCTGGTTCCAATAAAGCGGTGCTGACCCTGGCAGATGGTTCGGTAGTAACCCTGGATAGTGCAGGTAACCAGGTGATACAACAGGGTGGCACTAAGGTAGAACAGAAGAATGGAGAACTGCAATATGCGGCGGCCGGTGATAAGGCGGCTATTGGTTATAATACCTTAAAGGTACCCCGTGGGGGCCAGTTTACCATTGTGTTGCCGGATGGTACCCAGGTGTGGCTGAACTCCGCTTCCAGCCTGCGTTACCCGACTGCTTTTAACGGAGGTAACCGCACCGTGGAAATGCAGGGGCAGGGATATTTCGAAGTAAAGAAAAATGCGAAACAACCTTTTATTGTGAAAGTGAATAGTACAGAAGTGCAGGTATTAGGTACCGGGTTTGATATCATGGCTTATGCGGATGAAGAAGAATTACGGACTACACTGGTAAGTGGCGCCGTAAAAGTGAAGCAGGGTATCGTGGAAAAATACCTGAAGCCCGGACAACAGGCGGCTATTGATAATAATACTGGTGTGATATCCGTACGCAATGCAGATGTGCAGGAGGTGGTAGCCTGGAAAACCGGTTTCTTTGAATTTGATAATGCCAATATAAATGTTATCCTGCGGCAGTTAGCCCGTTGGTATGATATTGAAGTAGATACAAAAACTGCTGACAACAGACTTTTTGGTGGCCGGATTAACAGGAATCTGCCGTTATCAGAAATGTTAGCCCTGTTGGAAAGTAGTGGTGCTAAATTTAAACTTGAAGGAAGAAAATTAACTGTTATTAGATAAAATAAGATAAAAGCTTTGAGAATTGCTGCTTCCACGTTGCGGCACCACGTATTTATTAAAACTGATAAATTTTAAACAGAATGGCAACAACCGAGACGAGTTAGTCAGGGAACGTATGCCCAAAAAAAACCGGAAGTGCTCGCAACACTGCCGGTGTATATCTGGGTGTCCCTTGAAAATCAATCCCTTAATCGAAGAACTATTTTACAAGAATTCCCAAACACTACAAAAGTATGCAATTAAACTTATGTGGTATAATTTCCTGTACCCGGAAATTACTATCAACCAAAATGTTCTGCGTTATGAAAATGACCGCCTTTTTGCTACTCACAGCTTGCCTGCATATCAGCGCAAAAGGATTGTCGCAGCAGATCACCCTCTCAGAAAAAAATGCTCCGTTAAAGAAAGTACTGAAGGAAGTGGCGCGACAGGCAGGGATCTCTGTGGTGTATGATGAAACCTTATTATCTTCTTTCGCAAATGTGAATGTAGATGTTACCAATGTATCGGTAAAGGAAGCATTAGACGTTTGCCTGAGAAATAAGCCACTGGCTTATGTGATAGAAGGCAACCGTATCACCCTGGTGAATGTTTACCCGGAGAAAGGTGCCGCAGATTCCAGCATCGTTGTAACCGGTAAAATTGTCAATGAAGCAGGAGAGCCTATTCCAGGTGCTACCATCCGGATACAAAATACAGGTGCTGGTACTGCAGCAGACCCGGATGGAAAGTTTAGCCTCCGGGTGCCTAACAGTAAAAGTGTACTGCAGGTATCTTTCATTGGCTATGATACCAAAACAGTACCTGTTTCCGGCAGTCCGTTGCGTATACAACTGAAACCCGCCAATACCGCGCTTACAGAAACAGTGGTAGTGGGTTATGGTATTCAGAAGAAAAGTGTGGTAACGGGCGCTATCTCCAGTGTTCGTGCCGCGGATATTGAATCACAGCCGGTAACCCGCATTGAGCAAGTATTACAGGGCCGTACTTCCGGCTTAACTATTGCCGCCAGTTCTGGTCAGCCAGGATCTAATTCAGCCGTGCGTGTAAGAGGTATTACTTCTTTCAATAATAACAATCCATTGTGGGTAGTGGATGGTGTGGTAGTAGACAATGGTGGTATCAGTTACCTGAACCAATACGATATAGAATCCGTGGAAGTATTGAAAGATGCGGCTTCGCAGGCGATATATGGTGCGCGTGCTGCTGCCGGTGTTATCCTGGTGACCACTAAAAAAGGGAAAGCAGGAAAAATTACGGTCAACTACAATGGTTACTATGGTACTTCTGCTCCGGCACATAAACTGAAACTGCTGGATGCCACCCAATATGCAACGTTAAGAAATGAAGCCGTCACCAATGATGGCGGTGCACCTGTATTTGCCGATCCCAAATCATTTGGTAAGGGCACCGACTGGCAGGCACAGATTTTTAATAATAGTGCTGCCCGTCAGAACCACGAATTAAGTATCAGTGGGGGTACCGATAAATCTACTTTTTATACTTCCTTTGGTTACCTGAAGCAGGAAGGTATTGTAGCCACTGCCATTTCAAAATATGAGCGTGCTAACTTCCGTGTGAATACCACGCATAAAATTACTCCCTGGCTTACCTGGGGCGAAAACGTAGGTTATTCCTATGAAAAAACAATCGGTATTGGTAATACCAACAATGAATTTGGCGGACCATTAAGTTCGGCTATCAACCTGGATCCTATTACACCTGCTATTGTAACGGATCCGGCAGAAGCAGCGTTGAATAAATATAAAAATCCAGGCGCCAGAAAAGATCCGCAAGGACGTTTTTATGGTATTTCCGATATCGTAACACAGGAAATTACTAACCCGCTGGCTTATATTTCTACCCGTTTGGGAAATTATAACTGGGCCCATAATGTGGTGGGGAATACCTACCTGGAAATGGAGCCTGTGAAAGGTTTGAGATTCCGTTCTACCATCGGTGCAAAATTATCTTTCTATGGAGATGAAACATTTACACCTATTTCTTATCTGAATAGTTCCAGCGTAACCCCTCGTACCAGCTTTAAACGCGGACAAAATCAGAACTATAACTTTAACCTCGAGAATACTGTTTCCTATACCAGGAACTTTGGTTTGCACAATGTTACCTTGTTGGCTGGCCAGGGTGCTTATATGGAGAACCGCTTAAAATCTATCAACGTCACTTTCTATGATATTCCGGCAGAAACGTTTGCAGATGCTTCCCTGAACTTCAAATCATCTGCAGCTAACCGTATTTCAGACGGTAGTGAAGGAATAGAACATAAAGTGTCTTCCCTCTTTGGAAGATTGAATTATAACTATGGAGAGAAATACCTGGCAGAAGCGATTGTGCGCCGGGATGGATCTACCCGTTTTGGAGCCAATAACCGCTATGGTATTTTTCCCTCTTATTCCGTAGGTTGGGTTGCTTCTAAAGAAGCATTCTGGCCGGAAAATAAGGTGGTAGACTTCCTGAAATTCCGTGGTGGTTACGGTACGGTAGGTAGTGATGAAATTGGCGATATGGCTTATTTAGCTACCATCGGTAGTGGCAGGAACTATACTTTTGTTGGACTGGATGGTAAGCCCAACTACGTGGTAGGATACAGTCCTAATGCGCCTTCTAACCCCAACCTGAAGTGGGAATCTACCAGTCAGACGAACATTGGATTTGAAGCCACTGTACTGCGCAATATTACCATCGGATTCGATTGGTTTAATAAGAAGACCAAAGACATCCTGATGAAGCCCCGTATTCCTTTTTACATTGGTGCTATTGACAATCCTGCTGCCAACGTGGGGAGCATGGAAAACCGTGGCGTGGAACTGGAGTTAGGCTATCATGCTAAACTGGGTGAAGTAGATTTCTCTGCCAATGCTAATATTTCTCACCTGAAGAATAAGGTGACTTTCCTGGGTAATGGTGTGGATATATTAAGTGATAAGGTGCAGAATTTCCAGGGTATGAATGATATTGTGAGAACAACGGTAGGACAGGCTTTCAACTCATTCTACGGATATCAGTCGCTCGGCATTTTCCAGAACCAGGGAGACGTAGATGCCTGGGTGAATAAAAGTGGCGGGAAGATTCAGCCAGATGCCAAACCGGGTGATTTCCGCTGGGCAGATTTGAACGGCGATGGCGTGATCACTGACAAGGACCGCACCTTTATTGGCAATCCAACACCTACCTGGACGTATGGTGCTACGGTAACAGCAGCCTATAAAGGATTTGATATCATTGTATTTGGACAGGGTGCTGGTGGTAATAAAATTTTCCAGGGCTTACGCCGTTTGGATATTTCTACAGCCAACTGGCAAACCAAAGCATTGGATCGCTGGACGGGTGAAGGTACCAGCAATACAGTGCCTCGTCTGAGCATAGCAGATAAAAATCATAACTATACCAATGCTTCCGCTTTCTACCTGGAAGACGGCAATTACTTCAGAATTAAAACCCTGCAGATCGGTTATTCCCTGCCAGGTGCTGTTACCAAAAGGATAGGCTTACAGAAAATACGCGTGTACGTGATGAGCGAAAACCTGCTGACCATCACCAAATACACGGGTTATGATCCGGAGATTGGTGGTACTGATGCCTTGAGCATCGACCGTGGTATCTATCCACAGGCGCGTTCCTTCATGGGTGGTTTGAATGTTACTTTCTGATAATTTTAAAGCTGATCAAAAATGAAAAGAAGAAATTTCAAATATATAGTGGCAGTAGCCGCAGGCATGCAATTACTGGGCGCGTGCAGCAATAAGTTCCTGGATGTATCACCCAAAGGAAGTTTCCTGGAATCTAACTATTACAAAAACCAGCAGGAAGCTTTTAATGGGCTGGTAGCCGTATATGATGTAGTAGGCTGGCAGGCGGGTAACTATACCACCAAAGTGGGCGCCATGGATGCCGCTTCCGATGATCATTGGACGGGTGGTGGTAATGCCACAGATATCAACGTGTTACAGGTGTTAACACGGTTTACCCTTACGCCGGCATTTGGTCCACAGGACGAATTATGGAAGAAGGGATTTTCAGGGGTATTTCGTGCTAATACGCTGCTGGCCAAATTGCCGGGTGTACCAATGGATGATAACCTGAAGAAAAGATATGCTGCAGAAACTAAAATACTCCGCGCACATTTCTATTTTGACCTGGTACGTTTTTTCAAAAACATTCCGCTGTTCACCGCCCCGGTGCCGGCAGATCAAATGAACAATGTGGTACAGGTAGCCCCGGAAGAAGTATATAAACAAATTGAGCAGGATTTAAAAGATGCCATTGCAGAGAGTAATTTGCCAGATGTGCCTCCACGTTTAGGCGAAGGTGGTCGTGTAGGGAAAGGAGTTGCTCATGCGTTGCTGGGCAAGGTATATTTATACGAGAAAAAATGGACAGAAGCCGCAGCAGAATTTAAGGAGGTAAATGGTGAAACGCCCGGGCAACCGAGTGCAAAATATAACTATAACCTGGTGAAGGATTTTGCGTCGCTCTGGAAGTCAGATGATGCCAGCAAATTCAACAGTGAGTCTATTTTCGAGGTATCTTTCAACTCCATTTCCGGTGGTAACTGGACAGACGGCGTGGCCAAAACAGAAGGTAATATCCTGAATATCCTGTGTGGCCCAAGGTCTTATACCAAAACCTCGCCTGATGCACCGGATTATGTGGCCGGATGGGGATTCCTGTTGGTAAGTAAAGAGTTATATGCCGCTATTCATTATGACCCCCGCTTTGCGGCTACGGTGTTGGATATGGACAGCCTTGTGAAGGCCAAGAAAGTAACGTATGTTCCCAGTTTTGATGACACCGGCTACTTCCTGAATAAATTTGCCGGCAAACAATCCAATGCCTCTACCAGTGGTGGAGAAATGGTATTGAACTTTCCGCAGAACCTGTATGAAATCCGTTTGGCAGATACCTACCTGATGGAAGCGGAAGCCCGTGTGAATGCCGGAGAAGGCAGCGGTGCCGGTACCCGCGCCTATGCATTGCTGGGGGCAGTAAGGGCACGCGTTGGCCTGGGAGCCATTCCTGCCACGCTGGATAATATTTTCCTGGAAAGAAGGCTGGAACTGGCAGGAGAGGGACATCGTTTCTTTGACCTCGTTAGAACCGGTAAAGCAGCAGCAGCTTTTGCTCCTATCCTACCTAAACGGAATTTTGTGCCGGGCAGAAGTGAAATATTACCTATTCCACAACTGGAGCTGGTGAACACTAAGCTCAAACAGAGCAAAGAGTGGGAGTCCCAATAAAATCATCTGATTTCAAGTGCTTTCAGCTACCCGCTGAAAGCACTTGACGTTTTTACCCGTTTCCTATAATAATTTATGAAGAAGATATTTTTAACAGGCGCCTGCCTGTTGTTAGCAGCAGGTAGCGGATATGCACAGCAGCAAAAAGTAACCGTTGTTACGACTGCTGCCAATACCAACCTGCGACTCACGCCAACGGGTACACTGGAATTTACGCCAATGTCGCAGCCGCTGGAAACAGAGCCCTGCGTGTTTGTAGATACCCGGAAAACCTTTCAGACCTTTATTGGTATTGGAGGTGCACTAACGGATGCATCGGCTGAAACGTACGCCAAACTGCCTAAAGAAAAGCAACAGGAATTGCTACGTGCCTACTATGATGTTAATAACGGTATAGGTTATACGTTTTCAAGAACCCATATACAAAGTTGTGATTTTTCCAGCGGTACTTATAGTTATACAGCGGATCATGATACGGCTTTGAAAACCTTCAGCATTGACCATGATAAGCAGTATCGTATTCCTTTTATCAAAGCAGCTATTGCGGCTGCAGGTGGTAAACTGCCGTTGTTTGTGAGTCCGTGGAGTCCGCCGGCGTGGATGAAAGACAATAACAATGTATTACAGGGAGGACATTTGCTACCGTCATTTTACCAGGCCTGGGCCAATCATTATGTGAAATTTATCCGTGCCTATGAAGCATTGGGTATTCCGGTATGGGGGCTTTCCGTGCAAAATGAACCTATGGCGAAACAGCGCTGGGAATCCTGTATTTATACCGCTGAAGAAGAACGTGATTTCATCAAAGGATATCTTGGTCCTACTTTGCAAAAGGCGGGCATGGACAACAAAAAACTGATTGCCTGGGACCATAACCGCGACCTGTTATATCAACGCGCCACTACGTTGCTCAGCGATCCTGGTGCCGCTAAATATATCTGGGGCATCGGGTACCATTGGTACGAAACCTGGACCGGCAGCGAGATGCAGTTTCAGAATGAACGATTGGTGCATGAAGCATTCCCTGATAAGCCACTGGTATTTACCGAAGGCTGTATAGAAAAATTTGACCTGGCAAAAGTGCATGACTGGTTTATTGGAGAGAAGTATGGCAGCTCCCTGATCGGTGACTTTAATGCGGGTACGGTAGCGTGGACCGACTGGAACATCTTGTTGGATGAACAGGGAGGGCCTAATCATGTGGGCAATTTCTGTTTTGCGCCGGTACATGCAGACACGCAAAAAGGCACATTAATTTATACCAATGCTTATTATTATCTCGGACATTTTTCCAAATATATTCGTCCGGGTGCGAAGCGGGTGGTGAGTGCCAGCAGTCGCTCCATGCTGCAAACCACGGCTTTTATGAATACAGATGGGAAGTTGGTAGTAGTAGTGATGAATACTACTGACCAGGAGATTCCCTTTCATTTATGGATAGCGGGGAAGGCGGCGGCTACGAAAAGCCTGGCGCATTCTATTGCTACGTTAATTGTTCAATAGATCTTTAGGGGGCTTGCTGTGTTGCCGGCAGGTCCCTTGTTAACCGCATTTCTCATAAACTCCCCCCAGCCCCATACTACGTGATTCCTTTTTTACTACATTTATCCCGCAAAACCAACCAACCAGTGTATTTAGGATGTGGAGCCAGTCATGGAGGAACAGCAGGACATATTATTGCTACAGCAGTTGAATACCGGGGATAAATCGGCGTTTGACGCTATTTTCCTGAAGTATTACCGGATGCTTTGTACTAATGCGTATTTTCTTTTACAGGATGAACAGCAGGCCAAAGACCTGGTGCAACAATTTTTCCTGGAAATGTGGGATAAGCAGTTGTACCGGCAGTTGCATGGGGAAATAAAAGGATATCTTTTCCGTGCCGTGCAGCACCGGTGCCTCAATTTACTGAAAAAGCAAGCCTATCAACAACGGGAGCTGGAAGCATATGGTTTGCAATTGGAGCGGGATATGATCCCGGAGACCCGTTCTCCTGAAATGTATCAGCAGATAGTTAGTGCGATGGAAGTGTTGCCGGAACAACGGCAGCAGGCTTTTCGTTTGGTTTATCTGCAGCAGAAAAAATACCAGGAAGCAGCGGATGATATGGGTATTTCTGTTAATTCGTTGAAAACGCATTTGAAGCTGGCATTGAAATTTTTGAGAGAAAAGCTAAAAATTAGCGGAACGGATTCACCCGATAGCACTTTTTAATTGTAGTATAACTGTAATGGCCACGAGTAGCGAACACATACGGATTTTGTTCATGGAACAACTTACCGGCACCTTGTCTGAATCTGATTCGGAGGAGCTGGCACACCTGTTGGCTACAGATGAAGATGCCCGTATAATGTGGGCCGCATTGCAGGAGGAATCGGCCGTATTGGACGCGGCTTCTTTTGCGCAGGAGTTGGACCCGGCAGCGGAGTTGGCGCAGTTACACGCCGCACAAAAAACATTTGTTTTACCGGCAACCAGGGTGTCTGATACGTTACAACACCGCTATCGCTGGTGGGTCCGTGTTGCAGCGGCGGTATTGCTGTTGCTGGCCGCAACGGGCCTTTATCAGCTATTGAAGCCCTCCCGGACAGCTGCACCACTGGCAGCGGGCGATCATTATACCCCGGCAAAGAAACAGGCGGTACAACTACTGATAGCCGGACAAACCCCGGTTGCTTTAACCGGCGACAGTGCCATCCGACAGTTGCAATCCGGCAGTGTGCAGTTGCAAAACGGTACAAATGGATTAGCCTATACCGGCAATGGCAATGATGCCATGAATACGCTGGTAGTGCCTCCTGCAGCGGATTACCAGCTCACATTATCTGATGGTACAGAGGTATGGTTGAATGCCGCTACCCGGTTACGTTTTCCCTTTACTTTTTCAGGACATCAGCGAGAGGTATACCTGGAAGGGGAAGCGTATTTTAAGGTCGCTAAAAACAGTACCCTGCCATTTATGGTGCATACACCGCATACTACGGTGCAGGTATTGGGTACGGCTTTTAATATCAATACCTACAGCACTAACGAAATTACTTCGCTGGTGGAAGGCGCTGTGCAGGTAATGGGTGCCGATAAAAAGATACAATTAAAACCAGGGATGGAAACGGTGTATACCAATGAAAGGCCATTGACCATACGGGAATTTGATGAGGGAGAAGTATTAAGTTGGATGAAAGGCATCAGTTATTTTCATCATACCACTTTACAGGACATGCAGCCTTTACTGCAAAGATGGTTTGATATTAAAGTAGTATTTGATCAGCCAGCGGTGGCTAATACATCGGTCACCGGAATGGTAGAGAAAAATAAGTTACCGGAATTTTTACAGGACCTGCAAACATCTACACACATACGCTATTATTTTAGCGGCAGTCAGCTACATTTTAGCCTGCCTTAAAAAAAGTTTGTTACTACCGTTCACCCGAAGCAACTATTCATTTGTAGTTAATCCGATGTTGATTATTTCGGATTAAACCAAAATCTATTTTATGGGAAGAAACTCACTGCGGAGAAAGCTCCGGCAGTCGTTGGCAGTTGGTAGTATCACTGCACTGCTTTCCGTTTTAGTATGCACCTCCGTATATGCACAGGAGGGCGGAAAAGTAAGAAGGCTAAACGTTTCAGGCCAACAACTGACTTTAGAAAGTGTTTTTAAGACAATCAAAAAACAAACAGGGCTCACCGTTTTTTACGATAGCCGCTTGCTGGACGACCAGGAAAAAGTAACGCTTGATTTTAAGAATGGTACACTGGAAGAAGTATTGAATTATGTACTGAGCAACAGGAACATCAGCTATGAAATCAGGAGAAACCAGGTGATTGTACTAAACAAGAAAGCAGCGGCAGATAACAATGCGAATGCGGCTGCTTTTAGTTTATCCGGTACCGTGACCAGTACGGAAGGCACGCCGCTGCCGGGAGTTACCATTAAAGTGACTAACAGTAATACCGGTACCAGTACCGGGTCACAGGGAGAGTATGTATTGGCAGGTATTTCGGAAGATGCTGCCCTGGATGTGACCTACATCGGCTACGTTCCACAACATATTGCCATTGAAAAAAGACGGGTGATTCATTTAAAGTTATCGCGTGCTACCAGTGTGTTGGATGAAACCGTGATCATGGGATATGGCACCACCACCAAACGGTACAATACCGGTGCTATCAGTCGTATTAACAGCGCTGTGTTTGAAGAGCAACCGGTAGGTAATCCTTTGCTGGCCATGCAGGGCCGGGCGCCAGGGGTGTTGATTACAGCTACCAGTGGAAAGGCAGGATCCAATGTAGCGGTGCAGATCCGTGGACAGAATTCCATTGGCGAAAATAGTCCGTATGTAACCCGCAACGAGCCATTGTATATAGTAGATGGCGTACCTTTTTTCTCTGTACCACTGAACCAGTTTGATGCGTTGGGTACCCCGGTGCAAGGCTCCAGGAGCCCGCTCAACAGTATCAGTCCGGATGATATTGCCAGCATAGAAATCCTGAAAGATGGAGACGCAACCGCTATTTATGGCTCCAAAGGTGCTAACGGCGTTATTCTCATTACCACCAAAAAGCCTAAAAGAGATGGTAGGTTAGCCGTGAATGCCAATGTATATGCCGGCGCAGGAAAAGTAACGCATATGTTGGATATGCTGAATACGGATCAATACCTGGCGCTCAGAAAAGAAGCTTTTGCTAATGACAATATTCAGCCGGGCGCGGCGAACGCACCTGACCTTGTTACCTATGACCAGCATGCCTATACCGACTGGCAAAAATATTTAATTGGAGGAACCGCACATCTTTCCGATGCGCAGGTAAGTTTAAATGGTGGCGATAGCAAAAGCCGCTTTATGCTGGGTGGCAGTTATCATAAAGAAACCACGGTGAATCCTGGTGACGGACGTGATCAGCGCATTGCATTTAATGCTTCTTACGACTTCACTTCAGTGAATTCGAAATTCAACCTCATTTTCGCGGCCAATTATTCGAATGATGATGATAAAAATTTTTCCGGCGATCTGGCAACTATATACAACCTGCCTCCCAATTTTCCCCTGTACAAGGCAGATGGAAAAATGAACTGGGATATGGGAAATAATCCAGCCGCCAACTTGCTGCAACGCTATAATAATAAGGCGGCTTACCTGAACAGCAATGTTACCATGCGTTATGCCATCCTGGATAATTTGCAGGTAAAAGTGAACCTGGGATATAATCAGAATAGCATGGATCAGTACCTCGCCAATCCATTATCTTCCCTGGATCCCCGTTACTATAAACAATCTGTGGCCTATTTTGGGAACACACAACGTAAGGGTTTTATTGTAGAACCGCAGGTAGATTACCAGCTTAAACTGGGAAGCGGTAGCCTGAAAGCATTGGTAGGAGCCACCTGGCAGAAACGGACCTCCGACGGATACTATATTACGGCCACCGGTTATTCTTCAGAAGAAACGATGGGATCTATGCAGGGCGCCACTTCGCTGGTGGCTTCTTCTTCCTATGGTAATCCCAATGCAGGGTATAATGATTACCGTTACCAATCTTTTTTCGGCCGTTTGACCTATAACTTACAGGGTAAGTATGTAGTAAATGCTACTGCACGCCGGGATGGTTCTTCCCGTTTTGCCCCGGAAAACCGTTACGGTAATTTCGGTGCGTTGGGAGCGGCCTGGATCTTCAGTGAAGAATCATTTGTAAAAGATCATTTACCATTTTTAAGTTTTGGTAAGCTGAGAGCCAGTTATGGAACTACCGGTAACGACATGATTGGTGATTACGGCTATATGGCCAGCTGGACGGTGAGTGGTAATAGTTATAATGGCGTGGCCACATTAAATCCTTCCCGGTTGGCGAACTCCACTTTCGGCTGGGAAAAAGTGGCGAAAACAGATGTCGCCCTGGAAACAGGTTTGCTGAATGATAAGCTCCTGTTCAATATCAATTTTTACAGCAACCGTACTACTAACCAGTTGGTGGGCTATAACCTGCCATTTACTGCCGGCTTCACATCTGTACAGTATAATTTGCCGGCAGTAACACGTAACCAGGGTTGGGAATTTGAAGTAAGCACCACTAATTTATCCCGTAAATCATTTAAATGGACTACTTCCTTTAATCTGACGATTCCGCAAAATAAACTGGTGACTTATCCCGGGTTGGAAAGTTCTTCTTACCGTTATAATTACGCTATTGGTCAACCTTTACAGGTATCGAAGGGATATGAGTTTACAATGCTGGATGAGAAAACAGGTGTGCCGCAGTTTACCAGCATGGACTTCAATAAACGAATTGTGCTGGGTACCCGAACACCTGCGTACTATGGCGGTTTACAAAATACGCTGCGGTATAAGAACTGGCAATTGGATGTGTTTTTCCAGTACAGCAAACAATCCGGCTTTAACTATTTCAACAATGCCTGGAGTAATATAGGCGCGATGAGCAATTTTGACGTGACGGTGTTGAACCGGTGGAAGAAGGCGGGTGATGTAACCAACATTCCGGGGGCGACTACTTATTCGCCGGTATGGTTTAATTATATGAACTCTACGCAAACATGGGGAGACGCTTCATTTATCCGTCTGAAGAATGTGTACCTGGCGTATAATATGCCATCTGCATGGATATCGAAGTTAAAGCTGAGTAACTGCCGTGTTTATTTACAGGGGCAGAATCTGCTGACTATTACCAATTACCTGGGGTTTGATCCGGAAACACAGGGTATTTTCCAGCCGCCATTAAAAATGTATGTCGCCGGTATTCAGTTATCCTTGTAAATGATTAAAAGATGCAAAACGTGAACGTATATACGAAAAAAAACAGCTTGCTGGCAGTATTGCTGTTATGTTGTGTAACGATGGTGTCCTGCAAGAAGTTTCTGGACGCTGATCCACCGAAAGATGTTGTGCCGTCGGATCGTTTGTTTGCAAACGATGCGAATGCCCTGGCCGCCGTATCTGGTGTATACCAGGATATGATGGGAACAAACTCAGCCCGTATCGCCAATGGTACGCTGAGTGTGTACAGTGGTTTGATGGCAGATGAAATCTATAGTTTTAACGCTGCTGACCAGGAATTCAGTACCAACCAGGTTACTTTTCAGTCGTATTCAGCGGCAGAGTATTTATGGCAGTATGGCTATGCTTCCCTATACCGTGTAAATGCCATTTTAAAAGGGCTACAGGCGCCCAATGGTGTGAGTGCGGCTATGAATGCTCAGTTGTTGGGAGAAGCCTATTTCCTGCGTGGATTCATTTACTTTCAGTTGACGAATCTCTATGGTAAAATTCCTTTAACGGAAGCTACTGACTACCATGCTAACAGTAATCTGCCCCGCACAGAAGTACTTGTGGTATACGATACCATTATTGCTAACCTTAAATTGGCGGAAGGGCTGTTGCAAGCTGCTTATCCGACTTCCGGTAAAGTAAGGCCGAATCGCTTTACGGCATCTGCCTTACTGGCGCGTGCCTACCTGTACCGGGGAAAATACGCGGAAGCAGCTGCTAAAGCAGGGGAAGTTATTGCTGGGCCGTATACGTTAGCGACAGACCTGAATAAAGTATTCCTGAAAGAAAGCGGAGAAGCTATTTGGGAGCTGATGCCAGTACTCAACCGTGGGGTCAATACTTTTACCGGTAGTATGTTTATCCCGGATACGAGTAGTTCTTCTGCGCCCAAGTATGCACTGGATTCAGTATTAGCAGTGGCTTTTGAACCAACAGATAAACGTCTGGCCAATTGGGTAGGTATTAAAACATATAATGGTAAAACCTATCTCTATCCGGCCAAGTACAAAGTAAGAGTGGGTAGCTCTACGGTGCCGGCGAATGCAACGGAATACGAAATTGTATTCAGGTTGGGGGAACAATACCTGATTCGCGCAGAAGCCAATGCACAACTGGGAAATATGGTTCCTGCCATTGCGGATGTGGATAGTATCCGTTCGCGTGCCGGATTGCCATTACTGTCGCCGGCTATTAGCAAAGATGCCTTACTTTCCGCTGTTGCCCGGGAACGGAGAATAGAACTGTTTGCGGAGTGGGGGCATCGCTGGTTTGATCTGATCCGCACCAATAAGGCAGATGAAGTGTTGCGCGTATTGAAGCCTACCTGGAAATCTACCGCTATTCTCTGGCCAATACCACAATACGAATTAAACACCAATACAGCTATCCAGCAAAACGCTGGCTACACAAACTAACCGCATATGAAAAAAATAATGACCGCTACTGCCGTACTACTGGCGTCGTTTGCTACTGCCCGGGCGCAGTCTGTTATCCGGGGCAGCATTCAGAATGGTGCCGATGGCCGCGTATATTTAAGCTATGAGTATCATCAGAAAGAGATGAAGGATTCTGCCGAAATAAAAAACGGACAGTTTACTTTTTCTGTGAAAACGAGTGGCACTAACTTGTATTACCTGCATACTTTGGGTAGTACTTCTTTTCTCTCTGTCATGCTGGAGAAAGATAAAGTAGCCACTGTAACGGCGACTGATATGCAACTGGGAAATGCAACGGTTACTGCCGGCGCCGCACAACAGGACTGGAGTGCATTTGATAGCGCCCTGAAAACGTTGTATCCGATTGCAGGGCAGCTGAATGAAATGTATGATGCTTCCCGGAAGGCCAATGGAGGCAAGCCTGATTCTGCTACCGTAGAGAAAGTAAATGCCGGCTTTAGGGCATTGGATGTAAAAGGCGATAGTATTGTAAAATATTATCTGGCCACCAGGCATAATACAGTATTGGAAGCTTACCTGGTAGGTCGTTTTCACAGTGGTCCCGGCAAAGATAAGGAAGCGAAAGCGTGGTTTGATAAAATGGGACCTGTAGCCAAAGCATCATTGTTTGGTGAAAACATTCAATCCTTCCTCGCTATTGCAACAAAAACGGCAGAAGGAAAAGTAGCACCTACTTTCTCCATGAAAGATGTTAATGGCAAAATGGTGTCGCTGGCCGACTTCAAAGGTAAATATGTACTCATTGATTTCTGGGCGAGTTGGTGTGGCCCTTGCCGTGCCGAGAATCCCAATGTGGTGAAAGCTTTTGAGGCGTATAAAAACAAAGGATTTACGGTGTTGGGTGTATCACTGGATGATAACGCAGAAAAATGGAAGGCAGCTATCGACAAAGATCATCTTACCTGGACGCATGTGTCGGATTTGAGTGGCTGGAAAAATCCTGCCGCGAAATTATACGGTGTCAGTGCCGTGCCGACTAATTTCCTGGTAGATCCCAAGGGAAAGATTATCGGTAGAAATTTGAGAGGAGCAGCATTAGAAGAGAAGTTGAAAGAAGTATTATAGTGTTTTGTCCTTATTCCGGCGGCGTTCTTCAACAGGACGCCGCTTTTTTTATGGGATGATGATTTTTTCACATTTCGTGACGCTGGTTTAACAAGGAGGTACAACCTGCCTAAAGGTTGTATATATTGCTTGTCACGCTCGTTATGATAAACACCTGGCAGGAGAATATTGCATTGAACAATGATAGTAATGCTTTCAAGGCGTTATACCTGCATTTTATGCCGGGGTTATCGAAGTTTGCCTATTCTTTTGTGAAAGACTCCCGGGCGGCAGAGGACATTGTAGCAGACATTTTCGCAGCATTGTGGAGCAATCGTGGGGATCTCCTGAAAATAGCACATCTCCGGGTATATCTTTTTACCAGTGTGCGGAATGCCTGTATGAATTACCTGCAGAAGCGCGACCGGATTACTTTTTATGCTTTTGAGGAAATGGAGGTACTACTGGAACCCTTAGGCACAATTAACCCGGAGCAGCAGTTAATGGCAGGTGAAATGACCCAGGCGATGCAGGACGCCATTGATAAACTTCCCCCCAAATGCAGGTTAATCTTCAAACTGGCCAAAGAAGAACGGCTGAAGTATAAAGAAATAGCCGCGATCCTCCGTATTTCTGTTCGCACTATTGATAGTCAGTTGGCGATTGCTTTCCAGCGGATTCATGCAGCGGTAGATGCGCATCTTGTAAAATAATTTTCCATTTCTTTTAGGTGATTTCCCCGGCTGTTTTGTCTTATGGTTAAGACGAAGTCACTATTCATGCAAATTGAACGATACTGGATATTAACCGCACGCAAATTAAATGGCGAGGCCACTCCGGAAGAACTCACGGAGCTGGAGGCATTGTTTGCAGCGCATCCGGAGATAGCGCCTACTGTAGATGCCCTGGAGCGGGTCTGGCACCAGGAAGTACCTATTGTCAGTGCCGAAGAACAACAGCGCATGCTGGCCCTGCTGGAGCAGCGGGTACCTGAAATGACCAGCATACCGGTAATAAAGCCGGTGCAACGTTGGCATAGCCGTTTGGCCTGGGCGGCTGGATTCCTCTTGTTGGTGGCGTTGGGCGGCCTGCTTTTATTTTTTACGCATCAGCAACATACCGCCCGGCATGACGTGGTGGCTAACCGCGGTACCCGTAGCCAGGTGAGATTGCCGGATGGTTCCGTGGTATGGCTGAATGCGGGGAGTAAGCTGGTGTATGACGATAACTACGGCATTCATACCCGTTTGTTGCAGCTGGAAGGAGAAGCTTATTTCGAGGTAGCGCAACAGGCCAATGTTCCCTTTGAAGTAAAGGTGAAGGGGGCTACGGTAAAGGTGTTGGGCACATCTTTCAATTTACGTGCTTATACTGATGAATCTATCGTGGAAACAGTCTTGATCAGCGGCAGCGTACAATTACAATTCCAGGAAGATACGAAGCCGCGTCAGGCCCTGCTGAAGCCGGGGCAGAAATTGACACTGACCCGTGAAAAGGGAACAGACAATAGTTGCACCGCCGCCTGGCAGCCGCTCCCGGATAATAAAGAAGAAGCTGTGAAAGAGATTGCCTGGAAAGAGAATACCCTTTCTTTTAAGAAGGAATCCTTTGCCAGTTTGGCTACCCGGCTGGAAAGGTGGTACAATATCACCGTTATTTTTGAAGATCCACAATTGAAGCAACTGGAATTTACCGGAAGTATAAAAGGAGAAAAAATTCAGGAGGTCATGAATTTATTAAGCAGCACCTCCGGACAGTTTACTTACGATTATGATCCGGCCAGCAGCGTATTAATTATTAAAGCACTTGGCTTTTAGCTTTTAGATTTTAGCAAATGCAGCGAAGACCAACATATTATCGTCTGCCGCATTTACTAAAAGCTAAAAGCTAATGGCTAAAACCTAAAAAAACATCTATGGGAATTGAACGGAGAAAATTCTTAAGGAACATTGGATTGACGATGGCCGGCGCATTAACGGTACGCCTTCCGGTAGTGGGCCGCACTATTGCGGACACCCCTCACTACCTCTTGACCACCCGTCAGCCGGATGCTGCCTGGATTGCCTCGCTGTATGAACGAGGTACTGTGACCACCTATCGTAAAAGCAAAAATGAACTGCAATATATCGGGATGCCGGTAGGCGGCATTATGTGTGGTACGGTATACCTGGGTGGCGACGGTCGTTTATGGCTATGGGATATTTTCAACAGGAACCAGGAAGGTATTGAACCTAAAACGGTAGACTTCTCCGTGGATGTACTCGGTGGCGGCAAGAAAGTTCGTTCCCGCGATGGGGCCTGCTACATTGCACCTTCAAAAGATATTCGTCCGCTTGACCAGGGATTTGCCCTGCAGCTTACTTACAACAATCAAACGATTATACGCAGGTTTGATGAGGCCAGCTGGCCGGAAATCACCTTTGAAGCCACTTACCCAATGGCAGTGATCCGGTATACAGATCCGGCACTACCTGTAGAAGTAATGCTCGAGGCATTTTCTCCGTTTATTCCGCTGAATGAGGATGATTCCGGATTACCAGTAACTATTCTATCTTACAAAATTATAAACAAAGGTACTACACCTGTTACCGCTACGGTACTGGGTTGGCTGGAAAATAAAGCAGCTATTCACAGCGCCGGTGCCGATCATGAGCGTACCAATACAGTAGTGAAGGAAAAGGGCTGGCAGGGTGTATATGCTACTGTACGCGTAAAGAATGGCAGCAATGAGGAGTTCAGTAAATTATACGACTACGGCAATCTATGCCTGGCCGCCTTCGGTACAACTGTGCAGGTGAATCCGTTATTGTCAACCGGTGAATTATCGGCAGCTGATTTTAAAGCGGCTGCTACACAACCGGTGGTGAAGCCTGTTAATGAAAAATTAACCGGTAGTGTAGCCATTCAAAATAAGATACTACCGGGTAAGTCTGTACGAAATGATTTCGCCATCAGCTGGTATACGCCAAATCTTTGGTTTAATGTGATACAGGACAAGGGCCGTTACTACACCAATCATTTCAGTGATGCCACTGCGGTAATGAACTATGTACAGAAAAACTACACCCGCTTATACCGCGAAAGCCGTTTGTGGAAAGATACCTGGTATGATGCTACGTTGCCATGGTGGTTTATGGAACGTACCTTCCTGAACATTTCTACGCTGGCTACCACTACTGCGCATCGTTTCCGTTCCGGCCGTTTTTATGCCTGGGAAGGCGTGGGCGCCTGTGAAGGTACCTGTACGCACGTATGGCAGTATGCACAGGCGGTGGGCCGCATTTTCCCCGCCCTGGAGAGAGATACCCGGCAGCGGGTAGACCTGGGCATCGGGCAAATGGCAGATGGCGGTATCCTGTTCAGGGGAGAGGCTGAAAAGCGCCCTGCGATTGACGGACAAGCCGGAACTATATTGCGCATCTATCGTGAACACCAGATGAGTAAAGACAGCCGCTTCCTCGAACATAACTGGGCTAACATTAAGAAGGCATCACTGTTTCTTATTCACCAGGACCGCAACGGTGATGGCATGGAAGATACGCCGATGGAAAACACACTCGATGCTGTTTGGGATGGAGAAATTGCCTGGATTGTAGGCTTGTGTATTGCTGCCGTAAAAGCAGCGGCACTCATGGCTACAGAAGTGAAGGATATGGAGTTTGCAGCCATCTGTAATGATTATGTGGAGAAGGGAAAACGCAATATGGAATCACAGTTGTTCAATGGGGAATACTTTATTCACCAGCCGGACAAAGTTAAAGGACGCTCGGTGATCGGCTCTTATAACACCTGTCATATCGACCAGGTATACGGCCAGAGCTGGGCATTCCAGGTGGGTATGGACCGTGTGATTGATAAGGGAAAAACGATGTCGGCTTTAAAGGCTTTGTACAAGTACAACTACAAGCAGGATGTGGGGCCGTATATAGCGGCGCATCCGGGAGGCCGGCCTTATGCACTGGCGGGAGAAGCCGGCATGATCCTCAACACCAATCCACATAACGAACAATATCCTTTCGGTGTGAAAGATGCCTGGCAGCTGGGCTACTTTAATGAATGTATGACCGGTTTTGAGCACCAGGTGGCATCGCATATGATGGCAGAAGGTATGACCGATGAAGCGCTCACGCTTACCCGCGCGGTACATGACCGTTATCATGCCTATAAACGCAATCCGTTTAATGAAATAGAGTGCAGTGACCACTATGCACGCGCCATGGCCAGCTACGGCACTTTTGTTACAGCCACCGGCTTCCAGTATCATGGCCCTAAAGGATACATCGCTTTTGCACCAGCGATGAACAAAGAAAATTTCAAATCACCTTTTGTGACGGCAGAAGGATGGGGTACTTATACACAAAAGAACGGGCATCATACCCTGCAGTTGAAGTATGGCAGCTTGTCGCTCCAGACATTACGATTTGCGCATACCGGTGTGAATAAAGTAACGGTAGCCGGTCAGAAAACTCCCGTAGCCTTTACAGAAAACAACGGATGGGTAACTATACAATTGCCTGCACCCGTGCGTTTACATGCCGGGCAATCACTTCAAATTACAATTGCCTAACAAATGAAATCATTTCTTCAAATAGCCGTTGCCGTTGTATGTTTATTTGCCTGTAAGCCGGGAGACAAGACGGCACCGGCGCCGGCCACTGCCACCTGGCAAGCCCAGCTGGACAGCGTATTGCCTTTACTGGGCCATCGTAACTGGATCATTATTGCCGACAAGGCATTTCCTTTTCAATCGGCCCCCGGTATGGTATACATTAACACCAACGCGGCTTTGCCGGCAGTAGCGGAGTATACCATCCAACAGCTTAATAAAGGCACGCATGTAAGTCCAATACTTTACCTGGATAAGGAGTTGTCGTTTGTTCCGGGTGCCGCTGGTTACCGCGATAGCCTGCAACAGATTTTTAAGGGACAGTCCGTACAAACATTATTACATGATTCCGTTTTTGCGAAGATGGATAAAACAGCGGGGTTGTTTAAAGTAGTGGTATTAAAAACAAATACCACGCTGGCTTACTCGTCTGTGTTTATCAACCTGGATTGTAAGTACTGGAGTGCAGAGAAAGAACAGGCCATGCGAGAGGCGATGAAAACAAAGTAAAATAATGCTAACTTCCGCCCCACAATCTATTATCATGGCGGAGTTAAAATTGTTTATGCTGCTGCTGGGATGTACGCCTGAAGGGCGACACACGGAGCAACACGATGTTTTTTTCGGTATTGGCAGTCAACTGAGAGACCTCATTCCTGATATGCTGGCTTTCTGGCCGGAAGCAAAAGGAAAACTACATATTGATGGCTGGAGAGAAGTGAATATGGTAGACGGACATCAGATCCGGGTGGTGGAAAAACCAGCGCCTACGCAACAGGATATGCAGTTATTCTTTTTGAACCTGGGAGGTTATAAACCTAATGAGATGGAAGAATTCCATTATAAAATGCTCAGTGTACAAAAAGATATTGGTGTAGCGATCCGGGCATCTAAAGAAACGGTGTTTTTTAAGCACACCACCTTTGGAACGGCTACTTCGCATGTGGATGATAAATATGGCGTAGACGTGGATGATATCCATACCGTAAAGGATATTTTACCGGCACATCTGAAAGAAAAGTATACCCTGGAAATAACACCGGCTGCCCATGCCGGGGAAGATGAATTACACCTGGGATATTTTCAGCTCAGTAAGATTTAGATAATTACGAATTACGAATTACGAATTACGGATTTGTGGGTAGATACTAGCGAATGTTATCATTCGCGTTTACTGCCTCCCCACAAATTCGTAATTCGTAATTCGTAATTCCGGCGGTACGCCGGCACGACCGCCTGTCATTAAGCAATTGAAGTGTTGCCCACCTTTTTCTACTTTCGGTTAAAACCAACCAACCACCTACAAATGAAAAAAGTTTTGCTCAGCGGCCTGGTCACCCTGGCTGTTTCCGGTGCATTTGCACAAAAAAAAGCGACTATAACAGGTAAAGTGCCTGCTGATTTTAACAACGAATATATTTATCTCCTCAAGGCTGCCGGTTATGGCTTCAACCCTTTGGACTCTGCACTGGTGGAGAAAGGGGCGTTTACGCTTACTTATGAAGTTAAAGATACTGCGGAGGCCATGTTGAGTATCCGCCTGAAGAATGAGCCTAAGCACGTTGGTTATCGCTTGTTGTACATCACGCCAACAGATAAAATGAAGTTTACGCAGAAAACCGTCGGTACTAACAACCTGTTGGATGGTGCGGAAATTAAAGGCTCTGTGTTTACAAAGCAACAGGATGAGCTGAATGCTTTGGTGGCGCCGCAAACCAAGGCGATGGACTCGCTGCGTACGGAATTTCAGCATATGATGATGACTACGCCCAGGGATACCACTGGTTATTATGTGATGAGCACGATGTTTCAAAAACTGATGGAAGAGCAAAGTACCTTGCAGAAGGAATTTATGCTGGCACACGCTGACTATTATGTGAGCCTGGTAGCGCTTCTTAAAACAATGGATGGCCGTGTCAAAGATGTGGCAGGCACCCAAAAGATTTACGATAAATTTTCACCTGCATTGCGTGCAACAAGTGTAGGACAGAAAGCAGCCGCTATCCTGAAAGCCTCTGCCGCCCTGGATATTAACCAGGTGGCGCCCGATTTCACCGCAGCAGGTCCGGATGGTAAAACCATGAAGCTTTCTGATCTGCGTGGTAAATATGTACTGCTAGATTTCTGGGCCAGCTGGTGTGGTCCCTGCCGTGCAGAAAATCCTAACGTGGTAAAAGCGTATCAGCGTTTCAAGGATAAGAACTTTGATATCCTGGGTGTATCGCTCGATAAAACCGGTGATGAAGCTAAGTGGACGGCTGCTATTGAAAAGGATGGGCTTACCTGGCATCATGTGAGTGATCTGAAATTCTGGAGCAGCGATATCGCGAAGTTGTATATGATCAATTCTATTCCGCAAAACTTCCTGTTAGATCCGCAGGGCCGCATTATTGCTACCAATTTGCGTGGAGAAGCATTGGAAGCAGCGCTGGAAAAAGTATTGCACTAGATATTATTTTCCATTTCCGGCATGGTATATGTCGCAATAAAACAATCGAAATTTTTATTCGGTGAAATGGATGACAATGATCACCCGTTCCGGTTTCCCGGGACGGGTTTTTTATTTGATAACTTTTAATGTGTGTTATGTTGACAATTAATTATTTCCGGGTGGAGGAGGTGGAAAAATTAGCGTTCCAGGATGGCTACCACCCCCATACCACCGGCGGTACAGATAGATACCAATGCTCTTCCACTACCGCGTTCCTGCAGTATTTTTGCAGCCTGTGCGAGGATACGGGTACCGGTGGCCGCAAAAGGATGCCCAATTGCCACACTGCCACCTTTGGTATTTAGTTTACTTCGATCGATGCTACCCAATGGTGTATCCCAGCCCAACTTTTTGCAATAGCTGGCATCTTCCCAGGCTTTAAGGGTACAGAGTACCTGCCCGCAAAAGGCTTCGTGAATTTCATATACGTCGAAGTCCTGTAGTTTTAGATGATTACGTTTGAGCAGGCGTGCTACGGCGTAGGTAGGTGCCATGAGTAGTCCTTCGCCGTTTACGTAATCCACTGCGGCGGTTTCCGCATCTACCAGGTGCGCCATCACCGGCCAGTTTTGTTGTTGCGCATATTCTTCCGAGGCCAGCAATAAGGCGGAGGCGCCATCGGTGTAGAGTGTGCTGTTGCCGGCAGTAAGACTGCCATTAGCGTCAAATGCGGGTTTCAATGCCGCGAGTTTTTCCGGGCTGGTGTCTCCGCGTACGATGGTATCTTTTTTTACGCCTTTAAATTCGAAGATAAGGTCACTGAAGAATCCGTCTGTATGGGCTTTGGCGGCGTTCATATGACTCTGATAAGCCAGTGCATCCTGTGCTTCCCGGGTGATGCCCCATTCTTTCACCATTTTCTCGGTATGCTGTCCCATAGACATGCCTGTTCTGGGTTCTACGATGGAGGGATAAACCGGGGCAAGGTCTTTGAATCGAATAGAGGCCAGTATTTTCAGTCGCGCACCCAATGTTTTGGCTGCGCGGAGATCCACCAGTTTCCAGGCCAGTTGTTGCCGGAACAGTAAGGGAATATCACTGTTGGTATCACTGCCACCGGCGATACCGGTGTCTATTTGCCCGCATCCGATCCGCAGGCCCAGTTGTATAGCGGCATCCAGGCTGGTGCCGCAGGCCCGTTGTAAATTGTAAGCGGGCGTATGTGGATCCAGAGCTGTACCTAACACACATTCCCTGGCAAAGTTCCATTCTGTAGAACGGTTCAACAATGCACCCAATGCTACTTCACCAATTCTTTTACCTGCCAGCTGGTGACGGTTGACCAGTGCATTTAAAACAGCGGTCAGCATTTCCTGGTTACTGATATGGTTATACTCTTTGAAAGACTTTACGAAAGGGATTCGTTGCCCGCCGATGATAGCGACTTTTTTCATAGAGCAATGCTTTTACTAAAGTTAGTGAATCTCCCGTTCACTTATGGAGCAGGGGACGATTGTGGACAGGATAAAATTAGTAATGCGGCCTACAAAATAGCGAATCAATGGATGGCCAGCGATATTGGCTGGTGCGCCTCGTCCGGCGGCCTACTATGTTTTGTGAAGTTATGCCCCGGGATCACTGTTGCAGCAAAGGGAAAAGTATTACCTGATCTTCTGGCCAACCCTTACTTAGCCTAAAGAATGAATCATGTTTAAAGTGCGTAAAGATGGTTTACCGGGTTGGGCACCGGCTTACCTGCTAAAGCAGCGAGCACATTTTCCGCCGCTATGCGCGACATAGCATTCCTTGTTTCTACGGTGGCAGAGCCGATATGCGGTAATATAGCTACCGTAGGCATATTCAGCAAAGGACTACCTGGTGGCATGGGTTCAGGATTGGTCACATCCAGTCCTGCGCCCCAGATCAGCCCTTCCTGTAAGGCCGCCAGTAAATCTGCTTCGTTGTGGATACCTCCCCTGGCGGCATTGATAAAAATAGCGGTGGGCTTCATTTTCCGGAATGTTTCCTTATTAAAGGTATCCCTTGTTTCCGGTGTGAGGCTGGTATGTACGCTGATAACATCGCTTTGCCGTAACAATTCCTCAAATGACACGAAGGTGGCGCCCAGCTGTTTTTCAGCTGCTTCGTTGCGATGACGGTTGCAGTAAATAATTTTCATATCGAATGCGGCCTTACAGCGTTTAGCCATTACCGTTCCAATATTACCCAGCCCCCAGATGCCCAACGTTTTTCCTTCTATATCAATTCCCAGGTTAGCCGTGGGGGTGGAAAATCCCCAGTCGCCGTTTAATATTCTTTTATGTTGATAGAAAGCTTTTCTTGCTACTGCCTGCATTAATAAAAAGGCGGTATCGGCGGTAGCATTGCTCAGTACCCCGGGTGTGTTGGTGATCTGTATACCTAATTCTGTGGCGGATTTCAGGTCTACATTGTCGTAGCCTACGGAGAGTAAACTAATTACTTTCAGGTGCCGGGCATGTTCCATAAAGGGGCGATCTATGTGCCTGCCACCGGCATACAGTAACGCATCCTGGTCTTTGCATTGTGCAATCATATCTTCCAGCGTCAGTTCCCTGGTTTCTGCCCACTGTTTAACGGTAACGCCTGCACGTTGAAGGAGCAGTAGTCCTTCTTCCGGAATAACTCTTGTTGTGAATACTTTCATGCCTGTTTTTCTTTTTTGAGATGTTGATTACATACTACCTGCGTTGGCTGCAGATAACGTTTCCCGCTGTTGTTTGCCGGCAGGACGCGTGCTTCGTTTCCACCATTTCCAGATTTCAAACCACAATACCGCCGCAGCTCCGATGCCAGCGCAGATCAATAATTGCGGGACCTGCAACGCGTTGATACTGAAAAATTGTGCCACAGGCGGGATATATAACATGGCTGCCAACAATACCAGCGTAATGGCAATAACGCCAATCATTAATTGGTTGCGATTGCGCATGCTGTGCAGGAAAGAGTAGTAGAAGGAACGATTGACCAGGGTGAGAAAAATATTAGCCAATACCAGCGTAGTAAATACCATACTACGGGTGTGGGTTTCATCATAACCCTGCGCCACACTCCACTGGTATGCCGTGAGTACGCCCGCGGTGATCAATAATCCCTGTATAATACTGATATTCATTTCCCGGAACGAAAGAAAAGTTTGTGTAATAGGCCGTGGTGGCTGCCGCATGGCATTTTCTTCCATAGGCTCATTTTCATATACAATGGAGCAGGTGGGCCCCATAATGATTTCCAGGAATATCACGTGTACCGGGGTGAAAATATTGGGATATATCCAGCCCAGGAAGAGTGGGAGAGATACGGTGAGGATGATAGGAATGTGAATAGAAATAATGTATTGTACTGCTTTTTTGATATTGGTATATATTCTCCTGCCCACGGCAATGGCGTCTACCATGCCGCTGAGGTCATCGTTGACGAGTATCAGTGCGGCTGCCTGTTTGGCGATCTCCGTCCCTTTTTTGCCCATGGCAATGCCGATGTGCGCGGCTTTGAGGGCTGGCCCATCGTTCACACCATCACCTGTCATCGCTACTACTTCCTTGTCTGCTTTCAGGGCGTTGATGGCGGCCAGTTTAGCTTCCGGGAACATGCGGGTGAAAATATTGACGGATTGTAACGTCTGTTGCATTCTGGTGGCATCCATTTGCATCAACACTTCACCGTCGATGGATTTGTCGGCGTTTTTCAGGCCGGCCTGTTGGGCGATGGCGCAGGTGGTAACGGCATTGTCGCCGGTGATGATTTTTACGGTGATGCCTGCCTGGTAAAAATTGCTGAACACCTCTCCTATATTCGCTTTTGGAGGATCATAAAAAGCCAGCAATCCTATGAAAGTAAATGGAAGTTCTTGTTGGGCGTTGGGGTATTGGGTGCCGGTAAAACCGGAAGTAGCTACGCCAAGTACCCGGTAGCCTTGTTGGGCCAGTGCGCGCACCTGCCTGGTAAGGTCGCTTTTTGTTTTTTCCGGGAGATGACAAACGGCAATAATAGCTTCCGGCGCTCCTTTTGCGGCCACGATGCGATGGCCGGCATTGTTTTCATACACATGTGTCATCATAGGAGGCTTGCCTGCTAACGGATACTCATGTACGATTTTATAATCAGGCCGTTCATCGGAAGGTGTCAATTTTTCGTATAGCCGGTGCAGTGTTTTTTCCATAGGGTCAAAAGGCACAGGTTCACTGGCCCACATCGCCATGGTCACAACGTCTGCCGGCAGTTGGTCTTCTCCATATAAGGTATGATCTGCTCCGCGATAAATTGCCGGCAGGCTCATTTTATTTTCTGTGATAGTACCGGTTTTATCGGTGCAAATGATGGTAGCGCTACCCAGTGCTTCCACGGTACGGATTTTTTTAACGATGATACCCATTTGCATGAGGCGCCGGGAACCCAATGCCATAAAGGTGGCAAAGGCCACGGGTATTTCTTCCGGCAAAATAGACATCGCCAGTGTTAGTCCTTTCAGCAGGCTATCTGTTAAGCTACCGCTGCGGATGAAGTTAAAGAGCCATACGGCCAGGAAAACACCAACGCCTGCTACGGCCATCCATTTCACAAATTGTTCAATCTGCTGTTGCAATGGGGTCGGCTCTTCTTTGATATTGAGAATGGCGGTGCCTAACTGTCCTATTTTGGTTTGGGCACCTACCTGCTGTACTTCGCAGATGGCCAGGCCAGATACCACTAACGTGCCGCTGTATACCCGGTTGTCATCTCCATCAGGTTGTTTAAAAACGGCAAAGGCTTCACCGGTGAGGGCGGATTCATTCACAGAAAAGTCGTTGGCATGCACAATGATGCCATCAGCGTTGATAGTATTGCCTTCGGATACGAGCATCATATCGCCGGTGACGATATCGCTGGTGGCAACGCTTTTCAGCTCACCATTCCGGATCACTTTACTCAACGGCTCATTTATTTTTTCCAATGCTTCCAGCGCTTTGCGGCTGCGGCTATCCTGGTAAAAGGAGATACCGGATACCAGTGCAATGGCTACGAGCATGAAGTAGGCTTCTCCGAGTTCACCCATGACGAAGTAAATAACGGTCACCGCTATCAGCAACAGCAGCATGGGTTCGCCGAGTATTTCTTTGACCAGGTGCAGGAGAGGATTAGTGGTGGGGGCGGCGGGGAGATTGCTACCGTATTTTTCCCGGGAGGCGGCTACTTCCGCATCATTCAGTCCTTTGATATGTTCTGGTAAATTAGTATTTCCTGCCATATAAGTTATTTTGATGACCAGCGCGATACTAAATTTACGAATTATGTAATTGATCATTACATTTACCTTCTTTATATCATAACAGTGAAACTAATGAAAGGTAAAAATTTGCTGGCAGGGCTACTCCTATGCCTGTCTTCCGGCGTATTTGCACAAGACTTTCCTGCTGTGCAGCAACTGGCTCAACGCCGCGTTCCCTGGCTGGCTAAATCGCTGGTGTTGAAAAGTATACCAGCTGAAAATGGAAAAGATCAGTTTGAAATTACCACACCAGGTAAACAGGTACATATTAGCGCTTCCAGCCCCAGCGCGGCTGCTGCCGGGCTGAACTGGTACCTGAAATATTACTGCCATCGTGCGATGTCGCATATGGGCGATAACTTGTCGCCGGTAGCGCCACTGCCAACGGTAAAATCACCGGTGCGTATCAATACCACCTATGATTACCGCTATGCGCTGAACTATTGTACCATCAGTTATACCATGAGTTATTACAATTGGAAGGACTGGGAACACGAACTGGACTGGATGGCGCTCAATGGTGTGAACGTGATGTTAGCTACCATGGGTACAGAAGCAGTATGGCAGCATACGCTGGAGCGCCTGGGCTACAGCAGTGAAGAAGCGCGTCGCTTCGTAGCAGGACCAGGCTTCACCGCCTGGTGGCTCATGGGCAACCTGGAAGGCTGGGGCGGACCCGTTACCCAACAAATGATTGACCAGCAAACCGTGCTGGAGAAACAAATCCTGGCGCGAATGAACGGACTGGGTATTGCACCAGTGATGCAAGGCTTCTATGGTATGATACCGGTGAACCTGAAAGAGAAGATGCCGGTGAAAGTAGTAGAGCAGGGCAAATGGGCCGGTGGCTTTCAGCGCCCGGATTTCCTTATTCCAGGCGACAGCAACTTCACCAAAATTGCAGGCATCTACTATGAAGAGCTGAAGAAGCTATATGGTAGCAACATTCATTTCTTTGCCGGCGATCCTTTCCATGAAGGAGGTATCAGCAAAGGCGTAGATGTGAGCGCCGCTGCAGCAACCATTCAACAAACCATGCAACAACATTTCCCGGGCAGCACCTGGGTATTACAGGGCTGGCAGGCAAACCCTTCAGGCGCCTTATTAGCAGGACTAGATAAGTCTAAAGTGCTGGTACAGGAACTTTTTGGAGAAAATACCGCCAATTGGGAAACCCGCAAAGGATACGAAGGCACACCATTTATCTGGTGCAGTGTGAACAACTTCGGAGAAAAGTTGGGACTATATGGTAAGTTGCAACGTTTTGCAGATGAAACTTACCGCGCAGCGCATAGCCCCTATGACTCGCTGTTTAAAGGCGTAGGCATTATGCCGGAAGGGATCCACAATAACCCGGTTATTTACGACCTGATGTTGGAGCTGGCCTGGCATGCCGAAAAGGTTGACGTGAAAGACTGGATCAAATCATATGTACGTTACCGTTATGGATCCGATAACCCGCAGGTGCAGGCAGCCTGGCAGGGATTGGTAGCTACGGCCTACAGCAGTTTTTCACAATACCAGGAAGGGCCTAATGAATCTGTTTTCTGTGCCCGCCCTACGCTGAAGGACGTACCCGTATCTTCCTGGGGCACCCGTAAGCGGAACTACGATACTAAAGTATTTGCAGATGCTGTGGCTACTTTCCTGAAAGCTGCTCCTGCCATGAAAAACAACACTACTTACGAAATTGACGCGATCGATTTTCAGCGGCAGGTAAATGCTAATCGCGGCGAAGAAATTTATGCAGCAATGGTAGCCGCTTTTGAGAAAAAAGACCTCACTACCTTCAAACAAACCTCCGCAAGTTTCCTGGCGCTCATGCAGCAACAGGATTTATTGTTGAGCGGCAACAAACATTTCCGGCTGGATACCTGGGTGAATGCTGCACAAAACCTGGGGCAAACACCTGCGGAAAAGAAGCTGCTGGTGCGCAATGCTAAAACACAAATCACCTATTGGGGACCTGATAATCCGGATACCGATTTGCATGAATACGCCAATAAGGAATGGGGTGGCCTGATGCGCAGTTATTACCTGCCTCGCTGGAAAATGTATATTGCGGCACTGACCGATCAGCTGGAGGGCAAGAACACGCCTATGCCGGCTTTCTTCCAGTGGGAGAAGCAATGGACGGAGCAGTAATGCAGCGGATGTTGTCTTGTCCGGGATTATACTGATTAAACTGATTTTTATTTTTGGATGTAGAAAGATTTCCAACATCATAAATAAAAATCGGTTTAATCAGTATAATCCCGGACAAGACAAAACGGTGGAGCCGGGATTTCCTTTGCGGTATTCGTTCCTGGACGATAATTTCCAGCAGTTGTTTAGTGGTTATACCCGGGTGAGATATATCATTTATGTATTTACGGTGATCTCCATTTTTATTTCCGTGATGGGCTTACTGGCCTTAACCATTTATATCACAGAACAGCGCACGAAAGAAATTGGTATCCGCAAAGTGCTGGGGGCCAGCATGGGTAGCATTGTGGCGTTGTTGTCAAAAGATTTCCTCATACTGGTGATTTTATCTATTGTGCTGGCTACACCGGTGGCCTGGTATTTACTGGAGCATTGGCTGCGTGATTTTGCCTATCATGTACAAATCAGCTGGCTATTGTTTGCCCTGGCAGCTGCGGGGGCTTTGCTGATAGCCTTTGCTACCGTGGGTTTACAAGCCCTGAGAGCAGGCAGTGCCAACCCGGTACAGCGCTTAAAGGCAGATTGATGCTGCTGACAGGGGAATGACAGTGTTAAATATCGTTAAACAGGGGCTGCCAGCTTATCAGGCGGCACAGAGATTGTGGGAACAGGGACACTGTCATTAATAGAACTGTCAGCATTACATATGCAGGAATCAACAGGAGGGAAATGGTTTAACACCTATATCACTGCCCACAAGTGGATGGCGCTCGCCATTGCAGTAGTTATTGTACTAAGGTTTTCTTTTATAGGGGTGATGGGGGCGATGCCGCAGGATGCGTATTACTATTTCTACGGGCAGCATTTCGCACTTTCCTACTTTGACCATCCACCCGCTATTGCATGGATTTTACGGGCATTTACGGACTTGTTTGGGCGGCATGTATTTGTGATCAAGCTGGCGGATACGCTGGTGACTATTGGCACGCTGCTGGCTTTTTACCGTTTGGGCTGTTGCTTCCTTTCCCGGGAAAGGGCCTGGAGAAGTGTTTTGCTGCTGTATGCCACGCTGATGATTACCATCTTATCATTGGTATCTACCCCGGATGTTCCCTTATTGTTTTTCTGGTGTATTTCGCTGATAGCGGTATACCGGGCGGTATTTGAATCGCGTAATGCATACTGGATATATGCCGGTATTGCCATGGGGCTGGCTTTTGACAGTAAGTATACTGCCATTATGCTGCCGGCAGGCGCGGTGTTGTTCCTGTTGTTGAGTAAGGCGCATCGCCGCTACCTGTGGTCGCCCTGGTTTTTTGCCAGCATTGTGGCTTTTGGGGTGACGATTTTGCCGGTGGTGATCTGGAATGTGAATAACCAGTTTGCGTCTTTCCGTTTTCAGTCGTCGGAAAGGGTAGGAGGTGTGGAGTTTCATCCGTTGGATTTCCTGGGGGTTATTGGGCATCAGGCGGCTATCCTGTTGCCGGTATTGCTGGGGGCATTGTTATACTACTGCTATAAATTTGCGCGCAAATACCAATGGCGCGTGACCCGCATTCCGGCGCCACAGTTGTTCCTGTTATGCTTCTTTGTGCCGCTTTTCGGGATTTTCTTATTGATATCTCCTGTTTATTGGGTAAAGATCAACTGGATGATGCCGGCCTATATAACAGGCACTATCTGGGTTAGTACCTGGGTAACGATGAAATACATCCGTTGGCAGTGGATTTGCTCATTGGTGGTGCATCTGGCCCTGGCGGTGGAAGTGATTTTTTACCCGGTGCCCATTCATTCTGATGATACCATGATCGGTTGGAGCGGATTAGGTACAGGAGTAAAGGAACTGACAGCTGCGTATCCGGATGATTTTATCTTTTCTGCGGACGATTATAAAACCAGTGCCATGCTCAACCTGTACCTGGGGCGTATGGTATATTCCAGGAATATTATAGGGGAAAATGCCCTGCAATTTGATTTTATAGGCACGGATGTTAATACCCTTAAAGGGAAGAACGCCCTTTTTATCAACTCACTCACCGACGTAAATGATGCCGTAGATGAACTGGCATTTGTGAAAAAGTTAGCGCCTTATTTCAGCTCCGTTACCCAGTTGCCTCCTATTGTAGTGCGGCAACAGGGCCGTGTGGTGCGGAAGTTCCTGGTATTCCGCTGCCTGGATTATCATCCGCCTTTAGGGAAGCGATGATTATGGTCATCTCAAAAAATGATCAACATCAGTGGGCCGGATAATGTCCGTCATTGTTCAGCAATTCAAACGGGGGTAGTTTTACAGTAACATTTGGGCATCCACCCGGATCACCAAATAAAAAAATTAATGAATGACGGAGATGTGCTGTTGATAAGGTATCACCGTTCACTGGCGGTGATACTCTTTATCCACACATAAAAAATGCAAATCATGTTTAGTGGACTGACACCTACTTCCCGGCAACGCAAATTTTGCGAAGGTTTTCTCTTTTTTCCCATCAAGCACTTACGTAAGTATGGGAATCATATTTTCAGGCAGTACAACCGGCAGTCGGGTGTGAAAAACCTGCTGGACATGAAGTTGAAGGTGTTGGATTATACTACAGGTCATGCAGAGGATGTAGATGATTATATTACTCATCGGGCTATGCCGCAGGCAGCACAGGTGCTGGCAAAAATGGAAGATTTTTATACGAAGATGCAGGAGATGGCCAGTCCTGCGCCCGGTGCGTTACAGGATTTCAATGAATTGTTTATTCACTATTACCGCGAGGTATCGGTATATCACAGTGTTGTATTACGCAACCTGAAAGAAGAATTGAAGCCGGTATTGAAACCGAAGAAAGGAGATGTTTTTACCGAACAGGGATATGATCATATCAGCAAGGTGTATAAACTGGTGAAGGAATTTGTTTTGCAAAGCAAGTCCATTGTGCATTTGATGGAAGAAGTTGTGGAGAAAGAATATGCTATTCCACAAGGACAGGCCGGGCAACTGGCCGCTTTGCATTCAGATATCCGGCAGCTATATTTTATACAGAAAAACCTGTGTCAGTTGTTGAAGAGATGGGAGACCGATAAAAATATAAATGGACTTCAAACCTATTACAACTAGCGAACAAAAATGTCTTACGAACTGCAGCGCGATCCACCCTATCTTGAATACCAGGAAGTTTGCAGGACATGGATCCGGATACTGAAAACCTTGAGAGAAGACAATGCTTCTCTGATTAATCGCCTGGCCGCGGCGCTGCGCGGAACAACGCGTCGTTCCTTTATAGAAGAAGCGGAAGAGTTTCAGCTCACCATGCTGGCATGCGAGGAGTCGATGATATTGCTCCGGCATGAGATTGGCGAGCAGCTCAGCTGGCTGGAGGAACAACCCGAAGGGGTAGCTCCACCGCATACTTTTGCTGTGTTGGAAAACGATGTAAAAGGCATGGTGGCTGGTCACGAAAAAGTGAAAATGGCTTTTCTCTTATTTATCTCCAAAGAAAATTAGTTAATCATTTCGGAGAGTTTCTTCACCGATAACGCTGCTATTTGCCCCTCTTTTAATGCAATCAGTCTTTCATCCCTGAAATCACCCAGGGTGCGGATCAGTGACTCTTTGGCCACGCCCGCCACTGCCGCGAGGTTTTCCCGGCTGATATCTATCGTGAAATTTTTATTACCCGCTGTATTGTATTTTTTCTCCAGCATAATTAATGCTTCCGCTACTTTTTTGCGCAGGGAGTTATAAGCCAGGCCAATCAGTTGTTGTTCTTTTTCTGCCATTTCGCGGGAAAGCAGCCGGATAAATTTCCCCAATACTTCCGGGTTGCTGCTGATGAGCTGTTCAAAATCCCGGTGTGGGATCAGGGCAAGGGTGGTATCTTCCATGGCTTCGGCGTTTTCGAGGTAGTTACCACCTTCCAGGAGGGCATTGTAGCCAAGGAAATCGCCTTCATTATATAGCCCGATGATGAGTTCTTTCCCCTCATCATTGCGTTTATAGGTTTTTACTTTTCCCTGCAGGAGGTAGTATAAATAATCCGGACGGTTGCCGGCAGCATAAATACTTTGTTTCTTTTTGTAGTGATGGGTATTGCGGTCTTCTTTGAGGAGCGACAGCTGATCGGTGCCACTGCTGGCAGCAAGCAGCATATTGAAGCCCTGTAAGCCACTGGCGGGGGTATGTTTTATTTCCGCGCAGCGTTTAAGGCGGCTTTCGATAGCGCTGAGTAGTTCGGTGCCTTCAAAGGGTTTTGTGATGTAATCATCGGCGCCCATTTCCATACCTTTCCGCATATCTGTTCTTTCTGCTTTGGCGGTCAGGAAAATAAACGGCGTGGTTTGCAGGGCTTTGTTTTTATGGAGCATATGCAACACACCATAGCCGTCGAGTACCGGCATCATGATATCGCATACAATGAGGTCCGGGAGATGTTCCAGGGCCATCGCCACGCCTTCTTTTCCATTGGCGGCGGTGAGTACCTGGTAGTTGGCCAACTCCAGTATTTCAGCCACATTTTCACAGATAGCAGGATTGTCCTCTATCAGCAGTATTTTTTCCATGTTCATTGGTTTTGGGGAAAGGGAAGGGAGATGATAAACTCTGTGCCATTTTCAGGCATACTGTTGCAGGCCACTGTGCCGTTCATCAGTTCTGCATACCTGGCTACAATGTGTAAACCAAGACCAGTACCCTGGATGTTGGCAACATGCTGACTGCGGAAGAAACGTTCAAACAGGTGTTGCCGGTCTTCCGCTGAAATGCCAATTCCCCGGTCTTTTACCGATAACTGGAAGGAATCATCGGTACCCTGGGTACGAATAGAGATGATGCCTCCTTCCGGAGAGAATTTAATAGCGTTGGACACCAGGTTCATTACAATGTGTTTCAGCAGTGTAGGATCCAGGTTGGCTTGTGGAGTACCGTGGTGTGCATAGTAGATATTTTGTCGTGGTTTTTTGAGGCCGTCCATTTCACCAAGAATATTACCGATGTGTTTGGCGGTATCAAAAGTGGTGTAACGGACCTGGATTTTCCCTTCTTCTATTTTTCCTACTGAAAGGAAGTCGTTCAGGATGTCTGTTAACATATTTACGGAAGATATAATCCGCTGAATGTGTTTGCTGCGCTTGGGGATGTCATCGGCGCCTTCGTATTTGGATACCAGGTAAACGGAGGAGAGGATGGCGCTGAGGGGTGTCCGGAATTCGTGCGAGGCAAGTGAAACGAACCTCGATTTCAATTCATTCAGTTCCCTTTCTTTTTCCAGTGAAACGCGTAACTCGGATTCTGCTTCTTTGATGCGTGACAAATCGATGGCGATGCCAATATATCCGGTGATTTCGCTGCCATTGCGGATAGCGGATACCGTAAGTGATACCGGGAGGGAGCTGCCATCTTTCCGGATATAACTCCACTCGTATTCGTTCAGTAAATTGAGTTTAGCTTTGATAATGAGCGTTTCCATACCGGGTTCTACCGGTTGTTGCAGTTGCCGGGAAAACTCTTCGGCACGGAGGGCCACTTCATGCTGGTTATGCAACATAAGCGGGGTGCAGATATCAATTACTTCACTCGCTTTATAACCAAGTATTCTTTCAGCGGCGGGGTTGAACCATTTGATAAATCCATCGGTATTGATCACAATGATCATAGCGCCGGCATTGGTCCACAGGCTGTTAAGGAAACTGTTCATGCGCTGGAGGGTCCCATCTTTAATGGCGGCTTCCTTTTTCTGCAGGTCGAGTTGTTGCCGGGTTTCTTCGGAGATTTTCCGGTCGGAGATGTCTATGACGTATATAATGGTTAGTATTCCTTCCGGTGTGCTGTGTTCGCCATGACTGATTTCTACCGGAAACCTGCTGCCGTCTTTTCGCAGTGCAATATGTTCTTTTTCATTGTCAGGCAGCAATACGCTGACTTTCTGGCCGGTGATTTCTTCTTTCGTGTAGCCGAACTGGTTAAGAAGGAAGGGGTTAGCCATCACAATGTGGTGATGACTATCAGCTACCAGGATGCCAATGGTGGCATGATTAAAGAGTACTTCGAACCCTATGTAACTATGCTGAGTCGTGTTAATCATACCCTTATATGACCCTTTACTTCGGTGCAATATAAATTTAATGATTCCCGTTGGAATAAAATGCAGGTTGTGCAAAAACAGATGTTAACTGTTTCCTAATGCACCCCCTTGCTTTCAATAATCTCCAGTTGGCGGATATTTTAACCAGGAGAAATACTCATTTTTAGGTGTACTGCGGTACGGCTTCACTGGTTTTTATATTCCGGGAAATGTAATGCCGAATTTCCCGATCTCGCAAATTTCTTTCCCGAACTCGTAAGCCGTTTTTTTTGTGGCCCCTTACTTTTGCGTCACAATTTCAGATAAGCTTTAAGATGTATAAATATTTACTCCTGATTGCCTGCATAATGCGGGTAGGGACGCTGTTTGCCCAAACAGATACCTCCAGGGCATTGCCCGAAGTAGTGGTCACCGCAACACGCAATGAGCAGTTAATTGATAAGGTACCAGTACCCGTTACCGTGATCAATAAACAGCAGTTGCAGTCGATGGGCGCGGTACTACTGCAACAGGTACTGGCGGAGCAAACAGGGATGTTCATCACGTCTAATCATGGTACGGGGATACAGATGCAGGGCCTCGAAGCGGAGTATACGCTGATTTTGTTGGATGGCGAACCGCTGATAGGTAGAACTGCCGGCACTTTTGACCTGTCGCGTATTGTAGTGAGTAATATAGAAAGAATAGAAATTATCAAGGGCCCGGTATCTTCCCTCTATGGTAGCGATGCGCTGGCCGGTGTAATTAATATCATTACCAGCAGCAACAAACAAACGGGTTTAACCAGCATCGGCGCGCGGTATGGCTCCAATAATACCTATACCCTGGATGGTAATACCCGTATTCCATATAAGAACGGCTCATTTACAGCAGGCGTGAGTACTTATAACAGTGATGGATATACGCTGGGGAATGCTACCACCCCTACGGCGTCGCCTTTTAAAACGGTGACACTACAATCGCGCTGGCGGCAGGATTGGTCGCCCAAATGGCATACTACGCTTTCCGGCCGGTACTACGAACAACGATACAATAGCTACTTTAATGATACCAAAGGTGTGGTGGATGATATTGGTAAAGAGAAAGACATGAATGCTGCTGCACAGATAAGTCATACACCGGGAAAGGATTTCAGACAGGTATTACGACTATATTATTCCAGGTATTCGACAAATGAAGATATGCATTACCAACAGGATAAATCGGTGTATGATCTGTCTTTCTTTAAACAACAATATCTGAAACCAGAGTACCAGGCAGACTGGCAATTGAATACACAGCATCAGTTGACCGGCGGTATGGGTTATGTGCATGAATCGCTGGAAGCTACGCGGTATGATGACCGGATGGCATTTCATTCGGCCTATGTATTTCTGCAGGAAAACTGGAAACCATCAGCCGCCTGGAACATATTGGCCGGCGGAAGATTTGATACACATAACCAGTATCCTTCGCAGTTTAGCCCTAAAGTGTCTGTATCATACCATATCAATTCCCGCTGGCGCCTACTCGCCGCCGTTGGCCGTGGTTACCGTGCCCCGGATTTCCGGCAACTATACCTGCATTTTAACAATGCGGCAGTAGGGTATACTGTAGCAGGCACCAAACTGGCGGCGGATATCCTGAAAGAGATGCAGCAGCAGGGGCAGATCAAAGAAGTGAAAATTGACCCGGCACAGATGAAAGACCTGGATGCAGAAAGCTCCTGGTCCTATAATGCCGGGGTGGAAGGGAAACTATTTTCCAGCACGGGTATTAAAGTAAACTTCTTTTATAATGATGTAAAAAACCTGATAGATACCCGGGTGATTGCTGTAAAAACCAATGACCTGGCGGTGTATAGCTACGTGAACCTGAAAAGTATCACTACCTCGGGAGCCGAAGTGTCGTTGTCGCAAGGGATTGGACGTTACTGGCAGTTGTCTGGCGGTTATCAGTACCTCCGATCAAGAGACAATGAGTTGTTTAAGAAAGTTAAAAAAGGAGAGGTGTACACAAAAGACGCTGGTACCGGCGAAACCCGTGCCCTGCGGAAAAGCGAGTACTTCGGATTGTTTAACCGTTCACCGCATTCAGCCAATTTAAAAATTTCGTATATACATCCCCGTTTGGGCATCGATGTCAATGCAAGGGCGATATACCGCAGCAAGTATGGATTTACGGATGAAAATGGCAATAATACGCCCGATCTGAAAAGTGAGTTTGTACCGGGCTATGCCACCGTTAACCTGGCTGCCGCCAAAACGTTATTCCATCAACAATTGCGGCTACAGGCCACCCTGGAAAATCTCTTTAATTATACAGACCCACAACATATTACTACCCTGCCTGGCCGGATTTATTCGCTGGGTGTTACCTGGAATTTTTTTCACACTAACGATAAATAAAAAAACACCTATATGAAAATGCAATTTCTTTCAGCAGGCGTTCTGCTACTGTCTTTCTTTGTATTGTCGTCCTGTAGTAAAGATGGTGACAAAGCCACCCCCACACCGCCTGTTGTTACACTGCAATCAAAAGTAGTTACCAATATAGACGCAGACGTAGCCGCAAAAGACCTGTATACTTTTTATAGCCTGGCAGATAATAAAGTGATTCCTAACAGCGACTCTGCGAGCACCAAATGGGATATCGGTTTTAAGGCGACAACTGTTATTATCAACGGTGGTACCAGTGGTCCGGGTAAAGCGGAAGCGCAGGTGATTACCGGGGTATATAACAACCTGGTGGCGGCGCCTGAAACCGGCTACAAAACGGATGCTGCAGCTACCAAAGCGATTGCAGGCTGGTATTCTTATAACATGAGTACGCATATCATTACACCGGTTGCCGGCGCCATCATTGTACTGAAAACCGCTACCGGTAAGTATGCCAAACTGGAAGTAACCAGCTATTACAAAAATTCACCCGCCACACCAGACGATAAATCTGAACGTCGCTATTACAATTTCCGGTATGTATACCAGGCCGACGGGTCCCGCAATTTCAAATAGTATTAACTGTATAGTATCATGAAACACATCACCAGATTAACCATTGCCGCCACTTGTTTAGCGTTGAGCGCTACCGCCCAGCAAAAAAGTAACGATAAGCTGGCGCAGGATAAAGCCGCCATTAAAAGCATGTGCGGCTGCCAGGAGGTAACCTTCGAATACACAGAAACATTTCCGGCAGATACCAGTTACAAGCCGAAAGGATATCATAAAATTACGGATGCAGTAGAGTATGTAACCGTGGCTGCGGAAGATCGTAACCGTATTGTGCTGCAACACCTGCTGATTGCAGATAGCACGGTGATTAAGCACTGGACGGAAGACTGGCAATATGAAAACCAGCAATTGCTGGCCTATAACCAGGATAATGAATGGAAAAAGATAACCCTGCCTGCCGCACAGGTAAAAGGACAGTGGACACAAAAAGTATATGGCGTAGATGATGAGCCCCGCTACGAGGGTTCCGCTACCTGGGTACACGCAGATGGCCGTCATTACTGGGAATCGGCCAGTGATGCCCCGCTGCCGCGCCGGGAGTACACCACCCGCAAAGATTATAATGTGCTGCATCGTACAAATCACCATGAAATCACTGCCACCGGATCTGTACATGAACAGGACAACGCCAAAGTGATTCGCGCCAATGGTAAAGACCAGGTATTGGTAGGAGAAAAAGGCCTGAATACCTACAACCGCACCGACGAAAAGAAATGTGCACAGGCGAAAGCATGGTGGGAGCAGAACAAAGCATTCTGGGCAGTAGTACGCAAAGGATGGGATAAAGTGTATGGTGTTAACAGCATGATTAACCTGCAGCACAAAGTGAATAACGAACCACTGTATAAAGTGATGATGACACTGGAGCAGAAAGCTTTCCGCAAGGAGTTAACAGGAGAAGCGTTGGAGAAAGAGATTGCTGTGACGTTACAACAGTTCGCTACAAAAACCGAGTTGAGTTTACAACGATAAACGAGTGGATAAGAAAAAGCACCGCAGCCAATCCTGGCTGCGGTTTTTTTATGTTAATTAGTTGGTGAAGCTGTTATATCTTCCTACCATGGTGTCGAGTGCACCATCGAGGTTTTCCAGTTCCCGGTCATCGAGGGAGCCTTTTTCTTTGGCATCACGCAATGTTTTTTTGGCTTGCAACAGGAAGTCGTGGAAGCTATCGTAGAACGATTTATAGTAGGGCGCTTTGTCTGCCGCTTTGGCTGGATCTATGGCCGCATGGGCTGCCTGGTCTTTTTCCAGTGCTTCGTAAGCGGTTTGGGCAGCAGCGCTGATTTTGCTATAATCCTGTCCACCTTTTTCCAGTTGATCAATGAAGTTCCGGACAGACTGCATATCCGTTTTCATGGCAACGATATAATCCTTCAGCGGGCTATCTTTCAGGATAATTATTTCGCTGGCATCGGCTACTTCTTTTACTCTTTTCATCAGCACTTCTTTGACGTCAAAGAAGGCTTGCGCATCGCTGCGGATAGAATCTGCCAGGGCTAGGCCTTTAACGCCTTTGTCGTCTTTATAATCCTGTGCTTTCAGGTAGTCGTCGAGTTGGCCGTAAGTGGCTTTCAGTTTTTCAAAAGAACCATTAAAGGCCGCTACTTTTTCCTTGAAGAAGGTTTGATCTTCCTTGTTCAGGGCATCCACCGGCTTGTCGGCACTTACGTTGCCATGACGGATAGATCCCATCATGATAGGTTTAATGATGCTGTTCATGGAGCCAAACTCGGGCTTTGATTTCAACAGTTCGGTTACGCGGTCCGCATTTTTTACCAGGCGTACTACATAACCGGTGTTTTTGTTGGAGAGGTCTACAATCAGGTTGGTGTATTCAATCACATCATTTGCCGAGGATGCAGATTTCTCTGTATAGGCGGCATTGCCTGGTTTTCCAGTGTTATTACAGGACAAGACAGTGGTGAACAGCGCCAGGCTGAGCGGAATGTACAGAATGGGTTTTTTCATCATAAAATGGTATTGGTTTAAGTCGGATTAATCAATTGCACAATAGCGTGCAGGGGCATTCTCGGTGGCAAAGATATTTTTTCAGGTAAATAAAACAAAAGAAATGTAAGGTGTACCAATCACGCAATCATTACTTCCCAGCAAATTATTCGGGCGCTATTGGAACTAAATATTTAATTTCAATAGCACGTAAAAAGAATCCCATGGACATCAAAGCCATTATTACCGGCAGTACTGGTATGGTAGGAGAAGGGGTATTGCATGAGTGTTTACAGCATCCGGATGTGACGGAGGTACTGGTCATCAACCGCCGGCCCTGCGGGGTTAGTCATCCGAAGCTAAAGGAAATAATTCACGCTAATTTCCATGATATGCTGCCCATAGCCGCGCAATTGCATGGATATAATGCCTGTTATTTCTGTTTGGGGGTGTCGTCCATTGGGATGAAGGAAAATGCTTACCGCCATGTTACCTACGACCTAACCATGGAAGTAGCGAAAACCCTGGCCACCATGAACCCGGGTATGATTTTCTGTTACGTGTCCGGTGCAGGAACAGATGGGCGGAGTATGTGGGCCAAGGTGAAAAAACAAACGGAGCGCGACTTGCAGCGGCTACCTTTTAAAGCAGCATATATGTTTCGTCCGGGTTATATGCACCCTACTCCAGGGCTGCAACGTGCGCCGAAGGCGATTAAATACGTTAGCTGGATGTACCCGTTTTTCAGGCGCTTTCTCCCACAGATGGTAACTACATTGGCAGAAGTGGGGCAGGCCATGATCAATGTTACCCGGCTCGGGTATCCGAAGAAGGTGCTGGAAATAAAGGATATTGTGGTACTGGCGCATTCCAAATAATAGTGGTAACCTCCGGGATAGCAGGCTGTTTTTTATGCGTTTCAGCGTGTAACTTTGCATCTTGTTACTTTAACAGTGTAACAGTTGTAGGTTATGAGATGACTGGAATATTCCTATCCCGGGTCCAAATAAAAAATAGACTGCTCATTTACGGGTGGTCTATTTTTATTTACTAATTTGACACAGGTACACATTTCAATGAAATGGCGCTTATTCGAAAATGTAGTTATGCTATTTTGGATCTATTAAGATAATAAACCCCGTTTTTTAAATAATATAAATCAATAAACATGCTTTTTGGCACTTTCGTATATGGCTTACTGGCTGTGAAAATTATCTTTATTTGTGTGGTACTTTTTTTGATTTGGAAATTGATTAAAAAGTTAGTTTAAAAAAGGAGTAGCCTGCTGTGGTGCAGGTGAGCTGATAGTTTTAACATTAGTATTATACCAGGTTAACCATACCGCATTTGTTTGCACTTCCTCCTGAAGAAAAACTGTATTGATCTGTAGCGTCGCTTTATAGTTTCCTGTAGTCAGGGGCATCAACTGCTGCTGCCGCTACGACAATTTTTAGGTTATCTCCCAAAAAAACGTTTACTTCACGTTAAATTGACGCAAACAAAATATGAAGGCTTTTCACGAGTACCAGAACCCCTCCCTCGCGGTTGACCTGGTGGTATTTGGTTACCACGACAATACCCTTTCCGTATTGCTGCTGAACCGTAAGGAAGAACCGTTTAAAGACTGCTGGACCTTGCCGGGCGGCTTCCTGCAGATGCAGGAAACTTTTTTGGGCACTTGTTCCCGCATCCTGCAAACGAAACTGGGCATGAATGAAGTATTCCTGGAACAGCTGTATTCTTTTGATGCGCCAGACAGGGACCCCAGGGGACGTGTTATTGCTGTTGGATATTATGCCCTTATCAACCCCGCTAAATTCCAGGTAGTAGCCGGTAACATGGCTAATGATGTAAAATGGTTCAATGTAAGAAAATTGCCCACCCTGGGATTTGACCATAAGCATATTTTCCGCCAGGCCCTGCAACGCCTGAAATCCAAGATACTGTACGATCCCGTAGGCTTCGAGTTGTTAGACGAATTATTCACTATTACAGAATTGCATGAACTCTATGAGTGCGTGCTGCAAACCACGCTGGACCGGCGAAATTTCCGCCGGAAAATATTGGATGCCGCCTACGTGATTAACACAGGACTGAAGCGGGAAGGCCTGAAAAACAGGCACCCGGAGCTATATAAATTCAATAAACAACTGAAGAAAAATAGTTTTCAGATCCATGTTCCAACGGAACCTTAACCCACCTTTGTATGGAAAAACAGGTATATGCCCCCGGTATTTTTACATTGAAAAACTTTCTTTCCCGGGAAGAATGCGCTGTCCTCATTGAAAAAAGTGAAGCCATCGGATACGAGGAAGCCACGGTAGACGTGGGTAAGGGCGTACAACGGATGATAAAAGGCGTACGAAATAATGAGCGGGTATTGTATAAGGAGCCTGCTTATGCTACCTTTATCTGGGAACGGCTGAAGGATTTTGCGCCGGAAGGCACAGATCAAAGGACTGCCGTAGGCCTCAACGAATTGTTCCGGTTTTATAAATACAGCCCGGGACAACGCTTTAAAATGCACAAAGACGGCAGTTTTGAGCGGAATCGTTTTGAAGCCAGTCAATATACTTTCATGATTTATCTGAACGAGGCATATACAGGTGGGGAAACCATTTTTGCTTCCGGAGAAGTAATTCGCCCGGAAACCGGCACGGCCCTGGTTTTTCACCATCCATTACGGCATGAAGGCGCCCTACTGACCGAAGGGGTGAAATATGTGCTGAGAACAGATATAATGTACAAACAGATTTAAACATGCCCGCAACCTACGTTATAGGTGATATACATGGTGCGCTGAAAGCACTGCAACAGTTGATAACACGAATAGCACCGAAAAAAGAAGATACCCTGATTTTTTTAGGAGATTATGTGGATGGCTGGTCAGAATCGGCAGAAGTGATTACCTACCTGATGGAACTGGAGCAACAGTATCCCTGCATTTTTATAAAAGGAAATCATGATGCCTGGTGTGAGTCCTGGCTGCATGGTATTATGCCCGAAGCTTCCTGGCTCCGGAATGGCGGGCAGGCAACGGTAGATAGTTTTAATAAGCTAACGCCCACGCAGCTACGCGAACATACGATGTTCCTGGAGCGGATGAAAATGTATCACGTTGACGCGCAGCACCGCTTATTTATCCATGCCGGCTTTACTTCCACCCATGGCCCGGCCTATGAAAGATTTGAACCTTCCCTGTACTGGGACCGGAGCTTCTGGGAACTGGCACTGGCGGTAGATCCGCGGATACCCAAAGATTCACTGCGTTATCCTAAAAGACTGGCCCTGTTTCACGAAGTATATATCGGGCATACGCCCAGCGTGAATTATGGAGAAGATATGCCTATGATAGCTGCCAATGTGCATAACATAGATACCGGCGCTGCCTTTATGGGAAAAATTTCTGCCATGAATGTGGATACCAAAGAAGTATGGCAAAGCGATATGGTGCAAGGGATGTACCCGGATGAAAAGGGACGGAATCCCTGATGTATTTACCTACCTGTTAAATTACCTGTAAACATGCCCGCAACATATGTCATTGGTGATATTCACGGTGCACTGAAAGCACTACAGCAATTGCTTACCCGTCTGGACCTGAAGGAAAATGATCAACTGATTTTTTTGGGAGATTATGTAAATGGCTGGTCCGATTCTATTGCGGTAATCAGCTACCTGATAGCATTATCACAGCAATATCCCTGCATTTTTATTAAAGGCAATCATGACGACTGGTGCGAATCCTGGCTTAAAGGAACGCTTCCGCCCAATAGCACATTGAAAAATGGCCGCCTGGGTACAATGGCCGGATATCAGGAGTTTTCAGCTGAAGAAAGAGCCCAGCATATGGCCTTTTTTGCGGGTATGAGCGACTATTATGTGGATGATAAGAACCGCCTGTTTATTCATGCAGGTTTTACTGTTACACCAGGTACGATGCCTTTTGATCATGCGATGTATAAAGACAGGACCCTCTGGGAACTGGCCCTTACCATGGATAAAAGGATAGTCAATCACCCGGAGCTGTATCCGAAGATACTACAGCAGTTTCACGAAATTTATATCGGGCATACGCCTACGCTGATTTATGAAAAAACGATGCCCATGAAAGCCTGTAATGTGTATAACCTGGATACAGGAGCCGCCTACCTGGGCCGCCTTTCTGCTATGAATGTGGATACGGGCGAAGTGTTCCAGAGCGACCTGGTGAAGGAACTATACCCAAATGAAAAAGGCCGGAACGCTTAGGTGTACCCCCTTCGCATTCCGGCGCTTTAAACTAAAAGACAACTTCTTACTGAATCACTTCCTGCATTCCCTGCATGCCTGCGCCCATATTCTTTCTCTTAAACAGGCTGGCATCTATTTTACCAAATCTGTAAGCAAAGTTCAGGCGGACCATTTGCGGATCTTTTATGCGGCTGTAATACTGTGTGAAATAAGCACTTTCAGAGTACTGGTCAGACCAGCGGGTTCTGAAAATGTCGTTGATGCTTAAGGTCACAGAAGCGGCGTTGTTTTTCAGGAAGCTCTTTTTAATGGCCGCGTCTACGCCATAGAAAGAAGCAATATATCCCTGGGAAGCATTCTGCGACTGCTGCATCGGCGGACCCGCCTGCACATTTTTATTATCATTTACCGGCAGGTTGGTTTTCGACTGATAAGTACCGGTGAGTTGTAATTCAAAGTTGGCCGGTAACTTAAAGCTGTTGTTAATTTTACCGAACCAGCTCCACAGGGCGTCTTGCGACTGTGTTACATTATCGGTATTGATTTTTGAATTGTAGATATTCACGTTGGTTGACATTGTCCACCATTTCGAAATGGTGTTCATAGACGTGAGTTCCAGACCACCGGAATAGCTGGAATTGGCATTGATATACGTATTTACCAATATTTGCTGTTGACTCACCGGATCGGTTTCCTTGGTCAGGTAACGGGTGATGAGGTTGTTGGTATGTCTGTAATAGACAGATGCCAAAAAGGTATTGTTACCCTTAAACGTTTTCAGGTACGACATTTCCAGTGAAGTGGTGAACTCTGGTACCAGGCCCGGATTACCTTTGGTGATATTCAACTTATCGGTAGAATCGGTGAATGGTATCAACTGGAAGAAGTTCGGACGATTGATACGGCGGGTATAGCTCACCTGAAGTTCCTGGTTATTTTTCAGCTTCTGGCTTACAAATATGGATGGGAACAGGCTGATGGGATAGTTGTTTTTGAAACGCTGACCGTTGTTCAGCAACTCACCTGAATAATCGGAGCTTTCCGCGCGCAGGCCGGCTTTATATCCAAAATTACCGATGTTGTCGGATAAGCTGGCGTAAGCCGCATATACGTTATCGTCGTTTTTGTAATTGTTGGAAGCGGCCGGAACCAGGACGTACTTATTGGATTCCTCATCAAACATGTAGTTGTTGAAGTTGCTTTTGGTAGTACGTACGGCGGCTCTTAAGCCTGTTTCCAGTTTCATTTTGCCTTTAAAGGGCTTCACGTAATCTGTTTGGATGGTCATGAAGCTCACCTTGCCGGTGCCTATAATTTGCTGGATATCGCTGCCGGTGATAACATTATTGTTGCCGAAGCGATCCGTTCTGTAGTCGGTGTTGTTATCACCTTTACCGCCAAAGTAGTTGAAGTCGGCGGTTAATTCTTCGCCTTCTTTAGGGAAGAGGTGTTTCATACCCAATACCAATCCACTTGCATTGAATTTGTTGTGGCCATCGGAGTTACGCTGGCTGAGTGATCTGATGCTGGGGCCTGACTTGTAAAGCGTATCGGTATTGATATCGATATGCTCTTCCGGATTCATGGAGCCGTGCACTTTGATACCAGCGATAGACAGCGTGGTGCGGTTGGTCACAAACCAGTCCAGTCCCAGTTTACCGAAAATAAATCCGCCATTGGTTTTGTTGGCGTTTTCCTGGTTAATGGCGGTAGGTGGTACATCTGCAAAGTTGCTGCGATCGGTAGTACCATTGGTACGTGCTTTCATCTGGTTGCCCATCGCGCTGGCGCTGATGTTTACTTTGTTCTGGCGCAGGTTGAAGTCGGCGCCGCCATTGAGAGCCCCGCGTTTATCCACACCGGCCCGGAGGTTACCATTGTAGCCTGTTTTACGGTTCTTTTTCAGTACAATGTTCAGGATACCGGCGCTACCACCGGAAGCATCATATTTAGCGGAAGGGTTGGTGATCACTTCCACATTTTCGATGGCATCGGCTGGAATCTGTTCCAGGGTAAGGGTAGTAGGGCGTCCATCGATGTAGAGCTGTGGTGCGGCGTTGCGCAGGGTCACATTTCCGTCGATGTCCACATTTACAGAAGGTACATTTTTCATGACATCGAGGGCAGTACCGCCTGCGCTCACAATGTTTTTTTCCACGTTAAATACCTTCTTGTCAACATCCATCTGCATGAGTGGCTTGGTACCTGCTACTGTAACGCCTTGCAATTGGGTGGTGCTGACAGCCAATTTGATGTTGCCCAGATCTTTATCAAAAGGGGGGAAGCTAACGGCCTGGTCGTACGTTTTGTAGCCGGTAGCGGTAATGCGCAGTTTCAGTGGACCTCTGGCAGGCAGGTCGTCCAGGCTGAATTCACCATTCCCTTTGGTGAGTGCGCCTTTGAGCAGTTTTTCTTTCATTTTTTTGGTGAGCGTATCCATGCGGTTTTGGAGTACGATTACGGAAGCATAGTTGATGGGTTTTCCATCAGGGTCAATTACTTTCCCGTACACATGCCCAGTCATTCCCATCGGCATTCTGCCACCGGGACCTCCTGGAGCCTGCGCCCAGGCACTCATTGAAAGCAAAAACAGGGTGATAAACAAATAAATCTTTTGCATTTTGGTATAATTCTAATCGTGCAAAAGTATAGTGTCGTATCGGATATTATAAAATAAATGAGATGAGTGGGGGAAAAAACGCTACAAACAGCATCCGCTGCATTACATTTTACCGGCAATGGCATATACGGCATCGCGGTAGGTGTCGCCAACCGGGAGTTCCAGCTCTTCCAGGAAAATACTGTTTTTCCGGATGGAAGAAATAGCAGCAACAGCCACAATATAGGATTTATGGATCCGGATGAATTTCGTATCCGGCAACTGCTCTTCCATGCCTTTAATACTCATGCGTGTTATAACAGGTTTTGGCGTACTCCGGAGATGTATTTTGACATAATCTTTCAGTCCTTCAATCCATATGATGTCTGCAAATACTACTTTCAGCAAGCTGTAATCTACGTTTACGAAAAAGAATTCCGCATGTTCTTTAGCCGTTTTGCCAGCAGTTTTCAGCTGGAAAAGCTCTTGTGCTTTGTTGCATGCTTTGATAAAGCGCTCCAGGGATACAGGTTTTACCAGGTAATCGGTCACAGAGAGATTGAAGCCTTCCAGTGCATATTTTTCATAGGCAGTAATAAGGATCACGATAGGTTTATTGGGCAGGGATTCGAGGAATTGCAAGCCGGTAAGCCCGGGCATTTGTATGTCCAGGAAGATCAGGTCTACCTGCTGCTGCCGCAGTATTTCCATGGCTTCAAAGGCATTGTTGCATTTCCCGGCGAGCTGCAGGTAAGGCACCATGCTGATATTGTCTTCCAGCAGGTCCAGCGCCAGGGGCTCATCATCTATGGCAATACACTTCATCATCAGTGGAGATTTAATTGCAAGGATACTATAAACCAGTCATCTTTCCGGGAGATATTCAATACATAATCATCTCCATACAATAAATTCAGGCGTCTTTTTACATTGGTGAGGCCAATACCGCTGGTTTTGTCTTTTATTTCGGAAGAAATTTCATTGAATTTATTCTGTACAGAAAAAAACAATCTGCCCGGACGCGTATACAGGCGGATGTCTATACAGGCATCTGCAATGAGGCCGGTACCATGTTTAAAAGCATTTTCCACGAAAGGAATGAGCAGCATAGGTTCTATTTCGTAGGTGTTGTCCGTCGCTTCCAGTGATACCCGGATTGCCACGTTTTTCCCAAAGCGTTGCTGTTGCAGGTCGATATAGCTCTGCAGGTATTCTGTTTCTTTTTGCAGTGGCACTTTATCTTCATCTGCTTCATATAGCATATAGCGCATCAGGGACGAAAGCTTTATCAGGGAAGGTTCCAGTATATCCGATTTCTTGCGGGCCAGCGCTACCATGTTGTTGAGTACATTAAACATAAAATGCGGGCTCACTTGTGACCGTAACAGGGATAATTCAGTTTTCAGGTTTTCATTTTCCCGGGCGCTGATTTTCCGTTCCTGTTTCATTTTATCCACAATCATCTGGAATGCGGTACTGGTAGAGAGTACGAGGAAAAAGATAAAGAAGGTAACGAGGATGATAGGTCTGATATCGTTGGATGGTGGGAGTAAAAACAATCTTCCAAAAAAAATCCGGCTGGCGATCATCATTAAAAAGATGCCCAGCATTAAAAAGATGTATTGGGCAATTTTCCTTTTATAGATCATTTTTGGGATAAATACCCAGGCATTCAGATAAAAGAAAACGATCAGCACTACATCCGTATAGTACTGGTAAATAGTCAGGGCCATTTTGTCCTTGACATGGTCCTTTTCCCAGCTATCGTTGGTTGGGTGCAACAGGTAGGGTAGGGAAAAAAATACCAGCCAGGCAAGGAGATGCCTGCCAATCACTGCCCACTTTTGATGGTACCATTCTTCTTTCATGGGGGCAATTTAGAGATTTCTGCGATTGGCAGGTCATGGGTTGCGACCAACCCGAATAATTATACGACCAACCGATTATCATATTCAATTATGGTTTAATTTTACGTCCGAATTCCTTATTACCTCATTCTCCCTAAATTCTGGTATATGGCAGTAGCTGATATTACCCGTCAAATTGCCTGGAAAGACTTAACCCGCCTGTCTGTCCGCGAAATGCTCATTGAAAATAATATTTCTATTCCCTGGGCGCTGGGTTCCTGGGTACTGGCGTATTATGGCTATTACCTGTTAGCCATGCCGTTGTCGGCCATTTTTTTCCTGACAGCACTCCGGCAGGTGCATAACGGTTTTCATCAATCGTTGGGTACCAATAAGCAGCTGACCTGGTTTACGCTATTTTCCAATAGTATCCTGATGATGGCGTCCATTCATGCAGTGAAGTTTAACCACATCCGTCATCATAAATATTGTTTATCAGAAGAAGATTATGAAGGTAAGTCTGCCGGAATGAGCGCACTGGGCGCCATTTTTTACGGACCTAAGCATATGTGGCTGATCCACCGGGTTACCTGGCAGTTAGGCAATAAAAATTACCGTCGTAATATGTTGCTGGAATTAGCCGCCATTGCCGTATTTACGGGATTCGTGTTTTATTTCCAGGTATATTTCCTGATGTACCATATTGGTGTGATGCTTCTTGGGGAATTGATGATGGCTTTTTTTGCCGTATGGAGTGTGCACCATGACTGTGATCATGATACCATTGCCAGAACGCAGCGTACGGGATGGAAAAACGCGATTACTTTCAGTATGTTTTATCACCTGGAGCATCATTTGTTCCCTGCGGTACCTACTATCAAGTTACCGGAGTTGTGTAAACGCATTGATGAGGCGTTGCCAGAGCTGGAGAAGAAAAATACTTTTTAGGAGCGCAGGAAGCTAAAAGCAGAAAGCAAAAAGCTATTGAAGCGAGTCATCAAAGCGTATATTCGCAATGGTCACCCGCTTCAATAGCTTTTTGCTTTCTGATTTAGCTTTCTGCTCTCTGCAATTCCTGTATCCTCCCGGGACCTGTGACTACATTCGCTTTCAGGTCACTGAGAATAGAGTAGAGGCCGAAATAAGTACGGTTAATATAAAGGCTATGCCTGGAGCCGCGGGCTACTTTAGAGTCGCGGATTTCCTTCATGTTATACAACTCATCCATGTAGGCATATATTTCATTGAAATAAGCTTCATTGCCGAAGTCGAAGGTTTCCAGCGTAAATGGTAAGGTGAGTAAATCAATCATATGCTGGAAAAGACCGGAGAAGAATTCTACTTCTTTAGGCGTATCGGATGGATGGATCATTTCCAGGTTGGTATAAATCTCATGCCGGCGTTTTTCATCTTTCAGCACTTCTTTATCTACCAACAGGAAGTAGTTGACATAAAAATCTTCCGGAATTTCTTTCACACAGCCGAAGTCGAAGATGCCTACCGTACCATCGGGGCGCATGAGGAAGTTGCCGGGATGTGGATCGGCATGTACCTGTTTGAGACTATGTACCTGGAATTGGTAGAAATCCCACAGGGCTTGCCCGATTTTATCTCTTGCTTCCTGGGAGGGGTTGGTGAGTAAAAATTCTTTCAGGTGCTGGCCGTCGAGCCAGTCCATAGTAATAATCCGGTCAGATGACATTTCCGGGTAATACCCGGGAAACAGCAGGTTGGGAATATGTGCGCAGGCCTGGGAAAGATCCATGGAGCGGCGGAGTTCCAGTTTATAATCGGTTTCTTCCAGCAGCTTGCTTTCTATTTCCTCAAAGTATTTATCCATATCTACTTCGTTCATGCCTACAATGCGGATAGCAAAGGGTTTCACGATACGGAGATCTGATTTTACGCTATTGGCAACGCCGGGGTACTGAATTTTTACCGCCAGTTTTTTGCCGTTTTTGGTGGCTTTATGTACCTGCCCGATAGAGGCGGCGTTAGACGCCTGCATTTCGAAGCTATCGTATAGTTGTGTGGGTGATTTACCCAGTGTTTTTACAAAAGTATTCACTACCAGCGGGCCACTCAGTGGAGGCGCGCTGTACTGCGACATAGCAAATTTCTCAGTATAGGCTTTTGGAAGCATTCCTTTGTCCATACTCAGCATTTGCGCTACTTTCAGCGCGCTGCCTTTCAGGTTGCTCAGGGTATCATAAATATCAGCCGCATTGTCCTGGTGTAACGCTTCTTTGGTAGTAGAAGGGTCCATCAGTTTGCGTGTATAATGTTTGATATAGTTGGTACCTACTTTAAGTCCGGTCGTTACGAATTTGCCTGCCCTTTCCACTTTGGTAGTGGGTATATTGGATTGCTCTTTCATGGTGCTTATTTCCGCGTAAAAATAAATTTCCCGAAGTCCAGCAAGCTATCCAGTGTATTGGATTTGATCAGCTGGAAGCTCAGGTTCACTGCTTTTTCAATGGCAGCATCGGTCATTTCAAACTGGTTGCTGGTATCATCCAGCCAGTATTTGAGTACAAACAGGGCCTGTAGCCAGAAACCGTGTACATATTGGTCAGAGATGTATTTTCTTTCTTTGATTTCGCTGGATTGGTAGCCTTCTTTTACCAGGTCGCCCACATAGTTGTTGAACGCATGGCGGAAGGTATCCAGTTTATTGCGGTAAAAATCGGGCACGCGGAAGTGCTTACGCTGCAGGAGCAGGTAGCTGCGGTCTTCTTTCAGTTTCTGTACCCAGAGAAAGTAGAAGGCCAGTAGTTTTTCCTGTGCATTGTATTGCTGGTAAATGTCGTCTGCCTGTAGTTGTTCCAGTGTTTGTTGGAAGATGGCTAACCAGATGTCTTTTTCTACTGCTTCCAGGGAACTGTATTGTTCATAAAAGGAAGCTTCGGTGATGTCTACAATTTTGCAGAGTGCATAAACAGATACGGGCGCTTTGCCGTTTTCCAGCCAGTACACTTTGTAAGCGTTGCGGATGAGCTGTTTGTCCATGAGAAAAAGTTTTACTATTGTTGAAATAACCCGTCCGGAGCGGGTTGCCGGAGGTTAATAATTACGGGTATACAAATTTACGTCATGCCGGGTTATAAACCCTTTTTTATCTTTCTCCGAAATGTTAAAATCTGCCGCAAAAAAAGACTGGAAAAGAAGACGATGAAAATTGAATGTTTGGTATTTCGGAAATAAATATATCTTTGCACCCGAATTCCTTTTTTTCATTTTTAAAATTACAAGGAATCATGACAGAACATTCTCACATATCGCCCCTTTCGCTGCTTGCCTGATCAGGCAAACGCTGTACATTACTTTTGCATAAGCCGGAGTTATAATGTTGTGATGGTGATACACTACCCAGTGTAAGCCAGGAACTTTTATACCCTTTTTATATGTTGATGGTGATTATTGCACCCCACTGGTGCTGCGAACCTTTCTTCCTATAATCGTATGTGCATATACGTTATACCTGCCGTTTGCTGATCGCTGACCCCGGCGAAACCACGTTCCCTTTTGCGGGAAAAAATTACCATTTTTTATTTCTTGTATACACCAACAAATATTTGGTGCAACAGCCGTGTGCGCGGGCATACCCGCCACACCCAAACCACCATTTTATGGGCAGCATAAAAACAAAAGAACTTAGTAAAATAGGTTATACCAACGACAGGGCCAGAAGCCTCGTCATCAACATTATGTCCCGGCATTTTAAACATCACAGCAAGCCGGAAATAATGGAATTATTAACAGACATTAAAGCAGATCCTGCCAAGTACCGGGCTCACGATATCCTGGGAAAAATTGCAGATACTTTTATGGATGAACCGGTGGAATGTAATTTCCAATCGTATGAACTGCTGGAAAAAACCGGGCAGTTAAAAGTATACGGTGCCAAAGAAATAGAGCGTTCTGCCAAACAACAAATGGAACTGGCCATGTCGCTGCCAGTCACCGTACAAGGCGCTTTAATGCCAGATGCACATACCGGCTACGGGTTACCCATCGGCGGGGTATTAGCCACTCAAAATGCGGTGTTACCTTTCGCCGTTGGCGTGGACATTGGTTGCCGGATGGCACTCACCATCCTGGATGAAGGAGAAAGCTTTTTAAAACGTTTTTCTCACCAGGTGAAAGTAGCCTTGAAAGCATACACGCACTTCGGAATGGAAGGCGGCCTGGAATTTTCGCAGGAGCATGCAGTATTAGACAGCCCGGTGTTTCAATACACCGAACTGTTGAGAAAGCTACAGGCCAAAGCCGCACGGCAGCTGGGATCTTCCGGTAGTGGCAACCACTTCGTGGAGTTTGGACTCATTGAATTACAGGAAGATAATGCCCTGCAATTACCGCCGAAGAAATACCTCGCGTTGTTGTCGCATTCCGGCAGCCGTGGCCTCGGTGCTAATATTGCGCAGCACTATACCAGCATTGCGATGGATACCTGCAAATTGCCACGTTCGGCGCAGCAGCTGGCATGGCTGGATATGAACACCGAAGCCGGACAGGAATACTGGCTGTCGATGAACCTGGCCGGCGATTACGCCAAAGCCTGTCATGACCGCATTCATATGAACCTGGTCAAAGCGCTGGGTTTGCAGTCGCTCGCCAAAGTGGAAAACCACCACAATTTCGCCTGGCAGGATACATTGGCCGATGGCCGCTCCGTGATCATCCATCGCAAAGGCGCTACCCCGGCACATGCCGGCGAAATGGGTATCATTCCGGGCAGCATGTGTACGCCTGCTTACCTGGTGATGGGGAAAGGTGTAGACAACGCCTTATACTCCGCCTCTCACGGTGCAGGCAGAGCCATGAGCCGTAAACGTGCCAAAGAAAACATGACCGTTTCCGGCATGAAAAAAATGCTGGCCAGTGCAGGTGTAACACTGATTGGCGGCAGCGTGGAAGAAAACCCGCTGGCATATAAAAATATCGACCAGGTAATGGATGCACAGCAGGAATTAATTGAAATACAAGGCCGGTTTATGCCTGCCATTGTAAGAATGAATAAAGACTAATTATATGGAACAAATGATTATACAGATCACCTCCGGCCGCGGCCCGGCAGAATGTTGCCGGGTAGTGGCCAGGGTGCAGGAGCGCATGATAAAACAAGGTCGTGCGGCAGGCATCGATATGACCGTACTCGAAAATATTAAAGGAGATATCAACGGTACCTTATTGTCTGCCACGCTGTTGGCAAAAGGAGATCAACTGACCACCTTCCTGCAGGAATGGGAAGGGACGGTACAATGGATCGCACAAAGTCCTTACCGCAAATTTCACAAACGTAAAAATTGGTTTGTGGGCGTATCGGTATTCGATGTAAAAAAGCAACTACAATGGAATCCGAAAGATGTAACATTGGAAACTTGTCGCGCGGCAGGTCCGGGCGGACAGCATGTCAACAAAGTAGAAACCGCCGTGCGTGGTACACATCGTCCCAGCGGATTACAGGTGTTGGCAATGGATAGCCGCTCGCAACTGCAGAATAAACAACTCTGCCTGGAGCGGCTGGAAGCCAAATTCCTGGCCTGGCAAACCTCGTTGCTGGTGAGCCAGCAACAAAGCCAGTGGCAGGAGCATAATGAACTCGAAAGAGGACAGGCGGTGAAGGTGATCAAAGATGCGTTGTAAAAAATAACCTCCCCCCACTAGAAGTGGGGGGCTTTACCCACCGGCAGGTGCGCCGGCGTTATAAATTGTAAGTCTTTTTCGCTATTTTTATAGCATCCGTCGGATATCAACCAACTACCACACGTGGATGAACTGAGTGACATAGCACTATTACAAAGACTACAACAGGCCGATGAAGCGGCCTACACCGAAATATTTCACCGCTACTGGGAAAAATTATATGCCATCGCCTATAATCGCCTGCGTGTACGTACCGCCGCAGAAGATGTAGTGCAGGAAGTATTGGCCAGTTTGTGGATACGAAAAGAGGCGCTGGAAATACGTCATCTATCCGGTTACCTGGCCACTGCTACCCGTTACGCCGTATTCCGCCAAATCAGCCGTTTGCTGCCAGATCAGCCACTTGATAACCCGGAGGTGATGCAGCAGTTGGTAGCCACTCCCGATATGGATCATCTCGACTATTACCGTTTACAGGAAAGGTTGGGCATAGAAATAGCCCGGCTCCCGGAAAAATGCCGCCTCGTGTTTTTATACAGCCGGAAAGAACAATACAGCAATAAAGAAATCGCTGCCGCCATGCAGTTGTCTGAAAAAACGGTAGAAGCCCATCTCACAAAGGCTTTAAAGCATCTGCGCATACGTTTGAAAGATGTATATCCCTATCTTTCTTTCTTCTTCTGAAAAAATATTTTAATCCCGACTAAGGGTAGGACAGGTATTCCTGTACTCTACTATTATGCAGCATCTAAAAGACCTGATTCAACGTTATCTGAAAGGCAAGGCTACACCGGAAGAGGCCAGTGCACTCCATGAGTGGTACGAGAGCTTTGATGATAGTGAAGTATCCCTTCCCCTGGAGCCGGGAGAAGACCGGCAAATGCTGGAACAACGCCTGTTGAGCCGGTTGCAGCCCGTTATGAAAGAGCAGAAAGCAGAAAGCGGAAAGCAAAAAGCTATTATCGCGAATGTTGATGGCGGGAAGCTGCCACGTTACCGTCGTTATCTCGTGGCTGCTTCTGTGGCTGCATTAGTAGGTGTGGCGGGTGTAATAGGATTAAAGCATCGGTATTCATCTCCCCCCAAAAATATAATAGCAGTAAATACTCCCTTGAAAGAGGTGCCGCCTGCCCATAAAAAAGCCCTACTCACATTGGGTGATGGCAGCACAGTGGCCCTTGATGATGCCGCCAATGGGGCGATTGGGAAACAAGGAGGCGCCAGCGTTATCAAAAACACCGCGGGACAGCTTTCTTACCAGGCCGGCGACACGCCTGCTGAAGTGGTGTATAATACGCTGTCGGTACCTCGTGGGGGCCAGTTCCAACTGGTATTGCCGGATGGCACCAAAGTATGGTTGAACTCTGCCTCTTCTTTACGTTATCCTACCGCTTTCACCGGCGGAGAGAGAAAAGTGCTGCTACAGGGACAAGCCTATTTTGAAGTAGTCAGTAAAGCAGGACAGCCATTTAAAGTGCAGGCCAATGAAATGGAAGTACAGGTGTTGGGTACCCGCTTTGATATGATGGCATATACCGACGAACCCACTATCAATGCTACCCTGCTGGATGGAAAAATAAAAGTAGCAGATAAAATCCTGCGCCCCGGCCAACAGGCCGTGCTGGCACTTTCCGGGCATCAACTAACTGTCAGGGAAGCAGACATCAACAAAATCATGGCCTGGAAAAACGGACTGTTTGTATTTAATAATATGGATTTGCCCACCATACTACGGGAAGTAGCCCGCTGGTATGATGTGGAAATAGTTTATAATACCACACCCGGTAAAGAGCTGTATGGTGGCGGTATCAGCCGGAATCTTAATTTATCATCTGTATTGCACGTATTGGAAGAAAACGGAACAAATCACTTTAAAATAACAGGGAATAAAGTTATTGTATTACCGTAAAACGTCTGTAAATAAAAATTGATGAACTAAATTTTTGAACAATGGAAAACCGGAGGTGCGGACACACCCCCGGCAAAGTCCAGCATCCTGTAAGATCCGTCGAATGATCATTTAAGAATTCTAAACCTTATTAAAAGTATGGATTTAAAATTTAAGGAGAAACCATTTCTCCCCAAGGGACTTTTATTAACCAAAATTTTGCGGGTGATGAAAATAACCACCTGGCTCATCCTGGTAGCCTGCTTACATGTAAGCGCCAGGAGTTTTTCACAACAGGTAACCCTTTCTGTGAAAAATATGCCCTTACAAAAAGTATTTGCAGAGATCATCCTGCAATCCGGCGCTACCATCGTATACAACGAATCGGCCCTTAAAAATACCCTGCCGGTTACATTGGAGGTGAATGGCGCTTCTGTACAAAGCGTACTGGAACAATGCCTGCTGCATCAACCCGTTACCTTTACCCTGAACGATGGGGTATTTGTGATCCGTCCGAAAGCATTGCCCCCGCCGGCAGCAGCCGATACACTGGGCAAAATATCCGGTATCGTGAAAACAGCCGAAGGCATACCTCTGCCCGGCGCCACGGTGATGGTAAAAGGAACCAACAGGGGAAACGCCACCAACAGCAGCGGCCAGTTTACCGTCAGCGCCAACGCCGGTGAAATACTGCTATTCACCTTTACCGGTTATGATAAACAGGAACTCCCCGCCCGGCAAGGAATGCAGGTAGTATTGAAACCCGGCAACAGCCAGTTGGACCAGGTCATCGTAGTGGGTTATTCCGATAAAAAGAAAAGTGAACTCACCAGCGCCGTTGCCGTAGTAGACGCTACTAAATTAAAAGATGTGACCACCAACGATGTAGGCACTATGCTACAGGGAAAAGTAGCCGGCTTGCAGGTAGTAAGCAGCTCCGGTGTTCCCGGCGCCGCCGCTGAAATCCGCATGCGCGGTATTTCTTCCGTGAATGCTTCCCAAAGTCCGCTGGTAGTGGTAGACGGTATTATTGGCGGTAACTACGACCCGAATGATATTGCTACGGTAACAGTACTCAAAGATGCCGGCGCCACCGCTATGTATGGCTCCCAGGCCAATGCCGGCGTTATCATCATCACCACCAAAAGAGCCGTTTCCGGTAAAACACGCTTTGAAGCAAAGATCACAACCGGCTTTCGTACGCCCGATTTCGGTACCATGGATATGATGAATGGCAGTGAATTGTACGAACGCCAGAAAGAATTTTACCGGGATTATATCCCCGGCGCCACAGATAATTCCTATAAAATTGACCTGGTGAAATTCTACAACGAACGCCCGCTGTCGCTGAAAAACCAGGACTATAACTGGTTAACAGATATGTTCCGCCGTGCACCGATGCAAAATGTATATGTATCTGCCAGCGGCAAAACGGACAAGGCGGATTATTACCTGGGCCTCTCGTACTACAATGAGAAAGGTACTTTTATGAATACCAATTATCAGCGGGTCAACCTGAGAGCCAATTCTACGTATCATTTTACAAAAAATATCAGTCTTACCAACAACATTAACCTCAGCGGCGCTTTCGGTAAAACATACGACTACAACGATATGTATTACGCCTTCCTGAATATGCCCTGGGATAATCCTTACGACAGCAGTGGTAAAGCCTTGTATGTAGATGGCAATGCATCTTTTAAATGGTGGTCGCGCGATAAAGTAAATCCGATACATACCATTCAAAACTCCGAGCATCCGTATAAGAATTTCGACGTGAACTATGATATGGGGCTTAATATCGGCATCACCAACTGGCTGACCTTTACCAGCACCAATCGTTTATCGCTGGGGTATAACAAAAATAAAACCTGGTATTCTCCGCAGGTAGCGGGGCAGTATCACGGCGACGGCTATCTGAATGAACAGAGTACGCTTAACTATGGCTATATCTCCAACAACCTGTTGAAAGTAGATTTTCATATGGGCGATCACCGGATCAGCGGCCTGGCAGGCGTGGCTTTTGAAGGAAGTAATGCTGAAATATTAGGCGCTTCCGGAAAAGGTATACCGGTAGGGTTGAAAGTATTGAACGTGGTATCCCGCAATCAGCAGGTATTTGGTAGCGTGAACGAAGCCATTATACAATCCTTTATTTCGCAGGTAAACTATAGCTACCTGGATAAATATTTTCTCACCGGCTCCTTCCGGGTGGATGGTTCTTCCAACTTCCCTTCCAGCAACCGCTATGCACCTTTTCCGGCGATCTCTGCTGCCTGGTTGGTGAGCAATGAAGATTTTCTGAAAGACAATGAAGTATTCAATAATGTAAAACTCCGGGCCAGCTACGGGGTTACCGGTACACAGGATATCGGATCGTCGCGCTACCTGGCATTGTTTTCACTGACGGGTCAATACTACCAACAAACGGCTGCTACGCCTTCCCAGTTGCCTAGTCCGGATCTTACCTGGGAAAGCAAATACCAGTGGAATGGTGGTATCGACATCGGCTTGTTTAAACGTATAGACCTCAGCGTGGATGTCTACAACAACATCACTAAAAACCTGTTGCTGCAGGTGTCACAACCATTGTCTGTAGGCTTTGAAACCCGCTGGGAGAACGTAGGACAGCTAGTGAACAATGGGATAGAAGTAGGCATCAGCAGTTTAAATGTGCGTGCCGGAAAATTCCAGTGGAACACTGATTTCAATATCAATTTCAATACAAACAGGCTGCAGCAGTTCCCGGCGAATATTATCAACACACAGTCTACCTGGAGTATTTCACAGATCTATCGCAATGGCGGTAACCTGTATGAATTTTATATGCCGAAGTGGCTGGGTGTAGATAAACAAACCGGTGCACCATTATGGGAAGTAGTGGAAAAAGATGGTACCCGGAAATCCACTTCCAATTATGCGAGTGCTACGTACCAGGAAGTAGGATCTGCGTTGCCTAAGTTCCAGGGTGGTATGACAAATACCTTTAGTTACAATGGTATTTCGCTGGGTGTGAATATCTATTTCCTGTCGGGTAATAAAGTATACAGCAATAACCTGCGCTTTGTAGAAAATGATGGTAACGAACCTTATTATAACCAGGTGAATTTGCCCAAAGGCAGCAGTACCTGGAGTAAGCCAAGCGATGATGCTACAGAACCCAGTCCGCAGAATTCCGCCAATTCCACACAAACGTCTACCCGCTTTTTGAAAGACGGCAGCTTTCTGGCATTGCGTAATATCCGCCTGAGTTATGAATTGCCGCATCGCCTGGTAAGCCGCTTAAACATGGAAGGTATTACCGTTGGCTTTACCGCCGACAATGTGCATACGTTCACCAATTTCTTAGGACAGGACCCGCAAACGACCATCACGCCCGGATCACAGGTGATGCCCGGCGTATCGGATTTCAAGTATCCGAATAACCGCCAGTACCTGTTCAACATTAATTTCAGATTTTAAACTGCCTGTCATGAGATCAGTTATTATAATATTGTTGTTACTACCGTTGCTGCTATGGCAAACCGGTTGTATGAAAGATGTAAATCCCAGCGACGCGCTGACAACAGAAACGATTACCAGTTCGCCGGATGGCCTGAAGAATGCTGTGAATGGTGCGTATTCACTCCTGAAAGATCACGTACCATTTAATGGTACCACCGATGATAATAACATGTACCTGCGCCAGTATTTTCAATTGTCTGATTTTGCCAGCGATGATATTGTATGCGGACAAACCACGGAAGATCCTTTATTCTACAGCTTTTCACTGGATCATTCGCCTACGCAACCGAATACCCGCTATTTCTGGTACATCTCTTATAAAATTATCAACGACGCTAACACCGTGATTGAAGCCGTAGAGAAGCTGCCTAACGCAGATGCCACTACGCAACAGTTGCTGGGGGAATGTTATTTCCTGCGTGCGTTTGCTCATTTTAACCTGGTGAAATTATTTGCCATGCCGTACGCGCAGAACCCGGCAGCTCCGGGTGTGATATTGCGTACCGCTACCAGCGATCCGGCACAGAAAGCCCGGGCATCAGTAGGAGAGGTATACAAACAGATCATTGCGGATGCACGACGCGGCGCTGACCTGATGACACAGGCAAGAGGTAAACAGTATGCTTCCCGGGAGGCCGCATGGGCTTTGCTTTCCAGGGCTTACCTCTATGAAGGCGTGAACGACAGCACCCTTTATTTTGCGAACAAAGTAATTGATGGCGGCCGTTTTTCGCTGACCACTGCTGCTACCTATCCCGACTTATTTGCGAATGCCATTAACGGCAGTGAAACCATTTTTTGTGTAGCCTTCACACAGCTGGATGATTATGGCAAATTTGGTTCTATTGCATCCATGATTTACTCAGACGGTAACTCCGGCTGGGGAGAAGAGTTTGCATCCGCTTCGCTGAGAGATACTATGTCGGCTAACCCGGAGGATGTACGCTGGAAGTATATTGTGCCATTGAAAGATGATAACGGTGTATTGCAGCAGAAGAATGGGATTGACATTTACTATATCTCCAAGTTCTCCGGCCAGGATAAGCGGCCTACTTTGAGTTCTCCGATTATGTTCCGTTTGGCAGAGCTGTATCTCAACCGGGCAGAGGCCAATGCCAAAGCCGGTAATGTGGCCGCCGCACTGGATGATGTGGATATGATCCGTGGTAACCGGGGGTTAGCGAATGCGCTGTATCACCAGCAATTGCCGGCGGGTAAATCGGCGCTGGATATCGTATTGAAAGAAAGGCGCCTGGAGCTGGCATTTGAAGGCCATCGCAGTTATGATTTGTATCGCAATAAAAGGCCGATGAACAGAACTTACTGGGGGTATCATTTACCAGGATTGAAGCAATCGGATATTGACCTTTCTAAAAATCCTTCCGGTTATACCAATATGATCATACAGCCGGATAATCCGAAGATCATCTATTACATTCCGATTGATGAAGTAGAAACCAATAAACTGTGTACCCAGAACCCGTAAAATGCTGAACATGCAAAAGTCATTGCTTTATATATTATTGCTGCTGTGCGCAGCTTCTTCCTGTAAAAAAGACGATGCCAAACCGGCGCCTGTGGTGGTATACACGATTGCGGTAGATGGCAACCAGGTAACGTTTAACAATACCACCACGGGGGCGGTGTCGTGGAAATGGGACTTTGGTGATGGTACTACCTCCACAGATCAAAGCCCGGTGCATACGTATAAGGGTAAAGGCAAGTATGTACCTACTTTGTATGCTACTTCGGGAGATGGGGTAACGGCGGAGGGGTCTACGGTAATACGTATTTCGAAGACGTCGCCTGTTAAACTGAACGATAACAGTTTGACGGACTGGGATACGCTGACCCAGAACGTGATGACGGCCGGACCTAAAGGGGGCGTGTTCAAAAAGGCCAAATTCGATTACGACGGGCAGTATATGTATTTCTATGTGGAGATGAGTGGGAAGCAGTCGGATGGGGTGATTTTCGATGTGTACATCGACAGTGATAACAATGCTGGTACGGGGCTACTGACGTCTCTCTTTACCGGTGGGGGCTATGATGTGTTGCTGGAAGGACAATGGCTGTTGAAGTCGGCGCCCATTCCGATGGCGATGTATTATCACAGTGGGCCTCAAACGGGCTTTAACTTTGATCCGCAATCAGGTACAGATTTTTACGCGATAGGTACGCTGCAGGAGGCTAATGGGGTGGTTCGTTTTGAAGGAAGACTGGACCGTTCAAAAATAAAAGGCTTTACGGGGACGGCTATACGACTCGGTATGGTGGCTACTACCAGCGATTGGGGCACCCAGTTGGGGACTATCCCGGATGAAGGGGCGCCATCTTTTTTATTAAATATGCCGGAATAATTATTAATTTAATGCTACAATCAGGATAATGAACAGTACAACCAATGTCAACCAACGACTGATTTCCCTGGATGTGATGCGCGGACTTATCATGATTCTCCTGGCCGGAGAAAGTGCCCGCATTTATGAGTCGATAGCGCAGTTGCATCCGCCGGGTATTGCCGGCAGTATCATTGAACAGTTTTTTCATCATCCCTGGAATGGCCTGCGGGCCTGGGACCTGGTGCAGCCGGCTTTTATGACCATGGCAGGATCGGCGATGTATATTTCTTACTACTATAAGACCCAAAAAGGGGTTACCTGGTCACAAAACTTCCGGCATATTGCGTTTCGTTGTTTAAAGTTGTTTATATTTGGCACTGCCCTCCATTGCGTATATGCAGGAAGGTTAGTGTGGGAGCTATGGAATGTGCTGACACAACTATCTGTAACAACCATTATCGCTTACCTGATTATACGCCGTTCCTATGGTTTCCAGCTGGGAGTAAGCCTCTTATTATTGTTGGCTACAGAGCTCCTCTATCGTTTTATATTGATGCCGGGTTATGAAGCGCCGTTTGTGCAGGATCATAACTTCGGATCATTTATAGATATGGTATTGATGGGAAAGCTGAATAACGGCGGGGGATGGGTGACTATTAACTTTTTGCCAACGGCTGCTCATACCATCTGGGGAGTACTGGCGGGGAAGTTGCTGATCAGCAGCCGGTCATCTGCCCAAAAAATCAAGATATTGCTGGCCGCAGGCGCTATAGGTTTGATTGCTGGTTTCGGGCTGGATTGGGCAGGTATCACGCCTATTATTAAGCGGATTGCCACCAGTTCATTTACACTGGCTTCCGGCGGTTGGGTGATGTTATTACTGGCATTCCTGTACTGGGTGATAGATGTAAAGCAAAACGTGCGGTATGCGTGGCTGGCCACTGTGGTAGGGATGAATGCGATTTTTATTTACCTCTTTTTTGAAACAGTAGGTGGACAGTGGGTAAATCCTACTACCGGCATCTTTGTAAAAGGTTTTACCGGGATGGTAGGGGTACCGGAAAGCATCCAGGAAATTCTTGCCGCCTTTGTAGTGCTTGGATTGGAATGGGGATTATGCTACTGGTTATATAAGAAAAAAATCTTCTTTAAGTTATAAGCTGTCTACTGAAACCCCTGTGAAAAAAAGCTCCGGCATCATTTGCCGGGGCTTTTACTTTTTTTTCCGACCGGATATGTTTTTACAGATTTATTCTTTACCTTGATTTCAAATTAAAATCATCAGGCCAAAATCTTTAGTCACAACAGTTGAACAATAGAAGAAATATGTTTCTTCCAACACTATATCAGGTCATGTAAATGGAATAGTAACTGTTCTGCGATACAGTTACAAGGAAAGTTATGTCAACGTCACGGATAATATACTACAACTAATAGGGCAGTCTTATTAAATGGATCATTCTTCAGACATAGAACTGGTTGAACGGTTAAAAGACGGGGATACCGCCGCGTATGATACTTTGTTTATGAAGTATCATAAGTTGCTTTGTGTGAATGCTTATTGGTTTTTACGCAATGAGGCGGAAGCGAACGACCTGGTACAAACTTTTTTCCTGGATCTGTGGGACAAAAAGTTATACCTTCAATTCAACGGTGATATCAAGGGGTACCTGCATCAGGCTATTAAAAACCGTTGCCTGACCTTGCTGAAAAAGCAAAAGAACGAACGGGAACAAAAAGTTGCTTTCACCCAATTACAGGATGAAACGTGCATGAGTATACCGGATATTTCGCCGGATTATTATAAACAATTATTGACTACTATTAATGGTATGGCCATACAAAAGCGTTCGGCTATACAAATGGTATATATACAGGGTAAGCGTTACCAGGAAGCAGCAGATGAGATGGGGATCAGCATCAATTCTTTCAAAACTCACCTGAAAAGGGGGTTGAAAGTATTGCGGCATGCAGTCATTAATAAAGGGCATTAGCCCGTGTTTTGTTAACAATCATGGAAGTAGCAGCGGAAAAAATATTTGAATTATATATACAACGCCTGTCGGGTGCACTCTCTGCAGAAGAGGAGCGCTATGTGCAGGAACAGTTGCTGCATAATCCGGGATTCAAAGCACAATGGGAGCTGCTGGTAAAGGAAGACGAAACCATGAATGCCAGTGGTTACCTGCAACGGATTGATTCTGCTTCTGCACTCCAGGCTATCCACGAAGAAAGAGCCGCAGTGGTGCCTGTCAGGGTACTACCCTGGAAAAAAATAATGATGGCGGCGGCTATGACCTTATTGTTGGGTAGTGGTATCCTGGTATTTTTCTTTTGGCATAAACCCACGCCGGTATACACTTCTGCCAATGTAATACTACAGCAACAAAAAAGGGCTATCCGCCTGGTAATGAATCACGGAGAAGCCATTACCTTAAATAAAGACAGCGGCGCTCAAACCATTGCCTTACAAAATGCCACGCTGAAAACCAGTAATGGCGCCTTACAATATACTTCTTCCGATACCGTACAAAATACCCTGGATGTGCCAGCAGGAGAAAGTTATCAGTTAACCTTGTCTGATGGCACAGAGGTATGGTTGAATGCCGCCACCAGGCTGCGTTTCCCATTTCATTTTGGAACGGCCTGCCGGGAAGTGTATGTAGAGGGAGAAGCCTACTTCAATGTAGCGAAGGATGCGCAGCGTCCTTTTATCGTGCGTACGGCTTTGAGCCAGGTGCAGGTATTGGGAACGGCATTTAATATTAATACCTACCAGGCTGGCAGGGTGAAAACCTCCCTGGTATCGGGCAGCGTAATAGCCCGTGGCAAAGGAAATGAAAAACAAACCTTACAACCCGGCCAACAGGCAGATTATGGCGCCGACAAAGGATTTACCACCAGTCGTTTTGATGAAGAAGAAGTATCCTCCTGGCGCAGCGGGGTATACTATTATCACAGCATGCCACTTGCTTCGGTAATACAGGAGGCCACCCGCTTTTATGGGATGCGCTTTATAATAGATAAGGATAAACTGGCCGGCAAATCTGTTACCGGCTTAATGGATCGTAAAAGACTGGATGATTTTTTATCCGATCTTAAAACGACTGCCCATCTCGACTACCAACTCTCCGGTAGCGAAATTATCCTGAAATAAATATTTTTCATTTTAGGCTATTAGCTGTCACCCGTTTTATCGAAAACGGAGTAGTTATACAGAAAGCATTCGTGCTGGCCAGTCAACTATTTATCTGTATACTTTTAGGGTACAGCAGTAACATATTTGCGAAAGTTTTTTTTAAAAAAAGTGAGCACTGCGTGTCACCCGTTTTGCCAAAATCGATGTAGTTGTACTGAAAGCATTGGTAGATGCTATTTGCTGTATAATCGTTTTAACTTGTAAACAATTCCCGAATGAAAAAAAGTATATGCCACTTCCAACTGGCTATGCGAAGAGTGGTACACTTACTGGTGCTCTGCAGCCTTATATGTATGCCGTTTTTCAGCGTACAGGCGCAAACGTCCACCCCTTCACTGCAGTCTATTGTTACTGTTACGGGAAATGATGTATCACTGGCGCAGATTTTTCGCGCCATTAAGAAGCAAACTGGACTCACGCTGGTGTACAGTAATCAATTGCTGAATGATGGGGAGAAGATTTCGCTGAATTTTCAGCAGGCGAAGCTGGATGATGTACTGTCTTTTATTTTCAAGAGCAGGAATATTAGCTATGTGGTGCAGCGCAATCGTATTGTATTGGATAAGAAAGCGGTGCCGCAGGAATCAGTGGCGGCGCCTGCTGCTTCAACAGAGAAAGCAGCAGAATGGCTTGTACGGGGGCTGGTAATGGATGCTGATGGTAATCCGTTGCCGGGCGCCACTGTTGCCGTAAAAGGGACCAGCAAAGGGACTGTTACCGATGTAATGGGGGTATTTTCTATCAATGCCACCAAGGATGATATCCTGAAAATAGGGATGATCGGAATGAACCCGGAAGAAATTCGCGTGACCAGCCAAAAGGCCATGAAAATCAGTTTAACCGCCAAGGTAGATAAGCTGAATGAAGTAGTGGTAGTGGGCTTTGGTGCGCAGAAAAAGGTAACCGTAACCGGCGCGGTGTCATCTGTAAATATGGCGGACATGAAAACACCCGTGCGCACACTGACCAACGCGTTGGTAGGTAAAGTAGCCGGGGTGATTTCTATGGCAAGTGCAGGCGGTGAGCCTGGTTATGATAATCCAACCTTCACCATCCGTGGTATCGGTACTTTCGTAGGTAGCAATTCCCCATTGATCATTGTGGATGGGGTACAACGCGAAGACGTGAACAGCACTTACGGAGGGGCATTTAATAATATAGATCCGGAAGACATCCAAAGTATTTCCCTGCTCAAAGATGCTTCTGCTACGGCTGTTTATGGAGCCAAAGGGGCCAATGGCGTACTGATCATCACCACCCGCAGAGGGGTTGCCGGTAAACCCAAAGTTTCAGCCAAAGCAGAAACAGGTTACAGCGGTTTAACCAAGTTACCTAAAATGCTGGATGGGGTGAATTATATGAAGTTGTATAACGAGGCAAGAACGAATGCAGGAGACCAACCTGTTTATACAGATGAAACGATTAGGAAAACAGCCAGTGGGCTGGACCCATACCTGTATCCAAATGTAAACTGGATCAATACTATTTATAAGGATTGGGCAGCTATGGCCAATGCAAATGTAAACGTAAGCGGTGGTGGAGAAGCCATGCGTTATTATGTATCGATGTCGTTTTATAACCAGGATGGACAATACAATGTAAAGAAGATAAATGATTATAACCCCAACCTTAATTTCAAGAGATACGATTTCAGGAGTAATGTAGATCTGAACGTCACCAAAACAACAGTGCTTTCCCTCAACCTGGCTTCCATGCTGGTAAATAGCCGTTTCCCCGGTAACTCCGCCAAAACTATCTGGTATTCAACTTATGGTACCAATCCTATCTCTTTCCCGGTTGCTTATCCGGGTAACAAATGGGCCGGACCGATCAACAACGGTGGCGCCAACCCTTTCAACCTGGTACAGAATTCAGGCTATAGCACAGAATTCAAACCATCTATCCAGTCTGTGTTATCTCTTAACCAGAAACTGGATGCTATTACAGAAGGCCTGAGTGCCAATGCCCGCTTTTCATTTGATACTTATAGCGAATTTGACAATTCCCGGAAAGGGTTGAATGATCTTTGGTATGCATCTGGCAGAAACGAAGATGGTAGCCTCATCTTTGGCGTACCTGTAAGAACAGGTGACACTTACCTGGGATACAGCGCGTCTTCTTCCGGAGAACGCATGATGTACCTGGAAGGTAACCTGACTTATGACCGCAGCTTCGGTAAGCACAATTTCGGTGGCTTGCTCGTAGGTAGTATCCGGAACCGTTTAAAGGGTTCCGCCGGTGATGCGATAGGTGCGATTCCTTACCGTAGCCAGAACGTAGCCGCCAGGGCCACTTATTCCTATATGGATAAATACCTGGCCGAAATAAATATGGGTGCTACAGGTTCTGAAAATTTCCAGAAAGGTAAGAGATGGGGTTATTTCCCTGCAGGATCTGTTGGTTGGGTGATTTCAAAAGAGAATTTCTTCCAGTCTGCTATCAAAACAGTGAACCTGCTGAAGATCAGAGGTTCCTATGGTATGACAGGTAATGACCAGATCGGCGGCGAAAATGCCGACAGGTTTGGATATTTAACAAGATATAACACTAGTGCCGGCGGTGTATCTTTTGGTAGCGCCGGAAACCCTGTTTATAACAATGGTATTGCCCCCAGTGTGCTTGGCACAGACGGACTGACCTGGGAAAAATCAGCGAAAACAGATATCGGCCTGGAAGCAGGCTTCCTGAATAAGCTGAACCTGGTAGTAGATTGGTTCCAGGACAGAAGAACAGCCATCCTTGTTGCACGGAATAGTATTTCACCTATTGGTGGTTATTCTGATGTATCAATCTACGGTAATGTAGGAGAAATGGTGAATAAAGGAATGGATGCCAGCCTGGAGTATACAGATCATATCGGAAAGGATATTTCTATTCGTGTATTCGGTAACGTTACTTATGCTAAAAACCGTATCGTTTATGCAGATGCGCCTAAAGCAATATTCCCTTATCAACAAATGGAAGGACATCGCTACGGTGAATTCTATGGCTACCAGAGCTTAGGATTGTTTACCAGTGACGATGATGTAGCCAAAAGTGCTAAACAAAGCAGGACGGTTTATCCTGGTGATGTGAAATACATGGACCTGAGTCATGATGGCAAAATTAATGGTGATGATCAGACCTATCTCGGCAAGTCATTTTTCCCAACCTGGTCATATGGTTACGGTTTCAATATTGGATATAAAAAATTTGAACTCTCTGCCATCTTCGCGGGTGTAGCCGATGTAGGCATTATGGCGAATGGTACTGATGTTAAATTAGATGGCGCCGGTGCACCAGGTGTTGGTGTGGTACCGTTTGCCGGTATGGGGCAGTATACAGCCGCCGTTATGGAGGATATTATGAACCGCTGGACACCGGATAATCCGAGCCAGCATGTACACTACCCAAGAATCACCGTGGCCAATACCAATGATAATAACTACGTAAACAGCAGCTGGTGGGTAAGAGATGGAAGTTTTATGCGCCTTAAACAGGCTTCTCTCAGTTATTCATTTATTACACCGGAAATGAAGAGAAGAGGTATCAGCAGTTTACAGGTGTATACTTCCTGTACCAACATGCTTACCTTCTCGAAGTTTAAATTATGGGATCCTGAACTGGGTAACAATGCAGCGAAGTACCCCTATTCTAAAACCGTTACGCTGGGTCTAAGAGCGCAGTTTTAATCAAGCAAAAATGATCATGTTATGAAGAGATATAAATACCTGTTACTTTTTTTCAGTGGTATAAGCGTGATGATGTTGGGCGCGTGTACGAAGTACCTTGATAAAAAGCCGGATAATCTTTTATCGGATGACCAGATCTGGGAAACAAGGGCAAACGCAGAAGCCTATCTGAGTAATATTTACAGCTACAGATCCGGCTATAGTGATTATGCCAATATCGGTGTTTCAGATGAAATGTCTGTTTCTATTCCCAGTACCAATGTAAGGTCTATGGTGAGTGGTAACTGGAGTGCATCTGATTGGTACTACTATAACTGGGGTGGTTATTATAACGCTATCCGCAGGTCATTTGTTTTTGAACAGAACATTGACAGAGTGCCGGCTGTTCAGCTGAGTGATGTTTTGAAAGCGCAGTATAAAGCAGAAAACCTGTTTTTACGGGGATATTTTTATTGGATGTTGTTAAGGCAATATGGCCCGTTTGTAATTATGAATGGAATTATGAGTCCCAATGATGATTATAATAAATTGACCAGGGCGCCATTCAACGACTGTGTAGCCCATATCAATGGGTTAATGGATGCCGCAGCAAAAGGATTACCATTTACCTGGAATGCAGGTAATAATGGCCGGGTTTCCAAAGGCGCCTGTATGGCCATCAAAGAAAAGGTGGCACTGTGGGCAGCCAGTCCGTTATGGAATGGTAATCCCCGGTTGGCTAATTTCAAAAACCAGGACGGTACGCCGTTAGCACCTGTCGCTTATGATGTAAATAAATGGCGCACTGCGGCCACTGCTGCCAAAGCCATTATAGACTCAAATATTTATAAGCTGTTCACCAACCTGGATAATGGTGGCAGTCAATTTAATCCATATGAATCCGTACGTGATTTGTTCCTGACTTCCTGGAACAATGAAATCATCCTGGCCTCCATGAACTGGGACCGTTGGGGCTATACCGCCTGTGCTTCGCCTGGCCCCTCAGGACTCGATTTATATAATGCTACGCAAAATGTAGTGGATGCATTTTACATGAACAACGGTAAAACCATTGATGACCCTACTTCCGGTTACAAGGAAACTGGTTTTGCCCAGGAAGCAGGGAAGAAGACATGGGAACAAAATAAAGGTGACTGGAATATGTATGCTGACCGGGAACCCCGTTTCTACGCTTATGTTGCTTATAATGGCCGCCCCGTTACCGCCGCCACCTCCCCTGATGAACGCAATTATTTTTCTTCCGATAATAATAAAGATGGCAAAGGCCGGATAGAGTTTTATTATGGTGGTAAATCAGGAATGATATCCCAGGGAAGTAATGTGATCACGGGTTATTTGCCCAGTAAACTACTGAGTCCTAACGACAATATCCGCACCATGGTGAGTGGCGCCTATCGTTCTCCGTGGATCCTTATCCGTTATGCGGAAATATTGCTGGATTATGTAGAAGCCCTGAATGAATACGATCCTGCTAATCCCGATATTGTTACTTACCTGAATATGATCAGAACAAGAGCAGGTATTCCGGGAATAGAAGTAGCCTATCCTGATGCCGTAGGCAACCAGGAAAAAATGAGGAAATATATCCTGAGAGAAAGACAGGTAGAGCTTTGCTTTGAAGGCGACCGCTATTTAACGTTGATTCGTCGTCAGCTGATGGGTAAACCGGAGAACCAGGCTATTTACAGCATGAACGTAAATGCAAATGACAACAAGCAGGGATTTGCGTTTACTGATTTTTATAACCGAACACTTTTCCAGAAACGTTACTGGGACGACCGGATGTATATGTTCCCTATACAGCAGAAAGACCTGGAAAGAGCAAGGGCGTTGGTACAGAATCCAGGGTGGTAATAATTTTCTTTATTTAATTCTCAATTGACTGCTATGATCAGGCCACTGAATTCATATATACTTACAGGTTGTTTTTTTGTTGCAGCTGCATTTACCAGTTGTAAAAAAGATAATGATTTGAAACATGCTGCAGGCCAGCCTGTTTTACTGACAGATTTTATTCCCACTACCGGCGGCGCTACTACAGAAGTGTTGATTAGCGGTGATAACTTTTCATCTGATACCTCCAACCTGAAGGTCACCATCAATGGTAACCCCTGTAAAATAATAGGCGCCAATACCAAACAAATTATGGTAATTGTACCTAAAAGATGTGGGTCTGGCAACCTCGTCGTGTCTATCGGAAAGGATAGTGTGGTAAGCAGCACGCCATTCAATTATATATTTACCAGGACAGTTACTACCCTGGCTGGCAATGGTACCGCGGGGTATGCCGATGGAAAAGGAACAGACGCCATGTTCAATTTTAATGGACAGAGCTGGTTCAGGATGATGGGAATGGCTACGGATGATAAAGGCAACGTGTTTGTAACAGATCCGGGTAATAATTGTATCCGTAAAATTGACAAGGCGGGTAATGTTACTGTATTGGCAGGTAGTCCCGGCCATGGTGGGGGCGATGAAGGGCAAGGTCCAACAGCTCGCTTCTCCATTCCTTATGGCGTAGCTACTGATGCCGCCGGAAATGTGTATGTAGCGGATCCGGGTGTATGGCATATCCGTAAAATTACACCAGATGGCACCACTTCTTCCCTCGGAGATGCAATACAGGAGCCGTGGAATATCACGGTAGATAAAAAATCCGGCAGAATATTTTATGCCAGTCCGGGTAATGGCACCATCATTGAATTGAAGTCTGATGGCAGCAGTGAGGTGGTGATCAGCGGTATCAATAGCCCCGGCGGAATGAATTTCGATAAAGATGGTAACTTATATGTATCCAGTTATGGCGACCAAACCATTCTCCGGTTTAAAGCAGGGACCTGGGAACGCAGCGTGATTGCTGGTACTACCGGTGTGCCAGGTTTTGTAAATGGTGTTGGCGCTGCCGCCCGTTTTGCTAACCCATGGGGTTTGGCAGTGGGCGATAATGGTATCGTATATATTGCAGGTAATGGTAGTTATGGTGCCAATGTGGATGAGAGTATCCGCGCTATCTATCCCAATACATGGAATGTAATTACTTATGCAGGTAATGGTACGCCTGGTTATTCAGAAGGCATTGGTGGATTGGCTTCCTTCAACGCGCCCATGGGCGTAACGGTAGATAAAAATGATGTAGTGTATGTGTTGGATAAGAATAATAACAGAGTAAGAAAGATAGTATCAGAGTAAATTTTCAATAAGCATTCCAGCGGTAGCAGTCGTGTTACCGCTGCTTTTTTTATTATCGGTTCAGCTATGTGATGTGAACTGATAATTGGTGGGATCGTAAAAGAAGAACTTTGCAGGTAAGTTGGGTTGAGAAATCTAACGTATATGCTGAATTGGAAATGAGTATATCATGATGAAAACTCATATTGATTCCATCGGAAGCTAAATTCCCCAATACACTCATAGTAGTAGCACCCCCTTTCTTTATTGTATTTTATGGGTGCGCCCAATTCTTTCATAAGGTTCAGATAAATAAATAATTTACTTCTCGATAGCCCAATTTTTCTTGCAAACTGCTGCGGTGTGCCGGAACTTTTGGTACGTATAATCGTATCAATATTTTCAAGGCGATGAATGTACTTGATGTTCATGTTAGAATGGGAGTTTTTATTTTTTAAATGGTATGAAAACCAGACATAGGAAGAATGAATTTTTATATGTTTTCGTTGGTAACAAAAAGTGTTCACTATAATGGAATGGGTAATTGAAATGCTCTACAGGGTTGGGTTTATTGGACTTTTTCACAAGTGCATCCCCGTTGTTTAAAGTAAAAACAAACGTATAAACAAATGTAGCGTTTTAATTTTATTTTTCACCTTTTTTCTATCAAAAAAAGCAAAAAAAAAGCTGCTTTTTTTGATAGAAAAAACCTGGAAGATGGGGCCTATGAATTGTTAGTTCTGCGGTATAAAAATACTGGAAAAACAAAGAATATAACCAGCAGTGAAAAGAGTAGGCCGCCTGATGTTCCAATGGCAAATGCATACCAGAATATTTCGTGTTGGCCTTCTGCAAGAAACGGCAATAGCCCGCAGCAGCAGGATATAATTGTTAATAGGATGGTTTTACTGCGACAAAAGATGGCACGGACCAGTAATCGGTTATTGTGTTGATGTGATGATGTACGCAGTTGGTTGTAATCATTAATGATAAAAATACTGGCGTTGGCTACGAGTCCTCCCAACATGATAAAGGCGGCATATCCACCCTGATCAAAATAAGTGTTGCCGGAGGAAAACGAAATGAATAACCCAATAAAGGAAAGAGGTATAACAAGGATAATGAATAATGGTTGCCGCAGGCTTTCAAATAAAACACTACAGATGAAAAAGATGAGCACCATGAGGAATAAAATCAGGTAATAATGTCTGCCACTGTGGCCCCAATCATTGGTCCATTCCGGCTTTTCTGCCGTATAGCCTACCGGCATTGTTTTCTTCATTTCTTCCAGGGCTTCCGACAAATATTTTTCGCCAAACTCCGGGGCGCCCAGGTATTCAAAACTCACGTGCCGGATGTATTGCCTGTTTTCTTTATTTACGGTGGTCATTGTATTCCTGAATTCAAAGTTTCCGACGTCTTTTATCTGCACTGCTCTGTTAGTGTCTAATTGAAGGGCATTGTGCATAATGTTATAGTTGCTATAATTGTCACTGTTTTTTTCTTTTATCAATACCTGGTAGTAAGTGTTGTTCATAATGATGCTGGAAGCGGTATTGACAGGCTTTGATAAATCACGTAATGCATTGATAATTTCATATTGGTCGGTGTTTCTCAACTTCATTTTTTCCGGATTCAGATTAAGTACGTATTCCTGGCTGGTTTGCTCATCATAACTTTGTCTTTCATTGATATTTATTTTTTGTACTCTTTTATGGCGCCCCAATATTTGCCCAAGCCGGATAGCCTGTTGTTCCAGGTTGTCAAAATTGTATCCTTTCATTTTTATAACGAAAGCAGGAATTTCATCTGATCCGTTGTTGGTAAAGCCACGGCCCACACCATGAATTGTCCATTTTACGCCACCCCAGTCAATAGACCGGGAAATCAGGTATTGCTTTAACTGAGCAGGGAATCGGGTGTTTTCTACCGCTTCTTTAAAGGAAATTTCTATGCTTCCATGCTGCCCGGAATAAATACGTGTAATAAATTTATCGATACCTTTTATCGGACCTAACTGGCGCTCAAAATCAGAAATTATGCGATCCATCTGGTCAATAGTATTGCCAATTGGCATGGAGGCATTTACATAAAGCAGGGTTCTTTCGGGTGTTTGATAACCAGATTTTTCATAAACGTTTTCGATGAATGGACGTAGAAATCCTCCTAACCATTTGTTCACAGTAGGCTTGATATGTTCCTGGTAATGGCTGCTACCTATGGTGTTATTGTAAATGTTTGCGTACCAGGTGGCAGAATCACATTTATCCGGAAGCAGGAATACGGGTAACCCAAATAGCAGCAATATCAGGGTGAGATAGATTGCTTTGTATTTTGCCAGGAAACTAATGCCAGCGCCATAGCCGGAACGTATCTTCCACCAGGTTTTCCTGGTGGAGAATTTTACCCGGACAGGTACTTTGTTCCGATCTGTCAATAGCTGGTATAGCGCGGGAATAAACAGGAATGCTACAATAACAGAAGCCGCTAGAGATAAAACAATAATGATGGAAAAATCACTTAGGTTCTCCCGTTGTTCCATGGGCAATAAAAAAACAAGCGACAACGCGGCCATGCTTGTAAGTGAAGAAGCGAGTAAGGCAGGAAATATCTTCCTGTTGAGATACCGGTGATAGTGATCCAGCATTACAATTGCGTTATCCGTCATAATACCAAAAGCAATTGCTATACCTGCGATGGTGTAAAGATGAATGTTTACCTGGAAGAGGTAGGAGAAGATAAGCGTCAGGGAAAGATTTACAACCAGGCCGGATATTAATATCAGTAGATACCGCCATTTGCGATAGGATAAAAAGATGAATAAAGAAAGAATGCTTACGGATAATATGGCTCGTTGGTAGTTCTTGTTCATTTCTTTTTCCAGGAAATCAGCGTTGTCATAGGACATGCTGACATGGTACGCCGCAGGTAAGTCCTTTATTAATTTGTTAATAGCTGTTTTTAATTTTCCCGCCATTAAAATAGCATTCCCGCCTTTTCGGATATACACGCTCATATTAAGTGCATTCTGGCCGTTGATGCGCAGGTACCACTGTGGATCTGCTTCCTCAATAGATACGGTGGCAATATCACCCAGGTGAATGGGGCCGCGCGGGGTTGTTAGCAACGTTTGCGCTATTTCCCGGATGCTTGTTTGCGCCGCCTGGATACGCAGGAAATACTGCTCCCCGGTGTCGGTATGAATAGACCCCGGATAAGTGACCGCATACCTGCTCAGCAGGCCATAGTTGATTTGTGATGGAGATAGCTGTAGTAACTGGCATTTTCGGATATCATAGCGGATCACCACCTGGAGCGGATTAATCCCACTAAGGGTGGCATTTTGCAGGCCGGAGAAGCCGGCGAGTTTTTTTACCAGTAGTTCTTCCACTGTCTGCTTTATTTTAAACGGCTGCTGTGGCGCATGGATGCTATATATCAATAGCGGGCGACTGTCTGTTTCTGCAGATTCGATAGCAGACGACACAACGGGATAGCTGATCCCTGGAGGTAATTTGGGGAATAGCTGTTTGATGATAGCACTGATTTCAAATTCCCGGACATTAAAATCGGTTCCTGGTGCAAAGCTCAACCAGATTTGCCCCTGGTTATAGTCGGAAGCAGACCGGATATTTTTGATACCTGTTACCCTTGATAAAGCATTTTCAAGTAAGGACGTGGCTTGTAATTCCACAATATCCGGACTGCTGTTGGGCAGGTAGAAACTCACCGTGATAGTATTCCCGGAAGTATGAGGTACCAGGTCTACCCGTAGCTTCGGAATAAGCAACAGGCTTAGCAGGGAAAGTGTGGCAATGAGTATTACGATGCGAAAAGGCGAAATAGACTTCATCTGACTATACTTAAAACGGGATGTGGAATCACGATGCGATGGTAGTAGTTCCTCCCGGCATCCTGCTCCATTTGTTCAGAAAATAAACTTTCTGCAATAAGGATTTTTCTAATCTCTAAATATGGGACTAAGGGCAATTACTTTTGATCTGATAATTTTTTTTGTGCGCACAGATTATCATTCAAATTAAAATCAAAAAAATTATGAAAACGAAAATTTTAAACTTTATTGGCTTCATCGCTGTGGCCATGGCTGTTTTGGTAGTGTCAGTACCTTTCTCCTCTAATGGTGAAGTGGAAGGTAGCTATAGCTCCGGAACAGATCAGGGTGGTTCTCCGAATGGTCATGGATGTTATACCTCCACCACACTTAATTGCGGTATCAACTATACTGCCGGAGGAGCATCTGTGTACGTTGGTAACAACGCCTCATTACAAGGGATTTTAGATGGCCTGGGTGGCATCTCCGGCGGCTTCGAAGCCAGCGGATCTGGTAACTACGTGCATTTTACTGCAGGTGGTCAACAGAAAATCTGTGATTTCAGTGGCGCTTATGGATACCCTTACGGTTGCACACAAGTAACCTGCAGCGGTGGTATTACTACGCGTACCTGCGTTCAGAAACAATAACGAATAACTGAATAATAATTCCGGAAGAAGCTCTTTTTATAAGAGCTTCTTCCTATCACAGATAATAGAAACGCAGAAATATGAATCGTGGAATTTTATGGGGGATGATGCTTGGTATTGGCATAATAGCCTGCAATAACGATAAAGAAGCAGACACTAAGGGCCCGGCTCAAACTATTTTTATTGACAATACCGATCTGAAAAATGTGGCTGATGTGGGTTCCTATGTGGATAGTATGGAACTGGTTCCGCTGAAGGAGCAAAGCGGAAATCTACTGGCGGAGGCCACTAAAACGTATGTTAGCCGAAATCATTACCTGGTTTTTGACAGATTTGGCAGCCGGAAAATAGGGCTTTTCGATTCGAAAGGAAATTTTGTTAAAACGGTACTTAAAACAGGAGAAGGCCCCAACGATGCTTTGCAAATAAATGATTGCTGGATAAATAATGAACATAACCTGGAAGCTTATGATTTCGCACAAAAGAAATTATATGTTTTTGATAGCCTTTTCAACCTGCAAAGAATCAGCAAGTTCTCTGAATTTCTCATGTTTAATACCATGAAGTCGATTCCAAATTCTGATAAACATATTGGCTATGCCAGCTTTGACCACACAAATGACCCCTACAAAGGTAACTACTATCACCTGGCTATATTAAATGACTCCCTGAAACTGGAACATGCGTTCCATTATTACAATAAGGCTTTTTCCGGTGCACAGTGGTTATCTTATCTTGAACATTTTTACCAATACAAGGATACCCTGAGATTTGTGGAGCCCTACAATAACTATGTGTATAATGTATCTGCCAGTGGAATGACGGAGCGGTACAAAATCCGGTACAAGGAGCATACACTGCCGGATGGATTAGTAGAGAAAGAAATTGCCAAATACGCAGAGAAACTTAAAGATAGAACAGCTTTTGTACCCAGTACAGATATTATTAAAGGATACACGCTGTTTAATGGTCGTTGGCTGGAAAGTGATCACACTGTATTCCTGACTTCTGCAGATGAGAAGAACGGTTTGTTTTTTTCATTGTTTGATAAGCAGAAAGGGAAAATTGTTTACAACGCGAGGATTTTTGCAGATAATAGTAAGTATAAAACTATTATCCCCGCTCCCAGCTATTATGATGCAGATAACAACTGGTTTATCACGGTTGTGAAATGTTTCGACTTAAAGAAATTGTGTCCCCAGGAAAGCCCCTTGTATCAAGCCATCGCTAATGCAGAAGAGGAAGACCTTTTTATTTTTAAAACCAGGTTTAAATAATTGCTGTTCATGAAAAATACTGCTTCATCAGACAAGCCTTCCCGCATACTACTAATTTGCCTGAGTATATGTGTATTGGGGCTTTCTTTTTTATATGCTGACGCTAAGAAGAAACAACATGCAAAAGCCGGCGAAAACCAATTATTGCTGGATAGTGTAGGCAAGTCAACTTTTGAGAATTATTATCTGGCAGAGATGTCTGAAACCATGTTGAGAGAGCATGATGTGCCGGTAGGGGATCACCCTTTAATGGTATACCAGGTAGGTAAGCAAAAGGGCGATAGTATAGACCTCTTGTCAGAGTTGCGCAGTCACGATAAAACCATTGTATTCAGATTAACAGAATTGGGATGCCATGCCTGTGCCGACAGTTCATTGAGTATTTTGAAAACATACGCTCAAATGCCGGAGAAGTATAATATCCTGGTATTGGTAGATTTTAAAAATTATGAAGATTACATTAAATGGAAGAAGATTTCGGAGATCAACTATAAAGTATTGTGGCTTGACAATGGACGGTTACCTTTTAAGATAGAGAAGAGGGCTACTTCTTATTTCTTTACTATTGACAAGTCATTGAAGGCAAATAATTTCTTTGCTCCCAACAGTCGATACACACACTATATCAGATCTTATTACAATGGTTTGCTGTAGCATACCAGAAAATATTATGCTTAATAATGATGCGCCTGGACTTATATCAAGTGGCCAATGTTGGTAAGAAACCTGCTTTTTATTTTGTTGTACTATCGCTCCTATTCTATGGATACCTGGTGGCTGTTTATCCCTATTCTTTCAACTATGAGTTGGGGATTGGGAAGCATCAGTACTACCTGCTGACCTATGCGATTGCGGTTTTTACGGGTTGGTTTGCGCTATCTGTTTTTGGAAAAGACAAGCTGTTACCGGGTCAGTCGTTATTCGCTGGGGGATTGATATTGGTTTTGTCTATTGTTTTTTTCTCCGAATATTACTCATTCTTCAATGAGCATTTTGTCTCTTTGCTGGCCATTGCTTTGATGGTATGCATATTTATGAATACCGATGCCGGGACCATGCATTGGTGGTGGGTACTAACCGGATGTTTTTATCTGTGGCAATGCTATCTGGGGATGGACCAGTATTTCCGTCCTGGTGAGTATGACTTGCGAAGGCCTGACGGAACGTTCCGGAATTCAGGTATATTCAGTAGTTACCTGGTTATTCAATTGCCGGTTACCTGGTATATATTGAAAACAGTTGTTTTCAAAAACAGGTCGCAATGGTGGATGATAACTGGCTTTAGTTTCTTCCTGGTTTGCACGGTTATAATTGTTTGGACGAATCAATCGCGCACTGCTATGGTGGCATTGGTAGTTATATTGTTTGGTATGATACTACCGCTGTTAAAAAGGTGGGTACTTCTGCTAAAACAGCGTATAGGGAAAAGGTTTATTGCTGTAGTGGCTGTGTTGTTATTCCCTGTACTGGCAATAGCTATATGGATATCAGGAAATCACCTGATACAGATGAAGCTGATGTCGGCTGTTGGGAGGTTGCTGATGTTGGACGTAGCCAGGGAACACGTATTTGATCACTTCTGGCTGGGAACCGGGCCAGGCAGATTCAGTTGGTATTATCCACAGTGGCAGGCGCAGTATTTTCAACAGCACCCGGCGCCCTCCCTGCATTTTTATCTGAGTGCAGGGGAAAGTTATGTATTGTTTAATGAATATTTGCAGGTGTTTGAAGAATTGGGCATTGTTGGTTTAATTGTTTTAGCCGCGGGATTAATTTGGTTTTTCAGCACCACCACTTCAGCAAACAAAGCATTGCTGAGTAGCTGTAAGTTGGTGATGATTGCCATATTGGTGGTGGGACTCACTTCTTATCCTTTGCATATTACCCCATTGATTTTCTTGTTTTTTTGCTGTTTTCTTACTGCATATATATTGGGAGATAGAAAAGAGGATGGAACTGTTATTGCCGGAATGGCTGCCAGGATTTTCCGGATAAGTGGCATGCTTGCATTGAGCATTTTTTTCATGTTGTCGTTGGTAAATGCCGCCGCTGCTTTTAAATGGCAATGTTTGCGTAACCGCTATTTACCTGAGTATGGTGAACAGGTAAAGGAGTACGAAAAGCTGATGCCATTGTTAAAGCATGATGGAAAATATTTACTGGATTATGGAGAAGTATTGTTGCAGAATACAGCCGCGCATCGGCGCTCGGTGTTACTCCTGGAGCAATGTAACAAATACTTCCTCACCTATCGCAGCGCTCAGGCCCTTGGTATAGCTTATAAACAATCATTGGATTATGAGAAGGCATTGGCACAGTATCAGTATTTGTCCAACCTGGTTCCTTCCAGGTTTTCGCCCAGGTATGAAATGGCCGGATTATATCTTAAGATGGGAGATAGTGCCCGGGCCAGGCAGGTGGCCGCAACAATTGTTAGTATGCCGGTTAAGATAACTTCAGATGAGGTGAAGCGGATAAGAATGGAAATGAATGCTTTATTGAAACATCAGTAATAAAAACAGGATAATTCATGAAGATACCTATAGTTCAATTATTGTTGTGTGTAGTGGCGCCACTGAGTTGGCTAAATATGTCCTGCAACGCCTCCGGTGGGGATAGTGGTGAGATAAAGGAAGGGCAGGACTTTTCATTAAAGAATACAGCTACGGCCACCAGCGTGCAAATTGCGCTGGCTGCTAACAGGACTTTTAATTATGTCGTTAATACCAACGGAAAAATAAAATCATTGCATGAACAAGTCATTACCGCAGAAAGCGGCGGCAAATTAGTTATTTGTAAAGCAGCGGTTGGCGCAACGTTCAGTAAAGGGGCATTGCTGGCCCAAACAGAAACGACTCCGATTGAATTGAGAATGGAGCGGGCACAGTTAAATCTTTATAATGCAACGAAAGAATATGAGAGCCAGTTATTGGGATATCAGAATCTATTTACTGGAACAGATACACTTCAGGCGGCCGGGATCAGGAAAAAGCTACGTATCAGCTCCCGGCTTTCGGATGCCGAACAGGATATCAGGGAGTTGAAGTACGAACTCTCCCGGTCTTACATCTATGCATCGTTTGATTGTCGGGTATCAGATGTAAAGGTACAGGAAGGTGGCTACCTGAGGCCGGGGCTGGATATGTTCCGCGTATACGATGCGGGGAACCTGGTACTGGAGGTAAAGGTATTGGAGTCTGATGTGGCTATGCTCAGCAAAAATATACCTGCTGTTATTATCCCGGTGGCTTCTCCGGAAAGTAAGTATACTGCTGTATTATATGATATTAACCCTTATATAGATGAGAATGGTATGGCGTTAGTCAGATTGAAAGTAAATGGACAGCCACCGTTGTACCCCGGCATGAATTGCCAGGCAATGATAAGTATACCGACCCGGCAGTCAATAGTGGTGCCCAAAGAGGCTGTTGTTATGCGGAGCGGTAAGGCAGTTGTTTTTACCTGCGAAAATAACGTGGCCAGGTGGCACTATGTAACGGTAGGAGGCGATAATGGCGCAGAAGTGCAAATTATCAGCGGCTTGAAAGGTGGGGAGAAGGTCATCATTTCTAACAATCTGCAGTTGGCAAACGATGCTCCGGTGAAATCGGAAAATATATCAAAAGACAGCAGTAGGGTGAATCAACCGGAACTATAACACTATTCAAAGCATTTAACAGATCACATGATCAGATATTTAATACAGAAACCTATTGCCGTTTTAATGTGCTTTCTGGCTTTGGTTGTTTGTGGGTTGGTATTAATTAAAAAAGTACCGGTGTCACTATTGCCCAATATCGATGTGCCACAAATCGTTATTCACGTTAATTATCCTAATACGTCTGCAAATGTGCTGGAGCAGAATGTGTTGCAGCCTATACGGGAAAACTTCGCCAATCTTGGTCATCTAAAGCAGATAGAAAGTCAGACGTCTAATCATACCGGTATCATATACCTGACCTTTGAATATGGTACCAGAATGGACCTGGCCTATATAGAAGTAAATGAAAAACTTAACCGGCTTAGCAGCACATTTCCACGGGATATGCCCGCTCCGCAAGCCATGCGTATCAATACATCAGATGTACCGGTTATCAGGGTACAGGTAATCCCCGTTGCGTCGGGAAGTATGGCCGCCGCATCCGAGTTAACCATAAAGACATTAAAAAGACGTCTTGAACAAATCGATGGCGTTTCCCTGGTAGATATCAATGGGTACCAACATCCGGTTATTGATATTATACCCGATAAGGCGGCTTTATCTGCCATCGGACAAACGGAGGCAATTATTGTTCAGACAATCCGCAATGCCAACCAGGATATGGGAGGCCTCAGCGTAAAGGACGGACATTACCGCTATTTTGTGAAACTCAGTAATGTCCTGGAAACTGCCACCCAAATGGAGAAGCTGCCAGTGAAACTGACAGATGGATCTATTATCCCACTGGGGCGTATTGCTGCCGTGCAGCAAACGGAAGAGAGACCCACCGGGTACCATGTATTCAATGGAAAAGAGGGCCTGGTGATAACTGTACAGAAACAAACCGACAGTAAAATGAATGAGCTGGTGCCGCGGATTAAATCAGCAGTAGAACAATTTAAGAAAGATTATCCGGGTATTCAGTTTTACATCTCCCAGGATCAAACTTTTTTGCTGGATGCTGGTATCAGTAATTTATACCAGGATATTGTGATAGGGGGGATACTAACTATCTTACTGTTGTTTGTCTTTCTGGGCAATTGGGCATCCCCGTCTCTCATGAGCATCAGTATTCCATTATCGCTTATTTTAACGTTCATTTTCTTTTACATTTTCAATATCTCTTTCAACATTATTTCCCTGTCAGGATTGGCATTGGGAATAGGGATGTTGATTGATAACTCTATTGTGGTAATAGATAACATCACGCGGAAGCGGAGAGCAGGTATGGATATGATGGAAAGCAGTGTGCAGGGTACCAATGAAGTAGTGGCGCCGGTGATTAGCCAGGTACTCACTACGGTGGCTGTATATGCCCCGCTTGTATTGCTGAATGGAATGGCAGGTTCGCTGGTGACCGATCAAAGCATTGCATTAACTATTTCATTGGGGGTATCTCTACTGGTTGCTTTTATTCTCTCCCCGTTATTGTACCGATTGATGTTGAAGGGGGCTCCGGAAAAAATGAAGGAAGACACTATCTTTTATAAATGGGTGTCGCGCCATTATCACCGGATGATTTCACATATATTAAAACACCGGTTACGCTATTTTTTGATTACCATCCTGGTAATGCCCGTTGGTGTTTTTATTGCAAAGCAAATTCCTGTTAGCCCCCTTCCGGCTATTGAGAAAAAGGAGAGCCTGGTATTGATTGATTGGAATGCGCCGGTAGACGCACAGGAGAATTTGAGAAGAGTGAAGGAGCTGCAGCAATCCATACAATCCACCTGCCTGCTCACCGAAGCCGAGGTGGGCATTCAACAATTTTTAATACAGGAAGATAATAACAATATTCAGAATGCCTCCCTTTATTATGCCTGCCATAGCGAGCAACAGAAAAGCGCAACAGACAACGTGCTGAGAAAGATGTTGAAACAGCACTATCCTCAGGCACTTGTAAGAATCATTGATGCCCCTAATGCCTTTACCCGTTTGTTTTCAAATAATACGCCTTATCTGGAAGCACGTTTTAGGCCGGAAGGGAGTTTTTCTGACTTTGACAGTATTAGCAGCCGGTTGGAAAGTATTTCACAAAACATACAGGTAGCAGCTGAAATGGGCGCCGGGCTGGTAAAGCAGCGGAATGTGGAAGTGATCCTGGATGACGAAAAGATGGCGCTATATGGCATAAGCCGGTATGCGATAGAGGAGGTGCTGCAGCAATTATATGGTCACTATACCATTACAGAAATTAAGCGCTTCGGTAATGTAAAGAATGTAAGATTACAGCCTCCTTCAGGAAGAGAAGAGATCATGAATACCATGGTAATGGCCAGCAACGGCATCAGTTATCCATTACGAACATTTGTGCACATGAATTATGGAGAACAGCAAAAGTTTATAACAGGAGACCGGGCGGGCGCCTACTATGCCATGGTATTTAGTAGAAAGATAAAGAATGTAGATGCATTACAGCAACAAATCAGGCAACTCGCCGCAGCGGGTAATCTCAACGTATCATTTTCAGGGAGGTATTTTGAAGACCAGGACCAACTGAAACAGCTATGGACCATTTTCTTCATCGTGGTATTTCTGCTGTATATCATCCTGGCTATCCAATATGAAGACCTGGTTCAGCCATTCATTGTAATGCTCACGATTCCTCTCGGTATATCCGGTAGCATGTTTTTATTGTGGATAACCGGCGGCACCCTGGACGTGATGGCTTGCGTAGGATTCATCGTTATTCTTGGATTGATTGTAGATGATCCCACCCTGAAAATGGAAGTATTAAACAGACTGGAAAAAGAATATAAAGCAAAAGGCTATGTGAAAAATGACCAGCTGTTGGAGAAAATGATTCATGAAGCAGGTGATATCTGTTTGAAACCTTTGCTGATGGTATCTCTGACCACCAGCATCGCTATGGTGCCGGTATTGTTTGTGGGCGGTATCGGCAACGATTTACAGAAACCCCTTGCCTATGTAATTATTGGAGGTTTAACCATTGGTACCTTTTTTACCACCTGGTTTATTCCACTCGCCTACTGGTATGTAAGTAAATGGAGAGAACAATGGAACACATATAGGTATCAGCGGTCTCAAAAAACATGATGTGAACAATGATGAAACACTTATTTTTTTCTACAGGACTTATTTTAATAGTTATTGCCGGCAATGCCCAACATGCTGTAACCTTAGACGAAGTGATAACAAGGGCACAATCCCAGTCTCCTCAATATAAACTCTATCATACACAACGGGAGGTAAGCTATTATGTGTATCAGACGTTTAAAAGTGATCTTAAACCACAGATCTCTTTCTACGGAAATGCGCCGGTATATAGCAAACAATACGGCGCCATTACCCAGCCAGATGGAACTATCTATTATTTGCCGGTAAAACAAAATACCGCAAGTGCCGGGTTTAGCCTTAGCCAGAAGATTAAGGCTACTGGTGGGGATATTTCCCTGAATACAAGTCTGAGCCGATATGACGACTTACAGGGAGGTACGCATCAATATAATGGTACACCTGTTTTTCTGCAGCTGAATCAACCATTATTTGGTTTTAATGCATTGAAATGGGCTTCAAAAATAGAACCACTCAAACTGGAGGAATCAAAGCGAACTTTTGTGCAATCAATGGAGAGTATGGCTCAACAATTTACCGGGTTGTATTTTAATGTCATCGGTGCACAGGAGAATATCCGGATTTCCAGTCTCAATTTTAATAATACAAAAGACAACTATGAAATAGAGAAGCAACGTATATCATTGGGCACCACCACAGAAGACAGGTTGCTACAGCTGCAATTACAACTGCTGACAAACCAGCAGAACCTGGAAAAATCCCGTTATGATTACCAGGTGGCATTGCTGGCACTTAACAGCGCACTAGGTAGTAACGACAGTAGCAACGCAACTTTCGTACTGCCGGAATCGGTTCCTGATTTTAACATTGACCTCAATAAAGCATTGGAATCAGCAAGAAAGTATAGACCGGAGTTCCTGGCATTTGAACGAAAAAGACTGGAGGCAGCGGGGAATGTGGATAATGCGAGGGCGGCAAAACAGCAGGTAAATGTGAGTGCTACCTTTGGGTTAAATCACGCCGGTACAGATTTAGGAAAGGTTTATACGGATGGCCGGGATCAGCAAACACTGTCAGTTGGCTTTAATATACCTATTATTGATTGGGGGCGGCGTAGTGCATCCTATAATGCGGCGAAAGCAAATCTGAAGCTCACCATTTACAACAATGAAATTGATGAGGTGAATTATATACAGGAGATCGTAACACTTATTAAGAATATTCCGCTGGTGCGGAATAATATTTCCCTTACACAAGTACGGGATACCGTAGCTCAAAAACGTTACCTTATTGCCAATGAGTTGTATAAGGTAGGTAAGTTGTCCATCTCAGATCTCAATATTGCTCAAAATGAAAAAGATAATGCCAGGCAGGAATATGTTGCAGCACTACGTTCATTCTGGGAAACTTTCTATTTACTGAGACGGACAACTCTATATGATTTTCAGCGTAATAAAGAACTATATAATTCCGGCGACAACTAACAGGTTACCACCATATTTGCTGATCGTTCTCGTAGGTAAAGAGTCTTTCTTCCTTGCCGGTAGTATGATTATGCAAATAGTATAACCCATTTTTAGGAACACCGGTGAAGCGGAGTTCGTAACTGGTTGCTTTCATTCTGCCGGCAGAGTGCCATTTCCCATCGTTGCCCCAGTAAAATAATTCATAGTCGTGCCCAATGTTCATACCATTGTTGTCACTCCTGGCTCTATAGTCAAGTCCGGCAACAGTTACCGGTTCATCATATGCCATTCCTACCCAGGTTGAATCGAGCTTGCCGGAATCGAAGAAGGTAACCGGGTCTCCATCAAAAACGGCTTCTTTCCGCTGGCTTTTATTATTTAAGTAAGAGCCATCTGTACCAATGATCTTACCTCTCAACACGTTATGTTGATTGTCATAAAAGTTGAGTTCTGCGATATTTCCGCTGGAATTTTTAGGAGAAAAATATCGGAGGTACCGGAATGATTTTGGTTGCCGGAATTTAACGGTGTTGATACTATCTCCCGGCATCCTGGTAATAGTGAAAAGGTCAACGGCATCGGAAAAATCCGGTTGATTCGCTCCCTGGAAAATTCCCTTTAACATCCTGGAGTGGAAGAAGGTAATATAGCTTTTGATGGGAAATTTACGGGTTAATTTCATCGTTTGCCGGTGCAATGTATCTGCCTGCAGGTATACTACACGACCGATTGTATCCACAAGAAATGGCAGCGATACTGTTTCTGTTTTATTTTTTGTAATAGCTGTTGCGAGATATACAATTTCTCTTCCCATTTTTTCAAATGTTGCGGCGGTATCATTGGCTACTGCCCAGCTAACCGGCATCCACGTTTTACTATCATAGCAGTTTAGGTAAACGAATTGATTTTGATGATCTTTTATGGGCAGATGAACGGTGGAAACAGGCATGTATTCCGGGGTCACATCAGTGATGAACGCGCTATTTAACCAGTCGGGGAGGAAAGGGCAAACGCCTCTTTGTTTTACGTGGGAGAAAGGATTGGAGGAGTAAGAGTACCGGTATATTTTCGGATTTCTTACTTCCACCGCTTTATAAATGCCCAGTCCCCATACGGAAGGAATATCAAATGGAATACAGTTGAGACTGTCTCTTACCAGCGATACCCATTCATGGCCACCGTACGCGTTGCCATGTTGCGGAGAGAAATCTTTTGCTACCGGCATGCCGAGGGTCCGTAACATGAAAAGCCCTTCGTTGCTGAATTCCTTACAACTACCCATCGACAATAACTCAAGGGCAGAATTAGGAAGTGGAGGCAGATTCAGGCTGGTGGAGCCATATCTTCCATTGAAAGCTACCCTGATGGAGCCCAGGTAGCGGTTGGCATCTGCGCAGGCAGTCTGGATATCTGGCTTTATCCACATGTTGTTGAAGTAATAGTTATACTTCAGAATACTATCCCGCCAGTATTCCAGGGGCTCTTCTTCCGCTTTATACGGTAATATATACTCGCAGAAATTTTTAAAAGAAACCGTTCCATTCCAGGAGGAGCGGTGATAAGCATAAAAAGCGTTGTCAATATTTTTTTTAAGATAGCCTACCGTGATGGTTGTACTATCGGGTACCCTTGCAATCGACCAGCCTTTCTTTCTTATAGAATCCAGTTTTGCTGCCAATACTTCCTCATCCCTGTAATATTGATGTATTACCGAGATGTAAGGATTAGCAGAAGAATCAGCAAGGTGATTTTTCTCCTTCATATGGGTAACCAGGAAAATAGCAGCCTGCCGTTGCAGGCTGTCTTCGGGAGCAGCATATTCCCGTAAAAGGCCGGCTAATAATTCATCCCTGTTGTGCGACGGCTGCTGACTATTACGGCAGGCAAACAGGAGCATCAGGCATAACAGGAACAGGGTGGAGATTTTTTTCATTTTTTTTGTTATTCACGGTGAGTGTAGGAAGAAAAATGTTTATAAATAATGAGTTTGATATACCCTAACTAAACTGTATTTTTATCCGGATATAGACGAACGATGAATTTATACAACGGGAAACATCAGCACTATACTTTAAATGAGTAATAAGAAATACAGTAACAAATCAAAGGAATAATAATCTCTTATTACGGGACCAGTGAGTCTTAATAGCCAGGTTGTGAATTAATCCAATCACCATCATTGAACAAAGGAGCGATCAATAGCTCTGATTTTAATAATTATATGCTGAACAGGAACATGAATTTATTTTTAATTGCCATGCTGGCAAGTGCTTGCAGTAAAGACACGGTGGTACCAACCAACCCTGCTATTCCACCTCACACTTATTATGTATCGGTTACAGGTAGCGATGCGGCCAGTGGTACTATTGGCAGCCCGATGCGCAGGATCAACAGTGCACTGGCGAAAGCCATTCCGGGAGATAGTGTCATCGTAAGAGAGGGCATTTACAATGAAAAGGTGGTATTCCCTGCATCCGGTCGCCTGGAGAAATTAATCACGCTGAAAGCATATACCGGAGAAAAAGCCGTGATCGACGGTACGGGTCTTACGGTATCAGGCAGCGAAGCACTGGTAACCATCAGCAACGTGAGCTATGTAGTACTGGAAGGATTTGATATCTGTAATCTAAAGACCAGCACCGCTCAAACGAATGTAAACGGTGTGACCGCAAATGCCGGGTCCGGCAATATCATCATCCGGAAAAATAAAATTTATAACATCGAAAATAATGCAGATCCTTCACAGGGAAGAAGCGGTCATGGTATTGAAATTATCGGCAATACCGCGGATGTGATGAAGAACATCCTGGTAGAAGATAATGTGATTCATGATACTAAAACAGGATACAGTGAAAACCTGACCATCAATGGATATGTAGATGGATTCACCATTCGCAGAAATACTATTTATAACACCGAAAACATTGGTATTGATGCTGCAGGTGGTTATGCCGCCAATAGCAATCCCGCTTTCAATTATGCGCGGAATGGGGTGATCAGTGAAAATGAGTTATATAACATTGACATGACCCGCGGCCCGATAGGTGGGGCACACGGACATGGAGCCATTGCTATTTATGTAGACGGCGCCCGGAATATTATTGTAGAAAGGAATAAAATACATGAAGCCGATCGGGGTATTGGAATTGTAAGCGAGACAGATAACTATCCTACCAGTAATTGTACGGTGAGAAATAACTTTGTGTATAACTGCTGGCGCACCGGTATTTATCTCGGCGGCTACCTGGGCTACACTTCCGGTGGTACCCGCAATTGCTTCGTGGTGAATAATACCCTGATGTTTAATGATAAAGAACCTGGCTCCTTTAATGAAATTGAAGGAGAGATCCGGCTTACAGAACAATGCTTCGATAATGTCATCAAAAATAATATCGTATATGCCAGACCGGTAGATGTATTTGTGCATAAGTATACCAATACCGGCTCTGGTAACATCATCGACAACAACCTGTATTATACCACCGGTACGCCGCAGTGGATATGGGGTGGCACAAATGATCATGTGATCACCGACTTTGCCACCTGGAAAACGACTACCGGTGGAGAAGCCAATTCAGTATATGGTGTTGATCCGTTATTGGTTAGCATCACCTTACCTGACCTGCATATCTCCGCTAACTCACCCGCTAAAAATACGGGTGTGGTGATTTCCGGAGATGTAAATGGAACGTTGGATATTGATGGCCGTCCGCGTATCGTGGATAATAAAATCAGTAAGGGAGCACAACAATAATAAATCCCCTTTTTCCGTGATTGACAGGCAGTACTTCTTTGTGTAGATTCAGGAAACCTAAATCTGTACTATCATGAAAAAGAAAATCACATCAAAACTGAAGCTGACAAAAATTACCGTAGCCACTTTGAATAAAGTGTCTCCCCAGGTAAGTAAAAATCAGTCGTTGCCGACTACACAGTTTATCAGCTGTGGAGAAACTTTTTGGGTATGCTAATAGCCGGTTGCCCAAAAGCTCAGGTTTTGTTTTAGTTATCGAGCCTCGCCCCTGCCTTAAGCGGGGGCGAGGCTTAAATATTATGCTTCCTTCAGACCTCTTACCATCAGTACAATGAGCAGGCCGCAGATGGCCATGATAGCAAACGACAAACGCAGGCTGGTAGCTTGTGCTACAAACCCAATCAGGGGAGGCACTACCAGGAACCCAAGGTAGCCGATAGTAGAAATAGAGGCCAGGGTTTGGCCGCTATTGGTATTTTTTGATTTGCCTGCCAGGCTGAATACCAATGGTACCACGCAGGCCACGCCCAATCCGGCAAAAATGAACCCAATGCCCGCCGTTACCGGGTAAGGCAGCAAGATAGCCAGCAACAGGCCACTGAGGATCAACCAGCCACTATATAACAGGATGGATTTAATGCCCCATTTTCTTACCAGCCTGTCGCCGGCAAAGCGCCCGGTAGTCATGGCTACCATATAGATCACAAACGCAGCCACCGCAGTGGGTTTACTGGTGCCTACCACCTTTTGAAAATATAAGCCACTCCAGTCGTACATCGTATTCTCCGTGGCCATACAGGCAAAACAGATCAGGGAATATTTCAACAATGATTTATCCGGCAACGCAAAGGCGGCGCGCTTCACGGTGTCTTTTACCGGTTGATCAGGGAACGTTTTGGGATAATAGTATACACAAAATACCAGTAGTAATATGCTCACCAATAACAGGTGATAAGAGGGCGCAATATTCATAGATACCATGAGCAGCCCGGTCAACGCACCTACAGAACCTGCCACGCTCCAAATACCGTGAAAGGTGGTCATAATAGAGCGGGAATATAGGTGTTGCACGGCTACCGCCTGTGCATTCATGGATAAATTCAGCAAATTACGGGCAGAGCCAAAGCAAAATAACAGCAGGGCCAACTGCCAGATATTAGTGGTGAAGCCAGGTAAACTCAGTACCACGTTAAACGCCATGGCGCCAAACATCATGATTTTCCGGCTGCTGAAATTGCCCAGCAATTTGCCGGTTACCGGCATGGTGAGCATGAGTCCTATCGGCAAAGCAAACAGGACGGCGCCCAGTTGTGCTTCATTTAAGTGCAACTGCTGCTGAATAGAAGGAATCCTGGATGCCCAGGAAGAATAACCTAGTCCCGAAATAAAAAAGAATACTGAAGTGGCGATTCGGTATTGCCGTGCATCGGTTTCGTTGTGAATATCTGCTAACATGATCTGCGGATCACACCTGTTGCGGCGCTGAAGTGCGCAAAGTTAGACAATTTCAGGCAAAAAGCAGGCGTAGATTGTCCGGATGACACGAAAACAAGCCCCGCTGCAGGATTTTTTATCCATTTGCCTGTAGTGTGGCAGCGCTAATAGGCCGGAAATCAGTTGAAGGGGCCGCACACACGAAGCATTCATAATCTGCCGGTAAATGCTCCCATAAAGTACCGGCGGCTACCTGCTGTGTGGCATCACCGGCTGCTTCGTCGTACACGGTAAAACAATGCGGGCATTGATACACCATTTTTTCTACCACCGGAAGCGTGACCATAGATTGTTGCTCCCTCACATAATGTTGCAATACATTAGCGGCACTTTTTTGTTCGTAAAATGATTTGCAAAGGGAAACGATGTAAGCCCCCAGCTGTTCTTTTGTTACACCTTCGCGATATAGCAGCAGTTGTGCAGAGTTAGCGTTGTAGTCTGCCGTGTACAGGATATCATAGCGCTGCAGGTATTTTAATTTGCTTTGATGTTTACTTTCTTTTTTACGGATAACAACCGTACCAAAAAGACTGGCGGGCCGGTTCACCCTCACACTGAAACAGAGGCCATAGGTCCGCACATCAGCGGTGTCGAAATACCTGATGATATGCCGCTTCAGGATAAGGCCATCTTCACAATTATCTTCTACCTGCCAGTTTAGTTCATTGGCCGCATGCCGTACATTGATACCATGTTTGCCCAATGTGTAATCCCACAGGCCACGATGTGAGGCATCGATATTTTTAATGATGAGCGATTTCCATGGGGTGGCATATAGCTGCCCGGTGCGGGTTTCGAGGCAAATAGTACATACTTCTTTCAGGAAGGGGATGGGGAAGTCCTCATTGCGGCGATAGATGCCCAGCCAGTAGCTGTTATTGTATTTATTAAACCCTTCGTAATAGGGTAAATGAAAGGCGGGCAACTCAGGTTCCTGCTCTTTTGGTCGGGAAATATAATGTAACGTTTGTTTTATCTGCATATATAGCTGCTCCGGTGTGTATCCATTGTTGAGTGCGGCTTCCACCTGTTTGCTAACTGCTGCAATATGATTGGTATAAATCAGTTCCGGCCATGCAAATAACTGCTGACTCCCCGGTGTGCGAAGATATAAGTACCAGTAGTGGGTATTGGGAGAAGTGATCCAGTTGATATGCCCGGTGAATAATGGCACAAAGGTTTGCTGGCTGTCGCAGATATTTATTTTCAGCGTGGGTGCATAGTCAAAAAGATTAAACACATCTTTATAAATTCCTTCACTCAGCCAGCTGTTTTGTATAAAGATATCTGCGGCCGGATAAGCGCTCATGATATTAGGTGTAGTGGCAAAGGAAAGCTGCTTTTCTGCACACCGGGTTTTAAAAAAATCCAGGCATTTATCGGGGATGTCTATCAGCAATTGTTGGCGCAATCCGAAGCGGATATGCATGGCCTGCGCGGCTTCCGCAATGTCCAGTATTTCCAGTAACCATCCGGGCGAGATAATGCCGCCGGTGAAGTTGATTGTAAAAGTATGTGTTTGTTTTGCCATAGATTATACCAATGCAGCCACCTGTTTAGGGATGGCCTTTTCCAACAGCGCTTTTACTTCCGGTTTACAACTGCCGCAGCCCATACCGGCGCCGGAAGCGGCGCACAGTTGTTGCAGGTTATCACAACCGGCGGCAATTTTTTCCAGGATATTTCCTTCTCCCACATTTCCGCAGGAACATACAAGTTTCCCAATAACAGGTGTTCCTTTTTTACCGGAACGTAACAGTTCCAGCCGCTTATCGGACAACTCTGTTTTTTGTTGGATAAGGTCGCGGAATTCTGTAAACTCTGATTTGTCACCTATCAGGATAGCACCTACCAGTTTGTCCTGGTGAATGATACATTTTTTGTAATAACGTTTTGCTTTATCAATGAATACCACTTCTTCATATGCCGGATCTTTCGGCGTTTCTACCATGCCCAGTGAGCATAGATCGGTGCCGTGCATTTTGAGAATATTCATGAAGAGAGAGCCCTGGTAATAACTGCTGATATCACCGTTGAGGTAACGGGCTACCACCGCGGCTTGTTGTTCTGCGGCGGCAGTAATGCCATATAATGTTCCATTGAATGCTGCAATTTCTCCGATGGCATAAATATCCGGATCGCTGGTTTGCAGGTATTCATTTACTACTACACCGCGGCTGCAGTGAAGCTGGGCGGCCTGCGCCAGTTCTATATTCGGAACGGTGCCAATAGACATCACCACTGCCTGGCAGGGAATGTAAGCGCCACTTTTCATGCGCAGTCCTTCCAGTTGATCCTGGCCCACGAAACGATCAATTTCATCATTGTAATAAATATCGATACCCCGGTCGGTGAGCTCTTCGTAGAGTAACTGACCACCGAGGGTGTCCAGTTGCCGGTCCATCAGCCGGGAGGTACGCTGTATAACTCCCACGTCTATATTAATTTCTTTGAGAGATGCTGCCAGCTCTATCCCCAGTAATCCACCGCCTACGATCATTACCTTCCCTTGTTCAGGTGCAATATGTTGTTTGAAAGCGTCTGCATCCATGCGTGTCCGCATGGTAAATATGCCCGGGATGGGTGGAATATCCCGGAGAGTGGCCGCCCTGCTGCCGGTAGCCATCAGGAGTATGTCGTACGTATGTACGTTGCCGTTGCTATCGGTCACGCATTTGTTAGGGCGGTCAATATGCACAATGCTCACCCCCCTGTGCAAGGTAATGTTATACGCCGTTTCCTCCGCCCTGGTCATTTTAATTAACTGCTTCCATTGCTGGGTGCCGCTGATATAATCAGGCAGCATCACGCGATTATAGAAGGGCAGGTCTTCTTTGCTGAATACGATGATGTCGTCGGTGGTGTTGAGCTCGCGGTACGACTTTACAAAGCCGCATGCGCCGGCGCCAGCACCTATCACCACAATTTTTTGCGCGGGTTTCCGGTAGCGTTGTACCTGTACGGCGGCGTATTTAAAATCAGGCTGTTTGGAGATAGGATCCAGCAACTGATGGGTGAGATTATTGGCCCTGTGCAAATCGTTTTGCAATATTTTGCCCCAATGCATCGGGAGGAACACCACCCCTTTTTTTATATTGTTGCTGAGTTGTGCCTTTACCCTTACTTCGCCTTTCTCATTGTGGATAGTTACGATGTCATCTGCCTCAATACCCCGCTGCCGGGCATCTTCCGGGTGTATTTCCAGGAAAGAGGAAGCAATATGTTGTTTGAGTTTGCTGACCTTGCCGGTTTTACTCATAGTATGCCACTGATCACGTATGCGCCCGGTGGTCAATATCAGCGGTAATGCTTTGGTGGGTGTAACCGATTGATTAAGGTCATCAAAGCTATGTATTACTGCTTTGGCATCCGGCGTATAAAATTGTTGATCTTCAAACAGGCGTGCTGTGCCATGTCCTTGGCGATAGGGCCACTGTACACTACGACGGGTCTTTAACTGCTCATAGTCCAGCCCGTTGATATCTATGTTAGTGCCTGCGGTCAGGCGTACATGCTCCGCGTAAATGTCCGACATGCTCGTATAGTCGAAGCCGTGATATCCCATTTTTTTCGCAAAGCGGCAAATGATTTCTGCGTCCGGCAGTGCTTCGCCGGGGGCCTCCGTTAATTTGCTGAGGTAGGTGATGCGGCGTTCGGCATTGGTCATGGTGCCTTCTTTTTCTGTCCATGCGGCGGCGGGCAGCACTACGTCCGCATAGCGCAGGGTTTCCGGCTTATTGGAAATTTCCTGTACCACTACAAATTTGGCTTTCAGCAGTCCCGCTTCTGCAAAACGTACGTCGGGCAGGCTCACCAAGGGGTTGGTGCACATGATCCAGATGGCTTTTAACCGGCCATCGTGCAGGGCGTTGAACATTTCTGTTGCGGTAAGCCCGGGTTTGTCGGATAGTTCGGTGCCGCCCCAAAATTCCTGCACTTCTTTGCGGTGTTGCGGATTGTTGAGTACGCGATGGGCGGGCAGGAGGTTGGATAGTCCGCCTACTTCCCGGCCGCCCATGGCGTTAGGTTGGCCGGTTAAAGAGAACGGACCGCTGCCCGGCCGGCCAATATGCCCGGTAATGAGATGGAGATTAATCAGGCTCAGGTTTTTATGTACCCCTACCACGCTCTGATTGAGGCCCATGGTCCACAAGGTCATAAAGCCGGTCGCGTTGCCGATGTAGGCAGCGGCGGTGTAAATATCTTCTGCAGGGATACCGCAGATGGCGGCGGCTTCTTCCACGCTTCGCTTCATCACGGTTTCCTGGTATTGTGCAAAACCATTGGTGTGGGCCTGTATGAAATGGCTATCGGTATGGCCTGCCATAATGAGTGCGCGTCCAATGGCATGATGCAATACAATGTCGGTGCCTGGATGTATCTGCAGGTGAAGATCTGCCATGGCACAGCTTTGCGTGATACGGGGATCGCTGACAATAATTTTCAGCGCCGGATTGGCGGCTTTGGCAGCTTCCACCCGTCGCCATAAAATAGGATGACACCAGGCGGGGTTGGCGCCGGCCACAAAGATGCAATCGGCGAGTTCTATGTCGTCGTAAGTGCCTGGTACGGCGTCTTCTCCCAGTGCCATCTTATAGGCGGCCACGGCGCTGCTCATGCACAGGCGTGAATTGGTATCGATGTTGTTGCTGCCAATGAACCCTTTGATGAGTTTATTGACTACATAATATTCTTCCGTCAGGCATTGCCCGGATGCGTAAAAGGCCACGGCATCCGGGCCATGTTTTTTGATGATGGCAGCAAATACGGCGGCTGTTCTTTCCAATGCCTGGTCCCAGGTAACTCTTTGCCGTGGCAGGTTCCGATGGTAACGCATTTCAGGATACAGCAGCCGGTCGGAGGTGTCCATCACCGTATAGTGCAGGTTCATGCCTTTGGAGCAAAGCATGCCTTTATTTACCGGGTGTGTTTTATCCCCTTCCACATGCAGCTTTCCCTGCCGGTCTTTATGTACTACTATCCCGCAGCCTACGCCACAGTAACAGCAGGTGGTTTTAAATGATGCTTGCATGCCGGAAGTTTTAGTGATGGTATATTAAGAAACAGCTATAGGAGCCCCTGTGGCGGTTGTTGTTGCGCTGGCAGATAAGCGGGTGAACCGGGTAATGACTACGATGCAGGAAACGCCTATCACAATAAACCCGATATACGTGAATGCCTGTACGTAAGTAATGCTATCGGATTTGAAGAGGAAGCCAAACAACATGCCGCCCATATTACCACCGGCGCCCACAATGCCACTCACCAGCCCCGCATTTTTTTCATTTATAAAGGGCACAATGCCATAGGTAGCGCCATTGGCCATTTTCAGGAACAAGGCAAAACTTAGCATAGCGATAATGGCAACTACCAGTGATCCTGCCTGTGCAAATAATAACAGCCCAATACCTTCTGCAAGCAGCATTAATGCGAGCAGGCGGCCTTTCCCTTTCATGCCTGACCTGGCGCCTACCCGGTCAGAAATATAACCGCCCAGGGCGCGGGCAAAGAGATTCATAAACCCAAAAATGCCTGCCCAGAATCCGGCGCTGCCCTGCGATAAGTGAAAGGTGTCTACAAAGTGGAGCGACGCCACATTGTCGAAGGTGATTTCCATTCCGAAACACATGCCGTAAGCCAATGTCAGTGCCCATATGCGCCAGTCGCCTAATACCGACCAATCTGTTTTTTGATGGTTTTTATGCTGCTGCAGCTCATCAAAGTTGCCGTTGGGGGTGTCTTTGGTATAACGATGATACAGGTACGCTACGATCAGCATCATCGTACCTGGCACAATCATGGCATAACGCCAGGCTTCCGCTTTGGTGTAGCCGAAGCCCACAATAGCCGCGAAAATAACCGGCATCACCATGTTGGTAACACCGCCACCCAGGTTGCCCCATCCGCCGGTAATGGCGTTCGCCGTGCCCTTTATGGCGGGTGCAAACATCAGCGAGGTATGGAATTGCGTGATCACAAAAGAACCACCTATTACGCTGATGGCTAAACGAAACAGCAAAAAAGAAGTATAGTCTTTCGACAACCCTACCAGAAATACCGGTAAGGAGCCAAGTAGCAATAGCCGTACGGCGGTTTTGCGCGGGCCCCAGGTATCGCACAGCCGGCCAATTACCAGGCGGGCAATGATAGTACCGGATACAGATGCAATAATGATATTGCCGATCTGCGATTTGGTAAGTCCCAGGTCGGTGCGGATAGTGGGCATCAGGGGCGCTAAACCAAACCAGCCGAAAAAGCAGACAAAGAACATGAGCCACGTGATATGGAACGTGCGCATCTGGATGGTATCAAGACTAAAGAGTTTTATTTTTTCGAGCGGAGCAAGCATAGTAAAATGTTTACGGGTTATTTAATCGACCATTCAGGACGGATGTTGACAGACAGGTATGCCCAGTTGCTGTTGCTGGCGGCATTTTTTATATTTTTTACAGTGGGAGAAGTGAGCGTGGCCGTATTCCAGAAGTGGCTGTATCCGGCTTCCAGGCCAATCATTTTAGTGAGGGTATAATTGGCGGTGATATCTGCTTCTGTACCCAGCTGTTTACTCATCCCCGTTACCCCTGCAGCTGTATAAAATTCGTGTACGTCTCCGGTAAATGCCCAGCGGGCACCTGGCTGCCACTTTGTTTTGACGTAGTAATCCTGTAGTCCTTTATTACCAAAGCCACTCGCTACATAGAAGTAGTCCATGTTGCCCCAGAATTTATGCGGGGTGCCATACAGCGGGTCAAAGTCCGGACTGGTATAATCAGTGCCGGCGCCGGCACTGAAGGTTTTGCTCAGGCGGTACTGGAAGGAGCCGGATAGTAAAGTACCACTCACCGTTTGTCCGCTACCGTTAGTACCGAACTGATGATAAGCAGCGGCGGTATAACTCACCTGTTTAAATTGTTGTGTATAAAACAGGCCGGTTGTCATACGTGCATAGGCGCCGGTTTCCCATACTTTGGTGGCTACATGTTCAACGCTGTCGATATGATATTTTGAGAACTGATCCGCCAGGAAAAGGAAGGATAAATTTCCTTTGGGCAGCTTCCGCGATGCGTATACAAACTCCAGGCTTTTATACATGTTACCACCATTGGTATTAGCAGTATAGTTGCCTGGTGGCGTGGGATTGTAAACGGTGCCGCTGGCATTTTCTTTATTTTGATTGAAAGCGGCGCCGGCATGTAGCATCCATTGATTGCTTTCGTATTTCAATACGGCGGCATCGTGTCGGCGGCCCTGTTGCAGCCAGTCGAGGTTACCAAGCAACCGGCTGTCATCGTATACCAGTTCCTGGCGGCCTATTTTAAGTGACAGGCGGCTGTTTTTAACGATGGTATCGGTGAGTAATATTTCTGCCCAGGCTTCATGCAGCATAAACCCGTTATTGTCGGGTGTGGTGGTGCGGTTAATGGTAGAAGCATCCTGTCCCCATACGCGTGTATCCTGTAGCGTTAGCCCCAGTTTAATGCGGTAAGTATTGAAGCCTGCCATGATCCGGGTGCGTTGTGAGGTGAAGAAGGCTGGGTCGGCGCCCTGTGTTTGCGGGGCGCCTTGTCCGTTGCGCAGTTCGGTGCGGGTTCGTAGTTGTGCGCCGATATTGAACTGGGCATAACCATACTGCGAAAGGAGCAGGCATGGAAGTATCGGCAACCATTTTTTAATGTACATTTGGTTGATTTTTAGTGAGCCAATCATGTAAGAATCAGAAGCCCGGTTAGCCTGCCAGCTGCCGGGTTTCGCTTTATACTGCTGCGGATACCATTTCGGCTTCCACCGCTACGCCAATGTATACCCGGTCTTCTACGATTTTTACGGGGTAAGTGGTGATAGCACATTCTGTTTCATCAGACAGGCATCGGCCGTCTTTCAGGGAGAATGTTTTTTTGTGAAAAGGGCAGGCTACTTTAGGCTCGTCTTTTACAGTACCGGTCATACCGCGACTAAGCGCCATCTGTTGCCGGTGTGGGCAGAGGTTCTGCGTGGCATACCATTCATTTCTGCGGGCAAAGTAAAACAGGGCAATCTGTTCGTTTTCATACTTTACGCATACGCCGCCATTGGTGGGTACATCCGATGTTTTACAGGCAAAGAACCAGCTGGTAGTGGTGGTGTGAATTGTAGACATAGCAGTATGTTTTTTTGAAAAGTATTATTTCCATTCGGCGGCTTTTTTCTGCGCGCGCATGGTTTCGAATTTTACAGTAGGGTCTTTATCTGCCGGTGCATTAACGAAGTGGGAGAAGCGCTTGCGTAGTTCCGGGTTTTCCACTACTTCTTTCCACTCACATTTGTAGTTGTCGACCAGCAGCTGCATTTCCGCTTCCAGTTGGGAAGCAATGCCCAGGCTATCGTTCAGTACTACATTCCGGAGATAATCCATGCCGCCGTCGAGCTTATTGAGCCAGGTAGCGGTGCGGGTGAGCGGATCGGCTGTTTTGATATAGAACATCAGGAAACGGTCAATGTAACGGATGCAGGTGTCGCTGTCCACGTCGGCTACCAGGAGTTGGGCATGTTGTGGTTTGGAGCCGCCATTACCGCATACATAAAGGTTCCAGCCTTTTTCGGTGGCAATGATGCCAAAATCTTTCGATTGTGCTTCGGCACATTCGCGAATGCAGCCGGATACGGCAGATTTGATTTTATGAGGCGCCCGCAGTCCCCGGTAACGTTCTTCTATACGGATCGCAAAGCTCACACTGTCGTGCAATCCAAAGCGGCACCAGGTGGAGCCTACGCAGCTTTTAACGGTACGCAGTGCTTTTCCGTAGGCATGTCCGCTTTCGAATCCGGCGGCAATCAGTTCTGCCCAGATATCCGGCAAGTCACTCAGGTGGGCGCCAAATAAGTCGATACGTTGTCCGCCGGTGATTTTCGTATAGAGGTTATATTTAGTACCTATCTCCCCAATGACTACCAGTTTTTCCGGTGTAATTTCTCCGCCGGGAATGCGGGGAACTACGGAATAAGTGCCTCCTTTCTGTATGTTGGCGAGGTAGCGGTCGTTCGAGTCCTGTGCAGTATCATTGCCTTTGTCGAGGATCATGTCGTTCCACAGGCTGGCGAGTATGGAGGCAATCACGGGTTTACATACTTCGCAACCTTCTCCTTCACCGTAGTGGTCGAGTACTTCATCGAAGGAGCGGAGCGATTTTACGCGGATGAGGTCCAGCATTTCCTGGCGGGAGTAGGCGAAGTGTTCGCATACTACGTTACGGATATATTTGCCCTGTGCTTTCATAGTAGCCGTGATGAGGTCTTTTACCATGGGGGTGCAGCCACCGCAGCAGGTGCCGGCTTTGGTACATTTTTTTACGGCATCCAGTGTTTCAATGCCATCGGTCACTGCCTGGCAGATAGTTCCTTTGCTAACGCTTTCACAGCTGCAGATGATAGCTTCGTCGGGGAGTGCGGTTACGCCGGCGCCGGTATCCACGCTCCCGCGGGTGCTGCCCAGGAGCAAGTCTTCCGGGTTAGGTGGTAATGCTAATTTGTTTTTAGTGGTTTGGAGGAGCATGTTATAGGCAGCGGCGTCGCCAATGAGGATGCCACCTAACAGGAACTGGCCATCGGTAGTAATATTGATGCGTTTGTAGGTGCCTTTGTATTTATCTTCAAATACAATGCTATGGCAGGTTTCCGGGTCGGCAAACGGGTCGCCGAAGCTGGCTACATCTACACCGATGAGTTTGAGTTTGGTACTCATATCAAACCCGGTAAAGGCTTTTTCGTCGCCGGTGATATGTGCAGCGGCTACTTCTGCCATTTCGTAGCCAGGTGCTACGAGGCCATAGATCATGTTGTTATAGAGGGCGCATTCACCGATGGCGTATATAGCGGGATCGGCGGTTTGCATTTGTTCGTTGACGATAATGCCACCGCGCGGGCCGGTAGGCAGGCCGGCGGCTTTAGCTACTTCGTCGCGTGGTTTGATGCCGGCCGATACCACGAGTATGTCTGTCTCCAGGATGGTATCATCGGCAAACTGTAAGCCGGTGATGGCCTCTTCTCCAAGTATTTCGCGGGTGTTTTTGCCCGTTAGTACTTTCAGTCCCAGGCTGGCCAGCTTGGTTTGCAGGATGGCAGATCCCTGTTCATCAATTTGCCGGGGCATGAGTCGGGAAGAAAATTCAATGACATGGGTGTTGCTGATGCCCAGGTCCAGCAGGGCTTTGGCGGCTTCCAGTCCGAGGAGTCCTCCACCTATCACCGCGCCACGGGTAGCTTTCGGGGCATAGGCTTTCATCATTTCCAGGTCTTCGATGGTGCGGTAAATGAATACGCCTTTTTTATCAATGCCTGGTACGGGTGGTACAAAGGCGGCAGATCCGGTAGCGATTACCAGGTAATCATAGGATTCCCTGATGCCTTTGTGGGATAATACCGTTTTGTGTTCCCGGTCTATTTGTACCACCGGGTCGCCCAGGTGCAGGCGTATGCCTTGCTGGGTGTACCATTCGGCGGATGCAAGCAGGAGGTCATCAGCTGTTTTGCCATCAAACCAGGAAGTGAGATGTACGCGATCATAGGCGGGGCGGGGTTCTTCTCCAAATACAATCAGTTCCGTAACGGTACCGGCTGATTTGGTGATCATCTTCTCGCAAAACTTATAGCCCACCATACCGTTTCCAATAACTACTATTTTCATGGAAGTATATTTATGGATCAGAAAAAGTTAATTATATTATAATTAAATTAATATAATGTTATTTCGCGTTTTGGAGATGATTTTTAAGGCAGGTGTATGATGTTTGTTATAAAATTAAGCGTTTTTGTTTTAATTTTAGGCATAGTTGCTCGTTAAATTATTATATAAATTTAATTGTAATGTGTATGCAGGTGCCAAATCCCATCTTATCTTTAGTCGGCGCAGGACCCGGAGATCCTGAAATGATTACCCTGAAAGCCATTAATACCATCCGGGAAGCTAATGTCATATTATATGATGCATTGGTGAATGAATCATTACTTGCGTATGCAGCGCCTACTGCTATTACCCGGTTTGTAGGAAAGCGCTATGGGTGTCATGTTCTTTCCCAGCAGGAAATCAACCAGCTCATTGTAGAAATGGCCTTCAAACACGGGCATGTGGTACGACTAAAAGGTGGGGATCCTTTTATATTTGGCAGGGCAGTAGAAGAAATACAAGCGGCGAAGCAACATGGCATCCCGGTAAATATCATACCCGGTATATCCAGTGCTATCGCGGTGCCGGCCTCACAAATGATACCGCTTACCTGCAGGGGTACCGCTGAAAGCTTTTGGGTTATTACCGGTACTACTGCTGCCGGTGATATTTCGGGAGATATTGCACTGGCTGCCCGTTCTACTGCTACGGTAGTTATATTGATGGCCATGAGTAAACTGGAAGGCATCATGCAACACTTTATGCAGCAGGGAAAGCGTGATACGCCGGTGGCTGTTATACAAGATGGTACTACACCCCGGCAACGCACGATAACAGGTACGGTAAAGGATATTGTGTGGAGGGTGCAGGCGGAAGGGATCGGGAATCCCGCTATTATTGTGATAGGAGAAGTAGTTGCCTTATCCGCTATACTGGCGGCAACAGGGCCATTACAACATAACGATGTAATATATGAAGAAAGACAAACAGGGCTGTGATGGCAATACCTGTCTGCTTTGCAGGTTATCTATGAAAGAATGGGCGCCGGCAGTAGCGTTGCACCGGAAAAACTTTATGCTGAATAAAGGGGAAACGCTGTTTACCGAAGGAGATAAAGTAAATGGCATTTATTTTATTTACGAAGGCCGTATGAAAGTGCATAAACACTGGGGACCAGAAAAGGAATTGATTGTTCGCTTTGCACAAAAAGGTGATATTGTTGGGCATCGCGGCATGGGCGGTGAACAGGTGTACCCCGTGTCTGCTACTGCGCTGGAACCGGTAAAAGTTTGTTTTGTAGAGATGGATTTTTTTCAGTCATCTCTCAAAATAAATCATACCCTCTTATATGAACTCATGCTATTTTATGCACAGGAATTACAATCCTCCGAAAAGCATATGCGTAACCTCGCACACATGACTGTTAAAGGCCGTATGGCCAATGCATTCCTGCTATTACAGCAAAAGTTCGGATTTAATAAAGATGGTTTTATAGATATAGCGCTTAGTAAACAAGACCTGGCTTCTTATATTGGCGCTTCCTATGAAACAACGTTCAGGATCTTGAATGAATTGATAGAAGAGCGGCTGGTAGCAGTTGCCGGAAAGAATTATACGGTGCTGAATGAGGAAAAACTAAGACAGCTGACCGCCATTACCTGAGTAAATATGATCTCATCCTACATATTTCTTCAACTTTTTTTCATTCAAAATATGAATGGTTTTGCCTTCTACGGCAATTAATTTTTCCTGTATAAACTCCTGCAGGTTTCGGTAAATGGTTTCATAAGTAGTCCCTGCAAACGAAGCCAGATCCTGGCGGCTGATGGTAAACTGCGTGTCCTGGTGCAGGCGGCCTATTTCCAGCAAAGCATCTGCCAGCCGGCCTTTTACATCCATATGTACCAGGTTGCGCATCTTTCTTTCTGCTTCCTGTAATTCATCTGCATAGAATTGCATCAGTTTCAGCGTAAGGGACGGATTTACTTTCAGCGATGCTTCAAAAAATGCGAGATCAGTGTAACACACCGTAGTGTCTTCCAATGCGGTGGCAGATACCGTATATAATCGCTCTCCGCTGCCAAGGCCACGATGCCCGAGGATATCACCTTTCTGCGCAAATCGAACAATCAGGTCTTTCTCAGTTCCCCATTGTTTATGCACTTTCACTTTTCCTTCATACAGGAAAAAAATGCCTTTTACAGGTTGTCCCTCCTGGAAAATGACTTCGTTCTTCTTATAAAAAAGGTGCTGTTTATGGTCCGATACCGCCGCTATCCACTCCGGAATGCTGAACTGGCAAAGAAAACAGGTTTTTAAATCGCAGGTCCCGGCTTTTTTCATGATTGCAATAGTAATGTTTTTTTGCGTTTTTGAAAGAAAAAATAGGTTTTAATATGATTTAGATCATATTTTTGTGCTGTTTTTAGTTCAGGATTGTTATTAAATGTTGTATGAATCATAAAAGAGAGCAAAAGTTTGCCGGGAATATGTCCCGGAGAGTATTTTACCTCAGTATGCAGGCAGCTATCAATGCCATCGCCATAGGCTTTGTAGCCAAAGGATTGGTCATGTTGATCAGTCTTATCACCAACCTTTCTTTTTATGGTCAGTTTTCGTTTGAAGAAAGTGGGCCGGCAGGCAACCACCTGGGCCTGATGGTCATATTGGTGCCTGTTATCGGTAGTCTTATTGTGGGTGTAATGGCCCGTTTTGGCAGCAAAGCCATTCGCGGCCATGGTATTCCTGAGGCGATGGAGAATATTATCCTGAATGAAAGTAAGATACCGCCGGTGATCACTTTACTAAAACCAATATCCGCCGCTATTTCCATTGGTACGGGTGGTCCCTTTGGTGCAGAAGGTCCCATCATTGCCACAGGTGGCGCCATCGGATCTTTTACCGGACAAGTGATTCATATTTCTTCGGCAGAAAGAAAAGTGTTGCTGGCAGCCGGTGCTTGCGCCGGTATGGCCGCTATCTTCGGCAGCCCGCTGGCGGCCATATTGCTGGCCATCGAATTGTTGTTGTTTGAGTTCTCTCCCCGTTCTGTTATCCCGGTAGCTATTGGCTGTATTGTGGGCGCGGGTATGCACATTGGCTTATTCGACAGTCACCCGGTATTTGCCATGCCGGATATCCCCGCAGTATCAGACCGGGCATTGCTGACCTATGTACTGATGGGGGCCGTTATTGGTGTAGTAGCCGCCTACGTATCAAAATCCGTCTATTTTGTGGAAGATATGTTCGAAAAGCTGCCCATTCACTGGATGTGGTGGCCGGCATTGGGCGCAATAGTAGTGGGTGTTGTCGGTTATTTCGCACCCCATACCATGGGGGTGGGATATGATAACATCAAAACCCTGCTGACCGGCAATGCACCGTTGGCACTGGTGGCATCGCTTTGTGTGCTCAAATATATTTCCTGGGTCATTTCCCTGGGTAGTGGTACTTCCGGCGGTACACTGGCGCCTTTATTTACCATCGGTGGTGCGTTAGGGGCACTGACCGGCATGCTGGTGCTGAAATTTTTTCCCGGCAGCGATATCAACATTGCTACGGCCGCGCTGATAGGAATGGCGGCAATGTTTGCGGGTGCATCGCGTGCATTGCTTACTGCTATTGTGTTTTCGCTGGAAACAACCGGGCAGCCACATGGCCTGCTGCCGCTCATCGGCGCCTGTACAACGGCCTACTTTGTATCCTTCTTCCTGATGAAGGGTAGTATTATGACAGAGAAAATTCGTCGCCGGGGCGTAACGGCTCCGGATGAATATACACCGGATATCCTGCAACTAATCAATGTAGCAGCGGTAGCGCTGAAGCCATCGTTAACGCTGCGAAGCAACATGACCCTGGCACAGGCACATCATCAGTTGCAACAACAGGCAGCTACCTATTATCATCAATACCTGCTGGTTACAGATGACGATGGCGATTTCAAAGGTTATCTCAACCGCGCACAGTTATCTGCACAGGATGCCCGTATGATTTCAGATACGCTGGAATCGGCGGCTCCCTTTCTCCATACCTCGGATGATATTAACCTGGTCACCGCGTTGTTTAACAGCTACACACCGGATGTACTGGCAGTGCTGGATACAGATAAGAAAGTAACGGGTATGGTGACCGCCGATGCGGTATTAAAAGCTTACGATGAGCGTCGCAGAGCCGATGCCCGTTACCATTCTGCTTTTTATGGAAATACCCGTTTGCTGCGGCTGATGGCCCGGGGCAAACGAATCCTTGTACGTTAGAACATATCTTTGTTGGATAGGTTGAATGCAGGGGCCGCTCATGGAAGCGGCCCTTTTTTATGATACAATATATCCTCCCGCTGTTCGTCTACGGTATAAGAACGTTTTTATAAAACACTTCTTAACTTTAATACATGCAGCGCAAGTCACCTTCTATAAAGGAAAAAATACAACAATCACAGAACTTCCGGGATGGGGCATTCCAGAACTTATCAGTCACGCCCATGAAACCGGATGATGTTACTTATTACCAGATGCTGAAAGAGACCTTTCAGCGTCCGGCAGATGTAAGACCACCAGCGCCATTGCCTTCTGTAAAAACGGATCTGAAAAAGTTGTATTCAGAAAAACCTGTAGTGGTTTGGTTTGGACACTCGTCTTATCTCCTCCATGTAAAAGGGTTTAATATGCTTGTAGACCCGGTGTTTAGCGGCAGCGCTTCTCCCATGTCTTTCATGATCAAAGCTTTCCCGGGAGCAGATGCCTATACGCCGGCTGATATGCCCGAGATAGATGCGATGATTATCACTCATAACCATTATGATCATCTTGATAAAAAAACACTGGCGCAGTTAAAACCCCATACCAAAAGAATTTTTACTTCCCTGGGAGTAGGCCGGGACCTCCAATCCTGCCTGGTGAAGGAAGATAATATCACAGAACTGGATTGGTGGGAAACAACACCCGTAGCCGGGGAAGTTACCCTAACAGCTACGCCTGCACGACATTTCTCTGGTCGCGGGCTGAAAAGGGGAGGCAGTCTCTGGTCTTCTTTTGTGCTGGATATATTCGGATACCGGATTTTTATTGGGGGAGATTCCGGTTATGATACGCATTTCAAAGCGATCGGCGATCAATACGCTCCTTTCGACCTGGTGATACTGGAATGTGGGCAGTACAATGATAACTGGCCGTTTATCCACATGAAGCCTGAAGAAACTGTGCAGGCAGCCGTCGACTTGCAGGGTAAAGTATTATTGCCCGTACACTGGGCTAAGTTTGCACTGGCTAACCATCCCTGGAATGAATCTGTCAAACGGGTGACTGCCAGCGCTGCACAACGCGGCCTGCCTGTTGCTACGCCTAAAATAGGTGAGTTGGTGGTGGTAGGGGAATATCTTCCCCAGGAGCATTGGTGGTTAAATGTTTAGCGACCAATATTCCGGGAATATACCTGTTATTATAAACTAAAACTCAGCATTTCTACCACACCTTCGCCGGGGGCATGAAACAGCCGATTGCGCCCGGTAATTTTCCTTTCTGTTTCACACAAGGGTTCCAGGTTTTCCAGTGTAGCATCGAGCTGGTAAATAATGCCAGCCATGTCGGCATGGCTGTTCACATTTAAATGCGTGTTCACATAGGATTCCAATATGCGTATGACGCCCTGGTGGATAGGAAGAAAAGCGGCAGGCACATCTTCTTCCGATAGCGAATAATCCAGCATCGCCAGATTTTTCCTGGTAGCGGTTTTAAACAGTTTCATCGTGTTAATAAAGGCTTCATTACTGATGTAATGAAGTAGCCCCTCAAAAACGATCGTTGCCGGCAACTCTTCCCGGTAGCCGTTTTCCAGCAGTTTACTCCATAGCAGTTCCGTATTTGTTACATCGCACTTTGAAAACCGTATCAGGGGTTCGCCGGGAATAATGCCGGCATAGAGTTGTTGTTTTTCTGCGATATAACCATTGTCGACTTCAATGATAGTGGTTATCTGTTTGGGATATTTTTCCAGGAGATATAAAGAAAGTGGGTCCAGGCCGGCGCCCAGCAAGACGACCTGTTGTCCCGGCCAGTGGGTAAGCCTTTCATGGAGCATTGCCCGGATGCATTGTTTGCGCAGGCAAACCAGGTCGATTACGAGCGGGTAATGCCGTTTCAGTTCATAAAAAAGGCGGCTGGTTTCACTGAAGTCGATCGCTTCAATGTAGCGTTGTTGCAGGGGCGAGGTATATAGTTGCATAGCGGCTTCCAGCACCAGGCGGGAAGTCGAGGGGACTTTTAATTGCTGGGTCATTTTGAGGGGTATTTAGGTTAAAGCTAGTAAGCAGGAGTGCGTGGGCATTGCAGGAGGGTATTAGGAATTACGAATTAGGAATTACGAATTACGAATTACGGAGTTGTGGGGAGACCGTAAACGCGAATAATGATATTCGCTAATATCTCCCCACAACTCCGTAATTCGTAATTCCTAATTCGTAATTCTTAATTAAGGTATATTTATACAACAAAACCTTTGGGTCATTGTTTCCTTATTGTCGTCAACTAATCATTTATTATGGAGCCTCGTATCGCATCACTCAGCAAGCTGGAACAGGAAGGCCGGCGAATTTCCCGTCTCCCTTTTTCCATCAGGATCTTATTAGAAAATGTATTACGGAACCACGATAACTTCGCGATCACCGATGAACACCTGGAAACCTTGGTGAATTGGGATCCTGCAGGCACCGATAAAGAGATACCGTTTAAGCCGGCGCGGGTGCTGATGCAGGATTTTACTGGTGTAGCTGCCGTGGTAGATATTGCTTCTATCCGCGCAGAAGTGATCCGGAAGGGCCGGGATGGGGCTAAAATTAATCCTGCCATACCGGTTGACCTGGTGGTAGATCACTCTGTACAGGTCGACTTTTTCGGCACCGATTATTCCTATACAAAAAATGTAGCCTACGAATATGAGCGGAACAAAGAGCGGTACCAGCTGCTCAAATGGGCGCAACAGGCTTTCGATAATTTTACGGTGGTACCTCCGGGTATGGGTATTTGTCACCAGGTAAACCTGGAATACCTGGCTAAAGGCGTTATCAGTCGCGATGGCTGGTTATTTCCCGACACGCTGGTGGGTACCGACTCCCATACGCCTATGGTAAACGGTATCGGGGTATTGGGTTGGGGTGTAGGTGGTATAGAAGCAGAAGCGGCTATCCTGGGTCAGCCGATTTATTTCAGCTGTCCGCAGGTAATAGGGCTGAAGCTGACGGGCCGCCTTATGGAAGGGGTTACTGCCACTGATATGGTGCTGGCCATCACCCAACTGCTGCGTAAATACGGGGTGGTAGACAAATTCGTAGAAGTTTTCGGCGAAGGGTTGGATCGGCTGTCGGTGCCGGACAGGGCTACGATTTCCAATATGTCGCCCGAGTTTGGTTGTACTGTCACCTATTTCCCGATTGATCAGCAAACATTGCAATACATGCACCGCACCAACCGTCCTGCCGCAGAAATTGCGCAGGTGGAAGCATATTGCCGTGAAAACATGTTATGGCGGCATGGCAACGAGGATATCACGTATACGGATATACTGGAAGTGGATTTGAGCAGTATTCAGTCGGCGGTGGCAGGCCCCAAGCGGCCGCAGGACCGCATCCTTGTCAGGGATTTGCACAATGAGTTTGAAACCTTGCTCAATAAAGAGTTTAAGCGCATGTATACGCCGGAAGGCAAGCGCCGCGATACGGCGTGGCTCTCCGAGGGAGGTTCCGGTACGGCATTTACCTACGAAATACAAAAGCCGGTAGAAGAGGTAGCTGTAGAAGTAGACTACCTGAAATCAGTACGTATCAAATTAAAAAATGAAGAATATGTGTTGAGTGACGGGGCTATTACCATTGCAGCTATCACCAGTTGTACCAATACTTCCAATCCCAGCGTAATGATAGGCGCAGGGCTGGTGGCAAAGAAAGCGATTAGTCGCGGGTTGTACGTAAAACCCTGGGTGAAAACCAGCCTGGCGCCGGGATCGAGAGTGGTAACGGAATACCTGAAACGCGCCGGCCTGTTGTCGGAACTGGAAGCGCTCCGTTTCCATACGGTAGGTTATGGCTGTACTTCGTGTATTGGTAACAGTGGTCCGTTACCGCCGGCTGTTGCAGAAGCCGTAGATAAAGGCAACCTCGTAGTGGCGTCTGTGTTGTCGGGCAACCGGAACTTTGAAGCCCGTGTGCATCCACAGGTTAAAATGAACTTCCTGGCTTCTCCCTTGCTGGTGGTGGCGTATGCCATTGCTGGTCGTATTGATGTGGATATGCTCACTGATCCGCTGGGCTATGATCCCAACGGCGAACCGGTATATCTCCGGGATATCTGGCCTTCCCAGGAAGAAATCAATGAAGCGGTAGCAGCAGCCGTAAAGCAGGAAGATTTTGAGCGGGTGTATAAAGTAATCTTTGATGGCGATGATCAGTGGCGCGGACTGCTGGCACCTTCCGGAAAAGATTATCACTGGAGCAACGACTCTACTTATATCCGGGAGGCACCCTTCTTCAATGGGCTGCCGGAGCAGCCGGCAGCATTGGAAGATATTAAAGATGCAAGGGTGTTGCTGAAGCTGGGCGACTCTGTTACCACGGATCATATTTCTCCCGCAGGCTCCTTCAAAGCCGATACACCTGCCGGTAAATACCTGCTGGATCATGGTATTGATCCCCGCTTATTTAACTCCTATGGTTCCCGTCGCGGTAATCATGAAGTAATGATACGGGGTACATTTGCCAACGTGCGTATTAAAAATGAATTGTCGCCTAAAGAGGGTGGATTTACCACGATCATTCCTTCCGGGATGGTGATGCCCATCTATGATGCGGCGATGCAATATGCAGCAGGTAAAGTGCCGTTAATCATATTGGCCGGAAAAGAATATGGCAGTGGTTCTTCCCGTGACTGGGCCGCCAAGGGTACTAATCTCCTGGGCGTGAAAGCGGTGATCGCCGAGAGCTATGAACGTATACACCGTAGTAACCTGGTGGGAATGGGCGTGTTGCCGTTACAGTATATGGAGGGTGAAAATGCCGCCACACTGCAACTGTCGGGTACGGAATCCTTTACTATTACCGGGGTATCTGCCGCACTTGTGCCGGGGAAAATATTAAACGTAACGGCGGTTCGCGCTTCTGGTGAAACGGTTACTTTCAGCGTAAAATGCAAATTGAATTCAGCGATAGAAATTGAATATTACCGGCATGGTGGTATTCTGCAATATGTGTTGAGAGCCTTCCTGGAAAAGGCTTAGCGATTTTTTGTCTGGTTCAGGATTAGACTGATTAAACTGATTTTGATTTTTTGATTTTGATGATTACCATGTTTGTTTTCATCTTACAAAATTGAAATCAAAAAATAAAAATCAGTTTAATCAGTCTAATCTTGTTCAAAGACAAAATTCGCTACGATTTACTCCTTGAAAATTCCAGTATTTTTTTGCGGTTGCCTACCAGCCAGACAACATCTTCCCATTCAAACACTGTTTCTGAAGCAGGGTTCAGTATTTTCTCTCCACCACGGGCAATTCCTACTACCAGGGCTTTTGTTTTTTCCCGGATACCGGAATCCCGGATGGACTGGCCTTTGAGGCCGTTGTGTTCATCTACCACCATGCTGGTTAAGCCGATGTTTTCATCTGCCACATCATCACTTCTTTCAATATTCAGGGTATTGATTACGCGGTTAAATTCTTCTAGTTGTGCTTCTGTGCCGATGGCGGTAAGAATATCATGCGGGAACAGTTTTTCATCGCGGGTAGGTGCGTAAATAGTGACATTTCCTCTTTTGATAGCACCGATATTGATACCATATTTTTCACGCAGTTGTAAATCTGCCAGTGGCGTATCTACCAGGCTTGACCAGGGATCTATTTCTATTTCAGATACTTGTGCATCCCATGGCAGGAGGTCGGCCGCAGCGGTTTTACGTGCCGCGGCATCTGCGGTTTCACGGGCATTCAGGTTGGCGAGGAAGCGGCGTTCAATACGGTTATAATATTTCTGTAATTGCGAACGAAGCATGAGCAACACACAGGCCATTACAATAGCAGTACCTGCCAATGCCTGCCAGAAGGGGAAGTATTGATTTACCAGGAATCCTACCAGCAGCACGGCTACCACGTTACGAACCACTTCCACCACTACCAGCGGACCATGGTTGTATTTGGAGTCGAGCCATAACGCTTTGTAAGAGTTACTGGAGATCTTTTGTATCATCAGCGCCCAGATAAATGGCGACATCATAGCAATACCAATCACCACACACAGCAATCGTACGCCGAAGGAATAGCCCAGGTATTTGACCACGAAAGGACCGATATAGTAGGTGTTCAGCAGGATAATAGCCAGTATGATCACCGTGTTCAAGATAATTACTTTTACATAACTGCGTAACACAATGCGCCAGTCGCTTTCCCCTTGCAACGTTTGTGAACTGGCACTATACCGGTTCAGGGCATTCAGCCAGCGTGCAGGAATGATTTTTTCCAGCCAGTTGTATAACGGCACAGAAAACTTAATCATGTAAGGCGTGGTAAACGTAGTAATGGCGGATACGCCCACGGCCACAGGGAATAAGAATTGGCTTGTTACACCCAGGGTAACCCCCAGGGTGGCAATGATGAAGGCAAACTCACCTACCTGCGCCATGCTCATACCCACTTGCACGGCCTGTTTCAGTGGTTGACCGGATAACAACGCGCCAATGGTGGTACTGAGGAATTTACCGCTTAATGTTAATAAGGTAATCCACAACACCGGCCATTTATATTCAATAATCATTTCCGGGTTAATGAGCATACCAACAGATACAAAGAAGATGGCGCCGAACAGGTCTTTTACCGGTTGTATCAGGTGTTCTACTTTTTCGGAAGAAGTGGTTTCCGCGATGATAGAACCCATAATGAACGCGCCCAACTCAGCAGAGAAACCTACTTTGGTAGCCAGGATCACCATCCCCAAACAGAGGGCTATACTTAGTATCAACAGGGTTTCACCATTCAGGTACTTTTCCATTTTGCGTAGAAAAGTAGGCAGCAGGAAGATGCCTGCCAGGAACCAGATAGCGAGAAAGAACATCAGTTTGGCGATGGTAAATAACATTTCGGTACCCTGAAACTGGCGGCTCACCGCCATCGTAGACAAGAGCACCATCATGAGGATCACTACAATATCTTCTATGACCAATACACCGAATACAATTTTGGTAAAGGGCTTTTTCTTGATGCCCAGTTCTTCAAAGGCACGTATGATGATAGTAGTAGAGGAGCTGGCGAGTAAACCGCCAAGGAAAAGGCTATCCATAAAACCCCAACCCATCAGTTGTCCCGTAAAATAACCGGCAATGGTAATACAGGCAATTTCCACAAATGCGGTGATGGTGGCGGTGCCTCCTACGCGCATCAGCTTTTTGAAACTGAATTCCAGTCCTAATGAAAATAAAAGAAATATCACGCCGATTTCGGACCATGTTTTTATGCCCGCTGCATCGGCGATGGTAGGAAATAAATTAAAGTTCGGGCCTACTAAAAAGCCCGCGATGATATACCCTAGCACCATCGGCTGTTTCAGCCGTCTGAATAATAAAGTAATAATGCCTGCCGCTCCTAGAATTAATGCCAGGTCAATGATCAATGATGGTAGATGCATACAGTAAAAATCGATTTAAGTTTCGCGTGTTGTACATTTATGGCGATGAGAAATCAGCGCACATATGTGTCAGATGCCAGTTTCCGGATCTTTGAATATCGCTAATATATCATTTTTCCTGCGGAGGAGCAAGATAAAGTTTGGGAGGAGAGGGGGAACAATAGTAGAAAAACACAAAGGGGTGATAGTGGAAAGTACAAGCTTTTAACAAACAACTTCCTGTTCCGGTGCAGGTTGTTCCTGGTTTTTTAGGACGGCATTGATCACCTCCGTTTCATCCGGCACGAATATTAAATTAATACCTAATGCTGCTTCCAGTTTGGTGATGGTTTGCAGGGTGAAGTTCACACCCCACACCCCCCCAATCAGTATTTGGGTAATCTCTTCAAGTGGTAGTCCTGACTTTTCTGCCAGCTGAGACTCTGTCATCTTGAGTTCATCCATAGCAGTAAGAGTAGCGCAAGTAATAGCGAGGGATTTATCTAACCACGCTTTGTTTGCTTGACGATAAGCTACCCGTGCACTGATTTCTTCAATTAGCGGCGTTTGCCCTTTGGTCATTTCAGCCAGTATTCTCCTGGCCTTTACATTGATAGTCTTCATAGTATTGAATTTAAATCTTCCGTGTCATAAACATCCTTTGATTGAAGAAATACCTTGGCTCGTTCGAGTTTTTGTAATTCTTCCTGTAAATGAATTGGCCGCATATCAGGAGTCAGTTTGATGCTTCCTCCGGTAACGATAAAACAATCGTTGTCCAGCCGCAAGGCATATAGTCTTAACCAGCTTCGCCTTATTTTTCCTTTGCTTTTTTGAAGAGGAGTGAGTTGGTACTCGCTATTGTACAAGGGTTGAAAGATAAATTGTAAATCACAACTGCTGTCATTACAACAGGTACTCAGTGTGTAATCAAACCTGTCAGCCTCCTCCATGGTGCTGGAAATAGCTTCCGTAATTTTAATGGCCCCCCAATAACCAGTCTTAAGATCCTCAATATTGTTACTGAAAAAAGTACGTAGTGCGGAAGAATTATGCCAGTAATCCTGGATACTCGCGTACTCCGTCATGTTGGTATGGCCATATTTCATAGAATATAAGCCATCCTGATTTGATTTGTTGCCAGAAACAAAGATAAGTTTTACCTCCATACAATCAACTTATAGGTTGTTTTTTAAAATGAAAATACCTATGTGTTGCGTTGATTCGGAAGAGAGTGTGAGATACAGCAATCTTTTTTTTGCTGCTGAATAAATGTAGAAAATATTTTCGGAATGAAAAAATAAAATCGCTATGATTCTTTATCCGACTGTATTTGCGCTACATACCGGGAAGGTAGTATACCAAACTGTTTTTGGAAATTCTTCCCAAAATTTGTCAGCGAAGCAAAGCCACTCAGCTCTGCTACTTCATTAATTTTATACGCACCGGTAGATAATAATGCGGCTGCTTTTTTGAGACGTGCAATATTAATCAGTTCATGAGGTGTTAAATCTGATATGGCTTTTATCTTCCTGTAAAAAGTAGGCCGGCTCATGTTCATGAAATCTGCCAGCTGTTCTACGTCGAGATCGATATTGGTGAGATGTTGATTGATCAGGTCGTGTAATTTTTCCAGGAACTGTGCATCAGCATTGGTGTTAGCCATGCTCCGCATATGTACAAGTGGTGTGCTGGCGTAATATGATTTTATTTTATGCCGGTTGCTCAGCAAACTGGCAATTTGTGCCTGCAGAAACTCCGGTGAAAAAGGTTTTTCTATATAAGCATCAGCACCCAGTTCCAGGCCTTCTATTTTTGATTGCAGGGTGTCGCGGGCAGTGAGCAGTATCACCGGAATATGACTGGATTCCACACCAGATTTAATAATGCGGCATAATTCAAAACCATCCATTACCGGCATCATCACATCACTGATCACCAGCTGTACCGGTTGCTCCTGCAGGATTTGCAGCGCGGCTACACCCTGCAGTGCGGTGCTTACCCTATATTTATCTTCCAGGTCATCTGCAATGAAAGAAAGTATTTCTTCATTATCATCTACTAACAGTATCAGTGGCTTATTTTCCATTTACTCAGATTGAATTCTATTTCCTGGTGAACAGGTAAGGTTAATGAAAATACATTCAGTCCTGCTTCCGGAGGCAGTAATTCCAGTGTACCTTTATGCAGTATCGTCAGTGACTTCGACAGCGATAAACCGATACCCGTGCCGGATTGTGCCGCCGTTGCCTTCGCCCGGAAAAAGGGTTCAAATATTTTGTCCTTCATCTCCGGAGGAATAATATACCCGTCATTTTTTACCAGTATGGTAAAGGTAGTATCTCCTTCTGATACGGGCAACAGGTGTATAGATGCTTTGGTAGTGGCATATTTGATAGCATTGTTCAACAGGTTGCCGAGTATTTTGTACAATGCTTCTGCATCTACATAAGCAAAGAAATGTAAACTTGATAATTCTATTTTGAATTTGATATTTTTCTGTTCTGCTGCTGGTGTAAAACGCAGATGGTTTTCTTTCAATAATTCCGGGATATCTGTGCGTACAAAATTAAGACTGAAACCATGGATCTCTGTTTTGCGGAAGTCGAGCAACTGGTTGGTCAAATCCAGCAAACGATCGGTATTGCGTTCCATGATCCGCAGGTTCTTTTGTATCTGGGGAACTTCCTCCGCGCTCCTGATCACCTTTTCCATTGGCCCTTTGATAAGCGTTAGTGGTGTGCGGATCTCATGCGCCAGGTGCGTGAAGAATTCTATTTTTGCCTGGTATACTTCCTTTTCTTTTTCATGCGCCAGCAACTCCAGCAATCGCGTTTGCTTTTGTAAAGCGCGTTGATGATACCAGCGAATAATGACATACACGATGCTGCACAGCAACAGCAGGTACACGGCATACGCCGGATAGCTGGCCCAGAACGGCGGCAATATTTTGATGAAAAGCACCCGTGGCGTTTCGCCCCAGTTACCGCCGCTGTTGGCGGCTTTCACCATAAAACGATAGGTGCCGGGAGATAATTTCGTGAAATAAACTTTACGGTTGGTTTCCAGGTAGGTCCAGTCTTTATCCAGTCCCTCCATCTTGTAAGCGTAGGCCGTCATTTCCGGCGACGTGTAGCTCAGCGCTGCAAAGTCAATACTGAAAGAGGATTGATCATGCGACAAAATGATGGTATCTGTATAAGAAATAGACTTTTGCAGGATATCGCCTACCTGCGCTTCTTTGTTAAACACCTGGAACCCGGTAATGTACACCGGTGGCAGGAAATGATTACGGAGGAAATGATCCGGGTTAAAACGAATCATGCCTTTCACGCTGCCAAAGTACATGTTGCCGCTGCTATCCTGGTATCCCGAATTATAGTTAAACTGATCATTTAATAAACCATTGGCTTTTGTATACACAACAGCCTTTTCCGTAACCGGAGAAAAGCAACTCAGTCCTTTGGAGGTAGAGACCCATAGCAGCCCGCGTTTATCTTCCAGGATACTGAAAATCATGTTGCTCAGAAAACCATGATGTGTACCATAGGTGGTAAAATTATTTTGCTCGGGATGAAATAAACAAAGACCATCATCGGTAGCCAGCCATAAACGATGGTGGCTGTCTTCGAAGATGCTGTTGGTACGATTGTTACCAACACTATGTGGATTAGCCGGATCATGCAGGTAGTAGCCCTTTTGGCCGGTATGCCGATTATAATAATAAAGGCCATCTCTGACAGTGCCCAGCCAGATAGTACCTTTACTATCTTCAAATACCGCTGTATAAAACATGTAGGGAGATACTTCCGGAACTTCTTCAAAGTCATCCCGCCCACGATTGTACTGGTATAATCCCCTGGTAGTGCAAACCAGGATATCACCATTTCGGGTGCGCAGCATGGAATAAATGAAATTGCTATGCAGCTGATGTGGAGAAGATCCTGCTTTATAATGCCGGATAAATTTGCCGGTAGGGATATCGAGTATGTCCAGTCCATGTTCGAAAGTACCTATCCACAGTGAGTCGCCGGTAACCATGAGTCCATGGATATTGGTATGCGATAGCCCTGTTTGCGGTGGCGGCAGCGGTTTAATATTGCTGAAAGCACCGTTCGCAACTGTGAATTTATTGAGGCCACCATCTTCTGTACCTATCCATAGATGCCCGTAACGATCCGGATGAATTTCTCGTACCGCATTTCCACTTAATGAAGGAATACCTGTTTGTGGAAAAAATTTTTCGAAAGCCGTATAAGGTTGCGGGAAGTAATTGATGCCGCCAAAGTAAGTGCCCGCCCATATGCCACCTTCCTTGTCTTTACAAAAGCTATATACCGCATTGTCAGAAAGTGAGTAAGGGTCGTTGTATTTTTTTTTCAGGTTGATGATCTCACCGCTTTGAAGACGATAAATATAAATGCCTGATTCCGATGCTACCCAGTATTCATCTGCATTTCGCCGGATGATATCGCGGGCATATATTTCCGAGTGGTCAGGAGCCGTAGGTAGGAAATCTTTATAGGTACGGGTACGCAGGTCAAATAATTTAACGCCCTGTGTGTTGGTACATACCCAGATGGAATCTTTGCCGGGGCAAACAATTTTTTGAATCCACTGTGTGCTGGTAGCCGGAGAGTGGTCAAAAAGCCCATAGCTGGTAAAAGTGTTGGTTTGCGGATGATATACGGCTATTTTTCCATCGGTGGAAGATACCCATAAGTGGCCATCACTTCCCATACAGAGAGACGTGGCATCAAATATGTGCGGAGCATCGTACAAACTGTCTGTTGCCGTATGATACCGGAATAAACTTCCGCCGGATATAAACCAGGTGTTCCCTGCATTGTCTTTTGTGATGGCACGTATATCTCCGTTCATCCTTTTATTGAAGGAGCGAAATTTTTCACTATGCGGATCATATACATATACGCCTTTGTCTGTTCCTACATATAGTAATCCATTGTCGTCCTGGAAAAGACTCAGGATAAAATTGCCGCCTAAGCTGCCTGGTGCATTGCTGCGGCGAAATACACGGAAGGTATTACCATCGAAGCGGTTTAAACCATAAATGGTCCCAAACCACATAAAGCCCTGCTGGTCTTGCAGTGTACATATCACCGCGCTATGCGACAGTCCATTCTCTACCTGGTAGTGAATGAAGTTGGCTTCCTGGCTATACGTTATTTTGCTCAGCAGCAGTAGAAAGAAAATATAGTATCTGGCATTTATCATGTGGTCCGGCCCGCATTGTACACACTAAAACTAACAGTTTTTTGAGTAAAAGCTAAAATGATACAAAAAAGAGAAAAATTGAGATAAATGGATACACAGGGAAGCAAAGGAATTCTTTTCTTTGAAGAAGTATTTTAAGCGTGATTTTTACGCTTAAATCGGACCAAAAGCTAAATCCATGTTATGAAAAGTAGTCCACTACTTTCCTTGCTATGCCTGCTACTGATAAACGTTATTTGTCGGGCCTCCGCACCGGATACAGCAGGTGTGTTCACCAACCCATTATTGGGTAGTGGTCCCGATCCCTGGGTGATCCGGGAAAACGGCATGTATTACTATTTAAACACCACCGGCCATAACCTGGTGATGCGTAAAACTGCGGCCATGTCGGCACTGGGGCAAACAAAAGAAGTAGTAATATGGACGCCGCCTGCCAAAGGACCTAATGCCAGGGATATATGGGCGCCGGAACTACATCGCCTGGATAATAAATGGTACCTGTATTACACCGCAGGCTCATCAGACAGTATACACCCGCAACACACTTTTGTACTGGAGAATACTGCAAAGGATCCAACTACCGGCACCTGGACAGATAAAGGGCAAATAAAAGATACCGCTGCCAATTATTTTGCCATCGATGGGACTATTTTTACTTATAAAGGCCGCTCCTATTTTATCTGGAGTGGCCATAATGGAAAGGATGCGATACAGCGACTCTACATTGCCCGCATGGCCAATCCCTGGACACTGCTATCTCCCAGGGTAGAAATAGCCGCACCGCAGTATAAATGGGAGCAGAATGGCGTCAATGAAGGACCGGAAATACTGAAGAACGCCAGGAACGATGTGTTCCTGGTTTTTTCCGCCAGCGGCTGTTGGACAGAAAACTATGCTTTGGGTATGATGCGGCTTAAACACGGAGCGGATCCATTGCAACCACAAAGCTGGACCAAGTTACCGGAGCCGGTGCTACAAAGTAAGCCAGAGAATGGTGCATATGCACCTGGCCACAATGGCTTCTTTAAATCGCCCGATGGCCGGGAAGACTGGATCATTTATCACGCCAACTCCAAAGCCGGAGAAGGTTGCGGACAGCGCAGGAATCCGCGTATTCAAAAAATCAACTGGAAAGCCGATGGCAGCCCGGACTTTGGCGAGCCGGTAAAAATAAATGCCCCGATTAAAAAACCTTCCGGAGAATAAAATCATTTTAAGCAGACATATGAAAAAGACGCACTTAATTATTGCATTGGCACTCGGACTAGGATGGAACACCGTAGAAGCTCAGCAGCAGTGGAAAATGGTAACAGGGAAAATTGCTACCACCTGGAGTGAACAGGTAACACCTACCGCTGTTTTGCCTGAATATCCACGCCCACAATTGGTTCGCGGCAACTGGAAAAATCTGAATGGACTGTGGAACTATGCCATCAAACCAAAAAATGACAATAAGCCCAGCAGCTGGGACGGACAAATCCTGGTACCATTTGCCGTAGAGTCTGCGCTTTCCGGTGTAGGAAAAAATGTGGGGAAAGACAATGAACTCTGGTATAATACTTCGTTAACCTTGCCTGCTGCTATGCAAGGAAAAAAAATACTGTTGCATTTTGGCGCGGTTGACTGGCGTACTACCGTATACGTAAATGGACAGGAAGCAGGCAGTCATGAAGGTGGCTTTGATCCCTTTACGCTCGATATTACGGCGCTTGTGAAGAAAGGTAAACAGGATATCGTGGTAAAAGTATGGGACCCTACCGATGAAGGCGTACAACCAAGAGGCAAGCAGGTAAAAAGACCGGAAGGCATCTGGTACACACCGGTAACCGGTATCTGGCAAACCGTATGGGTGGAGGCTGTAGCGGATACTTACATTGCAGGCACCAAACAAACACCAGATATTGATAACCAAAGTTTGACCATATCTGCCAATGTGCAAAATGCAAAGGACGGAGATGTGGTTACCGTAACGGCCTTTGACGGCGGCAACAAAGTAGCAGAAAGCACCTTGAACGGAGAAAGCACCGTACTGAAAATAGCCTCTCCGAAATTATGGTCGCCTGAATCCCCTTTCCTGTATGACCTAAAGTTAACGGTTACACGTAAAGGAAAAGTGATCGATGAAGTGAAAAGTTATTTTGCCATGCGCAAATCTTCTATTGGAAAAGATGCCAATGGCACAGAACGTATGCTGCTGAATAACCGCTTTGTATTTCAATTTGGTCCACTGGATCAGGGTTGGTGGCCTGACGGTTTGTACACTGCTCCTACCGATGAAGCGCTGAAGTTTGATATCGCGCAAACCAAAGCCATGGGCTTTAATATGATTCGCAAACATATCAAAGTAGAACCTGCCCGCTGGTACTACTACTGTGATCAGCTGGGCATCATGGTATGGCAGGATATGCCGAGTGGCGACCTGGGCAACGGCTGGGAACCCCGCCCTGGTGTAATTGACCGCGCTACCGATCAGCAACGCTCCGCTGAATCAGAAGGATACTACCGGAAAGAATGGAATGCCATTATCGATCATCTGTACAACTATCCTTCCATTGTAGTGTGGACGCCATTCAATGAAGCATGGGGACAATTTAAAACCATGGACATTGCGCAATGGACCATGCAGAAAGATCCTTCCCGCCTGGTGAATACTGCCAGTGGTGGTAACTTCTATCCAATAGGGCATATCATTGACTTACATAACTATCCGGAACCAGCCATGCCGGATCCGGCCGTATATGGCGATAAACGCGCTATTGTGCTGGGTGAATTCGGAGGCCTTGGTCTGCCGGTAAATGATCACGTATGGCAGCAAAAAGACAACTGGGGCTACCAGAGCTTCAAAAATGCTGATGACCTGTTTAAACGCTACAGTGGTTTTACCGACAGGCTGGAAATATTGATCAAACAAGGATTATCGGCTGCTGTATATACACAAACCACCGACGTGGAAGTAGAAATTAATGGATTAATGACCTATGATCGCAAAGTACAAAAGATGCCACTGGAGAAATTGAAGGCCATTCATCAGAAGTTATATAACCCGGCTTTGGTAACTATAAAACCATAACAATGAGAAAGCGAAAGACGTTTGGCTTATTTATGCTTTCTGCTTTTTTGGTAGGTGTTATTCCGGCGGATGCATCGCATCCGCCGGGTACCAGGGCTGATACGAATGCATATGCGTATGTAAAACCAATATACGAGCCATTGCCGTTGGGCGCTATCAGGCCACAGGGCTGGTTACGGCATCAGTTGCAAATCATGCGCGATGGCACTACCGGGCACCTGGATGAAGTATATAATAAAGTGAAAAACGACAATGGCTGGCTCGGTGGAAAAGGCGATGGCTGGGAGGAAACACCCTATTGGTTGGATGGTGCCGTGCCATTGGCTTACCTGCTGGATGACAAAGTATTGCAGGAAAAAGTATTGCGCTATATCAACTGGACTTTGCAGCAGCAACGCCCTTCCGGATACTTTGGTCCATTGACTGCCACCGAGCAAAAAAATAATACAGCCATTGGCGTTAGTAATGCTGCTGAAGGGGAAGACTGGTGGCCTAAGATGGTTATGTTGAAAGTACTACAACAATATTATACGGCCTCAAATGATGCCCGCGTTTTATCTTTTATGACGCGCTACTTTAACTACCAATTGCAGGCGTTGAAAACCTGTCCGCTGGGAAAATGGACAGCGTGGGCTACTTCCAGGGGCTCAGAGAATATCATGATTGCCCAGTGGCTGTATGGCATTACAAAAGATAAGAAGCTGCTGGAACTGGCGGCGTTGCTGGAGTCCCAGTCGTTTGCCTGGACCACCTGGCTGGGTAATCGTAGCTGGGTGATGGATGCGGCTGCACAGCAAAATGATCAGCACTGGATGCGGCGTCATGGCGTGAACGTAGGTATGGGGCTCAAAGCCCCTGCCCTGAACTATCAGCGTACCGGCAATAAGCAATACCTGCAATACCTGCATACCGGTTTCACAGACCTGATGAACCTGCATGGGTTGCCAATGGGCATCTTCTCGGCAGATGAAGACCTGCACGGCAACGCCCCTACACAGGGAACGGAGTTATGCGCCGTAGTGGAAGCAATGTTTTCACTGGAAGAAATTATCGGCATCTCCGGTGATCCTGCTTATGCGGAAGCACTGGAACGCATGACATTTAACGCCCTGCCCACTCAAACAACAGACGATTATAACGCCAAACAATATTTCCAGGTGGCTAACCAGGTAAATATTAAAAGAGGTGTGTTTAACTTCTCATTGCCCTTCGACCGGGAAATGAATAATGTATTGGGCATGCGCAGTGGTTACACCTGTTGCCTGGCTAATATGCACCAGGGCTGGACCAAATTCGCCACCCATCTCTGGTATAGTACCGCCGGCAAAGGATTGGCAGCCCTAACCTATAGCCCCAATGAGGTGACCACAAAATTGGGGAAAACCAATACCACCGTAACCATCAAAGAAGTAACCAGTTATCCTTTTGAAGAACAGGTACAGTTTAACCTCACCATGCCGCAGCCGGTGGCGTTTCCCCTGCAACTGCGTATTCCGGCCTGGTGCGTGGAAGCGGTAGTATTGTTGAATGGTCAGCCACTCCGTTCCGAAAAAGGAGGCCAGATCATTACCATACAACGTACCTGGAATAACAACGACCAGCTCACGTTACAACTCCCTATGCAGGTACGTACCTCTAATTGGGGTCGTAATTCAAGGGCGGTGGAACGTGGCCCCATCGTGTATGCGTTAAAGTTAAATGAGCAGTGGGAGAAAGGACATGACGAAGCCGAAGGCGATTATTTCAGCGTATATCCCACCAACGACTGGAACTATGGCTTACCGGAAAAAGTGATTCAGTCGCCGGACCAATACCTGAAAGTAAGTGCCGTGCAACCGGCTGGCGCCGACTTTGTCTGGAACCTGGCACATGCGCCGGTTACCCTCACCACTACCGGGAAAAAGATTCCTGAATGGAAGCTGGTAGATGATGTGGCGCCGCAACCCGTCACCGATAGAAATGGTGCTTATAAAGGCAAAGTAAACGATAAAGAAGAAGTGATTAACCTGGTGCCTTATGGCTGCACCAAAGTGAGAATAGTAGCATTCCCCGTAGTAAAATAAACCAATAGCATCATTAACCCGGGACAGTATGGAAGACTGATCATTTATAAGACCACACAAAACATAGTTATGAAAAAACGATTACCTATCCGGGATCAAATCCGGAAAGTAATACTGGCCGGCCCATGCCTGTACTTAACAGTATTACTACTCTTCGCTGTGCTTACCGCACACGCAGCTCCCACAGATATTAACATCACCGGTAAAGTGACTGACGAACAGGGCGCGGCATTGCCCGGTGTCACCATTAGCCTGAAAGGTACAGCCAAAGGGACTTCTACCAACGCTAATGGCACCTACAGTTTTTCTGTACCAGATAAAAATGCCGTACTGGTATTTTCTTTTGTAGGCTATATCAAGCAGGAAGTAACAGTAGGTGATAGAAAAGAGATTAACATACGATTGGTAACAGACAGCAAAGGACTCGGTGAAGTGATTGTAGTAGGATATGGAACCCAAAAGAAGGAATCCGTGACAGGCGCTATTTCCGGCGTTACCAGTAAAGAACTGGAACGGGTACACGCTTCCACTGTCAGCGCTACACTGGCTGGTAAAATACCCGGCGTGTCTTTCCGTATGCCCGATGGACGCCCTGGCGCCGGTGCCAATATACAGATCCGCAACTTCGGAAACGCCCTGTACGTGATTGATGGTATCCAGAAAGATGCCGTGCAGTTTAATAACATTTCTCCCAACGATATTGAAAGCATCACTGTGCTGAAAGACGCTTCTGCAGCGATTTATGGGGTAAGGGCTGCCAATGGGGTAGTAGTGGTAACAACCAAAAGAGGTAAGCCCGGCAGTAATACCATTAACGTAGACGCCTATACGGGGTGGCAAAACTGGTCACGGTTCCCTAAAACCGTGAATGCCTACGAATGGATGCTGGGCAAGGCAGATGCAGAAATGAATGCCGAAGATCCCAGAACGGATATTACCAAAGAAGAACTGGCTAAATGGAAAGCCGGTACGGAAAAAGGCTACCAGAGCTTCGACTGGTACGATTTTATTATTAAGAAAAATGCACCACAACACTCCATCAATGTAAACGCTACAGGGGGATCAGAAAATATCAATTACTATTTATCCGTAACCCGGCTGGATCAGAAGTCGGTATTGGGCCGCGAGTTTGATTTTAATCGCACCAATATCCAGAGCAACGTAGATGCTAAAATTGCCAAACGACTGAAAGTAGGTGTACAAATCAACGGCCGCATTGAAGAAAGAGACAATCCGGGTGTGCCAGGAGGCGACGACTACTGGGCGCCACGTTTTGCCCTGTTCCGTAACCGCCCTACCGAAAGACCCTACGCCAACGATAACCCGTTATATCCAAATGATATTGGCCATAATACCGAGAACTGGGCGGTACAAAGCAAAGCCATCTCCGGATACTGGACAGAAGACTGGCGGGTACTGCAAACTAACTTTAACGGTACTTACGAAACGCCGATCAAGGGACTCACGCTGAAAGGCATGTATTCTTACTACTACGCCGACAAGCTGATGAACGGTCACGAATATACGTACGACACCTACACCTACCGCGCAGAAACAGATACGTATGAACGTACCGGCGGGAGCTCCAATCCCTGGCGGGAACGCGGTACGCATAAAGTACTGGAAAATGTGTTGCAGGGGCAGGTGAACTATAACAATACCTTCGGCAGGCATACCATTGGCGGTACTTTTGTATCTGAAAGAATTAAACGTCGTGAGCTGGATGTATGGGTACATGCGGTGCCTAAAAGCAACCTGTTACCACTGATCCAGTTCTCCGATATGGATACCTATAATGATGCCGACTGGACCGAAGCCAGGATAGGCTATATTGGCCGTTTAAACTACAGCTTCGGCGACAAATACTTCCTGGAAGTAGCCGGCCGTTACGATGGCTCCTGGAAATTTGCGCCGGATAAAAGATGGGGCTTTTTCCCTTCTGTATCTGCCGGATGGCGCTTAACAGAAGAACCTTTTTTTAAAAAATGGTTAGGTAGTAATAGTATCCTTACAGAACTGAAGGTCCGTGGGTCTTACGGAGAATTGGGAGATGATGATATTGGCATCGGCGCTTACGATTATATGCGTGGCTATACCTATGCTACCTCCACTGTGATCCTGGACGGTACGGTGATCAAAGGCTCGCGCGACAAAGGGGTGCCAAATGACCGCCTTTCCTGGTTTGTGAGTAAAATCGCTGACGTAGGCGTGGATTACCAGCTGTGGAATGGTAAAGTATATGGCGCACTCGATTTCTTCAATCGTAAGCGTTCTGGTCTGCGCGGCCGCAAATACGATGTATTGGTGCCCAGTGAAATTGGATATGGTTTACCTGATGAAAACGTGAACAGCGACCAGCAAAAAGGAGGCGAGTTCTCCGCTGCTTATACCACGCATGTAGGTAAAGTAAATATTGTGGTAGGGGGTAACGTATCTTATTCAAGAAGTAAGTTCCTGCAATCTTACAAGCCGGTATGGGGTAATTCACTCGATCATTACCGCAACTCCATTGAAAACAGGTGGAATGGTATTTACTGGGGATATGAGGCCATCGGACAATTTCAATCACAGGAGGAAATTAACAAATACCCGGTTAACATAGATGGAAAAGGTAACAAAACGCTGTTGCCTGGCGATATCATCTATAAAGACCTGAATGGCGATAATGTGATAGATGGGAATGATGAAAGACCTATTGGATACCAGACTTCCGGCAACCCCACCGTAAACTTTGGTTTTAACCTGGGGGTAAGATGGAATGGATTTGATTTCGCGGCAGACTTCTCCGGCGGCTCCATGTATTCTTATAACCAGAACTGGGAAATGAGATGGCCATTTCAGAATGGCGGCAACTTATTGAAACAGTTTTACGATGACCGCTGGCACCGGGAAGATCCTTTCGATGTAAACAGTAAATGGATCCCCGGAAAAAATCCGCCATTGCGATTCAACAAAGGAGATCATAGCAACTATAACAAACCCTCCACTTTCTGGTTGCATAATGTGCATTACATCCGCCTTAGAACAATGGAACTGGGTTATTCCATTCCCCAGCAATTGCTGGACAGGGTTCGGTTTAAGAAAGCCAGGGTTTATATCAATACCTACAACCTGTTTTCAGTGGATAACGTAAAAAGCCTGGGGATAGAGCCGGAAATTGTAGATGAGAACGGGTTACAATATCCGCAGAATAAACTGGTGAATATTGGGTTGAACCTTACTTTCTAAGTACTAAACAGATTCGTTATGAAAAAAAGTTTGTTATATATATGCGTGGCTATACTCGCACTGAGTGCAGGGTGTAACGACAAAGATTTTCTCAACGTGGCCCCTTCCAATGTGTTGCAGGACGAGCAACTCTGGAATGATGAAGGGCTCATCCTCTCGGTGCTGGCTGATTTATACGACCGTTATCCGGATCGTCAAACAGATGTGAATAACAGCAATATTCCTTCTATGGTAGTGCAAACAATTGATAACTGGGGAGAATTTGCACGCCTGGATGAAGCATTTGCTTCGGAAAATGGCCAGTACTGGCGGCATAGCTTTACGGAATATCCTTACGTTTTTCCGGGTATGATGGTAAAGGATGTAGGAGAAGTAACCTATTGGGATTATGCTTATATCAGGGAGCTGAATATTTTTATTAATAAATGTGGTACTTCTACCAAATTAAAAACCGATGTAAAAAACCGGTTTATTGCAGAAGCCCGGTACCTGAGAGCAGTGGTGTATTTTGAAGAGGTGAAGCGGGTCGGTGGAGTGCCATTGATATTAACGCCACTGGAGTATAACTACCAGGGTGATCCTGCCTATTTGCAACATCCGCGGGCGAAGGAAGCGGAGATTTACGATTTCGTCATTAGTGAAATGGACACCGTGAAAAAGTACCTGCCTACTAGTCCTGTCAGTAAAACCCGCGCTACCGTGGGATTAGCACTGGCTACCAAAGTGCGCGCAGCGTTGTACGCCGGGTCTATCGCCAGGTATGGTGCTACTACGCCACAGGTATCATTGCCAGGTGAAGAAGTGGGTATTCCTGTTACCAAAGCCAATGCCTATTATACCACCGCGCTGCGGGCGGCACAGGAGTTGATCAATAGCGGAAACTATGCGTTGTATAAGAAAAACAGCGATAACCTTACGCAGAATTTCGTCAGCCTGTTTATCGATAAAGGCTCCAACCCGGAAGTTATTTTTGCCAAAGACTTTAAGCTGCAAAGCGGAAGGGTGCAGCCCTGGACGTTATGGAGCCAACCTCGTTCCAATGCAGAGGAACAACAGGGAGGGCGGTTGAATCCCTCTTTAAATCTCGTACAGTCGTTTGAGTTACTGGACAATACTTTTGCACCGTTGAATATCAATGCGGCAGGTGGTGGATACGTATACTACAATGATCCGCAGGATTTGTTCGCCAACAGGGATCCACGTTTAGCCGCTACTGTGATACTGCCCGGATCGGAGTTTAAAGATAAGAAAGTAGACATCTGGGCAGGATACCTGCTCAAAGACGGCAGGATCATCACGGGCGACAACTTCGGCGCCAAAGGGAAACTGGAGCCCAATGGTCCGGATGTACAGGTAGTGGGTTTTGATGGACCGGTGAATAACCTGGAATTCAGTGCCCAGTCTGGTTTTATTATCCGGAAGTACATGGATCCCACCGTAGGCTCCGGTCGTATTGGTACGCAGAGCGAAGTATGGTGGATCCGGTATCGTTATGCGGAAGTACTGCTGAATGCGGCGGAAGCAGCCTTTGAACTGGGGCAGCGGGATGTGGCAGCAGGGTATATGAACCAGGTGCGTGAGAGAGCAGGTTTCAAAATTCCGTTAACAGCCGCAGATATTACTTTCGACCGCATTGTACATGAAAGAAAAGTAGAGCTGGCATTTGAAGGCCACGAGTTCTGGGATATGAAACGCTGGCGTTTGGCACATAAAGTATGGAATGGGGTGAAAATGCCGTTGACCACACAGCCGGGAAAAAGCGATGAATCCAGTACCCGGGTGTTTGCGCTGTGGCCTTATAAAGTATACGATCCGGGGAGCCCTAATAACGGGAAGTACATCTTTAAGCAGGTATTGCCGGGCGCGGTTACTTCCGCACACCTGTTCCGGATGGGAAATTATTATGGATCTATTGGAGATGATATCAGGAATAACAATCCAAAAATTGTGAAAAATCCTAACCAGTAAAGCGATGTATTATGAGAACTAAGATGCAATATATGATCATCATGGTGGTAGGTATTTTTGCTGCCTCCTGTAAAAAAGATAATTATAAAGCGCCTTCCAGCACGTTCAGTGGACGGTTGGTATACCAGGGCGAGCCTGTAAATGTTAGTTACAATGATGTGTATTTTGAATTGTGGGAGCCGGGGTGGGGAAAAAGTATACCCATTAACGTGAGCATCAGCCAGGATGGCAAATTTTCTGCCCTCTTGTTTAATGCGGCGTATAAGCTGGTGATTCCTGCATCGCAGGGACCTTTCCGTTCGCTAAAGGATAAAACCACGAATTCAGATACGATTCCGTTGACTATTTCAGGCAATCTCACGCGGGATATTGAGGTGTTGCCCTACTATATGATTCGCTCACCGAAGTTGGTAGCTACCGGTAATAAGGTAACTGCCATGTTCGCAGCAGAGAAAATTATCAAAGATGTGAATGCACGGGATATAGAACGGGTATCATTGTATGTGTGTAAAACGCAGTTTGTAGATGGTCGTAACAGTGTGGCTACGAAAGACCTGAGTGGAGGCAATATTACAGATCCTGCCGCTATTAGTTTACAGGTAGATGTACCCGCATTGGTACCGGCGCAGAAAACGGTTTTTGCCCGGGTGGGTTTAAAAGTGGCGGGCATCGAGGATATGATTTACTCACCGGTACAGGAAATTTCCTTGTAAGGAGTTGATGAATAAAGACAACGCCCCCTGCGATCACGCGGGGGCTTTTCATTTAACGCCCTTTTTAGACTTTTTACGGATGTCATTCAGCTGGGTGGTAATGGTTTCATGCAGGATGTCGATCAGCCGCTGAATAGCCGGGGATGGCGTTTTTTGACGGGTAAGCATAAAGAGGGCTACTTCGGGTAAAGGGGGAAGGCCGCTGGAGGTGGGGAGTGCCTGGCAGGTAGCGGGCATACCTATTTCTGTGCGAATGGTGATGCCGAGTCCTGCCTGGGCGGCTGCCCACATCCCAGCTACGCTGCTACTGGTTAATGCGGGGCGCCATTTGCGCTTTACTTTTTCCAGTGCTGCCAGGCCGCTGCTGCGGAACAGGCAGGGAGCTTCAAACAGGAGCAGGGGAAGGGGGTGCAGCAAGGCTGCCGTATTATCTTTTCCGCCGATCCAACGGATAGGTAGCGTTCCAATAGGGATGGCATGTTTGGGGATGGTTTCTCCGAAAGACAGGACAATATCAAGTTTGCCGCTTTGCAGTTGCTGTGCAAGGATAAACTGCCGGTCGAGCGTTACTTCAATTTCCATTTGCGGATGAATGGCAGCAAAGCGGGCCAGTGCTATAGGAAGACCGCTTTCTGCAAAATCTGCCGGCAATCCCAGTTTTACTTTCCCTGCTATATGCGTGGCCGTGAGCGCGGTGATGGCTTGTTGGTTAATGTCCAGCATTTGCCGGGCATAACCCAGCAACATTTCTCCGCTGGCGGTTAAGCGCCAGCCACGACCCTGTTTCAGAAACAGCTGTTGCCCGGTGATTTCTTCGAGCCGCTGCATTTGCAGGCTCACCGCCGATTGGGAGCGGGCTACCTGGTCTGCCGCCCTGGCAAAGCTATCCAGGTCTACTGCCAGCACAAATGTTCGTAGCAGGTCAAGCTCCAGCAGATCCATATTCATAATTTAGTTTTATTAAAGTATTACATTAAATGTTTCAATATTATAAATGTATGGAAAGATACTAAGTTTGTGATGAAATCTTCTTCCAATGAAAAAACTACTGGTTATCATCGCTGTAGTATTAGCGGGCAGCGTTGAGGCACAAATACCGCTGGCACGTAAAACATTATTGCAGCAACCCTTGCCGGCAACAACAATTGAGCAGGTAAGAATGGATGAAATTACGCTCGGACCCGGAGAAGGTGCCCCGGTGCATCATCATCCGGGAGAAGTATACGGATATATTGTATCTGGGGAAGTAATTTATCAGCCTGCAGGAGAGCCGGCTGTAACGTTGCATACTGGTGATGCTTTCCGGGAAATGGCAGGTAAGGAAATCGCCCTTTTCAAAAATGCACAAACAGATAAACCCGCCACATTTGTAGCCGTCTACCTGTTGAAAAAAGATCAGCCACCTATTATCATTAAAAAATAAGTTATGCCTTTCGTACAAATCTATCTCGGTGCGCAGCTCACCGCCAGCCATAAAAAAGATATTTCCCTTGCCGTACATCATAGCCTGGAGGAACACTTCCATGTGCCTGCAGACGATTATTTCCAGGTCATTCATACGATGCAGCCCGGCGATATCCTCTATCCCTCCAGCTACTTTGATGTACCGCATACAGATAACCTGCTGTACATACGCATTACCGCAAAAGCCGGCAGAACGGTGGAACAAAAGCAGGCACTGTATAAAAGTATTGCTACCCGGATAGCAGCTGCCACGCCAGTCAGTATCAATGATGTGGTCATTATCCTGGTAGAAAATGATGTGGCCGGCTGGTCATTTGGCCAGGGAGTGGCGCAGATGGTGAAGTAAGCTTTTAGCTATTAGCTATTAGCTTTTAGCAAATGCAGCGGAGAATAACATGGAGCATGTTTTTCACTGCATTTGCTAAAAGCTAATGGCTAAAAGCTTACATAACGCAATTCCAACACCCCACTGGTGTAAGGCTTTGTATCTACCATCTGAAACACTTTCTCCATCAGAATGCCGCCAAACAATGGTAATCCATCTCCCAATACCACCGGTATTACGTGTAAAATCATCTCATCTACCAAATCGGCTTGTAGCAACGCACCATTTAGTTGTCCACCACCAGCCAGCCAGATATCTTTGCCCGCTGCGGCTTTCAGGTTACTTACAAACGCAGCTATATCGCTGTTGATGAATTTTACATACTCCGTATCTGTTTCATGGTTGCTGCGGGTAAAAACGTAATTGATTTTATTCGGATAAGGATAGCTTTCGCTCAGGGTTAATACATGCTTGTAAGTATTGTTACCCATGAGCGTTGTATCAATTTCTTTCAGGAACGCGGCATAGCCGTAATCTGTTCCTTCCGGGTTGGGAAAGCTCGTCAGCCAATCAATTTTTCCATCTTTGGTAGCAATGTATCCGTCGAGACTCACCGCGGTATAGATTTTCAGTTTTCTCATTTGCTTTTTATGCAAAGGTGAAGTATAAACGAATGTGAAAATTGTACAAAATTTCCTGTTGTTTTGATCGGTTGAAAGTCAGTATGATAAACAGTTTTGCGGGATAATAGTGCAATAAAAAATATCTGATATCATGTGCTTTTCCATGTTTTTTTTCCTGCTAAATTTGAAGAACCAAAATTTCTAAATAACATGGAAACACAAGACGTTTTGAAACTTTTCGGAAGATTGGAACAAGTGATTGTAGCAGGTTTTGATGCTGTAGATGAACGCTTTAACGCTGTAGACGAACGCTTTAACGCTGTAGACGAGCGCTTTAACGCTGTAAACGAACGCTTCAACGCTGTAGACGAACGCTTTAACGCTGTAGACGAGCGCTTCGATGCAATGGATCGTCGCTTCGATGGAATGGATCTTCGGATGGATGCTATGGACAAGCGCTTCGACGCCGTGGAGGAAAGAATCGATGTACTGGAAGAAAAAATGGAGCACCGGTTTGATGTGCTGGAGCTGAGAGTAGCATCTATTGAAGTAAGCATCGACAAAATTGCAGAATGGGTGCCTTTCAGAACGCCTCCTTTCGGCGGATATTAAAACCAACTATTATACTACCTATTGTTACTCCCCCTCAAGTGATTAATAGCCTTACTATTTTGTAGTAGGGCTTTTTTATTGCAGGAAGATAGTATTCGGAAAAGTAGCCGGTACCCGTTCTGCCCGCACTGCCAACCTGTAAGCGGATGGCGTAATCCCGGCAAAAGCTTTAAATATGCGTATGAAATGTGCCTGGTCATAGAAACCATTATCATAAGCCACTGATGTTAATGGTATTTCCGGGTGCTCCGCAATTTGTTTAAGCGCTGCATTCACCAATAACAGGTGGGTATATTTTTTAGGGGTTAAGCCCAGCACCGTACTGCTGGTGTTGATAAATTTTTTGGAAGAAATCAGTGTATCAGAAATCTGCGATTTAATATGTCCTTTGTGTAAAACCGGTCCTACCTGTAACGTCTGTATTTCTTCCGGTATGATTTGCGGCTGTGCCATGCGTAGCAGGAATGCTTCCAGTGCTTTGATTTTTTGCTGCGGAGCGGAAATGTTTTCCAACTCCGTCAATAATGGATATGCCGCTTCTCCCCAGATGACTGGAAGTGTCAATGGTTGTCCACACAATTTTGCTGCTGAAATACCAAACAGGCGATACAATCCAAAAGGCTTTAACATAATTCCCAGTGCGGCATAATGTCCTTGCACCCTGGTAATGGTGGGTTGTACATGTACACCCGTAACACCGCCAGTGCGTGGATAACCAAATCGCAGCTGTTGACGGGTAATAGAAAAATGTTCGCCTAAATTAATAATCAGTTCCTGGTGAAGGAATGGAATATTATAAGCTTTTAATTTTACCGTTGCGGCCTCATGGTACCACATATAGTCGATGGCTTCTGCCAGTTCATTCTTGGGTATGTAGATATGCGCGTCCATGCTACATAAAGTTAGTCATTTCGATGCGGATACCCTTACTAAAGGAAATTAATCAGTAAATTGGGCCCGAATAGGGCAGGCATGGAAACCATTACAACAGAGAAAATAATACCCCGTTGGCAGTTATTTCTGCTTTCGTTTAAAGATGCATATAAAGTATTACAGGCGAACGACCCGTTGCGTATGGCTGGTGCCACGGCCTTTTTTACTACGTTTGCCCTGCCAGCTATTCTCATTATCCTGATACAATTACTACGTATTATTTTTCGGATACATCATGCCGGCAGACGCTTACAGGCCCAGCTGGAAGGGATGTTCGGTACGGAAACAGCGGAGGCTATTCTGCAAACACTCCGGGCATTCCGCAGTATGGCACAGAGCTGGATCATTGCTATTGCCGGTTTCATTTTTTTGTTGTTTGTGGCCACCACATTGTTTAAAATCATCAAAGGCTCCCTGAATGAGTTGTGGAAAATAAAAGCCACACATAAAGCAAACTTCGCACAAATCATGCTATCCCGGTTAAAAGGGGTGTTGATCATTATTTTCGCCGGGCTCTTGTTTATCATCGACCTGGTAGCAGATGCGGCCCGTACCTTCCTGGGCAAGTATATCAATGCATATCTGCCGGCGGTGGGTATCTATTACGACAGCGCACTTAACTATGTGATCTCCGTGATTATTGTGATGATCTGGTTCTTCCTGGTTTTTCATTTCTTACCAGATGGCCGCCCCCGCTGGAAAGTAGGGCTTACCGGTGCATTGGTGACCAGCGTACTGTTTAATATCGGTAAAGCCATCCTAAAGGTGATGCTTAACTACAGCAGTATTAACAGTATTTATGGTGCATCGGCATCTACTGTGTTATTATTGCTTTTTATGTTTTATTCTTCCCTGATCTTTTACTACGGCGCCTGTTTTACAGATGCCTGGGGAATCCGCACACAGCGTCCGGTACACCCGCTGCACAATGCCAGTCGTTATGAAATAAAAGTAGCAGAAGCATAATCCCCCAATGGATAACAAAGCATCCTGAATAGATAAACAGTATTACAAAAAATGCCTGCGACCGGGATAGCGCTATTCCCGGTCAAATACAAAATTCACATTTGCTAATGGGTAATTCGCAATTGTCGCCCGGGGCTTTCACTGCAGCAGGATTTTATATATCTTGATGCACATGAACTGCAAGCTATATTCCACATTACAAACTGTATGTTTATTAGGCGCACTGACCTTGTCGGCGCAATCAGATGTAACGGTTCGTTTCAGCGAACCGGCGGCCCATTTTACTGCATCCGCTCCATTGGGCAATGGCCGCTTAGGGGCCATGGTTTTCGGGAATACTAACCGGGAACGGATTGTATTGAATGAAATTTCTATGTGGAGCGGTGGTGTCCAGGATGCGGATAGTAAAGCCGCAGCGCCCTATCTCCCTAAAATCCAGCAACTACTGCTACAAGGTAAAAATATTGAAGCGCAGCAAATGCTGCAGCAATATTTTATTTGCCAGGGCCCCGGCTCCGGCAGCGGTAATGGCGCCAATGTGAAGTTCGGCTGTTACCAGACACTCGGTGATCTTTTCATCCAGTGGAAAGATACGGTGTCGGCTGTACGTAATTATCAGCGTCAGCTGAAACTGGATAGTGCCATCAGTACTGTTAGCTGGGAGAAAAATGGGGTTGCCTACAAAGAAGAAGTGTTGGTGTCTGCACCGCAACAGGTAACTGTAGTACGTTTGGTGGCCAGCAAGCCGGGTGGCTTGTCCTTTACTACAGGGCTGTATCGCCGGGAGAGGGCCAATATGAGTATTGCCAATGGCGATGTAATCATGCGCGGTGCTTTGAACGGTGGCAATGACGATGAGGGAGTAAAGTATGCCGCTGTACTGAAAGTATTACCTAAAGGAGGCACTAAAACCATCCATAACAATCAGATCACGATTAACGGCGCAGACGAATGCCTGCTGTTGATAGGAGCCCATACAGATTTAAACTGGCCCCATGTAGAAAAAAGAGGTGCGGATCCGCTGCAAAAAACGGTGGCCGACATCACGAAAGCAGCTACTGTGCCATGGCCTGCCATGGTAAAAGCGCATGTAAAGGATTACGCGGCACTCTTCAACCGCTGCCAGCTGTCTTTTACCGATAACAGCAATGAGGCAGTGAAAAGCCTGGCTACTATTGATCGCTTACAGCGTTTGCAGCAGGGGGAAAAAGATGCTTCATTGGTATCACTTTATTTTAATTTTGGTCGCTACCTGCTGATCAGCTCTTCCCGCAAAGGGGGCATGCCGGCTAACTTGCAGGGGTTATGGGCAGAAGAATACCAGACTCCCTGGAACGGCGATTATCACCTCGATATTAATGTGGAAATGAATTACTGGCCGGCAGAAGTGACGAATTTATCCGACTGCCACCAGCCGATGTTTGCATTGGCCCAACAGATGGCAAAATTTGGTCAGCACACTGCACGTACCTATTACAACGCAGATGGCTGGATGGCCCATGTGATCTATAATCCATGGGGATTTACTTCTCCGGGCGAAGGAGCCGACTGGGGATCAGCATTAACAGGCGGCGCCTGGGTAGCTTCCCATCTCTGGAAACATTACCAGTATACCAACGATAAACAGTTTTTGAAAGAAGTATACCCGGTATTAAAAGGGGCTGCTGCGTTCTTTAAGGAGATCCTGATTACTGAGCCTTCTCATCAATGGCTGGTCACCGCGCCTTCCAACTCACCGGAAAATTCTTACATATTGCCTAACGGCCAGACAGGATCAACCTGTATGGGGCCTACCATGGATATGCAGATTTGCCGGGACCTGCTGGGGGCTAACCTGGAAGCAGCGCGTATCCTGCAAACGGATAAAGCCTGGGCGGATAGCCTGAAGGTAGTGTTGTCGAAACTGGCGCCTAATCAAATCAGTCCCTCTACCGGTGGGGTGCAGGAATGGCTGGTAGATTATAAAGAAGCAGACCCACATCACCGCCATGTGTCTCCGTTATATGGCCTGTATCCTTACGATGAAATTACGCCCTGGGATACCCCGGAAATGGCAACGGCTGCACAAACAACCCTCAACAGACGGGGTGACGGTGGTACCGGCTGGTCGCGCGCCTGGAAAGTGGCGTTCTGGGCCCGCCTGGGAGATGGCAACCATGCCTATAAGATGCTGAAAGAATTATGGGTGCCTGCCGCCGCAGGTAGCGATATCCAGATGAATTCCGGCGCTGGTACTTATGCAAATCTTTTCTGTGCACATCCGCCGTTTCAGATAGATGGCAACCTTGGTGCTACTGCCGGTATCGCCGAAATGTTGCTACAAAGCCATGGCAGGGAAAATATCATTCGTTTATTGCCTGCACTGCCAGATGGGGAACAGTTTGCAGCCGGTCGTATCAAAGGACTGAAGGCTGTCAACGATTTCGCCGTGGATTTCAGCTGGAAGAATAAAGCGGTGCAGGAAGTATCTATCCTGTCTGGTAGTGGACAGCCCTGCCGGTTAGTACTGCCGGAAACAGCGCGGGTAAAGGATGCTGCTGGCGCGGTGGTGTCTCATCAGTATAAAAATGGCGTGCTAAGCTTTAACACGAAAAAAGGGATGCGCTATAAGATAGCGGTTTAACGCGATTTTTTGTCTTATTCAGGATTAGACTGATTAGACTGATTTTTTATTTTTTGATTTTAAAAGATTCGGGGAGATTTAAGCAAAATTATTTGCTCAAATCTCCCCGAATCTTCTAAAATCTTCTTACTCAAAAAAAATCAGTCTAATCAGTCTAATCCTGAACAAGACAAAAAAAGCTGATCTTTACCATTCAATATTCTGGATATGGAAGATCTGAAGCAAGTGGCTGCAAAGGCGGCATTAGACTTTATAAAACCCGCTCAGTTAATAGGCATAGGTGCGGGTAGTACCATTGCGCACCTGGTCAATTTTTTAAAAGAAGAGGTCGCCCTGGCGAAAAGTATCACGTTGGTTACTTCTTCTTTTAGTACCCGGCAGCTCCTGTTGGAACACGATTTCCAGGTAAAAGAGATCAATGCCGTATCCAGGCTGGATATTTACTTTGATGGCTGCGATCAGTTCGATCACCAGCTGAATGCCCTGAAAAGTGGTGGTGGTATCCACACCCGTGAAAAGCTGCTGGCCGCCATGGCAGATAAGTTTATCCTGCTGGGAGATGGATCTAAATATGTAGCGCAGCTATATACCACGTTCCCGGTAGTGATTGAAGTCATCCCCGATGCCGTACCCTTTGTATTACAACAACTGAAGCACCTGTTCTCCCTCGCCAACCCCGTGATCCGGATGGGCAGTAAAAAAGACGGCGCCGTTATTACAGAAAATGGGAACTTACTCATCGATGTCTGGTTCCGTTCTTTCCCGCCGTTAGATAGCCTCAATCAACGTTTAAAGGAAATTCCTGGTATCCTGGAAACCTCTCTTTTCTATAATATGGCGCATGCAGCTATCATAGCCGGGAAGAAGGGGGTAGAAATCATCCGGAAAGATCCTGCTTATCAAATTTGAAAAAATAAAAAAAAAGATAGATCGATCTGTCTATTTTTATATATCTTTGTGTCATGAAAAAGAAGATAAGCGATCCGAAGCAGCGTTTATTGGATACGGCCACACAGTTGTTTTATCAGCAGGGCTACCATGCTACGGGCATCAACCAGGTGCTGGCGGAAGCGGGTGTGGCGCGGGCCAGCCTGTACCTGCACTACGAATCCAAGGAGTCGCTGTTACTGGCATTTCTGCACCAACGCCATACCGACTGGATGGGCGGTTTAAAAACGTTTACTGATAAAGGTAGCAAGCCGAAGGAGAAAATCCAGGCGGCCTTCGATTTCCTGGCCAGTAACAATGAAAAAGAACATTTCCGGGGCTGTGCATTTCTGAATGTACTGTCAGAAACCACGGAGAAAGATACAGCGGTGCTGGCCGTGATCCAGGATCATAAAAAAGACCTGCGGGCTTTCCTCGGCGATATTCTCCATAAAGAGAAACAAGGAGTGAAGGATCATGTGTACCTGCTGTTTGAATCTGCCATCGTGGAAAGCCAGCTATATCGGCACCAGTGGCCGGTACAGGAAGCAAAAGCCATGGCACTGGCTTTAATATAAGATGCAGGCGCATCTTTTTTTTACCCATATAAATAGACAGAACGATCTATCTGATTTTTAATTATCTAAATTTTATACTCATGGAACAGAAATTTCCCCTCCCGCCATTTACGCGCGAAACCGCCCTGCAAAAAGTACAATTGGCTGAAGATGCCTGGAACAGTAAAGATCCGCAGAAAGTATCGCTGGTATACACGAAAGACACCGCATGGCGCAACCGCGATCAGTTCATTAACGGCCGTGAAGAAGTAGTGGCCTTTCTTACCAAAAAATGGGAAAAAGAACTGGACTACCGTTTGAAAAAAGAACTCTGGAGCTTTAATGATAACCACATTGCCGTATGTTTTGAATACGAATGGCATGACCACGCCGGTAACTGGTTCCGCTCTTATGGCAACGAGCTATGGGATTTTAATGCCGACGGACTCATGCAACGCCGCCTGGCCGCCATTAACGACGTACCTATTAAAAGCAGCGAACGTAAATTCCGCGATCCTGAAGAACTGGTGCTGGCCTGCTGATGAGCAGAAAGCAGAAAGCAGAAAGCAAAAAGCAGAAAGCTATGATGTTATATGAAGGGCCTGGAAGAAAACCGCATTGAATTTTGTAACTTCGGTAGATGTTAAAGACAGAAACATTACAGGCATTTTACCAGAAAAAGTTCAATGCGGTTCCTGAAAAACTGGACCAGGACCTCGGACACTTTAATGTGTTTCGTATGGGGGACTGTATTTACGACGAAAGCGGAAAGATGGTAGTGAAGTATAGCCGTCGTGACTTTTATAAGGTAAGTTTGGTGAGAGGACATAATCTTTTTCACTATGCAGATAAAACACTGGAACTCAAAGGAACTACGCTGTTTTTCTCCAATCCGCAGGTACCGTATGCCTGGGAGCCTTTGTCGGGCCAGACTCCTGGCTATTTCTGCATCTTCCGCGAATCCTTCTTTACGCACGCCAGCCGGGATCACCTCCACAACCTGCCCATGATGGCGCCCGGAGGAATCCCATCTTACCCGCTGACGGAAGAACAGGACCAGGAAGTATCACGGCTTTATGAGAAAATGCTGACAGAAATCAATTCCGACTATGTATATAAATACGACTTACTGCGGAATTACCTGACAGAAATAATTCACTATGCCCTCAAAATGCAGCCCTCAGAAGTGCTTTACCAGCACGCTGATGCGAAGTCCCGTATCACGGCCGTTTTTACTGATTTACTGGAAAGACAGTTTCCCATTGAATCGCCTTCTCAGCGATTTACCTTCAGATCTGCCAGCGATTTTGCACAGCAATTGTCTGTACACGTGAACCACCTGAACCGTGCCATCCGTGATACTACGGGTAAAACCACTACTGCCCATATTGCAGAACGTATGACCAGTGAAGCCAAAGCCTTGCTGAAACATACCAATTGGAATATTTCTGAGATCAGCTATGCCCTGGGCTTTGAAGAACCGGCGCATTTCAATAATTTTTTCAAAAAGCAAACCAGCATTACACCGGGCGCTTTCAGGATTGTTTGAATTTTGCAATCATTGGTTTGATTCGCGTAAGAACCGGTACTAATTCCTGATCTACTTTTGTGTCAACAAATTAAAACACAAAAGATCATGGACAACAAGATATGGTTTGTAACGGGCGCTTCGAAAGGATTAGGACGCTCACTCGTTTTACAATTATTGCAACAGGGACACAAAGTAGCGGCTACTTCCCGCAGCCTGGATGACCTTCGCAAAGTAGCCAATCATGCTAATTTTCTGCCACTGTCAGTAAACCTGACAGATGAAAACAGCGTGAAAGCAGCGGTATCTGCTACCATCAGCCAGTTTGGAGGCATCGATGTGTTGGTAAATAATGCCGGCTACGGTCAGGTAGGCGCCCTGGAAGAAACTTCCGATGCGGAAGTACGCGCCAGCTTCGATGTGAATGTATTTGGCCTGCTCAATGTTACCCGTGCAGTATTGCCACAGATGCGGAAACAACAATCCGGACACATCTTCAATATTTCCTCTATTGCGGGCTTTACCGGTATGTTCCCCGGTTTCGGTATCTATTGCGCTACCAAATTTGCGGTAGATGGATTATCAGAATCTTTATCTGAGGAAGTAAAGCCATTCGGTATTAAGGTAACCATTGTATCACCAGGTTATTTCAGAACAGAGTTCTTGTCTGCCGGCTCGCTGGCCATACCAGCACAGCCTATTGATGCTTATCTGTCTGTACGCGAAGTGCAAAATGCACATCAGCACCAGATTCATGGCAACCAGGCCGGTGATCCCGAAAAAGCAATTGCTGCATTGATTGACGTAGCAGGAGTGGAAAATGCACCGCTGCATTTATTCCTGGGAGAAGATGCCTACAATATGGCTTACCAGAAAATGGAGATGCTAAAAGAACAATTGGAAACGTGGAAAGAAGTGACGGTGAATACCGCTATTGAAGCGTAACGACCTGTGGATTTGTCTTTCCCAGGATTATACTGATTATACTGATTTTGTATTAAAAGGTTAAAGAAGATAATTATTGTTATCTCCCATAAATCAAAAAATAAAATCAGTAAAATCAGTATAATCCTGAAAAAGACAAAAATCCTACTCTATTCCCACATTAAAATCTGGCCCCAACACCAGCTTCCCTTCTTTTTCTTCGTTGCTGCCGGGAACTTTAAGCCCTTTTATTTTGCCGGTTTTACCTTTGGTAATCAGATCGGCTACTTGTTTCTCATTGAGTTTCTTGCCCAGCAGTTCAAAAGGAAGCTTGAATCCACATTCCGAAAAGTTCGCGCAGCCGTAGGCGGTATTACCTTTTTTGAGCAAATGTGTTTTGCATTTCGGGCATTGCATTTCTGCTATTACCACTGCTTTTTTCGGTTTGGGTGCTTTCGGTTTCTTTTCCTTTTCCGGTGGTACTGGTGGCGGATCGGGCGCCACGGTGATAAACTTATAGTTGGATGTTTTTACTTCTTTGGTCAGGTCTACCACCATTTGGATTAGTTCATCCTTGAAGGTGTCCATGGCATATTCGCCTTTTTCAATGAGGCGAAGTTTACGTTCCCATTGCCCCGTTAGCTCCGGGCTTTTGAGCAATTCTGTTTGTATGGTATCAATGAGGTCTATACCTGTTTGGGTGGCATAGATATTCTTCTTTTTCTTTTCTATATATTTTCTGCGGAACAGTGTTTCAATAATGTTGGCGCGGGTAGAGGGGCGGCCAATACCGTTGTCTTTCAGCAGCTCCCGCATTTCCTCATCATCTACCTGTTTACCGGCGGTTTCCATAGCTCTCAGCAAACTGGCTTCTGTGAAGGCTTTGGGCGGAGTGGTTTTCCCCTGGTGGATGCGGGGTGTATGTGGCCCGGTTTCGCCAGGTTCGAAGTGCGGGAGTATTTTTTCTTCGTCTTCTTCCCCTTCTTTTTTCTCTTTTACATCATTCGCATACACTTCTTTCCAGCCGGGTTCCAATATTTGTTTACCTGTTACTTTAAATGGTACTTGTCCTACTTTACCGAGCACGGTGGTATTGGAGATTTTACATTCCGGGTAGAAGGCGGCGATAAAGCGGCGGGCTACCAGGTCGTAGATCCGTTTTTCTTCCAGTGGCAGGCCACCGGGGTGCATACCGGTAGGGATGATGGCATGGTGATCCGTTACCTTTTTATCATCGAACACGGTTTTCAGCTTAGGGATAGGATTAGCCAGTATGGGCGCAATCAGTGCGGCGTAGGGCGTCATATCCGTTAAGATGCCGGCAATTTTCGGGTGCAGGTCTTCCGACAGGTAAGTGGTATCTACCCTGGGATAGGTCGTCAGCTTTTTCTCGTAAAGGTTTTGGATGTATTTGAGTGTATCATCAGCCGAGAATCCAAATTTTTTGTTCGCTTCCACCTGCAGGGCCGTGAGGTCAAACAGGCGTGGATTGCCTTCTTTTCCATCTTTTTTTTCGAAAGAAGTGATCTCAAAGGGATGTTCTTTCAGGTAGGTCAGTCCTTTTGTTGCCTTATCGAGGCTTTTGAGCCGGTCGATGCTGGCGGTGAATTCAGTATCCCGGTATATGGTTTTCAGCTCCCAGTAGTCTTCCGATACAAAGGCGTTGATTTCTTTTTGCCGTTGCACCAGCATGGCCAGGGTGGGCGTTTGTACGCGACCGATAGATAATACCACTTTTCCCTGTGCAAATTTTTTAGTGAACAGGCGGGTGGCATTCATGCCCAGTAGCCAGTCGCCGATGGCGCGGGCGCTACCGGCAGCATACAGGTTATTATATTGTTCGGATGCTTTTAGCTGCAGAAAGCCATTGCGGATAGCTTCTGTCGTCAGCGAAGATATCCAGAGTCTTTTAATGGGCGCGGTGCATTTGGCTTTCAACAGTACCCAGCGTTGTATGAGTTCTCCTTCCTGGCCGGCATCCCCGCAGTTAATCACTTCTTCACATTGTTGTACCAGGGTTTCTATAATCTTAAATTGCTTTTGTACGCCGGAGTTTTCGATCAGCTTAATACCGAAGCTTTGTGGTATCATGGGCAGATCTTCCAGTCGCCAGAACTTCCATCCCTCGTAATAGTCATGTGGCTCTTTCAGGGTACAGAAATGTCCGAAAGTCCAGGTTACCTGGTAGCCATTGCCCTCATAGTAGCCATCTTTGCGTTGTTTCGCGCCGATCACTTCTGCAATATCCCTTGCCACACTTGGTTTTTCAGCAATGCAAACTTTCATAATCGATTAAAATTGGGTAACAAATGTCGGATAAATAGTTTAAAAGAATGAATGTGTTGAAGATAGCATTTTACCCGCGGTTACACAATAATTCCCTGCCAGTTGGCGTGTTTTTTTCGGGAGACAGGTACTGCCGTATTGCTGCTGGTGTAGCAGGTGGTGGCCCGGTTAGCGTTTAGGCAGGGCGTATTTTTTTGCCACCTTCCGGTATCGCTTCAGGTACTTGCGGTCTTTCTTCACACCTACAGCCGTCACCATACCCGAGGCTTCAGCTTTTACCCAATAGTTGAAGATGAATTTTTCCCGGTCGCGGATAAAAAACATTTTGGTGGGCCGCTGGTTGCTGTTTCTGAGGATGATATTCGCCAGCCAGGTTTTCAGGTTGGCCATAAAGCCTTGCCGCGTGCTGTCTTTTTTATTGAGGACCTGTATATTCAGTTGCCGGTAATAAAAATTCATGTCGCCAAGGGTGGCGTATTTATTTCCCGACCAGTTGGAGTAGATGGTATCGGCATAGCCTCTCCTTACTTTCACGGCTGCCATGGGAACGGCTATTTCGTTGAATCGCTTCAGGTCCATCGGCGCGAGATAGCTCTGGGCCCTGAATCCTGATAACGAATCGCCATACGATTCGTTATACGAAAAGTAACGAATAGGACTGCCCAGCAGGTGGCCGCTGGCTTGAACGCGCAGGCTATCGTTATGTGGGTGTACATTACCAAAGCCGGTGATAAGCGCGTTGATATCAGTAATGGGAACGGCCGCCCATTTATTGGTAGATTTGGAAGATTCATTTACTGTAACGGCGCTGTGTTGCAAAGCAATAGAATCCACCTGTAGCCCGATGGGCAAGGTGTTGATGAGTTTGGTGGGCATGAATTTTTCGATGCCATGTTCAAAAGGAATTCGTTTATCCCTGGCCGTAGTAAGCAAAGTATTTGACACCGTAATTTTCCGCACATACAGTGTGGTATCACCGGGAAGTTGCCGGTTGGTGATACCGGCCAGCTGGAGGGAGTCGCCTTTTACCGTGATGTAATCCCGCTGCCAGCGAGCGATCCTGAAGGTTTCTTCTGCAGAGAGATTGGGCGCCAGGCTAAAGTCGTTCAGCTGCAGGGTTTGCGTGGCGGTATCCAGCTGCACGTGGCCTACGCTGGCATGTAGCTGTTTATTCTTGTAAAATAAGCCACCCTGGCTGATACTTGTATGAGCCAGGAAGGATTCCCAGGGGAGCTTTTGTGGTTGCCGGAACTGGAATGCGGCGTCTTTGAACATACCAGATAATTTATTGACCAGTAGCTCCAGTGTATCGCCCCTATGCAGCCCGAGCTGTGCCTCGTCCCATTGTACCGCTACGCCGGAATGTAATTGCAGCGGGCCTTTATGGAGGCGTCCGTGATGCAGTTGCAGTGATAGTTGCGGAATGGAAAGGTCGATGCTGTTGGTGTGGTATTGTAAGGGTACGGCAGCCATTCTGATGTGATCGTATTGCAATAACTGCTCACTGCCGGTATGCAGCGCCAGTTTATTGGCAGAGAGTTGTACACGGGTGTGCAGCTGACTGCTGTCCTGCCCATTGATGGTGATATAATGCAGGGTGGCATCGCGGATGTTTAGTTGTCCGATGCTTGCCTGCAAAGGTTTTCCCTGCCTGGCTTTTTTTGCCGTTTTCCCTTTGCTCCGGATATCGATGGTAGCCTGACCAGCCGTAACAGACGCTATATTCAGGTGACTGAAGTCAGTGCTGTGGATGCCTGTTTGCAGTTGTAGCACCGGCAAAGATATTTTAGTATAACCGTTTCCGTTATTAATGGTGGCGTTGGCATTCGTGGCAGTAGTGGTACCGTTGCTGTTAAGCGAAACCGCCGCTATTTCCAGGTCCATTTGTGGGCTGTGGTGTTGTACCTGCCGGAGCTGTGCTGATGCGGTACTCCACGTAAAAAATTGTTGCAGGGTACGCAGGTTGCGCAATGAAATTTTGTCGGCAGTAAAACTACTTTGCTGTGAAGCACTGTTGCTGCTGAATTGTGTGGGACCAACGTCCAGTTTAGCGATGCGGATTACCGGTAATGCCCCGGGGGCTTCGTGTTTTTGAGCAACGGGATTTTGTAATTGTATTTGCAGGGCGCCCAGGCGGATCACATCTACCTGGATATCCTTTGATTGCTGAAATACATCCCAGTCAAATACTTCCCAGTATAATGACGTACCAGTAATGCGGGTGCCATTGGCGAGTGATACCAACAACTTATCAGCTTTGTTATGCCGGTGGGTGCCATCAAAAGCATAATTGCTGACGGTGATATTGACTGGTGTAGTAGCCACGCTCATTTCCCGTATATGCAGGTTGGGCATGGCGTGCTTTATATCTACCAAAGAATCACTCAAAAAGAAATTGTGTAAAAGGATATCGGTATTTACATTTTTTAGTTGCAGGGTAACAGGTGTTTTTCCGGTAGATATTAAATTCACGTTTCCATCCGTGATACGGAAATTGTTCACCATGATCAGCACACTGAGGCCATGTAATGTTTGGTAGAAGGCGGGCATCTTGATAGCGAGACTATCCACTGCGGGTTTACCTTTCGCTTTCTTTTTTGACTTAGTCAGCAGGGAGATACGGGGCGAAAACAGTTCTGCACTGGTGGCTTTCAGGTGCTTTCTCAGCAGGTCTTCCAGGCTTACATTATTCAGTCGCAGCGAAGGAGCGGTGAAGGTGAGTCCTTTGCCGGAATGGTTTTGCGGTGTAGGGCCATACTCTACATTGTTGAAAATAACATCGTTGCGTTGCAGTATAAATTCGTCTACGCTGAGCTGGAACATGCTATCCAGTGAATAGAACTTTATTTTATTGAGGTTGAGGGCGATGCTATCGGTGGTAATACCGGGTGTGGTATCGTGGGCAATGGTCAGGTTATAGATGCGCAGATTAGTTTTTTGCGTGGTGCCGGTAGACACATGCCCTTTGAGCGCCAGGGCCCCATCTTTCACAGCGATGTATTTGAAATTTATTTTTCTGAAGAGGGTATTGGGGAGGCTGTCCAGCGCCTGTCTTTTTTCTTTTTCGCTGGCCGTGTGGCCGGGAAGATGTAATACGGGGCGTATACATACCAGTGTATCTATCAGTAATTCCTGGCGCATATAAATAGCCGGCAGGTGGCGGGCGTTGAAGTAAAATTTATCTGCCTGCAGGAACATTTCTCCTTTGCTGGCGTCTGGTGCGCTGGTAAGGATACACGAATCCAGTTCGAATACCTGTTTTTTACCAGAGAAGTGCAGCCGTTTGAAACTAATGGTATTCCTGCCATCCGGCAAGATCCAGTGCTGGTTATCGAAAGAAAAGTCTACATCCTCGGAGCCTAAAATATGATTATCGGAACTGGTGACTTTAGAGAAGTTGAGAATAGAAAAATTGAAATGATCCATGCGCAGGGGGGGCGGGCCATTCACTTTGCTATACACCAGTGATCCGTCCTGCAGGTGTATAATGCGGGCATTTACATATTGCAGGGCCTGTTCCAGGTGATCTACGATGGAAGAAAGCTGGAAGCTGCTCTCCGGACGTGGACCATGCGGTGTGTGTTCATGAATGAGCAGGGAAGGACTGATCACAGAAAGACTATCTACCAGCAGTTTCTTATCCAGGATTAGGGCGCGCCAGGACTGTATGGATAAGTAAATCCGGGGTATCTTAACGTCGTAATGCGCGTTGACATTCACGGTATCTTTACCTGTGAGCCGGGCGTCATGCACTATGATATTCCTGTTCCACAGCGAAAAGTCTATTTTATTGGCATCAAACTGGTAGTTGCCGCCGGATTCTTTGTTAACAATGTATTGTACTATCCGTACAAACTTATGTTGCACCAGGAAGTAAAGCAAAATACTGAACACGATCCTCGCCGCGAGGAGAATGAACACTATTTTGAACCACTTTTTATACCGGGGTGCTATTTTCATATGTTGGTAGACGGTAGTTTATGTTGCTAACATTTCTCCGGCGTTTATGTTTAAAATCAGGCCACTAATTTGGCGATGCCGAAAGCAGCAGCAGCAGCCAATACGCCAATCATGGTCACCTTCAGGGCGCCTTGTACGGGCGGCTGACCAGTTACTTTACTTTTGAAATAACCAAATACAAATAAGCAGATGATGGTAAGGATGGTGGAACCGATCAATCCGCGTTGAGGCGTATCCGTGAGCAGGTAAGCCGATAGCGGGAGTAGTCCGCCTACAAAGTAAGAGGCGCCGATGGTGAGCGCACTGTTTTTAGCCCGGTTGGGATTAGGCGCTTCCAGGCCCAGTTCAAACTTCATCATGAAGTGCACCCACTTGTCTTTGTCCCTGGAAAGCTCTGTGGCAATGAGGTCTTGTGCGGCTTTACTCAATCCATATTCTGCAAATACTTCTTTTACTTCTTCCATCTCTTTTTCCGGCACTGTTTCCACTTCCGCATATTCTCTTTTTAGCTCGCTTTCATAATGTTCCAGTTCCGTTTTTCCGGCCAGGTAGCCGCCCAGTCCCATGGCTATGCAGCCGGCTACTATTTCGGCGATACCTGCGGTCAGGATGATGTTATTGCTGCTCACAGCCCCGCTCAATCCTGCTGCGAGGGCAAAAGGCACAGTGAGGCCATCGCTCATGCCGATGACCATGTCTGTAATAAAATCGGAGCTTTTTAAATGTTCTTCCTGGTGCATTTTTTCGGATTTATACGGGATATTCGTGATATAAATATAATGGCTTTATCGTACTTTGTACGGATCGTAAAGGTAAGTGCCGCGAGGGATCATTGCTAATCAAAGTTGGAAAAATTATGGCAAAAGAAATAGTATGTTTTGGAGAGATGTTGTGGGATATCCTGCCGGACAAAGAATTACCTGGTGGCGCCGTGATGAATGTGGCTTATCACCTGCAAAAGTTAGGGGAAAAGGTGTCCCTGGTATCCCGCATCGGAAAGGATACGCGTGGGCAGGGACTATTGGATATGCTATATGGGTTTCACCTGGATACTGCTTTTGTACAGGTAGATGAACAACAGGAAACGGGTAAGGTATATGCAGATATGACCAATCCTACTGATGTGCACTATGATATCGTGTATCCGGCGGCGTGGGATTTCATTCAATGGGAGCCCGCACTGGCGCGGTTGTTGAAAAGTGCGGGTACGCGTTACCTGGTGTTTGGGAGTCTTTGTTCCCGTGATGCAGTGACGCGTCATACGCTGCAACAGGCGTTGCAGGAAAACCTGTTTAAGGTGCTGGATATCAACCTGCGGGAGCCACATTATACCCGTGATCATGTGGAATGGCTGTTACAGCATTGCAATTTGCTGAAGTTGAATATAGCAGAACTGGAGCTGATCAGCGGCTGGTATCATCCGTTTGAAGATAAGGAGTGGGCGGTGCGGGAACTGTCTGCCCGTTTCAATATTCCCGTGATCGTTGTTACCATGGGAGCGGAAGGGGCGTTGTTATTGATGAACGATACCTGCTATGTAGAACCTGGTATTCCTGTGAAAGTGGTGGATACAATTGGGAGTGGGGATGCTTTTTTAGCAGGATTCCTGCATAGTTTTATCCATGAGCAGCCGGCCAGGGAGTGCCTGCGTTTTGCAAATGCGCTAGGCGCACTGGTGGCGTCGTATGCGGGCGGGTGCCCGGATTATAAGCCGGAACAAATTGTTCTGGGATAGAAGCGGATATTGTCTTTTTCAGGATTATACGGATTAAACTGATTTTTATTTTCTGATATAGAAAGATATAGGGAGAAGAAGGTTGATATGTCTACCTTCTTCTCCCTATTTTTTTTAATCTTACAAGATCCCAAAAACGAAATCAGTTTAATCCGTATAATCCTGAAAAAGACAATATCCGCTGCATTATTTCCCAGTTAGTACTTCCGGTATTGCAACACCCAATATCTTCTCCAGCGCTTGTTCCAGTGAATAGGTAGGATCTGCTGAGTGCCAGGCAACAAATCCATCCGGACGAATCAGCAATGCTTCCCCTGCAGCGAGATTAGCGGCTGTTTTCCATTCAGTGTCTGTAATCACCTTAACGGTAATGGGCAAACGAAAGTTATCTGCGATAGCGGAAACGGCCGTATGCCAGGCGAAGCCGTTTTCATCTGTGACCAATGTGAAGTGGGTGACTGCCAGGTCGAGCGTGGAGAGGCGGGTATCATTTTCGTGTAGCCAGTGATGTGGTACGCGTGTGCCGGGGTGTCCGCCTGCTTTTATGATGTTGGTATCGGCGACAGGTGCGTTGCCGGCAATAGCGCTGGAAGTATAACGGTAATCAGGCACGCCCAGCATGGCGAGGAGCCAGGACATAGCTTGTTCCTTATCGGCATCCCGGAATCTGGTCAGCGCATCGGCTTTGAGTAATCCTTTTTCGTCGGCCATGTCGCCGGAGATGAGCGCATTTTTCAAACCTACCGGTTGCCTTTCGGGGGAGTAGGTATCCAGCAAGGCGGGGTGTGCCTGGTGTTTCAGTACCAGCGCCATTTTCCAGGCCAGGTTGTGTACGTCTTGAACACCGGAGGCAGCGCCTTTTCCGCCATAGGGTGTCATTTGGTGGGCGGCATCGCCGGCCAGGAAGAGGCGGCCGTATTGCATGTTATTGACCACCTTTACGGTTGGTTGCCAGGGGAGCATACTGATGATGCGTACCGGTATCTCCGGTAAGGCGATGATTTCACGGAGGATGCTTTCCAGTCGCGCTGTAGTGAAGGCTGCTGGCTGTTCCTTTTGTGCATCATAGTGCAGGTGAAGCACCCATTTATCGTTGTTGTTGATGGCTGTAAACATTCCTTGGATACCGGGGCGGTCAATCAGGCCGATGCTGAATTCCCGGCCTTTTACATAATCGCCCAGCGGGGCTTCGAAGTAAATATTCAGGAGGTTGCCCAGTGCGCCGCTGCCGGTAGTTTCAGCCGCGAGGTGACGGCGAACAGGGCTGTTGCCACCATCTGCGGCTATCAGATATTGACAATGAACGGTGGTGGTATCGCCGGTATTACGGTGACGGATATACGCTGTTACGCCCTCCGTGTCTTGTGTGAAAGACACTAACTCGGTATCGAAATGGATATCTGCACCCCGGTCGAGAGCAGCCTGTAGTAAAATGGGTTCGCTCAGGTCCTGGGTACAACGCGCGCCGGACACCGGGCTGAGGGCAGCAATTTTTTCCAGCCCGGGTATTTCTACAGGATGCTTTATTTTAGCCCGGTCAGTAGGCACCTGGTCCACAATTGCCGGCAAATCGGCGCCCGTATAAATGCCCCAGGCAGCAGAGAGGGATTGGCCCGCTTCACGAATAGCCTGGTCCAGCTGTAGTTCCCGGAATAGCTCCATGGTACGCACATCAAAGCCACGGGCGCGGGGATGTATAGAGGTGCCGCTGCGGCGCTCTATTAATACGGGGTGTATGCCTTGTTGCAGCAGGAACAGGGCTGCCGATAATCCGGTTAATCCGCCGCCTGCAATGAGTACGGGTATTTGTTCGTTATTCTCTTTAATTTTGTTGGACATAGCCATCTGTTTTATGCGGATAAAATTGGCGTTTTGTTCACGTGACCGATGGCATAAAACGGATAAATTTGTACCATCTCTGAAAATTTAAATATACCGGCATGGATAAGTTTGCGTTACCCTCCACTGCGGCCGACTATCATAAAATCTTTTCTCCCGGCAACGGCATTGTACAGGAGCGGGCATTGCCTTTTGAAGATAAACCGGGTACGCTCACAGTAGCCCTGCTAAAGGATATGGGGCTGGTGGACAGCCGCTTTCATACCCACCAGGCTACTTCCGCGTGGGAGCATGTAAATAATACTTTTGTGGAGATGAACTTCATCCTGGAAGGAGATTTTTATCAAACACAGGAGGGATTTCCGGGCAGGCAGCTATGTGTTAAGGGCTCGCATAACATCTTGTTTAATCCCCTTGCCCTGGAAACCAACCAGGTACTCGGACAAGGTAGCTATCGTTCTTTTGGGGTGCATATGCGGCCGGAGAAAATGGCGGAGTTGTTTATTGCCTATGTACCGGCACTGGAGCGGTTTTCGGAGCAATTATATGTAGGTAAGCCGTTTATGCTGGAGGCACCCCGTCAGCGGGTGACGGCAAAAATGAAGTATATCTTTGATACTATCTGGCAGGGCCCTCTGCCGGATGGATTAAAGCAATTATATCTCGAATCCAAAATACTGGACCTGTTTGCCCTGCAATGCGAAGCGCTGTTGGAAGCACCCGCTAAAAAAACGGCCTTATCGCGGGCCGATGTTGATAAGCTATATGCCGCCCGGTTGCTACTGGAGCAACAACTGGAACAACCGCCTTCCCTGGCAGCACTGGCAAAGTTATGCCAGCTGAATGAGTTCCGCCTGAAGAGTGGATTCCGCGAATTATTTGGTACCACCGTTCACGGTTTCATACAGGAAAACCGGCTTATCCGCGCGGAGCAGATGATTCGTGACCGGCGGTGGAATATCTCTGAAATAGCTTACCAATTGGGATATAGCCATCCACAACATTTTCAACGTGCCTTCAAAAAACAGTTTGGTGTTACACCGGGAAGTTTGTTGCAGTAAGCAGAAAGCATAAAGCGGAAAGTAAAAAGCAATTGTAGCGGATGAATAAAGGGTATTAGCATCCCCAATGGTTATCCGCTACAATTGCTTTTTGCTTTCCGCTTTATGCTTTCTGCTACTACATTATTTCCGCGTCAGCGCAATTTCCATCTCCTTGCGTTCTTTACCGTCCTGGGTACGATACATTTCCATGAGTTGGTGATCTTTGTCTTTCCAGGTGGTCACCTGTCGCATCCAGCAGTCTTTTCCTGTAATAGGGTCCTGTACTTTGCCTTTTAATTCCAGGGAGTGCGTGGCATCATCCCAGTTACCTTCCAGGATGGTGATACCGGTACCCATATTATCTATCCAGGTATCAATAAATACTTTTCGCTGGTTGTCATACGCCATGGTGCCTATGCCTTCAAATGCCATACCCATCATATTGGCGGTGTAGCGGCTTTCGCAGTAGCGGCCGCCGAGGATCATTTTGTTTACGCAGGCGCCGGTAGTTTTACTGGGAGGGCCATCTGGCTTATCCCACATGGTCATGTCAGCGGTCCATTCGCCATCGGCGATCGCCATTTTCTGGTGTATAGGTCCCGGTGTCATATATTCCATCCAGGCTTTCATCATAGCGGCAGAATCCTGCTGTGCGTAAGTGTTGGAGGTAATTAACAAGCATAATGCAGCCGTTAATAAGTAGATCGTTTTCATGATGTGTAGTTGTTTAGATATTGTTATTACAGGGGTGTAAAGCAAAAAGCAAAAGGCGGAAAGCAAAAAGTTATTGTAGCAAATGGACCTACGCGGATAGGAAATACGCACTAATCGGTCGCTACAATAGCTTTTTGCTTTCCGCTTTTTGCTTTCTGCTCTAACAAGGTAAGTTATTTCCATAAGCGGGCCATGGTATGCGTGTTACACCTTCCAAATTTCCTACCTTTGATAACGAAAGAATAATCCCAGTCATTATGCGAGCAACCATATTGGATGTGTCGGCAGAAAAAGGATCGCCGCCGGCTATTGATGCCGCTATTTCGTTTGAACCATTTATGTCCTGGCTGAAAAAGCGGATCAGTGAAGAGCATACCGTGAAGGGGCGCATTTATTCAGAAACGCTGAGTCGCTTTGAAGCATCAGATATCAGCCACCGGGACATGAGCCTCGCCGATACACAGCAGTATACCGAACTCCTGGAATACGTATATGCCTGCCTGTCGCCTTCCATGAAGGCAGAAGATGAAATTGCCTGGGGCCTCAGCTTCCCTTTTTCCCCGGGTACGTTTTATGGTACGGAACCGCTGTATGAATTGCTGGAAGTACGGTTGGAATATAGTAAGTATGAGGTAACACGTAGTGCAGCAGATTATCGCCGCGACTGGCTACAGCTGTTTTATTCTTTCATATTGCAACGGTTGTATAATTTTTTTGTACCGGTAACCAGGGAACAATATCACACCGGCACCAATAAAGCCACAGGACTGTTGCAGCACTATGCCGTTAATATTAACACCGACTTTATAGACGTTGCCGCCAAAGGCCCTTTGCCGGAACTGGATGCGGTACTGTTATATGCCCACCTGAGTGAAGGCGGCGGCTTTGAAATACTGGAAGAATTGCTGCCGCTGGAACTGTTCCGTTGTCGCGGTTTTTGCGTGGTCACCGTCACGGATGTTACTGCAGAGAGAGCCATAGAAAATATAGAGAAGGTAAGGCTCTCCCGCACATCGTTGGTAGCGGAAGAGAGTTTCCACGAAGTGATACAGGCGCTTAAATCGTTGGCGCGTAACAGTAAGATTGAATTCGACTTGTTCCCGTTTTTGCGGGTGAATGGCGTGCCGGTATACAGCCTGCAGAAAGGAGGTACTGGTATTTTGTTTGAGGTATGGGGAGAAGACCGGCTTTCGCAGGAGGAATTTGCCCGTCAGGCGAAAGCCTTTGCCTATAAACCCATCTTCTTTTTCTCTTCTGATATTTTCCGCGAAACCCGCAAGGAATACGCTTTCCTGGAGTACTTCCGCGTACAGGGGGTGAAGTCGCTGGGCTTGTTGCCAGTATTTCACCTGCATGAACTGGTAGGCATTGTAGCGGTGCACACCTGGGGCGAAGATACATTTGATGATAAAACGCTGGCGCTGCTGGAGCCGGCCAGGGGAGCTATTGCACAACTATTCCAGATTTATATAGAAGAATTTAACCTGGAGATAGAATCGGTGATCAAAGAAAAATTCACGTCTATACAGCCTGCTGTACAGTGGAAGTTTAATGAAGCCGCCTGGCAATACCTGTATCATACCAAGAAACACCTGCCGGCTACTATTCAAAATATTCTCTTTGAACAGGTATATCCTTTATATGGCGCCATCGATATCCGTAATTCTACAATAGAAAGAAATAAAGCGATTATAGCAGACCTGGTTAGTCAGCTGGCCGTGCTGGCTGCTACGTTAGACAGCCTGCATGCCTACCAGCAAAACGATCTGCTGAAACAAATGATCTATCATTGCCAGCAATGGCAGCAGGCGCTGGTGGAAGAGCAGTTGAGTCCTTCGCAGGAAAATGAACTGAATCGTTTTTTGAATGAGGAAGCGGTGCAATATTTACAACATGTGGCGGTGCAGTTTCCTAAAACAAGGGAAACCATTGACGCTTGCCTGGAAAGCCTTACCAGCGATACCAATAAAGCGGCGCTGGAAGCATCTATGCAGCTGATCAATTTAACCGTCAACCAGTTTTTTGAATCAGAGAAAAATAAATTACAGGAATCTTATCCCTGCTATTTTGAGAAATTCAGAACAGATGGGGTTGAGTATGATATCTACATCGGGCAGTCTATTGCCCCCAATAAACCTTTTGATCATTTCCATCTGAAGAATCTTCGTTTATGGCAGTTGTCGTCTATGGTCACTATTGCGGGGCTTACGCATGGGCTGTTAGCACAGATGGCGGCGAAATTGCAAACCACCCAACTCATCTTCGTACATAATCACCCGATAGATATCAGCTTCCGGGCGGATGAACGCAAATTTGATGTGGAAGGCGCATATAATATCCGTTACCAGATGATTAAAAAACGGATTGATAAAGTGCATATCCGGGATACAGAAGAGCGGTTAACCCAGCCGGATAAGATAGCATTGATTTACTCGGATCGCAAAGATGTGGAAGATTATCTGCCTTTTATCCGTTATTTACAGGATACGGGTGTGCTGCTGCCGGAGATGGAAGAGCTGGAGCTGGAAGACTTGCAGGGATTAAGTGGCTTACAGGCCATCCGTGTGGGGGTGGTGTTGCCGGAATAATTTAAAAAATAGCTTGCATTCCCGTTAAGAGTATATTTTATTTGCAGACGCAGGAGCCGAACGCCAACAGCTGTAACGGAAGCCCATGGAAAAGAGAGATTTCGATGTTATCATAGTAGGATCGGGGCCTAATGGCCTGGCTGCAGGTATCCGCCTGCAGCAGGCAGGTGTATCGGTATTGCTGCTGGAAGCAAAAGATACCATTGGCGGCGGTATGCGTACGCAGGAGCTGACGTTGCCGGGCTTTTTTCATGATGTATGTTCCGCCGTACATCCGATGGCGATGGGTTCTCCTTTTTTCTCACAATTGCCGCTGGCGGATTATGGGCTGGAATTTATTCAACCATCGCTGGCAGCCGCACATCCTTTTGATGATGGTACCGCCGCTTTCCTGGCCCGGTCGCTGGATGAAACAGCTGCAGCGCTGGGTGCAGATGAGCAGGCTTATCGCCGGCTTATTCAACCAGTAGCCGATCATTGGGGATTGGTAGCGGAAGATAGCCTGGGCCCTTTTGCCATTCCGCGTCATCCGTTGATCATGGCAAAGTTTGGATGGAATGCTTTGCGCTCCGCCGAAGCAGTGTCCAAAAGATTTACTACAAAGGCAGCCAAAGGGTTATGGGCGGGCATGTGTGCTCACTCCATACAACCGTTGACCAATATCGCCTCTGCTGCTATTGGCATGGTACTGTGCGCCGTAGGCCACCAGCATGGCTGGCCTATACCCAAAGGAGGATCACAGGCTATTGGTCATGCGCTGGCACAATATTTTGTTTCGATGGGTGGAAAAATTCAAACAGGCGTGCACGTTAGCTCGCTGTCGCAGTTGCCTTCGCATCATGCGCTGATGTTTGACCTCACCCCGAAGCAATTGCTCACTATTGCGGGAGAGCGGTTTACAGCTGGTTATAAGCGGCAACTGACGCGGTATCGTTATGGACCGGGGGTATTTAAAATGGATTGGGCGCTGAGTGGTCCTATTCCTTTTAAAGCGGAAGCCTGCCGCCGCGCGGGCACTGTGCACCTGGGTGGTACTTTCGGAGAAATAGCGTTGTCGGAGCAACGTGCGTACGACGGCCGGCTGAATGAAGCCCCCTATGTACTGTTAACTCAACAAAGCCTCTTCGATGAAAGAGCGCCGGCGGGTAAGCATACAGCCTGGGCCTATTGCCATGTACCGAATGGCAGCGCGGTGGATATGACCCACCTTATAGAAAAACAAATAGAACGGTTTGCACCGGGCTTTCGTGACCTGATCCTGGCTAAGCATACCATGAATACACAGCAGATGGAAGCCTATAACCCGAACTATGTAGGAGGCGATATTAACGGCGGTATACTGGATATTCGTCAATTATATACCCGTCCTGCTTTGCGGCTGAACCCTTACCGGACTTCCGCCAAAGGGATCTATATCTGTTCGTCTGCCACGCCACCGGGAGGCGGTGTGCATGGCATGTGTGGATATCATGCGGCCAATACGGTACTGAAAGATCTGTTTTAAAGTGTCACTATCTTAATGAATCTATATGCCTGTAGCAAAATCTTATTTGCAGGAAGACTGGGCCATTGTAGTGCTCGGCTTTCTGATCATTCTTCTTTCCATGGCCGGTGTAGCCGTAGCCATACCCGAGTATAAGTGGACCAATATGGCCGATTTAACCGGCAAAGTATTGACCGGCGCCAACTTCCTTAAAATAGGTGCTCAGTTTATTTATGTGATCCTGGTGGCCTTGCTGGGATCTTTCTTAACCGGGAAGTCATTGAAAAATACCCTGCTGGTTTTTCCTGTTGTGTTTGTATTGACTACGCTGGCATTGATAGTAGCAGGCAATGCTACCTTAAACGGGTATGGGCTGGAAGCGGTGATATTCAGTCTTATTATCGGTTTGCTGATAGGGAATCTCTTTACGTTGCCCACCTGGTTCCGGGAGTCATTGACTTCTGAGTTTTTTGTGAAGATAGGATTGGTGCTACTGGGTACTACCATTATTTTTTCAGATGTGATGAAAGCGGGTGCGCTGGGACTTATCCAGGCATTGGTAGTGGTATTGTCAGTATGGTACTTCTCCTATTGGGTGTGTAAATGGTTGAAGATAGATAATGAGTTAACGATGATGTTGTCCAGCGCCGTATCTATTTGCGGGGTATCAGCCGCCATTGCTACTTCTGGTGCCATTAAGGGAGATGCAAAAAAGCTGTCGCTGGTCATTTCCCTGGTATTGATTACGGCTATCCCTATGATGGTATTTATGCCGATGATTGCCAACTATTACAACTTCCCGGAAGCAGTAACGGGGGCGTGGCTGGGCGGTAGTATTGATACTACCGGTGCAGTGGTAGCTTCCGGATCACTGGTAGGCGAAACGGCCCTGAAAGTGAGTACCATTGTTAAGTTTTCCCAGAATGTATTGTTGGGGATTGCGGCTTTTGCCATTTCGGTGTACTGGACTTACACCAAACATCCTAACGCAGGAGATACCAATACCAAGCCTACGTTGAAAGTGATCTGGGAGCGGTTTCCTAAGTTCGTGATCGGGTTTATCCTGGCCTCGCTGGTGTTTTCTTTTTTCGTTTCTCCCCCAACAGTAACCGCCTTAAAAGGACCCTTGAAAAGTTTACAGGGACTCTGGTTTGCGCTGGCATTTACCAGCATCGGGTTGGAAACCAACTTTAAAGACCTGATTGGTACGGAAAGCCGAAAGCCCGTATATGCGTTCCTGATAGCGCAGTCGTTTAACGTGGTGGTCACCCTGGTGCTGGCTTACCTCTTATTTTCATAAGGCAAATTTTTAGTATTTTGCTGGTGTATGAAATACCGTAATCCCGTTGCCGTTTTGGAAGAAATGAATGGTGCTGCCGTAGATGTAGCAGATGCCGCCGCGGTATCCCTTCTCCGGAAAAAAATGATGGCGGAACTGGAAATAACAACTGACAAGTTGTTACAAATCAAAGGCGAATGGTGGAGTAAAAATGACCTCCTGGTTTTTTTTGATCAGCTGAAAGACGAGACCACCTTACATTTTCACCAGGAAATAAATAAAGACCCGGTATTATGCCGTTTCCTGAGAACAGGTAGTATCTCCGGACTATTTATAGAAACGGCGCTATATAAAGACAAAGCATTTTTGTCTTTTATATCGCCATTTTATGAACCCTTGTTTACCAGTGAGGTTCTTAGCAGTTTGCAGCAGCAACGGATAAAGCCACTGCAATACCTTTTTACCAATCCCGTTTTACTAGATGGAGAAAGCATGAAGCGGAGTTATGATAAAATATTCCGTTTCTTAAAACAGCAATACCGCCTGATAGAAGCGCATAAAGATGGGGTGAAGATTCACGGGAGGGATAAACCGGGTGGAGTGGAAAATTGGCTCACCATTACACAGGTAGAATTATGGAATATGCTGCCGGAAGCTTTTCATATGGAGAGAAGTGAATACGGTATTCTGCTGATCAACCTGGCACTGGTGCTATATGAACAGAGAGATGCAAGAAAAGCGTTAACCCTGTTAGCCAATGTGCAACAACTGAAGACGGTGGCGTATGTGCAGGAAAACGCCATTAAATATACCCGGTATATAAAAGAAGGCGGGTTTCAGGGAACGCCTCCGGAGTTCCGGCCGAAACCTACTACCGCATTCGATAAGCTACTCGCTAAATGGTGGCTTACCAGGGAGCGGCTGATACAAATTAGCGTGATGATATTCACGGTACTGGTGATCATGATAGGATCACAGTTTGAAAAAAGAGAAACGCCCCGGGAATTATTTGCGCCGGCAGAAGGGAGCAAGTTTTCCGGTTCCCGTACTTACTGGACCATGGAATACCTGTTTTCACAGTTGATAACAGCCCCCTATGTGCATCTGGCGGAGATGGGGAAACTCCCCGCCCCAACACCATTGTCTACCGGCGATGATGTATATGGACCGGCGTTTATGGAAGCACTCCGCAAACAAGGTGGTGTGGGCGAATTTTTTGTGCAACCCTTATACTATCATCCGCAACCACTGGTGCCGGAGGATAGCGCCTGGCGCGATGTACAGCACCGGCAAAGCCTGTGTGTATTTAATCATCAGCGGAACGGCTTGATTGTATTGGTACAAACGCCGGATTCGTTTTATTCCCGTTTTGTGAGCCCTGAGGATAGTGCATTTATGCCATTGCCTTTATTGCTCAGCAAAACGTATTTCTACATGGGGAATCAATGGAACCCCGACTGGGAGGGTGATAAACACATGGATTATGTACCGTCCTACACAGTAAAAGGAGCGTTTATGCAACCAGTCCCGTATCATCAGGCCTGGTTGCGTAATTCTACCCTGGAGTTTGTACTGGACAGTGCTTACTGGAAAACATCCGACAGATATATTCCGGTAGAAATAACCCTTTCTGCTGAAGAACGGCCCCTGTTAAAGCTATTGTCGGATAATACCAATGGTATACAGCTCAAGGTAGGAGAATAGTGTTGCGGTTTTTTCTTATTTTGCTGTCAGATGAAATACCTTAACCCACTGGATTTTCTGATAACACTACATGGTGGACCCGTAGATTTGCGGGACAATAGTGCGTTATCCCTTCTCCGGAAAAAGTCATTAGCAGAACTGGAATTATCAGACGATAAAATGTTGCGGGTCAACGGGCAGTTGCTCAGTAAAAACGACTTGCTATTGTTTTTTGACCGGCTACAATCTTCGCAGGAGCTACAATATCACGAACAAATAGCGGCAGACCCCGAACTTTTATATTTCCTGCAAACCGGTGAAATAAAGGGACGGATAGCAGATCATCCCCTGTACCGGGATCGGGAATTCCTGTCTTTTATAGCGCCTTATTATGAGCCGCTGTTTACTACAGGTGTGGTGAACAGTTTGAAAACGCAGGATGTAGCTACCCTGCAACACCTTTTTGGTGGTCCCTTGCTGCTGGATGGTCCACATATTACCACCAGTTACCGCCACGTATTGCGTTACCTGAAAGTATTGGATAATGAATTGAAAGCAGCCATTGAGGTATTTCATAACGGCGGCGGCTATGCGTGGAAACGCTTTGCCCGCTTTGCAAATGCTGCATTGATCACCCAACTGAATATATTACCGCCGGAGTTTGAGAAGTGGAGAAGTGACTACGGAATAAGCCTGATTAACCTGGCTCTCGCTATTTATAGGGTAGAGTTCAGGCGTGGGCACCAGGTGTTGAAGCTGGTGGAACAGCTACATACCACCGACTTTGTACAGGAACGGCTGCAGGTACGGAAAAAAGAGTTGCGGGCATACAGGATAAAAAACCGGCCCCTGGTAGATCTGTTGGGATCGCTAACAGATCGTATAAGACCAGATGGCCTGACAGAAAGAGTGGCGGGAGTGCTGATGCTGGGAGTGATAATAGGGATTGTGGTGGCCATCAATTTCCGCTGGTTAACCCATTACACGCCTTCTCCCGGACCCAGAGTGCCTCGTAAAGAAACAGACTTTTTTGTGGGCGCGCGTACCGGTCCCCGGATGAAATACCTGCTGGCACAATTAACGCATGTACAGGGGGCAAGAGTAGTCGCAGATACCAGTGGACCTGTTTATCATACCGGTGATGATGTGTATGGGGCGGACTTCATGGCAGCATTGAAAGGCGTGGCCTATACGCCAGCTTCCGCGTTAGCAGTAGCAATTGGCGCACCCATCGCGGATACGCCTTCAGACAATGATGATTTTGTTGATGCATCACATCGGCAAAGCTTGCATGTTTTTAACCGGTTGGAGGTGCCGATGGTCGTATTGGTGCAAACACCGGATTCTTTTTACTCCTGTTTTATAACGCCGAAAGACAGCACCTTCCTGCCATTGCAAACAACGGCCAATCGTATTTGTTTTTATATGGGACAATACTGGACTGCCGGAGACAAAGACCTGAAAGGATATTTTGCGGCCAGTTATAAAAATGCACAAACTTTTCTGCAGGAAGGGATGTTGACGTTTGTGTTGGATCCGGTGTACTGGCGCCGCTCCAACAGGTATATCCCATTGGAGATCGGCGCTGATGAAAATATATATACGAATTTGCTGGATAATAATGCTGCGGGTGTATACCTGTATTTAGGCAATTAGCGTTTAGCCGATACCGGTACCTTTCAGTGGCTGGTTGTTTTTCTGATCATCCGGCATCAGGTTATGCAGTTGATACACGGCGGCTTTCAGCTCTTCATAATTTTGTCTTGCCAGTGCTTTTTCTCCAATTTCCATGAAGCGGGCAGCCATTTGTGGATTGGTATAGTCGTTTGGCGGAATGTTGGCGTAATAATGATAATTATTGATCCAGGTGGATGGTTTATTACGAACAATTTCCCAGCCGAGGTTATTTAACTCATCTGTTTTGGCTTTGATGGTATAATAACTCTGGGAGGAAAGAAACGTACTTTCTTCTTTGGTAATTTGTTCAAACCGGGCCAGCCTGGCTTCATCTTTTTCTTCCTGGATATGCCACAGGCAATAGTTTTTCTGCTTAAAATATTGCTCTGTCACTTCTACTACCTGCTGGTCTTTCCCGGTATTATCCAGTTGTTGCGCCAGTTTACGTTTTCTTTCTTCCAGCTGGTATTTTTCGTCAGTTACATCGTCTATGCTGAGCATTTCCAGCCGTTCGCTCACGGTGTCCAGGTCGGATTGAATTTCCTGTACAGCTGCTGCCAGTTCGTATTGCTGGCTGGTTTTAAACCGTTTCATTTTATCGGCAGCCTGTATTTTGAGTTGGTGTATATCATCCTGTAATTTACCGATGTTGATTTGTCGTACCATGGGATTGAATATCTCAGAAAACTCCTGCTCATTCATGAGTAGCACGGCTTTTACAGAGAGGTCCCTGCTTTCGCTGATCTGTAAAGTGATTTCTACATCGGAGCCTTTCACGAGGTCGGTGATGAGGTCCGCACTTTTGATTTCAATCATGCCGAGTGGTACGCAACTGCCGGGAATAGCGTAGCGACTTCCTTCTACCACATTGATCAACAGGCTATCCTTTCCACTGCGCAGAATGGTTTTCATTACCTCTTTGATAATGGTTTTGCGCAAAGGAAGAATGGCATTTTTTTCAAAGATGAGTTCCAGCTTGGTGCTATTATTTTCCAGGTCATCTATTTCTATGCAGATGTCGTTGGGCAGTGGCTGTCCATGGATATTGAATTTCCCCTGCGTGATGGAAATAGCGGGGGCATCTACGGATAATTCGTTGTGGGCAGCATCAAATACCAGGATGTTGAAAACGTTATTGCTGTTTTCTGCCAGCAACAACATTTCAGAAATGCGTTCCTGCAGTGGCTTAATACCGCTGTCGTAGCCTCCGTCGGTGCGTACAATGCGATAGCTCAAACCGGAAACGGGACCGGTAACAATGGCGGTAAAGTATTCTTCTTTATCGGCTGTATTTTTCTGATAGGCTGTTTTGAAATGAATGTCCGGGGCGTGGCCGGTGGTTGGCTTGTTTTCCCGTGTTGCCGGCGCTGATATGGAGCGGGTGCCCGCATACCATGCTGCGCCTACCGCCACGGCAGTAGTAGGGTCTACGCTGCAATTCACAGCGATGCCCAGTTGTGCGGCCACCAATGTTTTTACGAGTGGTATATACGTGCTGCCTCCAATCATCACTACTTCCATGATATCGGTAGCGGTGAGCTGGTTGCGGGTCAGTATCTTTTTAACGAGATCTACAGAGTACTGGATACTGTCGTAGATCACGGTTTCGAATTCTTCGCGGGTAATGGTGAGGTAAATGTCTTGCTCATCAATTTCGAATTCTATTTCAGCGGCGGGGCTGTTGGTGAGTTGTACTTTTACCTCTTCTGCTTTTTTCAGGAGAATATGATACAGGGTATTGTATTTTCCGCGGGCGCTGCGCAACTGGTTGAGCAGGTCAGGATAATTCCCCTGTTGTTGTAACCGGGGTACCACCAGTTTTTCGATGATAGCAATATCGAAATCCACGCCGCCGAGGTAGTTATCACCTTCATGGTCTACCACCCGCATTTCTCCGTCTATGATTTTTACCAATGCCACATCAAAGGTACCACCGCCGAGGTCATATACGAGCCATTGGCCCTGTAAGCTGGCGGTATTGCTTTGTTTGTTGGCGAAGGCCAGGCTGGCGGCAATAGGTTCCTGTAACAGCTGCACCTCCCGGAATCCGGCATCATTGCCGGCTTTTTTGGTAGCGTTGGATTGTATCGTATCAAAAGAGGCCGGGATGGTGATGACTACGGCTTCCGGTTTTTCGCCGGTATAAATAAAGTTTTTCAGTTCCCTGAGCACCATGGCAGATAATTCTACCGGTGTTTTGAAGTCGCTGGTATTGGGTACAAAGAACGATTCCGAGGTACCCATTTTTCTTTTGAAAGAAGAGAACACATTTTCCGGATCTTTTTCTATCAGCTCACGGGCTTTGTCGCCTACAATCACCCGGTCTTTCCGGAAAGCCACCACGGAGGGCAGTGTTTCTTTCTGGCCAAAGGGATTCTTGAATATTTCAACGTTGCCGTTCTGGAATTTGCCAATCAGGGAGTTAGTGGTACCCAGGTCAATCCCGAAATTAATTTGCTGGCTCATAGGCTTATTTTGCTGCGGCGATTACCACTCCTTTTTGTAAAATGGATTTTTGTCCGCCGGTGGTATAGTATACAACAGGTTTGATGACGTTCACAATTTCCATTTCCGGGGCCATATCACCGGTAATGCTTGCTTCGTAATCTATTCTTGTTTCGTGATAAGTTTCTCCCAATGGGTTCAGAATGGTATAACCCGCTTCTTCGAAATGTTGCTTGATCCGGTCCACGTTGCGCTGCAGGGATTGCAGCTCCGGCCTGGCCGCTGTTTTCTTATCCAGTTCAAATACCTGGTTGATGATCCTGATATGAAGGGTTAATAGTGGGTCCATTCGGTGAATTATGTTGTTCACAAATATATTGTTTCGGAAGCAGAAAGCGATTTTTTGTCTTGAGCAGGATTATACTGATTATACTGATTTTGTTTTAGAAGATTAAAGAAGATTATTATCTCTCTATTCCTCAAATCTTATAAAATCAAAAAAATAAAATCAGTATAATCAGTATAATCCTGAACAAGACAAATTTCCTATTTTGTTTTTCCGGAATTACATATTATCTTAAAGCTGTTCCAATTCCACATCAAATTACCCAGAGGTTATGAAAACATGGTTGTTACTCATCTTTTCCGTATTCTTATCCCCGTTTTTGCAATCGAATGCACAAACGCCTTTGCCAGCCATTGGCATCTGTGCTTCTTTTTCGAATGATAGCCTGGCAGCGGGCAGCGGATTTACATTCCTGGAAGAAACCGTGCGTAAGGTATTATCGCCTTCCCTGAGTGAAGTACAGTTCCGGGAACAGCTGCATGCGCTGCGTAGCGGTCGCTGTAAGGTGCAGAGCTGCAACGTATTTATCCCGGGATATATAAAACTGACTGGCAACGAAGTGAATGAAGCCAGGGTACTGGGGTATGTGGACTCGGTGATGCAACGCGCTAAAATAGCAGGGGTGACGCTCATTGTACTGGGAAGCGGAGAGGCCCGCAAGATGCCGGAAGGTGCGGACCGTAAGCAGGTAACGCAGCAGTTCATATTGCTGTGCCGCAAAATGGCCACCGTCGCCGCAAAGTATGATTGTGTAATTGCCATGGAAAACCTGAATAAATCAGAAACCAATTTTGTAAATACGCTGGAAGAAGGGTATGAAATAGCCACCGCTGTTCACCATCCTAATTTCCGGCTTACAGCAGACATTTATCACATGCTGCGGGAAAATGAATCGCCTGCCAGCATTGAAAAGGCGGGGAGTTTATTGGTACACTGCCATATTGCAGAAAGAGAAAACCGCGCTGCTCCGGGTGTAGCCAGGCAGGATTTTAAGCCCTATTTCGCGGCCCTGCATAAGATAGGCTTCAAGGGGCATATCATGATGGAATGCAGATGGGATGACCCTTCCAAACAATATAAACCAGCATTCGATTACCTGCAACAGCAACTCAAAGAAGCCTGGGGCATTCAATAAACAACAACAGAAAAAACGCTTTATATGTCAGCATCCAAAAAAACAAGGCGGGAATTCCTGCAACAATCCTTACTGGCCGGCGCCGGTATTACCATCAGCGCCATGGGCATGCCTGCCAGCAGCTATGCCCGCATCATGGGCGCCAATGATCGCATCAATGTGGGCCTGGTAGGGTTTTCCGACCGCGCCCGGCAAGCGCTGATGCCCTCCTTTTTTAATAACAACAAAGCGCTGAATTTCGACCTCATTGCCGTTTCCGATATCTGGAACCGTCGCCGCGAAGAAGGAAAGGCTTTCCTGGAACAAAAAACCGGGCATAACGTACAGGCCTGTATGAATAATGATGAACTGTATAATGTGAAGGGACTGGATGCGGTATTTATTGCTTCGCCCGACTTCGCACATGCCTATCATACCATAGAAGCCGTAAAAAATAAATGTGATGTATACAGCGAAAAGCCTTTCGCTGAAACCATGGAGGATGCCCGCAATGCACTGAAAGCGGTAAAGGATTCCGGCCGCATTATGCAGGTAGGTACCCAACGCCGTAGTGGCCCCAGCTACCACGCTGCCGCTAACTTCATCAAAGAAGGCAAATTTGGCCCTATCACTATGGTGGAAATGACCTGGAACGTGAACCAGCCCGGTCGCTGGCGTCGCCCGGACCTGGTAAAATCCATCCGCGAATCTGATACCGACTGGAAACGTTTCCTGGCAGGCCGCCCGAACGATAGCTGGGATCCACGCAAATACCTGGAGTATCGCCTGTTCTGGCCGTATTCATCCGGTATTTTTGGTCAATGGATGACCCACCAGATTGATACGGTACACTGGTTCAGCGGCCTGAAACATCCTCGTACCGCCGTAGCTAACGGTGGCATCTATATGTGGAAAGATGGCCGTAAAAACCCGGATACCCTGACCGCCGTATTTGACTATGGTCCTGAAAATGATCCCAGCAGCGGATTCCAGGTAATGTATAGCAGCCGCTTTCATAACTCTGCCGGTGGTACCAAAGAAATTTATTATTCCAACGGCGGTACCATTGATATGTCTACCAACCAGATTTCTGCTACCGGTGGTCTCACAGAAAGAGAAGCACAGGAAATGGGTATGCACGCCAACCTGCTGCAGCCACAAACCCTCAGCAATGAAGATGCGGCAGCCACCAGCGCCAACACCGGCGGCGACCCGCTCACCAATGCACACGTGCGTAACTGGATGTCGTGTGTACGTGAACGTAAGCAACCGAATGCGCCTATTGAAGCGGCGTATTCCCATTCTATCGCACTGATCATGGGCAATGCCGCTTATCGTACCGGCATGAAAGCCACTTTCGATGAAGCTACCCAGGAAGTAATGGTAGGTGGAAAAGTGTTTAAAATGTAGCAGACGCACAGCGAACAATATCTCCCGATGGCAGTAACAACAATACCTTTGTTGTTACTGCCTTTTTTGTTCCGGCAAAAAACGACGTGCTTCACTGGTTATTTTTTTGCCATATCTATATCCACACGCGTTTCGTATAAAAAAATATCGGCGTTGCTATAAAAAGGCCCGTCATGTGCAGCGCGTTCCGTAATTTTAAGATAAATAGCTATACAGTAATGGTGGAACCCCCCAATATGCTGAACGATATTTATAAGAATCCATTTCTGAAATTTTTGCTAACCCGGCAAATGAAGGTTTACCGCCATTTAACCTTCATTTGTTTGCTATTGGTAGTAGTCATGACCGGTAACTCTGACCTGAAGCAGGGGATGGAAACCTACCTGAAAATCACCGTGTTTATACTGTTGATGTTACCTCCCTATATCAACCTGTACGTACTGGTACCCCGGTTTTTGTTTACCCGGAAATACCTGCAATACGTGGGAGCCGTGGTATTGATCATTGTTTCTTTTTATTGCCTGATTGCATTTGTGCTGCGCCCTTATTTCGAACAATTTTCACGCGTACCCAAAGAAGATCAATCCACACCTATGGATATTATTTCTTTCGGAATCGTTTTCAGTATCTTCATTGCAGCCACCACCGCTATCAAGCTGTTTCAACGATGGATCATCGACAGCCAGCGCATTCACCAGCTGGAGAATATCCGGCTGAATACCGAATTGCAGGAACTGAAAAGCCAGATCAATCCGCATTTCCTGTTCAATATGCTCAACAATGCGCATGTACTCACCCAGCGGGATCCAGTGAAGGCTTCGCAGATATTACTGCGCTTGTCGAACCTGCTGCGTTACCAGCTATACGACAGCAATCGCGCACAAGTACTGTTAAGCGCAGACATTCGTTTTTTACGTGATTTCCTGGATCTCGAAAAGATCCGTCGTGATTTTTTTGAATTCACCATCACCGATGACACGGGCACTGACCCGGTACTGATACCGCCTTTCCTGTTCATCCCCTTTGTGGAAAACGCCGTGAAACATAGTGTAGATCCTCTTAAAAAGTCGTACGTTCATTTGACCTTTAACCGGCAGCCAGATAAGCTTATCTTTGCCTGTATTAATTCAAAGCCGGCGGTGATGCCGCCGGCGGGGGAACATGGCCGCCTGGGACTAACCAATGTGAAACGCCGCCTGGAACTGCAATACCCGGATACACACCGGTTAGGGATGGAAGACGGCACCACAGAATATCATATCACCTTAACCATACCGATATGAATTGCATTATTGTCGATGATGAGCCGCTGGCAAGAGAAGGGCTGGAAGTGCTGATAGCAGCGGATCAGCGATTACACCTGAAAGGTTGCTTTAACAATGCCGGCTCTGCAGCCGAATTCCTGGCACTCAATAAAGTTGATCTTGTATTCCTGGATATACAAATGCCCGGTATGAACGGATTGGATTTCGCCAAAGCCATTTCCCCGGAAACACTGGTTATATTTACCACCGCCTACGCTGAATATGCACTGAACAGCTATGAAGTGGATGCGGTAGACTACCTGGTAAAACCACTTCACCTGGAACGCTTCGTGAAAGCCGTAAACAAGGCATTGTTGTATCGCGGCATGCTGGACGAATCCCACCAAACCAGCGGCAGCGCGTCTATAGCAAATGATGCGGTATATGTGAAAGCCGATCGTAAATTTTTCCAGGTATACTTCCGGGATATCCTGTTTATCGAAGGCCTGAAAGATTATGTGATCTTACATGTACCTGGGCGGAAAATTATTACCGCCATGAACATCAAAACCATTTATGAGCAGTTACCACCGCTGTTGTTTGTAAGAGTCAGCAGGTCTTATATTGTAAACGTACAACATATTCACACGTTCGATAACAATACCATTTACATCCAGCATCACGAAATCGCGATTGGCAATAATTACCGCACTTATTTTTTTGATGAATTTGTAAAGAAGAAATTACTCAGCAAATAAGTTAAAAGAAGATATCCATTTCCAGTCCGGAGAAATATCGCGGAGACCGGCGAGGCGATAATACCGTGCCATAGCTGATCTTCAACGGCAAAAAGTATTGTGCCGGAATGCGCAACCATACCGGCATGTTAAAGTAGTTCAGGTTAATCAGCGATGCCAGTTGTAAACCAACCGCAGGCACAAAAATAAAGGCCGTGTTGTGATGCGTGAACTCCAGGCCCACTTCTGTATAATTGTAAATGCCAATAAATTTCCGGTCGGTAACCCATAAGTCGAAATTGCTCCGGATGCCTACCCGCGCCTGTTGTACATCCCAGGTGTTATCCTTGTATTGCATCACAGCAGACCGCACCAAACTATAGCTTGCGGTATAACCGAGCCAGTAGTCGAATGTGCCCTTTTTGCCCCCTTTGCTGTTTAAAGAATAGTTGTTGGAGAAGTTGCCCACATTCAACCGGAAATCTATGGCCCGGTAATATTCACCGGGGGTGAAGTTACTGTTAATCGCTACCACCAGGGAGTTAGATACCCTGCTGCGCACGAAATTGCGATAATACAGCGGACGGTTAGCCTGTTGCATGGCCGGCGTAATAGTGGTTTGACCATCCATCACGGCGGCCAGGTCAGAATTATAAGGAATTGGTACCAAAGCCAGGCTCGGAATATGGTGGATGAGGAAAGACGCCTGGGTGGCCTTATCATCCGGAATGCGCTGCAAAAAGGGCGTATAACGGTCATCGGTATACGCCTGCTGATAGGCGGTCCACAGATCCTGCAGGGATAACGTTACGGCGTTGATGACCCTTTCGGATTCGGGTGTTTCAATGGGATAGGTAATATCCTGGAGAGACGGGGACTTCTTCCAGCTGCTGTGAGTATGGTTGTATTCCCCGTCGCCATACGCATGCCATATTTCTCCTTTTTGATTGACTACGGTAGCGCCATTTTGGCAATAGAAATCATGCAATGCTTTATTGTTGGTAACAGAGGCCAACAGGGTTCTGTTTACTACCAGGTGCCCCGCTGCGAATGCATCTTCCAGAAAATGATCTGCAAAACCATTGAAGAGGAACGCATAGTATAATAATTTGCCGGCAGCAGGATCGCTGATTTTAGCCAGCCTGGCGCTTTGTTCGGCCAGGTCAATGGCCAGCGTATGCAGGGTGACATACATATTGATCGCATTGGTATTACTCAATTGTTTGAATATATCCGCTACCATGGCAGGATTTTCACATTGTTTCACGTTGGCTTTATCAAAGTGACGCAGCTGTTGAAAGAATGATTTTTTATACTCGTAGAAATGCGAAATGTTCACAGCAGCCTGTAGCGCATAGCTGAAATCTACTTTGGTCAGTTTGCCATCCGGCGCCGCCGGATAGCCTGCTGCTATATACTGTTCATGTAATACCAGGAGACGCTGTATTACTGAGTAGCGGTAGCGCAGCTGTTCTTCCAGCAGCAAGGGATTGCTTTCATGATCCCCGCTTAGGCCATTTAAGACACCGTAAGACACCTCGTATTTTTCATCTTCTGTAAGAGAAGGAAAGTAATAACGCTGCTGGATACTATCTGACCGGATACCGGCGTATTGCAGGAAGGAAGCCATGAGCGGCTGGTTACCTACCCGTTGCAGGAATTGAATAAAAGCTTTGTCGCCAATGGCTTTGTGTTCCCCATACTTGTAGGCTAGCAGCGGGGTGGGGAATACGATTAACAGGAACAATATTACTTTTTTGCGCATGGAGTGTTTGGCAGGTTACAGTCAAAAGTATAGGCATCCTCCTTAGCGAGGGGCATTTTTATACGAATGCGGCTGTTTTTTCTACCAGCAGGGGGGTACTAAACAATTTGAATGTGCCAGAGGTGGTTATAATACTTCCGGAATACTTTGTATTTTGGCTGACTAAGAACAATGAAACACTATGAAGAGGAACATTTTTACAAAGCTGCTGCCAGCTATAGCAGGCTGCGCGCTGTTGTCGGCGCCGGTAAACGCGCAGCAGACATCCGCTACTACTCCGAACATCGTTTTTATTCTCGCAGATGATTTAGGTTACGGAGACCTGAGTGCCTATGGTCAGCAAAAATTCAGTACCCCACATATTGATCAACTGGCGAAGCAAGGCATGCGATTTACACAGTTCTATGCCGGCACTTCTGTTTGCGCCCCTTCCAGGGCATCGCTGATTACCGGTTTACATACCGGGCATACCTTTATCCGCGGCAATAAAGAAATACAACCAGAAGGCCAGCAACCTATAGCCGATACCGTTATAACGGTGATGGAAGTACTGAAAAAGGCCGGGTATACTTCCGGTATCTTCGGTAAGTGGGGACTGGGACCAGTAGGCTCTTCCGGCGATCCTTTGCGGCACGGAACCGATCGCTTTTATGGCTATAATTGCCAGCGGCAGTCGCATCGTTACTTCCCCACACATCTCTGGGATAACGATACCAAAGTAGTGTTGCCGGGAAATGAGCAACTGGCGCAAATGAGCACCTACGCACCAGACATGATTCAGCAACAGGCGCTGCGTTTCCTCGAAGAAAACAAAAACAAACCGTTCTTTCTGTACCTGACGTATACGTTGCCACATGCAGAGTTGCAGGTGCCTGATGATAGTTTATTCCGTCATTTCAAAGGCAAATTTGCGGAGAAGCCTTATAAAGGCAACGATTACGGCCCTAAAGCCACGGTACCGGGATATGCGTCACAGGCTTATCCACACGCCACCTTTGCAACTATGATGACCCGCCTGGATAATTACGTAGGGGAAGTAATGGCCCGTCTCCAGGCGCTGGGATTGGATAAAAACACCCTCGTAATATTCACCAGCGATAACGGTCCACATACAGAAGGCGGTGCAGACCCGGCTTTCTTCAACAGTGCCGGTGGGTTACGCGGGGTAAAAAGAGATTTGTATGAAGGCGGTATCCGCGAACCTTTCATTGCACGCTGGCCGGGTCGTATAAAGGCAGGCAGCACCAATAGTTTCAAGGGAGCATTCTGGGATATTATGCCTACGCTGGCTGCCCTCACCAAGGCACCTGCGGTGCCTTACACGGATGGCGTATCCCTGTTGCCTACATTAACCGGCGGCAAAGGTCAGCAGGAACATCCTTATCTCTACTGGGAGTTTCATGAAGATGGTGGTCGCCAGGCAGTACGCCAGGGCAAGTGGAAAGCAGTGAGGCAGCAGGCACAGCAACATCCCGACGGCGCGGTAGAGTTATACGACCTTGTTGCAGATCCGGCAGAAACAAAGAATGTAGCCACTACACATCCTGATATTGCAACAAAAATGGCCGGATATATGAAAGAAGCACATGTGGAGACGCCGTTGTATCCCTTTTGGGGGAAATAAGCGAATTTTGTCTTTTTCAGGATTAAACTGAGTATACTGATTTTTTTTTTTTACTGATTTAACAGAATTTGGGGAGATGTAAGCGAATATATTCGCTTACATCTCCCCAAATTTTTTTACATCTTATAAAATCAAAAAGTAAAAATCAGTATACTCAGTTTAATCCTGAGAAAGACAAAATTCGGATCAGCTTTTATCCACCAGCTTGTTCATGCTTTCGCTGTACCGGTCGCCGGTGTTAGGATATTTTTTGAGCAAATCTTCCAGGTTTTGCAGGTCTGTTGCGGTTAAGTGTACGTTTACTGCACCGGCATTGTCCAGCAGGTATTTTCTTCTTTTGGTACCGGGGATAGGGATGATATCCTCTCCCTGTGCCAGCACCCATGCCAGGGCCAGCTGGGCGGGGGTACAGTTTTTACCGGCAGCCAGTTCCGCAAATCCGGCGGCCAGCAGCCGGTTGTTTTCAGCGTGTTCGCCCTGGTAGCGGGGCAGCTGTTTCCGGAAGTCGTTATCTGCCAGTGAGGAAATGTCGAGATCGTTGGTAACAAGGCCACGGGCCAGCGGACTGAAAGGCACAAAGGTGATGCCCAGTTCTTTACACGCCGGCAGTATCTCTTTTTCCACATCCCTGGTCAGCAGGGAATATTCACTCTGTAAGGCGCTGATGGGATGCACGGCACAAGCTCTGCGTAAGGTGTTGGCAGAGGCTTCAGACAGGCCCAGGTAGCGCACTTTCCCTTCTTTTACCAGTGCTGCCATAGCGCCTACCATTTCTTCTACGGGTACGTTAGGGTCAATACGGTGTGCATAATATAAATCGATCACATCTGTTTGCAAACGCTTCAGACTGGCTTCTACGGCCTTTCTCATATAGGCCGGAGAACCATCGAAATTACCCGCACGGACTTCCGTATTCATGGAAAATCCAAACTTGGTGGCAATGAAGATTTTATCACGGTTAGGTTTCAGCACCTTCGAGATCAGCTCCTCATTTTTGCCCGCTGCATATACATCTGCGGTGTCCCAGAAGTTAATACCTATTTCAAGTGCTTTTTCAAGTGTGGCAATGGATTCCACATCATCGGGTACACCGTAGGCATGACTCATGCCCATACAGCCCAAACCAATGGCAGACAATTTCACGTCTGTAGTGCCTAATGTTCTGTATTCCATATGATAATCTGCTTTTATTATATTTTGATAATTGGATGACGCAAAGGTAAGCCGCCTATATGGCCAAAAATTGTAGTAGCACCAGTATTAATTGTGTTTTTCAAAGATAGCAGGACATAGGATTGTTTTTTAAAGGTAGGTATTATTCGTAATTTTAAAGTGTATGAGGAACCATGATAAACAATATGAATTAACCACCCCTAACAGTATTACCACTGTTACCGACTGGTATAGTGACGATATCCGGCTTACACATACTATTTCCAACTACCGTAAGGCCGATCTGATGCATGCCAGCGCCGATAACGATGTGGTACGGTTACATTTCGGATTGAAAGGAGACTATGCCTTTTCTTATAAGCAGTTGAACCGCTCCTTTGACCTGGTAGGAGGGCATCACAATATTATGTACTCCGATGGCTTTGAAATAGAAGTGCGGCCTAAAACAGCGGAAATAGAAACTTTTGGGGTACAGTTTCCTAAAAGCCTGTTCGTCGAGTTTACACAAACGGGAAATGATTCCCTGCAGCGCTTTTGTGAACATATACTGGCGGGCCGGCATGCGTTGCTCTCCGAAAACTGGGGACCTATTGATCCGCCTACACAGGCGGTAATCGGGCAAATTATGCAATGTCGCTTTACCGGGCAGTTGAAGAAATTATTCCTGCTGTCGAAGAGCATTGAATTACTGGTGCTGTCGGCAGAAGCGTATAACTATGCGGCCACTAAAAAAGACATCTTCCTGAAAAATAAAGCAGACAAAGAAAAAATTATTGCGGTCCGGGATTTGATTCACGAACGTTTAAATGATCCACCAGGACTGTCTGAAATAGCGCAACTGGTAGGACTGAACGAATATAAACTCAAACGTGGTTTTAAAGAAACATTTAACAGCACGGTATTCGAATACCTGACCGGACAACGTTTGGAACTAGCCAATCAATACCTGCTGGATACCGAAAAAACATCGGCAGAAATAGCGTATGAACTGGGTTATGCCACCCCGCAACATTTTAATAATGCGTTTAAAAAGAAGTTTGGCGTTACACCCAATTCGGTTAGAATTAATCCGTAAAATGCAACAGCTGGTTGCTGCAACTGCTTAATATTGTAGTCATCTTTAAAATACTTTATTATGGATAAGCAACTGACCATGTCGGCCTCAATTAACATTCACGCGAATGCATCAAAAGTGTGGACCGCCATCACGGACAAAGCACAGATTAAAAGTTATTTTTTTGGAACAGATGTAGAGAGCGACTGGAAAAAAGGAAGCCCGGTGATCTGGTCCGGTGAATGGGAAGGACAACGATATGAAGAAAAAGGAGAAGTACTGGCGGTGGAAAAAGACCAGCTGTTATCCTACAGCTATTTAAGCACCGGCAAAGAAGACATCCCGGACAATTATTCCACGATCGTTTATCGCCTGGAAAAAAACGGACAGGGAGAAACTCAATTTTCTGTTACCCAATCCAACTTCGCCAGCCAGGAAGCCTGCGAGGATTCTAAAAAGAACTGGAAGCAGATCCTGGAGGGCCTGAAGAAAGTTGCGGAAAGTAATTGATGTTTGTCTTTTTCAGGATTAAAGGGATTAGGCTGATTTTATTTTTTTGATGTCACAAGATTTGGGGAGATGTAAATGGATATATCCGTTTACATCTCCCCAAATTTTTTTCATCTTATAAAATCAAAAAATCAAAATCAGGTTAATCAGTCTAATCCTGGATAAGACAAAAAACCGCCTTCGAACAATCTGGCGGCTTCCGGTGTTCTAATATCCTAACAATTCCTACCAAACAATCTAAAGGTATTAAAAGCATTACATATGAGATCCTTATGTACTTTAATCGTAGTATTATTTGTTAGTATAACCGCCCTGGCTCAGAAACCCCGCATTATTATCCTTGCTACAGGTGGTACTATTGCCGGAGAAGGTGCTTCCGCCGACAGGGCTGCTTATACCGCAGGAAAGGTGCCTATTGAATCACTACTGAAAGCGGTGCCAGGTATTGAAAACATCGCGGATATTACCGGAGAACAGGTGGCGAATGTTGGTAGCCAGGATATGACGATCGATATCTGGATGAAACTCAACAAGCGTATCAACGAAATTTTTACCCATAATGAAGCCGAAGGCGTAGTGATCACCCATGGTACCGATACACAGGAGGAAACAGCTTATTTCCTGAATCTGACCATACGTAGTAATAAGCCGGTAGTGATCACCGGTTCTATGCGGCCATCTACCGCTATCAGCGCTGATGGACCTAAAAATTTATTTGATGCCGTTACCGTAGCTGCTAACCCTAAATCCAATGGCCGCGGAGTAATGGTAGTATTTAATGAAAATATATTTGATGGCCGTGATGTATCAAAAGGAAGTACCACCAAGGTAAGTGCTTTTCACTCTCCCAACCTCGGCCCAACAGGACAAGTATACGACGGTAAAGTAATTTATTACATGACCCCTGTTCGTAAAGCAGATAAGGAAACACCTTTTAATATTACCGGTGATAAAACATTACCCAAAGTAGGTATTGCCTATATGTATACAGACGCAGAACCTGGCGCCATTAATAACTTCGTAGCAGAAGGTTATAAGGGAATTATTATTGCCGGCGTGGGTAATGGTAACTTCAATAAAGCTTTTTATGATGCTATTGATGCAGCCGTGAAAAAAGGAGTGGTGGTGGTAAGATCCAGTCATGTTGGCTCCGGCAGGGTTACGCAGTATGATGAAGTAGATGATAAAACGCTGGGTACCATTGTGAGCGATGACCTCAATCCCCAGAAAGCAAGGATACTACTGATGTTGGGACTCACCCAAACTACTAACAAAGATATTTTGCAGAGTTATTTCTTTAAATATTGATGCCTCAATAATTAATTATGGGACTATCTTATATTAAAACCACGGTAGCAGAGCAACGTGCGTTGCAGAAACTAAGCCCCTTTGAATTGAAGGATACCCTCATTTCGCTGGCGGAAAGTAAAGCTGAGAAAAGTACTGAAATCATGTTGAATGCCGGACGTGGTAATCCTAACTGGGTAGCCACTGTGCCGCGTGAAGCCTATTTCCTGTTGGGGCAATTTGGTATAGCGGAATGCCGCCGTAATATGGCCGACAATCATGGGTTGGCCGGTGTACCGGAAAGAAGTGGCATTGCTGATCGCTTTAAAGCATTTCTGGCGTTGCACAAAAATGCACCTGGCGCCAATCTGTTGCAACAGGCTTATCTATACGGTATACAACAACATCAATTTGGAGAAGACGATTTCGTTTTTGAGTTGGCAGAAAGCATCATTGGCAATGAATATCCCGTACCAGGCCGCATGCTGGCACATATGGAGCCAATTGTGCATGATTATATTGTACAGGAGATGTGTGCAGGACAGGCACCCAAGGGGAAGTTTGACCTGTTTGCCGTGGAGGGTGGTACGGCAGCGATGTGTTATATTTTCGATTCGCTGATGCAGAATAAGCTGCTGAAACATGGATCCCGCATTGCATTGATGGTACCTACGTTTACACCTTACCTGGAAATTCCGGAGCTGGATCGCTACCAGTTTGAAGTAGTATACATTAACGCTACCGGACAAACGAAAGAAGGACGGCATACCTGGCAATACCCGGATGCAGAACTGGAAAAATTAAAAGACCCTGAGATAAAAGTACTGTTTGCTGTAAACCCCAGTAATCCCCCTTCCAGGGCCCTCGCACATCCGGTTATGGATAAACTGGCGGCCATCGTGAAAAAGGATAATCCTCATCTGATGATTGTAACAGATGATGTATACGGCACTTTCGTCAACGGCTTTCACTCACTGTTATCAAAAATTCCTTATAACACAATTTGTGTTTATTCGTTCTCTAAATACTTTGGTTGTACCGGCTGGCGCTTAGGCGTGATTGCCATTCATGAGGATAATATTTACGATAAACTCATTGCCGGACTACCCGTTGCCGCCAGGAAAGACCTGGCCAAACGTTACAACACGACCACGCTGCACCCGGAGAAAATGAAATTCATTGATCGCATGGTGGCCGACAGCCGGCAAGTAGCGCTGAATCATACAGCCGGACTTTCTTTACCACAGCAAACGCAAATGACCTTGTTTTCCCTGTTTGCCCTGCTGGATAAAGAAAATAAATACAAGCAAATAGCACAGGAACTGGTGCACAAGCGCCTGAAATTATTGTGGGATAAAATAGAGCTGAAACAATTGGATGATCCTTTGAACACCGGCTATTACTCCGAAATTGATATTGCTTCCTGGGCGAGTAAGATTTATGGAGAAGATTTCTCTAAATGGTTGCAAAAGAAAATGCAGCCTACCGACATCCTTTTCCGGCTGGCAGAAAAAACCGCCATCGTGTTGCTCAATGGTGGTGGATTTGGTGGCCCTGAATGGTCTGTACGGGTATCGCTCGCTAATCTGCCCACAGATGCCTACACACTTATCGGCGAAAACCTCACGGAAATTATGCATGAATACGTGAGCGCCTTTAAAGAGGAAACGGGTAAAAAATAGTCTTTTTTCATAATGATAGCTATACGGCGGGTGACTATGCAAGGGTAGCCCGCTGTTTTTTATACTATCCCGCCAGAAACATGGTACGCGATTTGGCCGAATAAGGGTAAACAAACACCTTTGTATCATGAAAACTCAGGTATTTCTTCTTCGCTTCCTGTTATGCAGTATCCTGGTGTTTAGCACCGGCATGGTACAGGCACAGCAATACACCCTCTCTGATGAGGGGGCTACCGTAAAATTTACGATCGTCAATCACCTTATTTTCAGCAGTACGGTAAATGGGTATTTTAAGGGGCTGAAAGGCCATGTCCGCTTTGATCCGCACGACCTGAAGTCGGCCGCCATAGATGCCACAGTAGCCGTGAATACAATCAGTACCGGCATCGGTAAACGGGATCGCGATTTAATGGACGAAAAGTATTTCAATACCGCTAAATATCCCAACATGCGGTTGTTGGCTACCAGTATAACGGCTACGGATAAACCGAATACTTACCAGCTCACCGGCGCACTAACCATTAAAGGGGTTACCAAAACCATTGCATTCCCGTTTACCGCGGTGGTGGGAGCAAATGATTGTCAGCTGAACGGACAGTTTACTATTAACCGCAAAGACTTCGGCGTAGGCCCTGACAATGCCATTGATGATAAACTGACCGTGTCCTTGAAGGTACTGGCCAGGAAGTAAGTATTACGAATTACGAATTACGGATTTGTGGGTAGATAGTAAACGCGAAGATTAACATCGCTTCCATCTACTCACAAATCCGTAATTCGTAATCCGTAATTCGTAATTCGTAATTTTTACAGCGGTTGTGTGAAATGATGTGCAGAAATATAATATCCTTTCCGGAGATATACCCGGTGCGCCGGGTGCCGGTCATGACCGGAGTCCAGTTGCACCCGTGGTAATCCTTCTGCTGTTGCCTGTGCCTTGATATGATCCAGTAGCATCCCGGCATAGCCCCGGCCCTGGTAGGCAGGCAAGCAGGCCAGGTCATCGATATAAATAATTTTCCCGCTAACCAGCTTGTTCATGTGCCGGAAGCCTGCAAAGGCAGCGGCCTTGGTTGGGTCATCATCTGCCGCGATGTAGATGACCTGGTAGTCTTCCTGCTGCATTTCTTTTATCTGTGCCAGCAGCGCTTCTTTTTTCAAATGAGGGCGCAGGTACAAAATAACTTCACTGCAAGCCAGGAAATCGGCATCCGTAATGGCTTTTTGAATAACAGGCATAGGTTATTATTTTCCGGGTACCCGGTGTGAGGAAATACCAATACGGTTCCAGGCGTTGATGGTGTTAACGGCCATAATGAGTTCGGCGGTACCTTTCACCCCAAAATGTTGTACTGCTTTTTCGTAAGTAGCGGCTGTTAATCCCTGTTGGTGGATGAGCGTTACCTCTTCTGTGAGCGCCAGGATAACCCTTTCTTCTTCGGTGAATTGCGGGGCTTCGCGCCAAACGGGGAGGAGGTATAAACGCTGTTCTGTTTCTCCTTTACTACGTGCATCCTGGCTATGTATATTAAGGCAATAGGCACAACCATTTATCTGGGATGCCCTTACCCGGATCATTTCGTGGTGAAGTGGAGAAATGCTGGTGGTTTCCAGGTAATCTTCCAGTGCCAGCATTACTTTATAGGCAGCCGGATCAACTTCTTTCATTAAAAAACGTTCGGTCATATCGTGATGGTTTTATCGTAAAAATTATACTACAAAATTAAAAGTTGCTGGAGTATCTTAGTAGTCCACTTTACAATTGGTGAGTAGTCCAGATGCTTCCATTTAAAACGCTTATACAAACAGATAAATCGCTGAAGCTGCCGGTATATCAGCAAATCTCCAATAGCCTGATAGGCCTGATACAGGAAGGCCTCCTGAAGCCAGGTTCTTTTCTGCCGGGAAGCCGTGTGCTGGCGGAACAGCTGGAGTTACACCGTAAAACGGTGATGGCCGCTTATGAGGAACTGATCAGCCAGGACTGGCTGGAAGCAGTGCCCCGCAAAGGGGTGATGGTGGCGACCAATTTACCGGTGATCCGCGCCCGGACCTACCGGAAAACGGTTTCTCCTTACGGAGAGGAGGCGTCGTTTGCTTTTCATCGTATTCCTACCGTGGTAACCCCTACGCCACCGCCGGTAGCAGGAGCCATGCTGGTGCTCAATGACGGGTTTCCCGACGCCCGCCTGGCACCGCTAAAAGAATGGGTAAGGGAATGCAGATCTGTTATAGAAAGTCCACGGTATCATAAACTGTTAATGTATGGTAAGCCAATGGGGAGTGACGCCTTGCGGGAGGCCATGGTACACTATTTAACCGACACACGGGGCCTCAGTATTGCCATTGATCATATCATGATTACCCGTGGCGCGCAAATGGCTATTTACCTGGCAGCTGCGATGATTATCAAAAAAGATGATTATGTGATTGTGGGTAGTCCGAATTATTTTTTTGCAGATCTCTGCTTTGAACAGTTGGGCGCCCGCCTGTTATATGTGCCGGTGGATGAAGAAGGAATAGATGTAGATGCCGTGGAAAAGTTGTGTAGCAGCAAAAAAATAAAGATGTTGTACCTGATCACTCATCATCACCATCCTACTACGGTGACACTGAGTGCTGCCCGAAGAATGAAGCTGCTAACCATCATCCGGAAATATAACCTGCCCGTGATTGAAGATGACTATGACTACGATTTTCACTACAGCTCGGCGCCTATTTTACCTTTGGCCAGTGCTGACCATGGTGGAAATGTTATTTATATTGGTTCTTTTACCAAGTCACTGGGCTTGTCGATCCGTATTGGTTTTATGATTGCACCCGCCAGTTTCATCAAAGGAGCAGCTGCGCTTCGCGGCCTGATGGATTTACGGGGAGATAATCTTTCTGAACAGGCATTAGCCAATCTATTGACAGATGGTACCATAGAAAGGCATTTAAAGAAGTCCAATAAAATATATAAGGAACGCCGTGACCTGCTCTGTCACCTGTTACAAACGCGCCTGGGAGATGCCGTACAGTTTACGATTCCGGCAGGAGGAATGGCTGTTTGGGTGCGCTTCTCTCCCAAAATATCCTTAATAAAGTTAGCAGAAAAAGCGAGGGCCAATGGATTACGGATCGCTTCCGGTGAACAATATCATTATGGTGCGGCCTCACGAAACGGGCTGCGGCTGGGTTTCGCGTCACTCAATAACAAAGAATTGACAGAGGCGGTGAGGATTTTGGAGAAGTTGATTTTGGGAGCATAAAGCATAAGTGCTAAAGCACCTGTAAACAAAGCGAAAAGCATAAAGCTATTATAGCGAATCATCATTGCGGATATACGCTTTGATCATTCGCTATAATAGCTTTATGCTTTATGCTTTTCGCTTTCTGCTTCTTAATAAAACAGTCCGGTGAGATAGTTCTTTTTATCGCCGCGGGCTGGTTTGGTGGCCAGAAACGCATTCATTTGTTCTGCGCTGAGTACAGTGCTTAGATTTGTTTTAAAGGTGTTGAATAACGCAGGTTGTTGCTGTTGGTACACTGCAGGATTGTTCCTGGTAGATAGCCACAGTGCTTTCCTGGCCGCCATGTAGTCTGCAAAGATTTTATTGGCCGCTGGCTTTTGTGCATCTGATACAGCAATCTTTGGCATAAACAGGTCGGTATAGTCCAGGTTAGCCAATGTGTTTTTTAGATCTGCCATAATGATGTCTCCCGGTTTGGTAGCGCTTTGTTGCGCTTGTACACCAAATGCGCTGCCGGTGATCATGAGTAGAAAGAATATCTTTTTCATTTGCGGATGTTTTTAGTTTAAGATTACTGATGACTCCATGTCATCCAGCCCAGACCGTCACCTGCGGTCACCATGTCAAAAGAAACACCATCTTCCTTACGGACAATATAGAATCCAGGGGAATCAGCCGCGTAAGGTGGTGCTACTTTCCCTGTGGCAAAGATATTATTAGTGATCAGGAGACGGGTGGGGGGAATTATACCGCCAAAATCTACCATCACAAATATCAGTTGCCCGTTATCTCCCAGATAGGTATTGGCCAATCCTTTACGCAGGTAAGGGTAGGAGGTGCTACCACCGATGAAGAAAGGTGATAACAAGTCAAGGTCTCCGCCATTTACACCACCAGGGATGTAGACAAAACGATAGTAGTTGGCGCCTGGATACGTTAAGTGCAGGATGTCATAAGCATCATCTTTACCGTTCACGTGAAAACCGGCTACCGCCAGCCAGGGGTTTGTATTACCTTCTGTATAAAAGTTCGATGCAATATCTGCTTCTGGTGCGATAGGATCCAGCGCCGTATCAATGGTGGCAGGCGTAGTTCCATTAATGCTGACACTGATATTTTGAGTGCCAGCATTCCAAACCAGGTTATTGAAGCTTTTAATGGTTTGTCCGCCTAAGGCAACGGGTGTTTCCAGCACCATGTTATTGGCAGTATACTGTACTGCTACGTTGATCAGTTCCGGATGGCTGGCCGATTTGATATTCAAGGTTCGTCCGCCCGTGCCGGGAGTCAGTTCAATCTGTTCTGGGCCGCCCTTTACCCGTTTGAAGTAAGTGAGCAGTTGGTTAAAGGTGGCATAAGCTGCAAATCCTTTGGTCGTAAACAGTTGTTGATCTGCCTGGGTGGCTTTTACCAGCGTAACGCGTGTTTTATTCAGGTTACCGGTCAGGTGAATGGTATCACCCAGCTCGGTGGCTGCCACGTTGTCGGCAAAAGAAAACTCAAAGTCGGTGCCCCAGCCGAAGCCGCTGCCAAAAGGACTCTGGGATACGGCTACATCAGGATCACAAGGCACATGCAGGTAGCTGTAAGTATCAAAGATCAGCGTAGGACGCTGGGTAGCTTTGATAAAGTACGACGATGTATTGAACGTAGTAGACATGGACGGACTAAAATCAGAGATCATAGCTACCCGGTTGCTCTTATCAAATGTCATGTAGTAAGAAAAGATAGCTCTGGGACCTGATTTGGTAACACCACCATTTAGTGCGGTACCATTGGTATACTCGGTGAGTATCCATCCATAAGGCGCATCCGTGAGCTTTTTCTGGTAATTGGCCAGTGCTTCAGAGAGGCGCTGATCAGCAGATTTACCATCTATATTCAGATCCGATTTCCTGTCGCAGCCGGAGAGCAGAGCGGTAGCGCCAAGAAGATATATCAGTAATTTTTTCATAAATAACAATTCAGGTGATACAATTATTGGAAATACCCGGTTAATGCACGGCGGCATCTGGCTTGTAGCGCATAGATATCGATGTTCCATGACCTCGCATAATAGTCTACCACTGCCGCTTCTTTGGCCCTAAGCAATTGGTAGGATTGGGAACCTGGCCCGCCGGTTTGTTCTGCCATAATTTTTTCGTAGTCATCATAACCAGATAAACCATTTCTGCCGCCTATCAGCATGGTAGCTACCATTTCCACAAAATCTTCTCCCGGATCAGATTCTGCATAAGCAGAAATGAAACCTTGTTTACGGGCAGCCTGGTCAGAAATATTGTACCAGTTGCCGGTGTAGCCCGGAGTAATTTGTTTGAAGGAAATGGGATATGGGATATTCTGATTCAGTATATGCCCAAATTCATGGTGCATGGTATGTCCTATTTCTTTCAATATGCCGGAGTCTTTCATTTGCCGGGTAAAGCTGTTGATTTCATACAACAGCATCGCTGTACCGCCTTCTGCTTGTCCGAGAATGATGCTGCCATTGCTTTGGTACTGTGCACTACCAGCCATTTTAAGCACTTTAGGAAGATATCTTCTTAAGAAAACCGTGCTGCCGGTTTGGTCATTAAACGGTTGAAAAGTAATGGCCATCAGGGCTTTCAGGGCAGGTACGATCTGAGCTTCCTTAGGTGGTACAATTTCATAAGGGAAGTCCAGCTGTCCGGGTTGCCATTTGTAATATACGGCCACGTTGTAGGGGACCGTTAAGCTATCATAAATAAATACATCGGTGGGTGATTGGGTGGAAGAGTCGCCGCCCAGTCCCACCGGGATCGTGTCCAGGTGTACCTTTTCTTTTTTACAGGCGCTCCATCCGGTAGCCAGTAGCAGCAGTAATATGATTGCAGGGAATATATTCCGTTTCATGTTGTTCATTTTAAAGGGTCATTATCTGGGATTCAGCGCCATACCATCGTTAACAGCTTCCGCTGGTAACTGCAACAATCTTCTTTTGTCTCCGGGTACCAGTGTGGTGCTAAAATTATTGGCGCCCGTATGTGTAACGGGGATGTCCAGTCGCTTAATATCCAGCCATCTTAATCCTTCCTGGAAGTAGGTAGCTCTTTTGAAGTCCAATGCAGTGGCGATCATGGCAGCATCCTGTGGTAATCCATAGAACTCCATCATTTTGTTGGCGTCTACATTATAGCTCGGACTATAGTCGGAAACGTTTTTACTGATCCAGATGTTGAGGTCTTTAATAGCTGCTGCATAGTTCTTCAGGCGGACATTTGCTTCTGCCCTGTTCATCAGTACTTCTTCCATTCCAAACAGTGGTTGTATTTTTAAGTTATCCGTGAATTTCGGGAAGTTAAAATACTGTGGGCTGGCACCATATATACTCATGGCATAAAAGCCACCGGTAACATTAGGTGCGTTGAAAACCTCCTGGTTGAGGACAGAACCCACACCATACCGGTAAGAGTAATAGTTATTCATGTACTTACTGCCGGGCATCTCCTGCAAGAGGATATTGGCGGAATTGGAAGAGTTGGTATACAAGGTTACCATATCGTTGTAAGACATTTTGTAAACCGCTACCTGGTTACGTATCAGCGATGAAGGGTCGGCGCTGCCAAAAACAGCATTTGCATGTGTTACTACTTTGTCATAATCTCTCTTAAACAAATAAAACCTGGCGGCAAACGCGTGGGCTGCCTGTGCAGTAAAATGGAATTTTGGAGCGTCGCCATATATCCTGTCCTGGATGAGGGCAAGGCCGGTGGTGAGATCGCTCTCTATTTGTTTGTAGACATTCGCTACGGTGCCTCTGCTGTATTTTGTGAAAACATTTTTGCTGATAGTGGTCATATACGGAATGCCGGGATCGTTGGCAGCCGTAGTAGGATCATATGCTTTGGAAAACAGCGTTACGAGCATGAAATGCGCATACGCTCTGCAAACCAATGCTTCTCCTTTTTGTGCGGAAAAACTGGCGGAATCCGGACCGCTGCAATACGAGAGGGCCTGGTTAGCAACGGCAATCGCTGCATAACAGGAGTCCCAGTAGGCTACCGGAGAATCTGTTGTAATAGCCTGCGGATCTTCATATTTAAACACCTGCGAATTGATCAGGAATGTTTGGGGATCAATACCTATTCCGCTGTTTCCTTTGTCTTCCACATTGTCGCTCAATGCTTCGCAAAACAGCATATACGTACCATGTGGATAGGCGGTGGTGAGCAATTGCGATACCTGTTCGGGGGTAGTGATCACGGTTCGGTTATCGGGAAGGGTTTCCAGGTATTTTTTACATCCTGGCAAAGCCAGTGTGCCGGTGATCAAACCTATATAAATGAGTAGTTTTTTCATAATAAAGTACTTTTTGAATTAAAGGCTTACTCTCAGAGAAAAAGTGATTTGCTTATTTACCGGGAGGGCTACACCACCAGTGTTATAAAACTCCGGATCCTGCCCATGTAAGCGGGGATCAGCGTAAATAAGCCATAAGTTGTTTCCTGTTGCGGTGAGTGAGCCGCCTTTAAATCCTATCCGGTTTAATATAGACATTGGCAACTGGTAGCTGACTGTTACCGTTTTAAGCCTGATAAAACCACCATCTGCCACCCGGTCATGTGAGAAATTGTAGTTGTTGTATGGGAAGGCCGTGTTGTTCTGCAGATCTGTTTGTGTATAGATATCTGCTATAGAAGGGATATTGGTTTTCTTGTCATCTCCGGGTAAGGTAAAGCGTCCTTTGAATTCGTTGGGAAGCGCGTTAAAGTCAGAATAATCGGTGCTATAAACCGGTGTTAGCCTGATTTTATTACCTGCCTGGTAAGTAACCAATGCGCTCAATACAAAGTTTTTGTACCGTAAACTGTTATGCCAGCCACCTGTAACGGTAGGATCAGCTGGACCTTCATATTTAAGGTACTTCACATTATGGCTCTGAAGATATACGCCGGGAGATACGGTACCGGTATCATTGACGAACAATGCTTTTCCATCATAGGGATCCAGTCCGGCGTTTTGCAGGGAGAATAAGCCTCTCACCGGGTAGCCTTCGAGAGCGCCACCGCCTTCACCAATCAGGTCCATGATTACCGGGTTGTTTTTGGCATTGGTGATCAGTGTATTGTTATAGCTGAATGTTAGGGTACTGGTGAGGCCAAAGTTTTTATTCGCAATGATTTTACCCGCTATCTGGAGATCGACACCATGTGCTTTTAAATTGGCATAGTTGGCAAACTGGTTTACTTGTCCGCCTACACCGGAAGTCCGGATCAACCCAATGAGGTCGAAGCTTTTCCGGCGATAGTAGTCAAAGGCGAAGTTCAGTCTCTCTTTAAAAAATCCTACGTCGGTACCCAGGTCCAGTTCATATTTTTTCTCCCAGGTCAGATCCGCATTTTCCAGTGCTGCGAGCTGGATAGCTGTTTGCTGATCCACAATATAAGGGCGGTTAGTGATAAAAGAACGGAGGATGGCCGTAGAGTTGGTAGCGCTACCGGTGCTGGCATTCAGTCCATAGCTCGCTTTCACAATCATATGACTAATGGTCTTGCTGTTTTCCAGGAATTTTTCCTGGTCTACATTCCATGCGCCAGACACGGTCCAGGTAGGGAGCCAGCGTGCGCGGGGGGAACTTCCCAGCCTGTTGGATCCTTCATCTCTCACGGTTCCTGTGATGGTATACCTGTTCAGGTAGGTGTAGCTGGCATTGGCATAGAACGCGATGAAGCGGTCGTATTCATTGCTCATACCATAATAAGTTTCATTTTGCTCCGTCATTTTTTTAATGAACAGGTAGTTGATGAAAGGGGTACCACCTGTATTATACTGATAACCAATACCGGTGTTGCCTGACGTGACGCGGTCAGCATATTTTACTTCCTGTCCTACCAGTGCATTGAGTTGGTGACGGTCATTGTCGAATGATTTATTAAAGTTTAGCTGGTTACGGAAAGTATAGTTTTTCAGTTCTATATCTTTTCTTTTATAGAAGCCTCCATAAGGAAGTACAACTATCGGCAGGTCGTTGGGAAAGTCCGGGTTTTGGTAAAGGAATTTATTGTTTTGCCTGATGATGCTGGTACCGGCGGATCTATAAGCATTGGCTTCATTGGAATTTTCATTCACTTTGTGTTCCACGGTTGTTTTAGCGTAGCGGATCGCGCCGGTAAACTCGTAGTTCAGGTGTGAATTGAATTTATATCCCAGGTTACCCTGTAAGCGGAAGTCCATCAGGTTAAGGTCTGTAAAGTTGTTTTTAGTTTCCTGCAGGATATTAAACGGTGCGAAGTTGCGGGTAAAATATTCGAGGTTACCTTTTTCATCATATGCGGTTAATGCCCTGCTGGTGCTGAGCGCATAAGAGAAAGGGTTGATATCGAAATCCCTGCTGTAGGTACCTTGTACGGCATCTGTTACGCGGTCTTCTGTACCGGGGGCTTTTTGTTGGCGTACGTTACCATTTACCAGGAATCCGTAAGTCAGTTTCCGGTTAGGGGTGTAGTTGGCGCGCATGTTAACCGTATATCTTTTCACGTTATCGGCAATGGTCCATCCCTGGTCGTTGAAAAAGCTGGTAGAGAGATAGAGCTGTGATTTATCGGTACCGGTAGAGATACTGAGGGAGTGTTCCTGGGTGAGCGAATTGCGGAACAGCAGGTCAAACCAGTCGGTGTTGGCGTTGGCATATCTTAACAGCCATTTTTGCCTGTTTTCCCTGGCATTGATTACTTCAAACTGATCGTTCTGGTCAGGATATTGGAGCAGGCGTCCCAGTTTGCCGTAAATACCGGAGGAGGCTTCGTTGATCAGTTTTTCCGGTTGCAGGAGTTTTTTGCGTTCCAGTTCTGCGTATACAGACATCTGGTCAGCGGAGTTCATGATATCATAGTTCCTGTAAGAAGGTTTCAGTTGTACGCCGAAGTTGCCGGTATAGGATACTACCGGGGCGCCAATTTTTCCTTTCTTGGTAGTGATCACAATTACACCGTTCATGGCCCGGGCGCCATAGAGGGCGGTAGCGGCGGCATCTTTCAGGATGTCGAATGTTTCAATATCGTTGGCATTGATACCGGCTACAGATGATCCCAGCAGGGTGCTGGCATTACCGGTGGTGAGCTGTTCATTAGCCACGTTTACAATGTCTTCCAGCACCACTCCATCTATTACCCACAGTGGTTTATTTTCACCGGAAATGGAGGTAGCCGCACGGATACGTACTTTGGGCGCAGAGCCGAAGGTACCGGATACGTTTTGTATACTTACGCCGGCAGCGCGGCCTTCCAGCATACGGCTTACATCAACCACACCATCTATTTTTACGTTGTCTCCTTTGAGGGTAACGGCGGCTCCGGAGAATTTTTTGCGGTCAATAGTCTGGAAACCGGTTACTACTACGCCACCCAGCTCTGTTACATCTTCACTCAGGGAGATGACCAGGTTGTTTTTGGCTTTTACTTCCTGGGTTTTATAACCAATGGCAGATATGACAATGGTAGCGCCATCGGGTACGTCCAGGTCAAAGGCGCCGGCAGCATTGGTAATGGCGCCCTGTGTATTACCTTTTATTTTTACAGAGGCGCCCGCAATAGGTTCGCCTTTGGCGTTGCGTACAATACCGTGAATAGGTGGGGCAGCCACGATAGTACCGGGCGTTGTTTTAGCACGGGTGATGGTGACCATTCTTCCATCTATCGAAAATTCAAGGTGTTGATTTTTCAGGCATTCTTCCAGGAAATTGTTCAGCGATGCATCTTTCGCGTTAATGGTAACAGGGGAGGTTTCTTGCTGCAACAGTTGATAATCGTACAGGAATACATACTCTGTTTGCCGGGAAACATCGGATAGCACTTTGATCAAAGACGACTGCCTGGCCGTATAAGTGATCTTCTGTGAGTAGCTTCTGGCGCTTACCTGCAAGCAAAGAGCAAGTAAGCAAAAGAATAATAGTTTCATCGCTTTCAGCGGTTTAGTTGAGAGTAACAGCCAGTGCGTATCGGGACTATTGGATACACGCCAGCGCCTACCTTTTTTGGTTGAATGCATAAGCTAACGCTTTTGGGTTTAATTCTGATGATTTGTGACCTTATTTATTTTCAGTTGATAAAATACATGCTATTTATTGTTGCCTGGCTGCATCGACAGTACGTTAACTTTCCGGTCGGCGATTTCAAACCGCATCCCATATTTCTCCAGTGCTCCCAGTATGCGCGACAGCGGGAGGTGTTTGTCTATCCCTCCGCCAAAAATAATGTCAGGTGTCCTACCTTCATAGGCGATGTCTACATTGTACCAGCGACCTATCTGGCGCATAATGGCCGGTAGTTTTTGCTGGTCAAACCGGAAAAATCCTTTTTTCCAGGCTACTGCAATTTCGGTATCTACATTTTCTACGAGGATAGTGCTGTTGTTGTCTGGTGGGAAAATGGCCTGCTGACCCGGGGTTAACCTTTTGCTGTTGCCCGACCGGGACACCAGTACGGCGCCTTCCAGCAGGGTGGTATGTACAGCGGTTTCATCGTCATAAGCCATAATATTGAAGCGGGTACCTAATGCGGTTACCTCGCCCTCCTGATTATGATGGGTTTGTACCTCCACTTTAAAAGGAGATTGCTCGTTACTATTTGCTTCAAAGTAAGCTTCTCCGGATAAAATAACTTTTCTTTCCGCTCCTTTTACAAAGGATACGGGGTATTGTAGCGTGGTGGCTGCATTGAGCCATACCCGTGTGCCATCGGGCAGCACAATCTCGTATTGTGAGCCACGGGGAGTGGTAATGGTATTCCAGGCAACGGTGCCGGGATCTGTTTGGGCGATTACATCATAGGTAAGTGCACCAGTGGCAGTTTTCGTGATATTGGCGCCATTTTGTTTAGCGAGTGCACCTTCCCGGGCACTATCTAATACAATGGTGGAGCCATCGGACAGGGTGAGAACAGCGCCTGTTTTACCAGGTTGGATATCCCGTTTTACCTGGTGGGTTGCCACCGGTGATGGGTGGGAGAGGGTCTTTTTTTGCAGGTAGAAAAATCCGCCGGCGGTCAGCAATAATACAAGGAGAGCAGCGGCGGCCAGCATGCCGTTTTGTTGCTTCCTGCGGGTAGTAGTTTGGCGTAACAGCTGTGTGGAGGTTTGTTCGGAAAACAGGATTTTATCCAGGATAGCAGATTGCCTGTGTTCCGGCAAAAATGGGGTTCCCTCAGCTGATTCCCAGTATTCGCTGATCTTATTTTTGAATACTTCATCCAATTCCTCACTTTTTACATACTGCATCAACTCCTGCTTTTCGGCAGGGCTTAAGTTGTCTTGTAGATGCTTATGAAGTAGTTCGGCAATACGATGCATACTTAATAAGACGACTGGGAAGAACGGAGGGAGTAGTTGGATTAAAAAAAATTACCGGACCAACAGCCAAAGGAGTAGTGGGCCCAGGCTGCTGATATGCTGGCCCAGGTAGTGGCGGATGCGATGCAGGGCCATGGCCATATGTTTTTTGACGGTGAGCCGGGAGAGCCCCATTTGTTGGGCAATTTCCTCCTGCGATAATCCGGCGGTTTTAGAAAGCCGGTATACTTGTTTTTGCTGGGGAGGGAGCAGGTTAATGGCTTCTTCCAGTAATACCTCGCACTGACGGTTGCGCAACGGGTGGTCGGTGGTGTCGGTAAAGTGGGTGCAGGAATCTGTAAAAGCTTTCAGGTGTGTATTTTCATAGGCTGCTTTCTTCAGCCGGTCCAGGATCAGGTGGCGGGTCATGGACAGCAGGTAGGCTTCAAGGTTTTTGATATCACCGAATGCTGCCCGTTTCAGCCAAACCTTCATAAATACATCCTGCACTATTTCTTCAGACTGGGTAGGGGATTTCAGGAACCCCATTGCTGTGCCGTATACTTTGCGGTGAAACCTGCCAAATATGCTGGCAAAAGAAGACTCATCTCCCTGCCTGAGCAATTCCAGCATCTGGGCTTCATCAAAAGTATCGGGCAACCGCATAGTATTTATTTCATAGTGTGCACCGGCTAAATTAATTAAAAAAAATTATAAGCAGCCGGCATTTTGCCAGAAACGTTTTTTGCTGTATTTTGCTTGTCATCACAAAAGCAAATCCCAATATTCCAATATCATGCATGAAAATGAATTATGGTACTCCTATAAAGAGGGAGATGTAAAAGCATTGGAAGGTTTGTACGAACAATATTATCACCCCCTCACCAATTACGGTTATAAGTTTACCCCCGATCGCATTTGCATAGAGGAAAGTATGCAGGATCTCTTCCTGAAGTTATGGCAAAACAGGGAGCGTATTGCACAACCTGCAGTGGTGAAGCAGTACCTGTATCATGCGTTCCGCCGTATCTTGCTTGGTAGGCTGGAATTAGGGCCTTCCCGGCATGATGGAGAACTGGCCGGAGAGCATATTCCTTTTAACGTGGACCTGAACTGCGCGCACCCATTGCTTCGCCGCGAACGGATGGAAGCGTTGGCCGCTCAATCAGCTACTTTACTAACCCACCTCAGTAACCGGCAGCGGGAAGCTGTTTTCCTGAAATACTACGAAGACCTTTCTTATGAACAGGTGGCCGAGATTATGTATATGACGGTTACCGGCGCGCACCAGTTGGTGTATCATGCCCTGGAACGTTTGCGTGGACAATTTGGCAATTTTACGTTGCTGCTGCTGTTATGCATTTTAAAAAGAACCTGAATTTTTGAAAGCAGAAAGCAAAAAGCTATTATAGCGAATGATTGAAGCGTATTAATATTCGCAGTGATCATTCGCTATAATAGCTTTTTGCTTTCAGCTTTATGCTTTCTGCTCAATACAGAAGGCTGTCTCCCATTACAGGAGGCAGCCTTCATCGTCACATGCATATCAGCTTGTTTTACAGAACGCGATATGATCATGGATCTGTGGTATTTTCTGATAACCATTGGTAAGGCCCAGTTGGAGGTCCAGCCAGAGGATATACGCGCATGGTTCCATACCTGTTGTGCTGAATACTTTGTTGTTATCGTGGTATTCGGCAGCATATGGTGGCGGTCCGGCGCTGAAAGGTGTGGGCAAGGTCGGATTACCTTCAAAGCGCAGTGTAAAGCTTTCCACATGCGGATGGCATACGGTGTATTGTGCGGTAACAGTGGTGGTAATGCCGCCGCAACCGTGTCCGCTGCCGGTGGTTTCTTTTATTTCCAACATGGCGGCTGCCATAAGGGATTCATCTCCAGTATAGCCCCAACCCGGGTGACGGCGTTGTTTATAGCTCACATTAGAGATCACAATTTTATCCAGGGTATTTACTGCGGTGAGCGTAGTGGTACCTACCTTACGGGCTTCAAACACAATTTTGAAGGTGTGGATAGATGCCTGTTGGGCTGCTGGTACTGCGGTGCCGGCAATGAGTACTCCGGGGGCTGTCAGGTCAAATACATTATTGGCGAATGTAGTATTTGACGCATCCAGGGCCAGTGCTGCAGAGTTGATATTGGCCAGTACCCCATTGGTAGGGGTAAATATTCCGGTGGTGAGGTTGTTGCCGCGTGGCACAGTAATCCACAATTCGCCGGCGCTGTTGAGTGCCGGGGTGATGATTACGGCATCATGTGTCCAGGTGATAGGCCCGGTTTGTTTTAACAGCTCGCCAATTTTGAACGGTACCATCGCATTTAATACCTGTGTGGCGGTCAGCTCGTAACTGGTATCAGCATTGAAGATGCGGAAGCGGTATTCCATTTCATTGGTGTTGGTACCGCTGGGCAATGTGCCGTTCAGATCCAGGCCGCCGTAGAAAGCCAGCTTAGGTACATCTGTGGTGTAGCCGTTGGCATCAAACTGCGCGCCGGTAGGACCTATATCATAACCGCCTACTCTTTCAAAGAGGGCAGGTACTTCGTTATTAGGTGTTACATCCTGTGGTACGCATAGTTCTACGCAGAAACAAGGACCCCTGTTAGCGCGGTCGTTGCGGTGGCCGATGCTACGGTCTTCGTTCAATAGTACGGCGCCGGAAACGGGTTCTGTAATGCGGAAATAAATATCCGGACCGGCAGGCCATTCAACATTCAGGAAAGGCAACAGGGTTTTACTGAAATCTGCTGCGGTGTAGTCGATGCGGAAGTGTCCGGTGGCATCGGTGATGTTGCTGCCTAATGGATCATCCTGTAGCCAGTCTACATCGAAAGCGGCGACTTTCAGGCCTTTTAGCGGCAGCTTGGTTTTACAATTGATTACACGGCCACAAATAATCCAGGCATCAAATTTACCCCGGATGGCGCACCACCAGCGGTTAGGAACCTGGTATTCCCAGTATGCCAGGAAGTTGTTTTCCGTTTGCCGCCATTTCGGCTGCAGGGTGGTAATGTGAAATTGCAGTACCGGCAACTTTTTAGGGTACGGTTTAGTGCGGGGTACATTACCACACTCGAAATCAATGTCGAAGGCTTCTCCTTCGTATTTGCTGTCGCGACCAAAATCGATGGTGAAGTTACCATCGGTATCGGTCATGGTTTCCGCGAGGAGGTTGCTTTCCTTGCTTCTCAGCTCGTCTGCGCTGACTTCGTGGAAGGTTTCCTTAGCGGCTGCAGTGGCTTGTTGTACCACGTCGCGGGAGGCGATAGCCCGGTAAATGCGGATTTTTACGTTGGCAATGGCTTCTATGCAGTAATCATCGCATAGCATGCCTTTTAAATTGCCTTTGAACTGATAGCTCATGACTTATTTTTTTGGGGTTATTTAAATATAGAAGCAAAGGCTTTTGGGGTGCTGATAAATGATCAAATTTTTTGGGGAAGGTATACAATTGGGGCCAATGCTTCCAATACAAATGTCGGCTTAATATCTTTTGTTATCAAGCGGAGAAGTGCGCAAAAACAGGAACACGTACATATACCGGTTCACCAGGTATAGTGAGAAGTACTTCGATTGCAATGTACTTAAGCGAGCTGTCGAACATGTTGTAACAACTAAATGAGCAGAAGGCGGCATACATCAGATATGCGACTTTTGGCAATACAGAATTCCTCCAGAATGATTACATATTGTATGTTTCCGGGTTGTTTTTCAGCTGCCCGGCTGCATATACAGGCCGGGTAATGGTTCCACGGATTCCGCTACCGGATAACATTTGCGCGGATTCGCGGGGCATCTCAGTGTACCGCTTGTTAACTAATCATTACGTTATAATTACCATTCTATTAAGATGCGCTACCGCCCTGTTATCTGAGGAAAAATAAAATTTCCTTTGCACAAATTCTACAGGATGATAAGAACGATACTCATCTTCTTTTTACTTTTTTGCTGCGTATCAACCGTTTTTAGTCAGCAGTCTGAAGTGGTTTTCAAAGGAAAAATTATTGATGCTCAAACCAAGGAACAATTACCCGGCGCCACTGTGCGCTTACATGAATCAAAACGTGGCGGCAGCGCCCGGCTGGATGGTACTTTCAGCGTTGATAAAATAACCGCAGGCACCTATCATTTACAGGTTACCTATATGGGTTATTTTACCCTGGATACGGTAGTGCATATAGACAACAATACTTACTTGTTGTTAACGATGCGTAATAAAGCAAAAGACCTGAACACTGTGAGCGTAAATGGAAAACGCGATGTCGAATCTGCTGCATCGGCCAAAAAATCGGAGCAGCTGGCAGGCAATGTGATGAACATCGTCTCTGCAAAAAATATACAGTTATCACCGGATATCACCATTGCTAACGTATTACAACGTGTATCTGGTGTGTCTTTAGAAAAAAGCGGCAGTGGAGATGGACGTTATGCGATTATTCGTGGTATGGACAAGCGTTTTAATTACACATTGATTAATGGCGTGAAAATTCCCAGTCCGGATAATAAAAACCGCTATGTGCCTTTGGACTTATTTCCCGCTGACCTGGTAGAAAGAGTGGAAGTGAATAAAACACTCACCCCTGACATGGAAGGAGATGCGATTGGTGGTACCGTGAATATGGTGATGAAAAATGCGCCGGATCGTTTATACGTGAACGGTAGTGTTTCCGGCGGATATAATCAAACACTGATGGATCGTAAATTCGATTATTTTCCAACAAGTGCTATTAACCGTAAATCGCCTTACGAGGCCAACGGGCCGGCCTACCTGGCGCAACCGGGCGATTTTACCCGTGATAACCTGAACTTCACCAGGAAAAATTTTACGCCGAATCTATTTGCGAATCTATCTATTGGTAACCGGTTTTTTAATAACAAACTGGGCGTAATGTTAGGTGGTTCTTACCAACATTCCTATAAGGGATATCACAGTATCTATAACCCCGTGGATGAATACCAGGATTTGACAGATGCCTATGGTACCATCTACATAAAACATGCGTATATACGGGATTATTCTACCGAGGTAAAAAGAACCGGCTTAAATGCAAAAATAGATTATCGTTTTAACGATTATAATAAAATCAGCGTTTACTCTTTTACTGCCATATTAGCTGATGCGCAGGCAAGAATGGGCATGGATACCTTGCAACCAACTCCCCGTACAGCACCAGGTTTAGGACAGGTATGGTATCAGAACCGTGCGAAGTATCAGCGGCAAACGATTAACAGTACTACTTTACGGGGTGAGCACGACCTGCTGCCGGGGCGTTTGAAACTGGATTGGTCAGCCGTGTACTCAAAAGCGAGCAGTAGTATTCCTGATCTGGCTGAATACCAGTATGATGGAGGTTTCTATGCAGATGGTACCAATAAAGATCCTTACCAACATCCTAACAAAGTATCCTCTTACAACCGGGAATGGTGGAAAAATAATGACCGCGATTACACCGGGTATTTAAATGCCAGCTATACCGGCAAAGTGGCCAGTATTCCTTTTAAACTTACTGCTGGTGGTATGTACCGGTCAAAGCATCGTGATAACTTCCATCAGAATTATAGCCTGGGTGTCATCACTGATGGTAACCAGGACATGCAACTCTGGACAGATATCTACCATTTCAACTGGAAGGTAAACAATCCCGCCGGTACCAGTGATGATGGCAATAACTATCGCGCAGATGAAAATATTGCGGCCGGTTACGCCATGCTGAAATTTACTGTAAAGAAGCTGGAAGCCATTGTAGGCGCACGTATGGAGAATACCGATCAGCAATATAATACAGATGCGCCGCCAAGTATGCCGGGCAAAAGCGGGAAGATTAGCTATAGCGATATCATGCCCAGTGTGCATTTGAAATATATGCTGAACAGTAAAACCAATCTCCGTTTATCTTATTTTAGCTCTATCAGTCGGCCTGCTTATTTTGAACTGATACCTTATCCTTATAACGGAGATGAATATGTGGAAACAGGGAACCCCCAACTGAAACATACGACGGCTGATAATATTGATTTCCGTTATGAATATTTCCCACGCCCGGAAGAACAGATTTTAATAGGCGCTTTTTATAAAAAGCTGGCAAATCCTATTGAGTATGGATTTGTGGAAACGGGCGTGCAGAGCCAGGCTACCTTCCAACCCAACAACTATGGAGATGCTACCAACTTTGGTTTTGAGGTAGTGTATGAAAAATATATCCGCAACTTTGGTATCCGCGCTAACTATACTTACACTAATTCAACGATAGAAGCATCTAAGTTCCGCTCATTTAACAGAGTAGGCTCAAATGTACTGGAGAAGCGCCCATTACAGGGGCAATCCGCCAACGTGGCTAATGCAGCCTTGTTGTACAAGAATCCAAACATTGGATTGGATATACAATTAAACTGGCAACTTACCGGAAAGCGTATTGCCGTGGTGTCCCGCTACTATGGATATGATTATTGGCAGAAGGATATGAACACCTTTGATTTTTCTGCGGAGAAAAAAATTGGTAAACACTTTTCTGTCTTCACAAAAATTCAAAATCTGCTAAACACACCTTACGAGTTATATATCAATGGCACACCGTCTAACACCGTGCCTATGCCGAAGGCTGGAGATAATAAAACACTGATCCAGAAAGATACGTTCGGTCAGGATTTCCAGCTGGGAGTACGATTTGTGCTTTAACATTTTTCCATAATAAATTTTTCAAATTTCCAAGTAGAAACTTATGAAAAAGATCCTCTCTCAAAGCGGCCTGGTTGCCCTGGTAGCAATGTCTGTTATCTCCTGTAAAAAAGGAGACGAACGTGTAGACATCTCCAAACCACTGGTGGTAGTTGGTCAAACTATCAGCGACACCATTCTCCCAAAGAAGGATGCCAATAACAATCCGATTCCATTGAAAGGTACCATGCTGGCTGGCAAAACCTATCATATCATGTCGGATGTTACCATCAATGAAGGCGATACCCTGTACCTGCAGCCAGGTGTTAAAGTATTGATCCACGGTGATGGCAAAAGCCCTGCTACTTCTCCTGCATTCCTGGTAAATGGTACCCTGGTAAGCGATGGTACTAAAAATGCACAAAACTGGTTTACCGTAGCAGAAACCGAAACGGTGAAAAAATCTGATGCCACCTATAAAGATGATGCGGGTAATGATCCTGCCTTTAAAGGCTACTGGGGCGGTTTCCAGTGTGGTGGTAACGCCAAACTGTTGTTGCTCCGTTGGTCGCACGTAGAATACACTGGCGGCGCCTGGGGTGCTGATGCGCCTCAATATGGCGCCAATGTTGGTGACGCACGTTTCACTATTTACATGAACAGCAAGAGCACTACTTTAGGTAGCCTGATCGTTGAAGACTCCTGGTTCTATGGTAGTAAAGATGACGGTATCCGTCCAAATAACGTATACATGAGCCTCATGCGTAACACCTTTACCAAAATGGGTGCTACCGGTGGAGAATCTGTTAATATCAAAGATGGTGTATATGGCGATATGGCCTATAACCTGACTTATGGTATTGCAACCAACGGTCTGAAAACTTCCGGATCTACCGGTAAAACCTGCATGGTGAACATCTATAACAACACCGTGGTTAACTGTGGATTCAGACAAACCAAAGCTACCCGAAATGGTTCTATCAATACAGAAACCAACGCCGGTGGTTACATCTTCAATAACATTATCGTAAACTGTAAATCAGGGCTGAGAATATCTTTCCACTCTGAGAAAGGTAAACCAAGCGATACCCTGAATACCCTGTACAACAACAACCTCACTGCTATTGGCAGAGGCAATCCAATGGGCGGTGCAGAGCAATATATGGTGTTCATTGAACCTAATCAGTTCACCCTGAAACAGCCGTATGATATCAATGGTTACATCAACGGTACTATCGCCGCAGATGGCACCAACAATGGTACTAACCCCGCCAACGACTCTTTGAAATATGATCCAATGTTTGTTAACTATGATATGGCTGCCATGAGCCTGGGCCGGAACTACCGTGTTTACCAGATTCCTGCCGGAGCCGACTTCCATCTGAAAGCAGGATCTCCTGCTATCGGTGCGGGCGTATATCCTGGTGGTACCGGTAAAAATGCTATTCCTGCCAAAGCAACTGCTCCTTTGCTGAACCAATATGGTTTCCCAATGAAAGTAGTAGCTGCCGGTGGTATCTATGGGGCTACCATTACTCCGCCCAATAAGGATCTTGGTGCATTCCCTTCTGATAATTCAGGGAATCAGCATACCTATTAATCGCTATACCTGGCCCAAGAAAAAGGACGTCTTTGTACGTCCTTTTTCGTTTTAATTTTTTAGTGATGAAACCTGTTCATAGTTTTCTTTTTGTATCTGCCTGCATGGTAGCCACTATGGCTTGTGGAAAAGGGAGTAAGGAAGATGGGATCACACCCGGTAAAGATTCTTCCGGTGTGGTAGTGGACACTACCCGGACAGCTACCTACGACCTTTCCCTGCTGGACCGTTGCACGTTATTTAACGACGCTCCCCAGGTAAGCGTTACTGCCCGCCAGGATTACCAGGAGTTGTCCGGCGTTGCTCCCAGTCACCGGACACCCGGATTGTTATTTGTGCATGAAGACAGCGGTAACTCCAACGAAGTATATGTTACCGCTGCTGATGGCAGAAATGCTGGTAAACTGGTACTGCAGGGCATTGATAACCGCGACTGGGAAGACATTGCCACCGGGCCAGGCCCGGATAAAAACCAGTCGTATATCTATGTGGCAGAAATTGGCGACAATAATGCCGTGTATCCCAGCATATTTATTTATCGTTTCCCGGAGCCTGATCTATCCGCCGCCAATGCCACTACGGTGGTTAACATCACGGCGGTGGATAAAATTGAACTCCGCTATCCGGGTGGTCCTGTGAACGCGGAGTCCCTGTTGCTGGATCCTTTAACAAAGGATCTTTACATTGCTACCAAGGAGGAGAGCCGCAGTACCCTCTATGTGGCGCGTTACCCACAATCTACTACCAGCAAAACCACGCTGGTAGCATTAGATAAACTCCCTTTTGATCACCTCACTGCCGGCGATATCTCGCCGGATGGTATGGAAATATTAGTACGCAATACAGGTCAGATCTGGTATTGGAAAAGACAGGCCGGTGAAAGTATTGCCGCCACTTTCTTGCGCAAGCCACAGGATGCTCCTTATGCCCGCAATGAGCGGCAGGGGGAGGGCATTTGCTTTGGACTGGAGGGTAGTGGTTATTTCACCGATTCAGAAACCAAGAAATACGCCGGCGAAAAAGTAGCCATCTCATTTTATAAAAGGAAATAAGTTGTAGGAAAAAGAATGGTAGCTATCTCTTGTCTTTATTCGCTATAGTGGTGACGATGAAAGATACAGTTAGAGGATTTTAACCCCAGTATAAAATTGCGTAAAAAATTGGCCCGTGTTACACGGGCCAATTTTTTAGAATAAACAGTTCTCAACGCCGGGTAGAAAATTCAAACCATTTATCCCGGCATTATCCGTGGAAGCCGATCCTGTTTTGATCGTCTTCCTACGGAAACTACGCCGGACAGTACATAGGTATAGGCGGAAGGGGTGGGGTTAACAACAATGGCTTTAGGTCAACAATGATGGATTTTCAAAGGTCAACAATAATGGATGTTGAGGGTCATGCTATTCATTTAAATTAGGGGTTAACAAACCGTCTTTTGCTATCACAAACATACCCGTGCACCACGCATTTTATTTGCGTGATGATCGAAATATTATCCATCTGAAATAATATCTGTTAACATGATAGAACCGGGCTGTTCATTTCCGGACAATCCCCGTCCTGAACTGGACATGTGATTGAATTATTGTATTTGATAAGTATTGATTTAAAGCTACTTTTAGCATGGCATTTTCTTCGCTTCCGCTAGCCGGCGTGTGTAATATGATTCATCTTATCAACTGCAAACGATGTTTAAAAACTATCTCAAAATTGCCTGGCGCAATCTCTGGAGAAATAAAGTGTTTTCCCTGATTAATGTGTTGGGTCTTACTGTAGGCCTGACCGCCTGTTTCTTCATTTTTCTTTATGTACATTTTGAATGGAGTTATGATAAATTTCATTCCAAAGGAGATCGCATTTACCGGGTAACCTGTGATATACAAACTCCCAGTGAATTGATAAAGGGGGGAATTACACCCTGGCCGTTTGGACCTAATATGAAACGCGACTTCCCGGAAGTAGAAGCCTTTACAAGGTTCAGCAAAGGGAATTTGTTAGTGAAAAAAGGCAATGTTAGTTTCCAGGAAGAGCATTCTTTATTTGCCGATTCTTCCATTTTTCGCGTATTTGATTTTAAGCTGTTGAAAGGCAATCCGGTTACGGCCCTGGCAGATTTAAACAGTGTGGTGTTAAGCAAAACCGCGGTTAAAAAATACTTTGGAGATACCGATCCTATTGGTCAAACAATATTACTGACTGGTGGAATGTTGCCTCATACCATTACGGGTGTGATGGAAGATATGTCGGAGAATTCCCAGATAAAAGCCGATATGCTGGTGTCAATGAGTTCACTGGTTACGCAGAACAAAGGTATCGATGAACAGTGGGGTAACTTTGGAGCATCTACTTACCTGCTACTGAAACCTAACACCAACGCCAGTTTGCTCGAAGCGAAGTTCCCTGATTTTATAGAAAGACACAATGGTGATGAACGGAGGAGTGCTAAAATGTTTTATACTATAAAATTACAGCCCTTAGAAAAAATCTACCTGTATTCCGGTCCTTATTCCGCGTATGAAAAAGGCAGCATCACGAATGTGTATATTTTTTCTATTATCGCCATCTTTATCCTTTTCATTGCCTGTATCAACTTCATTAACCTGACTACAGCCCGTTCTGTAGAGCGGGCCAAAGAAATAGGCATCAGGAAAGTAGTGGGCGCCACCAAATCTGAGTTGCTCCGGCAGTTCATCGGGGAATGTGTGTTACTGTGTTTAATTTCCTTTGTATTAACAGTGGCATTATTTGCTGCATTGTTGCCTACATTTAATCTGTTGGCAGGTAAAACCATCAGCCCGGGTGTGTTTGCCAATGCATGGTATATCGGGATATTGTTTGTGGCGGCTATTGTGATAGGATTGTTAGCGGGTATTTATCCGGCCGTGGTACTTTCTTCCTTTAAACCAGTATCTGTACTGAAAGGACGTTTCGCTACCGGCACCAAAGGCGTGTTTCTCCGCAAAGGTTTAGTGGTAACACAATTCGCCATTTCTATTGCCCTGATCATTGGCACCATGATCGTATACCTGCAAATGCATTACATGCATACCCATGACCTGGGCTTCAATAAAGACCAGATGTTGGTCATTGATACTCATGGAGATCCTGCCAGGAACGCGTTAAGAGATGCAATTGCCAGGCTGCCGAAAGTGAATTCTGTGAGTATGGGATCCGGCGTACCGGGAGGAGAAGCTAATGGAGCCTATACGGAGATCATGAATAAGCAGGGCGAAATGCAGGTGGCTAACCTGGATTTGTATGATGTGGACTTCGATTACCTGAAACAGTATAAGATCAAAGTAGTGGCCGGACGTGGTTTTTCAAAAGACTTTGGTACGGATACCACCAAGGCTATGATGATCAACGAAGCTGCTGCCAGGCTCCTGGGCTATGCTAAACCGGAAGATGCTGTTGGCAGAGCATTCCGCCAATGGGGCCGGGAAGGCGTTATTATCGGTGTGGTAAAAAACTACAACTATCGCTCCCTGCAGCAGGATATTAGCCCCCTCACCATGCGCATTGAACCACGGGATTGTGACATGATTTCTGTAAATGTGGCTCCCGGCGATTTGCCTGGTACCTTGTCTGCCATTGAACAACACTGGAGAACACTCATGCCCAACCGTCCTTTCTCTTATTTTTTCCTGGATGAATTCTTCGACCGCCAATACCGCACGGAAGAACGGTTTGGTAAACTCTTTTTCAATTTTGCCTTGCTGGCCATTATTATTTCCTGCCTGGGATTGTTAGGCCTGGCTTCCTATAGCGCCATACAGCGTACCCGTGAAATCGGTATCCGTAAGGTGATGGGCGCTTCGGTAGCAGATATTGTGAATTTATTATCCCGCGATTTTCTGAAGCTGGTGCTTATTTCCTTTATCATCGCCACACCCGTGGCGTGGTACTTTATGCATAAATGGTTGCAGGTGTTTGCGTATCGCATCAGCATTGGCTGGTGGGTATTCCTGGTAGCAGGCATTATTGCGCTGTTGATTGCCATAACTACTATCAGCTACCAGGCGATTAAAGCAGCGCTGGCAGATCCGGTGAAAAGTATGCGCGCAGAGTAGTTGTAAAAAAATATTTTAAGTGGTTTTGGAATAAAGCAGATTCCTATTACTTTTAGCTTTAAGCCGTTAGTTTTTAGCTTTTAGAAGATGCAGCGGAGACCAACATATGATTATCTCCCCTGCATCTTCTAAAAGCTAAAAACTAACGGCTTAAAGCTAAAGTAAAATACCCATGATAAAATTCCACGATTCCACGCAAAACAAATTAAGGAGGCGTATCGCCTTTTACCTGGCCACCTTCCTGGTAGCCGGGCCAGCATTTTCGCAGCAACAACCGCTGAAACTTTGGTACAATCAACCTTCCGGAAAAGTATGGGAGGCAGCATTACCAGTAGGTAATGGCCGGTTGGCTGCCATGGTATATGGTAATCCTGGTGAGGAACTGATACGCCTGAACGAAAACACCGTTTGGAGTGGTAGCCCCAACCGCAACGATAATCCCCATGCACTGGCGGCATTACCGGAAGTGAGAAAGCTGATATTTGAAGGAAAAATGAAAGCAGCCAGCGACCTGGCTGCCCAAACGATACAGGCGGAGAAAATCAACGGGATGTGTTATCAGCCGGTGGGGGATCTGCGGTTACGCTTTCCCGGTCATGAGCAGTATACCGGCTACTCCAGGGAATTGAACCTGGAAACCGCGGTAGCCAGTACTTCTTACAGTGTTAATGGCGTGAAGTATACCCGCGAAGTATTTGCCTCTATTCCTGATCAGGCCATCATTGTACATCTTACTGCCAGCGAACCTGGTCGTCTTACCTTTTCTGCCAGCACTAAGAGCCCGCAACGTTCTACGGTGACGGTGAAAGATAATAACGAGTTGGTATTGTCCGGTATTAGCGGCGACAGAGAAGGCGTACCCGGTAAAGTGAAGTTTCAGTCGCAGATACGCTTTAAAACAACCGGGGGCACCAGCACAGCCACAGGGGACTCGGTTAGCATTACAGGCGCCAGCGAGGTAACGGCATACATTTCCATCGCTACCAACTTTGTAAATTATGCTGACATCAGCGCCGATGAAGTAAAACGTACGACGGATTATATGAACCAGGTTTGGCCCAAAACATACCCTGGTTTATTGCAACGTCATATCGCAGCTTACCAGCGCTTTTTCAACCGGGTACAACTCAACCTGGGTAGTACGGATTCCATAAAAAATCCTACTGACATCCGGGTAAGAGATTTTGCCTCCGGTAACGATCCACAGCTGGTGGCCTTATATTTCCAGTTTGGCCGGTATTTGCTGATTGCGGCTTCCCAACCGGGAGGGCAACCCGCCAACCTGCAAGGCATCTGGAACCCGCACATGAATCCACCCTGGGGCAGTAAGTATACCATCAACATCAATACAGAAATGAATTACTGGCCGGCAGAGGAAACCAATCTTACCGAAATGCATGAGCCATTGGTACAAATGGTAAAAGACATTGCGGTAACCGGCCGGGAAACGGCCAGGGTAATGTATGGCGCCGGCGGATGGGTGACTCATCATAATACAGACCTATGGCGTATCACCGGCCCGGTGGATGGTATTTATTCCGCTATGTGGCCTATGGGAGGCGCTTGGTTAAGTCGCCATCTCTGGGAAAAATATATGTTCAATGGCGATAAACAATACCTGCAAACCATTTACCCGGTGTTAAAAGGCGCCGTGGCATTTTACCTCGATTTCCTGGTGGAAGAACCCACGCATAAATGGTTGGTAGTATCTCCTTCTATGTCGCCGGAGAATAATCCTAAAATTTATCCTGACGTGTCTATTGCAGCGGGTACCACTATGGATAATCAATTGGTATTCGATCTTTTTTCCAATACCATTCATGCGGCGGAAGCACTGGGTATAGATGCAGCGCTGGTGGCAAAACTGAAGGCCACCCGTAAACGACTGCCACCTATGCAAATCGGGCAGTATGGACAATTACAGGAGTGGCTGCAGGACCTGGATAATCCTAACGATAAACACCGACACGTGTCGCATTTGTTTGGATTGTATCCCGCCAACCAGATCTCTCCTTACCGTACACCGGAGTTATTTACCGCAGCGCGTACTTCGCTGGTGCAGCGCGGAGATGTATCTACCGGTTGGTCTATGGGATGGAAAGTGAATCTCTGGGCAAGACTACTGGACGGTAACCATGCCTGGAAACTGATTAAAGACCAGCTGACGCCGGCAGGGAAAAACAAAGCAGAAAATAGTGGGGGCGGTACCTATCCTAACCTGTTTGATGCGCATCCACCCTTTCAGATAGATGGTAATTTCGGCTGTACTGCCGGGATCTGTGAAATGTTGCTGCAAAGCCAGGATGGAGCTGTTCACCTCTTACCAGCTTTACCAGACGACTGGAAAAATGGGCAGGTAAAGGGATTGCGTACCCGTGGCGGTTTTGAAATTACCGACATGGTTTGGGAGAATGGAACGCTGAGTAAAGTGACTATTCGCTCCACCTTGGGTGGCAACCTGCGTTTGCGGGTACCCAATGCCTTGCGTAGCAGTAGCAAACTGACGCTGGCGAGCGGGCCACAAACCAATTCTTTTTTCCAGCCGGATGAAACAGCCGCTGCTTTAATTAATCCCGCTGCTTCGGTAGTACCGGGTGCCATAAAGAAAACGATAACATATGATGTGCCTACACGTGCGGGGCAAACGTATACGTTCACAAAAGAATAAGCTCATTTTATATTTAAACAAAAAGCCCTCTGCAATAGCGGAGGGCTTTTTGTTTAAATATAAAATGAGCTTAGCCCACCAGTTGTTCCTGTAAGCGTGCCAGCGTAGCGGCGGCATCGCTGTTACAAAAGCCGGGATGTACTTTGGAGGTTTGTATGATACTGCTACGTGTAGCCGTGAGCCAGCGAAAACGCGCTGCCATATCCAGTTTGGCGATGGGACCTCCGGCTTTGCTGCCCTTGCTGATTTCTACAAATGCGTCCAGGTAAGGACGGATCGCAGGAATATCTATAGCGGGCGAAAAGGCGCGGAGTCGTTCTTCGTTCAGTGTATAAACAGCCTGAAGAAATTTCTGTTGTCTGCAATAAAGAATTACACCTACATTCAAAAATTCTTCCCGCTCTACACTTGGTACTACGCGTATCACGGCATATTCATATAAGTGCTTGTCTTGCATGTTGTGCTTCTTTTACAAAAATTTCGGAATGGCTGATCCGGGTAGTTAAAAATTCGAAATACACCTGCCGGCGTTGTTCCGGTGTTTCATCGGAATGGTCGGCCACCAGCCATTCATCCGGTATGATTTCCACAATAGCACGTATACGCGCCGGCGTTAGTAACGCACGGAAGGCGATATCGGTGCTTTCCAGTTCACTGGCCTGTGGCAGCAATACATGATCTTTTACCTGTACAAAAGGACGTAAGGCCTGTTCCTGCCAGTTGTGCCAGGAATGATGGAAGTAAAGGGAAGCGCCTGCATCTATCAACCACAATTCATTGCGCCACATCAGCATATTGGTATTGCGTGCGGTGCGGTCTACATTGGTGAGCAGGCAGTCGAGCCACACAATCCGGGATGCCAGGGTAGGAGCTACCGTGTTGACGGTGGGATCGTAGGTAGTGGCGCCGGAAAGGTAGTGCAGCGCCAGGTTGAGGCCTACACTCTTTTTCAGCAGGTCTTGTATTTCTTCGTCAGGTTCGGTACGACCAAAAGCTTCATCGAGGTTGGCAAACACCAGTTCGGGTACTTTTAAACCCAATACCCTGGCTATTTCGTCGCCAATTAATTCGGCAATCAATGCTTTTACGCCTTGCCCGGCACCCCGGAATTTCAGCGCATACAGAAACCCATCGTCGGCTTCGGCAATAGCGGGCAATGAACCGCCTTCCCGCAAGGGGGTTACGTAGCGGGTTACATTGACCGTTCTTAGCTGAAGTTGAATATCTTCTATCATCTAATATCTGGTTATTGTTTTCTATAATATGACTAGTTCCATCATCAAAGTACCAAATATCAGCCTTTTTTTGCAGTCGGCTTATGCGCTTCCCATGAAAGTCTTATATGCCTGTATGGCGGCGGCAATAGCTTTGTCGGCGTTTTTGGGCCGTTTGATGAGTTGCGTGTCTACTATCAGCTGCCGGCGTACTTCTTTGCGGCTCCAGGTGCCAGCGATTTGTCCGTTTACCACAATCACAGGTTTGAAAATGCCGTATCCTGCCTGTGCGTTTAATGCCGGGTTGAGGATATCGCTGCGATCTTTATAGGCTACGGTGTATTCGTCGTAGACCGGCAGTAACTGCACCGCAACGTGGGGGGAGGGAACTGCTTTAACGGCGGTGGGGAACCAATAGGCCTGACCGTTAGCTACTATATGGGTGAGCGCCTGTTTATTCAGGAGCAATCCTTTTTTGATATCTGTCATATTGAGTCCGCTCCACCACTGGAAATCATTGACGGTAGCGGGGCCGCGGCTGGAGAAATAGCGGAGCGTCAGGCGGGCGATGGCTTCGTCCCGGTCCAGTGGGGGCTGGGCCGGTGCCCTGTCGGATAGCAGGGCATAGGTAAATTGTTTGCCTTGCCGGGGACCGCTACAGATCAGCCCATCCAGTTCTGCATCCATCAGGAGAAAGCCGAGGCGGATATCATCGGTATTAATCCTGGCTTTTGTCAGCAAAGGTTTAAGCGCACTTCGTGTAAGAAAGGTGGCGTCGCTGAGGGCTTTGCCGATGATGGTTTTACTTTGCCGGAGATCTTTGTCTGAGATCCCCAGTTTAGTGTACAGGTTTTTATTGAATGCCTTTATTTTAGGAGCCGTCAGCTGCAGCATCCAGCCGATGTCCTGCGGCGATACAAAGTGCCAGGTGGGACGTAAAATGTGCGTGCGGAGAAAAAGACCGTTGTTGAAGTCTTTTTCAATAGTGGCATCTGTGCTACCCGGAATGCGGTTGCCAATACCCCATTTGGCGCCGGCATAATCCTGTGCCTGGATACATCCCATCCATTGCACCAGGTCGGCGGCACCGGTGAATTGGGTGCTCGCTATTTGCTGTTGTTGCAGGCGTATTTGCGCGATTTGCTGACTGTTCATGTCCCAAAATTACCGGTGGGATATGACAACAGTATGTCAGTTGCAAAACGGGGTCAGGAAACTTTGGCCAATATTTCCTTTACGCGGTCTTTTACCAGGGTTTTAAGCGATGCTGGTTCAATGATGGTGGCTTCATCCGCAAAAGTGATATACCAGCGGGAAAACGCCTGTATACACGGCGCCTGGAAATGCATGGTGGTTTGTTCGGCGTCTTGTGTTTCGCTCAGGAAGCCATAGTTAAATTTTTGCTCTACCAGGTAGCGGGCCAGGAAGTTTTTCACGGCGATGGTAACAGGGAAGGACCCATCATTCACCGGGGGACGCTGGGCCAGGTATTCGGGTAAGGTAAGGTGTGTTTGTTTGCTCGTTTTCCCGGTATCGCGGAGTGTTAATATCCGTTCTGTGCGGAAGGGATGGTATTTTTTCGACTTCGTACACCAGGCGATGGCATTCCAGGTACCGTTTTCATGATAGATGCCGATAGGCGTGATATCTCTTTCGTTGATGCCATCTTCTGTAGCATAATGAATGGTCAGTACAGATTTTTCCCCTATCGCTTTAATGATCTGTGGAAGAATGCCATTGAGCAGGTGATTATGTTCGGATACTTTGTCTTTTACCTCAATATTTTCTTCCATGTTCTCCATCACGGTTTTCTGTGTATGGCGCAACACTGCTTTTACTTTGAACATGGCGGCTTTGAATTGTTCGCTATTATACAGGTCGGCATGTTTTTCCAACAGTTTTTCTGCCATGAGAAAAGCAATCACTTCTTCTTCCGTAAACATCACCGGCGGAATGCGATACCCTTCCATAATAGAGTATCCCAGGCCTTTTTCTCCGATAATGGGTACGCCGGCCTGTTCAAGGGAACGGATGTCGCGGTAAATGGTACGCAGACTTACATCGAACCGATCGGCTATGTCCTGGGCCAGTACAATTTTTTTGGATTGAAGGTGGATAAGAATAGCAGTTAATCTATCGAAGCGATTCATGGGTAACAGTATATTTGCCTGCTAATTTACAGTTTTTCGGCAGATATGAATTTTAAATACATCGGGTTATCTTTGCTGGCGCCGTAAAACTCCGGCGAAGAAATATACGATATGAAACGTTTGTTTGTTATGTTATGTATGCAGGTGGGCCTGGTGGCTACCTGCCTCGGGCAGGTTCCTGCCGATGGATTGCAGAAAAAAAATATCAGTGACACTTTTTTGTTGCCCACGCATAGTTTATTACTGAAAGGCCCTTTTAATCCCCAGAACGCCCTGCAGCAACTATTTCCTGGCAAACATTACCGGTTGGTAGATGGGAAATATGTAAATGAGATGATTAACTGGGAATGTAAAACCTGCAAACCGAAGAAATATGAAGATGTGAATGAAGATGGCCTTGGAGGTTTCCCTTATGAAAACGGGGTTGCTACCCGCCTGCTGGGGGTGATGGATTTTAAAGATTCGTCCGGTATGCAGTACAAAGTGATCAGCTTTAACCATTCTGAATTTGATGAAGATGGCGCCCAGGTGTCCAGATTTACCGGTGGTTTGCTGGGGCTGGCTAAGTTTGTGCTCACGGACCAGGGTTGGAACCTGCGTATGTTTTCGCCGGCTATCAAAGCCTATGGCGCGTTTTCCAACTGCCCAACACCCAAGCCCTTGCTGATTGGAGTGGATCAATATGCTTTTATACTTAAACACAGCAACGGTGGTGCCGGTGGTCCCTATAATGGTGACTATTTCCTGATAGCCGGTATCAATGGTGGCTATCAACAGGTGATGGCTGCTTACGGTATTGAGTTAACAGACGGTGGAGAAGATGGTATGGTACCCTGTACCTGGACCAGCACCTACAGTGTGCCGGCCAGCGACAAAAAATATTTCCGGGATATTCTTATTACCATCACCGGAACCGCCAGTGCATCGGATAAGGATCATGTGCCCCAGGGAGTGGAAGTTTTTCTGAAAGGAAAGAAGTCCGTGCGTTTTGTGGAGGAAAGAAGGTATGTGTATAAGGGCGCCACTAAAGGATATGAATTACAATTGCCTACAAAGGTGAGCCAGGCGAATTAGCTTTTAGCCATTAGCTTTTAGCTTTTAGCAAAATGCAGCGGAGATGATGTTATATATTCTTCTCCGCTGCATTTTGCTAAAAGCTATTTTTACGCACCATAAAATCTTGGTTACGAAATATACCTTATGAAACGTTTCTTTGTTCTGTTATGTATGCAGGTGGGCCTGGTAGTTGCCTGCCTGGCACAGGCGCCTCAGGGCGATCTCCAGTTAAAGAATATCAGCGATACCTTTTTGCTACCCACCCGGAGCTTAATACTGAAAGGTGATTTTAATCCACAGGATGCACTACTGCAATTATTTCCGGGCAAGCATTACCGGTGGGTAGAAGATAAAGTGGTGAATGAGATGATTAACTGGAAATGTAAAACATGTAAGCCGAAGAAATACGAGGATGTGAATGGACCCGGAGAGAATGACGGGTTTCAGGATTTTCCCGAAACAGAAGGTATAGCTACCCGTCTGTTGAATGTAATGGATTTTAAAGATTCATCCGGCCTGCAATATAAAGTGATGAGCTTTAACCATTCTGTATTTGACAAAGAGGGTTTCCAGGGAACCCGTTTGGTGGGTGGTTTGTTGGGACTGGCTAAGTTTGTACTAACAGATCAGGGTTGGCATCTGCGTATGTTTACCCCAGTTATCAAGGCATACGGTGATTATTCCGCGTGCCCAACACCAGCGCCATTGCAGATCGGGGTAGATCAATATGCTTTTATGCTTAAACATAGCAGCGGTATGGGCGATGGTCCGTTTCATGAAACTTTTTTCCTGATCGCCGGCATCAATGGCGCCTATCAGCAGATAATGGCGGTGTATGATATTGAGCAGGCCGTAGATGAAGAAAGAAAGAAGGTGTCGTCTTTCTGGGCAAGTACCTACCAGGTACCACCCAGCGATAAAAGATATTTTCGGGATATTGTTGTTACCACCACAGGAACCGCCAACGCTGCAGATACAGGTGGTTTACCCAAAGGAGTGGATGTATTGTTGAAAGGAAAGAAAATAATACATTTTGTAATAGAACGAAGATTTGTATACAAAGGCCCTGCTAAAGGATATGAATTGCAAGGGCCGGCAATGGTGAGGTTAGCGTTTAGCCATTAGCTTTTAGCTTTTAGCAAAATGCAGCGGAGATGATGTTATATATTCTTCTTCGCTGCATTTTGCTAAAAGCTAAAAGCTAATGGCTAAAAGCTATTTCTATGCTGACAGCAGCGCGAAATCTTCTGCTGATAGTTCAATATTAACGGCTTTAAGGTTTTCAGCCAGGTGGTGAATGCTTTTGGTGCCTGGGATGAGCAGGATATTATCTGCACGTTTCAGCAACCATGCCAGCGCTATTTGTGCGGTGGTAGCATTGTATTTGGCGGCAATGTGGCTGATTTTTTCTTCCAGTGTTTGCGGACCGGCAGCCAGCGGGTACCAAGGAATGAAAGCGATGCCTTTTTGGGTGGTATAGTCCAGCACTGCTTCCCATTGACGGTTACCCAGGTTATAAAGATTTTGTACAGATACAATCGGCAGTACACTTTCTGCCCGTTGGATTTGCTCCACGTTTACTTCCGACAATCCCACGTGTTTTACTTTACCGGCTTTTACTGCGTCCGCTACTGCTCCTATGGTTTCTTCCACAGGTACGTTAGGATCTACCCGGTGTAATTGCCAGAGATCTATTTGCTCTACCTTCAGGTTTCTAAGGCTGTTATCTATTTCTTTGGTGATCCATGCCGGGGTGCCATCAGTACGCCATTCTTCCGGTTTGGAGCGGTGGAAGCCGCCTTTGGTGGCGATCACTAATCCTTTCTTATAAGGATGCAATGCATCTGCTATCAGTCGTTCGTTCAACTCAGGGCCATAAGCAGCGGCAGTGTCAATAAAGTTAACGCCGGCAGCGACTACCTGGTGTAATACTTTGATGGCGGCAGCACGGTCGGCTCCTTCTCCAAAAGCCAGGTCGCCGGACAGGCGCATGGCGCCATAGCCCATACGATTAATGTTCAGATCATTGCCTAAGCGAAAAGTATAAGTGGGTGATATTGTTGTTGTGTCCATTTTTTTAAATTTTAATGAACCAAAGGTAAGGGGATAGTCGCTCTCAAAAATTGTGAAAATAAAAGACCAACTTGTAGAAATCAAAGAATTGTTTTCCGGGCATAAAAAAGGCGGGTAGAAACCCGCCTTATACCAACTTCATGTATTTTACGATGAAAATCTGACTATAACTAGAAAGAGGTCTAAATGTAATGAAGGCCTGTCAGAGGGAGGTGGCGTACCAGGTGGCTGCCTGGTAAGTCATCACGTGTTCGCAATCCATCAGTTTATTGGCAATTTCCAGCAGGCCTTTCTGCAGGCCGCCAACGCCCGGGCGGAGCATGGGATTGATCAGTTTGTCGCCCCAGCCGATCTCCGCCAGTTTACCATCAAATTTTGTGAGGCCATCCAGGTAATCTTTTTGAGCCAGGAACCACAGTTCCTTGTTTTTTAATAAGGCGTTTTGGGCCACTTTCATATGCTCGTTGAAGTATTTGGTGCGGATCTGCTTTTCTTTGGCAGGATCAGCCCCGGTGTACTCACCCACCTGGATAACCGGCAGGGCCTGTAGTTCGGCAGCTTCCTTTTTATCCAGTACCTCATGTACACTCAAATCCGGTTTAGAAAGCTGGTTAAGATATTTGGTTTCCAGTTGTTGCTGAAAGGCTCCCATCTCCATGGCCAGCTTTTTCATTGCTTCCATTTCATTGCCTACGTTATGATTGACGTCAACGGGTTTCGTAGATGCTTTTACGTTATATTTCTTACTCCACTCCTTTAGGAATATTTCCTTCTCCTTGTCACTTTTAGCTTCAAATTCTTCGGCGAATTTTTCATCATTCTGCAGTTTGTCTGAAAGATCCCTCATGGCGCGTTGCATTTCGGGACTGCCGGCTACAAAGGAATTGCTTTGTTTGGCCATATCTACTGCAATATCCGCGCTTTCTGCCTTTGATGGCGGGGGAGCGCCCGCGTCAATTTTTGCAATGACTGCATTGATTTGCTCCTGGGCATGGTTATAAACATCCTGTTTGGTATTCACTGTTTTTTTCTGCTCACCGGCACTATGTGCCAGGTGATAGGCGGCTTCCAATGAAGCAGGCGGAGCTGGTAATTTGTCTGCCACTACTTGCACCAGCTTTAATTTAAGTGCTGTTTGCGCGGTTCCACCCAAACACGCGAAGCAGATCATACAACCGGTAAACAATATCTTTTTCATCTCGGGCAACATTTATTGTTTCCCAAAAGTAGGCGCCCGGAATCGTCCGGGTGTCAGTATTAACAAGGGCTCCCGAAATTCAGTAGTACTACGTAGTTACTGTGGTGTGTCGGTCAGCGCATGCAGGAAGGCAATAACATCCTGTATTTCCCCGGGTGTTAATCCCAGTGGAGTAGCGGATAAGGTTTGGTAGGAATCATGCAGCCCCAGTCCATTACCGCCGCCGGCATTGTAGAATGCCATGACTTTCTCCAGGTCAGCAAATACACCGTTGTGCATATAGGGAGCAGTCATAGCGCTGTTGCGCACGGTGGGCGTTTTAAATGCCCGTTGATAAAATTCAATAGGGAAAAATTCAAACCGGCCGGCATCTTTATCAGCTTGTGGATGTTGCAGGTCGTCATTTGCCGGCACTCCTAAGTTTTCAAATTCTGTACGTTGATAGTAAGGTGGGGTAAGACCATTGAACAGCGGTGCAAAATGACAGGTAGCACATTGTGCTTTACCCATGAATAAGTTGAAGCCATGGATTTGCGCGGCCGTCATAGCCTGTTTGTTGCCGGCAAAATAATCGTCCATGGCGCTGCGCATGGGTGAGAGTGTATGAAGGTAGGCCGCAATAGCGCTGGTGAGATGGGATAATGTAATGGCGCTGTCGGCAACGGCTTCGGGGAATGCTATCCTGAACGCCTGTACGTAGTGAGCGCTGTCGCGGAGCCGGCTGAGTACAACGGCATGTACACCATTCATCTCTTGCGGGTTACGGATCACATCGGCAATTTGCCGGGCGATATTATTTGCCCGGCCATCCCAGAACTGTGCATATTGGAATCCGCTGTAATAGAGGCTGGGTGCATTTCTGCGCACATAGCTTTTCCCATCTATTGCCAAACTGGTTTTTAAACCGTCTGTGAAATATTTAGCGGGTTGATGACAGGAAGCGCAACTGCGGCTATGATTGCCGGAAAGCGCTTTTTCAAAAAACAGTTGTTGTCCTAACGCTCTGCGTGCGGCGCTGTTGTTGCTGGTATCCTGGAATATGCCTGAACGCAGTGCATCTTTGGCGAACAAATTTTTGGCACTGTAGTTCAACGCGGTGCGTGTATGTTGGTCCAGTTGCAGGGAGGTAATCAGTTTGTTCAATTGTTCCTGTAGTGGTAAAGCGTAGTTGATCAGGAATTCCAGGCGGTTGAACGTATCAAAATCCGGATGTTGCTGTAAGTATTGTATGCATCCGGTGAGGTATTTTTTTACGGGTAGGTTTTCGGGAGATGGGGTACCGAGCCAGGGCTGTAGCAGGGCGTGGATCGTTTGCATCGATTGTGCCGTTTCGGTGATACCGCTTTTTAATTCAGGCGCATCGTAACCGGTGATGCCATTTGCGTATAGGCGTACCAGTTCGATACGTATACTTTCCATAATGGCTTTGTCGGTGGTATGAAACTGGTACAACAGCGCAGGGAGATCGGCGGCAGAGGAGCTGATCACGGCGGCCTGCTGTGATAATTCGTTTTTGTGTAACAGGGGATCTTTGTTGTACAGCAATACGGCTATTTGCTGTAAGCCGGCAGGAGCCTGGTATTCCATGTACGGCTCATCTATTTCTGTTTTCGCGGGCTGGTTATATACCAAGGAAGAACTGAAGAAGTAGTAGTCGAGAAAAAATTCTATTCGTTTGTATTGTTGCCGGCATTTGCGGAGCGCGGCTTTGGCGTTGTGGAGACTATTGGGTTGTGCATCCAGTGCGTTGATGGCCTGTTCCATTTCCAGGGAGGCGGCCGCAAAGCCAGCGGCGCCTTCCCTGAAAATGGCGATGGTATTGGCCTCACCGCGGTTATCATCGGTTTGTTTGAGCCCCAGGGTACTGATAATAACGCTGGAGGCAAACAGTAGCCAGATGAGCTTATTTCGATACATGTACGATGAAGGTATCTTTTACATGATTAAACGCGTCGGTAACAGTATATTTAGTGACAGCTGCACTGGGTGTTACGGTGATGCTTCTGCCGGTATCGGTACCATTGTTCCATTTGTAGGTACCTACAAAGGAAGCGGTTAAGGTAGCCGATTGTCCTTTTTTAATATGGATATCCGTTTGACGGTTTACATTTTTTAAGATGGTAAACTGATCACGGATGGAGCCATCTGCGCAAATCCATTTCAGGTCCAGGCGGGTATCCTGTATTTCCAGCAAGCTGGAGCCGCCATGGTCGGCATCTGCAAAGTACATGGCTTTGTGTGGGTAAGTAGTTTGTTTACCGCCCAGTTTGCCGGCAGAGCCACTGACTACATATACGGTGCCTTTGTTGTGGATACTATCTTTGATATAAGGCGCCGCATTATTGCCACCGTCATAGCGTCCGGAAGAGCTGCTGACATTATGTTTTGCCGGATCAAAAGAATTGGCGGGGCCATAATGTCCCTGTATCAGCCTGGTTCTTTCGTAATCGTGGCTATGTCCGTTCAATACCAGGTCTACGCCGTTACGTTCCAGTACCTGGATGAAGTTTTCGCGGATATGTACCAACTCATCTTCTTCATCGGAGTTGTGGGAACCCATAGTATAAGGAGGGTGGTGCCAGAAGGCAATGACCCAGCCTTTGTTTTGATTGGCCGCCAGGTCTTTCTTTATCCAGGTTACCTGTGGACCGGCGGTATCGTAGAGGCGGTAGGCGCTGTCTTCTTTACCGTAGCTGTCGAGCGACAGGAAATGGATATTGCCGATATCGAAAGAATAGAACGACTGGGTATGCGAAGGCACGCCGCCTGCTTCTCCTTCGGTGGGCATAGAGAAGTTCTGGTAGTAGGTGGTTTGGTGCGTCATCTGGGCCTGTTGCGCTGAAACATCCGTATCATGGTAGTCGTGATTGCCGGGTGCCGGGAACAGGGGTGATTTTTTCAGCAGGTCATCTTTGTATACGTTAAAGAACTTGCTTTGGTATTCCGCGTCTGTGCCATCGGGGTAAGCATTATCTCCCAATAATATCCATGCATTCAGGTAGTTGTTACCGAGATATTTCAGCAGCTGTTCTTTTACCTGGCGTTGGTTTACGGAGTTGTCGCCGCAGTCGCCGAGGGCGGCAATGCGATACAAACCGGTGGCGCCGGGAGCGGGGAGTGTCTGGAAGTAATTATTGGCATCTCCCTGTAACACATCTTTATAACCGCCAATACTGTAGTAGTAGCGGGTATTAGGTTGCAGGTGGGTGAGTTTCACTTTATGTTCGGTCACCAGGTTGATGTCGTCGGTTTGTTGGTCGAGTTTATCGGGAGAAGTACCGTATTTGACGCGGCTTCTGGCAGATACATCGGTGCGCCACCTGATCAGGATGCTTTCGCTGCTGGCGGCTTGTAAATAGGGGCCACGCAGCAGGGCAGGCGTTAGCGTTGCTTTTTTAACCGGTGCTTCCTGTGCCTGTGTCGTGGTATACGCGAACAGCAATAGCATGGAAGCCAGGACAGTAGATTTCATATAGCGGGCATTATTTTTTTGTTGGCGCAAGTTCCAGTTGCTTCCCTGCAATGTCTTCCCAGCGATAATAGTGGAAGGTTTTGTCGTCACTCATCACTACAAACAACCCATGGCGGAAAGTATCGTTTAACGGCACATTTACTACATCGGAACCATCACTGTGGCTGGCGGCTACCTGCACTACTTTCAGCAGTGTATGCTTTGTTCCTTCCCGGCTGAAGATATGGAATTTATTGGCACCCTGGTCAGATACCAGCAGGTATCCTTTCTTCCGGCCGGTTTTATAAATAGAAATGCCCTCATGGTCTTCCGTAAACCCGGTGGTTCCGAAGAGTGATAATTCTTCATTACCTTTTTCCGGGTCGGCATAATATTGTCTTACACCATGTTGTTCATCTGAATAGTAAATATAACCCGCTTCGTTATCTACTGCAATAGATTCAATTTCTTTTTTACCACTATACTGTCCAAATTTGCGAACCAGGGTAGCTTTCACTTGTCCGGCGCCATTATCGGTCAGCAGGTATTGCCATAAGTAAGAACCGTCCTGTGGGCCGGTTTTGCGGCCTACGATGGCATAGTGTGCTCCTTTTTTGCTGGTATACACCGCAATTCCCATTAAGTCGCGGTACTGTTTGCCGGTTTCTCCTTCAAATACGGGAATACCGCCGCCGTCAATGGGTTGCATATCAGGCAGGGAGAAGAAGCGGATTTTATGCGTGATACGTTCGGTGGTAACGGCGTAGTCTACACGCTTTCCGTTGAGTAAGAGGCCATAGGCAATGTCCACATTGTTAGGACGTTGCAGGCCGGATACCACCTGTTTTATTTTGCCTTGCAGGTCAAACACGTATAGGGCGCCTTCCGCCGATTTATCAGTACCCACTACCAGGCTCCGGGCCGGATTAGCCGGATTTACCCAGATGGCCGGATCGTCAGAATCAAATTGTACCGGAGCGGTGATGATGGCAGGTTGAATGATGCCGCTGGTATCGGCCGGATTGTTTTGTTTAGTGGACCTGGCAGCGCCCGCACAGGCAAGAAAGCACAGCAGTCCGGGGACTGCTGTGAATAAAGCTATATTTCGTTTAATCATGGATGTTAGTTTTTAGCGGAAAACGCGCCAATCGTAGAAGAAGGATCCGGAGAGGGGTAAGGATATTTTTCCATGCCCACGCCGTTAGGGAAGTTGCGTACAAAGCTGGTAGTACCTGCGCCAATAGCAGGTGACCCGGCCTGTAACCGGAAGTTCCAGGAGGGATTGAAAGTGGCGTTATTCATCGCGGTATTGAGCGGGTAATTCACGAATTTAGGATCATTCTCTCCTGCTTTGGTACCGATGACATCGTTTTTACCGGCTATTATTTCTTTAGAGGGCTGGAACTGGTCAACAGTAGCCTGGTCAAATCCGTAGTAGAGATTGTTGCTGATCACAGAGCGGTTATCCTCCAGTTTTTTGGTATCTCTCTTAATACCAAAACGTGTGTTGGCAAACAAATTATTATGCAATTCCACAAATACAGCCGCTTCCACCCAGATAGAACCGCCTTTCACAGTAGGTCTTCTCCAACCAGTATTGAGGATGGTATTGTTGTAAGCGATCACATGTGCCTGCGGCGTACGTTCGCCGGCGTTAGACAGCTTCAGCGCGTTGGTATTGGTGGCATAAAACAAGTTGAATGCCACGTCCGCAATACAACCGGATTTGATGTTAATCCCTTCTCCACCAGTGATACCGGTAGTGTAAAACTGGTTATTGGAGAAGATAATTTTTCCGCCTTCAATATAGGTACAGTCTTCATTGAAATTCCTGAAAATGGAATTGTTGACCACCAGTTTCCCTTTCACATTGCTATACCATAAGGCTGGCAGGTTTTCGCCGCTGGTAGCTTTGTACAGGCCCATTTTCACAGAAGTAGAAGATTCTGTGGTAGTAGATCCGCCATATTCCAGGATGGCATTATCCAGCAACAGTTCTGCACAGCTGGGTGCAGCGAGAATGCCTCCCCATTGTTTACCGAATTTGTTGGCTGCTGTACGTGCATTTTCGTGGATGGTAAATGTTACCGGGCTGCCTGGTTTTCCCATGGCATAGAGGTTACCTTTTACAATCACTTCCGGTTTGGCGAGGGTATCCATGATAATGGTGACGCCTTCTTCAATGATCAATGTTTTACCTTCCGGGATAATGATATCGCCGGTAACACGCAGGGTGCTGAATTTAGACCATACACCGGATACTTCTCCATGGATACCAGTGGTATCAACAGGTTTCTCGGTAAGGTCTACGTAGAGGTTAGCCTTTTTACAACTACTCACGAGCGCTATGAGGAATGCCGTGTAGCAAAGTGTTTGTATAAACTTCATGACGATTAATATTTTGAAGACGTTTATAATTTGTAGCGTACGCCGAGCAGGTAAGTTTGTTTGTAATACTCTTTCCTGATCAGTGTTTCGTTGGCATTATTTTGTCCGGGAATATCCTGGTTTTCTTTGTTTACTCCTTTGATAAAGATGGTGGTGGGAGTGTTCAGCAGGTTACCCGCTTTAGCGAACACGCTGAAGTGATTGCGGAACTTTTTCTCCACGGAAATATCCATCTGGATAAATCCTTTCTGCCAATAATCGTTATCCACAAACTGGGATACCACACTAATACGGGGACCGGTGTAAGCACCTGCCAGTTGTGCATCCCAACCATGTTGTGTGTCTTTGTACAACAAGGAGAGGTTGGCAATATGTGCCGACTGACCATACAGTGGTCTTGTTTGATCCACTTTACCGGTTGTCTGATTGCCTTTATCATCTGTGTAGCGGTAACTTTTGGGTGTAGTGATACTGGAATTGGTATAGGTATAATTGGCTTTGAAGCCTATTTTATGGAAGAATTTGATGTAATCTATTTCCAGTCCGTAGTTACGTGCTGTACCAAAGTTACCCGGTGTATAGTATTGATCCTGTCCGCGCACGGTATCAGCTACGATGGTGTTTTCAATTGGATTCTGGATTCTTTTATAGAATACGCCCACGAGTAACTGATCGGTATGGTTGGGGAATAATTCGTAGCGCAGATCCAGGTTGTCGGCGATAGCGCGTTTCAGGTCCGGGTTACCGCGTTCGGTATAGTCTTCGTTCACAATAGGGCCAGGCACCAGTTCAAAGAAGCCCGGGCGGTTTAAGGAACGGAAGTAGGATGCACGGATGTTCTGATGGGAAGTTAATTCATATTTCAGGTTCAGGCTGGGCAATACATCTGTATAAACCTGGTTGCCGGTAGGACGTTTTTCACCTTTAGGGAACAGCATATGATAACCCTGATCAGTATGTTCTACGCGTACACCGCCGGTTACTTCCAAATCAGCGGCCTTGAACTTAAACATGCCGTAACCGGCTGTTGTTTTTTCAGAAGCGTCATAGGTCAATGCGTTGTCAACGGCACCGGTAGCCTTTTCTATATTCCATTGAATGTCTGTGTAGGAATGGAAGTCTTTGCCATATACGGCGGCCAGGTTGGTAGGCAGGAATTTATAGTTGTTATAGAAACTACTTCTTTGTTTGTCGCGGTATAAGCCTCCGGCAGAAAAATCCACTTTGGTACCGGCAATTTTTGCGGTGTAGGTCAGGTTGGCATAACCGGCGATATCGTTATCTGTATTACGTTCCCAGCGACGCATGCTTTGTGATACTGTGGTACGTGCTTCCTGGAAGTTAGTACGCTGGCCATACACATCGATGGTGGTATTGTCGGGCACTTCGTTTAATGCAGTAGAGATCACAGCAGACCAATCCAGTTTTAATTTACCCGGAACGATCTTGTGTTCACCATGCAGGGTGGAGTTATAGATTTTTTGATCTATTTTCCGGGACCGGCTTTGATAAGTCAGTTGTGCGTTGCCATTTTCCGGCTCAAATCCGTTACCTACGTTGGTAGTGATCCCTTCCCGCGTCTGGAAGCTTAACAGGTTCATATAAGCATTGTAGAGCGACAGCTTATTATTATCATTGATGGCATAATCTATTTTGGCGTGTACCCCGCTGCGTTGCTGTTGTTCGCTGTACTGGCGTTCGCGCATGCTGGAAATTTTCTGGTATTTGTCTATTCCAACATTGGACGCCTCATAAAACGTGCTGGTGGTACCGCGGTAGTTGTTCTGGAAGCTACCAGCTACGATTACCCCCAGTTTATTATGAAAAAAGCGCTGACCTACAGACAGTCCTGCTACCAGGTTGGGTGCAAAGTTTTTAGGTTGGTAGTTCAGGGTGCCGGTGGCAAAGTCGGCAGGGGAGGCATTGTAGTCTTTGCCATGTATTTCATAAGGAGATTTGCTTTTGATACCGCTGGCATCGAAGCGGGTATATCCCTTATCCAGTAACATCTGGCTATAGCCTGTAGCTATATTGGCATTCAGCGATAGTTGGTTAGGGGCATCTTTCATCACCATATTTACCACACCGCCAACGGCATCGCCTTCCATGTTAGGGGTTAAAGATTTGTATACTTCCAGGCGGTCCAGCAGTTCGGACGGGAAGATGTCCAGGGGTACATAGCGGTATTTGTTGTCCGGGCTGGGGATTTTCACGCCGTTGATCAGGGTATAGTTATATCTTTTGTCCATACCGCGGAGAATGGCATATTGTCCGTCGCCATTGCTGCTACGTTCAATAGACACACCGGATACGCGCTGAATAACGTTGGCAACGGTGAGATCGGGCGATACTTCTATGGCGGCGCCGGATACTACGTTCATTACCTGTACGGATTTTTGTTCCAGTTTGCGGGCCGTTTTTTCTGAAGACGCTTTGGTGGTGGCAGATACCACTACTTCGCTGAGGCCTTTGCTGCTGCGTTCACTGAGATAAATAGTAATGTGTGGATTGTCTTTTTCCACTACGGTTACTGATTGGGAAAGCGTTTTGTAGGTAAGGTGGGAAATAACGAGGGTGAATTTGCCGGGTGTTACCTTTTTGAATTCGAAGGAACCATCCAGGCCGGTGAGGGCCACCAGTTTTGTTTGTTCCAGTATAACGGTAACGCCTACCAGCGGTTCCCCTGTTTTCTGATCGTAAACATGTCCTTTCAGGCCATCGGCTTTAACGATGGTGGCGCTGAGCAACAGACATAGCAACGTTGTTAAAAGTGTCTTCATTTGTAATGAATTTGATACCGTTTGTGTTGTTCGTAAATGGTATCGCAAATGTGATCTGTTGAGAAAAAAATTACAAGAAACGGCCGTAAGCAAAACGTAAACAGCGTTAACACGGGCGTAAACAAAGCGTAATCAGCGTATACAAATGGATGGTAAGTAGCTGATAATTAACTGTTTATTTGTAACATGATTCGCCATTACCATATTGTTAAGGGAATTACGAATTACGAATTACGGATTCGTAATTCTTTCAGAGTCCATGGACAAATGTTGTCAACGTATCGCCTTCGGGGATGTTTAATTTTTTCCGGAGACGGTACCTGGCAACGCGTAAACTATCGGGTGAAATACCGAGAATGGTAGCCATATCTTTGGAGTCCATATTCATTTTATGGAGTGCCAGTAATTTGATATCGTTGGTGGTGAGGTCGCTGTAAAGTGCGTTGAGTTTGTCGAAGAATACCTGGTGTACCTGTTCAAAGATGCCGGTGAATTCTTTCCATTGTTTTTCGTGGTTAACGGTTTGATTTATTTTCAGCACCAGTTGCTGCAGTTGTTTTTTCTGGTCTCTTTTATCATCCTGTACCAGTTGGGAGAGGCTGTTCCTTAGTTCGTCGAGGAATTGGTTACGCTGGATAACATCGAGGGTATGGGTAGCGAGTTGTTTACTTTTCAGTTCCAGCTGGTCTTTTTGTACCCGGTTGATTTCCGCATTTTTTTCTTTCTCAGCCTGGGCCTGGCTGATTTTCAGTTTTTGCCGGGAGATGGTGAGCAGGCAAAGGATGACGAGTAATACCACCACTATCACGATAGCGGTGTAGATGATGCGGTTTATTTGGTGGCTGTTTTCCAGCTGTTTAATTTCATCATTCTTTTTATTGGTATCATAAATGATCTGGAGGAAGTTCATCTGTTGGTTATTTTGGGCAGAATAGATTTCCGCTAGGCATTTGCGGCTTTGCTCCATATAATAATAGGCGCTATCGTTTTGTCCTAACAGGTTAAATGTTTTGGCGATATCTTTTCCGGCGGCGGCTTCCTGGTATTTGTTGTTGGTGCGTTGTGCAATGTCCAGGGCTTCTTTGGAGAAGGGCATGCTGTGTTTATAGTCGCCTGTTTTCCTTAATACGTCTCCTATATTATTGATGATTTCTATTCCGGCGCTGCGTTCGTGGTGCAGTTCGTACAGGCGGAGGGCATTCTGGAAGTAGTAGAGGGCGCTGTCGTATTTCTCCAGGTCTTCATGAATAGTGCCCAGGTTTTCGTAGATGCCGGCCATACCAAAGGTATCGCGGATGGCCTGGTATTGCCTGAGGGCGAGTTGCTGGAAGAAAAAGGCGCTATCGTATTGTTGTTGTTTTTCGTAGTGGTGACCGATATAACCGTAGGTGGCGGCCATACCGGCTTTATCGTTCACCGCGCGGTACAGTGCAAAGGCCTTATCATATTGCACTTTGGCTGCTTTCTTATTGATGTTGCGGTAGTAAAGCTGGCCCATGTCGTTCATGGTAGCGGCTTCATCTGCCTGTTGATGGCTGACTGAAAACAGGGTAGCAGCTTCCTGGTAATATTCGAGCGATTTGGCGTAGTGGCCGAGGGTAAAGCAGATGCGACCCATTTGTTGCAGGCATTTGCCCGCAGCGGCGTTGTTATGGGCAGCTGCGGCCTGGTCATGCATTTTGCGAAGTGCAAGGAAAGCCGCATCGGGCGACTGCTGGCTTAGTTTTGCGGCTGCCTGCAATTGCATTTGCAGGGAATCCTGCGCGGAGGCCGAAAAGATAAATAAGCATAGCACAATGAACTGAAAAACCCCTTTCTTTTTCATGACAGCACAGAACAATTAAGCATAAACAATCCGCAAAGAACCCATTTTAGTGTTAACTGTATGTTACCAAATGACGCTCCGCCGACATAAAAATGCTTGCGTCCCTATCGGATTTTATATATTATTGTGCTATCGGTTACTTTATTGAACCCACATTTAATTCCAGTTAAACACTCATTATGAAAAGAAAATTCTTATTTACGATGCTTTTAGCGGGTGGATTTTGTGCCGCTCAAGCGCAGGAGAAAGCAAAGCCTGAAGATACAGAAGTATATACACCCGTACCACCGGAAGTTATTCCGGCTAAAAAGCCTGGTGCACCGCCTTCCGATGCCATCGTATTATTTGACGGCACCAACCTGGATCAGTGGGTAATGGCCGACGACCGCGACAAGCCCGCAGAATGGCTGGTAGGAAAAGGTGTCTTTACTGTAAATAAGAAAGTAGGTAACATAGAAACCAAAAAGACCTTCACCAATTACCAGTTGCACATCGAATGGCGTGTACCTTCCAATATTACCGGTACCGGCCAGGCCCGCGGTAACAGCGGTATTTTCCTCGCCTCCCTCGGTAAGGGTGATGCCGGTTACGAATTGCAGGTATTGGATTCTTATAAGAATAAAACATATACGAACGGACAGGCAGCCAGTATCTATAAACAATATGTACCGCTGGCTAATCCCACCCTGCAACCTGGCGAGTGGAATACCTATGATGTAGTTTGGAATGCACCGGTGTTTGGTGCAGATGGTGCCGTAGTGAAACCAGCCAAAGTAACCGTGTTCTTTAACGGCGTAGTAGTGCAAAATGATGTGGAACTGAAAGGACCTACACAATATATCGGTCAGGCAGCTTACGGTCAGGCACATGGCGCTTGCCCTATTAAATTGCAGGCACACGGTGATAAGAGCGAGCCGCTGAGCTTCCGGAATATTTGGGTGAGAGAGTTGTAGTTGTAAATTGATTTTATATAGGCGAAGACTGAAGTGTTTTATAAACGCTTCGGTCTTTGCTTTTTTAGTTAGGGATAATGGCGAGTGTGCTTTGTTTTAGTACCGTTTTTATGGTAATAGTGTATTATTATATGCCAAAACTTTATTGAAATGAAAGCAAAAAAGAAAAAAAAAGAAGCCCTCTCACCGGACAATATTTATCCGCACGGTCTTTCTGCCGCCGAAAAAGCAGCAGCAGACAAAGAGTTTGTGGCCTTGCGAATGGAGATGCTGAATAATCGTACAAAGAAGGATCGTTTAAGGGATAATTTGATGCAATTGAGATTCCAGATACTGGATGTAATAGAGGCCCGGGAATACCAGGAGGAATTACATTTCGGTTATTTTCTTGCTGCCTATATCCGTATCCTGGAAAAGACGCAAAAAGAATTTTCAGCTGAAATCAGTGTGGATGCCACCCGTTTAAGCAGAATTATCCATCAGAAGGAATTCCCTAATGATGAATTATTTATTAGACTTGAATTACATTCTGACGACAACATCCCCGCATTTTACTGGTTCATGCTGGCAGAGAAAGAAAAAAGTTATAATATCCGAACGAACAAAGCCTTAAGAAAGCAGGAACAAAAAAATGTACATAAGACAGTTGCGGAGATGTAACATCTCCCCCAAAAATTATTTCCCCTTATTTCCCCTTTTTTTTTAATTTTAGTCTGATCTACGTTATGTAATACTATTCCACTTATCCTGTTTCATGGAGCATGTAACCGATGAACAAAGATTGCTGCAAATGGCTGCTGCCGGGCATGAAGAAGCGTTTACGCGCCTTTTTCACAGCCATAAGCATAAGTTATATAGCTTCCTCCTCCGTTTAACCAATTCACCGGAAATGTCGGAAGATGTAATCCAGGATGTCTTTTTGAAATTGTGGAAGGATCGTCAGCAGTTGGTGAATATTGAACAGTTTGGTGGCTATATTTACCGCATGGCCCAGCACCAGGTATTGAATGCGTTCCGGCGGATGGCCAGGGAAACGCTGATCCTGGCGGAAATGAATAAGAGCGGTCATGTAGCACCCGCCAATGCAGAAGATAATTTAAGTGTACAGGAGGTGAGAGCGCGACTGCAACAGGCATTGGATAAATTGCCTCCCAAACAAAAGCTGGTATATACCCTTAGCCGGGACCAGGGATTAAAGCACGATGAAATTGCCCGGCACCTCAATATTTCCCCGGCTACTGTTAATAATCATATGATTGCTGCCCTGCGCACCATCCGGGAGCAGCTCGGTATACATCTACACTCCGCTACTGGCGCCTCTTGCGTGCTGCTCGCCCTGGCTGCCTTCCAAAAATAAAAATATTTTCTTCCGGACTAGTTATATCTCCTTTCCCGTTTGTCTATAATAAGATAGATACCGTGGAGCGGATGTTGATTAACGTAAATAACCAGGATGCTGTCAGCAAGAATTAAATACCTCGTTGAAAGATATTTTAACGATACCGCTACTACTGCCGAAAGAGAAGAATTAGCGGTGTGGATAGACACCACTGCCACACAAGATCAGCTCGAAGAAGCGTTGGGAGACGCCTGGGAGCAGCATGTACCACTGGCAGAGATGCCGGCCGACATGTCCGATCGTATTGAAAAGGCATTATTTAATATCGTTCCGGAAAAACAGCCGGCGCGTATTATCCGTTACGGCTGGTGGGCAGCGGCGAGTGTATTGTTGCTGGGCGCGGGCACCTGGTGGGCATTGCGTTATACCAAGCCCGTTACACCCATGATCGCCAGTAAACAAGCCCGGTATAAAAATGAAGTAGCCCCCGGCGGCAACAAAGCCACGCTTACGCTGGCAGATGGCAGCGTTATCACCCTGGACAGTGCCGGCAACGGCTTGCTGGCACAACAGGGCAATATTAAAATAGTAAAGCAGCGCAATGGAGAGCTGGCCTATGAAGGCAACGGCAACGGAGAACAGCTATACAACAAAATGGTAACACCACGCGGAGGACAATACCGCCTCACACTACCGGATGGAACCATTGCATGGCTCAACGCCGCTTCCTCTATTTCCTTTCCGGCTGCTTTTTCCGGCAGCAACAGAACCGTAAATATTACCGGAGAAGTATATTTCGAAGTAGCCGCCGATGCGCATCATCCATTTGTAGTAAATACCGGCACAGTGGATATCACCGTGCTGGGTACACGATTCAACGTTAATGCCTATGGGCAGCTGCCTGCTATCAGCACTACCTTGTTGGATGGGGCGGTAAAGGTGAGCAGTGCCAGTGTGAATACAATCCTGAAGCCCGGACAACAGGCACAGGTAAATAATCATGGCGCATTAACCGTGGTAAACAATGTAGATACCGATGAAATTATAGCCTGGAAAAATGGTTTCTTCCAGTTTACCGATGCAGATATGCCTACCGTGATGCAGCAAATCGCACTATGGTATGATGTAACCGTGAATTATGAAGGAGCCATCCCGAAAAGGAGCTTTGGTGGCGGTATACAACGCTCATTGCCTTTGTCGGAAGTATTAAGTATCCTGGAAGCCAACGATGTTAAATTTAAAATAGAGGGGAAAAATATTACAGTACTAAAGTAAAAACCACGTTTCATTTTTTTAATGCAGCAAATAAATTCCACTGCGTAAGTCACCACGATTACGCGTATGACAGGACTATGCAAATAAAAGCCGGAAATACTGGTCATATTTCCGGCGGCATTTGATAGCGATGAACAAAATAAGTCGGCGAAGACTCCTTATTCACTCAACCAAACAATGCAAATGTATGCAAATTAATTGTAACGCTCTTTGCAGCCGGACGGCCGTTGCTATTCCCCAAAGGGTACCAAAAACAGCTGTCGGGCATCACAGGGCATGCTCAACCAAAATGCTGTTAGCTATGAAGTTAACGTTTCTGTTTCTTACGGTTGTTTTTCTGAATGTAAGTGCTACAGGACTTTCTCAAACAGTGAGTTTTTCCGGGAAAGAGGTATCACTCAAAACGGTTTTTTCCGCTATCAAAAAGCAAACAGGTTGCGTCGTATTTTACGACAACTTTCTCCTGAAAGATAGTCATCCGGTTACGCTGGATGTAGAAAAGGTATCCCTGGAAGAGCTGCTCACGCGAGCTTTAAAAGGGCAGGACCTTACTTTCACTATCGTAGACAAAACAATTTCCATCAAAAAACGGGTACCCATTACGCTACCCCCGATGTTAAAAATGCTGACATTCTCCATGTCGCTCATCGGGCGGGTTACAGATGATACGGGTACGCCACTACCCGGTGTAACGGTACAATGGAAGGGTACTACCAAAGGTACCGTGACCAACGCCCTGGGAGACTATAAACTCAGTGATATCAGTGATGGGGCCACTATCGTATTTTCTTTTATTGGCTTTGAAAAACAGGAAATCACCCTGCAGGGACAATTCCGGCTCGACGTTCGACTGAAAAAAGCCGGGAATACAGCACTCGACGAACTGGTGGTGATCGGTTACGGCTCCGTGAAAAAAAGTGATCTTACCGGCGCCGTTTCCACCGTAAAAGGCGATGCCGTAGCATCCCGTAAAACCACGCAGGTATCGCAGGCCTTACAAGGCGCTATGCCCGGTGTAACAGTAACACGCGATGCCAAAGGCCCGGGCGCTACCGCGCAAATCCGCGTGCGCGGTATTACCACATTTTCCAATGAAGGTGCTACACCACTGGTGATCCTAGATGGAGTACCAATTGATGATGTCAATTCCGTCAACCCTAATGATATCGATAATATTTCCGTACTGAAAGATGCCGCCTCCGCTTCTATCTACGGCTCCCGCGCAGCCGCAGGCGTGATTCTTGTGACTACCAAGCGTGCTAAAAACGGACAACTGGATCTTAACTACAGCTACGAGTACGGCCTGGAAAAACCGACTAAACTACCACAATACGTAGATGCCGTAAGGTTTATGCAACTGACCAATGAATTGAGATGGAACGATAACGGCAATAACGCCAACGAATATCCCACCTTCACAAAAGATATTGTAGATAACTACACACAACTGCACGCAGAAAACCCGGACCTCTATCCCAATACCGACTGGCGGGCACTTATGCTGCACAGCAGCGCACCCCGCGAAACGCATATGCTCAGCATTGCCGGCGCCGGAAAAGCACTGCGCTCCCGTGTATCACTGGCATATGATAAAAATGGCGCCTTGTATGATAACCGTTCTTACGACCGGATCACCACCCGCATCAACAATGATATTACGATCAATAAATACCTGTCGGCCAGCGTAGATATTAACTTTAAGCGTACCATCGTGAAAGCGCCTATTATTCCGGCCCCTATGCTGGATCCTATGTATAAAATGGGCATCGTACCACCTATTTATGCGGCGATGTGGTCAGATGGACGTATTGGCGCCGGAAAAGATGGCGCTAATATTTATGCGCTGACAAAATACGGAGGCTTCAATAACAACTGGTACAACCAGCTGGGAGGAAAAATCGGCATCGATTTTACCCCTATTGAAGGATTGAAAGTTTCTGCGGTGGTAGCGCCTTTCCTGAACTTCGACAAAGGGAAGAAGTTCACGAAAAAAATCCCTTATACCGCTTTCAATAACCCCGGTTCTGTCTCCGGCTATATTGAAGGCGCCACAGAAACCAAGCTGGAAGAAGTGCGTAACGATAACTACCGTTATACTACCCAGTTCATCGCCAATTACACCAAAGAAATTAAAGCCCACAGCTTTAACGTGATGGCAGGCTATGAGTTTTACAAAGCTTCGGATGAGTTGTTAGGCGCTTCCCGTGGACAATATCAATTGAATAATTATCCTTACCTCAACCTGGGCCCGCTGGAATTCCGCGATAACAGCGGCAGCGCCTTTGAAAATGCTTATCGCTCCTGGTTCGGCAGATTGATGTATAGTTATAAAGATAAATACCTGCTGCAAGGGAATATCCGCTATGATGCTTCTTCGCGTTTTGCGCCAGGGTACCGCTGGGGCGCCTTCCCTTCTTTCTCTGCCGGCTGGGTGATGTCGGAAGAAAGCTTTTTGAAGAAAACAGCTCCCTGGTTGTCGTTCCTGAAAGTAAGAGGTTCTGTAGGCGCACTGGGTAATGAGCGTATTGGAAATTATCCTTACCAGGCGTTGCTATCTTTCGAAAATAATTCCCTGTTCTATAAAGGTAATACCGTGGTATCCGGACAATCCGCGGCACAATGGCAATATGCCATCCGCGATATTTCCTGGGAAACCACCCGCTCCTGGGATATAGGCGCAGATGTTAACTTCTTACAAAACCGCTTACGCTTTACCGGCGACTACTACCAGAAAACGACCAGCGATATTTTGCTGGAGCTGGAAATACCGGATTATATTGGTTACGACAACCCTTACCAGAATACGGGTAAAATGTTTACCAAAGGCTGGGAAGCGCAGGTGGGCTGGAGTGACCGTCTCGGTGACTTCAATTACAGTGTATCCGTTAACGTATCCGACTTTATCACCAAAATGGGCGACCTCGGCGGTACCGTGTTCCTCGGTGACCAGATCAAAAAACAAGGCAGTGAATTTAATGAATGGTATGGCTATGTATCCGATGGCATCTATCAAACACAGGACGAAGTGGATAAATCGCCTAAACTCAATGCCAACGTAAAGCCTGGTGATATACGCTACAAAGATATCAGCGGCCCCGATGGTGTGCCGGATGGTAAAATATCGCCGGAATATGATCGCGTGTTATTAGGCGGTTCCCTGCCCCGGTACCAATATGGTGCTGCTATACAGGTAGGCTATAAAAACTGGGATCTGGGCATTGCCTTACAGGGCATCGGTAAACAAAACTCGCGACTCGGTACCGATATTGTAAAACCATTGCAGGAAAATTATGGCAATTTCCCCGCTATACTGGATGGCAATTCCTGGAGTAAATACAATACTGCGGAACAAAACCTGGCGGTGAAATATCCCCGCTATACCAATACTTCTGCCGGCAATAACTATGCGATGTCTGATTTCTGGCTGATCAAAGGAAATTATTTCCGGTTGAAAAATATCAATATTGGTTATTCTATGCCAAGCAACTGGATGAAAAAAGTGCATCTGCAGGGTGTTCGTTTATACGGTAGCGTGAGTGACCTGTTTTCTATACACCATTTCCCCAGGGGCTGGGATCCGGAGCAGAGCGGACTGGGCTATCCTATCACTACCAGCTTTGTATTTGGCGCATCTGTTAAATTCTAAAATTCCACGATCATGAAACAATTGGCTATTATCATATTCACCGGGATGCTGTTGAGTGGCTGTGGCTCACTGGACCTGCATCCTTTGTCTGACGGCTCCAGCGAAACCTGGAACTCCACGCCGGAAGAAATTAACATGTCGCTCAACGGATTGTACAAAGGCGATTTCTGGCTGAAAGACAGCGACGATTGGACCGACGACTGGATGTACCGCGATGTGACAACAGACATCACCGGCGCTACTATCAATGGGCAAACCGACTTTGTGAAAGACTGGTGGACTAAAACTTACAAAGCCATTGCCAGGGCAAATAATATCCTGCAAAGTATTTCCAGGGCCAGCAAGGTATTGTCTGCTGATCAGATCACCAGTTACTCCGCAGAAGCCAGGTTTGTAAGGGCCTGCCAATACTCCCGTTTGCTATCGCACTACGGCAATATTGTGTACACCGATTCTACGCTGGACATAGAACAGGCGCTGCAACTGAAACAAATGAAACCGCAGGAAGTACTGCAAAAAATTTATGCGGACTTTGACATCGCCGCCGCGGCTTTGAAAACCACCTATAGCAGCAGTGACCTGAAACGCGCTACCAAAGGCGCTGCATTAGCCATGAAAGCACGCATTGCCTTGTACATGGGTGATTGGGAAACCGCTAAAACAGCGGCCAAAGCCTGCATAGACTTGAATATCTATAAACTGCATGACGACTTCGGCAATCTCTTTTTATCTAAAACAAAGAACTCCGCCGAAACTGTTTTTGGCCTGCCTCGTTCAGTTACCCTGAAAGTAACGCTGGGCGACTGCCAGAACTTTGTTACCCGCAACGCCGGCGGCTGGGCTGCTAAAGACCCTTCCTGGGACCTGTTGTGCGCCTTCCTCTGTAAAGATGGATTGCCGATTGATAAATCACCACTGTTTAATCCACGCCGCCCCTTTGATAACCGCGATCCCCGCTGTACCGCCACGTTGGTGGAATTTCAGACGCCGCACCTGGGATATGTTTTCCAGCCACACCCGGATTCTGTGACGGTGCTGAAGGTAGCAGATAACAAGTATGTAGAAAATAAAGACACCCGCTCCATCGCGCAGTACGCTTCTTTCAATGGCCTGCTCTGGAAAAAAGGTATTGACGGCGACTGGCTCCTCAATTCCTGGACGGTAGAGCCGGATAATATCATTATCCGTTTTGCAGATGTGTTGCTGATATATGCAGAAGCAAAAACAGCGTTGGGAGAAACAGATCAATCAGTGCTCGATGCCATCAATAAAGTAAGAGCCCGCGCTTACGGTACCACCTATACGAACACGGCCGCTTACCCTGCCGTGACCACTACAGAGAAAAATGCGCTGATGCAGGCCATTCGTATTGAAAGACGGATGGAGTTTGCATTGGAAGGAATTCGTTACATGGATATCATCCGCTGGCATTTGGCAGAGAAGGTATTGAACAAACCCAATTATGGTTTGCTGGATCCTGCCGATCTGCGCGCCAAAGTGGTAAAGCCGGGCCTGTGGTTTTTTCCGCAAACACCCGCGATAGATGCAGATGGCGTGGCCGACTTCTCACCCATGTACAGCGCAGGGCTGGTCAAACAAATTACCATACGTAAGTTTGATGCTACCCGTCAGTATCTCTGGCCCATACCATCTACTGAAGTACTGACCAGTCATCTTATCCAGAACCCAAATTATTAAGCCGCGATAAAAAACAATATGAAACACGGAAGAAATATTATTTTGTGTACGGCTATTATGGGCCTGTTAACCACAGCTTGTAATAACAACGCCGATGCACAGTCGGGTAAACCCCGTGGCTATAGTGGTATTTATCCGCAATTGGCCATGTATAACAAAGAAGGAGAATGTGGTACCGGTGCAGTAGTTCCCTGGGCTGGTAATTTATGGGTCATCACTTACGGCCCGCACATGCCCTTTGGCTCATCAGATAAGTTGTATGAAATCACACCGGCCCTGAAACAAATGGTGCGGGAAGAAAGTATAGGAGGAACACCGGCCAACAGGATGATACATCCCGAAAGCAACCAGTTATTTATAGGGCCGTATGCCATCAGTGATAAAGGTATAGTGAAGGTGATTCCCTACACGTTAATGCCAGGGCGACATACCGGCAACGCCCGCCACCTGACCGATCCCGCCGGCAAAATATATTATGGCACCATGGAAGAAGGTTTCTATGAAGTAGATGTACATACCCTGCAGCCGAAGTTATTGTATGAAGATGGAAATGTGAAGAACAAAAAAGGCGCAGATACTGTTGCCAACGCAGCACTGGCTTTGTTGCCGGGTGCGCATGGTAAAGGATTGTACTCCGGTCAGGGCGTATTAATTTATTCCAACAATGGGGAACCGGGTCCTAAAGCACTCACTGATTTTGATATCGAAGCCGGCTCCTTATCGGAATGGAATGGTAAGGACTGGAAAGTAGTGCGCAGGAATCAATTTGTGGAAATTACCGGCCCGGGTGGCATCTCCGGAAATCAACACCCGGCCACAGATCCTATCTGGACTACCGGCTGGGATCATAAATCGTTGTTACTGGGATTGAGAGACCAGGGAAGATGGCAGTTCTTCCGGTTGCCCAAAGCCAGCCATACCTACGACGGCGCCCACGGATGGAATACCGAATGGCCGCGCATCCGGGATGTAGGCACTGCCGCGCAACCGGAATACCTCATGACTATGCACGGCATGTTCTGGCATTTTCCGGCTACTTTCGCCAGCGGACATACTGCGGGTATCCGTCCCCGTAGTGCTTATTTAAAAGTAATCGGCGACTATACCCGTTGGCAGGATCAACTGGTATTTGGTTGTGATGATTCCGCACAAAAAGAATTCCTGAACAAACGCAGCGCGAAAGGAAATATCGAAGGTCCTGGTCAATCGAATTCTAATTTATGGTTCACCAGTTTACAACAACCGGATCACCTGGGGCCTACTACCGCGGAAGGCGCAGTATGGCAGAATGAAGCGGTAAAAGCAGCCGTGGCCTCTGAACCGTTTTTATTTGCCGGCTGGCCGCAACGCAGTGCACGTATTCAACACAACAGCACACAACCGGTAGTATTTACTTTTGAAACAGATCGCGCCGGTAATGATACCTGGACCACCGCACAAACTATCACCGTGGCACCCGGACAAGCAGCCGAAGTAATTTTCCCGGAAAACATGCCGGGAGAATGGATTCGCGTAAAGGCCAACAAGGACGTAGTGGCCACCGCTCATTTTTCCTATACCGCCAACGACCCGCGCAGCACTACTGCAGCGCCTATTTTCGAAGGGCTCAGTAAGGTAACTACCGCCAACGTGAAAGGAGGCTTGTTATACGGACTGGGCAATGATCGCCGGGCGTTGGGTATGGTAGCACGCACGTATCGCAATGGGGACGTCACTAATACCGGCTACTATGAACTGAATGCAGACATGCAGCTGCAACCTAAAAACGATGCGGCCACCGCTGATTTTATTGAACAAAAATTTGCGATCCCACAACAGCCGGTAATAATAGAAGCCGCTTCTGTATTGATCGTAGATGATAAAGGTCGTCGCTGGCGATTACCACTGGGAGAGGAGGCATATACCTCGCTTATTGGTAAAGCAGCGCTCCGCATTTGCAGGGAAGTAGCAACAGAAAGAGATTTGTTGAACTGCCACGGTACCTTCTATGAACTACCTGCTGAAAACGCCGACGGCTATGCGAAAATAAGACCCATTTCCTCTCATCATTTCCGGATCAACGATTACGCCTCTTACCGGGGAATGTTGATTATGACAGGCATTGATCCGGATACCAAAGCAGGCGCACACATCATTGTATCCGATGATAAAAAAGCGGCGGTATGGGCAGGCGCTATTGATGACCTGTGGCAAATGGGCAAGCCTACCGGTCATGGTGGCCCATGGAAAAATGCCGCCGTGAAAGCAGGACAACCATCGGACCCTTACCTGATTGGGTTTTATGACAACCGCAGCCTGCAATTATCGCATGATGCCCGCACAGCGGTTACGTTCACCATTGCTACCGACCCGGTAGGCAATGGTACCTGGATGCCTTATAAAACCGTTACCGTAGCACCGGGAGAAACCTTTACATATCAATTTCCAAAAGGCTTCCAGGCCCGGTGGATTCGTTTTGATAGTAATAAAGATTGTAACGCCACCGCGTGGCTGGAATATAAATAGCATATGAAATATACAATGGCGGTATGGTTGATAACAGGATGGCTGGGGCTAACAGCTAAGGCTTTCTGCACGCCGGCAGATACCACCGGGCTGCAGGCATTGGATACCAGCCATATCGATGACGTGCTGCATAACCGTTACCTGTTGCCGGTAGCTACTCATCAGCGCACATATACCTTCCGGGAAAACGATACCACGGTATATCCGCTGCACCTGGCCACCAACAAAGCCGGACAGCCACTGTATTATTTCAGGAACATTTTTACACCGGTTTGTTATACCGGCGAATGCAAACCGGTGTACATTAATTTCTACTGGGACCTGTTGGGGAATTATATCCGTTATGATTTGCCCGTTAATGAAGCACTGACCAAACTGGATCACAAAGTTTTTAAGCAGGACGACTATGAAAAGATGCAGGACATCCTGGCTAAATCCAACTCGTTACTGGCATCACTGAAAATTACGGACCTCATTGTACCGGGCACCGAAAACCTGACCGACTCCGTAGATGCCAGAACTGGGGCCACTTTGAAGACGATCAAAAATGAAGTGATATCCGGCGCCGTATATTCCTGCTATACACTGTGGCACATCGCCCACGGGCCGGTGACTGATGAAATGACACGGATTACGGAAACTTATAGCAATGAAGCGATGTGGCACCGGTTACTATCTTCCGGAAATTATCCTTACCAGTATTGGGCCATCGATAAAGTAATGGATAAAAAAGGGAAGATCCGCGCCGGTTTTGACCATGATATACGCGAAGTAGTGGCCGGAAAAAATGTTTTCCTAACCCGGTATTTATTGCAACAGCTACATCCGGATTTTATGACCGGCAAACAACCACAACGCTGGCTGTGGAAAATATATGCAGCAGCTGCTTACCCGGTACAGATCACCATCTTACGAAAACTAAAAATGATTCCGTTAGATGCGGAGTTGATCCAACACCTGGTAGCCGCTTTCCCGGATGCCAATACGGAGCAGTCGGCCCTGATACTCCCGTTGCTGCAACACGCGCCGGTGTTGCCACTGGACCAGTTGGCCGCACAGTTAACCAGTGCGGAGGCAGAAAAAGCCGCCGTTATTTACACCCTGATACAAACACGGAAACCCGATAATAAACACGTTAAAAAGCAGCTATACAATTATGAAAAGCATATTAGCCAGTAGCCAAACATGGTGGCGCGTAATAGCGTTATGTTGCAGCTCCCTGTGGTTGCATGCACAGGAGCCGGTTTTGGTGGAAACAGAATCCTTCGCCAACAAAGGCGGTTGGGTCATTGACCAGCAGTCGTTTGTAGTAATGGGATCTTCTTACCTGATGGCACACGGGATGGGCCGGCCGGTGAAAGATGCTGTTACCACCGTGACCTTCCCCGCCAAAGGAAAGTACCATGTATGGGTACGTACCAAAGACTGGGCGCCCTTCCCCAAAGGACCGGGTAAGTTTCGTGTAACCGTTAACGATATACCGCTGACACCCGTATTCGGCGAAAGCGGCGACGATCAATGGAAATGGTACGATGGGGGCATGGTGAACATCACCGACGTAAATGCAAAAATAGCCCTGCATGACCTGACCGGTTTTAATGGCAGATGTGATGCCCTGTTATTTACCACTGCAGCAAAATATACACCGCCCAATGATAAATCTACCTTAAGCGCCTTGCGCAGAAAGTTATTGCATACCACGGAACAACCTGCCAATGGTGGTCAATACGACCTGGTAGTAGTAGGCGGCGGTATTGCCGGCACCTGTGCCGCGATTTCTGCTTCCCGCATGGGTTTGAAGGTGGCATTGATACAAGACCGCCCGGTGTTGGGAGGCAACAACAGCTCCGAAATCAGGGTGCACCTGAAAGGAGATATCGACAAAAATCATTATCCCAAGTTAGGGAGAATAGTAAGGGAGATGGATAACGGCGACCCCGGTAATGGTAATCCGAACGCGGAAGAATATGGCGATAGCCGGAAAATAGCCATCGTAAAAGCAGAAAAAAATCTGACTGTTTTTCTCAATACCTATGTGTATAAAGTAGAAAAAGATAACGACCGTATTATTGCCGTTACCGGCCGTGACATTGCCACCAGCCAAGATACCCGGTTTACCGGTACTTATTTTTCAGATTGTACCGGCGATGGTACCATCGGCTACCTGGCCGGCGCTGAGTTCAGAATGGGCCGGGAAAGTAAAGCCGAAACACATGAATCACTGGCCGCCGAAAAACCAGATAGCTTCACATTAGGCACTTCCAATTTGTGGGCGGCTGTACCGGTAGACACGCCTACTTCATTTCCGGCTACACCCTGGGCCCTTCCTTTTTCCGATGAATATCATATCGATGCTACCAAAGCCGATTGGGAATGGGAAACCGGCTTCGGTAACTTCAACACCATCACCGATGCAGAGAAAATACGGGACCATAATCTACGCGCCGTATACGGTAACTGGTCTTATCTCAAAAATAACAAACCTGAAAAATACGCCAAACAGGAGCTGGCATGGGTAGCCTATATAGGCGGCAAACGGGAGTCGAGACGCATCATGGGCGATCTTGTACTCAACCAGATGGACATACAGGAAGGTAAACGTTATCCCGATGGTGCGGTAACAGCTACCTGGACCATCGACCTGCATTTCCCGGATTCCCTGAACCGCAAGTATTTTGAGGGACAGGAATTTTTTGCCGGCACCCGGCATATCCGCGTAGCCCCTTACACCATTCCTTACCGTTGCCTGTATTCCCGTAATATCAGCAACCTGTTTATGGCCGGCAGAAATATCAGCACTACACACGTGGCCTTTGGCAGCACCCGGGTAATGCGTACCTGTGGTATGATGGGAGAAGTGGTAGGCTTTGCCGCTTCCGTGGCACAAAAATATCACAGTAGTCCCCGGGAAGTATACACCGCTCACTTATCGGAATTAATGCAGTTATTGCAGGAGTAATGATGTACCTGTTTTTTTTACTATTTCACAGCCAGGTGGTGAGCCTGGAAGGCGCAGCACAAGGCACCACCTGGCATGTGACATATACCGGTATACCCCATCCGCAGTTGTCACGGGCCATTGATAGCACATTGCAGGAGATTGATCAGTGCCTGTCCGTTTACCGCAAGGATTCAGAAATATCGCTCTTTAATAAATCCACTACCTGGACCTATGAGCTGCCTTATTTTTACCCGGTATTGAAAAAGTCTGCTGAAATATACACGGCTACGCACGGCGCCTTTGACCCCACCGTAATGCCGCTCACCGAAGCCTATCGTGCCGGAAAAAAATCCGGCCTGCCCTGGTGGGAGAAAAAAGATTCCTTATTACAATACGTAGGCTTTACTAAAATTACATTTGATGAAAACCAGGTGCATAAGCTACAGGAACAGGTACGCCTTGATTTCGACGGCATTGCCCAGGGCTACAGCGTTGATGTTTTAGCCGCTTTGCTGGAGTGCAATGGCATCGGCAACTACATGGTGGAGATAGGAGGGGAAGTACGCTGTAAAGGCCGGAAAAACGGTGTGCCGTGGAGTATCGGCATCGACAATCCCCAGCATCCCGAAGCCAAAGCTTCCACCGTGCAACTCTTCAACAAAGCTGCCACTACTGCCGGCAACTACCGCGACTACTACCAACAGGCAGGGCATACATTCGGACATATCATTAACCCCGCCACGGGGGCCACTGCACCAGCCGACTTACTCAGCGTCACCGTTTTTGCCGATGATGCCATTACCGCCGATGGCTACGATACGGCATTTATGGTAATGGGGCTGGAAGCCACGAAACGCTTCCTGGCGCAACGAAAGGAGCTGGATGCATACCTGATCTATAAGGACAAAGACGGGCAACTAAAAGTATTCATCACGGAGGGAATCAAACCTTTTATCACCGCCAGTACTTTTCCCTGAATTAGTTTCTTATTCGTAAATTAACCCATGCTTTTCTTTCAACGTTGTATACTTCTGCTATTGATGGCATTTCCTGCAGCGGCCCAGGAACGGTCCTGGAACCCTGATCAGTTATACACTCCTGCTGCATTAAAAGCAGATCTCCGGTTTGTAAGAAAGCAATTAGAAACTACTCATCCCGCGCTTTACCGCTATACGTCCAAACAAACATTTGCCGCTTTTTGGGATAGCCTGGATAAGGCAATCCGTGCGCCAATGACCGGGCCCGCATTTTTAAGTTTGATAACACTCCTCCATGAAAAGATAGCAGACGGCCATACCATGTTCCTGCCCGGCAAAGCGGCGATGGCATATTACGGCAGCAAAGGACGCTTTTTACCGCTGGTGTTAACGTATAACGATGGCAAGCTTTTCATCAAAGACAACAGCTCCCTGAATAAGGAATTGTATGCTGGCGCAGAAGTCCTGTCCGTCAATCATATGCCGGCAGATAGTGTAATGGCGGAGTTGGAGAAAAGACAAATCAGGGACGGCTATAATCGCACCTACCCATTGTGGATATTACAACACTATTTTTCCGCGTATTATCATTTCGCCTTTGGGGAGTGTAGCAGCTTCCAGGTGCAGATCAAAGGAATGCCGGAAGTACAAACCGTGGCGGCACTGACAAAAGACAGCATCCGGTTGTTGCGGACGCCGGATACAACAGCGGTGGCACCCCTGTTATATCCCAACGGGAATGATAACCCCGGTATTGCGTTATCACTCATGCCTTATAAAAAGCCGGTAGCCTGGCTGAAGGTAAAAACATTAGATAAGGACGAACTAACAGCCACCTATCACCAGCAGTATAAGACAGCTATTGATAGTGTGTTTGCAAGGATACGGGATTCCGGGTACGCTCATCTTGTACTGGACCTGCGGGATAACCAGGGCGGCGATTTTGCCCCCGGATGTTACCTGCTTTCTTACCTGGTACCCAAACCAGCCGCGTATTTATATGGAGGGAAAGAAGCCCGGATAATTACGCCGGCGCGTAAACGTTATACCGGGCGCTTGTTTGTATTGATTAATGGGGGCACATTTTCTAATGCGGCGATTGTGAGCGCCTGCCTGGAGAAATACACAGCAGCCGTTTTTATCGGAGAGGAGTCGGGTGGTAATAAACATGTTATCAGCGGCAATGCCAAGGCGATCTCTTTACCCAATACCCATTTGCAGGGATTTATTTCTACTACCAAGTACCTGGTTAACCGGGATGTAAATGACGGACATGGGCTGGTACCGCAGTACAACCAGGTAACTGATGAAGCTACCCTCAGAGAAACGTTAGCGGCTATACTGGAGGAGGAATGAATTAATCTGTAGAAATATACCAGCAGTTCCGGAGAAATTTGTATAAATTAAATGTAGTGAAAACACTGCCCCGGATATGTAGTTTTTGGTATATCACCCTATAAACGGTGTCACTATGAAATCCATTTTTTTTCTTTTCCTGTTACTGATCAGCACTGCCACCACGGCGCAAAAAGTTCGCGTACAACAACTCCTGTGTAACGGACAAGCCAATAACCCTATCGGTATAGATGCTGTGAAACCGGCTTTTAACTGGCAGCTTTACGCCGATGTACCACATGTTAAACAAACCGCTTATCGCATACTGGTAGCTGATAATCCCGCGCTGCTGGCGCGAGATAAAGGAAACATCTGGGATTCAAAGAAAGTAGTATCAGATGAATCGATACAAATAGCCTATGCGGGTAAATCATTACAGCCTGCCACTATGTATTACTGGAAAGTAATGGTATGGAATAATGGCGTGGCGTCCGACTGGAGTGAACCGGCCTCCTGGCAAACGGGTTTGTTTACACCGGGCGACTGGAAAAATGCGCAATGGATAGGTTATGAAGCAATGCCCAACAACGAACGGATTATACCCGGACTTACCAGCGATTATCACCTGAAAACCTGGCGACGCAGGGACATTCTTCCGCTGCTGAGAAAAGATTTTACCCCCCGCAAACCGCTGGAAAGGGCCACTGTTTTTATTTGCGGCCTGGGACAATTTGATCTTCATCTCAACGGAAAAAAAGTAGGGGAGCATTTCCTGGATCCGGGCTGGACAAAATACGATCAGCAAGCCCTTTACGTCACGTTTGATGTAACCCGGCAAATAACGAGCGGCCAAAATACATTGGGAGTTATGCTGGGCAACGGCTTCTTTTTTATACCCGGAGAGCGGTACCGTAAGCTCACCGGCGCCTTTGGTTATCCACAGCTTATTTGTCGCCTGTACCTGCAATACCGCGATGGCAGCACCGAGAATATCGTCAGTGATCCGGGCTGGAAAGCGGCACCGGGTCCCGTTACTTTTTCCAGCATCTATGGGGGAGAAGACTACAACGCTACTTTACAGCCATCCGGATGGGATCAACCTGGCTTCAACGACAGCAGCTGGCGGAATGCGGTAGTAGTAAGTGGCACCCCGCATTTGAAGGCGCAAACCTCCGCGCTGACCACCTTCGATCAGTTCCCGCCGGTGAGTATTACGGAGCCCAGGCCTGGTGTTTGGTTGTATGATATGGGTCAAAATGCTTCCGCTATTCCGCGCCTGCAGGTGAAAGGGGCCGCCAATGCCGTGGTGAAGTTAACACCGGCAGAACTGCTGACGGCTGAAGGCGTGGCAGACCAAAAGCCGGTAGGTAGCCCGGTGTTTTTCAATTACACCTTAAAGGGGGATAGTGTGGAAACCTGGCAGCCGCAGTTTATGTACTACGGCTTCCGCTATATACAGGTAGAAGGAGCAGTGCCCGAAGGAAAGGATAATCCCCGGCATTTGCCGGTGATACAGCAGCTCACGGAGATCCATACACGTAACGAGGCCCCCGTAAGTGGCGAATTTCAATGCTCCAATGAGTTATTTAATAAAACGTTCCGCCTGATTGACTGGGCCATACGTAGTAATATGGTGAGTGTTTTTACGGATTGTCCTCATCGTGAAAAGCTGGGATGGCTGGAGCAGGCGCACCTGGTAGGCAGCTCTATCCGCTATAATTACCGCATACAGGAGCAGGGGCGTAAAATTGTGCAGGACATGATCCTGGCACAGACCCCGGAAGGCCTTGTACCAGACATTGCACCAGAGTATGTAGTGTTTGAAGAGGGCTTCCGCGATTCCCCGGAATGGGGCAGCAATGCTGTTATTTTCCCTTATTACCTGTACCAGTGGTACGGCGATAAACGGATACTGGAAGAGAGTTATGAGATGATGGCCCGCTATGTGGCCTACCTGGAGAAAAAATCGGATCATCATATTCTCCGGCATGGCCTGAGCGACTGGTACGACATTGGTCCTAATTTCCCCGGAGAATCCCAGTTGACGCCGAAAGGCGTAACCGCTACCGCGATGTACTATTATGATCTCTCTATACTGGCAAAGGTCGCGGGTATTTTAGGGAGAAAGGAAGATGCCCAACGATACGAGGCGCAATCCGAATTGGTAAAGGCCGCCTATAATAAGGCCTTCTTTAACGACAGCACCAAACAATATGCTACCGGTAGTCAGGCCGCCAATGCCATGTCGGTGTATATGGGACTGGTAGCGCCTGAGCATAAAGCGGCGGTAGTGGATAATATCATTGCAGATGTGCGTGCGCATAACAACAGTCTTACTGCCGGAGATATTGGTTACCGCTATTTGTTGCGGGTGTTGGATGATGAAGGCTATTCTGATGTGATTTATGATATGAATAACCGTTCCGATGTTCCGGGTTATGGGATGCAGCTGGCCAAGGGGGCTACGGCGCTTACGGAATCCTGGGAGGGTTTTCACTATGCCTCCAACAATCATTTTATGCTGGGGCATTTGATGGAATGGTTTTATACCGGTTTGGCCGGTATCCGTGCTGCGCCTGGCAGTGTGGCTTTCCGGGATATCGTGATTCGTCCGGAAGTGGTGGGAGATGTGACGTCGGCCGCCGCCCGGCATGAATCACCTTATGGTGTTATCAGTAGTAAATGGAGAAAGGAAGACCGTGATTTTTTCCTGGATGTACAGATACCTGGTAATGCCCGCGCTACTATTTATTTGCCGGCCTCCTATACGGCAGATGTGACCATGAACGGGGAGCGTCTTAATGCGGAGTATAAAGACGGGCATTATATCCTACACGTAGATTCCGGTAAATATGCTTTCATTGTTACCAATACACCACCTGCCAATAATTCCGCCGGCAGCTACGCCGGCTATATAAAGCGATAGAAAATAAGACATCTGATCGGCACTGCATGGGGGCAATTCCCATGTAAAGGAAAAGTCATTTATGGTAATGGATACACTTTTTGCCATTAAGGGAGATGTATTTGGCGCTATTGTGCGTGGTAAACGTGTTGTTTAAATAGTTAGGCATCCATAGTATGTGAGGTGAGGTAGGTCCGGAGGTGTGCTCTGTGGTTTGTGTGTATAGTGAATGTGGTGGCGTTATTTGGTTGATATGAGAAGTTGTTTTTTGATCAAATTATATCCTTCCTGGTTATTCTCTATAAGAAATTTTTCAATTCAAAAATCAACTTTTTGGCGGTTTTAAAAATGAATGAGAATGAACAAGAAAAATTAAAACTGAACGAAACTGAATACTTCTTTTCGAGATAGTCGTTGTAAATTTATGCTGGGTTAACAAACATGTCATTCGACGGAATACTCGAATGACTATAAAGATGTAACAGGCAACCCTTTCCAGGGCAGCTTTCGCTCACATTAATAGTTAACGAAAAAAGCCGTTCTTTTTAGAGCAGCTTTTATTTTTTATATAGTTTGGATATACCCAGTTATATAAATACGGTCATCATTCGCTTCTATAGCTTTGTGCTTTTAGCTTTCGGCTTTCTGCTCCTCAAAGGAACAGGTCCTTCTGTAATTTCCCGCCGGGAACAACCGCATATTTATCGAAGTTGGTGATGCCAGCAGCCTGTAATACTTCTTCATCAATAAACGTGTGACCCGTATAAGATGCAGGTTGCTGCAGTATATATTCTACTGCATCTGCCAATATATCGGGTGTACGGCTTCTGTTAATAAGGGCTTCTCCACCCAGCAGGTTTTTTACCGCGGCAGTAGCAATGGTGGTAGCCGGCCAGAGGGCATTGGAGGCAATATGATGGGGAGCCAGCTCAGCGGCCCAACCCAACGCCAGCATGCTCATGTTATACTTGCTGATGGTATACGCCACATGTGGGCCAAACCACCTGGGATCCATATTAATAGGAGGGGATAAGGTGAGAATATGTGGGTTATTACCTTTTTTGAGATAGGGAAGGCAGTGTTGCGTAACCAGGAAAGTACCCCGCACGTTGATATCATACATCAGGTCGAACCGTTTGGCGGGTGTTTGTTCGGTGTTGGTGAGTTGAATGGCGGAGGCGTTGTTGATCACCACGTCTATCCCTCCAAATTTTTCTACTCCCAGTTGTACGGCCTGGGCAATTTGTGCTTCTTCCCGGATATCTACCTGCACTGCCAGGGCTTTGCCGCCGGCCTCTTCCACTTCTTTGGCAGCAGAGTAAATGGTACCTCCCAGGCGCGGATCTTCTTCTACACTTTTGGCGGCAATAATGATATTAGCGCCTTTGCTGGCGAGTCGTAGTGCGATGGCCTTACCAATGCCACGGCTTGCGCCGGTAATAAGGATGGTACGTTGCTGAAAAGACATAACCCTTGCTTTTTGCGGTGAATAAAGAAAAGGAATTTAAGGATTCTTTCTCTCTTAGCAAAAAGCAAGGGTTATTTTGAGGGATAGAAGGAAAAAAATAGCGGGACTAAGACTAGTCCCGCGAGTCACCAACCTAAAAAATCAAAAGGGGTGATTAAAGTAAACTTCATTGGGCATTACGAACGGTGATGAAGGAACAGTTAAAATATGTTTCAAAAACTTTGATGAATTCTGCGGCATTTCTCATGGCAACAGATTTCGCAATTTCTTTCGCGGAAGATTTAGTGGACACGGTCAGGTGAAATGCATGGAGCATTTTACGTTGCCTGTCAAAGGCTTCCATGCTGATCTGGAAGGTGTTTTCAAAGGCCGCATGTAGCTCTTTCGCATTTACATCGAAGATGTAGGCAATTTTCGCCAGGTTAAACTGGTCTTCCACATTTTTGTTCATATACTCCACTACATCTTTCAGGATAGCTTCCATTTCATCGGAGTTATACACATTCGGGAGATGAGCAATGCTGTCCTGGTTAGCGAAGTTGATAAACAGGTCCAGGGAGCATCTGTAAAGGAATTTATCCGCCAGTATCCCGATATATTTACAATCCGTAATTTCTTTGATCAGGTAATTACATACCAGGTTTATTTTATAAGGCCTGTTTTGCAATGGTCCGCTACCGGCCATGAGTTTTTTCTTTGCCAGTTGTGCCAGCTCAGGATGCAGTTCACCCAGTGTAGGCAAGTCCTTTGGCAGCACATTGATGTGGAAGCTGATCATTTCATCGCCTCTTTTCAGAGGGGCTTCATTGAACAGGGCATTTAATTTAAACAGGTTAACCTCTTTGCCATTGAGCGGATAGCTGCCGTTTTGGGCTATCTCTGCTTTGGTGGAGCCGTGGGCCATAAAATGTAACACCACAATTTCCTTACAGGTAACGGGCAATAGTTTAATGGCTTCCATGGCGTAAATTTCGTGCATCCAGATAGTAAAGATACCCAGCCGGATACACTGGCAAACCATGTCGAAGTCGTAATCTCTGGTGAAGAACACTTTTGAAGCAGGGATGATCAGGTGTTGGTACTCTTCTGGAATCTCCTCAATCGGCGTGTAGTTTTTGTCTTCAGTTTCGATTCTCAGAATTTTCTCGGGGAGTTTTAACTTTCTTGGCGTAGCCATAAAAACAAGGTTTTTTGAACTTTTAAATGTTTGTTTTCCGGTGCCTGCGATCTTCTGGGCTAATGAATAAGTTTTCATAGGACAGCAACAAATTATTTCAATCGGCTGTCAGTATTGTTTCTTAAAGTGTGTCTTTTAACGGTTATCCTGGTTGTACTTATAATACACTTGTTATATTTAAATCGTACTATAACAATCTTTTTTTGAGGTAGTACACTAATGATACACCATTAAAATCCCGATCGTACTATAGTCATTAAACTTTTTTTGAATTTTTTTGGGATGCTGGATGGAAGCGGATCATATTTTAAATATTTGTATCAGTTTTAGAAAAAAGGTCACTAACAAGACTATTAGCGACGTTCCCATATGAGTGCACATGGGGCGTAAACCAATCCGCCCACATGTACCGCGTAATGTGTTTAGTTATTTGTAGGCCAGGTTGGCTGGCCGGATTTCATTTTTTGGAGGGCATCAGTATATAATTTTTCGTCTGGCGCGCCTTTCTTTATTTGCAGAGCCTTCTCTTCCCATTTAATAGCTTCGGTGGATTGATTAAGTTTATGAAGTATGTTGGCGTAAGTATCATAGGCTTCAGGATCTCCCTGATACCAGTTCTCCAATGAGTATTTCATTACTTGTGCAGCAAATTCCAATATTTTCGGATCATTTTCATGTTCGAATAAGAGCCAGGTTATATTGTTAATATAATAAAGGGGATGCTTTAATGCCTTTTGAAAATATAATACATAGTATTTTGAGAAGTTTTTCCAATCTTTAGGGTCCGGTCCGAAGCCACAATAGATCATACGACTGCCATAACCATATTCTTCACCAAGATCGCCATATTTATCTTTTAGTTTGGCAATAATTGCGTCCCAGTCTGGGGGTATTTTTGAAGTATAAAGGGGCGTTATTTCTTCCTCTCCAATTATCTTTGTCAAGAGCTTCATAGCCGTAGTGGCCCCCAGTACTTCATCGACTTTTTCCTGGTTTTTTAAGAACAATCTAAACCCCTTGTCTTTACTGGTAAACATTGTTTTTGACAGAAATTTTAAGTTTTCTTTTGAGAAGGGGGTAGTTAGTTGAGCAACATAGTCGTTACCAAATTGAGTTGTTTTAGCCTGATCTTTTTTACGGACAGAAATAAGTACCAGTCTTCTTAAAAGCGCTGAGTCGCGTTTACCGCTATTATATTCGTTCAATAGCTGTTCATAACGATCATCATTGTCATTTACATCTATGTTTGAGGCAATAGTGAAGTTAGGGTCCAGGTTAAATCCATTCGTTTGGCTTACAAATGGTTGGTTAAGCACCCTCAACTCATTAACAGGAATTTTAATAATGGAGCGATCATAGGTGAGTAAGCCATTTTCCTCGCCTTCTACATCAAAAGGCTGTGTATAGATGGAGGCGCTCAGACCGTCTTTTTCAAGTTCTTTTAATGCCTGCATCATATGGGCATATTTGGCCTTCAAGTCGGCAGGTGTTACCTGCACATATCCCCAACCTTGCATATCATCCCATTCGTGTCCGGGAACGGGCACCCCTACACCTCCAAACTCACCCAGTACCCTGGCTTCGTTGGGCTTCGCCGGTGCCATTCTTGGTTCAGGATAGGAATGTACGTCGGTCATGTCACTGGATACCCAGGGATTGTTGGCTGGCTCACGTAACTGATTATCCACGTATAATAATTCACCGGAATGCCCATTGACTATTCTGCTGGGATCATTCTTTTTAACCCATTCTGTTAACCGTTGTTGATCGTAAGCACCCCAGCGTTCATTGAACAGTACCCAAGTGATGATACTGGGGTGGTTATGTAATTGTTCCATGGTTTCTGCCACTTCCTTTTCAAAGGCAGGCTTGGAACCAGGTCGGAGGTCCTGTGAAGGATTGACGAAGTCCTGCCAAACCAGCACGCCTGTTTTATCGGCATGGTAATACCATCTTTCTGGCTCAATTTTGATATGTTTCCGGATGGTATTAAAGCCAAGGGACTTAATTGTTTTAATATCAAAGGCCAAAGCCTCATCTGTCGGCGCCGTGTACAGCCCTTCCGGCCAGAACCCCTGATCCAGAATACCCAGGTTGTAAGTGTATTTATTATTCAGGAAAATACGATCAGCTCCTTTCTCATCTTTTTGGATGTCTATTTTGCGCATACCAAAATAGCTTTTCACCTCATCAATGGGTTTGTTGTTTTTTAATACCCTGACAGTAAGGTCGTATAAGAAGGGATCATCCGGGGACCATAGTCTTTCGTTAGGAATGTCAATGGTAGAAGACAGGTCATTTCCTGTAATTGTTTTTTTGCTGCTACTAACTATCTTTCCATTGGCGGAAGCAATAATTTCAAGTGTGGTGTTATCGGTCTTGCCAATCGTGTTGATATCTATATTTAGCACGCTTTTATCTATATCCGGGGTTGCTTTCAGATGACTGATATGTGTAGCCGGCACTGTTTCTATCCATACTGTTTGCCAGATGCCGCTGGATGGAGTGTAATAGATGTTGGCAGGATGAAGTACCTGCTTGCCATGGGGATTTGGGCCCTGATCGGTCGGATCATATACTTTTACCAGTAACTCATTGTTACCGGACTTCAGAAAATCGGTAATATCAAATGAGAAGTTTTGATATCCTCCCGTGTGCTCCCCAACCTGTTTATTGTTTATATAAATAGTTGCCTGCCAATCTACAGCGCCAAAGTTTAATAATACCCGTTCATTGGATTTTGTTGCTGGTTTTTGTATGCTTTTTTTGTACCAGAGCCGTTGTTCGGGCATTAATGGTTTTTGTACCCCAGAAAGAGCAGATTCTATTGGGTATGGAACAAGTATTTTTCCATCAAACTTAGTGGGAAATGTAGTAATAGAATCGGTAATGGTATACTCCCACAACCCATTGAGGTTTTGCCAATTATTCCGCTGTAATTGTGGCCTGGGATATTCTTTCAGTGCATTATCTGGACGGACTTCTTTCGCCCACCTTGATTGCATATGGATGGGCGCCATTTGGTAATTGTTAGATTGTTGCTGGGCATAACAATGAAAAATCATTAAATTAGCTAACCCCGTCAAAATAATTTCTTTCCGCATTATTTTATTATTTAGTCAAATAGTGGTTTAAATACTGGTTATGGTAGTAATAAATTCCCTCTGCAAGTCACCTGTTAGTAGCCTGGATTTTGGGTGAGGTTTCCATCAAATTGGATGTCAAGTGGCGGAATGGGGTATAGTTGCTTGCTTGTATTCCAGGTTCCTCCCTTTAGGGGGGTGACTACTCTCATCACAGCATCGACCATTTTTGTTCTTTTTAAATCCAACCATCGGTGCCCCCATTCTGTGAATAACTCTACCTGTCTTTCATGGTAGATGGACTGTAGTAAACCTGATTTGTCATTTAATGTGGAGGCCTTCAGCCCAGCCCTTTCCCTAATCGCATTTAAATCTGATCTGGCATCTGCCAGATTATCCATTTGTGCCCTAGCTTCAGCGCGGATTAGATATTGTTCTCCCAGCCGCAATACAGTGTTGTATTCTGTTGGAACTCCACCTGAGGTAAGTGTATCAATTTTGTATTTATAGGCGAAGTAATAAAGACCATCAGATGTGGTCAGAGTATCAACCCAATTCTTTTTTCGTTGATCATTAGGTTCAAAACTGTTAATTAATTGAGAACTGAGATATACCGGGGTGGCGCTCGACAAACCAGTGGCAGGGATAATATAAACTTTTGCATCTTCTGAAGTATAGCTAGCATTTACGGGCTGAAATTGCCAGATGGATTCTTTGCTGTTTTTCAAGAAGACATTGTTTAGAGAGTCTAATGAGTACGCGCCGGAGTTAATGACATCGTTGGCCTGTGCTTCCGCATTTTTCCAGTCTCCAGTATATAAATAGCTCCTAGCTAAAAGTGAAGTAGCAGCCCATTTTGTTGGTCTGACGTGCTCTGGCGTTTTTGTTAAAAGAGTGCCATCCAGATAATTAGGAGATAACAATGATTTGGCATCTGAGAGATCGGTAATAATTTGTTGCCAAACCTGTGCTTGTGGAGTGCGAGACATTACCTTATTTTGATTATAATCTGTTCCCAATATAAGGGGAACATCCCCATATAGATTTATCAGGTAAAAATAGCAGAGACCTCTGATGAATTTAGCCTCTCCTAACAGCTGTTGTCTTACTGCCGGGGTTAAAGAGTTTGTATTATTGAGACCCTCAATGGCACCATTTGAAGTATAAATTTCGTTGTAAATAACAGACCAGAAGCCAAAGATATTAGTGGGTATCCGATTTTGATAATAGGATTTTAATTGGTTATCTGCATATCCGGTGTAGAATGTTAGTTCATCTGAAGAAAGACCGGTTATAAATCCTACAGAATTTAGGTCTGTTCCAACTAAACCACGTGAACTTATTTGAGTATATATAGAAGTAATTACTGCAATAGCTGTTGCATCATTAGTATAAACATTTTTAGCGCTTATAGCAGTAGTAGGTGCATTTACCTCGACCAGTTTCTTACAACCTGTGATAGCCAAAACAGTATACAGGTTTATAACAAGCAAGTTGATTGCAATTGGAATTTTTTTAAAGTATCGTGTCGATGTCATGATATTTGTTTTACTTATTGGCAATGATATTAGAGCGTAACCTGTGCCCCAACAGATACTGTTCTTAGCGGCGGTAAAGAGAGCCCGGTGGACTCGGGATCTAGCCCTTTATAACTGGTAATCGTTAATAAATTTTGAACATTCAAAAATAATCGTGCATTCTGAAGTCGTATTCTTTTCTTCCAGGAATCTGGCATTTGCCAGGAGAGAGATAGATTTTTTAATCTTATATAAGATGCATCTACAACAAAGGCATCACTACTCTGAATATAACCTAAGTTACCGTTGACTCCTGTACTAAATGGTTGGCGAGTAGCATGATCACCAGGCCTCCGCCAGCGATCTAGAACACTTGTTAATTGATTGTTCATTCCTCCCATAAAATATCCAGGATATACTCCTCCCAAGCCATAAGAAGAATTGTCTATACCCATTTTTTTAGTAAATGAGAAGAAAACATCTAGTGAAAATTCTTTGTAGGTGAAGGTATTTTGAAAACCGCCATATAGTTTGGGCTCAAAACTGTATATAGCTGTCGCATCGGCTGGTGCGGAGGGAGTATAAGTAAGATTGCCCTTTGCATCTTTGAATTGATATTGGCCAGTAGTATCATTTACCCCAACATAATTAAAGAATGTACGGATTGAAAGGGGCCTCCCTATAAAAATGGAATTGTTTTTGTCTTGCCCTTGGTAAGAAAGGATTTGGTTCTTTGGAATAGTTATGTTAAAACCAGAGGACCACGAAAAGTGCTTGGATTTAATATTGATAGTTGAGAGTGTTATTTCCCATCCAGTATTTTGAATAACTGCAGGGAAATTGGCCGTAATTCCGCTAAATCCTGTAATACTTGGTAGTATAGTTGATATAAGCTGATTAGACGATCTGTTTTGATTATAGTTTACACCGAGCAAAATTCTATCCTTGATGAACCCGAGATCTAACCCGAATTGCAGTTTTTTAGTTTCTTCCCATTTTAAATACGGATTTGTTATGCGTGAAGGCATGAGCCCGATTAAACCTTGGTAAGGAATGCCACTGACAGGAACTGAATTATAGATATCCATGAACTGATAATCAGGAATTTGGTCGTTACCAGTGGTGCCATAGCTTGCTCGCAGCTTACCAAAGCTTATAACGGGTATGTGTGACTGGAAGAATTGCTCTTGTGAGAATATCCATGCACCCCCTACAGAACCGAAATTATGAAACTGGCTCTTGGGACCGAATCTGGAGCTACCATCCCGTCTCGCATTAATGTTGACTATGTATTTGTTTTGCCAGTTGTAAGATATTCTACTATAAACAGCATTGTATTTGTAAATAGCATTTTGAGTGGTTCCATATAGCTGTGGTGCGGATCCCAGGTCCTCCATTACTAATTCATTGTTGAAGCCAAGGGCTGTTAGACTTTCCTGATCACTGTTTTGTTGAGTAATAGTCGTCCCAACTAAGACCTCTAAATCACCTCGGCTAATTTTTTTTAAGTACTGTATCTGAGGCTCTACTATCCATGAACCTATTTTGTTTGTTATAAATTGTGTATAGTTGGGATAGTAATGCCTATACTCCGGAGAAATAATGGACTTGGGGGTTTTGACGATTTCTTTAGTCAATAAAGTATTGTATCCAAAACTACTTTTAATGATGAGACCAGGTATGATTTCATAGCTCAGAATTGCATTGCTGATTAAATTGCTCGTTTGATTTTTACTTCTTTGAGCAATCAGAGCGAGCGGGTTTTGTGAAAAAGTGCTGCCACCAGTGGCCTTGGGTTGCCAATTAATCTCGCCATCAGGAAGAAAAGGCTCAGGTGCCATAGGAGCCAATGATAGTGCTGCATTCATTAGGTCTGTTAATGGTAATTTATTATCATCAAAAACAAAGGAGGACGTAAATTGAATTTTGAACTTTTGGTTTGCGGAACTACTATTTAGATTTACATGCACGGATCCTTTGGTATCTGAGAAAGGACCTGGAAATACTGTTGTTTCCTTATGGTATCCGGCTCCAAATAAGTATTGAGTTGTTGTATTGCCTCCCGATACATTGAATTGAGCATCGGTATATTGTGCATTACGTCCGACTAACCTTTTTTGCCAATCCACATTACGGGTTGTATCCCACGAACCGTTTAGGTCGTAATCGCCACTGGATATAGAGCTATTATCATTTTTTATAGCTTCATGTCTCATGGCCAGATATTCTTTTGTATCTAATGCATCTAATTTTTTCTGAATGTGAGACCATCCACTTTGGAAAGTTAGCTGTACTCTTGTGAGGCCTGCCTTGCCTTTTTTTGTGGTGATTAATACTGCACCATTAGCTGCTCTAGAACCGTAGATTGCTGTAGCATCAGCATCTTTCAGTACTTCGATACTCTCAATGTCTGCTGAATTAAGATAATTAAAAGGGCTGCCACTAATACCAATACTCCCAGAGGTTCCGCCTATTGTATTGTTGGTTGATAGTAATTGAGAAGTGAAAGGAATACCATCCACAACATAGAATGGGTCGTTCCCGCTGTTTATACTATTCACTCCTTGTATACGTACTTTTACCCCAGCGCCGGGTAAGCCAGTTGCTTGCTCAATAAAAATGCCTGGCACCCTGCCTTGCAATGCCATTAGCGGGTTACTTACTGGCTGTTTCTCGATGTCAACGGCCTTTAAACTGCTAACATTGCCAGTACTTAATCTCTTGGTAGTAGTTCCATAAGCAATAACTACTTTTTCATCCAGTATGTTGGTATGTGTATTCAACTGAATGAGCATGTTTTTATTTTCACTGCTTATTTCTTTTGATTCAAATCCGATGGAACTAAAGACAACAATTGATCCCTTTTTTACATCTGACAATCGAAATCCTCCATCGGAATTTGAAATAGTACCATGTTTAAGGTCATTTTTTAGCTTTACAGAAGCGCCTGGAATGGGGTTGCCATCTTTGTCAATTATTTTTCCAGATAAGTCAAAAGCATTTGACGTGGTATCCGATTTTATGAATGAAATTGGATTTTTCATAAAGAGATCAGATTTCTTAAAAATGAGAATATGATGATCTGTTAATGAGTATGTCAAATCTTTTTTGTCATTAAGGAGAAAGGTCATTACCTCGTTAATTTCAGTTTGCCGAAAGTTGACGCTCACTTTCTTTTTATCACTGAATTCTATTTCAGGTAGATTAGTATAGATGGTAATGCCGGTTTGCTGTTTTATTTTTCGGAAAACAAGTTCTAGTGGTATATTATTAGCTGATATAGAGACCTTTTGTATCTGGCAATTGGAGATGCCCAGTACAGGACTGGCGTAATAAATGCAAATCAGCATGGCAATTATTAAGCGCCCTTTACGATGATCAGAAACCCCGAAGGCAATGATGTTCATATAGTACCGTTTTATTAATGTTTTTTGCAAGAAAAATTAGTTGCTGCCTATTAAGTACACTTGACGAGAGCGATCCGTACTAGAAGTTTTCATTAACATATTATTAAAATCTTCAGTGTCCTGTTATTTTATGTAGGGATTTATATGTTTCCTGGTACTTTAATTAATGAAGAAGGGTATATCTAGTAGTATTTATCTGGCCGAAGATGTCTATTGGGGGACAAGGCCTACTTTAGGAATCTATGTAATATAGATTTGCTTATGACTGCAATATGGTTTCATTATTATTAATTAATTTATGGTTTTAATTTTTAATATTATATTATTTAAAAACCCAACAAATAATTCATTGATGAAGAGGTCTTTTTTTTTAATGCTTTTTTTGTTATTATTCCTGACTGGTATTAAGCTTGTTAATGGACAAGTAGCTGTTACAAATAACCACTCATACCCAATACAGACGCCAAAGCCTGTAATAGATACTTCGGTTTACGGAAAATGGACGCAAGTAGACGATGCTCAGATAAGTAAGAATGGGGCATTTATATCTTACGTTATAAAAAATGACTCAATGACTAATAGCTTTGCGACAATCTTAACAGATGGGAGTGGTCGTTGGCAGAGAAAATTAAATCACATTAAAGATATTAAGTTGACGGGAGATAGCCGGTTAGCCGTATACTTGGTCAATGATACCCTATTTCTCGTTAGGTTAGGTAGCACAGAAGTGGAAAAAATACCCAGTGTCAATTTTTTCTTTACATCTGAGAATGGAAAAGGTGAATGGATTTGTTTCAAACACAAGACGTCTGATAGCCTCATTGTATATAATACCCATTCTGGAAGTAAGAAGAAGTATGCCCCCACCAGTAGTTCTTATTTTTCGGAAGATGGTGAAAGTTTGCTACTTCAAACAGATGATGGCACGAATAATGGCCAATCAGTAAGTTTCTTGGATCTCAATAATGGGAAGTTGGTTAAAGCCTGGAAAGGTAAAGGTTTAATTAGCACTCAAATGAATCCGACTGCCAATCTCGTTGTATTTATAGTTTCAGATGGTGTCGGTAGTGGGAAATCTATGTGGTTTTATGACCGGAAAAAGGCGCAAATGAGTTTATTGGTGAACAGCGCGACTCTAAAGATGGATAGTTCATGGATATTGGAAGACCGTGTAGAATTTAGTGTTAGTGGAAAGTACGTTTCTTTTTTTGCTCGGAAGTTGGAACAGGATGTAGTTAATCCGGAAACTCAGAATTCCACTGTGAATATTTGGAGCTATTTGGATATAAGACTGCAGTCACTTCAATTGAAGAATGAACAAATACCTCCGGTACAGTCATTTGTCATGAATCTGGATAATCGTCATGTTGACCAGATATGTAACGAGAAAGAGTCAATAATATCTGCTAGCCGGGATAATGATACATATGTACTACGAAAAGTTGCGAATGATATAGATGAATTCGAGACATATTGGAATTCAGCCGGGCAAAGAACTTATTATGTAAGATCAATTAAAGATAATAAGAATGTGTTGTTGAGACAGGGTAAATACGACTTGGTTTTTATTTCTCCTGAAGGGAAGTATGTTATTTATTACGATAATGAAGCATCTAGTTATTTTAGCTATGAAATGAAAACGGGAATTTATCGGAATATTACATTTGGAATGAATGTCGCCTGGAATTTTCTTTATAGAGAGGATGCTTTTATTGCACCACGAGGTGTTTGCGGATGGGGACAGGAGGATGCCTGGTTATTGATTTATGACAAATTTGACATTTGGAAAATAGATCCGTTGGGAATTAAACAACCAGTGAATTTAACAAATGGATATGGACTGCAGAATTCCATTGTTTTCAATATTTCTTTTCTCAAGTCTTCTGTCCCAGTATTTTCAGAAACAGATAAACTTATTTTAAGCGCAGTTAACATACAAAATAAGCAGAACGGATTTTTTCAGAAGGTGATTGATAAAGTTGGAAATCCTGAGTTGTTAACAATGGGAAATTATATTTATCAACTTGTCGACAACCCATATTTGTATCAGCCGCATTTAGAGCCGATAAAGGCAAAAAGCGTGAACGCCTATGTTGTTTCAAGAATGAGTGCGACAGAGGCTCCTAACTATTTTTTGACAAACGATTTTATACACTTCAAACAATTGAGTTATGTATCCCCGGAAAAGAAGTATAATTGGTATCGTACAGAACTGCATGCTTGGGAAAAACCAGATGGTAAAATAGGGCAAGGCGTACTTTACAAACCTGAAAACTTTGATTCTTTAAAAAGGTACCCTATTATATTTTATTATTATGAGAAAAAATCATTTTCATTGAATGAATATTTAATTCCAGAAAATATTAGCTCGGGATGCAACATCAACATACCAACATATGTCAGTAACGGATATCTTGTGTTTACCCCAGACATAGACTATGTTATCGGCAACCCTGGGGGGAGCACTATGGATGCAGTTGTATCTGCAGCCAACAATGTTTCCCGACTTTCTTTCGTAAGGAGTGATAGAATGGGAATTGGGGGATGTAGTTTTGGAGGATATGAAACTAATTATTTAATTACGCATTCAAATCTATTTGCAGCTGCCTATTCTGCTTCATCTGTTTCAGATTTAGTGAGCCAGTATAATGATGTTCCGACTCAAGGACAAAGTAATCAAACGTATTATGAGAGTGGGCAAGGACGTATGGGGGTTTCTTTGTGGAAAGATCCGGATAGATATATTAAAAATTCACCTATTTTATATGTTGATAAAGTAACTACCCCCTTGTTAATAATGCATACAACCAATGATATTGGCATACGTTTTTCTCAGGCGCTCGAACTATATACCGCATTACGTCGATTGGGTAAAAAAGTTTGGTTGCTGGAATACACAGATGGGAATCATGGTGTTTGGGGTAAATCGGCAGAGGATTATTCTATACGCTTGAGCCAATTTTTTGATCATTATTTAAAAGGAAAGGCAGCACCTAAGTGGATGACTAGAGGTATCCCAGCTAGATTAAAAGGAATAGATAATGGGTATGAATTGGATTCGGTTTTAATTATTCCTGAAAATGGATTATTAATGCAAAATATTCAGAAGTAAATATATTGAGTACCTAATTTGACCTCAGAATAAGTATCGATGTGTAGAATAGAAGAGTTATAAAAAAAAGCAGCTGATATGATTCAGTTGCTTTTTCGTAGATTAATGGAAGCCTGGTATTAACACCTGACAATTGCTACTTTTTAAGGGGTTAATTATAAAACATTTTATAAAGTAGGAATTACTGATATAACGGGACAAGGCACGTTGATAGATGCGGTACTGGCTTTGATCGTTCTAACCCCACCGGGACTGGCGGTAAGGGTATACGTTGTAGGTAACTCGCAAACGGTGGCCGGAGAACCGGAAAGCATTGTTGTTGTATCTAAATAGAAAATGTGTTGTTCTCTATTGGCTTTATATGCTAGCGCACCACCGGCAATTGTGACCGTGAACAACAAGGCTAAAAAAATTTTGCTTTTACGCATAGATGCTCCGCTTTTTAGAACCCAAAAGCTAAGGTTTAGTTGTTATAAATTAGTTGTTATAAAATTAAGTAATTGATATACGTGACCTGGCTATAATTTGTAAAAATTGATTTTAAATATATAGAAACGGAACGATATAGAGTAAGGGTATTGTTCTCGAAGATAGGTTAAGGTGCTGTAACTTGGCTTCAGTGCATTTGTTAAATCATCCGGCTGCAGTGTGAATACAGTTTTAGTATTTAACTTAAAACTCCTCCTTTGGTGTCAAAAGAATCTGGAGGTGATGTATGAAATATATTATATTACTATTGTTCATATTTGTATCTATAAATGGGAAAACGCAATCTCTCATAAACCTTAAGAGTATTACATCCACAGTTCGTTCTAAACCCCCTTTGGATATTAGCAATTTGAAAGATTGGATAGACGTAGCTTATTTGAAAATTAGTGATGATGGAAGATATTGTGGGTATGTCATAAAACAACAGGAATCAACTGACGGGATATTGGTTTTAAGGAGTACTGAGAAGAAATGGGAAATAAAGTCTGCAATTAAAGGATATTACTTTTTCCTAGATAGGCTTGATAAAGTAGTTTGGATAAATTCACATGACAGTTTATGTCTGGTTACTTTGGGAAGATTTGACATATACTATATTCCTGGTGTTTTGTCATTTTGGATTAACGGTGACCATATAACATACCAACCAAAAGATCCCAGTAAAGGAATCGTCTTTGTTGACCCTAAAGGAAATTTAAGATCAACGGAAAAAGATGAAAAAGGTACATCACTTGTAGAGAGTAAACGAGGACGGTTGATTTTGCGAAGGGAGGGGTATAAAAGCCAGCTATTTATCAAATCAAAGAATAGAGAGTCACAAATATGGAGCGGGGGAGAGATTAATAGTATTGTTAAAGATAATAATAAAAGCCAGGTTGCTTTGGTTTCTAAAGAAGCTACGAATGTTATATGTTATTGTAAACTGAGAAATGGTACTATAGACTTTTTAAATATACCATTGGATTCCACTTTTTTTTTTGAAAGTTTATCATCTTTCAGTAACAATGGGGAGTACTTATTTTTGAATTTGATTGAACGTATTCCTTCTGAAACTCGAAGAGAATCTGCTTTAAATGTTTGGAGTTATATTGATAGCAAACTACAAGCACAACAAGTAATGGAGCAATCTGCAAGACATTATACCGGCGTTATACGATTATCTGATTATCATTTTTTTAGATTAGATAGTGAAAATGATTGGTTATTTCTACCTAAGATACAGGATTCAGTAGCATTGGTACGTCAACAGGCTGTAACAGTGCCTGCAGACGAAGTGAATTGGAATATTCATAGCGAATATTCATGGTATCTTATATCAATGAAGGATAACAGAAGAATGGAATTAGCAAACATAAAGCAGAATCGAATTGTACAAGTATCTCCTTCTGGGAAGTATGTAGTGTATTACGATAATAAAGAAATGAATTATTTTATTTACGAAACAAGGAACGGATATAGACGATGTTTGACTAACGGGATCAAAGAAGATTGGTTAAAAGGAGGGCAGGAGGTAGGCTATGGTCAGTATATTGCTGCTTGGGGAGAAAATGATGATTTTATCCTGCTATATGGGATGAGAGACATCTGGCAAATTGATCCTACAGGATTAACTCTACCGATTAATTTGACTGAGGGATATGGAATAAAACATAATGTCGTTTTCTTCCTAGCATTAGATGAGTATATGTATCGGGGAATTTCAGGAGGTGAGTCACTCCTGTTAAGTGCCTTTAATCTGGATACTAAGGAAAATGGCTTTTATAAGACAAGGATTGGCGCGAAACGGAGACTTGATTCATTAAGTATGGGGCCCTACGTATATGATATTAGAGAAAATAAATATATTCCATCAGGCATGAGCTATGCCCCGCTTAAGGCGTTAAAATCAAATAAATTTATTGTAAGAAGGATGAGGGCAAACGAAGCTCCAAATTTTTTCTATACCACAAATTTTCAAACATTTAAGCCGTTAAGCAATATTCAGCCTCAACAAAATTACAACTGGTATACTACCGAGTTGCATGAATGGAGATCACTTGACAGTTCTAAATTGCAAGGAGTTTTATATAAGCCGGAGAACTTTGACAGTACGAGGAAGTATCCGGTTATCTTTCATTATTATGAAAAAAAATCGGATGCTTTGAATGTTTATTTGAAGCCTAGTATTCTGGATAATGGTTGTGATATTAACATTCCTTACTACGTTAGTAATGGGTATCTTGTATTTTGTCCAGATATAAGATATCAAGTAGGAAATCCTATGAAGGGAACTTATGATGCTATTGTTTCTGCTGTGAAGTATGTAATGAGGATGTCATTTGTTGATACGCAGAAAATTGGAGCCCAGGGCTGTAGTTGGGGAGGGATACAGACAAATTACATTATTGCACACACTAGTTTTTTTGCAGCAGCATGTTCTGCCTCTGGGATTGCAAATTGGGTAAGTGGTTATGGGGGATTAGCAGGAACGGGTGAAAGTATGCAGGGAATATTTGAAGTAGGTCAGTTTCGGATGAATGGAACGCTTTGGGAGAAACAAGAGACGTATATAAGTAATTCTCCTTTCTTTGACGTTAGTAGAATAAATACTCCTTTATTGTTAATGCACACTACGAAAGATATGATCTGTAACCTATCAGATATGCAAATTTTTTTCAGGTTGTTATGCAATGCCGGGAAAAAGTCTTGGTTTTTGCTTTATGAAGGAAATCATGGAGTTTATGGCAAGGACGCTGAAGATTTTAGTTTGAGAATGAAGCAGTTTTTCGATTATTATTTGCGTGATTATCATGCACCGAAATGGATTACCTCCCCAAGCAGCGATAAGAAATGATTTTTTTAAATATATTTTATGGCTAATTCAATTTTTCATTTTTCCAAAAAAGTAAGAAAACCTAAGTAGGAAAAAGGGGGCAATTGTATTTGTTTGGATGTCTTCAATATAGTTCGCCTGTACATTACGGGTGATATTCTTATTTTGTTTTAAAAGATCAGTTCCCTGGAAAGTAATCAACCCTTGTTTGTGTTGAAACAATATTTTGGAGACAGATGCATTGAGTATCCAGATGTTATTGCTGTAAGAAGCAGGTAGACCGGAAGTATAGCTGTAATGGAGAAAAGCACTGATGGTAAATCCAAGAGGAAGATTTAGGTTTCCACTGTATGTGGCACCATATGTCAGATAGTTTGTGTTGCTGTTTACAGGGCTCGAATAATGAATATTGTTATAATTTATGCTGGCAGAAACTAGATAGTCAAACAATTTTGCCTGTTCCGAATTATAGCTAATTGACTGCGCAATTGATAGTTTGTCATTAACATTTTTAGTTTCATTCACATAATTCAGCGATCTCAAGATGGAAGATTTCGTGGCGATGTTAATAGAGTTGGCTCGATTTTTAATAGGTAATCCATTGGCAAAGTCAAAGGTAATGGAATAGCCTCCCGAATGATTAAATGGCTGTGTTACTTGTCTTCCAATAGAGTCAGTTTTTATGTCAGTAGTAATTTGGTCACTATTTAGATTGCCATTAATTGCAAGAAATAGTGATCGTAAGGATTTAGTATCGAATGTATTATATGATAGATTGAATCCATGAGAACTTGCGGGTTTAAGATTAGGATTACCGAGCTTGGGATTTAAAGGATCACTAATATCTGGTAAAGGTTGCAATTGTGTAATATCCGGAAATTGAACTTCTTTTGAATAGCCAAATCGAAGTTGTTTGTTATTGCTGATGACATAATTAAAGTTTAACGAAGGGAGTAATACTGCGCTTTGTAGAGAAATATTTGTCAAATTTGTATTGCTGTTTTTTAGTTCATAGAACAGACTAGATAGCGAAACCGAATAATCGAATTTGTTTTTTTTTACAAACCAGCTTATCCTTTCGCAGTGCTGACTGGCAACGCTTTTGGATATATTGCTCATACTATCAAGGTACTTGTCATATAATCCGTTTGTCATATTGAAGTCGAATGTAGATTTATTATAGGAATCATTTGTGTGGCTCGTGCCGACAAAAAAAGTAATTAACCCATTTTTTTGGATTGGTTCTGTATAGCTAACATAGAACAATGCTCTTTGACTCTGAGTGTTTATATTTATGTACTGATTGATGGTGTCTTCGCTATTTTCTCCAGTAGGAGAAAAGAACGAATTTCTTGATGTGTTAAGTTTCGATCCAACACCTTTATTAGCCGAGTAGCCGATATTAAAGTTTAATGAACGATTTTTTTTTCGGAATCTCTTTTCGTAAACAAAGTTGCTAGATAATGATTTTGTATTATTTTCTTCGCTGTTATTCACAATTCCGTTATTAATGTTTCTACCATTCTGGGTAGAGGCGTATGTATTGGAGAATAAGTTGCTATTGCGACTTAGAAGTGTATTGAAAGAGAAATTTATTTTCTGAAGAGAATCCGGCTTGTAGTCTAATTGAACAGAAATGCCATGATTGTCCATACGATTACTGAGTTTTGAGCCCTGATTGCTTGATAGAATAGAGTCCCCTATAAAGTTTTTTTTGATACTATTTTGCTGTTGAGTATTAAGTTTACTATCCATTAAATAATTGGCATTTACAGTTATTTGCTTGTTTATATCTTCCAAGTAGCTAGCTCCAGCATTCCAAGTTCTTGCTAACCCCCCACTTCCAATATAATTAATATCTGGAGCTCCATTTGTATTATTCCCATTCCCTAATAGTAGTATTTGTTGATGTTCTCTGAATCGGCTTAGATATGTTTTTGCATCGAATAAATCTGATGTGCCGATTGCCGCGCTTAGTTCACCTGAAATTTGGTTTTGCTTGTTTTTTTTGATAGTGATGTTAATGTACTTGGCTGTTTCCCCGCTATTTTGGATGTTTTCAGAACTTTTATTAAACACCTGAATTTTATCAATTAAATCTGACTGAAGGTTTCTACTTATAAGCTTTGGATCCCCATTGCCCAGTGAAGAATATCCGTTAATCATAATTGATTTTACGATTTCACCGTTTATTCGGATAGTCCCATCCTGATCTATCTGAATACCGGGTATTTTTTTGAACAGATCCTCAACAGTCGCATTATTATTGGTTTTGAAATGACTAGCATTAAATTCTATAGTATCTCTAGTAAGTTTAACAGGAGGTTTTGTTTGAAGTATTTCGATCTCGGACAGGCTTATGCCGGTTCTTTTTATATGAAGAATTCCGACATCAATGCTTTCCGTGCCTGGTGCCATTTTTACATTGTACATTAACGGTTGATATCCCATGTATGTAATATACAAAATGAGGTTTTTCCGCGGAAGGCTGTCAAGTATGAAGTATCCATTTTTGCCAGAGAATCCTTGCGCTGCACGAGAAGAGTCTTTGGCATATAAACATATTATTGAAGCATCTGCCAGTCCAGTATTTGCTTCCTCGTCATGTATACTGCCCTTAATTTGTACTATGTAAGGCAACTGAGCGGATGCCTTCAGGGTAAACAGAGCGATGAGTAATAAGATTAATATGTACTTCATGTTGAGGAATTGCCGGTTCCCGTAAATTCTATCATTTAAATGCAGTCGAATTGCAGTGTAGTCAGAAATTATTTATTTTTTGGAACTGTATGTTTTTATAAAAAAAGATCGCTGTGTGGTGATTGCAGTGGCTCACGTTAATTTTGATTTAGTAAATGAAATAACCATTATAGACTACCTGTTTTAATGAATAGAAGCTCAGTAGGCAACACTGATTGTAAGCTGAATTACAAAAACCTCAAATAACATGAACCATGTCAATAATAAGAAGGAATATTACCGGTATTATTTAACATTATAGTCTGCTAGTTCAGAAGTGAGGAACTAATTGCAATAATAATTTATTCCAATTTTTTGTTATCTATTTCACGATATCATCTATGCATAGACGTAGTGTTGCTAGTTACATATACAGTATTAGATTACTAATAATATTGATGCTAAATTAAAAGGCTCGATGAATACATCTGATTTTACAACATCAACATCAGTGGAGGAAAGAGAGATAAGTAATATCTTGCCTACAGTCGTGGGTAGTGATTCTGAAGAAAGAGATAATGTCAAAGGTGGAGAACCATCAGTTGGATTCAAGGATTATATATTTAAAGATCCTGCTAATAGATGGTTTGTGCGTGTCGCTGTTCTGGCTATTTTTATGCAGTTGATTATTTTTAAGTTTTTGTATCCATTTGCTGGGTTCATAAATGGGGACTCTTATGTTTATTTAACTGCTGCTTATCAGAATGCTTTTATTAATACTTATCCAATTGGATATTCAAAGTTTCTTCGCTTAATTAGTGTGTTTACACATTCCGATACGGTAGTTGTGGTGCTGCAGTATGTTTTAATGCAATGCAGTACATTGGCATTGGTGTTCACGTTGTTTTATTTTTATAATCCTACAAAATTAACCCGGATACTATTGTTTGGGGTGATGTTGTTTAATCCTGCTTACTTGTATCTGGCAAATTATATATCCAGTGATTCCTTTTTCCTTGCGCTCAGTTTGGCTTGGTTTACTTTGTTGATATGGATTATGAATAAGCCAAACAGACAGATAATATTAGTAAATGCTGTTGTTCTTTTTGTAGCTTTTACAGTACGATACAACGCATTGTTTTATCCAGTTATAAGTATAGTTGCCCTGCTGTTAGTCAGACGAAAAGTAACAATGAATATTATCGGTTTTTTGCTAAGTGTATTCTTGATTGGACTTTTTATGTGGACAACGACAAATAGGTATGAAAAAGCAACAGGGTATCGGCAATTTACACCGTTTACTGGTTGGCAACTGGCAAATAATGCCTTATATGCCTATCGATTTGTGGATAGTGCTAATAGGAAGGAAGTGCCTCCGAGACTACATAAGTTAGATCAAATGGTACGCAACTATTTCGATTCAAGTAGGGATATAAGAACACACCCCTCAGAGGCATTGATTGCTAGCACAGTTTATATGTGGGCACCAAGTTCTCCACTATCCATGTATATGGAGGGCGAGTTTAAGAATGATTCTACCGCATCTGCATTAAAAAAATGGGCTACAGTTGGACCAATAATGAAAGAATATGGATCGTTTTTGATTAAAAGTTATCCCATTGAATTTGCTAAATTTTATCTGCTTCCCAACGCTGTGAAATATTATGCTCCCCCTGTGGAGTTTTTGGATCACTACAGTACGGATATAGACAGCGTTAATGAAGTGGCGAAGGTTTGGTTTGATTACAAGAGCAATAAAATTAAATGCTATTTCAACGATTTTAATGTGGCAACGCTAGATTTCTATCCTACCCTAACGGGAACTATGAATGTTGTATTGGTGTTTAGCTTGATCAGTTTTGTGGTTTTACGCGGGTATCGATATTGCAATAAGTTGTGGAAAGGGGTAATCTTGTTGATGTCATTGTGGGCAGTGAATTTTGGATTCAGTGTATTTGCATCACCTATTGCTCTTCGATTTCAACTATTCCCTATTTTGATATCCCTGTCTTTTGCATTTTTACTTGTGGAGTTCCTTGTAAAGGCATCGAAAGGTGCATTTGATGGGAAAAAGACACCTTAGGAAGATTCTCATATAGACAGCGCGGAGCAGGTAAAAATATTATAATTGAACAATATTAAAGTGCATATTTAGTATGAAGAAAATTGGTTTATTCATCACTGTTGCATGTGTTCTGACTTTTCTTTCTTACGTAGGCGTGTGTAAGTTAATGGGATATCCTGTTTTTGAAAATGATCGTAAAGCAAGCTACGTTGTTCCTGTTTACTCTGGTAAAGAGGGGGAGCTACTTCCGGACGTGGAGTTATTAATGGTAGATAGTATTACTTATATAAATATTGCAGATATACCCGAAGGGAAACCCACTGTTCTCTTTTACTTCGGTCCGTATTGTCCATATTGCCAGGCGGAAATTGAAAGTATTATAAAGCACATAAAATTATTTCGAGATATACAGATTTATTTACTTACTGCGTATTCATATGCCGAGATGAAATCATTTTATGACAAGAATACAATTAGTAAGTATGACAATATTAAAATCGGTATCGACTATAAATACAAATTTGGTAAGTATTTTAACACAACATCTATTCCGTGCACAGCTATTTATAGTGCCAAAAAAAGATTGAATTCAGTTTACTTGGGGGCCCTTAAGTATGATCAAATAAAGGACGTTTCTGAAATGTAACTTGTTGCGCAACATCGGCGGACTATATCCTTGCAAGTAAGTCGGCCAAGAAAATGGAGAAGCCGAAAACCATTATAAACGAGTAGGCGTGTTTATCAAACAAAGTTTAGCTTTTTGAATTAAAAAGCATCTATCATTATGAAACAAGCAAAATTTGCATTAACAGCAGTAGCTTTATTGGCAGTTATTGGTGGTGCATTAGCATTTAAAGCTAATAGAACTCCTAAGTTTTTCTACAAATATAACACTTCTGTTATTGACGGAGCAGTGACTGGTATTTGTGATCAGAATCTGAGTGTTTCTTTACTTTCTACAACAGTGATTCCTCAGGCTGGTGTTAGAACAACTGTTTCTGCTCTGCCTGCTCAGAAAGTAACTACTTGTACTACTTATGTTGCAGGTAATGACTAATTACTGTTAAGGAGGAAGTTGGTATAGTAATGCCTGGTTCTATCCGAAATCAGTTTCTAAACTAGTAGAGCCGTCCCGAGATCCTGGGACGGCTCTATATTTATAGCAAATTTTACCTGACTCTTAGTAGGCGATATTGCTAATGCCAGGCCTAACTACCAGATAGAGTGTTTGCAGAGGGGGAAATTGTCTCGATTTTTTTTTCGGGAAAGAAATATCATAATGAAATCGTTACGCACCGATCTGCACTAACTTTATATAGATTTTTTATTTAGTCGATGCGTAATTCAGCACGGTAAGAATAATCTAGAAACGGAGTAATTATTATTATTATTATTAAAATACTGGCGTCCCCTATTGTCGCGAATCGATTTCGTTTATGAGGGTAATACTAAATAAGCTTGTATTGTCTACATATGATAGCATTGCGGATAATTTCGATTTTTATTTGTTTATGGCTTGATTAGAGTTGGTTTGTAAATGAAGAAGTCGAGCAAGCAGATGATAGCATTCATTTTTTTTATAATAATGCATTAATAGTGTATTTGTGCGGAGGTATCACGTAAAGAACGGGAGGCTGGTGGTAGTCGTAAACGAGTTGTTATGTTTATCAATCAAGTTTAGTTTATTTAATTTAAAAACATTTATCATTATGAAACGAGCAAAATTTTCATTGACGTTATTAGCCGTGTTAAGTATTATTGGCGGTGCATTGGCATTTAAGTCCAACAGAAATGTTCAAACGTTTTATAGATACAATAGTTCTACTATCAATGGTAAAGTTACTGGCATTTGCGATCAGAATCACACAATAACTCTCCAGTTTACAACAGTACCTTTCCCCTTAGGGCACGAGATACCGGTTTCTGCTAGACCCGCTCAGAATGTAGTTACTTGTACTGCTTATGTGCTTCCAACCATGTAGTTTGGAAATGAAACAGCGCTATCCCATTCTTGTTAGTGTCGATCTCAATTTAGTTCTTAAATGGGACATTCGATACTTGGCGAATAAGTTAGAATCGCGTCAGGATATCAGTATACTTACTGTATTAGAAATGAAGAAGTCGAATATCATTAGAATAATCACTCGTATTTATTAACCAAAGGTTAGCTTTTTGGATTTAAAAAGCATTCACCGTTATGAGAAAAGAAAAATTTGCATTGACTGTAGTAGCTGCATTGGCAGTTGTGGGAGGTACACTTGCGTTTAAAGCTAGTAGAATTCCAAAGTATTTCTACCAATACTCCACTTCTGTAATTGATGGGCGTGTAACTGGTATTTGCAATGGAAATCAGTCGACTACGTACCTGTATACCACCACAGTAGCACCTAACGGCGTCAGAATTACACTTTCTGCATTAACGGCAGATAAGGTTACTACTTGTACTGCTTATATTATTGGGAACGGTTGAATTTACGCTAAGATACAACAGAGTAAGATGTCTATAAAGAGTGTTTTGTGAACGCTTAGTTACTTTATGATTTACATTATATAGGATATGAATTGAGCTTTGAATTGGAGGTGCTGAGTTTGATATAGATGTTTTATTCTGTTTGGATAGTTAAGGTAGTAGGATGGCGTACCCTGCCTTTACAAATATTGACATTAAAGTAAGTGCTCTGAAAACTGTAAATGAGTAGTCGGTTTATTAAGCAGAGTTTTAAGAAAATAGTTATTACTATGAAATATGCAAAAATTGGACTAATAATGCTAGTCGTATTGGCAATTGTTGGGTGGGGTATTGGTGTTTAAAGCAGCTCGGATACCCAGCGTATTTTATAAGTACAATACCTCTGTTATAGATGGACAAGTAACTGGTATTTGGGATCAAAGTCAGACTGCTGTTCTCTTGTCTATAACTGTGCCGGAACTCCTAGGAGCGCGGATTACACTTTCTGCCGCTCCATCGATAAAGGTATTTACTTGTACAACTTATCTTAATCCATATAACTTAATTTTTTGAAAAAAAATCAACATAACAGCAGTTTGGATCTACCTGATGGTTATTGATTAGCTATGTTTACAGTTTTGCATAAGAGATGATGAAAATGGGTAATGCCAATAGGAGAGTAGGCATTGCCCCGGGGCTACTTTAAACTATTTTTGAAAACATGACCAAAGCATGAATCAACTTATTAACTCTGGTTCTCGCAATTTACACAGTTTATGGGGTGGCCCCGTGTAGAAGAAGCTATAATCTCAAGTATCTTAATGTATTCGTTTTCCTTTTGGTGCAATTTACTTTGCGGAATTTAAGGGATACGAATGGTTCATCGCATTATTTGTCATAAATATTGAGGCTATTACATAAAGTGTGTCAGCAAAAAGTTATTTAACTTAAACTGACAATGTAATATGGAAAAGCAAAACTTTGATTTCGAATTCTTCAAGAAGCTAGCAGCTAGTCGTTTGAGGAACAAAGATACGCTTTTTGCACACGACGGGGTTCTAACGCCGCTGCTGAATGAGCTTCTTTGAGGGCACCCTGGATGGTGACTTGGAAGCACATATGGAAGATGAAGGAAAAGACAATAATAAAATGGCAAAGGGCGTAAATTGGTAAAACCGTCCTAGGGTCGGTAGATATTAATTCAGCGTGTGATTGCAGTGGAACATTCTACTCTGATCTTATTCCTAAACATTATAAAATCCTTGGGTAGCCCTGAATTTACAAGAGTATTTCTTTTGCCTCTATGGCGCCAGTTACAGCGATATACGGGAACACCTCATGGATATGTATGGTTTGGGGGCATCTACGGCCACAATAAGCCGTGTTACAGATAAGATTCTATCATTGATACAGGAGTGGCGTAGCCGGCCCCTGGAACGTGTTTATCCCTTTGTTTGACTAGGTGCTATACACTATAAAGTTCGCCATGAGGGGCGAGTCGTCAGCCGTACTGTTTATTACATTATTGGGCTCAATCAGGAGGGCTACAAAGAGTTGCTGGGGATGTATATAGGAGAGAACGAAGGCGCTAAATTCTGGTTACAAGTATTGACCGACTTACAGAATCGCAGTTTGGAGGATATCTTCATTGCCTGTATTGATAATCTTCAGGGCTTTGCCGACGCGATAAAAAGTGTTTTCCCCAAGACCGAAGTTCAGCTCTGTATTGTACATCAGATACGTAATTCCCAGAAATATCTTTCTTACAAAGACGTTAAGCCATTTATGAAAGATCTTCAAAATGTCTACAAGGTGACCACTGCTGACCAGGCAGAACGCAGGCTTGATCAATTGGACTTCAACTGAGGCGATATCCCAAGGTGATCGAATCCTAGCGAAAGAATAGGCCTCGACTCAGTAGCTATATTCAATACAACAAAGACATCCGCGGAATAATGTATACTACAAATATTATTGAAGGCTTCCACCGGCAGCTTCGCGCTGTTACCAAATCAAAAGGCGCCTTCCAGTCGAAGGACGCCCTTATGAAACTCTTATTTCTTGTCCAGGAGAATATATGTGCAAATGGAACAAGCCAGTACACAACTGGAATCAGACATTGGCGCAATTATTAATTATATTTAGTGATCGATTAAAACTTAATCTTTAATCAATCTGACACACTTTATGATACTCCCCTATTTTCTATTCCCCGCAATCATCATCTCCTCCCTATCCACAATCAAACTATCTACAACCCGAACACTCGTTACTACAGGAACATATGTATCCCTGGGAGGCTCTCTCTTCTCACTCCCCATCCAACTAATAAACAACGCCACCATCCCTCCAATCACCACCATCCCCAACGCTATCCTCGCTGTTTTCATAAAAAATAAATTTTACTCCCCAACAATAATAAACGACCCACACGCCCCAGGCGTTGCCGCCAGCGCCACTCGCTTCCCTTTCGTAAAATTAGTCCCCACATCCGGAAGAACACTCTGATAAGGCGTTACCGCCACGGTACATACACCACCTTCGTATAAAGGTTTATAATAAACGTTCGGCGTAAAATACGCCAAGGCGCCGCCAGTCAGGCCGGACAACGCAATCATCATCAATAGAATACGTGCTTTTTTCATAACCTGAATATAGGCGAAACCCCTGCAACGCTAATGCACTCCCGCTTCTTTCATTTTCTCCAGTCCATACTCCATAATGGTTTGTATTACGGGGATGGCGCGCATGCCAACAGCGGTGATTTTGTACTCCACTTTGGGCGGTGCTACGGGGTAGACAATCCGCTCTACCATCCCCAGTTCTTCGAGTTCCCGGAGTTGGGAGGTGAGCATTTTGTGTGTGATATGTGGGATGTCAGCTTTTAGTTCTCCGTATCGCATGATGCGGAGATGTAGTCGCCAGAGGATAGGCATCTTCCAGGTGCCGCCGATATGTTTTAGTGCAAACTCGATGGGCGTATAATATAATTTGCTATCATGAAAAAATTCAGGCATAATTCAAGCTGGTTGTGATGCTTTCAAAAAAGTAAGTATCTCACTTAAAAGTGAACAAGCCGGTAACAGGGCGATACTCCTGCAAATTTGCACAAAAAATAGCAGGATGAAACGAACACTTTATTTATTGGCATTAGGCGTTTTCGGTATTGGTACAACGGAATTTGGGGTAGTAGGTATTTTGCCGCAGGTAGCGGCGTATTTTGATATTACGGTAGACAGGGCGGGGTGGTTATTAAGTGCGTTTGCATTGGTGATTGCGATATTCGGGCCGTTGATGGTATTATTATTCCGTCATGTGGAAAGGAAGAAGGCGATGTTGATGGTGTTGGCGGTGTTTACGGTGTCGAATATCATTTCTTATGCCGCGACCAGTTTTGGGATGTTGTTGGTGGCGAGGATATTACCGGCTTTTTTGCATCCGGTATTTTGGTCTATTGCATTGTCGGCGGCGGCGGGTAGTGTGAGCAGGGAGGAGGCGCCGAAGGCGGTAGGCATCGTTTTCGGCGGCTTTACGGTGGCGAGTGTATTGGGGATACCGTTGTCTACCTGGGTGGCGGATGTATTTACCTGGCGCGCGGCGTTTGGTTTATGTGCGGTGGTGAATATGCTGTCTTTGGTGGGGATGGCGGCGTGGTTGCCAGTGATGCCGGTAGTAGTGCAACACAAAATAGGTACACAGCTAGGTATTTTAAAAAGCAGAAGACTATGGTCAAGATTATTGCTGGCTTGCCTGATGATTTCGGCGATGTTCGCGGGGTATGGATATATGGCGGCGTACCTGGATAGTGTGACGCATATGAGTGGACGTAGTATCAGTATCATGTTGCTGATCTTTGGCGTGGCGGGGGTAGGAGGGAATTGGTTGGCGGGGAAGCTGCTGAGTAAGAGCATCCGGCAAACGACTATCACCTTCATGGCGGCATTAGCAGTAATATATATCATGATCTATGCTGCCGGTGCCAGCGGGCTACTAATGATCCCCGTGGTAGTTGCCTGGGGCTTTATCCACACAGGTGGTTTCCTCATCAGTAATATCAATGTTACTTCGGCGGCGCCGGAGTCACCGGAATTCGTGAACAGTATTTTTACATCGTGTGGGAATACAGCGGTTACTGTCGGGACCACTGTAGGGGGCCTGACGATCGCCCATGCCGGTGTGCAGAACATTCCCTGGGCAGCAGTAGTGTTACTACTGTCGGCTGCTGTAGTATGGGTACGCAGTAAATGATAACAGTAACTTAAAATCCCTGCTCCCGCAAATCGACTATTTTGCCCCCGCGTTGTTTAAAAGACTACCCATGCAATCCAGTGAAGATATCGAGTTGCTGAATCTTATCCGTGCCGGTGATCAGAAAGCATTTGAAAGGTGTTTTAATCGTCATTGGACGGTGTTATATGCTTTTGCGTGGAAAATCCTGGGTAGTGCAGATGATGCCAAGGATGTGGTACAGTTGGTGTATATCTCGCTGTGGTCACGGCGGGAGCGGTTACATATTAAAGGCCCGCTGGAGAACTACCTATTGCAGGCGGTGCGGTTTCAGTCGCTGAAGAAGCTGCAGGAAATCATGAACCGGCCGGAGGAGTTGGAGCGGGTGCAGGAGTATATTCTGCCGGTATTAAATGATATCTGGGAGAAGATGGAGGAAGCGGATGTATTCAGGGAGATAGATGAACAATTAAATACGTTACCGGTAAAAACCCGGGAGATATTCTTGTTAAGCCGTCGGCATCATTTGTCGGTGACGGAGATTGCCCAAAAATTAAATCTCTCCGAGAAAACAGTCAGAAATCAGTTGCATATGGCGCTGAAGGCCCTGCGACACCATATCGCAGTGGCGATGTTACTGATAGAATTTATCAGTTAATAATTCCTTAACGTACTTCTTCGGGACAAGGACCCCTTGTAAAGGAACATATCTATAGAAGCATGTTCCGGATGAATATTTCACAGTTTAAAAGAATGATCGATAACTACCTGGCGGGGAATGCCTCCCGCAAGGAGGCCGCGGTGTTGCAGCAATGGCTGGATAAGGCCATGGCGGAAAAGGAGTTGCCGGCAGATGCAGAGGCGCATCGGGAGCAGGTGTTGGACAACCTACGTTTAGCCATATACGAACCGCGCAGGATCAGTTTCTGGAAGTATGGGATGGCGGCGGCGGCGAGTGTGTCGTTGCTGGTGGCGGCCACGGTATACCGTTTTGAGCTGCAGGACTGGCTGAATCCCGTACCTATTGAGCGGGTAACGGCGTTGAAGTACCAGGTGAAGAAGGTGATATTGCCGGATAGTTCGGTGGTAGTGTTGAATGGGGGAAGTACCATGATGTATCCGAAATATTTCCGTGGGCGGCAGCGCAGTATCAAAGTCAATGGAGAAGCCTTTTTTGATGTAACGCCGGAGTCGGCGCCATTTATTATTACGGGGCCTAATCTGAAAGTACAGGTACTGGGTACTTCGTTTGTGGTAACGGATAGTATTGGCATCCAGTCGCCGAAGGTAAGTGTGAAATCGGGCAGGGTAGCGGTAACAGCGGAAACCGTAACGCGGCAATTAGGAGCAGACGAAGAGTTGGTATTTAACAAAGAGCAGCAACAAATAAAAATATACAGCCACCAGGAGGTGAACACCGGGTGGATCAGTAACAAGTTAATATTTAATGAATCGGCGTTATCAGCGGTATTTGGGGAGATAGAAAAAATGTACGGGGTAAAAATTAGCTGCGGAAGCCAGGCGACGGCAGGGCTGAAGTTTACGGGTGCTTTCGAGGAAGCGGATACCCTGGATGATATCTTAAAAGTAATTTCCCTTTCCTATCGGTTAACTATTCATAAAAACAAGGACGGAACCATTTTAATCAAATAGCATCACAATAGTAGCAGAAGTGAAGCCTGGCACACCGCCATGGCTAACGGCTGCTCATTGTCCAAACTCAGACTAAAAGCTAACTGCTAAAAGCTAAAAGCTAAATCATCAAACGAATGAAGCAAAAAATTTTACACGGATGTATGTGGATCCTGCTGTTGGTGACGGTCCCGGCGATGGGGCAGGTCAACGTTTTACAGCAGAAGATCAACATCAGTTTCAGGAATGAGGGCATCACCAAATGTTTCTCCCTGTTACAACAAAAAGGAGGGGTCACCTTCTTTTATAATCCCGCCGATATCAAGGTGCTGGATAAAAAATATAATGTCGATCTGAATAATAAAACGGTGGCAGAAGTACTGGGTTACCTGTTGCTGAATACAGGGCTCGAGTATGAGGCAGTCGACGGCAAAAAGATTGTGATCCGCAAAATTGTAATAAAAGAAACGACTGCTCCCCGCAAAAGAACCATTAGCGGGATGGTCACAGATGCGGTAAAGAGTACGCCGGTAGCTCATGCGGAGATCATGTCGCAAAGCACCGGGCATGTAGTTACAGCAGATGAATCCGGCCGTTTTTTCATCGACGTGAAAGATACCAGTGATGTGCTGGTGGTGTATTATGTAGGGTATGCCACCAAAATGGTAAAGGCCGGAAATCTGCCTGTATTACAGGTGCTGCTGAAATCCGACAGCAAAACATTGGCCGCCGTAACGGTAGATGCCCGCAGACGCGCCAATACAGAAGTGATGATGCTGAACGACCGTAAAAATTCAGCGATGATCTCTGACGGTATTTCCGCGCAGAACATCGAGAAAACAGCGAGCATCACTACTACCCAGGCGCTGCAACGCGTGTCTGGGGTAACGGTAACAGACGACAAATACGTAGCTATCCGCGGATTGGGCGATCGTAGTGTCATCGGTCAGCTGAATGGTATTCGCCTGGCCTCTTCAGATCCGGATAGAAGTGCTATTCCGTTGGACCTGGTGCCTGCCGGCTTGCTGGACAACATCACCATCTATAAAACCACTACTTCCGATAAACCTGCCGATGCTGCCGCCGGTATCGTGGAGCTGAAAACAAAGTCGGTGCCGGATCATCAAACACTGAGCATCACGATTCAGTCGGGTATGAACTCACGGACAGGCAACTACGTAAACAGTTTCTATAACAGCGACATGGGCTTTCTCGGAGATAAAGTAAAAGGGAAAGGATTGTCTAATGATTTCCAGCAGTTGTCGTCCCAATACCCTAATGGCCTGGGCGACATCCAAAGCAAAATCGCCAACAGCCGCAATGACCCGGCTATGCTGGCAGAAGCCAACCGTATCAACAAAGTGATGCATGGCTTTGATCCCGTACTAACCACTAAATATAAAAAGACGCCGCTGAACCAGATTTATTCTATTACCTACGGTAACAGTTACACGGTATTTAAGAAACACCAGGTAGGATTAATTGCCGGCGCCAACTATTACAGCCGCACCAACGATATCTATGATGGATCGCTGACCCAGTATAGTGTATACCAGGGCGTGTTAACGGGTAACAGCGCATTGTACAGTCCCCGCGTGATTCCTAACTATATTACCCCGAACAACATTAACCTGGGGAAGTACTTAAATTATAAGGAAAACACCGGTACACAAACACTCAACTATGGATTTTTGGGTGGACTGACCTATCGCTTTAGCCCGCAGCACGAAATAAGTATGCAGTACCTGGGCAGCCGTGGTGCGGAAACAAGGGCCAGCAACCTGCATGGCGCCTATGAATACACGGGTTTGCCGGGTAAGGTATACAACCTGATTTATTCCCTGCGTCAAAGCTATCGTACGCTCAACACATTCAACTTACAGGGGGAGCATAAGTTCGGAAAGAATGAATATGCGCCGAAATTGAGTTACAACATGGCTACTTCTTCTTCCACACAGGATGATCCGGATTATCGTTTTGTGAACCTGGCCGATTACCGTATCAATGGAGGAAGTACGTATCCGGGTCCTTCAGAAACACCAGGAACCCTGCCTCCAGTAAATGCTTCGCCTAGTTTATATTCGCTGGTATCCGGTTATGTAAATGGCTATGGCCCGTATGGTATCATCCAGGCCGATCCGAATGGGCGTCGTTTCCGTCACCTCAAAGAAGAAAACTATAACTACAAAGCAGATATCACGATCCCTTTTAAAGCCCTGAACAAAAAGCAGGACTTCAAAACCGGTGTGAACTACCTGCATAGAAGAAGAAGTTTTGGCGAGAATGTACTCTATCTCCCGGGATCTAACTATGGTACCGGTGGGGCATTGCCTTTATACGAGGTAAATGGTAACCTGGATCAGCTGGTAGGATATGATCGTATTGGTATTCGTCCGCCTTCGGCGTATAACGAAGAAGGAGCGCCCCGTGTTGGTGCCTTTCTCTATAATATCCAGAAATCGCCTAACAACTATAAAGGCTACTACGAAACACGTGCGTTCTATGGTATGCTGGATTTGCACCTCACAGAACAGTTACGCTTCACCGGCGGGGTGCGTTTCGAAATGACGGATATACAGGCGGCCGTAGATACGTCTAATGTATTCCTGGATCCCTCCATTACCGCTAAAGACGCCAGCGGTAACAAAGTGAACCTGGTGTACACGGAGCCTAATTCCATCTACAAAACAGATTACGAGCCTTACTACTCTGCTAACCTGACCTATACACTGAATAAAAATATGAACTTCCGCCTCGGCTACAACACTACGCTGGCAAGGCCTGAGCTGCGGGAGCTGACAAATGTATTCGACTTTGATCCTTTCCAGTTTGCGCTGGTAGTAGGTAACCCGAAGTTAAAGAACCAACAGACGACGAACTACGATTTCCGCTGGGAATGGTTCCCGCGTCCGGGAGAAGTAATTTCTGCATCGGTTTTTTATAAAGAAATCAATAACCAGTTAACAAAAGTATTCAAACAAAATTCCGGCGGACTGGAAGCCCGCTTCCCGGAGTTTCCGGCTATTGAATTCCAGAACGATCCTAACAAGGGTAAGGTATACGGGATAGAGCTGGAGGTAGTAAAGAACCTGGGCATCCTGGCGCAGGGCATGAAGAATTTTTCACTGGGATCTAACTTATTGCTGGCACAAAGTGAGATTAAGAAAACCAAAGAACGACTGGAATCTTCCCGCGCCATCGATCGCCGTGCGCCGGCTAACAGCCCGCTGTTTGAGCAGGCCCCTTATTCCGTGAACGTATTCATGAACTATAATAACGCTAAAACCGGAACAGATATCACCACCACGTTCAACATGGTAGGAGAGCGGTTGATACAGGTAAACCTGGATGGGACGCCGGATCTGTATTCCAGGCCTAACCCGGTGTTGGATATCGTGTTTTCCCAGCAGCTGCTGAAACGCTTACAGTTAAAAGGTTTCGCTAAAAATATTTTAGACCGTCCGGTAGAAGAAGTATATGCCAACCCGGGCACCGGTGGAAATTTTTATGGAAAGAAATATGTACGCAGAAGTTTTTACCGCGGAACAGAATTTATGCTGGGATTGACTTTCAACCTGTAAAAATTTGAATGATGAAAATGAAAACTACTTATATACTTGTTGCGGCGGCAGTTTTATTGAATGCTTGCAGCAAAAAACTGGACTACACCTACGATAACCGGGTGGTACAACAGCCGATGACGCCCTCTACGATCCGCCTCATAAATTTGGTGGGGGCTACAGAGTTGTCGGTAAATGGTATACAACTGACCAGCTACCAGTTACCCGATGGGGAAGGCTATTATGGTGAGAAACAAACTAAGGGCACCTTTTATTTCCCGGAAAATGGTCGGTTGGGTACCACCTATACCATTCCACGGGAGTTGGTAAAAAATGGCTGGGCAGATAGTATTATGTTCAGCAGTTTATCTCCCCGGAATTATGTGCCACCGGCACGGCCATTCCGTGCAAAAGACGATGATGCACATCCGAACGATTATTACTATGTGCGTTTTCGCCCTCATACGGCCGGTTTGATGGACTCTTTGTTTGTAGTGCCACGGGGTATATCACCGGCGGCAGATCCGGCCGGATTTAAGATCCGGTTACTGAATCTCAGTTCTACGATTACGGGTAGTATTCCGCCGGGAATTTATCGCACCGGCCCGATGTCAGTCACTCTGGCAGATGGTACCAATGTACCCGGACTGAGCAACATTGCGCCCGGTCAGTACTCCGACTATGTGGACCTGCCTTATGGTACTTACCAGTTCAGGGTATTGAATAATGAAGGTAAACAGGTACCGGCAGCGAATAGCCTGTACAATATCCTTAATCCTGTTACCGGAACCCTGATGGATGTTTGGGGCGTCCCCGGCATTGGTAATTATAAGGATACCTGGTTAACCTATGCGCCGGTGAAGACGTTTCAGCCGGGAGGTATTTATACCATTGTGGTATCCAATACCTATGACGCCAATATTCCGAATGGTGGCCCCTCGGGGGAAACCTATAAGTCAGAAAACAATACGTTCCGCATCCTCGCAGATATTGCGGAGCCGGTAAACCTCACCTACGCCCGTTTACAGGGGATTAATGTGGCGGCTGGCAAGAAAATCACCTGGCAGGTAGACGGACAACCTTTGGGGGATGCCCTCACTTTTGCCAAACAAACCAACTATGCCCGTTACATAACGGGTAAGCATATAGTAAAAGCTTTGGGAGATGATGGTAAAGTAGTAGCTGAAAGCAGCATCGATCTGCAGCCCGCTGATAATCTCACGGCCTGGTTGTATACCCGTAAAGATGGTAATACCGCCATTACGTTTGTAGCCAATAATCTCAGTGGTAAGTATTACGATGGCAACGCCACCGACAATGGTAGCTGGAGTTCCATGAAAGATATCTACCCTTCCTGGATCCGTTGCATGAACTTCTGCCCCGACCTGGATGAAGTAACCTTTACACAGAACGATGGCCAGCCCTTACCTGGCTTGTCTGCCGCTTCACAGCATATTTACCAGGGCAGGCCGGTAACGGACGTACCGTATGTACAGTTGCCGGTTAATTTTCCGCAAAGACTACTGGCCTATGCTTCCGCCCCCGGCGTTACACCCGGCGACTGGCTGACAGGGATTGCGCCGCTGAAGAGCCGTGATTTTATTGCCCGTCCTGAATTATATAAAACACCGCTGCTGCCACAGAGCGAGCCAGGCATTTATACCGTGGCGCTGGTAGGTAGCACCGCTGCCAATGCTATAGAAAAAGCCCGGATGATTATTGTGAAACATAACAATTGAGTCGTTTTATGAACTATAAATATTTTTTACTACCCCTGTTGCTCACCGCGCTGTTGTTTAGCAGTTGCCGCAAAACAGAATATGCGGAGTTGAGTAGTCCTGCGTATCTGCGGGTATTCAACTGCCTGGAATTTGTACCTACACTCAACAATAAGGATGTGCCACAACCTTTCCTGGCCTTCCTGATAGATCCCGTAATGGATGATTATGGAGTACCGTTAAGTGCGGCTATTACCGGCGATTTCCTGCAACGTCGCGCCGATTGGGCCCGCCCTTATCCTGATGCTGCCAGCAATGTACTCTGGCAAAATGAATATCCGGGTACCAGGAGAGTACTGGCAGCGCCCATTGTGAATGGATATGATTTATCGAGCTGGGCGCAGGTGCCTTCCGGAAAACACCGCATTGTGTTCCGCACCAGGCCCCTGAATAATACGCCGTACTTCGAACTGGAAAAAACAGAAAGAGGTATTACCCTGGTTGATACCACTATTAACCTGACAGCCGGAGAGGTATATACCATGCATGCATTGCTGGAAGACTTTACCAGTCAACGCCCTATGATGTATCTGCGTAATGAAACTTTTCAGAAACAGCCATTCGCGGACTCGTTGGTGTATGTGAATTTCTACAACCTCAGCGCGAATGACTTCTTTACGAAAGGGCCCGATGTATTACCAAATGTGGATATCGCTAACACGAAGCTGAAAGATACCATGAATGTGTATTACACGCTTGGCAAACAGGCCAATAACATCCTTACAGCACTCCCCGGATACAAAGGGATACCGATGGGACAAATCACACATTCCCTGCAACCAATTGTAGCACCTTATTATAGCTTCCCGCTATTCCCGGATAGCAGCAGTAATAAAATCTTTACGGGTAATATGTACCAGGCATTTGGCTATTATGCGCCCGGTCTTTCGCCGGACAATATGACCTATCCCGGTTTCCTGCCGGTAGGGGCTTACTCCGCTGTGATTATGGGAGACTATGGGTCATTAGGACGAAATACTTATTACCCTTTTAACGTGAGATGTGATTTGCGTACAGGGCTGGTGGTAAGTATTCACTCCGGTACTACTAATCCACGGTCGTTTGCTACGGTAAATACGGTGGAGTATATCAACAGACGCTTTTATATCACCACTATCCAGCGCAAGTTTGCACCGCCTGTTTATTAACGTCTTTATTATTTTAATATGTTGAATACCGCTATCATAAAACAGCTCGTCGCCGGTTTACTTTTACTGGTACTCCTGGCAGGCTGCCGGAAAGACAACCTGCTGCCGCCGGTGGACCGAACTACTTCACCGCGCCAGATAGGCGCCTTTATTGAAAATAACTACGACCTGAGTATCCTGGCCGCTGCATTGAAGAAAACCAACCTGCTGGATACACTGAATCAGGCAGGCCCTTTCACGTTTTTTGCACCCGATAATAATGCTTTCAATAGCATGGGTATTAAAGGCGTGGAAGATGTAGCCAACATGAATGTAGATAGTCTGCGTTTCATGCTCCGTTATCATATGATCCGCAACCGCTATTATACCACCACCTTCCCGCAACAACTGGATAGCCGCTATATGACATTGGCAGGAGAGGAAGTATATATCTCTACCGCACCTGGTGTACAGTTGCAACCTGATAACGACATGTTTGTAAACGGTGCGCTGATCTACAAGGAAAGCAGGCGTAATATTCCCTTAGCCAATGGGGTATTACATATCCTGGCCAAGCCGTTGAAATTTACCCGTGCTACTGTACAGGATTATATCGCTGCTGATACCAGCCTCACCTTGTTTGCTACCGCAATGAAACAATTCAAATTGTGGGATGGACTCAAAACAAATAAGCCACTCACCGTATTTGCGCCAGCCAACAGCGCTTTTGCCAAATATGGTATCACCGCAGCCAAAATTGGGGCGATGAATCCGGATGATTATAAAGCAATTGTTTTTTCCATCTATGCGATTGACATGAGGAAGATACACGTTTTTTCTACGGATGGTTATCTTATCAATGGTAGCTCCGTGATATCGGAAAACGCTATCCAGGTAGGAGGCTACGCTATCGCGCCAGGATATGTCTACTATTCAACAACAGGCGAACAGAGTACGATCACCGTTACAAAATGGAAAAATGCCGCCTGGTTCCCTAATGAAGAAGGGCCTTTTAATCTAAACTATAAAAACGGCCTCGCCAATGCGGATCATCTGACCAGCAATGGTATTGTACATGTGGTAGATGACCTTTTCCTGAATCCGGATTTAATGAAGCGATAAAAATGAAAATAATGACATCAAGAATATCTTTACTCTTATTGCTGCTCCTGTCTTTTGCCGCCTGTAAAAAACAGGATATTGAACCGGAACCGGTAGGAGAAGCTGTACCACACTTGCCTGGTCCGGATAAAACCTGGCAGCAGCAACTGGCGGCATCTCCGTATGCCCGTTTCCGTGAGGCATGGCAACGTGCCGGTATGGATGAAAAAGTGAAACAAAGTGGCGCCGGTTTTCATACCCTGCTGGTACCTACTGATAAAGCATTTGAAGAAGCCGGCTGGACCGCAGATAAAATAAAAAACACGGATGCGGCTACGCTCAGTGAACTCCTCACCTTGTACGTAATGCCTGCCCGCCTGCTACCAGACAATATTGCAGCCACAAAAGGAAGTACGCCCACCGCTACCTTATCATCCCGCGCTTTTCCGGAAAGAGAAAACTGGTATAGTGACTATACCGATTTCCTGTTCCCCGCAAAGTCCGGAGACAGCCTGATAGTAAATGGAAATGCCCTCAGTAAATGGGGACAATACCTGGAAGGTACCAACGGTATCGTATATCCTATTGATCACCTGATTGCTAAACCACAGCAAAGCATGTGGGAATACCTGGAAAGTCAGCCGCAGTTTAGCCTTTACATGGAAGCACTGCGCATCAATGATAGCCTCTACGCATCCGTTTATATGAGCGAAATGGCGCCCTTTCTGAAATCAGCTTCCAGTTTTGCACAGTTTACACTCTTTGCACCCAATAATGATGCGTTCATCAAAAATGGCTTCCGTAACTCAGAAGATATACTGGCATATTGCCTGCGCTCCTGGCCTTTGCCTGATGCCGGCTATGATGAAAATATGTATTGGCAGACCCCCGTTACCGCCATGGATTCTATTCTCAGAGCCTGCGGACCGGAAGTATCCGGCGCCAGTCAACTGGATGCGAACTACCGGGTAGGACCGGTATACTTCTCCAACGACCTGGTCAACAACGCCACCGGACTCACAGGCCTCGTGCTGCGGGAAGGCCAGCGTTACAATGAAGGACCGGTAACGATTCACCTCTCGTTTGTGAATAACAACGGACAACCAGGCGTCAGAAGATTGAATACCAACTATCCTTACGTTTCTCTGAAGAACAGGAACACCCGGGTCATTAATGGTGTCATCCATGAAATAGATGATCTCTTTAAAAGATAATTTTTAAAAGCAGACAACATGAAGAAATTTACCTGCGCAGGTTTGCTACTGTTAATGCTGGCAGCCTGCACAAAGGATAAAGATAACGGGCCGGGAGCAGGCGAATTAACCCGCCTGACCTACGTCATTGATGATAATAAATTCAATTTCTCTTCTTTCAGTACCGCATTGGGACGCACCGGCTACCGTAATGTCCTGGCCGGAGAAGGCCCATATACGGTCATGATACCGGATAACAACGCCTTTATCAAGGCAGGATATGGTACTACCCAACAAGTGCTCACGCAAAGCGCGGATATACTCAATAAACTGGTATCCTATCATATTGTAAATGGTACCTGGGAGTTAAACAAACTGCCCTTTAAATTTAACCAGGAACTCAGTGCCGTAACAGGTGCTAAAATGTTTGTTACGCATTGGGTAAAAGGCGCAGATACGATCCTGACAGTGAATGGCAGCCCGGTGCTTGCCTATAACCTGCCAGCCAGTAACGGCATCATACAGGTACTGAATACCGTATTACAACCACTGGTACACGCTAACCTCTCCGCCGCTATTTCTTCCGATACCAGCCTCACCTTTTTGAATGTGGCCTTACAACGTGCCGGATTAAAAGAAAGCATCGCAGGCGCCGACGTATATACCTTCTTCGCGCCTTCCAATAATGCTTTCCGCGCAGCCGGGTATCCTTCTGCGGATAGCATCCTGCAAACAGATGCCACCGTACTGAAAGATTTATTACAGTATCATTTTTTCGCTGGCAGGAAATTCATCTACGATTATATCCTCACCACAGGTGTCACAGATCAATCACAGCAAGCCATGCTGAATGGTAATAATGTCACCATTTCCCTGGAGAAAGAAGGGGTGAAATATACAGGTATCAACATCAAAGGCGCCAGTAATAAAACAGCCGCAAAAGTTACCAAACAGAATTTCATGGCCGGCAACGGTGTACTGCATATCATAGATCAGGTATTAAAAGAAAATCAGTAATTGTGATGAATAAAATTTTATACATAGCTTATTTTTTTGCACTCCTGCTCTGCCTGCGTTTCCCCGCACAGGCACAGGAAACAAATGGTACGCTCAGCGGTAAAATCACCGGTGATAAAAATGAACCACTCATTGGTGTTACAGTAGTAGCGCTCCATGAGCCCTCCGGCACCAAATACGGCGTAGCCACCGGTACCGACGGCCGCTATTATTTACCCGGTTTGCGCATCGGCGGTCCTTACACCGTGAGTGTGACCATGATGGGCATGCAACCACAGAAAAGAGAACAAATAAATATCCGCCTCGGTGAACCGATGCAACTCAACTTCGTACTTGCAGTAGCCGGTAAGGAATTATCGGCCGTAACGGTGAAAGGCACGAAGAAAGGGGCTTCCGCTAACACCTTCGGAGCAGGACAGAATATCAGTCGTACCCAGTTGGCAAACATGCCCACCATTTCCCGCAGCCTGCAGGATATGACTAAAATGGTACCACAAAGCTCCCGGGATAACTCCTTCGCCGGTACCAACTTCCGGTATAACAACGTCACCATCGATGGCGCCATTAATAATGATGCCATTGGCTTCAGTCCTTCTGCAGGTGGTATCACCGGCAGCTCCGGTATGCCCGGGTCCAGCACCCGCACCAACGCGGTATCGCTGGATGCCATCGAAGATATGCAGGTATACCTCGCCCCCTTTGATGTGAAGATTGGTAATTTTACCGGTGGTAGTATCAACGCCGTTACCCGCAGCGGTACCAACACCATTACCGGCTCCGTGTATGGCTTTGGCCGTAATGCGGCATTGACCGGTAAAGGTCCCACCGGCAATAAAATGAACAACGACTTTTACGATTACCAGGCAGGGGTGAGGGTAGGTTTCCCTATCATCAAAAATAAATTGTTCTTCTTCACCAATGAAGAAATCACCTCCCGCCAGGACCCTTCCCAGTTGCTCGTTGGGCAAACAGAAACGACGCATATCCTCAGCATCAAAGACGCGGATCAGATCCGCCAGTCTACGCTGGATCGTTATGGCAACAGTTTTGACCCTGGCACTGCTGGCAATTACAGCGCGTATTCCCGCTCGCAGAAATTCTTTAACCGCCTCGACTGGAATATTAACGATAAACACCAGCTGTCCGTTCGCAACAACACCATCATGTCTAAAGCCATGAACATGGACCGCGATCAGCAGGATTTCCGTTTCAGCAGCATGGCGTATCAGCAGGTAAATAACCAGACTTCTACCGTGATGGAGCTGAAGTCGCGTTTCAACAGCCGCTGGTCTAACAGCTTCATTGCCGGCTACAGCGTGGTGCATGATAAACGTAACCCGGATTCCGATCCAACGCTGCCACAGGTGCAGATTGCAGGCCGCACACCCGGTACCACCATTTATCTCGGTACCGATCGCGAAGCCAGCATCTTTGACATGAAACAGCGTACCATTGAAATCTCCGATAACCTCACGTGGCGCAAAGGAAAACACACCGTGTTACTGGGTACCCATAATGAGCTGTATCGTATTAACTATGGATTTGTGAACGCCTGGAATGGCCGTGTGGACTATCTCAGCATTGAAGACTACCTCAATAACAACCCTTATCGCGTAAGAGGAAGTTATAACTATACAAACAACAGCCGTAATTATATCCTGGACAACCCGGAAGCAAAGTTCAATGTGAATATGCACAGCGTATATGCGCAGGATGAAATACAGGTAACGGATAAACTAAAGCTGATTCCTGGTTTGCGGGCTGATTATACCTGGCTGCCGGAGAAACCGGCACTGAGCGATAAAACACAGAACGCCTGGACAGATGGTTTCTTTGGTAACACCTACACCTATACGCCACTCAATCGTATTAACAATGGCTACCTTGGCAAAGTGCAGGTGTCGCCACGGCTGGGTTTCCGCTTCGACTGGAAAGGCGACCAAAGCCTCATCCTGCGTGGTGGTACCGGTTTGTTTACCGGCCGTATTCCATTTGCATGGATTGCCTATGCGTATTACAACAACGGCATTAACTACGGTTCCTTTGACCAGAAAGCCGATACAAAGGCATTTGCACCAGGTAGTGATCCGTTAAAACCCAATCCTAACGGGATTGCACAATTTATTGAACAGAATGGTGCATTGATCAGTAACCGCAATGCCGGTAAAACACAGGTAGATGTATTGGATAACAATTTTGTGATGCCGCAGGTTTGGCGTACCAGTGTAGGGGTGGATTATACCAGCCCGGCAGGGTTTAAGTATATGGTGGAAGCCATGTACACCAAAACACTGAAAGATGTATTGTTTCAGCAGATAAATATCAAAGATGATCCAAAGTACTATGGATATGACAAGGACCGTTTGCAACCTGTTTACAGTGGTACCGTAGATCCTCATTTTTCTAATGCTTACCTGTTAAGTAATACCAGCAAAGGTTACCGTTACAGCATTACCGGTAGTGTAAACCGCACTTTCCCTTCCGGTATACAGGCGTCCCTGGCCTATACTTATGGTGGCTCAAAAGATGTATCCAATGGTATCCGTAACTCTATGGAAAGTAACTGGCAGTTGAACCAGGCACTGAATCCCAACAATCCCGGTTTGGCCTGGTCTAACTTTGATGTGCGTCATCGTGTAGTCGGCAACGTTACTTATCACAAAGCCTGGAGCAATAGCTGGGTGAGTACGCTGACCGTTTTTGCCACAGCGCAGTCAGGTAGTCCGTTTACCTATGGTATTGTTAACAACAGTATCCAGGGATTACCACAGCAGGTAAGCCTGCTGTATATTCCAAAGGTGGAAGAAGCCGTGAATTATTTCCAGGATAAAGGAGAAGGTGCAGCAGCGCAGGCAGCGGCTTTCAATGCCTATATTGACGGCGATAAATATCTCCGTTCCCGCCGTGGACAGTTTACCGAGCGCAATGCGGGCCGTACCCCATGGAATATCCAGGCAGATCTGCACTTCGCACAGGAGTATCATTTTGGTGGGAAACAATATATCACTTTCACCCTGGATATCGTGAACCTGACTAACCTGGTGAACAGCAATTGGGGAAAAGTATATTTCTCTCCTAATACGTTCAACTCAACGGCCAGTACAGGTTTAACACCGGTGTTCCCGGCCCGGCAGAATCCGGGCGCATATCCGGTGTATACCTTTGAAAATCCGGGTAAGCCTTATTCTGTGGACTTCTTCAATTCCCGCGCACAAATGCAGTTGGGAATGCGGTACTCTTTTTAAGCTGATTAATATAACCAATATGAGAAAATATTTATCCCTGCTGGCGGTATGCTGTATACTGGCAATGGCCTGCAGGAAAAACAACAACAAAGACGCCGTGTCCCTGAATGTAAAAACATTCTGGCCTAACAGTGGTAACGCAGGTACCATTGTTACCCTGCAGGGACAGGGCCTTAACAAGGAGGTGAGCGTAAGTTTTAATGGTACCGATGCCAAAGTAGTGGATGCCCGTGATTCAATATTGATGGTGTTGGCGCCGGAGCAGGGAACTACCGGTACACTCACCGTGAAAGCGGGAGAGCGTAAGCAGGAACTGGGCACCTATACCTACCAGGCATTGAGTTTACACGAAATAAATCCGGCTAACGGTCCCGCAGGTACGAATATTTCGATTCATGGCGCCGGCTTTAGCAGCCTGGATGGCCCGGCAGTGGTAACGGTAAATGGAAAAGCGGCAGTGATTACCGCCGCTACTGATACATTGCTGATTGCGTCGGTACCGGAGGGCGCGGGAAGTGGTAAAATAGCCGTAAATGTAAACGGTAAATCCGTTACCGGACCTGATTTTACCTTCCAGTTGATCAGTGCTATCAAGCCGGTGAAAGGCGGTGCCGGTACACAGGTGGCCATTAGTGGAGAAGGCTTTAATACAGCTGTTGCCGGTAATACAGTCACCTTCAATGGAAAACCGGCAACGGTGGTAAGTGCTGCCAGCAACAAGCTGGTGGTAACAGCCCCGGCAGGCGTAGCCACGGGACCGGTGGCAGTTAGCATCAACGGACAAAAAACCGTAGGGAATGTATTTACCGTAGTACCTAAGCCGGTGATCAAAGTAGTGACTCCTTTAAGTGGTCCTGCCGGTGCTTCGGTAGATATTACCGGTGAATATTTTAGTACACTGGCAGACGAAGTAAGCGTTACGTTCAACGGCCAGCCGGCGGTAGTTACTACCACCGGGGATAGGCAGCTCAGTGTAAAAGTGCCGGCAGGTGCGGGAGCCGGCCAATTGCAGATAACAGTGAATGGGCAGCAAACCACCGGGCCACTGTTTAAAGAGCAGGCATTGGGCGTGAAACAGCTGCTGCCGGACAATGGACTGGCAGGAACAGAAGTAGTAGTAAAAGGGGTTGGTTTTAGTACCAATGCCGGGGATAATATCGTGACCTTCAACGGCATCCCGATCCCTGTGAGTGAGGCTACAGATACCACGCTGCGTGTAGTGATGCCTGTTGGTATCTCTACAGGTGATGTTCAGGTAAAAGTAGGCAACCTGGTAGCTACGGGACCATTGTTTAGAAGAGCCGGTGTAATCACCATGGCGGGTGGACCCAATAGCAATGCATTCAGCTATCCAATGGGGATAGTGGCAGACAGAAGTGGAAATGCATATGTTACGGAAGGGAATATAATAAAGAAAATAACGCCGGATGGTGTAGTGAGCCTGTTTGCAGGGCATGCTGATGGAAGCAGTGGCAACGAGAATGGTACCGGTACCGGCGCGGCATTTAACTTTGCCACCGGGATGACGATCGATGCGCAGGACAATATATATGTGGTAGACCAGGGCAACAAGGCATTGCGTAAAGTTACGCCTGCCGGGGTAGTAACTACCTATGCCCGCGTAAGCTTCACCCCTGTAGGTGTGGGGATAGATCAAAGTGGCAGCTTATATATCGGTGCCATGTGGGGTGGTGTATACAAACTGGATGCGGTAGGTAATGCCACGCAGGTAGCGCGTAACAGCTATGAAACACCTGGTATAACGATGGCTGTTGATAATGCAGGGAGCGTATTCTACACCAGTGATGATGCGGTGGTATACCGGTTGGCGGATGCCAACAAAAGCACGTATGCGGGTTCACAGTATGGTTATAATGATGGTCCATTACGGAGCGCTGGCTTCTCATCATTAGCGGGTATTGTAAGAGATCCGGCAACCGGTGTGATGTATGTGGCAGATAACAACGCGGTGCGTATGCTGACGGCTGATGCGGTAATTACGGTGGCTGGTTGGAAAGGTGGCACGGCGCCGCCGAGGGCCGGATACCAGGATGGTACGTTGAATCAGGCGTTGTTTAGCAGTATCCGGAGTTTATTTATCGATAAAGAAGGGAATTTATACGTCGTAGAACAAACCAACAAATCTGTGAGAAAAATTTTCTTTAAGTAAGCGCTGATAGATTTCATAAACAAAAACAAATGCCGGCTACATCTGCAGCCGGCATCTTTGTTTTTATACAGTTAGTAAGTATGGACCGCTTTGGGCGTTCCTGCTTATTAGTAACCTTTATTCTGTTCCATATTTGGGTTACGTTCTACTTCCTGGTTAGGCAGTGGGAAAATAGCGTAGTCACCTTTCCAGGGTTGAACGTTTACACCACCGTGCGCCGGAATGTCGCGGTGTGTTCTCATGAAATCAAACTGGGCTTGTCCTTCGAAAGCCAGCTCTATACGGCGTTCTGTCAGGATGTTATCAATCAGCGCAGCTGGTGTGGCGGGTGCTAATGGCGCAGCGTTCGCTCTCTTCCTGATAGCATTTAACAGGGTGATGGCGCCTGCATCAGGAGTAGCCGTATTTAACCGGGCCAAAGCTTCCGCTTTGATCAGCATCACTTCTGCGAGGCGGAAAATGGGTACCCAGGCATCCAATGGCATGGTGCCGGCAAACTTTTTAGTGAAGAAAGCAGTGGTATCACCCGTTTTGCTGAATGTATAAGCGAACAATGGCTTACCTCTCAGGTCTGTCTGATAGTTAAAGTTGGGTAACGTGCGGTAATCTTTACTAATGGAAATATCCTGGCGGCCATTAGCACCATAGTGTTGTCCGATGGCATTATTGGTGTTAGGATTGTCCGCACCATTCATCGCTACAGAGAAGATACGCTCTGTAGAGCTTTGATAGTTGGCAGCGGCGTAAATAGCAGCAGGTGTTGCATCCAGTGCATATCCTGCAGAAGATAAAATCACACTGTCTGCAAAAGCTCTGGCCTTATCCCATTCGCCCTGGTACAGGTAGATGCGGGACAGGAGTGCATGAGCAGCGCCTTTAGTGGCCCTGGCATGGTCCGCATAAGGATCATTGTTGCTGACTGGTAAATCGGCGGCTGCTTCCGTGAGGTCTTTGATCATCTGATCGTATACTTCTTTAACGGAATTGCGTTTTACCTTATTAGCGGGATCCATTGCTTCCGCACCGTTTCTGGCTGCCTTTAATATCAATGGTACACCAGGTTGGGTGGCACCAGCTTCTGCGGTGTAGGTTTGTGCGAAAGTATTTACCAGGTAAAAGTAACTGAGTGCGCGGATGAATTTAGCTTCTGCATAATAACGTGCAGCAGCTGCCGGCGCCAATACTTTTTCGTTGTCTTTCAGGTTTGCGGTGAAGAAGTTGGATTCGTGGATGGTGCGGTAGCCACCTGACCAGCCATTGAAGGCGTAAATATTAGTCGACAACATACTGTAGGTCGGTACGTCGCCAAAGTAAGAGGAAATATTGACATCCAAACCCCGCACATCTGAATAGATCAGGATGCGGCCACCAAAAAACTCTTTGTTTTGCAGCGCGTCATACATACCCACCGCCGCTTTTTCAATTCTTTCCGGATTACTGAAAGCATCCTTCGGATCTATTTTAGAATAAGGCGTTTGGTCATTTACCTTGGAGCAGGAAAACATGGCAGTGGCAGCCAGTGCTACTGCGCCGAGAGCCAGGCGCCCCGATTTTCTGCGGCTGTTTGTTTTATTCTTGAAATTCATAATTCTTTTTTTTAATCACTAACAATTAGAAACCAACATTTAATCCCAGCATGAATGTTCTTGGCATAGGTACTGCCCTGTTATCCATACCGAAGTTGATGTTACTCACACGGTTGGTATTTGCTTCAGGATCAGAACCTTTATACTTGGTGAAGATGAACGCATTTTGTACCAGGCCATATACACGCAGGGTACTTACGCCTAATTGTTTTTTAATGCCAGGGAAAGTATACCCAACGCTGATTTCACGCGCTCTCAGGAAATCGCCTTTTTCCAGCCAGCGAGTAGACGCCTGGGTAGACACACCTTCTTTCATATATAATTTTGGTACATCGGTATTCTTGTTTTCCGGTGTCCACCTGTTTTTGATGTCCTCCAGGTTGTTACCGAAATAGTTGCTCATCAGGTTGGCCCTGGTACCGTTATACACGTAGTTTCCACCACTGTATTGGAGGAAAATGCTCAGGTCAATGCCTTTATAAGTGAAGGTGTTATTAAGACCACCATAGAAAGTAGGGTAGCCGGACTTTCCCTGGTAATGTGCATCAGCAGAGGTAATAGGTGCTACTTTGGTTTTACCGTCTGGTGTAGTCCATCTGTCTGCAGCACTTGCGACATCCGGGCCCGGATTGTACATCACCAACTCATGCTTCTTGTTGTAGAACATGGGATTGCCTGTTTCCGGATTTACACCACCCCAGTCAATCAGGTAAAATACACCCAGTGTTTGGTCTATTGCAGCCCTGTTATTGGTCTTGATAATGTCGCTACCGTCTGCAGTTGCAGTTACGCGGTTTTTAATAAAGGTAATATTGAAGCTGGAGCTCCAGGTGAAGTCTTTTTTATCAATATTGCGGGTATTGATGGTAAATTCCCATCCTTTATTCCACATAGAACCTACGTTGGTAGTTAAAATAGGGCCAGGATTGCCGGTAGAGGGATCCCATGGAGTACCTACTGTAGCCAGTATAGGTGCATCGAGGATCAGGTTGTCAATATTGTTGCTGAAATAATCTGCCGTAAATGTGATCCTGTTTTTCAGCAGCGTCAGGTCGATACCGATATCCAGTTTTTTAGAAGTTTCCCATTTCAGGTTAGGGTCACCAATCTGGTAAAGGGAGAAACCATTCAGGTCGGCATAAGCACCACCGCCATATAAGGTTCTGTAAGCATAAGGTCTGATGTTGGAGTTACCTACCAGGCCATAGCTGGCGCGGATTTTCATATCGCTGATCACGGAGATATTATCTTTGAAGAAGTTTTCTTCAGAAAGTCTCCATCCAAGGGAAGCTCCCGGGAAATAACCACGACGGTTATTAATACCAAAGTCAGAATACGCATCAGCTCTCAGTGTTGCATCGAAGTAATACTTAGAGCCGTAGTTGTAACCAATTTTACCAAAGTAAGAATCAAAAGCATTAGCAAAATTGTCACCACCGGTTTGGCTGGTTTCTGTACCGGCATACAGATTGTCGTAGATTTCCTTGAAGTAAGAATCTGCCAGATTACCTTGTCCGTTAGCCATTTGTTTGGTTTGTCCAAACTGCGACTCAATACCCACCATGGCATTAATGAAATGCACATTGTTAATGCTTTTCGTATAGGAGGCGTAGTTAGACCAGTTCCATTGGTTTTTCCTGGTCAGGATGTTCTGTGCCAGCCCTCCGTAGGTAAGACCGTTACCAGCTTGTAACGGGCTGTTATATTGTTCTTCCAGGTTTTGAATAAAGTCTACACTGAAGCGGGAAGTTAATTTCAAACCAGCAATCGGTTCTACTTCAACATAAGCAGCAGATAACACGCGGGTAACGGTATTATCATTTCTTCCGTAGAACAGGTTAGACAATGGGTGGAAGAAGCGGTTTAATTTACCGGCGGTACTATCGTTTCCATCTCCCAGGTCACCGTTGCTTTTGAGGTAGTAGTTACCATTTTTATCATACACGGGTACATTCGGCATAGCAGAATAAGCAGAGCCGGTAGATCCTGCCAGGTAGCCGTCAGACAATACACCGTTGTTTACACTTTTGGAAGTATACAGGCTAAAACCTGATTTCAACCATTTCCGGGGGGTTACATCCATGTTCAGGCGCATACCACCTCTGCGTAAACGGTTCGTAAGAACAATGCCTTTCTGGTCGCTGTATTCGCCGGAAGCATAGAGTCTTGCTTTCTCAGTACCACCGGAAATAGATAACTGGTGACTTTGAATAATGCCGGTTTGGAATGTTTCTTTTAACCAGTCTGTTCTGTCGGGTTTACCATCGCCGTTTACGTCAATGTCTTTGGCAGGAACCAAAGGGATATCTCCTGCTTTGGTGATATTTTTTTGTTTTTCATTTTGAATGACAGTAAAGTCATCACCATTCAGCAACTTCGGTAATTTAGCCGCTTTGCTCCAACCAACATAACCATTGTAGTTAACGCTGACAACGCCTGCTTTACCTCTTTTGGTAGTAATTACAATCACCCCTGCAGAAGCCCTGGAACCGTACAATGCAGTAGCTGCTGCATCCTTCAGGATATCCATTGTTTCAATGTCATTGGGGTTAATATCCGCCAATGGATTGTAACGGGTACTATTACCACTGTTGAAATTGTTTAAGTTGGAACTTACGTTCATAGGAATACCATCTATAATAACCAGCGGTTGTGTGCTGTTACTGATAGAGCTTACTCCCCTGATACGAATGTTTACACCGTCACCCAGTACACCGGAGTTAGTGGTAATATTCACACCGGCTGCGCGGCCGGCTAATGACTGGTCAAAGCTGGTGCTGGGACGGTCATTAATTAATGCACCGGATACTGCGGTTACAGAAGACGTAACATCTTTTCTTTTCTGCTCACCATAACCGGTAACCAATACTTCATTCAATATTTTATTGCTGGCAGATAGAGACACCTGCATGTTAGTACCGGCACCCACTTTTTGTTCTTTCTGTTCGTAGCCCACAAAAGAGAAAAACAAGGAAGTACCATTATCTGCCTGGATGGTGAAAGCACCATCAGGACCGGTTACTGCGCCTACTTTTGCGCCTTTTACGCTGACAGATACCCCCGGCAATGGTGAGCCATCCTGTGCATCTGTTACTTTACCTTTAATCGTTCGGGTTTGGGCAAAAGCATGCACCATACCGATGGCCAACAACAGCCATAGTAGTAAACCTTTTTTCATACGGTTTAAATTGGGTTTATTATGTGAAAAAAATTGGGGACACTACACGGTGCTGCGGGCTACGCCTGTATCAGCTATGAGGTAGGTCGCTGTCATATTTCATTTTGGTTTAGGCATGAGTTTATCTGTTCGTCATTTTTAATGACCAACTGTGGTTAAGAAAACGGTATTGCAGCGCAAGTGAAGATAAATTTGCTAAACAGCTAACGTGATTTGTTGTAACGTAAATACTAAATTGGCTACAGCGTATACATCATATCTTCCTGCCGGAAAATAAACCGGTTATTTTTTTTTATGTTGAAATGATAACTATGAAACCGCACACCGATGCAGGTTTATAGCTTTAATGCTACTGGTTTACATGTTGTCTGAATTCTTTGGATTAAATGGATTCTCAAGCAAAAAAAATTTCAAAAGCAAAAAATATATTTCAAAGCAAAAACTACAGTCTACAAATTTTGTTGCTACAAGGGCGCTGTTTTCAGATCGGTTGAAACACAGTTAACACAATGTTATTTTTTCATTAGCGCTATAAAAATATATTGTTTTTTGGAAAAAACAATATTATAGTTTCAGATTTCAAACCATCACATTATTACTTACTTCCAGTAAATTTCCGTCGGGGTCACGAAAGTAAACAGAATGAATGTGGCCTGTAGCCCCCGTCCTTTCTACGATTCCGCCTTCCAGTATTTCAATGTTGTTATCAAGTAATTCCTGCATAACTTCCGTTATCGGTGTGGCCGCAATGAAACAAAGATCTGCAGATCCTGCAGTGGGAATATTGGCTTTGGGATCAATTTCTTTTCCAACTTCATGTAAATTTATTTTCTGATGCCCAAACTGTAAGGCTTTCCGGCCATTTCCAAATGTTACAATGGTCATGCCTAGTATTTTTTTATAAAAATCACAGGTTGTCTCCACATTTTTTACTGTTAATACCAGGTGGTCCAAATGCTTAATTATCATGTGCAAAATTTTATACTTTTGGAAGATATACTAAAGAACATCCGGGCAATGAAAAAGTTATATCTCTGTGGTTGCCTGCTCCTTGGCATACACATCACGCTCCACAGTCAAACACCCACTGCTCCCAATATCATCTTCTTCCTGGTAGATGACATGGGCTGGCAGGATACCTCCGTGCCTTTCTGGGACAGCATCACACCAGCCAACCGCAAATTCCATACCCCCAACATGGAACGCCTGTGTAAAGCAGGTACTAAATTTACCAACGCCTATGCGGCGTCTGTTTGCACTCCTTCCCGTGTGAGCTTCCTCACCGGCATGAATGTAGCCAGGCACCGGGTCAGCAACTGGACTTCTCTCAAAAATAAAGCTGTGGATGGCCAGGATAGTTTACTTGAAGCACCCAACTGGAATGTAAATGGTATTTCACCTATACCCGGCCAGGAAAGAAGCGTATATGCCACACCGTTACCACAACTGCTGAAAGCACACGGGTATTATACCATTCAATGTGGAAAAGCACATTTCGGCGCCTACCAAACCATTGGCGCCGATCCGCTGCAGCTGGGCTTTGTTAAAAATATAGGCGGCAGCGCGGCCGGACATCCGGCTTCCTACCTCGCGGAAGACGATTTCGGCCGGGTACCCGGTCGCTTTATCTTGCAGGCGGAAATGCCCGGACTCGATAAGTACAGGAAAGGAAAATCCTTCCTCACAGAAGACCTCACCAAAGAAGCCATGCTGGCAATGGATACGGCACGGCAAAGAAAACAACCTTTCTTCCTCTATATGGCACACTATGCCGTACACTTACCTTATAATACAGACGATCGCTTTATACAACGCTACCTGGATATGGGACTGCCTAAGCCCGAAGCGGCCTATGCTGCGCTGGTGGAAGGCATGGACCAGAGTCTCGGTGAACTGATGGATTACCTCGATCAACATCATCTTACCCAAAATACCATCATTGTATTTATGTCTGATAACGGGGGCTTTTCACATCCGCCCCGGCAAGGTGGAGATAATACACAAAACTATCCCCTGCGCGGCGGCAAGGGCGCACTATATGAGGGCGGTATCAGGGAGCCGATGATGGTGCGCTGGGAAGGGGTTACCCAACCAGGTACCGTGAATACACAGTACATGATCATGGAAGATTTTTATCCTACTATCCTGGAATGGGCGGGCATAAAAAAGTATACCACCGTACAAACCATTGATGGGCGCAGTATCATTCCTTACCTCAGGCAACCGGCGCTGCGGGATAACCGCCGCGCGTTGATCTGGAACTATCCCAACGACTGGACCGGCGGAAATTTAGGGGCCGATAATTCCTGGTTAACGGCTATCCGCCAGGGAAAGTGGAAACTGATTTATTTGGAGAAACAACAACGACTGGAACTATACAACCTGGAAACAGATATTTATGAAGCCAATGATGTATCGGCGCGCTACCCGGAAAAAACCAAAGCATTGGCAAAGCTGCTGACACAACAACTGAAGCAACGGAAAGCGCAGTTACCTTTTTATAAGGGCACACAAAAAGTGGTGCCTTACCCGGACGAATTATAATGACTGGCAAAAAAAACGGCGTTCCATCGTGGAACGCCGCTGTATATGATTTCCGTTATTATTATTTCAGGTCTACCGGTACCAGCACCAATGGTGTTGGCAGGCAGGAAGCGCCGGGAGGGGAGTAGGTCAGGTGAATTTGTTGTACACTGCCATCTGCCGGTGGTATGAAAATCTGCACCAGGATTGCTTCCGGTGCTTTGGTTGTCACCAGTTGATTAGTCGGCAATTGTATAATGCCTTCTTTAAACTTACCACTACTTACGATCATGGTGTTGGCCATACCGCCGCACCATTGACCGTTGTCGCCGCGTGGATTCCAGGTCATGAGTGCCAGGCCTTTGCCATCAGAGCTCTTCCAGGCCAGGTCTATGTGATATAGGATACCATAGTTACCATCCAGGCTTTTCAGTTCACCGGTGGTAGCTTCTTTACCCATTACCCAGGGATCTTTTTCTCCGTCTGCCACTACAATTTGTGCCAGTCCGTTTTTAGTATCGAGGGTATCTTTTGCAATGATGCGATAGTTGCTGATACCATAGGTGCCGCGTCCTGCGCCAGCGTATTGTTTGGTGGCGAGGGCTGTTTTTACGCGGGCTGCTGCTACCGTAGCAGGTGTTTTTAAGTCTGTTTGTACAATGCTGATTTCGCCGGGTTGGTCAATCACAAATTCATAGAAGCCATGTACCAGCTCATCGTATTTCACCACCGCTTTATCCTGGATGGGGTCCAGGCAAATGGCAGCGCCGGGCTTCACTTCGCGGGCAATGGTTTCCGGTTTTGACGCAAAGAAATCTGCCAGTCCCTGTTTACCTGCAAAGAAGTAGTTGGTAGTAGGTTTTTGGGAAGCATATTTCAGCATGCGTATGTGCATGGGTTGGGTCCCGGTATTTTTTATCACCGCCGCTATTTTACGATCCATTTTCTGCGGTTCCTGTACGCCGTTTACGTTATAGAGGTATAGTCTTACGGAGCCGGGTTGCACGGGTTCCCGCAAAGCTACGCCCTCGGGTACACGAATATATTCAGGGTCATCGGAAATGAGGTATTGTGGCCCGGGTAATACTATTTTCTGGTAGTTCAGGGACGGCAATTGTTCGCTGAGCAGGCCGGGTACCTGTAAAGTATGACCTTGCGGCGTGTTGATGATCACCTGGTTTAATGCGCTGGAAACGCCCTGTGCATGCGCCATACAACCTGCTGCGATGGCATAGCCGAATAATAGTATCTTTTTTCCGTTGGCTGATATACGTGTTGTAAACATGGAAATTTGTTACGATGAATAGTTAATATTATTATTAATCGAAACAAACTTAATAAAATAATTTAAAAAACAACAACCGTTGGTGTAATTAGTTATTAAAAGCAAGCAGGTTATGCCGGGCAATCAGGCAACCGCCAATAATACCGGCCTTTTCATGCAGTTTAGACATCCGTAACTGGGTATCATTATTTACCAGGCTCAGTGAATACTTGTTCAGCGCACTGCGTATAGGCAGCCGGATATAGTCGCCCGTATCAGCCAGGATACCGCCTATAATCACGAGTTCCGGGTTAAAGAGATTGATGAGCACAGAAATACCCCGGCCTATTTTTTCTCCCAGTTCCGCAATCAGCTCTATGCACAGCGTGTCTTCCTGTAGGGTAGCCTGTATAATATCAGATACGCGCAGGTTCTCCGGCAGCTGCTTGCCATGCAGCAGGGCAGAGGTGTGCCCCTGTTCAATTCTTTCCCGGAACATACGTACCAGCGCCTGCCCGGAGGCTTCTGTTTCGAGACAGCCCTTCTTGCCGCAATGGCAAATGATTTCGTTGGAGAAAATCGGGATATGCCCAAACTCGCCACTGAAGCCGGATTTGCCCCGGTAAATCTTGCCGTCTATCATAATCCCCAAACCAATACCGTAGTCCAGGTTCAGGTATAATACATTCTTTTCGTCATGTACGGTGCCGTTGTAAAACTCGCCATAGGCCATAGCCCTGGAATCGTTTTCCACAAAGGTTTTGATGCCAATCGCATTTTCCACGATCTGGCTCAGCGGCTCTTCATTAAAATGGAAATAGCTGTAGCTATACCCTTTCTCGCTGTTGATGCGCCCGGAAAGATTCAGGCAGGCAGCAAAAATTTTCTTCTTATCAACAGATACATTATCTATAAAGTGAAGAATAATGCTGATCAGTTCTTTAAAAGACTCGGGTGTATTTGCCAACGTAAAAGGGACGTGCATCTCCGAGGTCACCAGCTCCTTCTTAAAATCCAGCAGGCCGATGTTCACGTAGAAGTTCTTAATGTCTACCCCCACAAAGAAGCCACATTCGGCTACCAGGCCGTACATACTGGCCCTGCGCCCTCCTTTGGAGTCGTCTTTACCATAGTCCTTTACAATGCCGTCGGTCATCAGTTCATTAATAAGACTGGTGGTTTTGGGGACGCTGATATTCAGGGCGATGGTTAAATCTGTAATGGTGCTGTTGCCCGACTGATCAAGGTGATCAATGATGGAGCGCTTGAGGGATTTATTCTTATAGGCCACACCGGCCAGGTTCTCTTCTGAAAAGATCTCAAATATGCTTTCCTGGGTTGTCATGCAGTAAATATGATATTTTTTCTTAAAAGTAGTATTTAATTAATAAAGTTATTCAAGTTGTCATGAAATCACCTTTAATAATAAAATATTTTACGAACCATTGCTTTATAATTAAAATAATAATAAATTAGCCTTCGAAAATAAAATAATTTAAAAAGAATGCAACCAAAAGTAGCCGATCGACCGGAAGAGACCACCCACGAATTGAATACTACCTATTATGCTGGTTTATATAGAACCGAATTACTCGATAATATTTTGCCATTCTGGGTCAACTTCAGTAAAGACGAAACCAATGGAGGATTTTATACCTGCCTGAACAGAGACGGCAGCGTATTTGATACGGATAAATTTATGTGGCTGCAGGGCCGCGAGGTATGGACGTTCAGCCATATGTTCAACCACATCGCACCCCGCCAGGAATGGCTCGACATGGCCCTGCACGGCGCCGCCTTCATGGAGAAATATGGCCGCAACGAAAAAGGCCACTGGTACTTCTCCCTCAACGAACAAGGCCAACCACTGGTGCAAGCCTACAATATTTTCAGCGACTGCTTCGCCGCCATGGGATTTGCCGCACTCGACAAAGCCGCTCCCAGCGACCGCTTCAAAGAAATCGCCCTCGATACTTTTGAAAGTATCCTGCTCCGCCAGGACAACTGGAAAGGCAACTACAATAAAACCTTTCCCGGCACCCGCCCCCTCAAAGGCTTCAGCTTACCCATGATACTCTGTAACCTGTCGCTCGAAATGGAACACCTGCTCGGCGCCTCCCGCGTGGCCGCATTCATTCCCACCGTGGTACATGAAGTGATGGACGTATTCTATCAACCAGATAAAAAACTGATCGTTGAAAATGTATACGCCAACGGCACCTTCTCCAACAGCTTCGAAGGACGCCTCGTCAATCCCGGCCATGGCATCGAAGCCATGTGGTTTATCATGGACCTCGCCAAAAGAATGAATAATCCGGTTCTCCTCCGCCAGGCCTGCGATATCATGCTAGATACCCTGGAATTCGGATGGGATAAGGAATTCGGCGGCATCCTCTATTTTAAAGACATCCTGGGTCATCCACCACAACAACTGGAATGGGACCAGAAACTATGGTGGGTACACGTAGAAGCATTGGTAGCCCTGGCCAAAGGCTATGCCTATACCGGCGATCCACGCTGCGCCGCCTGGTTCAAAAAAGTACACGACTATACCTGGCAACATTTCCGCGATGCAGAACATGGAGAATGGTTCGGATATCTTAACCGGCAGGGAGAAATACTACTGCCACTCAAAGGTGGAAAATGGAAAGGTTGTTTCCACGTACCCAGAGCACTATACCAGGTAGCTACTACTTTCTCGTAGTAACGTGTTACTAACTATGATTTAAAAATATCCCTGTAAAAGTAATCGCAAAAGGCAATCACTAACTGCTAACAGCTAAAAGCTAACAGCTGAAAAAATCCAAGTTATGAATAAGCGTAAACCAAATCTAATGTGGCGCACCTGCCTGCTGATGATACTACTGATCATACAGCAAGGGATAGCGCAGGCACAACAACAAGTGCTCAAAGGTACCGTCAGGGACGAAAAAGGAAACGCCCTTCCGGGCGCTACCATCCTGGTAAAAGGTACACAGAAAGGGATGGTGACAAATGCAGACGGAACTTTTAGTCTCCCTGCCAACGGTCCGCAAACCCTGCAGATATCGATGACAGGCTTTACCACCATCACCATCAATGCCACGCCTGGTCAATCCTTCAACGCGATACTGAAGGAAAATTCAAAAGACCTGAACGAAGTAATGGTAGTAGGGTATGGTACACAAAAGAAAGCTTCCCTTACCGGCAGCGTGGCGCAGATATCTTCCGCAGAGCTGAAGAAAACACCGGCCATGAACCTGACCAACGCTCTGGCAGGCCGCCTTCCAGGATTGGTAGCCAGCCAGACTTCCGGCCGCCCCGGATTTGACGATGCCACCCTGCTCATCCGCGGACAAAGTACCTACAACAGCAACGCGCCGGTAGTGATTGTAGATGGCGTGGAGCGCTCTTTCGGCAGCCTCGATCCTACAGAAGTAGAAAGCATCACCCTCCTGAAAGATGCTGCTGCCGCCGCTACCTATGGCGTACAAGGCGCTAACGGCGTTATCCTTGTCACCACAAAAAGAGGCGTCACTGGCAAACCAGTTGTATCCTACGACGGAGAAATTACCCGCACCGCCTTTACCCGTTTCCCTAAATTCCTCAACGGACCAGATTATATGTACTGGTTCAAAAAAGGAGAACAAATGGATAATGACTATCTCACCGCTACCGGCGGAGATCCTATTCCATACACCTATTCCGATGCACAGATTGCCGCCCTGCGCAACGGCACCAATAAAGATCCTTACCTCGGCAACACCGACTGGACCGGCATGCTCACCGGTAGAAAAACAATGGCGCAACACCACAGTGTAAGCGTAAGAGGCGGCAGCGATAAAATCCGTTATTTCTCCAACGCCAGTTACCTCAACCAGGAAGGCGTGGTAAAGGGATCTGACTACAAACGCTTCAACGTAAGAACCAATGTAGACGCTACCATCAGCAAAACTTTTTCAGTAGCTTTTGATCTCGGCGCACGCCAGGAAACACGCAACAGCACCGGTATCCCCGCAGATGATGGCGAATACATGAACCCCTTCTACCAGGCAGTAAGAGCACTACCCAATATTCCTGCAACCGTTGATGGCACGCCTACGGCTACACGCTCTAACTCCGGTATCGTAAACCCGCAGGCAGTGATTGAACAATCCGGCTGGCAACGTTACGTGACCAGCACCTTCCAGGGCGCGTTGACTTTCACCATGCACGTACCTTATGTAAAAGGACTGGACCTCAAACTGATGACAGCCTACGATAAATCTTTCCAGGAATTTAAAAGCTGGACTACGCCGTATACCATGATGGTAAGAGAACAAAGCAGCACCGGCTTCTACTGGAATCCTTCCCTGCCGCCGGGTATCAACATCAATACGGTACGTCAGTCGCAGGGCAACAACGCGCGTCAGACTTTCCAGCCCAGCATTCAATATAGCACCGAAGTGGGCAAGCATAGTATCAAAGCACTGGCCTTATATGAATATTCTCAATACGATAGAAACGGCTTTTCTGCCGGTGGTAGCAACCTGCCATTAACAGAACTGAAAGAAATTGATTTCCGCGACCAGGACAACAAATACATTGTACAACCTACGGGTAACAGTGGTACCAATGCCCGCTCCGGCCTGGTGACCAGGATTAACTACGCTTACAAAAACCGCTACCTGCTGGAACTGGTATCCCGCTACGATGGCTCTTTATATTTCCCGGTGAATAACCGCTGGGGCTTTTTCCCGGCGGCTTCTGCGGCATGGGTGCTGAGTGAAGAACAATTTTTTGCCGGCCTGAAAGAAAAAGTAGACTTCCTGAAATTAAGGGCTTCGTATGGTAAAACCGGTAACGACCGGGGTATTGGCGATTACCAGTACCTGCAAACTTTTTCATTGTCAGCAAACCCGGTAGTAGTAATCGGTGATAAATCTGTATCCGGTATTTATTCCGGTAGTATTCCTAACGCCAATCTCAGGTGGGAAAAAGCTTACACCACCAACGTGGGTGCAGATGTAAGCCTGTTCAATGGTGCACTATCTGTCACCGCTGATTATTTCTACAAAATTACCAAAGACATACTCGATGTACAAGGTAACTTATTCCCACCTTCCATGGGAGGCTACTATACACAGGTGATCAATCGTGGTATGGCCGATGTACGCGGGATAGACCTGCAGGTTACCCATCGCCATAAAGTAAACAACAAACTGGATTATGGAGTGACCGGTAACTTCAACTGGTCGCGCAATAAAATCCTGGTAAAAAATGATCCGGATGGATGGCCCGCCTGGCAGAGAACACCGGGAAGAAGTATCGGCGAAAAGAAAGGATTTATTTCTGAAGGTTTATTCCAGAACTGGGATGAAGTCAACAGCTGGCCTTCTTCACCCAGTGGTGGCGCGGCTCCCGGCTTTATTAAATATAAAGACATCAACGGTGACGGTAAAATTACTACCGATGATATTACTTACATGGGCCGTAGTAACATTCCGCAAATCATGTATGGTTTAAACCTGGAACTGCGTTATGGCATTTTTGATTTCTCTGCCTTAATACAGGGAGCAGCTTTGGTAGATGTGTCACTCGGTGGTGAATATGAAGGTTCATCCGGTACCTGGGGCGTGAATGATAACACACCGTTTACCCGTCCGTTTTATGGCGCTGGTAACAGTCCGTACTATCTCGTGGAACAAGCCTGGACCCCGGACAATCCAAATGCCGCCTTCCCCCGCTTAACCGCTGACCGCGCAGGATTTCCGAATCACAATGGCTGGGCTAATTCACAATGGGTAAAGAATGGCGCCTATGTACGTTTGAAATCAGCACAGATTGGGGTAACCGTACCTGCGCCTGTTTTGAAGCGACTGAACATTGAAAAATGCCGCTTCTACCTGGCAGGGTTTAACCTCATCACGCTGGATCACCTGAAGTACATGGATCCGGAAATGCCGAATGCCAACAATGGCTTCTATCCGCAACAACAGATGATGTCTTTTGGCGCTAACCTTACTTTCTAAACCGGAAAAGAAATTACTTATGACCACATTTCGCTCAAATATAAAAAAGGCCCTGCTGCTCCTGTTCGTACTCTCTGCCGGCATGCAGGGATGTAAGCTGGATGGTATGCCCGGCGATCGCTATACCGATGCGGCCATCTGGAAAAATGCCAGCAGCGTGGACCTGTACATGTACGGCATGTACGACCAGTTTAAAACATTTTCTTTCGGCCAGTTTCCCATCGGTTACAGCAATGCCACCGATGCACTGACCGACCTGGAGAAATATACCTCCAATACTACCGGCAATGGATCAGTGAACAAATTGATGTACAACCCGGCGCAGGTGAATGCCACCGCACCGGGTATTTCCTTCTGGGATGGAGCTTACGGGAATATCCGCCGCATCAACGAATTCCTCAATGGTATGCAGCTCTATGCTAAAATCAATGCGGAACAAAAAATACAGTACGAAGCAGAAGCACGCTATATCCGGGCCTATTCCTATTTCTGGCTGGCCCGTATCAATGGAAGCGCCATTATTCTCGATAAGCTTCCTGCCGGCCAGAGCATAGCCCGCAGCAGTGAAGAAGAAGTATGGAACTTTATTACGCAGGACCTCACTTTTGCAGCAGCTCACCTGCCGAAAGAATGGCCGGCTGCACAGAAAGGCCGCGCTACGCAAGGCGCCGCTAACGGACTGCTGGCACGGGCATGGTTATACGCTGCTTCGGTAGCAGAGTACGACAACAAACAATTCAACAAGGATCCTCTCACCGGCGTACCCGCTGCAAAGAAAACGGAATACTACCAGCATGCGGCAGATGCTGCGGCGGCAGTAATCAACTCCGGTGTGTATGAACTGGAAAGCGATTACAGTAAACTGTTTACCAATAACAACAGCAAGGAAACCATCTTTGCCCTCTATTATCAACGCCCGGGCGTGACCCATCAGCTGGACTACTTCTTTTGTCCGCCGGCAGATGTAGACGGTGGTGGGGCTACCGGCGTACCTACGGCGGAACTGGTAAACGAATATGAAATGGCAGATGGCCGGAAATTCTCCTGGTCGGAAGCAGCCATGGCAGCCGATCCGTATACCGGCCGTGAACCGCGCTTCTACGCCAGCATTTTATACAATGGCGCCAGCTGGAAAGGTCGCGTATTGAATACCACACCGGATGATAAAATTGAAGGCTACATCGATTTTAAAGTAAATACCGATCCACGTAAAACAGTAACGGGCTACTATATCCGCAAAATGCTGGATGAAAGCAACAGGGACATCCTGGTACTGGGTAGCAACCAGCCATGGATAGAAATGCGTTTTGCAGAAATATTGCTGATTCATGCAGAAGCACTCACCAAACTGAATCGTATTCCTGAGGCTAAAATATCATTGGATAAAGTACGTAACAGGGTAAAGCTGCCAGGCGTAACGGCGGCTACGCCGGAAGCCATGATGGCGGCTATTGAACACGAACGCAAAGTAGAACTGGCCTTTGAAGGACATCGTTACTGGGATTTGCGCCGTTGGCGTAAAGCACATATTGTGCTGAACAATGTGCGTTTCCACGGTCACAAGGTGACCGGAAATGGTAGTGGCTTCAATTACACAGAAGTAGACTGCGACAAGGAAAACCGCTATTTCCCCAGCTCCTTCTACTATATGCCTATCACACAGGATGAAATTATCAAGAATCCTGCGATGAAACAAATTCAGGGTTGGTAATTACTATGCGTAACAATAAATGACATGAACATGCGAAATATATTCATCATACTGGGACTAGGCATAGCGGTTACCGCCTGCCGCCAGCCGGAACCTATCTTCCCCAAATCAGACAACAGTCTGCAGGATATCTGGGTAGGGCTTCCCGGCGTTAAAGATGCCAAATTTGATCCCGTTTACAGTACCGCACGTGATACCGCGTATATCAATGTGCCTTATTTCTACCCGGAGGAATCGGACAATGAAACCGATATGAAACAACTGGTACTCCGCGCCAATATTCCCCTGGATGCCGTGGTAACGCCGGCATTGGGCGTGCCGATGGATTTATCTAAACCGGTGAAGCTGGAAATAAAAGGTGGTACCGGTGAGAAAAGAAATGTAGTAGTGGTGGCAAAAAAGGTCGGAAACACGGACATCAAGGGCGCTACCATACACTATTTGATGGATGGAGAGGAAACAGAAATGGAAGCCGTGATAAAAGGTAACGACGTTATTTTTTACATCCTGCCGGGAGTAGATGTGAGTAAAGTGAAAGTAAGCGTATCGGTAAACAGTCATTCCACTACTTCCGTATCGCCGGATGCTACGCTGAACCTCTCTGCCGATCTGCCTTTCACCGTAAAGAGTATAGACGGTATCGTAAAGCAGTATACTATGAAAGTAATGCCGCCGGTGAAAAAGCCGTATGGTATTGGTATTACACGTAAGTTGTTTATTAAGCTGGGTGCAGCTTCCGGCGGCGGTGGTATCAGCACTAACTATACCGAAACCAGTATGGCCGTAAGCGGTGATTACCTCGTGATTGTGAGCAATACCAATCCGTCTAAATTGCGCCTGTTCAATCGTACTACGGGCAACTATGTACGTGATATGCCATTACCTGCCAACGATTACTATTCCTTCCAGATGCAGAACGATAGCACCGGCGCTTTGCTGGGGGCTACTTTCGCAGGCAGTGGGGATAAGTTCCGTTTATACCGTTGGAAGAGCGCTACCGATGCCGCGCCGGAAAAAATCCTGGAGTGGACCAATAATACCGCCTGGGGTGGTGTAGGCCGTAGGGTAAGGATTTATGGAGATGTGAATAAAGACGCGGTGATCTATGCTACAGCCTCCCTTACAAATGACATCTACAAGTGGCGTATCCACGATGGAAAAATTGTGAATGCAGCGAATGCGCCGGATGTTAATGCAGCGCCGGTAATCGCTACCTATGCCTCCGGTTCCGGCAGCTTCGGCTACCTGGCGGATGCGGTACCTACCGATGTATCTTTCAGCAGTACTTACTTCCTCAACTATGGTAGTGAAATAGCCATGGTGAATGGTGGCAGCAACATACGTACATCGGCGTTCAATGGCGATGCCGCGGGTAACATCTTCCATGCCCCTTCCCTGTATTTCCACTTTAATAACGCCAGTTACCTCGCTATCCTGAAGTATACTTCCTGGAGCCTGAACGGTGGTAACATCGCGTTGTTCGATGTAACCGATCCTGCGGCTATCAGTATGTCGCCGGCTAATCCGAATTATGGTACGTTCAACGTATTTAATTCCGAAGTGATCAACGGACCGGCAGATAACGGTAATGGTACCGGCGATTTGTGCGTGTCTTTCTCCGCCGACCGATCCAGTGCCTATATCTATATGGTGCTCACCAACGTGGGCATTGTTGGTTACGAACTCACTACTTATTAATGATCAGCCACGCGCTTGCGCGTGGCATTAAAATAATGCGTTATGATAAAATCAACATTCCTGTATGCCTGCTGCCTCTTAATACTGGCAGCAACAGGTTGCAAAAAAAATAACGATACACCTCCGGTAGATCCGGGCAACGGAACAGACACCATTCCTATCCCTACCGGAAAAAAAGAGGCGATTGTATGGATAGACCTGAATGCAAATGTATTCGGTACCTATGGCCGTTTCAATGATACAGCGGCTATCCGCAAAACATTGGATACCCTGCAGCAAATAGGTATTACCTCGCTGGTGGTAGATGTAAAGGAATCTTCTGGTCATACTGTTTTTCCAAGTGCGTATACCAAAAAAGTAGGTAGCCATAACGGTAAGTCGTTGCCCGCAGAGGTAGATTACCTCGACTTCATGGTGAAAAAAGCCAAAGAGAGAAAATTCAAAATATACGCGTCTGTGATGACCTTCGTAGAAGGTGACAACGATGATAAAACAGGTGCTGTATTTGAAGATCCTGTCTTTAAGAATAAGTACCAATCGATCGTATGTGACGTAAATGGTAAACGTATTCCTATCACGGAAACGGGTCGCCCGGGATTTGTAAATCCCGCTTACCCGGAAGTACAGGATCGTATCATCAATATCCTGAAAGAGATTGTTACCAAATACGCGGTAGATGGCGTTATCCTCGACTACGGCCGGTATGCCAACATTGACGCTGATTTTTCTGACTACAGCAAAACACAGTTTGTGCAGTACCTGAAAGAGGTGTTTCATGACCAGAATGCCAACTTCCTCAACTTCCCGGCAGACATTGTAAGTTCCTGGAAAACAGAAAGTGGGCAAACCACCCCTGCGGCCACCGGTAAGTACTACAAACGCTGGCTGGCATATCGCATGAGTGTGATCTACCACTTCGTGAAAAAAGCACATGCCGCTGTGAAGGCAGCCCGTGCAGACGCCTTATTTGGCGCTTATGTAGGCGGCTGGTATGGCGATTATTACCCGGTAGGGGTGAACTGGGGTAGTCAGCAATATGATCCGTTCAATGATCCTAAGATCCGCATGGACTGGGCCTACCCGCAAACCAAAGAATATGGGTATGCAGAGGAACTGGGATTACTCATGACGGGGAATTATTTTTCACAGCTATACCTTGCCGATAACCCGGCTACGGCTAACTTAACCTATAACTGGTGGAGTTTGGAAGGATCGCTGCGAGGCGGTCGTTATGTGACCCAGGGTAAAGTGCCGCTGGTAGGTAGTATTGATGCCGGCAATACCAGCTGGAATCAAAAGTCGGATATCCGCAGGGCGATTAAATTAATTCTCTCACAAACTTCCGGCGTAATGATCTTCGACCTGGTACACCTGTATGCACCACAGTATAACAAATTACAGCAGCCATTATGGGACGAAGTAAAAGCAGGATTACAGCCGTAAGCATATGAAGCAGCGTAATCAAAGCCTGGATGCATTAAGAGGGCTGGCTATTTTTGCCATGGTCTTGGCCGGTAGTATTGCCTTTGGCATATTACCGGCATGGATGTACCATGCGCAGGAACCGCCTCCTACGCATGCTTTTAATCCTGCACTGCCGGGTATTAGCTGGGTAGACTGCGTGTTCCCTTTCTTTTTATTCAGCATGGGCGCCGCGATTCCCTTCTCCCTACAGAAAAAAATACAGGCAGGGACCCATGTGGGAGCCATTTTGGAAACAGCGTTGAGACGATTCCTGTTACTGGTGTTCTTTGCCTTGTTTAGCCGGCAGATGACCGCATCGGGGTTAAGTAAGCAACCGGGCGCCATGGAATACGGATGGTCGTTGTTATCATTTGCGCTGTTATTTGTGTTGTTTTACCACGGGAAATCGATAGCATGGCGGGCGTTGAAAGCCGCTGCCATTATCATTACAGCGTCATTGCTTTATTGGTTGCCGTTTGAAAGTGGGCAGGGGTTTTCATTATACAACAGTGATATCATTATCCTGATCCTGGCAAATGTATCACTTGCCGGAACACTGTGCTGGTACGTTACGCGCAACCGGCCATTGCTCCGTATAGCGCTGTTGCCGGTGCTCATGGGGATTTTTCTCAGCGGAACACAGGACGGCAACTGGTGCCACACTTTGTTGTCATGGTCGCCGGTGCCGTGGATGTATAGTAGTCATTTTTTGAAATACCTGTTTATCTTGTTGCCGGGCACACTGGCGGGAGACTGGATGTTGCAATATGGTGCGGTACAAACCATACCGGAAAAGCAATCGCTCCGCTATCTCCGATGGGCCGCGGGATGTGCAGCAGTGGTGCTGATCGGAAATATCTGTTTGCTGTTTGGCCGGCATACTACGCTCAATTTTCTATTGACCATAGCGGGTTTGAGTGGATGTTACGCGGCTATCCGGAAAACAGATGCAAATGAATTCCCACTATTGCATCTATTTTTGAAAGCAGGTGCTTATCTTGTTGTACTGGGCTTATGTTTTGAGTCATTTGAAGGAGGCATCAAAAAAGATCCGGCCACGTTTAGCTATTACTTTGTTACTGCCGGCCTTGCGTTCCTGGCATTAATAATTTTTTACGCATGCCAATATAGTAAAGCAGGAAATGTGGTTGTCCATTACCTGGCCATGGCCGGCCGCAACCCCATGGTAGCCTATGTAGCAGGCAACCTGTTACTGCTGCCGTTGTTACACCTCACCGGCGCCATCATACTTTTTGAAAGAATGGGGCAATCGCCGGGGTGGGGGATGGCACGGGGTGTATTTTTTACCGGTATTGTATCAGCCGTTGCGGTGTGGTTTACCCGCCGGCAATGGTTTTGGAAAACATAAATTATATGAAGAAGATATCAACCATGCTGCCTATGCTTTTGATATGCGCGATGACGCGGCTGTTGGCACAGGATTCCAGCTATCATAATTATTTGTACGATAGTCGTACCGCCTATTTTAAACAATTACCCATTGCAAAGAAACCGGTTATTTTTTTTGGAGACAGTATCACGCAGTGGGGCGACTGGTCAGAGTTCCTGGGCAAAGCCAACATCCTGAACCGGGGTATTGCAGGTGATAATACCAATGGCCTGTTGGCCAGGGTAGATGAGGTGATCCGGCATAAACCTGCCCGCCTGTTTATACTGGTTGGGACCAATGATATCAACAAGCAAATGCCGGCAACGGCCATTGTGGCTACCTATCGCCGTATTATTGCGGCAGTGCAGTCACAGTCGCCCGCCACCCGCATTTATGTACAAAGCGTATTCCCTGTCAACAACCAGCTCATAGGCCGTCAGTATTACAGCGGTACCAATGAACAAATCAAAACGCTCAACACCGGTATTCAACAGATGGCGACGGATCTGCACATCACTTTTGTAAATATTTACGATGCCCTGCTGGATGGCAGCGGACAACTGGATGCAAAGTATACCTATGATGGGCTGCACCTCTCCGGGGAAGGCTATCTGAAATGGGTCAGCGTGTTGCAGCAACAACGATTAATTTAATTCATCTATTAATAGCATATCATGAATTTGGCGACAATAGACATTGTGATCATCTTTCTTTACCTCGCTGTTATTGTGGGGCTGGGGTTCTGGATATCGAAGAAAGCATCTAAAAATATCCAGTCGTATTTCCTGGGAGATAATAACATCAAATGGTACTGGCTGGGATTCAGCAATAGTAGTGGCATGTTTGATGTAAGTGGTACCGCCTTTTACGTGGCACTGCTGTTTGTATATGGCTTCAAAGCTGCGTGGTTGCCCTGGTTGTGGCCTATCTGGAACCAGATTTTTGTGATGGTATTCCTGGCCATCTGGATACGGCGTAGCAACGCTATGACCGGCGCCGACTGGATCACCAAACGTTTTGGAGATGACCGGGGCGGCCGACTGGCACATATTATTGTAGTGCTGTTTGCCATTGTGAGCGTGATTGGATTTATCGGCTACGTGTTCGTAGGGATTGGTAAATTCAGCGGAAGTATTTTGCCCTGGGACCTCTCGAATCCGCTGTTGACCAGTCAGCAAACCTATGCCGTGATCATTGTGGCGTTAACCACCTTGTATACCGTAAAAGGAGGGATGTATAGTGTAGTAGCCACAGAAGTATTGCAATACGGCATCCTGCTGGTGAGCTGTGTGCTGGTGGTAACGTACGCTGTACATGACGTAAATTATGCAGAACTACATCGTAAGGTACCGGAAGGCTGGAGTAATTTCTGGCCCACCTGGAAACTGGATGTGAACTGGAGCAACTCTTTCCCGCAAGCCAATCAGAAAGTAGCGGAAGATGGTTTTACCTGGTTTGGTGCATTGGTGATGATGATGATTGCCAAAGGCGTATTTTCCAGCTTAGCAGGCCCGGTACCGGGTTTTGATATGCAGCGTATCCTCAGTGCTAAAAAGCCGAAGGAAGCGGCCATGCTGACAGGTTTCACCAACCTGGTATTATATATTCCGTTGTTCATGATGGTGAGTGCTTTAACGTTGATTGGTATCAACTACCTGATGCCCGTATTGCAGGGACAAACGAAACCCGATTTCGAGATTATTCTCAGCAGGGTAGTAGGCGGTTATTTGCCGGCTGGCGTAAGAGGCGTGGTGCTGGCAGGTTTGCTGGCTTCTTTCATGAGTACATTTTCTGCCTTTGTGAATGCGGCGCCGGCTTACCTGGTGAACGACTTCTATAAAAAATACTTCAGACCCAATGAAGCGCCGGCCCATTATGTGAAATGGAGCTATGTGACTTCGGTGGTGGTGATTTTAACGGGTTGTATTTTCGGATTGTTTGCAGATTCATTGAGTTCATTAACCCTGTGGATTTCTTCCGCGCTGTATGGTGGTTATGCCGCAGCCAACGTGTTGAAGTGGATCTGGTGGCGGTTTAATGGCTACGGCTATTTCTCCGGCATGCTGGTGGGGTTGATTTCCGCAACGTTTGTGCCTAAGCTGATGGACCTGTTATCGTCTGCTTATTTCCCGCAATACGCTGATCTTTTCGGTAGTGGCATTGGTACCCTGATCTCGTTCTTTATCATCCTGGTATTTTCTATGACGGGCAGTATATTGGGTTGCCTGCTCACGCCGCCGGCAAATGAAAAGGTACTGACGGAGTTCTATGTAAATACCCGTCCCTGGGGCTGGTGGACGCCGGTAGCCCGTTGGGCAAAGATGGCGGATCCTTCCTTTATGCCTAATCAACAGTTTAAATGGGATGTGTTGAATATACTGGTAGGTATTTGCTGGCAGATGAGTATGGTGATTATGCCCATCTGCTTTGTATTCGGTTATTTTGAAAAAGGATTCCTGGCAATGGGCGTATGGCTGGCCTGCATGGCAGTGCTGAAATTTACCTGGTACGATCGCCTGCATATCACGGCAGCAGAAAATATACCGCATACTGCTCCGGCTACTTTGACCGCAGAAAACGCATAATATGATGAAGCAGATTTTCTTCACCGCAGGGTTATTGTTATGGGGCGTTTCCGCCGTTGCGCAATACGATAGTACCTATGGTAGTAGCTACTACCGGCAAAAGGTGACCCAGTTTTATGGGATACCGGATACTGACAACGGGGAAATCATTTTCCTGGGAGACAGTATTACGGACATTGCAGAATGGGCGGAGTTATTTAAAAATCCGAAAATAAAAAACAGGGGTATCAGTGGCGATCATACGGCCGGTATTTTAAACCGGTTGCAGGAAGTGACCAATCGTAAGCCGGCAGCAATTTTCCTGATGATCGGAATTAATGATATGGCAGACGGGGTGCCGGACAGCGTGCTCCTGGCCAACTATACGGAGATCATACGCCGCATCCGGCTGGCATCTCCCATCACAAAAATATATGTGCAGAGCATACTGCCCACCAACGACCACTTTAGTGAATTTGCACGGCACCAACACCAGGAATCGCGTATACAGGCTGTGAACCGTCAACTGGAAATACTGGCGGCACAACGTCAATGTACCTACGTAAATTTACATGATGCGCTGAGCGACCCGGAAGGCCGGCTAAGCAGCGCCTACACCAATGATGGCCTGCATTTAACCGGCGCCGGTTACCAGGTTTGGAAAAGCATCTTGCAGCAAAAAAAACTATTATAATGAAGATTACGGGAACATTTATAGATGAAATCAGTCACGATATCCCGCACCAGAACTGGGGCCGGGAAGAATGGCGCAGGGATTTTGAGCATATGAAAGCCATCGGTATTGATACGGTAATCCTGATCCGTAGCGGTTACCGGAAGTTTATTACCTACCCTTCCCGCTATCTTATGAACCAGTTTGGTTGTTACCAACCACCGGTAGACCTGGTGAAAATGTTCCTGGAACTGGCCGATGAACTGGATATGCAATTTTATTTTGGCCTCTACGACAGCGGTAAATACTGGGATACCGGCGATATGCAGCATGAAACCGACAGTAACCGTTTTGTGATAGACGAGGTATGGCAAACATACGGACATCATAAAAGTTTTAAAGGTTGGTATCTCAGTATGGAAATCAGCCGTAAAACAAAAGGGGCTGCTGCCGCATTTCGTACACTGGGCTTGCAATGCAAGGAAGTAAGTCGGGGCCTGCCCACGCTTATTTCTCCATGGATAGACGGTAAAAAAGCCGTGATGGCAGCTTCCGGGCAACTGACCAAAGCTGAATCCGTATCGCTGCAGGAACACGAAAAAGAATGGAGCGAAATATTTGAAGAAATCAGGGGAGCTGTAGATGCGGTGGCCTTCCAGGATGGTCATATCGACTATAGTGAGCTGGAAGATTTTTTCCGGGTCAATAAAATGATGGCCGATCGCTATGGACTACAATGCTGGACCAATGCAGAAAGTTTTGACCGCGATATGCCGATCAAATTCCTGCCCATCAAGTTTGAAAAACTGCGTTTGAAGCTGGAAGCCGCACGCCGTGCCGGTTATGATAAAGCGATCACGTTTGAATTTTCTCACTTCATGAGCCCGCAGTCGGCCTACTTACAAGCAGGGCATTTATACAATCGCTATAAAGAGTATATGCATAGTTTGTAGGAGCGGAAAGCAAAAAGCAAAAAGCAAAAAGCTATTGAAGCGATTGAGAAGGGCGGATAAGTAATTTAATACTCGCCCTTGTCAATCGCTTCAATAGCTTTTTGCTTTCTGCTTTCCGCTTTCCGCTAAATTTGATTTATCTTAACGTATACTCATTAAACATTACTTACTCATGCGTAAACAGGCATCCGGGAACAAACTGCTTACATTCTTTAAAAAATTAGGACCTGGATTAATAACAGGGGCCAGTGATGATGACCCCTCCGGTATAGCTACCTACTCACAGGCAGGCGCGCAGTTTGGACTGGCTACCCTGTGGACCGCCTTATTAACGTTCCCCCTGATGGCTGCTGTGCAGGGCATGTGTGCCCGCATAGGACTGGTCACCTGCCAGGGCTTAACAGTGACCCTGAAAAAGTATTATCCACGCCCGGTACTGTATACCATGCTGCTGTTCAGCTTTCCCGCTATCACACTTAACCTGGGCGCCGATATTCAGGGTATGGGGGCCGTATGTCATATGATGGTACCCGCCGTACCAGTATCCGTTTTTTGTGTACTCATTACCGCCCTGATGATGTATGTAATCATTCAGTACTCTTACCAGAAAATAGCGATGATCCTGAAATGGCTTTGCCTGTCGCTGTTACTGTACCTGGTGGTACCTTTTATGGTAAAGCAGGACTGGCCGGCGGTACTGCGGCATACTTTTATCCCTACAATCCGGTACAACAAAGATTTCTTTTCCATTATTGTAGCCCTCCTGGGCACCACTATTTCTCCTTACCTCTTTTTCTGGCAAACTACTATGGAGGCGGAAGATGTGGCGCATAGCACAACGGGCATTGTGGTGGATAAAAGAATATTGGGTGATATGAAAACAGATGTGAACACGGGGATGTTGTTTTCTAATATAGTGATGTTTTTTATTATCCTTACCACAGGTAGTGTATTGTTTCCTGCGGGTATTACACAAATAGATACGGTAGATCAGGCGGCCCAGGCTTTGGAGCCGCTGGCAGGTAAGCTCACTTCTTTTATTTTCACCACTGGCGTGCTGGGAACAGGTTTGCTGGCTATCCCGGTGCTGGCGGGTTCTCAGTCTTATATGCTGGCAGAAACCATGGGATGGTCAGCCGGGTTGGATAAAAAATTCGCGCAGGCGAAGCCGTTTTATATTTCCATCATCGTGTCGCTGATTGTGGGGTTGTCGCTCGATTTTCTTGGGGTGAGCCCTATCAAAGCGCTGTTGTATACGGCCATTGCCTACGGATTAACGGCGCCCGTGATGATTGCGATGATCATGCATATTGGCAATAATAAAAAGATCATGAAGGAGTTTACCAACTCGAAGTTGTCGAATATATTAGGGGCGCTGACCCTTATTATTATGACGGCTGCCGCGGTAGCTATGATCTGGTTTTTGTTCTGATGTTAAAACAGCGATAGTATTTCAGCGAAAAATATCATTTCATAAGGACCAGATGTAGTAGCTTTCCCCCCATAACACGTTTAGGATGCACCGATATTTCATTATACTCTCCGGCTTACTATTATCGATCGCTGTAACAGCACAACAACGTATACCCGTCAACGTCATACCCAATACATTTAAAGATGTGACGGCGCAGGTTCAACGTGTGATTAATGCCAATAAAGACAAGCCCGGCACCGTGCTGGAGTTTCAGCCCGGCCGGTACGACTTCTACCCGGATAGCGCTGTGAAGAAAACGTATTTCATTTCCAATACGTCCAGCGAAACAGAAGTACCTGATAAGGAGAAAACAATCGGCTTGTTTTTTGAAAACTGCCGTGACATGACCATTGAAGGTAATGGGGCTACTTTTGTATTTCATGGAAAGATGATTACCTGGTTATTGGATCATTGTGACAACATGACCCTGCGCCACTTTACTGTTGATTTTGAACGGCCATCTATGTCGGAGCTGACACTGGTGAGCCTGTCACCTACCAGTGTTACAGCGGCTATACACCCGGATTCCCGGTTTGCTGTTATTGGGCAGCGGTTGGAGTGGTATGGTGAAAAATGGGACATGAAACAATTCCACGCAATACTGGCAGATACTATCAGGGGCGTAAATACCTACTCTTCCTGGGATCCGTTTTATAAAAGTAAAGCTACGCTGGTAAGCCCCGGAGTGGTGCGCTTTGATGGCGACTTCTCCCGTTTCAGCGGCAAGCCAGGAGACATCCTCTCCGTGCGGGATGGCATCCGCGACCAGGTAGGGGCCTTTATCCATCATGCAAAAGATATCCACCTGGAAGATATTAACATGCGGTATATGCACGGACTGGGCATCGTAGCGCAGTTTTCCGAGAACCTGTATTATCAGCACATACAGGTGGTACCTGCCCCAGGCGGTGGACGGACGATGGCTTCTTTTGCAGACGGCATGCACTTTTCCGGCTGCAAGGGCGTTATCGAAATCACCGATTCACACTTCAAAGGATTACACGATGATCCCATCAATGTGCATGGCACACATCTGCAGATTACAGAACGGATTTCACCTACTGTATTGAAGCTGAAATTTATGCACCATCAAACCTATGGCTTTGCCGCTTACTTTGCCGGCGATAGCGTAGCATTTGTACGCAGCGCCGCCCTGCAGGGATTAGGCAATGGTCGCATTACCGCTGCCCGTATGCTCTCCGACCGGGAAATGGAAGTAACGCTGAGTGAAAACATACCAGCTACTGTGCAGGTAGGTGATTGCCTCGAAAATATAACCTGGACACCGTCATTGACTATACGAAATTGTCGCTTTGAAAGTGTCAACACACGTGGGCTGTTGGTAACCACCCGCAAAAAGGTAGTCATTGCCAACAATACCTTTTACAGAACCGGCATGCACGCTATTTTAATAGCCGATGATGCCACCAGTTGGTATGAATCCGGCCCGGTGCAGGACGTCACCATTACCGGTAATACTTTTGAAGGTTGTGGCTATAATTCGGCGCCCGGTAATTTTGTCATTGCCATTGCACCGGAAAACCATACACTGGTGAAAGGATACATGGTACACCGTAATATCCGCATTGAAAACAATGATTTCCGGGTGTACGATTACCCCATCCTCACTGCCCGGAGTACGGCGAATCTTATTTTCAGCCATAACCGGATTACCTGGGTGAAAGATTTTATGGCGCCACAAGCCACGGTGAGCGCAGCTTTTAGCCTGACAGCCTGTGAGAAAGTAACGATAAAAGAGAATGATTTTAAAGTGCCGTTTCAGCCGGTAGTGCAACTGAAAGAGATGTTGCCGGCGGCGGTAAAAACAGATTTACCCGTTAAAAAGTAACCTGAAATGCCCCCGCACAGGGGGCATTTTATTTCTTCACAACCCGAAATCCCTGGTTGCTAAATGAGGCGCGCCTGTTAACCCTGCCTATATCTGCAGAATTAAAAAAAGAGCAGGACTTACTGCTGCACCACCAGGAACCGCCGCGGGCATGCACTATCGAAGGACTTTCTCCCGGAGATACCTTACCGGAACAAAATTCAAATACATTGCCGTATACATCATACAAGCCCCAGGGATTGGGTTGGAAACTGCCTACAGGAGCCGTGTACATATATCCGTCTGAACTATCCGCCTTTAAATGGTCAGAGCCATGCCAGATGTTAGCATATTGACCAATAAGCGATTTGTCATTACCGAAAAAGTAGTCAGTGTTGGCGCCTGCGCGGGAGGCTATTTCCCATTCCTCCAGGGTAGGGAGCCGTACATCCGCCCATTTGCAATAAGCTTCGGCATCGTTATAACTGATGCAGGTAACCGGATGATCCATTTTGTGATCGATTCCACCTGCACTTACACCATTGGGAAAACGCCAACAGGCAGTACTATCTTCGTGCCATTCAAATTCTTTTAGTCCCGGCAGAAATACAAGCGCATTGTGGCGCCGCTCTGCATCTGTGATGTAGCCGGTGGCTGCTACAAAGGCCGCAAATTGTTGATTGGTTGTTTCGCAGGCGGCAATGTAGAAACTATCTACCACTACCTGCCGCCGTGGATTCACACCATGTTGTTTTTTCCCAATCCAGTATTGTCCACCAGGTATTGGTATATAGCTGCTTTTATGCTGTGCCCGCACAGCATAAAAGCAGCATAGCAATAACGCTAACGCACTAACGTTTTTTAGGAAGCCCATTATAGAAAGCAGTGGCACGTTGTATAATCAGTTCTTCGTTCGCCGTATTACAAATCAGGTAAGCCCGGTAGCTGCTTTCCTGGTTAGTTGCTGCATATAATTTTTTATAGGATGGGGAGGTCATGAATGGCGTATACTCATTTTTTTTCATCAGCAACATGAGTAGGGTAAGAATGTCTTTGTCTTTATGATCCTTGTTATAAGTGCTGATCAGCAAAGGAATCATTTCCCGGCCATTTAAATCTTCAATCGCTCTTTTATAGTTAATTCCTACGCGGTTACTTCTGCCAATTGATTCGCTCATCAGGGCGATGGCGGAATCGCGGTTGGCCTGCATGAAATTCCCCTGGCGTTCACTCCAGCTAAAATCGCCAAAGGCATCAGGTAGTTGACCGAATACTTTTGTCTCTGATCCCGGTACCGGTGGGGTGGCATCACAGTTCTGGCTATACGTTTCTGCGTGAATCATATGATAGGTGAACTTCTCGCGAAGTGATAACGCCATATAATCTTTCTGGTTCAGTACCAGGTTTTCGTCGTCCGTTTCTTTAATACGGCTGATCAGTCCTAATACTTTTTCCAGTCCATAAGGCGGGCGGGTGATTTTGACACGGGATTCTTCGTAAGCCAGGGTTGCTTTGGTGATATGCTCGTAATCTTCCGTTTCCTGGGCAAATCCAACGGCATAAGAGGTTAAAAAAACAAAAAGGACAACAATACGTTTCATATAGTTCGAGAAAATTTTAGGGAAAGATAAAGCAGTAGGGAGAAACGGCCAAAGTTAATTACTGTTAAAATGGCCGTTTGGCCTCCTTCTTTTAACATAAAATTTAAAACCCACTTCTCTGTGTGTTGTTATCATAGTACCATTTAGCTTCATTGTGCTGCATTATTTATTTGTCAACATCTAAATTTTGTCATCATGAAAAAGCTTTTTTTATCCGTCGCCTTCATAGCTGCCGTGAGTTCGCTTTATGCGCAAAGCAGTGGCCCTGCTGTGGGGATGAATCGTAAGGAAGTCCGTAAAGAACGGCACGAACAAAAAATTACCCTGCGGAAACTGGAAGGAAAAGAAGTAAGTACGCTTTCCCAGCATCAGTTTAATATCGATTTCGGGAATATACCGGATGTTACCTGGAGCCGCGAAGCTTACTTCGATAAGGCTACGTTCGTTAATGCCAAAGGAAAGGAAATGTCGGCCTATTATGATATGGATGGAGGATTGGTAGGTACCACTGCTGTTGCTTCTTTTAGTGATCTTCCGCCGATGGCGCAAAAAGAAATTAGCAAACACTACAACTATTATGAACACGCACCTGTTATTTTCTTTGATGATAATGAAGACAATGAAACAGATATGATCCTCTATGGCACCCAGTTTGACGACGCGGATAATTATTTTATAGAACTGGCCGATAAGAAAGGAAAGCCTGTTGCCCTGAAAGTAGACATGCAGGGAAACGTGTCTTATTTCGCAGATATGAGTCATCTTAAATATTGAAACCACGTAACATGAATAACAGGAAAATTCATCATCGCCTTTTGTTCACCTTGTTGCTCCTGTTTACCGGAGGTTGTGCCGGCTCCGGCAGCGTAAGCCAGGTATCGATGCAGGGGCCACCCCAGGTCAGCATCACCTACCAGACCTTCTACGAAGAATTGTCGCCTTAAACGACGAATGGCCCGCTGCCAGACCGGAAGAACAATGTCCCAATGTATCACAACTTCCTGTGATGCACAGAATAATCCACCTCCGGAAATGAGAGGTGGCGGTGCGCCACATAGTCCCGGTGGTAGAAACGGTGGCCGCCATTAATGACAGCTAAATTGAAACGCGGTCCTGCTGGTAATGGGGCTGCGTTTTTCATTTCTTTATAAAAATATGATTACCCTATAGGATTTGTAGACTATAAAATATACTTTTGTTCCCATCAATGAAAAAACACTAAACCAACATTACTTCCGGCTAATCAAAGGCTACCATTTTAATACCAACAACTAAATGAAAAAGCTTTCACTTTTCATGTATGGCATCGCCATGCTATTATCTTTCACTGCCCGGGCCCAGCAGCCGCTGAAAATCACGGGGCAAATAAAATCAGGTAAAGGCGATGCGCTACCCGGCATCAATATATTGGTGAAACATAGCCGGTCAGGCACGGTAACAGATGCGCAGGGGCGCTACACCCTTACTGCTGCTAGTTCCGATACGCTGTTAATTACAGGTATCGGTTTTAAAAAACAGGAAGTGCCGGTGAATGGCCGGGATCTGCTCAATCTACGCCTGCAGGACGACGAAACGGCACTGGGAGAAGTAGTGGTAGTGGGATATGGTACACAAAAGAAAAGCGATTTGACTAACGCCGTTTCCCAAATCAAAGGCGCCGATATCACCCGGCGGCCCGTATCCAACATACAACAGTCGCTCCAGGGCATTGCCCCCGGCGTAACCGTATTAGACAGGGGAGGCGCTCCCGGCTCATCTGCCGCCACTATCCGCGTGAGAGGCATCACTACTTTTAATATCAACAACAGCTCCACCAGCGGTTTCGATCTTGGTAAAAATGATGCATTGGTAATTGTGGATGGTATCGAACAGCAAATGTCTTACCTCAACCCGGAAGACATTGCTTCTCTCACAGTATTGAAAGATGCTGCATCCACCGCTATCTATGGATCACGCGCTACCAACGGGGTGATATTGATTACCACCAAACGGGCCAAAGCCGGTAAGATAACCGTGAACTACAACGGTTACTATGCCTGGCAACAAAGCGTGAACAAGCCGCAAATGATGGATATAGCATCCTATATGCGGGAACAGGTAGCAGCGTATACTAACGCCGGCGTAGCCGTACCGCCAAGATTTACAGAAGCGTCTATTCAGCAGTATGTCAACGCAACGGACAGGTATAAATATCCCATGCCCAATACCTGGTTCCAGACCATGCTGAAAACCGCGCCACAACAGAGTCATGCGCTCTCACTCGCAGGTGGCAACGAAGTAGTGAAAAGTCGCCTGAGCATCCGCTACCAGGATCAGCAAGGCATCGTGGAAAATTACAGCAACCAGCTCAGCGAGCTCCGGTTGAATACTGATTTTACACCGGTGAATAGTCGCTTCCACCTGGCCGGAGATATCCACTATCAGAACAATGGATCTAATGCGCCCACAGTAGCGCCTTTCAATAATATGCTCCATGGCTCTTTATGGGCCGTGCCCAAATATCCGGATGGTACCTATGGCCTGAGTACACAGGGTAATAACCCGCTTATGTTTGATGAACTGGGAGGACTATCTAAACAGATTATAGATTACTTTAACGGAAATGTAAAGGGCGATGTGGAACTGCTGCGTGGCTTGCGTTTTTCTACCCAGTTTGGCGCCCGCGTGATATACACCAGGCAGAAGAATTTCGCGAACGCCTATACGAATACCGATAAAAACACCAACATCACCAAAACGGTAGCAAATAATTCGCTCACGGAAGTACGCAATAACCTGAAAGAATATACGTGGAATAACCTGCTTACGTACGAGCGCTCTTTCGGTAAACATGATCTCAAAGCATTGGCAGGATATTCACAAATCAGCAACACGCAGTCTTTCCTCTCCGCTTACCGCGAACGTTTTTATAACAACGATATTACGTCGATTGGGCAGGGCGCCAATGATGGCACCAAAAGCAACAGCGGTAGTGATGTGGCATACGGACTGCGCTCTTATTTTGGCAGGATCAACTACGCTTATGCCGGCAAATACTTGTTGGAAGTCAACGGTCGCTATGATGGATCTTCCCGCTTCGCCGGTGATAAACGCTACAGCTTCTTCCCGTCTTTCTCGGCAGGCTGGCGCATTGCGCAGGAAAATTTCTTTGCTTCGTTATTGCCCTTGGTCAACGATCTGAAACTACGCGGCTCCTACGGCAGCACCGGTAACCAGTCGGTAGACCTCTACAGCTACTACGATGCACTCACCGCTACCAGCTATACCTTTAACGGGGTGCCGGTAGCCGGATATCGACAAACCACCCTCGCCAATACCGACCTCGGATGGGAAAGTACCAACCAATTGGACCTCGGCCTGGATGCCGCTTTTCTCGATAAGCGACTCACATTGACCGCCGACTATTACCGCAAACTCACTTCCAATATCCTGCTCAACCTGGATATCCCCGCCACGGTAGGACTCAACGCGCCGCCGCAAAATGCCGGTTCGGTAGAGAATAAAGGTGTGGAAATTGCAGTGAACTACAGCAGTAAACCCACCAGTGAAATACGTTATAATATAGGCGCCAACGTTAGTTACAATGAAAATAAAGTAACAGACCTGAAGGGAACAGGCCCTTATATTACCGGTTCGGATATAGATCCCCGTTATATCATCAAAACAGGGCTTCCTATCAACACCCTCTGGGGATACCAGACAGACGGGCTGTTTCAGACCCAGGAAGAAATTAGTAAATACCCCACACTGGCAGCCAACACCAAACCGGGAGACGTTAAATACGTGGATCGCAACCACGATGGGAAAATTGACGCAAACGATATGACAAATATTGGGGTGTCTTTCCCAAAATATACTTTCGGTATCAATGCTGGTATTCAATATCATGGCCTGGAACTAAACATCCTGTTACAGGGGGCCGCTAAAGTAGATACCCGCTTATCCGGTGCACTCGCCGAAATGGGTAACCAGGAAGGGTTCACACATAAAATATATACGAACAACTACTGGACACCAGACAATCCCAACGCCCGTTTCCCGCGGCCAATAAAGTATGATCTGCGTAATGTGGCTACTTCCGATCGACTGGTAATTGATGGCTCTTATCTGCGATTGAAAAATATACAACTGGCTTACCAACTGCCAACCCATATCACGCGGAAAGCTTTTCTCAGCAGTGCCAGGGTATACGTGTCTGCTACTAACCTGTTCACCATTTCCAAATTAAATGAATGGAACCTTGACCCGGAAGCAGAATCCGGCAGGGCAGTTTATTACCCGCAAACATCGTTGTACACCGTTGGTATTAACCTGCAGCTCTAAGGCTGTGCAAAATTGAAATGCTATGAACTTAATCAATAGAAGTATTTATCTTTTTCTCGTCATCCTGCTGTCATCCTGCAATAAAAACCTGCTGGATACTGCGCCTACCGATCGGCTGGCAGTGAATATTTTCTGGAAAACAGAAGCCGATGCCAAACTGGCCGTGAATGCGCTGTACCAGGACCTCGACTCTACCAATATCCTGTCATTGGATGCCCTCACGGATATTGGTCATACCAACCAGAACTTTGATGTACAGGCGTATATCGAACTGGGTACTTACGACCAGTCCAGCGCCAAGGTATACGGAGAGTGGAAGAATGCCTACAAAGGCATTCACGCAGCCAATTATTTCCTGGAAAATGTAGACAAGATTACCGTGGTTACCCCTGCACTGATTAACCAGTTCAAAGGAGAAGCCAAAACCTTACGCGCTTACCAGTATATTAAATTAGCCGGTTTATATGGAGATGTACCACTGGTTACTAGCTCCATTACCCTGGAGCAGGCACGGACCCTGAAAAGAACACCGGTGTCTGAGATCTACGACTTCATCGATAAAGAACTCACCGAAGCCGCGGCCTTATTGCCGGCCAGCTATACCGCTGCAGATAAAGGTCGTATTGCCCGCGGTGTTGCCTGGGCGCTGAAAGCGCGTGCCGACTTATTTGCCGGTCGTTATCAACTGGCCGTGGATGCGGCTACGCAGGTTAACAGTCTTGGCTACACGCTGTATGATAGTTACCAGAAATTATTCAGCTATGCAGCAGAAAATAATAAGGAAGTGATCCTGGATAAACAGTTTATCAAAGACAACTATCCTAACAATGTATTCAGTTTAATGGCGCCTTACAGCCAGAAAAATGGCAACAGTTCGTATGTGCCTACACGCGTGTTGGCAGATACCTATCAAACCAGCAGCGGCAAAGGGATCAACGATAACGGCAGCAATTATGATCCGGCACATCCTTATGATAACCGCGATCCGCGCCTGCGATACAGCCTGTTCGTAGACGGTGATGTACTACCCTCCGGGCAGTTGTTTCATCCGGCTCCCAACAGCGGCACCGCGGATGCTATCGGTAGTACCTACATTGCTTCTACCACCGGTTACAACCTGAAGAAGTATATCAACCCGGAAGATTATGTCAACCCCACTAACTGTGGTATCAACATCATCCTGTTGCGTTATGCAGAAGTATTACTCACCTATGCAGAAGCAAAAATAGAACTGAACCAGTTGGACCAAACCGTATACAACGCCATTAATACCGTGCGGCAGCGGGCGGATGTGAATATGCCTGCCCTGCCGGCAGGGTTGACACAAAGCCAGTTGCGGGAGGCTGTACGCTATGAACGTACCGTGGAACTGGCCTTTGAGGGACTTCGCCTCTACGATATCCGTCGTTGGAAAACAGCGGAAACCGTGATGAATGGGCCGGTGTACGGCATTACGTGGAATAACAACGGACAACCTGTCACGGTGCAGGTAGTTTCCTTTAATCGGGCATTTGATAAGTCCAGGCATTATCTTTGGCCGGTGCCGCAAAAAGAGCGCGACCTGGATCCGGCATTATCACAAAATCCTAACTGGTAATAGTTATTTATGAAGAAGTATCTCTATTGTTTACTGGCAGGGCTTTCTATTGGCAGTATTGATCAATTGTATGCGCAACAGCGCCCTAACATCATTTTTGTGCTGACGGACGATATGGGGTATAGTGACCTGAGTTGCTATGGCAACCCGCAAATTCGTACCCCTTTCCTCGATCATGTGGCAGAGAAGGGGGTGAAGGCAACGGGCTATATGGTTACTTCGCCATCCTGCACGCCTTCCCGGGTAAGCCTGCTCACCGGACGTTATCCTACCCGCTCTCAACTCAATTTTCCGATTCCTCCGGGCTATAAAATCGGGTTGCCGGATGAAGATGTTACCATTGCTGAAATGCTCAAAGGAGTGGGCTATAATACCTGTATGATAGGGAAGTGGCACCTGGGTGATATTCAGCCGTATAACTTTCCGGTCGCACAGGGATTTGATCATTACTTTGGGTTGTTGTACAGCCACGACTATCGTTCTCCATATGTGAAAACAGATACCGTGCTGAAGATTTACCGCGACAGAACACCGGAAATTTATCGCCCGGCAGATACCTCACTCACGGAGCTGTACACCAAAGAAGCCATCAAATACATTCAGCAACAAAAGAAGGATAAACCTTTCTTCCTGTACCTGGCGCATAACATGCCACACTTGCCGGTAGCGGCTTCCAAAAAATTCAGAGGGCAATCAGCCGGAGGATTATATGGTGATGTGATTGAGGAGATAGATGCTAACCTGGCAGCCCTCTGGAAGGCGTTGGAAAAACAGGGGCTCGCAAACAATACCATTTTCATTTTCAGCAGCGATAACGGTCCCTGGATCGACTATCCCGCCCGTATGTCGGCCGATGGTGTGATTAAACCATGGGATGTAGGCAGCACCGGTATCTTCCGGGGTAAGAAAGGAGAAACCTATGAAGGTGGACACCGCGTACCTTTTATCGTATACTGGAAAAATCATGTACCTGCCGGCAAAACAATCACGGATGCGTTTACCAGTATGGATGTATTACCAACCCTGGCGCAATGGGTGAAAGCTCCGCTTCCCGCCGGCAGAACATTGGATGGTGAATCAGTGGCAGCACTGCTGACCGGGCAGCAGGCACATATCGCACATCACCCCATTTACTATGTAAACAACGGCACGCCGGAAGCCATTCGCGTGGGCGACTGGAAACTGCGCCGCATCGTGGATAAAACAACAGGTACAAAAAATATCGAGTTGTTTAACCTGCAGTCAGATGTACGTGAACGCAGCAACGTGGCCGCTGAATACCCGGATAAAGTAAGTGATCTTGAACAACAGTTGGATAAGTATAATGGTAATGCGGCTAACTAGTAGGTGTTTACAATAAAAAAGGTGCGATGATTCCCTCATCGCACCTTTTTTATAAATGAAGGTTGAGTAATTGCATGGCTTTTTTATGCTCCAGCTCCCGGTGATGTCTGAAGATACTTTTGGTCACAAAATGTCCCAGCGACAGCCCTATCAGCACATCACTGCTCCAGTGACGATTTTCGTATAGCCGGGTTATGCCGGTAAGCCCGGCAATACTATACGCCACCCATGGTACCCAGGGATGATCTTTGCCGTATAGCTCGGCCATCGCGGTGGCTACTGTCATCACAGTAAGACTATGCCCCGAAGGAAAGGAGGTATGTTGTTTGTCTTTGCTGAATGGTGGTTCAAAAGTAAAAGGGGAGTCGTAATAAGTAGGCCTGCCTCTTCTTACAATACTTTTAATAGTCGCATAAATGGCAGTAGAAATAATGAGTGATTTGGCTGCCATCAGCCCGCCATGCTCGAGGTTCCGGTCATGTGCAATCACGCCGGCTACATAGATGCCCGCAACCAGGTAGGGAGAATAAGCATTGCCAAAAGGTTCTATCTGGTCAGTAACGCTGGTCACGAAATTACTTTGATGATGTACAAAGAATTGTTTTACGCCATAGTCGATCCCCAGTAAAATACCCGTTACGCCGGTAATCACGCCCAGCCGTATATAGTCCCGTTTTTCCCAATGTGCGGGGCGGGCTACAGTATACTTCAGGTCCTGCCAGATACTGCCCAGGTAAGCCCCGTTGATGCGGTAACGGATCAACCTATCCGCAGCCCGTACAGGTGCCGCTACGCTGTCTGTTACGGTGGTGCTGTCTGACTGTCCATGTACATGGCCGGTGAGTAGCAGTAATAAAAAGAGTATAAGCGTGGACCTCATCTGTATAACTGGTTTTGGAGTAATAACGAATGTAGCATTTTATTAAAAAAGAAGAAGAAACGCGGTACCTTTAGCTACTACAATCAACTTCATATGAAAATCAGTATGCTCTCTTTATGCTTCTTGCTGGCTACCTCCGCGGTATTTGCCCAACGGGTAAAGCCAGACGTTGTACCGGTAACCGGCGGCGAGTTAACCATTCAACCCATTGAACACGCCAGCATGGTGTTAACAGCCGGTAAATCTACCATCTACATAGACCCGGTAGGTGGCGCAGGAAAATATACCGGCCTCGCTGCACCCGACCTGATCCTGGTTACCGATATTCATGGTGATCACTTCGATGCCGCTACGCTGAAAGCTGTCAAAACGGCCAAAACCATTATCATTGTTCCACAGGTAGTAGCCGATAAACTACCTGCAGATGAAAGGGCCAATGTAGTGGTGTTGAAAAACGGCGACCAAAAGAAGGAAGCGGGTGTAGACATACTCGCCATCCCTATGTATAATATTCCAGAAGGCCCCAACACCATGCACACCAAAGGCAGGGGGAATGGTTATGTACTCAGCTACGGCAAAAAGAATATCTATATCTCCGGCGACACCCAGGGTATCCCCGAAATGCGTAGCCTGAAAAATATAGATGTGGCTTTTGTTTGTATGAACCTGCCCTATACGATGGATGTGCCGGAAGCCGCTGATGCCGTGCTGGCCTTTGCACCTAAAATCGTATATCCATACCATTACCGTGGTAAAGACGGATTCAGTGACGTAAATAAGTTTAAATCACTGGTAGATGCCGGTAACAAAAAGATAGACGTCAGACTGAGAGATTGGTACGCCAAATAAGGCCATTTTCTTTCGGGCGGATTAACATCGATGCTGGTGTAAAATCGTTACATTTAAGTTTTACACCAGCATTAATTCCGCAGCTATGACAGGAAACAAAATTATTTGCCCCGGTTGTCACCTGCACCTGGCAGATGAGCAACTCGCCCCTTCCGACAGATACAATGCATCCGGTGAATGCCTGGATCTTTTTCAACAACTTTCGGCCCGCACGTTTGCCCTGGAACATCCCGACTTCCATCATCAGCTGGCAGTAGACGCCTACAGTGCCCAGCACGCCGGTGGCGTAGCTAAAAGCATCACCACCGCCTATGCGCTGATAGGACTCTATCTTGCGCTGGAACTCAAATACACCGGCCGGCAGGTGCAGCATGTACACAGTATTATTCCCAAACAACACTGGGCGCCCATTACACCGCCTGAACAACCTGCTGCCATCACGGTACAGGAAGTACTAAAGGCAGGTACCAATGAGGCGCTGTACACCGCCATCCGCAAATGGGCAAAATCCGTATGGGATAGCTGGGCCCTGCACCATGAATGGGTGAAGGAAAAAGCAATGCTGTTTGTAGAACAGAATGCATAAAGCCATTCCTGTTCGCACGGGCAGATCGCATCAATAGCTTTTTGCTTTCTCCTTTAAGCTTTCTGCTTAAATTGCGTCCCATGACGCTACTCACATTTTCTTTTGGCCCCCTGGCAACGGCGGTGTTGATTCTTATCATCGCCATCTTATGCGTTAAAATGGGCAAACTCACCATACCCGCGGCGGTAATGGCTTTCTTTGTTGGCCTGTTGGTAATGCTGGGGACGGGCTATGGCGGCCTGGTATTGCTGGGTACTTTTTTTATCCTGGGGGTAAAAGCTACCTCTCATAAAAAACAGTTGAAGCAGGAAGGAGGAGATGCACATCCCCAGCAACGCACCGCCGGACAAGTATTTGCCAACGGTGGGGTAGCCGCTATTATGGGATTGTTGGCGATATGCTTTCCTTCGTACACTGCTACCTGGTGCCTGATGCTGGCTGCCAGCCTTGCTTCTGCTACCGCAGATACCCTCTCCTCTGAATTAGGCATGGTATACGGCCATAATTTCTATAATATCCTCACGTTTAAGAAAGAACCCAAAGGCCTGGATGGGGTGATTAGCCTGGAAGGTACGCTGCTGGGCGCTGCGGGTGCATTGCTCATTGCGGTGGTATATGGCGCTTTCTTTGGTTTCAATACAGCAATGCTTATTGTATGGTTGGCAGGTGTATTGGGAAATGTGATAGATTCTTTGCTGGGCGCTACGTTGGAGCGTCAACGTTATATCGGGAATGATGCGGTGAATTTTTTGAATACGGCGCTGGCAGGGTTGATAGCATGGGGTTTAGCGGGCATCATTCATCTGTAAAACGCTGTTTTAATTAAAATATAAAAAGGCATTAAGTCTTGTCCTTAATGCCTTTTCTGAAAGTACCTAACTCACTTTACTGCGCTGTTTCTTGCTCCGCCAATGGTAATTGTGGCCACACATCATCATTTGGCCGGTCAATCGGTAAGGTATTCAGCCGGTTATACCGGCGCATATCAATTAACCGATGTCCTTCTCCGAAGAGCGAAAACCTGCGCTGTACCAGTAGTTCATCTAACAGTTTGTCTTTGGTATCCAAATCATTCCTGGCAGCAACACCATGCGCTGTTCTGATGTGGTTGAGTGCAGTAGCTGCTTCTGTAAGCTGATTGGTTTGTAAACTGGCTTCTGCATAGATCAGTATCAGTTCCTCATTGCGTATAATAGGTATGGGACTGGTTTCTTTTGGATAGAGTGCAAAGTCCCGGTCTGAAGTAAGATCATCACCCTTAAACGGTTCCGTTCTTAAGGCGGTTTTCTTAATGCGGTCATCTGCCGGATCTATATCATGCGCAAAAGATGACTGCACAAATCTTACCTCGGAGGTACCATCTGGCAGGGTTACCATATCATTGACCATATCGCCGCTGGCCGCCGCAAATATATGATATACCCCCTCATTCAAATCAGCACCCGCTGCTTTATTCAGGAAAGATGCCTGTAGAAATGCCAATGCATCCGTCCATTTTTGACGATAAATAGCTACACGGGCGGCCAGTGCACGGTTGAATTTCCGGAAACCGGCAACATCACTGAATCCTTCAAATCCAGCAGAGAGTTGGAACAAAAATTGGGCGTCTCCCATAGCGGTATTGGCTTCGTCCAGCAACTGGGCAATGGCAGTATACGCCGCGTCTTTTGTTACAATAGGTCCCAGCTTGTCGGGATCAGCTACATCAATACGGATACCATTTTCATACGTCAGGTTCAGGCACATGAGCAGTTGGTAAGCCATAATGGTTTTCGCAAAAGCAATGTATCCTTTGCGCTGCTTGTCATTAGACAGGTAAACAGAGTTTTTTACCCCAATGAGTAACAAGTTGGCATTTTTTATTACACCGTAACGATACAACCAGTAGTTAAAGCAGTAGAAAGAAGTGCTATTCAGGGTAGAGGTGCCTTTTCCCAGCAACTCCTGTGTCCAGCGATTTTCTGAACCGGAAGAACGATAATACTCCCTGCCAAATATGCTTAATAGATCTAATTGCAGCGACAGCTCCAGTCGCATACCGCCCTCGCAACCAGTGACCAGGTTATTTAAATCAGCGATGGTTGGATTCTTTACTATTTGATCCATCGTAGGGGCGTTGGGGTTAAGTATCGGTTCGTTTTTGCATCCCGTCAGCAGCAGGCCGGTGAGGAGAAGCATTGAAAATATACGTTGCATAAATATTTTTTTAGAAATCAAGCGATAAGTGAAATTGCAGGCGTTTGGAAGATGGGTAAGGCGCTACGTCTATCCCTGATCCGAAACCAGTACCGAAGTTGGATACTTCCGGATCATATCCTTTATAGGGAGTCCAGGTAAAGTAGTTGTTAGCGGAAACACCTACCCGCAGATTTTGTACCTGCCTTGCAATAGATTTTATCCGTATACGGTAATACAAGCCAATTTCACGGAGCCGTATATAGCTGGCGTCCTGTACATACATCCACGGGTTATCCTGGCGCACAATCCCTAAAGGTTGACCCTTCTCGCCTTTATCATCCCAATCAGGAGAAGTGCCGCCCGAGTCGTATAGGGTTTGGGTTAAGTTGACATTAGAGTTTCCTTTCTTCCAGTGAAGGAGAAAACGCAGACTGAAATCTTTCAGAAAAGTGAATTCATTGAAAAAGCTAACCTGGAATTTAGGCTCCGCATCTCCAAATGGTACCAATTTTTTGTTGGCATCCTTGGCTACCAACTGTGTGATAGATTTGCCTTCTTCTATAATGATGGTGCCGTAGGCAGTGCCAAATCCATTGCCCTGGTCAAAACTGGGCACGTTCAACTTTAATACTTTAGAACGGTTCATCCAGAAGTTAAGGGTGGAGTTCCAGTGTATAGATGTATTATCAACAGGAATCATTCTTAATCCCAGTTCTATACCCCTGTTGCGGAGATTGGCACCATTGATCCACCTGGTAGAGAACCCGGTAGAACCAGGTACACGGGCAGCCATCAGTAGATCTTTGATCACTTTATTATAGAAGGTTGCTTCCAGGCCAATTCTTCCATGCAGGAAGCTCACATCCACACCACCTTCCAATTCTGTTTGCCGTTCAGATTTTATGTTGCCGTCGCCCAGTGAAATATTGATGAGGGAGCCAGGCAACCCACCAATGTTGTTCACAGGTAAGGTGGTAAAGCGACTGTTGAAAGAAGGAAATCCGCTACTTTCACCATAAGCTACACGCAGTTTCAGATCGTTGAGTACGGACCCTTCCCAGCCAGTCATCCGGGTGATATTCCAGGAAGCATTGGCTTTAGGATAAATATTATATTTTTTGTAATCCCCGTTATTGGTAGATTTATCGAACCGTACGCCCGCAGTGAAATTCAGGTAATCATTAATCGCTACTTCTTCCTGTAAAAAAATACCATCATTACGGAAAAGGTTACGGGTTTGTGTGGACCGCACAGAAGCGGCCTCGGATTCGCTGGATTGCCCGCCAATCAGGTTAGTGGCAACATTGATTAACTGATCAAAAGCGCCATATTCATGTGTTAACCCGGCAGTGGAGGTGAATGTCATTGACTTATCAGGCGTAAGCGTGTTCACCAGGAATACTGCCCAGTTGGTATTCAGATCGTTGGAACTGCTTTGCACATTATGTCCGCCCGTTCCCCTGGCAATTTCAAAGAAGAGAATAGGCGGAAATAAAGCCTGTGTTTTTTGATGATAGAAATCCACTCCTGCCCGCACAATGCCTTTGGTAACAGAATGAACAGACTCCTGTAAAATTACATCAGCATTTACACCCGTAATTACCCGGTTTACTTTCTCGTTATTCGTCATTAGTGCAATGGTCTGCAACGGGTTGGCACCATTAAATGGGTTTGGGTAAATACCGTTGGCATCAGGATGCAGTTCATGATACGGCCTTATATAGGACAGGTTAACGCCCACGGATACACTCTGATTATCATTATTCGTTAAACCCCTGTCAGATGAAGAATTGATATAGTTAGAAGTGAAGCCAAAGTTAACCCGGTCGTTTGCACGATGGTTGACATTTAATCGCAAACTATTGTTGGCATAACCGGTGCGTTGTATAATGCCATCTTCTTTTTTCATGCCGGCAGAAAATAAGAAAGTTGTTTTTTCAGATCCACCACTTACATTGATACTGGTGTTCCGGGTTGTTCCCCGGTTACCATACATTTCTTTTTCGTAGTTGTATAGTTTGCCGTTTTTCCGTGCCGCTTCATACCTGTCTACATTCCATCTCCGCTTACTTACCTGTGCAGTATCCAATATTTTCATTCCCAGCAGATGCGCTGCGGTAACAAAGCCATAGTCTTGTGAGATATTGAGTTTTGTTTTGCCTGCTCTTCCTCTTTTGGTAGTGATGATCACCACGCCTGCGGAGGCCTGTGATCCGTAAATAGCCGAAGCAGAAGCTCCTTTCAGGATTTCCACATTTTCAATATCCGCCGGATTAATATCAGCAATCCTGGAAGTGGCGTTGTCTTGTGTTGAAGTAGGAAACCCACCGCCCTGCGCACTGGTAACTGCATTCAGACCCGCAGAGATACTCCGGTTACTGACAATCACCCCATCAATAACATACAACGGCTGCGTGGTACCATACACGGAAGATACGCCCCGCAGTTTTACAGAAATACCGCCGCCCGGTGCGCCGGAATTGGAAACGATATTGGCGCCCGTAATTTTGCCGCTCAACGCCGCATCAAAAGTTTGTGCCGGCGCGGTACCCGACAACTCTTTGGCGGATACTACCGCCACTGCATTAGCCGCGTTTCTTCTTTTAACCGTGGTGGCCAGACCCGTCACCACAATTTCATCGAGGCGTGCTACGTCTTCTTCCAGGGCCACTGTAACTGGTGTGGCGCCCGGCTTAAATGTTTTGGTTTTATACCCGGTGAAATTAACAACGAGTACAAGATCAGATGGCCCGGCAATACTAAATTGCCCGTCGGCATTGGTAACAGTTCCCTGACGGGAATGTTGCATCATGACACTGGCGCCTGGTAACGGCGCTCCTTTGGAGTCGGTAATCCTGCCCGTATAGGTCCTGGATTGCCCTTGCGAAAAGAGCGGCAGTAACAGGTACAGGGTACTAAGCAGTGCTAGTAGTAGTTTTCTCATAAACATAAAACTTATTTTGACATTTCAGGTAGACGATTGAGGTTGTTGATATTGTTGTATAAATGGCATGGCATTGGTCGATCAATTCTTTGTCCGGGGGCATTGGACATAAATGTAGGACGCAACTTTTCACGAGTTACCCGGCTCCGGACGAACTGCTTTTTTTTATGATCAGGATGCGCAAATGGATGATTGAAATGAACCTGGGGTGCAACGAAAATTGAACTGGTACATTAATTTCATTATGTTTATAGGGGTAATCCGTTCGCTTGTTTCGGCAAATACCAACCACAGTGAACTAATGTTGCACTGCCGGAAAGGCAAAAACAGCCAGCTATTCTACCAGGATAAAGGGTAAAATATGCCAGCAAGATAAATAGGACGAATTTTTAAAACAGTTTGCTACAATGAAAAAAACAGGTCTTTTCGCAGGATTACTGGCTTTATCAGCCAACCTTTTCGGCCAGTCGGCGCCTACGCCTTATGGCGCGCTGCCTACTGCCGCTCAATTGAAATGGCATGAAATGGAAATGTACTGCCTGATCCATTTCGGCGCCAATACTTACCTCGACCATGAATGGGGATACGGCGATGAAGATCCTAACCTCGTAAATCCCGTACAATTCGATGCCCGCCAGATTGTAGGCGCGGCGAAAGCAGGCGGATTTAAAGGCGTGATTGTGGTGGCCAAACACCACGACGGATTATGCCTGTGGCCTACCAAAACCACTACGCATAATATCTCTCAAAGTAAATGGAAAAATGGGAAAGGAGATATCCTGAAAGAATACCAGCAGGCCTGTGAGCAACTGGGCATGAAACTGGGCGTATACTGCTCCCCGTGGGACCGGAACAATGCTGCCTATGGTACACCGGCCTACCTGGATATTTATCGTCGCCAGCTCAAGGAATTATACAGCAATTACGGTCCCCTGTTCACCTCCTGGCACGACGGCGCCAATGGTGGCAGTGGATACTATGGCGGCGCTAATGAAACCCGCAGCATTGACCGTACCACTTACTACGACTGGGACTCTACCTGGAATATTACCCGTACTATGCAACCTGATGCCGTTATTTTTGGTGATGTAGGTCCGGGCAGCCGCTGGCTGGGTAATGAAGACGGAAAAACCAGTACCACTTGCTGGGCCACCTATACCCCGGAATCGCCGGAGGAAGGCAAACGGCCCGCTAACGGCTATGTGAAATCTGAGTTGGGTATTGAAGGTACCCGCCATGGTAAATACTGGCTGCCGGCAGAATGCGACGTGGCGATGCGACCAGGATGGTTTTATCATACCTCTCAAAATCCGCAGGTAAAAACCTCCTCCGAATTGCTGGACCTCTACTTTGAAACAGTCGGCCGCGGCGCCTCGCTGGACCTGGGCCTGTCGCCCGACCAGCGCGGACTGCTCAACGACATCGACGTAGCTGCCCTGAAAGGATTAGGTGACCTCCTTCGCAAAACATTTGCCGTAAACCTGGTAAAGAATGCCACCGTTACCGCCAGTAATGTAAGAGGCAACAACACCGCTGCATTTGGTCCGCAACAAGTACTGGATGCCGACCGCTACTCCTATTGGGCTACCGACGATAACGTCACAACTGCCAGCATTACCCTGGATCTGCACAAGCCTCAAACGTTTAATATTATCCGCCTGCGGGAAAACATCAAACTTGGTCAGCGCATTGACTCCGTAGGAGTGGATATCATGCTGAAAGGCGCCTGGACAACTATCGGCGGCGCTACCAGCATCGGTGCTAACCGGTTAATACGTTTGGAGAAAAATGTTACAACGGATAAAATCCGGGTACGTGTATATGCGCCCGTTAGCATTACGCTGAGCGACATCGGGCTGTATAAAGAACCTCCTCACATTAAAGCGCCGTTGATAAAAAGAGAAAAATCAGGCATGGTAACCATCTCCCCTGAAAAATCCACTGAGCCGATTTATTATACCCTGGACGGTAGCGAGCCTACCTTGAAATCGCTGGTGTATAAACATCCCTTTAGCTTTGCCGACGGGGGAACTATTAAAGCCAGAAGTGCCGGTAAATTATTGATGGGCGATATTAAAACCCAGATTTATGGTATTGGCAAAAAAGGCTGGAAGGTTATCGAAGCACCTGCTAACAGTCATGCAGATAACGTAATTGATGAAAATGAACATACCGACTGGAATACGCTGACACCTGAACTGGCAGGGAAAATTCCGGTAGATGTAGCCGTCGATATGGGCGAAACACATCTGATCAAAGCCTTTACCTATCTGCCACGGCAGGATAAACAAGATGAAGGATTAATTGGTAAATATGCCTTTTATATCAGCCAGGATGGCCATAACTGGGAAAAGGCCAGGGCAGGCGATTTTCATAATATAGAAGCCAACCCGGTGCAACAACTGGTGATCCTGGATCATCCCATGAAGGCGAGATATTTTAAGTTCTCTGCGTTGCACATCAATGAAGGCGCCGGCGTTGCGGTGGCTGAGCTTGGAATCATTACGCGTTAAAAATAATAACGGAATACCTGGAAACGGGGTTTGATACGGAGAACGTATTAAACCCCGTTTTTTATTTTTGTTTTAGGTAGATAGGAATCCTCCTTTATGCTTTCTCCGCTTTTATTAAACTTTCTGCCTTTTTTATTGTTGATAATTCCAAAAAGATACTGTTGCTGAGGTGAATGTATGTAGATAGCTATAGTATCGTTGATTCCAATTTAAGCATGTAATAAATTTTTGCAGCGGAAATACTATGGGAAACTGCGTGTGGTCTGGCACGTACGGAGACCTATTGTCTGATTGTCATGAATGTTGGTTGATCCCCGGACAGTATGGGATACCCTGAAACCGATTTCACCTGCGATATACCCTCCAAATTGTGAACCTTATGGTCAATAAGTTTACCGTATCCTCATTTACTGCAAAATGGCAACGGCGACTGGCTGCAACGGGCGGTGTGATACATAAAAACTATGCGTGGTTGCTTGGTGCATGGGTTGCTTTTTTTCTTTCCTTGTCTGTTATTCCCGCCACCGCACAACAATGTACGGGTTCGTTAGGTGACCCGGTATTTAAAGAAACCTTCGGACAGGCGCCTTCAGCTGCCAAACCTACTTTAGGAGGTCCCCTGCCAGCAGGGCTTACCACTTATACTTACTACAGCCCCGGCGTAGGAGGCCGTCCCACTGGTCCCTATCCCGGACAATATACCATCAGCAATACCACCCGGGGATATAACAATACCTATTTCGTAGACCGCCCCGATCATACCAGTACAGATGGTACCGGCTATTGTATGGTAGTGGATGCGGAAGCAAGACCCGGACAATTTTACCAAAGAACAATTACAGGCCTTTGCGCAGGTACTACCTTCGAGTTCTCTGCCTGGATCATGAATATAAACCCCCAGAATGGCGTATCCCAACCCAGCCTGAGGTTTGATATCCTGGATGCCAATAACCCCAATGGTACGCCTATTACTTCTGTATCTACCGGAACGGTGCCTTACCAGAGTCCGGGTACCTGGGTACGCCAGGCGGGCGTGTTCCAGATGCCGTCTTCCACCAGTGCTGTTATCTTAAGAATTTTCAGTAACACCCCCAGCAGCAATGGTAATGACCTGGCACTGGATGATATTGCTTTTGCGGCTTGTGGTCCGCCTATTGCTTTTGTGCAGGCGCCCGGCGTAGTATGTGCAGGAGGAAACACCAGTTTGAGTGTGAGTTTACCCGTAGGTAGTTATTCTAACTATTATTTCCAGTTGCAGAAACGCCCCCTGGGAACTACCGACTGGAATAATGAAGGGGGTATTATTAATAACCAGGGCAATAATCAGCATGTTTTTCCGGTGACCAATGCGCAGGCAGGATTCGAATATCGTGTAGTCGCCGCCGGTGGTAGCGCAGAAATTAACAACCTCAATTGTCGCGTTGTTTCCAGTCCTGTAGAATTAAAAGTGATCGACTATACGGTAACTATTACCGGTCAGCAACCCCTTTGTTATAATACCGCTACCCAACTATCTGCGGTAGTTACCCCCAAAGCCGGTACCGGTACACCCACTACCGGGTTTACTTATCAATGGGAAACCAGTACCAATGGTACCAGCGGCTGGACCGTGGTAGCTGGCCAAACAACAGCTACGCTGAATACCGGGGCGCTCACAGCTACCCGTTATTACCGGGTAACGGCTACCGTAAGTGGTTGTCAGGGGGATGGTGTGTCCCGTCCATTCGTGGTGAACGTGAATCCCGCTATTACCGCTACACTGGGAGCAGTGAACAATGTATGCCAGGGCGCGGTGGTAATGGCTGTTCCTTATACCATTACTTCCGGCGCTGCAGACAAATTCAGTGTGGTTACTTCAGATATGCCGGGCTTTGTTGCCGTGAACAACAATAACCTGTCTGGTTCCCCGCTCAGTATTGCCATTCCGGGTAATGCACCGGCCGGCACCTATCATTTTGCCATCAGGTTCACCAACAGTACCACCGGGTGTAACTCCGACTCATATCCATTTACGCTGGTGGTAGATGCACCTTCCACCATTGCCTCCGCTGGCCCAAACCAGGAGTTGTGTGCGGTTACCAGCGCTACACTGGGCGGTAACATAGCCGTTAACGGCACAGGTACCTGGTCACAGATCAATGGGCCTAATACCGCCGTATTTGCCAATGTCAATGATCCTGCCACCGCCGTAAGTGGTTTGATCCCCGGCACCTATATATTTAACTGGAGAATCGCCAATGGAACGTGCTTACCTACCAATAGCCGGGTGCAGATAATTGTTGACCAGGCGCCTACTGTTGCCAATGCCGGTCCTGATCAGCTACAGTTCAATTCCGGTATATTTACAATGGCCGCCAATGCGCCGGCAGTAGGCACCGGTAAATGGACCGTAGTAAGCGGTACCGCTACCATCGACAATCCAACCGACCCACATACGATTGTTACTATTGCAGCCAATACTACTGCTACACTGGCCTGGACTATTACCAACGGCAATTGTCCGCCTTCTACAGACCAGGTAGTCATCACCTATACCCACGAATCCAGTATTAAGATTAATAAATCTGTGCTGAACTCCGGACCTTACCTGGCCGGACAAGACCTGGTGTACCGGGTGGTTGTGTCTAACGGAGGACCAAGTGATGCCAATACGGTGACTGTAAAAGACGCCATCCCGGCTGATTTTGTGGCAACCAACGTTACTTTCACCACTTCGGGTACTGCACAGATATTAACCAATTCGTCTACTAATACCCAGATAGATCTGACCGCCAAAATTCCGGCTACCAGTTCTGTGATTATTACTATTGAAGGTGATATTAAGTCCTCTTTTGAAGGAGACCTGACCAATACGGCTATCGCAACTTCTCCGGATATAACAGATCCTGCGGGCATCAGCAGCACGGTGACGATACCAGTACTACGCCGCCCATTTTTCTCGGCAGAGAAAAAGGCACCTGTTGCGGCAGTAGCAGGCGAACAAATCCAGTTCAGTATTGCGATAGATAACACCGGCCTGGGTGATGCCGTAGGCGCCGTTATTACAGACGCCATTTCCTCTAAACTCACTAACGTAAGTTGGACCGCATCCGCTACGGGTGGCGTGGTGATTACAGGCGGTGCTACCGGTACAGGCAACAACATCCGTGTGGTAGCCAATATGCCCGGAGGCGTGGTGGATACCGGTAAAGTATATATTACCGTTACAGGTACGGTGGACGCCGCAGCTACCGGCACGATCACGAATGTAGCTACCGTAACCGCATCAGAACCGGCTACTAACCCGGTAAATTCCAATACCACCAATACGCTGATCACCAGCTCACCAGGATTACTGGTGAATAAAGAAAGAACCAGTTCTGTTATAGCCATTGCCGGACAACGTATCGACTACGTACTCACGCTTGTAAATAATGGACCCAGTAACGCGGTAGGTACTGTACTCACTGATACCGTACCGGCTATGATCCAGAATGTTACCTGGACTACCACTACACAAGGATCCGCTACTGTTACCAGCGGGGCTTCCGGTACAGGCAATATCATTCGGGTAACTGGTAATATACCTGCGGGATCTACTAATCGTATATTGGTGAGCGTTAGTGGCACCGTGAGCCCTGATTATGCAGGTACTATCCTTAACAGGGTAACCGCCACACCGGCAGAACCAGGTGTACCACCGGTAACGGATGAAGATATAGCTACCGTAAAGAAGGCGGTGAAATTTAATATCACCAAGAACGGACCCGCTACCGGAGTAGCAGGTGAACCAATCACCTACACGGTAGATGTAGAAAATGAAGGTCCTTCCAATTCCACCAATACGGAAATCAACGACATTATTCCTTCTTCCCTGACAAATGTAACCTGGAATGCTACCGTATTAAAAGGAACGGCTGTTATTAAATCAGGTGTTACCGGCAGTGTGAATAGTGTAGATATAGTGGCAGACATGAATGCCGGATCTGCTATCAGGATTATCATTACCGGTACCATCTTACCTGCAACTGTTAACCCGATCAAAAACACAGCAGAAGTAACCCCTTCAGAGCCGAATACACCCCTGGTAAATTCCAATGAAGTAATTACCACTGTTAGTCAGCAGTCCAACCTGTCAATTACCAAATCTGGTCCTGATACGGCCAGCGCAGGTAACACGATTACCTATATCCTCAAGGCCACTAATAATGGCCCAAGTATAGCACGGAACCTGGTAATCACCGATGTAGTGCCTGCAACACTACAAGGTGTTGTGTGGGCAGCCACTGCTCACGGCAATGCGGTGATTCACGGCACACCGGGAGGAACAGGCAATAATATTTCCCTGAGCAGCGACATCGGTGTAGGTAGCAGCAACTACATTACCATCACCGTAAAAGGCACCATTGATCCGGCCTTCTCCGGGCAAATCAGTAACAAGGCTGTTATCACACCTGCGCCAGGCACCGGCACTGCCGATTCTGCGGTGAAAATTACCACCGTTAACAGGCTGCCTAAACTGGCCATTTCCAAAACAGCCGTAGACATCATGGTGGCAGGAGACAGCCTTACTTTCACTATCCAGGTAACTAACCTGAGTAACTCCGATGCACAAAACCTCGTTGTTACGGATGTGGTGCCATCTTCGTTGACAGGTGTACACTGGAGCGCTACTGCTGCAGGTGCCGCAACAATCAGTACTGCCAGCTCCGGCACCGGTAATAATATCAGTCTTACCGGATCCATTCCTGCCGGCAGCGGCAATATGCTGACCATCATTGTAAAAGGTAAAACAGATCCTTCCCTGGATGGATTCATTAATAACACTGCGCAGGCTACACCTTCAGAAAATGTACCGGCAGTAGCTGCTAACAAAACAGTAAGAGTAAGGAGAATACCAGTGCTGACCATCAGCAAATCCGGGCCAGCTACTTTAAACGCGGGAGAGGAAATTGTATACACGATAGCGGTAAACAACACCGGCGCTTCTGATGCACAAAACCTGACGATCGATGATATGATCCCGGCGATGGTACAAAATGTTACCTGGACTACTGCTACTTCCGGCGCAGCTACGGTTGTAAGAGGCGCCACCGGCAGCGGCAGCAATGTAAATCTCGCCGCCAATATTCCGGGTGGAGGTAATAGTGGTATCCTCATCTTTGTGAAAGGAACGGTAGATCCTGCGTTCAGCGGTACATTCTCGAATACCGCGGTTTACCAGCCATCAGAACCTGGTACGCCTCCAGGCAGTTCCAACGTGGTGGTAACAACGGTTAATCAAACACCGAACGTAAAAATAATTAAGCTGGGACCCACCAACGCCCATGCAGGGGATATGATTACTTATAACCTGCGGGTCACCAACCTGGGGCCATCTAATTCCATGAATACCCTGATCACAGATCAGCTGCCGGCATTGTTACAGAACATAAGCTGGACTGCCATAGCCAGTGGTGGGGCTACCATTCATACAGGGGCTACCGGCACCGGCAATGCGCTGTCTGTAGAAGCAGATGTTCCCGCAAAAACAGGAGTGGTTAATATTTCAGTTACCGCCACCATTCCTCCTTCTACACCTGCAGGCAGTATTCAAAACTTTGCAGTGGCTACGCCGTCAGCACCTGGTATCCCACCAGTAAATTCTGATACAGTAGTAACGGTGATTCAACAAAAATCAAACTTGCTGATTACCAAAATTGGTCCTTCCACCGCACGTGCAGGGGAAACGCTCAATTATGGTATCAAAGTAGTAAATACAGGCCCAAGTGACGCTACCGGTGTAGTGATTACAGATACAATCCCTGCTACCATACAGCATTCATCCTGGGCAGCTACCGCTGCCGGTGGCGCGGTGATTACTACCGGTGCGGGAGGTACGGGTAACCTGCTCCGTATTGTTGCCAATATTCCGGCAGGTGAAACCAATTTTATCAACGTACTCGTAAACGGTACTATTGATGGCAATTTCTCCGGTACCCTGATCAACAGGGCGCAGGCAGCCATTCCTGGCAATACACCGGTTACTTCTACTGCCACCACACAGGTAACCAGGAGCGCCGTATTACAGGTACGCAAATCCGGACCGGCATCTGCTGCCGCAGGTAGTCCTATTCAGTATACCATCGCCGTATCTAACAACGGTCCTTCCAATGCGACTAACGTAACCATTAAAGATGCCATACCTGCGGGCGTTATTAATGCCACCTGGATAGCTAACGGCGTGAATGGCGCAGTGATCACCAGCGGTAATACCGGCAACGGCAATATTCAGTTACAAGCCAACATACCTGCTACCTCGCTGGCCGCAGTGAATATCATCGTAAGCGGACAGGTAGATCCGGGCTTTACAGGTACTACTATTACCAACACCGCTATTGCGCTGAATGATCCTTCCATTACGCCGGCAGGAGATACTTCCACAGTAGTAACTTCTACCTACAGACAGGCTAACCTGGGTATCGTGAAGAGCGCACCTGCCGACGCAGCGGCCGGTGAGCCAATTCAATATACCCTGCTGGTCCGCAACCAGGGCCCATCCAATGCCATTGGTTTGCAGGTACAGGATGTACTGCCTGCAGGACTGCTCAATGTCAGCTGGACCACCAGCACTACCGGCAATGTGCAAAACATTACACCAGCATCAGGCAACGGTAACATTAATCTCACAGCAGATATTCCGGCTGATGGTAGCACCTTACTGGTAACCATAAATGGTATGGTATCGCCTGCACTTATTAATGGGGCTACGTTGCAGAATACCGCCACTGTTGGCTTCCCTCCAGGTAGCAATATCGTGGATCCAAACCTGGCAGATAATACCAGCACGGTTACAACAGTAATCGACAATGATCCGGTAGTAAGAATTGGGAAAACAGGTCCGGCTATTACACATGTGCTGGATCCGATTACTTACCGCATAGTAGTAACCAATGGAGGTTCCGGCAATATCACCAATGCCAAGATAGACGATATCGTACCAGGCGCCGTTACCGTTAGTTCCTGGACTGCCACCGCTACCGGTACCGCCACTGTTACCGGCGCTACATCCGGTACTACCAATAACATCAGCACTACCGGCGATATCCCGGTGGGATCTAATAATACCATCGTGATAGTGATCCAGGGAGTTGTGAACAATACGGCTGGCAACACCATTACGAATACCGCCACCGTAACAGCGGGTGCTAATAAAACAAGTTCGGTTACCACCTCTGTTGACCGCTCGCTGGATGTAAGCATCATTAAGAATGGTCCGCAACAGGTGTTGGCAGGAGAGCCGATCAACTATACCCTGCAAATATTTAATGCAGGACCACAACGCGCCAATAACCTGGTGATCACAGATGTGTTGCCCACTGCCATCACTAATGTTACCTGGACGGCCATTGCCCATGGCGATGCATCCGTACTCGACAGTGCAAGAATAGATAGTAGTGGAAATATTAACCTGCCTGCACAACTGGGACCAGGCGCTGCTAATTTCATTACCATTACGATCCGTGGTACCGTGAGCGGTACGGCTACTGCCGGCACCATCACCAACACTGCCACTGCCGTAGCAAATGGTATCACCGACTACAACCCGGATAATAATACCAGCAGTGTTACCACCACCGTGGGTGTATCTACTGGTGTACAGGTACGTAAGAGCGGACCATCACAGGCGGTAGGTGGAAATGCCATCACTTATAATATCATCGTTACCAACAGTGGTCCGTCAGATGCCACCGGCCTCAATATTGCCGACCTGGTACCAGCAGCCGTTACCAACGTAAGCTGGCAGGCTTCCGTGAATGGATCGGCCAGCGTTACCGGACCTTTCTCCGGCGCCGGCAACAACATCAGTACTACCGCCACCATACCAGGTGGTGTAGGCAACAATGTAACCATCGCCGTAACAGGTACCGTCGATAATGATTTTGCTGGCAGCATCCTGAATACCGTTCACGTAACCGGTACAGGTATCCCTGCCGTTAGCGATTCTGTTAGAACAAATGTTGCCAGGGAAACAGGTATCAATATCCGTAAAGACGGTCCGGCTAACATTACTGCCGGTGATAAAGTAACCTATGTGATTACCGTAGGCAATACCGGTCCGGGATATGCCCGCAATATGCAGGTAACGGATACCATCGACGCCCGCATCCTGCAACCAACGTGGACTACTCAAACCAGCAACGGCGCAGTGGTGAACAGCGGCGCCACCGGCAGCGGTTCATTATTGGCTCTTAACGCCGATATACCGCCTACCGGCAATGCTTTGGTGACTATAACGGTAACGGGTATACTATCCCCGGCCGCTAGTGGTACACTCAAAAATACCGCTACTGTTACACCTCCGGATCCAACCAATCCTCCTGTGGTAACACCGCCGGTAATCACCCCGATTCAGCAGCACCCAATGCTGGAAATTACCAAGAACGGACCAGGTGCACTGCATGCAGGCGAAATGATTCACTATACACTGCAGGTGAGCAACAATGGTATCAGTAATGCCACCAATGCACAGATAACCGACCAGGTGCCTGCTACCATCAGCCAGGTACAGTGGAGTGTACAAAACACTTCCGGCGGCGCTGTGGTAACCGCCGGCAACACGGGTACCGGTAACCAGGTATTGGTAACCGCTAACATGCCGGCAGGTGCCACCATACTGGTGCAGATAAGCGGTAAGGTAGATTCGTCTTTTGCTGGTACCATTACCAATACCGGTATAGTGATACCTTCTGAATCAGGCAATACACCGGATAGCAGTGCAATACAAACCAGGGTTACACTGCAGCCTGCTGTGAATATCACGAAGAGCGGCCCTGCTACTTTACAATCGGGAGAAAATATCAGCTATACCATCGTTGCTACTAATAACGGTCCGAGTGCAGCCCTGAATGCAGACATACACGATGCCATCCCTACTGCTATCAAACAAGTAACATGGACGGCCACCGCAGCTGGTAAAGCCACTGTCAACGGTACCTCCAGCGGCAGCGGTAATCTCGTGGATCTGCTGGCGAGCATTCCGCCGGGAGCAGGCAATAGCATCACGGTGCAGGTAACCGGTACCGTAGATCCGGCCTTCCGCGATACGCTGAAAAATAAGGCGATCATCACACCATCAGAACCAGGAGCATTACCGGATACTTCTGAATTGGTGCAAACTATTGTAACCGGTAATCCAATATTGTACATTGATAAATCCGGTCCTGCTACGGTGATCGCCGGTCAGAATATCAGTTATACCATCACCGTGGGCAACAGTGGTAAGAGCGATGCCATTAACCTGGCCATCACCGATACGGTGCCGGCATCTATTGTTGACGTACAATGGCAGGCAGTAGTAGACGGAGTAGCCACTATCAACGGTGCCGCATCCGGCAGCGGTAACAATATTAACCTGCATGGAAACATTCCGGCAGGTAATGCAAATTCCATTGTGATTACTGTCACAGGAAGGGTATTACCAGCTACTACCGGCACCATATTGAATGTGGCCAGGGTAACACCTGCAGAGCCAGGTGCAGCATCCGCGCAATCGAGCGCCAACACCACCGTGAATATTGTTTCGCTGCTCAATATCAATAAAACAGGTCCGGCGGTAATGACCAGGGGAGAAGGGGCCACTTATGTCATCAATGTCACCAACCCGGGCCCAAGCAAAGCCACCAATGTAGATATCACGGACCTGGTTCCGTCTGTGCTTACCAATGTAACGTGGACGGCTACACCGGTACGTACAACAGTGATCACCGCTGGCGCCACTGGCACCGGTAATAATGTGAAAGTTACAGCCGATATACCTGCCATTGATACCAGCGGTGTTACGATCGTAGTAAAAGGTACGGTCGCACAAAATGCACCGGCTGGTAGTGTGACCAACATTGCACATGCAGTGATCAGCAACCAGGGAGGAAAAGACTTCCCGTCAGCGCCGGTAATCAGCAAAATTGGTAGCGCGGCAGATTTGAGTATCACTAAAACAGGTCCTTTATCTGTATATGAAGGTGGCCAGGTAACCTATGTGTTAACTGTCAATAACCAGGATGGACCTTCCGATGCAAATGGAGCCACTGTGAGCGATATGCTACCGGCAGGATTTAACAATGCAGCTATCAGCGTACAAAGCAGCAGCGGCGGCGCCAGCAATATTCAAACCAGCATTAATGGCAATACCGCCAATGCCACACTGGGTGCATTCCCGGTAGGTGCGCAGGTCGTATTGCAAATTACCGGCATCGCAACAACACCAGGCAGCCTTAGTAACGTAGCCGTAGTGAATACGCCAACCGGTATGCCGGATACAGATAGCAGCAACAACACCAGCAGCACCGTAGTCACTACCGTTCAGGCTAAATCAGCACTGAAAGTAGTGAAAGCGATTACCCCTGCCACCGGCCCATATGAAGTAGGTCAAACCGTTACGTATACCATTACCGCCACTAATAATGGTACCGTAGGTGTAAATCCGGTGATCACAACTGATCAGTTGCCGGCAGCCACGTTGGTAAGTGATCCAACCTATTCCGCACCACCAAGAGGTACTGTCAATTACAACGCTACCCAGCGCATCCTGGAATGGAACATTGGTCTGCTCAACGGTGGAGAAACACTGAGCTGGAATTACCAGGTAACCATCAAAGGACCCGGCAGTATCCAAAACGGTGTGGTAATTACCGGCCCACCAGATGTAAGTACGCCGGATACATCTACCGTTATTATTCCGGTGCCGAAAAATACAGACCTGAAGATCAGTAAAAGCGGTACTGCTACCGTGTTTGAAGGGGGTAAAGTAACATATGTACTCACCGTTGACAATGCCGGTCCGTTAGCAGCCGACGGAGCTACCGTAAATGATGTACTGCCGGCAGGCTTAACACAAACCGCTATCAGCGTACAATCCAGCACAGGCGGCGCCGGTAATATTCAAAGCAGTATCACCGGTAATACGGCAACGGCTACACTGGGTACGTTCCCGGTAGGCGCGCAGGTAGTATTACAAATTACTGGTACTGCCCCAACGCCAGGTACACTCAGCAACGTAGCAGTCGTGAATACACCAGCCGGATTGCCGGATAAGGACAGCAGTAACAACACCAGCAGTACAGTTATCACTACCGTACAAGCCAAGGCAGCATTGAAAGTAGTGAAAGCGGTATCACCAGCAACAGGTCCTTATGTAATAGGTCAAACACTTACCTACACTATCACTGCTACCAACACCGGTACTACTCCGGTAGATCCGGTAGTGACCAGTGATCAGCTGCCGGCAGCTACCCTGGTGAGTGATCCAACCTACTCCGCGCCGCCAAAAGGCAGCGTTAATTACGATGCTACCCAACGTATCCTGCAATGGAACATCGGCGTACTCAATGGTGGAGAAACCACCAGTTGGAGCTACCAGGTAACGATTAAAGGACCAGGTAATGTTCAAAACAGCGTAGTGATCACCGGTCCACCAGATGTAAGTACACCAGATACTTCTATCGTGATTGTTCCGGTAGAAAAAAATACAGACCTGAAGATCAGCAAAACTGGTCCTGCTACTGTATTTGAAGGCGGTAAGGTAACGTATGTACTCACCGTTGATAACGCCGGTCCGTTAGCGGCCGATGGAGCTACCGTAAATGATGTACTGGCGGCTGGTTTAACACAAACCGCTATCAGCGTACAATCCAGCACAGGCGGCGCCGGTAATATTCAAAGCAGCATCACCGGTGATACGGCAACGGCTACACTGGGTACGTTCCCGGTAGGCGCGCAGGTAGTATTACAAATTACTGGTACTGCGCCAACGCCAGGTACACTCAGCAACGTAGCAGTCGTGAATACACCAACCGGGTTGCCGGATAAGGATAGCAGTAACAACACCAGCAGTACAGTTATCACTACCGTACAAGCCAAGGCAGCATTGAAAGTAGTGAAAGCGGTATCACCAGCAACAGGTCCTTATGTAATAGGTCAAACACTTACCTACACTATCACTGCTACCAACACCGGTACTACTCCGGTAGATCCGGTAGTGACCAGTGATCAGCTGCCGGCAGCTACCCTGGTGAGTGATCCAACCTACTCCGCGCCGCCAAAAGGCAGCGTGAATTACGACGCTACCCAACGTATCCTGCAATGGAACATCGGCGCACTCAATGGCGGAGAAACCACCAGCTGGAGCTACCAGGTGACCATTAAAGGACCAGGTAATGTTCAAAACAGCGTAGTGATCACCGGTCCACCAGATGTAAGTACACCAGATACTTCTATCGTGATTGTTCCGGTAGAAAAAAATACAGACCTGAAGATCAGCAAAACGGGTCCTGCTACTGTATTTGAAGGCGGTAAGGTAACGTATGTACTCACCGTTGATAACGCCGGTCCGTTAGCGGCCGATGGAGCTACCGTAAATGATGTACTGCCGGCTGGTTTAACACAAACCGCTATCAGCGTACAATCCAGCACAGGCGGCGCCGGTAATATTCAAAGCAGTATCGCCGGTAATACGGCAACGGCTACACTGGGCACGTTCCCGGTAGGCGCACAGGTAGTACTGCAAATTACAGGTACAGCGCCGGCATCAGGTACACTCAGCAACGTAGCGGTAGTGAATACACCAGCCGGATTGCCGGATAAGGATAGCAGCAATAATACCAGCAGCACGGTAGTCACTACGATAGTGGGTAAATCGGCGCTGAAAGTAGTGAAAACGGTATCGCCGCCAACAGGCCCGTATAGTGTAGGTCAACAACTTACCTATACCATCACCGCTACCAATACCGGCACCGCTGCAGTGAACCCGGTAATCACTACGGATCAGTTGCCGGCCGCCAGCCTGGTAAGTGATCCAACCTATTCCGCGCCACCAAAAGGCAGCATTACCTACGATAGCAGGCAACGTGTATTACAATGGAATATTGGAGCAGTGAACGGTGGAGAAACGGTAGTATGGAGCTACCAGGTAACCATCCTGGGGGCAGGCAAGGTAGAAAACAGCGTGGTGATCACCGGTCCGCCGGATGTAAGTACGCCTGATACATCTACCGTAATTATTACCACCGACCGGTACGCCAACCTGAAAGTGTTGAAGAAACAAAACACGCCAGCGCCATTGAGTGTAAACCAGGTATTGCAGTTTGAAGTAACGGCCATCAACAACGGACCAGATGTAGCTACCGGCGTAGTGGTGAAAGATGTGCTGGAAAGTATGGTAGGACAACCATTAACCATTACCACCAGCAAGGGATTGGCCACCTTTGATCCGATTTCTAAAACCATTACCTGGCAGCTGCCGGATATGGTATCGGGTACACAGGAAACACTCACGTTTACGGCTAAACTGATCAGCGGCGGAACCCTGAGCAACACTGCTACCATCCGTGGTAATGAAACAGACCTGGATCTATCTGATAACACGGCTACCATTACACAACCGGTGAATGGCGACGACATCTTCATCCCGAACATCGTGACACCAAACGGCGATGGTAAGAACGATCATTTTGTAATACCAGGACTGGATCGTTATCCGGGATCATCACTGATGATTTACAACCGTTGGGGTAACCAGGTATATCAGAATAAGAATTATGATAACAAATGGGATGGTAACGGACTCAATGAAGGTACTTACTACTATATACTGAAATTACGTACGGCGCAGGGAGAAAGAAATTACAAAGGATGGATAGAGTTGCTGCGATAATAATCAACTACAGAAATTTTAAAGGAATTTAGTATGAGCATAAGCGCGAAATCAAGGTTGCTGCTACTGTTAATGTTATCCGGGGGGATACTGAAACCTGCACTAACACAGGCACAGCAAAACCTACAGTTCAGTCAGTATATTTTTAATATGCTGAGCGTGAATCCTGCGTACGCAGGGTATAAAGAAGATCTCTATGCAAATGCGATCTATCGTAAGCAATGGGTCAACTTTCCCGGCGGACCGCAAACAGGGGGCGTGTCGGTAGACGGCGCACTCAACGCCTCCAGGGATAACCGTGTGGGGCTGGGCATGCAGGTGATGTATGATAAACTGGGCCCACAGGATGCTACCTCCATTTACGGGATGTATTCCTACCGTATTCCCCTAAACGAAGATGGTGATAAACGGCTGTGTTTAGGAGTAGGCGCCGGCGTTACCCAATACGCAATTGATGGAAAGGCCCTGCAATATAATGATGAGAATGACCCCTCCATTCCGCTGGGAAGAGCCTCCACCTGGATTCCGGATGCACGATTCGGTATCTACTACTATACATCAAAGTTTTATGCAGGCGCCTCTGTGATGGACCTCTTTTCATTGTATACCGATGCCTCCAAATATTACTGGAAAGGATATCAGTATAAAACCATCCGCAAAACACAACACCTGTATGTAAACGCCGGGATGATGTTTGACTTTTCAGAAAACGTAAAATTTAAACCTTCTATCCTCATAAAAGAAGACTTCAAAGGACCTACCAACGTAGACCTCACCGCCTTATTCCTGCTGGCCGACCGCTTATGGGTAGGAGCCTCTTACAGAACAGGGGTGAAGCTGTGGAGCAAGCCTGCGCTGGAGAGCGACCTCGAACAACTGGATGCTGCCAGCATACTGGTACAATTCAACATCAATCAACAATTCAGAATAGGATATGCATATGATCTTACCATCAATAAAATGGCCTCTTTCCAGAGTGGATCGCATGAAATATCCCTTGGCTTTTTATTCCCTGGTAAGAAAGCCAGGATTATCAGTCCAAGGTATTTTTAATCATCGCCAGGCTGTCCTTTTAAATAAATACTATGAAAAAATATGTTGGAATAATTCTACTACTACTATCAGCGGCTTGTTTATCGGCACAGGAGCAGTTGTCGTTAGACAGGCAGGCAGCTATTTATTATAACAAATATGATTTTGCCAAAGCAGCTTCTATGTACGAACGGATAGCCGCCAAACGGAAGGAGAAAACTTCCACGCTGGTATTGGAAAGACTGGCTAATTCCTACCGGGAAATGAACCGGTATGCCGCTTCGGCCAACTGGTATGAAAAGCTGCTGGCCCGCACGGATGCTCCGGCAGATGCCCGTTTGTATTATGGTGATATGCTCATGAGCCTGGGTAAATACCCGGAAGCGAAAGCCGCCTACACCCAGTATGCACAAACGCCGCCGCAACAGGAAGCCGTGAAAAACCGCATCGCCGGCTGCGATGCCGCCCCTGGCTGGATAGCATCACCCACCCCTGTTTTTATTAATAATGTGGAAAGATTGAATACATCTAAATCCGATTGGGGCGCTACATACTATCCCAATGGGATCGTATTTACTTCAGATACTTTATACCGCCATCAACTAGCCAATGGCAGCCATTTTAACCGGAATAAATATGGCCGTACCAATCGTGACTATTATGGTTTGTATGTAGGAGATACCGCTAACTACGGTAGCGTATATATCAAAGACTTTTCCCCCTCTTTTAACTGGTCACGCTACCACGTAGGCCCTGCGGCATTCGACAAGGATTATCGTACCACTTATGTAACCATGACCTACCCGCAACGTCGTATTCCCGGCGTTAAAGAACACCGCGTAATGTATGGTTATCGCCGCCTGGAACTCTTTTCTTCAGAGAAAGATAAAGACGGCAAATGGGGCAAGCCAGTACCTTTCCCTTACAATAAAGCGGATCAATACTCGCTTGGCCATGCTGCCCTCAGCAACGACGGCAACACCTTGTACTTTGCCAGCGATATGCCCGGTGGCGTAGGTGGAACAGACATCTGGTACAGTGATAAGCAAAGCGATGGAAAATGGGGCACACCCATCAACTGTGGGCCGGCTATCAATAGCCCCGGTGAGGAAGAGTTTCCTACCATTGCACCAGACGGTAGTTTGTTTTTCTCCAGCAAAGGCTGGCCAGGTATGGGCGGCTTCGATATCTTCCATGCCACTGGTAGCAAAGCACAATGGAGTACACCCGAAAACCTGCGCTATCCCACCAACTCACCGACCGATGATTTTTACTTCGTAACCGGCAACAACGGCGCTACTTACTTTTCCTCCAATCGTCCTGGTGGTAAAGGCAGCGATGACATCTATAGTATTACCACACCAGAAACATACACCCTGAAAAAAATCACCCCTGGATTGGTGATTCCATTTACCGGCATCGTTTGCCCATCACTGAGCGACGCCTGTATCTATATCTACAATAAACAGCGTGAGATGGGCTGGTGCTTCATTGGCACACCCGGACGGGAAATTAACATGATGCTGGAAAAAGATACCGATTACGAAATCCGGGTTACCTATCCGAATGGCCGCCAGCAAAGAATGGAGTTTAATACACGGGGCATGACGGAAGGACAAGCGTTGAAAAAAGATATTTGTTTTTAGCAGGCAGCTATTGACCGGGAGATATTAGCGGATTTTGTCTTTTTCAGGATTATACTGATTATACTGATTTTTTGTTTTAAAAAGATTTGGGAAGATGTAAGCATTTATCCGCTTATATCTTCCCAATTTCTTTTTCATCTTTCGAAATCAAAATTCGAAATCAGTATAATCAGTATAATCCTGAAAAAGACAAAATACGCTTTGGTTATTCGCTTTAATAGCTTTCTGCTTTCCGCTATTTATAACATCCTCCTAATTCATTTTGCGTACTGTTAATATTCGCGTTGTACGCACTCAATGACCATATATCACCAGTGGTAATATTGGCAATATACAGGTCATACGCACCTATGGTGCCGTTGCGGGTACTGGAGATGATCACATAGTCTGTACCGCAGGGAAAGGCATCAGAATAGTCCGCGTTGCTGTTATTGAATGGCAGCCTGGTGCGGGTATTATTGGCGAAGTAACCCATGTATACCTGGTCGTGTTGATTGGAGCTGCTGTACCACCTGGAGTACAGGAAGGTGTTGTTATCGCGGGTAATGGGGTAATACTCCTGTACGTTGGCCGTGTTAGCCAGCGCTGTTTTACCGGTTCCATCGATGTTTATTTTGTAGATGTCTGATCCGCTGCCGGCGCCCTGCGCAAAGATTAAACCGGTGGCATCATCGGTGTAATAAGGCATTCCTTCTTCTATGGAAGGGGTGTTGGTTACATTGTTGGTAACGTTACCATTCAATTCCATGATCCGGAGATTACCATCTTGTTTGAAGGTAATGCGATAGCCGTTGGGAGAGAATTTAGGATCTTCATCCCGGAGACCATTGCCCGCTGTGAGGTTTACAGGAACGCTGCTGCTGCCCACGTCCCAGGTATAAATGTCCCAGTCGCCGGAGCCTTTCGGTTGTCCCATGAATACTATTTTGGTAGCATCGGGATTGAAGTGGGCGTTCATGGGGTAGTCGATATTCCAGTTTTGATTGAGCCAGGTAAGCTGGTTGGTGGCGAAGTTGTAGAGGAACATTTTGGTATCTGCGCAACCGTAGCAATCGTAGCGGTGGAATAACAGTTTGCCGCTGAGTGTTGGCCGGGTGGCCGCCGGTACAGCGGTGTCTGGGTGGGTTACAGGGGGCGTAGTGGTGTTGTTGGCGCCTGCCTTATCATTTTTGGAGCAGGCGCAGGAAAGTAGAATGCAGACGATGCTGCAACTGAGCGATAGCAGTTTCATATGATAAAGATTAGAAGGTGAAAAAGAAGAAGGTGTACTTTTAATACACCCCCTCATTAATTAGTAGCCTTTATTTTGTGTGAGCTTTGGGTTCCTGTTCATTTCACTTTGTGGAATGGGCAATAGGCGTTTGTCGTTGGTAATGCCGTAGTCAACGAGCACTTTGGCGTTGCTGTTGCAAGACAATACATATTCTTTCAGGTTGCCCATTACGGTAGTGAGTTTATTCAAACGTACCAGGTCGTACCAGCGCTGACCTTCGAAGGCCAGTTCCAGTCGGCGTTCTTTGAGGATGGCATCCCGTAATACTTCTTTAGAAGCCATGGGAACAGGCGACAGGTTTACGCGTTTACGAATCTGGTTATTCACGATGTTCAACGCTTCGGCAGGTTGACCAATTTCATTGAGTGCTTCTGCTTTCAGCAGCAGGATATCACCTAAACGAAGCAGGGAAATATGGTCACCGCTGGCCCAGCCGTTGGCATGTTTCCATTTATAGGTAAATGGAATAGAACCTTCGCTGGCACAGGGTTTCCAGTATTGGTCAGACCAGGATGCATTATCAAAAAGAATGTTGGCATTTTTGCGGATGTCATCGCCTTCATCATCATATGCTTTCACGAGATCTTTGGAGGGCGTACCATATTTGCGCCAGTCGTCACCAGTAAGAGAAGGGGGCAGGAACATCTGCGGACCCCAGTTGGCTTGTGGCGTGCTTTGAATAAACTGTACCTGCAGAATTACTTCTGAGTTAAGATAGTTAGCGCCGTCAAACAAGGTAGTATAAGAAGGCGTGAGTTCATAACCGGTTACGGCATCGCAATAGCTAATGACTTTGTTATAATCGCGGTCCGGCATCTGGGCGTATACTTTTGCCAGCAAGGCATTTACGGCACCTTTGGTAGCACGGGAAGTATTGAGTGATAAGCCTTGTCCGTAGTCGGCTGGCAAAGCGAGGGCTTCTTCCAGGTCTTTCACAATGGCAGCATATACTTCTTTTTCGGAAGCGCGGGGTACGTTTGCCTGCGCGGGTGCTACATCTCCGAAGGTAAAGACCAACGGCACCGGACCGTAATTTTTTACCAGTTCAAAATAGCAGTACGCACGGATAAATTTAGCTTCTGCTGCCAGGGTGATTCTGCGATTATTGATATCGAGTGCCGGATCTTTTACGCCTTTTATTTTGTCGAGTATCAGGTTGGCTTTGGAGATGCCATTGTAGAGCAGTTTCCAGTTGGCGAAGATGCGGCTGTTGACCGTAGCAATTTTTAAATTATCATACTGGTCAATTTCTGCGTCATCTCCCCCGGAGTAGGCATTGTCGGCACGGATATCTCCCAGTAATACATCATCCCAGATAAAATATTCTCCGAAGAAAGTGCTGTAGAGTCCTACCAGTGCTGCTTCCATGTCTTCGGCAGTTTGGTAGGCGTTGCCGGTGGTAGCGCTGGATTCAGGCGCCAGGTCCAGGAATTTCTTACACCCGCTCATGCTGGTGAGAGCAGCTAATAGTAAGAGGAAATATATTTTGTTGCGCATATAATAAGATTAGGAGATCAGAAAGAAATGTTCAATCCGGCAATCAGCTGCCTGGTTTGCGGATAGGTACCGAAGTCAACACCCATGGCGCCATTCTGTGCGCCGAAGGCACTTACTTCCGGATCGTAACCGGAGTATTTGGTGGCAGTGAGCAGGTTTTCACCTGTCAGGTAGATGTTGGCACCTCTTAACCGCATGCGTTTGGCGAGTGCATCAGGCAGCTGGTAACCCAGGGTGAGTGCTTTCAGACGTACATAAGCACCATTTTCCACGAAGCGGGAAGAGATGCGGGTATTGGATGCATCATCAGGTACTGCTTTGGGAATATCAGTGATTTGTCCTTCTTTGGTCCAGCGGCGTAATACGGCGGTAGACTGATTCCTGAAATCATTCATGGCTTCAATTTCTATGCGGGTACCATTAAAGATATCGTTGCCCTGTACGCCTTGCACGAAGATGCTGAGGCGCCAGTTTTTATAGCTGAGGGTGTTGGTGAGTCCGTATGTAAACTTAGGGTTGGCGTTGCCAATCACGGTTTTGTCGCCATCGCTTACATCGCCGCTTTTATCCAGGTCGGCATAAGTCATCATTCCGGTTTTAGGATCTACGCCGGTAGCCACATATCCCCAGAAGGTGCCCAGTGGGGAACCTTCGCGGATCAGCGCCGCTTCTTCCCGTTGCGGGATCATGCCTACAGGTAGTACTTCGTGACCGATGTCAATTACTTTATTGCGGTTAAAGGAGATATTGAAATCGGTATTCCATTTTAATGCGCCCACCAGGTTTTTGGTGTTCACGGTAATTTCCAATCCTTTATTTTCCAGTTTGCCGATGTTTTGCAGCGCGCCGGTGAACCCGCTGGAAGTAGCCAGTGGCTTGTCGAAGAGCAGGTCGTGGGTATATTTGCGGTATACATCTACAGAGAGATTAATTCTTGTTTTCAGTACGGCTACATCTAACCCGATGTTATTTTGTGTGGTGGTTTCCCAGCGCAGATTCCTGTTCTCCGGTGTGAGGGGAGCAGTACCCGGTTGTACCACACCGCCCAGGATATAGCTGGCGCCGGTGCCTACTTTGCCATACCAGCCGTAAGCATCGATATGGTCATTACCTACTTTACCCCAACCGAAACGCAGTTTTAATTCGTCTACGTTAGGGATGCTTTTAAAGAAAGGTTCTTCTGAAATGCGCCATCCCACAGAGAAAGAAGGGAAGTAGCCGGTACGGTTACCCGGACCAAATACAGAAGAAGCATCTGCACGGAAGTTACCCGTGAACAGGTATTTATCTGCGTAGGTATAGTTAATTCTGCTGATCAATGCATCATTTGCGCGGGCAATGCGGGTACCGGTAGCGAAGTTTACTACGGCGCCACCGCTTACAGTAGGTACGCTGATGCCGGAGAAGTTCTTCGTTTCGATGGCAGATGTTTCGGTGTTGGTTTTCGATACGCTGAAGCCGGCGAGTGCGTCCAGGCTGTGTTTACCCATTTTTTTGGAGAAGCTCAATGTATTTTCCGACAGCCAGTAGATGGTTTGATCGGTGTTAAGGTCGGCTACTCCTTTGTTTACGCGTCCCCAGTCAGTTTTATACGGATCGAGGAAGTAGTTGTATCTGCCGGTAGTTTGATCGTAGCCAAAAAGGCTTTTGAATTTCAGGCTGGGTGAAATTTTTACTTCTCCATACACATTGCCAAAGAAGCGGCTGTTGTTGAAACCGTTGGTAGCACCATCGGTGTAGGCCACGGGGTTATGAAACGATAAGCGTAACGGGTTGGCGGTGAAAGTGCCGTCAGGGTTGTAAACACCAATCACGGGTGCGGTGGTGAGTACATTCATGATAACGCCACCGTTGCCGGTACCTCTGCTATCATCTACGTTGCGATCGAACCATTTGGAATAGGAGATGCTGGTCCCTATTTTAATGAAGTCGTTTATTTTTTGATCGAGGTTGATTTTAAAATTATACCGGTTCATGGTATTGGTGCGTACTACGCCATCCTGTTTCATCCAGGCGCCGGAGATGTAGTAGGCGGTGGCATCATTGCCGCCGTTGAGCGACAGCTGATAATTCTGGCTGGCTGCTTTTCTGAATACTTCGTTATGCCAGTCGGTGTTAGCGGTATACTTGCTCCAATCGGCTACCTGGCCAAGTTCCGTCATCAGGTCGATGTAGTCTTTGCTGTTCAGTACCGGTAATTTTTTGGTGACCTGTGATTCGCCGTAGTAAGTGTTGAAGGCGAGTTGTGGTTGTTGATTTTTACCGCGTTTGGTAGTGATCAGTACTACGCCGTTGGCGCCTGCAGCGCCATAGATGGCTGCTGAGGAGGCGTCTTTCAAAATTACAATATTCTCAATATCGTTAGGATTGATATCGTAGGTAGTGGCGCTGGGTACTCCGTCTACCACGTAGAGTGGTTCGCTGTCGGCGGTGATGGAGGTGGTACCTCTTACGCGGATAGAGAAGCCTGCCTGTGGTTTGCCGGAGGAGCGGATTACCTGTACGCCGGCGGCCTTGCCTTCCAGGGAGTAGCCGAAGTTGGTGGCGGGTCTGTCTTCCAGTTCTTTGCCGGATACAGTGCTTACGGCGCCGGTGAGGTCTTTTTTGCGTTGTGCGCCGTAGCCTACTACCACTACTTCATTCAGTGCGCCCTTTTTTTCTTCGAGGGATATGTTGATGATGGCGTGGTTATTTACTTTTACTTCCTGCTTTTCGTAGCCGATGAAGCTGAACGAGAGTATGTCGTTGGGAGCGGTGCTGATTTCATAGCGGCCGTATTGGTCGGTGATGGCTACTTTTTTGCCGGCTAATACGGTGGCACCGGGTACCGGTTGGCCGGCTGCGTTTTTTACAACGCCTCTTACAATGATATCTTTTTCTTGTGGTGGGGTGTTTTCCCGCATTTTGATGATGACGAGGTGATCGCTCATAACCTGGAAAGTGAGGCGGGTATTGGCGAGGGCAGTTTGCAGTACCTGTTGCAGCGGCTGGTCTACCACGTCGATATTAACCAATTGGTTATTGGACAGCAGGTTGCTGCTGTAGGCGATATGATAATCGCATTTGTTTTCGATGAGTTTAAAGAATTTTTTCAGTGGAACATTTTCTGCCTTCAGGGTGAGCTTTACATCCTGCGAATAGACCATCGCAGTGGATTGCATCACAAAACAACATAGAAGGATTGCCAGCATTTTCATTTTCAAGTGCATTTTAGCCCATAACGGCCCCGTTCCGAAGGTTCGGAATTGCCTGTTTTTTTCCATAGATTTGAATTGTTTAGTTGCTAAATCATTACCGGCTCCACGCCCGCGAAGTTGGGAGTACGGTAATACTAACTGAACTGAAGGGGGATGTTCATCGTTCCCCTTTTTTAATTACGAATTACGAATTACGAATTACGAATTACGAATTACGGATTTGTAATTCTCATTGGTTGATATGCTGTTTATTTATTTTTACCTCCGTGCCATTGATGGTATATTGAAATGGTAGAATTAATTGCAGGATATGCAATGTTTGCGGCAGTGTTTCTTTCTCAAAAACGGCCGTATAGTGATAGTTACCCGCAATGCTGCTGTCTACCTGGATCTGTACGCCATACCAGCGTTCCAGTTTATGTGCTACTTCTGCCAGTGTTTCGTCATTAAAGGCCAGTTTATCGTTGGTCCAGGCGGTTTCAGCGATCAGCTGATTTTTGGATTGCAGGCTTGTTTTGCTAACCTGTATGGCCATGCTATGGTTGTTGTTGTTGGGCGACAGTATACCATTTTCTAACGTGATTTTTTCATTGGGCTTTAGCACAATGTGATTGTCTGGTTTGCTTTTCAGCGTTATTTCCACGGCGCCGCTGATCAGCGAAGTTTCTGTTTTGGTGTCATTTTTATACGCCATAATATTAAAAGTGGTGCCCAGTACTTTTACGTCCATATGTGCGGTATGGATAATAAAAGGATGTTGGGCATCCTGGTGTACATCGAAGAAAGCTTCACCTTGTAAAGTGATTTCCCGGACGCCTTGTTTGAATTGCGGATGGAGTTGCAGCTGGCTGTTCACATTGAGGTTTACTTTGGTGCCATCGGCCAGTACCAGCGACTTCCGTTCGCCGGGCAGGGATTGTACCACTTCCGGGAGGACGGCTTTGGGAGTGGCATGTTGCCAGTACCAGGCGCCGGCTCCTGCGGTAACAGCAATGGCGGCTGCTGCGGCTATCCGTTTGTACCAAATGCGCAAAGTGGGTATCCGGTCTGGCTGTTGGGCTTCCAGCAGCTGACGGAATTCCGTAGCGGCTTCGTCTGCGGCCAGTGGAGTGAGGGCGGCATGCAGTTGTTGTACGGCCAGCCTGGCTTTTTCCACATTGGCCGCTTCGCCCGGGAAATGCGCCAGGTAAGCAGCCCAGTATTGCGCTGCATCGGCGTTGTGCGTGGTGCAATAGGCGATGAAAGTATCGTGGGTGATCAGTTCTTCGTACGTGTAAATTTTGGTCATTCCGCCGTATTTATAAATAACAGACGGCCGGAAGTAGCGGATGTACCAACTTTTTGTAAAGTTTTTTATAACTTTTTTCGGGAGATGTGGTTCGCAGCCACCCGCTTATGTTTCAGATCATGCACAGGGTCAGCAGGGCGCGTAAATGAGTAGGGCGCTGGGATTTATCTTCCAGGAGGAGGCGCATGGCTTTTAAGCCTTCGGAAAGATTGTTATAAATGCTGCGGTGACTTAGCCCAGTTTGCGCGGCAATCTGGTCGTGGGTCAGTCCTTCGTAATATTTGAGGCGGATCACGAGGCGGCAGCGGGGAGGCAAAGCCTGGTAGGCCTGTTGCATCTGTGCTTTCAGTTGTGCCGCTTCTTCCGTCAGGATGATTTTTTCCTCTATGCTGTCGTCCGTAGTTTCCGTATCCGGAATCGTGTACATTTTACCCTTGCTGCGGGCATAGTCGGTGAGTTTGTTTTTAAAGCTGCTGGCAATGTAGTATTTGGGCTGTTCTATCTGTGACCAGTCGATGTTTTTTTCTATGAAAGCCAGGAAGGTTTGATTGATGAGGTCTTTGATGATATCTGGCGTAAAGCCTGCATTTTGGCCGGTTTTGAATAAATAAGGATAGTGTTGCCGGTATAAGGCAACATATTGTTCATTACTATCTGTTGTATAAGACGACCTCAGCACAGGTGGGAAGCTACAAAAAAAGATGATATCCTGCTACATTATTGCGGGGAGGGCGTGGAAATAGGCGGGGAGCCTTGAGGGGTAAACAGCTGTTGATGTATTCATAGGAATGAAGGGTTGCCTTCATTCCTATGAATATTTTTATTCTCCGTTATACAGCATTTCCATTTCAAGCAGTTTGCTGCCGCCGGCAAAATCGGCTGCTGCATCCGGGCATAAAATAGAACCTAATGAACTCATCATGCGCTGTGCAACGAGGTCTATATCTTCTTGCGTGGTTGATAAGAAAGGAGCCTGACTTTTAAGCGTTGATAACAAGTAGTTTTTTTGCTGTACAGAAATATCGACAATTTTATTGATTCTTTCTACAGCCGCTTTGTATAACTCATCATAATAAAAAAGCATGTTCATAGAAAAATACATTTTGTGGTATTCAAATGTAGGCTTATACCTATAATTTTGTCTATTGGAAATTATTATGACCTATAATTATAAATTATAAATGCTTTTGGCCATTTTGATGAATCGCTTGTTCAGGTCGCTGGTTTCGCCTTTTCGCTGAATAAAGTAAAAACTGCGCTCTATGCGCAGGCCGTCAAAGTGAAGGATGGTCAGTTCGCCGTGTTGCAGTTCTTTTACAATAGAGCGGGTAGACAGAAATCCTACGCAGCCGGATTCCAGCAGGAAATTTTTCAGGGCTTCGGTACCACCCAGCCGCACTTTTATTTTCAGGTCGTTCAATCGTATTTTACTTTTTTGCAGGCCTGTTTTAATGGCTTCCAGTGTGCCGCTGCCCCGTTCCCGGATAGCTATCGGCATGGTCAGGATGTCTTTCACCGCATAGTTCTTTTTCTTCGCCAGCGGGTTATTTTTGCTGCACACGGCCACTATCTGGTCTTTCAGGAAAGGTTGATAGGTAATGTTGCTCAGTTGTCCTTTTTCTTCTGTAACACCTATGTTAATTTCTTTATCCAGCAAGGCCTGCAGCACAATTTCACTGTTGCGGTTTAGCAGGGAAATATCTACCAGCGGATATTCCCGGTGAAAGGCCGACATCACTTTAGGCAGGATATACAATGCTGCCGTTGTGCTGGCGCCGAGGTTGAGCATACCCGTAGCTTGTTGCTGGTCGTGGATCACAGAGATATCAAACTCCGTTTCCTGCTGTATATGCCTGACGGTCAGCAGGCGATTGTACAACAACTGTCCCGCTTCCGTTAGTTCAATTTGTAATCCCTTCCGCTCAAATAACTTCGTTTGATACTGTTCTTCCAGCCCTTTGATATGCGTGCTCACGGCAGGCTGTGAAATAAACAACGCCTGGCTGGCTTTGGAAAAGCTTTTCTGATGCGCTACTTCCATAAAAATCAGGTGACGGTTAGATAGCATATCGGTGGTGTTAATTAGGGATGGTAAGTAATTTCCCGCTTCCGGATAAACTGTATCTTATCCTGGAAGCCGGTAATTTTGTTATTCATCGTTTCAGTTTTTTCTATCCAGTTATCATATGCATCGTATTGATAGCGATAATGGAAAATGGTACGCCAGACATCACCCTGTTCGTTTATACGGTCATGGATATACGTAGTTAAATGGTGTTGTTGATTATAGGTGTTGGTTTTAATGGAATCCGGCTTGTTGGCCGCAAGGGCCGCCTCATCCGCGAAAGTAGCCTCATACGTCAGCTGTTGCTGCGCATTGTATTTCCGCTTGGTGATATCGTGCAGGGTACCGTAGGCGTAGTAATGTACCAGCTCCGCCGGATGACCATCCGTATCCGTGATCAACTGGGTTTCCCACTGTTCATTGTAAGGATCGGTTTCAATATCAGTGGGCAGGTTATTTTCAAATTGCGCGGTTACATTTCCTGTTTCGTCGTATAGGGTTTTATAAGTATCCTCCCCATAGTATTGCACTGTTTCTTTGTATTGCCCGTTAGGGTAGTAGCTGTTTTTATATACCACCCGGTCATTGCTTTCCTGCAGGGTTTCTTCCTGTAATATACCGTGGTCGTTGAAATGATATAAGATGTGTTTTACGGGTATATTCCCGGCATCATATTTTTCCCATTTCAGCAGGGTGCCCTGCGTATCATAGTGTGATAATTCATAATCGTATTGGGCGCCGGCTGCGTCAGTGGTCCTATATTTCATTTGCCGGACCGGCCCCGTTAATTCATCATCTGTAATGGTTTTTCTCATGGCAGATATAAAAGATATTTATATCAATTTATGTTAATCAACGGAAAAACCGGCATAAATATATAATCCTTATATATCAGTAGCCACGCTATATGGCGTGGCTACTGCGGAGGTTATCTTTCTGTGACGAGGTGTTCAAATTTATCCAGTTGTGCCATTATGCCCCAACCATAAAAATTGTTGGCTACACCAATCAGCAACTCATTATCTCCTTTTACGAGGGGCAGCTGGATGGTGCTGTTTTCTATGGTGCATCGGCCATCGGGTTGCTTCATAATAGGGGAGGCATAGGTGTTTTTATCTATATACAGGAACTTCCCGTTTACCAATACCCATACTTCATTATTGAAACCCAGGTGTAATTGCCGCACCTGGTCTGTGGCGGCATGGATATTTGTTTTGAGCCATACCAGCCGGCGGGCGCGATTGGGCGCACCGCCAAATCTGCGGGTCAGGTTAACCAGCCCTCTTCTTTCTGCCCGGATAGTATCCCACATGGTAGTTTTGTCCGGCAGGTAAGCGTCGCGGAAATCATTTTTTTCGGGCATGGGAATCACCGGGCTGATCATCCATTTACGGAGGTAACGGGGATCGTTGTTGGTAATGTCAACACCTTCCTGCGGCGACAAACCAGCTGTTTGCCCCGGCTTCACTACCAGGTTGGCAATGATCACCTTTCCGTCGAAAGAGAGCGTACCATGGGTGGAATTGCCCTCCAACCGTGGAACTTCCAGTGCGGGATGCAGGGTATCGTTTACGTATACACGCAGTTGTTTGCCGGAAATGACCAGCTTGACATGATTCCACTGCTGTTTCTCAAACCAGGCAGCATTCTGGTAGTGATACAGCATGTTCCATAGATTCACCCCGTCAATAATAGGGGTGTATTGTACCGCCGCCTGGTTACCAGACTCCCCTGTACGGAAGTAGAAACACTCACTTTCTGCCTTGCTGCCACGCCGGAAGTAAAAGGCCGTAAAAAAGGAATCTACCGGCTCTATATCATATTCTATGGTGCCATCCGTAAAGTCAAAGTTTTTTAATACGGAAGAATCAATACTGTTTAATATCTTCATAGCCGGCACAGACTTGTACGTGAAGAACTCCACGGTACCTGGTTTAAAATCCCAGTTGGCGGCCGTGAGTGGCACCTGGATCGTCCCCTTTTTGGATTGCGCCACTGCACACACCGGCAGCAATAAAAGCAATACGCGCATAGCTGTTTTTGTCATGGTCTTTTTTATTTTAAATGGATATCCGGCAAAGATGAAGGAGGCGTATTTTTAATGCAATTCAAAGCTGCATCAAGTTGGTGCAAGTGCGTGCAAGTCTGTAAAATGTTAATAAACAATGACTAATAGTGAGGAAATATATGATATAAAAAGATGCCTGTTATTGGCAGAAGCCCGCCTGAACCGGGGGCCTGCCGATGCCTGGAGCAGCTACGACTTCGAAGCACTGAGCATCGCCATCGCTACAGACACGGGAGTAACGCTCAGCGTTACCACCCTGAAGCGGCTATGGGGAAAACTGAAATACGCGCATATTCCTACCACTACCACGCTGAATACGCTGGCTCAATTTGTTGGATATAAAGACTGGCGTGATTTTAAAAATCAGGCGCCACCCGGTAAATCCGATACCACGACGCCTGCACCGGGGCAACTGCTGGTCAACACCGCATTGGCATCTCCTGAAAAAATACCCGGCAAACGCAGTCGCCGCAAATGGGCCTGGGCCTTGCTGCTGCTAATACCTGTCCTCACATATGGCCTGTTGTCATTAAATAGCAGAACCATTGCCCCTGTTAATCCAGCCAATTTTGCCTTTAGTTGTGATAAAATCCGGCGTACCGGCGTCCCCAACTCCGTCATTTTTCATTATAATGCCTTTGCCGCTACAGACACGGTATTCATTGCGCAATCATGGGATATTAGCCGTAAAGCAGTGGTGCCGATGGACCAAAACACCTATTCCTCCATCTACTATACCCCCGGTTATTTCCGGGCAAAACTCATGGTGGGCAAACAAATAGTAAAAGAAGATGACCTGATGATTGCTTCTGATGGCTGGGTCACCATGATAGAAAATGAAACAGGGGTACCGCTGTATTTCAAAAAAGAAGAAGTAGAAAAAAATGGGGAAATAAGCGTGAATGAAGCATTATTATCGCAATACCATCTCCCTTTACACCCTACGGCACCAGCACTACGTTTTTTTAATGTGCAGGACATGGGCGCCCTGAAAAACGACCAGTTTGTTTTTGAAACCACCCTGAAAAGTGATTTCCATCAGGGTAGTGCCGCCTGTCAGCGGATACAGGTGCTCATACTGTGTAAAAATGATGTGATCATGATCCCGCTATGCGCCAAAGGTTGCGTGGGGGACATCTTTTTATATGCTGCCGGCAAAAATGTAAGAAGCCGCGAAGCAGACCTCTCCGGGTTTGGCTGCGACCTGGACCAATGGGCCACGCTACGCGTAGAAGCGAAAAACCGGGAAATGCGATTTATAGTAAACGGACAAACCGCCTACACCCTCAATTTTCCACACGCCCCCACCGACATTGTTGGATTACAGTACCGCTTCTCCGGCACCGGCGCTATCAAAAACACCCGCTTCATCAACGGGGACCAGGTGATTCACCTATAAATTCTGTAGATACCGCGTTCATCAAAAATAATGGGTTCCTTGTAGGAGAATATTTATATTTGCGGCATATGAAAAAATGTGGCGTATACATATTGATGCTCATTTTCATACTTCATCATACTGCGTTAGACCAGTTGCTCAAAATACCCGCACTCATTGTGCACTACCAGGAGCATCATCAACTTAACCGGCATCTGAGTGTGAAGGACTTCCTGTGTATGCACTACTGCGGAGAAGATGATAATGATGGCGACAACGACCGCGATATGCAGCTGCCCTACAAAACGGTAGATGTGCATACCCTGCATCATACATTTATTCCACTTGCCAAAGTAGTTGCTGTAAAACAGCAAACCTTCTCTGAAATAAAGATTCATTACCCTGCGCTGAAAGATAATTATCTGCCTGAACCAGCGTTGACTTCACTCTTCCGTCCTCCCAGGGCTTAATCAGCCATTACTTTGTACGCTTGCCACCAGTATCATACAGGTGGTAGCCACTATTTTATTTCTACTTGATTTAACGAAAACAAGGACATGCTAAATAAGATCATTAGCTTTTCTGTAAAGAATAAGCTGGTAATAGGGCTATTTGTACTGGCGCTGATAGGTTGGGGTACTTTCGAAGTAACCCGCCTCCCTATTGATGCCGTACCGGACATTACCGACAACCAGGTACAGGTGATCACCGTATCTCCCTCACTGGGAGCACCGGATGTAGAGCGATTGATTACTTTTCCCATAGAACAATCCTGCAGCAACATCCCTGGACTCAAACAGCTCAGAAGCTTTTCCCGCTTTGGATTGTCGTTGGTGACCATTGTATTTACCGATGAAACAGATATTTACTGGGCCAGGCAACAAATTGCCGAACGCCTGCAACAGGTGCAACGGGAAATTCCTGCCGGCGTAGGATCACCGGAAATGGCGCCCGTGACTACCGGCCTGGGTGAAATATATCAGTATGTAGTGCGCCCGTTACCCGGCTACGAAGGGAAGTATGGTCCCATGGAACTGCGTACGTTGCAGGACTGGGTGGTACGCCGGCAACTGCTGGGTACACCGGGAGTGGCAGATGTGAGCAGCTTCGGCGGACAACTAAAACAATATGAAATCGCCGTAAAGCCCGGACTACTGAAGGCCAACAACATTTCTATTGCAGATGTATTTGATGCCCTGGAGAAAAATAACGAGAATACCGGTGGCGCCTATATTGAAAAAGGCCCCACCGTATTATATATCCGCAGTGAAGGACTCACGAAGAACATCGATGATATTGAGAAAATAGTAGTGAAAACACTGGATAACGGTATCCCGGTACTGATACGCGATGTAGCCACCGTGCAACTGGGCGCTGCTACCCGCTATGGCGCCATGTGTTTCAATGATAAAGGAGAAGTAGCCGGCGCCGTAGTGATGATGCTGAAAGGAGAAAACTCTTCTGCGGTGATCAAAAGAGTGAAAGATAAAGTGGCCGTTATTCAGCAATCTCTCCCGGAAGGCGTGGTCATAGAACCCTTCCTGGACCGCACCAAAATGGTGAACAACGCCATTAAAACAGTAGAAACAAACCTCATAGAAGGTGCGCTCATCGTAGTGTTTGTACTGGTGTTTTTCCTCGGTAACCTGCGCGCAGGTTTGATCGTTTCTTCCGTGATTCCGCTATCTATGCTGTTTGCCATTATCCTGATGAATAAATTTGGCGTAGGCGGTAACCTCATGAGTTTGGGCGCCATCGACTTCGGGTTGATTGTAGACGGTACCGTGATTGTGGTAGAAGCGATCCTGCACCGGTTTACACACTCCAAACATTTCAGTAAGCTGAGCGTAGTAGATCAAAATACTATGGATAAAGAAGTGAATGCTTCTACCGGTACCATGATTAAATCTGCCGTATTCAGCCAGATCATCATCCTCATTGTATACATTCCTATTTTATCATTACAGGGTATTGAAGGCAAGATGTTTAAGCCCATGGCCTTTACCGTGGCCTTTGCCATCCTCGGCGCTTTCCTGTTGTCGATTACTTATGTGCCGATGATGAGCGCCTTGTTCCTGAGCAAAAAAATCAGTCATAAACCTTCCCTGGCCGACCGCATGATGGTATGGCTGGAAAGACGTTATCAGCCCGCGCTGAAAACGATGATGCGGTTTCCGAAAGCCATCATCGCCAGCACCCTGGTACTACTGGTAATTGCTGTTGTGATATTGGGTCGCATGGGAGGAGAGTTTATTCCTGAATTGGAAGAAGGCGACTTTGCCGTGGAAACCCGCTTGCTGACAGGCAGTAACCTCAATACCACGGTGAAGGCTACGCAGCAAACCGCCGCTATCTTATTGAAAAAATTCCCGGAAGTGGAAAAGGTAGTCACCAAAATAGGAAGCGCGGAGATCCCCACAGACCCTATGCCAATGGAAGCCAGCGATATGATGGTGATCCTGAAAGATAAAAAAGAATGGACCTCTGCCCGCACGTTTGATGAGCTATCGGAGAAGATGAGTAAAGAATTATCTGTAGTACCCGGTGTGAGTGTAGGCTTCCAGTTCCCGGTACAAATGCGTTTCAACGAATTGATGACCGGCGCCCGCCAGGATGTGGTATGTAAGATTTTTGGAGAAGACCTGGACTCGCTGGCTTTCTACGCCAACAAACTGGGCGACGTCATAAAAACCGTGGATGGTGCTATCAACCTGTACGTGGAAACCGTTACCGGTATGCCACAGGTAGTCATCAACTATAACCGCGATGCCATGGCTAAATACGGTCTGAATGTGAGTGATATCAACCGCGTGGTGAATACCGCTTTCGCCGGACAATCTACCGGGCTGGTATATGAAGGAGAGAAGCGCTTCGATATGGTAGTGCGATTGTCAGACGATGCCCGCAAAAACTTATCGGACGTGCAGCACCTCCTGATCCCTACCCGGCAGGGTTTGCAAATACCACTGGACCAGGTAGCCACGGTAGAAGAAACAGAGGGACCTAACCAGATACAACGGGAAGATACCCGCAGACGTATAATTGTAGGCTTCAACGTTACCGGCAGGGATGTGCAAACCATTGTAAGGGAACTGCAACAGAAAGTAGCCACACAGCTGAAATTGCCGCCTGCGTATTCTATCGTATATGGCGGTGCTTTCGAAAATTTAACGGCGGCTAAAGAACGGTTGTCGCTGGTAGTACCTATTGCCTTGCTGATGATTTTTATGCTGCTGTATTTTGCCTTCAATTCTGTTAAACAGGGACTCCTGATTTATACGGCCATCCCGTTATCTGCTATTGGTGGTATCCTGGCTTTATGGATGCGGGACATGCCTTTTAGTATATCCGCCGGCGTTGGATTTATTGCGTTGTTTGGTGTGGCGGTATTGAATGGTATCCTGTTGGTATCAGAATTCAACCGCCTGAAAAAAGAAGGTTGGGATGATGTGGGCAGAGTAGTGATCCATGGTACCAAATCCAAATTGCGTGCGGTGCTGATGACGGCCCTGGTACCTTCCCTGGGATTCATTCCCATGGCCGTGAGTAATGGCGCCGGTGCAGAAGTACAAAAACCATTGGCTACCGTGGTCATTGGTGGTTTAATTATTTCTACGATGCTTACTTTATTTGTATTGCCGGTATTGTATATCCTCTTTGAAAAAGGATTTAAGTATTTTAAACTCCGTAAATCTGTAACGGCAGTTATTGTGTTGGCAATGTTAGCTGTACCGGCTGCCAGCCAGGCACAGCAACGGCTCACCGTACAGGAAGCAGTGGAACTGGCGCTGAAAAACAATTTGCAGCTGCAATCGGCTAAAATCAACGAACAATATTATCAGTCGTTGAAGAAAAGCCACCTCGACCTGGATAAAACGAACGTAGGAGTAGAATACGGAAAAATTAACAGCGTGGCCAACGATAATCGTTTTACCATTTCCCAGGGCATACAATTTCCGTCGGTATATAAACATCAGCGGAGTATTAACAACACCAATATATCGCTTAGTAAAATTAATACACGGCAACAGGAATATGAACTGAAAGCACAGGTAAGGCAGGTATATTATTCCCTGTTGGTATTACAGCAAAAGAAACAATTGTTGCTGGAAGCCGACAGCATTTACCGGGTGTTCCTGGAAAAGTCTGACTTACGATTTAAAACCGGCGACGTAAATACCCTGGAGCATTCTACCGCAGAGAATCAACGCCTGCAGATTGCCGACCAGCTCAGTTTATTACAAACAGACGATGCCGTGCTGCGGAACCAGTTAAGGAGATTGCTGAATACAGGGGAAGAAGTGATCCCGGTGGAAACTGCGCTGATATACCCGTTGAACGATATGCCGGATACCAGTTACATTGGCCGCACACCCGCCATCGCGTTGCGTGAGCAGTTGCTGGAACGGAGTATGGAGGAAAATAAACTTGAGAAAAGCAAGTTGTTACCTACGCTGAACCTGGGCTACAACAATATGAGCATCATCGGATACCAGCGGGTAGGCACCGACGAAAAATATTTTGGTGGAGGAGACCGTTTTTCCTCTGTAAGCGCTGGCATCGGCATTCCATTGTTTGGTGGGGCGCAACGCTCGCGTATCCGTGCTTCCGGTATTTTTGTGCAACAGCAGCAAAAGGAACTGGATGCTACCAAACAACAGTTACAATCCGAATTAACGAATGCAGTAGCCGTGTATGCCAATCGTTTAAAGCGCTATAGCACGCATACCGTTCTATTAAAGAATGCCGCTACCATCCTGGCCGGCGCCGGTAAGCGTATGGCCATCGGGGAAATTGGTTATGTAGAATGGGTAGTGCTGGTGAACCAGGCCATGGAAATAAGAGGTAATTATTTTACCATGGTAGAAGAATTGAATAATGCTGCTTTCACCATCGAAAAATTAAGCGCCCTTCACTAAAATTTTTAAATTCAGTTTCATGAAAAAGATAACCTTCTTTCTATATAGCCTGGTCGTTATTTTAACCGCCTGCAAAGAGCACCCCGCACCACAGAAAGCTCCTGACACCAAAGCGGCAGCAGCCACTCTGACTAACGAAGTAACACTCACACCCGAACAAATGAAAGCCGCCGGGGTAGCCGTCAACCCACCTGAGCGGAAAGATATGCACAGCACCCTGCGTGTAAACGGGGTAGTGGATGTGCCACCACAAAACATCGTATCAGTAAGCATGCCGTTAGGTGGGTATTTAAAAAGCATGCAGCTGTTGCCCGGTATGCAGGTGGCCAAAGGCCAGGTATTGGCCGTATTGGAAGATCCGCAATACATCCAGCTGCAACAGGATTATTTAATGGCAAAGAGTAAACTGCGCTACCTGGAAGCGGACTTTGTGCGCCAGAAAGAACTGAATGAATCCAAAGCGAACAGCGACAAGGTGTTTCAGCAGGCAAGAAGTGAGTTTGATGCGCAGAAAATTATGGTTAGTTCACTGAAACAAAAGCTGCAACTGATTAACATCAATACCGAAAAATTAACAGAGGAAACCATCACCCGGAGCATAGCCGTGTATGCGCCCATCAGCGGTTATGTTACTAAAGTAAATGTGAATACCGGTAAGTATGTAAACCCCACAGATGTATTGTTTGAGCTGATTAATCCGGCTGATTTACACCTGAGTTTAACGGTGTTTGAAAAAGACCTGGGCAGCCTGGAACCCGGTCAGCAGGTAAAATGTTATACCAATAATGGTGGGGAACAATATGCCGCCAAAATACACCTGATCACCCGCAACGTGGATCAAAACCGCTCCGGAGAAGTGCATTGTCATTTTGAAAAATATGATAAGCGTTTGTTACCCGGGATGTTCATGAATGCGGAGATTGAATTACAAAATGCCAATGTTACCGCGGTGCCGGATGATGCTGTGGTGAAGTGGGAAAACAAACATTATATTTTTGTATCAGCAGGAAATAATAAATTTATAATGACACCGGTAGAAATTGGTACCAGCAATGGCGGCTATACCGAAATTAAAAGTAATATCGGAGCGCAACCCATCGTTACCCGGAATGCATATACGCTGTTGATGAAAATGAAGAACAGCGGAGAGGAAGGATAATAAAATGACTGGCCTGGTGTATTTTTTTGGTATACCAGGCTATTTACGCATACATTCGCTTTTTAATCAGCATTATGGCAAATATGGTAGTCCCTGAAGCGGCTAACGTACAAAGTAAAAGTAAGATTACTACGATCTCAGTAATTGCCAGCGGCAGTCTTGCTGCTATCAAATTTATTATCGGCGTCCTGACGGGTAGTCTTGGTCTGATTGCAGAAGGCATACATTCCCTGCTGGATTTGCTGTCTACCTTGGTCACCTTTGTGGCCGTACGCGTGGCGGCCAAACCGCCTGACGCCAATCACCCTTATGGGCATGAAAGAGCAGAGTCGTTGGGGGCGCTTGCCGGTATGATATTACTGGGTGCTACTGCGTTGATTATTGGTTACCATGCCATCGTTAAAATTGTATGGGAACCCGGTGCGCCGGAAGTGACCATCTGGTCATTTGCCATCATCATTATCAGCATTGTGGTTGATTTTATGCGGGTCAGATCCTTGAAGAAGGCAGCCCGGCTTTATCAGAGTCAGGCACTGGCCTCGGATGCAGAACATTTCGGCAATGATATGCTGGGATCTATCGCCATATTAGTAGGACTGGTATTTATATTTTTAGGAAGATACCTGCCATTACCTGTTTGGCTGGTGGAACGTGCAGATGCTATTGCCGCATTGGGGGTGGTAGGCATCGCATTTAAATCGGTGTGGAGCGTTGGATCGCAGGCCATCCGCTCTTTAATGGACGACGTACCGGAAGATTTGCAACCCCGCCTTCAGCAACGGGTGGAACGCATCTATGGGGTAGTACCCGGCGCCGTGACGGTCAAAACCCGCTTCGTGGGAAACAAGCCTTATGTAGAAGCCAGTGTAGGCACGCTCAGAAGCTTAACGTTTGAAAAAGCACACGAACTCACCAAAACTATAGAATACGCCATCAAAGAAGAACTGGACCCCGAAGCAGTGGTGATTGTACACGCACAACCCATTCATACCACCGATGAGCCGTATAGTATTACCGTAAGATCTGTGGCAGCCCGCCTGGACCTGCGTATTCATAACCTGAACCTTTACGTGGTAGGAGAGGAAATGAGAATTGAACTGGACCTGGAAGTATCAGAAGAGGTGACCCTGCAGGAAGCACATACCAAATCAGAATTGCTGGAATCTGCGCTGATACAGGAATTCCCAAGGCCGGTGAAAGTAGCCGTACATATTGAACCAAGAAATGAAATGCCCAAAACCGCCAGGCGCCAGGTGGAAGCATTTGAACGCGTAAAGGTGGCGTTAACTAAATTAAAAGCCTGGCCCAATGTGAAGATCGATGAAGTGCTGGAAACAGAAGAAGGGCTGGTAGTTACCCTGATTATTTTCTTGCCCGGCGATACCTCGCTGGCATATACCCATACCATCATGTATGACCTGGAACGTGCACTGAAACTGGAAGTGCCGGACATTATCCGTGTGCATATTGATCCGGAACCTCTGAGATAAACCAGTGGCTTTTGTTGTCCGTTTCCGGACATGACAATGAGCGTTAAGATGGAATAGGGTAGTGGAAAGAATGTATTACCCATGGGAATAAAAAAAAGTGAGGCAATTCGCCTCACTTTTTTTATAATATCAAAGCAGGTTAAGCCTGCGCTTTATTTCTTCTTACCAATTGATAACAAATAAACAAACAGATCACCCACACCGGAATCATGGCTACCGGTACCCACATACCGGTAATGCACATCAGCGTTAATATGCCTACCAGGAACACCAGGCAGATATAATTCGATACCGGGTATAAGAAAGAAGGGAACTTCGTTTTTATTTGTGCTTCTCTTTTCGTGCGTTTGAAGCGGAAGTGTACCACGGTAATCATGAGCCAGTTGATAATCAAACAGGATACCACCAGCGACATCAATATTTCCAGCGCTTTTTCCGGGATCAGTTTATTGATCACAATACATACGGCGGCAAAAACACCGGATACCAAAATAGCCTTTACCGGTACATGATTTTTATTTAAAGAAGACAGGAACTTAGGTGCATTCCCCTGTTCAGCCAGGCCATACAGCATCCGGCTATTGCTATACACACAGCTGTTGTAAACAGATAACGCGGCGGTGAGTACAATCAGGTTCAATACATTGGCAATCAGGCTGGTGAAGTAAATGGTATGGCCGAAGAGCGTAAACTGGAAACCTTTCAGGCTTTCAAATACCGTCACAAAAGGACTGCTGTCTGTGGTGATGCTTCTCCAGGGAGATAAGGCAAATAAGATAATCAGGGCGCCTACATAAAAAATCAGGATACGGTAAATCACCTGGTTGGTGGCTTTCGGAATCGTTTTTTCCGGGTTATCCGCCTCCGCTGCCGTGATCCCGATCAGCTCCAGACCCCCAAAAGAAAACATGATCATGGCAATGGCCGCAAATAATCCCTGGTAGCCTCCCTTCCCATCCGACTGCAATAACCCTTTCGGGAAAAAGCCATCGTCGTTCCACAGGTTTTGTATGCTGGCCTGAGATCCGCCACTACCGCTGATCAGCAGGTAGCTGCCGAAAACAATCATGGCCACAATAGCAGCTACTTTTACAATGGAAAACCAAAACTCCGCTTCTCCGTATACTTTAACGGAACTCAGGTTGAGCGCATTAATGGCAATGAAAAAGAAAAGGCTGGAAGACCATAACGGAATGCCCGGCCACCAGAAATGGACGTACATGCCGATGGCAGTTAATTCAGACATGCTCACCAGGATATATAATACCCAATAGTTCCATCCGGATGCAAAGCCCGCAAAGGTGCCCCAATATTGATAAGCAAAATGACTGAAGCTACCGGATACCGGTTCTTCTACTACCATTTCCCCTAGTTGTCGCATAATAAAAAAGGCGATGATGCCTGCAAAGGCATAACCTAAAATAACAGATGGCCCTGCCTGTACGGCTGCCGGGCCAATGCCCAGGAATAAGCCCGTGCCAATGGCGCCACCAAGGGCAATCAGCTGAATATGCCTGTTTTGTAGTCCTCTCCGCAGTTGCTGGTCTGCTGGTTTAGTAGTGCTTGCTTTCAATGTAAATGCGCTGGATAAGATTGCAATTTGAGTTAATTTCAGCAAAAAGATAAACATATTTACTCCATTTATCTGATGGCTGCCCTTTCTCCTTTGAAATAGGGGGGCATTACTCCCAGTCAATCTTATATCGATATACCCAGTCGACTCCTTTGATACCAAATAGTTTGAGGAAAAAGCTCATCATCAGGTTGCGTATTTTTGCCTGGAAGGGGCTTATGGCTTTTTTGCCTACACTGCGTTTCCGCCCTTCCGCCACAATTTTTTCCACACGTTCTTTGCGGCCGCCTTCAAACTGTGCAAATACTTTTTCGTAATCCCCGTTTCCGTCGCGGAGCAATTTAGCCAGGTACATGGCATCTTCCAGCGCCATGGAAGCACCCTGGCCAGCATTGGGACTTACCGCATGCGCGGCGTCTCCAATGAGTAATACGCGGCTTTTGTGCCAGGTAGGAAGGGATTGAATATCGCTGATATTTTGCCGGATGGGGCGCTCCGTGTTTTTAATCAGTGCCGCAGCCGGTGCGTGAAAATCCTGGTAAATGCTGAGCATTTCTTCCTGTAATTTATCCATCGATGTATCCCGCAAGGCGGCTTCATTCATAGGCTGCTCTGCATACAAATTAGACCACCACATGGCATACCCCTGGTCAGCCGCACAGTAACCAAAAAATCCCTTGGCGCCGAAGGTGAAATTTAAACTGCTTAATTCTTGCTGGGTAAGCTCCGGTACTTTTTCCAGCTTTACAAATCCACCTACGCCTACCACGCCTACAAAACCAGGGGTGGGGCCGGCAGGTAAAATAAGACTCCGGGTTTTGGAACGGATACCATCTGCACCAATCAGGATACTACCGCTGTCGCTGTCCCCGTCTTCAAACCAGGCGGTGATGCCACGGGGCGATTCTTCGATAAACTGTAATCGCTTATTGTATTTTATTTCAATACCCGATTGGTTGATTTCCCTTGTCAATACTTCATATAACAGCGCCCTGGACAAACTCACGCCGGGTTGTCCATACTTATGAATATCTCCATAAGGAATGCGTGCCAGTACTTTGCCATTTTCACTCCGGAAACAGTGTTCCAGTGTAACTGCGCCGCGGGCCGCCAATTCATCTGCCAAACCCAGTGCAGCCAGTACATTCATGCCATTGGGGGCAATGTTCATTCCTCCACCAGCTTCTCCTTTGTAAGCATAGGCTTCATAAACGGTGCAGTTAATACCTGCTTTTTTTAAGAATAATGCCAGCGCAAGACCGGCCACACCTCCACCAATAATCAATACATGTTGCGATTGGGTACTGTTGATCATATAAAGAGTTTATGATGCAAAACTATCGGCGCAAGGTGGGAGCAACAATGGAAAGCAGGTAAAATCAAGGGAATTTGTCGGTGAAAGGAATGATTACAGCGGTGAAAAAGAAGGGCGATCTTTAAAACCGCAAATATTTTCAGGGAAATACCGGGCGTAATATGGGAAGAACCTGCATATTTCAACCAGGTTTCTGATTACCAAATAAAGCCGTTAAATATAAAAATGGAAAAGCTGCCTCATTTTATTTATGAGACAGCTTTTTCTATTGTTAGTGTGTAGTATGAATTGGCAGATCAGTGTTGTAAGAAGTGTTTAATTCTTGCGGCTATTTCCACTGCATATTCTTCCAATGCAAAGTGCCCGGTAGGATAGAAATACATTTCTGTATCAGGCATGTCTTTTTTGTAAGCCAGTGCACCGGGTTTCAGGAATACCGGATCATTTTCTCCCCAAACAATCAGCACTTTCGGTGAAAGTTTGCGCAAAGTTTCCTGCCATTTTGGATACTCCGCGATGTTGAAGCGATAATCATATTTTAATTTGTACTGGATCTCTTTGTTACCGGGTCTGTCCATCAGCAGTTGATCCAGCAGGTAGCTTTCCGGTGCCACTTTGGTAGAATCGCTCACACCGTGTAGGTATTCGAATTTAGTGTATTCCAGTTCGAATGCGCTGTATACTTTGGCGCGGGATGCTTCCGTATTTTCATCGATATTTTTCCGGTATGATTTCAGGATGTCGCTTAATCCTTCTGCATAAATATTTCCATTCTGCACAATCAGGCGATCTAATATGGCGGGGTTGCGTTGGATGATTCTCATTCCTACCGGCGCGCCATAATCGAAGATATACATGCTGCATTTGGTTACGCTTTTCAGCTGTAAGAATTTTTCAACGATCAGCGAATAGTTTTCGAAAGTATAATCAAAGTCAGTCATCGCTGGCATATCACTGAATCCATAACCAGGATAATCGGGTGCCAGTATGTGAAATTGATCTTTCAGTAAGGGGATCAGTGTTCTGAAATTGTGGGAAGAAGAAGGGAATCCATGTAACAGGAGCAGCGTAGGTTTGGTAGGATCACCTGCTTCCCGGTAAAAGATATTAAGGCCATCGACTTTCAGTGTTTTGTGGTACACTGGGTATTGCGTTTGTGCAGTGCCGGTTAATGTAGTTGTCATAAGTATCCAGATTAAAAAGATGGGTAAAGTTAATGGGTATTTCATTTGTTGATAATTTTTAGTGTTGATAATATTCTTTAAGGAAGAACAGTAAGGTAATGATGGCGCCCAAAGTAATGATGAGTTTACGCAATATGGGAGGTGGTATTTTTCGCGTAAATTTTGCACCGTAGTACCCTCCCAGCAAAGCGCCTGCAAGCATGATCCCTGTGTATTCCCAGACAATCATATGGGAAACAACAAAAGCAATAGCGGCTATCCCGTTGTTAAAGGACACTAATAATACTTTGAGTCCGTTCATTTCGTTGAGTTGCTTGTATCCAAAGAAGCTGAAAACAGTCAGCAGCATCATACCCAGGCCGGCTCCGAAGAAGCCGCCGTAAATTCCTATCAGCAATAAGGTGCCTGTTTTACCTGCTAAGCTGATACGGTATTGTGGCCCGGTCAGAAAACGGCGAATAATGGCCGGGCTACAAACAAATATCAGCCAGGTAAAAAGCAGGAAGAAGGGCACGAATTTGCTGAACAGGCTGGGTGAGGATACTACCGCCAGGCTGGCACCGATGAGGCCACCCAGGGTAATGGCAATAATGAGTGGCCCGGTGTGTTTCCAGCTATAATCGGTATCTGGACGGTACGCATTGATACTGGCGATGTTCCCCGGCCATAGGGCTACCGTGCTGATAGCATTGGCTGCTAATGGCGTGGTACCGATTGATACCAGGGAGGGATAGGATACGAAACCACCACCGCCGGCGGCGGCATTCATGGAGCTGCCAAAAATAGCGGCGCCGAATAGAACGAGGGAATCTTGAATGGGTATCATGGCGTAAATAAAAATTTTAGCGGTGCAAAAAACAGGAGTGGGAACCTGGCCACACTCCTGGTGTATAATGGTACAATCAGGCAGTAGCTAAAGATTTGCGTGCCACCTTTCTGCCGAGGAATTCTCTGATGGTAGCTGCAATTTCTTTTCCATGGCTTTCAAGGGCGAAGTGACCGGCATCGAATAAATGATACTCCAGGTTTTTCACATCTTTCTTATAAGCTTCAGCGCCGGCTACGGGAAATATGTAATCGTTTTTGCCATATACGATCAGCATTTCCGGTTGATGTGTGCGGAAATATTCCTGCCATTGAGGGTATAAGGTGGTATTATTTTGATAGTCGTAAAACAGTTGCAGTTGTATGCGGTCATTGCCCGGGCGTTGAATGTGACGAAGGTCCAGTTCCCAGTTATCAGGGCTGATAACGGTGGCATCAGATACGCCGTGTGTATACTGCCATTTCAGGCCATCTATGTTGTGAAATCCTTCGAGTATACGTTCGGTTTCTTTGTTGCTATTGTCTTTCCAATATGCTTTAATAGGATCCCAGAACTGCTCCAGTCCTTCCTCATACGCACATCCGTTTTGTACGATCAGTGATTCAATTCTTTCCGGGTGTGCGGTTGCCAGACGGTAACCCACTGGTGCGCCGTAGTCCATGAGGTAAAGGCTGTACCGTTCCAGTCCCAGTTGGTTGAGCAGGCCTTGTACAACGTCCGCCAAACTGGCGAAGGTGTAGCTGAAATCAGTCATATTGGGTTGCGCACTTCTGCCAAAACCAGGGTAGTCGGGCGCTATCAGGTAGTAGTCGTCGGAGAGCTCCTGCATCAGGTTCCGGTACATGTGGGAAGAAGTAGGATAGCCGTGTAATAATACCAGGGTGGGTTTACCTTTCTGACCTGCTTCCCTGTAGAAGATGTCGATGCCATTTACTTGGGTGGTGTGGTGTTTTACGTTGCTCATTTTAGGAGACTTTTAAAGTTTTATAAATATTATTACCGAACGTTCGGTAAAATTAAAGTGAAAAAAATTTTACTCGTTAGTGAAAAGCATTTTCAAATCGGTCAGTGCCTTTTGAAAATGGGTAGGATCGCTCAATCCTTTCGACAGCACCAGGCTTCCCTGTATCAGCACGAATGATTGTCTTGCTTTAGCCTTTGCCTGGGCAGTTGTAAAACCCTGTTCTATGCCCAGCGCAGTAAAGGATTCAAGCCATAGCAATATCGTTTTGCTGATTTCATTGCCCAACACTACTAATCCTGAATCAAGGGAGAGGGCGTTCAGGATACAACTTTTCTCCCCATTATGATACAGCTCTTTAATATGCTGAATAGCCCGTTGCAATTTTGTGGCGGGCGCTACCCCTTTTTCTGTCAGCACCAGGTAGATATTGTCTTTAATCCACGTATACACAAATTCAAGCACCATCACCGCAATCTCATTCTTCCCGCCGGGAAACCGGTGGTACAGACTGGCTTTCTGCAAGCCGGTAGCTTTGGCGAGGTCGTTGAGGCTGGCCCCTTCAAAACCTTTCGACTGTAATACAGACATCAGGCTTTCTATCAATCTTGCGTCGTCTATTTTTTGCGGTCTCATGGAACAAAGGTAATGCGTTTTTTGATATTACCAAACGTTCGGTAAAATAATTTTTCAGATTTTTTATTCTGACCTCCTTCCTTCATAAACAGGTGCCCGGTTTTAGGAAAAGAAAAAACAAAAAATATTTTGCATCTTTGAATGCCTGGTATTTTTATTAAGAGCGATTTACACATTGGGTCATCCGTACAGGCTGATATAAACCGCGGCGGCCCCAGTAAATGATGTAATTATTTAGTGAACAATTAAACATAGCGTGTTCCTTACTATTATTCCACGATAATAGTTTACCGGCCAGGACACGTTGTCAGACGAAATAATTTTTATTTAGCACAACCGGCACCAGATGCTGTTGAAAGCATGCTGGCGTCTGTAGAAACAACATCATAGCGCTACCTTTTGCTACCGGTATGGGTGAAAAAAAGATATGAATAGATCAATTTTGGTGTAGTTTTATAGCGTGTGGCCCGTTACATTAGCGCACATGCGGTTTTTATTCCTTGTAAAGGAAGCATAGGGCTTATTGGTGACATATCAACGCTGTTATATCCAACAGTTTTTTGATTGCCTGAAAATCTGCATTTTTTAACTTAAGAGTATACGGTACTTGCCTTTGATATGGTGTTAGAAGTATTAGATGACGATGATTGCTATAACCGGTTAAGGACAGGTGACGAATTCGCATTTCGCTATCTGATTGGGATATATGGACCAGTACTGTGCCGTTATACCGACAGGATGATTATGAACAGTGCGGCAGCAGAAGATATTGTAACGGAGGTACTTGTAAAAGTGTGGGAGAAGCGGGAAACATTTGAATCATTTGGCAACATAAAACGCTTTTTTTACGTCGCCGCCAGGAACGCGGCATTGCAATATATACGCGACCGTCAGCGTGAACAACGAAAGTTCGAGGCATTTAGCGAAGTACATACGGGTGTGGCAGTGGATGAAGTGATTTATGCAGAAATGATGGCGGATTTACAAAAAGCCATTGCAGAATTGCCCGCCAAAATGAAAGAAGTATTCATCCTGGGATATGTACGCCAACTTACTAACCAGGAAATCGCTCAGCAACTAAACCTGTCTGATCAAACCGTTCGCAATCAGAAAACCAAAGCGCTCTCTATCCTTAGAAATAAGCTTGGATATCGGTCTCATCTCGAAGTTTATCTTGCCATATTATTGCTGCTTCGTTAATGTATGTCCGTATCCTGCTGCAAATGGGATCATTTTATGACCCGGCAGCACGCCCTCTTTTTTCCATTTGACCCACTTTTAAAAAAAAACTTTGCTAAACCGATGGTACAAAGTCGGGTAGGCGGCGTTGTAATGATATAAGTAGAAAATTCCTTTGCATGTCATGAAAGATCAACGAATGGATGAAGCGTTGCGCATAGCGGCGTTGATACAACAATGGAGAACAGGAACAATAACGGAGGAAGACTTAGCAGTCTTGCAAGGGTGGAGAGCCGCGGATAAAGATAATGAAGCTACATTCCGGCAACTCAGTGATCCTGCTCACTGGAATAATGAACTGCAGGCCATTGGAAAGCATGATATCAATACACTTACCCAACGGATTTTTACGTCGGCTGGCTTGTCGTTGCAGGAAACAGCGACCAGTGTCCGGCAGCCTGTTTCACGCCCCTGGCATCAGCGGGCGCTCTGGCGATGGACCGCGGCGGCCGCAGCAGTGGTATGTTTCGCGATGATCACGATCCAATACGTGATCAATAAGCAAACACAGCAACATATGCCTTTGAATAAACCGGCTGTTAAGATGGCCGCCATTACACCAGGTAGTAACAAAGCCACTCTGATTTTAGGTAATGGCGATGCCATCGCGTTAAAAGATGTAGCGGCGGATACGGTGGCACTACAGGGAGGAAGCCTCATTGCCCAACACCAGGAAGGGGTACTCATTTATCAGAAATCCCCTGCAGCCGCGAAAGAGGCCACTACCTGGAATACCGTGTCAACACCAAAGGGCGGCAAGTATGAAATTGTATTATCGGATGGTACACGCGTTTTTCTCAACGCAGCATCTACCATAAAATTTCCGGTAGCGTTCCCCCAAAACAGCCGGGAGGTGGTATTAACAGGCGAAGCTTATTTTGAAGTAACCCATACTGCAGCCGGCAACAAAGAATGGCCATTCCTGGTGAAAATAAAACGGGCCGGCGAAGATGGGGGAGTGGTGAAAGTATTGGGAACCCACTTCAATGTGATGGCCTATGATGATGAAAAGGCGGTGAAAACTACACTGGTAGAGGGATCGGTGAGTATGCAGAAAGGGACTAATGCCGTAGTGCTTAAGCCGGGAGAACAATCTCTATGGTTTCCACAAACAAACACCCTGCAGGTAAAACCCGCCGATCTGGAGGCAGAAATTGCCTGGAAGAACGGACGATTCCTGTTTCGCTCCACCGACATAAAAACAATTATGCGGCAACTCGCCAGGTGGTATGATGTAAGTGTAGACTACAACGGAGACATGACCGATATCCGTTTTGCCGGAAATATTGAACGAAAAGAAAATATCAGGGAATTAATAGAAATACTGGAAGCAGACGGCCGGTTGCGCTTCCTCATCACAGGGAACAAAATTATGGTATCACGTATCTCAAAATAAAATAAGGAGGAACAATGAAATAAAAAATCAAACAGCACTGATCAGCCAAAATAAACCGGAATCCGCGGCCAGGCGGTATTCCGGTAGTAAACGTTCGCTTTTTTCATAAGGCGTAGTAATTCCTGTTATCAAAAACGAAACTATACAAATATATGTATTTGCTTGCGCAATATGCATGCTCATTGTATTGGAGCATGCGAAGAACCAGAATCTTGTCACACATCGTTATGAGACTAGCTTTTTTTGTTTTATTAGCCGTCTGTTTGCAGGCACGGGGGAGTGCCTATTCTCAAAAGATGAATCTTTCAGGAAAAGACCTTTCACTGGAAAAGGTTTTCTGGATGATTGGTCAGCAGAGTGGGTACCAGATTATCTACAATCCCGACCTGGTAAAACATACTGCCAACATCGACCTGAACCTGAAGGAAGCCTCACTGCAAGAGGTCCTCGATGTATGCCTTAAAAATCAGGGCCTCACTTATGTAGTCAGGTACAACACCATTATATTGAAAAAAACAACCGACACCGAAGACGCTGCCACACGGGTGATGACCGTCCGGGGCCATGTAATAAATGAGAAAGGATTACCCCTGGAAAGAGTCGGTATACAGGAAAAAGGAACTGCCAATGGAGTTTATTCCGATAAAAAGGGGGAGTTCGTCATATCGGTAAAAGATGGAAACGCCATACTCCTCTTTAAATACCTCGGCTATACGCCTAAAGAAGTGCCGGTAAATAACCAGGCCTTCGTAGAGGTACAGTTGGCGCCTTCTTCCATAGGTATCGACTCGGTAGTAGTCACCGGTTTTAACACCAAACAAAAGAAAATCAGTATCGTAGGCGCCATCACCACTATTTCTCCCCAGGAATTAAAAACGCCTTCCAGTACGTTGTCTTCTTCATTTGCAGGGAGGTTATCAGGCGTTATCGCCAGGCAGTCTACCGGAGAACCTGGCAGCGGCGCCCAATTCTGGATCAGAGGGGTATCTACCTACGGAGGAACCGGTGCCCTGATCTTTCTCAATGGCGTAGAAATATCTTCCGGCGATCTGAATAGTATTGATCCCAGTAACATTGAAAGTTTTTCTATCCTGAAAGATGCGTCGTCTACCGCACTATATGGGGCAAGAGGCGCCAACGGTGTGATACTGATCGAAACCAAGCGAGGCAAGATCATGGAAAAACCAAGGATTACCGGGCTGGTGGAAAGCTCCGTTTCTTCACCCACACAAATTGTGAAGTTTACGGATGGCGTTTCCTACATGAAGCTATACAATGAAGCGTTGCGGAACGATAACCCTTATAACGCCGATCGCTATTCCTCCGAAAAAATTAATGGTACCGCACAGGGACTGGATCCTTACATCTATCCGAATGTAGATTGGTATAAAATGTTGTTTAAGGATTATGCACTGAGTCACCACGCCAACCTCAATGTACAGGGAGGCGGACAGGTAGCGCGTTATTACATGGGGATCGCCTATTATAAAGACATGGGGATCCTGAACAACGGTTTACTGACAGGGTTTAAAAACAACATCGATAATAATCGTTTCAACTTCGTGAATAATGTAAGCGTAAAAGCTACCAAAACCACCGAGCTGGAACTGAATATCAACGCCGACTATTACCGGAATACCGGTCCTGCTACCAGCGCTTCTGATTTGTTTGGTAGTGTAATGGGCGCCAATGGTGTGGATTTCCCAGCTTATTACCCTACGCCTGCTGACGGAACGATGGATCATATTTATTTCGGTAATAAAACGGATGGTTTCCTGGGCGCTAATACCCGCGATAACCCGTATGCCGACATGGTAAAAGGATATAATCAATCGGCCGCTTCCACCTTACTCACCACGCTAAGGGGAAAACAGGAGCTGGATATGATCACCAAAGGATTAAGTTTTAACGCGCTCATTTCTTTCAAAAACTGGTCCAGCAGCAGCATTACCAGGACTTATACTCCCTACTATTATACCCTGGATAGCTATCGTAAAGAGGCAGATGGAAAGTATATCTATAACCTCAACTGGATAGCTGCTGCAGGTGGGTCTACTGCACTGGGCCAATCCGGGAATAACAATGGCGACCGAACATTGTACATGCAAACTACGCTGAATTACAATCGTGTGTTTAACGACAAACACGACGTAGCCGGCATGTTGGTATTTTTAAGAAATGAATACAATACCAACACCCCTGGCGACAACATTGTAGATGCATTACCATCCCGCAAACAAGGATGGGCGGGCCGCCTGGCATATGGATATGACTCCCGCTATTACCTGGAAGCAAATTTGGGTTACACCGGTTCTGAAAACTTCGCCGCCGGACACCGTTATGGTTTCTTCCCTGCAGGAGGTATTTCCTGGGTAGCATCTAATGAGTCCTTTTTTAAAGGAACCACCTGGACCAATCATATCAACCTGCTCAAAGTCCGTGCTTCTTACGGTTTGTCCGGTAATGATCAAATTGGAGGCGACCGGTTTCCTTACCTCAGCGTGGTGAATATGAACGGTAAGAATGGTTTTACGACCGGTTACAATTTCGATAACGGGATGTCCGGTATACAAATTACCCGTTACCCGAATAATAATATTCAATGGGAGATAAGTAAGAAGTTGAACGTAGGGATTGATTTGGGTTTGTTTAACGATCTTACCCTGAACTTGGACTGGTTCCGGGAAATACGTAGTAATATCTACCAGCAGCGAGGTACCATACCTGCTACAGCAGGCGTATTGAGTGCGTTGCCCTATTCCAATATCGGACGGGTACTGAATCATGGAATAGACGCTACCCTGTTGTATAACCACAGTTTCAACAAGGATTTGCAGGTATCTTTCCGTGGTACATTTACCTACGCACGTAACAAGATATTGTACTACGATGAACCCAATTATGCAGCTGCAGGACTTCCCAATCTTTCCTTTATAAATCATCCACTGAATACCAATTTCGGATTAGTGGCAGAACGGTTATTTATCGACGACAAAGAAGCAGCTAACAGCCCTGTGTTCATTGCTTCCAAAGCAGGAGATATCAAATACAAAGATATCAATGGGGATGGGGTGATTAATAACAACGACCGCATCGCAATGGGCTACCCCCGGGTGCCGGAAATTGTATATGGCGCCGGATTTACAGTTAACTATAAAAAGTTTGATGTAGGCGTCTTCTTCCAGGGATTATCTCATATGTCTGACTATATCAGCGGGTTCCGTCCTTTCGGCCGCGCGCAAAACAACCTGATCGCTGCCATTGCGGACAATCACTGGTCGCCGGATAATCAGAATTTATATGCTTTTTACCCAAGACTGACTGCACTCGAATCTGCGCCAAACAACGAGCAAAGGTCTTCCTGGTGGTTGCAGAATTTCTCCTTCCTTCGCCTGAAGCAGGTAGAAATCGGCTATAATCCTGCAAAAATTGCCAGGATCTACCTGAGAGGAATCAACCTGCTCACCTTCTCTAAATTTAAATTATGGGATCCTGAACAGGGAGGAGGTAATGGTTTAGGATATCCGCCACAGGCCGTAGTCAACTTAGGCGCGCAGTTTAATCTCTGATTACATCCATTCATCAGTTGAAAAAGAAATTTATGAATATCTTCAAACGCAAATATATATTCGGTGGACTTTTGGCTTGTTTCCTGGTATCAGGATTATTGTCCTGCAAAAAGTACCTCGACATTGTACCGCCCAACACGGCTACCATCAATACTGCTTTTCAAAATTATAATACAGCGCTGCGTTTTCTGTATTCTCTATATGCTTATATGCCTACAGAGAACGACGCCAGCTATGGTAACATCAGCGCCTGTGCCACTGACCAGGCGATTACGGTATGGCAGGGGAATGTTATTTCAAGGATGTTGCGGGGAGAACAGAATTCTTCTGATCCGTTATTTAACTATTGGGAAGGGAAAAACAGTATCCCTGGCATCAGTCTTTTTGAAGGGATACGGCAATGCTATATCTTCCTCGATAATGTGGACAAAGTACCCGGGGTGGCTGCAGATGTAGCGAAGCGCTGGAAAGGAGAAGCCATTTTTTTATCTGCCTACTATCATTATATTTTATTAAGACAGTATGGCCCTATTCCACTGATTGATCATCAAATAGATTTTAATGCCACCAGCGGCGACGATATTTTTCCGGCTCGTCAGCCGTATGATTCCTGTGTGAATTACCTGGTACGCAGATTTGATGAAGCTACTGCGCTGTTGCCTAATACCATTCCTGCTCAAAATGAATTGGGACGCGTTACCTCAGTGGCCGTAAAAGCGATGAAAGCCAGACTGCTACTCACCGCAGCATCTCCGTTGTTCAACGGTAACAGTGAATACTACGCCAATTTCAAAAACAGGACTGGGCAGCCGCTGATGAATGTTGCCTATGATAAAGAAAAATGGAAAAGGGCGATAGATGCTATCAAAGACGCTATAGATGCAGCTACACAAAATGGCAGACGCCTCTATCAGTTTGCGGACTATAAAGGTCCAACCAGCATCTTTGAAAAAACACGTCGTGATACAGGTATGATTGCCTACCGTTTTGCAATGGTAGACCCCTGGAATACAGAATTGATATGGGGATATTCTGTGCCGGAAGGATACTATCAATGGCAACAGAACTGTGCGCCGCTGACTGGTAATTCCTACAATGGTATCGGTCCGAGCCTGAGAACAGTAGAAACATTCTACACGGAAAATGGATTACCAATCGATAAGGATCCTACCTGGGCCTATGCCAAAAGATATGAAGTAGATCCTGACGAACATACCATGAATGTAAACCTGCATCGCGATCCCCGCTACTATGCATCTATCGCTTATGACAATGGTAGTTACCTGGTGAATGGCACCGTAGAAACGATGCATTTTAAAGCAGGAGAAGCACAGGGATGGCGCTCCGGAGCCACAAACTATTCGCTTACAGGCTTCCTCGTACAGAAAGTGGTGCATCCGCAAACCGTAGCAGACGACAACAATTTCACCATTGTCCATTATCCGTGGCCGCTTATTCGTTTGGCGGAATTATACCTCTCTTATGCAGAAGCCCTGAATGAGTACTATGGTCCGGCAGAACAACAACTGGTGTTGGATAACCTCAACGCCATCAGACAAAGATCTATGTTGCCAACGGTACAGGCTTCCTGGGCTATTGCAGGCCATGCTGCCGTGTTTACGCAAGATGAAATGAGAGCCATTATACGGCAGGAGCGCACCATAGAACTGGTTTTTGAAGGACAATATTTTTGGGATGTACGCCGCTGGAAACAGGGAGATAAATACCTGAATCAAACCATTTATGGAATGAACTTTCAGGGATCTGATGAAAGTTCCTTTAACCAGGTAACACCGGTGATGAACCAGGTATTCAAAACACCCGCCAGTTACCTTTTCCCGATTAGTGTACAGGAACTCAGCAAGAATGTGAACCTGGTACAAAATCCTGGTTGGTAAGCATCTTTAAAAATTTCTATCCCAAAACATTTATTATGCTACATAAGAAAATATTAGCAGGCATTGTGTCAGGTGTTTTATTGATGAACCTGGTGAGCTGCAAAAAGAAAGAAGAGGTTGGTGTTCCACCGGCTTCGCTGAGTAATGTAAAATGCGTAGCGGGTTATGGCGAAGCTATCTTTACCTGGGATCCGATTGGCCGTACACCGCAGGATTCTGCCAGTTATCTCTATACGGCTATTAGCTACACCGATAGTATCGGGAAAGTCAATGAATTTAAATTTAGTCGCTATACCGATACCGCGGTGGTAAGCAGCCTGGTAGACCGGCCCTATTCCTTTACCATTAAAGCGGTGGGGCCTCAGGGAGCAGTAAGTGGTATCACTACGCTTTCGGTGACACCCAAACCACCGGTGTATGTTGCTATTGCGCATACGCTCAAAATATCGGCTTCTATAGGCGGGGCATTGGTGACATGGGAAAATAATTCAGGAAAAACGGTGATCGTTAATGCTGCCTATACTGATCCGGCAACAGGGAAAGTAGTCACCAAAGCCTTTACATCGGCGGCAGCAATCGGTTCCGGCTATCTTTCCGGTATGCCTGGTGGAAGCCCGCTTACCGTAGTGGTAACGGTAACGGATATATCCCGGCGTCAATCGGATCCGGTGAGTGCAACGATCACCCCGTTAACGGAAATTAAACTTCCCCGGAATGGCTGGTCCATCGCTGGTTTCAGCGACCAGGAAGCAGGCGGTGAAGGGCCGGTAAGTGGATATGCTACCGCTGCTATAGATGGTAATATTAGCACCTTCTGGCATACCAGCTGGTCCGAAGCAGAAACGCCTTATCCGCACTGGATTGCGGTGAATATAGGACAGGCAGCTACTATTTCCAGGGTAGGACTCATCAATCGCCAGAACAATAATGGAGGGCAAACAGAAATACAATTGATGGGAAGTACCGACGGACAAACCTGGACAGACCTGGGAACATTTCCTTTCCAACAGAAAAATGGAGAACAGTTTTTTTCTGTGGCACCTCAGCCATGGAAATATATAAAAGTAGTGCTCACCAAGGGACCGAATTTCTTCGGGTTCCTGGCAGAGATCAATTTGTACGGCGCATTATAGATTTTTCACCCTCAAAACAAACATATGAAAACGCTTACTTGTTGGATTTATATTGTTTTTTTCGGCTGGATGCTTTCCTGTACTTCCTGTGGTAAAACAACGGAAACAAATACAGATGGTAAGAAGCCACCACCTGTAGAAGTCAACAAAAGCACCTATAAATTGAATGTCATTTATTTCCTGCCACAGGGGCAGGACACCTTATTGCGCTACCGGGAACGGATGACAGATATGTTGTTTTTCTTCCGGGATTTCTATGGCAAAGAAATGAAGCGCAACGGATTTGGTGAAAAAACCTTCGGACTTCAAACCAATGCTGCGGGTAGCCAGGTGGTATTTTCTGTTGTTCAGGGCGCTCATCCTGCATCATCCTATAAATATGATGGAGGAGCAGGGCCTATGATGGATGAAATCAAAGCCTATTTTGTACAACATCCCAATGAAAAGAGAAGTGAACACTACCTGGTAATCACGCCGGTGCCGGATGTTACGCATGCGGACGTACCTTACTATGGTATTGGCAACTGGGCATTTATACTGGACCACGATAAACTGGATATCAAACAATACGGACCCGGCATAGACTGGGTAGCCGGCAATGCACATGAACTCGGTCATGGCCTTGGCTTACCTCACGATAAAGAGAAGAAAAGCGAAGCTACTACCATAGGCACCTCACTGATGAGTTATACTGATTTTACAAAGGGTACTATTTTATCGAAAGCAGCCTGCGCTATTTTAAACAACTGCGAATTATTTAATAATGCAGTGGTCAACAATTACCAGCAGTCTTTTAAATCCTATGTAAAGAAAGTAAATGTAAACTACACCAATGGCAACATGGTGATCACCGGACGTTTCTATGCAGATCAACCTGTTAACGGTATCAACGTATACCAGGATCCCGATGCCAACGCTGACTCCTATGATACGCCGAGCTGGTCTGCTGCTCCTATAGGAACGGATAGTTTTAGCATATCAACGCCCATCAGTGAACTCTGGGACCTCACAGGAACTTACGCGTTGCGCGTTGACCTGCTGGGCGCCAATGGTTATCGCCAAACCATTGTGACCTATCACTATTCTTTTATCAACCAGGTACCGGTATTGGATCCTGCCATCGGGTCCAAACCGGAGATCCCTAAAACCGGTTGGGTAATCGCTGATGTAGATTCAGAGGAAAGTGGCTATCCGGCCACCAATGCCCTGGATAACGACCCTTCTACCTACTGGCATACACAATACAGTGGCGCAGAACCCACACATCCTCATCAACTGACAATAGACATGGGTACCTCCCACCTGTTGAATGGTCTTACTTTCAGAGATCGTCAGGGGGTATGGCCGGGTATAAAAGATGTGACCGTATACACGAAAACGGCCACCGGTAACTGGACACAGGCAGGGGTGTTTGTGCTGAGAAAAAGTGACATGGACCAGTTTATTTCCTTTACTACACCAGTAAATGCCAGGTATTTCAGGATCGTAACCAGCAGCAGTTATGATGATGGCAGATCCTGTGCACTGGCGGAAGTGGGGGCTTATTAATACGCCGGATAAGTGAGTACAAGCGAGGTGTTTCCTTTTATGAGGAAGTACCTCGCTTGTTTGTTTTTATTTCGTATTCAGCGCCAGCAATTGCTCTGCATTGCCACCCGCAATTTTCGCTACCTCTCCGGGCGACAACGGAATGCTTGCCAGCAGCTGCTTGCCTGCTTCATTTGTACTGAACGGATAATCTACAGAAAACATCATATTATCGATACCAAAAGTCTCCAGTGCAGCCATCAGTGGAGGTAACGTAAAAATTCCACTGGTGGTGATATGTACCTGGTCGCGCAGGGTTTGACTGATGGACCGCTGGTGGTATCCAGTGCCACTTACCGTGAATTTTTCGTCCAACCGGGACATCATCATGGGAATCATTTCTCCCATATGCCCAATGATAATCTTTACTCCGGGATACCGGTCCAATGTGCCTGTGACAATCAAACGCAGTATCTGTAGCGCTGTTTCCGAATGCCATCCCCAGCCGCCGCAGGCCAGCATCACGCCGGTAGATCCTGGCAGATCCTGGTAGTAGGCCTGGGCCACCGCTTCGGGAGGCATACCAGGATGGAGGTACAACGGCATTTGTAATTGTTCCGCTTTTTCCAGTAAAGGCCTGAATGTGGGATGATCCAGGAATTGACCATTGGTCAGTCCGTTGATGAGCGCCCCACAGAAATGAAGTTCCTCTTTGGCTCTTTCCAATTCATTAGCCGCGGCCTCCGGGGAGGACATCGGCAGATGTGCGAATGCCTTAAACCGGCTGGGATGTACAGCAATGCGGGTAGAAAGGAGATCATTATACCGGGCAGCAAATTTCATGGCTTCCTGTGGAGGCAAACTTTCTGCTCCTCTGCCCACTACAGACAATACCTGCATATCGATACCGTTATCGTCCATTGATTTCAGGCGAACATTGTTGATGTCAGCCAGTTTCTCCAGTGCCTGGTCGGGCAAAGGCCACTGTTGTATCTCATGGGCAAACTCAGGTAACACAATGTGTTCTTCTAATGTGATAATACGCATAGCTCGTTGATTTGAGATACAAAAGTCCGGCTATGCAATTTTGAAATCGTTGATCGGGATCAAAAAATCATCCCGCGGATTTTATTCTGCTGAGTGCTTCCTGCGTGATATTCAGATAATTTGCTACTAACTTATTCGGTAAACGGAGTACCATTTCAGGATGCTCCTGCAGCAGTAACTGGTAGCGCTCACGTGGACTGAGGGTAATAAAATCTTCCAGTCTGCTGGTATTGATAATATAAGCCTGTTCAAGAAAACCACGGTAGAATTTTTCCCAGCCGGGAACCGTGTTTAGCAATCTATAGAAATCTTCACGACTAATATACAGCAGCTCCGAACGTTCAACCGCTTGCGTATCTTCTTTGAGCAACGTACCGCCAATAAAAGAGGTTAAAGAAGTAGAAAAGGAATTTTCGAAAGCAAAGCGGCGGGTAGCTTCCCTTCCGTCGGGTTTTATATAATACACCCGTAAACATCCTTTGTTAACGAAAAACATACGCCGCGATGGTTCTCCTGTTCTCCCAACCAATTCATTCTTTTTTGCTTCCAACGGATGAAAACAGGAGAGGACCTGTTGCAAATCAGTGTCGCTTAATGGAAGGCTGTCTGTAATAAATTTAGTCAGCTGTTCATGCATGCTAATGGGTTGTAGTGGCAATAATAAACAAAAACAGAGATATAAGCCTAAGATGGCATCCTATGCCGATAGTGGAAAAAGTCGGCCTGGCTTTGTATAATTGTAGCGAAAGCATTCAGGGATAAGCATGTGCAACTGCCGGAGTAGTTTAGTCCAGCATCTTCCTTGAATACTTGTTTTTGTATTCTACAGGCGTCATGCCTGTATTACGTCTGAAAACATCTCTGAAACTCTGGGTGTCAGTATAGCCAACATTCAGCATAACTTCCCGGATAGACTTTCTGCCAATTTCCAGTTGTTTTTTTGCGCCTTCAATTTTAACCCGTTGAATATATTCTGCAACGGTATTCCGGGTAGCTTTTTTGAACCGCCGTTCAAAAGATCTTCTGCTCATGTTGAATGTTTTCGCCAGCTCCTCCACGGTAAGTTTGTCTCTGTAGTGTTTTTCAATATACGCCTGTATCTCTTTGATATTGTCGTCGTGATGCTCCTTGAGGCCATGGAACACAATGAAGGGAGACTGTACACTTTTATCGAGGTCAATAACGAAGTATTTGGCGGCATAGATAGCAATTTCACGACCTGCATATTTCTCCACCAGGTGTAGCAACAGGTTCCAGTAAGCATTACCACCTCCGCAGGAATACAGGCCATGTTGGTCAGTGATCATATGTTCGTCTGCTACATCGATAGAAGGGTAGTAGAACTTCAGTTCATTGGCATAACTCCAATGAGTGGTACATTGTCGGCCTTTCAGAAGACCGGAGAAGGCGAGTAGAAAAACACCGGCGCTTAAACAGGCGATTTCAACCCCTTCTTTATATTGTTCAGCTGCCCACAATGAATAAGGCGTATTGAGCATCACCGCCGTAGTCATATCGCCTGTCAGTGCGGGAATTATAATGAGGTCAGCGGTTTGTATATCCTCCAGCCGCACCTCGGGTTTTACTTTAAACAGCCCGCCATTATAGGTTACATCGTCTGTAATACCAGCAAGCCGTACATCAAACAACGCCTTTTTACCCCGTTCGGTCAGAAAGGTGTTTACCATGGTAAAAACATGCTGGCAGTCAGCAATGGACGCCACAGCAGCATTTCTAACAGTAAGGATGTATATCTGAATCATATTCATCAAATGTAAACCAAAGAAATGACGCAAATACCTATCATAAGTTGCCGTATTTACCGTTTATTGAGATTGCTTTCTGTCTTTACCTTTGTTTTCAGCAAAAAACACGTTTATCATGCAAGCAATTACAACGTATTTCAATTTCCTGGGTAATACAGAGGAAGCCATGAATTTCTACAAGTCTGTTTTCGGTGGAGAATTTACTTCGTTTACACGTTTTAAAGATACTCCCGGCAGCGAAAATATGTTGCCCCACGAGCGGGATAAGATCATGAATATTATTCTGACGACAAAAAGCGGCGCTGTGTTGATGGCGACTGACTTTCTGGAATCTATGGAACAGAAAGTACAGTTAGGGAATAATATACACCTGGTGATTCATGCGGATTCAGAAGAGGAGGTGGATAGTTTGTTCAAAGCACTTTCAGCCGGCGGGAAAATAGAAATGCCCGTAAACAAAACTTTCTGGGGGGCCTATTTCGGCATGTGTGAAGACAAATTTGGTATTAAATGGATGCTTAGTTATACCTATCCTGCTGCTAATTAACAGCGCATTCGGTAGCTTCCGGTTACCAACGGGCAACCGGTTTTTGCTGTAGCTGAAAATACAGCCCCCGGCCCGGCCTTTTTTAAGTTGATGTTAAACAGCAGGCCGGGGGATTTTTCAAAGCGCGCCTTTTCCTTTCATTCCACTGCTTATAGGAGGATTATAGGTTGATTGTTTAAAAAAGCAGGAGCGCCTTTACGGGATAATGGTCCGATAAAGTGTCTGTTACCGGATCTTTCACTATATCTACTTTTTTGCAGACATTTTTTATTTCAGGAGACAGTAGAATATGATCGATATTTATTTGTTCGCTTAGCGGTTCATTTGGATATATCCTTGTAGGATAACTCGATTCAAATTTTTTATGGAACATCGAAAAGCCGTCGGAAAAACCTGCACTCAAAAAGGTACGTAGTACCTTGTAATCTATTTCATTATTCCCGTCCAGGTTTTGTAATACCTTATTTTTTTGCTGAGCCAGTAGCATACTGTCGCGGATGCCGGAACTACTATAAAATATACTGTCGCCGGGTATAAATGAGTTGAAGTCGCCCAGGATGATGGCAGGCTTCCCGGCACGTTCTTTTTCCTGTAAGGCGTGGAGTACGGCATTCGCTTCCTGCAATCTCCTGGCGCTGCTGAAAGGAGAGAAGTGTACCACGAAGAATCCAATTCCTTTTATTTCCGCATATAAACATCCATGATGCATGTCGGCAGTAAGCCGGTATATATTCGTGATGGGATAGCGGGAAGAAATGCCAACAGGATACCCTTTTTCTTTGAGAATAACGGCATAGGGATGCCCCCAGGATGCAGCCAGCTGGCTAAAAGATTCCTGTGTGAAATTATTTAATTCTTCCAAAGCCATTACATCAGCATGCTGCTGTTGGGCCCAGTTTACAAACGTATTTTTCCGCTGGCTTTCACCTTCAAAGCCGTTCCATACATTATAGGTAATGACAGATAGCGGCGGCTTTTTTTCTTTTAAGGGAGAAGTAAAAGCGCATAATAAGCTGATAATGGCCAGCAGGCCTGTTATATATTTCATTGTAGCAGAATTATATTTTAAGCTTCCTGTCTGAAATAACAGGCACAATAGGATAAATATATTCCACCAGTTTTACTCCCAGCTTTTCAGGTGAAGAGCCAACAAACACTGTTTTCCGCCCATTGATGGTGATGGTACCGTTTTCTGTTATTTCAATGGTGGCCCAAAGGGGATCTTTATAGGGTACGGTATATTTTATCATCGGGTGGGCTTTGTCTACCGCTTCGGAATAACGGATTTCTTTGTAGTCATCACCGAGCCACTGATAGGAGGCACTGTTGATTTGTACATAGTGGATGCCATTAATAAAGTTATAGTAGTCCTGGTGGTGGTGGCCACTCAGTACCAGGATCACTTTTTGTTTCCCGTTTTGATTGGCTTGTTCCAGCGTATATCGCAGTAGTGTACCATTTTCGAGCCCGCCGGCATCATTATCCAATCCCTGGTGGCAGCATATAATCGTTGGTGACTGGGTAGCTTCCAGGTCTTTCTTTAACCATTCCAGTTGTGTGAGGGATATGAAGCGGGCATAACCCGGTGGGCGTGATTTGCTTTCATTGTGTTCATTACCATCCAATACAATGAAATGAAATCCGTTGGCATCAAAAGAATAGTACTTGCCTTTGGCTTTCCAGAATTCCACTACCTGCTCACGTGTATAACCGGTGTCTGTGTCATGGTTGCCTATTACGTGGTAAGCGGGTCCTTTGAACTGGTTCCAGATGTCCATCAATGGTTGGTTCTCTTTCTTAGGATAGCAGAAGTCGCCCATCTGTATAATAAAATCGGGTGACTCTTCTTTCATCTTATTAATAAAAGCCGATAAACGCGCTGGCCCGTCGTGCATAATATCGTGGTGTAAGTCGGCAATGACGCCAAACCTGATCTTTTTATGGGAAGGCTTCCATTCAGGATAGCGTGGGAGTAAGAACGCGCCGCCAGCGAGACTGGCTTTTGTCAGAAAGTCTTTTCTATTCATGTTACGAAGATTGTGAGGACTTAATTGATAAAATACAAATACTAAACACAAGTGTAGCTAATATTTCCATGATTTTATAATGTAGCGTTTAAAATTTCCATAAATTTTAAAGATGAAATCAGCCGGAAAATCTGTTGATCTCTTATGGGTGCATTTGTGAAATGTATTGTAGTAGATGGTTTTATGGTATTTTCATTATCCCTGCTTCCCCTCGCTTTATTTACTTTTAACCTCCTCACTGAAAAGGGTTTTCAGTTTATATTTTTTGCTCATCTTTTTAAAGAAAATAAAAAGTTTAGTATAAATAAACATTTTTCAAAATTAATGTTTAATATTACTTAACAAAAGTTTAATTACAAAATATTTCATCCGTCAACCATTAGCCACGTTTCAGTGATCAATTAATGAAAAAAACCAAAATCCACTATCATGAAATTAGTGCTCTTACTTGCCCTGAGCTTATGGGCGGCGTTGCCTGCTGCTTTTGCACAAAAGGAAATTAGAGGAACAGTAACTGATGAAAATGCCCAGCCACTAACCGGCGTTTCCGTTTTATTAAAAGGCACCGGAAAAGGAACTATCACCGACCTGAAAGGAAATTTTACCATTAGCATGAAGATACCCGGTACCCTGACCTTTAGCTTCATTGGCTACACCGCAAAAGAAGTACCTGTAAACAATGAACAATCGCTGGAAGTACAACTCATGCCATCCAAAGGCGGCCTTAATGAGGTAGTGGTTACCGCACTGGGCGTAAAAAAAGAAAAGAAAGCCGTTGGTTTTGCCGTACAGGAAGTAAAGGGCGCGGACCTTGTTAAAGCACGTGAACCCAATGCCATTAACTCCCTTACCGGTAAAGTAGCTGGTCTTACCATCGCCGCCAGCAGCAACCTTTATGGAGATCCCGGCATACTGCTGCGTGGCCACTCCGGCGTACTGATCGTAGTGGACAACGTGATCGTAAAATCGGATTCCTGGAACCTGGCACCGGACGACATTGAATCCTATTCTGTACTGAAAGGCGCCAGTGCGGCGGCTCTCTATGGTGCTCTCGGTGCCAATGGCGCTATCATCATTACTACGCGCAGAGGCTCCAAAGATAAACGCGGTTTCTCTGTTGAGTTTAACTCCAGTACCCAGTTGCAAACAGGCTACAATGCTATTCCTAAATACCAAACAGAATACGGCGCCGGCGATGGATTTGAATACGCCTTTAAAGATGGTAAAGGCAGCGGCATTAACGACAACGATTATTTTATCTGGGGCCCACGCTTCGAAGGGCAACTGATCCCGCAATATAACAGCCCGGTAAATCCAGCTACCGGTGAACTGGTACCCATTCCCTGGGAGGCAAGAGGAAAGGATAACCTGAAAAATTTCCTTCGCAACGGATTGCTCAGCACCAATAATATCGCCATCTCCGCTAACAATGATAAAGGAGATATGCGACTCTCCGTATCGCAAACCTATCAGAAAGGAACCATCCCCAACACCCAGGTGGCCAGCACCAACCTCGGCTTCAACGGTGGCCTGAACATCGGCTCCAAAGTACGCTTTGAAACAAACATTAATTACAATAAACAGTACACTAAAAATTATCCTTCATTGGGATATGGACCACAAAGCCTGATTTACCTGATGACCATTTGGGGCGGGGTAGACTATGATGTACGCGATCTGCGCAACTACTGGCAACCGGGAAAAGAAGGTATCCAGGCATACAACCGCGAGTACACCATTTACAACAATCCATGGTTTGTTGCCTATGAAAACCTGCGCGGATACTACAAAGATGACCTCTATGGCTATGTGAAAATGGATTACTCCCTCAGTAATAAAATTAAATTCAGCGCAAGAACCAATGTAAGTACCTATACGCTGAATCGTTCCACCCGCTACCCTGTATCCGGTACTTTCTATTCTCCCTATAATACAGTAGGTGGTTATGAAGAATCATATACGCAACTATGGGAAAATAATACGGAAGCATCCCTGAACTATTCCGATACTTATGGCAACTTCCATTTTCACGGCGCACTTTACGGCAACCTCAGAACACTTTCCTATAAACAAATGTCCGGCGCCACATTGGGAGGTCTCGTAGTGCCCGGCGTATACACCTTATCCAATTCCGTATTGCCGAATTCTCCATCAAATACAAGAGCTTCTAAACAAGTGTCCAGCGCATACAGCTTCCTGGATCTCGATTATAAAAATTATCTCTTCCTGAGCGTTACCGGCCGATTCGATAAATCGTCCACACTCCCGGCAAAGAATGATACCTACTTCTATCCCTCTGTATCATTGAGCGCGGTGGTTTCGGATATGGTAAAACTGCCCAAAGCTATTTCCTTCCTGAAAGTACGCGGCGCTTATGCCAACGTAGCTACAGATCTGGGTACTGAACCCAGCGACCTGTATAACCTGCTTCCTTCTTATTCTACCTATGGTACCCGGTGGAATAACAACGTAGGCGTTTCTTATTCAGGTACCCTCTATAATCCTGACATACTCCCTTCCAGGATTAAAACAGTGGAAGTGGGAATGGAAGCAAGATTCCTGAATAACCGCCTGGGATTTGATCTCGCCCGTTATCGCAATATTGAAGGTCCCAGCATTGTAAATGTGACCGTTTCCAACAGCTCCGGTGTAAATACCATCCAGAAAAACGCCTACACTTATTTGCGGAAAGGATGGGAACTCACGTTGACAGGTACGCCCGTAGCACATAAAAATTTCTCCTGGAACGTACTGGCCAACTGGTCTACTTCCCATCGCTGGCTGGATAAAATAGATGGAGTACTCATCCGTGATGGTAATATCCACCTCAAGGAACGTGCAGATGCCTATTATATCACCGACTTCCAACGGGATGAAAAAGGACAAATGTTGGTGGGCACCAACGGATTGCCCGCTTATAATCCGTATACCACCCGCATCGGTTACGCAGATAATAATTTTGAAGCCAGCCTGAATAACAACTTCCGCTATAAATCAGTCAGCTTCTCCTTCCAGCTGGACGGTCGTTTCGGCGGACTTATCAACAACTACCTGGACGGCTACCAATGGAGCGCCGGAACGGAACCTGCATCGGCAAGCCCATACCGCCTGCTCGACTGGAACCATCGCGATGATCCCAACTGGAAAGGCTCTGTAATGACTAACGGACAACGAATAGTATCCGGCCAGCTGAGTACAGACCAGGATGGAAAGGTGACAGCCGATACCCGGGTGCTTGCACCTAACGACAAACCAGTGCTCTGGCAAACATGGGCCCGGAATTATTATCAGTCAGGATATAACCTTGCCCGTAACCGTACATACGCGAAACTGAGAGAAGTGGTGCTTACCTATAACTTCCCCGCTGCCATGCTGGAACGCACTCATTTTATACACAATGCGAGCATCTCGGCAGTAGGCCGGAATTTATTGTACTTCACCGGCAAAGGTACCCAGAACATGGATCTCGATCAGTACACCGGAAGCGTGTCTTCCCTGGAAACACCCTCTGTAAAAAGTTTTGGGATCAACTTAAACCTCACCTTCTAACTGTTCAACCACATCAACATGAAAGCTGTAACATATATATTCTCCGTTGGCCTGGTAGCAGTTTTACTGGCCTCTTCCTGCAAAAAAATAGCAGATCTTCAGCAAAATCCTTCTGCTATTTATAATCCAAATGCGCAACTGATTTTTACAGGCATTCTCCTGAATATAAATGAATCACCATGGAGTACAGACCAACGTAACAACCAGTTTATGGTGATCAACGAAAACTATTACGGTAATCAGGCATATACCTGGGGAACCGGATCTACCGTAGGTTACGACCAGCTGCGCAATGTATTACAACTAGAAGCGCAGGCAACAAAACTGGGAACACTTGGTAAACCATACCTGGCGCTTGCAAAATTTTTCAGGGCTTATTTTTTCGTGGAAATGACACAGATGCTCGGTGAAATACCTATGAAAGATGCGTTAAAAGGACGTACAGAAGGCGTTTTCCGGCCGGCTTATGATCCACAGCAGGATATTTATAAACAATGTCTGCAATGGCTGGAAGAAGCCAATACTGATATCAGCACACAACTCACACAAACAGTAGGCGGCGATTTTTATTATGGCGGCGACCTTTCAAAATGGCAACGGCTCATTAACTCCTACAGACTAAGGGTGTTGATCAGTTTGAGTAAAAGAGCAGATGATGCGCCTGACCTGAATGTTCGGCAACAGTTTACCACCGTGGTGAATAATCCGTCGAAATACCCGCTGATACTGGATAATAAAGATAATCTCCAGTTGGTCTACAACAGCACCACTACCTCCAACTACTACCCGCTATGGCCCAGTAATGGCATTGTGGTGAAACAGGATCTCCGTAATAATATCGGGGATACCTATATGAGTATTCTTACCACTACCAGCGATCCCCGTGTTTTTATAGTAGCTAATCCTACTGACTCTGCCAAAAATAGTGGTGATCCTGCCTATGCTACGAAGTTTACTTCTTTCCGTGGCGGCAAAACCGGTGAATTGCAAACCACGCTTAAATCCCAGGCGGTAGCCGGTAAATTGTCGACCATCAACTTTGATTACTGGGAAGCTTCTCCTGCCGGTATTCCCAATATTATGTTTGGTGCTGCCGAAACGGAATTTTCCATAGCCGAAGCCATTAACAGGGGCTGGATAGCCGGCGATGCAGCCGATCACTTTAAAAAGGGTATTACTGCTTCCATGAAATTTTATGGCGTGAGTGCCGGCGATGTAGCCAATTATTTCCTCTTACCTGGCAACAACTACACCGGTAATAATGCGCTGGGCCTCCGGCAGATACTGTTGCAGAAGTACGTTGCTTTCTTTGAAAATTCCGGCCGTCAGGCTTATTATAATTTCCGCAGAACAGGGTTGCCGGTGTTTGATATTGGCCCTGCCAACGGGAACAATAACCAGATTCCCGTGCGTTGGGCATATCCTGTATCAGAATATACTACCAATGAATCTAATCTTAAAGCATCATTACAAAGGCAATATGCCGGATCCGACACACGGAATGATGTTATGTGGCTGATTAAATAATGTGAACAGGTTTTATAAAAATCAAAACTATGGATATTTCAACAACCGCGTTTTCTGTAAATGGTAAAACGTATAACCCACCTTCAAAACCAATCGTGGTCATTTGTATGGATGGATCTGCCGACGAGTATTATAACGCTGCACTGGCAAGAGGAAGGATGCCCCATCTGCAACGGATGATTGTGGCAGGTTTCAGAGGACTGGTAAGAGGCGCTTTACCCTCTTTTACAAACGTCAATAATTCTTCTATTGTAACCGGTGTATCGCCCGCTGTACATGGTATCTCAGGTAATTTTTTTTATGATGAAAAGAAAGACCAGGAGATCATGATGAACGCTGCGGAATACCTGCGGGCCGACACTATTCTTGCCGCCGCAGCCAACGCGGGCAGAAAGGTAGCAGTAGTAACGGCTAAAGAAAAATTGCGCGACATCCTTTCGTATAAAATGAAAGGCATTGCATTTTCCGCAGAAAAAGCGGCGCAGGCAAAAATAGATACGCACGGCATTGAGAAGGTGGAAGAGATAATCGGACATCAAACGCCTGAAATCTACAGCGCCGCCGCCAGCCTGTTTGTGTTGCGCGCCGGGGTAGCCCTGATAGAGCAGGGGATGGCGGATTTCCTCTATTTATCGCTGACAGATTACATGCAGCATACCTATGCGCCGGAAGCTCCTGCTTCCCTCGATTTTTATGAAGCCATCGATACGGAACTGGGACGCTTACTGTCCACCGGCGCCATCATCGGCGCTACACCTGATCACGGAATGAATGCTAAAGTGGATGAACATGGAAAACCAAACGTACTGTTTGTGGAAGATATGCTCGAAGCACAGTTCGGCAATCACTTCCGGGTTATTTGCCCCATTACCGATCCGTATGTTAAACACCATGGCGCATTAGGCTCTTATGTAGTGATACATGTAAACGATAAAGTCAAAATACCTGCCGTAAAAGAATGGCTGGCGGCGCAACCGGGCATCACCGAAGTATATGATAAAAAAGAAGCGGCCCGGCTCCTGGAACAACCGGAAGACCGGACCGGCGATCTCGTAGTGCTCTCCGCACGTGATGTGGTAGTAGGACGTCGCCCTCAATACCATGACCTTTCGGCGCTGGACGGTACCTTGAGATCACACGGCGGCAGGTACGAGGAAATGGTGTCCATGATCCTGTCGCACCCGCTCAATGCCGCCTACACCATGAAGGCCGCAGGTGATCCGAGAAATTTTCACGTGTTCGATTTTCTTATCAACGGAACAAAATAACAACCGCTATGGATCCAGTTACAATTAACTCAACGGATGTATTGCAGCTCAGTTGCTATGTAGCCGGCAAAAAAGTGAAACCGGGAAGGGAACTGGAAGTGAGAAGTCCTTATAACAATAAAGTAGTAGGTATTGTGCATACAGCCAGGGCTATTGACGTGGAAGATGCTGTAGCTGCTGCGCTGAAAAATAATACACGGCTAACACATTATGAGCGGTATGCGATCCTCGAAAAGGCCCGGCATTTACTCGTGGAAAGGAAAGAAGATTTTGCGCAGTTGATCAGCGCCGAAGCCGGACTGGCTATTCGCGAAGCAAGATATGAAACAGAACGGGCGCACGATGTATTGTTGTTTGCAGCTATTGAATGTTTGAAAGATGATGGTCAATTGTTTTCCTGCGATGTTTCCCCAAAAGGGAAACATCGTAAGATACTCACCTTCCGGGAACCCTTGTCGTTAGGGGTTTGTATTACCCCTTTCAATCATCCGCTGAACCAGGTGTTGCACAAAATAGCTCCTGCCATTGTAGCGGGCACGCCGGTGATCCTGAAGCCTTCGGAGAAAACACCACTTACGGCTATTAAAGCAACAGAGCTACTCTACGAGGCCGGACTTCCGCCACATATGCTGAGTGTATTACTGGGCGACACCTCCGAAGTAGCAGAACCATTGGTGAGAAACCCGTTGGTAGACATTGTTTCTTTTACCGGCAGCGTTGCAGTAGGAAAACGTATTGCAGCAACAGCGGGGTATAAAAAAGTAATCCTCGAACTGGGTGGCAATGATCCCCTCATCATCATGGAAGATGCAGACATGGACCTGGCGGCACTCCTGGCGGCAGAGGGATCTTTCCGCAATAGCGGACAACGTTGCACCGCGGTAAAACGCATCCTGGTCCATGAAAAAATCCACGATGATTTTATCAGGAAATTCGTACAGAAATCAAAGGAATATACCTGTGGTGATCCATCGGATCCGGCAACGATGGTTGGAACGGTCATAGACGAAGCTGCGGCTATTTACCTGGAGCGGGTTACCAACGACGCGGTGAAAGCAGGTGCAAAAATCTTGTTGGGAGGGAATCGCACAGGGGCATTGATGGAACCCACTATTCTCACCGGTGTGCCCCGTGATGCCGACATTGTAGTGAATGAATCTTTTGGCCCCCTGGCGCCGGTAATGACCTTCACAGATATGGACGATGCAATTACATTGTCTAATTCAACCGCCTATGGCTTATCTTCCGGTATCGTTACCCACAATATGGAATATGCCATGCGGTTTATAAAGGAGCTGAAAGTGGGCACAGTGAACATCAATGAAATCCCCGGCTTCCGGATTGAAAGCTCTCCTTTTGGCGGAGTAAAAGATTCAGGACTGGGTATTAAAGAAGGGGTAATAGAAGCAATCAAATGTTTCTCGTTTGTTAAAACATGCTCCGTTCCCTGGTAGTATTTAACCATAAAAACAGTAACATGAATGTTGAAAAAGCAGATGTGGTAGTCATTGGCGGAGGTATCTTCGGTTGTGCTATTGCCTATTATTATACGCGGAATAACCCCGGGAAAAAAATAGTAGTGTTGGAACGGAATGAGTTGTGCAACGCGGCTACCAGCCGCGCAGCGGCGCTGATGACCAGGATCCGCCCCAAGAAAGCATTTATACCATTGTCGCTCGAAACCTATCATGCCGTTGGGGAAATGGAACAACAGCTGGGAGAAAGCATGGATATGAAAACAGTAGGCGTGATGCATGTGGCGGCTTCTGAAAGCAGTGTGAAAGACCTGGACGAACTAATGTCCATTGCCGGGGAATTTAACGAACCATGCGTTTACATTACGCCGGATGAAGCGCGGCAGCGTGCTCCCTGGCTGAAAACAGATGAGGTATTGCGTATCGGCTATATCCCACAGGAAGCTTATTGTGATCCTTACCTGTTAGGAACTTTTTATGCCCGCTGCGCGAAAATGCAGGGCGCCGATATCCGGCAGGGAGTAGAAGTAATCACGCTGTTGATGGATGGCCATGTAGCCACCGGCGTTCGCACAAAAGATGGTGAAATACGCGCAGGTAAAGTGATTATCGCCGCGGGCGCATGGTCGCCCCTGTTTGCCGCGCAGGCGGGCGTTGGCTTGCCAATGGCGCCGGTGAGAAGTCAGTATTGGATCACGGAACGGGCGGCGATATTTCCTTCAGATGCACCAATCGTATTATTGCCGGATGCCCAGGCTTATACCCGGCCGGAAGGAGGCAGCCTCCTGTTTGGTATCAGGGAGAAAAAGTCTTTCAGCGTTTCGCCGGAAGAAATACCCGCAGACATCAGCCACTTTGTATTCAGTCCCGATAAAGGAATGCAGGATTTGTCGGAGGTGATAGAAAGACTGGCCCGCTTCTTTCCCGGCGTATATGAAACCGGGCTTAAATATTATATGGCGGGATTTTCAGGATATACACCAGATAATAATCTCTCTATGGGACAGGTAGCTGGTAAGGAAAACCTGTTAATGGCTACGGGCTGCGTAGGAGCAGGGATCGCAGTTTCCGGAGGTGTTGGATATGCCTTTGCTGAAATGGCGGCAGGCCGTCCCAATCCATACGATTTTAATAGCTTTGATATAAACAGGTTTGGGAAAATAGATCCTTTCAGCCGGGAATGGCTCGATAAATGTGCCATGGCAAGGTCTTTAAAGAAAAGCGGTTGATCCGCCGGCAGAAAGTATATCTCTTCAACAACTAAACCAGCAATATGAACAGGTTACAACGACTACTTAAAAATTCTGATTTACTCTTCGTATGCTGGTGTATGGTGGCCGCTTTCGGCACTTACTTTTGCATGTATGCGTTCCGGAAACCATTCAATACCGGTATTTATAGCGGTTATAGTATTGGCATCCTGGATTATAAAGTGCTGCTGATCATTTCACAGGTGTTAGGGTATATGGTATCAAAGTTTATTGGTATCAAAGTGATTGCAGAACTGAAACCTGCCAACCGGCAAAAGCTGATCATCAGTCTTATTCTTTTTGCAGAAATATCCCTCGTGTTATTTGGTATGGTGCCGGCGCCCTATAATTTCTTTTGCCTTTTCCTGAATGGACTTCCGCTGGGTATGGTATGGGGTGTTATTTTTAGCTACCTGGAAGGACGACGCTTTACAGAAGTGCTCAGCATGGGACTGAGCACCAGCCTGATCATCTCTTCCGGTTTTTTGAAAACCATTTACCTCCAGGTACATGGTATTTTCCCGTTTTTAACCGAATTCTGGATGCCAGCGGTAGTAGGGTTGGTTTTCCTTCCTTTTTTCCTCTTGTTCGTATGGATGCTGTCTGTCATCCCTGCTCCAACAGAAAAGGATATCCAGGCCAGGTCTAAACGACTGCCAATGGATAAAGAAGACAAGAAAAAGGTATGGCGTCAGTATAGATGGGGACTTATCGGGATCATTATTGTATATGCTCTCCTCACCATGCTGCGGGATTTCAGGGATAATTTTTCCGTGGAAGTATGGAGTGAACTGGATAAAGGCTGGCGCCCGGATGTATTTGCAAAAACTGAAAGTATCTCTGGTGCCATTGTACTTATTGCTATTGGTTGCCTGTCGGCTGTGAAAAAAAGCCTCACTGCCTTCTGGTGTACTTTCGGATTAATATTGGCCGGGCTGGTGTTAAGCGGACTATCAACACTCTTTTTTCAACTGCAATGGCTATCTCCATTTTGGTGGATGCTGTTGCTGGGAATGGGATTATTCCTCGCATATATTCCCATCCAGATCGCAATTTTTGAACGGCTTATTGCTGTTTTCCGGATCAAAGCCAACGCAGGTTTTTTTGTATACACCTGCGATTCCATTGGCTACATGGGTAGCGTAGGACTGCTACTGTATAAGGAGTGCTTCGATCATAACCATAGCTGGACAACCATGCTGATGAATTTTTCCTATCTGCAAACAACCATTGCCATCGGCGTGTTGGTGCTCACCGCGCTGTTCTTTTACCGTAAAACACACCGGCAGCAGCAAACAGCTGCAGCACCCGCATCCATCTCATCTTAATACAATAAAAATTAATGCTACAGAACAATGAAAATTAAATTATTACTATGCCTGGCAGGATTAATAATGGGCCTGTCATCAATGGCGCAACAACCACATGCCACACAAAATATTATCTATATCTCCATCGATGGTTATCGTTGGAAAGAACTGTTCAGAGGCGCTGAACACGCATTGCTCGTAAATAAAAAATATAATGAAGATACTGCCCGTAACCTGAAAAAATATTGGGCAGAAGATCCGGTGGAGAGAAGAAAATTGCTCATGCCATTCACCTGGAATTATATTGCGCAACATGGACAACTGTATGGTAACCGCGATCTCGGCAATAATGTAAACGTACGCAATAAAGCCTGGATCTCTTATCCCGGTCGCGCTGAAACGCTTTCAGGATATGCGGATCCGGCTATTACCTCCAATGGTCATCCGGACAACCCCAACGAAACAGTGCTCGAATTCCTCAACAAACAAACAGGATTTAAGGACAAAGTAGTGACGTTTGCCTCATGGGATGCCGTGGCGAAAATTGTGAACCGCAACCGTACCGGGATGCTGGTGAATATTCCTTTTGATAACCTTACCGGTGAACATCTTTCGGAAGCGGAGAAGCTCGCCAGTGAAACACAGCATTATGCACCAAAGATCTGGGGAGATGGAGAACGCCTGGATGCCAACACATACGCCATCGCACGGTCGTATATTTTCGCTCATCATCCACGTGTGGTGTATCTTGATCTCGCAGATACCGACGACTATGCACACGACGGAAAATATGATGCCTACCTCGAAGCCATTCATAATATTGATGCCATGATTGCCAGCCTTTGGAAAGGATTACAGGAAGATAATTTCTACCGCAATAAAACAACCTTCATCATTGTACCCGACCATGGCCGTGGTGATGATCATCAATGGACCAGCCACGGTTCCTCTATTCCTCATGCCAACGATACCTGGCTGATGGTGCTGGGACCAGATACGGCTCCATCAGGAGAAATAAAAACGGCCCAACAACTTTACCAGGACCAGTTTGCCAAAACGCTGGCTGCTTTCCTGGGCTTTAATTTCACCAGCACACATCCGGTAGGAGAAGCCGTAACCAGTGTTTTAGGAAAATAATGATGAAGAAGAAAATATTTCTGATGTGGGCCTGTATAGTATGCTGTACAACGATTGTTGCGCAACAACCTGTATACACCCTCGATTTTGATAGCCATAATTTTAAGTATCCCGTTCTGGCAGATTCGGAAGCAGTATATACTGTGGACCTACAGCAGCCACAATTTGTAAAAGGACTTAGCGGGTATGCCCTGGACCTTTCTGCCAACGCTATTTTGAGACGCCCGGTAAAACCAGGTAAAACGGAGTTGCCTCCATTTACCAGCAACACTTCCTTTACGGTACAGGTGTGGGTGAAAACATTGCCTGGTGCGCTCATGGGAACACCCATCATGGGAAATAAAAAAGCAGATGACCCTGCCACCTCAGGGTGGCAAATCTATTCCCAGGAGAACGGCGCCTGGGCACTGCTGCTAAATGATGGCAAAAAAAGATATGATTATAAGCCTACCGCTCCGCGGCAAAAGATCAATGACGGCGCCTGGCACCAGATCGTTTTTACGGTAAGGCGCGATAAACAGGAAGTATGGATTTATTTTGACGGTCGCAACGTAGCCATTTACAACACGCCCGGTGCAGGAAGCTTTGAAAGTGAAAATGCTACGGTTATCGGTGGATCAGATGAAAAATGGGAATATGGTTCCAACGCGCAATGGAATGCCTTTAATGGCTTTATTGACGAGGTAAAGATCTGGAACCAGGTCATCACGCCGGAAGCCGTACGCCAGTTATACACCACCTGGTTCCCGGGAACACCTGCGGAGGAACCCCCGGCGCCCAGGCAACTGAAAGTGCTCTCCTGGAATATATGGCATGGCGGCCATCGTTACGGTCAGTATGTAGGCTTACAACGACTGATAGAAACGATTAAATCCAGCCAGTCAGATGTGATTGGCCTGGTGGAAACCTATGGCTCGGGTGAAGTGATCGCCGATTCACTCGGCTATTACTTTTACCTGATCAGTTCCAATCTTTCTATCCTCAGTAAATATCCATTTACAACAACTTTTATTTCGGATAAACCATCCAATAGCGGTGGCGCTAAACTGAAGCTGGCGCCGGGAAAAGAGCTTATTTACTTTAATACCTGGCTGCATTATCTCCCGGATTATGGTGATAGCATTGTGAATAAACACAAGCTACCTGCAGAACTGATCGCCGATGAAGCCGGAACACGACAAGCTGAAATAACCAGTATCCTTGAAAATATACAACCGTTTATTAAAAATGCAAATCATGTTCCGGTGTTGTTGGCAGGCGACTTCAACATGGGTTCACATCTTGATTGGACGCCTGCTACCAGCGCCATTCATTACGGTATTGCCGTTGAATGGCCGCAGAGTAAAGCAGTACTGAATGCCGGCTTCACCGACAGCTACCGGAAACTGCACATCAACCCACTGCTGGATCCCGGTTTCACGTGGACGCCACGTGCGGCCACCTCTTCTACGCGGTACGGCCTGAGAGACCGGATCGATTTTATTTACTACCAGGGAGCAAAGCTGCATCCCATTGAGTCGCGCGTAATAGATTATCACCCGGTTATGTTTCCTTCGGATCATGCGGCCGTGATGACTGTTTTTGAATGGGTAGAAGAGAAGTAAATAGTTGCGTGGTATTCCTGATGGGGTAGATAAAAAATCATTAATTTTCCATACGAGCCGGTGCATTTGGCTCGTATGAATCTCAATGGTAAGTGTATGCAAACAATGGCAATACAGTATTGTAAAAAATGTAAAAGCTGGAGTCTTCTTACAACTGTGTTTCTCTTGATATTAGTGCAGGATATTAAATCACAGACAATGGTCGATAGTAGTCTGATAAAAGCAATAAACACCTATCATCTGGGAGATAGTATTGGTCATTATAAAGGATTTGTTCCAATTAAAGAAGTTGAAAAAAAATTGAATGTTAGCCTGTTTTTCTTCCCCTTTAAAATAGACTACTTTCTGGTTCCCGAACAGTTGCCGGTTGGTATTGATCACCTGGGCATTTCAGTAGTTAATAATACAATTTCTGGTGTTCATTTTCTTTTAACAGACACCAGTTCAATTTTACCTGCGCTGGAAGCAGCATATGGTAAATGTGATGTGACGTTTACCGGAATAGGTGATGGTTACGGATACAATTGGAAGAAAAGTCCTTGTATTAGTTATACTAATACTTCAACACCATATACCACCAAAAATAAAAAGACAGTTATATCAGTATTCCGATGTGATCAATTGAAACAAATCGTTGTTAAATCCGTTTCAAAGTACATAAAGGATTAGTTGCTTTTACGTCCTCCGGGATGGGAGTTAGCCAAGCCATGTGCGCTGCTGTACCTGTTTCTTTGATATGGAAGCGCACATGGCTTTGTCCCCAACAGCGATGGCCGCTGTTCCCATTCTGGTTAATTTGCAAATCAGTTTATCACTGATTAACCATTGCCATCGCACCTTCGCTGTAACGGGCGCCAATATTCGGATATTTCGCAGCTATTGCATCAATCAACGCCAGTTCCTGACCGGTCAATTGAACCTCAACAGCACCGGCATTTTCTTCGAGATATTTTCTCCTTTTGGTGCCGGGGATCGGGATGATATCATCGCCTTGCGCCAATACCCAGGCTAACGCCAATTGCGCGGGAGTACAGTTTTTATCTTTGGCCAACAGGGCGAAATCGGCAACCAGCCGGGCATTATTTTCTGCATGCTCTCCATGACTGCGTGGCAACGTTCGCCTGAAATCATCTTCAGCAAGACTATTGAGATCGAGTACATTGGAAAATAGTCCTCTTGCCAGCGGGGCATAAGGAACCAGGCTGATTTGTAACTCCCTGGTAGTTTTCAGGACTTCGCCTTCTACATCACGGGCCAGCAATGAATATTCGGTTTGCAGGGCAGCAATCGGGTGGATCGCATTTGCCTTGATAATGGAAGCGGGCGATGCTTCGCTCAGGCCGATATAACGGACCTTGCCTTCTTTCACAAGATCAGCCATGGCGCCTACTGTTTCTTCAATCGGTACATTCGGATCAACCCGGTGGGCATAGTACAAATCAATGGTGTCAATTTTCAGGCGTTTAAGGCTTTGTTCCACGGCAATTTTTATCCAGGCAGGGGAACCATCAAAAAATGTATTTGCTGTGCCGCTATGCCCCGCTACACCATTTTTGAACCGAAAGCCAAACTTCGTGGCGATGAATACTTTTTCCCGGTTAGGAACCAATACTTTTGAGATGAGCTCCTCATTCGCTCCATTGCCGTACATATCAGCCGTATCCCAAAAGTTGATGCCCAGGTCCAATGCCTTTTCAAGGGTGGCTACGTTTTCCTTTTCATCTGCCGGGCCGTAAGCAAAGCTCATACCCATGCAGCCAAGGCCGATAGCTGACAACTGTTCATTCGTTTTTCCCAGATTTCTGTATTGCATAATTATCAAATTTTATTCTATGCAAAAGTAGAAATGGGAAGAATCGTTTGTTTATAACAATCAAACGGATACTTACACTATTCAAACAGCGATGTTGCGAAGTTGATTGGGCGACATGCCGGTGTGTTTTTTGAAGAAATTGGTAAAATATGAGGGATACTCGAACCCCAAACCGTATGCGATGTCCGCAATATTCCAGTCTGTATGCTGCAGAAGGGCCCTTCCTTCTTTCGCTATCCGGGCAGCGATCTGTTCAGAAGTCGTTTTCCCTGTGGCTTCCTTTACAGAGCGGTTCAGGTGATTAACATGCACTGACAGCGCACGCGCGTAATCAGCCGGCGTTTTCAGCGACAAACTTACTAATGGCGAATCTATTGGAAATTGCCGCTCCAGCAGCTCCAGGAATAGCCCCGAAACCCGCGCCGAAGCATTGGCATATGCGCCAAAATTATCGGCTGGATTGGATTTCATCGCCTCATGGATCAGCAGGTGCAAATAACTACGCAATACGTCATATTTCTGCGCGTAGCTGGACGCCATTTCCGCCATCATCTTTTGAAAGATGGCAGAAATTTCCTGCAGCTGTGCCTCGTCAGGAAAGAAAATAGGATTGCTCCCTATTTTAAAGAGTGGGGAATCCCGCAGGCTTTCTACGCGTTCCGTATGCTGGATAAAACCTTCCGTAAACAGGCAGTACCATCCGGATTGCTGCTCAGACTCCGGTTCCCAGGAATAGGGGACTACCGGATTTGAAAAAAGCATGGCAGGGCGATCTATCTGCACCCACTTGTCCGCATAATAGAGCTTGCCCTTCCCTATGATCAGAGATGCCTTATAAAAATCCCGGCGACTATAGGGGGAAACAACAGCACAAGCCTCCCGGCTAAAGACATTAAAATGCCCTATCCCCGCATTATTTGCTGATTGCAACGAGGTAGCCTGCCTGGGCAGTCTGTTGTAAAAATCCTCTACACTTTCTGTCGTTTTCATAATATAAAATTATAAAAATCAAACGTAGTTCCAAAAGGAGATTTACCTCATTTTTAATTATATCCTCGGGAAAATCACGTAAAAAGAAAACAAGTGATCCGGAAGGAGTAATGTTTCGAAATTAAAGTTATCTGTCAGATTAAATACAGTCTTTTACACACAAAAAAGCTATTGTTAATCTATTGTCTTTCAAATAGCCGCAACGGCTACCGAATATAGTTTGCCGGTAGAAGGGCTAACACTGTACCTTATTGAACAACATAAAAAGATCGCTGCCCCGGAAGAATGGAAAGAGCAACAGGGAAAAAAGAATAATAAGTCTCAGTTAAGATATTACCACGATGGTTCCAGCTCCCGACTATCCTGGTAAAGCAATATCCCGGAAACACATTCGAAGGAAATTTGCTCCTATTTGCAGGTTTGCTTATATTAGTTTAACCACTGTACTAATCAGCCCCAGGGCCCAAATAAAGCATAATGAAATTAGCACCTACCCAGACGTTTAAAATCCAGGATGCCGGACAAAAACAATTTCACAGGATCGTACTCTTAAATACAGGAACCGTTGTGGGATATTATTCGCAGGACGACAAGTGCTTTTTAGAGTGGTTTAAAGGAAATGAAATTGTGGAAACAAAGGTCGATGAAATAGCCTGTGATGTTTTCGAAACCCCGGCTTTCTTCCATTTTCAAAACTATGTAGGGCTTTATTCTTCCAAAAGTGACATCGTCGTTCTATATGGCGAAAACAATAAAAACACTCCTGCCAGGATTTCGATCACTAATCATCTTCCTAAAACAAAGTATCCAAATTTCGATAGACCCCTGTCTAATTACCATTTGGCCGGCAACACGGATACCAACATAATACCTATACTTTTCACCAATGCAGGCATGTTACCTATATATGCAGCCAACCTGCAGGTTGATGTAGAAAAGGGGACCGCCAGTTGGCTGGATTTAAAATACTGGAACAACAAACAACCGATCGCCCTGGAAAACGAAAGGTTCGATAAGCCCCAAAAACCATTTACAATCTTGCATGCGCTGAATAAAAAGAATGTTTCATTCCTGTATGGGATCGGCGACAGGGATGGCGGTTATTTAAAGCCGGGGATGGAGTTCTCGGAATTAAGTACGGTAGATGAAAAAGGAACGGTAAAGGAGACATTATTTTCTCTGGGGAGATTGTACAAAGAGTTAAAAAAGGGAGGTAAAGAATGCACATTCTCTTCATCGGGCAAGTATGCCATACTGACGCCGGCATTTAAATCAGACGATTGGAAAAACAAACAGAAATTATTAGAGCTGGATAGTAAACAGCTTATAGACCTGGAACTTCCGAAAGCGCTTTCGGATTACCGGGTAATTGATCATAATAATGAAGCATTTTTGTTGGTGAATCGGCATCCCAACCTGGTATTTGCCGGTACTGATAGTATTATTATTTGTAAGGCGCAATAGCCGTTTATGGAAGATTATCCTGTCTTATTTGTTTCTGAATGTTTGAAGGATCATTTACCCAAAGTAGTAGTGGATTCCGAAGGGAGACGCTATGATATACCTACGCAAAAATGTGCTGACGGTGGCTTCGATATGACAGTATCACTGGAAGGGCTAAACGACGAACTAGTCGTTGGCCATTCATGTCACTGTCGTGATAAAAAAGTTGAAGATACCGTAAAGATTAACTGGACGGACTTCTCGCAGATTAAAGAGGAAGACAGAAAAAAGTATTGCTATTCATTTTCAGGACAAAATTTATTCTTCCTTAGTTTATTTCAGCTGGCAGAAGATTTGAGCCAGATCGGAGTTGAACACGCAAATGGCTAAAAATGAAAACAATATGTCAAAAACGGGTGAGTGAATTCGAAAAATGGGCATAAAAAAACCGTTGCGAATCTATTGCCTTTCAAATAGTTGCAACGGTTTAGTATCCCAGATGGGAGTTATTGGGAACATATAATGTTTTTACTATTAGAAATGGAGTCATTTCATCTTTGCCTTTGAAATGGCGGAAGAATACCACCAGGACTTATTTTAGTGCCAGTTTGCAGGAATCAGCCCAGTACCTTTTATATAACGTTTTGCCGTAAAAGTTACAACTTGATAATATAACGAAACCTCAAAACGCAACTTTCATCCCAAATTCGCCCTGTTCATCCCATCGGAGAAGGTCCGTTAACAGGAAATTATATCATTGTCTTATCTTCTAAATTCATACATGATGAGGTCAATGATTATCGGAATAATTTGCCTGTTATCTGTCGGTGCTCGAGCCCAGGACAGGGATTTCGCGTTTAAAAACTATTTTGATACCCTTTCGACGCATCAGCTTTACGATGGTGGTATTGCATTGGCGGAAAACGGGCATAAGGTATATGCTTTTTCAGGTGGATATGCGAATTACGCCACGCACCAGAAGAATACGGAGCAGTCGCGTTTTAACCTTGCGTCTATTTCCAAAATATTCACTTCTACTGCCATTCTTCAGTTAAAAGACAAAGGAAAGCTAAAGTTGGAAGATGAAGTCAGCAGGTATCTTCCCGGCTTTCCATTTCCCGGCGTTACTTTACGTCATCTGTTAACACACACTTCAGGTTTACCCAACCTGGAGCTATTTGACGAATTAGTGAAGCAATATCCTGATACGGTCATCACAAATGCTGATGTGTTGCCTTTGTTAAAGCAATGGACAAAAGGGCTGTATTTTAAACCGGGAGATGAGTTCAGGTATTGTAACACTGGCTTTAATCTGCTGGCTTTGATCGTAGAAAAGGTGTCCGGACTAGATTTTCCTGCATACGCGGAGAAGTATATTTTTAAACCGGCGGGTATGAAAAATACTTATATCACAGGTATTAATCATGCTTATGATACTTTGGTGGTAAAACAACAGGTGAAACCAACCTTCTATGATACGGCCTGGCTGCAGGCCAATAAAGTAGCTCGTTACCGATATTCGGAGTATAACAACAGCGGGAGTGTTGGGTCCTCCAATGTAATCACTACAATGGATGATATGTTGAAATTCGATAACGTTTTTTTTCTTGGGAAATTAATATCGCTTTCCTCTGTGGAAGAGGCTTTTGCTCCAGTCAAACTAAATAATGGAAAGGAATATGAAGCGCATATGGATACGATGTTAGGAGATGGTGTTGGACAATATGGACTGGGCTGGGAAATATTTAGAATGCCAGGATACGGAAAAGGAGTAGGACATGGAGGATTCAAATTTGGACTGGCCACTTTCTACTATCATAACCTTAGCAGCAAACAGACAATCGTCGCTTACACAAACGGCAATAGCGCACTGGGAGATAATGTGACCTCCTGTTTGTATATGCTGAATGGAAAACCCTCAATTCCTCTGTTCTTAAAGAAGTCTGCTGTCCGCGAATATGCCAGGGCATTGATGGAACAGGGGACAGATCATGCTGCCTGTATATTACATCTTTGTATGGCAGACAGCACAAACTATTACTTTAATACAAAAGAAGTAAATTTCCTGGGATATGATTTCCTTTACGAGTCTAAGGCCCGGAAGCATTTGCAATGGGCATTGGAAACATTTAAGCTCAATACGTTCCTGCAGCCGGCTGATTTCAATACTTACGACAGTTACGCGGAGGCATTGTTGGAAGCCGGGTATCGGGAAGATGCCATAAGCATGTATAAGAAATCACTGGAACTTAATCCTGCCAGCACAGATGGAATAAAGGCTATGAAGAAACTGGGACAGATGTAAAGACTTATTGATACGCCGGGTATCTGATCTGTTTAAGCGCTCAGGAATTATGATCCAGCACGGCGTTGCTCGGCATTAGACAAATATATTTTGATTCCTAAAGCCTTCCTGCCAGTTTTGGGAAACAATGTGTTTGGCTAATATGTCGTACACTTTTGAGACGTTTTACTTATTGGGAATATGTTCTTTTGTAAATTGATAGGCAAGATATAAGTCGTCTATAGAGATATAGCAATTCTATTACAAACAAAAAAGGCACCGACGGTAGTCGATGCCTTTTCAAAACTTAAGAGCGTCTGCTCTAAAAGTACCCCAGATGGGAGTTATTTGGAAAATGTCCTCTCTTTTTTATCTGAAATATATGGTATTGTGATTGCCATTGCGGATATTTAATGTTTCCATTCTTCTTGCCACTTCTTAAATTCGGAAGGGCGAACAAGATATCTGGCGAAATTACCTTCATGTAGCGATAGTAACTCTGATTCTACCACTTCGATTAACTTATTCCTCTCCACCTCTGGTAATTCCTGGGCCTGATCTTGTATGTATGGCTCTACCTGGGGTTTGGCCATTGCCTCGGATATTATTTTATGGATGATGGATCTGATTTGATCGCGGTATTTAAGCCGGAATGGATCAGGCTCACCCAGCGATTGTCTGAGTACAGCGTATTGTGCAGCAGAACGTTCATAAGCCCAAAGGAAAACGTCTTTCAATAACTCAATTCTATTTAGTTCGTAAACTCCGATTAATCCTTTCGTATACAATTCATTTGGGACATCGATAAAAGATAAAGGAGCCAGGTTGTGTTTATTCAAAGAAATATTAGACGCTAATCTGGATACTCTTTTATTTACATCATCAAAAGGTTGCAAATAGGGAAGATGCACCATGATAAAAAATGCTTGTTCGAAAGGGTTCTCAATTTGAGATGCTTTGTCAAGTATTAGATCAAACATTTCTTCAATGAGCTGGGGGACGGCTAGTGGAGTATATATGCTGTTTTGAATGCCTACAGCAATATGTCTTAGCCTCCCTGATGCAGCAGGATTGGGTAAAAGATTGTTGGACAGTAGTGAATGAAGGTTTAGCAGGGTATACCTGTTAAACCCAATTTCATCAGCTAATTGCACAATGAATTCAATAGCATCCTTGTGATTCAGGATCATTTGGGCTTCTTTCGCAGACTTGTTGTCCGCTACATGTCCGGAAGAAATCAGTCGTTCAGTGTCCAAGAGGGAATAGGTATTACCTTCCAGGCGGCTGGAGTTCCAGGATAAGTCTATCAATAGCCTGTTGAGAATTTCTTTCGCATAAGTGCCTGCCGGTTCATTTAGTCTGGCAGTATTACCTAGAGCCGCCAGCTTTTGCAGTTCTGTTGCAGATAGATAATTAGTAATATTGGGTTGATACTTCTCTAAGAAACTACGATTATAACCTACCGGGGGACGTTGTTGTACCGGCTTTTGTACAATTGCAAGAATTTCATGAGCAGAACCGGATAATAAAATATCGGTAAAACTGTTTCCATTTTCTAACTTATTTTGACTAGCCAGATGATAGCGAAGTCCCCGGGTTTGACCTGTAGTTGTTACATAGCCGGATGTACGTAAATCATTCAACCGTCTTTGTAAGGTGCGTGTATTTAACTGTAGACCACTCCGAGAAATAATATTCTCAATGGATGCTCCATTTGGGAATTGACTAAGTACATTTAATAATACATCATTTACAGCGCTGATTTGGGCCATGACTTATTGCGACATTTTCTGTTAATTTACGACATTATTACGACATTTTCTGTCGTAAATAGTCATTTGAGTTATTAGTTTTTCTAATACATATTTTAATTAAAAAATATTATATATATTTAAGTTGTTTATTATTAATAAATTAATGATTTTCTGGTTGATTTTTCTACTAATTTCATTTGGGGCATAAAAAACACCCATATCTATTATACTTCAAGTAGCCGCGGCGGTTTAAAGTATCTGAGAATATCAGCGAACCAATTTATTCAGGAGATGCTGAATATCAGCGATTATTTAGCGAAAAAGGTAAGAAGTAATTTTCCCAAACGAAAATTGTTCATTTCAGCTGAGGCCAACATTAAGTGACGTTGATATGCAATTTTTAAGCAGACCATGACTGGGCAAAATCAGCAATTTACTTTCATGTAAGAAGTTTAAAGTCACTCCTGATAGGTTGGCCCATCGTAGAACCTGAATCCATCTCCGTCATCAATGTAAGAATAGTCGCCCTCATCAACAACTGCATCTAAGTAATAATCAAATCTTAATTCAAGACGTTCTGTTTTTATGTTGTCAAGCCCATTTCCATTATGACCATGAAATGGGCCACCCTTATCAAAATTATAATTATCCCCTTGTATAGTTTGACAGTGTATACATGTATTTACCCAAACATTCTTTTTTAATGTTTTGGAATATGTATTTTGGAAAAAAGGGAAACGTTTTTTTAATATATCAATCAAATCATTGTCTATAGAGTTGATATCGCAGAAAAAAGCAGGACGGTCATATTTTTCCCATAATACATCTTTCGGAGAGTGAAAAGCAGTAGTAAAATAGTTTTTTGAGCCAAATGCGATCAGAGGAGTTTCCTTATGACACTTCCAGCATTTTCGATTGTCCTTTGCAACAAAATACGGGTATTTAATAATACAACCTCCGAGTGATGGCAGTGGTAGCCATGGCTTAAATGGATTTATATTCACAATACTATCAGGAATAGCCCAGACCTTTACATCTGGAATCCATATAGCACCTAATTTTTTTGCGTCATCTTTCTGGTTAAAAGGTACATTAAGTTTAATGGGCATGATGGATGATTTAATATGTTATAAAAAACGTAGTATTTGTTTTCTTCCGGTGTAATAATAAAGGTAACGTTGAAATGCACTTTCAGGACGGAGTGCGTTGATATTGAGATGATCAACTTAATGTTTCTATAAGTAATATAAACAAAAAAAGGCACCGATTTACATCGATGCCTTCTAAACGCGTCTGCGTTGTACCCCAGATGGGAGTCGAACCCACACTTGCATTGCTGCAAACGGGATTTTAAGTCCCGCGTGTCTACCAATTCCACCACCAGGGTGTGTAGGGAATCTTACACAGAGCGAAAGACCGGGCTCGAACCGGCCACCCCGACCTTGGCAAGGTCGTGCTCTACCAAATGAGCTACTTTCGCTTGAAATGAAGAACTTTACAACGTTTTTAGCTATCTGCTTTTTTCGTTGGGATTGCAAAGATAGGATTCTTTTTGAAGTTGCAAAATTTTTTTCTGCCTGAATTAAAATATTTTATAAATCTCTTTTTTTTAAACTGTATTTACGGATTCAGATCATAACTGTATTTCACCATCCCTAACAGCTCCTTTCCTTTGCCATAACAGGTTTCCTTCAAAGGTAATCCATTCGGCTGATACTCATACGCCCAAATAGTATAAGACGACGTTTGTGCGTTCACGGTAGTCATCTTTATCACCTGTCCCTGTGCATTGTACTCAAAAATATAATCCGGTAGCATACGCTTCTTCGCAGGCTGATAGCGATATACATCTGTTAAACGACCAGATTTGTCGTAGTTATAGTAGGTACGTTTACGCTGACGCTGATCAAACTCCTCAGTAACATGACCAAGACTGTCTGTTTTAAATGCAATAACGGTAGAATCACTGCCGTTTCCCTTCTTCTGTATCATTTGCTGTAATCGCCCGGCAGCATCATAGCTATAGCTCCTCGTTTCATCGAAACGCATTTTGCTTTGCAATGCAATAGAAGTGCTGCTGATATATTGCAGCAGACCTTCGTTGTTATACCGGTATAAAGTAGTGGTCACACTGGCCGAAGAGCTATCCACGGTTTTGGTGAGCTGCCCTTTGGTGGAAAAAGAAGAGGTCATGGCAGAATAGCCGGTAGAGCTGGACTGCGTTTGCGCCCTCATCTGGTGATAAGTAGGACTCAAACTACGTTCACAGCGAAAGTCAGGATCCATTTCCATATTGGCGTCCAGGGTTTGTACCTTCTGGGTCTTTACCTTATTGCCTTTCAGCAACGCCATGGTGGCAATAGTCTGTTGTGTGTTGTAGATATCCTGGAAGTAATATTGACAAAACCCCCTGCCTGCAAATGCCAGCATCCCCAGTGCCAGTAGAATCGTTTTCTTCATGAACGTAAAAATCGCTGATTTTTAATTGTGACAAAGGTAAAACGCAAAAATCATATTAAAATTTTTTAACCGTACACTTCTGGAAGATAATTCGTAATTTCTTCTTTATCTTGTACCCTTTTTTGAGCACAACAACCATCTAAATCACTTGAAAACACAACCTTTACGAGAGGATAAACACTGTCTCAACTGCGGCACGGAAGTCCCCGAGCGCTTTTGTACCCACTGCGGACAGGAAAATACCGTGCCTCACGAAACCTTTGGCCACCTTTTCAAACACTTTGTGGCAGATATTTTCCATTACGACTCCCAGTTGCTCATCACACTCAAATCCCTGTTTTTCAGGCCTGGATTCCTTTCCAGGGAATATATGGCAGGCAGGAGAGTACGTTATGTGAACCCGATCAAATTATACGTCTTTGTATCTTTTGTCTTTTTCTTCGGCGTTTTTACCCTTCACTCCAAACATAGCGAAGGAGAGGAGGAGGAAACAGAAGAAACAAAACCGCTGGCTTCTACCAGGTTCACAAAAGACAGCGTCAGGATATTAACCGTTGATGAAGGCCTTGACCAGGCCCTTGCCGGTGATACCTCCGGGAGAACGAAGAAAATCCGGAAGTTCGCAAAAGGTTTCGAGGGCTATAACTCGGTGAAATCATTCGATTCTGCCCAGGCGGCACTGCCGGAAAGCGAACGTTTCCACGGCTCATCACGACTCTTCTTCCGGCGTATGGCGGAAATCCGTCATAAATACGGGAAGAACTACCAGGCAGCCATCGTAGATATGTTTACGCACAACCTGCCGAAATTAATGTTCCTGCTGCTGCCACTGTTTGCGTTGTTCATGAAATGGATGTACGACCGCAAAAGATGGCTCTATGCAGATCATGCCATCTTCGCCATCCACCTGCATTCTTTCGCCTTTATTGTGCTGTTGTTTGGGTTTATATGGGAAGCCATCTTCCACAGCGACCTGTTTATGTCCATCGCTTACTGGTTGATCTTCCTGTACCTGATACGTGCGCTGATGAATAACTATGGCCAAAACTTCTTTAAGTCGTTTTGGAAGGCCATTGGGCTGCTGGCAGCCTATTTTGCAGCTGCAGTATTCGTATTTTTAGGCTTCCTGTTCCTTATTTTTAGCATATTTCTTTAACTTTAAAGATGAACCCGGAATACATTATCATACACCAGCAAGTGGCGCCCTTTGTGGCCCACATCCAGTTAAACCGCCCAAAAGAACTGAATGCATTGAACCTGCAACTCATGGGCGAGCTAAGAGATGCACTGAAAATGCTCGATGCAGATGAACAGGTGAGGGTGATTGTACTCAGTGGCAACGAAAAAGCTTTCGCAGCCGGCGCTGATATCAAACAAATGGCCGATAAAACAGCCATCGATATGTATAATATCGACCAATTCAGTACCTGGGACGCCATCAAAAAAATAAAGAAACCGATCATTGCCGCCGTAAGTGGCTTCGCCCTTGGCGGTGGCTGCGAACTCATGATGTTGTGCGATATGATTGTGGCCAGCGAAACCGCCCGCTTCGGACAACCGGAAATTAAACTGGGCGTAATGCCCGGTGCCGGCGGTACCCAACGCCTTACCCGCGCCGTGGGAAAAGCACTCGCCATGGAAATGGTGCTTACCGGTCGCTTTATCACCGCATCCGAAGCATTACAAGCCGGCTTAATTAATCGTGTAGTCCCCGTAGAGCTATTTTTAAAGGAAGCAGTAAAGTTGGCCAGCGAAACAGCTGCCATGAGTCCTATTGCCCTTAAAATGGCCAAAGAAGCCGTTCTTAAAACATTTGATACTTCCCTGGAAGAAGGATTACATTTTGAACGTAAGAATTTTTATCTTCTCTTTGCATCTGAAGATCAGCAGGAAGGCATGCAGGCTTTTATGGAAAAAAGACCACCTGTATTTAAAGGAAAGTGACACCCATTTTTATTGAAAACCATTAAACTTTTTTATTATCTGACTTGTTAACCTTCCACTGACATATTACTGTAGCTGCCGGGATAGTGGTGCCCGCCGGCTTCTGTGACCCCGTTACTATCAAAAATAAAAATTTAACCATGAGTGCGAAACGGATTCGGGTAGCGTCACTGTTATCGTTTACCTTCTTTGCCACCGCCTGCAATGGGCCGGCCCGGCAAATCAGGACAGTGGAGCTGGCAGACCAAATTAATTTACCTCCCACGGATACAATGATCGCCGGTGGCGATACCATTCAAACAGATCTCGTAGCTTCCTGGAACAGCTTCCTCGGTTTTGATGGCAAGTATGCGATGGAAAATAATCTTTTTGAAAATGAACCCTTGAAAACCCGCTTCAACACCCTGATCGGCAAGGCCAGGAAGTCTTTCTTTGAACGACTTAAAGTAGCTCCACCTGTAGAAGTAGAAAATAAAATTCTCTTTAATGAAGGGTATATGCCCGGTAAGTCCGGCTTTGATGAAGCAGTTATTGCAATAGACCTGGACCGGGATATTATCTACCTGGGCTTCACGGTCAACCGGAGCCTCATGCTCTTCAGCGAAAAAGGAGATACAGACTACCCGGAAAAATTCCTGCAATGGATGCAGAAATATGAACGATAAGCAGAAAGCAGAAAGCAAAAAGCAAAAAGCTATTATAGCGAATGACAAGAGCGAGTATTGAAATGCCCCCTAAAAGTTGGACACTTTTAGGGGGCATTTTTATGGCAGGAAAGATTAAATTCAGTTTAAACCAGAAGCTTCGAGCCGTGCAGGCCGTGCTTTCAGGTAAGGACCATATAGCATCAGTAGCTCGCAAGCTAGGAACGACCGATACATCGGTGCATCGGTGGTTACATCTTTATAAGTATCATGGTGTAGCCGGATTGAAACCTCGTGCGGGAGTGATTTATAGTGGTGAGTTTAAACTGGAGGTTATCCGAACAGTATTCAAAAAGCGATTATCTTTATTGCAGGCGGCGATGATATTCGGAGTCGCGCAAGATCATACTGTTGGTCTATGGTTAAAACAATATGAACGTGAAGGGGCCATAGGTTTACTTAAAAGTAAACGAGGATCAAAAAAGAAGCAAATGGCAAAAAAGAGTAAATCCACAGAGGTAGCAACGGACCCGGATACGGCCAAACTAGCCGCTTTAGAAGCTGAGTTACAATACCTTCGAGCTGAAAATGCACTTTTAAAAAAGTTAAAGGCCTTAATTCAAAAAGAACAAGCCGGTCAAAGCAAACGGCAGAAGCCATCAGGGAATTAAGGCCGCTTTATCCATTAGATTTGCTGTTAAAAGCAGCGGATATGGCACGTAGTAGCTATTATTACAATTTGAAGTTATTAACCCAGCCTCAAAAGCATGCTGCATTGCAAACTGAGATAATGACCATTTACAATCGGCATAAAGGCAGATATGGCTATAGGCGAATAACAAGGGATATACGGCAATCGGGGAGATCTGTTAATCATAAGACGGTATTAAAAATCATGCGATCGGGTAATATTAAAAGCCTGGTCAGAATGAAGAAGTATAAGTCATATAAAGGAGAGCAGGGTAAAATAGCTCCTAATCTGCTAATGCGTGACTTCAATGCCGAAAAGCCTTACCAGAAGTGGGTCACAGATATAACAGTATTCTCTGTTGGGGGTAAAAAATTATATCTTTCTCCAATTATGGACCTGTATAATGGAGAAATAATGAGTTATAATATATCAGAACGGCCAACGTTTGGTCAAATTGTTGATATGCTGCAAAAAGCATTTTCCCGGCTACCGAAGAAAAGCAATTTGATATTACACTCTGACCAGGGTTGGCAGTATCAAATGAAGAAATATCAGACAATTCTTCGAGACAATAAGATCAAACAAAGTATGTCTGCAAAAGGAAATTGTCTGGACAATGCCGCTATGGAAAGCTTTTTCGCTATCCTCAAAACAGAACTATTTTATCTTGAAAATTTTGATTCGCTATCAGCTTTAAAGCAGGGGTTAATTGAATATATACACTATTATAACAACGATAGGATTAAATTAAAACTAAACGGCTTGAGCCCAGTTAAATACCGAACTCAAGCCGCATAACTTTTTAACATTTAAAAAAACGTCCAACCTTTAGGGTGCACTTCATATTACGCTTTAATCATTCGCTATAATAGCTTTTTGCTTTACGCTTTATGCTTTCTGCTAATTATCAAACTTATTCTTCAGCGCTGCCAGCTTGGCCTGGAAATCATTCAATGGCGCTTCTTTCGCAGCAGGCTTGTTGTTACGCACCTCTTTACGTGGTTCAGACCTGCGCTCCCCTTGCTGTGACGACTTGTTACCACCGCCTTTCTCATTATCTTTCATAGAGAGAGAAATACGCTTGCGGGCCACATCTATTTCCAATACCGTTACCTGTACTTTCTGATTCAGCTTTACCGCTTCATTAGGATTACTGATAAATTTATTGGAGAGATGGGAAATGTGCACCAGCCCATCCTGTTTTACGCCGATGTCCACGAAGGCACCAAACGCAGTAATGTTGGTGACCACACCCGGCAATACCATACCCGGTTTCACGTCTTCCATTTTGTGAATTCCTTCTGCATATTCAAAGATGGAAATCTCGTCGCGTGGATCGCGGCTGGGCTTAGCCAGCTCTTTTAAGATATCTTCCAACGTCAGCAAACCTACTTCTGCACTGACATAATCTTTGGGATTGATCTGCTTGCGAAGGTCTTCTTTCACCATCAGATCCTGCACAGTGCTGTGTTGCTTCGCTGCCATTTCTTTGATCAGGTCATAACGCTCCGGGTGTACCGCCGAATTATCCAGTGGGTTATCGCCATTCTCAATACGGAGGAAGCCTGCGCACTGCTCAAATGCCTTATCGCCCAAACGATGCACTTTCTTCAGCTGCATACGGTTGCTGAACGCACCGTTTTCTTTGCGGTATTTTACGATGTTTTCCGCCAGGGAAGGTCCAAGGCCGGAAATATACGCCAGTAAGTGTTTGGAAGCAGTGTTCAGGTTCACCCCTACATTGTTCACACAACTTACCACCACGCGGTCCAGGCTTTGCTTCAGGGATGACTGGCTCACATCATGCTGGTACTGACCTACGCCAATCGCTTTGGGATCTATTTTCACCAGTTCAGCCAATGGGTCTATCAACCGGCGGCCAATAGACACGGCGCCACGAACGGTAACGTCGAAGTCAGGAAACTCTTCCCGCGCTACTTCTGAAGCGGAATACACAGAGGCGCCGCTTTCGTTAACCATGAATACATTGATCTTTTTACCAAAATCAATTTTCTTCACAAATTCCTCTGTTTCACGGCCAGCCGTACCATTACCTACAGCAATGGCTTCAGTATCATATTTTGCTGCCCACTTTCTCAGCAGGGCTTCTGCGTCATCACGCTTGTAATTCTTTTCCAGCGGGTAAATTACGTCGTTGTCCAGCATATTGCCCTGGTTATCCAGCGCTACTACTTTACAACCCGTTCTGTAACCCGGATCTATGGCAATCACCCCTTTAGGCCCCAACGGAGCCGCCAGCAGCAACTGGCGCAGGTTTTCGGCAAATACTTCGATGGCTTCGCTATCTGCCTTTTCTTTGGCTACCGCCCGGAATTCATTTTCCAGGGATGGACGCAGTAAACGCTTGTAAGCATCAGCCGCCGCTTTGGTAACCTGTTCTGCCGCTTTACCTTTACCCGTTACAAATTGTTTATTGATCAGGGCATTCGCGTCTTCTTCTACCGGCGCAATAGAGCTGAACAAAATACCTTCATGTTCTGCACGTAATATCGCCAGTACACGGTGAGAAGGCATCTCCCGCAGGTCTTCTGAAAACTCGAAATAGTCTTTATATTTATCGCCTTCGGCTTCCTTGCCTTCCACTACTTTGGAAGTCAGCTTACCGGTGTTGGCAAATAATTTACGCAGTTTATCACGGCATTCGGCATTTTCATTGATCCATTCGGCAATGATATCCCGCGCACCTTTCAGGGCTTCCTCAGAGGTAGCTACCTGCTCATTGATAAATGTTTCCGCAGTGGCAACATCGCCGTCCTGTTGCTCAAACAACAGTTTCGCCAATGGTTCCAGACCTTTCTCAATGGCCACAGTTGCACGCGTTTTACGCTTCGGTTTGTAGGGAAGATAAATGTCTTCCAGCTCCGCTAACACCCAGGTTTGCTCTAATTTCTCCAGCAACTCAGGCGTCATTTTTTCCTGCTCTGTGATAGTCTTGATAATAAATTCGCGGCGATCATCTACTTCCTTGTAGCGCTTCTGCAAGTCTTCAATACGACCTATCTGCACCTCATCCAGGCTACCTGTTACCTCTTTACGATAACGGCTGATAAAGGGTACCGTAGAGCCTTCAGATAAAAGGGTCATGGTATTTTCTGCCTGTTTGCCGGAAATACCTAACTCCGATGAAATAAGCGCAATGTGTTTCGGATTCATAAATCAATACATTTTTGGGACCTTTTGATTTTAAGATTTTTAGAAAGATATCATCACAGTGAAAATGCACTGCTGCAATAAATTTCCATCTCCTCAAAACCGTGAAATCACTACCATTTTATAGCTCGCAAATGTAACTAAAATGGGCTTTTTACCAAGAAAAAGAATTCCCCATTTAACCGGCAGCTTTTAGCCATTAGCTTTTAGCTTTTGGTGGGCCATCCGCTGCATTTGCTAAAAGCTGAAAGCTAATGGCTAAAAGCTAAAAAATGATCCCTATTTTTACAAAATATGGAAAAGACAGCTACATTTGATCGCCTCCTGCAGATCATGGACGATTTAAGGGAAAAATGCCCCTGGGACCGCAAGCAAACCATCCAAACGCTTCGACAGCTCACCATCGAGGAAACCTATGAGCTGGCGGATGCCATTACTGACGAAGACTGGAAATCGATTAAGGAAGAACTGGGAGATATCCTCCTGCATATTGTGTTTTACGCCAAAATAGGCGCAGAACAGCAAAAATTTGATATCAATGATGTCATTAACGGGGTATGCGATAAACTCATCCACCGTCACCCACATATTTATGGCGATGTGAAAGCCGAAACAGAAGACCAGGTAAAACAAAACTGGGAAAAACTTAAACTGAAAGAAGGCAAGAAGTCCGTCCTCAGTGGCGTACCCGTATCTCTCCCCGCCCTCGTAAAAGCGATGCGCCTCCAGGAAAAAGCCAAACAAACCGGCTTTGAATGGGACAACACCAGCCAGGTATGGGATAAGGTAAAAGAAGAAGTGAATGAACTGGAAGAAGCCGTAAACACAGGCAGTAAAGACGCCATGGAAGACGAATTTGGCGATGTGATGTTCTCCCTGGTCAACTATTCCCGCTTCCTCGACATCGATGCGGAAAATGCACTGGAACGTACCAACAAAAAATTCCAACGCCGCTTCCAGGCCATGGAGGCCCTGGCCTTGCAACAGGGACGCACACTCAACGACATGAATTTAACGGAAATGGATACACTCTGGAACCAGGTGAAAGCCACAGAGCAATTGTAAATTTCATAACCACTCGCATTGATCGATACTAAAGAAATACGGCTTTTTTTCCTGCGGCATGGCTATCTCCTGATCATCGCGGCCTGGTTGTTTACCTTCGCCTTCCTGTTCAGTAACTACTGGTCCTACTACTCCTCGCCTCAAGGCGTGAAACGCAGTATGGAAAAAAGTATCCAGCAACGGGAAAAGGATTTCGGCAAGCTGACCAAAGATACGAGCCTCTCCACGTCTCTCTTTCAGCGCAATTATAATGAGCAAACACTCGATCGGCTCACCAACTTGGAGTACTACCTCTTTGCATACGACTCCAGCAATGCCGGTATCTGGCTTACATTCTGGAATACCAGCCAGGTACAACCGGAAGAACTGCAAACAACCCTCGTGGATGGCTCCCGCTTCATGAAGCTGAAAAACGGCTACTACGAAGTAGTAACCCGCAAAGTAAAATCAGCCCCCGGCCATGGACAATACCTCGTAGGCGTGATCCCCGTCCGGCTGGAATATGCCATCAAAAACAATTATCTCGTTAATCACTTCTACCATAAAGAAGAGCTGGGCGATGAATACAGCATCCTGCGCGAACAACCCAGCCTGATGCTGCCGGAACACATCACTTTCGCCGTGAATAACGGGGAAGGGGAAACCTTATTCTATCTCGATTACAACAGCGGGATGCATGTACACCCACCCAATAACCTGAGCGTTTTGCTCCGGGTACTCGGCTGCCTCTGTGTACTGATATTCTTAAACCTCTTCGCTACGTTGCTGGCCAAAACAACCAATCCGCTGTACGGCTTCCTGTTCCTGCTGCTCGTGGTATTGGGCCTACGCGTACTCAGCTACGTATACCCGTTTCCGTTTAACCTGAAAGAACTGAATATTTTTGATCCCCGCATCTACGCAAAAGATGAGATCTTTTATTCGCTCGGCGACCTGCTGATCAACGTACTGCTCACGTTCTGGATGATCCTCTTCTTCCGTGAACACGTAAAAACCATTAACCCGCCCGTACTCAAAAAACGCTGGGCGCAAAGTGTGGTGATCATCATTGCCAGCCTTATTCTCTATGTGGTGGAGCAATTCCTGGCAGATCTCATCCAAAGCCTGGTGATAGACTCCAAGATATCTTTCGATGTCACCAACTCCTTTAGCATCACGGAGTACAGTGTCATCGGCTTTGTGGTCCTGGGCTTCATTTCATTCAGCTTTTTATTCTTCTCCCAAATTATTAACTACCTGCTGAATGAACTGACCAACTTTCAGTATCGTACCAAATATATCTGGCTGGGTGCTGTTGGAATTATCTGGTTACTGGTGCGGGTGCATAACCCGGAACTACCGTTCTCTATTTCCATGGTGGTATGGCTGCTGGCATACATTGTATTGCTCGACTTCCTGGCCGACCGGTTTGAAAGCAGTATGGCTACCGTGCCATTCCTGTTCTGGCTTTTCCTGCTCACTGTCACCACTTCCGGCGCACTGGTACACTATAATAACCATAAGGAAGTACTGGCCCGCCAAAAACTGGCAGAAGATCTGTCCAGGCAAAAGGATCCTTACCTGGAAATGTTGTTGAATGATATTGGAAAGAAGATTGAACACGATGAAGCAATTCAGTATTTTTTCCAGGACAGTATAGGGAGAGAGCAAAGCAAAGCGCGGTTCGACAGCCTCCTCCTGCAGAAGTATTTCCAGGGCTACCTGAGCCGCTTCCGGGTAAACATCTATACGTACGATGAAAGCGGCGCATCCCTGTTTGGCTCAGACACCATGAGTTTGCCCACCTTCAACAAGTTGATGTTTTCGGAATCTACGCCGTCGCTGGTACCTGGCAACGACCTCTACTACTACGAACGCAGCTTTAATGACTACAGCTATATTGCCAAAAAGGAATTTCATAAATCCAACAACGACATCAGCGGATGGCTGGTATATACATTGGTGCCGAAGCCCGTCAGCAGCGACCGGCTCTACCCGGAATTACTGGTGGAAGGTGACCTGGCCGACCCCGGCCGCGAATATGCCGGCACTTACTCTTACGCAGTATATGATAAGGGCATATTGGTCACCAATAACAACGATTTCCCGTTTCCAATCCGGCTATACCCACATGATCTGCCACTGTCTGATGTATCCGTAAAATCTATCAAAGGCTATTCAGAATTACTCTATCGCGCTTCGCCCGATAAGGTGGTGGTGGTAGTGAAGGAGAACAGGATGTTTGTAGAATTCATCACGCTCTTTGCGTACATGTTCTGTCTGTTCCTGCTCATTGTGGCCGTGTATAAAGTGTTTGACCTGCTCATTAAAGCCAGGATGCGGATCAGTAATTTACGTACACTCATCAACGTGAGTATCCGTAAAAAAGTGCATGGTACCATCATCTTTGTGGTCATCTTCTCCTTCCTGATCCTGGCTATTACCACGATCAAATTCTTTATCTATCGTTCGGAAGAACAAAACCGCGAACGGTTAAGTAAAACAATGAGAGAAGTGGCCAAAGATGTGGAAAAGGCTTTCGAAGCGCAACGCGACCTGGACCAGGTAGGTGATATCTATGATTCTGAGTTGATGAAGAAACTGGCTTCTTCCCTGGCGGATATTTCGAACGAACGTGCACTGGATATCAATATATACGACCGTGACGGGAATCTGCAGTTAACAACGCAACCCATGATGACCGACAAAGGACTCATCTCCGTGAAAATGGATCCGCAGGCCTATTACCGGTTGTCCCGTATGGAACAAATCCAGTTTATGCATACGGAATATATTGGCGAAATGCCGTTCCTGTCGGGTTATATGCCATTGCGTAATCATGATACACATGAAGTAATTGCTTACCTGAACGTACCTTACTTTGCTACACAAACAGAGCTGAACGAGCAAATATCCAGCTTCCTGGTAGCACTGATTAATTTCAACGCTTTCATTTTCCTCATAGCAGGGATGGTGGCCTTGTTGATCACCAACTCTATTACGCGTTCGTTCTCACTGGTAACGGAAAAACTACGCCACGTAAACCTCGGACAGCGTAATGATGAAATAGAATGGGATAAAGATGATGAAATTGGTGCGCTAGTAAAAGAATATAATAAGATGGTGCGTAAACTGGAAGTCAGTGCCGTACGACTGGCTAAGAGTGAGCGGGAGGGAGCCTGGCGTGAAATGGCGCGGCAGGTAGCCCATGAAATCAAGAATCCGCTGACGCCCATGAAGCTGAGTATACAATACCTGCAACGCGCTATTGCCAACGATTCTCCAAATGTGAAGGAGCTGTCGCGCAATGTAGCAGGTACGTTAGTGGAGCAGATAGAGCACTTATCGAATATTGCATCCGACTTCTCTGCCTTTGCCCGCATCGGGGAGCCTAATAATGAAGAGGTGCTGATCAATGAAGTGCTGCATTCACTGACTGCTTTGTACCAGGGCCATGAAGATTGTGAGGTCACTTATGTAGAGCCGCAGCAGGACTTCTTTGTCTTTGCTGATAAAACGCAAATGAACCGGCTTTTCACCAACCTGCTGCTCAATGCTATTCAAGCCATTCCAGACGACCGGAAGGGGCAGATTGTAGTGAGGTTATGGGCTACTGCCGATTATCATGTAATTATCAGTGTAGCAGACAATGGAGAAGGTATTTCTGCAGAAGTACAGTCGCGGATATTTGTGCCAAACTTCACCACCAAGTCTTCCGGTACCGGGCTTGGGCTGGCCATGTGTAAAAATATTGCGGAGCAGGCGAGGGGAGAGATATGGTTTGAAACCAAGCTGAATGAGGGGACTACTTTCTATGTGAAGTTACCGTTGGATATGAAGTAAAGCTGAAAGCATAAAGGAGAAAGCATAAAGCATAAAGCTATTATAGCGAATGATCAGGGCGGATATCCTACGCTTTAATCATTCGCTATAATAGCTTTATGCTTTCTCCTTTATGCTTTCAGCTCAATAAAAAAACCGCCCTGGGAATACCAGCGCGGTTTTTAAAATACTTTTTAGCCTTAATTACTGGGCATCTTTTGCTACAAAACTTTCCTTAATCTTCTCCAGCAGTTTGCTATCGATCATTTGTTGTGCCAGCTGTATCATGTTTTTAAATGCGGTTCCTTTGGAAATACCGTGACCAATGATCACTGGTTTGGAAACGCCTAAAACGGGAGTACCGCCGTATGATTCAGAATCAAATTTATTCATGTAGTCATCATGAATATTGCGTCTTAATGCAACTTCATGGAATGATTCAGCCATCTTAAGCACGATGTTACCGGTAAAACCTTCACAAACGATTACATCTGCTTTTTCGGATAAGATATCTCTACCTTCGATGTTGCCGATGAAATTGATTTGTTTGTTTTCTTTTAACAGCGGATAAGTAGCTTGCGCAAGGAGATTACCTTTTCCTTCTTCTTCACCGATATTCAGTAAGCCTATCTTAGGGTTGTTTACCTGTAGGATGTGCTTTGAATAGAGAGAACCCAGAATGGCAAATTGCGCGAGGTTTTCAGGTTTGCAGTCGGCATTGATACCTACATCAAGCAAGAGGCCGTACGAGCCGTTTTCACGGGGTACCAGAGTAGATATAGTAGGACGTTGCACTCCTTCTATGGCCTTAATGGAATAATAGGTGCCCACCATCATGGCGCCGGTATTGCCAGCACTGATGAAAGCATCTATTTTTTCATTTTTCAGTAAATGAAAGCCGATAGAGATGGATGATTGTGGCTTCTCTTTCAGTGCCTTAGTAGGGTGTTCATCCATCCCAATTACCTGGGATGAATGAACAACTGAATATTTTGATTGGTCCAGCTGTGCGTCTGCTAATAAAGGAGCTAACTGTTGCTCGTCCCCTATCAAAACCAGATGCACATCAGATGCAACAGCGTCTAAATATAATTTTACTCCTTTTACTGCTTCTGTGGGGGCGAAGTCGCCACCCATCATATCAAGCCCGATTCTCATGTAACTCAAGTTTGTTCTTGTTAGCTTCGGGTAAAAATAGTAAAATAATTATTTAGCAGCGCTCTGTTTTTCCAACACTACTTTTCCTCTGTAGTACAGTTTGTTTTCCACCCAATGAGCACGGTGTCTCAGGTGCACTTCACCGGTTGCGCTGTCTGTGCTTAAAGTATCCGCTACCGCCTTATAATGCGTTCTTCTCTTTGCTGATCTTTGCTGAGAATGTCTGCGTTTAGGATTTGGCATTTTATTTAATTTTTAATTGTCCTTAAATTTATCCAATCCTTTCCAGATTGGGTTATCGTTTTCTTTTGCCTGCTGGTTCATCTGTTCCAGCATTTCAATCACCTTCGGATTACACCCGCTTTTGCCATCAGCATTGTCGGGATGTATACGCTGCATTGGAATGCTCAAATGAATGAATTCGTAAATATAGTCCGCCACGTTTAAATGGCTTTCGGTCCTTAATATGTACGATACATCCGGATCTTCTTCGGTACTCGCCAGCTCTTCCGGGTTGTCAACCAGTTTTACAATCTGGTTGAAATCATCCCATAACTGCATCTCGAAGGGCTCTCCACAACGGTCACATGTCACCGTTACCTTGCCGCCTATCTCAAATTTCAGCAAAAAGAAGTTACTCTTTTTATCCAGGGTGAGGTTTACACTCGCCACACAGTTACTGAAATCTTTCGGCTCTTCAAAGTTATCAAAGAAACTATCTCCGATTGCATACTGAAATGAATGCACCCCTGGATTTAGTCCTACAAAGGCAATATCAAATTCGCGGAGTAGTTTCATATCAATATCCTCACTTTTAGAGGGATGCAAAGGTAATTAAATATTTGCAATTGCAAAAATTTCATAAATTTGTTCACTAACGATATCTTATTTATATATATATTTATATCATAAAATATCAGCCATATTGACGTGTGAGCATCCAGGCGTGAGGCGCAAAGGTACATAATTCGAGCTTATCTTATGCCTGTTTTTCACAATTCATCCTATTTTCTTGAAAACCCGTATTCCCCATTTTCACCTGGAATGATGAAGGCCACTGGAAGAAACAGTAAGAAAACAACTGCTACTGGTAGTACCGGCATGCCATTAAATGGCGCCCCGGACATCTTTTCCTTGCCCATAACTGCCTGGCTAAACAGCACCAATGCCGGCATTCTGGTCACCAACGAAAAACACCGCTGCATTTGGGTAAATGATATCTTTTCACAATATATGGGAGGGAACAGCCCCCTCAACCTTTCCTATACTGAACTCATCCGCTTCTTCAAACCAATGGTAGCCGATACCCTCCCACTGGAAGAAAAAATGAAGACCTTCCGCCGGGAAAAAAAGCCCTGGTTCGGCTGGGAAGTACCCTTCATAAACGGACAAATCTGGGAAATCACCTACCTCCCCGTATTTAATGGCGACGATTTCAGTGGCAGCATCTGGCAAGCCATCGATGTTACCCGCCGCCATAACGGACAGGAAGAAATACGGCGCAATGAGGAGAAATTCAGGGTAATGCTCAATAACCTCAACGCAGCCATGTGTGAAACAGACGTAAAAGGAAACATTACCCGCGTATACGAAAGCTTTTGCCGCCTCTCCGGCTACCAGGAAGAAGAACTGATTGGCCGCAATATCACTGACGTATTTGTGCCGGAAAACAACCGCGCCTTCGCCCGTGCCCTCCGCAGAAAACGGCTCGAGGAAAACGTGCCACTCGTATACGACATGGAAGTAAAACTGAAAGATGGCTCCTCCCGCTGGATCCTCGCCAGCTCCGCTAATACCTACGACCGAAACGGCAAGATTACCGGGGGCGCAGGCATCCACATGGATATTACGCATCAGAAGAAATTGCAGGGAGAACTGGAAGAAGCCCGCCGCCAGGCAGAAGAAGCCCGGCACGCACAAAAGGACTTCCTCGCCAGTATGAGCCACGAAATCAGAACACCGCTCAACGCCATTATCGGCATGGCACACCTGCTGGAAGAAACCAACCTGGATACCCAGCAAAGAGAATACGTCAATATCCTGAAACACTCCTCCGGCATACTGCTGGGCATTGTCAGTGATATTCTCGATATTTCCCGCATAGAAGCCGGAGAAATACAAACAAACCAACGGGAATTCAACCTCCGTGAACTGATTCAATCACTCCGGCATACCTTTGAACTAAAACTGGGCCGCCGTCCCGTGAAAATAACCGCCGAACTGGACGCTACCCTCAATACCTGGCTGATTGGAGACGATGTGCTATTGAACCAAATATTAATCAATTTGTTAGGAAATGCAGAGAAATTCACCAGTGAAGGCGCCATTGCCATCAAAGCCACCCAGGAAAGCTGGCAGGATAACAAACTCTGGATCAGGTTTCGCGTATGCGATACCGGCATTGGCATCCGGAAAGATAAACTGGAACTCATCTTCCGGAATTATAAACAAGCAGAAGGCGATATCCGTGAAATGTATGGCGGCACCGGGCTCGGACTGGCGATCGCTAAACAGTTGGTGGAATTCCAGGGCGGTACCATCGGCGTGGAAGATGCCCCCGGATTTAACACCTGCTTTAGCTTCAATATACCCTTCATGGATAGTCGCAAACTGCTCTCCGCCCCAACCGGCAAACTAAGCAGGAAATTGCTGCAACGCTCCTTTGAAGCAGCGAGGGTACTCGTAGTGGAAGATAACCCGATGAACCTCCGCTACATCATGAGCCTGCTGGAGAAATACAAAATTAATTATCAGCTCGCCACCAACGGGCCTGATGCAACCTATTTCCTGGAATCCCGGCAATACGACCTGATCCTCATGGATATCCGTATTCCCGGTATGAACGGACTCGAACTGGCACAGAAAATCAGGGCAGATGAAGAACAACCCAATGTGGCTACACCAGTAATCGCCACCACAGCAGTTGCCATGGAAGGAACAGCCAACATGGCACGGGCAGCAGGAATAACAGATATACTCACTAAACCTTACACACCGGATCAGCTATTACAGATTTTTAATAAATATCTCAACGAAGACGAAACAGAATTAATAATGGAAGAAGTGCAGAACTTAAGTGGATTCGAGTTCAACAACGATTTGGATGTAAAGTACCTCACAGATCTCTATGAGAGTAATATTTCCTATGCCGCTGACCTGTTTGAAATTTTTATCAGAACCATCCGCGATGAAATCTCCAAACTCCGTGTAATGGTAGACGAACACGAATGGGAAAAAATGAAATTCCAGGTACACAAACTCAAACCTAACTTTGCCATGGTTGGCCTTACCTGGATCAGCGCCAAAATGCAGGAACTGGAAAATTACCTCCGCATTAACCAGGAAGTATACAGTGAAGATATTGCCCGCCTATTTAAGGAAATTCAGGAAGATGTGAACAAATTTTATCCACTCGTAGAAGAAGAATATAACAAAATGCGCGAATTTATTGATACACGCGGCGAAGACTCAATAGGATTGTAATATCTCCTTAATGCTGTTATAATAATTCCCTCCAAATAAAATCATATGTACCATCAATGGATATAACTGGCAAATGCCTATCCGCTGTTGCCACCCCGGCAACAATGGGTAGGCCGACTGGTAGGCATAGTAGAAACGTGTGTCGAAACCGCCGAAAAGCCGCGTCATCGCCAGATCCATCTCCCTATGACCATAATATACCGCCGGATCAAACACACAAGCCTTCCCATTGGCCCCCACCATAAAATTCCCCGACCACAAATCCCCATGCAACAATGCCGGCGCTTCCACCGGGAATAATCGCGGTAACTGCTTACACAACGACTCTACCTGCTGCACCATCTGCTTATCCACAATCTGCTGGTCATATGCCATCCGGATCAACGGCAATAACCGGTTGAATGCATAAAATACCGGCCAGCTGCTATAAGGCGTATTATATTGTTTTAAAGTGCCCAGGTAATTAGGTCCCGGGTTACCAAAATGCGGCCGGGTAACACGATGCTGCTTCGCCAGCGCTACCGCAAAGTCCTCCCAGAAATCAGACACCGCCTGCCCCTTGGTCAAAAACTCCTGCAACAGGTAAGCACGCCCATTCACCGAACCATAAGCCAACGGCTTCGGTACGGGCAACGCCTTCGCCCCCTGCAATTCCAGCAAACCGGCATATTCCTGCGCAAACATGTCCGGATAACGCTTCGCATCATTCAGCTTCACAAAGAAATAGCCCTCGTTGGTGGCTATACGAAATGATTCGTTAATATCGCCACCATGAACGCTTTTTGCATCATTTATATGTACTTTTACCTTCAATTGTTCGGAAAGTGCCGCACCTAATTGTTTTTGTAAAATTTCATCTATCATGTTCTGCCACATTATATGGAGACAAAAGCCCTGATTAAAAAGAAAATTGTCCGTATTGTACTAACACTTACGGCTATACTGTTGTTAAAAGGATTTTTCGCCTGGAGCAACCGCTTCAGCGATTTCTACTTCCATAGGTGGTATGAGTGGAGTAGTGTGGCGTTCAGACAAGTAACAGGTATAGTGCCATTTAGCATTGGTGATGTAATATATACCGCCTGGATTATTGGAGGATTATTTTATTTGTTAAAACTATGTTATAAAGTCATTCGCTTCCGTTGGGAACAACTTGGTTTACAATTACTACGGGGTATTCATTTCCTGTTAGCCGTGTACCTCGCCTTCATGGTACTCTGGGGATATAACTATCAACGCAACTCCCTCACCGCCGATACCAGCCTCGTAACCGGGCATTACGACACACAGCAACTATACCAGCTTTCCGATACCCTGCTCCGTCTTGTTAACCAGGATAAAGCCAATACCGGCGATACCCTCCACGCAATGAAGGCAGATACTACCGGCCTACCCATTTTCGCAAAAGCTGTCACCGCCTACGAAGCCGCTGCCAAAACCTGGCCCGCCCTGCGGTACCGCCATCCCAGCGTTAAACGTACCCTGTACGGACACTGGCTTAACTATATCGGCATCACCGGCTACCTGAACCCCTTCACCAACGAAGCCCAGGTAAATACCACCACCCCCGCCGTGCTGCAACCTTATATTACTTGTCATGAAATAGCACATCAGCTGGGATATGCACCGGAAGAAGAAGCCAATTTTGTAGGATACCTCGCCGCCACCAGCATTCCGGATAGTCATTTCCGTTATGCTGCCAACTTTGATATGTTTATGTATAGTGTAAGACAACTGGGGCAACGGGATACTACCCTCGCAAAAAGTATCTGGAACAGAGCAGTACCCGGTGTAAAGGCAGATCATAAAGCCATCATCGACTTCTATGAACCCTATACCGGCAAAGTAGATGAATACTCCGCTATGTTATATGATAAATACCTGAAAGCCAATCAGCAGGAAAAAGGTATCCGCAGTTACAGCGAAGTAACCACCTGGCTCATCGCGTATTTTAAGATCCATTAATCGCTAGAAAGCTTTTAGCTTTTAGCAATTAGCTGTTAGATCAGAGCGGACATTTGAACTTTTGATGATTAGCTGCTAAAAGGTAATATCGCGTATTTTAAGATCCATTAATCGCTAGAAAGCTTTTAGCAATTAGCTGTTAGATCAGCGCGGACATTTGAACTTTTGATGATTAGCTGCTAAAAGGTAATATCGCGTATTTTAAGATCCATTAATCGCTAGAAAGCTTTTAGCTTTTAGCAATTAGCTGTTAGATCAGCGCGGATATTTGAACTTTTGATGATTAGAGCTGCTAAAAGCTAATATCGCGTATTTTAAGATCCATTAATCGCCAGAAAGCTATTAGCTTTTAGCAATTAGCTGTTAGATCAGAGCGGATATTTGAACTTTTGATGATTAGCTGCTAATCGCTAGAAAGCTTTTAGCTTTTAGCAATTAGCTGTTAGACCAGCGCGGGCATTTGAACTTTTGATGATTAGCTGCTAAAAGCTAATAGCTAAAGGCTAATAGCTAGTTCATCATCAGCACGTTCACACTCCGCTGCAAAATATTAAACGCAATTTCTGCCATCAGGTTCTCCCGGTCCAGGGTTGGATTGACTTCTGTTATTTCAAAGCAACAGATTTTACGGTGTTGCATGAACTTGGCAATCAGGTCTTCCGCTTCCCTTTCCCGTAAACCATTGCTTACCGGGGTGCCGGTGCCTTTGGAAATAGAGGCATCAAGACTGTCCACATCAAAGGAAACATAGATGTATTCACAATCACTCAGGTAACGGAACACCGAACGGGAAATATTTTCCGGTCCTTTACGGCGCACTTCACTGGTGGTAATCACCTTCATGCCGTATTGCTTGATCAGGTAGTCTTCTTCTTTTTCAAAATCCCGCAGGGAAATGAATACAATATCTTCCGGTAATACCTTGGGCGCTATTTTGCCGATGTTTTTCAGGGCATTCCACATTCTCGCCGTATTCTCATCGATGTCATGCACTTTGCAGTCCATATTGTCTTCCGCAATGGCCGTAGCCAGGGGCATACCGTGCATATTGCCGGAAGGCGTAGTGTAAGGCGTGTGCAGGTCGGCATGCGCATCTATCCATATAACCCCCAGCTTGGCTTTGGGGTGCGCCATTTTTAGTCCTGCAATGGTAGCCCCGGCAGTACTATGGTCGCCGGAAAGCAATACCGGGAACCAGTTGGCCTTTACGGTTTCTGCTACACTTTTGCTGATACGCTCATACATATTGAAAGTACCCTTGATCCTTTTGGCATAGGGCGATTCAATAGGCTCAAATAACAGCTTATTTTCCGTTTCAATTGCTTCGGTGGGGAAGTGTACAAAAAAGTTGCTCATGAAGTCCAGTGCAGCTATTTTAATAGCGTCTACGCCTAAACTGGCGCCCCGGGTTCCGGCTCCGATTTCTGATTTAACTTCTATTATTTTGATATTCTTCATAAACACATCATTATAGGCAAGCTACAGGATTTTATGTGAACGCCCAAAGCAGTCAACCCTGTAATGGTGAAAAACTGGTATATATTAGCTGAACCAAATCCAATACAGTAGCGTTATTGTAGCGATTTGTTCAATATTTTCCCATTTCTGGTTGACAATGTTGAATTTTATACGACCTATTTTTTTACCTCCTGATTTATAAATAATTTGGGAGGATTATATTATAAAATAATAACCATGGATTTTCAATTGACGGAAGAGCATCTGATGATACAAAAGGCGGCGCGTGATTTTGCTATCAACGAGCTGCTGCCAGGTGTAATAGAAAGAGATGAACACCAGAAATTTCCTGCCGAACAGATTAAGAAACTGGGAGAACTGGGCTTTTTAGGTATGATGGTAGACCCAAAGTATGGGGGAGCAGGCCTGGATGCCATTTCTTATGTACTGGCCATGGAAGAAATTTCTAAAATTGATGCATCCGCCTCTGTGGTCATGAGCGTGAACAATTCATTGGTATGCTGGGGTCTCGAAACCTTTGGTACAGAAGAACAAAAACAAAAATACCTGGTGCCGCTGGCATCCGGACAAATAATAGGCGCTTTTATGCTGAGTGAGCCGGAAGCCGGTTCTGATGCCACTTCTCAGCGTACCACCGCCGAAGATAAAGGAGATCATTACCTGTTAAACGGTACCAAAAACTGGATTACCAACGGTAACTCCGCCAGCGTATACCTGGTAATGGCCCAAACCCATCCTGAGAAAGGCAGCAAAGGTATCAATGCCCTGATTGTGGAAAAGAATATGCCAGGGGTTACCATCGGCGCCAAGGAAAACAAACTCGGTATCCGTGGTAGCGATACTCATAGCGTGATGTTCCAGGATGTAGTAGTACCAAAGGAAAACAGGATCGGAGAAGATGGCTTCGGGTTTAAATTTGCCATGAAAACCCTGGCTGGTGGCCGTATTGGTATTGCCTCCCAGGCATTGGGCATCGCTAGCGGCGCTTATGAACTGGCCCTCAAATACTCCAAAGAAAGAAAAGCATTCGGTAAAGAAATAGCCCAGCACCAGGCTATCCAGTTCAAACTGGCAGATATGGCTACCCGCATAGAAGCTTCCCGCTTATTATGCCTCAAGGCCGCCTGGGAAAAGGATCAACACCAGGATTATACCCTCAGCAGCTCCATGGCAAAGGTATTCTCTTCTGAAACAGCGATGTGGGTAACCACAGAAGCCGTACAGGTACACGGTGGATACGGCTACGTAAAAGAATATCACGTAGAACGTCTCATGCGCGACGCTAAAATTACCCAGATCTATGAAGGTACTTCTGAAGTACAGCGTATCGTAATCAGCCGCGCTATCCTGGGTTAGCAGAAAGCAGAAAGCATAAAGCAAAAAGCTATTGTAGCGAGTCATCAAAGCGTATATGAAATCCGCAATGGTCATTCACTACAATAGCTTTTTGCTTTATGCTTTGTGCTTTCTGCTTTGCAAAATCAGCGCTATCTTTGCCCGATGGCAATCAACATAGAAGCATACCAAAAAATCATATCCGAATTAACACCTTTCCATGCCCAACTGGTAGCCGTTTCCAAAACAAAACCAGTCGCTGATATTGCAGCATTTTATGAAGCAGGACAAAGGGTCTTCGGGGAAAACTATGTACAGGAATTAGTCGAAAAACAGGCTGTTTTGCCGGCAGATATAATATGGCATTTTATTGGTCACCTGCAATCCAATAAAGTGAAATTTATAGCGCCGTTTGTGCATACCATCCACGCAGTAGATAGTTTGAAACTATTGCAGGAAATCAACAAACAAGCCGCTAAACATCAGCGGATCATCCATTGCCTGCTACAGGTACATATTGCAGCAGAAGAAACCAAGTTTGGGTTAGATGAGCAGGAGTTACAGCAACTGCTCCAGGCGTATGCCGCTGACCCGGCCGCATTTGCTTCCGTTCGTATTGCCGGTATGATGGGCATGGCCACCAACACCACCAACGAAGCACAGGTCCGTAAAGAGTTCCACCAGCTCCACCAGTTATTCGGATCTGTTAAAACCACTTATTTTAACAACGAAGCGTACTTTAAAGAACTGTCCATTGGCATGAGTGCCGATTATCCCATCGCCCTGCAGGAAGGGAGCACGATGGTCCGTATCGGTAGCCTGCTGTTTGGAGAAAGGAACTATTCACAAAAGTAGTATTATGAAAAAACTATGGATCTATTGCCTGGCGGGTATCGGGTTCGCTGCCTGCAATAACGGCGCCGCCACAAAATACCTGGCCGATGGTGTATGGCAGGCAAAACTACACCGTAAAGACGGTGCCAACATCGTTTTCAATTTCGACGTAAAAAATGCCAACGGTAAAACTACACTCCACGTCATCAATGCCACCGACAAGCTGCTGGTAGATGAAGTAACCGTAAAAGGAGACTCCGTATTCATCAGGATGCCCTTCTTTGACTCCGAATTCCAGGCCCGTTTAACGACCGACAGCGCCCTGGAAGGTCAGTGGATCAGACACCTGGCAGACAAAGATGTGAGCATTCCCTTCACCGCCGTGGCTGGCAACGCAGAACGTTTTAAGGTAAATACACCTGCTACCGCCGATGTTTCCGGTCGCTGGGTGACGCAGTTTGTATCTGCAAAAGACAAGGATAAAGCTCCTTCTACCGCGATAGGGGAATTTAAACAATCCGGTAACGTGGTACATGGTACCTTCCTCACTACCACCGGCGACTATCGCTTCCTTGATGGTGTAGTAGATGGAGATACCCTCCGCCTCTCTACTTTCGATGGCTCACATGCCTACCTGTTTACCGCCGTGGTAGGAAAAGATAGTATCACCAACGGCCGCTTCTACGCTGGTATCGGAGATGGCCTTGAAAACTGGTCGGCAGTAAAAAATGATACCGCTACTTTACCAGATGAAAGAACCATTGCTACCATGAAGCCTGGGCAACAACAACTGGACTTCTCTTTCCCGGATCTGAACGGTGGTAAAGTAAGTATTAAAGATGACCGCTTTAAAAATAAGGTAGTCATTATTACCCTCATGGGTTCCTGGTGTCCCAATTGTATGGACGAAACCGGTTTCCTGAGCAAGTGGTATGAAAAGAATAAACACCGTGGCGTTGAAGTAATCGGCCTGGCTTATGAACGGACTACTGATTTTGAAAAATCAAAGAAAAGCCTGGAAAGCTTTCTCAACCGATTCAATGTACATTATCCGGTACTCATCACCGGCGTAACACCTGCTGACCCGGAAAAAGGCGAGAAAACCCTGCCACAGCTTACAGGTATCAAGGGTTTCCCTACTACTATATTTATCAATAAGAAAGGAAATGTACAGGAAGTACATACCGGTTTTTCCGGCCCTGGAACAGGAGAACACTATGAACAGTTCCAGGCAGATTTCCACCGGCTGGTGTCTGGGATGCTCGATGCAAAATAATCGCCGGTTTTTTTGCAGCTTGCAACTGGACGCTTTTAATAAAATGATCGCAATTTCATAATATACGTTAATTGTTTAATATAATAGACAATCAGCTAAATCCCCTCTGGTATTGATTTACAGGGGGGATTTACTTTTTAATAAAATTTATTATTTCATTTCTTTCAATAAAGTTTGAAAAATACGGGAATGTAATTATTTTACTGCTCCGTTTGACTTTTATAAATTCCATTATCTAATACGCTTATCTTATCCACCTGCCGGGGCAATGTCAATTCTGATGTTGTCCTGGATAGCGTCTCCTTCGATGTTTTACGTTATTGAAACTTATCTTTTGACTTCTTTAATAGCAGGTGGTTTTTCCTTCCCTTTATTTTAATAACATTTCTTTAAGACCAACTCCGGCTTTGCTGGCCTGATATTTGAAAATTTTACCAGCAAGTGTGAATGAACTACGCACCGGAATCATTTGTTAAACCATAAAAATCCAATAACTATGTCTACAACGAAATTTTTAGCTGGCGCTATAGCCGGGTTAACTACCGGATTAGTAATCGGATTATTGACAGCACCGGATAGCGGCGATAGAACCCGCAAAAAAATTAAAACCAAAGCAGACGACTGGCGCCATAAAATCAATGGCCTGGTAGGAAAAGGAGGAGAGGATTTATCGGAGTTGAAAGAAGTATTTGAACATGAGATCAGCGGTTTACAGGATGATGTTCGTGAGCGTGTGCTGAAACTGATTAACAAAAGTCAGGGAACGTATAACAGATTTAAAAGAGAAGCATTGTCATAAAGCGGAAAGCATAGAGGTAAAAGCAAAAAGCTATTGAAGCGAATGATCATGGTGGATATTTCAATTACTCCCCTTTAATCATTTGCTTTAATAGCTTTTTGCTTTTACCTCTATGCTTTCCGCTAATTCGCTATTTCCCCTGTTTCCATGTAATTCTTAAAGCGTCTCACGTCTTTCACAATCATATTTTCGAAAGCAGGATTCAATAGCCACGCCAGCCCGGAGCCTACGTAACCTGCAGGCGGCCGGTAGGTAATCATCACATCTATTTCCGTACCGCCATTAAAGGTTTCCCGGAAAGTAATTCTGCCAGCAGTAGCAATAGAAGATCCGGGCAGGGAACGCCAGCCAATAATTTCACCGGGCACCTCTTTCACAATTTCTGCATCCCACTCCAGTGTACCAATCCCACCAGGCCCCTTTACGATCCAGTGAGAATGGAAGGGATCCGTTTCCTCTACAGATTGCAGATGTTTCATAAACACAGGCAGGTTGTTTAATTGCCGCCAGAAATAATACACTTCTTCCTTCGGATTATCAATGCTGATTGCTGTGCGGATATTCACAGCAGCAGTGTGCCGGTCTGGTTTTCTTTTGCCAATCAGCCCATTGATGAGGTCATTACCGCTAATGCCCCGGTATAGCAAATAGCCCGCGCCCAACAGCTTTAAAAGGCTGCCCACAGGGCTTTTATCTACTTTGCTGATAGCATTGCCTACCAACCAGGCCCCCGTAAAAATAGAGACAATTCTGCCTTCCGGTGTTACATTAATAATGTTTGAACCTTCATATAATGAGCCCGCTTTGGGTTGTTCCGTGTACCGATCATGTTGTTGCGTAAAGGAATTCATATATACAGTTTGGGGAACCTACAGCGAAAACCCTGCACTTTTATGCAGATGTGTTTAACTGATTGATATTTAGGTAGATAGATGCACGCTTCGTTTGCCTGTTCGTGTGGCACATCCGGCACGGTGCGTATTTTCTTACACACTCTATTATCCCGCCGGGAAGGTAACTTGGATATCTCTTCACTATCTGCTATCTTAACCGGCCAAATCAAAGAACTTATGAAAAAAGCACTGACCGCGTTATTATTACTGGCCGGATTACACAGTTCCGCGCAAAAAGAAATAGCCCCCAATAAGTGGCTTAAACTCTTTAACGGAAAAGACCTCACCGGATGGGACGTAAAAATAGCCGGCCACGATCTGAACGATAACTTCGGTAATACATTCCGCGTAGATAGCGGCATGATGAAAGTTTCCTATGATCAATACGACGATTTCAAAGGACAATACGGTCACATTTTCTATAAAAAGAATTTCTCTGCCTACCTCATCGTGGTAGAATATAAATTTACTGGCGACCAGGTGAAAGGCGGTCCCGGATGGGCGTATCGTAACAGCGGTATCATGCTCCATGGACAAACTGCTGCCAGCATGAAAAAAGACCAGGACTTCCCGATTTCACTGGAAGATCAGCTGTTGGGCGGTAATGGCACAGATCCACGTTCTACCTCTAATCTCTGTACACCTGGTACCAACGTGGTCATGAATGGTAAACTCATCACCGACCACTGTATCAGCTCTACTTCCAAAACCTACCAGGGCGATGTTTGGGTACATGCAGAAGCCCTTGTTTTGCGCGACTCCGTGATTAAACATATCGTAGACCGTGATACCGTGATCGTCTACAATAAGCCACAGGTAGGCGGTGGTTCCGTTTCCCATGCAGATCCGGCCCTGTTGCAGGAAGGTCGCTTATTAAGCGAAGGATCTATTTCCCTGCAAAGCGAAAGCCATCCGGTGGCATTCAGAAAGGTAGAATTGTTTGATCTTTCTCCTTATGTAAATGACCCCGTTAAACTGAATAAAATCCTGCGCCTGCTGCAACATCGTGCAGACGGTAAAAAGGGTAAGTAATAATACTACTATGACGGTGAGGCCTTGGTGGTCTTGGCGGTCTGGGGGGCCTGGGTGGTAAACAACCGGCTGCCAGCAGTAATGCACAGACAGCCAGGGCTGGCAAGGTTTTTCTTTTCATCACTTCCTGGTTTATAATGGACAGAATAGCTACGGATTCACCGGAATAAGGCAAATCCAATACCATATTTGCCCGGTTTGGACTACCTTTGACCCCTCGAAAAAAACAGCATGGAAAATTGTACCCTCTATACGCACGAGATAGACATGGAGAAAGTGCTAACCCGCATGCGGGCGCATTTTGGAGAAAAGGCAGTAAAGGTAACAGGCGCCGGAGAGCACCATTGGGAACAGTTAACCATTACATCCGGTAAGAAATTATTACGTAAAGGGAATACCCTTACCATCCGGTATCGTCAGCGGGCCATTCCCGGCTATCAGCTGGTGAGGAATGATGACCCGGTTACCATCAACCTGTTGGGCATGTACGGCTTTGTGCAGCAGCTGCCCGCGGAAAACACCCGGTTACAGGAATTATTGTTGGCCAAAGTGGCCACCATCAATACAGAGGTGATTTTTCTCGCAGAACCTTCCTTTAATGGAGAGCTGAGAGCCGCTGTCATGGAGCTGGCGAAAGAGCTGGATGGCTTCTTCTTTTGCGAAAAGAATTTCATATTCGATACAGATGTACAAGGCTTCTGGGATAACACAGGCGCCTTGCTACTCGATGTAAACGGACATTCCACCGCAACCAATCTCACAGTAAATATTCACTCCGCTTATTTCGACAGCCAGGAAACACCGTCCACCACTGCTACTACCCGAAAGCAACAAAGCATGGCACAGTTGAAACAGCTGAATGTGAAAACAACACCAAACCTGCCGGTCATCATTGATGAAACCCAGGTAACACTGCGTTCTGCCAGGGAAGTGGCGGAGCGGGTAGTGGTGCTGGCAGCTGTAAATACAGTGGCCTTTGATTATCTCGAGGGAACTGTGGTGATCAAATATTTACAGCAAAATCAACTTTGGGATAAAACAACACCTGCTGAAAAAGCCTTCCTGGCAGATCCACAGGAAGGGCAGAAAACAAGGGAAACATGGAAGTGTGAAGATATATGGGTGCTCCTCTGGGCTTTAAATAAAGTGCCTTCCCTGGGAGAAATAGATACACTCTGCAACCTTGATATGGTACCGGAAGAGGAGTTCCCTTTCCGTGGCCCGGATAGCGATCCTGCCGCCTTCCTGGCTACTGCTGACAACTTACGTACAGCCCACGAAATACTGGATGCAAACGATTTGTATTACCGCATTAACTGGGCTTGTGTAGATGCCCGTTTGAATGGAGGAGAAACACCCGCGCATCCCGGTATTGTATATGAAAGACATTATGCCCTGAACTGGTTGATTAACTACAGAAACCAGGAATGGGATGATGTGAGTTGTGATACGTGATTTGTAAAAGCGCCCCCGGAAGATATTTACCGGGGGCTACTATATGATTATTTAGTACTTAGCTGTTCCACTTTTTCGGTAAGCTGCTGTACTTGTTTGTTGAGCTGAATAATATATAGCATCTGCTCTTCTACTTTTTGTAACAACAGTTTATTCATTTCTCCCAGATCTATACCTTCGGCTTTTACTTCTTTTTCTGCCGGAATTCCCGGTAAATGTTGATGCTGGCCGATATACTGTGCTACTTCCTGTATAGATGGTAACGCATAATCGTGATGGAATACGAAGTCGGCCCAGGTTTCCTGCGTAACTTTTACCTTTCTGCCGCCGATAGTGCCGTTTACTGCCAGTTTATACCCCTGTTGGGCGATAGGACCGCCTATGAGCACATCCCCGTCCTTGGTTATTTTCATTTTTACACCGGATGCATTTTGTACAGTCATAAATTCCCAGGCGGTATTGGCGCCATTGTCTATATATAAACCTCTTTTAAGCGTATTGGATGGTTCATCAACAGCCCCCGGACCGATAAAGGTAACCGGACCCAGATGCTTTGTAATTCCTGACCCGTACGTAGTAAGATCACCGGTGGGGCTCATCTGTAGGAGTGTTCCGTTGGAATTGGAAAAAATAAATCCTCTTACCGTAGAGTTGTTGGAAATATTTACGCCATTGTCGTTCACACCAATGTTTAAATTATACCCCGAAGTACAGGGACCTGATCCAAATAAAATCTGCTGTAATCCATTAACAATATGCAAACGCGCTCCCGGCGTGTTGGTGCCGATACCCACATTTCCCAGGTAGTTAATTCTCATTCTTTCGCTTAAATCCGTCTGCACTCCTGCTGGAGAGGTGGAAAAAGCAAGGTCCATGCCTTGTATCAATGCGTTGTCAGGGGCGTAACGGTTAATTCTTTCCGCCCGGATGCGTGCACCCACTTGATTAGGCGTCATATCACGGTAGGTATGAAAGTCGATATTGTAGCCACCTGCAACACCACCAACCGGCACCGCTAATTTTCCGGTATCTCCCGCAAAACCGATTCGGATGGCCGAACTATCTAGTTGGGATGATATGGCAATATGCAATTTGTTTGTTGGTGAAGTGGTGCCGATGCCAACATTCCCGGAAGCATTAATCTTGTTATTATAGGTTTGGCCAGATGAAGCCATGGCAAAAAGCAAGCTCACACTCACTAAAAAGTTGAATTTCATGTACAGAGATTTTTAAAATATGGGGATGACAAATAGTTAATTAATAAATATAGGTTTACTGGTTAACTTCTTTACAGGGCAAATATAAAATAAAAACGCATCTCTTTTTGTTTAAAAGAGATGCGTTTTTATTAGATAAGTTGATCATTATTTCAACATCAGCAACCGGATATATTTCACCGGTGCGCTGCCATAACTCAGGAATTTCTCATTAAATGCTTTCAAGCTGTAATCCTTGCCCTGCTGCTCTTTGTAAGCTCTTCGCAGATCAATGATTTCTTTGTAGCCAGTGAAATAGCTGGTTAACTGTACACTGGTTACACTCACTCTTTTCCATTTTCCAGCTGCTTCAGCCGCCTGTTGGAAGGCTTCTTTTGTCAGCAGATGGATGGCGTCTTCCTTACTCATGTCTTTCACATGTACGCTGTAATCCAGGATGGTATTACATACCGCGCGGAGGTTCCATTTATACCACATCAGCCACATTTCCGGTGCATCGTTGCCATAGCCATTTTCCAGCATCATTTGTTCGGTATATACCGCCCATCCTTCAATCATGGCGCCATTACTCATTAATGATTTAATGAGGCTGGGAGATTGATTGGCATATACCAGTTGGGTATAGTGGCCGGGAATAGCTTCATGGATATCGAGTATCTGCAGGATATACTGATTGTATTCACGCAGGTAACTTTCTGCTTTATCTTTTGGCCATCCTTCCAGGCTGCCTACATTGTAATAGGTATTGCCGCCTTTATCGTAAGGGCCTGGGGCACTGATAGACGCGCCGGCCACACCCGCCATGTACGCTGGTTCTTTACGCACTACCAAAGGCTTGGACGGATCAATGTATAAGAGATCTTTTTCTTTGATAAAGGCAATGAGTGTAGGGAGTTGCTTTTCGATGGCGGATTGGAATTCTTCCGGCTTCACGTGCTGCACGGAAAGGGTGTCTATCATGCGGCCTACTAACTCAAGGGAATCCGCAGGCATCGGTGCATTGCCAAAGTATTTGGGCCACAGTTGCCGGCTGATTTTTGTCATCTCTCCATGGATAAATGCTTTACGGGCAACCGCTGAATCATAGATTTGAGCCGCCGTAAAAGAGGATTGTATGTCGAAGCCAAATTTCTTGTTGTACAATGCTTTGCCAAGTCGGAAACTCCGTGGGTTGGCAGGTTTCAGCGCCTTTAACCAGTCGGCATAATCACGGATAGCTTTGGCGGCTGTTTTGGCGTTAGCCACCATAACAGCTTGTTCCGCTGTAGGAATACTGGTTTTCTTTAAAGAATCAGCAAAGTCCTTTTCAAAAACAGACAAGCCGCCGTTGTTCTGATCTATAGCCAGCGACGTTAATTCAGGAACAGGGTTGTTGATTTGTTTTTTTGCGGCTTCATAGTAAGCGGGCACCCGCTGTAATCTGCTGCCAAAGCTACGCAACCTGGTTTCCAATGGAGCGTAGTTTTCATTCAGGATAAAGGCAAAGGTGTTACTAACGTTAAAGGAAGATGGATCCCATTCATTGCTCTTTTGCTCATTGATGGCCCATTGCACCGATTGCAGGTAATTCTGCATCAGCTGGTAATCAATTTGGTTGGCATCACTCAATGCTTTGAGATCAAATGATTTGAGCGAGTCCAGTTGTTGTTTCGCAAAGGCCAGTTTTACCTGCGCATCTGCACTATCTGGTACTATTAATACGCTGTCATAAGCATGATACCCCACGCTGGTAGCCCAGTCGGGACTTATTTTCCAGAGGTTATCAATAAACCGCGCTTCATACTGACGGAAGGCATTGTTCAGCGTGCTGTCGGACCCGTTAGACTGCTTGCTGCCGCTGTTGTTGTTACAGGCAGCCATTGCGGCCAGGGCGGTGGCACAAAGGAAGAGTTTTCTCATGGCGTTAGATTGGTGGTTGTTGTAAAAAAGCCTGCGTAATATACTATTAAATTATTTTCTTTATTTTTGCGGCTCATTTAATAAAACAACAAACACCTTGCGCCATGTAATCTCACAGGCATATTAACAAGTTCCTTTCGCCGTTCCTTCCCGGAACCGGCCTGTGATTTTATTGTTTAATTTAAACCCCATAACATGGCAATTTCTCAGAAATATGGCCGTACCTGGCATTATCCGTTTTCGCCGGGGACTACCAGCGATGACCGTATTCAATATGAATACTGGCAATCGTTGCAACAGATTCCCGTGCTGATTCATACGGAAAAACTGGACGGTGAAAATAATTGTCTTTCCCGCTACGGCGTATTTGCGCGCTCACATGCAGCGCCTACTACTTCTGCCTGGTCGGAAAGTATCCGCCGTTACTGGCAAAGTATAAAGAATGATTTGGGCGACCTGGAAATTTTCCTCGAAAATTTATACGCCATTCATTCTATTGAATATAGAAACCTGGATCATCATTTTTATGTATTTGGTATCCGGGAAGGAGCGCGGTGGCTGAGTTGGGAAGAAACCCATTTCTATGCCGCCATGCTGGACCTGCCGGTGGTACCGGAAATTAAGCGGATAACGCCACCGGCTACACGTAGTGAGTTCGAACAGGATACCCTGTCACTTGTGAACAGCCGGGGAACTTTTAATCCGCATGATGTACATACCGGCCAGCCGGCTACGATAGAAGGAATTGTATCCCGCAATGCCGCAGGTTATGCGGTCAGCGATTTTGCAAATAATGTGTTTAAGTATGTCCGCAAAGGACATGTAAAAACAGACCAGCACTGGACCCGTCATTGGCGCCGTGCCAGGTTAAATAATGAAGGAGGTAGTTATGTGGCAGCTCAGTGAAAATAAATCGTGGACGACGCTGGAACAAACCTTTGAATGGGTGCGGGTAATGCAACAGGTGCCGCAGGATGTCCGTCATCATGCGGAAGGAAACGTTGCCATCCATACACAAATGGTATTGGCAGCGTTGCAGCAGTTACCGGAATACCAACAATTATCGGCAGGAGATCAGGAGCTGCTATGGACAGCCGCCCTCCTGCACGATGTGGAAAAATACAGCACCACCGTAATTGAACCCGATGGTCGGATTACATCCGCCGGCCATGCCCGGAAAGGAGAGGGGAGGGCACGGCAAATCCTTTACCGGGAAGTGCCGGCACCTTTCGCCGTGCGCGAGCAAATCGCTAAACTGGTCAGGTACCATGGCCTGCCGTTATGGGTGTTCGATAAACCAGACCCGCAACGGGCTGCTATTATTGCCAGCCTGGAAGCAGATACCCGGCTCCTGGCATTGCTGGCCCGGGCAGACGCGCTGGGACGCATCTGTTCCGATCAGGCTGATTTATTGTACCGGTTGGATTGCTTTGAAGAGCTGTGCCGCGAAAACGGGTGCTGGGGACAACCACGTGCCTTTGCTACGCCGGAAGCGCGCATGTATTATCTCCGGAAAACGGATTCCCCACTGGACTACGTGCCCTTCCAACAGCCGCAAACGGAAGTGGTGATGATGAGCGGCCTGCCGGGAGCTGGCAAGGATACCTATGTGCAGCAGCATTATAAGCAGTGGCCGGTCATATCTCTCGATAATATCCGCAGGGAAATGAAAATCAGCCCAACAGATAAAAGCGGCAATGGGATCGTGATTCAGGCGGCAAAAGAACAAGCCAGGGTTTACTTACGCCGGCAGCAGCCCTTTGTATGGAACGCCACCAATATCACCCGGCAAATGCGGGAGCAGCTGATCAGTCTTTTTACTACCTACCAGGCGGCGGTAACAATTGTATACGTGGAAGTACCCGCAGAAAAATTGTTGCAACAAAACCGCCAGCGGGAGGAAGTGGTGCCTTTGGCGGTCATGGAACGTCTCATGGATAAGCTGGAAGTTCCCACGTTAGCGGAAGCCCATGTTTTGGAGCTGAAGGCATAAAGCAGAAAGCAAAAAGCTATTATAGCGAATGATCAAAGCGTATATCACCCGCTATGATCATTCGCTATAATAGCTTTTTGCTTTCTGCTTTAGGCTTTCTGCTTTTTGCTTTCTGCTCTCCTAAAATTCGTTTTTCCACATCATGCTCTCAACAGGCTTGATGGTGCGGCCGTTATATTTAGCGTTGCCTTTTTTATTGTAAAAAGTTTCTACTTCTCCTTCTACTACAAAGTAGATCAGTTGCCCGATAGGCATGCCTGCGTATATACGTACGGGTTGTGCGCAGGAAATTTCCAGGGTCCAGGTGTTGCAGAAGCCTACATCTCCTTTACCGGCGGTAGCATGAATATCAATACCTAAGCGGCCGGTGCTTGACTTACCTTCCAGGAAAGGTACATGGGCATGCGTTTCAGTGTATTCTTCCGTTACGCCCAGGTACAGGGTACCAGGTTGCAACACATATCCTTCTGCCGGTATTTCGAAATGCTCAATTTCATTGTGTTTGCGCGCATCCAGTATACGGTCTTTGTAGGTAGCCAGGTATTTTCCCAGGTGTACATCATAAGAATTGGTACCCAGGTATTTCCGGTCATAGGGAGCAATGACGATAGTGCCTTTTTCAATTTCCTCCAATATCCGTTTGTCTGACAGAATCATGCTTAGGTTCGTTTAGTTTTAATAGCTTTTTGGTTTTCAGCTGTTAGCATTTCGTTAAACACGTGCCGCCAAAAGCTGTTTTTTCTGCTTTTTTGCTTTAATTTGGCAAGATATGCCATTAATACGAACGATACAAATTGATCCGGAAACGAAGCTGGGTGTATGGAAGATAACAGAGGAGGAAGACTTTTTCCGGGAGAAGGTAAATATCAGCCCGTCGATTCATCATCCGCACAAGCGCTTGCAGCACTTTGCGGGCAGATATCTGCTGGTAACGCTTTTTCCGGCATTCCCGATTGGGCAGATCACTGTTACCAACAGCCGGAAACCTGTACTGGTATGCGATAGTTACCATTTTTCTATCTCTCATTGTGGCGACTATGCCGCCGCCATTGTTAGCACCAAAGCCGCAGTAGGCATAGATATTGAAGAGGTGAAGCAAAAAATAGAACTGGTATCGCATAAGTTCCTGTCGCCTGCTGAAAGGTCGTTTATTGATCCGGCGCATGAACTGACCCATAAAACCATTTGCTGGAGTGCCAAAGAAGCCATGTTTAAGTGGTACGGACGAGGAAGTGTTGATTTTAAGGAAAATATGAAACTGCATCCCTTTGTTTATCAACAGGCTGGTTTTATTACCGCCGATTTTAACAAACAGGATACAAATAGCCGGTTATATTTGCAATATATTATGGAAAATGGCCTATGCCTGGCATGGACTCATCCTGCGTGAGGAAAGAATTTATTAAGCACTGTTGCGTTATTTATGAAGATATATTTACTCGGTTTTATGGGTGCCGGAAAATCCTATTGGGGTAAACAACTGGCAGATCACCTGCATCTTCCCTACTATGACCTCGACGAAGTAATCGTAGAAGCGGAAGAAATGGCCATTGCCGACATCTTTGCCTCCAAAGGAGAAGATTATTTCCGCGATAAGGAAAGTAAACTGCTCCGTGAATTATCAGAACAGGAAAACTTCCTGATCTCCTGTGGAGGTGGTACGCCCTGCTTCCAGGAAAATATGGATTTCATGAATGATCATGGCACTACCGTTTGGATCAATCCTTCTGTGGAAGCCATGGTGGAAAGACTGCAACGTAAAAAATCCAAACGTCCGCTGATTGCAGACCTGGAAGATGAGGACCTGGTAGGATTTGTAGAAAAGAAAATGGCGGAACGACTGCCTTTCTACCAACAATCAAGGCACATAATTTCATCTGATAATATTTCATTGGATACCTTTACGCAAAATTTCTAGTATGCATAAGAGTTTTTTAGTTTGGGCGGCGGTTTTTGGCGCATTGGCAGTTATCTTAGGTGCATTTGGTGCACATAAGCTGAAAGAACTGGTGCCACCGGAAACGGTATCTACTTTTCAGACAGGCGTTACTTACCAGTTTTATCACGTTTTTGCGTTAATAGCTACCGGCATCCTCTTCGCACATATTCCCGGCGCTCAGCTGGAATGGGCTGGCAGATGCTTTATTATCGGGATCATTTTATTTTCCGGTTCCCTTTATGCACTTACTATGCTCAAAATGACAGGTAATGTTGGCCTGAAAGGAATTGGTATTGTGACACCTATTGGAGGTGTATTTTTTATAGCAGGCTGGGTAAGTTTGCTGCTCGGTGTTTTAAAAATAAAAGCATAAAGAGGAACGCATATATGTACAGAGGTTTTTGGGTGTTGTTGCTGGGAGTGCTGACAGGTTCAATGGCAATGGCCCAGGATAATGCGGGTATTGCCGGTAAATGGTATGGTACCTTCAAACGTTACTACGGTGATAAATATCGCATGATAGTACAGTTGGAAAAAGATGGCGCTGGCGGCTACAAAGGCCAGATGCAGTTACCTGACCTGGCAGAAGACGAAAAGTTTGACCTGGAAACAGTGGTGTACCGGAAAGATACCCTGCTACTGCGCATAGATGAGGTCAGGTTTTCCTACACCGGTGTATGGGATCCCGCTACGAAACAGTTCAAAGGCATCTCCAGCTTTGGCAACGATGAAAATGAAGTGAACCTGGGACGTAAGGAAATTACCCGCGCCGAACTGTACAAACGGCCACAGGAGCCTAAACCGCCGTATCCTTATTACACAGAGGAAGTTCGATTTAACAATATAAAAGATTCCGTATCATTGGCAGGTACCTTTACCCGCCCTGCTGCCGCTGGCAAATACCCGGTAGTAGTGATGATCAGCGGATCGGGACCTCAGAACAGGGACGAGGAAATGGCAGGCCATAAGCTCTTCCTGGTACTGGCAGACTATTTCGCACGGAATGGGATTGCCTCCCTGCGGTTCGACGACCGGGGAACCGGACAATCTACCGGCAGCTACTACGATGCCACGATCTATGATTTTGCGCATGATGTAAGTACCGCCAGCGCCTATCTGAAAAAAAGAAAAGATGTAGACCCGCTGAACGTAGGCCTGTTGGGACATAGCGAGGGTGGTATTGTGGCCCAGGTTGTGGCAGCAAACAATCCGGGCGTGGCTTTTGTAATATCCATGGCGGGCGTTGGGGTAACCGGCCGGCAACTGATTGATCAGCAAATGGCTATCAAACAAAGTATGGCCGGGAAATCTGATAGCTTTATTGTGGCAGACCGCCAACGGATGAAACCCTACTGGGACCTGCTGGCCGGCGATAGCGACATCGCCGTGATCCGGCCAAAAGCAGCCGCCATTATCAGGGAATTGTACCGTAGCTCCGATGCTACCGTAAAAAAAGAAATGACCGAAGAAGAGATGGTGAACAACGCGGAATTAAGCCCGGAGGCATTATCAATTTTGAAATACAATCCATTAACGTACCTTAAACAGGTGAAATGTCCGTTTATGGCAATTAATGGAACGAAAGATATACAGGTGGATGCCACTACAAATCTGAATGCTATTGAACGTGCATTAACCGAAAATGGAAATTTGCTGGTAACAATCCGTAAGTTTGATGGATTGAACCACTTGTTCCAACGTTGTAATACTTGTACAGCAAACGAATACGGAGAGCTGGAGCAAACCATTGATCCCCTGGTACCTGAATTCATCGCACACTGGATTTTACAGTTGCCATAATTCACCAGGTAGTCCCAAATTGAAAGTTATATGGCTGTCATCTGTTAGTAGTAGCGTGTTTGGCTATCCACTAAAGTTGGCAGCTGGCAGCTAAAAGCTAATTATGTCCAGGAATAAACTGAAAACCGAAAAACCGGAAAGCAAGAAACCAAAAGGCTCCACACCGAACCCTGATGTGCTGACGAAAGACAAGGAGCCCGAGGTAAAAGTAAAAGAACTGGTGAAAGATGAGCGTACCCATAAAGTTATGGGCGTGTTCTTTCTTTTGCTGTCTGTGTACTGTTTTATTGCTTTCACTTCTTATCTTTTTACCTGGGAAGATGACCAGGATAAAATATTCCACTACTCTACCCGGGAACTTTTCTTCGGTGACGTAAAAGTAGATAACCTGCTTGGTCGCCTGGGCGCTTATGTATCCCACAACTTCTTTTTCTATGGAGTAGGTATTGCTGCTTACCTGTTTTGCTATTTCTTTTTTATCATCGGTATTAACTTCATCGTAGGACGCCGCGTATTTCGCATCTGGCGTAACGTGAAATATATTTTGTTTGGTCTGCTCTTTATCAGCATGTCAATGGCATTTCTGGCCGGTGGAAACGATTTTCCCTGGGGAGGCGCCCTGGGAGATGCCCTGAACAAATGGACCTCCGGCTTTGTTGGTAAAACAGGTACCGCCCTTTTGCTACTGGTAGTAGGCTTCTCCTGGCTCATCTGGAAATTCAATTTTGAGTTCAAATGGCCGGAAAAGAAGGTGAAGGCTCCTAAACCCGTACCCGCCGCAGCTCCCGCCGCACCTGTGCCGGCAACCACCCCCGTTGCTGCAGCTCCTGCTGCCACACCTGTGAAGGAAGATCCGCGTAAAAACGGTTTGAAAGGAGAAGGCGGTGTGATGGTGATTCCACCACATGAAGAAGAGGAGGAAGACGAAGAAGACCTGCCACCCATGCAGTTGGTGGAAAGAGAAGATATCACCGTGATCCCTTCCCATGCGCCGTATATGCCACCAGTAGCCCCTGTAGCAACACCGGAGCCAATGGAACAATTTGAACTATCGCCGCAGGAAGAAGACGAGCCAGCCGAAGATGAAGATCCGGGACCGCTCCTGTATATAGAAGAAACGGTAGAACCAACTCCCCCTGCCAATAAGAAGAAAAATGGTCCGCAGGAAGTAGCATTTGAAATTAAACAAACCTACCAGGATGAAGAAGACGAGATAGAGGAAATTCAGCCCACAAGGCCCTTGGAACCGGTAGATCCCTACGATCCTTCGCTGGACCTGAGAGACTATAAGTTCCCGACACTGGACCTGCTGGAGAATCATAACGCCGATAAAGTAATTGTACAGGATACCTCAGAACTGGAAAAGAATAAAAACCAGATCATTGATACCCTGAAAAACTACGACATCTCCATACAGAAGATAAGTGCTACCGTAGGACCAACAGTAACACTGTACGAAATTGTGCCGGCAGCCGGCGTTCGTATCTCCCGTATTAAAAACCTGGAAGATGATATTGCCCTGAGTTTGTCGGCGCTGGGTATCCGTATCATTGCGCCTATCCCGGGTAAAGGCACCATTGGTATAGAGGTGCCCAATGTGAAGAAAACAATTGTATCCCTGAAAAATATGCTGGCCTCGGAGAAATTCCAGACCAGTACCATGGATTTGCCGATCGCCATTGGTAAGAAAATCGACAATGAAAACTTCATCGCCGATCTGGCAAAAATGCCTCACCTCCTCATGGCGGGTGCTACCGGTCAGGGTAAATCTGTTGGTATCAACACATTGCTGGTATCCCTGCTGTATAAAAAACATCCTTCCCAGCTGAAGTTTGTATTGGTGGATCCGAAAAAAGTGGAATTATCGCTCTACAAGCTCATTGAGAAGCACTTCCTGGCTAAATTACCAGGTGAAGATGATGCGATTATTACCGATACCAAAAAAGTAATTCATACCCTGAATGCGTTGTGTATTGAAATGGACCTGCGCTACGACTTGCTGAAAGAAGCCGGTACCCGTAATATCCGGGAATACAATGGCAAATTTACCCAGCGTCGCCTGAATCCATTGAAAGGTCATCGCTACCTGCCTTTCATTGTACTGGTGGTAGATGAGTTTGCCGACCTGATTATGACAGCCGGTAAAGAGGTGGAAATGCCGATTGCCCGTTTGGCCCAGCTGGCCCGTGCGGTGGGTATTCACCTGATCATTGCTACACAACGTCCGTCTGTAAACATTATTACCGGTACCATTAAAGCCAACTTCCCGGCCCGCGTGGCCTTTAAGGTGTCTTCCAAAATAGATTCCCGTACTATCCTGGATATCGGTGGGGCCGAACAGCTCATCGGACAAGGGGATATGCTCGTTTCCTTTAACGGAGAGCTGGTACGTTTGCAATGTGCTTTCGTAGATACACCGGAAGTAGAAAGCGTGGCCGAGTTTATTGGTAACCAGAAAGGCTACCCTGACGCGTTCCTGTTACCGGAATATGTGGACGACAAAGATCCGGATGGCAAAGAACTGAGCATTGCCGATCGTGACCCGCTGTTTGAAGAAGCCGCCCAGGTAATTGTGACCACGCAGCAGGGTTCTACCTCCTTATTACAACGCCGTATGAAACTCGGCTACAACCGGGCCGGCCGGCTTATGGATCAGCTGGAAGCCGCTAATATCGTAGGGCCCAATATGGGTAGTAAGGCGAGGGAAGTGCTGGTAAGAACAGAAAGCGAGCTCCAGGAAATCCTTAATAATTTGTTATAATATGTTAAGGTCTTTTGAAATTATTACCCTTTTTCAGGAAATATGCTGAATTTTGCACCCTGTAAAAGACCAACCCGCTATACCGGCATGGCATTTGTCTTTGCTGGATGAGCACAAACTAAAAAAAATTACGATGAAGAAATTTGTATTAACCGGAATGTTGTTGAGTGGTATCATTTTCAGCGGCATGACACAATCCAGGGGCGCCTCTGACCCCAAGGCAAAAGTTGTTCTGGATGGTGTTAGTAGTAAATTCAAATCATTAAAAACAGTAGTAGCTAATTTTATATTAAAAGTGGAAGGCGCTAACAACAGTGTATCTGATTCCAAGAAAGGAACTGTATACCTGAAAGGCGCAAAATATAAAGTAACGCTGCCAGGCCAGGAAATTATCAGCGATAATAAAACCTCCTGGACTTACGCCAAAGATGTAAACGAAGTAACCATCAATAACGTGGATCAGAGCAGTGGTTCCATGACACCTGCCAAACTGTTCACCAATTTTTACGATAAAGATTACCTGTACAGACTGGAGCCTGAAACCAATGAAAAAGGCAAAGTATTCCAGAATGTAGAGTTAACACCTACTGATAAATCCAAGAACGTATTTAAAGTAATAGTGTCCGTAGATAAGAAAAGCCAGAGTATCGCAAAAATGAAGGTTTTTGAGAAAAATGGTAATCATTACACCTACGAAATCACCAACTTTACACCCAATACCAACCTGAGCGATGCTACTTTCACATTTGACGCTAAGAAATATCCTGGCGTGGAGGTAGTGGATCTGCGATAGGCAGAAAAGGAAAAGCATAAAGCAAAAAGCCATCGGAGCGAATGATTAATGCGGATATTCGCGCTGGTCATTCGCTCCGATGGCTTTTTGCTTTATGCTTTGTGCTTTTAGCTTAATTATCTACCTTTGGCGAGTTCAATTTAAAATTAAACAATATGGCATACGACGTAATCGTAATTGGTAGTGGGCCCGGCGGATATGTGGCTGCTATCCGTGCTTCTCAGCTGGGATTTAAAACTGCAATCGTGGAAAGAGAGAGTCTGGGTGGTATCTGTTTAAACTGGGGCTGTATTCCAACCAAAGCTTTATTAAAAACTGCACAGGTCCTTGAATATGCACAGCATTCAAAAGACTATGGTATTACTATAAGTGATGCACAGGTGGACTTTGAAGCCGTAATCAAGCGTAGCCGCGGTGTTGCTGATAAAATGAGCAGGGGCGTTCAGTTCCTGATGAAGAAAAATAAGATTGATGTGATCATGGGCAATGGTAAAGTAAAAGCCAAAGGCCAGGTAGAAGTAACCGATAAAGACGGTAAAACTGCCGTACATGAAGCAAAACACATCATCCTGGCTACAGGTGCACGTGCACGTGAACTGCCTAACCTGAAAATAGATGGTAAAAACGTAATTGGTTACCGCGAAGCAATGGTATTGCCTAAGCAGCCTAAGTCCATGATTGTAGTAGGTTCCGGCGCTATCGGCGTTGAATTTGCTTACTTCTATGCTACCCTGGGTACCAAAGTAACCATCGTTGAATTCCTCCCACGCATTGTACCAGTTGAAGATGAAGATATCTCCAAAGAACTGGAAAAAATATACAAAAAGAAAGGTATCGATATCATGACCAACGCTTCTGTTGAAGCAGTGGAAGCTAGTGGTAACGGTGTGAAAGCGAAAGTTAAAACACAAACCGGTGAAATTACCCTCGAAGCAGACGTTGTACTGAGCGCCGTGGGTATTGCCGCTAATATCGAAAATATCGGTCTGGAAGGTATGGGTATTAAAACCGACAAAGGCCGTGTAATAGTAGATAAATACTACCAAACCAATATTCCAGGCATCTACGCTATCGGCGACATGGTTCCTGGTCAGGCCCTGGCACACGTTGCTTCCAAAGAAGCGATTGTTTGCGTGGAAGCCATCGGTTACAACGAAAAGAAATACGCACACAAACCAGCTACTATCGACTACATGAACATTCCAGGCTGTACTTATTGCGCACCTGAAATTGCGTCTGTAGGTTATACAGAGAAAGCAGCTAAAGAAGCCGGTTACGAAGTGAAAGTGGGTAAATTCCCATTCTCTGCTTCCGGTAAAGCTTCTGCAGCCGGTGCTACCGAAGGTTTCGTAAAAGTGATCTTTGATGCTAAATACGGCGAATGGTTAGGTACCCACATGATCGGGGCTAACGTTACTGAAATCATCGCAGAAACAGTAGTAGCACGTAAACTGGAAACTACTTATCAGGAAGTGCTGGACTCTATCCACCCGCACCCAACTATGAGCGAATCTGTGAAAGACGCGATAGAAGTAGCTTACGGCGAGGCAATACATTTGTAATAGCATAAAGCAAAAAGCATAAAGCTATTATAGCGAATGAAAAGAGCGGGTATTAATCTGCTTTGATCATTCGCTATAATAGCTTTTTGCTTTATGCTTTTGTGCTTTCCGCTCTACCGCCCCTGCTTTACGAATTGTTTGGCATACACCCGTTTCCCCTCTACATAAATGCTGCAATTGAAAACGCCATTCGGTAGCTGTTGTACCGGAATTACCTCCTGGCTGTCTTCCAGGTCGCGTTGCATCATAATACGGCCACTCATATCTGTAATCACCATCTTCCGGCTGCGTACCTGTTCATCTAAGATATACAGCTGTGAACTGACGGGGTTAGGGAACAGGAGTATCTTGTTGTTCAGGAAAATATTGACAGAAACAATGTCTGAATAAATAGTCTGCGCATCGGTGGTAAGTAGTCGTACGCGATAATGTACGATACCTTCTGAGGGCTGCTGATCCAGGAAGTTAAAATTCATTGCCTCGCCAATAGCAGTGGAATCCAACGCTATCCATCCTTTGGGGGAGTATCGCTCCCAGTATAGATTTTTGAGATGCCAGGTACTGCCCAGGGTAAGGGAAAGCAATACTTTGTTGTCGGTAGTTTTATCGGCGAGGAGGTTTTGCACGTAGCAACCCACTCCCTGTTGTGTGTAGTTGGTGGCGTAGCTGCGCATGCCTGTCCAGCCGGCAGGCGCTATAGGGCTTACTGCGAAGTATAGCGATGCGGCGGTGGATTTCGGCACAAAAATAAACGTATCACGGGTTTGGCTATACGGAATGAGGGTGGTACTTCCCAGTGTGTATAGCTGATAGGCTGATGCGCCGGGTTGCCCGTTCCAGTAAAGCAATACAGTATCGGTACAGTTAAAGCCGGTATGTATGTTCAGTTGTGGCGAAATGTAGCAGGGTGCGCTGATAAACGCCGTATCCGGCAATGTTAGCCTGAATAATACCCGCTGGAAGATGTTGGGCGTTATCCAGTTGTAAAATCCGGGCGCCACGGGTATATTTTGTGCAACAGGCAGCCACGTTTGTCCGTTGTCGATGCTGTAGGAAATGTCACCGTTACCACTATACGTAGTTTCCCATTGTAACGGAACATTTTGTGCTGCGCCCAGGATGTTCTCCGGGGCGGGGTTTTGCCATTGAAAGCGTTGCAGCGGTATAAATTCGTAAGCGAGGTAAAATGACTGGGTAGCAGTAGCCAGGGAGCTGCCTTTTACGCGCAGTTGCAGTGGTCCCGCTGCCGGATGGTCAATGGTGATTTGTTCGGTGTTATTGAGACTGTCGCGGCCACGTTTCGCCGCAGCGTTTAAGGAATCTGCTGAAGGGTAGGAGGAGAGTACCCAGGGGAGCCAGGTATTGCCGGAGGCAGTAGCTACCAGGTCCAGGTCATTTACAAGCGCTTTGGCGGCATTTACGGGGGCCGGCGGATCATTCCAGCACAACGTTATTTTTACTTGCTGTATGCCGGCCGGAACGTTGATAGTGAAGAGTGGTGACGTGCCATTGCTGACGGTTCCGGTCAGTACCCGGTTTTCCTGTAAAGTTTGTAATGCCGCTAATGCATGAAAGCGACCATACCCTTGCGTATAAGAGGGCGTTACACCAATGGCGCGTTTGGCGCTGTTGATGAGTACCGTTTTTACCAGTGCCGCGGGCATGGGGCTGTTGTGTTGCTGCTGCCAGGCGTCTTGCAGCAGGGCCGCTGCACCGGAAGTGAGTGCTGCTGCGCCGGAAGTGCCATCTTCGCCATAAGCGGTGAAGTCCGGTTTAATACGGCCGTCATAGGCCGGCCCCCGGGAGCTGAGTGCCATCACGTTTGCTGCTTCGTCTGTACCACCTACTACGATCACATTTTTTGCCTGTTTAAAGTTACCGGAGAGATTGGCATAGCTGGCAATGCCCTGGTAACGCCCGTCGGCCGGGCTGCTGTTACCAATATTTCCGGAAGAGTATACATGCACAATGGTATCTGCTTCATAGATCTGTTGATCATAGGCCGCCGCTTCTCCACCATAGTAATTTTCTATGCCCGTACCATACGAATGGTTTTGTACGGTGATACCGGATTGCCGGTAGTAGTTATCATCATCCGGGAATAAGCTGCTGTTGTAATCTGCGGAACTGAGCTTTACTTCCCGTGCCACACCTTTTCCCTGCTGACCACTGTTGCCGGCGCCACCAATCAGGGTAGCCATGATCAGGGCATGTGAGCTGCTTAGCGCAGAGGTGTAGGCAGAGGGCAGGTATCGTCCTTTTAAATCAATATCGGTGGTATCAAAACGATCTTCTTTAACGGAAACGGCTATACGCTTTCCTTGCAACAGCGGAAATTGTTGTTGTGCGATGAGTATACCATTAAGGGTAAGATTGCTGGTATTAATAATAATTTCAGGAGCGGGGCGTCGTAAGCGATCGGCAAAGAGGACGGCCGGCTGCCTGATAAAAGCCGGCCATTGTTGCTTTTGCACGGCTACTATGGCGGTAGAAAAACGATCAGAATACGTATGTATACCGGCATATGCCAACTGAGCATGTGGGGTATAAGATACCTGTACAATAATACTGTCGGTGTTTGCCGCTTTTTCTAATTGTGTTAATAACGCCCTGCTGGCTTTATAATTACCGTTGGCGGAATAGCAATAGCGGATACTGCTGTCTTTCGGAACGATTTTTAATATATAGTGATACCGGCTGATAGCTTGTACCAGCCCATGTTGCAGCAGTGTGGCCGATGCCGGTACCTTGTCGAATTTAACCAGGTAGGGCGGGCATGGGTGTGACCGGGAAAAAGTATCAGCCGCATATCGTTGCAGAATGCTATCGGTTGAAATTTTTTGCTGTGCAGCGGTACTATAACCGTAACATAGTATCAAAGTTAGCAGGGGCCATATTTTCAAGGGATTACATGTCATGGATAATGATAACAATAGTTCGGTGATATTGGGTTTTATGTTGTTGCTTAAAGCTACTGTATTTACTCCTCCAATGCAATTTTAGGGAGATAAAAACAAAATATTTTTTTTAAATAAAACGAAAGTTGTAATATTGAAAAAGGGAAATCCTAAGAGCAAATTTCGACAAAATCTGAACAAATCTAAACAACGATCTGGAAAACCATTTCACAAGGTAGTCAATCTGTAAAGCAAGTCTTATAGCCGGAAGTAGCCGGTATTACTGAATCATAGCCAAACCATTGAAAAGCTGATGCTGTATCATTACGAGCATCATAGCTGTTGTAATTATCCAAAAACGAGAGCACACTTCACCGTGGTTTTTTGGGATTATGAACAAAGCTGGAGCAGTTGCATTTGTGGCAATAAGCTGGGCATTATAAGTGTATAATATGCACTTATAAATTTGTCTATTGCTTCACCACAAATCATTGCGGACATTTTGTATCTGTAAAAAAGCCGGAAAGATGGCGCCAGCAGCTATCTACGGGCATTGTTAATATGTGTTGTTAGCACACATAACAAACGATGTATGCCCGGTCGGCATTGACTTGATGTATAATTGCTTGTTTACCATAACAGGTAATCAGAATATCTTTTCTAAACCCAAAAACAAAAAACAAAACCAAAATTTGAATCTATGAGAAAACAAACAATTCCTGTCCTTTGCTGCGTAGCAGCCACTTTCCTGTTTGCGTCCTGCCAGAAAAATGGCGCACAAAAGGAGGAAGTGAAACCCGATCCAGTATCAGCAGAAGTGTTAGCCCAAATCAAAGACAACGGTTTCAGTACAGATAATGTAGTGAAAACAGAAGATGGTTACCTGGTAGAAGGTGATATCCTGTTAACTGCCGATCAACTGAAAGTGAAGGTGGTAAGCCCTATACTCAGGGTTGCAAAAACAGAACAGTACCGCACTAATTTGCTGGTAACCGCTTTGCCACGCGTAATCAAAGTGAAAGTAACTAACCTGGGTACTGCATTTATCACCGGAACAGATACGGCTATTGCCCGCTATAACAGGCTGGGACTGCGGTTTACCTTCCAGCGTATTACCAGCGGCACTCCAGACATCACTATTAAAGGCTTCAATCAGGGCCCAAGTGGTGGTTATATCACGTTGGGATCGTCAGGTTTCCCTACCAGCGCCGGCAATCCTTACGGTACTATTAAGATGAACACTAACCAGTATGCTTATGGTTCCAATCCTAACGTACTGTATGTGGGCTCCGTTATTCAGCATGAAATTGGTCACTGTATTGGTATGCGTCATACCGATTATATGGACCGTTCCTACAGCTGTGGTGGTAGCGCTGTAAACGAAGGTGATGGCGGCGTAGGCGCTGTGTTTATTCCGGGTACGCCTTCAGGTCCGAATGCCAACTCCTGGATGCTGGCCTGCTCTAACGGCGGTAACCGCACCTTCAACGCCAATGATATTATTGCGCTCAACTACCTGTATCACTAATCGGTGCAGGAGCTAATCTGTTAAGGTATTTCCGGTTCCTGGAATTTTTTGATGCTGGAGCAGTATTGTAGCGGGATCTCTCTCCCGAAACTAATATTGTTATCAAAAAGTTTCAGGCCGGAAATACTGTCTGTAAAAGAGGTGGGTTATGCCTGTAGCTGTAAGGTAATCGCATAGGCGCCATTGTCCTCACTGATCTGCAATTCATATTTATCCGGATACAAATGATCCAGTCTTTGCCGGGTGTTCGCAATACCAATGCCAACAGGGGTATTATCCGATACCATCCTGAACAATTTATTACTGCAGAAAAAATGGATATGATTTTCTGACGTGGCCAGCTGAATGTTGATTTCAGACGGTTCATGATTACTGACCCCATATTTGAATGCATTTTCCAGGAAAGGAAATAACACCAGCGGCGCAATACATTTTATACCCGGACTACCGGTAACAGAAAAGTTTACCTGTGTTTTAGTCGTGAGCCGGAGTCTTTGCAAATCTATATAATCGCGCAGGCAATCAATTTCATTTTCAAGCAATACATAATCATGTCGCGTGTCTTCCGTCAGGTAGCGGAGCATCTTTGACAGCTTCATAATGCTCATGGCCGTATTTTCGTTACGTGTAATGGCCAGGGAGTAAATATTGTTGAGGGTATTGAACAGGAAATGTGGGTTGATCTGGGCTTTCAGAAAAGACAATTCAGCCTGTGTTTTACGGGTTTCCGCATACAGCGCCCGTTGCTCGGTTTGTTGCCAGCGCCGGGTAGTTTCAATAGCAACACTCAGTGAAATGGTGAGCAGAAAAAGGAAGTCGCTGACGATATCCACTTTCAGCGGTGGTAAAGGTGCTGCTTCCGGATGTCGTAACCGGCTGAACAAATGATCAAATGGCCGCATGTAGTTGATCATCAGCAGCAATAATAATACCATGAGGAAGTACAACACATACTGCTTGCGGAAGTACAGGCGGGGAAAAAGAAAGTACGTATGAAAGTAGAATAATGCTACATATGTTACCCCGAAAACCAGGTAATCTGTGGAAAATAAAATAGAAAGTGCCCTGTGGTCGCCTGTTTGCCCGCTGATAAAAAGTAGCGGTAAACTAAGGCATATCAGCCACCCTGTTATGTGTGCTATTACTACCGAAGATTTTAACCGGAACATTTGCGACAGATAGATAGGAGATGAAATTGCGGCAATCCATCCAGATGAGCAACGGTATCTCTGTAAATAGCGGGTTTGTGTCGATGAATCAGAGGAAACACCGGGTTATCTTTTCCTGCCTCCCCGAATTATAGTAAATTGCCTGTTTTATAAAAAGAATATCAGATATGTTGCAACGAATCGCGAAACGGGTACTACTGTTAGTATTCCTCGTACTGGCGCAGCAGGCCTATGCTACTGAAGGCATGTGGCTGCCGCAGCTGTTATCCGGTCTTAATGAGAAAGAGATGAAAGGAATGGGCATGAAAATCAGTGCCGCGGATATTTACAGTATCAATAAAGGTAGTTTGAAAGACGCTATCGTGAGCTTCGGTGGGTTCTGTACTGCAGAAGTCATTTCAGAGCAGGGTTTGCTGCTCACCAATCACCACTGCGGTTATGATGCCATCCAAAAGCATTCTTCCCTGCAGAATAACTTCCTGGAAAATGGCTTTTGGGCAAAATCAGCTGTAGAAGAATTACCCAACCCCGGCCTCTTTGCCACCTTTATTGTGCGTATCGATGATGTGACCAAAGCTGCCCTGCAGGATGTAAAACCCGGTATGAGCGAAAGAGAACGCCAATCCGCCATAGATAAGCGCTTAAACGATATCAAACTGTCTGCCCGCAAAGAAAGCTGGCAGGATGCCATGATAAAACCATTTTATGAAGGCAACCAGTACTTCCTGTTCGTAACAGAAACCTATCGTGATGTACGACTGGTAGGAGCCCCTCCATCTGCTATCGGGAAGTTTGGGTCAGATACCGACAACTGGGTGTGGCCCCGTCATACAGGCGATTTTTCGATGTTTCGTATATATGCCGGTAAAGATGGTCGCCCGGCTCCTTATTCGAAGGATAATGTGCCTTTAAAGCCTAAATATGCCCTCACCATTTCCCTGAAAGGCGTGAAACAAAATGACTTCACCATGGTGATGGGATTCCCTGGCCGCACCACTGAATATCTCCCGTCAGAAGCGGTTAAGCAAACCGTGGAGGTAGTAGATGCCGCCAAAGTGGAAATGAGAGACGCCGCCCTCAAAATCATGGACGGTTACATGCGTAAAGATCAACAAATCAAAATACAATATGCCGCCAAATATGCCGGCACTGCCAACTATTGGAAAAAATGGATGGGAGAAATGCAGGGCGTAAAACAAACCAATGGCATCGGTAAGAAACTGCACTATGAAACCGCCTACCGGCAGCTCCTGGAAACAAACCCGGTATGGAAAAAACAATATGGTGGTGTACTGGATTCACTGAACGCATACTACCAGCAAATGCAGCCATATGCGCAAACCCGTGATTACTATAGCGAATTGGTTAAAAATGTGGAACTGTTTACCGTGGGCGATCGCCTCATTACTTTCCTGAACGACGTACACGAAAGAGGGGAAGGACAGTATGAAACCATGCGGGAACAATTCCTGGCCTCCATGCAACCATTCTACCAGAACTATAACGCCAAAGTAGATCACGATATTTGTGTAAGCCAGGTGGCGCTTTATGCCAAAGGCGTACCAGCGCAATATGCAGGCAGTGAGTTTACACAGATCTGGCAGGAGAATAACAAAGACAGCCGCGCATTAGCCGATAAAATGTATGCACTCTCCGGCTTAACTTCTCCCGAAAAATTAAAAACTTTTGTGCAGCAACCTTACAATACCGTAGTGGCACAAATGTGGTCCGATCCCGCTACCCGCCTGGTAATGGCCATGCGCAAAGGATTTGTAGACAATGTAAGTAAACCGCTGGCAGATATCCAATCCAACATCAACAACCTGCAGCGTACTTACATGCAGGCACAAATGGACGTGATGGGCAGCAAGAAAACGTTCTATCCGGACGCCAACAGTACGCTTCGCGTTACTTACGGTAAGGTAGACGGCTACAATCCACGCGACGCCGTTCACTACGACTATTACACCTGGCTCGATGGTGTCATGGAAAAATATATTCCGGGCGACTACGAGTTTGATGTACCAGCCCGGTTAATTGAGCTGTATAAGAAAAAAGACTATGGCCGTTATGGCGTGAATGGAAGAATGCCGGTTTGCTTTATTGCTTCCAACCACACTACTGGTGGCAATTCCGGTAGCCCCGCCCTGGACGCATATGGCCGTTTGATCGGTTTGAATTTTGATCGTACCTGGGAAGGCACGATGAGCGATATTAATTATGACCCTTCTATTTGCCGTAATATCATGGTAGACATCCGCTACGTATTGTTTATAGTAGACAAATATGCAGGATGTACCCGCTTAGTAGAAGAGATGAAGCTTCGGTAAAGCAGAAAGCATAAAGCAGAAAGCAAAAAGCTATTATAGCGAATGATTAAAGCATAGGATGAAAATATCCGCTCCGATCATTCGCTATAATAGCTTTTTGCTTTCTGCTTTATGCTTTCCGCTTTATAAACTCAGATCCTGCATTCATATACAATTGAGCTGCATTGATCTACTACTTTTAATCCCTTTCTATAAGAACGGAAACCATGGAAAAAGCCTTGTAATAAGCGGCTGCTACCGGTTTTATATTTTTCACTGAGTAAGCTTACGTAGAAGCCATCAAACACCATCGGGTGTTTTTTTACCAGTTTTATCTGGTGTTGGGTGAGTAATTGTTCCATAGCACCCGGAGAAAAATGATACAGGTGTCTGGGTACATCATAGGCCGCCCAGTATTCTTTGTAATAGCTGGCATCGGAGGAGGTGTAGTTAGGAACGGCTATCAGCAAAGCCCCGTTAGGCTTCAGCAGGGTGCGGATATGATCCAGGTAACGATGCAGGTCATGTACATGTTCCAGTACATGCCACATGGTGATGGCATCATACTGTTGTGCCGGCAAAGTATACAGCTCCTCTATTGGTAGCGCGGTAATATCGTAAATCGTTTTGGCATTGTGGCGCGCATTTTCATCAGGCTCCAGACCGGTGACGGTCCACCCGCCCTGTTGCATATAATGGAGGAAAGCGCCGGTGCCACTGCCGATGTCCAGCAGGTTGCCTGTTTTCATACCAGCGGCATTACGCACCCAGTTTTGTTTGGAGCGCAGCGTAATTTTTCTGACGCTGTGGTATAAACGGTTAATGAGGCCTTGTTTGGTTTCGGAGTGAGAAATATATTCCTGTGATTGGTAGTAACGTCCTATAGATGCACTATCCGGTACATTTTGTGTAAACCGGCCACCACAGCCTCCGCAATGGAAGATATTGAATGTTTCTTTTGATACAGTAAAGTCTTTGGCAGTAAGCGCTTCATGAATTTGTGATGATCCACAAAGCGGGCAGTTGTTGTGATAGATTAAACTCATTTGTTTGTTGAATACGCTTATATAATTATTTATACTCTCCCCATATGTCTCTCAGTACATCTGCAATTTCTCCCAGTGTGGCCAAATGTTCTACTGCTTCTACTACCAGGGGCATCAGGTTTTCGCTGGTGCCGGCCGCTTCCCGGATCCGGACCAGTGCCTGTTGTACCGCCGCATTGTTGCGGCGTTCCCGTAAGGATTTCAGCCTTTCAGACTGTAATACACGGATACTGTCGTCAATACGGAACACTTCGGGTGCTACCTGGTCAGCTGCTGTAAATTTATTAACACCGATGATAATTTTTTCATTATTCTCAATCTCCTGCTGGTACCGGTAGGCGCTGCGGGCTATCTCGTCCTGTACGAAGCCTTGTTCAATGGCGCTCACAGCGCCGCCCATGGCGTCTATTTTGTTAATGAGTTCCCAGGCTTTGCTTTCTACTTCGTTGGTGAGTGCTTCCACATAGAAAGAACCAGCTAAGGGGTCTACGGTGTCGGCTACACCGCTTTCATATCCTACTATCTGCTGGGTGCGGAGGGCAATACGTGCCGCTTCTTCGGTGGGCAGTGATAATGCTTCATCATAGCCATTGGTATGGAGCGATTGGGTGCCTCCCATCGTAGCCGCCAGGGTTTGTATCGCTACTCTTACAATATTGTTGTGTGGTTGCTGGGCGGTTAGGGTGCTGCCACCCGTTTGGGTATGGAAACGCAGCATCTGTGCCTTGGCGTCAGTAGCCCCCAGGGATTGGGTGATATGTGCCCACATGCGTCTGGCAGCGCGGAATTTCGCCACTTCTTCAAAAAGGTGGTTATGTGCATTGAAGAAGAAAGACAACCGTTTGGCAAAAACGTTGATATCCAATCCTACTTCCTGAGCTGCTTTCAGATAGGCTTTACCGTTAGCTAGTGTAAAAGCCAGCTCCTGTACGGCATTAGCGCCTGCTTCGCGGATATGATAACCAGATATGGAGATGGTATTCCACTTGGGAACCTCTTTGCTGCAATAGGCAAAAATATCCGTGATTAACCGCATAGAGGGTTTCGGCGGATAAATGAAAGTGCCTCTGGCAGCATATTCTTTCAGTATATCATTTTGAATGGTACCGGAAATCTTTTTCAGATCGGCGCCCTGCTTTTTGGCAAGCGCAATATACAATGCCAGCAATATGAAGCCGGTGGCATTGATGGTCATGGAGGTAGATATTTGTTCCAGTGAAATGTCTTTGAACAATATCTCCATATCTTCCAATGAATCTATGGCTACGCCTACTTTCCCTACTTCTCCTTCAGACATGGGATGATCTGAATCATACCCTATTTGTGTAGGCAGATCAAAAGCAACACTCAGGCCCATTACGCCCTGACTGAGCAGGTAGTGATAACGTTTATTTGATTCTTCTGCAGTACTGAATCCGGCATACTGTCGCATGGTCCACAGCTTATCGCGGTACATGGTAGCATGAATTCCCCTGGTATATGGGAAATTACCGGGCTGCTCTTCCATAGCCACCGGTTGGCTATATACAGGCGCTATCACAATGCCCGAATCGGTTTGAATGGTTTTTTCCATAGTATCAAAAACTAGCGTTGCAATGTTACATAATTATTATGGTACTTCGCCGCTGAGAAAAATATTGATAATTTGTGTGAAAGATGGCAGGCAATTATGATCATTTATTGTTTATTAGGCATTACCCTCGTGCTGGCACTATATAGTTTATACCTGGTATGGAAAGCCGGCAGCAGACCACTGGGCGCTACTTACACTTATTTGTTGCTGGGCTTATCCCTGGCAGTGTTTCTTTATTTATACGGTACCTGGGTATATCTATCCATCTATGCAGGCTATGTATTCGGAGGCCTGTTATTGGCCGTTTGCGCCGCCTATGTATTGCGTAAGCATGATCATGCCGCCAAACCTACACCGCTATGGAAGCAACGTAGTAATAGGATGCTTTCTGCACTGTTCACTTTCCTCAGTATCCTTTATTTCACGGGTACTACCGGCAAACCGGACACTGTACGCTTATCGCTTCCGTTTAAATCCGGTAAGTATTATGTGCTGCAGGGAGGCAAAGGATTGCCTACCAATGTGTTCCACTTTAGTTTACGGGGAGCGGTATATGCTATGGATATTGTAAAACTCAATCCTCGCGGCGGGCGTGCTAACCGTATATTTTCCCGTAACCTCCACGATTACACGATTTTTGGTGATACCTTGTATGCCCCCTGTGATGGGCTGGTGGCAAGGGCTGTCAGCAATAACCCGGATAATATTCCCCCTGCGATGGACCGGGGCCCCAAAAATACTAACCAGGTATTATTGGAAACGCCCGGTTATTACGTGTTTATGGGCCATCTCAAAATGGGTAGTGTGATAGTGACAGACGGACAGCATGTAAAACAAGGAGATCCCCTGGGTTGTGTGGGTAATTCAGGCTTTAGTACAGAACCGCATCTGCATATACAGGTACATGCTAAAACAGCCGGCGTTCCCTGGTACCAGGGAAAACCACTTTACATACTGTTTAACGGAAAAGGTTATTTATTGAATGAAGTGATCCGCACGCGGTAATTATCGCATGAGGCGTTTGGCTTCTGCATTGATAATCTGGGAGGTGAGTTCGGCAGGAGATTCCCCGGCTTGTAAAAAAACTTCCAGTATTTGTTTGTTCAGTTCCAATGCCGGCGCGTCCGGTGGCAGTTGTACAGCTACCTGGTTAATAACGGAAATGGTTTGTTCCTTTAAAGTTTTTACCGCTTCCCAGGTGGCAGTAGACACATAAATCTGCTGGGTCACATTATGTTCATATTCCGCTTTGATTTGTTGTACCATGGCAATCTGCATATCCACTGCCAGCAGGCCCGGATGGTAAATCCGGCCAATCAGGCTTTGCGGTGTAATGCGATCTACATACAACGCCATCCGCTCATAAGCCTGTAATTGTAATGGAAGGATGGCGGCATTAACAGGCGTCTTTTTTTCTCCTTCCGGCGCATCCTCCGGTTTGTTTTTTTTGAAGAGATCTTTTATGGTCGGATATATAATCGCTATTGCACCAATGGCAATGGCGATATACAAAAGTTTATTCACATCCATCTTTATACGTTATGCGCACAAATATATAATAATTTTATATATAATTAAGTGTTAAGAATTAAGAATTTATGGGAGATGATATACACGAAGGATACTATCTCCCATAAATCTTCATTCATATTGCTTTTGCTTAGCTCAGTTTTGCCAGCCAGGTACGCAGCCTTTCCACGCCTTTTTCCAGGTTCTCCATGCTGGTGGCGTAAGAGAGACGAATACAGTTGGGCTGTTGGAATGCTACGCCGGTAACGGTAGACAGATGTGCTTTATGTAACAGGTACATGCACAGGTCATCTGCGTTTTTGATATGCATATCTTCATACGACTTATTGAAGAAGGCACTCACATCGGGAAACATATAGAAGGCGCCTTCCGGATCATTTACTTTCAGACCGGGAATGGTTTTCAGGGCCTCATGTATGTAAGCACGGCGTTTTTTAAAGGCAGCCACCATTTCCACGGCAGTAGTCAGATCGCCGGTGAGCGCAGTAATAGCAGCCCGCTGGGTGATAGAGCAGGTAGCAGAGGTAAACTGACTCTGAATTTTATCACAGGCTTTGGCAATATCCAGTGGAGCGGCCATATAGCCCAGGCGCCAGCCAGTCATGGCAAATCCTTTACTGAGACCATTAATAATGATGGTACGGTTAATCAGGTCCCCAAACTGGGCAATGCTTTCATGTTTACCAACGTAGTTGATATACTCATATATTTCGTCGGAGATAATAAAGATCTGCGGGTGTTTGGCAAATACAGCCGCCAGCGAAGCCAGTTCTTCTTTGGAATATACAGACCCGGTAGGGTTGCAGGGAGAAGAAAACATGAACAGCTTACTTTTCGGTGTGATAGCCGCTTCGAGCTGTGCCGCTGTGATTTTATAATTATTTTCAATGCTGCAGGGAACAAATACCACTTCCCCCTGACAAAGGCTCACTTGTTCTGAATACGTAACCCAGTAAGGGGTAGGGATGATGACTTCATCGCCCGGGTTTACAATGCTCAGTACGGCGTTGGCCAGGCATTGTTTAGCGCCGGTAGACACTACAATTTGTTCTGGCGTATAGTCAAGACCGTTATCTCTCTTCAGTTTATGCACTACTGCCTGTCTTACGTCTGCATAGCCAGCCACGGGGGTATAATGTGTAAACCCTTCATCAATCGCCTTTTTGGCGGCTTCACGGATATGCGCCGGGGTATCAAAGTCCGGCTCTCCGATGCTGAGGTCTACAATATCTATACCCTGGGCTTTCAACTCGCGGCCGAGTTTAGCCATTTTAATTGTTTGAGGCTCGGAAATCCGTGACAGCCTTTCTGCTAGTTGATTCATATCTTAACATTGTACCGGAACAAACCTACAGAAAAAAAGTAGATAATACATGGAAAGATGGGGTACGGCTGCCATACTAACGCAGAAGGGGCCGTAATCACGGCCCCTTCTATATTCTATCATTAAGAATTTATCTGCTGCTTAGTAAAGGCTGGGAACTGCGTTAACCACCAGTTTATCAACACCGGTGCTGCCTGGAGTACCCGCATAATAAATAGTATACACGTTTCCGATATTGAAAGATCTGCCTTGAATCATTGTCAGGTTGTTATTGGTAGCAAGTATTTCGTTAGTACCCGCTTTCTTTACGGTAATGGTATTGTTCACGCTGAAGTTGGTGAATTGGGTGAATTTAGAGGCAGATGACGGGTCAATATAAGACATGTATGCACGATTACTGTCTATTTTCTCACTACCTACATAAAAATCTACCGAGGAGGTACCTGGTGACAAGTTAAAGCAACGGATGTTGATTTTGCTTTGACTGGCAGTGGTGAAATCACTTGGAACGGTAAAAGATCTTACCGGGTTATTACCTACAATCAGGTAGGTATAGTAAGCGGTAGAGTCGTAGTTATAACTATTGGTGGTAATTACGCTGTCTCCGCCTTTTTTCCTCAACTGGAAAGTATGCATACCTCCTAACACTGAATAATTCGATATAAAGCCAAAGTTAATGGAAGCGGTATCTTTACTGATTCTCTGATCATTATCATAAAATGAAGCAGGCACAGTGCTATTGGATACATTCATGAACAGGATCTGGGCTTGAGGCCTGCTGGGCGTGATCTTATCATTCTTCAGACAGGAAGTGAATCCGATTGCTGCAGTCAACAGGGCAGCTGCGGCCCATACGCGATTTTTCTTGGTTAGCATTTTGCTCTCAGTTTTTTTTGTGTGTGTTATTGTCAGTTGTTTTTTCCTATTTTGGTTTGAAGCGGGACAGGTCCGGCAGTATTTTTTTATTCCGTTGTACCTCTTCTGTATAAATCACTTCCCCCAATGCCCTGAGAAAGGGTTTACCTGTTTCTTCAAAAGCTTGTTGATCATCGCCCAGTATCCCGCTTGTATTGACGAAGATGCTGGCGGATAGCAAGAATTCTGTATTGTTGGCAAAATCCACAATATAAGCGGTATCCGTCAGAAATCCGTAAGCCCATCCTGGTTTATTAAATATCCTGATATGGTCGGGTATCCGGCTATTTTTATCTCCTCCGAAAAGCAAAAATCTGGTATATGCCTGGTAATATTGGTCCGGATCATATATTGGATCGGTTGACTCCTCCGGATATTGTGACATATGTTGATACAAAAAATTATAGTCTTCCTCTGTTAAACGGAACCGTTGCCGATTTGTTACAGCTGCTGGAAAAATTATGCTCCGTAATATGTTGTGTAAGTGAGTGAGAGGGAGTTTGTTGCGATGGGAAAAGTTCATGGGCCGGGCTTCCAGCTTGTCGAGATGATTATAGAAAGCCCGTCCGGCAAAATCCTGGCGTGGGGGAAAATCCAGTTGGCTGCATTGGGCCGGTTGCTGGTATAATACAATATTACCCACCTGGAATACCACCCCGTTCGTGTGTTTATTCGCGGCTTCATAAAGAGGAAGCCCTACCCGGTGGCGGATTTGAGCCTGATCGTATCCCATTTCCCACAGCCGCCGGTTAAAAGACTCCTGGCCAATCAGTTCATACAGGCGGTTAAAAGCGTCGTTATCGCTTGTAAGGAATATTTTTTTAATATAGTGAGCTACGGAAGGGCGTCCGGAGGCGGCCGAACGGTCGCGGCGAACGCCTGTATTGATGTTTGGTAGCGGATCTGTTAACAAAGGAGTGTCCCGGTGCAGGCCCGGGATCTGCAAATCGTTTATTTTTTCCAGTGCCAGTGCCGCTGCCGGTAACTTTACCGTAGAAGCAGGGTAGAAGTAGGTATCTGGCGGAACGCCATAAAAATAATCTGTAAAATGAGGCATTTGCCGTTCATCCCGGTCAATCCGGGTAAAAATTACCTGTAACCGGTAGGTCGAAGGATCGCTGAAAACCGCACCCAATCGGCTTTTTTGACTTTTCAGCAAAGCTTCCAGAAAATTATCTGTTGCCGGATAATGTTGGGTTTGCATATATTTGTCGTTGTTATTGATTGTAAAGCAAAGGAATAATATTAAAAAGACCAGAATCCAGGATCGCAGATTTACAAAAAAGTATGCCAGCTAACCTGTAAAAGCAGGCGCAGATTGATTTTGCGCGTCTTTTAACAAGGGCTTTAATATATCGATTTAAATTCTATCTTTGCAACTCTTAAAAATTTTTTTTATAAACCCGAAACAAACAGTATGCAACTTAAAGGACTGGTAAGATTTTTTGCCATCGCACTGATCCTTATCTCTTTGTACCAATTGTCCTTCACGTTTTTGGTGCGGAACTATGAGAAGAAGATAGAGCAGCAGGCCAAGGACTATGTGGCCAAACAATACCCTACACCTGATAAGAAATATCCCGGCAATGCTGAATTGCAGGGCTTCTACTCAGATACACTGGCAGGGTTTATTAAACTGAGGAGACAAGAGATCGTGGACAGTACCAGCAGCACGAAGATTGCAGGTTTCCCATGGAACGTCACGTACACCAAAGCAAAGGAAAAAGAATTGAATCTTGGTCTGGACCTGGTAGGTGGTATGAACGTTGTACTGGAGGTAAACGTGGAGGATGTAATCCGCGCTTTATCCGGTCAATCCAAGGATGCTGCATTTAACAGAGCACTGGTAAGGGCAAATGAACTCAAAAAGACAAACCAGTCAGATTTTGTTACTTTGTTCGGTCAAGCATACGCCGAAGTAGCACCACAGGGTAAACTGGCAACGATCTTTGCGAATGCCTACCAAAAGGATATCACCTTCAATTCTACCAATCAGCAGGTGCTGGACATGATCCGCAAGGAATCACGTGTTGCCATTAAAAATACCTATATCGTACTGCAAAAACGTATTGATAAATTCGGGGTGGCACAACCAAACATCAGCCTGGACGAAAACAAAGGCCTGATCTCCGTGGAACTGGCAGGCGTTGATAACGCTGCCCGTGTACACAAATACCTGCAGGCAACCGCTAACCTGGAATTCAGGGAAGTATACAAAAACAGCCCGGAATTTTTCCAGAATGTGCTGATGCCAATGAACGAGGCCATCAGAAACTCTCTGAAAACAGCTACACCAGCTACTGCTGCTGTAGATACCACTAAAGGAGCTACCGCCGCTGCCGCCACTCCTGGCGATACCGCTAAGGATGGCAGCCTGTCACAGTACCTGTCTAAAAGCGATACCGGTAAAAATGCCAGCAAAGAACTGCAAATCAAAGAACAGCAGAAACAAAACCCGCTGTTCATGGTTTTCATCCCTAACGCTGACCCACAATCCGGTACTATCTTCCCAAGTTCTTCTATCGGAAGAATCTTCCCTAAGGATACCGCTACTTTCAACCGTTACCTGGAACTGCCTGCTGTAAAAGCGGTATTACCTAAAGATGGTGTGATTGCATTCGGTCCGGAAAATAAAGAAGACAAACACGGTCTGATTGCGGTATACCTCCTGAAAGTGAATCCTGCTAATCCTACTCCACGTGTTGGTGGCGAAAGGATCGTAGATGCACGTCAGGATATGGACCAGAACAACCAACCGGAAATCAGCATGACCATGGACAACGTAGGTGCCCATGAGTGGAAAAAGCTGACCGGTGAACTGGCGCCAACCAATCCAAAAGATCCTAATACTTTCAACTACGTTGCGATTGTTCTCGATAATATCGTTTACTCCGCACCATCTATACAGGGTGAAATTGCCGGTGGCCGCTCTTCTATCAGCGGTAGCTTTACCATTGAAGAAGCGAGTGACCTTGCCAACATCCTGAAATCCGGTAAAATGCCGGCGCCTGCACAAATCGTACAGGAACAGATCGTAGGACCTACCCTCGGCGCTGAATCTATCGCTGCTGGTGCAAAGTCTTTCATGATCTCCTTCGGTATCATCTTCGTACTCATGCTGGTGTATTACAACTCTGCCGGCTGGGTAGCTAACATTGCACTGGTACTCAACCTGCTGTTTACCTTCGGTATCCTGGCATCTATGGGCGCTACGTTAACAATGGCTGGTATTGCGGGTATGGTACTCACTATCGGTATGGCGGTGGATACCAACGTAATCATCTTCGAAAGAATCAAGGATGAGCTAACGCATGGTAAATCTTACCCTGAAGCAGTTGCAGAAGGTTACAAACGTTCCTATGCACCTGTACTCGATGGTCACGTTACCTCCCTCCTGACTGCATTCATCCTGTTTTACTTCGGTTTGGGTCCTGTACTGGGCTTCGCTACCACTCAGATCATAGGTTTGTTCCTGTCTCTGTTCTGCGGTATCCTGGTTTCCCGTATGGTAACTGACTTCTGGATGAAGAGAAAAAGACACTTCGAATACTTTACGCCTATTTCCCGTAAAGTATTTAAGCATGCTGCTTTCGACTTCGTAGGTAAACGTAAATATGCTTACATTATCTCTGCTGTTGTAATGGTGGCAGGTGTATCTTCCTTCTTCCATGGTTTCGACCACGGTATCGACTTCTCCGGTGGACGTAGCTATACCGTTCGCTTCGAGCATCCGATGAACAGGGAGAAAGTAGCAGAGGTGCTGAAGAAAGAATTTGAATCAGAAGTATTCGTTAAAACTATCGGAAGCACTAACCAGCTGAATATCACTACTGCTTACAAAATTGAGCAGCAGAGCCTGGCAGTAGATAAAGAAGTAGCAGATAAATTATACCAGGGCCTGAAGCAGTTCTATGATGCTTCTGTAACGCCTGAAGCCTTTGCTTCCCGTTATATTGTTGGATCACAGACGGTATCACCTACTATTTCCGACGACTTACGCGCTGGTGCTGTAAAAGCAACGATACTGTCTATCGTGGTGATCTTCCTCTATATCCTGTTACGATTCAGCAAATGGCAGTACTCTATCGGTACTATCTTCTCTTTGCTGCATGACGTATTGGTAACATTGGCAGTGTTCTCCTGGTGCAGATCTTTTGTACCATTCACCCTGGAAATTGACCAGCACTTTATTGCGGCGATCCTGACAGTAATCGGGTTCTCCATGAACGATACCGTAATCGTATTTGACCGTATCCGTGAATACTTCAGAACAGGTAAACATGGTCGCGACAGAGATGTGGTTATCAACAAAGCGATTAACGATACGCTGAGCCGTACCATTATGACCTCCCTCACAGTGTTCCTGACCATCCTGATCCTGTTTATCTTCGGTGGTGAAGTAACCCGTGGTTTCGCTTTCGCGATGCTGATTGGTGTGATCACTGGTACTTACTCTTCTATCTTCGTAGCCGCGCCGGTACTGGTTGACTTTGATAAAAAGAACCAACTGGCAAACGAATCAGAATCAGTGGAAGTGACTGCGCAGAAAGCAACTGCTGCTAAATAAGTAAGATAACTGAAATGATGTTTGATAATAAAAACCTCCTGGCTTGCCAGGAGGTTTTTTGTTGAGCATAAATCATAAAGCGGAAAGCAAAAAGCCATTGAGGCGAATGACCTGCGTGAATATCCGCTTACATCATTCGCCTCAATGGCTTTTTGCTTTCCGCTTTATGCTTTATGCTCCCCGGAAAACGAATCCTTTCGCCTCCGGTTCATAATCTATTTCCATTCCCATCAGGTACATACTATGGGCTTTTTTCATGATCACAGGAATACCCGCTACCTCAAAAAGGTCATCATCTTCCATAATAACGTCAAATCCCAGCATATAAGCCACACCAGAGCAGCCACCGCCTTTAACGCCTACCCGCAGATAAGGGGCTTCTGTTGCGCCCTCCAGCAGTTTTTTCACTGCTGCCGCTGCACCAGGGGTGAGTTGTATGGGGGAAATATTCACCTTATCCATTATCATTCATATTTTTATTAAAGTTAGGCAAAACGGCAGGGGAGTATGTCAGTGCTATACCCCAGGTAACCTTAGTGTGCTGCCGCCAATGCCAATAATTCCTGGTGTAGGGCCAGTACTTGCGGAATCACCATGTGCTGCTCATCATTGTGTATCACATAATCGCTCAGCCGCATTTTAATGGTTTCATCAATTTGCTTGTAAATGCGTGCCAGCACTTCATCGCGGGTCATGTTATCCCGTTTCATGACGCGGTGTACCCGCAGTGGCTGGGGTGCAAAAACAGCGATGACTTTATCCAGGTGGTGAAAAGATTCTGTTTCAAAAAGCAGGGCTGCTTCCTTTAGTACATAGGGCGTCGTTTGCTGGCTGGCCCATTGGTCGGAATCCCGGATGGTAGCAGGGTGTACCAGGGAGTTCAGCAGGGCCAGTTTGTCTTTGTTGTTGAATACAATATCCCCGAGGTATTTCCGGTTCAGCTGACCGTTTTCATCATATGTTGCTGCACCAAAGTGTTGTTTTACCTGGCCCATCAGTTCCGGGTCACGTACCAGTATATCCTTTGCCCTGTCATCGGCGTAGTATACGGGGATGCCTAATAATTCAAATATTTTGCTAACGGTGCTTTTGCCAGAGCCAATACCTCCGGTGATTCCTATCTTTAACATAACCCCAATTTAAAAAAAAATACGAACCGGCCCATACGAAATACGGAGTTACAAGCCTGGGCCCGTAACTCCGTAGTATAAAAAAGGTAATCTGTAAGCTTATTTGGTTTCAGCTGGTTTCTGTTGTTTGGCAGAAGTATATTCCATGCTGATAGCAGAACGCTCAATCACGAAGCTGGTACCAGGACTAACTTCCATTACAACGGTATTGTCGTCGTTCATTTTCTTCACTTTACCGTGAATACCTGCGATGGTAACGATTTTGTCGCCTTCTTTCAGGTTGTCGATAAATTGTTTCTGCAGTTTCGCTTTCTTAGTTTGAGGGCGAATCATGAAAAGCCACATGACAAGGATCATACCGCCGAAAAACAGGAAGGAAATCGCGGAACTACCACCACCTTGAGCACCACCTTGAGGCGCCATTAATAAAATGTTCAGGATGTTCATCTATAATTGATTTAATAATTTAGTCGGTCCTACTTGGTAATGATATTACACTGTATTTTAGGTCCTATCACATAACCGTCATTATTGTTGATTTTCACAGAAATCTCTTTCTCTGTATAACCAGATTTGCCATGACTGTCAAAAATAACCTTCATATAGCCGGATTGTCCGGGTTTAATCGGTTCTTTAGGCCATTCCGGAACGGTGCAACCGCAACTGGAAATGGCATCTTCGATCACTAGCGGGCTGGTGCCTGTATTAGTGAATTTGAAAGAATACTCTACTTTTTCCCCGGCTGCAATTTCACCAAAATTATGCACCTTTTCCTCAAAGGTCAGTGCAGAAGATTGTGCATTATTCTTTACTTGCCCACTTTCGGTAGCGCCGGCAGCGGCAGTATTCTTTTTGGCACTATTGTTACAAGCCGCTATCAGCAGGCTTCCACAGGCGAATAAACAGAACAGCTTTTTCATGGTTTTGCTATTTTTTTAGGTAAAAATAACTTTTCCCACTTACTTTTTGGGACGGTCCTGTTTTTGAACCAATTGTTCCTTTTCCAGGTCTTTCAGGATATTATCCAATATCCCGTTAATGAACTGTCCGCTTTGTGGAGTGCTGTAAGCTTTTGCCAGGTCTATATATTCGTTGATGGTTACTTTGGTCGGAATAGTAGGGAAGTAGAGGAACTCGCAAACGCCCATTTCCATCAGTAACATATCCACCGCTGCAATACGTTCAGAATCCCAGTTTTGTAATTTGGGTTTGATCAGCTCCAGGCAGTATTCTTTTTTGTCGATTACTGTCAGCAGCAGTTCTTTTGCATAATCCAGCTTTTCTTTGCTGATCAACTGAAGGAAGTTGAAGAGATGTGGCTTGTTGAAATAATTGTTGAGCAGGATGCTCATCATTTCTTCATCATCGCCCCAGTGGAGGAAGGTATCTTCCATATGCTGTATAAACAGCTCACTTTTCCCCAGTACTTCTTTATAGATGAATTCCAGTATTTCCTTTTCCCCGGCTTTTGTACGGTTGTTGTCTGCTATATAAGCTTTGTAGGTATCCGTAGCCACCAGTTGGTTATAAAGCTTTCTGAGCAGGTCATCATCTGTCTGCAGCTTCATTTTCCATTGTTCCAGGTTTACCTGGAATCCCTTGTCACTGGTTATCTGGTAAATAAATTCGTTTCCTGCAATCTTGGTATTCACCTGCAGGTCCTCGGCAGAGGGTAAGTGTTTGGAGGCACGGGCCTGCGCATCAATTTCTGCGTATTGTGCCACCTGTACCACTGAATTAAGTAAGTAGGTAAAGATCTGACAGGTCTGGTCCAGCTTTTCATTTAAAAGTCTGGTAGCCGTACCTGGCTTAATACTGCTTTCATCCATCGTTTCCAGGGCATAAAGTGTTTGCATTACCTTTACCCGGATGTTTCTTCTACTGATCATCGTATAAAAAAGAACTGGTATAAGGGCGCAAAACTAGAGAAAAAAATTCATATTTGAGGAAATTTGGGAGATAAAGCCATGGGGGCGGATTTTGTCTTGTTCAGGATTATACTGAGTTATGCTGATTTTTTCTTTTACGACACTAACAGGCATAAATACCTGTTTTGCTGGTATTTAATTGTCTGACATCTTAGAGCGGGAAAATCAGCATAACTCAGTATAATCCTGAACAAGACAAACTTTCTGTCATTTTTTCGGGTTGCCTGTCATGATTTGTCAGTGTGAATTCCAATCAATACCTTCATAACCTGCAAATTTGACCCGAAAACCGCATTGGCACAATTCTCGTGGACGGGAAGGAACAAAATATAAACATCTTTTTTAAATAAAATCTACTATGGCTAAACAATTAAGTATTAAACCTTTAGCTGACAGGGTAATTGTGAAACCTGCAGCAGCAGAAGAGAAAACAGCTGGTGGTATCATCATCCCGGATACTGCAAAAGAAAAACCAGTTAGAGGCACCGTAGTGGCTGCTGGTCCTGGTAAAAAAGATGAGCCCATTACTGTTAAAGTAGGTGATACTGTACTGTATGGTAAATACTCCGGTCAGGAACTCCCTATCGAAGGCGAAGATTACTTAATCATGCGTGAATCTGATATCCTGGCTATCGTTTAAGATAGGCTTCCGGATATGTTTTAATTCCTAATAGAAAAATCTACAAAGTATTATGGCAAAACAAATTTTCTTCAATATAGACGCCCGCAACAAAATGAAGAAGGGTGTTGACACCCTGGCGGATGCCGTTAAAGTAACCCTGGGCCCTAAAGGTCGTAACGTAGTAATCGAAAAGAAATTCGGTGCTCCTGGCGTAACTAAAGATGGTGTTACCGTTGCGAAAGAAATTGAACTCGAAGACGCTATCGAAAATATGGGCGCACAAATGGTGAAAGAAGTAGCTTCCAAAACTGCTGATCTGGCAGGTGATGGTACTACCACTGCAACCGTTCTGGCACAGGCCATCATCGGCGAAGGTTTGAAAAACGTAGCTGCCGGTGCTAACCCAATGGATCTGAAACGCGGTGTTGACAAAGCTGTGAAAGCAGTAGTTGAAAACCTGAGAAAACAGTCCGAAAAAGTTGGTAACGACAACCAAAAAATCGAACAGGTAGCTTCCATCTCCGCTAACAACGATAGCGAAATTGGTAAACTGATTGCTGAAGCAATGCGTAAAGTAACCAAAGATGGCGTTATCACTGTAGAAGAAGCAAAAGGTACTGATACTACTGTTGAAGTAGTAGAAGGTATGCAGTTCGACCGCGGTTACCTGTCTCCTTACTTCATCACCAACAGCGAAAAAATGCAGGCTGAACTGGCTAACCCTTATATCCTGATCTACGATAAAAAGATCAGCACTATGAAGGATATCCTCCACATCCTGGAAAAAGTAGCACAACAAGGCGCACCACTGGTAATCATCTCTGAAGATCTGGAAGGTGAAGCACTGGCTACCCTGGTGGTAAACAAACTGCGTGGTACCCTGAAAGTTGCTGCTGTTAAAGCTCCTGGCTTCGGCGACAGAAGAAAAGATATGCTGCAGGATATCGCTACCCTGACTGGAGGTATCGTTATCAGCGAAGAACAAGGATACAAACTGGAAAATGCTGACCTGACTTACCTCGGTAAAGCAGAATCTATCACGATCGATAAAGATAACACGACTATCGTAGGTGGTAAAGGCGATAAAGACGCTATCCAGGGCCGTATCGGACAAATCAAAGCGCAGATCGAAGTAACTACTTCTGACTACGATCGCGAAAAATTACAGGAACGCCTGGCTAAATTAAGCGGTGGTGTAGCTGTTCTCTACGTAGGTGCTGCTACCGAAGTAGAAATGAAAGAAAAGAAAGATCGCGTAGACGATGCTTTACACGCTACCCGCGCTGCTGTTGAAGAAGGTATCGTTCCTGGTGGTGGTGTGGCTTATATCCGCGCTATCGAATCCCTGGAATCACTGAAAGGCGATAACAACGACGAACAAACCGGTATCACTATCGTTAAACGTGCTATCGAAGAACCATTACGTCAGATCACCGCTAACGCTGGTATCGAAGGTTCTATCGTAGTACAGAAAGTGAAAGAAGGTAAAGGTGACTTCGGTTTCAACGCCCGCACAGAAGTATACGAAAACTTACTGGCAGCAGGTGTAATCGATCCTACTAAAGTAAGCCGTATCGCACTGGAAAACGCAGCGTCTATCGCTTCTATGCTGTTGACTACTGAATGTGTAATCGCAGATAAACCAGAACCTAAGTCTGCAGCTCCTGCAATGGGCGGCGGCGGCCACGGTATGGGTATGGATTACTAATCTATATTATTACAATAGCCAAAAACTCCTGCAGATCTGTATCTGCAGGAGTTTTTTTATGCCGGAAATAGAATAATTGTAACTTTCGGCGCGGATATCCGTTAAACAAGCAGATCGTAAACAGAAGCGGATGAACAAAGCTGTAAAATTATTAATGGCATGCGGGATGATGATATTAACGACAGCATGCATGAAACAAAAAGACGGCCCTCTCATGATGAACCCTATAGATACCCGGATAGAAAATGTAATCCTGGGTTATCTAAATGCACATAATGAAACGGCTACTAAAGACGTGTCTGGGCTTTATTATAAAATCCTCCAGCCGGGCGACAGTATACATTATGTAAAAGCAACCTCTATTCCTACCATCATTTATACTAACCAGTTACTTAATGGAGACATCGTAGGTTCTTCCTTTGGACCTACCGACTTTGACCGTAGAGAACTTAAAAATCATATTCCCGGTTGGCAGATAGGATTGCAAAAAATTTCCCAGGGAGGTAAAATCAGGTTATATATTCCCCCCGCCCTTGCCTATGGCGCTACCGGTGTTCCCGGTATCATTCCGCCTAATGCCATTCTGATTTCTGAAGTAGAATTAGTAAATATCAGGTAAAAGTGATTACTTGCTTACCATCGTCACCTTTTAATTTATAATAAAACCGAAACCGTAATTGTATGAAGAAAGTTTTTCTGTTGGGAGGATTATTTTTATCGGTACTTGCCGCTTGTTCTAAGAAAGATGATAATAATACGCCTCCTTACGACAAAGCAGCGCAATATACCATCGACTCTGCAAAAATTGTTGCCTACGCAGCTGCTAACAATATCACAGACCTGAAACATGATTCGGCGGGGATATTTTACCAGATTATAAACAGAGGTGATACAAAAGATACTGCCAATGCAGCGGCCTACGTAAACGTTGCCTACATCGGCACCCTGCTGAATAAAACAGTGTTCGACAGCAGCTATAACGCTAACTTCGGCCTTAATGGTGTTATTGACGGGTTTAGAATAGGTGTACCTAAAATAGGCAGAGGTGGCGAAATCAATTTATTACTGCCATCTTACTTTGCGTATAAGCAATACGGACAAGGACCTATTCCTCCTAATACCGTGTTGATCTTTAACGTTAAACTGAAATCTTTCACCAACAGATAATGGGTGTTCAAATAAAACAAGAAGTGGTGCCAGCTCAAGAGGCCCTGCTTCTTGTTTTATTCGTCCACTTTCCGTTAATTTACAGTACAACGAAAAAAACCGAAATCTAATTGTATGAAGAAAGTTTTCCTGTTAGGAGGATTATTTCTATTAGTCCTTGCCGCTTGCTCCAAGAAGAATGATCCGCCCCCTTATGATTGGAAGGCGCAGTATACCATTGACTCTACAAAAATTGTTGCCTACGCTGTCGAAAACCATATTACAAACATGCAACACGACTCAGCAGGTATCTTTTATCAGATTATAAACAGAGGTGATACAAAAGACACTGCCAATACCGCTGCTACCGTAACTGCTGCCTACGTGGGTACCTTCCTGGATAAAACAGTATTTGATAGCAGCTATAATGCTACCTTCGGCCTGAATGGCGCTATTGACGGCGTTAAATACGGGGTACCTAAAATCGGCAGAGGAGGAGAAATCAATTTATTCCTGCCATCAGCTTACTGTTATGGTCAGATGGGGACTGCCCGTATCCCGGGTAATACCGTATTGATTTTTAATATTAAACTGAAATCCTTTACCAACAGATAACTGGTGTTCAAATAAATGTAAAAGCGGTGCCGGCTCAGCCAGTACCGCTTTTTGTTTTATTCGCCGGCTTTCCGTTAATTTTACAGATAAACGAAAAAATAGTGGCACACGAATGTATTTCAGTATTTGATATTTTCAAGATAGGCGTTGGCCCTTCCAGTTCCCATACATTAGGCCCCTGGAGAGCAGCACTGCGCTTTCTCGCAACATTGGAAGCAGAAGGTAAATTAGCAGCTATCAGTAAAGTACAGGTTTTATTATATGGTTCCCTGGCTAAAACCGGCCATGGTCACGGTACAGATATCGCTGTACAGCTGGGCCTTTGCGGAGATGACCCCGTGACTTTTGATGTAAACCAGATCAATCCTAAAATGGATGATATCCGTCGCAACCGTAAAATGTTGCTGGCAGGTAAATATGAGATAGACTTTGATCCTGTGGAGGATATCGACTTCCTTTTCGAAGAATCTTTACCTTTTCACCCCAACGCACTCACTTTCCTGGTTACTTTCGCAGACGGCGAACAAATTGCCTCTACCTGGTATTCCATTGGTGGTGGATTTGTGGTGCAGGAAGGAGAAGATGGCAGCGGCGCACAACAGGTAGACCTGCCTTTCCCGATTGATACCGCCCGCCAACTCCTGCAGTGGTGCATCAAAACCGGTTATAGCATCTCTGAACTGGTAATGGAAAATGAAGCGGCCTGGCGTCCGGAAGAAGCCACCCGTCAGGGATTACTCAATATCTGGCGCGTCATGCAGGAATGCACCTTCCGTGGTTGCCACACCAGCGGTGAACTACCCGGTGGATTAAGAGTAGGCCGCCGCGCGGTAGCACTCAACAAGAAGTTACTGAAAGGCCGTACTTATACCGATTATGCTTCCTGGATAGCTGCCATCAAGGCAGGAGGAGAGCATTTTAGCTATACGCTCGACTGGGTAAGTTGCTTTGCGCTGGCCGTAAATGAAGAAAATGCTTCTTTTGGCCGCGTGGTAACTGCCCCTACCAATGGCGCAGCAGGCGTGATTCCGGCAGTATTGCAATATTTCATCGCTTTCTGCGATGGCTTCCACGAAGAAAAAATCCAGCAATTCCTGCTCACAGCATCTGAAATAGGCAGCATCTTTAAGAAACGTTCTACGATTTCTGCAGCGATGGGCGGTTGTCAGGCGGAAATCGGCGTGTCTTCCGCAATGGCGGCAGCAGCACTGACCGAATGCCTGGGAGGCTCCCAACGCCAGGTGTTGATGGCAGCAGAAATAGCCATGGAACACCACCTGGGCCTTACCTGCGATCCTATTGGCGGATTAGTACAAATCCCCTGCATTGAAAGAAATACCATGGGCGCCATTAAAGCCATCACGGCTTCCCAACTGGCGCTGCAAAGCAACCCTGAACTGGCAAAGGTTTCCCTGGATGCAGTGGTAAAAACCATGTGGGAAACTGCACAGGATATGAATTCAAAATACAAGGAAACATCCGATGGCGGCCTGGCTGTAAATATTCCTATCAGCCTGCCAGAATGTTAATAGACAGAATTATAAATTACGGATTATGAATGACGGATATTGTCGATTAAATACTGTTATATAAGGAAAGAAGCATATTTTCGTTTATACAGTATTATCAATCGCTCATATCCGTCATTTTTAATTCGTAATTGTTTTATGCGCTTTGTCCTGGCCATTACTTTACTGATCTTTTCCTTTTCTTTATCAGCACAGCAATTCGGAGGTAACCCGCCGTCGCTGAAATGGCAACAGATAAATACGGATACCGTGAGAGTCATTTTTCCCAAAGGAATGACCAGACCCGGCGAACGCGTAGCCAACATTACGCATTACCTGAATCGCTATACCCGCACTTCTATTGGTCCATTGGAAAAAAAAATAAGTATTGTGTTGCAGAACCAAACCATGCAATCCAATGGATACGTACAACTGGGACCTTTTCGCTCTGAATTTTACCTGACCCCTTCCCCCAATTCACTGGATCTGGGCTCACTCAACTGGATAGAACAACTGTCGGTACATGAATACAGGCACGTATTACAAAACATGAATTTCCGGCAGGGATTATCTAAAGTATTTTCTATTCTCGGTGGCCAGCTCGGACAAGCTGCCATCACCAATATAGCCGTACCTAACTGGTTTTGGGAGGGAGACGCCGTAGTAATGGAAACCGCTTTAACCCCACAGGGCAGAGGCAGACTCCCGGGTTTCTTCGATGGCTTCCGCGGACTCTCCCTGGCAGGTAAACAATACACCTATATGAAAATCCGTAATGGTTCTTATGTAGACTATGTGCCCGATCATTATCCCCTGGGATACCTGATGGCCACCTATGGACGCAACCACTACGGAGAAGCCTTCTGGAAAGGCGTTACCACAGATGCGGTACGCTTCCGCGGACTTTTCTACCCGATGTCACATAGCCTGAAAAAGAAAACAGGCAAGAACATCACCGGTTTTTATCATGCTATGCTGGCAGAATATCAGCCACTATGGAATAGCTATGCAGCCCGCCCGGATACTACACCGGCAGCGGCCGTGCTGCCCCTGGACCGGCCTGTTACTGACTATAAATATATTTACAATGCCGGCAATAAGGAATGGATTATACTCAAAGACGCCTGGAACAAAGTGCCTGGCATATACCGCCTGAACGCCGCCGGCGAAGAAAAACTGCTGGTACGGCCCGGCATCGTATACGACGACTTCTTCAGCTATCGTAATGGTCGTATTGTATGGGCCGCAGCCCGGTTTGATGCCCGTTGGAGTTGGAAAGACTTTTCCGTTATCCGCATATGGGATAACGCTACCGGCCGTACGAAAACAATTTCTGCCAAAGGCAAATTCTTCTCTCCTGATATCAGTGCAAATGGTCAGCAGGTAATTGCTGTAGCTACCACGCCTGCAATGGCTTATCACCTGCAACTGATGAATGCCCAAACCGGCGCAATAGAAAAGGAATTGCCGAATCCCAACAACTGGTACTATACCTATCCTCGTTTTACCACCGATGATCAGGCGGTAATCAGCGCTGTACGTAATCAAAAAGGAGAAATGGCCCTGGTACAACAATCGCTCGCCACCGGGGAAACCACTACACTCACACCTTTCAGCTACACAGTGATCGGTATACCCGTTGTAAGTGGCGATACTGTTTATTTTACCAGCGGTCACAAAGATGTAAATAACGTATACGCGATCACGTTAGCCAATAAAAAAACATTCGAAGTGACAGACAGAGGTAACAGTGCTATGCACATGGCACTGGATCCGCAAAAAGACAGCTTGATTTTCAGTGAATTTACCGTAAAAGGGTATAAACTCTATCATGCCGCATTGCGCGCGTCTTCCTGGAAAGAAGTGCCTGTCAGTGAAGATGGCCACAGCGCCTGGTTACGGCCCGATTTTAAAGAGGGGGGGAATATCCTGGATATTGTGCCACAAGATTCTCTGCCAGTAAAGAAATATCCGCAACTATCACACCCCTTCAATTTCCATAGCTGGGTACCTTCTTTCAATGATCCGGAATTTGGTATTTCCGTGGTAGGTGAAAATATATTGAGTACTACATCTACCAGTATCGGCTATACGTACAATCGCAATGAAGAGTACTCCGACTTTTCTGCCGGGTTTACTTTTGGTGGCTGGTTCCCTGTATTGAATGTAGGCGCGGATTATGCCATTAACCGCAATGGCCTCAACCAGGCCAGGCAACGGGTATACTGGAATGAAGCCACAGCGCATATTGGCGCCTCTGTTCCGCTCAATCTTTCGGCGGGGATGTATAGCCGCAGCCTGGTGCTAGGTAGTAATTATAACATCCGCCACCGGTACCTGGACAGCAAGTACAAAGGCAATGATATCCAGTTCCTCAGCAACACGTTTATATTTAGCAATCAACGTCTCAAGGGCACACAAAATATATTTACCCATTTCGGACAATACCTGGCTGTTCAGTACAACACTTCTGTCAACGGGTTATTTGCAGAACAACTGTATATGCGCTTCGACCAATACCTGCCGGGTTTATGGCAAAATCATAACCTGGTATTACAGGCGGCCTATCAGCAACGCGACAAGTCCTTCAATTATACTTTCTCTGATAACTTCGTATATGCGAGAGGGTATAATACGCCTTTCTATACCCGCATATACAAGCTGGGTGCTAATTACCATCTGCCATTGGCTTACCCCGACTGGGGCTTTGCACAATTGCTTTACTTCAGCCGGATCAGGGCTAACCTGTTCTATGATTACAGTATGACTAATTTTGTGCAGACAAACCAGGAGATCAACACCCGCTATGCCTCTACTGGTGCGGAGTTATTCCTGGATACGCGCATAGGAAATGCCATACCGTTTACTTTCGGCGTGCGGTTTAGCCACTTGTTAGACACAGATCCGGTAGACAACGCGCAAAATCGCGTGGACTTTATTATCCCTATTCAACAGTTATTTAACAACTAGATTATTTTACATTGATTTTAAGAGAAGGTGCTCTGTAGAGCTTATCTGGTGCATACTTGATGATAATTTCATCGAAGTACAGTATATCACCGGTTTGCAGTGTTTCCTTCAGGCCTTTGCTCCATAAAGGGGAGAGAGAGCCTGTTTTGAAGTTGTCGCCTGTAAAGTCTTTATAGATGCCAGGTTGGCCGGTAGTATCGTTTAGGTAAGGTTCATGCTTTTCATAAGTGAAAGCAAAGGACAATACAGGGTATTTGATATTCTTTTCGTCGCGTACCACCAGTGCGGAGTCCAGCAGTTTGATCACTTCTGTTTTGGGTAAGGTGTCACTCAGGTAGATGCCCCAGGTACTACGCAGTTTTAGCGGACGTTTATTGGTAACCGCTGCGGGCGCAGTGGCTGCCGGCTTTTTATGCGTCTGCGCCCATACTGGTGAAGTAGCGCTGGCTAAAAGAAAACTAAGTAACAGGTGTTTATGCATGATAGTACGGGGATATAAAAAAATCGCCCGGTATAGTAACGACCGGGCGATCATAAAAATTATAAGGACTTTAAACTTTCCGCTATCACCGAAATTTTAGCTTCGGCATCTGCTTTTTTCTTGCGTTCAGCTTCTACCGCTTCAGGTTTTGCTTTTTGTATAAATCCTTCGTTGGAGAGCTTCTTCTCAACAGATACCAGGAATCCTTTCAGGTATTCCAGGTCTTTCAGCAGGGTAGCTTTCTGCGTGGCAGTATCCAGTTCGGTTTCTGTACCGAGATAGAATTTATCTTTTGCAATAACGACTGTAATACAACCAGCTACCGGTTCCTGTACATAGTGGATGGCAGATGCATTCACCTGTTTAGCGAGCATGCTTTCAATTTGTTTGAAAGTGTTGTCGTGTTTGGTTTCTATGTGCAGTACGATAGGCTCTTTGGGCTTAATCTGGTTTTTATTACGTGCATCGCGGATGCTGGTGATCACTTCTTTAGCCAGGGCACCTTCCAGCAGTGTGGCATGTACTGGCGCACCAGGTGTAGCGAATTGCTTGATCATCAGGGAATCATCAGCGGAACGTTCCGTCAGTTGCTGATAGATTTCTTCTGTGATAAACGGCATGTATGGATGTAACAACTGCATCAGTTGTTCAAAGAAGTATACGGTTTTACGATATACAGATGCAGGAATTGGTTGCTCAAAACCAGGTTTCGCCCATTCGAGGAACCAGCTACAGAAATCATCCCATACAAGACTGTAAATTGCTTTCAAACCCTCACTGAGACGGAAATCTTTGTGCAGCGCAGCAACTTCAGCCTGTACTTCATTCAGCCTGCTCTCAAACCATTTCACCGCGAAGTGATGGGGAGCCGCTTCAGCTGCGCTGTCATCTTCCTGGCGTTGTTCCCACATTTTCACCAGCTTCAGGGCATTCCATATTTTATTACAGAAGTTACGTCCCTGTTCGCAGCTGGCATCATCGTAGAGTAAGTCGTTACCGGCAGGTGACGAGATCATGATACCAAAACGCACGGCATCAGCGCCAAAGGCGTGAATGAGTTCCAGCAGGTCAGGTGAGTTACCCAGCTGCTTACTCATTTTACGTCCTTGCTTGTCGCGTACCATCCCGGTGAAGTATACATCGTTGAATGGCTTCACGGCTTTGAATTCCAGGCCGGCCATGATCATACGGGCTACCCAGAAGAAAATGATATCCTGTCCTGTTACCAGTACGGAAGTAGGGTAGTAGTAGTTGATATCTTCATTGTCTGGCTGGGAGATGCCATTGAACACCTCCATTGGCCATAACCAGGAGCTAAACCAGGTGTCGAGGCAATCCTCATCCTGTTTCAGTTCGGCGGCGGTAATGGTGATGTTACGGGCAGCAAATTGCTGTACCGCTTCAGCGGCGGTGGCAGCTACTTCAAAGGTACCGTCTGGTGCATACCAGGCAGGTATTTGTTGTCCCCACCAGAGTTGGCGGGAGATACACCAGTCTTTTACATTCTCCATCCAGTATTTGTAGGTAGCGAGGAAACGGTCGCCGGGATGTATTTTTACATCACCGTTTACTACCGCATCCAGTGCGGGTTTGGCCATTTCCGCCATTTTTACAAACCATTGGGTAGAGATGCGTGGTTCTACTATAGTGTCTGGGTTACGTTGGCTGTAACCGAGGCGGGTAGTATATTCCTGTTCTTTTATCAGTAAGCCTTCTTCTGCGAGAGCGGCTACTACTTTTTTGCGTGCTACGAAGCGGTCTTCTCCAACAAATACAACAGCGGCGGCACTCAGCGTACCGTCATCGTTCAGGGTGTCTACTATTTCCAGGTTATGTTTTAAACCGAGGTTATAGTCGTTGATATCGTGTGCCGGCGTTACTTTCAGCGCACCGGTACCAAATTCTTTATCTACGTAGGTATCAAAAATAATGGGTACACGACGGTTTACCAGTGGCACCGTTGCGAAATGGCCTTTCAGGTGTGCATACCGTTCGTCATCGGGGTTTACGCAGATGGCGGTATCACCCATGATTGTTTCAGGACGCTGGGTAGCGATGGTAATAAATTCGCCGGTAGGTGCGCCTGCGGCATCTGTGATGGCGTATTTAACGTGATACAGCTTGCCCTGCAGATCTTTGTATTCTACTTCCTCGTCACTCAAAGCTGTTTTAGCTTTGGGATCCCAGTTAATCATGCGGGCGCCGCGATAGATCACACCTTTTTTATACAGGTCAACGAAAACGGTGATAACCGCTTTGTAGTAATGATCATCCATAGTAAAGGTAACCCGGTCCCAGTCGCAGCTGCAGCCGAGTTTTTTTATCTGGTGGTAGATGATATCACCGTATTTATCTTTCCACTCAAAAGCATATTTCAGGAACTCTTCGCGGGTAAGCTGGGATTTTTCAATCCCTTTTTCCTGCTTGAGCATATTTACCACTTTCGCCTCAGTAGCTATGGAAGCGTGGTCGGAACCGGGTACCCAGCAGGCGTTGAACCCACTCATACGGGCACGGCGCACCAGGATGTCCTGTACGGTTTCATTGAGGGTATGGCCAAGGTGTAAGACCCCGGTGACATTAGGCGGGGGGATGACGACAGTAAAAGGTTGACGGCCATCCGGCTTAGAGCGGAAATAGCCTTTGTCCATCCATTGTTGGTACCATTTTTCCTCTACCATTCCAGGCAGGTAATTTTTCGAAAGTTCCATGCTATTCATAATATAAGGTTGCAAAAATAACGGAGATTAGGGAGAGATGGAAATTTAAAGGACAATAATAGTAATCATACAGCGGTTCGATACAATTATCCGTGGAAATATGCCGAATAATAATTATTTGTGGCCGCCTACGATTTTAGACAGCTTCCTGCAGGCCGGCAGCTTATTTTGTCCGATAAATTAACACCCAAAGTATTATGAGAAACTTTTTTATCGGAAAATCCCCGTCCCCCAATGTATTGTTAACTGTATTGTTGATTGCCAGCTTATTCCTGATGTCTGCCTGTTCAAAGAAAGGCGATACCGGCCCAGCCGGGGCAACTGGTGCACAAGGTCCGGCAGGACCAACAGGTCCCAGGGGACCGGGCGCCATTTCAGGAACCTTCTCACTGGCTAATGCCGATTATATCCTGGACTACTGGACTATATCAACCGGAGCAGGCAGTGCACTGGGGATTACTGCCAGGACTTCTACTAAAATGTTGCCGGCTATCACAGCTGACATATTTACTACAGGTACGGTGTTGGTATATTTGAAAACGCCGGTGGGTTTGAACAGTACCAATACGGTGTGGTCGCCTTTGCCGTACGATATCCGTGGATTTAATACAGGGTATATTACCTCCATTAAATACAATTATGAGGCAGGAAAACTCAGGATCTATTATATGATCGTGCAAACGGATAGCGCACCTACGCAGGCCGTTCCGAGCGTAGCAACAATGACCATTCCTGCTTATGATTACAAGTATGTGATAATTCCGGGAACCGCCGCAGCCAGGGCCAGCAGTGGTGTTGATCTGAGCGATTACAATGCAGTAGCGAAATACTATAATCTGAAGGACTAAGTCGTTAGCTATTAGGTATTGGCCATTAGCTATTAGCGATTAACGGCTGGCCATAGGCGGCTAACTGCTAATAGCTAATAGCTAGGACCAGCTGCTTACGCCATTGCTGCAATAATATCGCAGGTGGTAGCTATCATGTCTGCTGTTACGTCCAGGTGGGTAACTATTCTGACTTGTGTAGGGGAGATGGCCATCACCAGGATGCCTTTTTTCTTCAGGTAATCAGCGAACAACTGGGGTGTCCAGTCGCCGGTTACTTCAAAAATGAGGATATTGGTTTCTACGGGCAGCATATGTCCTACGAAAGATTTCTCCAGTAGCGCCTGTGCCAGTTGCTTGGCGTGCAGGTGGTCTTCTGCCAGCCGGGCGATATTATTTTCCATGGCATAAATGCCGGTAGCTGCCATGTAGCCGGCTTGTCTTAAGCCGCCACCGAACTTTTTGCGGATACGTCTGGCCGATTTGATAAAGGCTTCGCTGCCCATCAATACAGAGCCCATGGGACATCCCATGCCTTTGTTGAGGCAAACGGAAATACTGTCAAACAGTTGGCCGTATGTTTTGGGATCCTGGCCGGTGGCTACGAGTGCATTGAAGAGACGGGCGCCATCCAGGTGCAGTGCCAGGCCGTGTTGTTTACAAACATCGCCGATCTTCACCATTTCTTCCCAGTCGTAGCAACAGCCACCACCGCGGTTAGAAGTATTCTCCAGGCAAACCAGGCTGGTGCGCGCTTTATGGACATCATCCGGGTTGATGGCTGCTTCCACCTGTGCCGCGCGGATCATGCCACGGTCGCCAATAACAGGGTGTACCTGTGCGCCGGAATTAAAAGCGATGCCGCCGCCTTCATAAATGTATACATGTGCAAGATTACTGCAAACCACTTCGTCACCCGGCAACGTATGTACTTTAATGGCAATTTGGTTACTCATTGTGCCGGAAGGGCAGTACAAGGCTGCCTCTTTGCCAAAATAAGCTGCCATCATGGCTTCCAGTTTATTGATGCTGGGGTCTTCACCGAAAACGTCATCACCGGTTTCTGCCTGCAACATGGCCTGTAACATGCCAGGGCCGGGACGTGTAAAAGTGTCGCTTCTAAAGTCAATCATTTTATTGAAAAATTTGCAACGGCTTAACAATTAAATTAGTTAAGATGTTAATTTAAATATGATTCTTTATCAATTGTTAAAATTTGTATAAACCATCGCTTTTAGAGGACTAAAGCACTATAAAATTCCGTTATAAAACTGTACTTTGTTATATGGCTGACAAATATAAGAAGGATTTGGTAGAGTGATTGGTTAGCACGATCTTTGCAGACTTATTTTTGAACAAACGAATAATGCGCGGGAAACTTTGTAAGTTAATAATTTTAAAAATTCGAACAAAAAATTTCTTCCGCTGTTATTTTATTTATAAACCAATACAATTTTTCATATGAGGCAACTTAAAATTGCCACCCAGATCACCAATCGTGATTCGCAGGCGGTAGAAAAGTACCTGCAGGAAATCTCGAAGATCCCTTTGTTAACACCCGAGGAGGAGACCGTTTTGGCGCAGCGCATTAAAATGGGCGATCAAAAGGCTCTTGAAAGATTGACTACAGGAAACTTACGTTTCGTTGTTTCTGTTGCAAAGCAGTATCAACATCAGGGGCTCAGCCTCAGTGACCTTATTAATGAAGGTAATCTTGGCTTGATCAAAGCGGCACAACGTTTCGATGAAACGAAAGGTTTCAAATTTATTTCCTATGCAGTTTGGTGGATTCGCCAATCCATCCTGCAGGCGTTAGCGGAACAAGGTCGTCTTGTTCGTCTGCCGCAAAATAAAATTGGCACTTATAATAAGGCTAACAAAGCTTATATGGCATTTGAGCAGGAAAACGAGCGTGAACCTTCTACCGAGGAACTCGCAGAAATCCTGGAAATGTCTGAATCAGAAATAAACAATATCTTCCAGAGCAATACCCGCCACATGTCATTGGATGCACCTGTGCACGAGGCAGAAGACGTAGCGATGGGCGACTTGCTGGAAGGTGGAGATATTACTGATGACGATGTTATGAGAGATTCTCTCCGTGAAGAAATACGCAGGGTATTGAAATCCCTGAGTCCTCGGGAGGCGGAAATTGTGAATGCTTATTTTGGTCTGGATGGTGAAAACGGCGCAACAATCGAACAAATCGGTCAGAAATATGATCTGACTAAAGAAAGAATCAGGCAGATTAAAGAACGTGCTATCAAAAGGCTGCAGAAAGCCCGCTATAGTGGCGCATTGAAATCTTACCTGGGATAAATTCTTTTACTCCGTTGGTTATTTTGATATTTATCTGCTTAAATAACAGAAATGACCTTTTGGATAAATCTACTAATCCTCTTTATTCTATAAGAACACCGGCCTTGTAAATACATGGCCGGTGTTCTTATTTAGTTGACACCCCTTATTTTTGCAGCTATGCGCTATACGCTCTTCCTTATACCGGTTGTACTTATCTTTTCCGCCTGTGAAAAAGATATTACCGTGAACCTGCCTGTGCAGGAGCCACAACTGGTAGTGGAAGGCAAATTCGAGAATGGCAGATACCCGGAAGTGGTGCTTACCCATAGCCTGAATTTTTTTTCAAAAATAGCGCCTGCTACTTTACTGAACGCCTTTGTACATAACGCATTGGTCACCGTTTCAGACGGCAGTAAAACAATGACCCTGTACGAACAGGCAGTAGACTCAGGTAACACAAAGTTCTTTATTTACAAACCAGATAACAGGCTAGCCAGTGATAACTTCACCGGAAAATTGGCAGGGACTTATACCTTACGCATTCAGGCTGACAATAAGGCATATGAATCCGTGACAACCATACCCTCCCGGGGCATGAAACTGGACTCTATCTGGTGGAACCTGGTAGTGCTGGAAAACGACAGTGCAAAAGGCCGCTTATGGGTACGGATAACGGATTCACCTGAATTTGGCAATTATGGCCGGTACTTTACCCGGCGTAATAAAGAGCCGTTTCTACCAGGGCTCACGTCTGTCATAGATGACCAACTGGTGAACGGCACAACATTTGAAATTCCTGTGGACGCAGGGGTGAATAAGAATGAGAAACTTGATGTGACAAACTATGCATTCTTCAACCTGGGTGATACCGTAACCATGAAGTTTTGTAATATTGACAAAGCTACCTGGGATTTCTGGCGAACACTCGACTTTGCATATAACAGTAACGGTAATCCTTTCTCATCACCTACAAAAATACTGGGCAATATTCCCGGTGCATTGGGCTACTGGGGAGGTTATGCAGTAACCTATAAATCAATTATTATTAGCAAGTAATTATACAGCAAAAAGTATGGAAAACAAGCAACAAGAGCATGTGCATTTACTGATCATCGGTTCCGGACCTGCCGGTTATACCGCTGCTATTTATGCCGCGAGAGCCAACCTTAAACCAGTATTATACCAGGGTATTCAACCCGGCGGACAATTAACCATCACCACAGAAGTTGAAAACTATCCTGGTTATCCGGAAGGTATTCAAGGTCCTGAAATGATGGTGGATTTCGAAAAACAAGCTACCCGCATGGGGGCTGATATCCGCTACGGTATGGCTACATCCGTGGATTTCAGCAAACAACCCTATAAAGTAATCATTGATGAAGAGAAGGAAATTACTGCCGATGCCATCATCATCGCTACAGGTGCTTCCGCCAAATGGCTGGGCATTCCTTCTGAACAACGTCTGAATGGTAGCGGTGTTTCTGCCTGCGCCGTTTGTGACGGATTCTTCTTCCGTGGTAAGGAAGTGGCCATCGTAGGCGCCGGTGATACCGCCGCTGAAGAAGCCCTCTACCTCTCTAAAATGTGCAGCACCGTGCATATGCTGGTACGCCGCGATGAAATGCGCGCTTCCAAAGTAATGCAGGACCGCGTACTGAAAACTTCTAACATCATCGTTTACTGGAACTCAGAAACAGATGAAGTATTGGGAGATAAGAAAGTAGAAGGTATCCGCATCTACAATAATAAAACAAAAGATAAGAAAGATGTGCCGGTAAGCGCATTCTTCGTAGCCATCGGCCACCAGCCTAATTCAGCTATCTTCAAAGATTACCTGGAACTGGATGAGCAGGACTATATCGTAACTGTACCTGGCTCCAGCCGTACTACCGTAGAAGGCGTATTTGCCTGCGGCGATGTACAGGATAAAATATATCGTCAGGCAGTAACTGCTGCTGGTAGCGGATGTATGGCCGCTCTGGATGCAGAAAGATATTTATCTGCAAAAGAACACCACCAATAATAGAAGAATTATGAATTACAAATTGCGAATTACGGATTTGTGGAGAGATGGTAAACGCGAATATTACTTCCGCTTATATCTTCTCACAAAATCGTAATTCGTAATTTGTAATTCGTAATTATCAATTCCTCTCTTATGCTTACTATTGCCCTCGAACAGGCTACTTTCTATGCCTATCATGGTTTATATCCGGAAGAAACCATTATTGGTAATCACTTCGTATTAGACATTGCCGTTCGTATACCCGGCACCGTTGTAATTGACGATTTGTCTGAAACCGTGAACTATCAGGGTATTTATGAGATTGCTGCCACCATCATGGCCACTCCGAAACCCTTACTGGAAGAAGTCGTGTATGCATTATCCGGAGCACTGAAACAACGCTATCCCGCTATTCAACATAGTATCGTTACGCTTCGTAAAATGAACCCGCCTATGGGAGCCAGTATCCGCAACTCCCTCGTTTCACTGGAGAAAGATTACTAACCCGCTTTTTTTGGTATATGCGTGATGTTTCTCATTTGTAATTTCCGTAAATTTATACCAGGTAGTTAATCAATAAAATTTTCACGCTGTAAAACCTGTCCTATGTTGAAACGGATCATGGCAGTTTGCTTTTTGTTATCTGCAGCCCTATGGGTAAAGGCGCAGAGTGTCAGTGAAATGGTGGAAGAAGCCAGGCAGCTGGAAAAACAAATGAAGGAAAGCGAAGCATTCGAAAAAGATAAAGACATCCTTAAAATACAACCTACAGAACTGGATGCATTGAATCAGGCCAGCCAGTTATGCTCCCGTATAGGTAACAGACAAAAAAGCAAAGACGATAAAGTTAACTACTTCAATATGGCCAAAAGCTACGCGCAGCAGGCCCTGAAAGTAAATCCAAATAACCCGGACGCTAACTTATCTATGGCCATTGCCATGGGACGTATGGCCCTTATCTCCGGTGCAAAAGATAAAGTAGCCGCCTCCAAAGACGTTAAAAAATATGCAGAACTGGCTATTAAATTCAATCCTTCCCTGGCACAAGCCTATCATGTACTCGGTAAATGGAACTTTGAAGTGGCCAACCTGAACGCCTTTGAAAGAGGCGCCGCTAAAATGTTGTTTGGTGGCCTGCCCGATGGATCCCTGCAAAATGCCATCAACAATTATGAGAAATGCCGGCAGCTGGATCCCGGTTTCCTGCTCAACTATTATGAGCTGGCCCGCGCCTACAAAGAAAATGATCAGCAAGACAAAGCCATCGAAGTACTGAAGAAAGCACTCACCCTCCGCAATGTTGTTTATGACGACGCCACTACCAAAATGGATTGCAAAAAGATGCTGGACGATTTGCAATAGCCGTTAGCTATTAGCTTATAGCCGTTAGGTTACTCGCGATAATGGCTTTGCGCTTTTAGCTTTATGCTTTCAGCTTTTCTATATTTCTTTGCCTTTCCATTTGCCGCTGCGCAAATACCAATAGCTGATGCCGAAGATGATGATCCAGTAAATGAAGTCTGCTCCCCAGGCCCATTGTAACTCACTGCGCATTCTTTCAATCACAATATCACAATACAGCAGGTAGCCAATAACGGCGGCAATTTCCGTTATCAGGTTAATACGGGTGTTGCCGGTACCTATTACCCCACTCATGACTACCGCTGCTACTGCCATCAGAATAGTACTCAGGGTAATAATGCGTATAGAAGGAATAGCGGCTGCAATTAGGTCTGCATTGGTGGTATAAATATGCAGTAACGTATAAGGAAACAGGTTTACCAGTATACACACCGTTGCCGCACAAGCCAGGCTGAGAATCACAATCTTCCGGATTGCAGTGAATACCAGCTCCGGTCGCCCCTGACCAATAATATTACTTACCATCGTATTGCAGGCTGCTGCTAACGCCCAGGTGAATATGCCGAAGAACCCAAAAATGCTGCGTAACATATTAGACACCGCCAGCGGGCGCTCTCCCAGGTGTTCAATGAAAATGAAGAAAACAAACCAGCTGCCAATGCTGAAAAGAAATTGTACAATCAAAGGCGCTGATACATTCAGGATATTCCTGACAATACCCCAGTTCAAACGGAGATAACGGAACAAGCTGTATTTCACATGATAACGTTGGATGAACAAAATGCTGAAAGCCACCCCAAAGCCTGTCATCTCTGCGATGATAGAAGCGGTGGCCGCACCATTCAATCCCATGGCCACAAAGCCCAGTTTACCAAATATGAGGGTATAATCAAAGAAGATGTTGACCAGTTCCTGGAACAGGGAAGTGATAATCAATACTTTGGAATGACCACTACCAATATAAAACGCATTGGCCATATTCAGCACCATCAGGAAAGGAAGCCCCCAGATACGGATACGTATAAACGAAACAGCGGCCGTATATATATGGTGGTCATGCAGGCTTTTGGAAAAGAACCAGGGCGCTGCCAGCAACGTCAGTAAAATAGCCAATAGGGAGAAGCAAATGCCCACCTGCAGGCCATTGGAAAAAAGCTGCCCGATCCCGGCATACTGGCCTTGTCCTGCCCGGCGGGCAATCAATACCTGCATCCCATTGTTGAGGCCATAGGCGATCATATACATTACCAGGTAATAAATACCAGCAATACCGTTGGCTGCCAGCTCAAATTCTCCCAGGCGGCCCAGGAAGGCCGTATTGGTAATATGATTGATTTGCGGGATAATAAGGGCCAGGCATATAGGTCCTGCGATTTTTATAATCTGCCGCGTAGTAGCTTCCAGTTGCATGAATCTTTTGCTGAATTGAGGGTGTAAAAACAAAGATATGGCTATATGTTGATCATCTACCTTATATAAAACAACAAAACGCCCTCACCAATTAACTAAATTGGTTATTATTGTAATTCATTTGAAAGGTAACATATGCCCGTGGCTTATAACATCCATCCTGCATTTACAGTAGACGATGAAACACTGCTGGAAACTGATCTCACCGCCTGTTATTTATTGGTACTGGTAGGTAGTGGCACCTTTAGTTATGTGGTATACGATCCGGCAGCCAGGAAGTTTCTGGCATTGAAGTCTTATCATTTTACGCCCCGGAAGATGGCGCTGGCCGACCTGGAAATGATAGAACAGGTATTTGATACCGACAAACTGCTGTTTACTGCATTCAAATCCATCCTGCTGGCCTTTAACACCGGTAACGGTGTATTGGTGCCGCATATGTACTATATGCCTTCCATGAAAAAAGACTACCTGCACCTGGCTATGCCCGAGAAGGTACAGGAAGCGATTCTGTCGGATTTACTGCCCGGATTACCCATGGTTAATATATACAGCGTAGATAAAGACCTGCTCGGATTTTTGCGGAAAGAGTTTTCTACTGATTTGGTTATTCACGCTAATTCAGCCCTGTTGCAGTCCTATCCAATGGACTTCGACTTTCAGGCTGCTAACGGAGTGGCCTTTGTGGAGGTGGAACAACATACCTTTACAGTGACGGTATATGCCGGCGGGAAACTGCTGATACAACAGGAAGCGGATTACCAGACCGGGTTGGATGTGGTGTACGGCGTTGTGAATATACTGCGTCAGCTGGGACTGGATGAGCAAACAGCCAAAGTAAAGCTGGGCGGAATCGTAGCCACAGATGCGGGCGTATACCAGGAAATGTACAAATTCATTCCGCACCTGGAATGGATGCAACGACTACCGGGTTTCAACTACATTACTAAAATGCAGGAAATACCGGGTTATTATTTTCATAATTTATATGCGTTAGCGTTATGCGTATAATCGGAGGAGCTAGTGGAGGAAGAAAGATACAACCACCTGCAAAAATGCCGCATACCCGCCCTACTACTGATCTGGCAAAGGGAGGGTTGTTTAATATTATAGAGAACAATCTCGATATTCCATCTTTAAAAACACTGGATATTTTTGGAGGTACCGGTAGCATCAGTTATGAACTGGCTTCCAGGGGCGCAACGGACATGACCATCGTGGAAAAAGACCCTGCCATGGCGGCTTTTATTAGTAAAACTGCCCTGGGTTTAGGAATTACCACCCTGAAAACGGTAAAAATGGACGTTTTCAAGTACCTGGAGCATTGCACAGAGAAATTTGATCTGATTTTTGCCGATCCGCCATATATGATGGAAAACCTGGACCAGCTGCCACTACTGGTGTTTGAAAAAGAACTGCTGCATCCGGAAGGTTGGCTCGTAGTGGAGCATACCCAACACGGGAAGTTCCAGGACTATTCTTATTATCGGTCTGAAAGAAATTATGGCGCTACGGTTTTCTCTATTTTTATTAACCGCGAAGCTTTGAAACGCTGACAGTAATTTATACATCATGAGGACTTGTTTATTCCCGGGCACATTCGATCCCATTACATTGGGCCATACGGATGTAATTAACCGTGGGCTCGATTTGTTTGACCGCCTGGTGGTGGGCATCGGTGTTAACAGTAGCAAAACGCCTATGTTTGCATTGGAAGAACGGATGGCGTGGATCCGGGAAATTTATAAAGATGATACCCGCGTGGAGGTTACTTCCTACTCGGGGCTTACGATAGATTTTTGTAAGAAGATAGATGCCCGTTTTATTTTACGCGGCATTCGCAACATCGGTGACTTTGAATATGAGAAAGCTATTGCCGATGTAAACCGGACACTGGCACCTGGTATTGAAACCATTTTTTTAAGCACCGCATTACAGTATTCAAGTATCGCTTCCACCTTGGTGAGAGATATTTACCGTTATGGGGGAGACGTAACGTCTTTTCTGCCAAAGGAAGTAGTAGAAGGGATAAAGCGCATTAAGCAATAATTTTTTTAAAGTAAACTGATATGAAAACGATCTGGCATTCTACCCAAATTTCATTGGACCAGCTGAACGAAATGGGCGATGCAACCATGGCGGCGTATTTGGGAATGGAGTTCACTGAAATAGGGCCGGATTATCTTAAAATGATGATGCCGGTAGATCACAGAACCGTACAGCCGTATGGGTTATTACATGGCGGTGCTTCTGCCGCCCTGGCAGAAACAGTGGGCAGTATGGCCTCAGGGTTAATTATTGACCCCGAAAAACAGATTTGTGTAGGAATGGAGATAAATGCCAATCATGTCAGAGGGGTAAGGAGTGGTTATGTTCATGCCTGTGCCAGACCTTTGCATATTGGCGCCAACAGTCATGTTTGGGATATTCGCATCACAGACGACCAGCATAAACTGGCATGCGTAAGCCGGCTCACCGTGGCTATCCTGGCTAAACGCTGATATGGACAGGAGATTTAATGCGGCGTTGGCAGCATTAAATCTCCTGCAACAACTTACAGGTCGGAAGCCCTGAATACTTCCCGTATATTCTCGTAGGAGAATTTCAGGTATTTGTCTACATGCTCCGGCTTCACCCATTGCACATCCTGTATATCTTCTTCTATTTGTGGTACCGTTAATTCAGTGCCGGTAAACTGCATACGGTACCAATGGGTATGTTTTAACACCTTTTTATTTTTCATGGGATAGTAGTGGTAGGTTTCAATGATTTTATTTTCCAATGAAACGTTGTGCAGGCCTGTTTCTTCAGCTACTTCACGGAGTGCGCAGGTTTCAAGGTCTTCTCCCGGATCCTGTTTACCCTTTGGCAAATCCCATTTACCTCTGCGGAACATCATCAATACCTCTCCGGCAGGATTGGTAACGAGGCCACCGGCCGCTACCAGCGTGGTAAAGTGCAGGGATACCTTTTTGAAGAGTTGCTTTACATCCGGGGCAATAAAAACGGCTGCTTCTTTTTTACCATCTTCCAGTTTCTGTAATACACTTTCCATTTTTTCGGGATTGGGATTGTCGTATACTTTCACTTTTGTAAAGTGTGCTGGAATCGTGTCAGTATCGGCACTCAATAGGAGTGGTCGTTCGTTGAGGTAGATCGTAATAGTTGCTTGCATGCCGCAAATTTAGAGAATTACGAATTACGAATTACGAATTACGGATTTGTGAGAAGATAAACGAGAATAATTGTATTCGCTAATATCTTCTCACAAATCCGTAATTCGTAATTCGTAATTCGTAATTCTTTATCTTTGGCGATTGTATGAGTAAAGTAAGCGAAAAACAAGTTGCAGAAAAGTTACTGCAGGTGCAGGCCGTAAAGTTAAGCCCTGCACAGCCTTTTACATGGGCTTCCGGCTGGAAATCACCGATATATTGCGATAACAGGAAAATTTTATCTTTTCCATATGTACGCGATTACATTAAATCTGAATTGTGCAACCTGGTATTCGAAACTTTCCCGGATGCAGCAGTGATTGCCGGTGTAGCTACCGCAGGTATTCCTCATGGTGCACTGGTAGCGGATCAGTTGAAACTGCCTTTTATTTATGTGAGATCCAAGCCTAAAGAACATGGTATGGGTAACCAAATAGAAGGGGTGTTGCAACCAGGTCAGCCGGTGGTTGTGGTAGAAGACCTGATTTCTACGGGTAAAAGCAGCCTGGAAGCGGTACAAGCCATTCGTGCTGCAGGTGGAGAAGTAGTTGGTATGGTGTCCATCTTCAACTATGGCTTTGATGTAGCGGTGAAAGCTTTTGAAGCAGCGGGTGTACCTTTCCATTCTCTCAGCAATTACAGCGCAATGATTGCCCTGGCAGAAGAGAAAGGAATTGTTTCTGCTGATGAAATCGCCACTTTACAAGCCTGGAGAAGTGCGCCGGATCAATGGGGCAAGTAGTTAATTGTATATCATATTTTTTGTATATTCGGGTATTAATATTATAACTATGCGTATCCTAAAATTAGTAATGTTGTTCCTGGTGGCCAGTGTAGGTATGGCAATGGCGCAGCAGAAGCAAAAGGCTATTGAAACGGTAAAAATCAATACACCTACCGTACAATGCGAGTCCTGCAAGAACCGTATTGAAAGATATATGTTGCAGGAAGAAGGTATTCAATCTACGAAAGTTGATTTTAAAAAGCACATCACTACGGTAAAATATTTTACTGATCGTACCAATGTGGAGAATATCAAAACTGGTATTGCCAATGCGGGATACGATGCAGATAACGTGACTGCTAATCCTGAATCTTATGCAAAACTGCCAACCTGCTGCAAGAAGCCGGAAGATGGTGGTGGCATGGCCAAGGAGAAGAAAAACTAATATCGTCATTGCCTTTAGTCTTTGATTTAGCGTGAAAACGGTAAATAACGGCTAAAGGCAATTTTATTTGTAGCAGCCCCTGACAATATATCATCTTAAAAGCTACTGTTATTCCCATTCTGTTCAATCCGCTGAAACATCATCTTACTGCGCTTCGGCAGGCATTTTCCCATTATCAGCCCACTGATTTGTTTGTTCATTTGCTGGCCCTGGGTGGGTCGCAAATGGATATGTATGTAGGGCATCTTGCCCCGGAAGCTATTTTCGGGGAGGTAAGGGGGCAGTTGAAAGCTGCTGGCGTAATTAGCCGCCCTGATTATGAAGCTTACCTGGCACAAAGGAATCACTATGCCACGGTGGTGCTGTCTGATACTTCCAAATGGATATTACGGCTGGCAGCAGATAAGGAATGTTACATACATCTTCATCCGGGAAGGTATAGTCCCCATACGCTCCGGGTGAAGGCTACGGCACTTAAAACAGCGTTGGCCTGGTGGGTGGCGGGGCAGCATCACACATTAACCGGCCATTTGCTGGAAGATCTGAACCAGGTAAGAAAGGGAATAGGATTGTCGCCGCTTAGAAATGCAGCGGAAAGTAACCATATCCTGGAAATAATGGCTTTATTATCAGAAGAAGTTTAAGGCTTGTTTGGTTTCGCATTTAATAGGGAAGGGTAGGAAAATGCCGCCTTTACCTACTTTACAATTCCCTGTAGCTTTGATGGTCACCTCTTTATTGGAAAATGCGCTGAGGGCATTTTTGAAGACATTGCCCATATTTACCTCCAATTTTACCGGAAAGTAAAAAGTATCCCTGGCGGGGATAGCGATGGTAGTATCCTGCATTGAATGGCCGACTTCGGTATCGTCAATAAATAAATCGAAGTTGGCATCTTTTAACTGGAGACGGAAATTATTGGGATTGTAATATGCCAGGGTCATCCGTACAATACTTTTGCTCATACCAAGCTCTGCCAAATCAATACCGGCTACTCTTACAAACTGTAAATCTTTCGTTTTTTCGCAAGAGCTTGCTACTCCCCAAATGGCAAAAACAACTATTATGATGCGCAAAAATTTCATCGGCCGACCAGGTATTTTAATTTATGTCAAACCTACTGCAAAGGTTTTAGTTATCAAAAAAGAGAAATTGAATTGGGAAACTTTTAACGGAGTGATAAAAGGCGGGTAGAAGAATAAAATATTAAACACATATAAATAAAAAGGTGTTTTAAAAAAATAGCTTATCTTCACATTTCCTCCTCTGTTCGCTAAAAATGAACAAAAAAGCAACTAATTTCTTTAGTATTTTTGCATTTCGGTAACTTTTGACGAAAGTAATGGCGTGCTAATTATTTTAGCATATGATTAATATTTCTATGAGCTGTTAATCATTCACTTAAAGTTAATTGTTAAGTATTTATGTATAAGTGATTGTCAGGTGAGATAAACCATTTTCGCACACCGGGCTATAAAATTTTGACATTATGACAGAGAATGCAGGAGAGAAGGTATTATTGATTGAATCTCAATATTTTCCACCAATTGATGCATATAAAGCTTTAGTTAAACACGACATATTACAGATAGAGAAATATGAGCACTATCAAAAGCTCAGTTACAGGAACCGTTGTTATGTAGCGGGGCCAAATGGCAGGATGATTTTAAGCGTGCCTTTATCGAGAGGCAAGAATCAGCGGACGGTGATGAAGGATGTCCGGATCAGCAATGAGGAGAAATGGCAGGGTTTGCATTGGAAAACGCTGGTGTCTGCTTATCGTCGCTCTCCCTGGTTTGAATATTATGAAGCCGAGTTACAGGAATTGTATGAGCAGCCATTTACCTTTTTACTGGACTGGAACCTCGCTTGTTTTGAATGGGCCAATAGCAAGCTCGGCATTAATGTACCGGTTTTTTTTACAGAAAGTTATCAGAAAGAAGTAGTGGGCGTAACAGATGCCAGGGAAAGTATTTTGCCGGGAGCGGAAACCACCGGCGAACCCGAATACACCCAGGTATTCCAGGACCGCACCGGGTTTATTCCTGGGTTGAGCGTGCTGGACCTGCTTTTTTGCGAAGGGAAACAGGCGCTGGAAGTCATCAAACAAGGTTAAATAAATAGGGAACAATATTATTTAACTAGCTGACTTGTAATTGTTTGTATATTTGCCGGGGTAATTGTGCTGTTTTAAGCAATACCTCCCGAAAAAAATTGAGGTGGCAATCAACAAAATATTTAGATTTGCAACCTATTTTGCTGGGGTTCGAACTGACGTAGGTGTGTAAACCAGGAGTTTCCCAGTGAGGGAAAAAAGGAATGTTATCCTGTTTTTTTTTCTATTACTAATTCCTAAAATTCATTTGTAGTACTAAATGAACAACACCTACACAGACCTCGTTAAACAGACCTTTGAATTTCCCCAGGAGGGCTTTGAAGTAAAAGACAACTACCTGGAGTTTAATGGTTTGGACATTAAGGCTTTGATTGACAAGTATGGAACACCGTTTAAGTTGACCTACCTTCCTAAAATCGGGATGCAGATCAATAAAGCAAAGAAAATGTTCCATGATGCTATCAAAAAGAACAGGTACGATGGAGAGTATTTCTATTGTTATTGTACTAAAAGCTCGCATTTCTCCTTTATAATGGAAGAAACGCTGAAGCATGGGGTGCACATTGAAACTTCTTTTGCTTATGATATTGACATCGTCAATAAGCTGTACGAGCGGAAAAAGATCAACAAGGATACCTTCGTGATTTGTAATGGTTTTAAGACCAAAGCCTATACCAGGGCTATTGCACGATTAATCAACAGTGGATTTAAGAATGTAATACCTGTTCTGGATAATAAAGAGGAGCTGGAAGACTACAAACGGAATGTTAGAACGAAAGACAAAGTGAAGCTGGGGCTGCGCGTAGCAGCGGAAGAGGAGCCAAGTTTTGATTTCTATACCTCCCGTTTAGGTATTCCTCCGCGCGATATCCTGGAGTATTATGTGGATAAACTGAAAGGCAATGAGAAGTTTGAGCTGAAAATGCTGCACTTCTTTATGAATAAAGGGATCAAGGACGATATCTACTACTGGAGCCAGTTTAACCGTGTAATGAATCTCTACTGCCAACTGAAGAAGATCTGTCCGGAGCTGGATAGCATCAACGTTGGTGGTGGTTTCCCGATTAAACACTCTTTAGGTTTCGATTACGACTATAATTACATTGTGAATGAAATTGTAGCCAATATCAAAAGCATGTGTAAAAAGAACAAGGTACCCGTACCTAACATTTACACAGAGTTTGGTTCCTTTACTGTGGGAGAGAGTGGTGCCGTTATTTATAGCGTGGTAGGTGAGAAAATGCAGAACGACAGGGAATCCTGGTATATGATTGATAGCTCTTTCATTACCACTTTACCGGATACCTGGGGCATTGGTGAGAAGTTCCTGATGTTGCCTATTAATAAATGGGACCAGGAATACCAGGAGGTACATCTCGGTGGACTTACCTGCGATGGATACGATTTTTACACATCTGAGGAACATATAAATGCGGTATTTCTGCCTAAGCAACAGGCATCAGGCGAGCCGCTGTATATTGGATTTTTCCATACAGGCGCCTACCAGGATCAGCTTAGCGGATATGGCGGTATTAAGCACTGTCTCATTCCTTCACCTAAGCATGTGATTGTGGGGTACGACAAAAACGGTCAGCTGAAAGATTGGTTGTATGCGAAGGAGCAGACTTCCCAGAGCATGTTAAAGATTTTGGGTTATTAAAAAAATGGGTTAGTAATCCTACTGAAAGCCCCCCGATTATTCGGGGGGCTTATTTTTTTTCATTTTTTTCTCTCAGTATAAAAAAAAGGCTTTCATTTTAGTGAAAGCCCTATCATGGCATAGGTTAGATGATATTCACCGGCATAAGGAAAATAGGAGATGAATATTGAATGCTGCAAAGATATACTTCTCCTTTGCCACTGATAAGCCCCGAAAGTTGTAATTTTTTCTAATCTTGTTTTAATGGAAATACTTGCATTAGCAACAATATATTATCATATTGACCGAAAACGATACAAATGGTAATATTTACTTATCAATAAAGTATGTAAAATGATAATATGATTGCTTTGTTGTATAACACAGATGTGTAGTTCTAGGCTTCTTTAGAGTCGTTGAGGTAGTCAATGGCTGTACCACATTGCTTTTCAATTTCTGTAAAGCATACTTCCAGTAATTCGAGTTCTCCTTTTATGAAGGCAGATTTGCCGGAGCGGGAAAATCCTTTCACCAGCAGGAATTGTTTGGTCAGGTGTTGGTTGATCAGGGAGAGGTGCTGTTGCTGCTTTTCGGCAGTTCGCTTCTGCTCCATGGATATAATGTTGCGGTAATACTGTCCCAGTGCCCTGATGAGGAACAGCAGGTACATACCTACAATTAATGGATTGGCGAGGTATTGAAAGGCGGAAGAATATCCCGGACTAACGTATATGGATATATTATTGAGCTTTATCCAGGCGATGGCTACCAGGTAGCTACAGAGAATCAGGCTCCAGGTGAGTGCCAGGGTTAAATTCACCGTAATATAGCAAAGTAAAATACTCATCACCCATATCATGGTATACTTTGGACTGAGGTCCTGGTTATTCAGCAGCGAGGAAATGATGGGAATACATAAGGTAATGAAGGAAGTGAACAGCCCTACTTTTTTGGCCGGCATCCCCTTTCTCAGTAGGCAAAGACATAATATCAGGCAGCAGATCATCAGGGGAATGAGCAGCATGTTGACGATGTTTTGACTCAGCATATTGATGAAGAGAATGGTCATCAACATAACAATGTAAAAAAAGGCGTAGTCAAAGATGAGTTTGATTTTTGCCTGCTCGTAAGTGTTTTCCGTGTGAAGGATCACTTGCCCAATCACCCTTTTCTCGGTGTTCAGGTAAATACTTTTTATAAATAACCAGCCTTGTCGGAAGAGCTTTGCCATGGTTGCGCGCTTAGAGAGGCAAATTATTATATAATAAAGTACCGGGAATTCAACGTTTGTGTGAATTATACACAGCTAATAGCATTTAGCTATTAGTTTTCAGCAAAAAAATACCGCATAACGGATGAGTACGGCATAAAAAGAACAACCCCGCCAAGGCGGGGTTGCTTTCCCTTTAAAGTTGGCGGCTGTTAGCTGCCAGCTTTTGCTTCCCTTATTCCACTACTATTTCTTTAGGAGCATCCTGTTTGTTTTCCTTTTTACCAAGGGTTACTTTCAGGATACCATTATCATATTTTGCATTGATCTTGCCGGCATCTACCAATTCACTGATCGTGAAAGAGCGCTTGAAAGATTTGAAGCTGAATTCACGACGTACTTGCTTGTCGCTTTCGTTTTTAGTTTCTGCTTTTCTTTCTGCACTGATGGTGATGGCTTTTTCATCGGCGCTGATCTTGAAATCTTCTTTGGAGAAGCCTGGTGCTACCAAGTCCAGCACAAAAGATTCCGGCGTTTCAACGATGTTTACCGGAGGATGCGTGGTAAAATAATCGTTGGTCAGAAAATCGTCTTTTACATATTTATTTAATCCTCCGTTCAAAATGTCTTCTACAATTCCACCAAATGATTTGGGAAGCGGGCTGTGGTTAAATTTAATGTGTGTCATAGTTTCTATAAATTTTTTTAGTGTGAAATCAATTTTTGTTTGATACCGGGTACAGATCAAATGGGATACCATGTCACAAAAACTGCTATTTTGTTAGTAAAAAGGTTACAGATTATGACACTATGTCATTTGCATTGTAGTTGTTATGTCAAAAAGTCTAATTGCGCATCCATTTTTTTACTTTTTGGCTGCATATGACTAACTTTGTAAAAAATTAAACAGAAAAAACTATAACATATGTATCCAGCGGAATTAGTAATGCCGAGAAAGGCGGAGTTAACAGATAATGGTTTCCAGGAACTGCTGACTGCAGGTAGCGTGGATGAAACACTGAAACAGGAAGGAACGACCCTGGTGGTGATCAATTCGGTATGTGGCTGTTCTGCCGGTACTGCCCGTCCGGGTGTATTAATGGCGGTAGCACACAGCGAAAAGAAACCAGACAGGCTGACGACCAGCTTTGCAGGTTTTGACGTAGAAGCAGTACAACAAATCCGTACGCACCTGTTGCCTTATCCTCCTTCTTCTCCGGCGATTGCGTTATTTAAAAATGGTGAACTAGTACATTTCATCGAGCGTCATATGATTGAAGGCCGTTCTGCGCAAATGATTGCTGCGAACCTGCTGGACGCTTTTGAACAATATTGCTAAAAATTCATATTTCTAAAATCCAAATTTAGAAATTCGAAATTGCATCGTACTTTGGTGGTTTGATTTTCCTTTTGATTAAATTCGGCTTTGTTCATAGGAAAGTTCAGATCACCAATTTTTTTTAAGGCTATGTATCCTAATTTATATTACGCGTTCAGAGATCTGCTTGGCTTAGAGATTCCATTTTTAAAGATTTTCCAGACGTTTGGCTTTTTTGTGGCCATCGCCTTCCTTGCAGGCGCTTATATTTTAACGCGTGAACTGAAACGCTATGAGCAACAAGGTTTGCTGAAAGGTGTTCCTGAGAAAATAGTGATAGGCCTGCCTGCTACGCAGGGAGAAATTATTGGTAATGCGGTGGTAGGATTTATCATCGGATATAAAATATTGGGTATCTTCTTTCAATGGGATACTGCCTCCGCAGATTTGCAGTCGTTTGTATTTTCAGGTCAGGGCAGCCTGGTGGCCGGTATACTGTTAGCCGCTGTGATGGCCGCCTATAAATATTACACGAAAAAGAAAAAGGCATTGCCTAAACCCCAGGAGCAAACAGTGATGGTAATGCCACATCACCGTGTGCCCGATATTATTGTCATGGCGGCGATTGCCGGCTTACTCGGTGCAAAAATTTTCCATAACCTGGAGAACTGGGGCGACTTTGTGAAGGCACCCGTAGAAGCATTGTTATCTTTCAGTGGTCTTACTTTTTATGGAGGACTCATTGTAGCCGCTATTGTGATTATCAGCTATGCCCGTAAAAAACAATTTAATATCCGTGCATTAATCGATAGTGCTGCGCCTGCGTTAATGCTGGCCTATGCAATTGGCAGAATGGGTTGTCATTTCTCCGGAGATGGAGACTGGGGTATCTATAACAGTGCTTATGGTATTGATACCAACACCGGTCATACTGTGAAAATGGCTCCTGCTACTTTTGATGATGCGGTACAAAAAAATATACTGTTCTTCCAGCAACAATACGGTCCCCAGGATCACATTCCGCATGCGTCCTTTGAAAAGCCTGCTGCGCTGGGCTTTGTACCCGACTGGCTTTTTGCATACGGATATCCGCACAACGTTATTAAAGAAGGCGTGCAGCTGGCTGGCTGTGATGGCCCTTATTGTAAAGTATTACCTATTGCCGTATATCCTACACCGTTATATGAGATCATTGTTTGCCTGGCGCTGTTCCTGGTGCTTTGGGCCATTCGTAAAAAGGTGACTATACCTGGTGTTATATTTGGTATATACCTTATATTAAATGGTATTGAAAGATTTTTTATAGAGAAGATAAGAGTCGACACCCGTTACGATATCTTCGGTTTTCACCCTACCCAGGCAGAAATTATTTCTACGCTCCTGGTAATTGGTGGTATTATATTGATTGTCATCTACCGAAAAAATAATACTGCCGCTAATAAGCTATCCTGATTACAATATGCAACGTCACCCTTCATTAATTTCACTGTCGCACGAACACAAGCGCCTGCTATTTGTGTGCCGCTACCTGAAAAAAGATGCCGCACCCTACGAAGGCTTTCCCCTGGAAACACAGGCCAGGTTTGAATATATTATTAAGGTATTCCAGGAACTGATGGTTCCGCATATCCAGAAAGAAGAATATCTCTTTGAAAAATGCGCAGGCAAAAGTACCGCTATTGATACCATGATACAGGAATTACAGGCTGAACACCTTGTTATTTCCCGGATGTACAGCACGCTCACTGATAGCACAGACCTCGATGCGGCTATGGATGTATTGGCCAATAGCCTGGAAACACATATCCGCAAAGAAGAGCGGGAATTTTTCGAACTCCTGCAGCAGGAATTACCAGACCTGCTGAACACCCTGCAACTGGACCATGAATAAATGTATTTAACGTGTTATTGTCCTGGTTCGATTTTAAAGGTATTTTTTCAGTAGAGTTATAGTAGCACTATGTAGTTGTATTTTTAATCTGACTATTAATCGTAACCCTTTTATTAGTTTATCCTTGTTTGTTGAACTGGTAAATAACCTGTGGCTATTTAATTAGTTTTATGCGTACGTTTTATTGCAGCTTCATATGGCTTTTGTGTTTAACGGTGAACCTCAAAAGCCTTGGATTATCCAGGGAAGACAGTCTTAGTAAATATGACAAGCTGGATTCTACTGACATTATCGTGGCATCCTTTTCTTATAAGACAGGTGAACAGGAACTTGGACAGGGGGTTACTATGCAGGTACCTGAAGGTTTCCGTTTGCTGGATGCTGCGCAAAGCCGCCGGTTGGTGGAAGGCTTGTGGGGAAACCCGGAAAATCCAAATACCCTCGGCATCTTGTTGCCGGCCCGGGTAAGTCCCAGGGACAAGGATTTCCGCGGGGTAGTGATTTCTTTCGAACCTTTTGGATACCTGGACGAACGGGAAGCTGGCAATATCAATTATAATAAGTTGCTCCGTGAAATGAAAGAGGAGCTAAAAAATGAGAATGTATTACGCCGCCGTAACGGAGCAGGAGAGATTACCAGTATGGATTGGGCATTTCCTCCTTTTTTTGACAAGGAAAATCGTTCCCTTCACTGGGCAAGAGTATTACATTTTAATAGTGGCGCCACTCCTGTGTTGAATTATGAAGTCCGCCTGCTGGGAAGACGAGGCTCTCTGTGTTTTACTGCTATTGGTAAAACAGGCGATATTTCAAAAATAAGGACACAGTTGCAACGGGTGGTGACGCTGGCCAGGTTTACCAACGGATATAGCTATACCGATTTTAACCCCCGTACTGATGAATCGGCCCGCTGGACACCGGAAGAAACGTTTTTTAACAGCAGGACTTTGTCTACCGAAAGCCTGTTATTAGGTATACGCAGTACATTATCAATGTTACTGGTATGCTTATGTATGATATTGTTTATCTATTTGATGCAAATCTACCATCATCGCCGCAAGCCCGGTTATCGTAAAATGATCGACTTCGATGAGCGTCTGAATTAAAACCACGCTCTTTTTCCCATCTTCCTGGTTATTTTATCCGCTTAAAATACCGGTTATCCGGTATTAACACCACTATTTTATATAGTGCCTATCCCCCTGCAACATTATGTTGCCTCAGTCGTCTTTTTAGTCGTCTCCATAGTTTTTACCATTCGTCCCTAGCTATAGACCGCTTGTGTAATGCTATGTACTGTGTAATACATAATACCTACTTTTACATCGTAGTAGTTAATCTACTGTAGTAGTTTAACTACTGTAGTATACAAGCTAAGGATCTAAAAAACCAAAAAGAATACCTCTAAACCGCCCTTATATGAACACAAGTATTAAAGCTATAACATTAACAATGAGTGTGTTAGCTGCAGCCTTTACCTCCAACGCCCAAAATGCACAAGGCGTAGCAGGACAAGTTAACCAGGCTGGAAACAAACCTGTAGAGTTCGCTACTGTAACCCTATTAAAAGCAAAAGATTCAACTTTAGTAAAAGGAGCCATCGCAGATATCAATGGTCGGTACGAATTTGAACAGGTAAAGCAGGGTAAGTACCTGGTTGCCGCAGTATCTATTGGTATGACCAAAACATATAGCCCGGTGTTTGATGTGGCCGGCAGCAAAGTACAGGTACCAACCCTGTCACTGGCAGCCGTTTCCAAAGCACTGAAAGGTGTTGATGTAACCGCCCGCAAGCCATTTGTAGAGCAAAGGGCTGATAAAATGGTAGTAAATGTGGAAAGCAGCATTACCGCCGCCGGCGGATCTGCCATGGAAGTGCTGGAAAAATCTCCCACTATCAATGTAGACAAAGATGGCAATGTTTCTATGAAAGGAAAGGCGGGTGTTATCATTATGATAGACGGAAAGCCTACCAACATGACATCACTGGATGTGGCAGAAATGCTGAAAAACATGCCGGCAACCAATATCGACCAGATTGAACTGATATCTAATCCTTCTGCCAAATATGACGCAGCTGGTAATGCAGGTATTATCAACCTGAAACTAAAGAAGAACTCCAACTATGGTACCAATGGTAACCTGACTATTGGCGCAGCCCAGGGAATTCGCCCGCGCTGGAACGGTGGCCTGAACCTGAATCACCGCAATGCTAAATTCAATGTGTTTGGTTCTTATAATTACAATCACCGCGAAGCACAGCAAGACCTGGGCGTATATCGTTCTTTCACCGATGAAAACGGTTTAAGAGTGTATGACCAGACGAATAAAATGCACCAGAAATCTGATTACCAGGGAGGTAAAATAGGTGCAGATTATTTTATCAGTAAAGGACATACCATTGGTGTGATGGTGGATCTGGCCGACAGAACCCAGCGTTATCCTTCGCAATCCATTACGAATATTGGCAACAGCCACCGTATAGACTCCATCCTGAATACCAACAGTAATTATGATAGTAAATGGAGAAGAGGTTCTTATAACCTTAACTATCGTGGTATCCTGGATTCTACCGGAAGGGAACTGAATATTGACCTGGATTATGCACGGAATACAGACAAACAGACAACCAATATTTTCTCCTTGTCTCGCGATGCAGAAGGCAAACGCATAATGGGTAGCGATACTTCCCGCAATAATCAGCCCTCCCGCATAGAAATCAAAACGGCCAAGCTGGACTATGTGCAACCGCTGAAAAATCAGGCAAAACTCGAAGCTGGTGTGAAAGTGGGCTTTGTAACCACCGATAATAATGCCCGCTTTGACTCACTGAGAAACGATACCTGGATATTGGATAATAACCGCTCTAACCATTTTATCTATAAAGAAAACGTAAATGCCGCTTATATCAATTTCAACAAGCAGTTTAAAAAGCTGAATGTACAGTTGGGACTGCGTGGAGAACAAACCAATATCTCCGGTAATTCTGAATCGGTAGACGCAGTAGGTAAAGAGGTCATTAAAAAGAATGATTCCAGTTACTTTAACCTGTTTCCCAATGTGGCATTGAGCTATACGCTGAATAAGAACAATACCCTGGGGCTGAGTTATAGCCGTCGTATTGAACGCCCGAGCTACGAAGACCTGAATCCGTTTGAGTTTTATATCGACAGGTATACCAAGCAATCCGGTAATCCTTATCTCCGTCCGCAGTATTCCAACAACTTTGAGTTGACGCATACTTTTAAGGATTTCCTGATTACTTCCATCGGTTACTCTCATACAAAGGATATGATGACAAGAATACTGGAAGCGGAGGTAGACAGAAATACCGGCGATACTTCTGTTATCCGTTACAAATACCAGAACGTGGCTAAGTCAGATAATTTTAACCTGAATATCTCTGTACCTATGCCTATCACCAAATGGTGGATGAGCTTTACCACCGTATCTGTTTCTTATGCCAAATACGAAACTATGGTGGATAACTCACTGGTGAAACTGGCTTCCGGCGCCTTCTTTGGCCGTACCCAGCAGACATTTACCCTGAGCAAGAACACCGCAGCGGAAGTGACTTTCTTCTATGTATCTCCGCAGGTAACCAATGAGGGATTGTTTAAAATGAAGGCTATGAGCTCCCTGGATCTGGGTGTATCACAAAAAATAATGAAAGGTAAGGGTTCACTGAAACTGAATGTAACGGATGTACTCGGGAACAACTACTTCCGTGGTGACTTTGCAAATGCTGGCAGATATACTTCCATCTACAGTAAATGGGATGCCCGCCAGGTTCGTTTAACCTTCAACTATCGTTTTGGTAACACCAATGTGAAGGCCGCACGTACCCGGACAACAGGATTGGAAGCAGAGCAAAATCGTATAAAGCAGGGTGGTAACTAATCCAGCCCCCTGTCCTAAAGATGGTTTTTTAGGTATATAAGGATGGAAAAACGTAGCCTCTCATTGGGCTACGTTTTCCTTTCAGATGTTCAAGTCGCAGTTTATACCAGTTTCGTCACAGAAAAAGGCCCTTTGGTGTAATTTGATCATGGGGGATGTTCCACCGGCATAATTTTGAAAAAAAAATCACAGGGCTAATCTTTTTGTCTTCTCTATAAAGTATTAATAATTAAATAGATAGAAAGGTTATCATCCTGGCAGAAAAGGCTTAGTGACAATAAATTGGAAAATCTTTCCAAAGCACATGCAACCTTTTTTACAATTACTGTCTTTATAATGAAAGCATCAGCAACTAACTTGAACCAAACGCAAATAGCAGAGAATGTAATCGACCGCTGCAAGAAGGGGGATGTTCGCGCATTCCGTGAATTGTATAATGCGTACGCGGCGGCTATGTACAATATCTGTTTGCGTATGACCAATAACGTAAGCGATGCTGAAGACACCTTACAGGAGGCATTCATCCAGGTACACCGGAATATTGGTAAGCTGGAACGCGAGCAAAGCGTGAGTGCCTGGATTAAACGGATCGTGGTAAATCATTGTTTAAATACACTGCGTAAAAAGAAAGTGTATTTTGAAGAGGTAGACGATGTGGAAGTAATGACAGAAGATGGTATTGATGAAGCGCAGTTTACCTCTACGGTGGCTGCTGTTAAATCCGCCATCCATGGTTTACCGCAGGGATACCGTACCGTGTTGAATCTCTATTTGTTTGAAGAGTATTCTCACCGGGAAATAGCAGAAATGCTGGGTATCACCGAATCGACCGTTAAAACGCAGTATATGCGTGCCAAAGAGAAAGTAAGGCAAATTGTAAAACAGCAAAATGTAACTCATTGATGCCAGACAATTTTGAAAGTTTTATCCAGCAGCATCGGGAAGATTTTGAGATGCCCGGACCTTCTCCAAAGGTTTGGGATGCACTGGAAAAAGAGCTCACACAGCAAAAGAAGGGGAGGGTGGTACAGCTTTTACAGAAAAACTGGTTTAAAGCGGCCGTGGTATTGGTATTGCTGGCAAATGCAGGCGCCTTGTTTTATTTTGCCCAACATAAACAGCACCAGCAACAGGAACTGGCGGTAATATCGCCTGAAATGCAGGAAGCGAAAGCTTATTATACTACACGCATCGACGAAAAGCTGAAATTAATCAATGCTTACCCGGCAGAAGAGCTGGGGCTTGATAGTGCTGCCCGTAAAGAACTGGAACTTCGCAATGATACCTATAAAGCGCTGGAGAAGGAATTGAAAAACAATCCCGGCAATGAAAGAATTCGCGCTGCTCTTGTACGCTACTACCAGTTGAAACTGGACTTACTGGACAAAATATTAGAAGAGTTACAGGCGAAGCGCGTAACTCCGGGTCACACAAAAAAGCAATATGAAGCTGAGATTTAAATGCTTGTTATTCCTGTTATTGCCAGTACTGGCGCAGGCTCACGGTGGAGGAACGGCTTACAAAAAAACAGTGGTTAAGAATTTTACAGTAAGCGATAATGCAACACTGAGTATCGGAAATAAATATGGAAAGATCATTTTTCATGCCTGGAACAAGAATGAAGTAAAGGCCACCATTACCATTACCGGCTTTGGCAAGAATGATGAACAAGCCCAGTCGATAGCAGACCTGGTAGATATTGCCACCGATAAAAGCAGTAATACAGCGGTATCCATGCGTACCGTGTATAACCCTTCCAAGGCTGGTTCCAGCTGGTTTTCATGGGGTGGGAAAATGGATTCCAAAGATTACGTGAATATTGATTATGACGTATACATCCCGCAAAGTTTGCAAAAGTTGTTAGTGGAAAACCAGTTTGGAGATGTGATTGCAGACAAGTTTACTTTTCCCGCTTCGCTGGACCTGAACTATTGCACGTTTGATATCAGGGAAGCAGAAGACCTTAGTTTTAGAATCAACTACTGTGATAAGGGCAAAATCGGGAAAGCCGGTAAAGTGGATGTACGGGGTAATTACTCTACTATTCGCGCAGATCAGTTGCGGGGACTGGAAACCAGTTCTAACTACAGCGAATATGCGATCGCTAAAGTAGGTAGTCTGAAAGTAGCGGCTAATTATGACGATTATAAAATAGAATCGGCTGAGCAGGTAGAAGGACGTTGTACTTATTCCGATGTGAGGATAGGAGAGCTGCAGCAGGCTATCAATGTAAGAATGACTTATGGAGATGTGAAAATAGCGAAAGTAGGTACTGGTTTTAAGCAGGCCTATTTACAGCTCACTTATTCTGATGCAAAAATAGTGTTCACCCGCAGGCAGCCCTTGTCTATTACCGCGAACCTGGTAAACGGAGACCTGGGTACTGGAGGGCTGGAGTTGAAGAATGTGGTATCTAACCAGCGGGGGTCGAGTTTGAATTACTCTGCGCTATCGGCCACGGGGAGTGAATCATCTCCCAATATAAAAATACAGGGAACCAATTCGGATGTTAATCTTGATGTTCAATAAAAAAAACGCCATTCTATTACCTTAAAAAATTTGTTACACATATGAAACGTATCAGTACCTTTTTAATGTTAGCCCTGCCTTTATTATTGGCGGTTGGTGTATTGGCTTCCTTTAAACATATCACAGAAGAAAGGATCCGGGGAAATGGAAGTATGAAGCAGGAGGCCCGTGATGCCAGCGCTTTTACAGATATCAGTACTTCCGGCGTTTATAAAGTAGAGATCACTCAGGGCAGCACCCATAGTATCCGGGTGGAAGCGGAGGAAAACCTGTTGCCATATATTGTAACGGAAATCAGTGGCGGAGAGCTGCGCATTCATTCTAAGAAAGGCTATAACATTCAGCCCACGAAAGACATCAAAGTATATGTAACCTTACAGCAGGTAGATAAGTTATCTGCCAGTGGAGCAGGAGGGTTTACCAATACCGGAGTGTTGAACAGCGATCGTATTCAGCTGCGGTTTAGCGGGGCCACAGATGCCAATTTGAATATCAATACAAAGAAAGTGGATGTAGGATTATCCGGCGCCAGCAATATTAAGCTGAAAGGCAGTTCAGATAAAGCAGAATATGGTATATCAGGTGCAGCAGATATTGATGCATTGGGTTTATCTGCTAATGACGTTTCTATTGGTATTTCCGGTACTGGTAAGGCCGAAGTATTTGTACAGAAAAAACTGGACGCCAGCATATCCGGCATGGGGTCTATAAAATATAAAGGCGATCCGAGCCTGACAAAGTCTGTTTCAGGCATGGGCCGGATCAGCAAAATTTAGTAACAAGTTAGATTTAGAGTATATATGCGGCAGGTAGTTCTCTACCTGCTTTTTCTTTTTTATATTTGCTGTTCGAATATAAAATTTATAGTTATGCCGTCCTTTGATATTGTTAGCAAAGTAGATTTACAAACACTGGATAACGCGATTAACACGGTGAAAAAGGAAATTACCAACCGGTTTGATTTCAAGGGTTCACATGTGGAAATAGCGCTGAATAAAAAAGAATTGGTGCTGAATGTTGAGGTAGACAGTGATATGAAGCTGGGACAGGTACTGGACGTACTGGTGAGCCGTTCCATGCGTCAGGGGCTGGATGCTACTATCTATGACATGAGTAAGGAGCCTTACCAGAGTGGTAAGGTATTTAAGAAAGATATACCGGTGCGGAATGGTATTAAGCAGGAAGATGCCAAGAAGATTGTGAAAATGATCAAAGACGCAGGTTTAAAGGTACAGGCGGCCATTATGGACGATATTGTGCGGGTTACCGGTAAGAAAATTGATGACTTACAGGAAGTTATCCAAAAAGCAAAGGAGGCCAATCTGGGTATACCTTTGCAGTATATTAACATGAAATCCTGATTTTTTTACGAATAATCTTTGGGTGTTAAAGAAATTTAGTTAACTTTGCACCCTGTATTTACAATAATTTTGATATGAAACAGGGAATCCATCCAGAAAGTTACAGATTTGTGATATTTAAAGATATGTCAAACGGTGACAGCTTTTTAAGCCGCTCTACTGCTCCTTCCAAAGAAACTGCAAAGTGGGAAGATGGCAATGAGTATCCGTTGATTAAGTTGGAAATTTCCAATACTTCTCATCCTTTTTATACTGGTAAGAACGTATTGGTGGATACCGCAGGACGTATTGATAAATTCAACAAGCGTTATGCTAAGAAAGCATAATTGCTAAGTAAAATATTTTTTAGTGAAATCCCATCGGCGTGTCGATGGGATTTTCTATTTTAGCCCCTTATGGAGCGTAATTATATTCTTTTTGACACGCCCGTACGTGAACTGTTATACCCTTTTACACATACCAGACCCATTGCCGCCTGCAGAGTAGGAATACTCACCATACAGGAGAAGTGGGAACACTGGCTGGGTACAGGAGTAAGCCATTTTACTGTACCGCATTTACAGGAAAAATTTCCATTGCTGCACAAAGACGGCAATAAGGTAAATATTTTATTGAGCGGACATATACTGCCGGATGCCGGATTAGTAGCCGCCATTGCTGCGCTGGAGCCGGACCAGGAGCTATATAAAGATCACCAGTTACTGGCTAAAGCGGTGCTGGCCCCCGATGTACCAACTTTACAGGCGGCCGACCGGAAAAATTATCCGGGAGAAGTACTGGGAATTTATAAGCCTTGGGATATCTTTGCGCTCAACGACAAAGCAATCAGGGCAGATTTTGAGTTGCTTACAGCAGGCCGCACATCGGCCATCTTATCACACACCAATCAACAAATCAATCATACGGACATTTTCCTGGAACCGGGTGCGAAGATATCGTGCAGTGTGCTCAATGCTAGTACCGGACCTATTTATATCGGGAAAGATGCAGAAGTGATGGAAGGGTGTTTGATCAGGGGGCCTTTTGCGTTGGGAGAAGGAGCGGTGTTGAAAATGGGGACCAAAGTATATGGAGCCACCACATTGGGGCCATTTTGTACCGGCGGCGGAGAAATCAAGAACAGCGTGATGTTTGGCTATTCCAACAAAGGGCATGAAGGTTACCTGGGGGATGCTGTGATTGGGGAGTGGTGTAACCTGGGGGCGAATACTTCCTGTTCCAACCTGAAGAATAATGTGTCTACCGTAAAGGTATGGGAAGAAGCCAGTGGGGCAGCAGTAGCAGCAGGCAAGAAATGTGGGGTATTGATGGGCGATTACAGTCGCTGCGGCATTAACACCATGTTGAATACCGGCACTGTGATTGGCGTATCCTGCAATGTATTTGGCGGGCATTTTCCACCTAAATTTGTGCCTTCTTTCAGCTGGGGAGACCAGGAGGATTACCGGTTAGTGGAGGCGCTGAAAGATGCCGGAAACTGGATGGCATTAAAGGGGCATGCTTTATCGGAGCAGGAGCAGGAGATATTGACGGCCGTATATGAATTAAGACATCAGAAAGACCTTAAAACTTAATATCACAGTATTTATGAGAAAGAAAATTGTTGCAGGTAACTGGAAAATGAATCTGACGCTGGCGCAGGGCGAGCAATTGATTAATGACATCCTGCAGGCAGGGCTTACCTTGAAAGAAGGACAGGAAGTAGTGGTGGCTACGCCGTTTCCTTATTTACTGAAAGCGAAAGCGTTGCTGAAAAACTATCCTGGTTTTTATGTAGCTGCACAAAATTGCTACAGTGAGAAGTCTGGCGCTTATACGGGTGAAGTATCAGCGGAAATGCTGCAATCAATAGGAGTAGATTATGTGATCCTGGGTCACTCTGAGAGAAGAGAATATTTCCAGGAAAGCAATGCAATGCTGGCGAAAAAGATTGACCAGGCACTGGCTAATGGACTGAAGCCTATTTTCTGTTGTGGAGAGCCACTGGAAGTAAGACAGGCGGAAACACAAAACGCTTATGTGGCCAAACAACTGGAAGAAAGTCTGTATCACCTGACAGCAGAACAACTGAAACAAGTGGTGATTGCCTATGAGCCTATTTGGGCAATTGGTACCGGGCTTACTGCCAGTGCTGCGCAGGCGCAGGATATGCATGCGTTTATCCGTTCACAGATTGCCAATAAATTTGGTCGTGAAGCAGGTTTGCACATCTCTGTTTTATACGGTGGTAGCGCGAAGCCAGGTAATGCGGCTGAGCTGTTTTCCAGTCCTGATGTTGACGGAGGCTTGATTGGTGGCGCGTCTTTGGTGGCTGCTGATTTTGTGGCTATTATTGAAAAGCTGTCGTAGTAAATATATTATTCAGCAAAGGGCTATCTCTTATTACATTTGAGATAGCCCTTTTTTATTTCGCATAAATTGAAATGAAGATGCTATTGGCAGCAGGGGAATATTCGCGATATTGGTCGGGATTTCCCTGTTAAGATAAAAGCAATGGTATGAAAACAGCAAGACTCATTTTCGAAAAGCCTGTAGCGGAGGACGTAACTACTTACTTTGAAATTTATGGTGACATTCGCACCAATCTTTATAATCCTTTTGGTCCGGTGCCTGATATGACTGTAGCGGAAGCCAATATGAAGCGGTTCCTGGAACATTGGGAGCGATATGATTTTGGTCCCTGGAAAATTAGTTTGGAAAGCCATCCGGAGCAGGTGATTGGCTATGCGGGATTGAGTCATAAAATGTATGGGGATGTAGACAGAATAAATATCGGATATAGATTCGCTGAAAGTGCCTGGGGGAAAGGGTATGCGACTGAATTCTGTAAAGCGGCCATTCGGTATGGGTTTGATCAGTTGAATTTTTCCGAAATATATGCAGTGGTAAGGCCTGTAAACCTGGCTTCCATTAAGGTGTTGGAGAAATCCGATATGGTATTGACTGGTGAACTGGATGATGTACCTGGGCAGGTAAAAAGCCTGGTGTATTATATCAGTAAGGCAGATCCGTATGCCTTATAATGGGTAGGCGGATAAAATATAAAAGCCTGGTAAATGTATCATTTACCAGGCTTTTAGTATTTAGAAGCTTTTGATTGGTATTCAATAGGTTGTATGTTTTTAACTCACTATTTTCTTTAGCAATCCTTATTTTTTTAGTAAAAAATGCTAAAAAAATTAGTATTTCCGAAAAAAGGTTGTATATTCGTATTGTCATTCTAACAGGAAGAATTAAAATATCAGGTTATGAATACGAATTATGAAACTTCGGAAGAGTTATTTGATTATTTGTTGGTGGTGAATCCGGATGCAACTGTATCTAAAGATGTGACCCGTATCCGCCAGTTTGTTGCTACTGAATTAAATGAAGTGGGAATGTCGGGAGCGCCGGTTCATGTGGCGTTGTTCAGATCAGCCTTCCCTGAGCGTTTTCAGGAAGATTTTGTTAGCATGTTGGATGAGGTAGCGCGTAAGCAGGCAGGATTTGCCATTTACACCTCAAAAATGGATGCTTTCAGACATGCAGACGGGCATAATAGTGTTTTCATCAACGTGGCGAACCCCAAGCCCCTGATTGAGTTACATCGTAATATCCTGCAGGCGTTTGAGTTAAAACCACAATCTTTCAAACCACATATTATGTTGGCCAGAGGATTACATGATGCAGAAGTCAACATGATCATGCCTTTGCTGGCGCAGCAATTATTTGTACGCAGCTTTAATTGTCATTGTTTTAGTTTGCTGAAAAGACCTGCTGCAGGTGGTAAATATGAACGCATTAAAGATTTTGTATTTGGAGATATTGAACACATGGTTGGTTCATTGTTCAACTATGCTGCATAAGCAGCTATAACATTATCTGATTCAGGATTGCCGGGTGGTAGATTCGCAGAATGAATGGATTGTAGGCGGAGAAAAATAATTTGTTATCCCCTATATCAATGTTCATCAGTGTTTGTTTCCCTCAAGTTAACCACTCTTTCATACTGTTGCTGTTGCAATGCTTTGTTTACCGTCCATACCATGGTGGTCATCGTTGGCAGCTGTTATTGATCCGTTAGCATACCCATTTAACGATGCTGCGCATCCATTGACCCGGCAAATCCTGGTTCAGGTAGTTGTATATTGCTCATCTCTTGTTTCTTATCCATTTGGATATCCGGCTTGGCGTGATGGCTGGTGGCCATTAAGGCTTCATGGGCCTGTCACTATTTAATCCCTTTTGTAATAAGTTTTTAGTTGTTTGTATCTTAGCGGAAATTTTGAATGTTTTTTAAGTGTATGTCCTTCTTCATTTGTATTGCATGCAGTTCGGAAAATAGGGCAACAACCGCGTTAATCGAGTAAAATTTATGACAACTAAGACAATTGTACACAAGGAAATTATAGTGAAAGGGCGTGTGCAGGGAGTGGGATTCAGGGCTAATGCAAAACGTGTAGCCGATTCAATGAAAGTACAGGGACAAGTAAAAAATCTGTTGGACGGAAATGTATGGATTCTGGCAGAAGCAGAAGAATCTGTTATGGAAGACTTTATCGATTGGTGTAAATCAGGACCTGCCATGGCGGCAGTAAAGGAACTGGAAATTACTACCGGCGAGGTACAACATATTAAAGGCTTTACTATCCTTTATTCATAAATCCCTGGTTCGGTTTAACAGCAGGTGTTCAGATACCTATGCCCCCGAAGCTGTTAGTAGGTGACTATCAGCATTTAGAAATCGCAGAGAAAAAGTTAACCAGAACCTTTTAGGCGCAAAGAAATTTAACGGAGCAACGCAACTGAATACTACCGTTTAAATTTCTTTGCGCTTTTATTATGTAGGCATTGAACCCTCAAGCATTAACTTTTATACATTGGCTATACTGCCTGATAATAGAAAAGGCAGCCTCCTGTTGGCGGAAGCTGCCCTTGCTATTACGGAGAATCGCTTAGTTGATACTATATTTCTTTTGTAAAGTCTTATCCAGTGCTGCTTTAGGTACTACTATCGTAATGGTATTTACAGCAAAATAAGCTTCGGATACATTCAGATAACCTCCAAACGGACTGGATTTAGTTCCCCATGAATTTTTTACCAGGAAAAAGGTTTTGCCTTTAGGTGTTTTCTCGATGCCCGTAATGTGCATCAGGTGATCATCCTGTGTAACCAGTTCTTCGTATAGTTGTTGGCGTGATTCCTGGGTAAAGGAAGGCTCCGCCATATCCGGATTGATGCTGTCTTTTTTCAGGGAAGTGTTTGGCTCAGGCAACATGGCGTATCCCAGGCTACCGGCAAAACCCCTGTTGCTTACATCTGCATCCCATAACACAGTATAACCTTTTTCCAGGGCTGATTCGGTGATGCCGGTTAATTCTTTTATGGGTACATTGTAATACGCGCCATTAGAGAAGTTATCCGGTACTTCTACCACGAAAGGTTGGTAAAAAGGATGATGTGTGAAGGAGGTCAGGAATACATAATCATTGGCATCAAACTTCACCACTTCCTTTGCATATGTTTGTGGAGTATAGGTTTTACCATTGTATTCAAAGGTAGCAGGTGGCTGGCCCATGTAATTATCCAGGATGCCGGTAAACTGGGAAACCCAGTTGTCGGGCACGGGAGAAACTTTGATGATGCTATCGAGGTATTTTTTCATGGCGCCTACCATTTCACTGTGATTATGCATGGTAGCATTGCCTTTGAGGCCACTGTATACACTTTCCGGCTCTATGCCATAAAGTGCAATGGAACGGATTACGTCGTGTGCCAGGCCGCCTTCATCGAAGCGGGCAAAGCCTTGCCGGCGTACATAGTTCTTGGCTTTTTCGATATAAACATTGCGGGCAGTAAACATTTCAGAGAGGTCCAGCTCAGGGAGTCCTTTACGCAGGCATTCTGATTCTACCATAGAAGTAGAGGAGAATGACCAGCAGGTACCTGTCATTCCCTGATTCTTAACCGGGGTGGCAGCATTAACTTTTCCTTTTACCAGGTTGTTGATCACCATGCCTTTTTCCTGGGCATTTACCATGGTGGTGGCAAACAAGGCTAGTGTAAGACAAAATGTTCTCATAATACAAAGTCGTTGATTTGTTAACCTAAAGATAAGGGAACGCCTATAATAAAAAATACCATTACCGTATGAACGGTAATGGTACGGATCTCATCTGCAATTGGTTTGCAGTAATTAGTTTTCTATAATTGAACTGAAGTTGTTGGTAGCACCTTTGATAGTGATATGATCTCCCTTCAGGTATTTGCTGTATTTGCTGGCAACGTTATCAGGTTGTTTTACACCATTGATAAACAAGCCATTGCTGTTTTTTTCCACGCTATAGCTTTTGTTGGCATCTAACAGGTTGTCAGCAGCCATTTCGTTGATCATTTCCCGGTAGGTCTTATCAACAGTTTTTCTTTGCTCATCTGCCAGTTTCCTGGCTTTATCAGCCACTGCTCTTTGTTCGTCTGCTATTTTCCTGCTCTTGTCTATCTGTGCTCTTTGTTCGTCTGTTATTTTCCGGTCATTGTCAGCATGTGCCCTTTGCTCGTCCGCCAGTTTCTGGTCTCTGTCGGCGCGTGCTCTTTGCTCGTCTGCTCTTTTCCTGTTTCTATCAACGAGCGCTCTTTGTTCATCTGCTTTTTTCCGGTCTTTGTCACTTACAGCTTTTTGCTCGTCTGCTTCTTTGCCGATATCTGCTCTCCCTTGTTTAACTTCTTCCCTTATTTTACCGGCTTCCTGTCTGGCTTTGGCAGCATCTGCGAGGGCAGCAGCTCTTTGTTTGCGCACGTCATCTATATTAGTGCCGGTGTTGGATTGGCTCCTTCCTGTTTTGCTATGTACTTCATTATATTCCTTCTGGAATTTATCTGTTTTCAGGTTGGTATATGCCAGGGTAAGGCTTTTATTGATGGTGGCGAAGTCGATGTTTTTCAAGGCTGCTGCGGCTTCTGCCTGTGCTTTGCTCACCTGGGACCAGTCAACTTTTTTCATGGCTGCAATGCTTTCTTCCTGTGCCTTCCGGGCTTCTTCTGAAATATCCTTCCAGTTGATATTTTTAGTAGCAGCCTGAATATCGGCTTGTATTTTTTTCATATCCACTTCTTTCAACTGTTTCATGGCCAGTTGTATGCTGCGTTGTGCCTCCCGGATTTGCTTGCGGATTTCTTCTTTATCCACATGCACATCGTAATTACCCGACAGGGTGATGGGGGTACTGTCCATCATCTGATTGAAGCTGGAGTTGAAATTGGAATTGAAGTTGGAATTAAATTTAACATCAAAGTTGGAGGCAGGTACTGGCGCCACAGGTGCCATATCGCCGGAGATGTTGCCTTTGAGTGGTGCCAGTGGTGCAGCTGGTGCCGGAGCTGGATTGGGCGTGGGAGCAGCAACCGGGTTAGGAGGAGGTGGTGGAGGTGGAACCGGAATGCCAATATCAGATGGATCTATGGTACTGTCAATGGCGGTGGTTTCTAATTGCTGTTTGAGGTACACCTTCCGGCCGTTGGATGATACTATGATCGCGTTCTGATCTGCTGAGTTGTCGCAGGGTAAAGCATCCTGCTGGTGCTTTTCTGCGATCAGCTTTTCCCCGGCAGCGTTTTCTTTTCCTTTGGCAGGATTAAGCCAGGCAATGGATACGAGGCCGGTGGCGATAATTAATACGGCTAAAAATTTCTGGCTATAATTAAGATGTTTTGTTTTCATTTCCATGATGCGTTTAATGCGGTAAAACAGATGTTGTTTATTATCTGCAGCAGCCATGGTGAGCCTGTTGGCGGTTAGCCGGTACTGTTCGAGCGCTACCAGTGCGTGTGCATATTGGAGCGGTTGTACGGTATTCGCAATTACCAGGTCATCGCAGCAGTGTTCTCTTTCTATACGGATGGTTTTGGAAATCAGCCATACGAAAGGGTTAAAGAAGAGAATAGTTTCAACGATTGATTGGAAGATATTCAGTAGATAATCATTGCGTTTAATATGCGCCAGTTCATGTAACAATACTGCTTCGAGTTGTTCTTCGCTGAGATTGTTGACCATGGCTATTGGCAGCAGGATCAAAGGTTTTAAGAAGCCGAGCATTACGGGAACCTGTACATGGCTGGAGATCAGCAGTTTTACTTTACGGGGAATCTGCAATTGAGCAGCAAGCCGTTCCAGGTGTTTGTCCCATGCCGCGCCCATTGGCTCTGTGAGCGTAGTACGGATTTGTTGTAATTGAAAAAGATCCGAGCATAATTTAATGGTCATGACTGCCATTCCTATTATATAAAGCATTACCAGGAATGGAAAGCACATTTCCAGGTTGGGGAACATCCACATGAGCGGGTCCTGGCCGGGATATACCGGAGGCTGGGAAGCCGCCGCAGGTAAGGATATTACATGGTTTCCGGCAAATACAACGCTTTCCTGTATTTCCTGCAGGCGCTGCATATGCATATACAGTGTAGCCAGGAACCAGGTAAAAATACCAGTCAACGACAGGAGGGAGAGATTATATCGGATTCGTGCACCGGCTAGTGGCCAAAGCTTTAACACTATTCGCAAACAGGCATGAATAAAGAATGCCTGCCACATGGAATGAAGGATCGTCCATCCCAGGGCGCGTACAAAATCGCCCGTAATAGGTAATGAGTTCATGGTACCAGATTTACCTGTTGTTCTTTTGTTGTTTTTCTATTGTAGCTAAATACTGCCGAATCTTCTCCAGTTCTTCCTCTGATGACTGATGATGGCCCAGGGCTTGCATAACCAGCTGTGATGCTGATCCGCCAAAGATGGTATCAATCATTTTATTGACCAGCTGCTCCTGTGTTTTTTGTTGCGAAATGGCTGCTGTATATACATGCGTTTTACTGCTGGTATCGCGATCCAACAGAGCTTTCTCATGCATAATCTGCATTAACTTAAGGGTAGTGGTATAACCAGCATCTTTCGTTTGAGATAAGATATCATGTACCTCACGAACGGTGCTGGGGCCTTTTTCCCAGAGTACACCCAAAATTTCCAATTCACTTTCTGTAGGCCGGATCTGTTTCAAAGTAATGCGTGTTAAAGGGTAATGATTATTGTACGAATATCTTCGTAAACGAATGTACGATAGTTTTCGTAATAACCAAATAGTTTGAATAAATTTTTGTCTTGGAACAGGATTAGACTGATTTGATGATTTTTGATTTTGAATCTTTTATAAGGAATCAGGGAAATCAGTCTAATCCTGTTTCAAGACAAAAAATCGCTATTCCTGCCGCAGCTGCCGGGTGGTTTTCCGGTTACCATCGGCGCTCCAGCCTGGCGCATCGAAAATGTAATGCCATACTTCCCTGGCTGAGCGGGCTGTCCGGACATCTTTCCAGATGTCCACCCATTCATGGGTAGCAATACGGAAAGGGTTATAGCTGTGTATGTTTTTGGTAAGACCATATACCGGGCGCTGTTTTTCTGCTGTGAACGTACCAAACATACGATCCCAGATAATCAGTATACCGGCATGGTTGCGATCCAGGTAATCCAGGTCGGAACCGTGGTGTACCCGGTGATGGGAAGGGGTGTTGAAGATATATTCTATGGGAGCAGGTAGCTTGTTGATAACTTCCGTATGAATCCAGAACTGGTAAATAAGGCTGATGGCCTGCATACTCATTACCATTACCGGGTGAAAGCCCAGTAGCGGCATCCAGAGCCAGAAAGCGAAAGTGCCGGTCAGGTTGCCGGTCCAGTTTTGCCGCAAGGCAGTAGCCAGGTTATATTTTTCGGAAGAATGGTGGATGACATGTGAGGCCCAGAAAAAACGGATAGTATGACTGCTGCGATGGAACCAATAGTAACTGAAATCATCTGCAAAAAAACATAATACCCATGCCCACCAGGTAAAGCCCAAGGTAAACAGCCGGAACTGGTACAGAAAGAGGTAGATACCGAAGATGACAGTTTTGGTAAAAATGCCAATGAATACGTTACCCAGCCCCATCGCGATGCTGCTGAGCGCATCTTTGGGCTCATACATATTCTTATGCTCGATAGTGGTAAACACAATTTCCAGTAAGATGAGCAGTACAAATCCGGGGATGGCATATGTAATCAGGTCAGGAGACATATCGTTGTAACTTTCTGTTATGGAAGTTAACGATTTTTTGCTCCTTTTGATGAAAGGTGGGCATAAAAAAAGTGCAGCGGAGTAGCCCGCTGCACTTTAACTAAAACTAACCTATAATACTTACTTTGGGAAGGTTTTTTCGGCTCTGCTAACTGCAGAAGTACCGAACCAGCCTAATATTCTTATTTGCCCGTTGGTTGTCGTATTTTTTACATTGCTTTTTACGTTCTCCAGCACTTTTGCAAACAGTCCACCTGAAGTCACCTGGTCATTTACCTGTTTCAGGAATTCGAAGTCAGGATTGGTAATAGACCTGATTTTCACGATTACTTTTTCACCTGCCAGGAAAGGCTTGTCATAGTTGGTGATCCCTTCTGTAATGGGTAAAATAAACGATGCACCATCAGAAACACCGGAATCATAAGAACCATCTACAGAGAAGTTATCCTCCAGGCGTTTAAGTGTATCATTTCTGTAAGAACGGATCCAGTAATAATCAACGGCATCTTTGATGTCTTTGGCGTGGAAAGTAGCGTAGTAGCCTTCTTTACCACTCAGGGCTTCCTCTTTTTTCTTGAATTCGTAGGTGATAGAATCAATTTGCGGTACGCGTTTGATAGTATCTAAGGCTTCAAAGGTTTCACCTTTGTACACCACCTTCAATTTGTAGGCATGACCTACTACACCAATTGGTTTGGTGGTAGCATCGTAGCTATACATTTTGTTTTTGAATGCAAATGGATAAGAGGCACCGCTGGTAACATCGTACAACGTGATTTGTGCATCGTCAATTACCGGTGCCGGATTATCATCTGTATAAGGAACAGACATTGTAAACTTGATTGTTTGCGGTCCGGCTTCATCGGTAATCCAGGCATCCAGTACCGGGAAAGAAGTACCTTTCTTGATGTTCAGGTCTACCTTGTCTTCGCAGGCTGTTAACCCAGCTACGGCGGCAAATAATATGAGGAAGAATGATTTTTTCATCTGATCTTGAATTTTGGACAATTAGAACTTAAAGTTGTACGTGATACCTGGGATAATAGAACCGATGATAGACAAGCGGGTGGCTTCACGTTTGGTTGGATCATCGTCATTCTGTTTAAAGTAGATGGTATAAGCATTTCTGCGGCCATACACATTATACAGGGAGATCACCCATTCACCTTTCCAACGTTTGGTTTGTTTGCCTTTTATCGTCATAGATAAATCCAGGCGGTGGTACGATGGTAAGCGGTAGTTATTGCGCTTATCGGTACTGTTGTAAGGAATATCCCAGTCCTGGAACTCCAGCCTGTTATCTGCGAACGTACCAGGTGTGCCGGAAGCAAATACCCAGTTGCCGGAGAGGGAGAGGCGTTTGTTGAGCGTATGTGTTACTACCAGGTTCAGGTTGTGGGTACGGTCGTAGCGATTCAGGAACCATTCATCCAGGCTGATACCAGGCGTTTTCCTTTCTGTGCGGGACAAGGTATAGCTTATCCAACCGGTAGTTTTGCCAATATCCTTTTTCGCATAAAGTTCCAAACCATATGCACGACCCTGGGAAGGCAGTAAATCTGCTTCGATCAATGGGTTCAGCTGCAGGTTGGCGTTATCGATATAATCTAACTGGTTATCTGTTTTCTTGTAAAATACTTCTGCAGAGAACTCATATGCATCATTGGGTGCATTGTAGAAATATCCTGCTGTATATTGGTCCGCTACAATTGGCTTCACGTTATTGGTGCTGGGTGTCCAGATATCCAGTGGGGTAGGAGATGCAGTGTTAGACAACTGGTGCATGAACTGGGTAGTTCTGCTATAGGCCAGTTTTACGGCATGTTCGTCGGAGAAGGCATACCGGGCGCTGATCCTGGGCTCAAAGTAATAATAGCCTTTAATCAGTTCATTGTCGCCATATGTTTTCATGCTCACCAGTCTTTTGCGGATACCTGGGGTGGTGTCTGCATAGAAATAGGCGGTGCTGTTACCGATAAACTGGTAGGAAGACAAGCGGCCACCGTATTGGATACCAAATTGTTTACTTGGTTTCCACTCGTGATCAATATATACGGCTGACTCCAGTGCATGTTGATCATACAATTTTTTCACATTCTTTACATCGCCGCTTTCGCTGGTACCGGTACCTGGTTTGAAAGTATAGTAGATACCCTGTACACCGAAATGCAGGCTATTGGAGGAGTTGATGTAATAAGTGAAAGATGGTTTAAGGCCGTAGTTGATGATGTTGGATGTCCAGTCGTATGCCTGGTCTTCTTCATTCGCCTTTTTCTTGGAAGAGTTGCTGAAATTGAGGTGATAGTCATACTTACTATAGTAAGTAGTCAGGTTCAGGAACAGGCGGTTCGTGAAAACGTGGTTCCAGCGAACCGTGGCGGTGCTGTTACCCCAGTTCATATTTACATCTTTACCAAATCCGAATACGTCTCTTCCAAAGTAGCCGCTTACAAAGAGTGAGTTGTTCTTGTCAAATTTGTAATTGGCCTTCGCGGTGATGTCGTAGAAGTTGAGTTTGGTATCTTTCATATCTCCCTTTACAAAAGGCTTCATCAGCAGATCTATGTAAGATCTTCTGGCGGCCACAATGAAGGAGCCTTTGTCTTTTACAATGGGGGCTTCTACCGACAAGCGGCTGAAGATATTACCAATACCGCCATTAATAGCGAGGTTTTGGTTATTACCATCTTTCATACGAATATCCAGTACAGAGGAGGTACGACCACCATATTCTGCGGGAAATCCACCTTTGATGAGGTTCAGACTTTTCACAGCGTCGGGATTGAATACAGAAAAGAAGCCGAGCATGTGGGTGGAGTTGTATACCGGGGCTTCATCGAGCAGGATGAGGTTTTCATCGCTGTTGCCGCCACGGACGTTGAAACCGGAAGAACCTTCTCCAACGGTATTTACACCGGGGAGTGTCTGAATAGCGCGGAGTACGTCTACCTCACCCATGAAGGTGGGCATTTTTTTCATCTGTGCAATATCCAGTTTGTTGATGCTGGTGTTGAGTGTATTTACGGTCTTTTCCTGTTTCTGACCGTTTACTGTCACCACGTTTAACTGGCTGCTGGTGGCTTCCATGTTAACATCAATAGTGGTGTTTTTTTTCAGATTGACAGTTGTTTTATAGGTACCATAGCCCATATAAGAAAACTGTATTTCGTGTTCACCTGCGGGAAGGGTGAGGGAATAGAATCCGTATTGGTTACTAACAGTTCCGATAGTGGTACCACTTTTACCAATAGAGATGCCTACGAGGCTTTCGCCATTTTGTTTGTCTTTTACGTAGCCGCTTACGGTATATCGTTGCTGCTGTGCGATCGTTGTTTGTCCTGCTAATAGGAGAAGGAGCAGTGACAGCAACAGGGTTGCCTTAGTTTTCATAAAAATTAAGTCCTTTGTTTGCATAAAATCCATGGCTTTTTTCGAGCATGTGCTAATAAGACGTGGCAAAAATATTATACCCCTACGTTAAACAGATTATTTTTTTTATAAATGAAATAAAGCCACTGTAGCGGAGAAGGGCTTATTCTTCGCTACAGCAGCTTTACAGGTAGTACAATTTATTGAATAATGTTATTCGAGAATATCGCAATTAAATCCCAAACGCGTTACAACATCTATTATGGTTTGTTCGGCGAGGGACAGGGGGCTGACTACGCGTAGCACCCTGTCGCAATCCTCCAGGTCTACGCTACAGGCGTTCACGGTAAATTGAGAAGAAATTGCATTGATGACGTTGTTTCTATCCTGAACAGTTGTAATATTGGTACGGAATATTCCCATCATGGCATAATTAATTTATTATTCGGAATATTTTTTATGCAAATTTGCCGTTGTTATCCCATATAGCTGTTACACGAAACGGATAAACACTTATACGAAACGGATTTTTTTATGGGCATAGTTATTACCAATGATGCCAACCATGTACTGTTGAAGGAAAATATGCCTTTTGACTACCGGAAAATCCGGTCCAGGTCTATCGTGGAGGAAACCCAGGAGATGCGGCATGATTTCGGGGCGGCTACCGTACAGGAATATTGCTTTGATGGTATCAGCATGGCCTATTGTGAGGCAGATGTGTTCGAAAATATCCATATTCATACGGAGTTCAGGGAGCCACGGGTGGTGATGATGTTTATGGAGCAAGGGGATGTCAGCACATCGTTAGAGGGTAGGAAAGATTTCAGATTTTCCAGCCTGGAGCATAACCTGATGTTTAGTCCTAATTCAACGGAATCAGCCGATGTAAAGAAGCAGCGGGATATCCAGTTTTTTGGCCTGAGCTTTATGCCTGCGCGTTTTCTGGAGCTCGCAGAAGATAATGGGCGGGTGTTGGGTAACCTGGCCAATGATGTGGCGGGTAACCGGACAACGACGCTTGCGGATAAATTTAATCCCCGGATTACGCCCCGTATGCGGATGGTGATTGAAGAAGCCCGTCAGTGCCGGTTTCAGGGCGGTCTTAAAAAGCTGTTCCTCCAGTCGAAAACCATAGAACTGTTGGCATTGCAATGTGAGCAGATGGAAACGACCCTATTTTCCAGCAAGCCTATAGTGGCGAGGATATCAGCTACTGATGTGGAGAAGTTGTACTATGCGAGGGATTTGCTGTTGCAGCATATGCAGGAGCCGTTAAGCCTGGAGCAGTTGTCAAGAAAGGCCGGGTTGAATGAGTTTAAACTAAAGTCCGGTTTCAAGGCGGTTTTTGATAATACCGTATTTGGTTACCTGAGCGATCGCCGGCTGGAGCTGGCGCGGGAGTTGATTTTGAGCAGTGATCAGAGCCTGGCAGATATTGCTGATAAGGCAGGATATTCCTCTCCGCAACATTTCAGCAATGCTTTCCGTAAGAAATTTGGGGTGAGTCCTTCCAAAATAAGGGAATAAAAAACAGGATCAGCTGTTGGGCCGATCCTGTGTATCATGATATATAATATATTAATAAGCCAGTGTGAAACGTTGTTGGAGATGTTTCGGCTGTTCCAGTTCATCTATCAGTGCCACGGCATAATCTGCTGTAGAAATCCTGCTTTCTCCTTTCTCATCAAATACTACCTGGTCTTTTCCCAAGCGGAATTTGCCGGTACGTGTACCAGGTTCAATCATCATGGCTGGGCTTATTACGGTCCAGTCCAGGTCATTGGTTGCTTTTATTACCTGGAAAGCATCGCGGGTGGCGGAAGCGCCTTCTTTCCATGCTGCCGGGAATTCCGGTGTATCCAGTAATTGTACGCCAGGTGCAACTTCGAGGCTACCGGCGCCACTTACGGCGATCAATCTTTTTATTCCTGCTTTTTTGGTGGCATTGATAATAGCGTGTATGGCTTTCAGGTAAGTAGCGGAGTCGTGTGCGCTATAAGAACTGATAACGGCCTGGTTGCCAGCCAGCAGTGTGGCTAACGCTGCTTCGTCGGTAACATCTCCTTTTTTAACTGTCAGATGTGGGTTCTGCAAAGTTATTTTTTCCGGGTTACGTACAATGGCGGTTACTTCATGACCTCTGTTAAGCGCTTCGCTTAAAATGGCTGATCCTATGAATCCGGAAGCTCCGATGATGGCTACTTTCATGTTGTTAATTTTTTTATGATCATTAATAATACAGCGGGTGAATGCTGATTGTTTTAATTGAAATAAAAATTATGACAGTTTTTGTGTTAAAAAATACAGATATTTAATCTGTAATAATTTTAATTACAGTACAAAGGTAGGAAAGATAGGCAAACCACCAAAAGAATTTTATTTTTTGATATTGGGAGATGGGGAAGTGGGCGGAGGCGCCCTTTTGCCGCGGACAGCGCCAGGGGGAATAGGGGCGGACAAAAAAAATCCCGTTACGCCAGGGCGTAACGGGATTTTCTATTGAAAGAAAGTGATTATTGCTTTTTTATCAGGTAAGCAGTGGCCTTGCTGCTCACGGTTTTAGCCGCCGGCGCCACTTTTTCTGTTTTAGCAGTAGGTGGTACAGGTGGTTGTTTGGTGTGGAACATCTCCGCTAAGGTAGGTGCAATCACTAATGATACAATAGACATCAGTTTGATGAGGATGTTCATAGAAGGACCGGACGTATCTTTAAAAGGATCACCTACAGTATCGCCGGTTACAGAGGCTTTATGTGGCTCAGACTTTTTATAGTAGGTTTCGCCATTAATTTCCACGCCTTTCTCGAAAGATTTTTTAGCGTTATCCCAAGCGCCGCCGGCGTTGTTCTGGAAGATACCCATTAATACGCCACTAACAGTAGCACCGGCGAGGAATCCACCCAGTACTTCCGGACCAGCCAGGAAGCCTATTAATAAAGGAGAAATCAGGGCAATAGCGCCAGGCAGCAACATTTCGCGGATAGAGGCCTGTGTGGAAATAGCCACACATTTATCGTATTCCGGTTTGCCGGTGCCTTCCATAATACCCGGTATTTCGCGGAACTGGCGGCGTACTTCTTCCACCATAGCCATGGCCGCACGTCCTACGGCCGCAATGGCCAGGGAGGAGAATATAAATGGTATCATGCCGCCTACAAATAAGCCGGCAAGTACATTGGCTTTATAGATGTCGATGCCCTGGATACCGGCTACTCCCACAAAGGCAGCAAACAATGCCAGTGCGGTTAAAGCAGCAGATGCAATCGCAAAACCTTTACCAGTTGCGGCGGTGGTGTTACCCACTGCATCCAGGATATCTGTTTTTTCTCTTACTTCTTTAGGCAGTTCGCTCATTTCGGCAATACCGCCGGCGTTATCGGCAATAGGACCAAAAGCGTCAATGGCCAGCTGCATGGCAGTAGTGGCCATCATACCGGCAGCAGCGATCGCAACGCCGTATAAGCCTGCCAGGTGGAAAGATCCGGCGATACCCGCTGCCAGTACCAGTATAGGCAGTGTGGTAGATTCCATGCCCACAGATAAGCCGCCAATGATGTTGGTAGCCGCACCTGTAGCCGATTGACGGATAATAGACTTCACCGGGCGTTTGCCCATGGCGGTATAATATTCTGTGATAATACTGATCAGGGTACCTACAGCCAGACCTACCATGATGGCGCCGAATACCTGTCCGCGGGTAAACTCATGACCACGTAATACCATAGCGCTATCCGGCAGTATCCAGTTTACCAGGAAGTAGGAAACAATCGCGGTTAAAATGATAGAACCCCAGTTACCCATATTCAGTGCTTTCTGTACCACGCCAGTATTTAGTCCTGAGGAATCGCTGATTCTTACAAACAGGGTACCGATCATGGAAAAGATGATACCAGCGCCAGCGATGATCATTGGCAACAGAATAGGAGCGATACCACCAAAGGCATCCTGGGAAACTGTTTCAGAGCCCAGTACCATGGTAGCTAATACCGTAGCTACATATGAACCGAACAAATCGGCGCCCATACCGGCTACGTCACCTACGTTGTCGCCTACGTTATCTGCGATGGTAGCAGGGTTGCGGGGATCATCTTCCGGAATACCGGCTTCTACTTTACCTACCAGGTCAGCGCCCACATCGGCCGCCTTGGTGTAAATACCACCACCCACACGGGCAAATAACGCAATACTTTCCGCGCCCAATGAAAAACCAGTAAGTACCTCAATGGTTTTGATCATTTCGGGGGTATTGGCTGCTGCGCCGAAATATGATTTTAATATGATGAACAAAGACCCGAGTCCAAGTACTGCTAAACCGGCTACACCCATCCCCATTACACTACCACCGGTAAAGGATACCTGCAGTGCTTTGGCAAGACTGGTACGCGCTGCATGTGCTGTACGTACGTTGGCTTTGGTAGCTATCTTCATACCAATGAAACCGGCGACCGCTGAAAATACCGCGCCTAACACGAAAGCCAGGGCAATAGACCAGTGGGAGTTGTCGTGCGTAGCACCCATATATCCCAATAGCAGCGCGGCAATAATAACAAAGTAAATAAGGACTTTATATTCAGCTTTAAGAAATGCCATAGCGCCTTCAGCAATGTGCTGAGCTATCTCTTTCATCTTGTCGTTGCCAGCATCCTGTCGTGTAACCCAGGCGCTCTTGACGGCCGTAAATAACAAAGCCAGTAATCCAAAACATGGTACGAGGTAAACTATATTCATGTAAGCGAAATTTATAAAAACGTGGTTGACAAAAAGAGTTTAGTAATGAATAAATAATAGGATTCCAAAAAAATATTCAAATGAATATAAAACATAAATTAATAATTGCGTAGGTAATAAATAAAATTATTACGCACATGCCCCATGAGTAAGTGTTTGGGACTAAAAAAATAATAAGCCGTCAGATGCCTTCCCGGAATGCCATTCCCAGCCAGTTAATGATATCTGCTGCGGTCATGGCTTCGGGTGAAAGATGGGATGCCGCCAGGTCTCCTGCATAGCCATGGAGCCATACGCCCAGCAATACGGCTGCTTTCGGAGAATAATCCTGCGCCAGCAGGCCGGTTAATATACCGGTCAATACATCTCCGCTGCCCCCCGTAGCCATGCCGGGGTTGCCGGTATTATTAAAATATACTGCGCCATCAGGACAGGCAATGGCGGTATACCGGCCCTTTAAGATAATATAAATCTGTAGTCTTACTGATTGTTTCGATAATAATTCGAGTCGTGCCACATCATTTGCACTGGCCCCAAACAGGCGCTCAAATTCTTTCGGGTGTGGGGTGAGGATACTGCCTGCAGGCACCTTTTCTAACAGGAACGGATATACGGAAAGCAGGTTGAGTGCATCCGCATCTATTACCATTGGGCGTTGCCAGTTATCCAGTAACAGCTCCAGTGCCTTGGCAGTACCGGGTTGGGTACCCAGGCCGGGGCCTATACCGATGGTTTTATAAGTAGCAGTGTGAATGTCGTGGTGAAAATGGGTGTTGTAGTGTGGATCATCATCTGTAATACACATGGCACATGGCTCACTGATCTGCATAATCTGAACCCCACTTTGGGGAACGTGGCAGGTGAGCAGTCCTACGCCGGCGCGTAAACAGGCTTTGGCGCTCAATACTGCGGCGCCCATTTTACCGTAACTGCCGGCAATAAGCAGGGCGTGGCCGTAGGTGCCTTTGTGGGCAAACGGCAGACGGGGCCGGTAAATGGTTTGCATAATATCCCGGTCGGACAGGTGATATCGTGCAGGCGTTTTCGTTATATAGTCGGGATGTAGCCCAATAGGCAGTATGTGTATTTCGCCGGTGCAGGCGGCATTTTCAGGCAGCAGGAAAGCCAGTTTATAAAACTCAAAGCTCAGGGTATGATGTGCTTTGATGACAGTAGCCTCCGGATGGCTTTCATCTGCTATCAGGCCGGAAGGCATGTCTATGGCTACAATGGTATGTTTGGAGTATTGATCATTGATGTGATGTACCAGGCCGGCCACCCATCCTTCGATGGGCCGGCTCATACCGGTGCCGAAAATGGCGTCTACAATAACTGCATCAGTGGGGAGCACCGGGAAGTCGGATACATCTCCTATATCATATATGCTGGCAGGGTATTGCTGTTGCAGTGTTTGTAGCTGTTGCTGCTGATCAGCGCTGGATTTGGAGCTATGTTGTACTATGCCGGCATGCACCGTGTAGCCACGATCGAGCAATAAACGGGCGATGACTAATCCATCTCCCCCATTATTTCCTTTTCCGCAAAAAACAAAAATGGGGTGACGGGGAGAGAAATGATCTTCCAGCCATGCGGCGCACTTGCCCGCGGCTCTTTCCATCAGGAGAACACTGCTGATAGGCTCATGAGCGATCGTGAAGGCATCGGCCTCCCTGATTTGTGCTGCGGAGAAGATTTTCATGCCAATAGTTGAGCATTAAAAATACTTCAAAATAAGGAACATAAAAAAACGGACCATGCTTGCCTCATGATCCGTTTGTAGATGAAGTGGTTGCCCGGTTTAGAAAGTATACCTGGCAGACACACCGCCAATCTCCTCACCCATATAGTTGGTGGGTCCAACAAACTGTACGTAAGGTTTCAGATCGGCACTGATGTTTAAAGGAAATTTCTTGAAAGTATATTCGATACCAATAATCCCATCCAGACCCGGAGACACGTAGGTGCCATTTTTGTAGTTTTTGTCTTCATAACGGCTCCAGTCGTAATCACGACGGTCGTAGAAGCCCAGGTGTGCACCACCGCCGGCATACATGTTCAGTTCCGGCATACCGATATTCCAGTTGTATTCGTACAAGCCGGTAATTGTCAGGTTATTTCTGTGCGAGTGGTTAGTTGTTACCAGGCCTTCAATAGCATGAGGTCCCTGGATAAAATGTTTTACGGTAAAGCCCACTATCCATGGGTTTAAGCGTACACCCAGCGCAGTTGTATAGTTAGAAGGATCGCTGTTGTTGTAACTTTTTTTCTTTTGTGCGTTAGCCTGACTCGCAAGGATGGCAATAAGGCTGAAAAGTAACACTACTTTTTTCATAGATGTGTTGTTTGAAATGATTCTTTTAAAATACACGTTAAGAAACGTTGGCTTTTTTCTCTAAAGTATATATGGACGACGAAAATAAAATCACGGTTGCTTTACAATAACAATGCCAACTGGCTTCAATAAGCGAAGAAAAATAAATCCGGCGATGCCTGCCATCAGGGAGGCAGCGATTACAGAAATGATGGCAATGATCTGTAACTCCCGTTCTGCGTAGGCCAGGGAGGAGATAAATATAGACATGGTAAACCCTATACCGGCAATGAGGCCAACGCCGATTAGCTGTAACCAGCCTGCTTTTGAAGGGAGTGACGCTAATTTTAATTTTACAGCTAGAAAAGAAAGCGAAAAAATTCCCAGTGGTTTACCCAACACAAGGCCTGCTATCACGCCATAACTGATGTTATTCTGCAGCGCGCCTGCGATATCGGCAGGCAACAGTATGGCAGTATTCGCCAATGCGAATATGGGCATGATGACAAAATTTACCGGATCATGTAAATCATGGACCAGGTCGGCAATCTTCTGTTGTGGAATACAAAATGCCAGCAGTACCCCGGCAATGGTGGCATGTACGCCGGAGTTAAAAAGACAGTACCATAATATCAAACCGGGTATATAATAGAAGATCAGTCGTTGTACTTTTAAAAAATTCAGCAACAGTGGAATTAAAAATACACCGCCACCGATGAGCAGATATTTTACATCGAGGTGAGGGGTATAAAAGATAGCAATGGTCAGGATGGCGCCCAGGTCGTCGATGATAGCCAGGGCCATGAGGAATATTTTCAGGCCCACCGGTACCCTTTTACCCAGCAGGGATAGTATACCCAGGGAGAAGGCAATATCCGTAGCCATGGGAATGCCCCAGCCATGGGCATGAGGGGTATTGCTATTAAAAAGGGTAAAGATCAGCGCGGGAAACAACATACCGCCAATGGCTGCCAGTACCGGCAGAATAGATTTCCTGAGGGAAGACAATTCGCCTACGGTGAGTTCCCGTTTTATTTCCATGCCTACCAGGAAGAAGAAGAGCACCATCATGCCATCATTTATCCATAGCAGGTAGGAGTTGGGGAGATGCAGGGCGCGGTATTGGTAATGATGTCCGCCAGCTGGGTCAAAGAGGTTATTCCAGAATCCTATATAATCCGCCTGCACACTTGAATTAGCTAACCCCATGGAGGCAATGGTGCATACGATGAGTACAATACCAACGGCACGGCTGTCTTTCAGGAAGGTGTGAATAGGTGAAAGCAGTGTTTTGCGGATGATGTTAATAGAGTTCCGGATCACGTTTATCAGTTTTAGTGAGATGATAGCAGGGAGCTTAAAATGAAATTGGAATTTGTTCCTGTAAAGTATACCTACCTGGTAGTCAGATAGTTTAAGTTACCGGCCCAAATTCCAATCTCGGGATCAATCCCTATGCTTATTGCATTAACTCGTACTTACTTTTCGGTTGCCGTTTGATATCCCATTTGAAGTTTTCCAGTTGTAACTGGTCCATTGGGCGTTTGGTAAACGGATAGTTGGTACCGTCTACATCTTTAAACAGCGACACTTTATATACTTCTCCTTTCCGGAAGAAGATATCGATAGACGCACATTGGGCTTTGTTAACGCTCATATAGGCGCCGGCGTTATCTTTAATATAGTTGATGGTTTCAGCATTCCCTTCCACGTGCATCCAGTCGAGTGTTTCCTCTTTCACATAGCCGGTGATGGTAGTGCCTTTGATCTGGTTGTACATGCCTGGTCCGGCTTCGTTGATGATGAAGCCATTATTTTTCAGCAGCATTTTATCTGCTGTCTGGTTTTTGGTAAACATCAGGATGGTGTCTCCACTCAGCTGGGTGGTGTTATTAGACCAGATCACCGGGTTGCGGAAGAGGCGGAAAGTGGAATCTTTGGAAGAATAGAATACACTGTCGGCTACTGCTTGCAGGGAATCGGAAAACACCCTGACATTGTTGTAAGCCAATATATATCGTTCTTCGGTAGTGTCTTTAGGAGTAGTAAGGGCTACGCTGTCGGCATGATGTTTAATGCCGGGCAGGGAGTCTTTCATTGCGATATCGCGTTGCGGTGCAATTTTCACATTTTTCACCAGGGCGGTATCGAGTTTCTGCCTGGTTTTGATGAGGGCACTGTCGGCCATAAACATCATCACGTTGCCGGCTACACTTTGTTTTTTGGCAATGGAGTCGCCTTTGGTAACGGGTGATATGGTAGCGGTGAATCTTTCCGGTGGCCGGATGATTTTAAGGCTGCGCAGGTTTTTGGTAGGCCCGTCAGGGATGCGTTTGAGTCCTGCCACGGATGGGATAGACAAGCTGTCGCCTGGCTTGATAACGCCTGAAAACAGGGTATCGGCGGCCATGTACAGGGTATCTTTATTCTTTTCCATGATCAGCAGTGGTTTCTGCGTAGCGAGGATCGTTTTTTCGCGTTGATTGGCGATGCCTCTATTGGCCAGCAGCGACATTTTGCGGGCGGTGTCCCGGTACACCATATTGCCGGTAGCATAGGCCATCCCCGTTACTTTATCCATTTCGATATTATCGGCAGTAATGGTGCTGGTACTATCTTCGATGGTAGGGCGGTTACCGAAATTGCCATAGCCTTTTTCTGTATCATAGTAACCACTGGTAGCATACATGGTGCTTTTGTCGTTGCTGTTGATAGTGGTGGGCGCTATGATGGTGGCTATTTTGGTACCGGTATTATACATTAGTTCGCTGGTACTGAGGGTATATTCCGGATCTACGAGTAATACATTGCGGATGAAGTGCATGTCTTTAGGTTCCGTATAATAGTATCCTTCATCGCTGGTGAGTACACTTTTGCCGTTTACCAGGCGGCCACCTTTTACGTAGGAGCCGATTTTGGCGTTCATATCGTACTGTAATTCGGGGCCGGTGATGGTGACTTTACCATCGGTTAATTTGGCGTTATCCCGTAGCAGGGCGATGCGGGTATTGGCGTCGTAGTTCAGGTAATTACCGTAGATGTGTACACTATCTGCCTGGTTAATATGGATATTCCCATAGGCATCAATGACGTTGGTTTTATTGTTTTTGATGGCACTGTCGCAGTTAAACAGGGTAGATCCCTGTTTGAATACGGCGCTGCCAACGAAGCGGGTCATGCTTACGGAATCGCGTTCATACATGATGAGTGTATCTGCATGAATGATTTCAATAACAGACCCGGTTTTCGGAGCTTGTTTCTCCGGAAACTGGGCGCTGGCCGATAATGCCAGCAGGCATATAACGGCCAGAAAAATCCCTGATTTTATGTATCGATGCATTGATTCTTATTATTGTGCCGCTGCTGTATCAGAAGGTAACGGCTTCGTTTTATCTTTTTTGCCAAACAGGGAGAAGTGTACGTAGCGTTTTGGATTGACGCGGAGGTCTTCCAGTAGCTTATTCAGGTTTCCGAGGGAATACTGAAGGTTGTTATACACTTTCTTGTCGTTCAGCAACATGCCGGCCGTGCCATCTGTGGTATTCAGTTTGGCGATGGTGGCGTTCAGGTTAGTGGCAGTTTGTTGTAATTGTTGCAGTGTTTTATCGATATTACCTTTTGCCAGTGCATCTGTTGCTTTCTGGGCGTTGTCGAGGATACCGGTAATTTTTGCGTTGTTATCTTTCAGGTTACCGGTAACCGCTGCCAGGTTGTTGAATGTTTTCTGGATGTTGCCTGAATTAGGATCCAGCATACCATTCAGGGAAGCGGAGGTATGCGTGAAGTTACGCATGGTGGTATTCAGGTTGCGGATAGCGTCCTGGAGATTTCCTTTGGCGGTGGTATCCAGGATAGCATTCACAGACATTAATACAGAATCGATATTGGAGAGGGTACCTTCCAGTTTTTTTACCAGGGGGCTGAGTTGTTCTTTCAGCGCGTCTGTCATGGAGCCGTCTACTGCTGCGTAGATGGTATCGCCGCTTTTCAGATATTCGCTGGCGTTACCCAGGTCCATCTGTACGGTTTTGGTACCCAGCAGATCGCTGCTGATGCGGGCTACAGAGTTGCGTGGGATTTCCACTTTTTTGGTAATCGTGAGGGTCACCAGAATGCGGGAGGCATCGTTATCCATTACTTCGAGGTTAGACACACTACCTACTATTAAGCCATTTACCTGTACAGCATTGGCTGGCTGTAAACCATTTACCTGCTTATATACGGCATAAATGGTTTTGTTATGTGAAAAAAAGCTTTTTCCCTTCAATAAATTAAAGCCCAGCACAAGTAAGGTTATACCCAGCACCGTTAATATACCAACTTTGGTTTCATTAGATAATTTGAGCATGAGATTCGTATACGTTCACGCAAAAATAATCAAAAAGCATGCACGGGGAGTGATCGGGTAAAAATGTTGCTAATAAAAAAGTGGAAACGGGGAAAAGAGGAGGGGTAATTGGGGAGAGGAGGTGGGGGTTAGCAGGAGGTAACAAAAGCGCCTTTGAATCCCAGTTTGCGGGCCTTACGCAGGGCTCCGGAGGCTTGCTGGTCTGTTTTGAAACGCCCCCAGATATATTTGTTCAGTTTTTTTTTATTCATGACTACCTGTTCGCGGTTGATATCACCATGGAGCTTCCTGAAAATGGAAGCTCCTGGTTTATAAAGTTTATCTGTTATCAGCAGTTGTACACAGTAGCTGTCGTTAGACTGGGGGCTGTTGGATTTGCCATTAGCGCCTTTGCCTGCGAGTGCGACGGCATGTGAATTTTTGTTTTTGGAGGAGATACGGGTAGTCGACGGCTGTGCGTTGCGGTTGTTAGTGAACCTGTCGAGTTCATCACGGTAACGCTTAATCGCTTTATAGATACAGTTGGCCAGTTCTGTTTGTCCGTTGCTGGAGTTGAGGTAATCTTCCTCTTCCGGGTTGCTGATAAATCCAAGTTCTACCAGTACGCTAGGCATAGCAGTGGCAGACAGTACCCAGATACCTTTTTCATTTCTTTGTCTTGCTCCGCGGCTGATACGTCCTACACGGGTAAACTCGTCTTCAATGAGGGTAGAGAGACGGAGGCTTTGGTCGAAGTAGGAGTTTCTCAGGGTATTGAGGAGGATGACTGTTTCGGGATCATCGCCCATCAGCTGTTTACTTTCTTCTGAGTTGTCGTCCAGTACGATAACGGAATTCTGTTTAAGGGATTCCATTTTTGCGTTGTTCTTACTGGTAGCCCATATATACGTTTCCGTGCCTTTCGCGTTGCTGGGGTAATAGGCGTATATTGGTTGTTTAGTGGCTATTTTCCTTTTTCCTTTCTTCCGGTAAACGGTTTTATAGTCCACTATTTTACGGATCTTACCCGTTGAGTTACAGTGGATAGACACGAATAGTTCACCTTTGTTGTCGTTGGCGATCTGGGCTTTTACGCGGGGATCGTCAAACCGGTCGGTTTTTCGTGTATACACTACCTTTACATCGGGCATGTTTTCTTCGAGGATTTTACCCAGCTTCAGGGCTACTTCGAGGGTTACCTGTTTTTCGGTAGAGTAGCTACCTTTAGCGCCAGGATCTGTACCGCCGTGGCCGGCATCAATAACAATTGTTCTTATAGGCTTATCCTGTTTAGTAGAAACGGGATTATTTTTGGCCTGAATAAAAAAGGTACAGGTGAATAGTGTTCCCAGTCCTAAAATCCAAAATCGGTTCCAGCGCATGATTCTCATTTTAATGGGTGCTGTTTATCACAAAAAATAAAAAAATAAGTTTATCAGTTAAATTAATCATTGGCTTACTCCATGCGAGTTTGCGTCATTTCCCCACATATCCTTTCTTCAACATTACAAGTTACCATTTGTAATAAATTGTATAATTTCTTGTAGGTTTGTGGCCGCCATAACACATGAACGCTAGCTACAAAAATAATTATAAAAAGTTTTTTCGACATACATACCTGGTTTTTGCCGGTATGTTCATTGCCATTCCCTTTATTATAGATGCAGTTGCAGGCTCCAGGCCACACGTAACTTCGTTTTTTAACAAAAGTTTGGCAGATACCGTTCCGGTGACCAGGAAAGACACTGGTAAAACCAAACCTCCTGCCGTTAAACCCGTTGCTGTGGCGGATACTAACGTGCTGTCGAAAGCAACAGATACCAGCGGAACAGTAACCGTAGATACGCTCTATGTTCCAAAGATATCAAAAGACACGCTGGATGCGCCGGTTACTTATAAAGCCAAGGACTCTATTATCCTGATGGTGCCTGACAAGCGCTTTTATTTATATGGTGCTGCCAACACAAAATACAAAACCATTGATCTTACGGCCGAAAAAATGAATTTCGACCAGGAAACCGGTACACTGGAGGCTACAAATGCCAAAGATACTGCCGGTAAACTGTTTGGTGGTCCGGTGATGAACGACGGCGGCCAGAGCTTTGAATCAGATACCCTCCGGTATAATTTTACTTCCCAGAAGGCAAAGATCTACAATACCCGCTCTCAATACGGAGAAGGTTACATTCATAGTGCTCAAACCAAAAAAGCGGCTGATAATACCATCTTCGGCTTTAAAAACGGTTATACTACCTGTAACCTGGATACCCCGCATTTCAGTTTCCGGGCCCGCAAAATAAAGGTTATCCCTGATAAATTGGTGATTTCCGGTCCGGCAAACCTGGAAATTGAAGGAATTCCTACTCCTTTGTTCATTCCATTTGCCATTTTCCCCATTACACAGGGGCAGCGGTCCGGTATTTTACCGCCGCAGTACGTGGTGAACCAACAGAAGGGGATCGGACTTGAAAATGGAGGATACTATATCGGTTTGGGCGATAACTTCGACCTTACCATGCGGGGGGACGTATATTCTTATGGAAGCTGGAGCCTTACGGGTAGCCCTACCTATCGTAAACGCTATAAGTACAGCGGGGGCCTCAACCTGAGCTTTGCCAATACACGCTTCGGTGATCCGGCGGTGAAGTCGGAGTTCAGTACTTCCAAAGATTTCCGCGTTACCTGGAATCACAGCATGGACAGCAAAGCCCGTCCGGGTGTGAACTTTGGTGCTGCCGTGAATTTTGGTACGTCTTCTTATAACCGGTATAACGTGTATGATTATAATACCCGTGTTAATAATAACATCGGGTCCTCTATCACGTTTTCGAAAACATGGGTTGGAAAGCCTTATAACCTCAGCCTGGGCTTAAACCACTCTCAAAACCTTAGCACCCGCGATGTATCCGTTTCCTTCCCGGACGGAACCTTTACGGTAAATACTATTTATCCTTTCCAGCGCAAAGAAATGATCGGTAGTCCGAAATGGTATGAGAAAATCGGTATTTCCTATAACACGGTATTGCGTAACCAGGCTAATTTCAAAGATTCCCTCTTTGGTAAACAGGCCATGTTTGATGCGATGCAAACAGGTATGCAGCACAATATCCCGATCTCTTTTTCTATCCCGGTATTTAAAACCTTTACGCTGTCGCCAGGTATTAACTATAGCGAGTACTGGTATACCAAGAAGTTCAACCGTACCTGGAATCCCAACAAATTCAATCCGGGATTAAATAACTACGGCGCCATTGATACTTCTTACGAGGCCGGTTTCTTTACGGCCCGTGATGTGAGCACCAGCCTGGCATTGTCTACTGCGGTGTATGGTATGTATGCGTTCAACAAAAATTCCAAGATAAAGGCCATCCGTCACGTAATGCGCCCTACCTTGAGCGCCAGCTTCCGTCCGGACCTGAATCCACATCTCTATAAACCTTTACAATATAATAATGCAGGCGATAAGTCCATGGTATCCGTGTATGACGGAGCTATTATCGGTGTACCTGCTTCGGGGTCATTTGGTGGGTTGAACTTTGGGTTAGATAATAACCTGGAGATGAAAGTGTTTTCTAAAAAGGATACGACGGGTAACCATGAACGGAAAATCAAGCTGCTGGATGGTTTCGGTATTAACGGCAGTTATAACTTGGTGGCCGATTCCTTTAAGCTGTCGACCTTCAGCTTATATGCCCGTACCAACCTGTTCGATAAATTGAACATCTCTGCCAGTGGTAACATCGATCCATACCAGACAGATGCCCGCGGTCACCGTATTGACAAATACATATGGCAACAGGGAAAAATCTCCCTGGGACGTTTAACGAATGCGAGTATTTCCATGAGTACCTCGTTCCAGTCGAAGGATAAAAAGAGCAAGGCAAAAGAACAAACCATAGATTCCATACAGAACGCACAGAGCACAGACGCTGCTTTCGCTGCACAACAGCGGCAGTTGCAAATGGTACGTAACAATCCTGGCGAGTACGTGGATTTTGATATTCCATGGCGTGTGGATCTCTCCTATAGCTTGTCTTATACCAATACCATTATCCCGGATTCCGGTGGTGTGGTAAAACGTATAACACAATATGTAAGCTTTAACGGCGACTTCAGCCTGACGCCTAAATGGAAGATTGGGTTAAACAGTGGTTTTGATTTCACCAATATGCAAATTGCCTATACGAATATGTATATCTCGCGGGATCTGCACTGTTGGCAGATGTCTATTAACCTGATACCGTTTGGTACTTTCCGGCAGTTTAGTATCACTATTAACCCGAAAGCCGGTATCCTGCGGGATCTGCGGATTAACCGATCGAGACAGTTCTACGATTTGTAGGCATAAAGCGGAAAGCATAAAGCAAAAAGCCATAAAAGCGAATGACATAAGCGTATGAGTAATAGATACTCGCTTATGTCATTCGCTTTTATGGCTTTTTGCTTTATGCTTTTGTGTCGTGAGCAGTATAGTAATCCCACATCTGTTTAAATATTTTTTCTTTAAATGCTGGTATATCATCCCTGCTGAGACCCGCTGTGGGTACGGGTGGCAGGAAATGATATTCGATACGATGTGGCCATGCAAAAAACTTCCTGTTGACCGGCAGGATCTTTTTTGTGTGGAATAACAGTGACGGAATCAGTGGTAGTTGTGTATCAATAGCCAGCGCAAAAGCACCGTCATAGAAGGCTTTTAGCGGTTCATCCGTGCGATTGCGGGTACCTTCCGGGTATAGTAAAATGTGTAGACCCATTTGAAGGGCTTCCTTCATATCAATTACACTTTGCTTTCTGCTGGCTTCACTGCTGCGGTCTACCAGGATGCCGCCTATTTTATACAGCACGCTAAAGAGTGGTATTTTGCCCATAGAGGCTTTGGCCAGTGTTTTATTGGCACCGGGAATTTTAGCGGTGGTTACAGGTACATCTATCAGTGAATTATGATTACATACAATTACATAGGTTTGTCCGGGTGCAAAATAGTCCGTGCCTTTTAGTTTTACCGGGCATCCGATGAGAGGCATATATACTTTCATCCATATCCTGCCAATAGCCAGGAAGCCCCTGGATTTCGTTGGATCCGGCCAGAAGGAGATAATCCAGATAGGGATAAATACCACCAGCATGGTGCCTGCAAACAACAGCAACGCCCAAAGGGCGTATATTCTGCCGAAGATACTTTTCAACATAGTGTTTGCTTTTATAGTCTCCAGTCTACCGGTGCTATGCCTGCCTTACCGAGTATTTCATTGGTTCTTGAAAAATGCCTGCATCCAAAAAAACCTTTGTCGGCGCTGAATGGAGAGGGGTGTGCTGCCTGCAGGATATGATGTTTGGTGGCATCAATGAGGTATTGTTTATCCTGTGCAAACCGTCCCCAGAGCAGGAAAACGACATCGGACCGTTTTTCAGAGATGGTTCTGATAACGGCATCTGTAAAATCGCCCCAGCCTATTTTGCTGTGTGAGGCGGGTTCTCCGGCTCTTACTGTCAGAAAGGCGTTTAATAATAACACCCCGTGTTCTGCCCATTTAGTAAGATTGCCGCCGGTAGGGATTTCCAGGCCGAGGTCTGTTTTCATTTCCTTATAAATATTTACCAGGGAGGGTGGTGGTTTCACACCATCCAAAACAGAAAAGCTGAGTCCATGTGCCTGTCCTGCGCCATGATAAGGATCTTGTCCCAGGATCACTACCTTTACCTTGTCTAATGGTGTTTTATCAAAGGCATTGAAGATGAGATTGCCAGCGGGATAAATCACTTTATTCAGGGCTTTTTCATGTTTCAGGAACATGACGATCTGATCAAAATAGGTCTTATTGAATTCGTCTTTCAGCGCTTCCTTCCAGCTACTTTCTATTTGTACATCCATAGTATGCAAAACTATATTTAAAGAAAAAATAAATTAAATTTGATTTATTGAGAGAAAATTACATAAATTTGCACTCCCAAAACGAGATAAATATAACAATTTATTTCACACTGCAAAGGGAAGAAGATATATAAGTCTCGGTAGCTCAGCTGGATAGAGCAACTGCCTTCTAAGCAGTAGGTCATTGGTTCGAATCCAATCCGGGACACAAGAAGAGAGGAAAATTGCGAAAGCGGTTTTCCTCTCTTTCTTTAAGACAGGTGTTCCTTCGAGTATATTTTTAATAGCTTCAATCCTTACCTATGACCGCACTGGCCCTATTATTACAAATCATGGAATATGAAAACAAAGATGGAGATATAGATATAAAAGAATGTTTGCCGAAACAACTCCGGCTTACACAAATTATCAGTCTGGCTCAGGCATTGGGCTATTATGATGTATCAACCTCCATTGTAACAGCCTGGCAGGAACAAGGTGTATTAAACAATATATATCATTCACTTAAACCTAAGCGCGACGCGGCTCCAAGTCCGGTTTTAAAGGAAAAAATACTTTCGTATGTGACTGAATATCATTCCATGTTTAAGGACCGCGCAGTAAGGTGGATGGATATAGAATGGATGTTTAGAGAATTATATGATTACAGAAAAGAAGTGATGCAGTTGCTAGCCACTAAGAATGGAATGATGGAAGGGTTTTCTGGTGGATTGTTTTTTGCCCATCATCTGATCGGTTTTGTAAACGAGACGATTGCCAACAGCCTTGAGGCTATTGACGATACGTTATGGGAATTGGTAGATCCGGCGAAGCGTGTGCTGGAAAAATATCCGGAGAGCTATCCAGATGAAGAAATGGTGGAAAGTGCAGAGTTGCAATGGAGAATTGATAACTATTGAGCAACCATATTACCATCGCTGCTCATGCTATCTTCCGGGGCTTTGAAAGTATGAGCTCCGTAAAAGAGGCCCGTCGTCAATTACCTTGCAGTGTTTACCCAATCTGGTGCATCACCGATCTCTTTTCTTAACATCATATTTAGTTGACCCGTATGATGTTGTACATGGCGCATATTATAGAGAAGTAATTCAGCCACCGGCATTTCCTTGTCTCCATCTATTTCCACCCATTGTTGTGTAAATTCATCTTCCGTCATGTTGATGATAACGTCATGGCATTTTCTTCTACTCGCTTGCAGGTAAGCCAGTATTTCCTCTTTACTATAAATCTTGTCTGGAACAACATCGTCAAGACCATCTTCCGGAATCTCCTCACTGAGTGTGAAGGAAAGTGGTGAGGAAAGATGATCTGCCGGAATATTTAAGTAATAGTCAAGGAACACGGCCACGTGATAGGAGATATAGAAAAACTTTTTCTCCTTATACCACCGCTCTGCAGGATAAGCAGTAATGGCATTGATGAGCATATCAATGCTGCCGCCAAATTGCTTCCATAAGCTTTCCCGGTAATTTACCATCATGATTTTTTTATATTGAAACTACCACTTTTTAATACTTCCAACCCCACATTTCCTGCCCGTCCAATAATTTTTTTTAAGAAAAATTTGTGCAACTGATTAGTTGCACTTATATTTGCAACCAATCAGTTTCGCAAGATATGAGAAGAGATATTTTTCAGGCGATAGCAGATCCAACCCGAAGGGCCATTATCGCGTTAATTGCAGTACACGCCATGACGCCCAACGCCATAGCGGAGCATTTCGATACTACGCGGCAGGCGGTGTCAAAGCACCTGAAAATATTAACGGAATGTGACCTGGTGAAGCAAGAACAACGGGGCCGGGAAATCTATTACCTGCTTGAAATCGAGAAAATGAAAGAAATCGACAAATGGCTGGAGCAATATCGCAAGATATGGGAAAGCCGATACGCACAATTAGATCATCTTTTAGCAACTATTAAAAAGAAATAAATATGAATCCTAATCTGATCTTCGACTTCATTGCAGACAAGCAAAAAAACACACTAACCATCAGACGTGAGTTTTTAGCCGGCCGGCAACTCGTTTGGGACTGCTACACTAAAAGTGAATTGCTGGATCAATGGTTTGCGCCAAAACCTTTAACCACTAAAACAAAAACCATGGACTTCCGCGAAGGCGGACATTGGCACTATGCCATGGTTGAACCCAATGGCACGGAGTACTGGGGTTGGACAGACTACCTGAAGATCAAGCCTGTTGAATATTATACCTCCCTGGATGCTTTCAGCAATGCGGAAGGTGAAATAAATAAAGACCTGCCACGTGCAGAATGGTTGGTTTCCTTTCTTGAAAAAGGAGAGAACGCTATCGTGGAAACCATCGTTACCTATAAATCACTGGCCGACCTGGAACAGGTGATCCAAATGGGCATGGAACAAGGTTTAACAGCTACACTGGAAAAATTAGATGAATTATTAGTTATATTAAACTCCAAGAAATGAGTAACAAAATCACTGTTGTCGCAACCATAAACGCAGACGTCAACAAAGTATGGGATGATTATACCAATCCCGAACACATTACAAAATGGAACTTTGCAGATCCATCCTGGCAATGTCCGTCGGCCTCAAATGATATGCGGGTAGGTGGTAAATATGCAGCAAGAATGGAAGCCAAAGACGGTAGTTTTGGATTCGATTTTGAAGCCACTTACGATGAAATAATTGTAGGTAAAAATTTTACTTATACCATCGCTGATGGCCGGCAGGTAACCGTTACATTCAACGAAGAAGGACAGCAAACCTTTATTAATGTTGAATTTGATGCGGAGTCGGAGAACCCGGTAGAAATGCAGAAAGCCGGTTGGCAGGCCATTTTGAACAACTTCAAAAAGTACGCAGAGGCCGCATAAAGCAGGAAGCGTAAAGCAAAAAGCTATTGGGAAGAATGATTGATATTCGCGTTGATCATCCTTCTCAATAGCTTTTTGCTTTACGCTTTCTGCTAATTTCTATTTATATTTAATCATATACTTAAATACTATGGCAGACTTCATCAAATCCTGCGTACCGCAGTCATATGTTTTCATTAACCTGGAATTTGTAACCGATATAGAAGTAACCGCAGATAGAAAATCTATCCATTTTCATTATTCTAAAGACAGAAGTATTACCTGGCAATATGAAGATGAAAAACAACTGGAAGAAGACCTGAATTTAGTCAAGCACCGCAGCTCTGATAAATATAAAAGCCGTCAAAGTGGCTTTAGAATGGGAACTGATTCCTGAGATGCCTTGTTATTCCTTTCCGGGAATGACTGGAGCAGTGGTAACAGGAATCGGCATATTTTCGGGCTCACTTTCGTATTTAATATAGCCGTTATAGTGATAAGATTTTTCTGATCCTTCACCACAAACAGTATAGAATATACTTCCTGCTGCAACTTTATGGAGGTCAAATCCTTTTGTGTGGGTAGCTACAGGCTGTACTTTTACATACTTGCGCAGGTAACGATCATCAGTAGACTGATTGTTCCGGAAGTAATCCTCATTTTCTGCCGCCTGTTTACTGATGTATTGATTGGAAGCAGGATCGAAAGTATAATGCTGTAAATCTATTCCAGGGAAGAAGCGATAATGTTTGTTTCCATACGCAGTGTCTGTATCCTCCTGTTTGGCTGCATCGTAATCCTGCTTCATAGAAAGTACCCGCTGCCATTCTTCTTCCTCAACAGGCGTATTTTTACCATAGCCTTCCTTGCCGCCATAGTTAGATAGTACCATTCTGTCGCCGTCTGCTGTTTTCAGCACCATGCCGCTGAAGTCTTCATACTTCCGTTTCGGCTCATTGTGTACAAATACGAAATCATTGCAGCCTTTATCTGCCTGGTAAGTCCAGAAATTGTCGGGTGCTGCCTTGCCTTCAGGGCCTTCGGGAAGCAATGTGGCAAGTGTAAAAGTGTGTGGTGCCTTTGTGGCTTCATATACAAACGGGGGATCAAAGCAATTGGGAGCTTCATTAAAAACCTGCTGGGGAATGCTGTTATCAAATTTCACGAAGTTCCGGCCTTCCTGGAAGCCTACGAAATTGATACGCACACTATCGCCATAGTTGGGGTGTGCATGGGCATACACTTCAAAGAGCGCAGGTTTTTCAGGTGTGAAAAGGAGGTAGTCTTTTTCAAAAAGGTAGGTGCCAAATACGATGGTGGCATATCCGTACATTAGAAATTGACCATCCTCAAACAGGCAGATGCCTGAATTACCGCCGTACTTACCGGCATATTGTTTATACCGTGCATCTTTATGGTTGTTTTGCGCGAACGTGTTCATAGAAAAGAAGAATAGCGTATACAGTAAGAAATATTTTTTCATTTCAGCCAGGAAGTTATGGTCTGCCGAAAATAACGAAAATAGCGACCCCACGTTTGGCTATTCATTATTCGCACAGATTGGGGGCATATTCGACAGGCCTGATCATATTGGCAGTAACTAAAAGGATCCGGGTAATGGCCCTGATCTTTTTTTATTTTTTTTCGGGAGATGGTGCTGCCAGTGTGTTTCCGTTTGGCAAATTGTTATCGGATGGCTACTCATCAGATAAATAATCCCTTTTTCTGCTTTTATATACTTCTTCTCCCCGTTCACCGTTTATTAAAATTATATTTGTAGCCTTTATTATTATTGTTTTTATGATCGCATCCATATTAACCAGGCTTGAGTCTTCCCGCAAGGAATTACTGGATTTAGGTCTCAGGAACCCATTGTTGAATTATAAGTTGCCCGCAGGCAAAGGTTTACATATTGTAGAAGAACAATCCGCTGCTATCTATGAGATATTGGTGCGGGAAAATAAAACCATGTCTTTTCTTGGCCGGCCCGATAAAAAACAGGACGAAGAGGTAGTGGAATATAATGAGCCGGTGTCTAAAGAAGCGTATACGGATACCCGTTTGCAGACGAATGAAACACAGGTAAATCTGCATGCAAAATTATTGAATACCTACTATGCCGCCCGTATGAGCATGGAGGAACAAGGGGTTAATATCCTTTATATTTCACTGGGCATGTTGCAATGGTATGAGGAGGCCAGTAGTGAGGAAGCCCGACAGGCGCCATTGATCATGGTGCCGGTGTTGCTGGACAGGTCCAGTGCGCGGGAGCGTTTCCGCATAAAATATTCACTGGAAGAAGTGGGCGCCAACATTTCGCTGCAGGCAAAAATGAAGGCAGATTTTAACATCCACATTCCCGATTTACCGGAGGCAGAAGATTTCGACGTGAATGCTTACCTGGCTGCGGTGGCGGAAGCAGTGGAAATAATGCCAACGTGGAAAGTAATGCCAGACACCATAGAACTGGGCTTTTTCTCCTTTGGGAAATTTATGATTTACAACGACCTGGATGCCTCTAAATGGCAACAGGAAGATGATATACTGACACACCCGATTATTCAAAGCCTGTTTGGCGGTGGCTTTTCGGACGACAGACCTCCCATCCCCGAAGAAGCGTTTATTGACCGGGATACACCGGCACATGAACTGTTCCAGGTAGTAGACGCTGATAGTTCCCAGATTATGGCGATGCTGGCGGTGCAGGAAGGACGTAACCTGGTGATCCAGGGGCCTCCGGGTACGGGGAAATCCCAGACCATTACCAACATCATTGCCGATGCTATTGGTCGGGGTAAAAAAGTATTGTTTGTGGCGGAAAAGATGGCCGCACTGGAAGTGGTAAAACGCCGGCTGGATACCATCCAGCTGGGTGAAGCCTGCCTGGAATTACACAGCCATAAAGCGAATAAAAAAGAACTGCACCAGGAACTCCGGAGGGTGCTGGAACTGGGGCGCCCATCTATCCAGAAGTTACAGGAAGAAGTACTACTGTTAGATAGCTGTAAGAAAGAACTGAACGACTATTGCCTCGCCATTAATGGCGCCATCGATAAAAGCGGTTTGACTGCCCACCAGGTGATTGGCTACCTGTTACGGTTAAACGAAGAAACAGCGGGGATTACCTTACCCGCTATTCCTTTGCAGCAAATCGGGCAATGGGATGCGGTGAGCATCAACAAAGCCACTGCCATGGCTGCCCGTATACAAGCCTGCTTGCAGGAAATAGGCGTGCCCTCGGCACTCACTTTCCGCGGCAGTGAATTGACGGTATTGCTGCCTCATGAACAGGTGGCGTTGCAGGCATTATTAACCACCGCATTGGATGGCTTGACAGCCCTGCAGCAATCGGTCGTGGCGATCGCTGGAAAAATTGGTATCCCATCTCCCCCCGATATTCCGGCTACCAACGCCCTGATCAGCATATGTGCGTTACTGGCAGAACAACCTGACCTGCAGGATATAGACATCGCCAGCAATACATGGCTGCTGCATCAGCAGGATATTGCCGAATGGCTGGCAGCAGGGGTAGCCGCCACCACCATACAACAGCAATACGAGGATATTTTTATCCCGGAAGCCTGGGAACAAAATGTGATGGAAATACGCCAGGATCTCCTGGCCCACGGCACCAAGTGGTATAAATTCCTCATCGGCGCTTATAAAAGAAGCAACCGGCAATTGGCGGCTTTGTGCAAGCATGGTCTGCCCGATGACAATGAAGAAAAATTACAGTATGTAGATGCCATCATGGAATTCCGGCGCCAGGATGTGCTGCTGAAAGAACATGCTGCATTGGCTAAAACACTCTTTGGCAGCCGCTGGCAGAAATCGCAGACAAACTGGGAGGCCCTGCAAACCGCTACCGCCTATATCACGGATATGCATAAACGTGTGGCGGGCGGTAGTTGTCCTGCTGCAGTGGTGGCCTATTTACAACAAACCCGTGACGCTGCCGGCGCTTTGGCAGATAAAGAACAATTGGGGCGCCAGTTGCAGGAGCATCAGCAACAAAGCCTGGCTGTCTTACAAAAACTGGAAATGACTGGTGGACACTATCCATCGCTGTTTACAGAAAAGCAGGCCACGCTGCAAACCTGGATAGATAAATTGCCGGAAATACATCACCTCATTTCCTGGAATAATATAACGGATACGGCTAAACAGGAAAACCTGGAATGCCTGATCACCCCGGTGCAGGATTGGCCTGGCGCCCATCAGTTCTTAAAAACAGCGTTGTTGAAAACCTGGTATGAATACCTGGTAGAAACAGCCGTGAAACAGCAACCATCTTTACGCAAATTTGAACGTGGTGGTCATGAAGAAATGGTGCAGCAGTTCCGTCGCCTGGATGTATTGAATTTGCAATACAACCGTGCCCGTGCAGCCTTACAGCATTGGGAACAAATGCCCCGCGCAGATGCCGGCGGACAGGTTAATATGCTCCGTACCGAATTTAATAAGAAAGCGCGGCATATGCCTATCCGCAAACTCATGCAGGAAGCAGGTTTGGCTATACAAGCCATTAAGCCGGTATTTATGATGAGCCCTTTGTCGATCGCTAACTTTTTGCCACCAGCTGTATTGGAATTTGACCTGGTTATTTTTGATGAAGCCAGCCAGGTGAAGCCGGTAGAGGCGTTGGGCGCTATATTGCGTGGTAAGCAATTGGTGGTAGTAGGCGATAATAAGCAATTGCCGCCGACCAGTTTCTTCGACTCGCTGACAAAAGAAGTAGATGATGAAGAAAATATTACGGCAGATATGCAGAGCATCCTGGGACTCTGTGATGCGCAAGGTGCGCCGCAACGTATGCTGCGCTGGCATTACAGGAGCCGGCATGAATCATTGATTACATTGTCTAATCATGAGTTTTATGAAAATAAACTGGTGATATTCCCGAGTCCGGGTTCTAAAGAACAAAAAGGGCTTGTGTTTCATCATCTGAAAGATACGGCGTACGATCGTGGTAAAACCCGCACCAATCCTAAGGAAGCGGAGATTGTGGCAGATGCGGTGATGGATCATGCCCGTAAAAACCCCGGACTGAGTTTGGGAGTGGTAGCATTTAGTACTTCTCAGCGACAAGCCATCAGCGACGCGCTGGAGTTGCGTCGTCGTAAATCGCCGGAGCTGGAATCCTTCTTCAGCGGGCATGCCGATGAACCGTTTTTTGTGAAGAACCTGGAAAACGTACAGGGTGATGAAAGAGATGTGATCTTTATTTCTATCGGTTACGGACGTACGGAGGAAGGATATGTAGCCATGTCTTTCGGACCATTGAATAACGAAGGCGGGGAAAGAAGGCTTAATGTATTGATTACCCGCGCCAAGAGCCGTTGTGAAGTGTTTACCAATATCACGGCTGATGATATTGATGTAAGCAAAACGAAGAGTTATGGTATACAGGCGTTGAAAAATTTCCTCTATTTCGCGCAGCATGGCAAGCTATATATGACTGCGGAAACGGGTTTGCCGGCCGACAGTCCCTTTGAGGAAAATGTAGCGGCCCGGTTGGAGGCGTTGGGATATATTGTGCGTAAACAGATTGGGTCTAAAGGATTTTATATTGATCTCGCTATTGTAGACGCGGACAATCCAGGTCGTTATTTGATCGGTATTGAATGCGATGGCGCTGCTTATCATTCTGCCCGCTCTGCCCGCGACCGGGACCGTTTGCGTCAGCAGGTGCTGGAAGCGATGGGCTGGAAGATATACAGGGTGTGGAGTACCGATTGGTTCCGCAATCCGGAGCGGGAGCTGAACCGGTTGGTAGCAGCCATTGAAAAAGCCAAAACGGCAGCGGCTATCGATGACCAGGTGGCGGCAGATGCGATGAAGGAAGCTGCACCGGTAATAACACGGGAAGCAGTGGAGACTACAGAAGCTTCGATACCTGTGTATGAAACGGCGGTGTTGCCGGAAGAAATCCGGGAGCAGGAATTTCATCTTTCTCCCATGGTACAGTTATGCAATTGGATAGAGCAGGTGGTGGTGGTAGAAAGCCCGGTGCATTTTGATGAACTGGCCAGGCGTATGGTGGAAGCTGCGGGTATTACCAGGGTAGGACCACGTATCCGGGAAATATTGCGCCATGCTGTGCGACATTCTGATGCCAGCAAAAGAATCAAAATAAAAGGACAATTCCTTTGGAATACCGCGTTGCCTACACCTGTAGTCCGCAACCGCAGCCAGTTGCCGGCGAGCGCACGTAAAATCAGCTATATTGCTGCGGAAGAAATCGGCGTGGCACTGGAGAAGGTAGTGAAAGACGCAGTAGCCATTCAGCGCGAAGATGCGGTTCCTTTTATTGCCAAAATGTTTGGTTATAGCCGGGTAACGGAAGAAATGAAAGAAGAAATTCTGAAAGCCATTGATATCAGTGTGGAAAATAACTGTGTACAGCGCGAGGGGGAATTGCTGAAACCATAATATCGCACAGGCGCTGTATCGAAACCGGACAAATGTAAACGAATTTACATTCGTTTGCTGCTGGTATTGATAGCCCCATCGCCATGGCATGTTTTTTCTTTCCGTGTATGGGGAAGAGAAATTTGTGAGGAAGATGTAACATTAAAATTACCACGATGTTTCGTAATCATCTCCTGATTGCCTGGCGCAATTTGCTCCGATATAAATATTATTCGCTGATCAACATCGCGGGATTGGCAATAGGTTTGGCAGCCTGCTGGTTGTTGCTGTTGTATGTACAACAGGAAACCAGTTATGACAACTTTTACCCGCATGCCAACCGTATTTACCGCGCTGTTAACCGGGCCAGCTGGGCTGGTGGTAACCTGAACCTGGCTACTACTTCTGCTCCTTTTGCAGCCGTATTAAAAAAGGATTATCCGGAGATAGAACAGATTACGCGGGTAGATGCCGATGGTGGCGCCATGCTGAAGTATGGTGAAAAGAAACTGGAAGTAGGGAATATGGTTTTTGTAGACAGCACTTTCTTCCAGGTATTTGAATTCCCTTTTGTAGCAGGTGATGCAATCAGTGCTTTATCGCAGCCCAATTCACTGGTGTTGACCCGTAGCCTGGCGGAGAAGCTGCTAGGTACATCTGACGCCGTAGGAAGAACCGTGTTAACAGAAGATAGTACCGTTTATGCAGTAACGGCGGTGATGGAAGATGTACCTGCTAACTCACATTTCAATTTCAGTGCGTTGCGGTTATTACCAAAGGATTATAATGCAGACGGCTGGCAGAATTTCGACGTATATACTTACCTGTTATTACAAAAGGATGCTGATGCCAAAGCCTTGGAAAATAAACTGCCCTTGTTTTTTGAGCGGTACCTGAAACCGCGCATGGGAGAGGTAACCTATAAAATGGACTTGCAACCCGTGCATGATATTCACCTGCATTCTAACCTGGACTATGAAATGTCTCCTAATGGGAATATCAGTTACATCTATATATTTCTTTGTATTGGGCTGCTTACGTTGCTGATTGCCTGTATCAACTATATGAACCTTGCCACTGCCCGTGCCAGTGCACGTGTAAAGGAAGTAGGGGTACGTAAAAGTATGGGTTCCGGGAGAGATGATATTGCCCGGATGTTCCTGATAGAATCCATGCTGCTCACCTTTTTTGCTGCTATGGTGGCTGTTGGGCTGGTAGCGTTGCTGTTGCCCTGGTTTAACGCTTTCACTGGTTTGCAGGTTACACTCTGGCAGTTCGGGATAGTAAAAACTTTATCTATACTGGCATTGATGGCCGCATTAACCGGTTTGCTGGCGGGTATTTACCCGGCGATATTTATGTCGGGTTTCAGGGTGATTCAGTCGCTGAAGGGCAGGCTGGGAGGTAGCAGCCATGCAGGTTTCCGCAGGGGCCTGGTGACCTTCCAGTTTATTATCGCCATTGCTTTAACGGCCAGTACAATGGTGGCGTATGATCAGTTACAATATGTGATGCAGAAGAACCTGGGATTCAATAAAGAGCAGGTATTGTCTTTTCACCTGGCAGACCGGCAGTTGCGTAACAGGATTCCTGCTGTGAAGGAACAATTACTCCGTAACCCGCTGATACAGCAGGTAGCAGCCGCCAGCAATCCCATTGGCGGCAATAATATCGGTGGGCATGGATTTTTCTTTGAGCAGGCGGATGGCAACATTTCCGAAAGCTCTTTGATTGCCAGGAATTATACGATAGATGCGGACTACCTGAAAACGTTAGGTATCAAGATGGCGCAGGGGCGTAATTTTTCCGACACTGGTCTGTCTGATCAATACCATTCGGTACTCGTTAATGAAACCCTGGTGAAAACGTTGAACTGGAATCAGGCCATCGGTAAGCGGGTGCAATTTAAAATTGATGCCGCCGGTACCCGTGTAGAGCGTGTAGTGGTGGGCGTTATGAAAGATTTTCATATTTATTCCCTACAGCATAAGATTGCGCCGTTAGTGCTGGAATTGCCGCCTAATCCCGGTTTCCAGGATAATATGTATGTGAAGGTGAGTAACACCAATGTGCCCGCAGCAGTAGCCTATATTGAAAAGGTATTTCATTCTTTTGATCCCGTACATAATTTCAACTATAGTTTCATTGATCAGAATTTTGCGAAACAATATGCGGGCGAGCAGAAACAGGAAGTTATTTTTATGTTGTTTGCAGCGCTGGCCTTATTTATTGCCTGCCTGGGACTCTTTGGCCTGGCGGCTTTCACGGCCGTGCAGCGTACCAGGGAAATAGGGGTGCGTAAAACACTGGGAGCTTCTGCAATCAGTATTGTAAAAATGTTATCGAAAGATTTCCTCTGGTTGTTGTTAATCGCCGCGGCGATTGCCTTCCCGGTTACCTGGTGGATGATGGATCGTTGGCTCAATCATTTTGCCTATCACACCGGTATTAGTATCTGGATATTTGTGTTCACGGGTGGGACGATTGTGGTCCTGGCCCTGGCCACCGTGAGTTTTCACGCCTTGAAAGCGGCGTTGGCAAATCCGGTGAAGAGTTTGAGATCGGAGTAGGCGTGTTGAGAATTACGAATTACGGATTTGTGAGAAGACCATAGCGAATAACCTTCGCGTTCACTGTCTTCTCACAAATCCGTAATTCGTAATTCGTAATTCTTTTTTATGCTGTCCGGAAGCAACGCATACTGATACTTCCATTTTGTATTTCTTCGTAAGTAAATTGTATCTCCTCATTTTTATTGACCAGGCCGAGGGTATATATCATTGGGAGATAGTGATCGTTGGTAGGAATAGAAAGTTGCGCTTCTTTCCCCAGGGTATGGTAATTTACCAGGTCGGTAAATGCGCCCTGTTCCAGTTTTTGTTTTACGGTGGCGTCAAACGATACGGCCCAGTCGAATGGTTGGGCGTTATCGCTGAAGCTGATTTGCCGCAGGTTATGTACGATGTTACCGCTACCCATAATGAGTACGCCTTTGTTCCGGAGGGCCTTTAGTTCTGCGGCCAGTTTATAATGATATTCCGGTGGCTGGTGGTAGTCGATGCTGAGTTGGAACACCGGTATATCGGCCATTGGATACATGTGTTTTAATACGGTCCAGGAGCCATGATCCAGGCCCCAGTGGTCATCTTCTATTACCTGGGTAGAAGTGATCAGTTGTTTGGTCGCTTTGGCAAATGCCGGTGCGCCGGGTGCGGGATATTGTACCGCGTATAATTCGGGTGGAAAGCCGCCAAAGTCGTGGATGGTTTCCGGTTGTGGGGCTACCAGCACATGGGTGCCTTTGGTGAGCCAGTGGGCGGAAATAACGAGGATGGCGCTGGGTTTTTGTGGCAAATCCTGCCCCATTTTCCCCAGTGCCCGGGTAAAAGCGTTGTCGGCGATGCCATTCATTGGGTTCCCGTGGCCAATGAACATAACGGGCATCTCTTGGGTGCTTTTAAAATCGCTGGTGATGTTCCTGAGATCGTTGAGTTGCATGCTATTCCTCCTGGCAGCAATGCCTTTAATGATAAAATTATCCAAATTGGCCTAAGAAGTCGGCCAGACTTGTGTTTTCTAGTTTGTGCAGCAGTGCTCCTTCAATTTCCACGTAGAGGTGGTCGAGGTGTTGTTTGATTTGTTTGCCTACGAGGCAGTCCGGGTTAGGCTCATTTTTACTGTTTCCCAGCAGGGACGCCTGTTGTACGGCATGGTATACTTCGGAGAGCTGAATTTTTTCCGCTGGTTTGGCCAGGGTGGCGCCGCCGTTTTTACCTTCTTTACTTTCTATCAGGCCGTGGTTGCGCAGGTTGCTGATTTCCTTGCGTACCAGTACGGGATTGATATTAATACTGCCGGCGATGTAGTCAGACGACAACAATTCCCCTTTCGCGCTGGCCAGCAGCGTGAGTATATGCATTGAGATGGGAAACCTTCCGTTGTTCATTCTGTAATCGTCTTTATTACAGTACAAAAGTACGATAATCGTAGCAAATGGAAAAATTTAAGCGTTAGCCGCGGTGGGTATAGAAATAAATGACGCTGGCAATGATGAGTACCAATACGATGAGCACTATCACGCAGCCGTTTTTATTAGGTTTTTTAACGGCGCTGGTGAGGCCGCGGGCGGCCAGAAGGCTGTCTACGGTATCTTTGGCGTGTTGCATCGATATTTTGGTGCCTGGTAGTTTGTTCATTTCGGTGAAATAGTACATCACCCCATGGAGTTTGCCCTTGCTGATGCAGAGCTGCATGGTTTTTTCTTCCATATCACGTTTGACGGTTCGGCTTTTCTGGGCACTGGTGTCATCTGTTTCGGAAATGACGCGATGGCATTGCTGGCAAACCAACATTACGTTAAAAGGATCTTTTTCCGGAATAGTGCGTATAATTTTGGTGCTTCCGCACCATGGACATGCTGTTTCAGTGCTCATTAATAGTGGAACTTTTATAATACTGCCGTATAAGGTAGTAAAAAAAGCAGAAAGCAGAAAGGGGAAAGCAAAAAGCTATTAAAGCGAGTGATCAGAGCGGATTTTGTCTTTGTACAGGATTAAACTGATTAGACTGATTTTTTATTTTGATTTTCCGGGTAATAAAGAAGGGAGATGAAAGCAGGTATATGCTTACATCTCCCTTCTTTTAAAATCTTTAAAATGTAATCAGTCTAATCAGTTTAATCCTGTACAAAGACAAAATCCGCGTTAATAACTTTATGCCTTCTGCCTGCTGCTCCCGAATTACAGCCCTTTCTTCAAATGGCCGGCAAATGCTTTTCTGAATTTCTCCAGTTTGGGTTTGATCACAAACGTGCAGTAGGGCTGAGATCCGTTTTGATTATAATAGTTTTGGTGGTAATCTTCTGCCTCATAAAAAGTGGTCAGGGGAGCTATTTCCGTCACAATGGGCTTGTTGTAGGCCCCTGATTCCTGTAATTTCTTCTTATACAAGGTGGCTTTTTCCTTTTGTTCCTCGCTATTATAAAAAATAACGCTACGATACTGGGTGCCTACATCGTTGCCCTGCCTGTTCAGCTGGGTAGGGTCGTGGCTGAGCCAAAATGCCTGCAGCAGCTCTTCGTAGCTGACTTTGGCAGGATCATAGGTGACCCGGATAACTTCCGCATGACCGGTAGTGCCGGTGCAAACCTGTTCGTAAGTAGGATTAGCGACGGTGCCGCCGGCAAAGCCGGATTCTACTTTAATGACGCCGTCCAGTTCCTGGAATTGTGCTTCTGTACACCAGAAGCAGCCGCCCCCAAAGGTAGCAGTAGCTGTTTTTTGACCTTTGCTTACTTCCATATCACCGGGTACTTTGTCCTTATTGCTTTGTGCGCAGGCAAAAAGTGCCATTGCAATCAGACAAATGAATATTGAATATTTTCTCATAAAATAAAATTTCAAAGATGCAGATTATTTTTATATGACTATAAAGCAATACTGTAAAGGGATTGCAGCCTGTATGAGCATCTTTATAGCCCCTGCTTTCTTTATAATTTACGTAATAAATGATGCAGGAGTACGACAAGTTAAGTAACTTTAACATTCTTTTGGAGTTTCCAGGTGCCCGTGGGGCTTCAGAGATACCTTATAAAACATACGTCAGCAGCAGCAGGAACCGATATAATAAGCCGGGTGTAACCGGATAACGTTTGATAGCATAATGACAAAAACGATGGACAAGAATTAAGATTTTTCCCGGATAAAGCTTCCCCCGCCACCTTGATGGCAGCGCCTTTACGCGCCTGATTGTAAACCTTTTACACAGACACAAACAACGGACGATTGTTTGTGCCTTCTTACTTTAAATAAAGAACACTTGAAATATTTTCCTGAATCTGCGTTGATGCAGTTGGAATTCGATAAAGTACAGGCATTGCTGCAAGAGCATTGCAAAACAGAACTGGGCAAGGAAATGGCTTCGGAACTGCGCCTGCACACGCATATAGATTACGTTAAAACTGCCCTCCAACAGGCACATGAATATAAGCAACTTACCTTGTTGCAGGAGAATTTCCCGAACGATTCCATCCTGAACCTGAAAAAGGAATTGCGGTTGCTGTCTATCGAAGGCGCCGTACTCACCGGGGAACAGGCTATGTTGCTGCGCAAGCTGGCAGAAAGTATGCATAGTATCGTTCGCTTTTTTGATCACGACCGCCGTATCCAGTACGGAGGCCTTTTTGAGGTGATCAAAGACACTCATTACGAGAAAAAAATTACGGCCACCATTGATGAAGTGCTGGACGAATTGGGACAGGTAAAAGACAATGCCTCCCAGGAACTGGCCAAAATCCGGATGTCGCTGTTCCGTAAACGAACAGAGCTACGCAGGATTTTTGACCGTATTCTCCAGAAATTGCAGAAACTGAACTATTTGGCTGACCAGGAAGAAGCCTTCCTGAACGGCCGCCGGGTAGTAGCAATTTATGCAGAAAACAAACGGATGGTGAAAGGGCTCATTCACGGGGAGTCAGATACCCGTAAAACCGCTTTTATGGAGCCGGAAGAAACGATTGAGCTTAATAATGAAATACAGTCGCTCGAAAGGGAAGAAGGCCGCGAGGTATATCGTATCCTCAAAGCCATGACAGCGGCGCTCAGTGGCTATTCGGGGTTATTGAACAGCTATCACCTCATTCTGGGCACTTACGACTTTATCCGTGGGAAAGCCAAACTGGCCCTGGATATGGACGCCAATTACCCGATGCTGGTGCCTACTGCCCAGTTAAACCTGATCCAGGCCTATCACCCGCTATTGTTTCTCTATAACCAGAAAAACAAGAAGCCCACGATCCCGGTAAATATCGACCTGGATAAGGACGCACATATCCTGGTGATCAGTGGACCCAATGCCGGTGGTAAAACGGTGACATTGAAAACCATCGGGCTGATACAGCTGATGTTGCAGTCGGGTTTGCTGGTACCGGTACACCCTTCTTCCCAGATGGGAATCTTCAAACAACTGATGATCCATATCGGGGATACCCAGTCGATCGAGTTTGAGCTGAGTACTTACAGTTCTCACCTGAAGAACATGAAATATTTCATGGAAAACGCCAACGGCAAAACCCTGTTCTTCATTGACGAGCTGGGTAGTGGTTCCGATCCTAACCTGGGTGGTGCTTTTGCGGAGGTGATCATGGAGGAGCTGGCGAAGAAACATGCTTATGGTGTGGTAACAACGCACTACCTCAACCTGAAAGTGATGGCCAATAAAGTAAAGGGTATCATTAACGGGGCCATGGGCTTTGACGAAGCGACTTTGTTGCCGATGTACAAGCTGATGGTGGGTAAACCGGGTAGCTCCTATACTTTCTCTATTGCGGAACGTATTGGGTTGCATCCTTCGTTGATTGCCCGTGCGAAGAAACTGGTAGATGAAGGACATTTCCAGCTGGATAAACTGTTGAACAAAGCGGAACAGGATCTGCAGAAAGTAGAAAGTAAAGAAAAAGACCTGCAGAAATTACTGAAGGAAAATGAGCGTTTGAAGAAGGAGTATGAAGTGTTGGCAGATAAAGAACGCAAGCAGCAACAATATACCCTGTTGAAATTACAGAACCAGATTAAGGAAGACGACTTGCAGTATCTGAAAGATATGGAGCGCAAGCTGAAGCAGATCGTGATTGAATGGAAACGTGCGGACGATAAAGAAAAGGTGATGAAGCAGGCAGAAATATTGTTGTTCCGTCGTCGTGAAAAACAGCATACTGAGCAGCACAATAAGAAGGTGCAGGAGAAGTTCCAGGAAATAAAAGGCCAGGTAGAAGTAGGGATGCAAGTGAAAATTGTAACGAACCGGCAGGTAGGTAAGGTGCTGGAGATCCGTGACAAGCGTGCCATTGTGAAGATTGGTAATATTCCTATCAATGTGAAGTTAAGTGACCTGGTGCTGGTGCAGGAGAAAGTAGAAGAAGGGAAATGATATAGGTAATCATCGGATGGGATATAGAAAATATCTATGCCGCGTATAGTTGGAGTATAGATATTTAATCAGCTACCTTTACTTCGTTGAATTTAAATGATTGTTACCGATAAAGTATTAAACCAATGGAAGTATTAGAAAGTGTTGTAACACGCATTTCGAATGTACCGGTTTATAACTGTGATTATGCCAACGGCGCTAACTTTTTCATGGGGGAGTGGAGTGGCTGTGAAGGGTGTGTAGATGCGATGAATGTGCCTCACCGGCATAACGGATATAGTATAGATATATTAATTAAAGGACGTATTAGTCAATCCATTGATTTCAAGCATTTTGAAATGGAGGCGCCGGCATTGATGCTGATGGAACCTAACCAGGTGCATCAGCATGAGATGAGTGAGGATGCTGAACTAATCAATATTTATTTTACTAACGACTTCCTGGTACCTGAAATGCAGGGAGTTGTTAGTTGCTGGCGTTGTATATTCAGTTCGGGGATGGTACCGTTGAATGAAGAGCAGCTGGAGGAAGTGTTGGCTTATACGGACCTGATCCGGAAAGAATATAACAGTGATAAATTACGGAAGGATGCCATCATTCGTAACCTGGTGAATGCTTTTGTGATTGCATGTGGACGGATTTCTGAGCCATCGGGGAACTGGATGAATGCGGAAAGTTCACAGTATAATATGGCCCGCCAGTTTAAGATACTGGTAGATCAGCATTTTCATGAGAAAGCGCAGGTATCTGACTATGCGGAAATGTTGTACGTTTCACCGGGACACTTAAATGACACGGTGAAAGCGTTGCTGGGGAGAAATGCGAAAAACATCATTGATGAAAAGCGTATTATGGAAGCAAAGCGGCTACTGTATTGGGGTGAGCACTCTATTAAGCAGATAGCATCGCAGTTGAATTTTGAGGATGATGCCTATTTTAACCGCTTTTTTAAGAAGCATTCAGGATATACGCCCGCATCATTTCAAAAGAGTATCCGTGAAAAGTACAATTAAACCCGTAATAATTTAAATGCCCGTTAACATTAAATATCTATTTTTGCATAGTGTTTAAAATAATGATGTCGCCCGTGCATCATTCAAAATTTGAAAACCGATGAGAATTTTTTAGCGGCCCACCGCACATCTTCAATTTCTTTTTTACAGTAGTAACAAATTGCTGTACTCAAACGTACCATGTGCTGTAAGCATGTACGTGTCTGAGTGTCGCGGGGCTGCCTACCTGTATTTTACCACCCAATGCTGTCACTGATATTGATTGCTGCGAAGCAAGGCTGCGTTTTATTGGCCTGATTCGTTAAGGGGAATTTTATTGTTAGTAGTTAAAAAAAAAGTAGTATGAAACCATTGAAATCAACATTGACCACTTTGCCGGCAGGCTTACTTTATAGTTTTTTTGTTCTTTCGGTATTGTCTGCCTGCAGCACATCACAGGCAAAAAATGAGGCACCACCGCCAGTATCTTTACCGGTAATTAAAGCAGTGACATTACCTGCTACAACGTTTCAGGATTTCTCTGCTTCGGTAGAAGGAACCCGTGATGTGGAAATAAGACCACAGGTAGACGGTTATCTAACGGATATTTCAGTAGATGAAGGTGCTTACGTTAGAAAAGGTCAAACACTTTTCACGATCGACAGAAGACCATATGCAGAGCAACTCAACAATGCCACTGCAAATTTACAAGCTGCAACAGCGGCATTGGAGAATGCACAAATCAACGTTGATAAATTGAAACCGCTACTTAGCAATAATGTGGTATCGGATGTTCAATTAAAATCTGCAGAAGCAAGTTACAATTCAGCGAAAGCTGGCGTTGCCCAGGCAAAGGCCCAGGTAGAAGCCGCCCGTATCAATCTTGGGTTCACAAATATTACCGCACCCAGCGATGGTTATGTAGGTAGTATTCCCTTTAAAACGGGAAGTCTTGTTAGCAGAGGCATGGCAGGCGCATTGACTACTATTTCTGAAGTAAAGGATATGCGTGTTTATTTTTCTTTGAGTGAAACCGATTTCCTCAAATTCAAGGAAAAATATCCAGGTAATAGCGTTGCTGAAAAAGTAAAAGGAATGCCAGCAGTAGAATTAATCCTGGCAGATGGCAGTGTTTATCCTGAAAAAGGAAAAGTTGAAATAGTGGAGGGCCAGTTTGACAAAACTATTGGTGCAATTAGTTTACGTGCCAGCTTTCCGAATGCACAGGGTGTACTTAGAAGTGGTAGTACCGGTAAAGTCAGAGTACCTACTTTACATGCTGCAGCATTGGTAATTCCTCAGGAAGCTACGTTTGAATTGCAAGACAAAGTGTTCGTTTATACCGTGGCCGATAGTAATAAAATCGTTACAAAACCACTCACCATTTCCGGCAAAACGTCTAATTATTATTTTGTTACTGATGGTGTAAAAGAGGGAGACAAGATTGTATTATCTTCTCAATCTACCATGATGATGGGCGGTTTAAAAGATGGCGTTGTTATTCAGCCACAGATGGTATCTACAGATAGTTTGTTGAAAGCAAAACCGTTGCTTTAAAATATTAAGCGTGAAAGCACGCCAGTGTTAAGAACGTTTACACAAAACATTATTCAAATTGTGACGCAGGCAGTGTTGTTACACACATGCACTGTTTGTGTCTGCGCGGACATACCGCAACCCATAATTGTTATTTATGTTAAAACGATTTATTGAAAGGCCGGTATTATCTACGGTTATTTCTATTATATTGGTTATACTGGGAGGGTTGTCTTTATTCTCCCTGCCTACGGCCTTATTTCCTGAGATTGCGCCGCCATCTGTACAGGTGATCGCCAATTACCCTGGCGCCAACGGGGAGGTGATATCCCGTACAGTTGCTACCCCGATAGAAGAATCGGTAAATGGTGTGGAGAACATGACGTACATGACCTCCAATTCCAACAACGATGGTAGCTACATCCTGACAGTTTTTTTTAAACAAGGAACGGATCCTGATATTGCGGCAGTAAACGTACAAAACCGCGTATCTAAAGCGAATAGCCAGCTACCTCCCGAAGTATTACAAGCCGGGCTTTCTACACAGAAAGTGCAGAGCAGCTTCCTGATGTTTGTGGCGTTATATAGCGAGGACAGTGTTAAGTATAACGAACTGTTCTTAAATAACTATGCAAGAATTAATATCATCCCTCAGTTACAACGTATACCAGGGGTGGCACAGGTACAGCCATTTGGTTCAAAAGACTATTCGATGCGTATCTGGTTGAAACCTGACAGGCTTGTTGCTAATAATCTTTCTACCACAGAAGTGATGAATGCGATCAGAGATCAGAACGTAGAAGCTGCACCAGGTCGTTTGGGACAAAGTAGTAAGGAATCTTTCGAGTATATCATTAAGTACAAGGGAAAGTTGAGCAAGCCCGAAGAGTATGAAAACATGGTGATTAAGGCAAATAACGATGGTTCTGTTCTTCGTCTTAAAGATTTGGCCAGGGTTGAACTTGGTGGCTATACTTATACTGCCTCGAATTTGCTTGATGGCAAACCGGCTACTGGTTTTGGTATTGTGCAGACGCCAGGTTCCAATGCCAATGAAATTCTTACCGAACTGGAACGACAGATTGGAGAGTTTGATAAGGGGTTACCCGGTGGTATGAAGTTTAAGATCATGTACAACTCGAAGGAATTTTTGGATGCATCTATCGACCAGGTAAAAGAAACACTGATCATTGCGTTCGTCCTTGTGGCCATCGTGGTTTTCATTTTCCTGCAAGATATGCGCTCTACATTGATCCCGGTAATTGCTGTTCCCGTTTCGATTATAGGTACCTTCTTCTTCTTACAATTATTTGGCTTTAGCATTAACCTGCTTACATTGTTCGCATTGGTACTGGCTATTGGTATTGTGGTGGATGATGCAATTGTGGTGGTAGAGGCCGTACACTCAACGATGGAACGTGAGCATTTAGCGGCAAGAGAGGCAACCGTTAAAACGATGAGTGAGATATCCGGTGCGATTGTTTCGATCACATTGGTAATGGCAGCAGTGTTTGTGCCAGTGAGCTTTGTACAAGGCCCTGCAGGTGTATTCTATAAACAATTCGCCTTTACACTGGCCATTGCTATCTTTATTTCTGCGGTGAATGCGTTAACGCTAAGTCCGGCGTTGTGTGCTTTATTCTTAAAGAACCAGCATATAGGCGAAGGTGGAAAGAAAAAAGGCTTTGGCGCCCGCTTCTTCGATGCGTTTAATAACGCTTTTAATGCCATGACGGCAAGATATATACGGAGCATCAAATTTCTGCTGAAAAACAGATGGGTGGCCATTACCGGATTATTGCTTGTGGTGGTTGCCACATTTTGGCTGATTAAAACAACACCTACCGGGTTTATTCCAGATGAGGATCAGGGGTTCGTGGTTGGTATTACCCAAACACCTCCCGGTAGTTCACTTAGCAGAACGGAGAATGCAACAAGTCAGATTAGTAAAATTGTGATCAAAGATGAGGGTGTGAGCGATGTATGGGCTGCAAATGGGATGAACTTCGTAACAAATGCGAACGCTTCCCCTAATGCTGCAATATTTGTAAGGTTGAAAGATCGTAAGGAGAGAGGTGTTGTAAAAGACCCGACTGCTATTGCTGGCGGTTTGTTAGGGAAATCAATGCAAGTACATGATGCCTTAACTTTTTTTGTTGGTTTTCCAACAATACAGGGTTTCGGTAACGTGAGCGGGGTAGAAATGATGTTGCAGGACAGAACAAACGGATCACTGGAGAAATTAGCAGGAACGGCATGGGGTTTTGTTGGTGCATTAAGTCAGCGGCCGGAAGTGGCAAGTGCGTTCACTACTTTTAGTACGGGTAATCCACAGTACACAATTGATATAGATGAGGTAAAAGTGAAACAATTGGGAGTATCTGTTAGTGAATTGTTGAATACACTGCAAACCTATTATGGTAGTAGTTTCGTTTCAGACTTTAACCGTTTCGGAAAATATAGCCGTGTAATGGCGCAGGCCGATATTTCATACCGGATGGATAAAAGTTCGTTGGATGCTATTTATGTAAAGAACAACCTGGGTACGATGGTACCGGTAAGTACAGTGGCCAAATTAACACGTGTATATGGCCCGGAAACAGTTACACGAAACAACCTGTATACTGCTGTTACCATTAATGCTACACCCAAACCAGGTTATAGTACCGGTGATGTAATTAAAGCCATTGGAGAAGTATCGAAAAAGGCATTGCCACAAGGATATGCCCATGAGTTTACGGGTATTTCGAGGGAAGAGATAAGAGCGGGGAACCAAACTGCGTTCGTGTTTTTACTGAGTGTATTGTTTGTATTCTTCCTGCTGGCTGCACAGTATGAAAGCTATATCCTGCCACTGGCAGTAATCCTTACTGTACCTACGGGTATATTAGGTGTATATAGTTTCATTGGCTTTAGCGGCATAGAGGGCAATATCTACGTACAAATAGGTATGATCATGCTGATAGGATTATTGGCTAAAAATGCGATCCTGATTGTGGAGTTTGCCCTACAACGGCGAAGAGCGGGTTATAAGCTTGTTGACGCAGCTTTGGAAGCAGCACAGCTTCGTCTTCGTCCAATATTGATGACTTCCTTTGCCTTTATTGTTGGTATGTTGCCATTAATCTTTACACAAGGTGCATCTGCCAAAGGCAATCATTCAATTGGTTGGAGTACTGTAGGTGGTATGTTTACCGGGGTGGTCCTGGGGATATTCATCATACCTGTGCTGTTTGTAATTTTCCAGTACCTGCAAGAGAAAATCAGCCGTAAGCCGATAGTGGAAGTGGACGCAGAACATGCAGCAAAGCTGGTACACTAAAATATTAGCATTATCTATTATCAGAATCAGAAAAAAGACAAATGAAAACAAGTTATAGCTCATTTTTAATTCTGTTGTCCTTAGTTGTAGGGTTGGCAGCTTGCCGGGTTGGCCGCAATTACGAGCGGCCCCCAGTGGCGCTGCCCCAGCAGTTTGGGACCGTGGCTCCTTCCGATACCAACAGCATAGCAGAAATAGAATGGAAGAAATTTTTTACCGATGCTACCTTGCAGCAGTTGATAGATAAAGCCGTTACCGGCAACTACGACCTGCAACTGGCCGTGAAAAGAGTAGAGGCTGCGCAGGCTTACCTGAAACAGGCAAAAGTGGCATGGTTGCCAGCTTTTAATGCAACGGCATCTGCCAGCACCAACTTCCCGTCCAAGAATAGTTTCACAGGCCTGAACCTCTCCGCAAATAACCTGGGAGATCACCTGGAAGACTTCAACCTGGGCGTGGGAATGTCATGGGAAATAGATATCTGGGGTAAAATACGCCGTCAGAAAGAGGCCGCACTGGCTACTTACCTGCAGTCGTATGAAGGTGCACATGCCGTGCAAACAGGCCTGGTAGCTGCTGTTGCCAACAGCTACTTCAACCTGCTGATGCTGGACAACCAGTTGGCCATTGCCCGCAGAAACCTGGAGTTAAGCGATACCATTGTAAAAATGATCCGTTTACAGAAAGCTGCCGGTGAAGTGACCGAGCTGGGCGTACAACAGGCCATTTCACAGCAACAGACCGCAGAACTGCTGGTACCACAACTGGAACAAGGCATTGCCATCCAGGAAAATGCACTGCGTATTTTAACCGGTGAACTACCGTCCACCATTACACGTAGCAGCAGCCTGGCTACTTTCCAGGTAGCAGATGCCTTGCCAACCGGTATTCCGGCTGCCATGATCAGTCGCCGCCCGGATGTACGCGCCAGCGAAATGGGGCTGGTAGCAGCTAATGCCCTGGTAGGCGCAGCACAAGGCAATATGTACCCCACGCTGACCATCACCGGTAATGGTGGCGTAAATGCCTTCAAAGCCAGCAATTGGTTTAACTTACCTGCTTCCCTGTTCGGTACCGCAGCGGGTGGACTTACACAGCCCATTTTTCAGCGCCGTGCCCTGAAAACACAGTTGGAAGTAGCTAAAATACAACGGGAACAAGCCGTTATCCAGTTTAAACAATCCGCGTTGAACGCAGTAGGAGAGGTGAGTGATGCACTGGTAAAACTGGATAAAGTAAAAGTTCAGCAGGAAATAGCAGTAAGACAGGTAAATACTTCCCAGCTGGCGGTTCAACAGGCTCAATTGCTGTTCCGCAGCGGTATGGCTAACTACCTGGAGGTGATCACCGCACAGGGACGTTCCCTGCAAGCAGAACTGGCTAAGGCCGACATTGATCGCCAACGCTTAACTGCCATGGTAGATTTATACCGCTCTTTAGGTGGCGGTTGGAAATAAGATATCAGGAAAAGGATAAGAAACAATACTGCACTGTAGCAGTGGATAATAAGAGTAATACTGCCTGATGGCAGACGGGAATAATTAATGACGAATTACGGATTAAAGCGAAGATCAAAAGACGAATTTTTGAATCAATGCCCGGTAAAAACATCGCTTTAGGTCCGTAGTTCGTCATTTGTATTTTGTATATCCGCTCTGGTGGCTGATTTGAAAATTTTCTGCAAATTTTTTTTTATTTTCAAATTCTTTTATACTTTTGCAACCCACACGGAGAGTTGGCAGAGCGGTCGATTGCGGCAGTCTTGAAAACTGTTGACTGTAACAGGTCCCGGGGTTCGAATCCCTGACTCTCCGCTAGCAAACAAGAAGCCTTTGGTTTATGACCAAAGGCTTTGTTGTTTTTGGGATATTGCGTTAGTCTTATGGCAAATGATGCTCTTCGTCCACTTCTCCTTTAAGTCCTTCTATAATTATGTTGTTGAGTGCAGCTGCTGTCTTAAATGCAGGATGATTCTATTTAGCATGAGGTTCAGATTTTAGTTTGATGTTGTTGGAAAGAAATTGGGTAAAATATGCTGGCTCCAAATGTTTAACAGCTATATTATCATTGGCACTTCATTGGTACACAAGAAAAAGTAGCTTAAAAAATATTAATGATGTCTGTTAAAATAATATTGATGTTGGTTAAAATATCACTTTAATTGAAATCGAAAAAGCCTACCTTTTGCTTACCAAAATATTTCATTCAATTTCAGCCAAAACACCCAAACAATATCCAGGCAATCCTGATTTTCATACCCAACTTTTGCAACAGTAAATTTATATAAACGCGGTCTCAGAAAGAGATTACAACAAATCACGCTTTAAAACCATTTTCAAACAATTACTATGAAAAAGCTATCATTTTTATTCCTCTTCGCGTTCGTAACACTTACGTTATCTTCATTTACACCAAAAGATGGTAATAAAAATATAACCCATACAGCAGCTGTTGCTCCTACCGGGACAGCGCTTGGTTATATTGTTGAAGGAAATTACGTTTTTACTTTTTTTGCTGACTTATCCAAACCTGCTCCTCAGCCCATTACTTATATTGAAGTAAGTAGTGCAACTACTGGCCTGGATTATACCGTGGTAAACTATTCAGGAACTGTGCGCCATTGGAAATTTTTGCAGTATCAGATCAATGGTACAGCAAGTGTGCAGTTTTATGATGGTAGTACACTCGTATCAAAAGATCTGACCGGTGTAATTCAGGGTGGAATTTTGCCATAATAAAATTATTGGATTTACTGTTGATGCCCTGAGATACGAAATAAATGTCTCAGGGCAATTTATTGCCAGACCTGCAACAATATGGATCCTTACATTATAAAAGTTCACTAAGAAACATTAAAAGTGGAATAAGGGGTTCGATTGGTGTCCCTGACTCTCCGCTAGCAAACAAGAAGTCTTTGGTTTATGACCAAAGGCTTTGTTGTTTTTTGGGGTAACTTCTATTTGGAAATAGCATTGATATTATTATGTTATGGTGTTTCCGTTATATCTGCTCCATTAAAATATTATCTGGCGGTTAAAAGCTTCGTTTTGTTGTACTGATCACATTCACACCAACTGGCGGTTACATTTGTATGATAATTGCTTCCTGAAACAATATATAATTGTCATAAAAAATAAACAAAGAAAGAAAGGCTATGATCCAATAAATTTTTTTATTAGCTTTATTTTAATATAAACAACCAATTTCTGAAGCCGAATCTAAGAGATCAGCGAAAAAAAACTGCTTAATACCGGAGTACCACGGGAAAAGTAACCCTAAGCAGGTTAGATACATTAGCGCAGCGAGAGATATTAATTTGAGCATTATTGTAATAGCGCTGTACCGAAACTGACGAGAGATACTTCTATGAATCAAAAAGACTTTGTGAATCCGATTTTACTGTGAATCAATGAACTAATACAAGTTGTTTTCAGCAACTATTGTAATAGCGCTGTACCGAAACTGACGAGAGATACTTCTATGAATCAAAAAAGACTTTGTGAATCCGATTTTACTGTGAACTAATGAATTAATACAAGTTGTTTTCAACTTTTAACCGCGTTATTCATGTAATTAACCAAATCACATATAAATAATGAGAAAATTTACTTTCCGGCTATAGCATAGCTATGCCCAACGGTGTCGTATGCCCGCTAAAATTCTAACACAAACCCAAAATAATTACCTGATGAAAACCCTGATTAATTGTTTACTGGCGACAGTACTGTCGCTCCATAGTTATGCCCAACAGGCAATACATGGGAAAGTATATGATATCTACACACAGGTTCCGATTAAAGGTGCCTGCCTGTATGCCAATGGTAAATTGATGTCTTCAACAGACATCAATGGCAGTTTTAGTATAACATGTTCCAACTGCACTGTAACGATAATAGCTATGGGATATGATACGCAAACGGTCCCCGTTAAGAACAGCAGTACTCAACTGATGATCGGACTTACTGCCGCATCCTATAATCTAAATGAAATAATGGTGGATGCGGGTAAAATCAACGTCAACCCGCTGCAGCCGAGATCTGTAGCCGTACTCACTAACCAGGACCTGCACCGCAATGACGGCCTCTTTCTCGAAAATTCGTTGAACCTGGTGCCTGGCGTACGCATGGAAAAAAGAACGATGTCCGGTGGTCAGCGTATTACCATCCGGGGATATGGTAACGGTACCAATTTTAATGGCACCGGCTATAAGGCTTATCTGAACGGCATTCCCGTCACCGATGCAGAAGGTACTACCATCCTCGATGATATTGATTTCTCCGTGTTGGGAAAGGTGGAAGTGATCAAGGGACCGGCTTCCAGTTTGTATGGCAGTGGCATTGGTGGCGTATTGAAAATGTATACCCTGAAGCCGGCTACTTATGGCACCCGTATCTCACAGGAAGTGCTGGCCGGCAGCTATGGTTTGTTCAGGACTAACACCCGGATAGAACACGCAGACGAAAAATCATCTGTTATGCTCAACTACGGCCATCAGAACTACGATAGCTACCGCATACAAAGTGGCTCCAAAAAAGACTTTGTTTCCTTCATCGGTGACTTTCATAGCAATGATAAGCAAACACTGTCTGTTTATGTTGCCTATAACAATTCGAACGATCAGTTGGCCGGACAGTTGGATAGTATACAGTTTGCACAACGGAAAGATACTGGAGAAGTCCCCTATCTGAAAAATAAAGGTTATGTATCTTTCGAATCTTATCGCGCAGGAATTTCCCATAACTATCAATTTTCCGGGAAGGTTGATAACCTCACCAGCGCCTGGTTTACCGGGTATAAACAATCACAGGCCTTTGCAGTAGGTTTGTCCGGGAACATGGTACAGAACCTGGGCGCACGTACCGCATTCGGGTTTCATTTTACCGGCCGTACCCTCACCCTGCATGGCAGCGTAGGTGCTGAATACCAGAAAACAAATTCCTTCAAAAAAAGCTATGGACTAGCCAATAATATTACAGGTCCACTCACGGGAGATCTTGAATTATCTGCTATGCAGTACAATATTTTTACCCAGTGGGAATTGAAACTGCCGAAGGAATTTATATTCACCGCCGGCGTGAGCAATAATTATATTGAATATAGCATCACCGATCGCCTCACCAACAGTGCCAATCCTGCACATAAGGACCAATCGGGTCATAAAACATTTACGCCGGTACTTACGCCGCAAATCGGTGTACTGAAAGCGCTGAATGAAAATGTGTCGGTGTATGCCAGTGTCAGTAAGGGGTATTCTCCTCCTGTATCCGGACAGGTGGTTATTCCGCAGATTAGCCAGGTGAATACGGCCTTACGGCCCGAAAAATCTATACAATATGAAGCTGGTGCAAAAGGTACCCTGTTGCATAAAAACCTGGCGTTCCAGGCAGCTGTATTTGATATGGAGATAACAGATAAGCTTACCTCACAGGCTATAACAGACAATACCGGCTCCGTCCTGTACGCTATTACCACCAATGCCGGCAGGCAGCAAAACCGTGGTATAGAAGCAACGGTATCTTACACGATTAAGCCTGCACACCCGAAGGTATTCTCGCTAATACAGCCATTTGCAAGCTATACTTATTCCAGCTTTACCTATAAGCAGTTCCGCAGCGATAATAACAATAATGCCAAAACCATTGACTACAGTGGCAACAAGGTATCCGGTGTACCACCTCAACTCCTGAATGCAGGCGTGGATTTCATTTCCCAATGTGGTATTTATCTGAACACCACGTGGCAGTTTGTAGATAAGATGCCGATCACTTATGATAACCGACATTACGCAGACGCCTATACGCTATTGCAGGCTAAATTAGGTTACCGTCATGCTATCGGTCAGCATTTTCAGTTGGACGTATTTGCTGGCGGCAACAACCTCACCGGCAGCCGGTACTATACGATGGTATTTTTGAATGCCAACTTCAGTGGCGCTACTCCCAATATTTACTTACCTGGTCCTTATAAAGCTAACTGGTATGGTGGGTTCAATCTCAACTATAAATTTTAATCATGAATAAGAACATACTCCTCGCATCAGTGGTGCTGCTGCTAACTTCCTGCGGACGATTTGGACATCAGACGCTGCTCCATAATGACAGTACCCGCATTGTTTGTTTATCGAAGCAATATAATGAAGTGATTTACGCATTGGGTGCAGAAAAAGACCTGGTAGCAGTAGATCTCTCCAGTACCTACCCGCCAGCCATCAAAGCACTGCCTACAGTTGGCTATCACCGCGCACTCAGCGCAGAAGGATTATTGGCGCAACATCCAACGTTGGTGATACACGATAATAATATTGGGCCGGAGCAGGTAATGCGACAACTGGAAAAAATGAAAGTTCCTATGAAAACTTTTATGGACAGCGTATTCACCATAGCGCAGGATAAATCCATGATACAGCAGCTGGGTGGGTATTTTCACAAAGAAAGGCAGGCGGATAGTCTCTGTAAAAAACTGGATACAGAAATGAACCAGGCGCTGACTAACGTACACCAATATACGGATACGCCCAAAGTGGTTATTATTCATTTTGGACGAGCCATGAATATTTACCTGGCGCTTACGCAGAAAAGCACCGGCGCTAAAATGGTAGAATGGGCCGGAGGACGCATTCCTATTGCTGGCGATAAAGGCATGCAGCAAGTATCGGCGGAACTTATTGCACAAGCTGATCCTGATGTAATATTACTGACCGATTTTGGTTATGACCGGCTGGGTACTTTCGAAAAAATAAAAGAGCTGCCAGGAGTTTCCGGCACCAAGGCGGCGCTTCATCATCGTATTTACAGGATAGAGGAGCACGATATCGTATACCTGGGGCCACGCACAGGCGCTAATGTGCTCACTTTTCAAAAACTGATACATGCAGCTAAACAAACAATATAGTGGCGTGTATCCGGTCCTGGTAGCATTGCTGATAGTAACGGCTTTGTTATCTGCCTGCTTTGGGGCTGTTAATATTAGTGCCGGTGAAATATATGACGCCATTTGTAAAACCATTACAGGACATGGCGACCTCTCCTTATATGAACGGATTTTTATGGAGATCCGTTTACCCAGAGTGCTTTTCTGTTTACTGGCCGGATCAGCACTGGCTGTAGGTGGTGTGTTATTGCAGGCGCTTTTCAGAAACCCCATTGTGGAACCAGGGCTGGTTGGTACCTCCAGCGGAGCTGCTTTTGGCGCAGCGCTTTATTTTGTATTAGGATCGTCGCTACATTTTAATGCCGGAGAATGGACACTCCCGATAGCAGCGGTGGCTGGTGCAACGGTGGCCACTTTCCTGGTACTGGGTTTATCTGAAACAAAGCAAAGTGGGAGAGCAGCTATCGGAACCCTCCTGCTGATGGGGATTGCGGTCAATGCATTATTTCTCAGTGGTACCGGTTTCCTTTCTTATTTAGCCCGTGATCCGCAGGCCCGGTCCATTACTTTCTGGAATTTGGGTACCCTTTCCGGCGCCAACTGGCATGCTGTTATCATCACTGCCGTAGTATTGGCGATCTGTTTCTGGCGCTCACTTTCGTATGCAAAACAATTGAATCTGCTGATCCTGGGTGAAGACGAAGCAATGCTGGCAGGTGTTTCCGTTCAACGGCTCAAAAGAGAAATACTCATCCTCAACGTCATCATGGTGGCGGTGGTTACTTCATTCACCGGTGTGATCAGTTTTATTGGATTGGTGGTTCCTCATTTGATGCGGATCTGGAAAGGTGCTGATCATCGCTACCTGATTATTGGTAGTGCATTGGCCGGCGCCATATTGTTAAGTCTGGCCGATATCGCCGCAAGAGTGTTATTACGTCCTGCTGAACTGCCGATTGGTATTGTTACCTCTGTCACTGGTGTGCCCGTTTTTATCTATCTGTTAAGGAGAAAAAAATATTATTACTGATGTTGGTAGTATCTGATCTGACCTACGCAGCGGGTAACAAGCTATTGTTACAATCTATTAACCTGAAACTGGATGCGGGTAAGCTGCATCTGGTAATAGGTCCTAATGGGGCAGGAAAGTCGACTTTATTAAAAGTGATAGGTGGACAAATAGCGCCTGCTTCCGGTACTATCCGATATGCAGATAAGAATATTTCCACATTTGGAAGTAAGGAACTGGCACGGATACGGGCTTCGCTTTCCCAGCACCAGGAATTATCATTCCCGTTAAAGGTATGGGAGGTGGTGATCATGGGGAGGTACCCTCATGGGCGGGATCACCCGGGCCAGAAGGATATGCGGTATTGCTGGGAAGCGATGCAGTTGTTTCACCTGGAAGCACTGGCCGGGAGGGATTATATGAGTTTGTCCGGAGGTGAAAAACAGCGGGTACACTTTGCCCGTATCCTATCGCAGATATGGGAGCCTGTTCCGGGTACCTGTCGTTATTTGTTTTTGGATGAACCACTCACTTTCCTGGATGTACATTATCAGTTTCATCTGATGAAGCTGTTAAAGTCGTTGTTGCAACAACCCGATTTGCTGATTGTTGGCGTAGTACATGACCTTAACATCGCTGCCCGGTTTGCCGACAACATCCTGTTGTTGCATCATGGGAAATTAATAGCACAAGGCAGCCGCGAAGAAGTGCTTACACCAGAAAATATACGACATGTATATCAGCTGGAGCCGGTGATCTATGAGAAAGATGACCGGTATTTTCTGGCCTTTTGAAAATGTATTTATTTACCTCACAACAACCAATGAAAATGAAAACAAAATCCGTAAAAAGACCGCTGTGGCGCTATGTTTTGCTGATGGCGCTTTTGCTTTCCTGCATGGTGTCACCCGCGCAGCAGCATGCCCGCCAAAGTACCAAAGCTCCCGAATGGATCGCCATGATGGATGATCCGAATGTCAACTTCTTTGTAATTGAAAAATCCTTTAATGACTATTGGAGAGGGAAGGAGTTACCGGTGGAAGAGGATGAAATACTGGATACCAAAAATAATTCAGAAAGAAAGCGCGGATTCCTCGGCTTATTTAAACGAAAAGAATCTGCTGCAAGAGAAGAAGGGCAGAAATATGCATTTGCCTATAAAAAGTACCAGTGGTGGCGAAGGCAGGTACTTCCCTATGTACAACCGGATGGTACTATTCTCAACAAGGATCAGCAAATACGGATCTGGCAGCAACAAAAGGAACTAAAGACCAATATTAACGCCAAGCAGGCCAGAGACAGGATGGAGAAAGAGCGGAAAGATACCAGTAACTCCCGGCAGCGCTAATAAGCATAGCACATGCGAAAAATAATTTTTCCATCAACCAGAAATAACTGAGATGTATATACGTAAATATCTATCACTAATTTTATCCGCCTGTCTGCTGCTATCATCAGCCGCATTTGCCCAAAACTATGGCAGTTGGCGGAATATAGGGCCGGTACTTTTCCCCATCAACTCTTCCGGTCAGATCAATGGTATAGGCCGCGTTACACAAATGAAATTTCACCCCACTACCTCCGGTACCATTTATGCCACCAGCGTATGGGGATTATGGAAAAGTACGGATACGGCCAATACCTGGTTGTTGCAGGGCACGGATGATCTTCCGAAAGCTTCCTGTGCCTCTGTGTGTATCGACAACACCAATGACCAGATCATTTACCTCGGCACAGGAGATCCCAACTATTATGGCACCTCTCTGGGCGTTTACAAAACAACGGATGGTGGGCAGTCGTGGTTGCCGGCCAACAGTAGCATTGGTACGCGTATGGCCGTGGAACTGCTGATGTCACCCACCAATCATAACGTATTGGTAGCCGCTACCAATGATGGCATCTGGAAAACTACTGATGGCGGTGTGTCCTGGTCGCAGCAACTGGTTGGCGGACAGTTTACCGACATGGTATTTAAAGCTGTTACTAACACGGCTACGTTGTTTGCGGTTACTATGGATGGCCATTTTTATACATCCAATAACATGGGAGATACGTGGACCGCTACCGCCATCACCTTGCCTGCAAATGGCGCCAACGGCACCAGGCTGGGCGTTACCCGTGCCGACTCCAACCGCGTATACGTAGGTATGGTAGGCTCCAACAACGGCTCCGCAGGAGGTGTTATTTACCAATCCACAAATGGAGGCACTTCCTTTACACAGGTGAAAGGTGATGTATCGCCCAATCTGAATGGCTACTCCAGCACCACTACGGGGCAGGGTAACTACAACTGGGCCATGTGCGGGGATCCCACCAATGCCAATACTGTATATGTTGTTGGTCACCTGATATGGAAAAGTACCAACGGTGGCAGCACCTGGACCCAAATGGAACCTAACTGGGCTTCTGTGATCCATACGGATATGCACGGTATTAAAGTAGATCCCTATAACAATAGCCGGCTGTTTAATTACAACGATGGTGGCGTATGGCTCTGTACTGATGGGGGTACTACCTGGACCCCAAAAAGCAACGGACTTTCTTCTACTGAAGTATACCATGCTTCCAATAGTCCTATCAGAAGAGATATGATCAGCATTGGTACCCAGGACAATGGAGAACTATACTATAAATATGCCGCCAATCCCTGGTTTACAAACAGAGGTGGCGACTGGGGCGCACGCTCCAACTTTGACTACAGCAATAATAGCCAGGTATATTATTACAATGGGAAAAGAAGATCGGTGACAGGCAGTGATGCCTCCTATAACCTGCCCTTCACAGGTACCAACAATATGCAGTTGGAATTCACACCACAAAATGTAAACATCGCTTTTGCCGCGGATACCGGTTTATGGCGCAGCGCCAATATTACCGTGGCCTCTCCGTCGTGGACCAATGTAGCCAGCGCAGCGGAGAAAATTAACGCGCTACAGATCAGCAATGTCAACGCCAATGTGGTATTCTACGTTACTACCAATCAGAAAGTATACAGCTCCCGTAATGCTACTGCAGCTACCCCCACTTTTACCAGCGTTACCGCACCGGCAGCTACCAATGTGGCCGCCAGCGTTACCACCATCTCCAGCGATACGAATGTGGTATACCTTGCCTGCGGCAGCCGTGTATACCGCTCTGGTGATAAGGGCAGTACTTATACTGATATCAGCGGAACCCTTCCACAGGTAAACGTGATCCGCCTGCTGGAAGACCGATACGCTACCAACGAAACTGTATACCTGGCTACCGCGCGTGGTGTGTATTACCGTAATAAAACCATGAACGACTGGGGACTGTATTCCATAGGACTCCCCACGGTAGCGGATATCACAGATCTTTTTGCTTATAATACCGGCAACGTCGACAGCAGTGAATTACGGGTAAGCTTTTATGGAAGAGGCGTTTTTGGTACTAAATTAGGCAACGCCATCACACCGCTGATTTCCTTTGCCGCCACGTCTATTGGTACCACTGCTGCGGGTACCAGCATATCTGGATGTAAGCCATATACCGATTACCCGGTGAACCTGACTATCAGCCCCGCGCCAACCGGAAATGCAAATGTGCAACTGGTGGTAGGCTCCACCTCCTCCGCCAGGCAGGGAGTTGATTTTGATGTAACCACCAACGGTAACTTCACCACTCCCAGCGATACCGTAATTTTTGCTTCCGGGCAAACTGCTCCACGAACCGTCACCATCAGGGTTTATGGCAGCAAAACAGATCCTTCCAGTAAATTCGCCCTGCTGACCTTCAGTGTCAACGGCACCACCAATGCGATGGCTAATCCAGCCGCGCAAACAGCGCGCGTGGATATCACCTATCCGGATGCCTCACCAGTAGGTGATACTGCTCTTGTGAACCTGACATATGGTAACGGTACCACAGGAGGAAGCGCTTCCAGTCCGTTCAACGGCACACAATCGGATAAGAAAGCACAAACCATTTATCCGGCCAGTGAACTTAGAGCAGCAGGCATACAAAAAGGATTTATCAACTCCATCTCCTACCATGTTATCTCCAGAACAGTGACCACTACGAGCACGTTCCAGAACTTTAATGTGGGAGTCGGACTTACACCACAGGCCACCTTCACTAACACGGTATTCGATAACAGTCCGCTTACCAGCGTATATGCAGGCACTATCAGCGTATCGGATACAGGCTGGATTCAGATACCTTTCTCACAACCTTTCTATTGGGACGGTTATTCCAACCTGCTCATCCAATCTTGTTACAATAATCCTGATGGCAATGACCAGGGAGATAACCTGGTAGCATCTCTCTCCGTAAGCGGGGCTAATCCTACGGCTTTCCAACGCCAGACCAGCGGCGCCGGCTGTACCTTTAATGCACCCGGTTACGGATCTACCAGGCCTAACCTGATCATCAATACCAGACCATCTGTTACATCAGTTGCCAGTGTATTAAACCGTAGTACCACCCAATATCTCGGGCCTAATGCAACCGTTTACTTCTCAGACACCAGCGGAGCTATTATCGCCAAAATACAGAATCTGACCAGTTTCGATTATGGGTGCACTACTGTAAAGATAGATAGGGCCGGCAGCAGCGCCGCTCCATTCTGGGATAGCACTACCGCACACTATCTGGCTTCTAAAACTGTAAAAATAACACCTGCCAATAACAATACTTCCGGCAAGGTTAGTGTAACGCTCTACTACAACCAGGCAGAGAAACAAGGTTGGACTACTGCTACCGCACAATCATGGGATACGATAAAGATGGTGAAGGAGATCAGTAACATCAGCAGTGTAACGCCAGCTAATCCTTATCCGGATGGCGCCGGCGGATTTGAGGTGAGTCGTGATTCCAGTGGTAAAAAAGGCGCTACTATTTATTTTGTTTCCGCTACGTTTAATACTGGCCTGGGGGGCTTTGGTGTAGGTATTCCTGGTACTCCACCAGCAACATCCAACTGTAATACACCTATACCACGTGCGCAATTAAGGATCTCCCAGTTCGATAGCCAGGAAACCGTTGGAGAAAATGCACCGGTTACCAATGTAATTGACGGCAATATTAATACCTTCTGGCATACACAATGGTACAACAGTACCGCACCAATGCCGCACTATGTATCCATCTATCTGGGTGGTTCTTATAACCTGAGCAAGCTTACCTACGTGCCAAGGCAGGCTGCTGTGAACGGCCGTATTAATGCGTACAAGGTAGAGGTAAGCGCAGATAGCCTTAGCTGGACACAGGTAGCCACCGGAAACTTCACCAACAGCACTGCGTCACAGGATGTCGTTTTCAGTCCTACTGTAAAAGCGAAATACGTGAAGCTCACCGCTACTTCGGAAGTGAATGGTAACGCCTGGACGTCTGTAGGAGAACTCTCCTTTACCGGTTGTCCGGATACGAGTCCTATGCTGAATAAGTTAAGTACTTTGTCAGCAGGCAACGTCAAAGTATACCCAACTTTGGTGCGGAGAGGAGAAACCTTCCATGTCCGGAACAGCGGATCCGGTACGATCCTGATGCAGTTGTATGATGTAAATGGAAGAATGATGAAGCGGGAATTGTTTAATAACAGCGCTAACATTCAAACCAGCGATCTGCCCGCAGGAATATATATCTATAGCATTTTCAGTAATAAACAGAATATGCGTAAACAAATCATGACAGGAAAAATTATTATAACGGAATAATATTTTTCCACTGGTAAACAAAGCACCCTTTGGCTGTAGGCCAAAGGGTGCTTTGTTTTGGGCATTGCGGTAGTTTTATGGCAAATGATTTTTACTGTAAATGCCTTTACCTATGATCATTAAAGCGCCCGGAAGTCCAGCCTACATCTCCCTGTTTTAACAGATCCAGCAAGGGAGCCGGAACAGACGCTATCTCCCTGTTTTCTTTCAGATGAAAATATAGTGAATGGCTATCTTCCTCTTCAAATATGTCTTTGGAGAAAAATGCAATGATGTTTTCATCTTCAAAGATTTCCAGCTCCTCAAACCGCTGTTGATTTGTGAGATTGGACTTTAGTATAGTTCTCAGCTGATCGATATCTGCAACAGGCATAGCGAAGCTGCTGCAATTAGTCAGGTAGGAAAGCAGGTGACTGAGGGCAAACGAGGAAACGGAAACGGAGACCAAACCAAAAAAATCGAACTTTTCATTCGTGTCGTCGTCATAATCGAGCAGGTAACAATACACGGCCGGATCGTCTTTGGAAAGGTCTTCCATTTTTATTGCCCAAATCGTGTCTTGTTCCGCTTGTATCATAAGACTAACGGCATCGTGATCTTTTAAGATCGAAATATGTAAGCCGTCCCTGAAGATATTTGCGAATTGATTTGATTTTTGTCCGTTTGGATAAGTATAAGGAGCTTCTGCTAATTGCTTTGATAAAAGAAAATAAGCTTTAACAGCGATGGGTAATTTTACATTCAGTGCTTGCTCAAGCGCAGCAAATGCGGCTGAATGATCTGTATCGGGAATGTCAAAATCATACCAGCTTTCAATCAGGTTGCTTATTAAGTGCCACTTGTCGGCTACGGTTGGATGAGCTGTTTTAAATAGCGGTTTATAATCTCTCAATGTTTTTGTTTTGATGATTTTTATGTTGTTGTTATATCTCAAAAATAACGTCAGCATAAAAACTCGTATGTTCATTCAGTATAGTTTCCATGACGAATGATTGTTATAATTGCAAGGAGCTGGTCGCTGCGTTCAGTTCAAGAACAGGTTCTGTAATTTTTATTATTAGCTACTACCTTATTCTTATGCAGTTGGGACGCGGGATAAGGAGGGTTGTAATAATAATGAATATTTTTTAAATATGGAATAAGTGTAGGTGTGTTGAAATTTATATAAAAAAGAAAATGTGCCTGCGGTTGAAGAATTAAAGCTGTAATTATAGAATTTTTACGTTCGGTTGCTTTTGTAGTACTACCTATTTTGAGCGTAGCTATTGCTAATTAGCATGAGGGTATTTAATTGCCATGGGATTAGCTTTCAGGTTGCTGACAATAAATATCCATTACTCCGTGGCGGTTTTCTTAACCCGGAAAATAAGCCCTTCCACTACATCTCCTTCCAGACGAAAACGGATATTAAACGGTAGCTTCACAACATCCGCTGACATACCCTGTTTTTGCAATTGCGTGGCATCAATCCTTGCGGTATAAGCCCCAGGTGGCAATCCCATATAATCGAAATACCCGTCGGCCTCTGTTTGTGTACGCGCTACCAATGTAGTATCATCTTTATAGAAGCTAACGGTCAGCCGACCCAACCCATTCTGGCTATCCTGGCCATCCGACAGTAATTTACCTGAAACTTCCCCCATAATACTGACGGGCACTTCTATCAGCTTCATCTGGTTGGGATCTATGGCTACACTGATAGCTGGTTTTTTAATTTGCCAGGCAACATTTTCGAAACTGGTTTTTGCCAGCTCTATAAAATAATATTCGTATGGCTCCAAATTTACAATCCGGATGGTGGTGTCATGCAGGTTTTGCAATATTCTTCCCGCGTTACAATTTATTTTCAGCCCATATGCTTTGGGCTCTCCGGGGTCGCGGCGATTATTGCCATTGAGGTCCAAGAAAGGTACCAGTACCACGCCCCCCGTACCTACGCTGGTCCGGTTGCTAAATCCGGCCGACCTGGTTTTATCATCGTATATCAGGCTTCCCCGGGCAGATTCCACCAGGGAGGTCATGTTGGTTCCTTTCCAGGCGGCAAACCCGATCTGTGAAAATGCAAAGTCGTAGCGCAGTCCAACTCCCACATTTGTAATATCACTTTTATAGTTACGTTCATAAGAAACATTCACATAGCCATGATGGAAGAGATACTTCCCTAACTCACATCTTGTTGCCATTACGCTGTGCGTATTGTATTGATACTGCAACTGGGGTGTTGCGATAATAGCTCCCGGGAGGCGGAAGGTGAGTGCCAGGTTGCTATATACAAAAGCGGGGTCTGGTTTCAGGAAGATCGCATAGGTACTTAAGTTAACGCCTACACGCGCAACAGCGCCCGAAAGCATCCATTCTGCCGTGGTGTATCGGGTGTCGGGCATGATAATCTGGTTCAGTGTAACACGGTTAAAGAAAGAAAATCCTTTGGTAATAAAGGGCTTTGAGATAACAAATTTCCTTTCTTCCACATAATTGTAAATGATGGCCTGTTGCCCTTTTTTATACCGGGTGTAGTATAATTCAAATTGTAAATTGGAAGGCATGCGATAGGTGATAATACCCCGTCCTCTTACGCCATAGGTATAGTCTGCCGACAGCAAAAGATTAGGTGTCATACGCATAGATGCCATTACAAAAGGCATCAATTTATCTTTGGTGATAGATGACAGGTATTCCATACCGCCGCCCAGTGTGATCTTCCGGCTGGCGCCATAATTCATTTGCAGGCGGGAAAAAAAGCTGTTGTTGCCATCTTCTACCATGCCTGCACTTGCGGTATATTCAAATTCATGTAACGGTAAGAAATTGAAGGGGATGCTTATGTTTTCTTCCCGTGATCGTTCTTCGCCCCAGGGACCATAGAAACGAAGCTTTACTATTGAATTACCATATACCAGTGGTACCTGGAAAGTGTAAAAGCCTGCTGCATCGGCAGTGGTGTAATCTACCAGTGCATTGTTTACATACAACTCCACAGTCCATCCCGGATCGGTGTAATTACTGAGTGTATATGAGCCATAAGAACGCCGGTACGAGGTGGGGGAGTTGGTAAATTGTACACCTACTATCGGATCAAAAATAGATGCTACTGATGGTACAAATATTTTTCCTGCAATTACTTGTCGTAGCAGGCGATTGTCGTTGTTAACATACCGCCACCGGTAATATTGCTGACGCTGATCGAATGGCTTTACTGCGGATAAGGTGTCATGGGTGAAAGAAAGCTGATTTTGTGCGTAGTTGTTGTAGTTAAGCGATACATTGGTTTCACCACCCAATACCATACCGCCCAATGCCAGGTTCACCCAGGTATCGTTCGCCCTGGTTTCCGGGCGTTGGGTGGCAATCACCGACCAGTCGGCTGTGCCTATACTAAACATCGGGTGCCGGGGGCCTATGATGGTATCAGCTTTCAACTCACCTTTCAGTCGGCTGATATTTCTACGCATCATTTCCTGCCGCATTTCCCGGATGGCAGGTAGTTCCTGTCTTGTTTCCAGTTTCACAGAAAGAGAACGGAAGCTAAATTGGCAGGTTAGGCCAAATACGGTAGCTAAGCAGCCGGTTCCCAGGTAGATGCTGGTTTCCGTGCCCACTATATCATTTTTGTTTAGTGGAGTAAGCTTATCTCCATAGCGGATAATGTTATTCTTTCTGTCTATCAGAAACGGTGCTTTTTCAGTAATAAAAAAGCCATATACCGAATCCATATGGGGAGTGGCAATGTTCTTTATCTTCAGAAAATTAAAAAGATCTGTAACCGATAAGTAAGCTGAATCATTGTTAATCACTGCTGAAATTTCTGCGCCCCCAATACCTTGTACTACCACAAACACGGACGTTTCATATAGAACCGGTTCGGGTTCGGGGTCTATTGCCAGGGATTTCTGTGATATCAGCAACGATAGCATACCCGGTATAACCGTGATGGCTATCATCCTGGCTATACGACACAAAGTGTAGAAGGTGCTATTTTTAGTCGCTGGTATCATTTTCCTTACCTGGAATTATTCCTGTATAAAAGTGACATTAAACACGCCGCTATAAGCGCCTGATGGATTGGAAAGCGGGCTTCCTACCGTAAGCGTTCCGCCAATTTTTACCAGGTTTGTTGCCGGAGGCGTTGCCGTAGTGATGAACGTGCTGCCCGTACTGGCAGCTCCTATATGTAAACTGATAACGCCACCATTGCTACCGGTCAGCGTTACATCAGGACCATTTAATATCGAAATGAGCGTTCCCCTGTTTGCTGTTATTTCAAATATGGCAGGTGAGAAAGGATAGCCCAGGTTCGCCTGGATAACACTGCCGGTAACAGCCCGCGAGCCATCGGGATATATAATGACTGTACCTCCTGACATGCCCTGGAAAAAAGCGCCGAATATAAGTCCCTGCGCGGGATTCACATATACAGAAATTGGCTTGGGGGGTGGCTCCTGTGCATACCCGGTTGTATAGTTTGTTAGCAGGAATATGCCAGCAATTGCCAACCGGTGCAGCCAATTTTTATTTATATTTTTTCTAAGAACAAAGCCCATCTTAAAAAGATTACTGGTTAACGATAAACACTTTCCTGGAAACCACTTTATCATTCGCACGGAAAGAAACAATATAAATGCCACTGCTGTATTGTTTGCCGATCACGTGTTGCTGCCCGTTACCCGCCATTTCTTTCGACCATAACTCCTGCCCCAATAAATTAGAGATGGTGATACGGCATTTTTCACCTGTTACTTTATCAAAGTATCCATAAAGTGTTTTTCCGTTGAAATAAGCGCGGAATACCGGCTCTGAAGCAGGAGATACTATTTCTCCTCCTTTTCGGAACACCAGGGAGAAACGCTTGTCATAGCTCCCGGCTTCCAGGTATACCCTGTACTTCGCATCCTGTAATAGTTCTACTATTTTACCGGTAACTTCATCCTTCAGGTAAATATGTAGTCCATCGGGGATACGTAGCATTTCGATGGTATTGAAAGTGATCCATCCGGTTTTCTCTGTTTTTATTCCCATTGGAATAACAGTATTGGAATCCGGATTGGCTGGCCACGCGTTGATGGAAAGGCGATAGTTATCAGTTGACCAGGCATACATATTAGGAACAGTAGGATCTGTATTCATCAGCTTTAATGCATCCATATCTTTTTCAAAAGAAGATTTGGCGGCCGCATCGAAGTAAATCACCAATGGGTCTGCAGCCAATCCATCATCGGTAAAGGCAGCCCCCAGCCTCAGTAGTGGCATTGTTTGCGGAACCCGGTGAAAAACAGGAGAGAGATTATTTGTTCTCACATTGTTATTAACAGACAAAGTGCCTGATACAGGGAAAGTACCATTGGTAACATGTATGAAGAATCCCTGCATGGCAGCAATAATATTTCCCGCAACACCATCGCTGGAAACACCATTTATATAGGAGCTGTAGGTGCCGGTATACTGGTCGGTAGTACCGGTGTTAAAATAGTAGATAGCGTTATCGACATTGGTCCGCGTCCATCCGGTAGCTGCATCCCAGTCAATCGGCGAAGGATATGGATTACCTACCAGGTTAAATCCTTGTGTATACGGTTTATTATTATTGGTGACAGTAGGCGCCGTCACTGTACCGTTATTTACGGTCCCGGTGATATCCACCGTTACCGGTGAGGTAGAAGTCCCCATTTGTGCAGCATATCCCACCATCGGTGTGAGGATATTAGAAGTAGTTGTATAGGCTACCCATCCAGTGGAGGCACGGTTTTCCACATATTGATAAAAGGAGGGGAAGGCAGCAGTGAGATTAATATCATCGGCAAATTCATTCACGGTCGCCGATTGAAACGGAGAGCTGAAATACCGGTATCCGAAGCCCGTAGGAACATATTGTTGCATGGTAACCGTTCCCGATACTTGTCCGGCGCCGCTGCCATCAATCAATGCAGTTTGACCAGCCGTGGAAAGCAGGGTCAAAAATCCACCAGTAGTCAACTGCCCTGCACTGATCTTTAATATACCACTTAGGTTCAAAACTCCGCCCAGCGTTACCCCTGCGGTATTATTAACAGTAAGGTGCCGTATTGTATTTGAAGAGAAAGTAGATGCTGGTATTACCTGGGCAGATAAACCATTTAATACAATGGTGCCGTTTGTAGCGGTAAAAGTACCGCTGTTGGCAATCGTACCACCTATCTGCAGGATGCCTCCATTCACGGTTACACTTGCGCCACTTTGAATAGTAATATTGTTGGTTATCGCTGTTCCTGTATTGATCAGCGGATAATTAACGAGACCGGTGGGAATAGTTACATTCGTAACACTTACTGGTATCACTGTTGGCAACCAGTTACCCGTAACATACCAGCTATTGCTGACCGCTCCGGTCCAGACAGTACCGGTTGATAACTCGCCCACTGCCAGGTCCCCAAAGGTCGTCAGACCAGTTGTTTGTATGGAAGTAGCCAGGGGGGCGGTTACTGATGGTTGTGTCCATACTCCGCCGCTATACCGGGCCACTTTAAAATTGGTTGTATTAGCCCCTGCATCTACATCAGCAGCGATCCAGTTGAGCGTGGCGGTAGCAGTAGTAAACGCGGTACCATTGTTGGTAACAGACCAGTAGCGGTTTACTTTTTTACTGGTATTTAAGCCGGAAGTAGCCAGGTTGGGGTGGCTACCCGGAGTTACCGAAGCCGTCACATTTCCACTGGTGCTTACGCTGGCAAATGTTAGGGTGGCCGGCGTATAATTCAGGCTGTCTCCAATTTCATAAAGCCGGTTGATGTTAGTACCCGAGGCAATATTCTTTTGCAGTAAACCGTATACCCATCCGGTGCTTTGTCCACCGCCCACTACGCTTCCGGAAGCTGCGATGATCATGGTATTACTGCCTGTCCGTATCCCTTTTGCGGTAAATGTCAGGTTACCATTGACAGTTACATTGGAAGATAATACCATTGATCCTGCCGTCTTATTAATGGTAATATGATTAAATGCCCCTGTAGAATTAATGTTTTGGTCCACACTTCCGGACATGTAAATAGTAGATCCGGCATTAGTAAATGCTCCTCCTGTCATGGTCCAGTGCCGCTTGAGCGTATCCGTAAAGTTACCCGGCACAAAGGTGCCGTTGCTCAATGTAAAATCATTCAGGATTGTTAACGCAGCAGTGGCCGTTTTTGTACCCGCAGCAGAAATAGTGAGATTCCCGTAGGGGGTAGCTGTAGATACTGTTTGTGTGCTACCGCCATATTCCACTGTACTTAAAGTATCTAACAGGTAACTGTCAAACGCAGGTAGACTGTAAACGCCCCTCACAATAAGCCGGGTACTGTCGTCGATCGTTAGCACGCCGCCACCGGCAGGATCTTGTATAATAGTAGAATCTCCCGTGTCCAGTGTTCCGCCTATAATTGAAAGGGTCGACATTAAGCTGAGGGTTCTGGCCATTGTCACGGTAGCAGTAGCCGATTTTTGTACCTGAAGTTGCGCCAGGTTAAACGGACTTGCCGTACCTCCAATAACAGAAGGTCCGTTGCCTATCATATTTGGAATACCAATAGACGCATCCAATGCGCCATTGATCGTAAAATTATTCTGGATGTTGAAATTCGATTGCGTTTGTACGGTACCGTTAATCACCAGGTTATAGAACGTAGTACCCAGGCTGCCTGTTAGCGCTCCGGAAGGCGATGTCATGGTAAAAGTAGAGGTGCCTCCATTCAGGGTACCATTACACTCAATATTTCCATTTACGGTAAATGTATTACTGCCAGCGTTGAAGATAGCATTGCCCTGGATATTCATATCTCCGTTCATCGTCCAGTTGGCCGTTGGAGTCACGCCCACCGTATTTGCAATGGTAACTGTATTCAGGCTGCTGGGAGCGCCATTAACTGTTATGGCCGCCGTACCGCCAAATATCACTGTACCTGTACTGGAAAAAGAAGTGCCGGTGAGTTGTATATTCTGAGGAGAAGAAGGATTAAAATTCAGCGTACCACTACTTGTTACGGTACCATTGTTAGTAAAACTACCCTGAATAATATGAGTAGGCAGCCCTCCATTGAAAATAGCACCATTGCTTATATTAAATGCTACCAGCACTGTCCATCCCACACTGGGATTGATGCCTGCGGTATTATTTACATTCAGTGTGGCATATGTGGGAGAGCTGGTGGAATTTAAGACCGGGGAAATATTCCCGTTAAAATTGATCACACCTGTTGAGTTAGACACCAATGCATTGATAAAGCGGATCGTTTGCAGCGAGGTACCGGTAAACGTGGTAACGCCATTGCTGATAAGAGATCCGCTGTTGATCAGATCTCCATTCACGGTAGCTGACCCGCTGCCGCCATCATACGAGCCTCCGGTGATTATTTGTAGTAATCCGTTATAAGTGATATCACTCCCTGCTACCACATAACTGCCATATACGGTTAGCCGGTTGAAGGTAGTGTTGCCCGTAATGGTTTTGTTGCTTCCGTTTAGTGTAACCGTTCCCGTGCCTCCTGAAAAAGTACCGCTATTGATCCAGTTACCATAAAGATTGGTGGTAAATGCGCCGGCACTGTAGGTAACACCACTACCAATCGAGAGGTCGTTATTGACCGTGAAATTGGCGGCCTGGGTTTTGGTGCCGCTTCCGCTTAATGTAAGGAATCCATATGTAATATTTCCGGCTATTGTTTGCGCCCCGGCTGCGTTGTAATTAACCGTACTTGTATTTCCCAACTGGTATTGGGAGTAGTTGGCCGGAAAATTGGCCGTCCCGCCCACCGTTAATATGCTACCATTGGCCACCGTCAAAATTCCTCCCTGATTGGATCGGTTGGCGGTAAAGCCAGCCAGTCCAAGGGTACCGGCATTCACTGAAAGATTTCCATTCATCACGATGTTGCCGGTGAGTGAGGCTGTTCCGCTGGTTTTATTGACCACCAGGTTGTTAAAGGTCGTGCTGCTGATATTTTGCGCATTGCTGCCGGTAAAATTAATAGTTCCTGTTGACGGTGTGAAGGTGCCGCTATTGTTCCAGTTGCCACTCAACGTGATGGCTGCACTGCCGCCATTTGCCGTAGCCCCTGCACTGATTCCTATATCACCGGTTACCGTGGTAGCAGCATTCACACTCAGGTCGCCGCTGCTCACTGTAAGATTGCCGTTAACAGTAGTACTGCTGTTGATTTGGGCACTGTTGGCAGATTTATTAATGGTAAGATGGTTGTAGGTAAGGCCGGCAACCGACTGTAATGCGGCGCCGTTGTATATCACACTGCCGCTGCCCGCAGTAAAAGTACCGCTGGTATAATTAAAATTACCGCCAATGCTGAGTGATCCCGTGCCGGAACAAGCTATGCCCGCTCCACCGGATTGGGTTACTGATCCACCCACAGCAACACTGCCATTGCCAACATTTAATTGGATGGTATGCCCGGTAGTACCGTCGCTTAACACCAGGTTACCATTTACAGTCATTGTTTGACTACCCACATTAATTGTATGTGCCGCATTAGCCGACCATACCCCGCTGATATTTCCCTGGGTAGTCAGTGATCCTCCGGAGGCCAGCGTGAGCGTAGCCGCCTGCACGCTGCCGAAGGAAATACTTTTTATATTCACACTGTTGCTGATGACCGGCTGATTGGTAAAGGCAATTGTTCCTATTTCCGCAATATCGTTTACTCCTGGCGGACGAGATGGGCTGCCCTGCGCAATTGTCCAGTTACCGGCTGTATTCCAGTCGCTGCTCACACTGCCATTCCACCTTACCACATTGGCGGTTGATGCCAGGGTATAACGGCCATTGAAAGCCGCCAGCAGACTGTTTTGTTCCACGTAATTAGCCGTGGTGCTGCTGGCAGCATTGCCGTATACTGACCAGCTGGAGCCGGCATTGCGCCAGATGGTGAGGCTCGACTCTGTGTTACCGTTCAACTCAGCATCTTCATAGTGGAAACGAAGGGTGGTAGCAGCGAGGGTGATGCCACTGACCGTAATATTATATTCACGGTTAATAGCTGCACCAGATGGAAAATCTGCTACCGGCTGTGGAAGTACAGACATGGTAATAGAAGCGGAGGTAGTAATGCCCGTAAGGGTAACGGTAGTATTGGGGCCTTCGAAAGCATAGGCAGTGCCTAAATTAAATACGTGGGAATGTTGGATGGTGCCCAGTATAATACCGTTGCCACTTCTGTTGCCAGTAATGGTGACTGTATTGGCTCCTGTATTCATGGTTCCATTCGTCATCGTGAGCGTTCCTACAGAGATATTATTGACCAAGGTTACCTGCGTAGCCGCAGTTGATTTATTTATGACGAGTGTATTAAAGGTAGACGCTCCCGTGATCGACGTATTGCTACTTCCTGCAAGCGTTACCGTACCCGTGGATGCTGTAAACGTGCCGTTGTTGATCCAGTTGCCTGATATGGAAACGGACTGACTGGCACCATTAAAGGTGGTACCTGATGTAATGGTAAAGTCACCATTTACCGTTACAGTACCCCCTAATGTTTTGGTATTGCCTCCACTAACCGTTAGGTTATTAAAGGTGCCTGCAGGTACTGTCTGGGCTGTCGTGCTATTGAAATTGACGGTGTTGGGAACAGTGGAGGTTACATTGAGTGCACCCGCTGTAACGGTATAGGTATTAGCGATTCCCAGTATTGAATTCGCCGACAATTGTAAAGAGGTACCATTCAGGGTAACGTTAAAAAGATTAGCCACGCCATTGAGCACGCTGGTACCGGTAAAGGTAGCTGTACCTGCGCTGGCAGAAAAACTACCAGATACATTCAGTGTATTACTAACAGAAAAATTGGCGGTGGATGTAATAGTACCGGTTGGTATCAGGCTTCCGAAGCTCAGTGTGCCTGCACCGGAAATAGTCTTTCCCGTACCGTTCATTGTTACACTGCCCGATGTATTGGTAAAAGTACCACTGGCAGAAAGATTGCCTGTTAAAATAAGATCTGTTGCTGCCGTCACGGTGCCTGATATGGCCAGGTTTTCGAACGAAAAACCTGTACCGGTGATGGTAGTACCAGTGCCGCTCATGGTAACTGTGCCACCTGTTTGATGTGTAAATGTTCCGGGGGCCGTGCTGGTGAAACTGCCGGAGAGGTTAAGCGAAGTATTTGCTGCAGCCGTAATATTAGTGGCAGCCACAGTCAGGTTATTAAAATTATGCGTTCCTGATCCACTGATAGAAGTGCCTCCTCCCGTCAATATCACGGTGCCGGTGCCGCCGCTGAAGGTACCACTGTTGACCCAGTTGCCTCCGGTAGTTATCGTAAAGCTTCCCCCATTGAAGGTAGTGGATGCATCAATATTGACGCTTCCGCTCACGGTAATATTCGATGCTGCCGTATAAGTAACGGAAGTGCCGCTACCGACGGCCGAAGTAAGATTTCCGGCTACAGTAAAGGCGGAGGATGGCATCGTTTTTACGGAGGCGCCGCTGCCGGAAGACAGCGTGAGATTGCCATAAGTTTGAGCGCCCACGGTTTGCGTAGTGCCATTATACTCTACGGTGCTGGTCAGACCAAGTGATACGGCGCCGTAGTTAACAGGAAAGGTGTTGGTACCGCCAATCTTCAGTGAGGCCGAATTGGCTACGTTTATACCTCCGCCGGCTACGGTTGTACCCCGGTTTGCGGTAAATGTAGACAGGTCGAGTGTGCCGGCAAGTACTTCTATGGTTCCTACACTTGCTGTAGTGGAGTTGAGCGGGTTCAGGTTGCCTCCCAATGTTTTTATGCCGCTACCGCTGATTCTTAGTGTGGAATAGGTCAGGTTATTTTTGACGGTTTGGGCTACCAGGGTTCCGCCGTAATTCACAATGCTGCCGGCGGCCAGCGTAATGGCTCCTGAGAGGGTGTTGTTGCCTGCAAATGTGGCTGCATTTACCTGCAAAATGCCACCAGCGCTCACCGTCATAGTACCGCCTCCGGAAGTCACTACCGGGGTGGCAGCATCTACCGGAATAAATGTACCATTTATGGTGAAGGTACCGGAAACAGCCATATTCACATTTTGAGTAGTAATACTACCTACTCCAATGGTAAGCTTGCGGAAGGTGGTGGTAGCAGCCCCTCCAATGCTCTGGGTAATTCCTGCAAAGGTTACTTTAGCATTGTTGTTGGTGGTAGTATAGGTGCCTCCATTCGTCCAGTTTCCATTTATAGTTAAGGTAACCCCTTTCTGGCTGATGGTGCTGCCGGCACTGATCACGAGATTGCCCGCAACAGTGAGATTTTTACTGAGCGTAAGGGTAGCGTTAACACCGGCTCCAACGGTAAGCGACTTACAGCTGGCGCTTGCACTTATGGTTGGGCTGAAGGGGCCTGTAAAACTGGCATTGCCAATAATTGCATCCACGGTGGCGCTGGGTACGCCGGCGGTCCAATTGGCACTGGTTGACCAGGCGTTGCTCACCAGCCCGGTCCAGCTGGTTTGAGCTAATGATAATGCAGGCAGCAGGAAAAGCCCGACTGTCAGTAGCCAGGCAGTTATGGATATGTTATGAGGCTGGTCAATAGCTACACCAGGGTTACCTATGTAGAAAATCCGGGAAAATTTATTGATACCAACATGACGAATTAACCAATGTATAATCACTTCCATGGGAGTGTTATTGGGTTGATGTGCTCCCCCTAGAGTACCAACTCTGCTGCCGCAAGTTGTTGCATGGCCGTCTTCAATTTCGTGGTGTATGCTACCCTTAACTTTCCTTTGTGATAATTAATTCCTGGCTTATTTTCGAGGGGGAGGCGGAGATAACGTTGTTTATTCGGGGTGTAAACGGCTAGTCCTCTTACCACAGCCACTTCTGTCATTCTTCCCTGTGGAGAGATATGCTCCACAGTTATATCACCGTATACAGAGGCATTCCCTGACCGGTTGACCAAAATACTCAGCATGGGTGAGGCATCCCTGGCCAGGTCTACAGAAAGATCTGACAATTGCACATTGGCATTAGTTTCACCAACCCTTATGATAACCGGGATCGTAATGCCAAAAACCGGTGTAAGTTTTACGTTAATGCCGTTACTGTCTGATATTGGTTTGTTTTGGGAAGTCATCTCACCAGGGATGGCCCTGAAATAAAGATGAGAGCGATACTCGCCTGTTGGCAACTCCCCGTTACGGGTGAGTTGTAGCTTTATCACTTGTGCTTCATTAGGCCCCAACACAACACTTCGTGGAAAAAAACGCAGGTACTTACTCGCAAATTCCTGTCCTGAATCCGGCTCATTAATTTGGTCAAAGGTGCCGTTTTTATTCATCCTGATCTCTACAAATGAAATAAGGTACCTCGCTGTATCCGTACCGGCATTCGCCAGGTTTAATTCTTCCGCACGTTTCTGTCCTTCAAAAACAACTCTTACGGGTGTTACCAATAGGTTGCCCTGTGCATTTGTCAGGAATCCTGAACAACATAAAATAGCTGTAACAATAAAATGGAAGGTGCATCCGATATTTAAAATACCTGGTCTTACCGATATCCTCATGAGCGTATGCTTTAAAATAAAAGCGTATAACCGTGGGTATGCCACGTACTAAACAGTGGGTTAAATTTTAACTGGGGAAAAATCAGATGACGTTATCAGACCTCTGCGTCAGTTATAATTAACAGTTACGTTAAATGGGGTACCTGACACATACGTACCAGCCGGCTGAGCAGCGGTAACATTCAGTGTAGCGCCCACATTGAGCGTTTGGGTACCAGCAGTAAGTGTTCCCACACCAGAAGGAGTGCTTGTGAAATTGGTAACAGTCATTGTATTCGACCCACTTGTAATGGTCAGCGCCGAAGATGGCAGGGTTATGCTGTAAGAGTAATTACCGGTTCCGTTCACAGTAAAGGAAGCGGCCGTAATAGTTCCGGTGGCCGTTGTAGGCAAAGTTACACCTCCTGTAGCGCTACGTACACCGGCGGGAGTAAGCACTACTGTTCCTCCGGTTGTAGATTGTACAGCTACATTACCAAAATTCATATCCACTGTTTTAGTGATACTGATAGGAGTTACAATAGTAGCAGTGGCAGTGGCGGAGGCAGTTTCCTGTGCTATGGCGCGCACGCCTGCAGCAAGAAATACCAATGTGATGAGTGCCGTAATTTTAGTCCTTTTCATTTTGTGGTTATTTTAGTTTTGAAGGTATATTCGGTAAATCACCAGTAAATAATAATAAAAGATAATTCTGGTTGTTAACTCACAGCGTATTCATTCTCTTGCACTGGTTAGACTGGTTGTTCGTATAATGAAGATAGTATAAATATCACTTGCGGGGAAATATTTATGCTAACCAATCACGATAAGTTAAATCAGTATACATCAGGGCGTTACGGATGAGTAAATTTGTCCTTTGTCCGCCTATATAAATACACTAAAATGACCAAAATGTTCATTACCTGCAATGCAGGTCCACAAGAGAGGACTTCCTTTTCAGACCCTATTAGCTTTATGTTAATTACCGGGTTGTACTATGAAAGGGATTGGTTTAGTATATTTTGCTAAATATTGGCTTCCTGGAAACAGAAAATACCTCATAGGACGTCAACACCCAACCAGGTTTTAGCCGTTAGGAAGGTATCCTGATTTGAAAGGAGTGGTAATACTTTCTGTTTTTTTAGAGAGATGGAAAGCCTCAGTAACCATATACCTTCAGCGCATAAATTCCCGTGGCTGCTTTTTCTGCGGCAGGTAATACGGTAATGCGTACCCAGCGTCCGATTGCTTTATGAAGATCCACAAAACAAGGCAGTGGAACGTCGTTGTTGCTGGTTCTGTCGGCAAATAGCTGCCAATGCACCTTATCAGTAGAATACTCCAGCTTGTAATGTGCGGGTTTATCTGTTAGGTCGGTGAAGGTTTCGCAGCGGGTAATGTTACAGGGACGTCCCAGATCTACCATTAGCCATTGGGCTTGTGGGGGATCGCCTGTCCACCATTTGGAAAGGGAGTTGCCATCAAAGGCGTTGACGGCCTCTTGTCCGGGCGATTCCACGGATGCAGTAGCCACTTTCCAATCAGATAATAACCGGCCCCTGAACGGAACGTAATGAAAAGCAGCATTATCAAATTTGGCCTTATTCCAGCCGGAAGTAAATCCGGTGGCGCCCAACAGGTAGGTTTTGTCCTGGATTGAAGCCACTGTATGACCATCAATAAATGCCTGAATGCTATCGGCATTGCACCGTAATCTGAGGCGATGCCAGGTGTTGGCATCCACGCGGCCTTCGGCTAAAGTTTGTGTTTTCGTTTGTAACTTCCAGGTATTGTCTTTACAGATACTCAACCTGTAACCCAATGGAATCTTAGCTTGTGAGGATTTATCATAAGAAGCCCTGATGATTACGCCGGCATAACCGGTGCCATTGAAGGCATTTTCTTCTGCTAATACATCTGCGGCTACTTCACCGTTTTCCCATTCTGTACCCTGTGCCACAAAAGTATAGGCGCATTCATCGGGGATCCAGTGGGTAATATCGTTGTTCAACATCTGCCGTAAACATTTACTTTCACCAGCTGCCTGGTAGATTTCAAAAGCGCCGGAATTATCGTAGAAATACCTGGGCGACATCGGTGCCTGGTTCAGCGTATATTGGTCGAAGTTATCCTTATAGGTAGATGGGAAATCAGTAGCAGGGGGGATGGTATGGGCGCCTTTCCGTTGCCCGGTGGTAGTAGTCAGCGAGTAGATGCTGGCCGCATCCAGTTGAATGGTGAACACGCCGTTTACAGGTTTGATATCGGCTAGCCGGATCAATTGCCGGATGCTGTCTGATTTCCACACATGTACAACGCTTCCGGAGAGATGTGTTGTTTTAAACGTTATTTTTTTCGGGAGATTCCCCGTTACGGCTACGATGCTGTAGTCGCCCTGGTTACCGGGGCGTTTGTACGTGCAGTAGGCGCCGTTTCCGGGCAGCCATCCGCAGCCATCATCGAGGTATTGCCATCCTGGTTGAACAAACTGGTTGAAATGCGCTACTGCCCAGATGGTAGGCCACACCTCATAATAGCCGGACCAGGGGCTTACCCCTTTCATCATGCCTACGCTGGAAAAGCACGCGTTGTCGGGCATGGAAGCAATGGGGCACCAGACGTTCACTTTTACAATCTTTTGTTTGAGATAACATTTCAGGATGTTCAATGCCAGGTACATGGTGTTTTTCCAGGATTTTCCTCCCAATGAAAAATCTTCTCCTGACCATAATGGTACACCGCACTCAAAGGCATTCTTTCCGGCAAATGAGGTTCCTTCCCGCCACATATAGGAATCGGGGTAGTGGTAGCTGACTGCCGCCACTGCATGACGAAATGCGGTATCTTTTATCAGTTCGTCACAAATAGCCCAGGCGTTTCCGGCGCCTTCCGGTGCATTGATCCCGATATGGGAGAAGCCACTTTTATTCAACAGTGGCCTTAACGTGTCTACGATCCAATTACGATTGTATTCCCGTTCGTTCCAGCAACCACCGATATATTTCATAGGAAGGCACCAGTGCCGGGCGCCTTCGATGAATTTAACGAGATAGGCGGCATTGTCGGCAGACCAGGTGCCATTGAACCATCCGGGCATGCTCCATTCCAATGCATCCAACTCAATGTTGGGGTTTCGGTTGGCCGCTTCCCGCATGAGCCAGTATTCGTATCCCCTGTTATAATTGGGGGCAGCCATTTCCGCACGGGTGCGGGCGAAGCTGGGCTCAGCGCCGCAGGTGCTGTTGCCATCTCCTCCGATTTCTGTTTTCAGGTAGATAAAACCCGCGCCGAAATTGGGCTTGAAAAGATAGTCAAGAATATTACTTCTGCGGGCAGCAGGATAATCGATCAGCATACGGGAAGAACCGCCGGCACTCACTGCACCGATGCCTTCAAACACCCGGCCACTGCCATTTCCATTGATAGGGATCGTATCTGTATCGATAGCATAGGTGTAAACAGAGAGCAATAATAAACAGGTTGTGACCAGTCTTTTTTTTGATAGCATGCGGCGCTGTGTTTTGTGTATTGTGTGCAAAGTAAGATTTATTGTCAACCTGGATTTTGTAATTACAACGCCATCCCTTTTGTATGGCGCCAGTATCAGCGGCTTTGTCTTTAGCAGCATAGCCTACCGCAATAGTAGCATATGACAGTCGAAAATAATAAGGAGTCATTTTATGAAAAATGGACAATCGCTTCATTAAGATGGATTATCCGATGAAGCATTCAACAGACGCTGGGTTGGTCTTAAAGACCCCCATTTTTGTCTCAGATGCCCCCGTCATGATGGATATATTATTTTATTTTTGACCTATCTGAGCAAATCAACCTATCACATGAGAAAAATAATCTACGGTATCAATCTGACTTTAGATGGTTGCTGCGACCATACCCAACTGAGTGGCAGTGCAGAAACCCACGACTATTTTACAGACCTTATGGAGAATGTTGACCTGATTATTTACGGACGTAAAACTTATGAATTGATGGTGCCTTTCTGGCCGGATATGGCGCAAAAAAAATCCGGGACCGCATCGATAGATAGATTTGCGGAGACATTTGACGCTATTGAAAAAATTGTTTGTTCCAGGACGGTAGAAAGTTTTCCTGGTAATCCAAGGGTGATCCGCACCAACCTGGCAGAAGAGGTTTTGCGGCTGAAACAGGCGCCGGGAAAAAATATTTCAATTGGTGGCGTAGAATTACCGGGCGAGTTGATAAGGCTTGGCCTCGTGGATGAATATTATTTTCTTGTTCATCCTGTCCTGGCAGGAGAGGGAAGACGGCTGTTTGACGGGAAGAAACTTCCCCACCAGGTACCATTAAAACTAGCGGATTCAACAACGCTTGCATCAGGATGTATAGCGCTTCATTATGTGAAACAGTAAAGGGACCCGATCAGGACTGCATCCGCAAGCTTTGCTTGATTTTTTCCCTGTGTTGCCTACCCCAGGCACTCAGTTCAGTTATCAGTTTCTTTAAAGTGCTGCTATACTCCGTTGCCTCATAAACAATGGTTACCGGCGAGGTAGGATATACCCGTCGTGCGATAAAACCATTCAACTCCAGATCCTTTAAATCTTTAGCCAATATCCTGGAAGATATACCCGGGATTTCATGTAGTATCTCATTAAAACGCTTTGGTGACTGCATTAGGCAAAGGAGTAAAGCCAGCTTCCATCTTCCATTGATAACAGACAATGCATCAAGGGCATTTTTAAGTGCGCCGGCGCATTCTTCCAGGCCAGGAAGTGGCTCATGTATAATTGTTTCCATAGTTACAAATGTAATGACATTACCCAAATGTAAGCGCTTCCCTTTATGTAAGTACGCCCTTTTGACTACCTGGTAGCTATAATTTTGTTTTTGATAATTCGGGAGCAAGCTTGCTGCTTCTTTAACAGAAAAGAAGCGGCCATCCCGGAATGTAAAATTGATAACATGATTAAACCGGTAAATTTTTTATGAAACGTATCCTTCATTTAATGTCCAGTATACAAGAGAAAGGATCTCACAGCGTTCAGCTGGGTCGCGCTATCACGGAAAAAATTCAGGAAAAATATCCGGGTAGTACACTGGAAGAATTAAACCTGGTTGATATCGACATGCCACATCTTAATCCAACTGTTCTCCGTACATTCTTTCTTTCCAGCGATCAGCTAACGGAAGAAGAAAAAGCATCCATCCGTTTTTCTGACCAGCTGGTTAAACAGTTATTGGGAGCAGATATCATTGTGATTGGTGCACCGCTTTACAACTTTACAATTCATTCATCGTTAAAAGCCTGGATTGATCACATTACCAGGGCAGGCATCACCTTTGGATATGGTGAAAATGGTCCCGTAGGAAAGGTAACAGGAAAGAAGGTGTATGTTGCGATGTCTTCAGGGGGTGTTTATTCAGAAGGGCCGGGTAAAGCGAACGACTTTGTAGCGCCTTACCTGAATGCTTTCCTGGGTTTTTTAGGCATGACCGATTTAACAGTGGTGCGTGCGGAAGGCTTAAAAGTACCGGGTGTGATGGAATCTGCCATGGAGAAAGCCATTGGCAGCATAGCGATTGATTAATGCCACTTTTGATTAGCCTTGCTTTTAATAGGAATGAAGTAAAGAATGATTTAAATTTGGATGGAGAAGAATAGCGCAAGAGATACTTGCAGGTAAAAGAAAAATAGATAATATCAGATTTATGAAGAAAATAGGATTTTTATCATTCGGGCACTGGTCTAATCATCCGGCTTATAACGCCCGTACAGCCAGCGACACGTTACTTCAATCTATTGATCTGGCGGTTGCTGCCGAAGAAATTGGTATAGACGGCGCCTATTTTCGTGTACATCATTTTGCCGCTCAATTAGGTTCCCCGTTTCCTTTGCTGGCCGCTATCGGTGCTAAAACAAGCAAAATAGAGATGGGAACTGGGGTCATTGATATGCGTTATGAGAATCCGTTGTACATGATAGAAGATGCCGGCGCTGCGGATTTAATTTCGGAAGGGCGATTACAATTAGGAATCAGCAGAGGGTCGCCAGAGCAGGTGATTGATGGCTGGCGTTACTTCGGCTATGAACCGGCAGCAGGCGAAACAGATGCAGACATGGGTCGCCGTAAAGCAATGGAGTTCCTGGATAAGCTGAATGGTGTTGGATTTGCCGAACCCAATCCATATCCGATGTTTCCGAATCCACCGGGCTTATTGCGCTTAGAACCCTATTCAGAAGGGTTACGGGAACGTATCTGGTGGGGGGCTGCTTCCAATGCTACGGCTGTGTGGGCCGCTGAAAATGGGATGCATCTTCAAAGTTCTACACTGAAGATGGATGAAAGCGGCAAGCCTTTTCATGTGCAGCAGGCAGAGCAAATCAGATTGTATAAAGAAGCCTGGAAGAAAGCCGGGCATCGGCGCGAACCAAGGGTTTCTGTGAGCCGGTCTATTTTCGCATTGATCAACGATCAGGATCGTCAGTTCTTTGGACGTGAAGGCAAGCAGGTAGATCAGATTGGCAATATAGAACCGAATAAGCGCGCCATTTTCGGAAGAAACTATGCGGCTGAGCCGGATCAACTCATTAAAGAGTTGGCGAAGGACGAAGCCGTTCAGGAGGCAGATACAATTTTGCTGACCATACCGAATACATTAGGCGTGGCTTACAATGTACATATACTGTCTTCTATTTTAGAGCATGTGGCGCCGGGATTAGGCTGGCGGTAATTTTTGCAGAAGCAGGCGGATGTAGAAAGCATAACTTTAACAGGTTTCGAAAAAAAATATTACATTCATATAGTACGACGCAGCGATACAAGTTCTATTAGAACTGGTATCGCTGTTTTGTTTTCAACAAGTTCGTTTTCAGCGAAGCTACCTGTAGCGGGTATGATGTGTTGGATGAAACCAATAGTATCATTCTGAAATAACCACAAGCAGAATTTATTTAAAAAAGAATTTGTTAACCAGTATTATCTCAATTGTTAAAACCATTATTATGTTAATCAATCAGTCCTTTATTACGGACATTAAATCAATCATTTCAGACGCAAAAGAAAAGGCCATTCGCGCAGTAGACCATCAGCGCACATTGATGTATTGGCATATTGGTAAACGTATTTTTGAAGAGGAGCAGGAAGGAAAAGATAGGGCAGACTATGGCACCTATGTGATAAAGTACCTTTCTGAAAAGATTCAACCGGAGTTCGGCAGCGGTTTTTCGATCAGGCAACTGGAACGCTATCGTCAGTTTTTTCGCCTGTTTCCAATTGCGTCCGCACTGCGGACGCAATTGAGCTGGACCCAGTATAAATTGCTGCTAAGTGTTGATAATGAGGATGCAAGAGATTACTATATTGCTGAAACAGTAAAAAATAACTGGACTTCACGGCAATTAGAAAGACAAGTCTACAGCAATTTGTATGAGCGGCTTTTGATGAGCAATGATAAAGAAAGCGTACTGGCGGTAGCCAAAAAAGAAAAACTTCCGTCTGATGCGAAAGAAATTATCAAAGACCCTATGCTATTGGAGTTTTTGGGAATGAAACGGGAAGCCTCCTATTATGAGAAGGATTTGGAAAGCGCCATTATCACCCATTTGCAGGATTTCTTATTGGAACTAGGTAATGGATTTTCATTTGTGTCAAGGCAAAAACGGATTCATATTGAGGGAGATGAGTTCTATGTAGATTTGGTGTTCTATAATCGACTGCTGCAATGTTTTGTCATTATTGAAATGAAAACTGAAAAGCTTACGCATCAGGATTTAGGCCAGCTACAGATGTATGTTAATTATTATGACCGGGTGGAAAAAGTGCCCCACGAGAATCCCACCATAGGCATCTTGCTTTGTACCAGTAAGAATGATGCGGTGGTAAAATTCACATTGCCCGAAGGGCAAAAGCAAATCATTGCCAGTCAGTATGAACTTTATTTACCAACGGAGCAGCAATTATTGGACGAGGTAAATAAAGAGGTAGCGAGTTTCGAGGAAAAGGGGAAATAATAAGAATGATGTTCAGCTTTAAACTTTCCCGATCCCGACAGAAAGTATAAAGCCTGGCAACCTTGGAAGCACTAAAAGAAGTGTAGAGAAAAGAAAGGCCCATCAGCAGACGTTGATGGGCGTTCTCTTGCCGTCAATTCCCCTTATCGAAACATTCCTACGTCGCTTTTCGTCAAGTGCTCCGGGTAACGAAGCATCGTATTGATTACTGACATTACACCGGAAGAGCTGATTAGCATGATGCTATAAAACATTGGACGTTTTTCTAATGTGCTTAAGTGCTCAAAGTAATTCGCCAGATAAATTTCGGGGCTGTTTTATTATTCAAATCCTTTCCCAAGCGCATCAAGTCGTCGTATCTGCAAATTCATGTGGTGCAATACGACCTTTTCATAATCATTAGATTGGTCCCCCATCTTACTGAATAATACCAGCATCTCAATAAACAGGAAAAATAGAATCCACAGGAACCAGAAGCCAATTGCAACGTAAGAGGAAGATAATATGTGTGTCATGATTGTTAACTCATCTAGAAATCCTGTATTTGCTTTCATTTCTTTTTCAAGTTCAGGCTTGATGTGGAGTAAATCATTTTCCTTTTGCGCTTTTTGTTGTCGCATAGCGCCAATAGTAGAGTCAAGGGGCGAAAGCAAAGCTATTTTAGGATTCGGCATTGGTGCAGAGGCAACGGTATAATCATGTACCGTTTTCCAAATAGTTGTATCCTTACCAGAAGCGGTTATGGTTTGCTCCGGTACCCGCCTTGTTGCTGTTTGCGTAGTGGTGGCACTGATGGTTGAATGTTTACTGATATCCTGGATGTAAGCATCTCTTTCTTGTTCTTTTTTATCAATAGTAGTATCCAATGCGGCAATCTGCTTTCTCAATTCTTCCGTTTTTGAGGGTAATATTCTATCTACTTTTTCCGAAACGTAGAAATTTTTCTCGATCTCAATATCTTTTTCGAATATTATCTGGTCGATGATCACCGCACCAAGAATGGACATCATAAGGGCTAAGCATCCCCTGAAAATTAGTAGTAGGCGGCTTGGATGAATGGATAAGACAATTTGCTTTTCAACCTGTACAATGATTACCGTAGAGAGGAGTCCGGCGAATAGGCAGCCCGGTAAACTGAGGTTGAGGTAACGATGTGCGAAAGTAAAACCAATAAAAAACCACAGAATACAAACAATAACCATGGCTGCGGTATACTTCTTCACGGATTTAAAGGCGGCTTCGCTGCAGTTTCGCAGTATGCTGTAGTTGTATCCGGTCATGAAGCAGCCGAAACGAATCCATAGATGTTTCATAGCACTCGATTTTAGAAGGTTTTGTTCAAAATAATGTGACTGGAAATTGCTGCAAGACCATTTCTGAATCCGCGGGTATAACTGATAACAATGCCATGCCCAACACCTTCATTCATCTTTGCCTGCTCTTCGATTTCTTTAACCTGATTGATATGACTCTCCGCGATTTCCTTCTTTGTTGTCAGTTCTTCTACGGTATCTATCATTCCACTTCTACTTCTGCTCGAAATATGGAAATTGATTTGTCGGATAAAGTCTTCGTAGAAGGTTTTTACCTTTCTGATAGATCTTTCCAGGTCATTTTTCAATGCAATCACATTTTGATCAAGGTGAGTTGCATCAGGGTTTATCAATGCATCATTGTACCCTTTGGATTCGTAGTTTTTGTCGAGGAAATCATACAGGAGATGGATTCCTCCATTTACCGGCGCAACGGGATTTGCTTCGGGTGGTTCTTTTTCCTGCGCTTCCTTTTCAATGAAAGTAGATTCCGGAATATCAGGTATTGCGCTTTCAATTGCCATGGTATGGGTATGCCCATTTTGGCGTTGCCGGTTGAAAATATCAAATAGACTCATAAATATTTTATTAAATAGTGATGGTCGGCACTTTATATTTATTATGCCCTTTATTATGACAAATTTCACAAAGCGTGATCAGTAAATGATCGGGGTAATCCCATGGAAGGCGGAACTTTTGCTCGCTTGCGATAAAGTGGTATTGCCGGTGATGCACCTGCAGGTCTTTATCGCTGTGGCAGTGTCTACAGCGATGCTTGTCGCGGTACAGTATTTGTTTTCGTTTCGCCTTCCAGTTAGGATGAAATAAAAGGGCCCCATAACTGCCATGGGATTTGGTGTTCAGGAAGTCCTGGTCTCCGGATTTTGCCGGAAGAGATTTCGGTGGGAGACCTTCCTGGATATACCTGCTATAAGATTGATCTCCCTTAAACTGTAGATATCTATACGGTGCGTGGTTTGGAGTTGTCATAATATCCGAGGTTGGAGTTGTTGAAATATAGTTCCGGTGACAGCTAATTCATTGCTCCCATTTACAAAGGGTTCTGGTTGTTCTGGCTTCATCGAGGGGTATGGAGATGATTCGATGTTTACAATTACTTAGTCCACGACAATTCGAATTGTAATGATATCTTGTTGCGTTTTTGCTGTCACAGATATACACCATTACCCGGTTACAATGAATGTAGCTTATAAGCAACCACGCACATAGCAGTTTCATAGCTTGATGATTCAGAAGACAAGGGGAGACAAGAGAGCTGTTAGTATTTTCTAACTTGTATGGCAGGGGTTGCAACAAGTAAAACAGCCATTCGACCTTGGGAAACGTTTCTTAGATTCACGAACTGCTTCCTGGCAAGTTTCAAATTCCCCCAGGTAAATCCGGCTGTACATTACGGAGAAGTAAGGGCAGGTATTCACGTGTACCTCATGATCACCGTTGAGCTGGGCGTTGTTGTTTACGTAGTACTTTTGTTTCATAATGTTTATTTTTGATTGATGAAGCAAAAGTAAATTTCATTCAACTCTTTTTTTTATGGGAAACCGTAGTTTAGTTTTTGCTGTCCGATTTTAGAACTGTTATATAGCGCCTAATTCTCTGCAGTAAAGCACCAGCTGCTCATTTTTGGTAAAACCCAATGCCTCTTTCATCTGGTTCAGCCTTTTTTCTATACTACTTAAACCAGAAGGTGTTATTCCGTTGTGTTGAAGATATGCAGGTATGTCTTTTTGCAACATTCCCTGTGAGAGAAGCGCGATAATGGTGATGTCAAATTCTGAAAATGAGTAGGCGTTCTTTTTATCGATCAATTGCCTGATATGACGTGGAATATAACGTCGTTGCTGGATTATTTCATTGATGGCCTCTTTTAGATCCCGCGCATCGTTTCTTGCCTTAAATACAAAGCCATTGATGTTATATTCATTGTAAAGTTGATCAATAATCGCTGGTCTTCGTTCCAATGAGAACACCAGGATATTCAGGTCGGGCTGAACTTCCCTGGCAGCGTGAATCAGATCGATACCACCGGAAAGCACCTGTTTGCGATCGTCTGGATCGAAGGACAAATCTGTAATGAGGAGATCGAATGATTTTTCGGCTTTAACTGCTTGCGTTATCTTATACAAAGCATCATCACAATAATAGGCATATGCTATATCTATGATGGCTAGTTCTTCCAGTGTTTTCTGCAGAGAAATATTAGCAATTTCGTGATCTTCGGCAATAAGAACTTTTGTAATCATGAGGATTGAGCTATTGGGAAAGTAATGTAAATTTTTAGTCCTTTAACAGGATGTTCGAATATACATTTCCCCTTTATCCTTTCAATACGGTTTCCCGTATTTTGCATTCCATTCCCATACTTAACTTGCGGGGAAATACCGATACCGTTATCGGTATAGAGAATTTGAACCTGATTGTTCTGACATCCAAACTTTATCATCACAGAATTAGCCTGGCTATGTTTTTTCATGTTAATCATCAGTTCCTGCAGAATATGTTCGACTTCATGTTGTACCTGCGGATTGATCTGGCTCCATAGCTCAGGACTGTTACCGATGATCAGGACTTTGGTGTGTTCGGATCCAAAAGATTCCAGCAGATCATCAATTTTATTGTGGAACAGGATTTTGGGGGTGGTAAGGTGTTCGTAAGAGATGTCGCGGGATTGTTCATACAATATTTCAATTTTATCTATCAAATCTTCTTTGTTTACTGACGGTTTATGTTCAAGGTCTGCCATGATGCGGTACAAGCCGTTGGCTACCACGTCGTGCACTTTTTGGGAGGTTTTAAGCTGGTGTTCTTGTATCGCCTGGCGGGAGGCCAACTCTATTTGTTGCCGCCGCCTGCGGTGCCGTAGAATTAAAATACCGCCGATGATAAGAAAGAGGAGGGTGGTTAGCAACAGGACGAATCGCTGTATTACCAGCTGCGTTTTTTTCTGGGCATTATCCTTCTGCAGTTGAAGGTTATCTGCTTTGCTTTTTGCGGCTTCGTACCGGATTAATGCGAATTGATTCTTTGCAGTGTTTTTGGCAGTTTGGATACTATCTGCCAGGTATTGGTAGCGGGTAAAATAAGATTTCAACAGATTGGCGGGACTAAGTGTTATAAGCTTTAAAAGTGCTTCGGCTTCGTCATCCGGGCTCTTTAATTCCCTGGCGACTTCGTACCTTTTCCGGGCATAGTAAAGTGCTGAATCGGGCAAAGAGAGCGAATAGTAGTCCGACAGATGCGCATAGCTGGCATTGAGTCCCCAGGTATCATTTGAATCTTTACGGATTTGCAATGCCCGTTGGAGTTCCGGACCAGCTGGATAAGCGGAATCTTTTAACCATTTTGTTTTAGCATAGTTGGAAAGCATCCGGGCATATTCTTTTTTCTCGTCTTTGCTCCTGGTTAGCAGGGATTTGTATAAATCAATGGCTTGATTATAGTCGCCTTTCTTTTGATAGGTAAGGGCCATACTGTTTAAGGCAATAGTTTCGTATCCAGGCCTGGTGATGTATTTGAGCGCTTTATGATAATAGTCAATCGCGGCTTCATAGTTTTTGAGGTTAAGATAGGCATTGCCTAGTTCATAGTAATTTGAGCCCAGGCATTCACGGTCTTCTTTTTTATGTTCATCGAGATAAGTAAGGGATTTCAGCAGGCTTTCCTGTCCGCCATAATGATCTCCCTCATGTGCCTGAATGATACCCATATAAGTGTAGGCCATGGCAATTTCTAAGCTGTCGGTGGCGCCTGTTGTAACGAGATTAAAATAATAGAAAGCGGAGTCGTATTGGTAATTGTTATTGAAGAAAGACTCTCCTTTTTCAAGTGTGGGTGCAGTCATCGTTTGTGGAGGCGCCTGGTTGGATATACAGGCAGAAAGACTACACAGTAGTATGGATAAGATGAGGTTAGAGGGGCGCACTAATGATTATTTCTTTTAAAAGTATTGAATTTCTGAATGTTTGGGAATTATTATTGGCAGGAAACAAAAAAAAGTGAGGCAAGAACTTTCTTGCCTCACAAAGCTGATATATTATGGTTTTTTCCTCGGAGGAATTATTCCGGTTTCACCGCCGGTATCATCAAGGGTAGTGATTTGCTCGCCCTGATTATGGCTGCCGTTATTGGTATGGCCGGGACTTAATAATGCCAGTAGGAAACTTAATATAATGTGGTACATGTTTGTAAGTTTTAAGTGTTTTAGCAATAGGCTGCCGGTTGCCGGGGCGGCCGGCAGCGGAGTTTTGAGTCAGTGAAGCGCTTCTTGTTTTTTGGGAAGTGTAGGGGACAGATTACGGAAGCTGATGATCGCTTCCCAAGCCGGTTATCGGCTTCCGCTTTCTTTGCCCTGGGAGAACCGGTGCTGTACAGCGCCTCTTAGCTAAGGAGGCATTTTCCGATTGCAGAACAAAGGTAGAATGAGGTAAGAGGTTGATTTACAAACAATTCCAGTAATTCCTGTAATTCTTGATATTCCATATGTAATTCCGGGAATGCAGGTTTAATTCCGATTATTCAGTTCTATAATTTCATTTATGGCGACAAATTATCCTGACTACGAACAAATGGTAATGCAGGCGTATGAACGAAAAAAAGAAAACAATACACTGCCCCATGGTTTGATGTATCTCACACCAGCAAAACTTAAAGAGGAATGTGCAAAAAGATGTACAACGGCTCTCAGCAAAAAGGATGAAAAGGTTTTAAGGGATTTCTGCGGGGATTTGAATGAAAAAAGGAACTGCAAAGCTATTATTCAGCAATGTGACACAGATAAGTTCAGGCCGTTGGTGAATTACCTGAAAAGGAAGTCGGAAAGTACGGATGTGAAGAACATTGAATTGCTGGCCTGGTTAATTGAATTTCCTGGCAGGCCCTGGGAGATAGGGAAAACGGTTTCCGGAGATAATGATGTAGATCAGGAAGCCGTGATAAAGGATATTAGCCTGGCAGCAGAAGACCCGGTGACGGTATTAGATTCCATGATGGGCAACCCGCCCACAACCGGGGGATATAAAGCCACGGGAGATACTGTAATTCCTGAAATTCCGGAAATTCCATCCGGTGGTGATGACTCGATAGAGGAGGTAGGTACGGACGTGAAGGGCACAGAAGGAGGGAGTGAGAAAGGATCCAGGGGGAAATCCACGAGAATATTGATAGTGGCAGTGATGTTATCAATGGTACTGGGAACAGGCAGTATGTGGTGGTGGAAAGATAGAAATCTGCAAGAGAGAGCCGGTGGCTGTATGTATTGGAAGGAAGATCATTACGAGCCTGTCGCCTGTAACCAGAAAGTACCTAATACGATGGTGATAGCACTTGATAGCGTGAAGTTGAAGAGTTTCAGGAAGATAACCAGGCCAGATACCATTACTCACCAGGCTATAGGAAAGGTTTGGTATTCTAAAATTAATGGGAAAATAGAATACTATACATCGGGTGGTGCACACCCCGTAGTTTTTAGTCGTCAACTGAAGCCTATTACCGGCTATATTATCGATAAGTATATTCTCCCATAATATTTTAAAAAACATGCGTAAGTGCCAATTAATTGTTACATTCAGGTATCTTAAAATTTTTCCTTATGTCATGGTTATGGACTTTACTCATCGGCGGCATTGCAGGTTGGCTCGCCGGTAAACTAATGCGCGGTGACGGATTTGGGGTGCTGATAGATATCCTGGTAGGTGTTGTTGGAGGCTGGCTGGGCGGCTGGCTATTCGGCAAACTGGGTATCCATATGGGAAATGGCTTTATTGGTTCCCTGATAGTGGCACTCATAGGGTCGGTGATCCTTATCTGGCTGGTGCGTCTTGTCAAAGGAAAATAGTGCGCTGTCTGACGATGAAAATGTTGATACATGGCACTGTGATATGATTGATCTTAGTGCCATGTGTTATTTGTGACCAGTTTTGTCAGTGTGCTTCCGTTGCCACCGGCTTATCTCTTCTGCTCCATTCACTCCAGGAGCCAACATATAAATGGGGAATTTCCATTCCTGCAGCTGCCAAAGCCAGAATAGTGTGGCAAGCCGTTACCCCGGATCCGCAATGAATAATCAGCTTTTCCGGTTTGTCCGTTAATAGACCTGCATATTTTTCCTTTAATATTTCGGGAGAAAGAAAATGCCCGTTTTCGTCCAGGTTTGCTGAAAAAGGAATATTAATTGCACCAGGAATATGTCCTGCAACCAGGTCGATGGGTTCTGATTCCCCACGATAGCGATACGCATCTCTTACATCAATGACGGTAGCCGATGCCGCATTAATTTCTCTTTCAACGTCTTCAATAGTGGAAAGCGGAAACTCCCATGCGTTCCTTTCGCGCAGCTGTCCTTTTTCAACAGCTTCTTCGCCCTGGGAAAGCTCCAGTTTTTCTTTTTCTGCGGCGGTAAAGCCACCATCCAATACCTGTACATTTTTTAACCCAAAGGATCTGAGCATCCACCAAAGTCTGGCTGCCGCATTAGAGCCGTTCTTGTTATCGTAGATAACAATATGTGCATCTTCTGAAACACCGAATTGCTCCAGGGTTTTTCGAAAGTCTTCCAGGGAAGGTAGTGGATGCCTTCCTCCATGGGCGGCATTTTCAGGAACATTAGCCAGGTCTTTTTCCAGGTTGGCAAAGCGGGCATGTCTGAGATGTTTAAGAAGGTATTGCTCATAGGCATCTTTCCCTGCGCTGGCATCGAAAATGACGAGGTTGTCCTGGTTGAAAATTGTTTTTAATTCCTGTGGACTAATAAGTGGTTTCATCTTTTCAATAATTTAAAAACAGTTTATAAAGCGCTGTTTATTATCACGATTTTTCAGCCGGCTATTATTGAAGTTGCTATTTCAGATACTGTGTAACAGTGATGCCGACATTAACAACATTATGCAGTAGTATTGGGATGAGTAATGAGCCGCTGCAACGTAATAGCGCCATGTAAAAGAACGCGCTTATAAAGGTACTGAAGAAGTAAAGCATGTCAAAGTGTAACCCTGATGAGTTACTTAAAGATAGCGAATGGGAGAGGGAGAAAAGCAGGCAAATAAAAAGCATATCGCCGGTAAAATTGAACGGCGTTTTGCTACCGGTGGGGTGATGACGGAGGAAGAGAAACAAATAAACTCCTCTGAAGGCAAGTTCTTCCGCCAGGCCAGGTAAAGTAGCTTCATAAAGAAATCTCTCAGTGCTTACTGCTTCTTTGTCCGACTGTAGTATATTGGGGAGTAGTTTGAATAGCAATAACCCTGCAGAGAGTGTCAATAACGTTTTCAATTGTGCCGGTGAAAGACGGGGAAGCCTGATTCCGAGGGCAGTGATGTCTTTTTTGTGAAACAGGAGCATATAACCTGACAAAAACAGCAGACTTAATAGCTTACCGAGCCAATTATAGGATAGGTTTGGAAAGAAATCCGATTCCCAGCTACTTCCGAGTGAAAGCAGGCTTTCATTGATTAAAAATACGAGGAACAGCGCCAGGAGAGGCATCCATTTTTTTGAGTTTTATCCGTGAGCGTGGGTAGCAGGGCAAGGGAGAAGATGATAACATTAATATAGACGTCCGACAAGATGGTTTTTGTCATGTGTTCATTTTAAAACAGGAAAATAGTTAAAAAAGGAACATAAAGACAAAATATAATGATTACACGGAAAGCAGCGGAATTGGTAAAGGATAATAGTATAAGGGCCATAATAAACTTTACTATGGCCCTTAGGTTAGTTACTTCCCCTGTAATGCAGCGATCACTTTTTCTCCCACCAATACCGCAGATGCAGGATTCTGTCCGGTAATCAAATTCCCCGCTGTTACCGCAAACGGTTGCCAATCGGCGCCTTTTACATATATCGCGTTCTTTTCTCTCAGCATATCTTCCAACATAAAAGGTACTTCCCCGGTGGTTTGCCCGGCAATTTCTTCACTGTTGGCAAACCCGGCTACCTGTTTACCGTGTACGAGTGGTAAACCATTTTTGTCTTTTACGTTTTTCAATGCCGCGGGAGCATGACATACCAGCGCTACCGGTTTACCTGCTTCATAGAAATTTTCGATGAGCTGAATGGAAGCGGCATTATCTACCAGGTCCCACATAGGGCCATGGCCGCCAGGATAAAAGATGGCATCATAGTCTTTTGCCTGTATGCTGTTGAGTGGCACAGTATGATCCAGTTGGTGCTGTGCGGCGCTATCCAGGAAGAATCGCTTCACGGCAGCAGTGCTGAATTCCGGGCGGGTACTCTTCGGATCAATGGGCGCTTTACCACCTTTGGGCGATGCAATAGTCACATCGTAGCCCTGTGCGGTAAACTGATACCAGGGGGTAGCAAATTCTTCTATCCAGATGCCTGTTTTGTGGCCGTTATGTGGAACTTCATCGAAAGAAGTAACAACGATCAGAATCTTTTTATTCATATTGTTTGTTTTAGTTTGACCATAGCCGAAAAAGCTGCTTAATAAAGCACATAATAGCCAGATGCTTTGTTTCATATGATAATTTTGATGTAAAATTCGCATGCTGGCAGGACCTGCAAAAGGAGGCAGGTCACTATTAAATAGTGATCTACATCACTTTTAAACCCTATTTTGCGGATGTAAATCAGTAAGTAATGAGTACAGTATTCAGACAACATATCGCCGCTATTGTATCCCTGACGGATACGGAGTTTGAGCAGGTACTGTCTTATTTTACCACAAAGAAATTAAAGAAGCATCAATTCCTGGTACAGGAGGGGAGTGAAGTACAAACGGAGTATTTTGTGGTGAGTGGATTATTGAAAGCTGCCTATGTCAACGACGCAGGCAAGGAACATATTTTACAGTTTGCCATGGAAGACTGGTGGATCTCAGATTATCTGGCCTATTCACAGCAAACGCCGGCGCGACTGAACATCACTTGTCTGGAAGATACTGCGGTGATGTGCATATCTGCCGAAAACAAAAAAAAGCTATGCGACGCTTCTCATAAAATGGAGCATTTCTTCAGGATGAAAGTTTCCATCGGATTTGTAGCACAGCAGCAAAGGATTCTTTCGTTGTTAAGTAATGATGCGCAGTCGCGTTACGAGTTGTTGCTATCGCAGTATCCGCGGCTTTTCCAGCGGGTTTCCAAAACGCTTATTGCGGCTTACCTGGGTGTTTCCAGGGAAACGCTGAGTCGTTTTTCCGGTAAGTAATCAGTGCGTCCAGATCATCCCCTGTGGATTGATATTCCAATGGTATTTTTGTGCTTCACCGAAGTTGGCAAAATCCTGTTTCTTTCCCGCTACAATTTCATCAAAGGCGTAGCGCATCTGTCTTGCACAGATCATCGGTTGCATGCGGCCTACGCCTGTACAGAGGCCGGGAATGGCTACTGTTTGTATACGCTCGTCACTATTGGCCTGTATGAGAATTGCTTTCATGGCGAGGTAGGCATTGATGGACGTATCAATATTGAAATTAGTAGGAATACGCATAGTAGGTGCGGAAATGAGATAAGGAATGTCAGGATCGTTCGTTTCCAGTATCATGGCTTTCCCTACCATTAATTCCCCTTCCGGGAGAAGTTTAATGCGTTGTTGCAACTCCTTCTCCAGCTGCCATCCCAGTCGTTCTGAAATGGCATAGTCCAGGGATCCATCCATGAAACCAAATGAATTGGCAGGGCTTACAATCGCATCAGCTTTAAGTTTGGTAATGTCGCCTTCCATGATTTTTACATGCGGAATTTCAGCAAAAAATTCATTCCAGGCGGCGACTAGTTTAGGGTTGGTATCTATTAAAATGTATTCCACAGGTATTCGTTTACCTATGTAAGATAATGAATTAAGCGATGGTTGCAAGGGGACGCTTGTATCAGTCGTGTTGCATGATACGACCGTTTCCCTTAAAATCTCAGCTCATCAATACGTACGTTTTTCCCCTTTCCAGCCGGTGTTGCGTAAAAACTGTTCCCACGTAACGCTGTTGGGGTTTATTTGCCGGCTCCATTCCAGGTCGCGTGCCGATTGATAATAGCCATGTTCATAGGCGTAGGATACCATTCCCAACAGCTCTTCTACCAATGTTTCATTGTCACCAAAGTGAGGGAAATGTTGTAATAATTCTTCCCGCGTATAGGCGGAAGCGTATTCCGCTTTCTGGCCGGTAACGCGTACAAAGGTGTCGACCATTTCCTGCGGGGAAATAATTTCGCCGATGACCGGTAATCCTTTGCCTTCGTATTTATCCGGGTTAGCAAGAATTTCCAGAACAGCAGGACCGGTAGCGGTAAGAGGGTCCACAAACGGTGCGCGGAAATCTTTGGGCAGGTAAACCGGGAATACCAGTGTATCGTCTTTTTGGTAGGGGGTATAAAACTCTACCAGGTTAGTATAAAAGAAGGCCATGTAAATGAAGGTGCTCTTAATGGGGAGCGTACGGATATATGCTTCCACGTTAGCCTTGTCGGTAAAGTGGGGGGCAAATTTTTCGCCGCCACTGATGTCGTGAACATTTTCCAGGCTGCTGAAGATCAGATGTGGCACGCCTGCTGCTACTACTGCATCGGCGAGTTCTTTACCCAGTGCTGCTTCGTGGGTAGCCGGCGGCGCAATGCTGGGTGTCATCAGGAAAACGCTGTCTGAGCCACGGAATGCTTCAATAAATGCTTGTTGATGTCCCAGGTCAAGCGGGATACTTACCAGTTCTACGCCTTGTTCTGCCAAACTAAGCGCTTCCGGTGAATTAACGCGACGGGTGATACCACGTACCCGGTAACGACCGCTATCCAATAGTGTGCGAGTAGCACTGAGTCCCTGTTTTCCTAAAACGCCGGCGATGGTAATGAGTGGTTTATCTGGTGTCATTGTTGTTACTTTTTAAGTTAAATGGCTGGTTTTCGTTCGTTATTTTTTGTACTATAAAAATTATAGTTGCAAAACTAAGTATAGTTAAATAGCTTTGCAATAGCTATCCATTTGGATAGGTTCATTAAATAAAATCTTATGAAACTGGAATGTCAAAGCGACTATATAAAAGTGAATGGTAAATTATATCCGTGCACCGTGAGTCTGGCGATGGATTTCGTGGGAGGCAAATGGAAAACGGTGATTCTTTATCATTTAAAGGATGGTTGTAAGCGATATAACGAGCTTAGAAAGGAAATGCCCAGTGTAACAGAAAGAACATTGAGTTTACAGCTAAAACAGCTGGAAGATGATGGCCTGGTGTCAAGGGAAGTGCATGGAGACAAGCCGCCTATTAAAGTGGTGTATGACTTAACTGATTTTGGAAAATCTTTTCTGCCGGTATTGGATGCCCTTTTCGGATGGGGGAATCAGATTGCTACGGAAAAGGGGGAGTTTGTGAAGGTAGGTGTGCCGGCAAGATGAGGCTAACAGAAGTTAACCGCAGCTACGTGATAAAGCGGGACCGGCTGGGTAAGCCGGTCCTTTCTTTTTGTGACAAAGAAACGCTTTATCCTGCCAGTAGTCCTCCGTCTATAGGCAATGCAGCACCGGTAATAAACTTGGCCTTATCTGAAGCGAGGAATAAAATGAGCGGTACAATATCTCCTGGGGTAGCCAGCTTACCCGTAGGCATTGCTTCGGCAATTTTTTCCAGGCGTCCGGGCATTTTTTTTATGTTCTCCAGCCATTGTTCAGTTTGAATCACGCCTGGTGCAATCGCATTTACGCTGATCTGGTGACGGGCATTTTCCAGTGCGGCGGCCCTGGTTAATCCTATCAACCCGTGTTTGGCGGTTACGTAACCCGCAATGTTTTGTCCCACACCTTTCAAACCGGCAGTACTGGCAGTATTAATGATACTTCCACCAGCGGCTTTCATGACCCGTATTTCATGCTTTAACGCATAAAAGGTGCCTGTCAGGTTCAGTTGAATGGTGTTGGCAAATTGTTCGGCAGTGGTATCTTCTATGGGAGTATTGCCTGTATTGCCACCGGCGTTATTGAATGCCACATCTAATTTCCCATAGCGGCGAATGGTTTCATCTACCAGGTGTTTCACCTGTTCTTCCTGGGTTACATCGGCCTGGATAAAAGTAGCTTCTCCACCAATTTTGCGGATTTCATTTTCCAGGGCAAAACCAGTTTCTGTGCGTCTGCCACAGAACACTACCTTAGCGCCTCTGGCGGCAAAAGCGCGGGCGGTATCAGCGCCCAAACCAGCCGTGCCGCCAGTAATCAGAATTACTTTGTTTGTCATTGTTAATTGCTTTATGGTTGAAAAAGAAAAGGGTCAAATTGTTTTTCTTCTCATGAGAGAAAATCCGGTACTCACCATCCAGACATAGGATCCAAACCGAACAATGGGTAACAGGATAAATGCTGCTTCCCATACAAATCCGAACATGCACAACTGTGCAAGGACACCGAGTACTATGCCCAGCCATGCCATCCATGCAGGGGTATATTTTCTCAGCAAACAGGGAATGGAGATGCCCGCCATGAGTAAGCCCAACGGCATAGCATGTGCAATGCCACCGGTGGCAAATCCTACCAGCCGTAGCAGGCGAACAATATCGGCATTGTCTGTCACTCCCGGCTGAGTGATTATCCAGCTGGAAATACTGGCGATACTAACAAATACCGAAGCGGCAATGCCACCAAACAGCGCAATGTGGAGACCTGCTGCCCTTATGCCCAGCGACCTTGTTCTGGCAACTATGGCGGCGGTAAATATGCCCAATGGCATCGCGCTGGCCAGTTGCAGCAGTGCATTCACCTTCAGCGCGGCAGGGAAGTCTTTCACCAGCTGCCGGAATTTGTCTATGTCGCTGAATGGCGAAGGAAAGGTGGCGCCATGCGCTAACACAGAAAACAGTATTATACTGGCCATAAACAGCACGATGTAAACAATAGCCAATGTGCCCGGATGCGGACCCAGGTAGCGTTTCGTGGAGGGGAGATTGGTGGTGACGTTCATGATGAATAAATTTTTAAACGATAATGATAGCAGGTGCACGATGCCCGTATTCCTGCACCTGCTGTTTTTGTTTTTACTTGTTAATCTAGTTTGTATTGCAAACTAAAATGATCTAAAAAAAGGCATTTTTTTGCCCGTAAAAAAAGCCCTTAATGCACCGTATATCAATAGGCTATGCTTATAAGTGTAAATATTTTTTGATGTCCTCCACATACTTTTCAAATGCTTTTCTCCCTTTGGCCGTGAGCTTGCAGATGGTATGCGGGTAATTACCTTTAAATGTTTTGATCACTTCCACATATTCCGCTTCACTTAATTTCCTGATCTGGTGACTCAGATTGCCCTGCGTGGTTTTCGTTACCTCCATTAAATAACTGAAATCTGCCTGTTTCATTTTTATCAATACGGAAACAATTGCCAATCTTACAGGTGTATTTAAAACAGGATCAAGATCACTAAACATGCAACGTTAATTATGATTTGGAATATTTAAGCATATACCCGGGGATCAAATACCCCAGTATCACAGCAATACCATGAATCAGCGGCCGGTACGCTTCATCCATGAAGATGCTGATAACGGCAAAGATAAAAAACAATATTCCTCCGGCCATCAGGGGCTTGAAGCGGAGATTTAATCCCGAAACCAGGGTACCCACGCCACCAATCAATAAGGTAAAGGTAAATGGCTGTATTTTTTGGGCAAGACTTATAAACACTGTCAACACAAAGCAAATGCCCAGTACAAACCACAGGTTTTTCAAATAACTGGCAAGATAAGTTTCCGCGGTCTTCTTCTCCGACCGGTAATACAGCACGGTAATAAGCACACCTGCGCCCACCAATACCGGAAACGGCAGGAAGAACAACGATGTGGCAGTAAACGTATGCAAGGCAAAGAATGCCAGGCTCGCCACCGCTATAATCCATCCCCATACCAGGTAAAGAAAGCCATAGTTCTTTAGCTCGTCTTTAGTCTGCATAATGACATCTGAAATTAATTTCAGGCTTTGTAAAGGATGCATTTCATTTTCCGCTGCATTCATACTGCTGTTTTTACATACGAAAGTAAATCTTGTTTGCGACGCAAACAAAAAATTATTTTAAACGGACTGGTGACCCGAAACAGCAAAACAATTGCTTATCTTCCATTACCTATATTTCTTTTAAATAATAGCATCGATGAAAAAGCTCGTATTTGCCTTATCCCTGCTGCTGTATGCCATCTCCCTAAAAGCACAATTATTTCATACGGCAAAGTTATATCCGCCCAATAGCTACATCAGGTCCGCTTTTTTTAACGGTTCCGGGGGCAAAGGCTACTGGAGTACTGAAAAAACAGATTCGCTGGGCAGGGTAGTGGAGGAGAACATTTTCCAGAAAAAGGTACTCCTGTCGGCAAACGTATACACGTACAATGATCAAAACGACCTGCTTTACACCATTGAGACCCACGATACGAATCATCCGGGTAAAATAGATACCACCCGCTATACCTATACCTATCAGCAACAGCATATTCAATACCAGCGGATTGTATACGGTAATCATTGTGCAGACATTTTTCAGTTAACCGCCCACCACGATAATGTTTGGAGCTATCATGCTACGTCTTATGATCAGGAAAATAAACCATTGCCGGCTGCCGCTTACGATTACGTGCTTACTTACGATAATGGCTTATTGGTAAAAAAGGTACAAACCCATACGGATAGTAGCGTTATCACCACATCCAAGGAGTACTACCCCAATGGCCAGCTGAAACGCAGAAAAATAGAAAGAGTGCCGGAATGGCCGGGCGGTAACGTATATGTAGGCGGCCCGGGCAGCGACGATCAGAGGTATGAATATACTTATGATAAACACGGATACATAAAGAAGCTGTATACCATCGTTAACGGTAAAACATACAAGATTGCAGTGTACCGTTACAGCAGCGCGAAGTGACTACTGTTAGTGGTATTGGCCTGCAATGCTTATTGGATAAGCGCCTGAGTAATATTTTCTTCTTAATAATTCCTTAATACAACATTTTATCCCCTATTTCACTTCCGGCAGTCTTTACTACAAAGCGCATGGATGAAAGAGTGAAATGCACTAATTGCCAAATACCGGGAAGGCACTGCTTTAGCAGCTGAATTACATCGTCTTTATCACCTGTTGACTGAAGAAAATCGGGCGTGGTGGATTTTGTTTTTTTGATTTAAAAAGATGGGCGAAACAAATATGGATCAATATCTACATTTATTTCGCCCATCTTTTTAAACCAAAAAAACCGAAAATCGAAAATCAGTATAATCAGTCTAATCCTGACTAAGACAAAAACTCGTTTTTATTAAATCGCTTCAATAGAGATGCGCCTGGTTTTTTCTTTTTTATTGTATTCAGATACGAGCACATGTCCTTCTTTGGCCGGGTAAATGGAAGTCTCTGTGGCGCCGTCTTTACGGGGAATGGTCCGCAATACTTTTTTCTGATTTACATGATAGAAGGTAATATTTTTTGCTTCTGTGATGATCAGGTAGGTAGACTTGGAATCAGAAGAACTGGCCGTGTAGTAAGATTTATTATCTCTCAGCAGCAGGGAGTAGTTGCAGGGTACGCCGCGGCTGGGTGCTACCGGAATCTGGTTATCGAGCGACAGGACGCCGTCCGGTGTTTGTTTGAGGATCATGGCATCGCGGATGGTGAATTTCCGGGTACCATAGAAGCCCACCATGTAAGGGGTAACCACCACCAGTGGCAGGGTAGCTACTTCGGCAATTACCAGGCCTGTATTCATCGTACGTTTTAGGGCCGATCCGGTAAAATAGGTATTGCCGGAATAGTCTTTAAAAGACGGGCCAGGCAGCAGGAACGACTTGTTGGCATGCAGGCGGCCTTTTGAATTGGCAATTGGATTTTTGATATCGCGCCAGTAGTTGTAAACTGGTTTAATACTATCTTTTTTACGGCCGTCAATGTTGATGGTAAATACGCCCAGGTAATTTCCTTTGCTGATGGATTTAAGCGTAGGGAAAGGTCCGTTTCTGCGTGGATTGATGATATTACCGGAAACGAATGGTTTGCCGCTTACCGGGTCATTCGTGAAGGACAGTACCTGCAGCGGGTTACCTTTTTTATCTTTCAGGAAATATTTAGGGATAGCTGTGCTGTCTGACAATCCATAGCCGAATACCACGAAGCCGCCGCTATGACGGTCGTCTTTTTTCTTCTGCAGGAAGTATACGTCTTGTCCGGAAACCAGCATGGTGTAGTCACCTTCTTCTCCACCAATTCTTTTTTGCCAGATTTGTTTACCGGTAATATCATAGATGAAAAGGAATTTGCCGCGGTCATCTCCAAAAAAGCAGGCAAATCCTTTTCCGGCGATGTTGCTTACACGTAAAGGTTCTTTCAGGCCACCATTGCCGATGAGCAACTGGCCTTTCCGGTATTCATCTGCCAGGTCAACGCCTACCTTTACCGTATTGGTTTTTAATACCTTACCGGTAAGGTCAATGAACTGGGTAAATACCGCCATATAGCCTTTGGAAACGGCTTCGCGGATTTCTTTTTTCTTTTTGATGGCATGCCCCAGCAAGTTGCTTTTCATGTAGGAGAGGCAGAGTACTTCCTGTTCAAAGGCAACGGAACGCAGATCCAGCTTTAACTCCCTGAAGTTAACCACACCAATATCATTCAGGTTTTCGTCCATGATATTGATCTTGTAGTTAAAAGAGTCTTTGTCGGCCTTTTCCAGTTCTGTGAACATGAGGTATCCAACCAGGGTTCCGTCCTGGGTGATGGCGCGCATGCTTTGGGAAATGTCTTCCCCTACTTCCTTAAAAATTTTAGTTTGAGCGTTCGTACCGGTTATTGTTAGGAACAATAAGGTACATGCTAAGAGTACATGTTTCATGTTGGTACCTGATGGGATAAATTGTTACTGTCTATTTTTTTGAAAACGGTGTGACAAATTCACAGTACAAGCTGGCCGGATATTTGGCAGTAAATGCTTTGGCCGTTTTTTGTGCATTGTCTTCGTCGGTTAATAAAGTGTGTACGAGTGATTTGAAGCCTTTTTCGGCATCTGTTGTATTGCTCCAGAATGCGCCTTGTTGCAGGGTGTTGTAGAATTCTTCCAGTTTTTCCCTCGGCATTTGCTCGAACATAATTTCCAATTCATAGTAGTTTTTGGAAATGTATTCTTTGGGTTTTACGGTGATGGCATTAAAGCGGCTTAATTTTTTATCGGCATAGTAGAGGCCGGACATCACGTTATTAAACATGAAATCGTACCACGGATCTTTGTTGCCATTGTCTTTTTCCAGAAGTATACGATACAGGCAGGCAGTCATATTGCCACCGCAATAGATGCTCCATACCATCATCTTCATGGATTTGTCGCGTAACGTGGTGGGGATAGGCGTAAAAGTATTGCTGGCAGACTGGAAGCTTTTGGTTTTATTATATCTCTCTTCACAGTCCGGGTGGGTTTTGAGAGAATCTGCCAATCCAGCGGTGCTGGTGCTAAAGCTATAATTCTTGGCAGATAAACCTTTGGTACGTTTTACCATCCAACTATCTTCTACATTCAGGTGGTAGGCCGCGAAATATTCTTTTACGCTTTTCTTCAGCGGCTGACGATATTGGATATCTGCACTGTCGAGCCGCAGGAAGCAGGTCGCGTCAACCCCGATCTGGCTGTTTTTTAGTAAAACAACGGCCAGTGAATCTGCATCTGACTCATGATAGCGCTGATGCCGGCTTCTGTCGAAAGAATAACCTTCAAATACTTTTTTCAGGCGGGTGAGGCGCTCATATTTTGAATCCAGGACGGCATTAAGCGATTGCTTGTATTCATCTGACGTAAGCCATTCTGCACGTTTCTTCATCCCGTTTTCCGCGTGCTGCATGATATTGTGTGCCAACTCATGGGCCAGTACCAGCGCCAGCTCTTCCCGGGTTTTTACAAAGGCCAGCAATCCTATATTCACCGCTACCAGGTTACTGCCAGTGGCGTAGGCATTGACAGAAGTGCTACGGTCAATCATCAAAAACGGCTGTTGCGGAATCAGTTGACGGTTGGCACGAACAATCTGATTGATCAGCGTATTTACATAATTATATATTTCACCTTCGTATACATAACCGTCGTTTTCGATGGCGGTGTTAATAAATTCAGTACGGTCATCCCATATTTCCTTATACTTCTTTTGTGTTTCTTTTTCTTTATACACAGCCGGACAATTCCACGCTTTTTTCAGGGAATCTTTCTGACGTTGGTAATAAAAATGGGAGAGGTCTTGATAATTATACAAAGTTGAATTTTGGGCTACAGCAGCGTAACTCAGCAGCAGTACTGCAATTACGCCCAGGGATCTACGAATTGACATAAGTTATAGGTATATTAACTAAGGCGCAAAGATAATTTTTTAGGAGCAGAAAGCAAAAGTGCTAAGGTACCTGAAAACAAAGCTATTGTAGCGATTGATCATTGCGAATATTAATACGCTTTGATCAATCGCTACAATAGCTTTCTGCTTTCTGCTCTTTAATTAGTATCCACTTCTATCAGGCCGCCATGCTTAAATAAATCGTGCGGCACAAAGTATCCTTTGTTTTCATGTCCGTTAACTTTGATGCCTGTTAAATTGCGGCCGCTGGCTGGTCTGGAAATAGTGAGCCATTTTCCGGTAGCCGTTTTCCATTTTACTTCGTTGAAGAGCGGAACGGTTACGAGATAATTGGGATCAGTAGCGGAGTAGGGGTACAAGCCTAAGGCACTGAATACATACCAGGCAGACATTTCACCGGCATCATCCATCCCACAGAGGGCGATGCCTTCGTCGCCGATGCCATAAAGGGTATTCAGTATGGTATCAATGATATGTTGCGACTTGGCCGGCTTGCCTACAAAGTAATAGGCAAACGGAGCTTCGTGATCTGGTTGGTTGCCATGGCAGTATTGACCAATCATGGTTTCTACGTTGCGCGCAATATAATGTGGATTCCATGGAACCGTAAACAGCGAATCCAGTTTGGATTCAAAAGCATCCGCGCCGCCATACAATGCGATCAGGCCTGCCATATCATGTGGTGCAAAGAAGGATACCTGCCAGGCATTGGCTTCCCTGAACATATATTCATAGTAGGGATACTGTGGATTGAATGGCTCAATCCAGTTGCCATTCGCGAGTTTACCCCGCATAAACCGGACAGATGGATCAAATACATTTTTATAGTTCTTTGACCGGGCCATGAGGATGCGGTAGTTGGCCGTGTCTCCCAGTTTTTGCGCGATCTGTGCTACAGAATAATCATCATATGCATATTCCAGCGTTTTGGACACGCCTGCTTTTCCTTTACTTTCTACGTGCGGATGAGGAATATCCGGATCTGAAATAAATCCTTTCTCCATGTATTCTTTGATGAATGGTCTGGCGCCGCCTTCTACATTGGCGTTTTTCAGTAGTATGTCGTAGGTGCCTTTGATATCAAATTTATCTATGCCCCGGAGGTAGGCGCCGGCAATGGAGGAGGCGCCGTGATCACCATGGAAAAAAGTAGGGATAAAGCCTTTTTTATCTCCCACATCTTTCATCGACTTAATCACATCCAGGGTTACCTGGGGGGAGATCAGTCCCAGCAACACATCTTTATTCCGGTAGGTATCCCAGAGCGATGGTTCGGTATAGTAATTAAAGTCAGCCTTCACCACTTTGTGTTCGGCGTCTGTATACTCGCCATTGATATCGCTGCGCAGGGCAGGCCAGAGGAACGACCGGTACAGGCAGGAATAAAACATAGTGTTTTGTTTTTCCGTGCCACCTTTTACTTGTATAGATGACAACAGTGCTTCCCATTTTTGGGTAGCTTCCTGACGGATATCATTGAACGTTTTGCGGCCAATTTCTTTTTCCAGGTTTTCTTTGGCGTTGCTGCTGCTCACAAAAGAGATCCCTATTTTCATTTCTACAGGACCGGCGCCGTCAACCAGTGTAACCATGCCGTAGCCGTTGTTATTGCCTTTATTCGGCAGGTCTAATTGGGCAATATTGGTATTCAGGATGGCGTAGAAATAAATGCGTTCGCCTGCCTGCTGATAGCCTTGCAGCGCATTATTGCCTACTTTTTCCATATCCCAGCCATTTACCCGGTTATTGGCTTTGGCCAGGTCAAACAGGATTTGCCGTTGGTGGGAATCTTTGAATTGATATTGATGGTAGCCACATCTCAGGGTAGAGGTGAGGCGTACATCCACGTTATAATCGTGGAGGTATACCTGGTAAAATCCAGGTGCGGCACTTTCTTTCTTGTGAGAAAACCGGGACCCGAAGTGTTCCCCGGGATGCGATACCGGGAGTATGGGAATATTGCAAAGATTCCAGTGTCCTTTGTTGGTATGTGTAAAGCTGTAGATGATGCTGTCTTCATATTGGTACCCGGCGCCGGAACCATACGCGGTCATCGGGCTGAGTTGCACCATAGCGTTGGGTAGTGAGCTGCCTGGAAACGTGAGGCCGGCCCAGGATCTCCAGCCCTGCGGTAGTTCGTAGCCCAGGATCCTGGGATCGGTAAGTGGTGCGGTGCCGATAAAAGTGTTGACATACTTTGTATAAGTGGTTTTCGGCTGACTGTTGGCGGTGGTGGCAAACAGCAGGAACAGGATCAATGGTACGTGGAAGCCCTTCATAGTGCGTTTGTTTATGTTTCGTAATTAGTTGCTTTGCGGAGGGATGAACATTCCCTGGCTGGAGTGCTAAACCGATTTAGGCGGCGATAAATGTATTCAAAAAATAGTATTAATCAAAGCGAAGAGTGGACGATTGGTATAGGATACTACTATTTGCGGGTAATTTACTATTAAAAATAGGTAATTCGATATTCTGCTTTTATTAAAAGAAATGCTATTTTGGATCATTCTTGAACATGAGCAGTAAAGCGTCTGATTATTCTTCTTTTTGGGCATTGGGGGATCTTGCCGTATTTAAACAGATGATGAAGGCATTCAGCCCTTCATTACGGTATTTCGCGTGCAGTATTGTAGGCAATGAAGCAGAAGCGGAGGAAGTGGTAGCAGATGTATTTATTAAGATATGGCAACAAAGAGCACAGGTTACCGCACCTGATAATGTACAATACTATCTTTTTAAAGCGGTGAAAAATACGGCGCTTAATTATCTGAAGCAGAATGGACGCCGACAAACACACCAGGCCGCCTGGGAAGTGGAGGTGAGCCACCATGCTGCACAAAGCCCTGAAGATATCCTGATTAACAAAGAGCAGCTGGATCATATACACGCCGCTATCCAGTCTTTACCACCTCGTTGCCGGCAAATTTTTGTGCTCGTAAAAGAAGAGGGATTTAGTTATGAACAGGCCGCCGCCCTGCTGGACCTGTCTAAAGCTACCGTGAATGTACAAATGACCATTGCCCTGAAAAAGATTTGGGCTGCACTGGGGCCTACCATCCAATATTCCTACTCATAAATTTTTTTTACCCCGCTTAATTGTTTTTCTTTCGGCTGTTGTCTTATTAGTACAATCATCGAAAAATATACCTTTTGTAAATGACCCAACGGTTATCGGAGTTATTGGCCCTGCACTGGAGCGGCGAAATTTCCGCCGCTGAACAAGCGGAGCTGGACGAATTATTATTGCAACATCCGGGCGACTGGCTGAAAGCCGGTATGATGGAACAGCTTTCTTTCCGTAAAAAGGCTGCCTTTGAGGACGCTGATATGGAGAGGTTGATGGCGCGGGTAAGTAATGCTATTGGAGATGAACATCCTGGTGAGCCTGCTGCGAGCCCGGAACCTCCCAAGCGGCGCTTTCCTGCCCGCAAGATGCTGGCTCCTTTACTGGTGCTGATTTGCCTGGCCGGCGCCGGGCTGGCATATCTTTACCGGCAATCGTATTTCCCGGGATATAAAATAGTGACCACAGATGCCGGGATGAAAACGAAGATTCGTTTAATGGATGGCAGTACCATCTTGCTAAATGCCGGCAGTACTTTACGCTACCCGGAAAAAATGGATAAAGGCGTTCGGGAAGTATATCTTACCGGCGAAGCCTTCTTCGATATCAAACATGCTGCCAGCCGGCCTTTTATTATACACGCGGAAAAAATGGATGTGCGGGTGCTGGGTACCAGTTTCAACGTACGCTCCTATAAAGAAGAAGATTTTGAGGAAACCGCAGTTATCTCCGGTGCGGTAGAAGTAAGGGTAAAAGACGGACAACAGGTGCTGCGGGTAACCCCCAACGAAAAAGTATTGCTCCGGAAAGCAACAGCTACTGCCGAAAACAAACAAATTACCTATAGTAACAGCGGGAAAGAATCGCTCATTATTGAACGCCAGTCATTATCGCCTGTTTCATCAACAGATAGCAGCCATGTGCTGGAAACAGCCTGGATCAATAACCAACTCATATTTCAAAATGAAACATTATCCGTTCTGGCACAAAGACTGGAACGCTGGTATGGGGTAAAGATCACGATTAGTGACCCACAACTGGCGGCATTGCGATTCTCCGGACGAGCCGACAATGTATCAATCGAAAAACTGCTAAACATTTTACAGGAAATTCAACCATTTAAATATTCCATCCAGGGGGATGTAATAACAATTAACTAAAATCTTCCAATATGAATAGCAACACCATTATTGGGGAGCGACCTCCCTAGCGGGTTTCCTATGCCGGTTAGTGTCGGCCATTTATTGCGAAATAATTCCACATTTATTGAGTCTTAATAAGAATTTTCCAGGTTATGAAAAGAAAAACGCCACGAACAACGTTTGAACTACCATGTTATGGAAGAAAACTACTACTGATGTTTAAATTTACCTGCTTTCTGATCGGCCTGTTTTTCCAGGTATCTGCATCAGGTTATTCACAAAATACCGTTTCTGTTTCTTTTGTAAAGGCAGATGTGGAAAAGGTATTTCACTATCTCGAAAGAAAATCGGGATACACTTTTTACTATAGTAACACCGCTATTGAAAAACTGCCGCGCCTGAGTCTTACTATGGAAAAGGCTGATATCCGCGATGTACTGAACGAAATATCCCGTCAAACCGGTCTGCACTACGCTATCATGGATAATAATATGGTGGTGTTTAAAAGTGCGGCAGAACAAATCCGTACCAAGAAAATCAGCGGTAAAGTAGTGGATGAAAAAGGCCACCCCTTACCCAATATCACCGTGCAGGTGAAAGGTACTACTACCGGTGCGCTGACTACGGTAGATGGCCTGTTTTCCCTGCAAGTGCCGGATAATGCGGTACTGGTTATTTCTGCTATCGGATTCCTCAAACAGGAAATTGTGGTGTCAGATCAAACCTCCATTACCGTGGTACTGAAAGACGACGTAGCCGGCCTGAATGAAGTAGTGGTAGTGGGATATGGTACGCAGGAAAAACATAAACTGACCAGCGCCGTGGCTACTGTTTCCGGCGCTGACCTGAACAAGCGGGTGGCAACCAATCCGGCCTCGCTGCTGCAAGGACAGCTGCCAGGCCTGCAGGTAACACAAGGATCGGGCGAGCCAGGCAATGAAAACGTACAACTGCGCATCAGGGGTGTCAGCACTTTCAGTGGCGCCGGTAACGATCCGCTGGTCATTATTGACGGACTGCCCGGTAACCTGACTGCCCTGAACCCCAACGATATTGAATCTGTTTCCGTATTAAAAGATGCGGCATCGGCGGCCATTTACGGCTCCCGCGGCGCCAATGGTGTGGTGGTTGTAAAAACCAAAAAAGGAAGGGCAGGCTTCTCCCTGACCTATGCTTATAACCTGGGTATCTCCAAAGCAGCCAAACTGCCAGATGTGATCAGTAACTCAGCAGAGTACATGTCGTTGTCTAACGAGGCCCGTACCAATTCAGGTCTGGCGCCCCTCTATTCCCAGCAGCAGATAGATCTTTACAAAAATGCCACCGACCGGGTGAAATATCCTAACCACAACTGGCTGGACGATATTTTCCGTACCGGCTACACGAATAACCACTACCTGAATATGAGTGGTGGTAAAGACAATACCAACTACAGCCTGGGCCTGGGTATCAGTAATCAGCCCGGTGTAATGATTGGCTTCGACTACAAGAAATATACATTGGACCTCGGTCTCAGCTCCCGGGTTAACAAAAGAGTGACGCTGGGTACCAATATCCAAATGCGGTATGCCAACCGGAAGTATCCCGAAAACGGCGCGGGTGATATGTTCCTCTCCGCCCTGGCACAGTCGCCGCTATACCCGGCTTCCTACAACGGCAAATGGATCAAGAAAGCTTACTCCAATGAGCTCGGAAATAAAAACCCCGTGGCAATTGTAGATGAAGACATACGGGTACGCACCAACGATTATTATGCACAGGGTAATTTATCGCTCGATGTAGATATCATAGATGGGCTGAAATGGGAGAACCGGGCGGGTATGAACTACGACAACTACAAATCCAACGATTTCAGACCAGTAGTGCCTACTTTTTACTTTAGCGATATGAGCACAGCCGGCATATTGGATGATGGCACGCCGGGGCTGTATGTCAGCAATACCGGCTATATCTACACCGTGTATTATAGCCAGTTTACATACAAGAAAAAATTTGGCCTGCATAACCTGAATGCACTCGCCGGTTTCCAACAGGAGCAAAACAAAGCAGATACCCTGGGCGCCAGCCGTAACCAGTTTCCTACCAACTCACTGAGAGAGCTGAATGCCGGTCCTACTGACGGACAAACCAATAACGGTACCTCCGGACAATGGGCCATCAGTTCTTTTTATGGTAATGCGAACTATGATTATAACGACAAATACCTTTTCGGCGCCTCCGTACGATATGATGGTACCTCCAGGCTGCCGTCCAACACCCGCTGGGGGCTATTTTATTCCTTCTCCGGCGCATGGAGAATATCGGAAGAAGCCTTCCTGAAAAAAGTATCCTGGATCAACGATTTGAAACTGCGTGCTTCCTGGGGACAACTCGGTAACCAGAATATCGGAACATATCCGTATCAGTCTACCCTCGATAACGCTCCCTATGTATTCGGCTCCAACATTGCCACCGGTTTCAACGGCCGCCAGATCATATTCCCCGGCCTTACCTGGGAAACCACGCGCGTACTGGATTTCGGTCTGAACCTGACCGCCTTCGATAACCGGCTTACCATTACCGGCGACTGGTTCAATAAGTATACCTTCGATATTCTTCGCAACTCCCAGGTACCCATATGGCTGGGCCTGAATGCGCCTATTGTTAATAACGGCGCCGTAAGAAATAAAGGATATGAATTTAATATCCAGTATAACGACCATATCGGGAAAAACTTTACCTGGTATGTAGGCGCTAACTTCCAGCATTATAAAAACATACTGGAGAAATATGGTAAAAGAGATATTATAGGTAATAATATCCGGGAAGAAGGACATCCGCTGGATGAATATTACCTGTACCAATGGGATGGTATTTTCCAGAGTGCAGATGAAATCGCAAAATCTCCCAAACAGCCGGTAGACGCCAAACCCGGAGATTTGAAAATAAAAGATGTAAATGGAGATGGAGTAATCGACGACAAAGACCGGACTTATACCGGTGGAAAATATCCTACCCTGCAATATGCCATTAACCTGGGCGCTTCCTGGAAAAATTTCGATCTGAGTGCACAACTATATGGCTCTTCCGGACAGAAAGTATATGTTACCGGCTGGGGAATAGAACCTTTCAGACAAGGGTCCGTGCCTACTACCGATTGGCGGAACCGCTGGACACCAGAGCATCCCAGCACTACCATGCCAAGAATATATGTAGCAGATAACTATGCACCGGTGCAGTATTATCAATCTACCTACTTCCTGAAAGATGCTTCTTTTCTCCGCCTGAGAAACGTACAATTGGGATATAGCTTACCTGCTGCTACCATCAGCCGGATTGGTATGAAATCATTGCGGGTGTTCTTCACCGCCGACAACGTATTCACCATTAGCAAATTCCCGGGTCTGGATCCGGAGCGTGTAGGAGATGGCAGTTATGTGACTTACCCACAAACTAAAACTTACACCTTCGGTGCAACCGTACAGTTTTAATTTTTCCCGTTAAATGATTCAGTTATGAAAAGATATCAGCAATATATACTAATAATAGCAGGGGCTTCCCTGATGCTGTTCAGCGCCTGTAAGAAAGCATTGGATCTCATCCCACCGGATAAACTGGCCACTTCCCTGTTTTGGAAAACACCGGAAGATGCAGACAAAGCATTGGCTGGTTTATACAATAATATGTACGCCGGCAGCGGAGGATACGCTACGTCACAGTTTACCGTTTTTGCCTGGGATAACTTTACCGATGACTCGTACGGGCAGTATAATTATGGTGGCGGAACCAATGCCCTTATTTCCGGTATTACCGCACAATCGGGTGATTTTGTAAGATCTTATTATGATAACAGCTACCAGGCCATTGCCGGGGCTAATGTATTCCTTGCTAAAGTGGGCACCGTGCTGAGTGGCGATAAGCTGGCGCTGTATAAAGGAGAAGCTTATTTCCTGCGGGCTTTTAACTACTTCTGGTTAGCCCAGCTCTATGGCAACACAGTATTGATTACAGAAGATCCTTTCACTGTAGATTATACTTCTTCCAGGGCAAAATCCCCAAGGGCGGACGTTTTAAAACAAGTACTCGCTGATCTGGATGCAGCCATTGCTGTATTACCGGATACCAGCTATTACAACGGACATGCGGTGAAAGCCACTGCCCAGGGATATAAAGTAAGGGTACTGATGTTCCAGAAAAGATATGCGGAAGCCGCTGCACTGGCAAAGGAAATTATGAATGCCGGTAAGTTCAGCCTGAATGCCAGCTATCCCGGTAACTTTTATAAACCCGATCAGAACAACAGCAAAGAAATCATGTTTTCTGTGAGATACATGCGCCCTAATATGTTGCACCAGGATGTAGCGATATCCGTGAACCTGCAACGCTGGAAAGGAGAACTGGGTACCCAGGATCTGATCGACGAGTATGAAGCAGCAGATGGAAAAGACACCGCATCGTCCAGCGTATATGTTCCCGGAAAACCTTATGAACACAGGGATCCCCGCATGCGGATGACTTTCTTCTTCCCCGGCGATACCAAAGCCCAGGGTTGGCCGTTTACCGGCGACCTGGCAGTGGCTACACCCGGAAAAGATAGCTGGATAAAGGGTTATTATGCGGTGAAGAAATGGCTGGACCCTTCCCTGACAGATCCCGACTACGGTACGATAGACGATAACGATTTTGTATTACTTCGTTATGCAGATATCCTGCTGATGTATGCCGAAGCACAGAATGAAGCCGCCGGCCCGGATGGTACCGTATACGCAGCCATGAAAGCAGTGCGTAACCGCGCAGGCATGCCGGATCTTCCTGCGGGCCTGTCACAAACGGCTATGCGTACACGTATCCGTCATGAAAGAAGGGTGGAATTTGCCCTGGAAGGATTGCGTTATTTTGACTTGAGAAGATGGGGAATTGCCACACAGAAATTAAATGGGTTTGTACCTAATCCATTAGTACCGGATGTGAAAACAAAGTACAAGGATAACTACGAATTCTGGCCTATTCCGCAAACAGAAATAGACCGTAATTCCCCCGTGTTGATACAGAACGACGGCTACTAAGTAGCATATGTCTAAAAACGCGAAACGCGGCTCCACCTCGGTGGGGCCGCGTTTCGCGTTTTTAGACATATGCTATTGGGATAACTGCACATAGACTAATTCTTTTTTTGGTACGGTGAATCCTTCATTTGGTGTAAATAACTTGCTCATAGACGGAGGGAGGCATAGTTTAGTACCCAAAAAAACAACACATGAGAAAACTGTTTTTTTGTGTACTCTTATCGATATGCACCACTGGTGTACACGCGCAAAAGACTTTGTTTGATTCCATTTTTTTACTGGTGAAAACGCAATCTGTTTATGCAGAGCAGGTCAATTGGGATTCGCTGACACCTCACATCTACCAACACCTGGACCGCACAAGAGCTGATAGTGCGGGTGGTGTGCTGCCGGCGTTCGGCATGCTGATGCAGGCGCTGAAGGATATGCACAGCGGTATTTCCTTCCAGGGAAAGGAAGCCGGTAACCCCGACGCCTATGTGTTTGTGAGCAATAAAATAACACCAGAAATGCGGGACGCTGTCCGTAAGGGATATGGTAGTTTACGCACGGCTGTGTTGCACGGCGCATATGGTTATATTACCATTCCCGATGCGGGTATTGAACCATCGGAAGACATGCAGGTGGTGATAGAAAAAATGTCTGCTATTGCTCAAAGTATATCAGATTCATTATGCCTGTTACAAAGCAAGCCGCTTAAAGGCCTTATTGTTGATTTACGGCTGAATTCAGGAGGCAGTACACCCGCCCTCATTGGTGGCATGGCTGCCATCCTGGAAGACGGCCTTTGTTTCGCTTTTTCGAAGAAGGGAAATGCCCGGGAGGAAATGTGGCTCAAAGATGGCAACCTGTTCTATGATACGACGCAGCTGACATGGTTAAAAAACCGATGTATGCCAAAGAAAGGGATGAAGATAGCGGTATTGATTAGCGGTTTTACTACCAGTGCCGGTGAACATGCCGCCATTGCACTAAAGGGAAATAGCAATACCCGGTTCTTTGGAAGTTCCACCAGGGGACAGATTACAGGTAATGAGACTTTTTTTCTGAGAAAAGATGTTATTTTAAGCCTGTCGACCGCCTGGGCAGAAGATAGGAACGGAAGAAAATATATGCTGGATGTGGTGCCGGAGGAGCCTGTTCCTGTAGGGGCTGACTTTGAACATCCTGACAACGACAAAAGCATACAGGCGGCAATCCGCTGGTTGGCGGCCCGTAAATAATATTTAAGAGAAAAAGTTGATATGCCAGGAATAATCACCATTGAACTTTTAAAAAAGATGATCCGGCATCCAAGAATTCCGTACTGGAAAGTGGTTGGCTGGCTGGCAGTGCTGCAATTAGTCATCAATGCCAGAACCTGGTACGTTAACAGTCACCTGGAAGACCCGGTGCTCAGGACCGGGTTTCTTAGCTGGATCTTTAGCTGGACATACCTGTTGCAGCAGGCACTTTCCTGCCTGCTGGTATCATTGCTCTGTTTTTTAGTATTCAACCTGTTTTATCATTTGTCGGTCCGTAAAGCCGGAATCTTGGTGATCTTCGCGGCAGCCTTGCTGTTGTTTGTTCCGTTGCTGCTGATAGACCTGGGTATTAACTATTTTTTTTATCCGGAAACATTCATAGCGTTTGTGAGGAATCCCTTTGCTTTTACTTCGGATTTTTTGTTGGGAGTGACCATCATCGGCGTACTGACAATTATCATTGTCAAAGCGGCGATATCCAGCGATGTAACCAAAAGAAACAAACAGCTGGAACTAGATAAGCGCGAAGCTGAATACGAACTGCTTAAGGCCCAGGTAAATCCTCATTTTTTGTTTAATTCGCTGAATTATTTATATGCCCGATCGCTTCCGTATTCAAAGGAACTGTCAGAAGGGATTCTGACACTTTCTGAAATTATGCGGTATGCTTTTGATGCCCATGATGTAGCAGGAAATGGTATGGTGGCGCTGAGAGATGAAGTAGCATATATCGGGAAGTTTTTAAAAATGAATGAACTCCGGTTTGGTGTTGGATTTTATGCCACATTTGAGCAAACGGGTTTGATCAATGGCTGGCGAATCATACCGTTTGTTTTAATGACGATAGTGGAAAATGCCGTCAAGCATGCAGATGCTACCAATGCCCTGCATCCTATCCGGATAACTCTCGACGCAGCGGAAGACAAGTTGATATTCAGCTGTGCAAATCAGAAAAAGTCCCGTAGTATGGAGGTACCATCTACAAAAATGGGCATCTTAAATATGAAAGGCCGGCTTCGGATGACCTATGGTGATGCCTATAATCTGCTGATTGAAGATACTACAGATACTTATTTTACTAAACTAACACTGTATTCGGGTAATGGCCATTAATGTTATTATAATTGACGATGAACCTGCGGCAATAGACGTGTTAAAGTACTATATAAACATGACGCCGTCGCTCCACTTGCTGGCTGCATTTTCTGATAGCGGGGAGGCAGTGCGCTATTGTACACAGCAGGACGTGGACCTGATTTTTTGTGATATAGAGATGCCACTGCTAAACGGATTGGAGATTGCCGGATCTCAGAAAGGAAAGACGGCCATTGTTTTTGTTACTGCATATGCCAGGTATGCTGTAGAGGCATTTAACCTGAATGTAGCAGACTACCTGGTGAAACCTGTCAGATATGAGCGGTTCCTGCAGGCAGTCAATAAATATCGGGAGCAAACTCCCGGCGCTGAAGAAGATCACTTTTTTGTGAAAACAGGGACCAAGGGCTGCCTGGAAAAAATCCACCTGGCCGACATCATCCAGGTAGAAGGCGCAAAGAACTACGTGACCATCTGGCATGGAAATAAAAAGACGATGACACTCCTGAGTCTGAAAGATCTGGAAGTGCGCCTGCCGTTCAGGGATTTTTGCCGTGTACAGAAATCCAGCATTGTGGCGGTAAAGCACATCATCGGTCTGAAAGGAGGCTCCCTTACATTGTCGAATGGGCAGCAGGTACCAATTGGCCCCACCTATAAAGAGGAAGTGGTCCGGTTGATTAACCGCAAACTGATTAATTAGTGAATAACGGTCTCCCTTACACGCCGTTGTAATGATCCTGTCCGGGAAATAGGTTTTAATGATAGCGATATAGAAATTTGTATGCACTATTTCATTTCCCTTTGAAGTACTTTTGCCAACCAAACCGATTGTAGCAACATTTAAACCCGGAAATCATGAATCAAAAAATAGCCCTGGTTACTTATCAACAGCAAGCACGGTACAACGAAGGCGTTACAGAAAGTGAAGATGAGCAGTTATTGAAATTCCTGCAGGGGAAAGGAATAGATATCACGCCGGTGGTATGGAACGCCCCGGAAGTAAATTGGCGACAGTATGATGTAGCCATTATTAAATCGCCCTGGGATTATCATGACCAGATTGATGCCTTCTATGCCTGGTTAAAAACTACTGAGCAGGCGGGTATACGATTGCTCAACTCCGCTGATATGGTAAGGTGGAACAGCAATAAGCAATATTTACTTGAAATCGCCGATGCCGGGCTATCTATTATCCCCAGCCAGTTATTGGTACAGGGTAGTACACCCGACTGGGGCACCTTCTTCTCTCTCTGGAACACCGATAAAATTGTAGTGAAGCCCTGCGTAAGTGCCGGTGCAAAAAATACGGTGTTATTGTCTGTGGGAGATATTGCCGCACAACGGGAATCCCTGAATGCTTTGTTGCAGGCGGAAGACTTTCTCGTACAACCTTACCTGGAAGAGATTAAAGAAGGGGAATGGTCATTTGTGTTCTTTGGAGGGGTGTTTAGTCATATGCTGTTAAAAACTCCCCGGCAGGGAGATTTCCGCGTACAACACTATCACGGTGGTACGTTTAAACAGGCGTCCGCTGGTGAAACGATGATCAGTAAAGCACAGCAGTATGTAGATCATTTCGGAAAGGGATCTTTATATGTGCGGGTAGATGGGATTATTAAAGCAGATGAATTTTACCTGATGGAGTTGGAGATGATAGAACCCTATCTGTTCCTGAGTATAGCAGCACAGGGATATGAAAATTATTACCAGGCGTTGAGGAAGCTTTTAGCTATTAGCCTTTAGCTTTTAGCAAATGCAGCGGAGGCTTTATTATTTTGATCTCCGCTGCATTTGCTAAAAGCTAAAGGCTAATAGCTAAAAGCTTTTTCGTAATCGCTGCTTCATAGTTTGCCTGGAACCGCAAATGTGTTTTGGTATTCTCCGCGCTGTGTGTAGTAAGGGTTAGTGGGGGATAGCAGGAATAATGAGTCTTTTGGCTCCCGTTTCCTTACAGGGAAATTCACATTCAACAATAAAAAGGCATTTAAATACTACCGCCTCAATATTACTGTCCAGCTGGCCGAGTGGCGCCTGCTGAGAAGACCGTGGGGAAAGGAAATTACGAATTACGAATTACGAATTACGGATTTGTGGGTAGATATAAGCGAAGGAGATCTTCTCGTTTACAATCTACCCACAAATCCGTAATTCGTAATTCTTGCGTATGCTTACTATCTTTCCGGCTTAAATATCATCTACAAATGTTCGACATTGACAACGCAGCGGCCGGAAATGTATTAGCTTATGTAAAGTCACTCACTTCCTTTAAAGATAAAAATTGGGAGCTGTTGTACCCGGCACTCAGCATCGTAACGTTTAAGAAAGGGGAGTACCTGCTGGAAGCCGGAAAGGTTTGTCAGTCGCTGTTTTACATCAGTGAAGGTTATTGCAGGGCCTACTACAATAAAGACGGGAAAGATATCAATACAACCTTCTTTTTTGAAAATGATATGGCTACCAATATCAGCAGCTTTGGAGCAGGAGAACCATCGGACTATGCCATACAGGCCATGGAGCCGCTTACCGCGGTGAAGTTTGATAAGCAATTGCTGTACGCAGCAGCTGTACAGGACCCGGATATTCAGTTGCTCGGAAGGAAATGTCTGCACTTGATTGCAGCAAAGCAGGAGCAACATGCGGCCATCTATAAACTGATGTCCGGACAGGAGCGTTATGAATACATGGAAACACATTTCCCCGATTTGCTACAACGGGTATCCCTGTCTCACTTGTCTTCTTACCTGGGCGTAGCCAGGGAAACGTTGAGCCGTATCCGTGGCCGGAGGGAGTAGCCGCTTCTTTTGTGACGAACGTCACAGGTATAACTACCGGTATCTCCGGATCTTTGTAATATAATAAAACATTTATGACAGCAACACAGCATAACAATAGCGCCAAAGACGTGGTATTATCTTTTATTAACGCTTTAAACAACGAAGATTTTGCCGGTGCCCGGCAGTATTTGCAGGATGATCTGACTTTTGTGGGCGTAATGGGTACCCGCGAAGGGGCAGATGTATACATCAGTGACATGTCCCGCATGAAGTTCAAGTATACCGTGAAAAAAGCATTTGAAGACGGTACGGATGTTTGTCTTTATTATAATATCAACATGGGTGAAAAGACCATTTTCAGCAGTGGCTGGTATGAGCTGAAAGATAATAAAATCAGCAGGTTCCAGGTTATCTTCGATCCGCGGCAATTACTTGATAAACCGGCCCAATAAAAAATATTTCTTTGTTCACATAAAATGGTAAAGACGTCAGGATGAATTATTCCTGGCGTCTTTACCATTAGAAGGAGGGGGGATGAAGGCCATATCCGCTTTCATCTCCCATGATCTTTTTAAATCTTAAAAATATAATCAGTCTAATCAGTCTAATCCTGAACAAAGACAAAATCCGCTCTGGTCATTCGCTAAAATAGCTTCCTGCGCTATTAGAATCCCGGATTATTAGGCAGCAGGTTTGGGTTCACATCCGTTTCCTGTTTAGGAACGGGGAACAACAAATTCTTTTCTGCGAAAGTAGCGTTGTACACCGTTTTGTGTCCTACGAAATCATCCCAGTTGCCGGTAACATCGTTATGGACTTTACGGGTACGGATCATATCGAACCACATCTTGTTTTCGAAACAGAGTTCAAAGTACCGTTGCAGCCATACTTCGTGTTCGAAGTCGGTTTGAGACATGTTTGCCGGCAGTGGTCCCAATTTGGCGCGGGTACGGATCGCTTTTACGTAGTTGAGCGCATCTGCATTGGGGGCACCTTCTGCACGGTTAGATGCTTCCGCATATAGCAGGTATACATCTGCCAGGCGATACACGGTATAGTTCAGATCAGACTTGGCGGTGCTTACCACGGCTAAAGAATCAAAGAACTTGTAGATGTATGTGTTCCTGAAGGTAACAGTATCGGTGCCATTGATTTTTTTGTATTTCGTATAAAAGAATTGTCTTTCCTGTACGCGTTTGTCACCCGGTGCAAATGATTTGATAAACTGAGGAGTAGGATAAACGGATCCATATTCATCAGAATATTTGGAGATACCTGCATAGTTCGGAATAGTCAATGCCGTTAATGGATTAGGTGCTGGCACGGACGCTGCGAACTGTACCTGGAATATGAATTCCCCGATATTTTTATTCGCGGGGTTATTCATATCTGTGTAGTTGGTAAAGAGAGACGCACCGCTATTGGCAATAACTGCTTTGGAGGCAGCGGCCGACAAAGCATAGTACTGATTACCTCCATTGATGGCTGCACCAGCGTAGGTGAGGTATACATCAGCCAGCAGTGTTTGCACCAAACTCATAGTTACCTGGCCGGTAGCGTCTTTCCAGGGCAGGGTTGATTTGGCGGCATCCAGCAGGTCCGGAATAATGATGCTGTCGTAAATGGCTTTGGCTGGCGTACGCGGCAGATTCAGGTTCGCCGCCGTTGGTACGGTGGGTACCACCGTTACTTTGGGCACTGCACCGTATAGCCGTACCAGGTAGAAGTAATACAAGGCCCGCAATGTTTTGGCGGTGGCCAGCTGGTTAGTGGTAGTGGTGGCGGGTTGTATGGCTTTCGGAATATTTTGAATAGCCAGGTTACAGGCGCCTACGCCCAGGTATAAACGTTGCCACCAGGTATCTACATAAAACGAGGTGTTGTTGTACAACAGATTCTGGAAGGTGGCAAAACCTGTTTGTCCAAGATCACTGCCCGCTTTACCAGTCATAAATTCCATCAGGTTGTAAGTATTACCCCCGTAAGAAGCAGGTTGTCCGTATATTAATCCCTGTAGGTTTTGATAACAACCCAAAGTAAAAGCGGTGGCTACTTTCGGGCTGGTGAGGTCCGCATCTGGTGTGAGGAAGTTCGTTGGTTTTTCATCCAGGAACTTTTTGCAGGAGCAACTGAGCAACACCAGCAACGCTATTAATATATGTTTTGTCGTTTTCATTTTCAGATGTTTTAATTCACTAAATGATATCACTGGTCCGGTTATACGTAATGGGCTAGAAGTTGACATTTACACCCAGGTTCCACACGCGCGGGCGGGGATAAGGGAAGAAGTCAAGGTTCTGTGAGAAGCCGGTGTTGGAGCCATAGGTGCTGGTGAAGGTGTCAACTTCCGGATCATACCCAGTATACTTGGTGATCACGAAAAGGTTTTGCACGCTGGCGTATATACGGAATTTGCTGATATGGCTTCTCTGCAGGAATGCTGCCGGGAAAGAATAGCCCAATGTGAAATTCTGGCCACGGATATAAGAACCATCTTCTACCCACCAGGTATCAAAGTGAGAGTCCTGTGTGAATTTGTAGCTACGTACCTGGGCAATAGAAGTGTTTTGGTTATTGGGTGTCCAGGCATTTAATACGGTAGCCAGGCTGTTAGCCAGTGTCTGGCGGTCTTCTGTAGAGTGTTTAAATGTAGCAGCAGTATTCACCCCTTGTACAAAACGGATATCGCAGGTCAGGTCCCATCCTTTGTATTTGAAATTGGTGCTGAAAGTACCGGTCCATTTTGGATAAGCACGGCCTATGATACTATATACCGCGTTGCCATTGGCATCATATACATATTTGCGGTCGCCGGGTAACAGGCCGTGTTTGGCTGCTTCTGCCGCTTCGTCAGTACCATAAGTGCCCAGGCGGGTCATGCCATAGAAAGAACCAATGGGTTTGCCTACCCGTAATACGTTCGTTTGTCCGAGGAAGTTAGGACCCGGGAAAATATCCGCATTGCCATCGTTGAGCTTTAAGATTTCATTTTTATTGGAAGCAAAAATGAAGTTGGTGCTCCAAGTGAAGTCAGGCCGCTGGATATTGATTGTATTCAGGTTGACTTCTATACCACTGTTTCTTACGGAACCTACGTTTTTATACACATTGGCATTGTACATCCCGGCCGACCATGGAATAGGAGCCGCTAACAGCAGGTCGTTGGTTTTACGGGTATATACGTCCAGGTTCAGGTTAATACGGTTTTTCAACACAGACAATTCCACACCTCCGTCGAACTGGTTGGATTTTTCCCATTTCAGGTTAGGGTTACCAATGTAGCCGGGTACAATGACAGGCTGGTTGGAGCCTCCTATCACAGTTTGGTCAGGTCTGTATTGCGGAACGTTCTGGAATTGTCCGATTTCCTGGTTGCCGGAAAGACCATAACTGGTGCGGATTTTCAGGTTGTTGACAAAATTGCTGTGTTTCAGCCATTCTTCTTCAGACATGCGCCATGCAAAAGCAACAGAGGGGAAGAAGGCAAATTGTTTTTCTTTACTGAATTTAGACGAACCATCATATCTGCCCGTAGCGGTGAACAGGTATTTGTTATGCAGGCTGTAGTTCACACGTGCATAGTAGGAATTCATGTCCCAGGGAGTAGTCAGCGAAGTCGCATTAGAACGTACGGAACCTGCTCCCAGGCTATTCCACTGGAAGTAGTCCGACAGGAAATTTTGTGTTTCCACCAGGTTGTTTTCCCCGGAATACTTGATAAAGGAGATACCTGCCACGGCATTTAAGCTGTTGTTGGCGTTAAATTGTTTGTTATAGGTAAAATAGCTTTCTGACTGCCAGTATTTGTTGTAGTCGTTGGTGATCTTGGCTACACCACCCTGGTCCTGCGACAGGTGAGGCAAGTCGCCGGCAGAGTAATAGTTGGCTTTATTGCTCACCAGGTCATAACCGAAGTCTGTTTTAAAATCCAGCTCTTTGGTAATATGGAATAACAGGTAGATATTACCCAGGGTATGTTGCATATTATTCAGGGTGTACCTGTTTTGCGCAATATGCACCGGATTAGGACCTCCTTCCAGGCCGGCAATGTCATTGTTACCAGCCCAGGTGCCGTCAGGATACCTTACGGGTACAATTGGCACTTCTTCTGTCACCATCCTGGCTACGTTCAGAGATCCGTTACCATCAGATATCAGTCTTTGTTTGCCGGAAATGATGTTCAGGCTACCGCCTATTTTTAACCAGGATTTTACGTCATCATCGAAAGTAAGCCTGGCAGAATATCTCCTGTACCAGGACTGTGTCATCAGACCATTCTGATCCAGGAAGCCGAGCGACGCACTGTACAGCATTTTGTCGTTACCACCCTGGAAGTTCAGCTGGTGGCTGTTGGAAACGGCTGGTTTATAGGTTTCTTTTTCCCAGTTGGTATTATAGAGAGGTTTATCGTTCGCATCAAAGAGCAGTGGAAAGTTCTGGTGATTGAGGGCCTTGGGTGGCGCCCAGGTACCATGCTGTGGGTCGAACTTGGTTGCATTTACGAATGCTTCATTATATACTTTCACGAACTCATCGGAATTCAGCGTTTTGAGGTGCCGCGACAGGGTGCTGACGTTTACATCGCCCTGGTAGCTCACCTGGGTAGGACCTGCTTTACCGCGTTTGGTAGTGATCATGATAACACCGTTGGCGCCTCTGGCACCATAGATGGCGGTAGAGGAAGCGTCTTTCAATACTTCCAGGGAGGCGATATCGTTCGGGTTGATGGCATTACCATCTACGCCTGCTACTCCATCTACCACATACAATGGATCGAGGGAGGAGTTGATAGAACCAATACCCCTGATACGTACTTTGGCGGCCTGTCCGGGAGCGCTGCTGTTAATATTCACGTCTACCCCGGGTAGTTTACCTTGCAGGGCCTGTGAAATATTAGGCACGGGAGCATCCATGATTTGTTCTGCTTTGAGAGAGGCCACCGCACCGGTGAGATCCGATTTTTTTACGGAACCATAACCAATTACTACAAGGTCATTCAGCGTATTAGCTTGTTCCGAGAGTGCCACGTCGATAACGGTTTGGTTACCTACTTTTACTTCTTTCGTAGCAAATCCTGTGAAAGAAAATACAAGCACCGCATTGCCGTCAGGTACCTGTAAGGTATATGCTCCTTTAGCGTCTGCAATTGTACCTTTCAGGGTACCTTTAATGGCAACGGTTGTATTGGGAATTTCACTCCCGTCGGTGGCGTTGGTGACCTTGCCACTTATTTTAATCTGGGCCATTGCGTGCATGGAGAGTAATAGACATGCAAGCACATAAACAAGTTTTGTTTTCATAACAAGTCTTTAGAGATGATGGAATAATAGCCGGTAAATCGTTTAACTAAAAAATGGGTAGGATTGCTTTTTTACGTGGAATCCCCCTTTCAAACAAGTGATCAGAGCTGATAAGATAATAACTGATAAAGGTTCAATAAAAGATAATGGGGAGGATGGCTTTTTACGTGGATCCTCCCTTTAAACAAGTGATCAGAGCTGAATCATAGTTTTTTCCGTCAGATTTGGTTGCGTGATTAATAATTAACAACAAGTGAACAGCGGGAATCCTTACGGGTGCATGTTATCCGTTGCTTTTTCAGTAACGGGACAGCCTCCTGTAATACACCTGCTTCCCCCGTTGAAATTTCCTGGTCCTTTGGGTTAGCCTATTGGGTCTTCATACCATTCGTAGCGTTGTTGTGAGCAATGACGTGGTTAGTCATGGGTTTAAGCCCATCAACAGTTGTTTATATTCATCTTTTTTTAGCGGTTTTATCATACCCATCGCATACCCCAAAAGCCTTGTCCATGCGTTGCAAAATCGTTTTATCACTTTGGGCTAAAAAAAAGTAAGACTGATCGCCGGAAGCGATTACACCTGGTTGGCTGTGTTGGAGGATAGACGCCAGCACTTCGGGTGACTTACTTTGGGCTTGCATGCTTTCTGTGAAGAAAACAGGAAGGGTAATACCTGCGATTATGGGAATCAAATTTTTCATCATGTGGTCCCGGATATTATGTACAAACATATAAACATAAATTTACTAATGCAAGAAAAGTTTTTCACATGGATCAGGTGGCTTATCTGCCTGTTAATGAATAGATTATAACGCAATCGGCCCCCTATTGTTGCGTAAAGTTGAAAAAAATGACATCGATTGTCATGGAAGGCCGTCACCATACATATTCGGCAAAATAGGGGGGCTAAAATTGGTTTTCTAGTTATTTTCCAGTTGCTTTGCAGGCATGAATTTGAGCATAGATCATAAAAATCCTTTACCGCTGCACATCCAGGCAGAAAATCTGTTGCGAAACATGATCAAGGATCCGCAATATGCCGGAGGGAAATTTTTACCGAATGAAGTACAGTTGGCAAAACAGCTGGCGATCTCCCGGTCTACATTGCGTCATGCTTTAAATAAACTCGTTTACGAAGGCCTGCTGACCCGTAAAAAAGGCGTAGGAACAAAAGTGGCGGAAGCTACCATCAGCTCTAAATCCAAAAACTGGCTCAGCTTTACGCAGGAAATGACTGCCCGCGGAATTACTATCCGGAACTTTGAGCTGCATGTTACCTGGGTATTACCGGATGAAACCATCGCCAATTTCTTTGAAATCAGTCCTACCAAAAAAGTATTAAAACTGGAGCGCCTGAGAGGCAAAGCAGAAGGCCCCTTTGTTTACTTCATTTCTTATTTTCACCCCCGCGTAGGACTTACCGGAGAAGAGGATTTCAAACGCCCCCTGTACGATATACTGGAAAAGGACTACATGACCACTGCCACCTTATCCAAAGAAGAAATCAGTGCCAAAACAGCCGACAAATTTATTGCAGCCAAACTGGAACTGGAACCCGGTAGCCCCATTCTTTTCAGGAAACGTTTTGTATACGATCAGGGGGAACGCCCTATTGAATACAACCTCGGCTACTATCGGGCAGATAGTTTCGTATATACCGTAGAAAGCCGGAGAGAATAGACGCGAATATTGTCTTGTTCAGGATTATACTGATTATACTGATTTTCCCGATTGTTTTTTATAAGATTAAAAAGATTAGCGAAGATAGATGAAGCATGTATTCATCTGTCTTCGCTAATCTTTTTTATCTTATAAAATCAATAAATTAAAATCAGTATAATCCTGAACAAGACAAACTCCGCTCTTATCCATTCAGTGATTGCATCCCTGCCGCCGCATACCGGTCGCCAGCCGCTATGCCCATGGGGAATATCGCTTCAATAGCCGCCAGTTCAGCTGCTGATAAGGTAATATCCGATGCGGCGATATTTTGCTTCAGATTAGCTACCTGCCGGGTACCAGGAATTGTAATAATATCTTCCCCCTGTGCTAACACCCAGGCAATGGCTAATTGTGAAGGTGTACATCCTTTTTGTGCTGCCAGCTCCTGGATTTTTTCTACCAACAGCAGGTTTTTGTAAAAATTATCTCCCTGGAAACGCGGCATGTGTATCCGGCCATCTTTTAAATCTTCCGGTGTACGGATAGTGCCACTCAGTAAGCCCCGGCTCAGCGGCGCATACGCCACCAGGCCTATACCATTGGCGCGTAGGGTGGGCAGTACCGTTGCTTCAATTTCCCGGCTCCATAAAGAGTATTCAATCTGCAGGGCGGTAATAGGATGCACCTGCTGCGCTTTAACGATCGTAGCTGCACTGGCTTCCGATAACCCAATGTAACGGATAATACCTTCTTTTACCATATCTGCCAACGCGCCGATGGTTTCCTCAATAGGCACTTTGGGGTCTACGCGCGAAGGGGTATACAAATCTATATAATCTGTTTTCAGTCTTTGTAAACTATATACCACCGCGTTGCGCAGGTAATCAGGGCTGCCATTCACCGGACCAAAAACAGGCATCCCGTTTTTGGAGGGCGCCCGCATTACACCGGTTTTTACGCTCAGGAATGCTTTATCCCGTTTGCCGCGGATCGCTTTGCCAATGATTTCTTCATTGTGTCCGTTCCCATAAAAATCAGCGGTATCGAGGAAGTTAGCACCCCGTTCCAGCGCCTGTTCAATAATAGCAATGGAAGCAGCATCTTCCGCAGGGCCATAGATGCCAGAGAGGCCCATACAACCCAGTCCAACTGTTGATACCTGTGGACCGCCTTTTCCGAGTATTCTTGTATTTGTATTCATGATCGTTTGTTTTGTTTTTTGACAACACAAAGATCGATGCCCTCCCGGAAGAAGTGCCGGACAGATCATCCTAACTACCGGACAAATCCCTGACCCCCGTCATAAACGCGGATACCGTTTTGCCCGTCACTTTCCGGAATAACCGGGAAAAGTAATCAGGATCGTTGAAGCCGAGGTCAAAGGCAATTTCTTTTGCAGACCCTTCTCCATAGTATAGTTTTCGCTGCGCCTCCAATATCAGCCGGTTGTTGATAAAAGATTTGGGCGACACGCCGGCATATTTGGTCACAATGTTATACAAGGTGGTGGTATTAATGCCCAGTTGTTTCGCTATTCCGGTAACGGGTGGTTGCTCTGTCAGCTCCTTTTCCACCAGCAGTTTGAAATCGATGTATTTTTTGAGTTTATCATCCGTGGCACTTTGCTCCGGTGCCTGCTGGAAATATCCATGATTAATTTCTGTGAGCAGGGTATCCAGGTGGGCCAGGATCAGCGGGGGAGGCGTGTCTTTAACAGACAGATGCTGCGCCAGCATTTTAAAAATCCATTCCAGTCGTTCTGCTGCCGCAGGCGTAAAACTAATCCGTTGCTGATGTAAAGGATTGACGAGAAACGGGTAGGCTTTGGGTAGCATCGACAAGCAATGCTGATCGAAACTGAGTTTATAGAACGCCATCGGTACCGGATCTTCCTGTCCTTTGGGAGGTAACTGGTGGATCTGGTGAGGTAAAACAAATAGTAGTTGCTGTGGGGCCAATGGCATTTTTTGCAGGTCTACCGCATGACCAGAGTTCCCTTTCAATTGGAACATGAAAAAGTAATGCGTTTTGCGGTGTGGTTGCCTGAAACGATCTTTCACCGCTTCCGGTAAAAGTCCCATTTCATGAGAGCTGATCCGGATCGCCAGTTTTTCATGTTGCTTTAGTTCATCCAGTAGAAAAGTGATATCATTTGGCATCGTTAGAGCGGATAGTTACGATGCAAGGTAAAAAGAATTACGAATTACGAATTACGGATTTGTGGGTAGATGGTAAACGCGAATAATAGCATTCGCTTAAATCTACCCACAAATCCGTAATTCGTAATTCGTAATTCCAAATCACGGCTGCGGTGCAGCGGCCACATCTTTGGTGACTACCGGCCATACGCCAGGTGCAGGAACACTGACGCCTTTGTTCGCGCCCCGTACTCCGGCATCCTGCCCGAAATAGTACAACGGCCATCCTTTATATGTCAGTTGTTTTTTTCCAAATACGGTAATGCTGCCGAATTGTGTTTTATCAAGAATAGAAGGCACCACCACCTGGTCGGTTTCATAAATTGGCCAGATGGCATTATTGGAGAAATCTGCTTTGGTAAATTTATTGACGTTGAATTTATCTATGCTGAAAGCATACAGGGTAACCCCTTTGGCATCTGTGAAGTATAACGTTTTGCCGTTTCCTTCCGTATGGTCTGCCAGGTAATTTTTACCGTCGGCACCTACCAGCTGGGCATTTACCAGTTGTATGGAGTAATCTGTTTTAGCCACAAACCATACATTTCCCACAGCTTCTCCCTTGGTTTCACCGGCAGCTTCGCGTACGTTGGCGCCATTCACGTTAGGGGCGTAGTAGTACAGTGGCCATCCTTTGTAAGTAGTTTGTTTTTTACCATCAGTAGTGGTAATACTGCTGAAGTCTTTGATGTCTAAACCGGTACCCAGGGCCGCTTGTGCGAGATTATCGCCGGCATAGTAAACAGGCCATACCGCCGCGCATCCTCCGGCGCAGTGGTTAGCGCCATCGAAATCATTGGAAAAATAATACAGTGAGTTCCCGTCTACGTCGGTGATGTGTGCGCCCAATGTGGTGCTGTTGCTGATTTGTACCACTGGCTTAGGTGTGGGCTTGTCCGGGTTGTTGTTGTCATTTCCGCCACAGGCGCTGAATGCTACGATGCCGGACATAGCTATCCATGCGAAAAGGGTGTTTCTTACGCAGTTCATATTGATTAAAATTTTTTGAGATGAAAAACGGATACGCCGTTGCCTGCTACAATCAGCAAGACGTGTGATCCGGTACCTATGCGTATTCGCAAAAAACAGCGAAAAGGTTGCCACCCCGGCAAAATATTTTTTTGCAGACCAGTACCGGAGATAAAAACGCGGCACTCCCCATAATCCGCTAAATTTGCTGCCATGGTAAATGAAAGCTACTACCTGCAGCAATATGAATCAGCCGATGTCGATGCCCGATTGGTAATGGACGTGATGTCGGTGTACCTGTATCCGTTAGAGACGTTTACCATTACGGACGCTGTGAACCAGGTGAAGGAAATGAAAGGGACGGACATCAGCGTGGTATTAAAACATTTAATCACTGCCGGGCTGGTGGTTAAACAGGTCACTGGCAGCTATGCGTTGATCCCGGAATTGAATTTTATCCTGTTCCCGAAAAATATTACGAACCCGAAATATGCATCGCTGCAGGGACGCACCCGGATGGCCCTGCATGCTTTTTATACCAGCAGCGGCCGGTTACAGGACCTGCAGGAACTACTTACCGCCTATTTTACGGGCGACCGGTTTTTATTGTCGGCTCCTGTGAAAAGGCTGGAGTTGGAACTGGATGAGTACCAGCCGTATCTATCTTACCTGTTGTATTTCCCCGCCTACGCAGGACTATTGCCGTTTTTTAGTGCAGACAGCGTCAACAAAATGGCCTTGTTTGCACTAAAATACAACCTGCTAAAAATGCTACCAGTGGCGGAACTGGAAGCCTTCCGCCAACAGTATGGTGTTTCTTTCCCGGAATTATCCCTGGTACAGGGACATTTGAATATCCCGGAGGCAGATCAATCGGCCGACGACCTGTACGCGAAGGCAGTGGTGTTATTATACGGCGGCGAAGTAGAAAAGGCTTTTACGCAGTTTGAGAAAGGAATCAAACGTCAACGGCAGCACGACAAAAAAAATACTCTGCCTTTATCACCGTTGTTTGCTTTTTACTATGCGTTTACGTTAGCGGTAATGCCCGGTGAGAAAGTGAATCCGCTGATGGCTAAAATAGTGGCCACTTATGAACGGAAGCTGTTGCCTGCTTTTACGCCTGCTATTTGCCTGCTACACTACCATGCGGGCCGCCGGGAAAAAGCAGATAACCTGTTGCTGATTTTACTGGAAGGAGCGGGCAGTTATTTACTGAGTTACTTGTCTATCCTGTGCTTGCAGCTAATGCATCCCAAAAGTAAATTGTTACGCACCTTCAGTCCGCAGGCAGGACACCTGTTGAGTATCGGTATGGAATGTCACTACCGGTTACTGACCTACGAATATCTATATTTATTTAAGGGAGATGATTACATAGGCTATGAAAGCCAGTTCCAGGAGGCTGCCGCGATTACCGGTCAGCCACCGGTATTTTCACAGATGGAGCAAACACCCGACTGGGAGCGGTTGCTGAACACCTTGCTGGGAGCAGATAGTCATCTTACTAAAAAAGAAAAAAATACCAATGCGTTGCGATTGATCTACCTGATCGACTTCGACGACTATAAAATACAACCGGTATTACAATCGTCGCAAGGCAATGGCTGGAGCGCCGGGAGAAACGTAGCGCTGAAGAAACTGAAGGAAGGTAAGGCGGAAGCCATGACTGAGCAGGATTTTCGTATAGGCAATACCGTTCAAAAAGATCATTACTATAACTACGACGGCGAATCTTATTCCTTTGCAGAAACGGTATGGCAGGAGATTGCAGGACATCCGCTCTTGTTTTCTGCCGACGATCCCACTATTTCGGTGGAAGTGATCCGGGCGCAGCCGGAATTGAGTGTTAACCGGAGCGATCACGGATATACGTTTAGTGCTAACGTGGACGACTATATTAGTGAAACCGTTTTTGTAAAAGAAACCAATACCCGCTTAAAGGTGATCAGCCTGACTGCGCAGCAGCGCCGTTTGCTGCAAACACTGCAGCAGATTCCGGTGGTGCCCGCGGCGGGAAAAGATAAACTGATACAGGTATTAAAAAGTGTAGGCGCCCATCTTACCATCCATGCAGACATGGGCGATATTGCGGCCAATATCAGCAAACGCCCCGCCGATTCCCGTATTGTAATACAACTATTGCCATTGGGCGAAGGGCTCAAAGCTGGTTTATATGTGAAGCCGTTTACGATGGACCCGCCTTATTGTAAGCCTGGTGCCGGCGCTCACCATATTATTGGGATCAGCAACGGAGAACGCTGGCAGGCGGTTCGTGACCTGGCCAGAGAGAAAAGTAATGTGAGCGCCCTGCTGAACCTCATTCAGGGAACCATTTCGCAGGAACTTTCGGATGATATCATCATCTTTGAAGACCCGCTCGATTGCCTGCAATTACTGGAAATTATTAAAGAAAACCCCACACTGGTCAGGGCAGAATGGCCGGAAGGCGAGCGGTATAAAGTGACGCATTCCGCAGGCTTTGCGCACCTGAGTATTTCGCTGAAAGAAAAAGATCATTGGTTTATGGCTGATGGTGAGCTGAAGGTGGATGAAATCACGGTGCTGGCGCTGAAAGATTTGCTGGATACTACCCGTACTGTTAAGAAACGGTTTATTGCCCTGCAAAATGGCGAGTATCTGGCGCTGACGACCGACTTACGGAAACGACTCAACGAAATGTCGAGTGTGGCAAAAATAGATCGCCATACTGTTAGCATACAACCTTTTGCCGCTATTGTGCTGGATGAACTCCTGGAGCATGCGGGGCATGTAAGTACAGATGCGGCATGGAAAGCCTTTTCCCGCAAACGTTCGGAAGCCATGGAGCTGGTAGCGCCGGTACCCGGCACATTGCAAACTAACCTCCGTCCTTATCAGGAAGAGGGGTTCCGCTGGATGACCCACCTGGCTGCCTGGGGAGCCGGAGCCTGCCTGGCAGACGATATGGGGTTGGGGAAAACCATCCAGGCCATTGCCTTGCTGTTGCATCGTGGGGAACAGGGAGCTGCGCTGGTGGTATGTCCGGCTTCTGTAGTCAATAACTGGCGGAATGAAATCAACCGCTTTGCGCCTTCCCTGAATGTGATTTACCTGCATAACGGGCAGCGGTCGAAGCTGGTAAAAGGCGCTGGTGCCTTTGATGTGGTCATTACCACTTATGGTTTGCTGCAGGCAGAGGAAAGGTTGTTGTGTGCGGTGGAATGGCCTACAGTAGTGCTGGATGAGGCGCATACCATTAAAAATTTTCAAACTAAAACGTCTAAAGCGGCCATGTCGCTGCAGGCGGGATTTAAACTCATGCTAACGGGAACGCCTATACAAAATCATATGGGCGAAATCTGGAACTTGTTTAACTTCCTGAACCCGGGCTTGCTGGGAACATTGGATCATTTTAATAAGCAGTTTGTATTCCCGTCGGTGCGTAACCCGGAGAGCGCGGTGAAGCAGCATTTGAAGAAGTTGCTGGCGCCGTTTATCCTGCGTCGTACCAAAACGGGTGTGTTGGATGAGTTGCCGCCTAAAACGGAGATTCTTAAACTGGTGAGTTTATCGGCCGACGAAGCGGCTTTTTACGAAGCGTTGCGTCGTAAAGCCCTGGAGAATATCAAAGCGCAGGAGGGAGGTATGGCGCAACAGCATATCCGCGCACTGGCAGAGATCAGCCGCTTGCGCATGGCGGCTTGTAATCCGCAGATGGTGGATGCAGAAACAGATATCCCATCTTCCAAATTAATAGTGTTTAAAGAGATCGTGACGGAGTTGGTGGCTAATAATCACCGGGCGTTGGTATTCAGCCAGTTTGTAAAACACCTGGATATAGTGAAGGAAGCGTTGCTGGACATGGGTATTACTTATTGTTACCTGGATGGCAGTACGCCGATGTCGCAGCGTGATAAGCTGGTGAAAGATTTCCAGGCGGGCAAGGCACAGCTGTTCCTGATCAGTTTAAAAGCAGGTGGGTTGGGGCTGAACTTAACCGCTGCCGATTATGTGATTCATTTGGATCCTTGGTGGAACCCGGCTATTGAAGAACAGGCATCTGATCGTGCGCATCGTATCGGGCAAACCAGGCCGGTTACCATTTACCGGTTGGTGGCGCAACATACAATTGAAGAAAAAATTATTGAACTGCATAACAGCAAGCGAGATCTGGCCGACCAGTTACTCGAAGGCAGTGACCAGGCAGGGAAATTAAATGCCAAAGAGCTGTTGGCATTGATTGCAGACAATGATCCGGCATAAGGTATCCGTCTCCCTAAAAAACCAACCTCCGCATAGATCATTCGCTACAATAGTTTTTTGCTTTATGCTTTCCGCTTTCTGCTCAGAAAGGGGATGGACTGATACTGGTCCAGCCGCCATCAATAATCAAACTTTGTCCTGTAATATGCCTGGCCATATCAGACACCAGGAACAGTGCAGCATTCGCGATATCAATCGTATGTGCAGGGCGGCCCATGGGTGTTAGCTGCGACCATATTTTTTCATAGCCCGGATCGTCGAGCGTACGTTCAGTGAGGGTGGCGCCGGGAGCAATCGTATTTACGGTGATGTTATAAGGCGATAGTTCAATCACTAAATTCTTCGCCAGCATTTCCAGGGCGGCTTTGCTCATACCATAAGCGGCAAGGTTTTTATGTGCCTGGTGGCCGGTAACAGACGAGGTAAACAGGATGGCGCCGCCCTGGGCCTGCTGTTTCATTTGGTTGGCAGCTGTTTGTGCCAGGAAGAAAGAGCCTCCAAGATTTACCTGCATCACGCGGGAGAAGGCTTCGGGGGTATAGGTAAAGAAATCGCCAAACAGGGTAATCCCTGCGTTGGCGATCACGATATCAAGGCTGCCATAACGTTTCACGGCTGTTTGCACCATTTGTTGTATAAAGTGTACCTCGCTGGAGTCGCCGGGCATGGCAATGCAAATGCCTTTGTCGCTGGTAATTTCGTTGGCAGCGGTATTAGCCAGTGTGGTATCAATATCATTCAGGATTACAATAGCGCCGCGTTCTACCAGTTGTTTACATATTTCAAATCCAATGCCTTGCCCTGCACCGGTAACAATGGCTACTTTATTTTCAAACTGCATAACAATTATTTTAGTGTGAATCCCTGGTAACTTCACTGCCGGAGCCGCCTTTCAGGAAGCCGAGGTCGGCGCCCAGGTGTGCCTGTTCTACATGTTGCTGGTATAGCTGTACATATCCACGGGTAGATTGCGGATATACGGGATGCCAGGCCGCTTTCCGGCGGGCTATTTCATCGGGTGATAAGTCCGCATGCAGGCGGCGTTGGTGTACATCCAAAGTAATCACGTCGCCATCGCGGAGAATGGCGAGGGTGCCGCCGGCCGCAGCTTCCGGCGATACGTGGAGCACCACCGTACCGAACCCGGTGCCGCTCATGCGCCCGTCGGAGATGCGTACCATGTCGGTAATACCTTTTGCCAGTAGCTTGGCAGGTAGGCCCAGGTTACCTACTTCCGGCATACCGGGGTAGCCTTTAGGCCCAACATTCTTGAGCACGAGTATACTGTTTTCGTCGACCTCGAGTGCGGGATCATCGATCCGTTTTTTATAGTCGTCAATATCTTCAAATACCACGGCTTTGCCGGTATGTTGCATCAGGTGTGGGCTGGCAGCAGAGGGTTTAATGACGGCGCCTTCTTCACAGATATTTCCTGTCAGTACTACAATGCCAGATACCTTGTTAAACGGGCTATCCAGAGGTGCGATCACGTCATTATTATAACTCACAGCATGGGCATAGTTGGCGCCGATTGTTTTGCCGTTGGCGGTCAGGCAATCTTTATGCAGGTGCTCCAGGAGGATATTGATGACGGCGGGAAGTCCGCCGGCATAATAAAGGTCTTCCATGAAGTAGCTGCCCGAAGGTTGCAGGTTGGCGATCAGGGGGATGTTGGCAGAAAACCTATCCATGTCCTGTAAGTTCAGCTCCACGCCGATGCGTCCGGCGATGGCGAGGAGGTGGAGTACAAAGTTGGTGGAGCCGCCGATGGCCGCATTCACACGGATGGCATTTTCGAAGGCTGCGCGGGTGAGTATATGGGAGGGTCGCCGGTCTTCTTTTACCATTTTCACGATTTCGTTGCCGGAGAGTTGGGCCAGTACTTTGCGGGCAGCATCTGCGGCGGGGATGGCCGCATTCTGAGGCAATGAAAGCCCCAGTGATTCTACCATACAGGCCATGGTGGAGGCAGTGCCCATTACGGCGCAGTGGCCGTCGCTGCGGCACATACCGGCTTCTGCCATCATCAGTTCTTCATTGGTCATACGTCCGGCTCTGACAGCTTCACTGAAACGCCAGATATCGCTGGTGCCGATGGCTTGCCCGCGATGCCGGCCGGTGAGCATGGAGCCACCGGAAACCACGATGGCAGGCAGGTCCACACTACAGGCGCCCATCACCAGCGCCGGGGTGGTTTTGTCACATCCGCAGAGCAACACCACGCCATCCATGGGGTTGGCGCGGATCGATTCTTCCACATCCATACTCACCAGGTTACGGTATAACATGGCTGTGGGCTTGATCAGCGTTTCTCCCAATGACATTACCGGGAATTCCAGCGGATAGCCGCCAGCCTCCAATACACCCCGCTTTACCGCTTCCGCCAGTTCCCTGAAATGGGAATTACAGGGCGTCAGCTCTGACCAGGTATTACAAATGCCAATAATAGGTTTTCCTTCCAGCTCGTGGGCGGGTATGCCCTGTTTCTTCAGCCAGGCGCGGTAAATAAAGCCATCTTTACCTTCACGGGCAAACCAATGACTGCTTCTGAGTGAGTGTTCCTGCTTCATAACGGGAATGGATATATAAGATACGTTTTCCTTATTGTCCTGAAATTTACGGATTTTGAATTTATCATGCAATGCAATTACGCGTGTATCTTGAATCTATTCTTTCTCTACATGATAAATAGGCTATCCATTTAACAGATGTTTATCACACCCGGTATTAAAAGTGTTCTTTTTATTGTGGAATTTTGATCCCATTGCATCTGTACAATAACCCGTAGTTGTCCACAATGAAAAAATTAATTTTACTAGTCCTCTGTTTGCTCTCATTTACGCGATTCTCTGTAGCACAAACGGCCAGGGTAAAAGGAACTGTAGTAGACACACTCAATCGCACCGCGCTCTCCAACTCCGTGGTGGCGCTACTTCAGGCCAAAGATTCTATCCTCGTTAAATTTGTCCGCAGTAATGAACAAGGGCATTTCGAGTTAAATAAGATCCCGGCCGGAAAGTATGTACTCCTGATTAGTTACCCGGCATTCGCCGATTACGTAGAGCCGTTTACGTTATCAGATACTTCGGTAGTGAATGTAGGGAAAGTGATGCTGACACAAAGGTCCCGCTTATTAAATGAAGTGGTGATACAGCAAAAAGTAGCCGCCATTAAAATTAAGGGAGATACCACCGAATTTAACGCGGCCAGCTTCCAGACAGCCGCCAATGCCTCCGTGGAAGATCTCTTGAAAAAGTTGCCGGGTATACAGGTAGATAGTAAAGGACAGATTACTGCACAGGGAGAAAGTGTGAAGAAAGTATTGGTAGATGGAGAAGAATTTTTTGGAGATGATCCCACGCTGGTGACCAAAAATCTGCGTGCAGATATGGTGGACAAGGTACAGTTGTATGACAAGAAAAGTGATCAGGCGGCCTTTACCGGGGTTGAGGACGGGGAAAAGAGCCGAACGTTGAATATACAGTTGAAGGAGGATAAGAAGCGGGGCTATTTTGGAAAAGTATCGGTAGGTGCGGGTGATCGGGGGTATCATAACAGTGAAGCCATGGTGAATGTATTCAGGGGGAAGAAGAAAATATCCGCCTATGGCATTGTATCCAATACGGGGACGACTGGTCTCGGCTGGGGCGACCGCGAGAGATTTGGCGAAGGTAATGGTGATTTGTCTGTCAATGACGATGGCGACTTTGAATTGAATAGTCTTGGATCACGCGATGAACTGGACAGTTGGAGCGGTCGGTATGAAGGTAATGGCTATCCGCTGGTGCAAACAGGAGGCTTGCACTTTGGAGATAAATGGGATAAAGACCGCCAAAATCTGAATGCCAACTACAAAATCATGAAGTTGTATGTAGATGGTAGTACGAATACCATTTCGCAGAATATTTTGAAAGATACCACCTACTATAATAATTCTTCTGAACAGTTTCAAAACAGTATTCTCCGTAACCGGATGAATGGGAGCTATGAAAAACAGATCGACTCCAGTTCATCTATTAAACTGATGGTAGATGGTAGTGTGGATCATAAAATATCGTCTATGTCCAATATGTCTGATGTGGCGGTTGGTTCCAACGGTAATATCAATAAAGTGAACAGCACCAACCGGAAAGCCGCTTCTGTATCGGATATCGGTGGCTTCAACAGCAGCCTGTTGTGGCGTAAGAAATTCAATAAGCCCAGACGCACGATTTCTATATTACTGGCGGAAAATTACAGTCGTACCAACGGTGAAGGCTTACTGGATGCATTTACCAACTTTTACAAGCAGGGACAGGTGGATTCTGTACAAAAAACCGATCAGCGTAAAACCACCAATAATGAAGCCGTGAGTATAAACGGGAATATTACTTATACGGAACCGATATCAAAGTTCTCTATACTATCATTTACTTACGGATTTCATGTGGGTAATAATCACTCCAACCGGCTTTCCTTTAACCAGGGGTCTGATGGGAAATATGCAGCATTGGATTCTATTTACAGTAATGACTACTCGTTTAACCTGTTAACACATACTGGTGGAATGTCGTATGGCTATTTTAAGAAGAAGGTGCGTATTAATATTGGCAGTAACGTAGGATTTACCAGCTATCAGCAGGCGGATATTTTCAGTGGACGTTCCCTGAATCGAAATTTTATAAACTGGTATCCAAAGGCCATCTTCCGATATAATTTTACCCAGCAAAGGCGTTTCTCGTTTAACTATTACGGGTATACGCAGCAGCCGGGAATTAATGATCTGCAACCGGTTCGGGTAAATGATGATCCGGTGAATGTAGTGATTGGTAACCCTCATCTGAAGCCTGCGTTCAATAATAACTTTAGTCTGAATTTCTCTGATTATAAGGTAATGACCAACAGGAACATATGGGTAAGCCTGGATTATTCTGTTATCAATAATGCGATTGGCAGTCGTAGTGTGTTGTCTGAAGATGGTAAGCGGACCACACAGTCCGTGAATGTGGATGGAAACAGTAACGGACGGCTTTACAGCAATATGGGGTGGAAAATTGCGCCCTGGGATATGAGAGCTGGTGTTGGTATAAATGGTGGTATGAACAGGAATGTGAATTATGTGAATGATGTTTACAATGTGACCAAATCTTTTAATGGAGGGGTGAATGTTTCTGCTTCCAAATGGAAAGAAAAGAAGTATGATGTCTATATGTCGGCTGAGGCGAACTATAACACCAGTGTTTCATCAGTGCAAAGCACCCTGCGTACTAATTACTGGACATTTAGGTTTAGTCCCAATGTAGATATTTACCTGCCCTGGAAAATACAGTTGCATGGTGATATGAGCGCGGAGATACGCCAGAAAACCGCTTTATTCGACAAGAATAACAATGTGGCCATTATCAATGCTTTTGTGGCAAAGAAATTTGGGAAGAAGGAGTTGACGCAAATCAATTTCTCTGTCAATGACATACTGAATCAAAATATAGGATTTAACCGGTCGGTGACTACCAATACCATTACGCAAACCACCCGCAGCACTATTGGTCGCTATGGTATGCTTTCTTTTATCTGGAATTTTAATAAACTGGGCGCCGGCGCGCCGAAAGAAAAGTAGCTATGAAAAACAGCGGAAAGAAATTATGTTGGCTCCTGTTACTTTTTGTGACAGCCTTTTCTGCGCAGGCACAGCAGGCCATGTTTCTGCAACAGGGACGCATTGAATATGAGAAGCGACTGAATGTACATGCGCGCCTGAAGGAGATGTCGGGAGGAGAAGAAGATTCGTGGTCGGATGTGATTAAGAAAGGAACATCGCAATACCAGGTGACTTATTTCAATTATTCTTTTGCCGGTAACACGGGTTTATATCAACCTGGAAAGGATAATTCATCGGAAAATAAATCTCCGTTTTTTGGAGAGGGTCCTGCGGAGGAGAACGTGGTATATTCCCGGCTGGACAGTATGCAAAGCATTTCCCAGAAAAAGGTATTTGAACAATTGTTCCTGGTAAAGGATACGATTCGTGCCATCCAGTGGAAAATTACCAATGAAACCCGTAAAATAGCGGGTTTTGATTGTCGCCGTGCCAATGCTATTATCATGGATTCTGTTTACGTGGTAGCATTTTATACAGATGCTATTGTTACACCAGGCGGGCCGGAATCATTCAGTGGCCTGCCGGGTATGATTTTGGGGGTAGCATTACCTCACGAGCATGTTACCTGGTTTGCCACCAAAGTATTGGTAGATGATATCAAAGAAGGTACCCTGAAGCCACCGGTAAAAGGAAAGCCGGTGGATAACAAAAGTCTGAATGTAGCTGTCAGTAAAAGTATCGGTAAATGGGGCGATTGGGGAAAGGCATATATTAAAGCAATTATGTTATAATTGCAGTTAACAGGCCAATGGTTTATGCAAACACTACCTAACATAAGAGCGCTTTATGCCCCTGTTCAGCCGGGCATGAAGCAGGCGGATAGGGAAGTGGTATACCAGGAGTTTTTGCCGCATCCGGGTTTGCAGGACGTGATTTATTGTTATTGGGAGCTGAAAACCGGCTGTGTGTTAACCTCCCCTTACCAATACCGGGTGGTAGCTGACGGTTGTATAGACATCTTTTTTGAGCGGCATGCCCCGGCGCAGGCGGTGGTGATGGGTTTCACGGACGCGTATACGGAGTTCCCGCTGCCCCCCGTTTTCCATTACGTGGGCGTGCGTTTTTTACCCGGTATGTTTCCCGCCGTATACAAAGTCGATGCCGCCGAACTGGCGCATCGGGAAACCAATTTGGCTGACATAACGGGTTCGGAAAATCATTTTCTCCCAGAAGGCTTCCCGGAAGCCGCATCGGCAGCGGAAATTAAATTGTTGCTGGATGCACACTTCCTGGCGCTTCTTTCTACTACTAACTTTCCTGCAGATAACCGCTTCTATGAATCTTTAGACCTGATTTTGCGTACATCTGGCATGGTGAGCATTGAAAAAGAGTTGCCCAGGGGCATCAGTTCCCGGCAGTTACGACGTTTGTTCAGCAGCTATATCGGGGATACACCGAAGGCATTCAGCAATGTAGTACGCTTCCAGCATCTTTTGCAGTCGCCCTTGCCCGTGCTGAAAAACAGGTTGTACCTGGATGCCGGTTACTATGACCAGGCCCATTTTATTAAGGTATTTAAAGGACTGTACGGTCTTACTCCCTCCCAGGTTTTCGAAAAATAGTTTGTCCGTTTTTTACAATGCCCAGGGCTGTTACCTCTCTAACTTTGCTGTCATAAAATTAATCAGATCATGAAACGATGGCTGTTGGCAGGTATTTTTTCTTTCATCATTTTTCCACTTTATTCACAAATTAAACCGGTGACCATGAAATTAAATGCGGGTATTATTACTAGTAAGATAGCGGAGAGTAAAAAATTTTATACAGAGATACTGGGCTTTGGGGTAGCATTTGAAAACGATTTCTATCTCTTGCTGCATACCGCCGACAGTAGTGCCGTGTTGAGTTTTTTGCTACCAGAGCATGCCTCCCAGCAGCCGTTATTCCGTCCTGCTTTTCAGGGGAAAGGGGTATATCTGACGATAGAGGTGGAGAACGTTGATGAGCTATATCAGCAGTTAAAAGCCAAAGGGGCGGAGATACGGATTGAGCTTAGAAATGAGCCATGGGGCGACCGTCACTTTGCTATTGAGGATCCAAATGGGGTAGGGATAGACCTGGTGACATATGCTCAGCCATAAACGATGTTAACATTTTTTTAAGCTAAAGAAATCTTAAAACGCCGTGGATGGCCCTCAAAGAGGAATCATTTTTGTTTTATGCCAGGTAACTAAAAATTTTAACCATGGCAAAGCAAAGCAAGGACGCAGTAAAAAATGAAATTCAGGAACTGGCCATCGGTAACTATAAAAGTTACCCTGCTGATTATGAGGAAGCGCCGGCAGCGGTTTTACAGAATATCCAGTCGTTGGCAAAAGGCTACTGGGATAGCCGCGAGTTCAAAGAAGTAGCGCGTGATGAGCAGTTGGGCATCCGGCTGGAGGATTACCAGCACTGGACAAGAGAGGCGTATGATGTCTTTTTGAAAGCCAATATGAATTAGTATCATCCTTTTTACTACCCCGATAGCCCCCCAGCTTCTAAGTTGGGGGGCATTTTTTTTAAATCTGCAACTATTTGCGGTCGGGGGTTGTTTTAATATGACGGTGGATTCACTGCCATATAATGTAGTGGGCACTACACCTGCTTAGCTTTGACAAATCTGCTTCTATACACCACTAGAGCCGGTGTTCGTAACCCCCTGATTGCATTGGGCTTGTGGCTGAACCTGCCATTAACCTAAATTTTCAGCGCATGAAAAAGTTTTTATGTTTGTTGATGATCCTGGGCGCCGCATGGCCGTTGTGTGCTCAGAATGCCCCTGTTGCGGCAGTTGTTAAGCAGGATGAGGACCTGGTTACACAAATATTTGGTAAGAATAAAGAATCGTTGCTGGATGATTTATTACAGATTTCCCCGGTAGAGATGCAGGCATTCCAGGCTACTTTCATGGAATATGAAACAGAGAAAAGCCCGTGGCTGGCGGAGCGTATTGCGTTATTAAAGATGTATAATGAAGAATTCTCTTCCCTCGACGAGCGTAAACTGAATTCACTGACCAGGCAGATTATCAACAACGACCTGGAGTTTGGGCGGTTACAAATGCGCTATTTCCGGCGGATGAACAAGTTATTAGGCGCTACCAGGGCGGCTAAGTTCTTCCAGCTGGACAATTACCTGGAGCAATCTTCCAGGGCATTTATACAAAACAAATTACCTTTTATTAAGGAGCTGGAATCTGACCGGCAGGAGTTTATACATGGCGGCCGGCCATTAACCAGCAGGTAGATCTCTGACTATGGCTCTTCTACAAAGTCCTCGCTGCGTGGAATGGCTTTAAATTTTTCGAGCAAGTCTGCCGGGAGTCCCGTTAGTTTCCGTTTGCGGGTATCTATCCAGGCGCCGTCTACCAATACGGTGGCTGATTTAGTGCCATCACCGCGGTAAATTTCGTGTCTGATAGACCAGCGCGAAGCATCTGCTTTGCATTTCGTCATTTCGCAGGTGACCTGTACTTTATCATTGGGGCCTATTTCCCGGTGGTAAAGCAGTTCCTCGCGGAAGAGGATAGGGCCTACCTGTAGCTGTAAAAAATGGGAGGCATCGAGCCCTGTTTTGTCCAGCAGGCTTAGTCGTGCCTGGGCGGCAAAGTCGGCGTAGGCTGAGTGCCGCAGGTGCATATTAGCGTCTATCTGAGACCATAATACCGGTCCTTCAAAGAATATGTTGTTCATCTTTAAATTTACGAAAAAGTGATATAAACTGGTGATGCCGGGAGGCCGGGTATTTTAGGAGAAGCTATCGATAATGACTATACGTAAATGATAAAAGCTTGCTATGGGCCGGCTTGTTAACGAAAAAAATCAATAAAAAAAAGCAAAACAAATTTTTTTAGAATCAATTCCTTTTATACTTTCGCGGCATGGAGAGTTGGCAGAGCGGTCGATTGCGGCAGTCTTGAAAACTGTTGACTGTAACAGGTCCCGGGGTTCGAATCCCTGACTCTCCGCAAAATGTGATACAAAATTCAGAAATGGATTTTTGTATCACATTTTCGTTTTTAAGATGTAGTTCATTATTTATTTCAGTATCCACGATTACTTAAGGTATTCAGATAAGCATTATTTAAATTTATTTGCTAAATCTAAATAGTATTGTCTGCCATATTCATTGTTTGATTCTTCAGATTTTTTGTTGAAATATTGGGCTACCTCTTCTTTATTTTCCTCAGGTATCTCATTACCATGTAAATCCATAATTATCTCGAAAGAGCTTTCTGCTACTTTTTTTGGAGACATATCCTTTACATTCATAAAATACTGCCATTTTTTGCTGTAATTTTTAAAATGTTCCAGTCTTGGAAGAAATATCGCCACATAAGGCCCTACATTTTTTTTGTAAGCATTTTCAACCATAAACTCATACATATCCTGCGATTCCGGCAAGTTGTATCTTTGAATCATATTTCCTATCGCAGAAATAAGAAGGATAACCATTTGGGCATTATCAGCATTGCTTTTATAAATGTCCAAAAGTATTTCTGAAAACTTTACATCATTAAAAAGATCGTTATAATAAATCGAGACTTCCAGTCTTGGGGTCTTTTCAAATTCCTTTACACTTTGAAATAGGTCCTCGATACTAAGTTTTCTCCACTGAGATATTTGTTTTTTTAACACTTCAATGTTATCAATATTCTTTTGGATCTTATGAGGTATGTTACTCATTTATATAATTTTTCTTTATTCAACGGGCTAGTGATACGCCCAATGAATATAGATCTTTTAAAATAAAAAAAATAAGTAGAAGGATTTATAAAAGCTAACCCCTAAAAAGTCACAAATTACCGGTTGTTAGTTATTGGTCTGATTTAATCTTTTTATTAAGATAAAGTCATCGCCTTCAATGATCATAAAAAGAAAGGCTGCCTCTTATGAAAGAGGCAGCCAATTCCGTGTTAAATGCTTAGATCTATTTGGCTTTTTTAGCTACGAATTTGCCAAGTACTTTACCCGCTTTGGCGTATGCATCACCGATACGCGGACCGGTAGCAAACTGACCTTTTCCGCCTTTCATATCATTGAGCATAATTTTGCAGAGGACTTTAGATTTATCAGCAGCATCATAAAAATAAATTTCGAGATTAACCGCTGCTTTGGCAGAAGTAATGCCAACATTATATCCTACCTCAATAAATTTGGTATGTACTTCCATGATATATTTAGTGGCAGCATCTTCGCTGATGGTTCTTTTGGAATATTTCGCAAACAGCTCGTTGAATTTAGGCTGGTAATGATTTTTTCTATCGCTTATCCAGCTTTCTTCCCATGCTTTGCCCGTGCCGGGTTCTTTCGATTCTTTCTCTGCTTTTTTTCTTTTGATGTAAGTGGCTTCTTTGCCATCCTTGCCTACGGTTATATCATCGTATACATAGGAAATTTGTATTTCTTTAACATCTTTCAGGAAGGTCAGGTTACCTTTAACAACATCCTGCGCCTGTGAGGAAATGCTGGTCATTATTGATCCTGCCACGAGGATCAGTGCAAATAATTTTTTCATAGTGTAAAGGAATAAATGGTATAAAGTGAAAAAGGAAATGTTTAGAAGTTAAACAGTGTTGCCAGGCTGTAAATGTCAGGTTTATTATCTGTTAAACCTTTCATGTAGCTCAGCTTTATTTCTATGTTGTGTACCCTCCCTACGCCTATACGAAGACCTGCATTGGCCAGTGGACCGGTAGTGATGGAGCTTTCGGAGGAGTTGTACTCGCCATAGTCGCCTGAGTAATTATCGGCCTCGGAGCTAAAGTGATACCCGTATCCGGCGCCTACAAAAAAGCCCATACGGCTATGTGCATTCTTGCTGGCGCCGCGGCCAAAGTTTACGTTGACTACTGCCGGCAAATTGAACATGAAGCGGATGTTAGTAGTTTCATCCCTGTAGGAGCCAATATGACTGCTGTAGTTACCACCTAAACCCACGCTCAGCGGAACACCCACAGATAGGGACAAATTATCTTGCTGGAAAAAATTAACGCGGGGGGAATAAGTAAGTCCACCTACTGCCCTGGCATCTGAATACTCCGTTTTATCCACCAGGACAATAACGCCTGCACCATGCATAAACGTTTGAGAATAAGCACTGAAACACGCTGCAAAGGCAAAGGTCAACAATATGATCTTCTTCATTATGTTTTTGGGAATTTTATGAATATGAATTAGTGTTACAATTTATAGGTTACTGCTACCGTACTTCAGCGCGGGTGCAAATTAAGTACATTAAAATCATTTTAAGAAAGGAAATAATGGAAATACCATGAATGTGTGACCTCCTGAAACGTTTATACGTTACTGTTATAATAAGTTGTGCAGGCCTGGTTTTGAACAGATCTTATCCTGGTCCTGGTTGGGCATACAGCGGGAATATGTTAATGTCAGTCTTCACAAAAGCATGTTCCCGTATATGCCTACGCTTTCGCTCTGCTGGTTATTGTTAAAGATGAACACAAAGTTATCCAGCGCTGCCTTTCTTCTGCGGCCCGCCTGGTAGATGAAATCATTATTGCCAACAGCTTCATTGACCAGCTTTTGTGCGGCAGTGGAATCGGCCAGCGGTGGCGGCGACAAATGCATTTTCCTCAATGCTGTAAAGATTCCGGCACCCTCCGTAGGGGTATTTGGAAAAGTATTAGATAGAAACGATATCTTTATTTATCATTGAACATCATTTCGCAACCAATCTAATCTATATGAAAAGCTGGTTTTTGCTATCCGTTTTCTTAGTTTCTTTTGTTGCCTGTCAAACGCATACAAATGAAAAACCCTTCATTGCTATTGAGGGAATCGACTCGACCATTCAGCCGGGCGATAATTTTTATAATTATGTAAACTTGAAATGGTATGATACTGCACAAATACCACCCAGCCAGTCGGGGGTAGGTGCATACCGATTTATGAACTATCAGCAACGTCTCAAGTTACAGGGTATCCTTGATAGTGTATCAAAAAGTAATAATCCCGCTGGCAGCCTTGAACAAAAGATCGGTGATTTTTTTGCTTCCGGAATGGATACGGGTATCATCAATCAGCGTGGATTTGAGCCACTTAAAACAGGGTTGCAGCGGATCAATGCCATCACTAGCATTGCTGACATGCTTACATTCATGGCGGAAGAAACCAAATTATCAAACATCGCCCTTATTGATTTTCAAGTTTCACCTGATCAGGAAAACAGTAGCATGAATATGGGGCATATTTATCAAACCGGTATCGGCATGCCTGACAGAGATTATTACTTCAAGACTGATACCGCCACCGTGGCTATACAGCAAGCATATAAAAAATACCTGGCAGATCTTTTTACGCTGACGGGAAGCGATACTGCGTTAGCACAAAAAAACGCGGCACTTGTTTACGATATTCAAAAGCAGCTGGCAACATCACATAAAACCAATATTGAACTGCGGGATATAAAGGCTAATTTCCATAAAGTAGGACTGGCGGCTTTAAATAAGCAACAACCCAATATCGGTTGGACAGCTTTCTTCCAACATCTGGGCGCTACCATAGACTCACTGGATATAGCCCAGCCTGGTTATTATGACAAATTAAACACACTCCTCAAATCGATTCCAATAGGGGATTGGAAAGTATACCTGACAGCAAATTATATTAGTAGCTATGCAGACTACCTCAGCAAGCCTTTTGTGAATTCATCCTTTGAGTATAATAAAGTCCTTACGGGACAGACCACGCAAAAAACACGCGGCGAAACCATGTCAAGCGTAGTAGATACCTATCTCGGCCAGGCATTGGGACAATTATATACGAAGCTATATTTCCCGGAGTCCGCCAAAACACGGATGCTGGAGTTGGTGAATAACCTGCAGAAAGCATTCTCCAATAGGGTGGACAAGCTGGACTGGATGAGCGACAGCACTAAGCAAAAAGCCAAGGTGAAATTATTTGCTATCACCAAAAAGATCGGATACCCGGATAAGTGGCGCGAATACAACCATGTAAATATTGTGAGGAATAAATATTTTGAAAATGTAGTATCGGCGGCCGCGAACAACTTTCAATACAACCTCGCCAAATTAGGGAAGCCGGTTGACAAAACGGAGTGGTTCACTACACCTTCTACAGTTACCGCTTATAACAATCCTTCCGCCAATGAGATTGTGTTTCCAGCCGGCATTCTACAGCCTCCCTACTTTGACAACAACGCTGACGACGCACTTAACTATGGTGGCATTGGCATGGTGATCGGGCATGAAATGACGCATACATTCGACGATCAGGGTGCCCAGTTTGATAAAGACGGTAACGTAAAAAACTGGTGGACACCGGAAGACTATAAGAAGTTTAAGGCCAAAACACAACAGGTCATTGATCTGTACAGCACGTTTACCGTATTGGATAGCATTCATATAAAAGGTGCGCTTACAGTAGGAGAAAACACCGCAGATATCAGCGGAATTGCCGTAGCCTATGATGCTTTTAAAATGACCAAACAAGGTCAGGATACAACAAGGATCGGAGGCTTTACGCCTGATCAGCGATTTTTCTTTTCAGTGGCCAGGATCTGGCGGGTGAAAATGAAAGACGAATACCTGCGCTACTGGGTTAATAACGATCCCCATTCTCCACCTATATGGCGTGTAAATGGCCCACTAATGAACATCGCTGCTTTTTACTCAGCTTTTAATGTACGATCCGGACAGCGGATGTTCCTGGATGAGGATAAGCGGATCAAGATATGGTAAGTTGCGAAAAAAACAAAAAAGCCTTTGGTCAATCACCAAAGGCTTTTTTGTTTTTGGATACAATAAAATGTAGATAACACTTCCGTCCCCAGGGATTATCTACTAACCATTTCCAAACGGCTTACAGCACTTCTTCACAAAAGCAGTATATAAGAAGAAGTGGCAAATAACTAATTAGCAGCTTTATTGACTGAATCGGCCGGAGTGGCTTCCTGTGGCTGTTTTTCTACTTCATCATTTTTCCTGGATTTTTTGTTTTTCTTTTTGCCGCCATTAAAAATTTTGTCCATTACTTTATCAGCTTTATCGGATGCTTCCCGGCTCGTGCGGTCTTGTACTTTATTTTCCACGGTGTTCCCCACATTGCCTGCAGCTTGTTTTGCCTTGCCTGCTACTTTGTTAAGCAATTGTGCATTTGCGGTAGCTATTCCTGTGCAGAACAGGTGCAGGAGGAGTAACTTTTTCATATGAATGTTTTTTGGGTTTATGAGATAAAATTAGATGTTAATGAAGTTGGTGTCAATCGTTAAAAAAGATGATTTTGCTTATTCCACCAGATGTTGTAATGCTTTAAAGTCGAAGTGGTTGCTAAAATTGTTTAAGACCCTGAGTGATGATGGTATCGAAACATAACGAAAAGCAATTGTTATCATTTGCGGGCTGGCAGGGCTGGCAGCAGCCACTTTGAAGTATTCTGAATTGTATTTATAGAGTGGACCTTCATTCTTCTCCTTATCATAAAATTTCCAGAACCGGTTATAGTTGGTTTTTTCTGCTAACCTGGCTTTGTATGTTTGCGTGTTGTCTTCGCTGTGGTTAATAACTGCCTGGGCGGACAGCCATTCTTCGTTGTGCTCCATTAGCGCTTTTTTGACAACGCTTATTTTGTCTGTCACATCCGCTTCCCAGCTGCTGTATTGTTTTATACCGGCATCATGATCTGCGGTCAATTTTGCCAGCAATTTCGGGAAGTGTAATTTTTCTCTGTCGTAGTATTCCAACAGGCTTTGCAGGTATTCTTTGCGGGTTACTGGTACCAATACAGGCAAGTTCTTTTTCTTCATGAACCAATAGCGGTATACATAATTATTGCGGTTATTAGGTCTGATGTCCTTTTCAGGAACATCCTGGAAATAGTTGTTGCCCGAGTTGATGGCTTCCATCAGGGCCGGGTTGCTGCAGGTCATGTAGGTAAAGAGGGAGATCAGTTGGGCATTCACATTGGATGGCTGGTGGTTTTTCCAATCCTGGTATTGCAGGCCAAAATCATAATTGCCCATGCTGCTGCCAAAAGGCGTGTGTAAGAAGCGATCCAGAGTGTTGAGCGGAAGGCTGTTTACATACATCCGTAAGATAGTGCCGGCTTCATCGTTTCTTTTTAGTTTGCCTTTGTAGCAGAAGTATTCGTGTAAAGAGGATTGAAAGGTGGATTTCCCCAACCGGGTATTGCCGCAGTATTCGTAGCCGTCCGTGGAATAGTAATTTTCCCAGTCGCCGCCAGTGAGGTTAAAGCTGGTGTGGCTTTGCTGTTCTATCTTTTCTAGATCGTTCAATGTTTTTTTCGCCATTGCTTTGTCAGCAGCAGTCGTCATGCCATTAAAGTATTCCGCTCTGGCGGCCGGCCATGGATATTGGGCCGCCGTAAGATACTTGCCGGGAGTTGCATCCAGGTCAGCATTGGTTTTACAGTCTTGTCCAATGGCGGGTTGTGTTAGCAACAAAGCCATTGCTATGTTAAATGTGATTGCGCTTTTCATTTATCAAATATTTTATGCTGTTGAGAGGTGGGTGTTACTTTCCAAATCCACTTATCGTTCCCGTCATATTTCCCGATATCAGGCTCATGCGACCGGAAATCGCAATGATGTCAATGCTGGGGTCTTTTACAGCACCTGCGGGATCATCTACGGTATCAGATCCGGCGGTTACTTTGGCTTCTCCGGTGGCGTATACGTCTTCAATACCACGACTACTGAATTCCATTCCCATACCGGCTTTGACGGAGGCGCCTACCTGCAGCGGTCCTTTGCTGGCAGATACGCCTTTGTCTATCACCGTCACTTCCACGTTGCCATTATGAAAGTGATTATTACCGGCATTATCAGATTTGAAATTGAATTGGCCGGTTACCCTTCCGGCATCAAATTCTATATGGGCGTTGCCGCATTCGAATACCTGTTTATACACGATAAAGTCCAGGGTAGATTTATACCTGCAGTGCATGTCATCAAATTCGGCGAGTTTGTAGCGGGAGCCTTTTTCGGGAGGAATGGTACATTTACCATACTTATTGGTGGCAAGGTATCTTGAGTTACCAAGAGCGGCCAGCCATTCTTTTTTTGCATTTATTTTGGTGGCTTCAAATGTTGGCGGATCCTGTGTAAATTGTTCCCAATACAGTTCTTCTGTAATCTTTAGATACAGTTGGTGTAAATAGTTTTTATAGGCTTCTTCCAAAGGTTTGTTATAATTGGCGTATACCCATTCGCTATACTTTTGTTGTACCGTGCAGTTGTTGAATCCAATGTTTTCCCCTTTTTTAGCATTTTCTGTTTCATGGTCGGCAACAAGACTGTATTGCTTTTCCAGGCTTTTTCGCTGGGCCTCGTCTTTTGCCGCAAAGCTATTCACTAAATCAGCTACCTGCTTTTTTGTAGTCGCTAACCGGTAGGCGGCTCCTCCATCCTTATTCATTTCTTCCAGGTTTTTCTGGGCCACTTTGTTGTAAATATTACTCGCCTGCGACGTACTTGTACCCATGGATTTTACGGCTCCATTTTTATACTGATTGTATGCTTGTTGGGCTTTTTGGATATTCGCTTGTTGATAAGGAACCAGGTCTTTTGCCAGCGAGATAGATTTTTCATTCACCTGTTTTTGAAACGCATCCCAGTCAGGTGCCAGCTTTAATTCCTGGTCGTAAGAAGTAGGTACATCCGGGCGTACAAATTTCCGCAGCCCCAGGGGATCGGGATCGGGCCGGAAGGGAATGCGCATATCATTAGCTTTTACGGAGTAGCCCAGTTGACGGAGTTTATTCACTTTGTTTGATGAATAGCTATACCGGAGGGAGTTTTTCATTTTCTCAATCGCTTTTGCCTTATTCCCTTTGCTTTCCTGGATAAGGCACTGGGTATAGTTTGCCTGTGGGTGCCAGGCAAATGCACGGATGGTTTTTTCCAGGTAAGTATCCGCTTTGTCTGTTTCCCCCAGGTAAAACCAGGCCTGGCCGAGGTTATTAAGAATGGTGGTGTTATCCGGATATTCTTTGTTCAGGTATTCGAGTAGGGGAATAGCTCTGTGTGGCGCACCGCCCATACTGAGCATGGCTGCAAAGTTGCTGAGCATATCCATATCTGATCCGTTTTCGGCGCAGGCACGGCCCATCATGTATACGGCAATTTCAGGGTTGCCGGTTGTCCAGTAACCAACGGCTGCGTTGCCGATGGTGCCAGCATCATATTTATGGGATTTGAAAGCGGTGTATACCTGTTGCCCGAATAGTTTTGCGTCATTGCTGATACCTTTTTCAACATAATCATTGAGTGTTTTGATATAAGCAGGGACGGTGGCTGCAGAAAGTTTTACCGCCGGGATAGCATCAATAAACGCTGCGTTTTTTTTAGGTACACCCTCGCCGCCAACGGCCAGGGCTACCTGTGCATCTGTTGTGCCGCCTGGAATAGCGGGTACTTTGGCGGAGAGCCCCATTCGCTCCATCATCTTTTTTTGTTCGGGAGTAAGTTTATCTAATGCATCCTGCGCCTCTTTTTGTTTTTGCTGTATTCCTTTTACAGAGGTGGGGTTTCTGCTTTGGGCAAAAATGCTTCCAATCGTGAGGAATAGAAAGGGGGTGATAAAGATGATTTTCATGTTGTACAATTGTTAGAAGGGATTATCTATCTCAAAAATAGCGCAGGGAGTAGCCGTGGACAATCGTTAAAAAAGATGATTTTAATCCAATGAGATCACCTGCCTGTTTTCACTATTTAAAGATCCCGGTGCCATTTATTGAACCTGCACCGGTATTGAGGCTCATCCTGCCTTCAACCCCTGCAGATGCCCCCAGTGGACTGGCCTCGGCTGTTTTTGGATTTGAAGTTTCCCGGTGGTCAAGTATATTGGCTTCTGCTTCGAGACTCCCTTTTACTATCACATCTGTGATCCCGGTTCTGTCTATTTCTATGTCTACACCTGCACCTACTTTAGCGCTGGCGGCTACAGGGCCCATTTTGGCCTCTACGCCTGTTTTAGGACCAATGCTTACGGTGCAGCTTTTAAAGGAGTCGCCAAACCCGGCATGGTCTAAATCCTGGTTGAGAGTAATGCCAAATATTAACGCGTTAAATTCGGTGGTCATACCACTGCAGTTCAGTGTTATTTTAAAGCCCAAGTTGGCCAGCCCAAGGGATTGACCGAATTCACTGTTGATATTGCAATGGGGATCTTTAAACGCAGTTAAACGGCCATTTTTTCCATCAATGGCGTCTTCGCAATCATATTTTGTAATCACTTCAAAATTCATCCCGTTTTGGGTGAGGCTCAGGTCTCTTAACCATTGCATTTGCAAGCCGGCATTCAGTCCGGGAAGTAGTTCCGGGTAAGTAGTGTACAAGGAAGAATAGGAAATTTCATTTAGTAGCTGTTTCTCTGCGGCCAGGTATTGGTTATAAAGCCCTTCCAGTTGGGTATTGTAAGGCTTTAGAAAGTCATCCGCTACTTTTGCATAGTCGGAGCAGAATGCGCCGGGATCAACGGTTTGACTCACACTATTCTTCTCTGCCTCTTTCACTTTAGCGTCCACGCCTTTCTTTGCGTCTTCGTAGGCCTTCTTCAGTTTGGCGCCATCGCCTTTAACGAAATCCACTATTTGCTGCACCGCGTTTTGTTTTTTCCGTTGCAGGTTTTCTAATATTGTTTTTTCCCGGGCGTTCATTTTTTCGGAGAATATCGGTGTTCCCATTATCTGCATCGCGGTGCCCACATTTACGGCTCCGGGGTTGCTGATAACTTTGTTTTTGGCCTGCAGGAATTGTTGTTGCTGTTGTTGCAGGCGATTGGTCGTTGTCTTATTTGATTCCTCTGTAATTTTCTGTAATGATTTCAGTCGCTGATCTATATCGGCGCGGAATTGTTTCCAGGTAGGTGCCAGCCCTCTGCATTCGGCTACTGATTTGGGGAATGCAGGCATGGCAAAGCCACCGAGGTTAAGGAGGTCATCACTTTTGTTGGCGGGCGGGAAGCTACTGTAATCTCCCGGGCCAGGTGTGTAGCCCTGTTGCATGAGCTTATCTCTCCTTGCTGTGGTGGTGCCTTGTTTGAAGGCTGCTTTGGCGTGTGCCGCAGCGGCGGTTTTATTGCCTTTGCTTTCATCTATCAGGCAACGGGTTTCATTGGCCTGTGCATGAGCAGGAGCCAGCAGGAGTGTGCTGTCAAGGTATTTGGTGGCCTTGTCCATATCGCCGAGGGCAAACCATGCTTGTCCGAGGTTGTTGAGAATAGTGCTGTTATTCTTAAACCGGGCATTCAGATTGGTAAGGATAGGAACCGCCAGTTCCGGTGCACCCATCATGGTTAGCATGGCGGCGTAGTTATTCAGGTTGTCGGTATTATTGGTGTTGTCTTTACATACCTGTGCCATCAGGCTGAGGGCAATCTCGGTGCGGCCGTCCATCCACAATACTGTGGCGGCATTCCCCATTTCGTCTGCCTTGGCGCCTTTTGATTTTAAAGCATTATAAATTTCATTGGCTTTGTTTTTGGCGGCGGGTAATACAGCGGCAAATGTACTGTTGCCGGTGCTGCCTATAAAGGCCCCCATCGTTGCTGTTGCCGGAGTAGCCGCAATGGAAGCAATCGCGGAGTTGTCTTTTGCAGGAATGAGTCCTACGGCCGCTTGACCGGATTTTGTGGGTTGATAATTGTTTACTTGTTTTACGGCATCATCAATTTTGGGTCCCACCCCATACTGATGGAGCATGCTGTCGTAGTGTCTTTTCGCAGTTGGATCCATTTGGGCTGTTTTTTCATTCAGCTTTTTCATGGCTTCGGCCAATTTTTTTTTATCGGCTTCCATTTGTTCTTTGGAAGGACGTTGTGCGAATACGGTGGTAGTGATGGTGATATATAATAAGAGAAATATTGTCTTTTTCATGTGGGAGAGTATGGGGTGAATAATTCAGGATTTAGTGATGGGGCGTAAAGCCTTTACCCAGTCTGTAAAATAAACTGTTGTTTATCATTAGCCCGCTGTTGTCAATACTCGCTGGATTAGCGTCCAGGATAGGTGTCAGGGCTACCTGTAGTCGCCGTCCACTTTGGGTGGTAAGTATCAGGGAGTAGTTTATGATTTCATAAGTCCCGGTTCCCAGGGCGTAGTTGTCATTTAATGTTAGATTGCTGAACTCGATGCCCTCATTGATATAAGTCCCATCTTTTTTGAAAAAGATAATGGGCCGTTTATTAGGATCAATTTGTCGGGAAATGATATCCGTTTTCCCATTGTAGTAAGATAATTCCGGAGAATAGGCTCCTTCAAACCGCAACCCGTCTACAGGTTTTGCCTTCTTATAAATAACACTTTTTGAATGAGGGTATCTGCTCATGGAAGTAGGGGTGATTTTGTACAGCTCCATATTCCCATATCGTTCATTGCGAAGTTGCAACATGCTGCCTTTGTCCGTTACAATACCCCAGTTGCCATTGTCATTACTGTTTGCCGGAGTAATGCCATGCAATCCCTTTTCGGGCATGTAATACAAGCATCTGCCATCGGGAGATAGCACCACTGTTTTTAGTTCCAGAAGAGAGGTGGAAGGATTCATCGCATGACATTCCCATACTTCGTATTGGAGGTTATTTTCCACACTGGAGCGAGGGTGGATGGAACTATTATTGGCATGTTGCGGCGAAGGGGGAGTCGCAATTTCTCTCAACAAATTTACTGATGCGATGAAGCTTTCTATATCAGGCTTATACAGATCCGCATTGGACAGAATACATATGTTTTGCATGATGTTTTCTCCGCTGAAGTTAGTGAGTAGCACCATGGTGTTGATACCATTGTCCGGGTAAACAGCAGTACCCATAGAAAGCTCCCATCCTTTTAAAGTGGCGGCAGGCTGCATATTGGGGGAGGTTGTTACATTGAATGCCTTACGAAGCATATTATTCCAAAAAAAGTCAAAGTTTTGTTTGGGATTGCCTTTTGCAGGTAAAGTGCCATAAATGATAAACTTGCAATAGGCGCCGCTCTTGCTGTCTTCTTTGTAATAAGTCAGCACCTGATCCATTTTTGCCAGCCGGTAGCCAGCAGGCACTGTATAGCTGATGATGCCGAAATTATCTTTCTGGGCATAACCGGCGATATTGCTTAAAAGGATTGCTATTATGGCAAGGTGTTTTAACATGGGAAGGTTTTTTATTTAGAAGTTCGTCCATGGTATGCCGGCAATAGTGTCCCAGCCGGATTTGGTGGTACCATTTGCCTTCCCTGTTTTGGGATCTTTGCTGAAATAGAGCCAGCCAATGCGGGCTGCTTTTAATTTGATTTTGCTGGTACCGTTCATATCGGAGCAGCTCTCCACTTTTACATCTTCCAGTATGATTTGGTTAGATAAGGTAGGCATGTTGTTACTCACCCGGTTGGTCACCGAGATATCTATTCTGGCTATTGGCGCCGAAGGTAATGACGGCTGGGTGATTGTTTTCTGTGGCAGTGCTGCGGTAATAACGTTATTGTTGTTCACCGACCTGGTAGCAATGGCTTTTGCCACCTGCGTTTTAGGAGTTGGTGCATTTATCATATCCCGGAAGGTGGCCATGTATACACCTGTAGGCACTTCTATTTCTATGGTTGCCGTATTATCTGCCCCTCCGGTATAATTGGAGATAATCAGTTGATCTTCGTATCCTTTCATCGTAGAAGTGCCTTTAATGCGGCTTCCATCGCTTTTAGTCACCTTCCCATATATGGTTGTTGTTTGTGCAAAGAGGTGTGTGGCAGTAAAGGTGGTCAGTAATAGCAAAAATGTTTTCATTTTTTTTTAGTTTTTTAATAAGGTGATGCAGTGTAGGTTAATAGCCATTGGTATCCTGGTTAGTGTTGCTCTATCTCATTGGGAGTTTGACCGATTTCGCTTCGTTGGTTTCAAAGTAATAGGTCTTGTTACCATTCCCTTCCCGTTCTGTATGTCCGTTGTAACCTTCCAGTATCAATGCATTGGAATGGTTCCCTTCCTGGTAGGCAACGCTGTAGGTGTAGGTGACTTTTTCCAGTTTCCTTTTGGTTGTTTTGAGCCGTTTGCCCCATTGGGATTTAATATCTCTTATTTGTACGTCGCTCATGCCGGCAAGTTTGACAGGACCGGCTGCCAGGCTCCATTCTTCGTTAGCGCCATTGGTAGGAATAATCGTTAATTGGCGACCGTTTACCGTATAGGTGCCGGTTTCGTACTGCAGCGAATTCGTTTGTACATGGGCGGAAGCCAGAACGTTGACAAATTGGTACGTGCCATCTGCATTAAACCGGTATTGCGCAGTAAAATAGCCTCCTGTATTATAGCCATTCATGGCACCAACCGTAAATTTTTCAGTAGTGGTGCCTTCCCATATTTTCCCGGTAAGCGTAGATGTGGCAGGGGAGCTTGGAGTGGGCGGACCGTTTACCGTTTCCGTCAATTGAATATTGTTGAGAAAATCTTCCAGGTCTTGCTGATAGATAGCGGTATTGGTCATGGTCACCAGTACGGCTACCTTACCACCACCAGAAGCGGTAATAAGTGTTACTACTCCCTTATTGGTGCCATCGGTATAGAGCGCCCATCCGGAAGTAATATCCCAGCCTTTATCCCTGGAAGGATCCACCATAGTAGGTGCTTCGGTAACCGATACGGTCCCTTTTACCAGCTTCGTCCAATAGTTATTGAAGTTTTCGATGGCGGATGCGCCCGATGGGGTTGATTTAAGAATAACCACTACTGCATACTCGCCATTTTTTTTATCGGGGGTATTTAGCTGTAAGCCATTTTCTTTAACAGCTTTTTGCCAGCCCGCAGGAAGGGTATACGAAATTACATCGTAAGTTTCCTTTTGTGCAAATGCATGCAAGGTAGCGATCATTAACATGACAAGGAGGTTGACTTTGTACCAGGTGTTCATTTTTGTAGTATTGAGGTGATTATTCCAGCATCTTCTTTAACCCATCCATATCATAATTTTTCAGGAAATTATTGAAAAGCCTTTCGGAGAAGCCTCTTCCCATTTCATAGCGGAACTGTATGCTCATGAATACCGGCTTGGCGGGTTGTTGCACATTATTTTTGAAGTATTCGGGGTTGTATTGATATAAGGGGGAGTTTTGATTTTCGTTGTCATAGAATTTATCAAAATCCAGCAAACCGTTGGAGGGCCTGGCGTAGTCATTGGGGCGTAAATCCCAGCGACTAGCCACTATGGCCGGACGTTCCAGCCAGTCTGCTTTCTGATTGGCCAGCAACTGGCTTACTTTGTCTTTTTTATCTGTATATATTTTTTGATAGGCAGATTTATCTGTTTCATAAATGCCCATTCTCTTTTTGGCTTCCGGGCTACTGCTTTTGGCGTCTTCCTGGGCTTTTCTACTAACCATGGTAAAGAAGTTTTCCTTCTCCAGTTCATAGTATTCCAGCAGGGCTTCCAGGTATTCTTTGCGGGTAACGGGGATAAAGAGTGGGATACCGGGTTTGGTAATATACCAATGACGGTTTAACCACTGGTATTTTTTGGGGTCACTGCCTTGCATAATTTCTTCTATATACCCGTTCCCGTTATTGATTTTTTGAAAGTCTTCCTTGCTATTGGCTATCTGCGCCATCATAATAAACTGGGATATGCGGCGGCCGCTATAAGTGCTGGGATAGCCGGCATTGCGCTGGTCAACGGTACCATCTACAGGTATCTCATAACGGACACTTTTATCGCTGATGTAGAAGTCGCCTGTAACACTAAAGAAATGACCCTGGGCAATCCCCGGATTAATAGCTACGCGGATGACGGTACGGTATTCACCTACTGTTTTCACAACATGTTCCTGAATATGACAAACATTTTGGTACGCAGCTAATTGATATTCATAAGGAGTGTGCGCGTACCTGTTAAAGAGCACTTTTGTTAATACACTAAAACTGGTGCGCAGCACGCATCCGTTCAGGGGGAAACCGTTACGGCTTTTTTCTTCCAGCTTTTCCAACGCAATCAGTTGGTTCATCATGGCTGCTTTTTCCTGTGCCGAGCCCGCCTTTAAATTCATGGGATATTTAGGCTGGGTATGGTCGTAATATTTGCCAGGCAGTTTATCTGCATCGGCATCATCTACACAGGCCACCGGTGCTTCCTGGGCAGCTTTTTGCTGAGAGAAGCCTGCAATATGACTAAGCAGTAATACGGTGATGGTCATGTACTCTTTCATGGGGATCTATCTTTAAATTATCCGGGGAGGTAAGTATTCTTGACAGCATAAAAGTAAATGCCCGTGCCGGGCTACACAATCGTTAAAAAAGATGATTTTTATAAAAAGGGGAGAAAATCATTAAAAAAGATGAGGTAAAAAGAATATTTTCAAAGCAACTTTGTTCTGTCTGAAATGTATTTATATCATGAAGCAAATTTACCTGGTATTAATCACTGTTTTAATGTGTTTGCCTGGCAGGGTAGCAGCACAGGCAATATCGGACAACGACAGCTTACGTAATAGTATTAATAAAGCCCCTACTGATAGTCTTCGGGTAGAAGCATTGTATCAGTATATGAAAGCTAACCTGAATAATAACACCTCAGATTTTGAGCCGTATATAAGGCAAATGGCTTTCTTAAGCAAGAAGATACATTACAACTGGGGATTAAGTACGGCGTATATTCTTGGATTATCGTATTATAAAAATCAGGGGAAATTTGAAATAGCCTTAAGTTATGCCGACTCCGTTATAGCCGTTACCCAGGGGGATACAGCCGAAGATATGCGTCTTAATATGGGGCATCTGCATCTTAACCGGGGTAATTTGTATTACAATATAGGCGATTATCAAACTGCCCTGCCGGATTATTTCCAGGCAGAACAGATTTTCAAGCAAATAAATTATAAACAACTTGCCAGCACCTACAGTAATATAGGCAATTGCTTTATGGGATTGGGTAATCATAAAAAAGCAATTGAGTATTCAGCGTTAGCGGTTAGTACGGCGCAGCATTTTGGAGACAACAGGTTACTGGCCACTAATATGATGAACCTGGCTACTGCCTATACGAATGTCGACAATTATGCTGCCGCTGATTCCCTGTTGCGGCTTGTGGGTCCCATTGTAGAAAAATTACAGAATTCTAAAAGCTTTCATGTGTATTACTACAACATGGGAGATTTGGAAGCTTATTATCGAAAAGATACCCTGAAGGCACTCTCTTATTACCAGAAATCCTATGACTATGCGCTGCAGAATGATGATGTTTCACAGCAGGCGAAGGCGCTTGATTTAATGATTAATTTTCAGATGGATTTGAAGCTACCGGCTGCCAAAGCAAATATTGACATGTTGTATCAGTTGGCAAAAGAGAACGGAATTGATGATGAGATGGCATCGGCAATGGATTACTATTCAAAATGGTATAGCCGTTTGGGTGATTATAAGAAGGCCTATGAATATGAAAAGCTATTCCGTTCGGCTTCAGATAGCATACAATCAAGAGAAATAAATGAAAAGACTGCCATGATGGAAATTCGTTTCCGGGTGGCAAATAAGGAACAGGAAATTAATCAGCTGAAAACCACCCAAAAAGTGCAGCAGCTGGCTATCCGGCAAAAATCTATTCTTAATTACTTTTTGATCGCTGGTACAGCAGCCATACTTGTTATTTCATTCCTGGGTTACCGGAACTACCGGCATAAGCAAAAATTACAGCAGCAGCGCATTACAGAGCTGGAAGTGGAAAAGCAACTGGCGGCCACAGAATCAGTATTGAAAGGAGAGGAACAGGAGCGTACCCGGCTGGCGAAAGACCTTCATGATGGCCTTGGTGGCATGTTAAGCGGCATAAAATTTACCTTTCAGAATATAAAGGAAAACCTGATCCTGACACCTGAAAACGGACAGGCTTTTGAGCGTAGCATTGATATGCTGGACAGCAGTATTAAGGAAATGCGACGGGTAGCGCATAACTTAATGCCGGAAACGTTGGTGAAATATGGACTGAATACTGCTTTGAAAGAATTTTGCAGTGAAATAAACAGGAGTGGTGTAGTACGTGTAAATTACCAGGCCATTGGCATGGATGATATGACCATTGCGCAAACACCGGCGGTGGCGGTGTACCGGATTGTACAGGAGTTGGTTAATAATGCCATTAAACATGCTGCCGCCCAAAACGTATTGGTGCAGGCACACCTGGTACTCCAGGAGAAACGATTTACTATTACCGTGGAAGACGATGGTAAAGGTTTTGATAAACAAATGCTCAAACATACCACTGGTATGGGTTGGAGTAATATTGAAAACCGGGTGGACTTTTTAAAAGGAAAATTGGATGTACAAACTGCACCTGGTAAAGGAACATCCGTGATGATAGAAATAGATATTTAATGAAAGCAACTGTTTTTGCCGTTGATGATCACTATATGGTGATAGAAGGTATCCGTTCGTTACTACAAAACGAAGAAGACATTGAGTGGGCCGGACATGCCACCAACGCAGCCTCGTGCCTGGCTTTTCTGCAACACCAACAGCCCGACGTTATATTGATGGATATTAACCTGCCAGACAGAAGTGGCATCGATTTATGCAAAGAGGTAAAGGAGAAGTACCCATCTGTCTTAATTATCGGCTTAAGCACCTTTAACCAGCAGTCGGTAATAAAAAATATGCTGGATAACGGCGCCTCAGGATATGTATTGAAAAATGCGGATAAAGCAGAACTGCTGGAAGCTATTCAGATGGTAAAGTACGGTGGTACTCATCTCAGCCTGGAGGCAGAAGAAGCGCTGAATGAGCAGAATGATACCGCCCCTGTTATTACACGACGGGAGAAGGAAGTATTGCTATTAATTGCGGAAGGGTTGACGAATGCGGAAATAGCAGAAAAGCTGTTTATCAGCATCCCAACAGTGAATACGCATCGCAAAAGCTTGTTGGAAAAATTTGAAGCGAAAAATACAGCTATTTTAATCAATAAGGCGATCCGGCAGGGGATCGTGTAATACTGAGTAACGAATTGCCAACTCTCCGGAAATAGCTACCTTAGCTTACTGATGAAATACAACACAACGATACCTTGCCCGGAACTAGCCACCCATATTCATTCTTTCTGGGAGTTAAAAGGAGAGGAGCGTGATCACCAATGGGAACGCATATTCCCGGATGGGTGCGCTGGTATAGTTATAAATGTAGGCGCATCCTGTAAAACGGATAATGGGACTACCGCCATAGAACATGGCAAAACCTACGTAGTAGGTGCCATGACCACTTTTAAAGATAGTTTTATAGATAGCAACACGCATCTATTGGGCGTGTGTTTCAAACCGGGCGTCTTCTCCTCTTTTTACAACTATGCACCGCAAAATGAATTAACAGATGATACGGTTGAATTGGAGAAACGATACTCATTGGATATAGGCGAGATAAATAAAGCCCCCGCTACTTATCTCAATAGGTTTTTTTTGGATAGGAAAGGAAGCCCTAATGCATCGTTGTTGGCTGTATTAAATGATATCAGCATTGCTAAAGGAACAGCCAGTATCTATGAAACAGCCCAAAGGAATTTTATTACCGTGAGGCAATTGGAGCGGCTATTTAAAACACATATTGGATTAACCCCCAAGGAATATGTAAAGATTATCCGCTTTCAATCGGCGTTGACGATGCTGAACGAGGCCGGTCAAAGAAAGAGCCTGGCGGATATCGCTTTTGAGGGTGGGTTTTATGATCAGTCACATCTCACCAACGAAATAAAAAAACACACCGGACTTACGCCAGCTCAAATTTGATTTTGTCGCATTTTTCCAAAGAATAGACAAACCAGGTATTTACCTTTGCTAAAAAGTACGTAGCATGAAGAAAATAATTTTGAATTTAGCCGTAACACTGGATGGGTTTATTGAAGGACCAAACGGCGAAGTAGATTGGTGTATAATGGATGATGATATGGATTTTGGCAGCTTTATCGCAAGTATCGACACTATATTTTATGGTAGGATAAGTTATGACGCATGGGGGAATTTTCAGCCTGATGCCGCTACCAGTCCGGCGGAAAAAGAAATGTGGGAGGGAATACACTCAAAGCAGAAATTTGTTTTTTCACGTCAGACCAGGCAAGACGGCAAAGCTACGTTTATCAGTGCCGATATCGTTAACCAGGTAGCTGCGGTTAAACAGCAGGGAGGCAAAGATATCTGGCTATATGGTGGTGCCAGTCTTATCAAAACATTTATACAAGCTGGGTTGATTGATGTATATAAAGTATCGGTACACCCGGTGGTACTGGGCGTCGGAAAACCATTGTTTGAAGATATAAAAGAAAGAATAGGATTGAAGTTGATGGGAACGAAGGTTTTTAAGTCAGGGGTGGTGGAATTAACCTATGCACCTGCCGCGATTTAATATTTTGCAAAATTGAATATGATATGTATTTTATGAAGAATTTTCTTCAAAAGAATACTATGAAGTTTTTGCTTTTGCCATTGTTATTATGTTGTCATCTCGCATTCTCCCAATCATACAACGAGCTGCTGGAACAGGCGGTCGGTAACTTAAATAAGAAAGACTACTGCGCCGCACTATCCAATTTTAAAGCGGCCTTCTCAAAAGGTGCTACCATTGGCGCATATGATTATATAAGAGGGGTAACCGCTGCTGCCAACTGTAATGATCCCCGTCTTGCCCTGGAATGGTTGAAGAAAAGCTATGCGCTGGGGCTTGGAAAGAACCAGGAAGAAGTTACTTACCTGGAAACCAATGAAGTGTTTAAAAATATATCCCATACAAAGGATTTTCAGTCGATATTAATGGAAATGAAGGCACGGTTGGGCGAGAAGGGAAAGGAACAAAGAGAAGCAGCCGAAGAATGGAATAAAACGATTGTAGCACACCGGGTGCTGGCGCAGGTACCTTTTCAAAAGGCGCCCAAAGGTTTTGTGTTATATTTCAGGGAGGTGGAGGGGATGCAGGTGCCTTACCTGGTATATGTTCCGAAGGGTTATAAACCATCGCAACCTGCTACTGCCATTGTTTTTCTTCATGGTGGAGTTGTTTCTTCCAAAGATTTTTTTCATAACAGCCCTCAGGTTAAAAACGAGCCCATATTTTCCATTGGGGAACAGTTTAATAGCATTATTATTTATCCGTTCGGAAAGAAAGATTTTGGTTGGGTAGACCAGGAAAAAGCATTTGAAAATGTTTTGGCGATCGTAGCGGAAGTGACACAAAAATATAGCATAGATACTAGCCGGATTTATCTCGGTGGGATGTCTAACGGCGGTTCAGCGACCTTCTGGTTTGCTGCCCAACAAACAACACTATTCAGGGCATTCTATGCATTTGCGGCGAATCCTGTATTGAAAATCGGGACCATTAACTTCGGAAATATTACCTCCAACCATCCTTTATATACCATCCATTCCAAGCAGGATGAAATTTTCGGGTATGACAACGTGATACAGATTTACAACGAACATAAAGCCCAGGCAACAGGGTGGACATTTGAGACGATTGAAAAGGGGGCTCATGGATTCATCTACGACCCTGCCATTGGTCCCAAACTATTGCGTACTTTTTTTGCTACCCTGTTGAAGTAGCGGAGAGGAATATTGATCTACCTGTTTCCAGGGAGCAGTTGCCTACCTGTTAACCGGTAATTATAAGGTGACAAAAAAAATCAACCTAAATTTCCATATTATTGCGTTGAAATTGCGCCAACGGTTCGGATGCATAACCCATACATATCAACGTTAGCCTGGCTGCTATAGCCTGTTATCCGTATAGTGCCAAAAAAAAGTTTAACCATTTTTGAATTATGAAAAGAATATTATCAATCGTATTCGCCTCTTTGTTTTTATTTTCCTGCGGTAAAAAAAGTGATAATAATCCGGCTCCCGGGAATGGAGACGCTAACTGGAAATTAGGAGATTATACCTATACCCGGGCGGCATCTTCCCAAACCAGCAGTGCTCCTGATCAAGGGCGGGTGATCACTGCCATTGCAACTACTACCGCGGGAGATGGTGGAAATTATGGGGCTTTTTCCGGTAGCTCACTTACCATGACTTTCTATAGTAACCTGGGAGAAGGAAGCTACAGTCTTGGTACCACGCAGGCAATGGTGGCAAATCCCGGCAGCCGCATCATTGTTATTGATTGTACCATTGGAACTGCTGTAACTACAGGAGCCGTGCTATATTCGGTGAATGGAACCGGTGGTACTGCCAATGTGACCAAAGACAGTAACGGAAAATATCACGTCACCTTGTCGTCCGCAGTTAGCTTTAAGAAAGACATCGTTGTGGGTGGTGGCATCCCTGCGGCAAAAGCTACTTACGACCTTACTATTCATAATGCCTGGTAAAATATTGGCAGGTACCAGATATGCAAAGAGGAGCTTCACATCGAAGCTCCTCTTTGCATATCTGACTAAACGACCTTTATTTTTTATAAATTGCGTTTCGAAAAAGTAAAAGATGTATCCTACCATTTTAGCCATTCACTCCCTGGTACGCTGGCTGGTACTGATGAGTCTTATCCTGGCAATTTATCGTGCCTGGCACGGTTGGTTGTCGGCAAAAACGTTTACTGCTTTTGATCATTCCATCCGGCGCTGGACCATCATCTTTGCGCATATCCAGTTCCTTGCCGGCTTGTATCTTTATTTTATCAGTCCCCTGGTGACTTATTTCTGGGCGAATTTTAAAGAGGCGGTTCATCAGCGGGAGATACGTTTTTTTGGCATGGAACACAGCCTGATGATGACAATCGCTGTAGTTGTGGTGACCATTGGTGCCGCAAAGTCGAGGCGGCAGTCTTCAGACAGGGCAAAGTTTAAAACAATGGCCATCTGGTTTAGCATAGCGCTGTTAATCATACTTAGCTCTGTACCCTGGGCATTTTCTCCTTTGATACACCGGCCCTGGTTAAGAGGTTTTTAATATAGCCCGGACAGGTCATTCAAAGAACGCCCTGGCGTATTCTACTACGCCGTTAACATCTTTCAATGCACCATCCGTTAATTCAATTGCCATACTATTTTCATCCGGCACCTCAAAGGGGAGCTTAATTCCGAACGTTTTTGCCGTTTTATAGCCCAAACGGGGATAATAACTTTCATGTCCCAATACCACCACCGCCGTAAATCCGGCTGCTTTCGCTTTTTCATGGGCAGCCTTTATTAATTGTCCGCCGATGCCTTTCCCCTGGCAGGAGGGAAGTACCGCCACCGGCGCTAATGCCAGCGCAGGATGACGCGCATGGCTATTCACGATGTTGATTTTTGTCAATAAGATATAACCCACGATGTTACCATCTTCCTCAGCCACCAAAGATAATGCAGGAATAAAGGCATCGGAATGCCGCAGCCGTGTTACGAGGAACTGCTCCTGGTGATCGCTGTGGACTTCTTTTTCAAAAGCAAGTTGAATTAAGTTGAATACTTCGGGATAGTCTTTTTCCTGCTCCTGCCTGATGTGCATGGTGATTGTTTTAATGCTGCTAATGTAGGGAAAAACCAGCCTTCGGGGTTCCCCGGGACAGGCAGATTTTTGTTATTTGCACACTATCAAATAACTTTACAGGCTATAACTATTTAAACATGAAGGTAGCTATTAATGGTTTTGGGCGTATTGGCAGAATATGTTTACGTATGTTACTGCAGAAAACCGGGATAGAAGTGGTAGCTATCAATGACCTGGCGGATACGCCAACATTGGCGCACCTTTACAGCTATGATTCGGTACATGGTCCGTATAAAGGAGAGGTCACAGCCACCGCTGATGCCCTGATAATAGATGGTACATCAATTCGTGTTTTGTCGGAGCGGGATCCGTTGAAATTGCCCTGGGCAGCGCTCGACGTTGATGTAGTCATTGAAGCTACGGGTAAATTTACTACCGGCAGCGCTGCCGGCTTACATTTACAAGCCGGCGCCAAACAGGTGATTGTATCGGCTCCGTCGCCTGATAAGGATATTCCTACCGTGGTATTAGGCGTAAATGATCATTTGGTGGACCTTACGGCGCCGGTGTTATCCAACGCTTCCTGTACGACCAATAATGTGGCGCCCATGGTAAAGGTATTGGACGACAATTGGGGTATCGTGGATGGTTATATCACTACCGTGCATTCCATGACCGGAGATCAGAATTTACACGATGCGCCGCACAGGGATCTGCGCAGAGCACGTGCAGCATCGGCTTCCATCATCCCTACGTCTACCGGGGCGGCAAAAGCAATAACATCTATATTCCCGCATTTGGAAGGAAAAATGGGAGGAGCGGGGATACGCGTGCCGGTACTCAATGGTTCGCTGACCGATTTCACCTGTATCCTGAGAAAGCAACCGGGTAGTGTGGATGAAATTAACGCGGCATTCAAAGCGGCTGCCGCTACTTCCATGAAAGGTGTGTTGAAATATACAGAAGCGCCTATCGTATCTATTGATATCATTGATAATCCTTACTCCTGTACTTTCGATGCTTTACTCACTTCCATAGTGGGCGACCTGGTGAAAGTAGTAGGCTGGTATGATAACGAATTTGGCTATTCCAATCGCCTGGCAGACCTGGTGGTGCGCATCGCAGCATTGAAGCGTCAGCCCGTAGCATCATAACTGATTGATTTTACTAACAGATAAAAAGCCTGTAGATATGCATCTACAGGCTTTTACATTTAAAACGGGTGTTTTCGGAGAAAACTATTTTCCACTCAGCACTTTGGCCTTCTCTGTATCAAATTCCGCCTGGGTAAGAATGCCGGCATCCAGCAATTCTTTCAGGTCCATCAATGCTTTTTTCTTATCTGTAACCGGCTGGCTGTCCACAGTAGCAGTAGCTACGGGCGTTTGAGCCGCCGGGGACTGATAACTAAGCAGTAGTGCAGCAATCTCATTAAATCCTTTGATGGAGGCATAATCTATGGCTTTCTGTTCTTTGGTGTTGACGATGGTCACGTCGGCGCCTTGTTCCAGCAGGTATTTCACGATATCCTTCTTCCCACAGGAAACGGCGTAGTGCAGGGCACTATTACCGGATTCGTCCTGGATGTTGACATTGGCGTTTCGCTCCAGCAACAGCTTAACCATACTCAGGTGGCCATTTTTGGCCGCTACGTGCAGGAGGCTTTCGCCGCCGTAGGTGTAGGTATGGTTAAAAGAAAACGCGCTTTCCATGGAGAGGTTATTACTGCTTTCTACCCAGTCGAGGTAGCTGTTCATGCTGATGGTAGCTTCAGATAGCGGCTGGCTGAAATTTACATCCATGCCTTTATCCAGGAACAGGCTCACGATTTCTTTCTGGTTGTTGGCGCAGGCGTACCAGATAGGTGACAGCCCGTTTTTGGAGGTGACTTGTACATCGGCGCCTTTGTCTACCAACAGGTTGGTGATGGCGCGGTTGGTATCGTAGCAGGCAATCAGCAGGGCTGATTCGCCGGCATCGTTGGTTTGGTTCACGTCGGCGCCGTTTTCGATCAGGCAGGTCACCATCGGTATGTTCTTGGACCGGACCGCCGTAATCAGTGGGGAATCACCGGATTTGTCGCTGGCATTGACGTTGGCGCCATGATCGATGAGGGTTTGCACAATCTCTTTGTTGCGCCATGCCGATGCTACCAGCAGGGGCGTAACGGCCTCGTTGTTCACGAGATCAGCACTCATACCGCCTGCCAGCAGCACGTCAACCAGCTCTTTCTGCCCTGTTCTGGCAGTGAGATGGAGCAGGTTATTGCCCTGGAAGTCTTTGATATCGGTTCTGGCGCCTTTCTCCAGGAGATACAGGGCGGTTTGTTTTTGTTTCTGCAAACAGGCAAAATAGAAAGGAGTTTCTCCGTTGTGATCTTCATAATCCAGGTCGGCGCCCGCTTCCAGCAGTAATTTTACGATATCCAGATAGCCCTGGTGAGCAGCGTAATGCAAACTGGTTCTGCCTTTTTCATCAGTATATTTTACATCTACTTCTTTGTTGGCCAGCAGTATTTCCGCAATTTTTCTTTTGCCGCTTTCGCAGGCTATAATAAAAGACATGGACATGTTATCAGGCTTTATGTTTCAGGAGTAACTCCACAGTTTTAGATTTCAGGTTATCCTGCGCTGCCAGGTCGAGCGGTGTCTGGTCCCGGTCGTTGGTCAAATTCACGTCGGCACCGGCTTCAATCAGCATTTTCACTTTGCGGTACAATTGTTTAGCGGCTTCCTGTTCATAGTTCACATTATGTCCGCATATTTTATGCAGCAGGGTATTACCTTCATTGTCGCGGCGGTCCAGTTCCACCACACCGGTATCCAGTATGGCTTCGAGGATATCGGCATGATGTGATGCGGTCCAGTCCAGCGCGGCTTTATCCGCCGAATACCAGAGAGAGGTTTGGTATACATCGGCGCCATCGTTGATGAGTGCTTTGATTAGTTTTGTTTCCCCATCACCCCCGCGACTGCGCATCCGTAATGCCCCACCAATAATGGTTTCACCGGTTTGGGTGACGGCGTCAAAATCAGGCGTGGTTTGGGCAGATAGCAGCCGGTATAGTTCTTCATCACATACCTGGTGAGTGATGGCCGCATAAAAAGGTGTTTCGCCTTTTTTGTTGGCCTGGTTAGGGTCGGCGCCCTGTTCCAGCAGGAAATTGATATAAGCTTTTAGTTTTTTTCCTACGGCCAGGTGTAGGGGCGTTTCGCCTACAATATTGCCGGCATTGGGATCTACACCGTTTTTGATTAAGAAATCAAGATAAACAAGGCCATTGTTTTCTTTGATATTAAATTCTTGTATTACTTTATAGAGATAGGTTTCTTCGTAGTTGTTTTTCCGGAGAATATCTGCGCCGGCAGCTATCAGCAATTCAATATGTGCCACGGGGGCATTGGTTTTGAAGGCCAGCTCCAGTAGCGTAACGTCGCCGGGTGCATCATTGATATTATCTGTTTTTGCCAGTAACGACGCCAGGAATGTCAGTTCTTCCGGGCTGGTACCGAGGTTCCGGAAAACAGATGCATAGATGCTGCCATCCAGTTTATCGTATTCGTAAATATCTGTTTCCACAAACCGGCCTTTTATCAGCTGGTCTATTATATCAAAGGCTTTTGCCCGTAGTAATGTATCTGTTATTTGTCGTTGGTCGTAGTCGGCCAGATCAGCGGGTAATTTTTCTCCCTGTGCCAGTCTTTGGCGGGCTTCGTCCACATTTCCTCTTCTTAAGGCCTGGGTCAATTCATTTACTTCGTACATAGTTTCCTGTTACGTTTGGGTTAATGGTTCGCAGTGGCATGGTAGGGGCTTTCCCTTTCAATATGGTTTGCCTGCATTTTCAAAGGTGGAAAATAAGCAGGAATGCTGACATGAAGAAATGAATTTTTTATTTATATAATGAGTGTGAGCGGGTCAGGGCTGACCAATAAGGTCTGATAACTGGTATGTTTTTTCATTATTTTTTAAGACGGTATTCAATTGGTTTTCAAAGATGGTCCATCTTTTTTCGGATCCAAAGTTACTGAAGAGCTGTCCCGTAAAAGCTTTTAATTGTTGCTCCCGGCCGGTTAACAACAGGTAGGTAAATAATTCTTTGTAGTTATTCAACCCGTTTTTGTCGATCATTAATTGCGCCAGGTCATTGGAAGTCCGGATACTTTCAAACAAAGCCATTACTTGCTGTAGGTCTGCCGTTATCTGTGTAGCGGTGGTGATTCCCGTCACATAGCCATCGCTGATGGCCTGGGTGATATCAGAGATCCTGTCCCGGTAATAGCAGTCATATTCTTTGGGTGCGTCGTTTTCTTTAACGCCAATTACCCGGTCTATGTCAGTGGAGTGAATACCACAATTGATATAGAATTTAATGTTGTCACCGCTGTTACCCTGGCTTTTTTGAAGATTAATAAGGAACACCAATCCGTTGGTTGTCTTATAAAAATTTAATCCCTTTTTGCTAAACCCATACTGCTTTAACAGGGGTGCAATTGTGTCCGCTATCAGTAGATCAAAAGAAGTTTTCATGTGCATGGTATCAGGGAACCAATTTAGATAAATTTATTCAATACCATGTGGCTCAGGCATCCCGACGCAAGGAGGAAGCCGGAAGTGGCACCCGGGTGGGGTGTGAAGCTGCCCTGACCCAATGTTGTAACATATCTGCCAAAATATTTCCCGCCACATCATTCAGGTGAATACCATCCGACAGCACATGTAAGTGATGGGCCCGGGAAATTTGATCATAGCTTTTTCCCAGATAGTATTTTTTAAATGCGGACATCAGCAGCCGTGAAATTTTCATAGAAAACTCGCCCTCGTCTTGTATGCGCTTGTCGCTTAAGTAAGCCTTCAGCGCTTCATTAAATGGCAGGTAGCTGATGTTGAAATCTGCTGCCAGTTTAACGAGCGACTGGTTAAACAGATTCACTTCTTCATTCTTCCGGCTATGCAGATTTTCTCCCAGTGGTGGAAAAGCAATTAAAGCAACCGGGATATCTTTCACCGCTTTTACCTGCTGAATCACTTGTGATAAATCGCTGGAATAGCTTGGTAGTGGCACTTTCCGAAGCACATCGTTGGTGCCCACATAAATAACAAGCAGGTCGGGCCGGCAGGGCAATACGTCTTTCTGCACGCGCTTTAACAAGCCGGCAGCGGTATCCCCATTTTTGCCAGCGTTAATCACCGTAAAAGCATTGCCCAGGGAGGCCCGTAACATAGCCGCATAATCGCTGCTAAGTGTACTATGAGTTTGACTATCTCCAAACAGTACGAGGCGCTTCCCCGATGCCTGCGGACGCTGTTGCAGAAAACTGCGTGGGTTATTAAAAGCCTTGCGGCGAAAACCAAGATAAACCAGGAGTATAAAGGCGCCCAGCACCAGCGTGAATACAAACGTGATTAGTGTCATTTTATTTTTTGAATAAAATTGACGCTTTGTTGGCGAATGCCACCGTGATAATTGTCACAAAATCAGGACCTGCCTCTTTTGTTCCGCATGCGGGAGAGCGTTTCCCTGGATACACCCAGGTAAGAAGATAATTGTGTAAGCGAAACCCGCTGTAAGAGTGCCGGATGATGGGCTTCCAGGTATTCATACCGCTGCTGCACCGTGGGAAGCCGGAATAATTTGATTTGTTCTTCCTGTTTGGCAGCAACCACCTGCATCAGTTTTCTGCCTACTACTTCATTTTCAGGTGCCAGGCTATTGATGAGTGCCAGCTGGGGCTTGTCGAACCTAACTACCGTGAGGGCTTCACAAGCCCGGATCGACAACGTAGCTGGTTCATTGTTGTGAAAGCTGTTGATATCGGTAACGAGGTCGTTTTCAAAATAAAAGCCGGTATTAATTTCCTGTTCGTCTTGCTCATAAGAAGTGCAGCAGTAGCCTTCACAGACAAAGAATAAACTGTTACAGGCTTTCCCGGCTTTAGTCAGCCAGGTGTTTTTGGCATATTCCTCCCGGGTAACATGTGCACAGAGTATTTCCCAGCTTTGATCTGAGAAAGGCGCCAGCGACCGGATATAGGTGAGCAGATGAGTCATGGTGTCTTTTCGTATCTGGAATGAAGTTAAAGGTAATCGCGCACTTTTTCACCCTCTGAAAAGACGAATTCACCCCTCAATTCGTCCAACTCAGGTGTTTGGAGCCGTAGCCGGCGGAAAAACCGGTCTACTTTTGATGCAGCAAGCCGCTAATACAATAGCAGCCACATTTTATCAAACATAAAAAAGTAAAAAATGAAAACTACTACCACAAAAATTATCTATTGGTCCGCCGTTATTTTTATGTCGCTTTGGTTTGGTGCCAGTGGTTTCTTTGAGCTGACTAAAAACCCGATTGTATGGGGAATTACACAGCAATTAGGCTATCCTTCGCATTTTATTTACATACTGGGCGTCTTTAAAATTTCAGGGATCATTACGCTGTTAATACCTAACCGGTTGTTACGTTTAAAAGAATGGGTATTTGCGGGCATGTTCTTCGACATTATTTTTGCCTTCTTCTCTAAAATAAGTGTGCTGGGGTTCCCGGCTACCATAGATGCCATCATTGCTTTTAGTGTGTTGGCGATCGCGTATAGCATGTTCCGGAAATTGTATCCTGCGCAGTATGAGATGGCTACTCCGGCAGCAGTATATTGATGATGTATATCTACCTTTAAATACCAACCATGAAGGCTGGCAACTGTTTACAGTGCCAGCCTTTTTTGGGTAGATACTGTAGACCAGCTAAAAATGTTGTTCGTTTATCTCCTGGTTATTGAAGTCTGAATATCTTACCCAGGTTGGTTTTACCAGGAAATAGGCAATGTCCGGCATATGCTTCAGCCGGTCCCGGCCCTCGGGGAAAGTTTCGAAATAGATGTCGAGAAGATCAGGGGAGGAGGCTATTGACAACTGCGTGGCGATACCTTCATATTGCAGGGTTTGTTCATTATCCCAACCTATCACTAATGCAATAGCGGCATTCGCGTTATCTGTTATTTGGGGAATAATATTAATATTATATTGCAGCACCAGTAACAACTCATGAAATACATTATCCTGCTACCTATTGCCATTTGGCTGTTTGCCTGTAATAACGGGCATCGTACATCAAATAAACCAGCATCCTCCCCAGCAGTGGCGGTTGATAGTACACCTGGTGCATCTGAACAGGAAGACGCAATTTTTGCCGACGGAATAGTGGAAGATTCCATTATACCACCGGGATTTCGTGTAGATAGTATTCATTACATGGATAGCGCCATCCGGCTTAAGATCACCATTATACATGCTTGTACAACAGATGAATCTATGGCTGGGTATAGTGGTCTTGTAAACCGTTCACTGGACAGTGCATTACAAGCGTGTCGGGAGCCGATGCTGTCAGCGGCAAAGGATCAGGCACCAGATCCCGGGGTCGGCGAAGATGAAACGAATGAATTTGTAGCCTTTCCGATTAACTATTACCAGGATGAACGCATTGTGAGCGTAAGGTTTGGTGTGGCCATGAATTCAAGTGGTGCGTCTCATGCCATCAATTATTTGAAATCTGTGACTTATGATAAAAAAAGTCAGCAACCAATTAAAGTCAACGATTACTTTAATGTAAAAAGCAGCAGTGACTCCAGTCTCTTGATAAAATTGTTGGATAAACATTTTCTTTCATTGCGGGAGGGGAGCAGAGATGATCCCTGGACTTTTTATGGCTTAAATCATATTGTTTTCAATATATCAAAAGATATGATCACCTTCAGTTTTGGGGACTACGCACTGGGGCAGGGGCCATCTATGATGGAATATAAAGTAAGTAAGCAGGAGCTGATGCCGCTGATCAACCCCCGCTATCGCTAAAGCTATGGTTTTCCGCTGGTATGGTATTTAATATCAAAAAAGCTAAAGGCTGCTATTTCATTTTCCGCACCCTGGAAGTGCAGGCCAGGTCTTGGTGCACGATCCCATTGAGGCAGGAAGCTAATAGAGTAGGGCTGTTGCTCAGGTGTTAGTTCCTGCCAGCTGTTCCCCTGTTTCCAATACATCCGGCAGGTGAAATCCGGGTATACGGTCATTTTCAGGTATACAGGCGCCTCTGTGTGTCCAATGGTTTGCTGAGACATCACCGTTTTTTTTCCATCTCCCGATATCCAACATACTACCTGGTTATCCTGGACATCAATGCCTACTGCGGCATTGGCGTCTCCGTAAATGACCAGCCCTTTGGCGGCTTTGTTATGATTGACGACGGCGGTACTGACTTCATATGCTGCGCTGTAAGGGCGTAGCGTAAGGGCTATACCGGCGGGGTTATGGTCGCTGTATTTGCCGGATAGCTGTAGTTGTCCGTTGGCTTCCTTCCATACGGGCTGCATAGTTCTGAAATCCCATTGCCAGAATGCTTTCTGGCCGGGATGGGTGAAATCGTAGTGGAGTGAGGCCGGTGGCCGGTTATTAATAGTCGCCCTGGTATGACTGAACACGGGCCATTGTTCCGGATTCCAGGAAAGCGCCGCCACTATGCCTTCCCGGCCGGTAAATACATTACTGGTTTTGTTATAGGCGTGGTAGAGATACTGATAGTTGCCCCGGGGATCCTGTACAAAGGTGCCATGTCCCGGGCATTTCCAGTCGTTCCCATCTGTCAGCACAGGATTGGCGGTATAATCCGTATAAGGGCCGGTAATAGCCGTAGCTCTGGCTACGCGTACATTATAGCTGCAGGATACGCCACAGCAGTTGCCTGCCGAGTAAAAGAGGTAGTAGTAGCGATCCTTTTTGAGGATGCTTTGTCCTTCTATGCCCTGGTGCTGCTCATCTTTTAACAGGGTAAAAGGTGTACCCGTGAGGGAAAGACCGTCATCTGCCAGTTGGCTGCCGAGTATTTCTATGGGTCTTTTATCCAGGCCATAGGCTTTCCAGGTGATGTATAGCTGACCATTGTCGTTAAATACGAATGCATCGATGGCTTCGCGGCCATATTCAATCAGGATACCATGGTCTTTGAAGCCGTGATCGGGGTAAGCGGAGGTAGCCACGCCGATGCAGGAAACGCCATCACTTTTTCGTTTAGCCGTATAGTAAACATAGTAGGTGTTGTGATGAAAGTAATATTCCGGGGCCCAGAAAGAAGACCCTGTCCAGGCCGGAGTTTCGTCAAAGACGAAGCCGGTTTGTTCCCATTGTTGCAGGTTATCCGATTTAAAGATCGGAAACTGAGGCCCCCATTCGCTGGAGGTGCCAATGGCATAGTAGGTATTACCCACCCTGGTAATGGACGGATCCGCGAAATCGCCGGGGATATTTGCATGGGTCTGTTGTGCTATGGAAGCGCTTGTCGCCATTAACAGGGCGATGCTCACTGCCGTTATAAGTTTACCTATCATTTCCATCATGGTGTAAAACGGCAAAAATAGCTTGTTCCATGTTAGGTGGTTCGTTAAAGCATCTCATTTGTTCGCTAAATAATCTCATTATCAGATTTGTAAACTTTTTACGGGCGCAACAGTTATTTTAGATATAATTATTTCCCGTACCCAAACAAGAGTGCTCACACAAAGATGCTATCATGTGAGCTGGTAACTGTCATATTGTTGCACTACGGGAATGGATATATGAATGTCATGCAGACATTTTCACGGCGTGCCAATTATTGATTCGCGATGTGCTGATATCGCGGTGGGGCGCTATACTGTCACGTTAATGCTGTGAATGAACTGAATTATTTTCGGGCAAAAATAGTTTTGTCCATTTTAGCTTTTTATTGTCAACTTTATTTAGATTGTATCGAAATAATACTATCAGAGACCGGTTTTCCTGCACTTTCAGAAGATTATGTACGTATAGTTAACGGTGTCAAAGTGGACTTTTTCACCACCTATGTAATGCAAATTCCTATTCCAAAATATACTTATCAGTCCCTTTTTTCTAACACTTAAAAATTACAGTTATGTCAATGAATGCGTATGCCTGCACCTTACCAGGCGAACCTGCGATTAATGCATTTTCCGAAGAAGTACAATTGAACACCTTGAAATGGGCACAAAGATTTGACCTGGCCCCACAGTTCAAATCTATTGGCTGGTACACCAAAGCGAGATTTGGTTTACAGGCTGCCCGTGAATATCCCAATGCCACATTTAATCAGATTTGTTTAGCAGGTGATTTGCTCACCTGGTTATTTACGGTAGATGATACCTGCGACAGAGGCTCCGCCGGAGCAGATGCCGCTATTGAAATGAAAGCGATGTTATATGAGTTTATTGACATCCTGGATGATAAACGAGGCCCATCGGAGAATAGCTTGAGTATAGGATTGGCAAATATTCTACAGCGATTCCGCGCTATTAGTTCGCCTTATTTATACCGGGTGTATTGTAAACACATGGCCGATTATTTGAGAGAATGCTTTTTTGAAATTGATATGCAGTTGCATAGTTATGTTCCTACCATGGCTAAGTATTTTGAAATGCGGCCTTTTACAGGGTTTTATATTATGTTCCCTTTGGTGGCCATTTTTGAAAAGTTGGATTTGCCAGATGAAGTATATGAGCATAAAACAATTGTTGAAATAGAGCTGATCCTTAATCTGCTGGGTTGTTTAGCGAACGATTTGCATTCCATTGCAAGGGAGAAAGATCTTGAAATTGCGGGATTTAATTTGATTTTTATTGCACAAAGAGAATTGAATTTAGATCATGAAAATGCGGTACAATACGTCATCGATTACCATGACGAATACGTATCTAAACTGGAAAAGCTCCGGAAAGAAATTCCTTTCTGGAGCGAAAGTATCAATGCACAGATAGACGAGTACATCCAGGGATTATACACGATTGTAAAAGGGTATGACGATTGGGCTATTTTGGATACCGGCCGTTATGAGAGTATATGATGAGGTAAATGCCTGGATAATTCCAGATGCAATTCCTTAAAATGTACAGGTTTTGTAATGAATGCCTGGGCACCTGCCTGTAGTATTTCGTCTTTTAAGAAGGCATCTCCGGATACGATTAAAACGGGGATGCCTTTTAATTCTTCCGTATGATGGAGGTATTGCAGTAATTGTTTGCCATCAAACCCCGGCATGTTGTGATCTGAGATAATCACATTGGGCATTGTTTGATGGATTAATGCAGCAGCGTTTTCTCCGTCCTTACATACAACAGAAGTGATGCCCATCTCTGTAAGTATTTTAGAAAGAAAGTGAGCGCTTAAAAGGTCATCTTCAATGATCAGTGCGGTAGCGCCAGCAAAGCAGTTTTTTCTGAATTGGAAGACTGTTTGTTGCTTTACTTTTTCTGTACTTATTTCCAGTGGGATATTAAAAGCAATAATAGTGGTGTTTGGATAGGCTTCATCCGGTTCCAGGGCAATCGTGCCATCAAACAGTTCTACAAGATGTTTGGTAATAGACAATCCCAAACCAGTTCCTTCAGTCTGATTACGGCCTGATACAAAGTCGTCGAAAATCCGATCGGCTATTTTAGGGTCTATCGCTCCATCGTTGCGGACTTTAAAATGGATTTGTTCTCCCTTTTTCTCACAGGTGAATTCCACAATACTGCTGCCGGCAGCGAACTTCACAGCGTTAGACAGCACATTGTTAAATATCTTCTTCAGCAATAAATCATCACTATTAATTGGTTGATCCAGTGCCGCGTCAAAATTTACATTAATCATAATTCCCCTGGAAGCAGCCAGGTAGCTGTTCATGGCTACACAATGCGCAACGCATTCTCTTAAGTTAATAGGTTCCTTAATGAGATTGTAGAAACGGCCGGATTCTATTTTTGACATGTCCAGCACATGATTAATAGTGTTGCGGGCAATATAACAGGAAGAATAGAGATCATCCAGTTGTTTTCGGTCTTCCTCTACATATTTATCCTTTTTCAGCTGGAATAATTGTGCAATGGAGAATATGGCGTTGAGCGGTGTTCTTAATTCGTGATAAGTTTCCCGTAAGAAAACACTCTTTCTTTCAGAGATTTCTTTAAGCGCTCTCTCAGAAGATAATAATGAATTGATTTGTGCTACATAAGACAACATTACCAATACGATAAATACAATCAGGGCAATCGTTGTGATAAATCTCATGCTTGTTGCTATATTATCACTTAACCCTATCGGGTCCATCAGATGAAAATAAGAGTTCGCCAACACCCAGGACCCAAACAGCACGGTGGCAATCAGGCAAATTAATGTAGATCTCTTCTCTTTATGCAGAAAGCAGGAAGCCGACAGGTGGAAAATAATAATGGTAATAAATCCAAGTAACAATCCCAATGAAATACCTGATCCGAGAACGGTAGACCAGTAAGCTATGAAAATGGCATTAACAGTATACATTAACAGGTTAGCCTGGAAATATTGTTTATGGTAGTTCAGGCCAATAACACAGGCAAAGCCCAAGACTTCCAACGGAATACCAACAAGAAAAAAGACAGAGTTTTTCAAAAGATAGAAATAACTACCAATTCCCAATACTAACCCGCTTAATACAAGGGCCATAAGGTTAACGGTAATGATAGAGCGTTTTTTTTCAGATTTTTCCAATCCTCTTGCTCCCGCAAATAGCGGCGTCAATAATGCTTCCTTCAGTAAGCGAACAGATGTAGAGTTATTAGTTTCCATAAACGATTATTACGAGGGTCACAGTTATATTAAGGTTTCCAAAAAAAATAGGACAGCATGGGAAAAATATCAATTGATCAATCTTTTGTACTGCTATAATGTTTCAGCGCTATTCCAGGGTATCATTAATGCCTATTACCACGCTACTTACGGGTAAAGCTAATTAACTAAGTTATGTTGAGTGTTAATTCAATGTTAAGATAGGGAATGTTTGTTTAATGGTAAAACGAAGCTTGCGTATTTTTGATATTTATAAATAAATAATACATATATACCATGTAAAGTAGTCATTTGGTCTGGGTTTAGCAAATTATTGCCTCTGCGGTCACTGCAATAATAGCGCACTGAAGCTTGAGTAATCACTACCGCTGATAGTGATAAAATATCCCCGTATCAAATATCGTCCACCTGCAAGCTTTTTGTCCACAGCTTTTTAACCCGTTGTTTGCCCAGGTATTGCAGGTATGAAACAAATTATAGCTGCCCTTCGCTTCATAGAACGCATCATTCCTGTCATAGTTTGCATGGGTGACAATATTCACCGGTTGTCCATCGGCGCCGGTACGGAAGCTACTGTTGATGTAATTGACGAGCCGGGCATACTGGTCTTTGTTCACCAGGATAGCGCGACAACTTTCATTTTCGCGCAAGCCGTGATAGTAGGTAGCATGAATAGCGGAAGTACTTAAGTTAAATGCTGCTTTCAGTGCGGTACTGGCTTTCAGGTCGCCCCAGGTAGGCGTTTCTAGGTAAAAGCCTTTATCGCCCCATCCAAAAGCGATTAACGTAGCCGTTGTATCGTTGCCTGCTGTATTCCTGAATGGAATATGCTGGCTCCAGTCAATCTGAGGAGTACGTACCGGCACCACAAGATCAGTATGTACGCCATTGGTAAGAATATAAATAGTAATATCTGCATCGTTCACCGCTTCACGGTGGGTACTCATACGGGAAAGGGTATACGCAGACAACAGGTAAATGCCAATGAACCCGAAAAAGGCTAACAGCGTGTATCCTGTTATTTTTAATAGTTTCTTCAATGCCAGTGCTTTTAGTCAATAGCACAAATTAGTATATTTTCTTATTTTGCGTCCCAATCAGTTTTTTTAACCCTGATTCGTGTCTGCTTTATGTTCGCTTTCTGGAGTAACTATTATTATCTTGTTATTATTCTGCAAATTGTATGTGTGGTGCATGCCATGAAATCCGGCAGAAGAGAGTGGTTGTATTTTATAATATTTATTCCGGCATTAGGAGTAGCGGTTTACCTGATCCGCGAGTTGTTACCCGAGCTCCTGAGCGGCGACTGGAAAGAAAACCTGTTGCGATCCATCTGGCCGAACGGGCGTATACAGGAGTGGGAGAAAAAAGTACGGATATCTGATACCGTTACTAACAAATTACAACTGGCAGAAGCCTATGCGCAACAAAAACAATATGATAAAGCCATTGCGCTGACACTGGAATGTGCCAATGCGTTTACCAAAGACGCGGGTATTTTATTGCAGCTGGCCCGCCTGTATTTCCTGAGCGGTAACTACACAGAAAGCATCAGTTACTTCGATAAAGTAAATGCATCCAAAGGAGTGAGAATGAGTAAGGCGGAAGATGAGTTGCTGTACGCACAGGCGCTGGAGGCTACTAACGAAACCGCCAGGGCAGAAGAAGCTTATCAGAAAATAATACAGGTACATCATTCCCTGGAGGCGATGTATTATTATGGTTTGCTGTTAAAGCAACAAAACCGGATACCGGAAGCCAAAGCCCAGTTTGAACGTACCCGCCAGGAAATAGACCTGCATCCCCGGTATATCCGCCGTACCATCCGTAAATGGGTATGGCTGTCCCGGAAAGAACTGGCCGGCATGTAAAAAGCTCCGGTAGAAACCGGAGCCATCGTCTTACGCTATAAATTACGGCCCTTTTGGAAGTAAGCCTTAACACAAAGCTTTTAGCTGTTAGCGATTAGCTTTTAGTCTGGCGAAGATTGAACCCTGGCTATCAGGCAAATATTCGCGCTAACCTAAAAGCTAATTGCTAAAAGCCAATAGCTATTTAAAGTACGTAGTAGGTGGGTACCTGTACTGGTTCTTCCGGTGCACTGTATTGTTCGTGCAACATTTGCCGGAGGTCTTTTTCAATATTCCTGGCAATGGTGGTCACCGGTGTATCAGTTGGTTTGTTTTCAAATGGATCCTGCAGGTTGATCGCCATTTTTTCGATCAACAGGAAGGAGGCGGCTATGGCTACTACCAATGGTATTTCCATGAAGCCCAGCACATCTATCAAGGCAAACGGCAATAACAGTATAAAGAAGATAACGGTGAAATGAGTGTATAAGCTGTAAGTAGCCGGAAACACGGTATTTTTAATACGTTCACATTTACCCATGGAATCACAAAGCTTCGACAACGTTTGATCCAGTGCTACCTGCTGGTATTGGTTGATCCAGCCTTGTTCCATTGCGTATTTTAAATCTTTTCCATGTAAGAGCAACAAGGCAGCCGGCACGTTATCATATTTCATCACATAGCTAAGTTCCCGTCTTGATAATAATCTGTCTACACCTTTGAGCGGATCTGTCTTTCGTAACGATTGTCCCAAACTGTGGCACCATGCTGCCTGTCGCTTTACAAAGCGTTCCTGGAAAAGTGTCAGGTCTTCCGACTGATACGTTGCATCCATCAAACTCAACACCTGACGTGTCAGGGAACGCGAATCATTTACAATAGCACCCCATATGGTTCTGGCTTCCCACCATCTGTCGTAGGCCTGGTTAGAGCGAAATGCCAGGAGGAGGGAGAGTACAGTACCCAATACCATAGGCACGGATAATGGGATCACCATATTGGTGAAATCATATTGGTAATAAAGAATGTTGATGGTTAACGTGTAAATAGTTACCAGCAAAATTTCAAATCTGATCTTACCAAATACATATTTAAGGGGGATATTTTTCTTCAGTAGCATAAAATTGCTTTTATTCTGTGGCCAGCAAAAGTGCTGATATGGAGGATTTGCCTGTTACCAGTGGCTGACGCTGCAATTGAATTTTCATTTTTGGGTAATTGCATTTGGCGATCAGTTTTTCCGGATCATAACTTCTTTTGGAAGGCGGATTATAATCGTGATCTGCGGGCTGGATAATCAGGTCTATATTTTGTGCCAGCAGGAAGTTGCGTAATGCTGCACGGGTATTGCCGTGGAAGAATTCGATCTTCAGCTGGTTAATTGCGGTAGAATATTTATTGCGGATAATTTCACAACCATCCTGGAAGTCGTTTGAAATTAGTTCCAGGTGCCGGCTGTTGCGGGTATACGTAATCAGGTCAAACAAAGAGTCCGGCATCTGCAGTGCATGCATCAATATAATATTTACCGGCTCATACGGATGTTGTGCTACAATGCTGTGCACATAACTGAGGGAGCGAAGAGAAAAATCTGTTGGTATGAGTATATTTTTCATGTCTGGTTCTTTTATAACAACAAAATTATTGTGGCTAAATAAGTAACCAGTAAGAACGGCGTTAAAAGGTGGTAAGAATGTGGTAAGAATTTGGTAAGAAAAGCAAGCGCTACAGTGGTAACTCCACCCTGATCTCAGTTCCGAGGTTTACCTGGCTGTTTACCACGATATCTCCCTTGTGCATGCGGATAATATTCATGGCCAGTGGTAAGCCAATACCATAGCCTTTAAAAAGCCCTGTATTGGAGGCGCGGAAGAAGGGGGAAAAGATATAGGGCAGGTCTTCCGGCGGAATGCCGATGCCCTGGTCTTTCACAATAATGATATTTTTCTTTTCTGTAGCGGCGAGGGCAATAGACACCGGTTGATTATTAGAATATTTGATGGCATTGATCACAATATTGCTGAGCGCCAGTTCCAGGAGTTGTTCATTGCCGGGAATCAGCAATTTATCTTCTTCTTCCGGAAACAGGCTATAGTCGATGGATACCTGGTTTCCCGGATGTAGTTTATCGATCGTATGTTTTACGGTGAACAATAATTCATCGCTGCGTATCTGGCTCCATTCCTGTTTCTTGCCATCAAAGCCGGTTTGAGCGAGGTGAAGCAGGCTTTTGGTGATATGTTCCAGCCGGCCGGCTTCATGCAGGATATTTTTCAGGGAGTAAACATATTTTTCGGGGGTACGCTCTTTATTCAGCGCCAGTTCTGCTTCGCCGATAATGGCAGTGAGCGGGGTACTCAATTCATGAGACGCGTTGCTAACAAAGTTATTCTGTGTTTCGAAAGCCGTTTCCAGCCGGTCCAGCATATTATTAAAGGTGCTGGCGAGGTCATTGATTTCGTCGCCGCTGTTATCTACGTTTAGCCGTAGGTGTAAGTTGCGCGAGCTGATACTTTTTACCTGCACCATCATGTGGCGGATCGGTTTAAGAATATATTTGGAGAAGAAAATGCCGGCGCCCACCAGTATCAGGCTGGAAGCTACGGAGCAGATAATTAATATTTTACGCAGCCAGCCCAGGTACTCCACACTATATTGATTAATGGCAGATACAATGACGATATACAGCCCTTGTTTGCTTTTATAGAGTACGCCTTCATAGAAGCGGTCGCCCTCGCGCCAGGTGGCTTTGCCTTCTCGCTTAGCCAGTTCATAAAAACTGTTGGGGAGGGAAAGTTGTTCATTTTTACGCACATTGCCGTCGTCGGCTATCTCCAGGAAATATTCTTTTTCGGAAGGTAATTTCTCCAGGTGTTCATCGCGTATTTCGTTGTAGATAACGGAGTCGGATTCGTAATAGGGGAGTGTGGCTTTAGCAGTAAGATAGGCGCGTATTTCCAGGCGTTTGTAGAAGTCCTCAAAGGAGTGCTGGTTGGCAAAATAATACACCAGTATGCTCATGCTGAGGATAGTGGAAATGGTTAAACCTGCAAATACCAGTAATATCTTAGTGCGTATCTTCATCGGCTTTATTTTCCCGGAGCATATAACCTAGTCCTACTACCGTATGTATCAGTTCTGTAGCGTGATTTTTGTTAATTTTTTTCCGGAGATAGTTAATATATACGTCTACTACTTTGGTGTTCATATTAAACTCGATGCCCCATACCTGCTCCAATATTTCCAATCGGGAGAGCACTTTCCGCGGGTTCTTCAGCAGGTACTCCAGCAGCCGGTATTCGGTAGCGGTGAGTGCGATGCTTTTCCCCTGTCTGCTGGCGGCTTTGGTATCCGTGTTCAATTCCAGGTCGGCCAGGGAAAGTACGGCAGAAGTAGTAACGGGAACGGGTATATCAGTAGGCGATTTCCTGCGCATAAGGCTACGGATGCGGGCTTCAAGTTCCTGTAGTTTAAAGGGCTTGATGAGGTAATCATCTGCGCCGCTGTCGAGCCCCATCACAATATTTTCTGTGGTCCCTAACGCAGTCAGCATCAGGATAGGGACATCCTGTTTGGCAGCCCGGAGAGAGCGACATACTTCTATGCCGTTCATGCCGGGGAGCATAACGTCCAGTATAATCAGCCGGAAAGATGGGTTATTGAGCGCCATTTGTAATCCGCTGTTACCATCCGGCGCTACGCTTACTTCGTAGCCGGCTTCGGAAAGCCCGCGGGTGATAACAGATACTACAGCCGGTTCGTCTTCTATCAATAATAGTTTCATGTACCATAAAGGTAATTACGAATTACGAATTACGAATTACGGATTTGTGGGGAGATGGTAAACGCGAAGCCCATTCGCTATCATCTACCCACAAATCCGTAATTCGTAATTCGTAATTCTATTCGAGGTGGTTTACACAGTTAAACAGTTCGCAATGCCAGTTTTCGTCGGAGAACTGAAGTCTGGTGATAGACGTATTTTTCATAGGAGGGGTAGGATGCATGGCAGGTAACAGGGCATCCAGCATTTGTCGTATGAAGCTGCCGTGTGTTACCAGGAGTATTTTTTTACCAGGGTTTTCGGTGAGGAGATCTGTTAAAAAGGCGTGGCCGCGTGCTATTACGGAAGCATTACTTTCCATGCCGAGGTCCATTAGTTTCCAGGATACGCCCCATTTAGCCTGTCGTTCTTCCTCTGTAGTGCCTTCAATGAGGCCGCCACCGGCTTCTCCCAGCCGGTTGTCTTCTATGACCGAATCCAGTCCTAATTCCTGGGCGATGATAGCCGCTGTTTGGCGGGCGCGAATCAGGTGGCTGGAATATACCAGGTCCCAGTTTTCGCCACTGAGCCGCTGTCCCAGTTTGAGGGCCTGCAGTTTGCCTTCCTCATCCAGCGGGATGTCTGAGTGGCCTTGCAGTTTGCCTGCTTTGTTCCAGGAAGTGGTGCCATGGCGGATAATCGCGATTTGGGTCATAATGTGTCATTTATTCATTCGGGGGACAAATATATATAAATCAGACCGGGGTTGGTAGCGGGTTATTCAAGATCCTTAGCTAAAATTGACAAAAAAATGAATCCTGCTATATACTTTATAAATAATTTATATATTAAATAGACTCCACTTTATCATTTATTCATTTTAAAAACAAATTGTTATGTCGACAATTATTTCTTCCGTTCCAAGATTGCAGTATCCCTTCCCTGATCTTAAGAATGCACACGCCGATCGTATAGAGGCGGCAACTAAACAATGGCTTACAGATGAGTATGGTAGTTTACCTTATGATTTTCAGACAAAGCAAAAGAAGTACAAGTATTGGGAAACCAATGTAGGGCATATGGGCGCCCGCATGTATCCTGTGGCTAATTTTCAGCAATTGACCCCTATCTGTCGTTTCCTGTTATGGGGATTGTCAAATGATGACTATTATGAAGACAGCACAATGAGTCAGTTGCAAACTCTCCGCGAGCGTGCAGTGGCTATTCTGAAAGGTTATGCGTTGGAAACAACGGATAACGAATTGTTTAATCAGCTAAGACTGCAGCGAAATGAGATGCTGGCTTTAATGCCTGATTACTGGATGAATCGTTACACAGAGAGCATTGATCGTGGATTTGAAGGAATGCAACTGGAAGCGCCGTACAAAGCAACAATGCAGTACCCTTCTGTAGCCGATTATATGGCTATCAGGGAGAAGGCAGTACTGGTGTACCCGTTAATTGATCTGGTGGAGTTACAAATAGGTACAGCTTTACCAGATGATATTTTTTATCATCCTCACATCCAGCGTATTTCTGCATTGGTTTGCCGTATTCTTGCCTGGTGCAATGATTATTTTAGTGTGAAGAAAGAGAGGGGAAAAGATGTGATGAATCTGATCCTTGTTATCGAAGCCGAAGAAAAAGTGACACTGGAACAGGCTTACATGAAAGCCATTACTATTCACGACCAGGATGTTGCTGCCTTTGTCAGGCTTCGGGACAACCTTCCCGAACATTTTGGGGAATTCAAATCGATGGTAGAGAATTTTATCTATCATCTTGGCCTGCTCATTTCGGGGCATAAGTCCTGGTATGAGAAAGACACACAACGTTATAAAGTGAAGGATAACAACTAGTGTTCTACTACCGGGTGGGTGGCTAAGTATTTATGCAGCAAGGCCCTTACTTCCACAAAAGCAATTGGTTTTGGAATAAGTTCATTAGCGCCTGCCTGGATCATTGTTTGTCCGTCCTCATTAAACCCATCTGCTGTTACAGCGATAATCAGCGTATCTGAAAAACGTAAATCTTTACGCAAGGATACAATCGTTTCATGTCCGTTCATCACAGGCATGTGCGCGTCTACAAAAATAATGTCTGGTAGAAATTCGTTCGCAATAGCTAATCCTTCCAGCCCATCCCGCGCTGCTTTTGTGTTGGCGCCCATTCCCTCCAACAATTTGATCAATATTTTTTGAGACATAGGGTTATCTTCTATTATCAGGGCTTTTAGCCCGTGTAAATCGGTGTTGGTAACTGTTGGTTTGGCTTTGATCAGTGTTCCTGCTTGTAGTGGGAGTGTTAGGATAAATATAGTACCACTTTTAATGCTGCTTTTTACACTGATATTGCCTTCCAGCAGGCCGGCCAGTTGGCGCGTAATATACAAGCCGAGTCCGGTGCTTTCTACTTCCCTGTCTTCTGTTTTTACGAACGGCTCAAAGATGGTTTGCAATTTTTCTTCGCTAATACCTTTCCCGTTATCCTGAACAGACAGTTGCCATTTGTTTTGTTGACGGCAAGCCTTTACCTGTATAGTGGTTTGTTTTTCAGTAAACTTGATTGCATTGGATATCAGATTGTTTAATATCTGCTTCAGCTTTACTTCATCACCCATAATCACACCGGGTAATTCAGGATCAACATCCAGTGTAATAGTTACTGATCTGGAAGCGGCAATGTATTGGTGCATGTTAATAACCTTGTCTAGCCAGGGTGCCAACTCGAAGGGAGTAGTATGGAGGTTGTGCATTTTCCCTTTTTCTATTTCAGCCAGGTCGAGTACATTATTTACAATAAGCCGGGCATCATAGCAGGCCTCTATCAGATCACTTACATAGGTGTTTAACCGCTGGTGTTCCGGGTGCTGGGCAATGTCTTCTTTTAATAGTTGTACAATACCAAATATGCCGTTAAGCGGAGTGCGGATTTCGTGGCTGATCTGTTTGACAAAATTGGATTTGGATTCATCAGATTTTTGCAATTGCTGCTGATAGGATTTATTTTTCAGGTCATAAAAATTAATTACCTGTAAAATTAGTGTGAGGATTCCTGTCATCGCCAACCAGCGAAAACAGAAACTAACATTGACCGACAGATGTATATAGGGAATGATGTTATAGTAGAAATTAATTTCTGTTAATATTAGCATTCCAATAGAGACTCCGAGGTAAATCCTCCGCAAACGTGTGCTGTCGGTGATCAGATAGGAAGCCATGATCAGGAAAACAATCAATAATTGTATTTCTATGACTGGTCCGAGAATCATACCGAAGTAAGTGGCACAAATACATTGCAATACGTATATGGCTACACGTACCTGTTTGATTTTTCCGATATGATTAAAGTAAATAAGACTGGAAAACGCCAGAAATTCCAATATTACCGGAATGAGAATGAGTTCTGTGTTAAGCAGATAGCTGAAAGTCAGACCAATGGAAAGTACCAATGCAGCCGTACTTAAACTAAGGCAGTTAACGATAACGACGCCTTTACGTTCTTCATTATTCTGCGCATGGTCTGCACCTGCATTAATTAGTCGTGAAATTATCGGGACCTTTTTCAATACATCCATTAGTGGTAACAGTGTTTTAGTGGCGATGACATCAGGTGAGACCTTAAACGCAAAAAGACGCTTATTGTTGTAGGTTTTTATGCTAAAATTCAATGTTTAATCCTGGTCGCATTAATGATCTTCTGAGGTTATCTAGTCGGTTATCCTGCCTGTCTTTATCGGGTATCCATAGTTAATGTAGATGATGTTATTCATCACTACCTTTCAAAGGTATATTTTTTATTGAAATTGCCAAATTATGAATTTCACCAGATTCTCCGGTTTCCAACTTATCATTACATTTGTTACTATGGAAAAAAGTAACAAACCCAACGAAGAAAAGCCTGTTAAAAAGGAGGAAAAGATAACAGAAGAACCTATTATCCATGACGGTTCAGGTGGCGCTTTTGAAGGTACTGAAATGGTATCCGAAGAGCGGGATGATCAACCCCGTCCTAAAGGTCCTACACCGTATTAACCAGTAACCGGGTATTGCGGTATTAAATCCTTAAATTAGTTGTACCAAAAAAGCAATGCTTATGTTATCCTTGGAAAAAATCAGCGAATTATTAGGAAAAGAAAGCGATACCCTGCTCCAGCATCAAAGCAAAACCATCAGCAAAGACTTGCTGCACTTGCCCGGACCTGATACCGTCAATAAAATTTATCAGCCTTCCAGCCGTAACCCGCAGGTACTGCGCAGTTTGGGACAGTTGTTTAATCACGGAAGATTGTCAGGTACTGGTTATATGTCGATACTCCCGGTAGATCAGGGTGTGGAACACAGTGCCGGCGCCTCTTTTGCCAAATACCCCGCTTATTTCGATCCTGAGAATATCGTAAAACTGGCGATAGAAGGAGGTTGTAATGCAGTGGCATCTACCTTTGGCGTGTTGTCTTCGGTATCCCGCAATTACGCGCATCGTATTCCCTTTATCGTAAAAATTAATCATAATGAACTGCTGACTTATCCCAACCGGGCGGACCAGGTGATGTATGGCACCGTGGAGGAAGCCTGGAACATAGGTGCTGTTGCGGTTGGCGCTACTATCTATTTTGGCTCCGAACAATCAGACCGGCAGCTGGTGGAAGTTTCGCAGGCATTTGAAAGAGCACATGAATTGGGCATGGCAACCATCCTCTGGTGCTACCTGAGAAATGATGCGTTTAAGAAAGATGTGGATTATCATTTGTCGGCCGACCTTACAGGCCAGGCAAATCATTTGGGCGTCACCATCCAGGCAGATATTATCAAACAAAAGTTGCCCACGGTAAATGGTGGCTATAAAGCCCTGAATACCGGTAATTCTTCCTATGGTAAACTGGATGAGCGTATCTACACAGCACTGACTTCTGATAACCCGATTGACCTTTGCCGTTACCAGGTGGCTAATTGCTATATGGGACGTATGGGCTTAATCAATTCTGGTGGTGCCTCTGAAGGTGCCGCAGATCTGGCAGAAGCCGTGCGTACTGCGGTGATCAATAAAAGAGCCGGCGGGATGGGATTAATTTCCGGGCGCAAAGCTTTCCAGCGGCCTATGGCAGAAGGAGCTGCGTTGTTGAATGCGATCCAGGATGTGTACCTCAATGAACAAATTACAATCGCGTAGATGCGGGTTTTTGTGGGTGAACAGGATTAGACTGATTATACTGATTTTGTTTTTTTGATTTAAAAAGATGAGCGAAGATTGACGCGGATACATGTCCACAGCAATCTTCGCTCATCTTTTTAAATCAAAAAAAAGTATCAAAAAAATCAGTATAATCAGTCTAATCCTGTTCACCCACAAAAAACCGCACTTGTTACCCTCTTACTTGTCCATCTCCATGAATAAACCATTTCTCTGTCACTAGTTTTTCCAGCGCAAAAGGGCCGCGGGCATGTAGTTTCTGCGTAGAGATGCCGATTTCTGCGCCCAATCCGAATACGCCGCCGTCTGTAAACCGTGTAGAGGCGTTCACGTATACCGCTGCCGCATCTACTTCATTAAGGAAACGTTCACTGATGGTAGTATCCCTGGAAATGATGGCTTCTGAGTGACGGGAAGAATGTTTCTGGATATGCGACAGCGCTTCAGGTGCGCCGGAAACCACTTTCACCGAGCATTGCAGGGATAGAAACTCCCTGCCAAAATCTGCCGGTTGGGCCGCTTGTAAATGAGGGTAGTTTTGTTGTTGCAGTATTTGAAATGCTAACGGATCAGCATACACGCTGACCGCATAAGGCAATAATTTCGGCGCCAGTAGGGCGAGGAAATCTGCGGCCACGGCTTCGTCTACTAGCACGGTGTCCAGCGCGTTGCACACGGAAGGACGGGATACTTTAGCATTGGTGACGATGTTGGCGGCCTGCGCGAGGTCGGCGGTTTTTTCCACGTAGGTATGGCATACGCCGGCGCCGGTTTCGATAACAGGTACCCGGGAATTGGCCCTGACAAACTCAATGAGCTGTTCTGAGCCACGGGGAATGATGATATCGATATATTTTACGGCCGTCAGCATTTCTGTTACCAGGCTACGGTCAGTAGGTAGCAGCTGCACGGCGTTTTCATCTACCCGGAATTCTTTTAGTACGGTTTGTATCAGTTGTACGAGGAACGTGTTGGTATGAAAGGCATCGGTGCCACCACGGAGTACGCATACGTTACCGGAGCGGATACAGAGTGCCGCTACATCGATGGTGACATTGGGCCGGGATTCATAGATCACGCCTACTACGCCCAGCGGCACTGTTTTCTTTTGCACCAGCAAACCGTTGTCCAGCGTTCTTTCCAGCAGCAATACATTGGCCGGATTAGGCAGGTTGGCGATGTCTTCCAGGCTGGAAGCCAGGTCGCGGATGCGGGCAGGGCTGAGCAGTAACCGGTCTTTTTTAGGATCCTCATCCGGCATCCGGTCCAGGTCTTTCTTATTTTCAGCAATGATATTATCTGATTGGATCAGGATCACGGCCGCCAGTCGCCGCAGCAGGGCCTGTTGTTGCGCATCCGGCAGGGTACGGATTGATACGCCTGCCTGTTGTGCCTTTTCCAGTAAAGGTTGTATAGTTTGCATAATGATGTACTTATTAGGGTCTACAACAATACGATGTCGTCGGCATGTGCTACTTCGGTATTTTGTACTTTATGCTGAACGTCGAGTACGTCGGAAGCTATCTTTGCCCGGCCAACGGCGATGGCGATATTATCTTCGTTCACAATTTCTATGACTTCCCCGCATTCGAATTTTTCCAGCACAGCTTTTACACCTACGGCCAGGAGGCTATGACGCTTCTCCAGGGCATTTACGGCGCCGGCATCGATTTGTATTCTGCCGGTTACCAGGCTGCCGCTGGCCAGCCACTTTTTACGGGCGGGCATGCTGCAGGGCTGCGGTAAACACAAGGTACCTGTTTTACCTGCTATGGCATTGAGTATGCCATCTTCCGTACGAATACCAAAAATAACCACCCTGATGCCCATCCTGGTTGCTAGGCGGGCAAAAGTGAGTTTGGATACCATACCACCCAGACCCAGGGCAGATTTTTCTTTGTCCGCCAGTCCCAGGGCGGCTTTGTCGATCACGTCGATCTGTGGCACTACCTGTCCGGTTCTGTCCAGTACGCCGGCTACGGAGGTGCTGAACAGCAGGAGGGAGGCGCCAAAGCCTACCGCGATAAGCGTGGCCAGTTCGTCGTTGTCGGAGAATTTGAGCTCCAGGCTGCTCACCACGTCGTTTTCGTTGGCAATGGGGATGATATTGCTGGCCCACAGCTCTTCGTAGGTGCGCTTTAGCTGCAGGAACTGGTTCCGGTCAGAGAAGTGCTGCCGTTCGCACAGGCTTTGTGCTACGGCAATATTGTACGGGGCAAAGTAACGGCTGTATTTATTTAACAGGAGGGGGTTACCCACGGCTGCAGCGGCTTTGCGCTCGCTGATGGTGCCGTTGTACTGGCGTAAAAATTGTTTACCTGCGGCTACTGCACCGGAGGATACCAGCACGATGTGATAATCGGCATGTAAAGCCGCCACCTGCCGCGCGATGCCGGCAATCACGGTTTCATCCAGGTCTCCATTCTGATGGGTAATAGAGGCCGTTCCAAATTTTATAACTAGTATGGGCTTGCTCAATTTCGGTTGCATTTGGCGCCTAAATTAATATTCAGAAAGCGTATTTCTAAATGTAAAATTCCTGTCAACTGCCGGATTTAATTTTATATTGGCAGTAATATTCTTTACAAGCAAACGTATGCAGCAAACAAGATCCATCTTTATAACGGCCATAGTAGCCTGCTTAGCGGGTTATCTCCCCCGTGCTTCCGCACAGCAAAACCTCCGTCAGCAACTGGCAGAAATTGGCGGAAATATAACAGGGAAAGTAGGCATATTTGTAAAAGTACTGGAGACAGGAGACACGGTGTCGCTTCGCCGGGACGATCACTTCCCCATGCAGAGCGTCTATAAATTTCCCGTGGCTATTGCGGCCCTGCAACAGGTAGATGCCGGCAAAATGCGGCTGGATCAGCCGGTGCAGATCCTGAAGTCGGATCTGACAACGGATGGCCATAGTCCGATTCGGCAAAAGTACCCGGAAGGTAACGTTACATTAACACTGCGGGAATTGCTGGACTACAACATCCGGGAAAGTGATGGCAGCGCCTGCGATATCCTGTTTAAATTACTAGGGGGGCCCGCAAAGGTGAATGCGGCCATTCATCAACTGGGAGTCAAACAAATGGCTATCAGCACTACGGAAGAAGCACAGGTGCAGAAAAAGAACCTCCAGGTACAATATACCAACTGGTGTACACCGCAGGCAATGACGCAGTTATTTGAAACGTTTTATACCCAACCCATACTGTCTGACAGTAGCCGTAGCTACTTGTTGCACCTCCTGACTACTTCCACGCCAGGCGCAAAAAGACTAAAAGGTTTATTGCCCGCGGGTACAACAGTAGCGCATAAAACAGGCACTTCCTGGACAATCGACGGCTTCACCGCCGCGCATAATGACGCCGGTATTATTACCATGCCCGATGGAAAACATATAGCCATTACCGTATTTGTATCCGACACCCGGGCCGGCGACGATGAGCGCGATGCCACCATTGCTAAAATAGCCAGGGCAGTATGGGATAAATATGCGCACTAGAAAAAAATGCCGCCATTGTTTGTTCTTTCGTTGATAATTCCAGAATATTGCACCTGATTTGTATTGTAGTACCCGTTTTTAGCCCGGCTTTAGATGTCATGTAGCCTTGCGATAAAACCATCATGAAGAACCATCACCCATAACCCAGATATTTATGATTATTGTTTACCAGATCAGATCTATGGAGCATACCCGGAAGCATTATCCGGACCTGGCATGTCCTGCAGCCAATGGCGGCGGTACCGGCGTGACCATCGCAGTATTGCAGCGCTACATCTGGTTGGTTGGTCCCATGATGCCTTCCCTGAAATATGGCGTTGCTTTTTGTGATAATGGAGAAAAAATTCCGGCATCGAAATGGACGCCCGAAATTACTGCGAAATACAAGGAGCTGAAGGCAGGCACCCGTACACCACTGCGTTTGTGGAGAGGCCTGATTGTTGTGCCTTCTTTTATCCTGGTGCTGGCGATTTTCGCGAGAATCGCGAAGTTCAAAAAAGACCGCAGCGATAAGGAAGTAGGGGCCTATGTAGCCGATCCTAAAGTAGGCGATATTTTTTACGCCAACACCGGCGGCACGTTGGTCGTTGAGGGGAACACCGCTACCACTACAAACGATGTTTATTCGTTGTTTAAAGTAACAAATATCAGCGGCGACAGCATTTACGTAGTTCCCGGTAACGCCAGCAGAACAGGCACCGCCGACAAGCCCATTAATCCCTATACGTCCGGTTTTTGGGAAGACCTGGAGAAAGAAACCACCAGCTATAGCGCTGCCCCGGTGATTATTTCCATGAAAAGCCTGCATCAGTATCAGTACTTTTCCACGCTGCCGCGTCAGTCGCAAAACTCTCCCGGCAGGGTTTCTAAAGTAGTTCGCGCCGATAAATAAGTATAGATATGGAAGAAACCCCTTCACCAAAGAAAAAGTTGGTTTACCACGAAAGTGAGTACGAGTATGTAAACGGTATGTCTAAAAAGGCATGGCCCACATTGGCATTGACGCTGGTGGTCAGTGCCGCATTTTATATCTTTGCCGTAATGAGGTTCCGGGAATTACAGGCCTGGGAGGCCACCGGCGGCCGCATCCGGATGACCAGCACCGAAAAGCTCTGTTATGATATAGGCGGCGTTTGGCTATTTCCCACATTGATAGGTATATTTGCTACAGTAGTACTTGTGCTGGGAATCAAACAGTATTTGAGGAGGAAGCGGCTGGGCTGATGCCTCCTGCTAAATCAGGTATATGAAATATCCCCGGATCATATTGTTGTGGTGCCTGCTGATACCGGCCACCCCGATTTTTGCGCAAACAAAAAGTATGGATATCATCACCGGTTGTTATACCGCCAGCCAGATGGAAATGGCAGAAGAACTGTGCATTTTCGATAATCACCGGTTTATTTATTCGATGAGCTATGGTGCGATGGACCAGTTTACCAAAGGGATCTGGCAGCAACGGGGCGATACACTCTACCTGGATTCAGATAAACCGGCGCCCAAGTTTAAGATAACTGCTTCGCAGGATAAAGATGTGCCACCAGGTAAGATGTTACTGCTGTTTGCATTTAATTATCAGCATGCACCTTATCTCGTTTGCCAATTTGCAGAACATCCGGCTATGGATTCATTAATGGTGCTAAAGGAAAGTACCGGTGGATTTGAAGCGCTGGTGGATCAACCTTCTTACCGGCACCTGAAAATATTGCATAGCATGTATGATACGGTGTTTTTTGATTTTCCGGTGCCACCGGAGGCGAATAAATTATTGATCGCACCAGGAGAGGGGTTAGGGAGGTTACAATTCAGCCGTGAAGCATTCCTGGTCTCGAAAGAGAAACTGGTAAGCGTCAGCAATAAAGATCACCAGTTTATTTTCTCCGGCAAACCGCCTGCATCGGCCATGAGGTTTGCAGAAGAATAGCTTATAGTAAAAATGCCGCGGAGATTGTTCTCCGCGGCATTTTTACTATAAGCCAACAGCTATTTCTTCATATACTTCAGATATTCATTTTCAATATCCGTCAGGTCTATTTTATTCACTTTGTTACCGTCGTACAGCCAGGCTTCCCAGTTGTATTTGGGATCGTTTAAGTCAATAGTAGTAGCGTGGCCGGTTTTGGATTCGAAGTGAAGTTTCCCTCCGTTGGGAGCCATAATTTTTACCCCTTTCCCTTCCAGGAAGATGCGGGCATCCGCCATGTAGTTCTGATTATCATCCGCCATCGTGTAGAAGGCTTCTTCCCCATTCTCTTTCTTTAACTTTTCAAGTTGAACACTATCAGGAGCGTACAGTATGGCGCAAGGTTGTGAAATGCTTTCAGCGCCTGCCGGAATGGCGTTGGATGGCGGTGGTGCGGCGGCGGTAGCAGTTTGTTCTTCGGCGACTTTGCTTTCGTGACAGGCGGCAAGTGTAAATAGTGCTACAGGCAGTAAGAGGTGCTTTTTCATGGTTTTCATAGCAATAGTTGTTTGGCATATTTGATAACCCTGTTGCGGGCAGGCCGGCACAGGTAATCGCAAGATAATGTAAAAATGTACCGGGTGCAACTATTAAGCAGCGGCGGGAACGGGGCCGGAATTCGGGGCAGCAGTTTTTTTTAAGCAATGTCCCGCCTGCTGAATGTCGCTGTCATGGCGGGTATTCAGCAGGTTGGGGAGGAGTGGAGGGAAAGTCCCTGAAAAATATCCATCGAAATATTTCGATATTTGGAAAAATGTATTACTTTTGTTGCATGGATTTAGCAGTTATAGAAAAAGCAGCAAATGCCATCGCCGACAAGCATCGATTATCTATTATAATGGAGGTTGTTAAGAAGGGCAAGCTGATTTGTGGTGATGTATGTGAGTTTACGTGTTTATCGCAACCCACGGTATCGCACCATGTGAAGATCCTGGTGGATAGTGGTGTGCTGAATTCTTCAAAAAATGGCAGAATTGTGGAATTAACGCTCAATAAAGAGATGATGAAGCAATTGTCGATGTTCTTTTTACAATTAAGCTGAGGGACTACCGGGCGGGTTTACCAACAGCTTTTTTTATAGATTAATACATTGAAGTTTTTGAATTAGTTTTTAGGAGAGATGAAAATTCTCTTTTTTTTGAAGGTATTATATTGATAAACTTAAATAAATCAATAGGATGGCACAATTACAAAACAAGACTGCTGTTATCACGGGCGGTAACAGCGGTATAGGATATGCAACAGCAGCAGATTTTCTGGAGAAAGGCGCAAAGGTATTGATTACAGGCCGCAGACCAGATGCCGTACAGCAGGCAGTGGATGCACTTGGCAAAGAAGTCGACAGTTTTATAGCAGACCAGGGAAGGATAGAAGACGCAACAAAATTAGCGGAGTATGTGCGTAACCGTTATGGAAAGATAGATATCCTGTTTGTAAACGCAGGCGGTGGCAAATTTGGGAACTTTGCCGACGTAACGGAAGAATTATTCGACAGTATGATGGACACCAATCTGAAAGGCGCATTTTTCACGGTACAGCACTTACTCCCTTTAATTAATGACGGCGGCACCATTATCCTGTTATCCTCTGTGAACGCATACGCTGGTATGCCAGGATCAGCAGTATACAGCGCCAGCAAAGCAGGACTGAACTCACTGGGCCGTACATTGTCCAGGGAACTGGCCGGCAGAAAAATCCGGGTGAACGTAGTGAATCCGGGACCTATCGATACACCCATCTTCGAAAAGGCAGACATTCCCAGGGAAGCCCTGAGTCATGAAGCCCTCGGAACGAAGATACCTTTAGGCAGAATAGGCTTGCCACACGAGGTAGCCAAACTGGTATCTTTCCTCGCTTCAGACGATGCTTCTTTCATCACCGGCGCCGAATACAATGTAGACGGAGGCCTCACAGTACACCCATTAATCGCCTAATTTTTCAAATCAGTTATTCATGTCATCATTAAAAGATAAAATCGTTGTTATCACAGGCGGTAACAGCGGCATAGGTTACGCAACCGCAACATCATTTTTGGCAAAGGGCGCAAAGGTTTTGATAACAGGTCGTAATCCAGCGGCGATACAGGAGGCTGTACACGCACTCGGACATCCTGCAGAAGGTTTTAAATCAGATCAGGCAGATTTAAGCGATGCAAAGCGGTTAGCGGAATATGTGCAGGGTAGATTTGGAAAGATTGATGCCTTGTTTATAAATGCAGGTGTGGCGAAACTGGCACCGTTTGAAACGGTTACAACAGACTTATACGATGAATTAATGAATGTTAATTTCAAAGGCGCCTTTTTCACCATACAGGCTTTATTACCACTCCTGAACGACGGCGGTTCTATTACCTTGTTGTCGGCCCTGAATGCATATTCAGGTACACCTAATGCAACAGTCGTATCTGCCAGTAAAGCAGCATTGAACTCGCTGGGGAGAACCTTATCCAGGGAACTGGCTGGTCGTAAAATACGGGTGAATATGGTGAATCCGGGTATTATTGCTACGCCTTTACTCGAAAAAGTAGGGATGCCGGATGTACTCAAAACACACCTGGGTAACACTACACCCATAGGCAGATTAGGAAAGGCGGAAGATATTGCGAACATGGTGACTTTCCTGGCTTCAGACGAAGCGTCTTTCATTACAGGCGCAGAATATAATGTAGACGGTGGACTTATGGTACACCCGTTGATCGCTTAATAAATGATCCTGGGCATTGCAGTGTGCAGCATTGTGCAAATGCTGCACCAGCAGCAAGGACATTAAAAAGAATTTTCTTTGTTGATTACAGTTAACGGTTGTTTAGGATGTTAATCCCATTGGTTGTTCGCCAGGTGCCGCTTGCTATACAGGCATCTGGCAGCAACTTTAAATATTGTGCAAAACATAATAAGTTGTAAGTTAAAAGCGCCGGGGTATTCTTACTCCGGTCTTTTTTTATGTACTCATTTTTTTGATGAGCTTACCTAATGTTTTCAGTCCGTCATCTATCTGTTTGCTCCACGGATTCCCGAAGCTGATACGCATACAGTTATTGTATTTATTCTGCAAAGAGAAAATTCTGCCGGGGCAGAAGCTGATCTTATGTTTAAGCGCCTGCTGGAATAACTCAAAGGTGTTGATGGATTCATCCAACTCTACCCACAGCACACAACCTCCCTGTGGCCGTGAAATGCGGGTTCCCTCCGGGAAATATTCACTGATCGCCTGTGAGTACCGTAAACACTGGGTATGCAGCATTTTCCGCAGGTTCCGTAAATGAAATTCGTAACGGCCAATTTCCAGGAAATGACCTACTGCCGCCTGTGGCAACGATGCACAGGCGATAGAGTGATTCTGTTTCATCATCAACACCTTCTCCTTGTATTTTCCCGGCATGGTCCAGCCCACGCGGTAGCCCGGGGCCAGCGACTTTGAAAATGAATTGCAGAGCAGCACATGTCCGTATTTATCGAAAGTTTTGCAGTTGGCCGGGCGTTGTTTGGAGAAATAAAGATCTCCGTAAATATCATCTTCTATCAGTGCAATATCATATTTCACCATCATGTCTACCAGTTCTTTTTTGTTTTTATCCGGCATACAGGAACCCAATGGATTATTGTAGTTCGTAACAAAAAGACAAGCCTTGATTTTATGACGGGGAATGGCTTTGTCGAGGTATGCGAGGTCTACGCCATACACCGGATGGGTAGGCACTTCCAGCACCCTCAATCCCAAACTTTCCGCCAACTGCATAGAGCCGTAATACGCCGGACTTTCAATCGCAATGGTATCGCCGGGTTGGGTGATGGCCGTCAGGCAAAGCGTGAGGGCATCCATGCAGCCACTGGTGGTCACGACATCATCTGCGGTATACGCGCTGCCCCAGGCGAGCGACATCCGCGCTATTTGTCCGCGTAAGAGTTCGTTGCCCTGCAGTGGCTCATAGCCGATGCCATTGTTAGGCAGATTGCGCAGTGCATGTACCACGGCTTTGGCCATTTTAGCCGCCGGCAGTACATCCGGTGGCGGTGTAGCTACGGAGAGATTCAAAAAATTAGGATTCCGGATCTGGTTGAATACTTCCATCACCATATCACTCACCGTAGCTTCGCTGGCTTTCTTTACCGGCGCACAGGTGGAAGGCATGGCGGGCATACGCCGACTGGCAAAACGAATGTAGTAGCCGGATTTGGGCCTGGATTCAATCAACCCTTTTGATTCGAGATGATAATAAGCCTGGAAGGCGGTGGTTAAACTGATTCCTTGTTGCTTGCTGAGCATGCGCACAGAGGGGAGTTTCTCCCCAATTTTCATCACATCTTTTTCTATCAGCTGTTCTATGTTATCAGCTACCTGCAGATACAGGTGATCGGCGGTTTTTATCATGGCAATGCAAATCTGATCTGGTCAAAATTACAAATTTGCCATCTGTTTTATTTTTATTTTTTCGGGAGATATTATTTTAGTTGTTGACTACTCAGCCGGCCGAGCGTTTGCACGGCCCACTCCTGGTCGTCATTCCAGGGGTTGGCATTGGTGAGCCGGATGCAGTTATGGTAACGGTCCTGGCTGGAAAACAAGGCGCCGGGTGTAAAGGTAATACCCTGTTCCACCGCGGCATCATGCAGTCGCCAGGTATTTACTTTCGGCGGCAGCACTACCCATAAACTGATGCCGCCGTTGGGGCGGGTGAGCTGTGTATCTGCCGGGAAATATTCCTGTATGGCTCTCGTCATCTGCATGGTTTGCATGTTGAGCTGTTGTCGCAATGATTTCAGGTGTAAATCCAGCCGTTGCTGGTCCAGGAATTTGGTCAGCACCAGCTGTGGCAACAAGCCCGTGGCTGCGGAAGTCATGAATTTCAGCTGTGCAATTCTTTCATGATAGCGGCCACCAATCACCCAGCCTATACGAAGGCCTGCTGCAATGGATTTAGACCAGGAGGAGCAATACAGTACCAGTCCTTCTTCATCATACGATTTTACGGTGCGGGGGCGTTCCGGCGCAAAATGCAGATCGCCGTACACATCATCTTCTATCAGGGGCACCTGGTATTGCTGTAGTAGCTTTGCCAGCTGTTCTTTATGATTATCGGGCATGCAGCTGCCCAGGGGGTTGTTATAATTGCTCACAAACAGGCAGGCCTGCACTTTCTTTTGTTTAAAGGCTTCTTCCAGTTTATCCAGGCTTACGCCGGTTACCGGATCAGTAGGGATTTCCAGGGCTTTCATGCCTAAGCTTTCAATGCCCAGCAGCAGTCCAAAAAAAGTGGGCGATTCAATGGCGATGGTATCGCCGGCTTTCGCTACAGCGCGGAGGCAGAGTACCGCTGCTTCTATAGCGCCGTTGGTAACTATAATTTCATTTGGCAATACTGCCCGTCCCCAGTTAAGGCAATGCTTGGCAATATGCCGGCGGAAAGGTTCATACCCGGATATATCACCATAAGGGATATACGAAGTATCGAGTTCACGGGCGCAGAGCTGTAAGGCCCGCTTTAGTTTGGTAGATGGTAACAGGGAGGTTTCCGGTGTAGCACCTATTAATGAAATCGTTTTCTGTGAACTACTGGTTTTGCGGAACATCGCGAGCTTTTCGTTGACCTGTACCTGGCAGGCCGTAGGCTGTGGATTGGATACCGGAGGTAATGCAGGCCGGATGTTGTGTGAGTACCGTACAAAGTAACCCGATTTTTCCCGGGCTTCTACCCAACCCGTTTTTTCGAGGTGGGTGTATACCTGTAATGCCGTGCTGATGCTGATACCATGTTCCAAATGGAGGGAACGCACGGATGGAAGCTTGTCGCCCACCGCATACGAGCCACCACCAATCATTTGTTGGATCTTTTCCGCTAACTGTAGATATAGAAACCCGTTATTTTTTTTCATCTCACCAAAGGTAATCTGTTATGGTTTAATATTCGTTATTCTGTATCTGTTTTGGTGGTGATATTTGGGCTTATTTTGTATCCACAAATCACCCGTATGACAGTTGTAAAACAAGTGGCTTACACCTTAACGCAATTATGCCGGGAATGGAAGTTCCCCGAAGCACAAGCCAGGCTTTTTCACGAAGACGCCGTAAACCTAGAACCGGATGGCCGCATTACCTCCGGCTTGCCAGCCATCATGGCCAAAGAGCGTATGTTTCTCGATAATATTGAAGAACGGCATCTGCTGGAAATATCCGACCCGATTGTGGCAGATGACTATTTCGCTGTGCAGTTGCTGATGGATGTAACCATCAGGGGAATAGGACGACGAACGAGAAATGAACTATGCGTATATCATCTGAAGGAAGATAAAATTATCCGTGAACAATTCTTCTATTAAAATTATTCATCACAAATTTTAAACTTAATTATTACCATTATGGAAGCAAGAATGGACATTTATAAACTGGTACCAGGCTCATTGAACGCCTTATTGGCACTGCAAACTTTTACTGATGGCATGGGCCTGGATAAAACTTTGTCTGAGCTGATTAAAATCAGGGCTTCTCAGATCAATGGCTGTGCCTTTTGTTTAAATATGCATACCAAAGATGCGCGTAAAATGGGAGAAACCGAACAACGCATCTACGCATTGAGCGCCTGGCATGAAGCACCTTATTTTACCGACAAGGAACGGGCAGCCCTGGCACTTACAGAAGCCGTTACCCTGGTAAGCTCCACCCACGTACCGGACGATGTATACAACGCAGCCCTGGCGGTATTTACGCCCCAGGAAGTAGCACAGATCATCCTCGCCATTGTAATGATCAATGCCTGGAACAGGGTAGCCGTTACTGCCCGGACGCAACCGTTGGGATAATGCAGCGGAATTTGTCTTTGTACAGGATTATACTGATTAAACTGATTTTGTTTTTTGATTATAAGAACTAGAAATCAGTATAATCCTGTACAAAGACAAAAACAGCAAGAAATCGCAGTTATCGCAAACGGGCGTTGCGTAACTTTGTGTATGGCTTTGCAAAAAATATGGATACCCATTCACGAGCCGCAGCACTTTTCTTTTGATGAGTGCCTGCGGTTCCTGGGAAGATCAGAAAAAGAATGTTTGCATTATATACGGAATGGCAAAGTGCGACGAATGCTGTTGTCGGAAGGAACACCGGTGGTAGTGGAAATAGGCCCCGCGCCGCAACGGGAATATCTCGAAGTAACAGTATTGGCGCCAGTGGAGGAAGAAGTAGCTGAGGAACCAATTAAACAGTTTATTACCCATTGGTTGCACCTGGATGCCAGTTTGCAACCTTTCTATGATTACACGGAAACCGATCCGCTGTTAAAAGGCCTGGCGCAGGAGTATCATGGCCTGCGACTGATAGGCATGCCTGATTTATTTGAAGCCATCACCTGGCCAATTATCGGCCAGCAAATTAACCTGGCTTTTGCATATACACTCCGTCAACGGTTTATTACCCATTTCGGGTATCATGCCCAGGTGAATGATACCGACTATTATTTGTACCCACACCCGGCTGTTGTTGCCTCCCTGGACCCGGAAGTATTAGCGCCGATGCAGTTTTCCCGTAGCAAAGCAAAATACCTGGTGGAAACAGCCCGGCAAATGGCCGGCGGGGATCTCAGCGAAGCCGTTTTAGATAAGTTGAGTTATGAAGCGGCATTAGAAAGACTGGTATCCATCAAAGGTATTGGTAACTGGTCGGCCAACTATGCGCTGATGAAATACCGGCGTTTTCCACAATCTGTACTATTGGAAGATGTTGGTTTACAGAATGCGATAAAAAATAGATTAAATTTGGAAAGTAAACCTTCCATGACGGCACTAAAAGAGTACACCCGGCCATGGAAGGAGCATGCGGCGTATGCCACTTTTTATTTGTGGAGGTCCTTATTACCCCAATAGACTAATAGCATGGAAGAAGGAATATATCATTTACGTATAGACACCCCCGTTGGCCCGCTGCTGATTAGCGGCACTACTAAACATATCAATGCCGTATCTTTTACGGACGAACCTCCGGTCGATTTTCCGCAGGCCCCCGCTTTGCTGCTGGATTGTGCACAGCAACTCTACGAGTACTTCGCCGGCGAGCGTAAAGTATTTGATTTACCGCTTTCGCAGGAAGGCACCGATTTTCAGCAATCGGTATGGCAGCAATTGTTAGCCATTCCCTTCGGGCAAACCATTTCTTATCAACAACTGGCCCGCCGTATACACAACCCGAAAAGTATCCGGGCAGTGGGTACTACCAATGGCAAAAACCGGTTGGCTATTATTGTACCTTGTCACCGCGTAATTGGCGCCAATGGTACGCTCACCGGGTATGCCGGTGGTATCTGGCGCAAACGCTGGCTGATTGAGCATGAGCGAATGGACCTGTTTACCGGGTTGCTATGAATGAGCGCAAAGCTAAAAGCAGAAAGCTAAAAGCTATAGCAGCGAATGCGCAAAGCATATTAATATCCGCGCTGGTCAATCGCTACAATAGCTTTTAGCTTTCTGCTTTTAGCTTTCCGCTCCCCATGCATCTGATATCCTCAAAATTTACAAAACTGCATCTGTTTTGGCATTGATAATTGTCTCAATTTTGATCCTGAATTACAACCGATCACTTATCAACGTCGCGTAAACATGGATTTGAAATTGCAGGATGATCTGAAGCATACAGATCAGCTTTTACAGTTAACCAAAGATTTCAGCAGCAAATTTTTGTCTTCTATCGATAAGCTGGCCACCGATAAACAGGTGCCCATCCATCATCGTTTATCCTTGCCTGATACCGGCCTGGGTGGCGCTGCGACGTTGGAAATGTTCCGGCAACAATATGGGAACAGCATCACTGCCGCAGCAGGACCCCGCTACTGGGGCTTTGTTACGGGCGGAGTGACACCGGCCTCCCTGATGGGCGATTGGCTGACTGCTGCCATGGATTTGAATTCATCAGACAAAAGTTCCGCCGCTTTCTACGTGGAAACGGAAACCATCGCTTTACTAAAAGAATTATTTGGGTTACCTGAAGTATTCCTGGGCTGCTTTACGACAGGTGCTACCATGTCGAATTTTACCGGCTTAGCGGTAGGACGGCAATGGCTGGGACAACAGCTGGGTATAGACGTTGCCGCAGAGGGCCTGGGAGCATTGGGTACTATCAAAGTATTGTCCGGAACGCCTCATTCCAGCATCAGCAAAGCCATGTCTATGCTGGGAATGGGCCGGAATAACCTGGTTCGTATAGCCGTTCCCGAAATCCGGGAAAGTGTGGACATCGCCGCTTTGGAAACCTATCTGCAGGAAAACAAAGGCCCCTTTATTTACGTGGCCAATGCCGGTACGGTGAATACGGTTGACTTTGACGACATCGCCGCACTGGTGAAGCTGCGGGATAAATATAATTTCTGGCTGCATGTAGATGCTGCTTTCGGTGGATTTGCCGCCTGCAGCGATCAGTGGAAACATTTGCTGAATGGTTGGGAGCAGGCAGACAGCATCACCATCGACGCACATAAATGGTTGAATGTACCTTATGATGCTGCCATGATTTTTTGCCGGCATCCGCAGTTGCAATCAGTGGTATTTCAGAATGCCGGCGCTGCTTATCTCGGCGATCCGGCCGCGCAGTTTAATTTCATCAATTATGTACCGGAAAATTCGCGCCGGCAGCGCGCCCTGCCCGCCTGGTTTACCCTGATGGCCTATGGTAAAGAAGGCTATCGTTCGCTGGTGGAGAATAATATTACACTCGCCAAACAACTGGGCAGCCTGCTGGAAGAAGACGCGAAATTTGTGTTGTTATCGCCGGTAAGACTCTGCGTAGTTTGCTTTACCCTGAACGTAGCCGCAGCAGATGAAGCGGAAGCGGTAAAAGAATACCTGGATCTCCTGAATGCCTCTGGCATAGTATGTATGACCGCTACATTTTACGATGGACGCCAGGCCATCCGCGCTGCGTTGGTGAATTGGAGAACCAGTGAAAAAGATGTTACCCTCGTGTATAATACCATGAGTGTGCTGGCAGAAAAAATAGTGAATAAATATACTTATGCGTAAATCAAGGACAAATGCTTACATCGCGCTTGCCATTGTAAGTATTTTTTGGGGCACCACCTACCTGGCTTCCAGCGTGGGGGTGAGGCATATGCACGGCGTGATGCTGGCAGGCATAAGACAGGCGACAGCCGGATTTTTACTAACCGGATTCTTTTTATTGCGTGGATATAAGTTGCCCGGGAAAATGGTATTGTCGAAGTTGTTTATTATCGGTACCCTCATGCTTTGTGGGGGCAATGGGTTACTCACCTGGGCAATGAAGTTTATTCCCAGCGGACTGGGCGCCATCATTGCGGCCACCATTCCCATTTGGATTACCATTGCCAGCTATTTCCTGGTACAGCGTACCCGGCTTAGCTTACAATTGATCATTGGAATGATCCTCGGCTTCGGGGGCGTAGCAGGCATCTTCTATAATTACCTGTCGAGTTTGATGAACCCGGATTTCCAGTTTGGTATCCTCATCGCCTTTGTTTCTTGTATCTTTTGGGCATTGGGATCTGTGTTGACGGCCAAATGGGCACTGGGCGTGAACTACTTGTATGGAGCCGGTTTCCAGATGTTTTTCAGCGGTGTTATAATGCTGCTGGTAGGTACCTTTTTCCTCGGACAACATATTGAGGTAAGCACTTTTACCACGGAATTGTGGGAAAGTATCATATACCTGGTGTTGGTAGGATCCGTATTTTCCTATTCCGCCTACGTGTTTGCATTGAATAATCTGCCACCTGCGCAGGTATCCATTTATGCCTACATCAACCCGGTGGTAGCGGTGTTGCTGGGATGGCTGTTGTTACATGAACAACTTACCTGGTTAACCGGTATTTGTTCACTCGTCACCATCGGCGGAGTATACCTGGTGAATAATGCCATCAATAAGAATAAGAAAAGTCTTGCTACGACTGCAAAATAGTAATAGTTATATTTTAAGGTAGAAGTTAATAGTCAGATGTTCACCCCGGTGTTTACCGGACAGGGCATCTTTTCTTTTGTTAGGGAAATGCGTTAAATTGAGGAGGCATTCAATAAAATATTTTTATGGAAGTTATTCAGGCAACGGAATTACACCTCAACGAAGTGGCGGTTTTGTTTGATGCTTACCGCAGTTACTATGACCAGGCCCCCGATTTCAAAGGTGCACTTGCTTTTATTACAGATAGAATCACTAAAAAAGACAGCGAAATATTTGTAGTACTGGAGGGAGATGAAATTGTAGGGTTCACGCAATTATATCCCATCTTTACTTCCATCGGTATGAAGCGGGGCTGGCTGCTGAACGATTTGTATGTACTGGATGAACACCGCGGGAAGGGTGCAGGTAAAGCCCTGATAGCTGCTGCGGCAGCACATGGCAAAAAAACAGATGCCGCCTGGTTGATGTTACAAACCTATATCGCCAATACAACTGCACAGGCACTTTATGAAAAAGAAGGGTTCATAAAGGATACGAATTCTTTCTATTATTATAAGTCGCTTTAAAGAAATTACGAATTACGAATTACGGATTTGTGGGTAGATGGTAAACGCGAATAATAGCATTCGCTTAAATCTACCCACAAATCCGTAATCCGTAATTCGTAATTCGTAATTTCACTCAATGGATATGAACAAAAACCCCTGGACCATTCAATCCAGGGAAACGAAATATGATAACAACTGGATCAGCATATGGCATCATGATGTACTGAATCCTGCCGGCGGCCCCGGTATTTACGGCGTGGTACATTTTAAGAACCTGGCGATAGGTGTGGTGGCGCTGGATGACGAGATGAATATTTACCTGGTAGGGCAGTACCGGTTCCCTCTACAGCGATTTAGCTGGGAAATCCCGGAAGGGGGTGGACCTCATGGAGAAGACCCGCTGGATGGCGCCAAAAGGGAATTGCTGGAAGAAACGGGCCTGGTAGCAGCGCATTGGGAAGTAATAACCCGTATAGATCTTTCTAATTCGGTATCTGATGAAGAAGGGGTGGTATTTTTGGCCAGAGGGCTGGAACAACGGGAAGCTGAACCGGAAGAAACGGAGCAGTTATATATAAAAAAAGTGCCTTTTGAAGAGGCTTACCGGATGGTGCAGGACTTCGAAATCACGGATTCCTTGTCGGTAGCGGCCATACAAAAAGTGAAGCTCATGAGCTATGAGGGCTTATTAAATAAATAAACCCGTTACCTTTGCAGCACATGGAAAGGAAATTTAACGCTTTCAGAGGTGAAAGAAGAGATGGCCACGGTGGCCCTAAAAAATATGCAACACAGCGGCCCAAGCAATCATCTATGATTATTGGCCGGCAACCTATGCTGGAAGCTTTGAGCTCCGGCAGGTCCATAGAGCGCATTTATATGCTGCGCACGGCAACAGGCGACAATATCCCACAAATAAGGGAACTGGCGCAAACCCACAATATCCCGGTGAATTATGTACCGGTAGAAAAGCTGAATGCCCTTACGCAGGCTAACCACCAGGGTGTGGTAGGGATTGCAGGGAATGTTACCTACCTGGATTTGCAGGATGTTATTTCTCACGTTATTGACCAGGGAGAAACACCGCTGTTCCTGATCCTGGATGGTATTACCGATGTGCGTAATATTGGCGCCATTGCCCGTAGTGCGGTATGTTGTGGGGCACAAGCCATCATCATCCCGGATAAAGGCATTGCTGCATTGAATGAAGAAGCCATTAAATCTTCTGCCGGTGCCCTGGAAAAAATTCTTGTTTGCCGCGTAAATAGCCTGAATAAAGCCATTGATACCCTGCATCTCAACGGTATTAAAGTGATGGCGAGTGAAATGGAAACCGAGATCAAACTGTACGACTGCGATCTGAAAGAGCCGGTAGCGGTGATCATGGGATCGGAAGACAAGGGCGTATATCCCGCACTGATCAAGGCTTCTGATGTACTGTTCCGCATACCTATGGCCGGTAACTTCGAATCATTTAACGTATCAGTAGCAGCAGGCATTATTCTTTATGAAGCACTGAAACAGAGAACTGTAAATATATAGCGGATTTTGTCCTGGGACAGGATTAAACTGATTTTACTGATTTTTACTTTTTGATTTTGAAAGAAAAAAATAGGAATCAGTAAAATCAGTTTAATCCTGTCCCAGGACAAGCTGCGCGCAAATGGTTTGTTATGCTAAAATTAATTGAATGCCCGCGTGATGCGATGCAGGGATGGCACCGGATGATCAGCACAGATGAGAAGGTGGAGTACCTGAACGCTTTATTAAAAGTTGGTTTTGATACGATTGATTTTGGAAGTTTTGTATCTCCCAAAGCCATTCCTCAAATGGCGGATACAAAAGACGTATTACCCCGGCTGCAGCTATCCGGCAGTGATAGTAAGCTGCTGGCCATTGTAGCCAATTTGCGGGGAGCAGAAGAAGCAGTGGTATTCGATGAAATCAAATACCTGGGCTTTCCCTTCTCCATATCGGAAACTTTTCAGTTAAGAAATACTAATAAAACCATCGCGGAATCTATTGAGCAGGTACATTCCATGCAGGAGCTCTGTATCAAAAACAGGAAAGAACTGGTGGTATACATTTCCATGGGATTCGGAAACCCTTATGGCGACCCGTACAGCCCTGAAATTGTATTGCAATGGGTAGCGGAAATGGTGAAGATGGAAATCGGCATTATTTCCCTCGCCGATACCGTAGGGGTAGCGGATCCTGCTACTATTACCGGGTTGTTTAAACACCTGATCCCGGCCTATCCAGCGGTGGAGTTCGGGGCACATTTTCACGCAGCGCCCTATAACTGGGAAGAAAAGGTACAGGCGGCCTATGCAGAAGGTTGTAAACGTTTCGATAGTTCTCTCAAAGGCATTGGCGGTTGCCCGATGGCCAAAGATGAACTGGTGGGCAACCTGGCTACGGAAAACCTGATGGAATTTTGTTTTCAGCACAAAGAACCGCTGCACCTGAATCTGGCAGCCCTCAGCAAGGCACAGCAACTGGCTGATGCCGTTTTTAAAGATTAACAGTCATACATGCAATTTCATTTGAATTTTCCGGTAGTACCGCTTTCTACTGATATACAATATCAGCAGGAATTGTTGCTGATGGGTTCCTGTTTTGCAGAAGAAATAGGAGAAAAGCTGCAGGAACACCGGTTTAATACCCTGATCAATCCACACGGTATTTTATATAACCCGCTTAGCATCACCAACGCCCTCACCAGCTATCTCGACGGCAAAGTATATACCACCGCTGATTTATTTCAACATAACGATACCTGGCATAGCTGGGACCACCACAGCCGTTTTTCAGGTCTTACGCCGGAAGCTACGCTGGAAAGTATTAACCGTATGCAGGCCGCCGCGGTGCAGTCGATCGAAAACGCTGACTGGCTCATTTTAACGCTCGGCTCCGCACATGCTTACGTGTTGAAAGAAAACAGCCGGATGGTAGGTAACTGCCATAAAGTACCAGCAGGCAATTTCTATAAGCGCCTGTTAACCGTAGATGAAGTGGTGACCGCGCTGGACAACGTTATGCACCGCCTGTTTTTCCGTAACAAAAAAATTAATATACTCTTTACCGTTAGCCCGGTAAGATATATCCGTGATGGTGTGGTGGAAAACAATCTGAGCAAAGCCGTACTGCTCCAGGCAGTACATCATCTTGTTAATAAATTTAACCGCCTCTTTTATTTTCCGGCATATGAGCTGGTGATAGATGACTTACGCGATTATCGTTTTTATAAAGAAGACCTGGTACATCCCAACGAGCTGGCCATCAACTACGTATGGGAACGGGTAGTGAAGGCTTGCATCAGTGAAGACAGCCAGGCATTACTGCATCAGGTTGCAGATATTAACCGGGCTGCTGCTCACCGGCCTTTTAACCGGGAAAGCAGCCAGCATCAGCAGTTTATGCGTACTTACACCGCAAGAATCAATGCTTTGATGGAAGCACATCCGGCGCTGAAACTGGATGATTTACTGGAAAAATTTCGTTGAGTATAAAGTATAAAGCTATTGTTGCGAATGAACATTGCGATTATTAATACGCTTTGATCATTCGCAACAATAGCTTTCCGCTTTCAGCTTTCTGCTCCTTACAGCGGAATACCTCTTTTATCTTTCAAATAAATCAGTCCTACTACAAAGCAGATAACCGCAATACCAATCGGATAAATCAATCCGGCCAGGTGGTTGTTGGTATTGGTTACCAAAATGGTGGAGATGGTAGGTAATAATCCCCCGAATACGCCATTCCCGATGTGGTAGGGCAGCGACATCGATGTATACCGGATACGGGTAGGAAACAGTTCTACCAGGAAAGCCGCGATAGGCGCGTATACCATGGTAACAAAAAGTACCTGTATGAAGATGAGCAATACCAGGCAGGCCACATTAAAATTACTCACGGTGAGTTCTTTTTTATCGCCGGTTTCTTTGAGGGTACTGCCGTCGGAATAGCTGTGAACGCGGGTGGTTTTGGTGATCATTTCACCTGCATCATTTTTGGCGGTATTGCTTTCAATTTTAAAGAGTTCGGTTTGCTCCGTTTTCAGCTTCACATTGCCGATGTTGTCCATGGCGTGGTAAATAGGGTAGTAGGCCAATGCGGCTACCAGCATGCCGGTGAGCATGATTTTTTTACGCCCTATGCGGTCAGACAGTGAGCCGAAGTAAATGAAAAACGGTGTACCTAACAGCAGTGCAATGGCAATGATCACATTGGATTGTACAAATTCAATGTTCATTGTTTTTTGTAAGAAGGACAAGGCATAGAACTGACCGGTGTACCAAACCACGCCCTGACCCATGGCGGCGCCAAATAAGGCGATGGCGACCAGTTTCAGGTTTTCTTTGTTGGCAAAGCTCTCCTTGATAGGATTGCTGGAGGTTTTACCCTCTTTTTTCATTTGTGCAAACAAAGGAGATTCGTGCAGGCGTATCCGTATGTAATACGACATGATCACCAGTAATACCGACAGTAAGAAAGGAATACGCCAGCCATAGTTGTTGAAATCGTCCGGCGACATCAGCATGCGGGTTACCAGGATCACGCCCAGGGATACAAAAAGTCCGAGGGTAGCGGTTGTTTGAATGAAGCTGGTGTAATAACCCCGGCGATTATCCGGGGAGTGTTCTGCCACGTAAGTGGCTGCACCGCCATATTCTCCACCCAGGGCCAGTCCTTGCGCCAGGCGGAGCAGAAGCACCAGTATGGGCGCCAGTATACCGATGGTATGGTAACTGGGAATAAGGCCAATAGCGAAAGTAGAGCCACCCATAATGAGGAGGGTAAGCAGGAAGGTATATTTACGGCCTACCATGTCTCCGAGGCGTCCGAATACAATGGCGCCGAAGGGACGTACAATAAATCCCACCGCAAAAGTAGCCAGTGTGGCGATATACGCCAGTTGTGGGTTGCTGGGAGGAAAGAACTTTTCGGCAATGATAGCAGATAAACTGCCAAAGATGTAGAAATCGTACCATTCAATGAGTGTGCCTGCTGACGAGGCCATGATCACCTGCCAGATGTTTTGCGTGGGGAGCGAGTTTTTCATACGTGTTAATTGTAGCTGCCAGCCTTTAGCTATTAGCTTTTAGTCTTACTTTTTTGTTATTAGCTTTTGGATGATAGACTTTTAGAGATGTCTTTTGTATTAAAGGGGAATAAGATAATGAATATTTATGTCGGGAACAAATGTTGGATTAAAAAACTCCGGTGTTGCCCCATCTTTAATGTCGATAATCCCTTATCTTTAATTAAGGGCCAATTATTCACTATGAACCAGGGACTATCCGTTTACATCAGCAAGGTAATATGTTTATGTCTGTTAGCTACTGCCCTTGGCCACTATACCGTGGAGGCCCAGCAAACTATCAGTAACAGACCGAAAATAGGCGTAACGCTTAGTGGCGGTGGCGCCCGTGGTCTGGCGCACATCGGTATCCTGGAAGCCATTGACAGCGCAGGACTCCGCGTAGACCTGCTCACCGGTACCAGTATGGGCAGCATTGTTGGTGGTCTTTATGCAATGGGCTACTCCGGCAAACAAATTGAAGTGGCCGCCCGCAAACTCAACTGGAATAGTTTATTTACCAACCAGCCCGTATTGAATGATATTTCTTACGAAGAAAAAAGAGAATACGCCAAGTATATCATAGAAATTCCTTTTGAATACGGTAAGCCCAAACTGGCTTCCGGCGTTATTTCCGGGGAAGCCTTATGGCTGGAGTTGGCCCGGCTTTGCTGGCCGGTAAAAGATGTAAAGAAGTTCGAAGACTTCAACATTCCTTTTAAATGTATTGCCACCGATGTAGCCACCGGTGAAATTGTAACGCTGGACAGTGGAGAAGTTGTCACCAGTCTCCGTGCCAGTATGGCCATCCCGTCAATTTTTACGGCCGTTAAAATCGGCGATCGTAAATTGGTAGATGGGGGCGTGGTGCGCAACTTCCCGGTGATCACCGCCAAAGATATGGGCGCCGATATTGTGATCGGCTCCAATGTAAGCGGCGGTTTACGCAAAGCAGACCAGTTGTTGACTCCTTTTGATATCCTTTACCAGCTTGGGTTTTATAAAGATGCAGATGACTTCAAAAAGGCGATCAAAAAATGTGATATCTATATTCCCATGAATAAGGAGCTCGAAGATTATTCAGCTGCCAGTTTCGGAAGTGTAGACTCAATTATTGAAGCCGGCCGGCGAAAGGGACACGAGCTGTATCCTGTTTTTAAACACCTGGCAGATTCACTGAATGCCTTGTATCCCCAGGCCCCCTTTGTAGCAGAGCGTTTGCCTTTCTCCGCAGATATAGAGTTGAGCAGTATTCATGTAAGCGGCCTGGTACATTCTGATCAGAAATTTTTTCTGCAACGGTTACACCTCAAGCCCAATGGTTGTTATACATCTGCACAATTAAGAAATGCGATTTTGAACGTATACGGTACCCGCTTTTATAAATTGATTACCTATAACCTGGTGCCGGAAGGTTATGGTAAGAGCCGCATGGATATTACCGTAGAAGAGAATCCGCTTACCTATGTGAAGGTAGCGTTGAACTATAATACCTTAACTGGCGCCAATGCTATCGTGAACCTGACGCAACGGAATTTCATTGTGCCTAACTCCCGTTCTTTTGTTACGGTGGCCATCAGTGAAAACCCGCGGCTGGAAGCCGAATACTTCAAGTACCTGGGGCGCAGCCGTAATTTTGGATTTGGGTTAAGTACCTATTACGAAAATAATGGACTCACCTTTTATGACGATGAGTTTGCGCGGCTACAGCCTTATCGTAGCAAGTATGCCAATGCCAATATGGATATGCAGTATACTATTAACCGGGATATGTCTATTGGTGCCGGAACGCGTTGGGAGTACATCAAATTTAAACCGCAGTTCTCCCAGTTCACAGATGTGCGTGGCAGCACCAACCAGCTGAATACTTATCTCTCTTTTGGTATTAATTCCCTGAATCAGAAAATATATCCTACCAAAGGCTTGCAGCTGGATTTTGAGGCAGGGTATATCTACAATCAGCATTCCGGCATCAAACTGAGCTCTGGTGGCCAGGAGCTGGGACTCGACAGCCTTGGTATCCGTTTTGATGACTACCAGCGGTTTATCCTGAACATGAAGTATTATATTCCGATGGGGCGTAAGTCGACCCTGGAGCTGGATGGCAACATTGGCTATAACCTGAATTATAAGGAATCTGTTATCAACGGCTATATAGTAGGTGGTATGAACAACGTAATACGTAACCAGGTACCTTTTGTTGGCTTATACGAAGGAGAGGTGATTACGCCGAAAATAGGCGCCGTGCAGGTAGCATGGCAATATGAGTTTATCCGCAATTTATATGCTATACCAAGAGTGGGTGCGGCTGTATATGATGGGGAGTTGACGGGAGGAAACCGGTATAAATATCTGAGCGGTTACGGACTGGGAGCCGGCTATAGCAGCCGGTTAGGGCCGATTGAAGCCACGCTGATGTACAGCGATCAGGCGGGTAAGCTGAAGTTTTATGTAAATATGGGATTCAATTTTTGAGCTTTTAGCTGTTAGCGTTTAGCTATTAGCAAATGCAGCGAAGACCAACATATTATCATCTTCGCTGCATTTGCTAATAGCTAAACGCTAACAGCTAAAAGCTGGTTCAGTGCATTCTGTCTCCGCGCACTTCAATATTTTCGAGGATGTCTGCTTCCATTTTCAACCATTCCTGCCAGCGGGTTCTTACTTTTTCTTCCGGGAAATATTCGTTGGAGAGATCGATAAAGAGCCGGTAGTGCCCCGCTTCCGAGATCATGAATTTGCGGTAGAACTCTCTCATGTATTCATCTTCCAAACCTTCACTTAACAAACGAAAACGTTCGCAGCTGCGTGCTTCGATAAGTGCAAATATTAAGAGGGCGTCGAGGAAGCTGTCGTCTGCATGGCCGCCTTTTACGCGACGCTCCATCAGGGCGTTGACATAGTCATCTTTCCGTTGCCGGCCCAGTGACAAGCCACGTTTCTTCATTTCTGCCAGTACCTGCCGGAAATGGCCCCATTCTTCCGTAACAATAGGCGCCAGTTCCTCTACCATCCGGGTTCTTTCCGGGTTGCGCTGGATCAGGGAAATAGCAGAAGAGGCAGCTTTTTGCTCACAGTAGGCATGATCCGTAAGAATGTCCTGCAGTGAAATTGCCGCCAGATTTACCCATCGTGGGTCAGTAGGTAGTTTTAGTCCGAGTATTGATACTTTGCTCATTTGAAATAACCGTTAGCTGATCGCTTTTTTGCGAAGATAACGGCAAAGTTTAAATTGTGCATTGCTAAAAACAGTTCTATGCGTAAGGATGACGCCTCTTTTTTAATACCATGGCTGGATGAACGCCGTGCGCAGCAGTCGTTTCGTGAGTTGCGCCTGCCTGCGGGCAAAGTGGATTTTTGTTCCAATGATTACCTGGGACTGACTCAAAATGCCGCTGTTCGCGCTGATATTCACCGGCTGATGGAAGAACGGCATCCGGCGCATGGCAGCACCGGATCGCGTTTGCTGGCAGGGAACTATGAGTGGGTGATGTCTGTAGAGAAAGACCTGGCTGATTTTCACCAGGCCCCCGCCGGACTGCTGTATAATTCCGGCTATGATGCCAATCTCGGTGTGTTTTCCTGCGTGGGCCGGAAAGGGGATACGATTATTTACGATCAGTTGATACATGCTTCCATCCGCGATGGCGTGAGGTTATCGGCTGCGCAGTCGTTTTCTTTTTTGCATAATGATGTAGCAGACCTGGAGAAAAAGATTAAAAATGCCACCGGGAATATATTTGTAGCCGTAGAATCCGTATACTCCATGGATGGCGATATGGCGCCGCTCACAGCCATGGCCGCACTTTGCAGTCAATATGGCGCCCACCTGGTGGTAGATGAAGCCCATGCCACCGGCGTGATCGGCGACAGGGGAGAGGGGCTGGTGCAGCAACTGCAATTAACCGGTGCCTGCTTTGCCCGCATACATACTTTCGGAAAGGCCGTTGGTTGTCATGGCGCCGTGGTACTGGGTTCGCAGACCTTACGCGACTACCTGATTAACTTCTCCCGGTCATTCATCTATACAACAGCACTTCCGCCCGCCGCACTGGCGGCCATAGAAGCCGGCTATGCTGCTTTCCCTTATATGCAGGCCGAAAGGACGCAATTACAACAACTGATTCGTCAATTTCAGGCAGGACTGCCAAACATGGAACTGCTACCCAGTAGCACGCCTATACAGGCGGTCCTGATCCGGGGTAATGAACGTACCCGCCAGATAGCAGCCTCCCTGCAGCAGGCAGGGCTGGATGTGCGTCCTATCCTGCATCCTACGGTTCCCAAAGGCGCTGAACGACTGCGGATTGTACTGCATAGTTTTAATACCGTTGCAGATGTAAATCAGCTGATAAAAGTATTGTCGGCATAGGCGGTTATGAATCAAATTTGATGTATTTTACATATTACATCCGATTTGTAATATGAGACTCATTCCCGCAATTGTTACCGCCGCTGTCACATTATCACTTACTTATGCTTTCAGTCACAAACTGGGACAAATACCACCGCTGGGCAAGCTGTTAAGTCCACAGACAGGCTTCTGGCAAAATGCCGAACCTATTGGTGAATTCCCCCGTGAACAACTGGTATTACCGGGCCTCACCGGCAAAACAGAAGTATGGTACGATGACCGCATGGTGCCGCATATATTCGCGGAAAATGAAGCCGACGCGTACTATGTACAAGGATATGTAACTGCCCGCGACCGTCTCTGGCAAATGGAACTGCAAACCATGGCCGCCGCCGGCCGCTTATCCGAGATACTCGGCCCCAAACTGATCCAGTATGATCGCCGGCAACGGCGTTTGGGCATGGTATACGGCGCAGAAGGCACCGTGAAAGAGATGATGGCCGACCCGGCCACCAAAACGGCTGTTACCAGCTATGCAGCAGGCATTAACGCCTACATCGCCACGCTCACACCTGCTACCTATCCCGTAGAATATAAAATCCTGGACTATAAACCAGAACAGTGGGATGTGATCAAATCCGCCCTGCTGCTGAAATACATGGCACATGACCTGTCGGGCTTCTGTAATGATCTTGAGTTCACCAATGCCCGCCGCCTCTTTTCCATGGAGGATTTCAACCTCCTATACCCGGATTTTCATGATGCCACCGATCCCATCATCCCTAAAGGCACTGCATATGCTAAAGCCTCCGCCAAAGCCACCGCGCCGCCCGACAGCATACAAGCCGCCGATGCTGCCTTCATGAAATTTAAAATGGATAAGCCGGATCCGGCCAATGGCAGTAACAACTGGGCCGTAGCAGGCAGCAAAACACGCTCGGGCGCCCCCATCCTCTGCAGCGATCCCCACCTGGGATTATCATTACCCTCGCTCTGGTACGAAGTGCAAATACATACCCCCGATATGAACGTTTACGGCGCCTCGCTACCCGGCGCTCCCGGCGTCATCATCGGTTTCAATGACCACATCGCCTGGGGCGTCACCAACGGCGAAGAAGACGTGAAAGACTACTACCGTATGCAGTTCCGCAACGGTGTCAGCGAATACCTCTATAACGGCAGCTATCGCAAAGCCGACCTGCGCGTGGAAGATATCAAAGTAAGAGGCGGCGCCACCATACACGATACCGTTGCATACACCGTATTCGGCCCCGTGATCTTTGATAATACCTTCCCCGACAAAACGGCCCGCGAAACCTTCCTCGCCATGCGCTGGAAAGCCCTGGATCCATCCAACGAACTCGCCACCTTCAACAAGCTCAATAAAGCCCGTAATTACGACGATTATGTGGCCGCCATTGCTACGTATACCTGTCCGGCCCAGAACTTTGTATTCGCCGATAAAGCCGGCGATATCGCCATCTGGCATAACGGCCAATACCCACTGCGCTGGAAAGATCAGGGTAAATGGATCATGCCCGGCGCCGACAGCAGCTACGCCTGGCAGGGATTTATTCCACATGAAGAATTACCGCATATCAAGAATCCGGCCCGTGGCTTCGTGAGCTCCGCCAATCAACGCGCTACCGATAGCACCTATCCGTACGCATTATACGGAGAGTATGACCTGTATCGCGGTGCACGTATCAACGAACGGCTCGCAGCCATGAATGCCATCACCACCCTGGATATGCAGCACCTGCAAAATGATGATAAAAACCTGTTCGCCGCCGCAGCACTGCCCATGATCAGGCAACATATCGACAGCACCTCGCTCACTGCACAAGAGCAACCCTACTGGCAACTGCTCTCCTCCTGGGATTGCATGGCCACACCCGACAGCAAAGCCGCTACCATCTTCAATGCATTCTGGAGCCGCCTGGAAGATACCATCTGGCAGGATGAACTGAGGCCTAAAGACACCACTATTCTCGCATATCCGCAATCTATCACCACGCTGCAACTGCTGCTACATGATACCGCTTTCCATTTCATCGATAACATCAACACGCCGGAAAAGGAAACGTTGTCGCAGCTGATGCACGGCGCTTTCGTGGCCATCGTAAAAGACATGGCAGAACTGAATAAAGCCGGCAAACTGGAACTTGGTAAAGCCCGCGGCACCGATATCAATCACCTCTCCCGCGGTATCCCCGCCTTTAGTGCGCAACATCTCAACACCGGCGGTGGTCAACATATCGTAAACGCTACCAAGCAGACCCATGGCCCTTCCTGGCGCATGATCGTACAGCTCTCCGATAAAACAGAGGCCTTCGGCATCTATCCCGGCGGCCAAAGCGGAAATCCAGGTAGTCCGTTTTATGATAACAGTGTAAATGACTGGGCATCGGGCAAGTATTATCAGCTGCGTATTTTTAATCCTGCAGAAAAAGATGACGCTGTAATCCGCTACAAGGTGGTGTTTACAGGGAAATGATAAAAATAATTTCAACAAAATTTGGTAGGAATTGAATAATTCCTATCTTTGCACTCCGTTAAACAAACGGGGTTAACGATTCCCTAGCTCAGTTGGTAGAGCAATACACTTTTAATGTATGGGTCTTGGGTTCGAGTCCCAAGGGGATCACTGGAAATTTTCAAAGCCTGCGCGATGCGCGGGCTTTGTTGTTTTAGGCTATTTGTTAGTCTATCAAAGTGCGAAATTGCGATTCGTGGTTACTTAGTTTTAAGTGCGAAAATGTTGCAGTAAATTAGTATCTTTTGATCATAGAATTTACTAATTATTGTTTACTATAAATATATACACGCTATGATATCATGTAACTGAACAGCTGTAAAATAGAAATTATCCCTCAATTATTCCTCAATATATACCCCATGATTACGAAACACCAATACCTGGACAGGTATCCTATTTCCCCTGAAAGTACTTCATTAATACTTGGGACAATTCATCCGCATGACGTCGGAAACTTTCAAATTCCTTTTTTCTACGGCAACAGGAATAGTATCTGGAATTTGCTCAGTGATGCGTTTCCAGACTCATTGCAAAAGCCGATTACATTAAGCGGTGTGATATCTTTCTTAAACGATAGAAAGATTGCCGTGACTGATACTGTCAGACAATGCCGCCGGGTAAATCCAACTGCTTTAGATCAGGACCTTATTCCAGAGATATTGCATCATGAAATCAGAGTGCAGATTGCACAGTCAAAAATTGACCGTATTCTTTGTACCAGCTCATTTGGAAAAAATAACGCGTTCAGGTTGTTTTATTCTGATATTCTTGGCCAGAAAATAACACCTGCTGTGCGAAGGAATAGGGAAGTGCTTTTGAGCCCATCGATATTTGGCAGGCCTGTGCTATTAAAAGCCTTGTATTCCCCTTCAGGTTCATCTAACGTTTCCTTGTCGAGGCATCCACTTTATCTGAACAACAGGAATAAATATGTAGGGTCGGCCAGGCCTGTATATGATTTTAAAGTGGACTACTATCGTCAACAATTTTCAATGTAAAAAATCATTAAAAGTGAAGACAACTGATACATCAAAAGCAGCCCCAAAAGTAACAATTGTTTTGGACAATAGCGATCACGCAAAAGAATTTGATTATGCGAATCTTGTGCATCAGATTGAGTTTGAGTCCATAATCAAATTCATAAGTCAGGCCTTGGAATTGGCGGAGAAGGATATGGGGAGCGGTGCTAATCATAAGCATAATACTATAACGCTGTTGGGATCCAGAGGTAGTGGTAAGACATCCTTCCTGCTTAGTATTGCAAATTGGATTAAGGATAACGACAAAAAAAAGGATAAAGGCATAGGCATCGACCTTTCATCTATTCAAGTTTTAGATATAATTGATCCCACACAATCTGTGTTTCTGTGAATCTGGTCTTTTTCATGATAGTAGTTCAGTTTAAATTTAGCGATTTTTTCTAAGTTTAAACTGTCACCATAATAGGGGTACTTACAATTACATTGGATGCATTTGGGAAAATACACTATGAAAAATAAATATCTAATTGATATGAAAAAAATGCTAATTGCCATCTTTTTTTTTACTCAACTTTTTATTGGAGGATATGGCTCAAAAGCTAAAACCTATTGGGCAAATAATGAAGCCAATTTTGAAGACATTGATATGTTTTCATTAAAGGGTGAAAAGATGTTAGGAACTAAGCCCCCTTATCCTTATATAAAGATAACCGTGAATGGTGGTAACCAAAGAAAGATCAGCTATTTTGTTAATAAGGATTTTAATGTTGAAAGAGAGTACAGAAAGATAGATAATTATTGGACCACAAACTATATTGAACTGGGAGATACCTCCAAAGAAAGAGTTTTTGAGTATATACTCCCAGACAGAATAATAACTCTTAGCTATTTAAGAAATGTCCACAATCAAGATTTGTATTTAAGAGAGGTTTCTGTTTTGAAGAAATGGGATGAAACAGTGTATTTAATTCAACGTGATTTGAAAATGGCACCAGGTATTCGAGTTCCTGATCTTGTAATGCCGAATGTTTATATAACCCATAAGAAACAAATAAGAAAAAAAAATGGAGTATTAAGTATTTTTGAGCAGACATATGATAAGAATGGAAAAAATACTAGCAACAGTAAAACATGTTATGATATTGGCTCCTGTTCTTACTTTCAATGGCTTTATCTTAGCCTCAATAAAAAAACGGTTGTCTGTAATTGAATAATTTATATTGTCACTAGTTAAATTGCACCATGACTCATTCAGACGGAATATATTCTCCAGGGAAGACAACAAATATTCAGGCTTATAGAAGGGCCATCAAACAGAATTTGATGACGAGGAGAATTAAATCTATAAATATCTATATTTGCCTACCATTACTTCTGACTATAACGGTTGCATGTTAGGTTATCATTACGGTTAGCGGAAAACGCTTACGCTTACCCTTTCAGCATTTTAAGCAATTCATTACGATATACTTTGCCAACCGGTAGTTTCTTATCTCCCACAGACACTTCATTACCTTCAAAAAACTTTACCGCTTTCAGCGAGAGAATATATGATTTATGGATGCGCACAAAAGCAGCTGCCGGCAACTGCGCTTCGAACTGCGTAAGTGTTTGCTTGGACATAATGCGTGTTGGCCCGGTGTAAATGAAGATATAGTTGCCATAAGCTTCTACATAGGTAATGTCATCCAAAAATACTTTGACTAGTTTTTTATCTGATTTCACAATCAGGAAGTTGTCTTTCTCCGGCGTTGTTTGCGTAGGTTGATTTTGGTGAAGTACTTTTTCTGCGGCCTGTACAAACCGTGGAAATGAAAATGGTTTGAGCAGGTAGTCGGCTACCGCCAGCTCGAATCCTTCCAGTGCAAATTCCGGGTAGGCAGAGGTGATAATAATAGCCGGGTATTTTTTTAAGGTACGAAGCATATCCAGCCCGCTCAGCCTTGGCATCCTGATATCCAGGATGACGATATCAACAGGCTGGCGGTTAATAAACTGCATGGCCTCAAATGCATCACTGCATTCGCCTTTTAGTACCAGGTATGGTATCTGCGAGATGTAGTTACGCAGGATATCCCGGGCAATGGGTTCATCGTCAACGATGAGGCAATTCAGGGTCATGTCAGGTCAATTATTAGTTTGGTTTCAAAACTATCCTGGTTTTTAGAGATGGACAGCTCGTGTTGTCCGGGATAAATTAAGGCGAGCCGCTGTTGCACATTCCCCAAACCCAGGCCACCTTTACGTTTAGCCGATGGCGTAGGGACCACCTCCGGATTAACGGAGTTGGTAACGTTTAAATGCAGCTTGCTGCCTGTTACCGAAAGCACCACATTAATATAAGCAGTTTTTCCTTTTGCAGCGGAAAAATGCTTGAAGGCATTTTCGATGAATACGATCATCAGCAGGGGAGCAATGTATTGTGCGGTGGTATCGCCGTCTACCTGGAACTGAATATCCGATTGATGACTGAGCCTTATTTTTTCCAGGTCAATATAGTTCGCGATATAGTCAATTTCCTTTTGCAACGCCACGTAATGCTGCCCCGTATCATATAGTGAGTAACGCATCAGATCCGATAGTTTCAACATCAGTTCAGGTAATTTTTTTGATCCGGTAACGGATAAACCGTACAGGTTATTAAGTGTATTAAAAAGAAAATGAGGGTTCAATTGCGCTTTTAAATGACGTAGTTCATTTTCCTTTTGTTCCTTGTCCCGGATCAGGTGGTCCAGTCCTGTTTTACTCAATGTGGCGATGATGGTAAAGGCTACCATCGAGAAAGCAAAGTGCTGGTCGCGCCAGTCTACCAGGTCGGTGATGTGAAATACTGCTGCAAAGAGGCTTCCTATGGCATTTAATAAGTAAGGGAAAAAACGGATAAGGATAAACAATTGCAACACATATAAGCCAATGCCGGCAACCCATTTGCGGCGCTTGAGTAAAGGTAATACCAACAGGTTTTGTGTATAGCAGGGGATGATCAACTCCAGTGTTTCCTGTAATACGAGGCAGAAGAGCGTCATACCACTCATGCGTTGAGGATATTCTTTCAGTAAGATGTACAGGAAAAATACGATTACCCAAAACGCCAGTTGCGTGTAAACCTTGTAGGGCCATGTAAAAAAGCGAGTCCAGTCGAACGGTTTCATGGCTCAAATAAACCAAGGTTGGGGATCATTGCCAAATTTTGGTGACAAACGTATGTTATCTGGTGATGAACGTCCCGCAAAAGGGATATCACCCTCTATATGGTGTTCATCATCCATTCGGCGAAGGTGATCATTTCTATTTTTTAATCTTTTGTGTTCGGGATACTTTTGGTATAACCTTTTAAAGTTATGAAAATCACTTATACGCTTCTGCTCATTTCCCTGTTTATCAGCAACGTTGCTGTTGCCCGGCAGGATACTGTTATCGCCGCCTTAACGCGTGATATCCCTGTTTGGATGGCGCAAAACCATGTTCCCTGCACGGGTGTTGGCCTGATTGAGCATGGACGGATCAAATGGCTGAAGGTATTCGGTCATTTACAGGGCGATCATCCTGCTCCTGCAAACACCCTGTTCAATATCGCTTCGCAAACGAAGCCGGTTACCGCTATGCTAACGATGAAGTTGATACAGGCTGGGTTGTGGAACCTGGACGAACCGCTTTCTCATTATTGGATAGATCCGGATATCGCAGATAACCCTTATCTCAATAAAATTACCACCCGCATCGTGCTGAGCCATCAAACGGGCTTCCCGAACTGGCGTACAGACAACGGCGGTACCCGGCTACGTTTCAACTTTGAGCCCGGAACTAAATTCAGTTACTCCGGGGAGGGATTTGAATACCTGCGTCGCGCGCTGGAAAGCAAGTTTCATCAACCATTAAACGTAATAATGGAAACGTATCTGTTTAAGCCACTGGGGATGGATCATACGCAATACTGGAGCACAACGCTTGATACCAGCCGTTTTGCGATGTGGCATAACGGCCGGGGGAACCGCTATGACGTTTCCATACAAACGCCGGTTAATGCGGCGGACGACTTAATCACAACGGTGGAGGATTACTGCCGGTTCGGCATTGCTACCATGAAAGGATTGGGCTTACCGGACAGCTTTTTCGCAGACGTGACCAGTCCGCAGGTGAAAATAAAAGAGCACTACTACCGGGGCCTGGGCTGGGGCCTGGTGACCGGGCTTCCGGATGGGGAATATGCATTGGAACATGGCGGCTCCGACGTGGGGGTACGTACCATGGCTGTTTTCCTGCCAAAGTCTGAAAGTGGTATTGTGATAATGACCAATGCCGACAACGGCATGTTTGTTACCGACCAGGTGATAAAACACGCATTGGCCTGCGGTGCGCAGCTATTGGAAACGATGAACAAAGGCGCCGTTAGCCACGAGAAAATCACCATAGCAGATGAGTTGATCAAAAGCTATGTGGGTACTTATGTACAAAGCAATGGGAAGTTGCTGAAGGTGGAGCAGGAAGGTAATGCGATCAAAGTATCCGGCGATGGAGCGCCAACCGCTGTACTATATCCTGAATCAACACATAAATTCTTCCTCGAAGGATACGATGTGCAAATCGAATTTCCGGACACGCATTCGCTGATCATCTATGAGGGTGGTAAACAGGTCATGAAGATTAACCGTCAATAATTATGAGAAGATATCTCCTTATCACTATAATGGTCAATATAGGTTTCCAGGGTGCTGCGCAAAGTATTGCTGACCTGAAAAAAGACATGTATAACATTGCTGCTGATAAAACTGCAGGGCGTTTCACCGCCTCTGCCGGATACCTCAGAGCTGCAAAATATGTGGCCGCACAATTGAAAGCGTACAGCATAAAACCTGGTTGGAAACAAGACCGTGAAAGTACCTACCTGCAACCGGTTCCGTTCAGCTGGGATAATTATACCGGCAGCACATTGACGAGCAACAACAAAATATATCAGCATAATGCTCAAAACTTTATCGTTGTTAATCGTGGTACTGCGAAGGCGGGAAAATGGGTGGTCGCTTCAGCAGGGGATAAAGTAGCTGGAAATCCTGCAGGCATTATTTTGCTGCCAGAGCCGTCGAAAGATTGGGAAACAACGGTTATTCGTCAATATAGATTTGGATATATGCACTACCTGCCTGATGGTATGAGTCAACCTGAGGGGATTGCTACGATGATGGTGAGTCCATCAGTGGCAAAGGTATTGATGAAAGGTGATAGTGTGACAGTAAAACTAGTATACCGGGCCGAAAATAAAATAGGATATAATATAGTAGGTATAGTGCAGGGAGCAGGCCGGCCATCGCCACGCAGCACAATTATTATAGGTGCTCACCTGGATCATATCGGGCGTATTGGATCGCATATTTACAATGGTGCCAATGACGATGCCAGTGGATGTGTGGCTGCATTGGGTGCGGCTAAAATGCTGGCAGCACATAAAGGAAAGCATACCCTGATATTTGCTTTTTTCTGTGGCGAAGAACTTAATCTGAAGGGTTCCGCTTGGTTTGCGGATCACCTGCCGGTTCCACAAAGTACTGTTTCAATGATGATCAACCTGGAGCAGTTAGGTAGTAAACACCGTTCATTCGATGGTGTATGGGCATTAGGAGATACCGTTTTTAAAAAGGTATTTTACAAGGCCGGCTGTAATTTTACGATGCAGCAACTGCAATTCTCGGCGGTAGATTCCGTACAGGACATTTTGAGCAATACAGATTCCTACAGCTTCATGAATAAACATATTCCTTCGTTATTACTTGGCTCTGGCGGTTTCCCGGAACATCATACACCCGGGGATAAGATAGATTTGATTGATTTTAAACATCTAAAGAAAGCCACTTTTTTATTGAAAGCGTTGATAGAACAGTGAAACAGATCATAGTTGCATTGGGGGGATGCTTCTCCTGTATTATCTTTCCTGTTCAAAAAAGTCCTTTTTCTCTCCAATGGCTGTCCTTAAGCATTTCATTATCTCCTCATGAAAATCAGTGCCAGCTGCATTCAGCGGATCAATTGCCTTGACGAGTAGTGTTCTCAGGTTAAACAACTGTTCCCTGTTATACTTCTTTGACGCCTTTACCAGCTCCAGTTTCATCAGTTCTTCCTGCTGGTGCTGTTTGGGGTTAAATATTTCATTGATATGGCTGCATTGATGGCAAACGCCATTCTTGTTGATGAGTGCACACCGGTGCTCGAATATATCTGTCATTGTATTCCGTGCATCGTTTAACAGGTGCTTTATTACTGCTTCGGTTTTTTCCAGGATAAGGGCAATTTCTTTCACCTGGAAATCGTAAATATTCTTCAGGATCAGCGCTACCTGGTTTTCTATGGGTAATGTTTTAGAGATGCAGGTAAAGCAATAATCGATATGTTCTTTCATTTCATATGCGCCGGCGGGAGAAGTGTTATGCACTGCCCAGAATACTTCCCTGATTGCTGTTGAGCTGATGGCCAGGTCTGCAGCGCGATCCTGTGCATCCGGGCCCCATCTCTTTTGTTTGCGCAGATGATCATAGGCAAGGTTAGTCGCTATTTTGAACACCCATGTTTTTAGCGTTGCTTCTCCCTTAAAGGTGGCTATTTTGGTAAATGCTTTGAGGAAGGTATCATGTGTCAGGTCATCTACATCATTGCGGTTGGTGAGTAATCTATAGAGATAGGATTTCAGCTGGGGCTGAAATTCGGCAAACAACGACTGAAAGGCATTGATATCGCCGGATATGGCTGACAGGAGTATGTCTTCTCTTTCCATTTGGTGCATTGATGAATAAGAATAGGGCTACAGTCTTCCGCGGGAAGACCGTAGCCAAAGGAGTGATTTAATTTACTATAAAATGTTCAGCTTACCACAATCCACATCAACAATATGACTATTAAACGCTACGCCGGTGGAGGAAGCCAGGAAGGCGGCGGTGTCGCCAAGTTGCTGCAGAGAGAGATTCGTTTTGAGTATATCGAAAGCCTGATACTGCGCAATTAACTGCTCGAGTGGGATGCCTGATTCCTGTGCAGCAGCCCGGATCCAGCCGGAGATGCGTTTGGTTTCGATTAAAGCCCCCGAACAAATACAAATCACTTTGATGCCATGTCCTCCCCATTCGGTAGCCATGACACGGGTAAGTCCTTCGATGGCGGCGCTGGCTGCCGTGATACCTGCCAGGTTAGGCAATTTGGACCTGGATAGGGCCGCTGTGAGCAATAAGATAGTGCCTTCGGATTGACTTTGTATCATGTATTTGGCAGCTACCCGCGACGTCAGGAATTGAGAACCACAGATCTTTTCCATAGGCGCCATAAACTGTTGGAGGGTAGCCGTTGTTGTTGGCGGACGTCCTCCCATTTCATCATAGCCTACCCCAATGCCGTTGAATACAATATCTAACCGGCCATTTTCGGAGGTGACTTGTTGCAGGAAATGGTCGATGTCGTTTTCCCGGAGGGCATCTACTTTGACAGCTTCAGCATGGCCGCCATTGGCATTGATTTCCCGGGCCAGTGCTTTTACGGCGTCCAGGTTCCGGGCAGACACATACACCTTTGCCCCATGCTGGGAAAGCGACTTGGCAACAGCGCCAGCGATGTCGCCGGAGGCGGCAAATACAACGGCTACTTTGTCTTTCAGATTTTTCATTTTACATAAGTTTATTTTCCGACGAACAGGCAGGAAGAAACGATCGGAATTTTTAAAGAAAAATAAACGGACTATGTAAATGATTGAATATTATGTAGATAAATACGATGTGCCCATCCTCCTATATCGTCAACAACAAAAAACCTCCAATACTCCCTGTCAGGATAATCACCACCGTACTCAGGTGCTTAAAAATAAGCATCAACGCCAGGCAAACTACCAGTATCACAGCGCCCTGCCACCGCTCTACCGAAGCCGTGAATAAATGAAGCGCTACCACAGCTATAACGGAGATAGACGCTGCACTCAGCCCATCCAGGAAAAGCCGTATCCGCTCACTCTTTCGGGCAGAGGAGAGTAGCTTGTGGAGGAAGAAAGAGAGAAAAAAAGAAGGCAGGAATATACCTACTGTGGCAATAATACCTCCCGTAGTGCCGCCAATAAGATACCCGGCAAAGGTAGCACTGGACAGTATCGGCCCCGGCGTAATCTGGCCTACGGCAATGGCATCCATGAGCTGCTGGCGGGTGAGCCACTGATGGTGCCGTACCAGCGATTCATCCATGTAGGCAAACAATACGTAACCGCTGCCATATAGTACAGCGCCGATTTTAAGGAAGATGAAGAATAATTTACTGTTGGAAACACGGTCATCAGCCAGTAAAGGCACATATAGCAAAGCGGTGAATACCGTTAATTTGTTCTTTTGGGTATGTATGATGTAATTGAGTATCCCCGCTGCAATAATGAGTAGTACTTCATTCAGGCCATATAACGAACCGGCAAATACCAACAGGCATAGTACCACCAGGGTGATATTATTACGCAGCGTTTTTTGAGAGAGCCTAAACACGGTGCCTATCACCAACGCCGTGGTAGCGGGTCTTAGCCCATAGATGAAGTGCTGTACATCGGGTAAGGCACTGTATTGCTGATAGAAATAACCAAAAATCAGGCAGATCAGCATGGCCGGCAGGATATAACAGATGCCGGCTACCACCAACCCTATCCGGCCACCGCGTTCTTTTCCGCAGTGCATTACTACTTCCACTGCATTCGGCCCCGGAATAATATAAGACGCACTCAGTACATCCATAAAATGCTGGTGATCGATCCATTTACGCCTCACCACCAATTCGTTTTCTATGGTCGCTACCATGCCTGCTATGCCGCCAAATCCAATGGTGCCAAGCTTCAGGCAGGAGAAAGCAATTTCTTTTAGTTTAGTGAATTCATTTTCCGGACTATGATGAATGGGTTCAAACGACATTTCCTGGATTTAAATGTGTAATGCAAAATAGCTTTTAGCGTTTAGCCATTAGCTTTTAATGGAAATGCAGCGGAGTTTTTTTGTTAAAAGCTAATGGCTAAACGCTAAAAGCTACTTTGCGGTAAGGGCGGTTCCTTCGAACGCTATGCCTGACCAGCCATGCGCCATAAATTGACGGATATTCTGGTGATCCGTTTCATTTGGATGACTTAACACCGCCTGGTAATGTTCTGCAAATAAATAAAGGGTATCTTCTTTATCCAGGTTATTTAATTGGGCAAATGCAAAGACTTTGGCACTGCCCTGGTTTTGCGTGGCCTCATTATACGCATCCCCGTTTTTAAACGCAGTAGGCTGATGATGGTAATGATTTTCTATAAATGCAATCACCTCTTTAAAAGTAATAGATTGATTTTTTAACTGTTCAATTAAAGTAATAAGTTCCCCTTTCATCTGAAATATGCTATTGAAATTGATAAGAAGCCGGAATAAATTTTCGGCACACCTGGTTTTTTGTGCAAATCAAAAGTAATATTTAAAGTGGTAGTTGTCAACCAGTGGCGGAAATTGTTTTGGGACAGCTGAAATTGCTGTTTGGATTAGAATGGCCACTATGGCTGTTTTGTGGGTTGGGTGGATGCCGGTAGTAATATGCTCCTTTTGTAAGATAAACGCCGGGATAAAAGCATTTATTGCGTAAAAAAAATATACTGCGAAATGATTTTTTCACCCGAAGGCATTAGATACTTTTGGTGCCTCAGTACTGTTTTTTAACCACTATCTTCAAAATGAAAACTATGATCAATCAACCTGCATGGGTATGGAAATTTTCTGATATCGACCGGACCCTCTTTCCCCTGGTAGGCGGAAAAGGTGCAAACCTCGGAGAATTATATAAATTGGAAGGTATCCTGGTACCAGATGGGTTTTGTATTTCCACGGCTGTTTTTCAGCGTATCCTCAGCGATACATGGGTAGTGCATGATTTACTGGAGCAGTTATCGGATTTAAAAGTAACGGACAAGGAAGCGATACATGCGTTGAGCAGCAAGATTCGCAGCGCTATTGAAAGCGCCGTTATCCCCGATGATATACAAGCAATCATCAGGCATTTCCTTTCAGGTAAGGAGGGTACCGCTTTTGCAGTCCGCTCCAGTGCTACCGCGGAGGATCTGCCTACCGCATCTTTCGCCGGTCAGCAGGATACCTATTTGAATATTATCGGTGAGGCGGCCATCCTGCAGCATATCAGCTGGTGCTGGGCTTCGCTGTTTACTGAACGGGCTATTATTTACCGGATTCAAAATGGTTTTGACCACCGTAAAGTGCATTTGGCAGTGGTGGTACAGGAGATGGTGTTTCCTCAGGCAGCAGGGATTTTATTTACAGCCGATCCGGTAACGGGCAACAGGAATGTATCGTGTATTGATGCGGGGTATGGACTGGGAGAAGCCATGGTAGCCGGACTGGTAAATGCCGATCACTATAAGGTGCGCCAGGAAGAGGTCATTGAAAAGCAGGTAGCCATTAAGCAAGTAGCGATATACGCGCAAAAAGAAGGCGGCATCAAAGAAGTGACGCCAGACAAGGAATTACAAAGCAGGCAGGTACTCACAGCACCGCAAATACTTGTGCTTGCAGCCATTGGCAGCAAGATTGCCGCACATTTTGGTAGCCCCCAGGATATAGAATGGTGTTGGGCAGATGACACTTTCTATATTGTGCAAAGCCGCCCCATCACCACTTTATACCCGGTTCCGGAAGTAAACGATACCGCACCGCATGTGTATGTATCTGTAGGCCATCAGCAAATGATGACAGACCCCCTGAAGCCATTAGGACTATCGCTGTTTCAGTTAACGTCGCCAAGACCGATGTATACTGCCGGCGGACGGCTATTTGTGGATATAGCGCCTAATATGGCTTCTCCCAGCGGCAGGGCGGCTATCATTAATGCGTTAGGACAATCTGATCCACTCATTAAAGATGCCCTGATGACCCTGGTAGACAGGGATTTTATACCCTTGTTACCGGAAGAAGAAAAGAAGGAAGGCACCAGTGCAGCCACGCAATTATTCCCGGGCATACCTACTATCAGTGAAGGCGATCCGGCTATTGTGGCGGGTTTGATAGCCCGTAGTGAAGCATCTATTGCAGCGTTGTCGCAGCAGATGCAGACGAAATCCGGGGTAGCAGTATTCGATTTTATTTTGGAAGATCTGCACCAATTGAGAACCACCTTATTTGATCCGAAAATATTGGGCGTAGTCATCGCGGCCATGAATGCCTGCATATGGATCAACGAAAAAATGGAAGAATGGTTAGGTGAAAAAGGCATGGCGGATACTTTGTCGCAGTCGGCTCCCAACAATATTACTTCTGAAATGGGGCTGGCATTAATGGATGTAGCAGATGTGATCCGCCCTTACCCGGAAGTGATTGCGTACCTGCAACAACGTACCGATGACGACTGCCTGGATGGCTTAGAGTCGTTGCCCGGTGGGCATGTATCCCGGGAGGCTATCTATACTTATCTCCGTAAATATGGTATGAGATGTATTGGGGAGATAGACATCACCCGGACCCGCTGGAGCGAAAAACCGTCAGCCCTTGTTCCAATGATATTGAGTAATATCCGCAACTTTGAACCCGGTGCTGCCGCCAGGAAATTTGCACAGGGCCTGGAAGAAGCTGCCCAAAAAGAACAAATGTTATTGACTCGGTTGCGTGAACTGCCGGAGAGTGCGGAGAAAGTCAGCGAAACAAAGCGAATGATTGACATCATCCGGAATTTTGTAGGCTACCGGGAGTATCCAAAATATAGCAAGATTTGTCGCTATTACATATATAAACAAGCCCTGATGAAGGAAGTAGCCCAACTGATGCAGGCCGGTGTATTGCAGGAAAAAGAAGATATCTATTATCTCACATTCGAAGAGTTCAGGGAGGCCGTACGTACCCAACAACCGGATTATACGTTGATCGATCAACGAAAAGTGGCTTACCAGTTATTCGAAAAACTAACGCCTCCACGTGTTATGACTTCCGAAGGCGAAGTAATTGTCGGTAGGTATAAACACGAAAATATTCCCGCAAACGCCCTGGCAGGACTGGCTGTTTCTTCCGGTGTGGTGGAAGGACGCGCACGCGTAATTTTACGGGTAGAAGAGGCAGATATAGCAGCAGGAGATATCCTGGTCACCACATTTACGGATCCCAGCTGGACGCCGTTATTTGTAGCCATCAAAGGCCTGGTTACGGAAGTAGGCGGACTTATGACCCATGGCGCCGTGATTGCACGTGAATATGGATTGCCGGCAGTAGTGGGAGTAGAGCATGCCACTAAACTGATAAAAGATGGACAACGGATACGCCTGAACGGAACAAACGGATATGTAGAAATCTTATAAATGAAAACAGGGAATAAATCGTAGCCAGTAATGGCACGACTTATTCCCTGTCTCCCTAAAATTTATTTTTTTACCTGCGCGTTAAAAATCCCATTCAGCCAGCGCAACATAGCAAATATGACAGCGGCTGCACCTCCCAATAGCAGGAAGTTAACGAGGAAATAGTTCGCTTTGTTATCATAAGTATCCCATAGTGTAGCCAGGATACCGGAAAGTTTATTACCGATAGAAGTAGCCAGGAACCAGCCTCCCATCATCAGGGAAGTAATACGCACCGGGCTCAGTTTAGATACCAGCGATAACCCCATAGGGCTGAGGAATAATTCCCCTACGGTAATAACGCCGTAACAGCCGATCAGCCACCATGGAGAAGCCTTGATGGCGCCGTTGCTGCATACATACACCGCGCCAACCATCATCAGGGTGGATAATGCAGATATCAGCAAACCCCACGCAATTTTTGACGGCGTAGAAGGTTCGCGGTTGCGTTTCCGTAGTAAGGCAAAGAGTAATACAATCAACGGGGTAAGCGTAATAACAAAGAAAGGATTGATAGACTGGAACAGCTCTGTATTGTATAAACTGATACTTTGCCCTTCTGCCGGCATCTTCTCCGGCGCCACATTTCTGAAATAGGGCACCTTGTCCCATACTTTCGTTGGTTTGCCGGCAGCATCACGTATGACGCGGAATTCGATGTCGTACGCCGTAACGGAGTCCGGTTTATTGGTGACTGTTTCCACGAGATAAAGTCCTTTGGCCGGTTGCTCAATCACCGCCGGAATCTCGCGGTTAGTATAATATTGCGCCCAGGTAGTAAGTGCCGTACCATTTTGTTTGAATACCGCCCAGAATACAATAGATACCGCGAAAATAGCCAGCAGCGCTGATATCGGCTTGCGATCTTTGGCATCTGCCTTATATAAAAGCGATACAAAGAAGAAAAGGATGGGAATACAGGCGAAAATAAATGCATCGGTAGAATCAGATCCGAAGATATTGCCAGGAATAAACCAGGCGCCCAAACCCACTACAATGGCGGGAAGGAATACTACAGAGAAAATTCTGCTGAGTGGCATATCACCTTCCTGCATCGGTTTACGCACATCCGCATGTTTATAGTGCTTCATACCAATCACAAAAATCAATACACCGAGGAACATGCCTATACCTGCTGCAATAAATGCCGCACCCCAACCCACGGTATTCCGCAGGAAGGCCGCAAAAAAGTTACAAATGAAAGCACCGATGTTGATACCCATGTAAAAAATGTTGTAGCCGGTATCTTTACGACTACGATATTTTTCATCGTTGTATACATTTCCCAGTAAGGTGGAAATATTCGGCTTAAAGAATCCATTCCCAATGCAGATCAGGGCCAGCGACAAATAAAATACCGTGAGATGATGTACCGCTAGTCCGATATAACCAATACCCATTAATATACCACCAATAATAATGGATTTGCTATATCCTAATTTACGATCAGCGATTAATCCACCGAGAAAAGGCGTGAGATACACAAATGCAATGAAGGTACCGAAGATATCTGCTGCGGTAGCACGATCCATGCCCCAGCCACCTTTAGCCGTGTCTGTAAGGTACAACTGGAAAATACCCAGGATCAGGTAAAAACCAAACCGCTCCCACATTTCAGAGAGGAAAAGAAAAGGCAATGCCGCCGGATGATTACGTGGTTTACTCATAAAAAAGAAAATGCTATAGCAATGACATAGGTTATTTACGGGCGGTTACCGCCAAACCGCTAAAATAAGGGAAAGAAGTGAATAAAGGACATCTTCACATCGCTTATATGTAAGGATTGTGATATTTTAATTTATTAAAATAGATGCCTTTTTTCATGGTGAAAAAAGCTGCGATGAACAATAGCATATATTCTTATATAAGGCCATATCTGCTTTTGTATACCTGTTTTGTTGTATTTGTTAGCGATTTTTTATAGAAATGTTAAATGCTTTGTCAGTAAGGATTGCAAATGTATTTTTCTGGATTTTAATAATGATTTTATGTGTTGGCGCTGCATGTTGGCACAGCCTTTGCAAACTGCGGATTCGTTCTAACTCCGGTACCGTTTTTTGTTAGCAACGAATTGATTGTCGTAATGTGAAATTGATATTATTCAACCCAAAAAGGTTTTTTTTATGAGTACGTTTACAAACAGGATTTTTGGAAAATCTTTCTTATTAGCTTCATCAGTATTGGCGTTATCAACTGCTGCATTTGCACAAGACAGTACCCGTAGTAAGGTTGACCGCGTAACCCCTTTCAATGGAGTGAAAGATTATCGTACATGGTCCGTTGGTGCGTGGGGCGGTGGTTCTGCAGCATTTGGTCCTTTTGGTGGCCCATACTATTTCAACAACTTCGATTTTAATAATGTTGGTTTCGTATACGGCGGCTACGTGAAGAAGCAACTGTTACATAACTTTGGTTTACAGGCCGACTTCATGAGAGGACAAGTGAAAGGCGCTACCAAAGCATCTCAGCAACTCACTAATGGTATATCTACTTTTAAAACAGATATCGACTGGTCTGCATCTGTAAGTGGTGTGTTTAGCATTGCCAATATCAACTGGTTAAATAAACAGAGTTCCATTATTCCATACGTATCTGCCGGTGCGGGTGCGATTGCCTTTAAACCTACCGTTGCTACTGCTAATGGTACAGAAACGGCGGTATTGAATTCTGGTGGTGGTAATACACACAGAGAATTATTTATCCCGGTAGGTGTGGGTGCTAAATTTGTAGTGGCCCGCGGTGTTAACATCGACCTTGCTTACAACGTAAATTTCGTAAACAGCAAACAGTTTGATGGCATCGATAACGGTACCAAAGATAAATTCTCTACTGCCAGACTGGGTGTTGAATTTGCCCTCGGCAAAAAGAAGAAACCTCAGTTAGCCGTTGTAAATCCAGCTGCACAATTAGCCATGGATTTATGGGATAAAAATGCAGCCCTGAAAAATTCACTGGATGCAAGTGATTCCCGTAATCAGGCAGCTATCGACGGTCTGAAGAAAGAAGTAGCCGATATGAAACTGGATACAGATGGTGACGGCGTTCCTGATTACCTGGATAAATGCCCGAACACACCAGCTGGTACTAAAGTAGATGGTGCAGGTTGTCCATTACCAACACCTGTACAGGTAGTGAAAGAAAAAATTATCGTAACAGAAGCTGATAAGAAAGTAGTGAAAGATGCGATCGATAACCTGGAATTTGATCTGGGTAAAGCGACTATCAGACCTACCTCTTTCGCCAGCCTGGATAAAGTAGCCAGCCTGTTGGTAGAGAAAAACTTCAGCCTGAAATTAGCAGGTCATACTGACAATACCGGTTCTGCTACTACTAACATGCGCCTGTCTAAGGAACGTGCAGAAGCTATCAGATCATACCTGGTATCTAAAGGTGCCAATGCTTCCCGTATTGAAGCGGTTGGATATGGCTCTAATCAGCCAATTGCCTCTAACAAAACAGCTGCCGGACGTCAGCAAAACAGACGTGTAGAATTTACTTTATACTAATAGCAGTTTTTTTCCTTCAATAAAAAAAAGCGGTTCCGGGATTGGGACCGCTTTTTTTATGTTGGGAACCAGCCATAAAAAGTATTAATTTAGAACGGATTCAATGGACCAGTACTTATGACAACAGCGGAAAAAATCGCTTTTAAAAATAACCTGAAACAAACCGGACGTACACTAATACAGGCACGCATCGATATGGCGAAAGCAGCCATCGACAACGCACAGGCCGCTGCTAACAGCGAAGAAAAAAGTTCTGCCGGCGATAAATATGAAACCGGACGCGCTATGGGACACCTCGAGAAAGACATGCATGCCAGGCAACAGTCGGAAAATATAAAAGAGCTGGCACGCCTGGAAGAAGTAGATACGGATAAAGTGTATACAACAGCACAAACAGGCGCCTTTGTATGCTGTGAAGCACAATCCTTTTTTATAGCAGCAGGACTGGGAAAACAACTCATCACAGATCACACCGTATTTTTCCTGTCTCCCTATACACCACTGGCAAAATTATTATTACACAAAAAGGCAGGCGATCATTTCCTTTTTAATAAACAAGAAATACTGATCCTGGATATTTACTAATAAAAAACCATCATATGCACACTGATACCAAAGCATACAATGATTTGCTATCCCCGGCGGACAAGGCCATTGCACAACAGTTGGCGAAGGAAATTGATAAACATCTGCCGCAGGCGGAAAATAAAATATGGCACCGGCACCCGGTATGGTTCCTGGATGGTAATCCCATTGTAGGGTACAGTAAATTGAAAGATAGTGTACGCCTGCTGTTCTGGAGTGGCCAGTCTTTTGAAGAAGAAGGACTACAGCCTGAAGGAACTTTCAAAGCAGCGGAAGCCCGCTATACAGACGTCAAACAGATTGACAACACGCAGCTGGCCCGCTGGCTGGAGAATGCAGCCCGGATTCAATGGGACTATAAAAACATTGTAAAGCGCAAAGGAAAACTGGAGCGATTGTCCTGATATCGCTATTTATTAACACAAAAATTCCCCGCTAGCCCCGCGGGCTATCCAATTACGAAAAGTAAATCAGCGTTATTTATACTTTCGCGTGTTGCAATAATTTCCTGCTTTCCTTACTCACAAATGTGATAGGGACAAACTTGTCTGTAGGCGCTCCAATATAATACACTATCCACTCCGGATCATGGTGTGACAGCATTTCACTGATACAGTCGGCACGGTGTCCCATGGGATTGGTGCAGTCGTCCCAATAAAATAACTCTACCCGGTACCGTAGCTGTTGCTTCTGGTTGTTGATGGTAACTTCCACCTCTATTTCCTGTTTACCTGGAAGTGGCGGAATAGGAATGACAATGTGGCTCATACACTTGATGTTATAAAAACGTTACCACAAGAAGATTGCCATATCCCAAAAGCATATTGTTCGTTTAGTTATGTATTCGTTTTTTCTATAACTGTTCATACTGCCGGAAATGCCTGTCCGAAAACGGACATCCCGCGTGAACAAGATCTTTTGTATGGGTGTTAACAGGAACCACATTGATCACTATTTAAATCCAAAACCATGAGTAAGATTATCTTAAAAGACGGCACTGAGTTTTACTATAAAGACTGGGGTACCGGTCAGCCAATCGTATTTCATCATGGATGGCCGCTGTCGGGCGACGACTGGGATGGGCAAATGATATTTTTTCTGCAACAGGGTTATCGCGTGATTGCCCACGACAGGAGGGGACATGGAAGATCTTCTCCAACTGCGCAGGGGCATAACATGGATACGTATGCAGCAGATGTGGCAGAGCTTACACAGGCACTTGATTTAAAAGAGGCTATCCACGTAGGACATTCTACTGGTGGCGGAGAAGTGATTCGCTATGTGGCCAAACATGGAAAAGGTCGTGTAGCCAAGGCCGTATTGATCAGTGCAGTAACGCCTATCATGGTGAAAAACGATCAGCATCCGGATGGCGTGCCGATCGCTGTATTTGATGAAATCAGGCAAAATACGGCTACGCAGCGGGCACAATACTTCCAGGATTTCACGATTCCCTTTTATGGGTATAACCGGGAAGGGGCCAGGATATCTCAGGGTGTCAGAGATAACTGGTGGCGACAGGGAATGATGGGAGCGGCTATCGCACATTATGAATGTGTAAAGGCCTTCTCCGAAACAGATTTTACAGAAGACCTGAAAAGCGTAGATATACCGGTGCTGGTGCTACATGGAGAAGATGACCAGATTGTTCCTTTCGCTATCTCCGGTGCTAAAGCAGTTAAGCTCCTGAAAAAAGGACAACTCATTTCTTATCCCGGCTTCCCGCATGGTATGCCTACCACGGAAGCTGCTACGATTAATAAAGATTTACTAGCCTTTTTTAAAGCGTAAAGCATAAAGCAGAAAGCAAAAAGCAATTTTAGCGGGTGATCAAAGCGTTTATAATATCCGCAATGATCACCCGCTAAAATTGCTTTTTGCTTTCCGCTTTATGCTTTCAGCTCCACGTATAGTCGTTACGGTTAGCCAATTTGCCTTTCGCCCCAATTAATACCCGACTGGATAAGAAAAAAGCCATTGAAAATTTTCTTGATATTTATCAAGTGGACTATGCCGGACAAGTGCAATATTTGTGATGCTGATCGTTCAAATAAAAACGATGGTAATCTAAAACTGCTTATTTATGTTTATCGGACACTTTGGACTTGGGATGGCCACAAAAAAATTAGCCCCCACCCTTTCATTAGGAACACTGTTTATGGCTGTTCAGTTTTCTGATCTTGTATGGCCTACTTTACTGCTGTTGGGAGTAGAAAAGGTAGCATTACATCCGGAATTGGGCGGCACGAGAACCATTGAATTTATCAGTTACCCATTCACCCACAGCCTGGTAGGAGCATTAATATTGGGTCTCCTGTTTGGCGCTGTTCACTACGCTGTTAAAAGAAATTTCCGCAACGCCCTTATTCTGGGAGTGGCGGTATTGAGTCACTGGTTGCTGGACCTGGTAGTACACTTCCAGGATTTACCGTTAACCCCTGCTGCCGGCGCTGCCAAGGTTGGATTTGGACTCTGGTCGTCCGTTGCAGGAACATTAGTGGTGGAGCTGGTATTATTTATCACAGGTATAGTGCTGTATCTGCGGGCTACCCGGCCGTTGAATGCCAAAGCGAGAATTGTTTTCTGGATCAACATCGCTTTATTGATGGCAGTACAGTTATCTAACTACTGGGGTGATGCGCCGGCGAGTGTAATAGCACTGGCCTGGTCTGCACAGTTGCAGTGGTTGTTTGTGATATTAGGTTATTGGGCAGATAAGAATACCGAGCCAGTACTAGCATAACGATCATTAACAGATGGACACGCTACGGCGGGTCCATCTGTTAATTTATATTGATTTTTGTAGGCGCGGTGCCGTATTGCTTTCTGAAAGCAAATGAAAAGTGGGAGAGGTCCTCAAATCCCAGGTCCAGGTATATATCAGAAGGGCGCCGTCCTTTTTCCCGGATGAGGTAATGCGCTTCCTGTAGTCTTCTTTGCAGCAGCCACCGGCTGGGCGTTATATGAAATATCTTTTCGAAATCCCGTTTAAAAGTAGCCAGGCTCCTGCCCGTCAGATAGGCGAACCGCTGTAGTGGTACGTTGAAGTGAAAGTTTTTGCTCATGAATGCTGCCAGGTCTATTTTCCCCGGATCACTGAAGTCAAAAAGGATGTCTTTCAACATAGGATCCACTTTTAACAACAACAACACCGCTTCCCTGAGTTTCAACGTTACCAGCAGTACATCGTCCTTTTCATGTAGTGGGAGATAGGCGGGTAGCGAATCAAAATAATTTTTGAACAACGGATCCTGTGGTAAACGGATCACCGGTGAATGGCTGGTGGCCGTGGCGGCGGTATGTGCCGCCTCCATACTGAAGCTGCGTAAAAAGGGCTGATCAAACTGTACCGAAAGCGATTTGAATTCGCCTCCTTCCGGTGGTATCTTCTTAAACTTCATCAGGTGATTGCGCCGTCCTAACCTGTAGTCGCCCGGATGGAAGATATACGAGTGCTGTCCATCATTCATCTCCATGGTACCGGATACCTGGTAGCTGAAAACATATTCGGGTATGAACTGTTCGCCTTCCCGGTGCAATGTCGTGTAGCAGGAGGAGGCAACCGGAGAATGGTACTTGTGGAGTGAAGAAGTCGTCATATGATTAAAGGATCAGTCATCGGCGTCGGTAGAAATGCTCAGCGACCGCCATTTTTCCATTTCCTGTTGATTAGCTTCCATGGCTTGTTGCAGCCGGTTCACCGCATCGCTGCCTAATAGCAGGTGTATGGGTGGCGTGGGACTATTCACCAGTTGAAGGATGGCTGTTGCCGCTTTTGCCGGGTCTCCCGGCGGGTTAAAGTTACTGCTTTTAAACATTTCTGCTCTGGCGCCTACGGTGGTTTCGTAGCCAGGTATGGCAGGCGCGGTTGACATGGTGCTAAAAGCATCGGTACGGAAGCCTCCGGGTTCTACACTGCTAACCCGTATACCCAGTGGTAATACTTCTTTTGCGAGGGCTTCACTGAAGCCGCTTAATCCGAATTTGGCCGCCTGGTAAACAGTGAGTCCCGGATTGCCGGTTCTGCCGCCAATAGAGCTGATTTGCAGGATATGACCGGTCCGTTGTTGCCGCATGTGCGGCAATACAGCGCGGGTAATGGCAATAGGTGCGTAGAGATTGGTGGCCAACTGTAACGCTACCTGTTCATCGCTGTAAGCTTCTGCAGCGCCTAGAATGCCAAAGCCGGCATTGTTAACCAGCACGTCTATACGTCCGAATTTTGCGATGGTATTTGCTACTACTGTCCTGATATCCGCCTCGTTGGTAACATCCAGTTGCTGCGGGTAAATGTGTTCCGGGTATCGTTGTACCAGGTCGCCAAGGGTTTCCGGATTCCGGGCAGTAGCGGCTACCAGGTCGCCGCTGGCCAGTGCCACTTCCGTAATACTTCTTCCTAATCCCCGGGAGCTGCCGGTGATTAACCAAACTTTTTTCATCATCTTATCTTTTTGACAAAGGTCGGACCTTGGGAGAGAAAGTATTTTGTTAAAACGTTCATCATATTTTGTTGAAACGCTCAGAAGGTTTGTTGATATTTGTAGATATACCAGAAAATTTTAGGAGATAGCCAACAAATGGAAACCATCAGTAAAAAAATAATGATCCATGCGCCGGTGTCTGCTGTATGGCACTCATTAACAAGCCAGCAACGCATGACCACCTGGATGGGAGATCCGGAGATGGCATTGGAAATAATGACTACCTGGGAAGCCGGCAGTCCTATCGTGATCCGCGGTTTTCACCACACCCGGTTTGAAAACAAAGGCGCGGTGCTGGAATATGTGCCCGAACAGGTGCTGAGTTATAATTTCTTAAGCTCCTTATCCCGTTTGCCGGATATACCGGACAATCATACTGTACTCCGTTTTGTATTGCAGCCGGAAGGCACACATACACAACTTTCACTGGACCTTTCCAATTTTCCAACCGACACGATTTATCAACATCTCAATTTTTACTGGAATGGTACGCTGGCCATGTTAAAGAGGGAGGTGGAAAAAAGCAGCAGGTAAAGTAGCTTATTTCAGCGAGGGAAATAATAGCTAAAAATGGCCGTTGTGGTGGGCAGCCGTGGCCTGTACTTTTGTGGGATGAAATCATCCCTTGCTTTTACATTACCACTGATTTTTTGCATTGTCCTCCTGGCCTGCAAAAAAGAGGATACCAAAGATACCCCGGTAACACCTGTTACCCCGGTGACGCCCAAACCTGCCCCCAAAGCTGATTTTTCTTTTGCAGTAACAAACGATGGCACCTTACCCGGTATCGTAAATTTTACAGATGCATCTACCAATGCCACCACTTTCTCCTGGACATTTGAAGATGGGTTGTCATCAACAGAAAGAAATCCGCAACATTCATTTGCCGCAGCTGGCACTTATTATGTGAAATTGCTGGTAATGGGAGAGGGTGGAAAGGATAGCGTAGTGAAGACGGTCGTGATCACCGAAAGAGGGAAACCCTTACTGGATAAATCGGTGGCGGTATACCTGGTGACTCCCCGTGATAAAAAGTACAATGCCGACTACTATAATGTGCTGAAGCATACCATACTGGAGCTGCAAACCTGGTATAAAAATCAGATGGGCAACCATAAAACTTTTGTGCTGAATGCTTTCGTGGTGGATACATTAACCGGTGGGCACGACAGTACCTGGTACAATAGTAACAACGGCAGCATAAGCGGCACTGATCCCCGTTTTTATGGGTACTATAATACCTACCATGATGTGCAGCAATTGCTGGGAAATAAATTTAATACCAGCAACTATGTGTACTTCGTGTATGTAGCTGCTCCCGGAGGAGGGGCGGGCGCACCCGGCTTTTGTGCCATGGGCGACCAGGACCTGAAAGGATTACAGGGTACCAATGCGGAGAACTTCAATCCTAAAAGATGGATTGGTGGCGGCGGGCATGAGTTGGGACATGCATTCGGACTGGCACATCCAGATAGCCAGGATCCAGCTGCTATTATGTGGACTGGCTACGCCAATTATCCAAATTGTATTTTGCTGCCGGCAGATAAAGCCATATTGAATGCCAGCCCATTTTTCAGGTAATCACCAGGAGATGGTTTTTAAATATGGATGTTTGGGAGAAGTGAGTTAATTTTCCATCTCTAACGAACTGCTATGCGCATACTTTATCAGGGGGAACGGATTATTATCCGTGAATTTTTGCCCACAGAAATATCTTTGTTTACCACGCTTTTTGAAGATGAACGCGTAACGATGTACTTACCTTACCGGTCGCCGGAGCAATATGTCGAGATGTTTCATATAGCCCTGGAAGATTATCAGAAAGGACTGTTCAGTCGCTGGGCAGTTTTTGATGCTGTTACCCATGAATTTATCGGGATGTGCCTGGCACGATACTTTGCAGAAGTACCCCACCAGGTGGAAATAGGATATACGTTAAGTCCCGCCTGGTGGGGGAAAGGTATTGGCTCCGCCGTGAGCAGGGCACTGGTGGAATATTGTTTTGCCAACACTGATACAAACGAAGTGGTGGCGGTGACAGCGCCTGATAATATAGGCTCCCGGAAGGTGTTGGAGAAAACAGGATTTAAGCGCCTGCCTAATTTAGTGAGGGAATATGGGGAGGTCACGTATTTTGTGATACAGCGTCCTGCATAGTTTGGATCGCTACCTTTTTGTAAAATGATATCCGTATCATTTTTTTTTAAATCGATTTTGTTAATCCGTTTTAAGTTATCCGAAAATCCACTATTTTTATAGACGACCAGCTCAATCAGATTGAGCGCATATTTTGATATTCCTCATAATAACCATTTAAATATATGATTTGCCTGCATAATTCTTCAGATAGGTAGTCACCTGTTTTTTCATTGTTTTTGATATAGCATTTGCTCATAGGTAATGTGCCGGATTGTTATGTCCTGTTGCTAAGCAGGGAATGCATACAACGACTAATCGTTTCCACACTTTCTTATAAAACCCAAACACTTATTTACGTATGAGTTATTTACAGAGCCCGCGTTTGCAATTTTCGGGGAAGTTTCAGGCGGATCCATCCACCGTGAACAACGACCCGCAGCACTTTAATACTGCCCAGTTTCAAACCAGTTATGACATGCCCGGCCCGGGCGCCAGCAATGGCTGGTGGAATCCCAATGGTACCGGCGCCTGGCGCTTATATGATTGTTCCGTAAAGCGGGTATATTACCTGGATGGTACTTTTTGTGACGATCCCGCGCAAGACCCGGTGGTAGGCTTGCCTGTAACCGGTGCAGACGGCCGGGCAGAAGGAAAAATAGTGGACCTGGATCCGGAACAGCAGATGGTGTCTGAGTTGTGGGGCTTCCAGGTAATTGTAGGTAATGAGCATACGATTGGCTTCAAAGGCGATTTTAAAGAAGCTCCCTTTGGCGATATCTGGGTACGCTATCCACAAGGTCAGCCGGATTCCTTCTTTGGCGCCTTTTACCAGAGCATATTAAACATCAAAAACTGGGTGAACCTGGGAGAATCCCGCTTCCTGAAAGAGCTGGCTTCCGTATCCGCCACGGGAGTGGTACCAGAAAAACTCAGTATTAAATTCAATGTAGATGGTTTCCAGGATAATTCCTCTCAGCCTGATTTCACATTAGGCCGTGTGGTGGGCACCATTGGTCAGCAAGGAGTCAAAGAACCGGATTATTTTACCGCTGGCAGGATGCTCAGCGCAGTGCCAGGATCTCCTTTTACGGCAAATACCGCTTATTGCGTAGTAGATAATAATGTGTTAACGATCGACCTTGGTAATAGTTTGCCCTGCAAGAGCCCCGGCGGCCCTATGACAGATAACGGCAAGCTTTACCTCGGTGTAACGCCCGCCAACGGCGGCGCCCCTGTATCATTGGGTGAAATACGCTACCTCGATCCGGGTTGGTACACCCTTTCCGGCGGACTTGCTTCCATTACACTCACCCCTGATCAGGTAACATTGGTAGCCTCCAATCCATTGGCAATATTTGCAGGCTTCCCCAGTGTATTAACACCGATGGTGTTATCGGAAAACAGCGATGGTACTTTTCTGCGTGCAGATAAATTTGTGTTCCGCATGGATCCCGGAGAAAAAGCGGTCACTAAGTTTTATGCCACCGCCTTCGGTAAGCCACTGCCCAATGCACCTATCACGCTGATATATGACCCTACCACCATAGAAGGGCAAATCAAACAGGGGCCGGTATCAGGACCTACCAATGTAGGACAACCCCAGTCGGCCTTCACCTTTCCACTCAACCTCACCACGGGTACAGATGGTACCGTAGAACTGCCGATGACGGCGGCCAACCCTGGCAACCCCAGAAAGTATATCGACGGACAAGTATACGGAGTGGCCTACCAGCTGGGCACTACACCACCGGTAGTAGGGGCTGTCCAAAATGGAAATCAGTTGTTGAATGCATTGATATATACGGAGTATAAAATACCGGATGAACCTAACTGGGTAGAACATGTACAGCCCATTTTTCAACAGTATGCTGATCTGTACCCCGTGATGCGGCCTATTGTGGATCTGTCGGACTACGCACAGGTACGGCAGCGTATTAACATCCTGAAGAATGTTTTTCATACACCTATTTCCAGTCCTAACTATATGCCGGTTACCCGTGACCTGTCTGGTGGTAAGTTGCATATGATCCGTAAATGGCTGGATAACCCGGTGTACATGAACCTGGACTCTGCGGAAGACCTGCATAGGGCGCTGCAAACCGCTATTGAGCTGGAACACTCTACTATTCCGCCTTATCTGTGCGCTTTGTACAGTATTAAGCCTAATTGTAACATAGAAGTAGCCGGTTTAATCCGCAGCGTGGTAATGGAGGAAATGTTGCATATGGCGCTGGTATCCAACATCATGATTTCTATCGGTGGTAGCCCGAATATCAAGCATTCCCGCTTTGTGCCTAAATATCCGGGCTCCCTGCCTGGTGGGCTGCGTGCTGGTCTTACGGTGCGTTTAAGGCGCTGTTCTATTGACCAGATACGTGATTGCTTTATGTCGATCGAAGAACCGGAAGAAATTATCCAGCAACGTTTCCGTTCCCTGCGTCCGGCGCTGATGGGAGAAGAAAGCCTGTATACCATTGGCTGGTTCTATCAACAGCTGAAACAGGCATTGACAGATTTGAGTGGAGCAGGTCAGATAACGTTTGGTCATGCCGATAAACAGGTATCTGACTGGAGCGGCATGGGGAAATTATACGTGATCACTTCCCTGCAGGATGCCCTGGATGCTATTGATGAGATCATGGACCAGGGAGAGGGAACTAAAGCTACCAATCCATTTGATGGACAAGGAGAACTGGCGCACTACTACAAATATGCAGAAATAGTGGCCGGGCATCACCTGGTAAGCAACGGTGAAACCTATTCGTATACCGGTACGCCTATTCCATTTGACGAAAAAGGCGTTTACCCGATGGCCGATGATCCGCAGCCGGCCAATTATCCGAAAGGCTCTACCGCGCATATTTTGGCTACCCAGTTTGCACAAGGTTACCAGGCTTTGCTGAATGGCTTACACCGGACGTTTAATGGAGAGCCACATTTCCTAAGAGAAGCGATTGGCTCCATGTATTCACTGGACTTGTTGGCGCGGAAGCTGATGCAAACGCCTTCTGGTTTGAATGATGGTACTACAGCAGGCCCCGCATTCCAGCTGCCGTATGTAGTGTAGATAATTACGAATTACAAATTACGAATTACGGATTTGTGAGGAGATGGTAAACGCGAATATTATTCGTGTAGATCTCTACGCAAATCCGTAATTCGTAATTTGTAATTCGTAATTTCATTTTATGGAAACAATCAAATGGGGCATTATAGGTTGCGGCGACGTAACCGAAGTAAAGAGTGGACCGGCTTTTAATAAAGTACCACATTCTTCATTGGTAGCGGTGATGCGCAGGGATGCAGCTAAAGCAGCAGATTATGCGCAGCGGCATGGTGTACCGAAATGGTACAGTGATGCGAAGCAATTGATCGATGATCCGGAGGTAAATGCGATATACATTGCCACACCGCCGCTACAACATGAAGATTATACGCTCATGGCGATTGCCGCCGGTAAACCGGTATACGTAGAAAAACCTATGACACTCAATGCGGCGGCGGCCATTCGTATGAACGAAGCAGCTATCCGGCAGAACGTGAAGTTAAGTGTGGCACATTACAGAAGGGCGCAACCTGTATTTCTGAAAGTAAAAGCGCTGTTGGACAGTAATGCTATTGGCGCCGTTCGTTTTGCGTCGCTACAAATGTTACAGCCGCCTTCGACCAAACTGATTGCCAATACGGGCAACAACTGGCGTTTGGATCCGGCTGTTTCCGGAGGAGGGTTGTTTCATGATTTAGCGCCGCATCAACTGGATTTGATGATTTACTTTTTCGGGCCCCCACAGTATGCATCTGGAATAGCTCTGAACCAGGCGGGATTATCGCCGGCAGACGATTTCGTTACCGGGCATATCTTGTTTGAAAATGGCGTGGCGTTCGATGGTACCTGGTGTTTTTCAGTAGCCAAAGAAGAGCAGCAGGATCTTTGCAAAATAACCGGGTCGGCCGGTTCCATTACTTTCCCGGTGTTTGGGAGTAAGGTAACCCTGCATAAAGATGGGCTGTCAGAAACGTTTACGTTCGATGCGTTACCACATGTGCAGCAGCCTATGATAGCGGCCGTGACCAACTATTTTTTAGGACACGGGCCGAATCCATGTTCCGGGGAGCAGGCGATATTGTCTATGCAACTAATGGATAGTTTTACGAAACCGCGGTAGATATCTCCCGAAAAAAATTATATCAAATACCCTTTTTGATACCTGCAAGCCTGAGTTTGGGCATGTCAAAGAATATAATGATAGCATGAACAACCTATATTTAAGCATGGTGATGATCCTCTTACTGTTAGCCTGTTCGGGACGAGGTAATCATACCCCTTTTCCCGCTATCATCGATACCCTGGTGATAGAACATCATGAATGTACCGAGTGTTTGGACGCATACTTGCTGAAAGGACATATTACCTATCCTGATTCCCTAAAAAAAATGTATAACCAACAACGTGACATTATGTTAGCAGGATCCTCACCTTATGAAGGAGAAGAGATTGGGAATGCTATTTATGATAGTGAAATAGTGGTTACCGGGTTTTTCTATAAAGTTGATACTGCCAATGCTGTGGGTGATGTTCCTGTGTTTTACGTTATTAACTGGGAGAAACAGCAAAAAAGGAAAGTAAATTAGAAAAGAAAAGGCGTCTCCACCGGGACGCCTTTTCCTTTTATTGTGCTACAAAAACAGAATCATACCTGTTCACATAGAACGTATCAATGGCCGTTCGCGTGGGGATGAAGGCTGATTTGCGCCACACCCAGGTGTTGTGCTTAATGTTGAGTATAATGCTGGTGTCACTGGGAAGGATATACGCAGATTGCAATTGATCCTGCTGATTGATATATTTTATTTCGGTATTGATATTGATGGTATCTGGCCGGTTAAAATATAGTATTAACCTGGATTCATCCAGGTATTCCCAGGGCTTTGATGTGGTGAGTGACCGGTTGTATAAATTGCTGATGTACATATTACCGTATGCGCGGGCGTTAGCTACACTTCTTGGCATAGAGCGGTTGCCTGCCTGGTCAAAGGCATATACGGTAATGTCATAGGCGCCTTCCGGTAAGTTGGAGAGCAGGGCCTGCAGGGTGTCTTTTGGATTGCTGGATTTGGACATTATCTTCAGCGAATCTGACATATTGTTCCAGTAAATTACATAGTATTTTACGCTGGCATCTGGTGTGGGGCACCAGGTAAGCTGGATACGGTTTTTTCCCGGACCTCCAGTGATGACAGAATCAATTCCGGGATAGCGGATTTCTCCGTTGGGCACCAGTTGCCGGTAGTCGTCCCACTTTTTACAGGAAATAAGCAGGGCGCTGATAACTAGAAGGTATGAAAAGTATTTCATGTGGTCGCATGATTTAAATGTTATTGGATGGTACCCCAGAAGGTAATTTCCATAAAGTGGATGCGTGGGCTGGAAGACCAGCTTTCAATGAATTCCATCCGGATATATCTCACTGCAGGATTAGTGATGGGGAAGGTGAATTCTTCCCCGGCTTTGATGTAGTTGATATCTTCTTCCGTATTGGTACCCTGAGGGCTGCCGGAGGGCTTCCGGGAATTACATACCAGGAGCTGGGTCCAGCCATTAAAGCTGCCAGCAGGATCCGGGTTGTTGGAGCCGTACATGACCCATTTGGCAGGGTTGCCCCATTTATAGTAGAGTCCATCGTCTCTTTGCCAGAGTTTGAACCTGCTGAGTTTAGCGGTTACACCCAGGTCAAAGGTGATGTGTCCGGGGAGGGGAACCGGTTCGGGAGTATGATAACCGGAACCAAGGTTGTTGTCCCATATGTTGGAGAGTACCCAGCCATAAGCAGAAGGCATGTCGGTAGGGAGTACATAAGGTTGGAACTTCCCTTTATCCAGCATTTTTTCCTCGTAAGGCGACATTTCTTTGAACAAGGTATCAGAGTAGTTATTGAACTGATCTCTTACGTATATACCAAAGGTTTGTTTGGTGGTATCAAATCCCCTGGCGGCGAAGCGTCCACTGTCCGATGCGGTGTAGAAGGTTTCCGTAGGTGTGAATTCGCCGTTTTTATTGCGTACAATAATGGAGATTGCGATATTGGCTTTGGTGGGATTAGTGAAAGAAGCACTTACGCCACCAAAGTCTTCCTGCATGAGCAGGTTTTTGTATACGATACGGAAGGCTGGAGTATCTACATTCACTTTTACCACCAGCGGATCGGACTTGACTTCTCCACTATTGACCGTATAAATGGATACAGGGTATTCTCCTTTATTATTAAATCCATCCACGGTAATGCTGTTGCCATAGCGGGAAACTCTCGCCTGGCGTTTTAAGGTAGCGTTTACATTGTATTCTGCCATGACGTATTGGATGTCGGGATCAGCAGGTAGTGTGTAGCTGATGGTAGCGGTGCCTTTCCCGTTAACAACAGCTACATCTTTCACTACATTAGGTTTGGGGCCTCCGGTGGAAAGTGGCTTGCGCGTTTCCATTTTGGTGCAGCCATATAGCAGTACCAGTAACAGGACGAAAGGCAGGCGGAAAGTATTGATTGCATTCATAAAAATTTGTTTACTGGTTTACCATCCTGGATTTTGAACGAGATTAGGGTTTACGGTCACGGTATTCTCTGATAAAGGCCATAGATAGTCTTTCAGAGAAAAGCTGGGTGTATACAGTACTTTGATACGATAGTAATCTTCCGCTTCTGTTCCAATGATATTCCAGCCGGTGATTGGTTGGTTGATATATTGTGCGGCTGTTTTCCAGCGGCGTATGTCCCAGAATCTTTTGCCTTCAAAGGCCATTTCTATCATTCTTTCCTGTTGGATGATATCCCGTAGCCCTTCTTTGGTGCCGGGTTTGGTAGGTTTGGTAGAATTATTCTGCCAGGAAGTAACTACGCCTTGTAGTCCTGCCCGGGCTCTTACTTTATCGATATAATTGTAAATGGTAGCGGAGGGTCCGGCAGATTCGTTTAATGCTTCTGCATAGAGCAGGTATAGTTCGGCGAGGCGCATCATGGGCCAGGGGTATCCTTGTACCGTATACTCTTTTTCGGTGTAAGCGTTGTTAAAGTTGACCAGTTTTTTTGGCCAGTAGCCGGATACGCTGAAGTTGGTACCCACGCCGCTACCTGCTGCTTGTTTCAGTTTAGATTCTACCCAAAAAGGATTGTTGTCGTCCAGTCGGCCGGAACCATACCAGATGGCGCCGTCAAAGCCGAGGTCGGCGTAGTAGCGGGGTTCGCGGTCAAAGTTAATTTGTGCTGTCGTATAGCCGTTCTTGATATAAAAGCGATAGTCTGCGTTGGATTGTCTTAACCGGGTATAGCGGTTACCGAAATCGTAGGAGCGGTCTTCCGAAATAGGTACGCCGTTGCTGCTGTAAAACAGTTCTGTCATGTTGATAGGCACGGCCAGGTTTTGTTTCACGGTGCTGTTGGCGCCCAGTGGGCTGAGATAGCATTGTGCATTTACTTGCATACCCCAGTCGGAGTATGAATTGGAGGCACCCCAGATAATTTCGGAATTCCATTTTTCAGTAATAGCACCACGGATACTCATTTGAGTGAGCGTGGTGTCGGAAAGTGCATAGGTTTGTACCCGGGGAATATATTTATATAGCTTCAGGCCGAGTGCGTCACAGGCATCGATGGCCACTTTACAGGCGGCAGCAGCCTTGTCCCATTTTTCTGCGGAAAAGGTAGGATTGAATAAAGCGCTCCCATTTTTATTTTTGAAATTGCCGTAATCAGGATTCCCGTTGAATAATGGGCTGGCTGCGGTAACCAGTACCTCTGCTTTTACGGATAGTGCAATTGCTTGTGTGATGCGTCCTAATTCCTCGGTTTCATTCATCAGCACAGAAGGCAAATCAGGTGCAGCTTCATCCAGCAGCGATACAATGTAGGCCACTACCTCGTCTACCGGTGCACGGGATATCCTGGATTCCTCTGGCGACGCAGAGACGGGCAGGTTATTTTTGATCAGTGGAATAGGACCATACATTCTGAACAGCCAGTAATGATAATAGGCTTTCAGGAATTTAACTTCTGCAATCCATCTTTTGCGTTCCAGGTCAGTGAGGTCGGGTACCTTGTTTATGTTTTCGAGGAAGATATTACACTCGCGTAGTGCCCTGAAGGAGCCTCCTTCCCAGAAGTCGCAGATAGGAGATACCCTGTTTTGTTGTCCGAGCAAAATTCCGGCATTGTATCCGGCAATATCGCTGTAGTTGCGGTAGCCAGGATAGTTGGTAATCAGTTCATCGCTGCCCAGCAAAGCCGGATTACCGGAGAGAGAGCCTAACGGAGGCATGCTACTATAACAGGTGAAAAGATACTTTTGTGCTTCCAGCCTGTTACGGAAGGCATATTCCAGCGTAGCTACGTTATCAGGTACGATGTTCAGGAATTTTTTACAGGAAGTAAGGCCAGCCAGTATAAGTATAAAACAGATCAATCGTTTCATGGCGCTGAGATTAGAAGTTTAGGTTGATACCAATATTAAAAACCTTTTGTACCGGGTATCCCAGGCCATCGCCGCCCATCTCAGGATCCCAGTATTTGAAGGCACTGAAGGTGAGCAGGTTAAGACCACTGAAATACACGCGCAGATTTTCTGCTTTTATGCGCTGTAATAAGCGCTTGGGCAGAGTATATCCGAATTCCAGTGACTTCAGTCGTACAAAAGAACCATCATACATAAACCAGGTGCTTGTTTGCAGGTTGTTGTTAACCGGCGTGGTGGAGAGACGTGGCCACAGTGCGTAAATATTACGGTTCTCTTCTGACCAGTGATCTTTGGCGTAGATATCTAACAGCGCGTTTTCTCCCTGGGTGCCATTATTGGACCGGTTGATAAAAGGAGACGTAGACCATGGATCTATCCAGAAGGAGGACCGGGCAGATCCCTGGAAGAACGCGGAAATATCGAACTGACCGTAACCGGCAGAGAACCCAAATCCATAGATGATTTCTGGTACAGTAGGGTGGCCAATGGGTACTGCATCTGCATAAGTAATCTGGCCGTCGCCGTTTACATCTGCATATTTGATATCTCCTGCGCCATAGGTGCCGAAGTTTTGTTTAGGTGAATTTTGTACATCTTTATCGTCGATGAACAGGCGTTCTGCGACGAAGCCCCAGTTTTGTCTGAGCGATTGCCCCAGGTGTGAGCGATATGGTTCGGCATAGGCAGGTTCTTCATAGGCTTTGTAGGCGCTGGTAGAGTAAGTGAAATTACCTCTTACGGTTAGCCATGCCTTCGAATTAAATTGTTCTGTATAATCGAGGGAGAGATCTATTCCCTTGGTGAGCGCAGCCCCTACGTTGGCATAGGTGAGGGCGGACAAGCCCATGGAAGCAGGGGTGGAAGACCGTCCCATCAGGATGTTTTTCCTGTTACGGTTGTATATTTCTGCGATAAAGTTTGCTTTACCTTTGATGCCCACTTCAAGGGCGAGGTTACCATCATAGGAAGTTTCCCAGGTGATGTCGTTGTTGCCATAAGCACTGATGGAAACACCGGGACGGAAAAACTGGTTATTATAGCCGAAATAGGCACCTCTGTCGTTGTTATTAAGATTTACATTGGATAGATAAAAGAATCGTTGGTCCGCCGTACCAATAGCATCATTACCCACCATCCCATAAGAACCGCGTAGCTTCACTTTGGTGATGGTTTTAGATAATCCTTCCCAGAATTTCTCGTTGGAAACGATCCAGGAAGTGCCCATTACCGGGAAGAAACCAAATTGTTTTGTTTTGTAGAATTTCTCAGAGCCATTGTAGCCAAAGTTAAATTCCAGGAAATATTTGTTGTCGTATCCATAGGATGCGCGCCCGGATACCCCCGTATTACGACTGGGGAGTGATCGTTGTAAGTCGTTGTAGTTGGGATCCTGGTGTTGTTCTACTGTACCGATAATGCTTCCGGACAGACTATGTTTTTCGTTGAAGATGCGGTTGTAATCCAGCGCACCCAACAGGTACAGCTGCGTGGAAAGTATCCTGGAACCAGGATTATAGCCGAGGTATTCTGTTGGCGTGTTTGCTTCGTTTAGCCATTGCAGTGAATAGGTATTGGTAAATTTATCATATTGCCCAATATTATAGTAATATGGATTGTAACCCCTGGATACTTCGAAGTAGCCGTAGCGGTTGGTACTGCCTATGCTGCGGAAAGAGAGGCCGGGAGTAATCGCTTCGAGGTTTTGCGTCAATTCCAGTTGTGCCAGCATCCGGGACTGAGAGTATTGTTTATACCCACGTACCATGTCTGCATAGGGGTTGGTGTACTGGCCTTTGCCAAAGTTACCAAAGAGCATATGCTGGGTGATTTGGTTGGCAGAATCTGGCGCATAAAACGCGGGATAAGCCGTAGGGCTTACCTGCAGTGACCTTTGATAAAGTTCGGAACCACCGTCTATCGGCCCGTTATACTCATCGAACGTACCGTAAAGTCTTACTACCAATTTGGTGGTACGTGTTACGTCGATGTTTACATTAGAGCGAAGCAGGTAGGTGTTGAGTCGTATATTATTATTAAAGTTGCTGACTTTGGGCACCTTTAGTATACCATTATCGCGGTTGTAGCTGCCGGATACATAGTATTGCGCTTTAGTGCCACCACCTGATATACTCAGGTTGCCGCGCTGGTTCATGGTGTTTTTCTTAAACAGCATATCCTGCCAGTCTACTTTCGGATATACGTAAGGGTTGTCGCCGGCAATGGTATGGTCTATTTGTGTAGGACTATATTTCACGCTTAAATCGCCGCGGGTAAGCTGGGCTTGTGTATACATGCGCATATACGTAATAGGATCTGCCAGTTTTACGGTTTGTGTAGGTGCGGAAATGGCATCTTCCAGGCGCAGGTTTACCTTTAGCTTTCCTTCTTTTCCTTCTTTGGTAGTTACGAGGATTACACCATTGGCTCCCCTGGCCCCGTAGAGTGCAGATGCGCTGGCATCCTTCAAGATAGAGAAGCTGGCAATATCATCTGGTTGCAGGCGTGCGAGGTCGGTGGTGGTGAGTTCTATATTATCGATGAGAATGAGCGGGGAGTTGTTGACGCCAAATGTAGTGATACCACGGATGAAGAACTGGGCATTGTCTTTACCTGGTTCTCCGCTGCGTTGGTAAGAAATAATTCCGGCCAACCTTCCTGCGAGGGCAGCGGTGAGGTTACTGGAAGGGATTTTCAGGTCTTTCGGAGAAATAGTAGTGACAGACCCTACAACGGCTTCTTTGCGTTGTTTTCTACCAAAGGCGGTTACCACTACCTGGTCCAGGTCAGTGGAGTTAATCTGCATCACAATATTGAATACTGTTTTATTACCTACTATTATTTTCTGAGGTGTATAGCCTGTCAGGGAAAGCAGTAGCGTACTATTTACAGGAACATCCAGTACAAACTTTCCGTTGATATCGGAGGTAGTACCTACACTCTTATTGGATTCCAGTAACACCGTGACACCGGGGAGGGGAACGCCTGATGAATCTTTAATAGTACCGGTAACGGTAATGTTGGCCATGGCCGCCTCCATTGCTGCTGTTTCCGCCATCCTGCTGTTAGACTGGGTGAGAATGATCACCTGGTTTCGCTGCTCTTTGTAGGAGAGATGCAGGGTAGAAGATACACGGTCAAGGATTTCTTTCACGGTTGCATTTTTCATTTTCAGCTCCAGCACTTTGTCGGCATTGATGTCGGCGCTGTTATAAAAAAAGCGGTACCCTGAATTGGATTCCATGTAGGAAATAAGGCTGTCTAAAGTCACCGCGGGAAAGTTGACCCGCAGTTTTTTCTGCGAGTAACCGCTGGCTGATACCTGAAGAAAAGCAATGATAAGGAAGAGTGTAAGCTTCATGATTTTGATAAACAGCTTATCAGCCCGGAGACAAATAAATTTGTCCGGGTACGAAATTAAATTCATAATTTACGATGGTTGAGTTCAGACAATAGGAAATCTTGAAATCCTTATTTGTAAAGATTTCCTGTTTACTTGACGAACGGGGGATGTGGCCGCATTCCCCGTTTTTTATTGGAATAGCCTGGTAATTAAGTGACCCCGTTTGAGCAGGATTGTTTCATAAACGTAGATTTTTGGTTAATTAATAATGACCGTTTTACCTGAAATGGTGTACTCAAATGGATGGATCTGTTGTAAGATTTTAAGTATGTCGGTTAATGACTCCCCCTGGATATTTCCGGAAAAATGTAATGAACGGACGTTTTCGTTACCAAATACGAATTTGACATCATTACGTCTTTCTATGCTTAATGCAAGGTCATCAAAGCGTTCGTTGCGGAAAGGCAACCGGTTTTGCATCCATGCGGTTTCTTCAGCCGCGGGACCGGTAATAATGACTTGTTCCGCCAGAACGGTGTTTCGGTTGGTTACAGGTTTCAATGTTGTTGTACTTTCCTCATTTGATTGCGTTGGTTCTTTTAATATGGTTACTTTTTCATTAGGTTTCAGACGTATTTTTCTACCGCCGGAATTTTTCACGATAACTTCTACTGCTCCGCTAATCAGGGCAGTTTCTGTTTTGTGGTCACCTGGATAAGCTTTCAGGTTAAATGTAGTTCCCAGCACTTTCACATCTACCTCATTGGTATGTATAATAAACGGTGCGTTGGCATTCTGTGTGACATCGAAATAAGCTTCGCCGGTTAATTTTACTTCGCGGTTTCCCTTTTCAAAATTGTTTGGATAGGAAAAAGCGCTGCCTGCATTGAGTACTACCACCGTGCTGTCTGGTAGTACAATTTTGTAGCGTGCGCCTGGTTTGGTGGTAATATTGGTCCAGGTAACAGCCTTGCTTTTCTGTTGCTGATGCAGGAAAAAGCCGGCTCCTACGGTAATGGTTACCCCAAATACTGCCGCGGCGATGGCCCAGGGCCTGAGCTGGAAGCGCTGGCGCGCGGGAGGTTGCTGTGCCTGCGCAAAAATGGCGGAAAGGCGTTGGTCTTTGTTATTGGCAGGCACAGAAGGCAAGGCACTATTCACTTCCGCCTGTTGCAACACCTGGTAGGTAGCTGACAGATCTGGGTCGGTGAGGAGCATTTGCTCAAATTCCCGTTGTTCCTTTATGTTCAGTTCATTAGCCAGCGCTTTTGCTAAAAGTTCCCAGGCTTTTGCTGATTTATCCACGTACGAAGATTAAGTCTTATAGTAAGACAACAATTTTTAAAGGACCTATTAAAGGGGAAGGAAGTTTTTTTTGAGAGATAATTATAAGATGTTCAGTTTCCGTTCCAGGCGGATACTTTTGCTCAGTTTTTTAACGGCAATGCTCATTTGTACATTCACGGTATTAACGGAAATATCGAGGATTTCGGCTACTTCTTTGTATTTAAGGCCATCTTCCCGCACCAGGCGGAAGATCATTTTGCATACCGGCGGTAAATGATTTACGGCCTTTTCCATGGCCTGTTCGTTTTCTTTGCTGATCAGGATATCATCCGGGAGAATAGTGGCGATGTCGGTTTTAATCTGCAGGTATTGGTCCTTTAGCATATTGCCAACGGAGTATTTCTTTTTTACGCAATTCAGCGCTGTATTACGTACTGCGGTATACAGGTAGGTATTGATATTTTGTACGTGGCTTAGTTGTTCGCGTTTTAACCAGATATTCAGGAAAACATCCGACACCACTTCTTCTGCTTCTTCGGCGACTTCCAGGTATGAGCAGGCAAATTTAAAGAGACGGTCAAAATGATGGTAATAGAATTGGCGGAACGCCCCTTCGTCACCATTCATCACATCCGTTAATACATCTCTCATGGAATAGGAAGATCAAATTTGTTGAACTAAATCTACCTGCTAAATACATATAAATCAAATAGCATTTTGCCGAATAAGGATATCATTTTGACAGATTTACCTTTTTATTCGCAGTATCCATCATCATGGAAGTTTTAACGGGCCAGCATAAACGTAGTCCACCGGATTTTTGTAAATAGATTTTCCGGAGATGTAATTCTTAATACCTATACTTATCATGATGGTTTTTTCCGGAGATGTTTGAAGGCCAAATTTTAATCTTGCAAAGGTCTGGTAATGAGGTAACAGCGATTTTCATTACCTCTGCGTACCATTCTCATATGACCTATTTCTTCTTCTTCGCTGCCAGCTTCGCGTCATTCTCTTTTACCCGGTACTTCACTATTTTAGTAATGAGCGCCAGCGGCATGGGCTGGTCCAGGGGAAACTGCACAGAACCTTTTCCTGTTTTAAATTTTGATAGCTCGGCTTTAAAAGCCTCCAGTCCTGATGGTATAGGATAAAATCCAATGTGCTGTTTGAAGGCCGCGAAGTAAACCAGTGGTCCGTTTTGTTTATAAGCAGGCATTCCATAGCCGATGTATTCTTCAGCCTGAGGCGCCGCCTTTTTCACCGTAGCCCGTACCTGTTCCAGCACCTCCCGGATATCGGGTGGGAAAGCCGCTATGTATTCGTCTGTAGTGGTTGCGTTTGTCATGGTAGCTGATGTTGTAGTGCAAATTTACCTTTTCCCGCTGAGCAGCAGGCGGTGTAAACGCGACAATACACCATGCTGAACCCGACAAAAAAAACAAAAAAAATACGGGTTATAATTATCTTTATAAAATCGCTTCCACGTATGTGAAAATTTATGAACTACTCAGCTACACTTCCCACCTCCAAAAAGTTACTTGGTTTAGATCACTTAAGGGCGCTGGCTATCACACTGGTGTTGCTGTATCATTACCGTATGTTTGCCCATCCAAAGTGGGTAGATGATGTAATAGGCTTTGGATGGACCGGCGTAGATTTATTTTTTGTATTAAGTGGCTTCCTGATTTCCTCGCAGTTGTTTGAGCAGATGGCAAAGGGGAAAGCGATCTCTTTACCGGAATTCTTTATCAAGCGTTTTTTCCGGATTATCCCGCCTTACCTGCTGGTGCTGGCCATATACGTATTCATTCCGGCTTTCCATGAACGGGAGCATCTGGCGCCTGTATGGAAGTTCCTGACGTTTACACAAAATTTTGGACTGGATATTAAAAGTGAAGGCACCTTTTCACATGTATGGTCGTTATGTGTAGAGGAACATTTTTATTTACTGTTGCCGCTGGTGCTCACCGGCCTGGTGGCATGGAAGGCCACCAGGAAGAGCTGGATACTGCTGGTGGCCCTGTTCGGTGCAGGTTTCCTGGTCCGGTTATATTGCTGGCATTACCTGATTGCGCCACATGAAGGCGCTGATGATTACTGGAAATATTGGTACATGCACATGTATTATCCTACCTACAACCGCCTGGATGGCTTACTGGCAGGCGTGGCGGGGGCTGCCCTGTTTGCTTTTTTACCGTCGGTAAAAGCGTGGATGTTCCGGTATAGCCATGTAGTGGTGGCGGCCGGATTGCTTGTGCTCACAGGCGCCTGGTTTTTATGTGAAGACCAGGAAAGCTTTGGGGCGTCTATCTTTGGATATCCGGTTATTGCAGTGGGGTATGGGTTATTGGTAATGGGTGCGGTGAGTCCGGGTAATTTTTTATACCGGTTCAAGAGTCGTGTTACGGCGTTGATCGCAAAACTATCCTTCGTATTATATCTCTCGCATAAAGGTGTGATACACCTGGTACAGCCACTTTTCGAAAAAGCAGGACTGGATCCTAAAGGTAATGTTATGCTGCTGGCTTGTGTATTGGCGGCAATAGTAGCGGCTTTTATACTGAATAAGTTGGTAGAGGTGCCTTGTTTGCGGCTCCGTCAACAGGTATTGCAGCAAAGGAAAAAGAAGCAGGAAGCAACAATGATGGAACAGATGCGGGCTTAATATACCGGCTGTCGTAAATGGTTCATGAATATTTCCTGCGTAGTGATATCTTTTTTCCGGGTCCAGATTTCATGGCTTAGAGGGGTAATCGTATCCAGTTCACAGAATCCCATTCGCCGGATGGTACGACCGGTTTCAATTACATCTATAATAGCGTCTGCAATATGCAGGTAGAGGGCTGTTTCATGCGCGCCTTCCATAGGAATGATACGGGCGGCTAAATGGCGGGCCGTGATATATTGTTGTGCCACAGCGGTAAACTTCGCACAGATAGTGTTGATGTGCCGAAGGTCGGTAGCACGCTGCGCTATCAGCGAAAGGCGGCATTGTTGCATCGGTAAAGGCAGCAGGCAGCTGAGGGCAGCCAATCCGTATTCCCGGAACCAGATGCTGCTGCCTATGGCTACATCAATATGCCTTTGTTCCAACATCCAGCAGAGGTCGCGGCTACGTACAGTCACCAACGTGATATTACGGATTGGATTGTGAAATGCGGGGATGTCTCCTTTTATGAAGCTGTTAAACGCCGGGGTATCCGGCATCTCTATTAAGGATACCGATTCGGTAAATCCTCTGCCTTTCCCGATGGCTATCCGGAGAGGGTGTGTGTGAAGGGGAGAGATGTCAGTTAGTGGCAGTTGCATGTGTTATATATTATTGGCCCAGGAGAGCAATTTAGCCAGGCATACTTCCTGGCTATAGTGATCGGTTCTGAGGATATTGGCGCCATATGTTTTTCCTAAACTGAGGTATTGGGCCATGTAGCCGGTATGATAGGTTACATCGAATGTTTCTTCCGTCCTGGTGGCCAGTCGTTGTAAAGTAGTGCTAATGCCTGCATAACAAAGGGTGGTAGGCGGCACCGGTAGCCAGTCCTGGTAATAGCTTGCCGGGATGAGGGTAAAAATAGTCATCCAGTGCCGGTCGAAGATGAGTACTTCCTGGTTATGCTCCATCAACAGTTGCTGAATGGCAGCTTTGCCGAGATCGGCTACCTGTTGGTACTCTTTTTTTGCGGCGTGTTCAATGAGGGCGGCGCCTGTTTTTCCGCCAAAAGGGCGGAGGTAAGTTCCCCCGGTGGCTTTTGCCAGTAAGGTGGCCATGGTGGTTTTGCCGGCGCCGTCGTGTCCGTCTATTGCCAGTATCAGAGGGCGTTGTTGTATATCCATAGGTTTATTAGTGATGAGGATATAGCCCAACGCTGCCGTCTTTTTCATCCAGTTTTACCTGGTATTTGCCGGCGCCTTTATGACCGTTTTTAAGAAGGGTGCCTGCTGCCTGGTTTAATTTCATTAATCCGCGGGCGGATACTTCTTTGAAGGGGCGTTTATCCGTTGCCGTTGAGTACAGCACTACTTTATCTTTTTCTACGGAAAAGCCTATACGCTTTCCCTGACCTTTCTCAAACTTGAGCAGATGACGGGCGGCAGGAGGGAGGGTGATCATGCCGGCAGGGGAAATGGTTCTGCTGCTGAGGTTTTCTTTAAATGAAGTAGCCATTGTTTTTATTTTTGTAAGATGAATAAGCGGTTAGTCATGGTTTATCTGAAACATGGAGGAATAAGCTTTTTCATAATTTTCATATAACTTCTCCGGTGCGGCACCTTTTCTCCAAAGGTCTTTGTCCATTGATTCGGCTTGTTCCGGATGGAGGCTGTTCCAGCGGATGCGCATGCAATCCGGGCTGATTTCACCATAAATCAATTTGCCGCTGCGATCAATAAAAATGCACATATCAATGAGGGTGATACCGGATTGACAGAACATTTCTTCCAGCCATAGGAATGTTTCCAGCGCCATTTTTTTAGCGAACGGAAGGTCTTGTATCCAGAGTGCGGCATAGTCATCGGAAATGGGTTCATCCGCCAGCCGGTTATTGTTTTCATCAGAGAGTGGGTGACGCCAGTCGAAGCATACGATGGGTACTTCAAAGCGGGTCCACCTGGTCACCGGCAGCTCACCGGGAAGGGTCGACGGGTATTTATCGGTATAGCGATACCGGTGTACGGGGGAGCCGATATGATACCTTTTAATCCTGGTTTCCACGTTGCAGGTATCTACTAATAATTGTACAATGAACAAGCCCTGTTCGTTTTCTATTTCCGCCAGGAAGGCGCTGGCCGGGGCGTAAGCCCGGTTTTTGCCGTCCTGTACCATCTTCCGGTAAACGGCAGTGGTGAACCTGATCCGGATGTCGTCGGTACCATCTGCCAGTCCATAACGGTTATGGGTATACGAGTATACGGTAGGTTTAAATTTTTCTATCACTACCCGGGGTGTCCAGTACTTAATAATTTTGCTTTCTCCTTCCACCAGCAACGGCAATTGTTCAAAGTGGAAGGGCAATTTCTGGAGGATACGTTCCAGGATGCTTTCGGCTGGTTCGCCGTGTTGTATCATCAGCGTAGGTACGTCGCCGTGAGTATCTGGAGTATGGGTCAGTATAAGATATTGGCGGGAGGGATCTGCCAGTGGCAGCGTTGTAAGCGTTACAGGGAATTCCAGCTCCTGTAGTTGCCGGATAGCGGCGGCTACGGGGTCACCCGGCATTGTGTGACATTCGTTGATGATTCCTGTGGGCGTTATATGATTCATACTTTATTGTTTATCGTAAAAATTCGGGCAAGTCCCAGTCGGTATAGTCGAAGGCGTGCCAGGTATTGTTCAATATGTACAATAGTTTTAGGGTAGCGGCATATGCGTTGGCGATCGCTTCCCAGGGTCGCCCGTTTTCACAGAGTGCTACCTGGTCTTCTATCGCGTAGTGAAGGGTGGATGTAGTCCAGGCGTTGATCAGTTCCTTGTTATTGGGCACCTGCATCGCTGCCCGCATACCTTTGGTGATATGCATGGGTATCTTAATAAAATATTGGTAAAGATTTGCTTTCCCTTCCAGTCCGAAATGGGTGCCTTCTTTAGCGAGGAATCCGGCCATTCCCAGCAGTTGCCGCATACGTACATAGCCAAAGCTAAAGTTGCGGTATAGCAGGTCATACGCTGGTTTCACGGGTATGGTCGCCTGTCCGTATAAACAGAGTACATGCTGATTGAGGTTGTCGCCGGACAGCGACTGGCATCCGTAGAAATCAGTTTCATCATACACGCTGATATTGATATCTACCCCCTGGTAGGAAGGGTTTTTTCCACTGAGTGTGCGCAGTGCGGTATCGGATGATTTCACGTACAGGATCACGTCATAGTCAGCGAAGGTTTCACTGGTAACGGAAGAGCCGTATACAAAGATGGCGAGGAGGTTGTCTGATAACGTATCCCGCAGTTGATTGGCAAAGCCAAACCGTGATTGCTGGGCGGCGTTGAGCGGACTTTCTGTTACCAGCAACGGTGTAGTGGTTACACCGTCGCTTAAAGCGGTGAGCAGCCGGCCGTACATTTTTTTGATGGCACTGATGCGGTCGAAGGAAGACAGGTCCATAGCATAGCCATAATGCAGCACAAATTGTTGCAGTTCTTCTTTGCTGATGATCGTTATCTCCAGTGATTCGAGATAAGCGGATATTTGCCAGAGCCGGTCCAGCTTACTTTGTATAGTAGCTTCTGTGAAACGGTTTTGTATAATGGCGGCGCTGAGGGTACAACCTGCCAGGAACAGGAGCGATTGCAGGTAGTACCGGTTACTACCCATGCCTGTATTGTGGTCTACGGGTAGCAGTGGATGAAATGTATGTAGTGATTGAATAAAGCGGGTGTATGTTTCATCAGCAGGAGCGGTGTTTGTTTCCTGGACAAAGCGTTCAAAAAAAAGTGGATGGAACAGGGATGACAGCTCCAGTAGCTGACGGCTTACCGGGCGTGGGTTGACCAGTTGTTGTGCAGTGGCTATCGTGAAAAAATTACGCAGTTCGCGTTCGTCCAGTTCTTCGTGGAAAAGGACAAAGGTGAAATCGCTTTCTTCTTTTTCCCGCCATCCTGGCGGCATAGTGACTATGCGGCAGCCGGCATATTTACGTTTAAATATGTTGCGGAACGGGGTCATATCCACCGGTGGTGGTATAAACAGCTGATCTTTCAAAGCTAACAAGATGAGATAGTAACGCCTGAATGTTGCTGATAATGCCTGGTTTGATAGAGCGCTTTATGGGAAAAGATACTTTTTATTGCCTGGAGGGAGGCGATCAATTCTCATAAATTAAAAATTCCGGTCTATGGGGTTGTTCAAATCACTTTGAGGTATTCAATCAATAGTCATTAACAAGTGATCGCTTTTATAGCGATGTATTTAAAGTTATGCAATTTCCAGCAATAAAAAAAGTTTAGCATTTAGCCGTTGCCAGCTAAATGCTATCGGGCTTCAGTTATCCCGCCTGATAGGGTCCGCCGGGTTCTCCCCATCCCCATTTAGGCATCGGCTCATCGGGATTAATGGGAAGCGTTGTTTCATTGGAGTTGATCACTGCAATACGGGTACCCCATTCAATATAGGCGACAAAAGCGGAGCGGAACTCAGGATCTGCGGGCAGGTCCATTTCATCGGCGGTGACGAGGAGTAGTTGTACCCACCTTTGGCGATGTGCTTCTTTAAGATGTTTGCCCAGGTGCTTTTGAATCATGGCAGCATGGGAGCCTTCGCCGTTACTGTACAATTTCGGTCCGCCAAATACTTCTGCGATGAAGTGCGCTACATGCAGTTGATGGGTGGGCGACATATGCTTAAATATAGGTCCGATTAAATCGTCCAATACTACTTTATCGTAAAATTTACGGATCAGTTGTTCAAATACCGGCATACCGCCGGCCCATTCGTATAAAGTGGGTACGGGTTTGTTGGTCATCTCTTTTTTAGTAAAGCTAGAAAGGTTAAAAATGAACACCAAGGACTTACCAAAAAGTAGGTGCCAGCTACTTAACAAAAGGGTAACGCCAATTATCAAATAAGTTTGCATTCGTTGAATAATCTTGCGTATTTTTCGGGATCGTGATGGTGGTGACCCTGTCTGTCACCCGGAAGCCTGGAACGAGCTGTAGCCAAAGATCACAGCAGCCTTATGCTTTATTTATCCCTGTCATCTAAGAAAATCAATAACGTCATGAAACGCATTTTTTTATTCGTGTTAGTCATTACTTCATTTTCCGCTACCGCCCAGAAAGCTCCGCCTGTAGCGGATATTATCGATCAGTTTTATCATCATCCGGAGCATATTATGGTTACTGCTCACCGGGCTGCGCATACCAAATACCCGGAAAACTCTCTGGCAGCCATACAGGAGGCTATCAGGCAGGGGATTGATATCGTGGAAATTGATGTACGGGAAACAAAAGACCATGTGCTGATTATCATGCACGATGAAAAAATTACCCGCACTACGGGCAAGCCTGGTAAAACAACCGATTATACTTACCAGGAGTTGCAGCAATTTCCTTTGTTGTTTAACGGGCAGCCTACCGGGGAAAAGATTCCTACGTTTGAGCAAGTGCTGCAGCTCACCAAGGGAAAAATTATGGTAGACATCGACTTTAAAGCAGATAGCCTGTCCACCGCCAAACAAACGGTTGATATGATCGCGAAGCATAAAATGGAGCAACAGGTATTATTCTTCATTTATGAGCATCCTTTTGCCACACAATTGTTGCAATGGAATCCGAAATTACCGGTGATGCCCCGGGCGCATAGTATCGCAGAAATACATGAGATAGAACAGATGGGCAAGTTCCCGGTGATTCATATCGACGATGATTTTTACACCGATTCGACTATGCAACGTGTGGCCAACAGCGGTACCCGGATATGGATCAACACCCTGGGAGATTATGATAAAATGGAAGCGAAGCAGGCTGATAGCGGGTTTGATCAACGCCTGAAAGATGCTAAGTATGCCAATGCTATCCAGACAGATTATCCGGAAAAGCTATTGGCATACCTGCGTAAGAAAGGCCTGCACAAATAGTTATTCGGCGGGGTAATATTGTTTTAACCAACTGATTACTTTCGCAAATACATCCATGGAGGCTGTTAACCCCATCCCATGCTTTTCTGTTGGATAAAGTTCCAATTGCGTAGGGATATTGAGCGAGGTTAGTTTTTCATGTAGCTTTTTTGCCTGGCTTACATCCACCAGTGGATCTTGTCCGCCATGAAACAGAATAGTAGGTACGCCGTTGGCTTTGGTAAGTTGATAATACGGACTCGCATCAAATGCAATTTTGGCGGCCGGATCTGGCTCCCCCAGTAGTCGTGCTACTTTTTCATCTGCATCTTTATTTTCCTGCCTTACTTTTTTATCGGTGAAATCTGTTGGCCCCCATAAGTCGACCACCGTTTTAACCTGGCGTAAACTATCACAGGCGTAGGCATATTGCATAGCCAGGTAAGCGCCGGCGCTACCACCTATCAGGGCAAACTGGTTGCCATCGAATTGCAGTTTTTTGGATTTGGAAGATATGAACGCCAGTGCTTTTTTTACATCGTCCAGTTGGGCGGGGTAAATGTTTTGGTTGTCCCGGATCAGGCGATAGTTCATGGACACAACGCCGTAGTGCAACTTGCCGGCCAGTTCTTCGATGAGCTGTTTGGGAAATTCTTTTTTATCGCCACCGGTCCAGCCGCCGCCATGCAGGTACACGATGATTTTTGTGCTGGCAGTATGGTTTTCCGGCAGATAAGCATCCAGGGTGTTATCCTCTCCGGCTTCACCATAAGGTACATTACGCATCGTGATATAGTTGGCGCTGCTGGCTACTGCCGGCAGGGCCGTACCATTGTTGCCATCCCGGAGATTATTTTTTTTCAGGTAGCTGACAAGTGCATCCGGATGATCACTTTGCATGCCTTGTACTCCTTTGCTTAATACAGCGTTCCAACTGGCGGGGCCTTCCGACGGCATTTGTGCATCGAGCCATACCGCTACGCCGTGTTGCCGGGTTACGGCCAGCATAGCACTGTCGGTTACGTTGTCGAGTACCCCGATGGCGATGTTGTCGAGGAGGTAGTTGAGTTGGGCTGCGGTGGTTACTTCGTCCGGTACGCTGGTCATCAGGGGAACTTGTGGCGCCGTTGTTCTCCAGGGTTTATATTGTTCTTTGCTGTTGAGATATACCACTACTTGTTTCTCCATGCCGGCTGCCTGTATTTGTTTCCAGGTTTCGACTACGTCGGCATCTTTGAAGTCGAGGTAGATGTTGAGTTTCCCTTTGCAGGCGCGCAGGGCTTCCGCGAAAGTAGGTACGCGATAATCTTTCCCGTCTTTGCTATTGACTTTTAGCTGTTTGATTGCTGCCCATGTCAGGTCTGCTACTTTCCCTTTTCCGTTGGTCATGCGATCTACGGTGCCGTCGTGCATGAGTACCAGTTGTCCGTCTTTGGTGGTGCGGAGGTCCAGCTCTGCATAGTCGGCGCCGCATTGAATGGTGGCGGCAATGGCGGCTACGGTGTTTTCCGGCATGTCTACGTGGTTGCCTCGATGGGCTACTACCACGAATTTATTTTTGGTAGCTGGCAGCGGCGCTGTCTGTTGTGCAATAGCGGTATGCATCAACAAACAGGCGCCGGCAAAAATGAATATACACTTCCTCATCATTACAATATCTTTTTAGTATCGGTCACGAATACACGGGTACTGACAGAATAGGTCCCCCCGGTAGGATTAGTATATTGAAGATCTACGTAAAAGGCGCGGTAGCCGCTGGCAGGTAATGGTGTGTTTACTTTTACGGTCGATTTATGTGCTTGTCCCAGGCTTTGCGACGACCATTTTTCATTGCGGAAATCCAGGTCGGTAGAGTTGGCGGTCCACAGGATCACATCTACCAGTTGATCAGCAGTAGCTTTGGCCGTGAGCTTTACTTTTCCGCGACGGGTGCTGGTTGTCCAGCTACAGGCGGGATACGCCTGTTGGGTGAGGGTGTTGCCGAAGAAAGCGCTGAGTCCTTCAAAAGCATGTTTTTTATCACCCAGGTTATGTCCGGCATTGGGCGTGTAGTTGAGCATGTTTTTACCCGGGATGCTATCGAGATAATTTTTAACATTGTCTACTACCCAATATTCATCATTGGTGCCCATGAAAATCATTTTAGGCATGGTGAGCAGCTGACGATAGGAGTAAGGATCTATCATGGTGTTGATCGCTTGTCCGCCTTCGGTGTGGGCTGCCTGTGGGATGCCCAGTTTCACGTAGTCTTCAATCTGAATGCTGTATTCTTTCCATGTTTTGATTTGATAGTCGAGGCTCACCGGCATGTTCAGTACATCAATTACCATGGGTGCAATGGCGGCTACACGGTTGTCGTTGGCGCCGGTCAGCCAGGTGGTCCAGCCACGTTTGGAAGCGCCGGATACCACGAAGCGGTTTACGTTTTGCGACAGCTTTTCTTTGGAGAACGCCTGTACAACATCCATGGCACGTACGGCGCTTTTCACCATGGGAAACAGCAGTGGCCAGGTAAAGTCGCCATCTTCCTTAAACTGGTGCAGTGTGTAAGATATCAGGGCATCTTCTGTCAGGTTTTTAAAGAGCGGCTGATTGGGTGTTTGTCTGAGTACAGCGGTAATCGCTTTGTTGGTGTTGGCTACAGCGGCAATTTGCTGATACAGTTCGTCCGTAGGGCCGTTCCAGTTAGGAAGACCATTTTTAACGGAGCCACCGGTAATAAACAAGAGGGCGCCATCGTAGCTCACATTGGCCGGTACAAAGATAGCGAGTTGGTGTGTCCAGGTATATTCCCGCCATTTCTGCGAGGTGAGTAAAATGCTGTAGCATTTTACCTGGTTGATATTGAAAGAGTCTTTCAGCTCATAATGGAAAGAAGCATCTCCGTTGTTCAGGTAGCTTTTCAGTGCGGTGGCAGGTGAAGCGGTTTGCTGTGCAAACGCGGTCGCCAGGAAAAGCAGGTTGACAAATAATGCGGTGGTTGTTTTCAGAAAGCGTTGTTTCATATGCGGACGAGTGATTTATAGTAAGATAAAAAATGTTTTACCAGGGTTTGCCGGTGCCTTGAATAATCCAGGGCTTGGACCAGGGACTGTTTTGCGGACCATTGGCCCCAAAAGCAGATTGAGCGGTTACTTCCAGCCGTTTCATGGCTTCGGTAACATTGGCTTTATTCAGGTTCCTTTCATCCAGCATGTAGTACAGTCGTACCGGTAATACCGGTGCTTTGGCATATGGGCCGGCATGTAAGTTCGGATAGCCGGTACGTTTATAATCGGCCCAGGCCTCTGTGGCAGCTGTCCAGCTGGCGATCCATTTCTGCGTAATAATCTGTTCCTGTGTATTATTGAATTTCACATTCGGTTGTGCCAGGTAAGCAGCCAAACTACCACCCACGCCCCAGGTGCTAAAGGAAGCTTGTATGCCTGCTTTATAATGGGTTTCTGCATCGCCGGCAGCCCAGCCTTTGATACCGGCCGCTTCGGCCAGGATGAAATGTACTTCGGCGGCAGAGATCAACCGGGCTTTCAGCAAGGGGCCTTTGGCTTGTTTGTAGATGTCGTTGAGCCAGGAGACATGCGGATTCCGGGAGGCCTGTGCGGCATCCGGACTTAAATTATACACCGCAGGGCCGGGGATTGCAGGCGGAATACCTACATAGTTTACGTCCTGGTTGATGTCGTTCAGGGTAAGCCCTTTTGATGCCAGTACATCGGGAGAAATGTATCTCACCTTCCTGTTTTCGCCGTTTACTACGGTATCCACGGCTTTATATACGTTACCGGTGCCGGGAGGTTTGGTATCATCTACCACCAGGAAGCATTGTACTTTATTGGCCCATACGCCCAATCGCGGATCGTGTAATGATTCCAGGGAAGTAACGAAGGTGCTGCACATTTTCAGGCGGCGGTAGTTGCTGCTGTCGCTGTCGTATATGGCGTTGGCAGGCCAGGAGTCGGCGTTGCTGTTGCCCGGAAACGACATGGTGGCATCGTCGGCAGCATCCGTGATGATAGGATACTGCGTTGGGTTGCCGGCAATTTTTTCAATACCTGCTTTAGCGATGGCCGGCAGCTTCTCTGACAAGCGCATGTAATAGCGTAATGCGAGAGAATTAGCCATTTTACGCCATTTTGTGGGGTCGCCCTGGTAGTATACGTCAACGGCATCAATGGGGGCCGGATAAGCGCTCTTAGGCTTGGAAAGTAAGGTGTTGGCTTTTTCCAGGTCAGCGAGTATGCCGGTGTAAATATCCTGTTGCGGATCGTATACCGGTGTGGTGGCCGGCGGACCGTCTTGCCCTTTTAAAGCCTGTGAATACGGTGCATCTCCCCACAGATCAGTGATCAGTCCAAACATCATAGATTTCATCACCAATGATACGCCCTGTTGTAATTCATTTTGCAAAGCAACGGCGCGCGTATATACCAGCTGGTTGTTGCGCAGGATGTCGTAATAGCTGGTCCAACTGTTGCTGCCGCCCCAGTCGTATTCATTGTGCGTACTGGTCCAGCCATCTTTCTGGGTATGCTGCATAACGCCGGCCATGTCCTGGTAGCCCAGGGTAACGATCTCGATACCTGCCTGCGTTAATACGGTGGACAATACCAGGTTAGGATTGATGGTAGCGGGATTGGAGCCATTGGGGTTCTCGTTCAATTTCATCAGGTCCTTCTTACACGAAGTCATAGAAGTCCCTAACAACCCAAGGCAAAGTATCATTGATTTAGTAACTGTTTTCATGTTGCTGAGTTAAATGAGCTCTTAAAAAGTAACGTTCAGTTTAGCGCCCATGGGAATAGACCAGGGAGTGACATTGTATCTTTCAATGCCCTGCATGAACTGCATACCTGACCCCTGTACCGTAGTAGAAGGCTGATAGGCATTTTCCGGATCAATACCAATTTTAGCGGCTGTCCACAGGATGATGTTTCTGCTGTAGATGGACACGCTGGCATTCTGTACTTTAATACCGGAGAGTAACCGTTTGGGCAGTTCATACGAAAGCGATACTTCCCGCAGTTTCAGGTAAGACGCCGGGAACAGGAACGCTCTTGTGAAAGACCAGGCAGTGCTGCCTGCATAAGGAAGGGTAGTGGTACCGCTACCTCCCAGGTTTTCGATATAGCCGGTAGGGTTACCATTGGCATCATATCCTTTGGCCCTTACGCCGGGAATAAATACACCGCCATAAGGCAGTACATACGGACCATACGCAAATCCGTAACCGTTATATTCCGGCGTAGGACCACCCACCAATGGAAACTTATTGCCGCTGGGAATAATCAGTTCATCCTGGTGACTCACGAGATAGTCTCTGAGTTCCTGTCCTTTCATGTTACCGGGGTTGGTAAGTTTATCGAGGAATAGTTGGGAGTTACCTTTTTCTTCTCCATAACGGTAAGTCTGGGAAACGAAGTCGCCGCCATTCCTCCAGTCGAAGGTCATGCTGAGGGTAAAGTTTTTATAGCTGATGCTGGTCTGCAATCCCATGATGAAGTTGGGGTTGAAATTGCCGATTTTGTTGCGGGCATTCGTAGCATCCAGGCTTTGCCATTTGCCGGTATTATCCAGTAGCGGATAGCCATAATAGGGAGATGATTTATCGGTAACGGTGACCAGTTGCGCATCATAAATATCGCCGATGTCTTCCCCTACGTACGTCCATGCACCGCCTTTACCTTCCTGCCAGAGGGTGTAGTAAGGCAGGTCATCGGGCAGGGAAATGATTTTAGTTCTGTTGCGGGTAAAGTTCATGTTCACATCCCATCTCCAGTTTTTTTGTTGTATCGGTGTACCACCCAGGGTTAATTCTATTCCGCGACTTCTCAGCAAACCTGCGTTAATATTACGGGAGGAGAAACCAGATGACGGCGCTGTTTTAGGGCTGAAGATCTGGTTTTTATTTTCTACCACGTAATAGGTAGCGGCAAAGCGGAGGCTATTTTTGAACAGGTTGATATCGGCGCCTCCTTCGTAAGAGGTAGCGATTTCCGGCTTCAGGAAAGGATTGAGCAGATTGCCGGAAGTAGATAACCGCGGAATATTACCCCAGGCGCCCGCATCGTAGAGGGTAGCAAGCAACTGGTAAGGAGAGGCGTCGTTACCTACCTGCGCAGCGCCGGCTCTTAGTTTAATCAGGTTAATGTTGTCGGAGGTCAGGTGTGCCATTTCATTTACGAGCAGGCTGAGGGAGGCTGCCGGATAAAAATAGGCCGCTGCATTTGGCAGGGTGCTGGACCAATCGGTACGACCTGTTACATCCAGGTATGCCATGCCTTTGTAACCCACGTTTAACATGCCGTAGATGCTGTTGACCCCTTTTTCAAACATAGTGCTGTTATAGTTCAGGTTTTGCGGGGCAATGTTCTGAATCGTATATACACCCGGTGTATTTAAGCCGGTACCATCTTTGGTAGAAGTGGTGATATTTTTGCCGGTTTGATAACGTTTGTTACCTCCTGCAGAAACGGAAAAATCGAAGTCGCCAATATCTTTCTTGTAAGTCAGCAACACATCTATATTGCGTTCGAAGTTGCTGAGATTGATGATGCCGTAAGCACCGCCGGGATTGTTGAGATAGCTGTTGGCAATTTTAGTTTCTCTTTTTTCATTGTAGGTATCCAATGAATACCGCGCCATGAAGCTGAGTGATGGCAGTATTTTCCAGTCGGCCCGGATGTTACCGAACACGCGATCTCTCACAAATCCGTTCTTTACTTCGTACGCCAGGAAGTAAGGGTTGTTGAATACGCCGTTAGCCTGGGTGCGTTGTTGCAGGCCTTCTTGTCCAGGCATCCAGTAATTTCTCAGGTCGCGCACATCGATGTGTGGAGAAATAGAGTATACTGCCTGTAAGGGATTGGCGCCTCTGTCGCCTGCCGGGCGGTTATTGGAGTTGGTACGGCTGAAGTCAATGTTGGTACTGAAGCTCAGCTTTGAATTGGCTTGTAAGCTGGAGTTCAGGTTCAATGCGTTTTTAAACAGGTCGGTGTTAGGGATGATACCTTTGCTGGTCATGTTGGCATAACCAACCCGGTAAGCAATTTTTTCATTGTTGTTGGCCAGGGAAACAGCGGTGGTGGTGGTCATGCCGGTGTTCACAAAATTCTTCACATTGTTTTTATGCGATACCAGCGGCATGGGGATTGGTTTGCCGTTCTGATCTTTTGGACTGTTCCATTGTACTTCTTCATAACCCATATCCAATTCGGCGCCGAAGGTGGCATCAATATTTTCAGAGATAATGGTACCAAAAGGGTTGGTCAGCATATTACCGCTGCGTGATACCGGGATACCGGAAAACTGCCCGGAGCCGAATTTGGTTTGCCATTTCAGGAATTTGTAGGGAATATCAAATACCGTATTTACGGAAGCGTTCACGGTAGCGCGGTTTACTTTTTTACCGGTTTTAGTGGTGATAAGTACTACGCCGTTGCCTGCGCGGGAGCCGTACAATGCTGCTGCACTGGGGCCTTTCAGGATGGTTACGCTTTCGATGTTGTCGGGATTGATATCTGAGATCGCGTTACCATAATCTACTTTATTATCTTGTCCGATCTGGCTAACGTTATTTACGGTGTTGGCCAGTGGCACGCCATCTACTACGAAGAGCGGTTGGTTATCGCTGCTGAGGGAAGTGGCGCCGCGGATGATCATGCTAACGGAGGAGCCTGGCCCGCCTGTGGAGTTGATGGTCACCCCGGCTACTTTACCGGACATGGAGTTCAGGAGGTTTTCCTGTGTGACGCGGTTAAATTCTTTTCCGCCGAGTTCTTCTACAGAGTAGCCCAGCGCTTTCTTTTCTCTTTTAATGCCGAGGGCGGTAACGAGTACCTGTTCCAGCTCTTCCACTTTTTTTTTCATGACAACCGACAACGATAATTTGCTGGAATCATTTATCGTATAGCCTTTGAGGGTATCTGTAGTATAGCCGGCATAATTAAAGATAAAGCGGTAAGGGCCGCCAGCGGGCAGTTTCGGGAAAGTGAAGATACCTTTTTCATTAGTCAGGGTATTGGCTAATACCTGGTTATCTGTATTTTCTACTCTTACCATTACCCGCGCCAGCACTTCGTTGTTCGCGTTTTTGATAATGCCGATGGCAGCAGGATGTGTATTTTGTGCCAACAGGCTGCCTATGCATAACTGCGATAACAGGAGCAGCCAAATCGTTTTGGTGGGACGATCTTTTCGGGATTGTCGGATGTTTACACGCATAAATATTTCATTTTTAGGCAAAAGGAATCACGGGCAGCCTTTTCAGGCTGCAATTAGTTACTGTTTAAGATGATTATATCCGGCTTACGGTGTTACGTAAATAACATTGTTTGTTTGCTTCATCGTCAGGTTGTTTAACGTGGCGATGGTAGACAGAAAATCGCTCAGGGATTCTTTGCTACTATCGAATGTTCCGGTAAAGCTCATATCCGCGAGCGTACCTTCCTGGTATTGAATGGTGAGGTGATATTTCTCCGACATCAACCTGAAAATATTAGTCAGCGGTTCATTGCTGAAAGTAAATATTTCCTTTTCCGGCTTCGCGATCACCTGTTTCGTGGGAGTGTTGACGGGTTTATTGACTAAGGCCGTCATTTTAATGGGATCAAAAACAAGGTCTTGTCCTGGTAGCAGGTAAGTGGTTTTAAGCCCTTTGCTGTTGCCGGAATGGGCTGCCTGCACTTTTACCTTGCCGCTGATCAGTTGCACGCGTATAGGTTCTTTTGCGGCATTCCAGGCGGTTACTTTGAAAACGGTTCCCAATGCGGTAGTGGCCAGGTTGCCTGCCTGCACGGTAAATGGTTTGTTTTTGTCGGGTGCCACATTGAATTTGGCTTCTCCCGATAAAAATATTTCACGGCCGGTAACGGCAAAAGAAGACAGGTACTTTAACTGGCTACCGGGCGCCAGTTCTGCCGTGCTGCCGTCTTTCAAACGGAGCGACATTATTTTCCGCGTATGATTGACCTGTTGTACAAACGTATCCGGTGCAGCAACAGACTGCGGAACAGGTGTGGCGGCAGCTAATGGTGCTACCGGCTGTTGATGGTAGCGGCTCCATACAAAACCGGTAAGGGCAGCACCCAGTACAGCGGCGGCTATCCATTTGTAATAAATGGTTTTTACCTTTTTCTTTTCCCAGGTACGACTTTCAATAACGTCCAGCATTTTGTCGGAAACGTTGGTTGGTAAAGTTTGGTCTGGATGAAAAGAATGCCAGCTCTCTTCTGTTAACCAGGGTTGCAGCGCTTCCGGATGCTCCGCGAAATAAGCGGTGACAGCCTGCTTTTCTGCCTCGTTACATTCTCCCCGGAAAAACTTTTCAAGTAATGTTGCTGGATGCTTCATATGTAGTATTCGTTTGAAAACAGTAAATCCCTCACTGCTTAACAATAAGTAAATATTGGGGAAGAAAAAAGGATCAGCAAAACCAGGCAACGATGGCTGGTAATAACAATAACAGGGAGTCTTTCAGCTGGCGTATAGCACGTACAATGTGATTTTCAACTGTTTTGGGAGAGATGGATAACTGTTTGGCGATCTCTTTATGTGGAAGTCCTTCAAAGCGGCTTAGTTTAAAAACATTTCTCCTGATGGGAGATAATTGTTCTATGCTATTATATACCCGCGTTAATTCTTCTTTCACGGTAAGGTCTGTTTCCATGTGCCAGTCGGGTGTTTCCCGGATCATTGATTCGGTATGGCGGTTCCTGACCTGTTGTTTACGCAGCAGATCCGTCATCACACTTTTGGCTATACGGAAAAGCTGTGCAGAGATATTATAATTTGTTGATAGTTTCTCTCTTTTTTCCCAAAGTAATATGAAAGATAGCTGTACTGTCTCTTCCGACAGGTAAGCAGAGTGTGTACATTTCAATACGTAGAAATAGAGCTTTGTATGATATTGTTGATATATCATTTTGAAACGCTCAATATTTCCATTCTTTATATCCTGTACGATACTTTCCATAATGATCGCAAATATCTAATGGACCTAAACAAGATACAAGGAATTACTGATTATATTATTGTTATTTTGGCCGCTCCTTATTTCTTCAGTTTCAATACTAACGGTGCCGTAGCTACTCCCGGAATGGTCACTGTAATTGATAAATCCAGGGTAGAGTCGCTTACATCCTGAATCCAATGCGGATCGTTGTCGCCTTTCCCGTTGGTGAGTAGAAATACCGCATCGTGTACATCCAGTTTCCAGGTGCCCGCATTGCCGGCAGCAGGTAGTATCAGCTGCGTACAGCCGTTGATGTTGAATTTGCCGTCGGCGCTGAACTGGTAAGTGTTGGTAGTGGTGCAGGTAAACAATGCACCTGCCTGACCCAACAGGGGCGCCAGTTTAATGATGCTGGTGCCGGCGGGGATGTTTTGTCCGCCCAGCTTCACCGGTACGGCAAAAACAATATCCTTTTGCTGCCAGTTCCCAGCTACCAGTCCGTATTTCCCGGATTTGGCCGGGGCAGCATCCTTGTTCTTTTTGCAGGATACCAGCAGCACAACGCCCACTGCCAATAGCGCCAGTACTTTTACAGGGATAGAATTACGCATAACTTTTTAAGTTAAATGATAGGGATGATGAATGATTTGCTACGGAAACCTTTACTATGTATTCGTTTGGAAATGATAAATCCCTCACCTGGTAACAATTAGTTCACATAAGAAGGGTAAGGGACTGTAATGTAAGGTCTAGGGGGTAGGGGTGTAATGGAACCGGATCATGGCATTTTCCGTTTCAGAGGAGGACACGGTGAGTTCATAGCGTTTGTTGCCGGTGAGAATAATCATTTTGGCCGTATTAGGCGGGATATCTCCCAGGTTGTTGGCGTGTAATATGAGTTCCTGTATTTCCGTGCCAGGATCAGCTACCAGTTGCAGTTGTATGGGTTTGGCTGTGAGTTCCTGCCGGTCGGCGATCTTAACGCCATTAAAATAAACGGTAACGGTATCATGGTCAATGGTGCCATAATCGTATAGCTGAATAGCAATAGCCGGGTGGCTGATCTCGTAGGAGCCCTGCAGCCTGTTTTTACGGCGGTTCACCGCAATACTGTCTGCTATAGTGGTAACTGTTACCACGGTGTCTTTCAGCAATTGCCTGCCACCGGGTAAGGTGAGTTGCGCTATTTCGGTATCGGACAACCGCGATAAACGGATGAATCTTTTGCTATGTATTTTGTTGGTATACTTTGAATAAGAGATAATGTTGCCCTGCAAGACAATTTCCCCGTCAATGTCAAACCATTTCAGGTTAAGATCAGCCAGTCGGGGGGTATAGTTTTTGGGTATTACCAGCTGGTTGAATTTCGTTTCTTTAAACAGCCAGTTGTTACCGCTATTGTTATGCTTTCCGGCAATATTAATTTCACCATAGAGGGAGGGTGTTTCGTAAAACCAGGCTTTACCGGTATAGCCGCTATCCGTTGTTTGCAGTTGCATGACATAAATACCATCCTGGCCTGCCCAGCCATCGTAATTAACAGCTGTATAGCCCTTCCAGACGCCTTGCAGATTTTGTGCCTGCAGGGGAAGTGAAAAGAAAAGGAGGATGAATAAAGGTCTGAAGCTGGTTAACATGCGGATAAAGATACATCATTCAGGAATGAACCGGAAGTGTTGCGTGTTGCGGTTGCTGTATCCGCCGGAACAGAAGTCCGCCAATAGCGATGGTGATGACACCTTGCAGTAGCACGGTGTTAGGAGTGCCAATCAGCTGCGACATAGCACCTATCAACAATCCGCCGATGGGCTGCATGCCGAAGAACGCCATCGCATATACGCTGATGACGCGTCCGCGCATAGCAGGGTTCACGGTAGTTTGAATGAGGGTGTTGCTGATAGTAATTTGCGACATCATGCCGAAGCCAGCCAGTGTAGCAAATACCAGCGCAATGGGGTAATAAGTGGAATGTGAAAACAGTACAAGGCCGGCGCCGAAAATCAGGGTATTAATGGCGAGTATTTTCCGCAGGTTTTTTCCGGGTTTTAAGGAGGCCAGGAAAATGGCGCCACAAAAGGCGCCGAGGCCGATCGCACTGTCTATTACGCCGAAGGTAGCAGCACTGCCGTGGAAAATATCTTTGGCATATACCGGCATGAGGGTGGTGTAGGGGAGTACCAGCAAGCTAACAGAGGCCAGGGTGATCAATATCAGGGAAATAGCCGGTGTTTCGCGGATATAGATGAATCCTTCTTTCAGTTCACCGGCCATGTTTTTCGTATGTACTTTAGGGGTATAGGCGGGCAGTTTCATTTGCAGCAGAGAGCCTATCACGGCAATGAAGCTGAGGGCGTTGAGGCCGAAGCAGATGTCTTCTCCGAATTTTTCGAGTGCCAGCCCCGCTAAAGCGGGGCCAATGAGGCGCGAGAGGTTCACCATAGAAGAGTTCAGGGCCAGTGCGTTGGGCAAATCGGCTTTGTCGTCCACCATTTCATATACGAGCGATTGCCGGGCGGGTACATCAAAGGCGTTGATTAATCCGAGGAAAGCGCTGAGCGCAATGACTTCCCATACCGAATAGTGCTGGAAGTAGATGAGGATGGTGAGTGCTACAGCCTGTAGCATGGCGGCTATCTGGGTGGCGAGCAGCAGTTTGAAGCGGTCGTACCGGTCGGCCACTACGCCGCCGGCAAAGGAGAATACAAAGGACGGGAACATGCTGGCGAAGAGGGTAAGGCCCAGCATGAACTTAGAGTGGGTTTGGGCGTATACTACCCAGCTCACGGCAGTTTTCTGCATCCAGGTACCGATCAGGGAAATGGATTGTCCCGTGAAATATAGCCGGTAGTTGCGGCTTTTAAATGCATTGAAGGTGGTAATGTTCATTTTTTGTTGGCACTTTTATTCAAACTCCACCAGCCTGGCTAAAGGCGCCAGTGCTGCTTGCAGGATCGCCTGCTCTTCTTTTGTACATACGGTGGCGATGGCGTTGCTGAGCCATTCATCCCGTTCCCTTCTTACCCTGTCTATCCGTTCTTTGCCGGCGGGCGACAGGGAAATATAAATTTTACGTTTATCGCTCTTGGAAGGTGTCCGGGTAATAAGTTCCAGGGCCGCCAGTTGCAGTAATAGTTGTCCCATGGATTGTGGCGTCATTTTTTCCATGACGGCAAGTTCCGCGGATAGCAGTTGCTGGTGTTGGTCCAGCAGCACCAATACGGAGCGCGCGCTCTGCGACAATGGTTCATTAGCGGGTGATACCTTTCGCAGTTTGCGTACCAGTCGTGCCAGCAGGGGACGGAGTTGTCCGGCCAGTGCATCCTGTTTTTTAGATGGCATAAATAGTAAGGTAAAGTTATAAGTTTACCTTACAAATATACTATTTTTGGCTGAAATGGGAGAGCGGTTTTATTGGAGGCTATTTTTTTCGACTACCACCTTGAATCTTAGGGCCCGGTCATAATCAAACAATATGTCCAGGTAATTCAAAGCAGGATCGGTGACTACATAGTCAAAAGTATAATGGAACCCGTAGCGGTTATAATCGATATATTTTTGTCTGCTGAGTGCAAAGGTATCAAGGACCCATTCCGTCCGGTGTCTTGATTTTTTCACCAGTTTCTTTACTGTGAGATTGCGGGAGATATTAGAGTTGATTTGTATGGTTTCAAGACTTCCTCTATATCTGAAATCAAAGTGAATAGTGTCTCCTTGTTGTGCGTGCACAATGCCGCTGGCAGGAGAGAGGAGTTGCATATCCGGAAGAATACTGCCTTTGTAATATGGATTGGTGGCAAATTTCTCTTTTGTATAGTTGTTTTCAAACACCCATTGCTTGTCTTCCGGATAGTGATTTCTGGCAAGATCATGGAAAGAAGTAAGCCAATAGTACTTATTGAATGATTTTTTGAATGGGTGGAGTTTCCCGTTGTCTTTTTCTCCACAGTGGCCTGCTGCCCAGGTGGCATCCAGGAGGAAGTAGCTGCTATCGAGCCATACCGCATTCCATGCATGATTAACACTGCCGGTGCTACCTACCTGGTAGTATTTTTGTTTGGTATAGCCACTGATCACTTCAGCACGAATACCAGCGATAGTACACATTTTTTTGAATAGTCTTGCGTAGCCGCTGCAAATCGCTTTTCTGCGTTTCAATACCTTGCGGAGGTAATCATTTTCCCAGTCCTGCAGGATGGCGTCACAATTACTTCCTGGGGAGCACTTCGGCACTTTTACACTTTTCCCTTTATTGATAAATTTATAATCGTAGCGGATGTTTTCTGTAATCCAGATAAATATCGCCCTGGTTTTCGCCAACTTATCAGGATAGGCTGCGGTAAGCGTTTTGGTGAGCGCGAAGATATCGCCATGGTACTTCACCGTGCGGGCGATGCTGTCAATTTTTGAATAGTCCATATCAGGTGCAGGGGCCTGGCAGGGCGATAAATACGGTATCAGCAATAACAGCAAAAACAATAAGCTTCCGGGAGGGCGCATACAGGGATATGATGTTCCAGCCCGGAAGTTATTATAATCAGTTCAAATTTGGATGCAGCCGGTGATAATACCACCAGGAAACAATGAGGCTGGCCAGAAAAGTTAAATGCCCGATTTCCAGCAGCACGCTGTCGCCACTGGATAAGTGGGCGATCGTAGCAGATACCAGGGTAATACCGAAGCCGAAGTAAGCAAATTCTTTCACCTTTACCGGCACGAATGGGAGTAGCAAGGCCAGTACGCCCAGTAGTTTGGCAACGGTGAGTTCTATGCGGAACCAGTTGGGCAGGCCGAGATGGGCAAAGGCGGTTTGCATGTCCCGGTTAAAACCGAAGTTAATGGCGCTCCATAACATAACCCCGGCAATGATGCTGGTGGCTATCCAGTATATGATGTTGTCTTTTTTCATGTTAGTTGAATTTAAAAACACTGAGGAAGACGATAATAAGAATGAAGATGATTTGTACCAGGTGATAGTTGTTTAGGCCTGTTTTTACATTTCCCGGAAGTGCCTGATTGGCCAGCACTGCCTGGTTTAACCGGGACCGTTGCCGCTGCCCTATTATTAAGGCGTTGGCAATGACGAGCAGCACCAGTCCGAATTTTATCCGGAACCAGGTTTGCTCTCCGAATACGCCCCGGGTCATGGCCATAATGCCTACACCCGACAAAATAATTACGCCGATGCCTATACGTGCTGTGAGCAGGAATGCGGACATGGCCTGTAATACGGCGGGCGCCTTACCAGCGTCTGCTGCATATTGTTTCCAGAATTGCCGGATACCAATAAAGTCTGCGATAGTAGATCCGGCAAAGAGCAAAAATCCTATCAGGTGTATAACGATGAGACTTTGAAAAAGGGTTTGTGTTGACATGATCGGGATGATTTAAATACTGTGATATCGAAATACTTTATGTAAATGTATATCGGAAATATAGTAAAAACAAAATTTCCGAAGTATTTTTTATATTATTGCTTCGGAAATAATACAACTGTTACATGAATAAAGCCGTAGCGCTGATTACAGCATGGGGCGCTTTCGACGATCATCATCCCGAAAGCAGCCTGGAAGATTTTTGCCGTCACTACCTGGCCAAGGGGAAAGGTGAAGGTAAAGCGCCGGCTGGCGGACGTTTCATGCCTGTCAGCAACGATGGTATCCTGATGCGCAGCATTGGCCGGATCTTTAAGCTGCATACCATTTATACCGTAGCGGCACTGGAAGGCACCGGGATCAACAATATTGATGAGTATGCACTGCTGAACACCGTAGCGCAACTGAATGAACCCCGGAAAACAGAAGCAATTTATGCCGCACTACAGGAACTCTCAACAGGCACCGATAAGCTGAACCGGTTAAAAAAACTGGGCTACCTGACAGAATATGATGATAAGGAAGATAAGCGGTCCAAGCGATTGAAAGTAACGCCGAAGGGGGAGAAAGTGTTGACGATTTGCAGAAAGCGTATCAGCCAGCTGGCGCAAGTTATGTTTCATGATCTTACGGAAGACGACAAGCAATTGGCCTTCCAGCTATTGAGGGGCGTGGAAGAAAAGTTTACGGGCATCTGGCAATCCCATAAGGGAAGCGATTTTGAAGATATTTATAAAGAGATAGTGGGTTAGCTGTTAGCTGTTAGCAAATGCTAAATGCTAAATGCTAACAGCTAATAGCTAATAGCTAATGTATGCTGTAGCATAAAATAACAGAAAACAGGAATTTTTTCATTCTATTTATATTTAGATCATTACAGCCGATAAAGCTAGTAGGTGATGGTGAGGATAACTGTGCAAAAGAGGAAAATGATTTGCGCAATCGGGAAAAAGCGATTGTTCATCTTTGAACAAAGCCGGTATCGAAAATGAACGATGTGGAAGCGAACCGTGTTTGATTACCAATGGGTTACCGCCTGGCACTATATTCGACATCGCTCTGGCTTAATCTTTCAGGTTACTTCATATGCTTACCACCCGCATTAGAATAGTTTTGGATATTTTATTGATCGCCTTCCTGGTGATATTTCCCCACCAGGCTCCTATCCCGTTTTTTGGATATGTACCGATTGTACTGGTTGTTGTTGGGTGGTATTTGAAAATAAATAAACAAACCTGGAGCGATATCGGATTTCGGTTTGCGGACTTCCGATGGCGGGCGCTGTTGCTGGGAGGTGCTATAGGCGCTGTATACAGCGCCTTTGTATTTTTTGTGCTGGGGCCGTTGATACTGAAGGTCACCGGCTGGCCGCCCGCGGATGTTTCGGCTTTCTATTATATCCGGCACAATACCATGGGATACATTATTCTCCTGGTAGTGGCTTCCCTGTTGGTGATTCCTTATGAAGAAATCATATTCAGGGGATTTATTTTTACCAGGATCCGGGAGATGTTGCCTGCCGGGAAATGGAACTTCGCCTGGGGAGGGTTGCTGACCAGTATGCTTTTTGCCCTTTATCATATTCAGGAAGGTGCTGCTGCTATGGTGAATATTTTTATCGGGGCGTTATTTACCATCTGGCTATATCGTGTGTTTAAAGGCAACCTATGGTATCTCATCTTTTTTCATATTGCCTGCGATATTTTTATGCTCACCGCCATCAAGATAGGATATTTGTAATCGAAGGTTTCTTTCTCCCAATGAAAAGTTATATTTACTTATTCAACCAAATCCTATTACATGAGCAACACTGCCACAGAAAGGGCGCGGATGCCGGAAGGCGACAGCAGCGTTTTAGATAGCAGAAGCCTGGCCAATAGCTACGCCACATTAATACCCGTTCTCCGGAAAGGAATGCATGTACTCGATGTTGGTTGTGGCACCGGTGCTATATCTGCCGGTATTGCGGAAGCCGTAGGGCCTACCGGAAGAGTCATTGGGATCGACAGCAGTACACATCTGATTGCCAAGGGGCAGGAAGATCATGCGGGTATGTCACAGTTGACGTTGCTTACCGCCGATTTATTTAGCTATACATCCACCGAAAAATTTGATCTCATTGTTTCCGCCCGCGTGCTGCAATGGTTAAATAATCCGGCCGAAGCATTGCAACATTTGAAATCGCTGCTTCGTCCCGGTGGTATCCTGTCTATACTGGACTACAATCATACGCAGTTGCAGTGGACGCCTGCGCCACCTGCCGCCATGCAACATTTCTATGATGCCTTTCTTCGCTGGCGTGCAGATGCTGGCATGGATAACAATATGGCGGACCATTTGCCGGAAATTTTCACACTACTGGGGTTGCAGCATATCGAAACACTACCGGCCGATGAAGTGTATACCCGGAATCATCCTGCTTTCGCAGAAAAAGCAGGTATCTGGTCTAAGGTAGCAGAATTGCGCGGCCCACAAATGGTGGCTGCCGGCTTTGTGACAGAGGCAGAAAGATTAGCCGCCATCACAGCATATAATCATTGGATAAATACGGCCGCTGAAGAAATGGTGATGAAGCTGAAAGAAGTGAGGGCCACTGTTTGAGAATATATACGGAATCCATCATTACATGAAAACACGCGTTTATTGGCTGGAGCAATTTCCCAGCGGCGCCGCATTGGGCATCATGCCCCGTCCCCGTGGCGACGACTGGCTCGAAGATGACATCCTCAGTTTAAAAAAGCAAGGAGTAGATGTACTGGTTTGCCTGCTGGAACCGTCTGAAATAAGGGAGTTGTCGCTTACTATGGAGCAGGTAACCTGTATCAGGAATGGTATCCGGTTTATTCATTTCCCTTTTCCCGACAGAGAAGTACCGCCAGCCGGATCTTATACAGAAAAATTTCTGCGCACACTGGAAGCGGCTATTGACGAAGGTGAAACCATTTGTATTCATTGCAGAATGGGCATCGGCAGATCCGCGATTATTGCCGGCAGCCTGATGCTCTTAAAAGGCGCCCGCTACGATAACCTGCTCACCAAAATCAGTAAAGCACGTGGCCTGAAAGTACCGGATACGGAAGAACAGGTAGCCTGGTTGAAAAACAGGGGGAGCTAATAACGAACCACCGTATTATCGGTCATCGCTTGTATCAAAAACGGACATATTAAAAAATAAATATTGCTTAATGTGCTGATCCGCATTTTTCCTGATCAATGGCATTATTTTTCCCCGCTTCTCATTAATGATACATACCAATATGATAAGCAACTATTGCAGGATCGCGTGGCGTAACCTTGTCCGCAACAAAACATTTTCTGCCATTAACATCATGGGATTGGCGCTGGGCGTGGCCTGCAGCCTGCTGATGTTATTGTGGGTACAGGACGAACGCGGCATGGATCAGTTTCATGCTCACCACAACTACCTGTACCAGGTGTATCTGCGTCAATCCGCAGATGGTAAAGTAGATGGTGGCTATCTTACACAAGGCCCGCTGGCCGCAGCTTTAAAGAAAGAGGTCCCTGAAGTGGAAGCGGCTACCGGATGGCAGGCCTTTCCTCCCATTACTTTCCAGGCCAATAATAAAGTGGTAAAAATGACGGGTGGCTATGCCAGCGCCGATTTTTTAGGCATGTTCAGCTATCCTCTCCTACAGGGGAGTAAAGATGGCTCCCTGGGCGCACCCGGTACCATCGCCATTTCCCGGCACATGGCGGAGTTATTTTTTGGCAGCCCGGAGAAAGCTATCGGCCAGATCATCCGGTATGAGGATACTACCAGTCTTGCTATCAATGCAGTTGTGGAAGTTCCCGCTACCTCGTCTGTTCAATTTGATTTTATCCGCAGCTGGGACGATTTTGTTGGCGCCAATCCATGGGCAAAAACCTGGGGTAGTACCAGTCCGGCTACGTATATCCAACTCCGTGCCCAGGCAGATCCCCGCAAAGTAGCCGCAAAACTGAAAGATTTTATCTATCAATATCAACCTAAGAATAAGGAATCTTATACCGAACTGGGGCTGCAACGCTACAGTGAAAAGTACCTCCACAGCACTTTCGAAGATGGACACCCCGCCGGCGGCCGCATTGCCTACGTGCGACTCTTCACACTGCTCGCCATTTTTATCCTGCTTATCGCCTGCATTAATTTCATGAACCTGGCCACCGCACATGCTGCCAAAAGAGCCAAAGAAGTTGGGGTGAGAAAAGTGGTAGGCGCCCGCCGTGGTGTACTGATCAGCCAGTTCATCGGGGAAGCCCTGTTGTTGGTATTTGTGGCCACCGGCATTGCCGTATTGATAGCCATCTTATTATTACCTGCATTTAACCAGCTCAGTGGAAAGCAACTATTCATGCCATTTCACCAGGTTACTTTCTGGCTGGCATTATCCGGGTTAATGCTGCTGACAGGCTTCGTGGCAGGTAGCTACCCCGCTTTATTTTTATCGTCACTGGATCCGGCCCGCGTATTGAAAGGCGGTTTGAAATTCAGTACCGGCGCCACACATTTCCGCAAAGGACTCGTGGTGTTTCAATTTACCTTATCCATTGTACTGATAGTAGGGATGATAGTGATTTACCGGCAAATGGATTATATACAAACCAAAAACCTGGGTTACGACCGGCAACATTTACTTTATATTCCACTGGAAGGAGAACTGCTTTCCAAATACCCCGTATTTAAGGAACAGGCGTTGAACATACCAGGTGTACTGGCCGTCACTGAAATGAAGGAATCTCCCACGGTAATTGAGCATCATAAAGGCGGCATCAATTGGGCCGGTAAGGATCCAGGCCAGGAAGTTTCTTTCGCAGATGCGGCCGTAGGATACGACTTCGTAAAAACCATGCACCTGCAATTACTCGATGGCCGCGATTTCTCCCGTGAATATGGCAATGATTCCGGCAGTTATATCCTGAATGAAGCCGCCGTAAAAAGAACCGGCTATACGAACCCGATAGGGCAACCTTTTACACTCGGAAATGTACCCGGAAAAATCATCGGCGTACTGAAAGACTTTCACTTTACTTCCATGCATGAGGCTATCTCACCACTGGTAATACGACTCGACACACATCCGAAATGGGGAACCATCCTGGTACGTACCACTACTGGTAAAAGTAAAACCGTGCTGGCCGGATTGGCGGGTATCTATAAAGATCTGAATCCCAATTTTCCGTTTACTTACCAGTTTTCCGATGAAGAATATACCCGGCTCTATAAGAGTGAACAGCTGGTGAGCCAGTTGTGTAACTACTTTGCGGCACTTGCTATCTTTATTTCCTGCCTGGGATTATTTGGGCTGGCCTTATTTACCGCCGGACAACGCACGAAAGAAATTGGTGTGAGAAAAGTATTAGGAGCTTCTGCGACCAACATCTTCCTGTTACTTTCTTCCAGTTTCCTGCAACCGGTTCTAATAGGTATGGCCATTGCTGTGCCACTGGCCTGGCTGGCCATGAGTCACTGGCTCCAAAATTTCGCCTATAAAATTGACCTGGATTGGTGGATATTTGGTTTGGCGGGTATCGTTACCCTCTTCATAGCCTTGCTCACCGTGAGTTTCCAGAGTGTAAGGGCCGCCGTGATGAATCCTGTAAAAAGTTTGAGAACAGAATAACGCCTATTTCATCGCTTTTTTCCGCAGCCGGCTTAAGGTTTCCGGTGTCATGCCCATCATAGAGGCAAGGTATTGGAGCGGCACCAGGTTAAATAACTCTCCATGCTGCTGTAACAGCTGATGGTATCGTTGTTCCGCTGTTTGAGACAGCAGGTTAAAGATGCGGTCTTCCATCAATGTAAAACAACGTGCAATAAATAATTTTTCCAACAGGTGCCATTGCGGAATGTGCTGGCCGATGTTATGGTAATCTGTTTTATTGATAGTATAAAACTCACAATCTGTCAGCGCCACAATATTATACCGGGATGGCTTGTTGAAGATAATCCCCGCCAGGTCCGTCACAAAATAACCGGGGTAAGAAATCCATTGCGTAATTTCTTTCTCCTCACTGTTAGCGTATACACGGAGCAATCCGGCTTTATGAAAGCTCAGCTGGTCGCAGATGCGGCCGGCTTTCAGGAAGTATTCCCCTTTGGATAAAGTGGTTAGCTGAAAGAAGGGGGTGATTTTGTCTATTTCTTCTTTCGGGATGCCGAAGTAGCCATTGATGTATTGCGCGAGTTCTGTCACCGTTTTTCGCGGAAAGGTAGTGTATCATAGGGTATTTTTCTATTCATTTTTTTGATTATCTTCCATCCTGAGATAGCATTTGATAATGATTTATTTGAAGCATTTGGTTGTTCCTGTTTTTGTACGTAGTTCGGGCGGGTATGTTCGCAGATGCAAAGAGGGCTTCATGTAAAATTTTGATTTATGATGGAATGAATAAGTATCTGGGAAGTTATTACCTGGGGGGATATGGTATCTTCCTGATAGATTAGAGAAAGGAAAACTGGTTTTTCTTCCTAATGAAGAGTGTGATCAAATGACAATGGTAAGTTTTAAAAAAGGGATTCCCCGATACATTTTTATATATAAAGGAAAGTTAGGAGATACATTTACCTTTGAAGCTAACTAAAGCTAATCTTAAGGCCCTGAAAGATATAAGGTGTGCCAAAGGTTAAATGAAAAAAGCATATAGTTATGGTATTTGATTTTGATGATAATAACTGGCACAATGCTGTCCTCGAAAGTATTTTTATTGACCGAAAAGACCCGGGTTATAACGATAGTATAGAAGTTATAGTAAAATGGTATGAAGATAATTCACGGTCGAAGTTAACCTTCAAAAAGGCCTACTTATTTAAAATAACCAACAACCTGGGCACTATTGCCAATGAAACAATAGATACAGCTTACATAGCAGCAGATGATGATGTTGATCTGCTGGATTTTTACCAGGGATGGAACGGAATGGTTGATCTTGTGCATCTAAAGTGCTATGTCATTGAAACATTGTCTACAGAAGGAAGGTTAAAGATAGTGGCTGAAGGTGTAGAAGCGTTGAAAATATAATCCATAAATGCTAAACGGATTTGAAAATCTTTAAATGGCTTGGTCCAGTTGTTTTCCTTTTTATCATCTGTATGAACTATTACTTAACCATTGTTCAAAACAGGCCATTGGATAAAATCGGATGCCTGGTGCTGCTATTACTGGCCCTTGCGTGGCTGGAGAAGGGGATGATATTTTGGATCACGGGTATTTTAGTATGTTGTTATGGGCTATATAATTTGATATTTATAAGCCCTGGAGCTGCGGAACCGACCGCCATGGAGTTTACTGCCTCTGTGAATTATTTAATATTCGGGAGTAAGACAGGGGCTTTAATGCGGCAGGTAATCAGGTTGATACCCTTGTTTTTTTACCCGTCATTTCTGCTTTTCCTATTATATAAGCTAAGAAAAGGGTAACCACCAAAATTCCTACCTTTAACGCAAAAAAAAATGCCGCTCCTCAATACCTCCAAAGACCCATTAGTGCAATCTTTTATCGCCGGCAAAACGCCGGTAACCCTTTCCCTGCTGGATCATTTCCTGCAACAATATGCATTGCTGGATAAAGTTTACCTGTATCCTACCAAATCTATGCTGGGCGTCGGTGTGGGCGATAAACGGGTAGCCTGGGTAACCCAACTGGGGAAAAACTTCGTACACATTGTTTTCCCATTTGAAAAAGCTTACCCGGATAATTTATGCTTTCAGAAAATAGCGCCGGTACCTGGCGATGCTCACCAGGTGAATCATCATTTCCGGATGTATGCACCGGAAGATGTGAATGAAGAGGTGATACAGTTTATGCGTTTATCATTGAAATAAATCACTCTGATTTCAGTGACTTCACCGGGTTGGCGAGCGCGGCTTTAATCGACTGCACACTCACCGTGAGCAGGGCGATTGCCATGATCACGAGGCCGGTAACGGCGAACATCCACCATTGTATTTGTATGCGATAGGCATAATCCTGCAGCCAGCTGTTCATCACATACCAGGTCACCGGGGTGGCGATGAAGATGGCGATAGCCGCCAGTTTAACAAAATCTCTCGATAGTAAATTTACAATACTGCTCACAGAGGCACCCAGCACTTTGCGGATACCTATTTCTTTGCTGCGTTTGGTAATGTTGTAGGCGGTAAGTCCCAGGATGCCCAGGCAGGTAATAAACAGTGTAAACCCGGAGAAAAGCTGTACAATTTTACCAAACTGTTGATCTGCCTTGTATTGCTCATCAAACATTTCATCGAAGAAATGATATTCAAACGGATATTCCGGGTATTGTTGCTGCCAGAGTACCTTCACCTGGGCGATAGTTTTAGCCAGATTTTTGGTGTTGATTTTTGCGGCGAAGTAGGTGCCTCCATTAGTGCGATACCAGTGGATCATAGGCAGGATCGCCGTTTTCAAAGATTGCTGGTGGTAATCTTCTACTACACCTATGATGGTGCTATATGGTTGACTGGTCCAGGAGAGCGTAATTCTTTTCCCAATCGCCTCTTCGGGATTGCGAAAACCAAACAGGCGACTGGCTTCCCGGCTCAGTATCATGTTGTTGGCGTTAGCAACGCCGGGCCGGAAGTTTTCGCCGGCCAATAATTTGAGTTTCATTACCGGCAGGAAGTTTTCGTCTACCCCATAAGCATAAAAGGTATAATTCAAGCCTGTATTGGATCCCAGCAGGCTAATGCCACTGGTGGTAGAGAGGTCGTGTAAACTTGCGCCGGGTAAGGCTTCAGTGCCCGTGATCTTTTCTACCTGCGGCAGCTGGGATACACCGTTGATAAATAGGGTGCTTTGCTGCCGGCGGATGGAATCTATGATTTTACCCTGTCCGGAAGGTGCTCTGAGTATCAAAATCTGGTTGGTGCTCAGGCCCAGATCCTGGTGGCGCATATAGGAGAGCTGCCGGAAAACGATCAGGGAGGCAGATAATACAACTAAAGCTGCGGCAAACTGTCCTACTACCAGCATTCTCCGGAATAGGTTACCACCAGAAGTTGCGGTGAAAGATTTCCTGGTAACGGTGACCGGCTTCACGGCTGATAATACCAGCGCGGGGTATAACCCGGAGAGCACGCAGTTGAACACAAATAAAGCCGCCGTTGTGAGCCAGAAGAAGGAAGAATGAAAGAAATTAGCCGTAATAGGACGACCGGTCAGTTGCACATAATTCGGCAGCAGTATTTCTATCAGCGCCAGGGCGAGTCCCATGGCGATTAAGTTTATCAGCACCGTTTCTGTCATGAATTGCTTCACCAGCGATAGCCTGGACGATCCCAGTGCTTTGCGCATACCCGTTTCCTTGGTACGGTCAGCGGCACGGGCGGTGGTCAGATTCACGTAGTTTACGGACCCCACCAGTAACACGAGTATGGCAATGACCATCATAAACTGCACGGTTTTCAGGTCGCCGTTTTCTTCCGGTTCGAACGACTTATGCGACAGCAAATGTATATCCTTCATGGGTTCCGCCCGGAGCTTGTCCTGCTTTAGCTTTTCTTTGGAAATTTGCAGTAGCTTATTGTTGAAGGCGGCCAGGCTGGCGTGTGGCAGCAACTGCACATAAGTATAGTTATTATTGCCGTTCCAGCTTTCCATTTGAATCCCTCTGCTGATCAGGGAGTTGAAAGAAATGAGCAGGTTAAATTTCAGGTGGGTATTGGAAGGCACATCTTTAATCACGCTGGTAATGGTATAGGTCCAGTCGCCGTCCTGGATTAGTTTTCCTACTGCTGACTCGTTGCCAAACATGCGTTTGGCGAGTGATTCCGTCACCACGGCCTGCATCGGCGCCGTGAGTGCGGTAGCGGCCTTCCCTTCTATAAAGTCGTAGTTAAACACGGTGAACATGGAATTGTCTACCGCATACATTTCTACTTTGAAAATTTTTCCATTGGATTTGATGCTCGGTGCTTCTTCCATATGTTCTACCCGCACATAATCTACTACTTCCGGATATGTTTTTTTAACCAAAGGCCCCAGAGGCGGATGCGTTTCGCAGTCCGTCATTACATATTCACTGTCTTTGTAATTATCGAGGGTAACGCGATAAATGTTATCGGCATTTTTGTAAAAATTTTCATAGCTATATTCAAACCGCACATAGTTGATGATAAACAGGAACGCTGCCGTAGCCAATGCCAGCCCCAGGATATTGATAATTGTATAGAATTTATCTTTCCTGAGATTACGCCAGGCGATTTTCAGATAATTCAGCCACATATTTTGGTTGTTTAGTTAACAGCTTTTCGGAGTCACAAGAAGGTTGCCATTTAATGGCGTCGCTGCCATGGAGCGTTTCCCGGGAATGTAAGGTAGGATAATGTCCGGAAATGGACATGGTTGTCCGGTATTAATTTAGGGAGAAGGAAGCCGGCCAGGTGACTTTGCTGCTCCAAACGGTGACATATTGCTGCTTAACTAAGGAAGGAGTGTTATATTTACGAAGTAAGCCCATTTGTTGTTAAAATTTCATGGTATGAACAATCACCTCCGGCCAGCTTCCAGGAACATGATAGAGTCTATACTCGTATTGCTGTTATTGTTGGCGTTGCTGTTAGCGCTATACCAGGTATTACATTTATTTTTCGGCGTACTCACGTTTGCATTGATTTTCTCTGTTTCTTTTTATCCGCTGTTTGAGCGCATGGTGCGGTGGTTTGGCGGCCGGCGTAAGCTAACGGCTACCTTGTATGCTATTGTGTTGGTAGCGATCATTGCCCTACCGGTCACCTATATTGTGGCGGAAATGAGTTCACATGTCCGGGAATCTATACACTGGATCAGGGATATGAAAGACAATGGATTGCCCCCTTTGCCGGCCTGGGTAGTGAATATGCCCTATATAGGCAGTGAAATCAGCGCATTCTGGCAGCATCTGCAGGATAGTCCCAAGGAAACATTAAACACCCACGAACAGCCGGTAAGGATGGTGTTAAACCATGTAGTGAGCAGCGGCTTCGGCATCATTGGCACCGCAGTGCAGCTGATTATCGGTATTGTGGTATCTGCATTTTTCCTGGTAAGTGGTGAAAAATCAGTGCGGCCCATTCGCGCGGCAGTAGAGCATCTGCTGGGACGTAAAGATGGGACTGATTTGCTGAATGCCACTACCATGGCGGTGAAAGGCGTATCGATTGGCGTAATGGGTACCGCATTTATTACGGCAATTGTAGCCTGGATAGGTTTGACCATTGCAGGCATTCCCTTTGCACTGGGACTGGCTGCCCTGATCTTCTTCCTCGTAGTGATACAAATAGGGCCGTTGGTGGTATGGGTACCACTTACCATCTGGATGGCTACGCAGGGACATCCTGGCATGACCATTTTCCTGGCGATCTATGGTGCAGGTATCCTGATTGGAGAAGCCATCCTGAAGCCGGTATTGATTGCCAAAAGTGGGAAACTGCCTTTCCTGGTGCTGTTTATCGGTGTGATAGGGGGCGTGGCTGCCTGGGGATTTACGGGCATGTTTAAAGGTGCTATCATTGTATCTGTATTCTATACCATTTTCAATTCCTGGCTGGAACGCAAAGATGGTCCGCATGCTGCAGAAAATAGATAGTAACTTTGCGCTTTATCCGAAACGTATCATATGAAAGCGGCTACTATCAGCGAAATAAAAAAGGAACTGAGCACACTGGCACCGGCGGAACTGTCGGCCCTTTGCCTGCGCCTCGCGAAATATAAGAATGATAACAAAGAACTGCTGACTTACCTGCTCTTCGAGGCACATAATGAACAAGGCTATGTGGAATCAGTGAAAGTCGAAATAGATAATGGATTTACAGAGATGGCCGGCGATAAATTATACCATGCCAAAAAGCGGTTGAGGAAAATACTGCGTATCACGAATAAGCATATACGTTATACGGGGTCCAAACAGGCAGAAGCAGAACTGTTGATTTATTTCTGTACTAAAATGAAAGCGGCCGGTTTATTATCTTCCTATAGTGTTCAATTAAATAACCTCTACGAGCAACAGCTGAAGAAAATTGGAAAGGTGATTGCGGCACAGCATGAAGACCTGCAATACGACTACCAGCGGCAGTTAGAGCGCCTTGCCGGGGAGGATTAAGATACTGTGGCGGCTTGTGTTACCTTATCTGTTTTGCCCCATTGCCACAGTTGTTGGAATACAGCCCGGAGTGATTCTCCGCGGTTTGTTAAACGATATTCCACTTTCAGCATCGCCGTATCATAAGAAATGCGCTCCACCAATTCCCGCAGCTCCAGTTCCTTCAGTTCCGCGGTGAGCATGCGTTCTGTAATAATAGGAATGGCTTTTTTGATATCGCTGTAACGACATACCCCGGAAAATAATTGGTGTAATATCATGGGTTTCCAACGTCCATCTATCAGGGATAAGGTATATGAAATAGGGCAGGCAGCAATGATTTTCTGGCGGTTTTCGAAGTTGGTAGATTGCGTTTTCCTCATAGGGCAAATTTTACTCTTTAACTACATCCGAACATTTTTGTTCGTTATTGTAAAAGTAGCGATAGGGAGGCACATTTGTATAACGATAAAAGCGTTATATGAAAAGTTACCATGTAAATTTAGGCGGCGGACTGGCCGGATTAAGATTGAAAGAGCAGGACATACCGGTGCCGGGCCCAAGGGAAGTATTGATGCGGGTTAAAGCCAGCTCGTTCAACTACCGCGAATTGATGATCCTCAAAGGTTTTTATCCATTGCCGGTGAAGCCCGATGTGATTCCTTTATGCGACGGTGCCGGCGAAATTGTGGCTGTTGGCAGTGCGGTAACCAGTGTGAAAGCCGGCGACCGGGTGATGGCGCAGGTATTCCCGGAATGGCTGGACGGTCCTTTTAGTATGGAATATGCTGCACAGCTGGGTGGATCGCTGGATGGCATGCTCACAGAATATGCCGTGTTGCCGGAGCAGGCAGTGTTACCCATACCTCCGCATTTATCCTATGTAGAAGCCGCAGCCATACCCTGTGCCGGCTTAACTGCCTGGAATGCACTGAGCGGTGGTCGCGGGCTCGTAGCGGGTGAAACCGTGCTCACATTGGGTTCCGGTGGCGTATCATTGTTTGCGTTGCAGTTGGCAAAAGCCGCAGGAGCCCGCGTAATTGCCACTACCTCCGGAGAGGAAAAAGCTGCGAAATTAAGGGCACTGGGTGCAGATGAAGTGATTAACTACCAACAGCAGCCCGACTGGCACGTGGCCGTGCGGGAACTCACTGGCGGAAAAGGAGTAGATCATGTTGTGGAAGTAGGGGGCGCAGGCACGGTGGAAAAGTCTATCCGCTCGGCTGCCCTGAATGGGGAAGTGGCCATTATCGGTAGCGTAGCCAATGAACCTACCTCGTTTAATATTAACCTGCTCCTGTATGGCATGGTGAATGTGCGTCCAATATCCATTGGTAGCAAAGCACAATTTGTTGCTATGAATAAAGTGATTACCAATAGCAGGTTACATCCTGTGATTGACCGGGTGTTTGCTTTTGAAGACGCGCCGGCTGCATTCAGCACTTATATGGCGGGGAAATATTTTGGTAAAATTGTGTTGGATCATTCGGATTTGTAGTTACTTGTTGCAGTGAAAAATAGCGCTGGTTATTTGTTTCCTTCGGCAGAAAATGATATTTTGTAAGGAGTCATTATAACCTGTTTACATGAAAGTGCTATTTGAAACGCCGCGGTTACAGTTGCGCACCTTTGCAGCTACCGATGATACCTTTGTATTGGAATTGTTGAATACCCCTACCTGGCTGCAATACATCGGTGACCGGCAAGTGAAAACGCTGGCAGATGCACAAAGATATATTATGAACAACCTGTTACGCCTATACGCAGAACAGGGATATGGCGCCTGGGTAGTGGTGCTGAAAGAAACAGGCCTGCCTATTGGTATTTGCGGATTATTTAAGAGAAGATACCTGGAGCAACCCGATCTGGGGTTTGCATTTTTACCGGAAGCAGAAGGGCATGGTTATGCATATGAAGCTGCTACCGCTACAATGGCTTATACAAAGCAACAGCTCGAATTGCCCAGGTTATTTGCTATTACGCAGCCAGATAATCACCGGTCGGTGCGACTGCTACAACGTTCAGGATTTACTTTACAGGGTACTATTCAACCTCCGGGGGAAACCATGGAGCTCATGTTGTTTAATATTGAATTCGAACAAGGCTAACTTTGTTTATGCCGTTTGTATAAGAACCGTATTTTGTTCATGACGAGATACGTCAGTGATCCGATGCACAACACCACAAGTCCTGTTCGCAGCCAAGTGGCGGCGGTTACAGACAATCCGAGGCCGGTGCCCAGGGCTACATAAGCAGCCAGACAAATAGGGCACTTCGGCAACAATGCGAGGGTTATGCCCGGTAAAAGCCATCGCACAGTTTTAATGATACGTTGCCGGAATGTCAGCGGACTTGTGGTTTGCGCAGCCGTTGTTTTGCGGGAAGCGCTGCCCGTAGCGCTTCCGCAGGAACAATTCGTTTTCATGAGGCGTGTTCTTCCCCGCTACAGCAGGAGCCAGGCGTTTCATCTGCATGATACCTGCCGGTATCGTCTACATAGCCTTTCTCATCGTATTTATCATGGTGACGTACCCACGACGTGAGGCCGCCATTTTTATCGGCTTCGTTACGGCCCAGGGGTGCAATATCCAGGTAGTTGTAAGCCACCAGTTGTAATTCGCCGCCACGGGCATAAGTTGAATAAGTATGATAGATGCTGCCGTCTGTATCTTTATAAAAAACACTTAAACCAGATAGGTCCTCTACATGGGTAGGTAAATTTTCCAGGATGCCATAATTGAAATATACCTTTCCTTTTTCCAGGTCTTCTTTGTGGAAGGATACGTGATAGTCGTAGTTGAAATCACTCTGCCCGGAAGATACCCATTTAAATTGCCAGCCCATTCGCTTTCTAAAGGCTTCCAGTACAGGTATTTCAGCTCTTGATATCACTACCAGCGACACATCATGATGCTCCAGGTGAGGTAATACGCCGTTGATAGAATCCGCCGAGAAAGAGCAGCCTACACAGCCGATTTTTTCATTAGGACCCAGCATAAAATGTTGTACGATCAGCTGGCTACGGCCATCAAAAAGGTCGGACAAGGTGACTTTACCATTGGGGCTATCAAAAACATATTCTTTCTCTACCTTTTCCCAGGGCAACTCCATGCGTTCCCTCGTGAGTTCATCACGTAAACGGGTATGCTGTTTCTCTTTCTCCAGGAATTTTATCCTGGCGGCTTTCCATTCTGCAGGAGATACTATTTTGTGCGGGAGACCGGGTTCTACCATGGATTGCTTAAAACCAGTTGTTACGTTGGTACTCATGATTTTATATTTTAGGTCTTACAAATCTCCATTCTTCCGGCCACACTTCGCATGTGCAAACACGCCTAATTTAGGGGGCATTTGTGCCATTAAAATCAGTTATTTTTGTAGGGTATCATACCTTTTTTACCATGAAAACAGTTTCCCTGCTGATTTACGAAGATGCCGTTTTATCCTGTGTGTCTGGTGTAATGGATATGCTGATTGGCGTAAACCGTTATATGGCCGAAATAGGACGGCAACCTGCTTTTAATGTAGAGCTGGTGAGTGAAAAAGTAAAGAACATCCAACTGCAGCTCCCCGCGCAGTTTATCTGTTATAAAACCATCGATGAAGTAAAACATACCGACCTTATCCTGGCGCCCGCGTTCGCCGGGGACCCGGAAACGGTGCTGAATAAGAACAGCGCATTAGTGCACTGGCTCACTGCCATGCACGCCGGCGGTACCGAAGTAGCCAGCCTGTGCCTGGGTAGCTATTTCCTGGCAGAAGCCGGCCTGCTCAAAGGCAAGTCCTGTACCTCGCACTGGATGGCGCTGGAAGATATGCGCAATCGCTATCCCGATATCACCATGCTACCCGATAAAGTGATGACCGACCAGGACGGTATCTATACCAGCGGCGGCGCCTTCATTTCCTTAAACCTGGTGTTGTACCTGATCGAGAAATTCTGCGGACGCGATGCCAGTATCTGGACCAGCAAAATGTTTTCTATTGATATGGACCGCGTGAACCAGTCGCATTTTGCCGTGTTCCAGGGGCAACGGCAGCACGAAGATGAAGAGATCCTGAGAGCGCAGGCCTATATTGAAGCGCATTATGATCAGCAAATTTCCGTTGAGCAGATTGCAGAACAGGCGAATATGAGCAAGCGGAATTTTATCCGACGATTTAAGGTGGCCACCCAAAATACACCGCTGGAATACTTGCAGCGCGTGAAGATAGAATCCGCCAAAAAAGAACTGGAGAAAAATGCACAGAATATCAGCACGCTGATGTACAATGCCGGTTACAACGACCTCAAAACATTCCGGCAGGTATTTAAACGGATCACGGGCCTCACCCCGCAGGAATATCGCCGGAAGTATTGCCGGTCAGTAGCGGAGTATAGTAATTAACTGCTATTCTATTTTAAGACTTTTAACAGGATTCATGAATGCCGCTTTGGCCGATTGATAACTCACCGTTAGTAACGTTAGCAAGATGGTGACTGCGCCGGCAGCTACAAACAGCCAGATGGAAACAGTGGTGTGATAGGCATAATTTTGCAGCCAACGGTACATAAAGTAGTAAGTTACCGGGGAAGCCAATAGCAGCGCAATCACCACGAGCCTTACAAAATCTTTCGATAACAATACACATACATGGGTGACTGATGCACCCAATACTTTGCGGATACCGATTTCTTTGGTGCGTTGTTCCGCCAGGAAAGCCGCCAGTCCCAATACGCCTAAACAGGAAATGAAAATAGCAAGTACTGCAAACACTGTTGCCAGGCGGGCAATGCGTTCTTCATCCGAAAACTTTTTAGCGTAATTGTCGTCCGTAAAAGTATAATCGAAAGGTCCGCCGGGATTAAACCGTTTGAATACCGGCGCTATTTTAGCCAGTGCATCGTGCATAGACATGGCCGGATTTATGCGTACGCTCATGGCATTCATCATGCCATACTGCAGGCTGAAAATAGTAGGTGCCACCGGTGCGTACGGCGACTCCATGATCATATCCTTTACTACCCCGTTAATAATACGTGGCGTCCCGTTCAGGTAAATTGTTTCGCCTACCGGGTGTTGTAGTCCCATTAGCTTTACAGCAGCCTCGTTGAGGACAAGTGCACCGGTATCTGTAGCGTAGCTCCGGGAATAATCGCGGCCTTCTCTGATTTGCCAGCCAACAGTATGTCCATAGTCGTGCGTAACGCCGATAACACCTATGGGTGTTTGACTGCCGGCAGGCTTACCGTTCCAGGTAACGTCTGTTTTATAGTCAGGTGTTTGGGTAGACGGCACATCCGATTTAGCCATATCCGTTATGGCGCCGGTTTCCAGCAAGGCGGTTCTGAGAGCGTCGTAAGGGGCGCCGTACATTTCACCGGTGCTCATGGTGACATTGATAAGGCCATTGCGGTTATAGCCAACAGGGCGGTTTTTACCGTATTGTATCTGCTGATAAATAATGACGGTGCCAATGATTAAGGCAATGGACACGCTGAATTGTATTACCATCAAAACATTGCGGGGAAGCAGGGAAAAGCGTCCCTGCGTTGTTTGGCTTTTCAACACTTTCACCGGTTGGAAAGACGACAGGAAGATAGCCGGATAGCTGCCTGCAATTAAGCCGGTAAAAATGGTAAACGCCAGTAAGGCGAGCCATAACTGCGGTTGTGCAAACGGGATGCGGAGTTGTTTTTCTGCCAGCTGGTTAAATAATGGCAGCAGGGTATACACCATGATCATGCATATCAGCAGCGACAAAAATGACAATACCAGTGACTCCATTAAAAACTGTTGTACCAGCTGTGTTCGGGTGGCGCCAATGGCTTTGCGGATGCCTGCTTCTTTGGAGCGTTTCGCACTGCGGGCAGTAGCGAGGTTCATGAAATTGATACAGGCGAGCAATAGCACCAGTGCACCGATAACGCCAAATAGCCACACCAGCCGGATCCGGCCACCTGTTACCTGGCCGTTTTTAAATTCGCTGTAAAGGTGCCATTTGTTCATCGGGTGCAGCAGTAAGGTTTCAGTGCCACCGGTGATATATTTTTGCGCTACGTTTTTGATGTGGGCGCTGGCAGTGGCAATATCTACCTGGTCATTCAATTCTACATATAATTTCCAATACCGGTTATCCCACTTGTCCTGTGCATCTTTCAGCCAGGGGAGGGTGCTGATTGCCTTGTCCCAGGAGAGGAACATTTTGGTATCATGAAAGGTGGTGTTTTGCGGGAGGTCTTCAAATACGCCGCCTACCTGTAAGTCGGTACGGTTGTCCAGTTTAAAACCTTTGCCAACGGGATCTGTATCGCCAAATAATGCTTTTGCCAGGGAGTGGGTGATCAATGCGGCGCCAGGATCTTTCAGGGCATTCCGGGTACCATAGATCATTTTCAGCGATAGCATTTCCGGTAAGTCAGGTTGTACCCATACGCCGGACTGTGATAGTTTATGATCACCTACGGTAACGGCGTGGATGAAGTTAGGGAAAAGGATCGCTACTTTTTTGAAGTCGCCCGCGTAATTGTTGCGTAATTCATTTGCCAAAGGGATGGCAATAGCTTCACTGGTAGTGTTTTCGCCGTCAATGGTTTGTACATCCATTACCTGTGCAATCCGGTTATGGTGGCTATGCCAGTGGTTAAAAGAAAGCTCGTCCCATATCCATAAACTGATTAGTAAGGTAACAGCCATGCCCATGGCTAGCCCGAGTATGTTGATGGTAGCATACCCCTTGTTTTTCAGTAAATGACGGAACGTAATTTTTAACAACTGCATGGGTCAGACGTTTTAAAAACAACCAGCGGAAAAATTATACCGAATATAACGGACTTAATAATAAAAGTAATTATAGTTTATTTATTATAATAATGTGTTCGTTTTAGTACATGCAGTGTTCGTTTTTATGACGTTGGACATAGGTAAACACGGCATAATTGGTTAACTTCATCGCAAAATGTTTTTACTATGGAAAAGGCAATTATTCATCTGGATGGCAAGGATTATCATATACTACCTGTCAGGGAAACCGAAAAAACATACATGGTGGAAATAGATAGCCACCAGGTAACGTTCCGGCCGGATGAACAAGGGAAGCTGCAGGCATCTCATGATCATATTCCAAACGAATTCTTATCCCGGCTGGCCCGGAAAATTGAATCCTATTTTTTCTAAACAGATGTCTTGTAGCCCTTCTTGAAGGGCGCTTGTTTTATCCCTGGAAATTAGCAGAAGTGTATGAACAAAATTATGTATAGTCTGCTGTTGTTAGTAGGTGTAAACACTGCAACCACAGCACAGGAATTATATATGCCCCGGAACATCAAACAGGCATATGTTAACCAGACAAGAGACAAAAGCGGGGCTCCCGGCAAACGTTACTGGCAAAATAAGGGCATATACGACATTAAGTTGTCGGTGGAACCACCAGCCAGAACAGTGACGGGGGAGGAAACTATCACGTATATCAACAACAGCCCGGATGTATTAAAGGGCATGATCCTGCGACTGATTGTTAATCTGCATAAATACCAGGCTCCCCGTTCCGGGTATGTGAGCAAAGATTTTTTAACAGATGGCGTTGTTATAGACCAGCTGGTCATCGATGGCATCCGGGTTAAATTTAATAATGATGTAGGTACCACCGCCTGGGTGGCTTTCCCAAAGGCGCTGGCATCGAAAGATAGTATGCACCTGCATATCAACTGGCATTATGATTTGTCGGTGCTGAGTGGGAGAGAAGGTATGATAGACAGTACCACGGCCTTTATGGCCTATGCCTATCCGAGAGTATCTGTGTATGATGACTACAACGGATGGGATGGACTGGAACATACTGACCGCGTAGAATTTTACAGCGACTTTAACGATTATAACGTAGCCGTTACCGTGCCTAAGAACTTCGTGGTATGGGGTACCGGAACTTTGCTCAATCCCGAAGCCGTATTGCGTCCGGTATTTGCAGACCGGCTGAAACGCGCCATGTCGTCAGATAGCAACGCATCTATTGCCAACCGGCAGGAAATGCAACAGGGAGAAGTAACGCAGCAACAACCGCGTAATACCTGGAAGTTCAGCGCTAATAATATTGCAGATGTTACGTATGCTACCAGTAACCATTACGTATGGGATGCAGCCAGTGTGGTAGTGGATAGCAGCACCATGCGACGCGCCAGTATACAGGCGGCTTACCATGATACCTCCACAGATTTCCATCATTCGGTGGCGTTTTCACATAATGCGCTGAACTGGTTTTCCCATAAATGGCCGGGCGTACCTTATCCATTTTCTACGATGACAGCTGTCCAGGGCTTTGCGGACATGGAATATCCCATGATGGTGAATGATGGCACCGTAGGGGATGACCTCAGCTTTGCACAGCTGGTGCAGGATCACGAGATCGCACATACGTATTTTCCTTTTTACATGGGCATCAACGAAAGTCGCTATTCCTTTATGGATGAGGGCTGGGCTACTACTTTCGAATACCTGATTGGCATCGCAGAGAAAGGAAAGGCAACGGCAGATGAATTCTACCGGAAGTTCCGTGTGAATAAGTATATCCATGATCCTTCTACAGAAGAAGATCAACCGATTATTTCCATGTCTAACCAGGTGAGCGGGATGGGCTATAGCAGCAACTCTTATGGCAAAGCATCATTGTCGTACCTGGCATTGAAAGACCTGTTAGGCGATAGCTTATTCAGAAAATGCTTACATGCTTACATGGATAACTGGCAAGGCAAGCACCCTATTCCCTGGGATTATTTCTATTCCTTTAACACCGCTGCCGGCCAAAACCTGAACTGGTTCTGGAACAACTGGTATTTCAGCCATCACTATATCGATCTTACCCTGGCCGACGTGAAGTTAAACGGGAAAAAAGCTGCCTTGCGTATTGTTAATACCGGTGGTTTTGCGGTGCCTTTTGATGTAGTGATTACTTTTAAAGATGGCAGCACGCACCAGGTGCATCAAACACCGGCTGTATGGAAACAGAACCAGCAAGAAGCATCGCTGAGTTTGCCCTATTCCAAAGAAATCAAATCTATAAAGCTGGAAGGTAATTTGTTTATGGATGCCAACGGGAAAGACAATGAGTGGAAGCGCTAAAATAAGTTGCATTTGCGGGTAATCGGGTGGTGATAAAAGGGAAACCCTTATTCAGGCTAATATTCTTTTGGAATGGGGTAATATCTGCAAGAACTTTATTTTTTTGATCTGCTAATTTCGCGGCGGAAGTATGCCGGGACCACGTTATTTTCATAGATGGGCATCTTTTCAAAAACAATTTATACATGAATAGCAGCAGGTTTTTTCTGGTAGTGGGTTGCTGGCTGGCAATGACCGGCTACACCCGTGCGCAGTCGCCCCGTTGGGCGCTGGCAAAGGATGGCGGTATCCGTCAGACGGTAAAATCACAAGACGTCCATACGGATCATATTGAAATGAGTGGTAAGCAGCTGTCGGCTATTATCACGTATGGTGTAACAGATCAGCAGGAATTGTTACTGAAGAAGCAACTGGTATTCCCCATGCTGCGCACCATTCCCAATAACACGCATGCCAGCCTGAAAGTGAATTTCGATGGCACGGAGTTGCCTGCGATTACTGTAGATGGGGCCGCACTGAAAGTACTGCCGGCCGACTTCTACCTGAAAAGCATTTTACAAATACATGCCCGCACGAATACCGGTCTAACGGTAACGGACATACTATTCCCATCAATAGATAAAGCAGGGTTTATTCAAATGCGGGAGCTGGTCAATAGCAGCACCCGCACCTGTCACGTGCAGGTGGATAGCCTGGTGAAAGAGCAACATACAGATCCGGCCAAAGGTGTATACGGAGAATATGTGATACAGTCGGCGGTAACCGGCTACGGTAGTTTTGACCTGGCGCCGGGAGAGAAACATTCGCTGGCCATCATTTATTCAGCACGTAAAATCAATACGCCTGCCTATTATTTTTCGCCGGCGTATGAGTTAGCGCGCAGGACGGATTTTGTACAATCGCTGATGGAAGACCTGGTGTTGGAAACACCGAATGATACCATCAACCGTGGGTTTGCATTTGCTAAAATCCGTGCTACGGAGAGCATCTATGATACCAAAGCGGGATTGATGCATGGTCCGGGTGGTGGTGCCTACTACGCGGCTATCTGGGCAAATGACCAGGCGGAATATGCCAACCCGTTTTTCCCTTTCCTGGGAAATGCCAATGGCAACGAATCTGCCAGGAACAGTTTCCGTTTGTTTGCCGGCTATATGAATAAAGATTATAAGCCGATTCCCAGTTCCGTGATTGCTGAGGGAGATGGATACTGGAACGGCGCCGGCGATCGCGGCGATCAGGCCATGATTGCTTATGGCGCGGCGCGTTTTGCGCTGGCCTCGGGTGATACGGCTACGGCAAAGCAACTGTACCCACTGATCAACTGGTGCCTGCAATACCTGGAGCTGCACAAGAGACCAGACGGTATCATTACCTCCGACGCAGATGAACTGGAAGGTCGTTTCCCGGCGGGTAAGGCGAATTTATCTACCAATGCGTTGGCCTACGGCGCTTACCAAAGTGCGGCCTGTGTAGCCACTGCATTAGGTGATGAGGCCAATGCCACCTTGTACCGGAATCGCCAGCAACAAATGGGACGTGCTATTGAGCAGTTCTTCGGTCATAACGTACAAGGCTTCGATACCTATCGTTACTACGAAGAAAACACTGTGTTGCGTTCCTGGATTTGCCTGCCGCTGGTAATGGGTATTAATGAACGCCGCGATGCTACCATGAAAGCATTGCTTTCTCCCTATTTGTGGACACATAATGGTATCCTCACCGCATCCGGAGATCATACGTTCTGGGATCGCTCCACCTTGTATGCTTTCCGCGGACTTTTCTTCGCGGGGGCTACGGATACTACCTTAAAATACCTTGCTTATTATACTCGTCAGCGGTTGTTGGGCGAACATGTGCCTTATCCTGTAGAAGCCTGGCCGGAAGGGGATCAGCGCCATCTTTCTGCGGAAAGTGCCTTGTATTGCCGCGTAATTACCGAAGGTCTTTTTGGAATGGTGCCTACCGGCCTGCGGCAGTTTGAGATGTGTCCGCGTTTGCCTGCCACCTGGAACCAGATGGCGTTACGTCATATCCGCGCTTTTGGTGCTGATATGGATATTATGGTAAAGCGTTCGGGCAAACAACTGAAAGTAACGGTAACGGATAAAGGAAAACAGGTGTGGGCGAAAGACTGGAATGGGAAGGAGATATTGAAGGTAGCTTTTAGCGATTAGCTTTTAGCTTTTAGCAAAATGCAGCGGATGAAGACAAAATATATTGTTATCTCCGCTGCATTTTGCTAAAAGCTAAAAGCTAACGGCTAAAAGCTGTTTTATTGTCCTTTTTTGTAAAATGCAGCGGAGATTAACATACAACATGTTCTCCGCTGCATTTTGCTAAAAGCTAAAAGCTAATGGCTAAAAGCTATTTTATTGTCCTTTTTTGTAAAATGCAGCGGAGATTAACATACAACATGTTCTCCGCTGCATTTTGCTAAAAGCTAAAAGCTAATGGCTAAAAGCTGTTTTATTGTCCTTTTTTGTAAAATGCAGCGGAGATTAACATACAACATGTTCTCCGCTGCATTTTGCTAAAAGCTAAAAGCTAATGACTAAAAGCTGTTTTATTGTCCTTTTTTGTAAAATGCAGCGGAGATTAACATACAACATGTTCTCCGCTGCATTTTGCTAAAAGCTAAAAGCTAATGGCTAAAAGCTGTTTTATTGTCCTTTTTTGTAAAATGCAGCGGAGATTAACATACAACATGTTCTCCGCTGCATTTTGCTAAAAGCTAAAAGCTAACGGCTAAAAGCTATTTTACTGTCCTTTTTTGTAAAATGCAGCGGAGATTAACATACAACATGTTCTCCGCTGCATTTTGCTAAAAGCTAAAAGCTAACGGCTAAAAGCTATTTTACTGTCCCTTACCAAAATCAGGTGCGGACTTATCATACCATATTCTTTGCGTGCTAAGGGTAGGCAGGTCCTGCGCATTGGGGGTAAAGCCCTGTTGCTGCATCGCGGCACTCCAGTTAGCGTGGTTTACTTCTCCCGGATCTAACAGCCAAAAGCGGCGGGGGATTAATTCGTTGAAAGTCTCCCTGGCATAATACGTTGAGTTATATTTAGGGTAGCCTGTGCGTCTGCAAAAAACAAATGCTTCATTAGGCTGCCGGTAAAAGCTCAGGTATTCCTGTATGTAAATTCGCTCCAGGTCGTTGGTACCGTTGAATTTAACGTTTGGGTTGTTCAGGTAGTTGTTGATTTCCGTTTGCCCGTTACCGTTATAAGCGGTGGTAGATGCTGCGGCAATAGCCACGGCATTATTGGTTTGAATGGAAGAAGCGATGCCTTTTTTGTACCAGTCTTCCGCGCTGCCCTTGGTATCTACGCCACCGGCATATCCTTTCTGTATAAATTCTGCCAGGTAAAAACAGGTTTCTGCATAAGTAACAGAAACATCCAGGAAGTTATTGGTGGCATTGTTGAGTTTAGGGGAGAAGAATTTCCGGTTGATGGCGGATACCAGGTTGTATTTCGTATACGGACCAATCGGGAAAGCATTACCTATATAGGCGGCTACTGCAGGATTGGTGGTCCAGTCGGCAGGGCCGCCCTGGTACATAATCATCGGGTCATTGATATCAATGAACGCGGGCAGGGTGACGTTATAGGTAGCAAGACTGTCTTTAAAGCTGCCTTTCAGATCATTGGTTTCAAAATATACCGGCAAGCGTGGATCATTACTTTTTTTCAGGAACATCATAATGGAGGTGGAGGCGTAGCGGCGGCTGCGGTAGTCAACATCGCCGCTGCTACCGAAGGGAGAGTAGGTGGTGTTGAGATATTTAACCTGAGAATCATCTCCGTTGATAGGACCGGTAGGATCTTTCAACACTTGCTGGAAAATGGTTTTGCATTTGGCGTTGTCCGCATTTTCCAGGCGGGCGGCGATGCGCAGTTTAAGGGTGTTGGCTAATTTGATCCATTTGGTCCAGTCGCTCTGATAGAAAATGTCTGACTGGTCGTAGCCAATTTGTACTGGCAATGAATTATCTGACAACACTTTTATGGCATCGTCCAGTTGCGACAACCAGTTATCGAAGAGCGCAGGCTGCTCATCGAATACGGGACCGTAGTTGGTTTGATAACGTCCCTGTATAGCCTGTGAGTATGGAATGGATCCATTCATATCTGTTACCTTGATGCCGTGCAGTACCTGTAAAATAAACGACACCGCTTTAATACGCTGGTATTGTTCCTTATTGGTTTTGAGGTCTGCCTGTCTTCTTATCTCAAAGAGATTGGGCAGGATTTGCAGGTAATAGTTATTATAGCGGGTATTTACATTTTGAGTGATTTCGTAAGGGCTGGTGGTGACAGACTGGGTGAAGCGCATGAGCTGTTCCATGCTTTCCCATACCCATTCTGTTCCCTGGTAGGTAATGATTTTATCTTCTGAATAGCTCAGGAGGTATTTCACATCTGGTTGAGCAACGAGACTGGGGTCGGTATTAATATCTCCGAAATTTTTAGCGCAACCCGTAGCGCCCAGTAGTGCCAGTAATATTGCGTATTTTATATTTTTCATGTGAGTTGTTTTTAGTGTGTACAATTTTTACCTAGAAGCCCACCCGGATGGTACCTGCAATGGAGCGTACCATGGGTAGAAATCCTTCTTCCCCGGAAAATGCTGTATTATTGGAGTTGTTGGAGGCCGGGTTGTAATTGTAAGGCAGTGAATTGTACAGGTATAATAAATCGCGGCCTACAATGGCTACGCTCAGGTTGTTGAGCATCAGTTTTTTGCAGATCGCCGGAGAGAACTGGTAGGCCAGGGATACCTGTCGCAGGGAAATCCATGAATTCTTTTTGATCCAGTAATCTGATACACCTGTAGAAGAAGAACCATAGCGGTAGTAGAACTGTGGTGCGTGGCTGGGTTCCACATAGCCTTTGTCGTAGGCTTGTTGGTAAGTCATGCCACCTACATCTACCTGTGTACCGTTGGCCTGTGTAATTTTTTGTCCTTTGGCAAAAACGCCATCAGGAATAATACCATCGTCGTATACCTGTTGGTCATAAGCGCTTTTCCAGGTGATGCCTCCGTGTTCTGCGTCTCTGCCAGCGAGGGTATTAGGGAATATGCCGGTGTGTGTACCATAGCGGTAGGTGAGGAGTACAAAGTCTCCCCCAAATTTACCGTCCAGTAATACATTCAGTGAGAAGTTTTTATAGCGGAAAGTGTTGCCCCATCCTGCGCGGAATTTGGCGTTGATATCTCCTACATCCTGCATGGTATTACTACGAACGGGGAACCCGGTACGGGCATCTGAGCGCCAGGCCAGTTCCGGCTTGCCGTTGTTAGGATCTGCTATGGGGTTACCATTGGCATCTGTAGCCTGGTAGGCTTTAGAATGAATCAGGGTGCGGAGGGTACCATAAGATTTGCCCACTACTGCCCAGGTGCTGATTTCCCCGATATTGGCTTTCAGGTCAAAGTCTGTTCTGCCCGGCGCCAGCGCTACAATCATGTTTTTGTTACTGGAGTAGTTCAGGTTGGTGCTCCATTCGAACGTCTTTGTTTTCACGGGTGTACCATCGATCATGATTTCGATACCCCGGTTCTGAATATTACCCGCATTGATGATTACGCCTTGCAGTCCGGATTCCGGCGGGGTGCCAATGTTCAGGATTTGTCTTTTGGTATTGTCCTGGTAAAGGGAAACGTCGAAGCCAATCCTGTTTTTAAGAAAGCGCATTTCCGCGCCCACTTCTTTCGCAATCTTTCTTTCTGACTGTAGGTTAGGCTGGATGGCAATAATGGCGCCGGTAAGGGGATCGGGATAGCGGCTAAACGTAGAAATAGGAAGATCCACACCATTGGATTGCGTATATCCATTGAAGGCAAATCCCGGGTTAATACCATAAGGATCTGTGTCATGTCCTAACCAGGCAATATTGCCTCTCAACTTACCGAAGCTAATCCAGTCAGGCATTTTAAAGGTTTCGGAGAACAACCAGGATGCGCTAACGGAAGGATAAGTGTAGAAATAGTTACCGGTACCATTGGAATAAGCAAGGGAGGATGACCAGTCGCCGCGAAATGTTCCCTGTATGAATAATTGGTTCTTCCACGCCAGGTCGGCACTGGCATAGATGGAGTTCATGGCTTTCCTGCTCCGCAGGCCACCCGTTGCTTTGGGTTTGTTTTTAGAGTTTGCCAGAAAGTAGTTACCCGGGTAGCTTAATCCGCCATCGGTTTCATCATAGTTATAGGAAGTCTGGAGGCGTTGTGCTTCACCGCCGATATAGCCTGCCAGGTCCAGGTCTTTGGTCAGACTTTTATTCACCATGGCCATCCATTTCAGGAAGTAGCTTTCTTTGTTGGTATGTCCTATTCCGTATAAGCCACCGCCGAAGTTGGGGTCTTGCCCCAGTTCTTTATTTTCATTTTTGGTGTAGAGGTTATTGACGTTGCCTTCCAGCACCAGTTTTAACCAGGGGTTGATGGTAGCGGTGAGGGCGATACGTCCACGAATGGTTTGTTCGTTCTGGAAGTAGTTGTTTTCAAATAAGCTGAACCAGAAACGGGATTCGGGGGCTTTATTCGGCTCATTGGGATTATCAGGATTAGGGGCGCCTCCCAGGATACTGGTGTATTTAGACTGTTGCATCCAGTATTTGGTATCGTAGTTACGTGGAAGTATCCAGGTAAACAGTTTACCAAAGTTATAGGAGGCGAATGCATCGAGTCCGCCTAACCGGGGAGGATTTTCGCCGGAGAAATCGGTGTAGTTGGCGCTTGCATCAGCACTGAGCCATTTGTTGACTACATGCGTAACGTGCAGATCTATACTGTTTTTGAGGAGGGCATTTTTCCGTACAATGCCTTCGCTCTGGTCGCGGGTATAGGATACACGGAAGGTGGAGCGATCGGTACCACCGTCTAATGAGATGTTAGTGGCGGAGCCATGGCCATTCTGAAATGCATCCAGGAAGTTGTTGGGCTGGGCTACATATTTGGTGGGGGTACCGTCGTAATTGATCACATCCTGTCCGGCGAAGCGGGGGCCCCAGTTTTCCAGTTCCCGGTTTATTTGCTGGTCTATATATGGCTTACCGGTGTTGGGATCTGTGGGAAATACTTTTGTTCTCCAGTTCTCGGTAGGTTTATAATTTTGATCGCGTCTGTCGGTAAAGAATGCGCCTACCGTACCGCCGCCATATTCATTTTGGAAATCAGGACCTGAGTAGGGTTTGAACACATTGAAGGTTTGACTGACATTCACGCCCAATCCTTTTCGTTCGTGTCCTTTTTTAGTGGTGATGAGGATCACGCCATTGATGGATCGGGAGCCATAAAGGGCGGCGGCAGCGGAGCCTTTCAACACGGTAACAGATTCAAAATCTTCCATGTTCAGGTTTTTCAGGTCGTTACCGAAGTCGCGGCCCGTGCCACCAAAGGTGTTATTTTCCACGATGACACCATCGATCACAAAAATCGGTTGGTTGTTGGTGCCCAGGGTGGAGTTACCGCGGATCAGTATTTTGGTGCTTCCAAAGAGTCCGCCGGCGCCCTGGTCTATCTGCACGCCCGCTACCTTGCCCTGCAGGGCATTTACGGGGTTTACTTCGTTGGTAATGGCGAGATCCGCGCCCTTGATTTCCGTGGCAGAATAGCCGAGGCTTTTCTTTGCCTTAGTGATGCCGAGAGCGGTTACCACTACTTCACCGAGCTGTTTGTTGTCTTCCGTGAGGGTGACATTGAGGGAGGTCTGACCGTTGATCGCTATTTCCTGTTTAATAAATCCGACCGCATTAAATACCAAGGTGCCGTTACCTGGTGCGGTGATGGTGTAAATACCCAGGCCATTGGAGATGGCGCCGGTTTTAGTGCCTTTCAGTAATACAGATACCCCGGGAATAGGTTCTTTGTTGGTACCAGTAATCTTTCCGGTAATGTTGATGTTTTGGGCAAATAATGTACTGCAGCAGAGCAGCAGGTACAAAGAAATGGCCCTGCGTTTGCAAGAGTGTAGCAATTTCCACATACATTTTGGTTTACAGGTTAATAAATAATTACGGTGATCATTGACCGATGGCGTGCAATTTTTCTATTTGTTCATGATGGTTGATTGATGCGACGACTGCTCACGACAAGTATGCCTTTTCACCGTTTCTACAAAACGACAGTTTGCATTGTTCTTTTAATTAAACAGGCTGGTTGGGTAAATGTTTTGGATGAAAATGGCTGCGTGCTCACTAATTGCTCTGATGCTCTCCCGGGAGCCGGTGATGGATATTATATAAATAGGAATGTATAGGGCTTTGATGGCTGTCTGCCACAAAATGTGCTGACAGGTAAAGCATTAGTAAGATACTATTATCTGCTGGGTTATGGAACTTATTTTTTTAATACAAATTATCGTGTATGCACGCAAATATCCATGTTCCGTTATACATTTGACATATGAATTTAATCGGTAACATTATCTGGCTCATCTTCGGAGGCTTTCTTACATTTTTGCAGTATATGGTCAGCGGTTTATTGCTTTGTCTGACTATCATCGGTATTCCTTTTGGGTTGCAGTGCTTTAAAATTGGTTTCTTTACATTGATGCCTTTCGGGCGTCAGGTGCGGGATGTACCCGGGCAAACCGGTTGTTTATCTACCATTTTTAATATTATCTGGATCTTTCTTGGAGGCATCTGGATTGCGTTGACGCACCTGGGATTTGGATTGCTGCTGTGCATCACTATTATTGGTATTCCATTCGGTCGCCAGCATTTTAAGCTGATGAGCCTTAGCTTTACTCCTTTTGGTAAGGAGATTTATTAACGGTTGTGTGTGCCGGTGTTGGCATGACTATTGGCTTTTAGTATTTCAAACTAAAACCTGGAATATGAAAAAGATGTTGATTGCCGCCGCTGTTGTAGGTGCTGCCGCCTCCCTGGTAGTGTTGTATCTCAGGAAACGTTATCCCGGGGAGCCATTGGCAGATAAAGCCCGTGACCTGGTAAAAGATTCGGTAGATACCGTGGGCAAGTACGCCAGCAAAGCAAAGAAGGAAGAAAATGGCATTTATAGTAATGCTATGGGCTAAACGTCCCGCGGAATAAAAGTCATCAAAGCGTGTCCGTTGTACGGACGCGCTTTTTTTGTATGTTTGCGGCATAATTATTATCTCCACATATCAGAGCAGGATCATCAAAGATCCGTCTTCCCCGAAAGGGAGCAGGGTTTCCTTTCACTAATTTCTCCAGATAATACGATTTGTTTTTCCGGTGCATTAGCGCCCCGGGGAGCTTTTATCTTCCAAAAAATAAATTACATGACTATCATAAATAATAAAGCCATTGTATTGGCAGCTGTTAAACAATTAATAGGGGAGCGGAATGCCGGTGTAGTGGATACTTTTCTACATGACCATTATATTCAACACAGTCCACAGGTAAAAGATGGTAAGACCGGGTTACTGGAAGCCATTCACCAGTTGCAGCAAATGCCGCTTCCTCCAGCTGGTCAGGCATCGCCTATTGTACGCACGATAGCAGACGGGGACTACGTTATGTTGCATATGGATGTCGCCTTTATGGGCAGGAAACTGGCCGTTGTGGATCTTTATCGCCTCGAAGCGGGGAAGCTGGCTGAACATTGGGAGGCTACGCAGGTGCAGCCTGCTGATGTACTGATTACTGCCGGTACCACAGCTATCACAGCAACAGAAAAAACGGCCGAAAATAAGCGGTGGGTGCAGCGTTTTTTCCAGCAACCCGATGAGGTTTTACTGTCGCCGGATTACGTGAATCATGATGTGGCGCCGTTTGCCCCGGAGCAGTTGACCGTGCATCGAATATTAGGAGAAGGGAATTTTGTGATGGTGCAGTCGTCCGGTATGCTGAATGATCAACCGGCAGTGTTTTACGACATCTGCCGGGTGGAGCATGATTTGCTGGCAGAGCATTGGCGGGTGGCGCAGGCCATTCCCCCGGTATTACCACATACCAATGGCATGATATAAGGAGGTGAGGTCCCCCGTTATTATAGCGGGGGACTTAATGAAATTTCTCGCCTTTCGACAGCATATCGACGAATGTAGCTATCCGTTTGGCCCTTGTTTCAGGTTTCTTGGCGCTCTGCAACCGGAAGTAGATGGCGAATAAATTTTGCTTATTCAGCGTTTGGAAGAAGGCTTTTGCTTTTTTATTTTTATTCAATGCTGCCATAAAGTCTTCCGGAATAGTGGCATCACGGGAGGTGGCATAAGCGGCGTCCCAGCGGCCGTCGGCTTTGGCGGCTTCTACCTGGGCAAAGCCAGCGGGTTTCATTTTGCCAAGTTTGGTGAGTCGTTCTATGTGTTTGGTATTTCTTTCGGACCAGATGCTTTTTGCGCGGCGGGGCGTAAATTTCTGTACAAAGGACACGTCATCCCTGGACTTGGACATACCATCTATCCATCCGTAACAGAGTGCTTCTTCCAATGCCTGGGCATAATTGATGGAGGGGATTTTGGAATCTTTTTTATACATGAGTAACCATACGCCATCTGTTTGGGTATGATTTTCGGCGAGCCATTGTTCCCATTGCTCCTGGGTTTCAAAGGCTAATACGGGTAATTCTTTGGGTGTTTCTTTAGGCTTTGTCATAGGTACGAAGATAGGGTATTGAATAGCGTGTAGGCGTAGGCGTTAAAATTTTTTTCAAGAAAAATTTGGAAGTAATGGAATAATTATTACTTTTGCACTCCCAATAAATGAAACGATTCCCTAGCTCAGTTGGTAGAGCAATACACTTTTAATGTATGGGTCTTGGGTTCGAGTCCCAAGGGGATCACTGGAAGATTACAAAGCCTGCGCTAGTCGTGGGCTTTGTTGTTTTGGTCTATTTGTTAGTCTATCAAAGTGCGAATTCGCGTTTCGTGTTTACTTAGTTTTATTTGGGTTGACTTGTCTGTATGAAGATATTGCTTTTTAGTTTATGTTTTCATGAATTATGTCATTACGGAGGTTGGGTTTTCGATTTTTCAACTTCATTGCATGTTTTTGTCGAAATAAAAATTCGTAATGATAGCCCTTGACTCCCTTCTTATTTAGACAGCAATTTTCATATTTTTCCTCCGAACCACATGGGCAAAAATCTTTCGGCAAAAAAGAACTGTAATTTTCATGTTGAAAATACGTTTCGTGAATAATGATATTCCAATAGTCAAACGGGCCTAATTCTAATTCATTGTAATATTCAAGTAATTCATAGTCGTGATGATCTATTCTTTCATTCGTTTTTTCATCAGTAAAGAAGAGAACTCCGTATTTATTTACAGGATTTTGGACTATTGCTATTCCAATATAATCCACGTCTGTAACATTTCTTACACATAATTCGCCATTGTAAATTTCTCCCACTATATGACCACACGGATTTCGGATGGAAATTTTCTTTTTACAAATACTACACTCTTTTTCTTTCTTTATTATCTCTGAACTTGCAAATAACTTATATGGAAAAAGAACTTGTAAGTTTGTTATTGTTCTTTCTATAAAGGACAGTCTATATTTTTTTTCATCATAGCCGTAGTGTTTTTTAAGGGAAAGAAAAAGTATTTCTATCGCTTCAAGCATACACCATGCATCGTAGAATTTACTTGATTTTATTAACATGTATGCATCTAAATAGCTCTTATGTATACGAATTATTTGTTCTAGCACCCATATTTCTTTTGCTTTTTCTGGGAAATTCCTTTTAACTGCTTTCCTTTTCGCCTGCTTTAGTTCAATTAAAATGCTATCAAAATTGAAAGATTTGGTTCCAAGACCAGAGAGGTTTTTTTTAAACTCATTTATCTTCATTCGTAATAAGTTTTTTTATATCTTCTGTGACTTCATGGACATTTTCAGCGGGTCCGTCGTAGTCAAATTTTAGGGACTTTCCAGTTGTTGTGTCAACAATAGTGAGTGAAAATTTCAGTTTGGGTTTCTCAAGATGTTTGGCAGGTGACGCTTTGCTTTTAACATATGGTTCGGAATGAACTTTTTTACCATTGGTATTTTCATTGGATATTTGATGGGCACTATTGTCAATAGTATTTACTTGTATTATTGGTTTATTTTCCTCCTCTTGTATTATATTTTTTTTCACATACTCTCCAAGCACATCTAAAAATAATGGTAGTACTATGCTAAGTACTATAAAAGACCCCAATCTTTTATAGTTGCTATATAAGCCTAATTCTATATAATCTTCATCGCTTATGCAAATATCTACATAAGCGTCTTGGGGAAGATGGGCTTTAAAAAAAGATAAAATACTTTCAGTACCCACGGGAAATGTTGGTTCTTGATGGTCACGAAATCCAATAGTAGGAACCATTAGGATTTTTGCTTTCTTTAATTCATCTTTCAAGTTTTCCGGGATAAAAGGTTGAGATATCCAGGTTTCAAAGTTTTCACTAACTTCAGAAGTCTCAAGGATGTAATCTTTACTCATTATTTGTTATTATTATGTGTTTTACTAGATAGTTTTATAAGGGTCCGTATTTTTTGAAGATAAATTATACCTATCTCATAAATTAATCGTAAATTAATATTTATTTTTTTTTTAAAATAGGATAAGATGAGAAAGATTTTGAAGCGTTTGACATCCTTTGCCACTTTTGATCTCCCCGGTAATATAGGCTATAATCGGTTACTACTGTATACAATTCACAAAGAACAAGTATCAGCTATTCCCCATTGGAATATTGAAGGTACACGAAGAAAGCTCATCGCCCTTTATTGGTATAGACATGTGCTTTATCACTTCCTACTATTGTTCTGCACTGCAGTTTTTATGATCTTGCCATTTAGCCCATACTTTAATTTACTTTACTTATCTGTACTGTGCGTGATGGGGGCCATAAGTTTTGGGGTAGTCTACCTTTTTATCTATTTACCTCTTTTTTCATCAGCATTTATTCCACAGTTGGAAACATTGGTTGCTAATTTTAAAATGGAGCATTTAGCAGTACCACAGACTAAAAGCTCTAAGACACAAGCTAAAATACCAACATTAACCATAATTCATTCCGTATTGATGGAAATGGCTGGTGTCACAAGAATTGCTTGTGATGATAAGTCCGCACAGGCATTGAATACCTTAACGGGTTTGGACACTGGTAGTATTAAAGAGAATCTTCGCCGGATTTATCAGCCTTCCAAACTCACACCAAAGGAGCGCGCGGAAATTAGTAAAGCCATCATTGCTGCGCGCTCCTATTTTACAAAGTTGAATCATCCTCGTGCATTTAAAATATTAGATCGGTTAGAACAAAAGTTGTAAAAGGCGTATATCCTTTACAATTTGCACCGGCTCGCTTTCACCGTGATAGAATAGTAGACCACATCTTAATTTCTGCACTCTGGAAGTTTAAGCAAGTTATCCGACTGGACATTATCTCGTACCGTTTTTACGTATTTTGTTCCCCACGGACTAGTTTCTGCTATTAACTTGGCTTTGTTACCGAATAGGTCTTGTACATAAGCATATCCACCCTGAGTAATCCAGTCATGCATATCGTTTCTTGTTGTAGTACCAGTGCCACCAGTGGCCTCGTTAAGCCAAGTAAGAGAAGTGATTGCAACATATGGATTCTCATGATTTCCCCCAGCTTTTTTAATGCAAGTAATTTTAATGGACATAATTTTGATTAGTTGTATTAAATAATGTTTCAATAATCCGTATAACATATTAAATATTTTGTTAACTATTTGTTATGCAGAATCATTTAATAATTTCACAGAAAAGTGAGATGAAAGCTATTTCGGTCTAGTATAAGTATACTTAGTTTTTTTTAGCTTGCCCCCAAACGTATGTTTGCCGGCTAAAACAGTAAGTGTATGAAAGAAAATGTGCAAATTGAGAAAACTGTAACCCCGATGTTGTTTCCCTTTGACCCCAACCAGTTTTGGCAACAGGTAAGACTTATTATCCGGGAGGAAGTTACCAATCTGGAAAGTAGTAGATCCACTCAACCAGTCTATGAAACTCCAGGATTGACTTATAAGCCCCTTTTTAAGCTCGTAGAAGTCTGTAAGCTATTTCAGGTTACTAAGCCTACTATTTACAAGTGGATTGAGCGCGGAAGGCTAAAACCCTACAAAATTGAATCTCGTCTTTTCTTTCTCTGGAATGACATTCAGCAATTATTACAACCTAAACAAGACAGTAAAGATTAAATGTTCAGCTTCGCTGGCCATTTGTGAAGATCGAATAGACAGCTTTGCTATCTGTTCAGGGAGATTGAACCGGCGGCGTTGCCTCCAGTTCGGGAAGATCGGGTAGGGGCTGCTCCACGCAGGCCCCTTACCCGCGAAGAGTGAACGGGCGCCTTCGGCATCCCGTTCGCGGATTCGGAACGGGCTTCGCTCCGTTAGCGAGCGGTGTTTTTGCTTCGCAAAAACCGCTCGCCCCTTCACTCCCGTTGGTCGCAAAGGGGAAATGCAGCGGAGATTAAATCGGAGATCGTATGGAGAGAACAGAGCAAAGACCAAAAGGTAAAGGAGGCCGACCGGCTAAAGCCGTTCGAAGAGAGAAGCAATTTAGCGTCAGATTTACGGCAGCAGAGTATTATACAGTGAAGGGAAAAGCCCGCGATAGCGGCTTTTCCCTCACTGTATTCTTCCGGCAAATTGCCCTTAACGGGCAGGTTAAAATTCGTTTGACTGTAGATGAAAAGCACATGCTAAAGCAGTTAATAGGCATGGCCTCTAACATTAATCAACTGGCAAAAGCAGCTCACCAGCATGGCCTGGCGGCCGCTTTGTTATACTTTGAACAGTATAGAATGCAGCTTGATGAACTAATAAACCGGTTGACAAATGATAAGTAAGGTAATTACCGGCAGTAGTTTTTATGGCTGCTGTCGGTATATATGTGAAGATGAAAACCGGGCCATAGTATTAGCCGCAGAAGGAGTAAGGGACTATGATTACCGCCTGATGGCCCATGATTTTGAGGCCCAAAGAAAGGATTTACCGGGTAAAAAGAAGGCCGTTTTTCATGGTATTCTTAGCTTTTATCCAGGAGAATCTTTGTCGGATGACGCACTGGAAACAATAGCGCGGGAGTATCTGGAGAAGATTGGTATGTCTGATACGCAGTTTGCAATAGCCAAACACATCGACAAAAAACACTTGCACCTGCATATTATAGCCAACTTTGTAGGAAATAAAAGAAAGGCAATTCGTGACAGTTGGATCGGCTTAAGAGGCAAGAAAGCAGCACAGGAACTAACTATGAAATATCAATTAGTCCCGGCTGAAAAGAAAAATTTGTCTTTGACAAATGTCGAATCTTTGAACACAGAAGAAGCCATTCGTTATGAAATTTACGACGCTATTCAAAAGAAATTACCACTAGCTAGAAGTCTTTCGGGGTTAATAGATAGCCTGCTTAAATCGGGAATAGATATACAGTATAAGTATAAATCAGGTACCAGAGAATTGCAGGGAATCAGTTTTAAAAAGGGGCTTTATTGCTTTAAAGGAAGTAAGATAGACCGTAAGTTTTCCATTACAGGATTACAAAAAATAATCCAGGAAAATAACCAGAAACAGACGCAAAAAAGAAAGCTTAGAAGGGGAATATGACGCTAAAAAGTAAATCGCTGCCGCGGGCTTGCGCCTTGTCCAGGATAATTTTTGCAACGCTTTTTCGCTACCGGGCATGTTCGAAAAAATCATCCTGGACAACGCGCAGTATGCTCTTAATAAGGAGAGTTATTGCGTTAAGTTATAATTCTTCAACCCTTTTATGAAAGTCAGAAAGAGTAATACCAAAATATTTGCAGAGAGCAGAAAGTGTGCTGACAGTAGGATTAGCTTTGGCCGTTTCTATTCGACCAACGTGTATATTCGTATCATTATAAACTTCTTCCTGACTAACGTCTTTAGCCTCACGTAATTCTTTAAGAACCGCGGCTATTCCCTTTAACAGCTTATTATTTCTTATTTGCTTCGCCATCTTACATACAAGATGGGGCTAAATATTTTTCTGAGTAATGACGAATATGTCATTATTTTAACTATTTTCGTTTTATCAATTATAAACCGACAATCTGAATTTTAAAAAGCACACTATGAATAAATATTGATAGAACTGGTTTTACTTCTAAAGTAAAATCAATATTTTCGCGATTCTTCAATAAAATAATTTGAAGCAATTCGCTTTTGCCTTGCTATAGAAACGTAGGAAATTTCAGAACACAGGGTGATAGGTGAATGGCTCATGCTATAAAGGCGTGGGCCAACTTATCTGTGTTCAGGCTTCCTACGGCCTCTATAGCGGAGAAAGTTGGTACCTGCGCCTTTTTCTTTTATCCTCCCCGCAGGCTTAGGCTGTTTCTCAGATTTTAATGATAAGGTTTAGCTAACCGGTCCTTATGGATCGGTAGGGAGAACTGTTTGGCATAATCAGACCTGTAGCCCTTTTAATCATTCTTTAAATTAAAAAGTTATGGAAAGTTTATTAAGTAACCTGTGCGACATTACCCCCTTTACTAGTAAGACTAGTTTTGTAAACGTCTGTTGGTATTCGTTAAGTCGGGTTATAGCCAGTAAGGACGCCGATAAATGGACGTCCAGACAACGGGATGACTTTATGCTATTCACTCAGTATTTTGTTAGATGCGGGGAGGCTGTGTTTATTGTTAAAGAGGCTTTGATCCGGGAGAATGTTAGAGACCTCAATAGTAAGTTAGTTGCCGAGCTGGCGGAGTCTTTAGATTGGTTAGAGGAATTTGCATCATCCATAGAAGCAGATGACCTTGAAAGAACAATTGATGAGTATGCCGAGATACTCTTAAATATAGAGCCGCAGATGGTAGATGAGGAAGTAGCCGATTTTGCGGCTAACCAGTTCAAATTTTTCTTCCAGAAGGTCCATTCTTTAAATATTGAAGAACGAGCAAAGAGAAATAGGTCTATTATCATCATTAAGCCTACCATATAAGAGCTTGGAAGGTCTGAACGTGTTAACGGGTAAAAGGTAATGTTATGGAAGATCTATTAGCCACTTTAAACAGAATTACCGCTTATACCTCAGAGCATTGTTTTGTCAGGTTTTGCTGGCGTTACCTAGGCGAGGTGATGTATTGCAAAGAGGTAGATAAATGGGATGCTGCTAAACGCAGCCAGTTTATATGTACTTCAAGTTTCCTTATAGAGGGTGTCAGGGCTGTTTTTGTTACGAGGGACGCTCTTATCCGAAATAACGAAATAGAACTAACCAGTTCGTTGATAAGCCTACTCAATGAACATCTAACATGGTTGGACGAATTTTCCACTGTTTTAGATCTGAATGATCTAAATGAAATGCTTGATGAGTGCGTAAATTGCCTCATAAATGCCGATACGGATTATTGGGAAACCGTTACAATTGAGCTGGTGGCCAGTTACCTTAAGATGTTCTTTCTGTCTGTACATTCTTTAAAAATGTCGGAACGTATTCAACTGGTAAAAAATTCAATAACTCTTTAAACGCACATGATGAGTACCAATAAACGCAATGCAAACATACTATTTACGCTACACGCGGAATTTTGCAAGCTACCGGCGCTTTTCAGGGAACGGGTTTGCGAGGAATGTAATTATAGTACTCCAACCTTTTACAGAAAGATGAGGGGTATTGATAAATATGTAGAAGGTAAGCTGATAATAGCATTAAGTAATGCTGAAAAGCAAAAGGTCCGCGAGATTGCGGAAGAAGTAACTAACAAGTTATGTGCTTCTGTTTTCGAGAAAGACAATAAGTAAACATCTGGAAAGGTATTTAATAACAACGGCGCTCGATTACTCTTGCGCCGTTTTGCTTTATATAGTATTGGTCTGAAGCCCTATTCAGGCCGTTTTAGCATGGCCTGAATAGTTTTCTTGGTTTAGCATAACTATATCTGTATTATTTCTGGCGGCCCATATTTCTTTTATTTTCCTACCAGCTTCTTCTGGACTAATGCGGATATACTTGTAGAAGTCTTGGAGGCTTTTATGGCCGCTGATTCTCATGATCAACTCTACTGGTGTGCCAGCGAGGAATTCATTGGTACAGAAAGAACGGCGGCAGGTATGGGAAGTTATCCATCCGTATTTGGGCTTTATAACCTCAATATCCTGATTCCCTCTTTTATAGGAGAACTTAACGGTTTCGCAAATGCCTGCCAGTCGGCCAATTTCTTTAATATTTACATTGAAATCCGGGTTGTTTACGATAGGAATTACCTTTTGGAAGCGATTTATAAGGATCTCATTGGCCGCGTCCATTAAAGGAATTACTACCCAGTGGTCCGATTTTTCCTGCTTTTTCCGAAGCATCCCTTCCCGTATATCTTCTGGCTTGATATTGGAAAAGTCTGAAAACCGAAGTCCGGTAAGACACCCCAAGATAAATAAATCACGATAGGGAAGGAGGGAGGGAAAATCCGATAGGTCGGTATTATATATCTGGTTTATCTCCTTCCATGAAAGGTATATAGCGTCCGAATCTTCATTCAGTATTTTAAAATCCGATAAGTCAATAGGAGGGATGATTTTACGGCGTACCCTATCCCGGACGAATATACGGAGCTGTTTAATCGTTTTGCCTACTGTGGCTGTTTTGAGGCCCTTTGTAACGGTCTTGCGCCTACGCTGGATATATTCAAATGTCAGGAAATCGACCAGCCCCTCATAGAAATTAAAGTCAAGGCAGTTAAAGGTAATAATGGCCTTACGATAGTCTTGATATGCCAGTAGGTGGTCTTTCATGTTTTTATAAACCCGCAACATGCCAGGCGTAACCTTATTGGTCTTGCATTTTATGTAATCATCTATCTGAAAGTAAAAGTCCAGGTTTGTTTCTGGCTGCCTGTCTGCAACCTGTTCCGCCATTGGGGAAAGGGTTTCGGGGTTTAAATCAGGTTTGAAGGTACTTTTGACGAAGGCTAATACATCTATTATTTTCTTTTGAACCGCATGGGAGATAACATCCTCGACTACACGCAACATGGCTTTAAGCCTTTTGTTGAGTGCTTCGGAATCTCCAAATGCTTCTGGCAGGGTTGCCGCTATCCGGGATCTTTTCCAATAGGCGGGAGGGATAGCAATTTCGGTGTTTAACAATGTTCTTTTGTCGGAGTTGTAACAATACTGGATAAAAATAAGGCTTGTACCATCGCGCCTAATCTTGCTACTTTTGCATACTAATTTAAGAGGTAACAGCATAACTAGTCTATTTTTTAGTCTATTAAAGTGGGGCCAACCTTAATAAAGTTAAGAAGTAGAAAAGCGATTTGCTGTTGCAGAATGCTTAAAATCAACGTTTTAGAACGTGTTTAGGTAATCTGCGGTAAGACTAGGAAATAGATCGGAAATCCCAAGGGGATCACGAAAGAGAGTAAAAAGAAATACTCTTACGTAATTAAAACCTTGTAGAAGCTGATTCTACAAGGTTTTTTCGTTTTTGGTGGTAATTGTGTGAAAAGATAAGTAACGATAGAAAAGTGAGCGTTGAGGTTAGCAACAGAATGATTAAATTGTGCTAACCGTCACTGGCCTTAAATGCTATACTGTATTGCGTTTGACCAATGTTAAGTGATGTCAGGATAAGTGCAATTGAAACAATTTTGGTAAACTAAAAACAAATGGTGTATGACCAGCTTTTCTGTTCTTTTCTGGCTCAATAAGAGCCGTACAAAAAACAATAAGCCCGCTATCTATCTTCGCGTCAGCGTAGGCGGCAAACGTGCAGAGCTTTCCACGTATCAGTATGTAACCCCGGCATTATGGAATGCCTCCGCCCAATGTGTTAAAGGAAATTCTGAAGAAGCACAGGCGATCAACCGACAGCTACTCACCCTGAAAGCCAATCTACACAAGCATTACAGCCTATTAGTTGCATCCGGCAAACCGGTAACCGCGGCTGCTGTTAAAAATTCTTTCGCCGGAATCGCGGAACACTCCCGGACTTTATGTGAAGTGATAGACTTCCATAACCGCCGGTTTGGAGAGAAAGTTAAGGCCGGGAAGAAGTCCGGGCGAACGCTGAAGCGCTTTGAGATCACTAAAGAAAAGGTGATCGCCTTCCTGAAAGCCCAGTATCATGTTTCAGATAGATCGCTATCCGAAATTCGTTTTTCTTTTGCCCCGGATTTTGAACACTTTCTTACTACCGTGCAGGGGATAGGAGCTAACACTGCAATGAAGTATGTGAAGATTTTAAAACAGATGCTCAAATTGGCGGTAGATCAGGGTTGGTTAGTCGTTAGTCCTTTGGCAGGATTCAAATGTACCTATGAAGATCCGCAGCGGGAGCGGCTTACCATGGATGAAATTATGGCCCTGTATAACAAGCAACTGATTCCACGATTAGCAGAGGTGCGTGATATTTATCTATTCTGCTGCTTTACCGGTTATGCCTACACAGATGTACTGCATCTTACACCAGATAACCTTGTGATTGGCATCGATGGTGAAAAATGGATTGTGAAGGATAGGGAGAAAACCCAAACAGCGGAACGGGTACCGCTGCTGCCTATTCCATTGGAGATAGTTAACCGGTACAAAGAATCCCCGTATTGCCTGTTATACCGCCGTCTATTGCCGGTTAATAGCAACCAGCGGTATAATGCCTATCTACAAGAAATAGCCACGCTATGCGATATTAAAAAGCATTTAACGACACATACCGCGCGACATACCTTTGCTACTACGGTGACGCTGGAAAATGATGTGCCGATTGAAACGGTGAGCCAGATGTTAGGGCATAAATGTATCCGGACTACGCAGATTTATGCGAAGATCACGCAGCAGAAGGTTAGCAACAACATGAGGGCATTGCGTGAGCGCCTAGCAGTTGATAAACCGAAGTTGCGGGTGACCGTTTAACCAGGTATCGCTGCCGCGGGCTTGCGCCTTATAAACAAATGTTTTTTCAACGGTAGATCACTACCGGGCTTCATGGAAAACATTTGTTTATAAGGCGCTTGTGCTTTGTAGTGTATTTATTTTCCTTCTTGGGCATATTGGGAAATAACAAGTGCCAGCTTTATTCTTCACTGTAATTAGTCATTTCTTCGCCTTCTTTATCAAGCTTTACAATTAGATCGAAGAAACTTTGAGAGATATCTTGTATCGCCAAAGGATCGTCATGATCCCATAAAACAATAGGATAGTCATTATTGGAAGATTCCCTATTTGTATCAAAGCAAAGTGCACCCCAATCACTCCAGTCTGCAAAATGAATATATCCCTTATTAAACATGTACTCAAGTGGCCATCCTTTAAAAATCATTTTTTTGTGCTGCTCTTGCCATCTATGTATAGGGTGTCTGCAAAAACTGGCTTGTGAAATGTCTAGATCATAGAAGTGTTTATGTTTTAGAAACGTTTTGTAATCTGCCGGTAACTTATGCCCCAACTGTGTTTCAAAATTTTCAATTTCTGGATCGGTGACTTTGCTGTCGATAGGAAACCATGTCCGGTATTCTTCTTTGGGATCTTGGTTTGGATCACCCATTTCAATTTCTATTGCACCCGGGATTTTGTTGATATCAGCATCTATCCATTTCTGTAGGTAGGTATCTATTACTTTTTTAATAACATGATCATGATTCATAGTTGCCTTTTAATTGTTTGAAATTCGTGCAGTAGATTTCAGTAAACTTTTTAGTTGCCCAATAAATCTAATGTATTATTTGGATGTAAACACAAATGTCTATTGGGTAAACTTAAGTTCGGATGTGATTACTATTGTAAAGCTAGTTATGGAGTAAGCAATTTCCAGCTTCACAGAAATTTGCAAGAGTACAGGTTGTATCACAACCTGCGTTTTTGGCGCTTCCCCTCCGAAGTCGGTCGCTGGTTTTACCTCTTTAAAATTTTTAGGGGTTAAGGTTATTGCTCAATATTGAATTAGTTTTGGATAGATAGTTCCCTGCTTCGCTGGAACCCGCAAGATGTACGGTTGTATCACAACCGGGATTTTTGAAGCTTCTCCTCCTAAGTCGGGAAGCGGTTTAACCTATGGCAAAATTCGTCTAGGTCAAGGTTATTATTAAGCGCTTAATTATTTTTGAACTGTTAACCATTTATAATAATTTAAAAAGCAAGTGTATGAATGAAAATGCGAGCAATGAAAACGCTATCCCCTCTTTGTCGTTCCCTTTCGGCTCTGACCAATTTTGGCAACAAGTAAGAGCAATAATTCGGGAAGAATTATTTGCAGGAAAGAACGGTCCTATGAAGATTGTTAATGAAGCAGGCAGTTTGCTCCACAAGCCTGTCTATAAGATCTCGGAAGTATGCGACTTGTTTCAGATAACCCGCCAAACGGTGTATGAATGGATAAAGATCGGTAAGTTAAGGCGCTATAAGATTAGATCGCGTGTTTTCTTTTTGAGAGATGAAGTCTGGAAACTATTTCAGCAGGAAAGTAACACCGAGAAGTAGATCTGTAAAGTATGTTATCCCGCGAAGCCAAAATCGAATAGCTCCTTAGGATGCACATCAAGCCCTTTTGCCAGGGCATAAATTACCGATAGCGTAGCTGCATGTTCCCCATTAATTACGCGGTAAACCTGTTTGGTTTCAATATTGCCATGGGCAGCAACCTCTTCTGGGGTCTTTTTCTTAGACTCCAGAAGTTTTTTAAAGTTTTGACCGAAAGCCGTTATATATGCTTGATTCTTAGTTTTCACCTGCTCAAGGTCCGTAACCGGTCAAAAATAAAATTGTCAAATTTGACAAAATTGAATTTATTTATTATTTTAGCATTTAGAATATACTTTTGCGATTCTTCAATACAAGATATTGTAAGCAATTCGCTTTTTAAGTCTCGCTTTTGAAACCTGAGAATCTTCAATGCCACGAGACGATGAAGTGGATGGCTCGCGTTTGTGCGCGGGCCCACTTTTTCGTGGCATGGGCTTCTCAGGGCCTCAAAAGCGAAGGGTGGGTACCGCGCTTTTTTTGTGCCTAATCTTCGCGCCCGCTTTTCATAAAACATATACCTGATAAAAGGTTTTTTTCAGCTCTAATCGGCTGGAAGGGGATTGTATTGCCCGTTCAGAACTGTTTTTATTCACTTTAAATATTCAGTTATGGAAAATCTACTAGACATTTTAGACCAAATTATGGCGTTTGGCACTTCGGATGGTTTTATTGGGCTTTTCGAGTATGAGCTATCTAACGTCATTAGCAGTCATGCGGCTGACCGTTGGACAGGGAGCCAGCGGGCTGATTTTATGACGTTTTGCGCTTTGTTTAGAACCAATACCATCGCAGCTTTTAATATCCGTGATGCGCTGCGAAGAAATGGGGTGGGGGACTTAACACCAGCATTGATCACTGAACTGGAAGGCGATCTGTACGAGTTATCGAGTTTCCAATCGGGTATTGAATTACATGATTTAGAAGCTGCATTGGATCAATACATCGCCATCCTGGTCGATGGGGATACCGGTATGGATGGAACGGTGGCAGCTATTACCGGTAGCTATTTCAGAACTTTTTTCCTTACGCTCCATTCATTAGGTATAGAGGAACGAATCAACGGTATAAAATTGAATAACGCTAACTTTTCAAACGTCATTTTATGAGCATTAAATCCCAACCAGTAAACATTTTACTTGAATTACATACTACATTTTCCAAACTGCCGGTACTTTTTAGAGAGCGTGTTTGTGAAGAATGTAATTATAGTACTCCGACTTTCTATAGAAAAATGAGGGGAATGGATAAACGAGTTGAAGGAAAGCTGGTGCAGGCATTAAGTAGGGCAGAGAAGGAAAAGATACGTGAGATTGCTGAGGAAGTAACGAATGGATTATCTACCTCCATTTTCGGGGAGGAGGATTAGAACCGTCGAGTTTTTTTATGTGTTAGGACTAAACAATAATGGCGCTTGATTCTTCTTGCGCCATTTCCCTTATCACATGTTGAATGCGGAGCATGAAAAGTTTAAGGGTTTTGGTATTACCAAAACATAGCTGGCTAAACCGAGGTTTTGTTATTGGAAATTATTTATGTTTGAGATGAAATGGCCGACTCGCATGCGTCGCAACATTGATTTTTGCCAACTATATTGGTACTATTGGGTAACACAATAAAAATACTGATTCTGTATGGGAGACTTTTTCAGCTCCTCGAAGTTAGGGCTACAGGGCTGGATCTTTTAAAGAAATTAAGTTTCATATGTATAGATTCATAAATGTAGCAGAATAAACGGAGTTTTATATACCAGCTAACACATCTGTACTACTTACGTAAATAGGTTGCGTAGAATCAGCCTATTTTTATTTTGATAGTTAATTTGTTAATACGATTTATAGTCTGTACATTTATTACGAACAATTGAATTTTCGAGCCCAAAATCTTTTTAACCCTTTTTAAATTGTCTGTACCAATGAAAATTTTGTCGTACTGTTAGCACATCCAATTTTAAACTTTGGCCTTTGTAGCTATCTCACATCATCATTTGCAATGTTCTCCAAATAATGTAATTAGATTTCTTTACCCTAAAAGAGTACCTAATTCAAGTACTATGAAATATATTATTTCAGCAGTAATACTGTTTCTTGTTGCATTTAAAGCCCCGTGTCAGAATTTATTTCCATCTTCCGGAAAAGTGGGGATAGGTACAAGTAGTCCTACAGCCTTACTGCATGTAAATGTGGGAAACATCAAACTTACTAACCCGGCTGGTTACCCTTATGGTATTAATCTGGATGTAAATTATGCCGGCACCTGGGCAAGGGAATTGGGCATTTCCTATGGTAGCAGGGGAAAGTTAGCCAGTTTTGGCGTAATGGGAATTGACAGTAATTTAAACTATGCCTACCTGGGAGGAAATACCCTTAATGAAACTAGCCACGTAGCGCCATGGATGACATTTAAGCCCAATGGATTTATTGGAATAGGTACGATTACACCTGTGGACAGACTTACTCTGGAAGTTACAGATAGCACCAGTGACCACTTTGTCAGGATGGAAAATAAAGGGATTGCAGGCTCCCTATTGTATATGGGTACGGCAAATTTTAATTATGTCGTTACCAATTACCGAAAAGCTAACGTAATTGAGAGTTATAAAGATCTACATATTTCCGCGGCTAATGCTAGTAGTAATATATTTTTTGAAACAGGAAGGACAGGCTCCTCATCTCCGGTCCGCATGGTGATTAATGGGGCTGGCAATGTAGGGATAGGAACTACCAGTCCCGGCACCAGTAAGCTGGCTGTAGAGGGAACTATTGCTGCAAGACGGGTAAAGGTGACCTCCGCTAATCCCTGGCCGGACTATGTATTTCATGCGGACTACCATTTGCCTGGGTTATGTGCCCTGGAAGATTTTATTCTAAAGAACAAGCATCTTCCTGATTTGCCAACGGCCGACCAGGTAAAAGATGGGGTTGACCTGGGAGAAGTAAACCGGCTGCTGGTACAAAAAGTGGAAGAGCTGACGCTTTATCTAATCGAGCTAAATAAACAAAACGATATTTTGAGAAATCGGGTGGAAGCACTTGAGTCAAAAAAGTAAAGAATTATAGCACATTATTTACGGGTGCTGATTTGTCACCATATACCATTAATCCCTTAATTCCCCTTCACATAGATATGAAAAGAAGTCTTGCGCAATTAGTAAAAGGCAGCTTGTTGTTGATTACATTGTCAATGCAGGTATACGGGCAACAGTACGAGGCATCGAAGGTTATTCCACCTTCCCCGACGGCAGCAGCCCTTGGATCATATGGTGATATCCCTGTAAATCTTTATACTGGGACTACTAATTTTTCCATTCCGCTATATGAAATAAAAACTAATCAGCATGCTTTGCCTATTAGCTTAAGCTATCACTCTACGGGGGTGAAGGTGGGTGAAAATGCCGGGTGGACAGGGTTAGGTTGGTCGCTCGCAGCCGGTGGTGTTATTACCAGGAACATAGTTGGGCTTGACGATTTTGTTATCGATGGATTTACCGGATATTATACAGCGACGTTACCCAATAAGTTTGATCTGGGAGATAAGGAAATTATTAACATGCCATTGCCACAGCAGGATTACTTTGCTGAAGTACGAAATGGTGGGATTGACACCGATCCAGATATTTTCAATTACAACTTTGGTAAGTACTCAGGGAAGTTTACTGTTGGCAAACAGGTAGACGGCACAATAATATACCATGATGAATGGAATAATCTGAAGGTTGAGTATATAAGAGTACCTAGCCGGTGGATTGTTACGGACGAGTCGGGATACAAATATTATTTCGGCACCAAGGAAATGTCTACAGATTATAACGTCTCTTCTCCAGATACAGAGCTGAGTGATTATGCGCCACTAGGGTATTTTGATATACCTATTAAGCCAAGAGTGGCAAACTCCTGGTACATAGATTCCATTGTGGCGCCGTCTACAGAAAGTATTACATTTATTTATGAAAGCAAAAGTCAGAGCCTTAGTTTAATCAGTAAGTCAGAGTCGCAAAGTGATAAACTTAGGTCCGACTATAACGATGGGGATCCTGGTAACTGTAACCCAGGTCCTACTTCTACACCCCTTCCGGTTGTAAAATCATATGGCGCATCTATTCAGGAAATCAGTGATGTTACGTTAAGTAAAATTAATTTTAGCCAGGGAAGCATTGAGTTTGCCGCAACGGAGAGAAATGATTTATTGTATTCAGGAACTATAAAGCCATCAAAGTTATCTGAAATAACTATTAAAGATGTAAAGGGTAAACAGATCAAGCGGTATTCTTTTTATTACAGTTATTTTCAATCATCTGACTTTAGATCAGTAAGTAATGATAGCATCTATAGACGACGATTAAGGTTAGACTCATTAATTGAACGGGGAGGAGATGGCGTTGCCAAAGCACCTTTTAAGTTTGACTATTACACGCCTGATGGTATTCCCTACAAGTATTCAAAGGCAGTAGATTACTGGGGATATTATAATGGAAAAACCACTAATATGCGTTTGCTCCCTGAAAAGCTGGTTCATTATGAGCCAGGTGCAGAGAAATACTATTTTTTTGATGGTGCGAATAAAAAATCGGAAACAGATCCTGTGAAGCTAAAAAGTGGCATGCTTTCCTCCATTACCTATCCGACTGGAGCAAAAACCGTGCTTGATTATGAGATAAATGATTATCGTAACCTATATGATGATGATACATTCGACTGGGTGCCGCTTTCGGTAGAAGCGTATGCAAGAGGACAGGACCGAACCGCTCATTTGACCAACTCATTTGATATTTATGATTCGGTACCTGTGCCGGCTACTTTTACTACAAGATTTAAAAACGAGAGTAGCCAACCTACTAGCTATATCCGCGACTACGCACATGTGTATAAGAATGGTATTTTATTATATAATTTCTGGGAAGAGAATAACGATATGCCAGGTAATTATTCTCACCCTCAGTCATATTCAGTAATACTTGGTCCGGGGCATTATACAATAGATGTCGTTTCCGATGAAGGATTTACCACTCAGATTGCAGCCAACTGGAGGGCGAGGGTACCAGTCAAAAAAAGATTTGGCGGTGGTTTGCGTATTAAATCAATTACCAACTATGATAATGGCGTGCAAGTGCTAAAACGAAATTTTCAATATGCTATCAATGATACTACCACTTCGGGCCTTTTAATAAATCGGCCTACATACGATTATCTCACCTATCTTGGTCTGTCAAGTCCTCCTTATTGTCAATGGAAACATACCTATTATACCAGAACCTCTTCTTCGATTGCTGTTCAAGGATTGTCTTCTAATGCAGGGATAGTGGGCTATGATAAAGTAACTGAGCTATTGGGAGAAAACGGAGAGAATGGTAAAATTGAGTATTATTATAGAAATGAAGAAGACATGCCAGTGGTTTTTCCTTATTTACCTATGGAGCATAATGTATTGTCAGGTAAGTTGGAAAAGACTATTACTTATAACGCTTCTGGCGCGAAACTAAGCAGGACTGAATATCGGTATGTACGTAACCAGCGCGATATGTTGCCTGGAATGAAAATATATCCTATCCTTCCGATTGCTGCAAATATGGTGGTGAGTTTTCCCTATAAGTTTTATAATACATTTTCCAGTTTCGTGACTCTTGCTGAAGAAATTAAAACAGATTACTCGGGCACCGATACCCTTGGCGTATCTACTAAATATACCTACGCAGGAGGCCGGGTGAGCCCTATGAATGTAATTGGAAATGAAATTACCCAAAGTAGCGGCCAGCGCTTACTGACCTTGAATTCCTATGCTGGTAATTATGCGACAGGCACGGCTTTTATTGACAGTATGCTTTCACGTCATGTGGTTTCCAGCCCTATAGAAACGGTTAGTTATCAGATAAGCGGCAGCGGAGACACCACTATTACAGGAGGAAGTATCTATACCTATAAAACAGCAAATGTAACCTTAGCCGATGAAGTCAAATTGCTCGATGCCCCAGCGCCTATTGCCATGAAAAATTTCAAGTTTTCTAACGCTGCGTTAGGGGTTTTTCCAGCGCCGTTTAACACAACTACTATGCTTTCGGACAGTCGTTATTTAAGAAAAGCTGTTTTTAACACCTATGATAGCAAAGGAAATATACTAGATAGGACTGTTAAATCAGGCCCAACGGAAACGTTTTTATGGGGATATAATTCCCAGTATCCAGTGGCAAAGATTGTCGGGGCAGATTATAACACGGCTAAACAATATATAACCCAGAATGTGCTTGATTTAGCTGCATCCGATCAGATCGTAAGGGATGAAATAAATAAAGTAAGAACAGGTTTGCCGGGTGCATTAGTCACTTCCTATACCTACAGTCATTTAGTGGGTGTCACATCAGAAACAGATCCCACTGGTAAAACAACGTTTTATGAGTATGACAGCTTTGGCCGGTTAAAACTGGTGAAAGATAAGGATGGGAAAATTTTGAAGCAGTTTAATTACCAGTATCAGCAGCCCATTACCCAATAGTTGTAAACCGCCTGAAAATCAAGCTCAATGAAAAGAATAGGTGAAGCGCCTTTAATGGTTAATTTATGAAATCATTTTTGATGATTCTTTTTAGCGTAATTATATGGCAGGATGTCTATGGGCAAATCCGTTTTGACTCCGCAGGGGGAGTATCTGCGGGCAATATAGCGATGCGCCTAACAAATGGGGCGCCCTCTACCTCTATACCGGGAAAGTATCTTTCGCAGGTAAAACAGAAGTCTGATAAAATGCAACGACAGGTGTCTAGTCGCAGTGAACAGGCCTTGAGCCGGTTTATAAGGCAGGAAAAGCGGTTAAAGCGTCGTTTGGGAAAATTGGATTCCGTGAAGGCAAATAATCTCTTCGTGCATTCCATTGATTCGTTAGGTAGCCTGAAATCGCGTATGAAAGGTAAGATAGGTAAGTATTCCAGCGCACTATCGCAAGTAGGAGGCGGGCAATACCTAGATAGTCTTGGCAATTCCCTTGCATTTCTAAAGGAGTCCAAAGGCTTGCTGGCGCAGTCAAAAGGAATCACGGATAAACTCAATGGCTCTTTAAAGTCGGTAGATAACCTCAAAGATAAACTCGTGCAGGCAGAGCAGATCAAAGCCTATATCCGGGAACGTAAGCAGTTGCTGAAAGAGCAATTGAGCCAGTATACTGGTTGTACAAAAGATCTGGAGAAGATGAATAAGGAGGCCTACTATTACGCCCAGCAGCTGAAAGAATATAAGGAGGTTTTCAAGGATAAAAGGAAGGCGGAACAAAAGGCGATGGAAGTGATTAAAAAACTGCCAGCCTATAATGACTTCATGCAAAAGCATTCTCAACTAGCCAGTCTTTTTAATATCCAGGGCGCCACCGCTTCCGCGCAAAGTTTGGAGGGATTACAAACCCGCAGCCAGGTAGAACAGATGATTCAACAACGCATTGGTAGTGGTCCCAATGCCAGCGCTGCTGTAAGTGCGCAGATGGCGGAAGCGCGAAGTAAGTTTGATGAACTCAAAAGTAAATTTCCCGATCTGGATAACGCAGCTGAGATGCCGGATTTCAAACCGAAAGAAATGAAGACCAAAAGTTTTTTGCAGCGGCTGGAATTCGGAAGTAATATCCAGTTTCAGCGAAGCAATAAATTCTTTCCTACTACCGGAGATCTGGCGGGACAAGCGGCTTATAAATTCCACAAGAATGGGAGTGTGGGTCTCGGGCTTGCTTATAAGCTTGGAATGGGTACTGGCTTTGATAATATCCGGTTTTCCAGTCAAGGCATGGGCATTCGTTCTTTTATCGATTGGAAATTAAAAGGGACGTTTTTCCTGAACGGTGGTTATGAGGAGAATTATCAACCGGAATATGCAGGCGTGCTAGAAGGAGTTGGGCAAAAGTGGACGCAGAGTGGGCTGATAGGAATAAGTAAGAAGTATAAGATCAACAGTAAACTAAAAGGAAACATCATTTTATTATTCGATTTTTTATATAATCAGCATGTACCCAGGACAGATCCGGTAAAGCTGAGGATGGGATATAATTTTTAAAATAATTTATTAGTCAAAAAAACATTTCGTATGCGTTTGTTTTTCTCCTTGCTTTGTTTCTCTATCATATTATTGTTACAGGGGACCTGTGTGGAAGTATTTGCCGCCCGGCCGGGCGGCCCTGGAGACTGGCTCACAATGGGTGGTACTAATAGCGGTGTGTCTCCATACAATCTTTATTATTATAAAGTGGCTAAAATTAATGACAATGCACACCGCTATGCAACTACGATTGAAGTAGATATCCAAGGAGATGCCAATTACTATTATGCACAAGGAACCTACCGTATTCGTATAGATAAGTATGAGGGTACCACTATCGGAAGGTTCGATGGTTTGGAAATTCGCACTATCTCCGGTAATCCCTCGGCGGCCACATTTTATGTATTCAATGATGCATTATGGGTTAAGTCAAATTACCAGTGGGGCCTGATACATTATCGTACGATAGATTATCTGCCCAATAGCCCGATAAATACAGCGCCTTTTGATCAGACCACCACCGCACCGGCTGGCTTTGTGACTAGTACGAGTACCTATGGACTGAAATGCGACTTTGATAACAATAAATACTACCAACTGTCTTATGAGGATGTTCAGGGCAATACCACGAATATGGGAAAACTGGGCGTCGGTACGGTGCCTGGTTACGTATTACATACCTTGGCTCCAGGCAACACTAATAAGGCGTCCGCCTATTTATGGGGGGAAAACTATGGAGTAGCTATTGGAACGCTTAATGCCACAGCCGCCAATTATTCGTTTGCCGTATTAAATAATGCCACTACTGATGGGTCTTCGGCACCAGGTGGCGGCAAACCGTTGTTATATGTGAGAGGCGATGGAAATGTGGGCATAGGCACCAGTGCGCCACAGGCCAAGTTAGCGGTAAAGGGTGATGTTTTTGCTCAGAAAGTAAAAGTTACCCAGACAGGATGGGCTGATTTTGTGTTTCATCCCGACTACAAGCTACCCTCACTGCTGGAGGTAGAGCATTTTATTAAAACCAATAAACATCTACCGGAAATACCATCGCAAAGTGAGGTGGAAAAAGAGGGATTAGATATTGGTGAGATCAATAAGAAGTTGCTGCAGAAGATAGAGGAGCTAACCTTGTACATCATAGAAATGAAGAAAGAAAGTACAGCCCAGCGTCTAGAGCTACAGCTATTAAAAAGAAAAGTGCTGGAAGAGAAGTAATCGTTATTGACATCCCAATTATAATAGTAGTCATTGGTAAACTTATTGAAATAAATAATATGCATAGACTTTATTTGGTTTTAATGCTACTCGGTCTTGCTTTAAAATTATCCGCGCAGAAACCGGATGTTACTGTCCGTCCGGCAGCCACGCCGGTACTGGTGCCGGGCGCTTATTCAAATACGACCATTAATTACGTCCGTACCTGGGAACCAGCTATACCCACTACTGATACAAACTATGTAACTGCCGCTGGCCGGCAGGTAACGGAAGTGAGGCAGTCTACCCAATATTTTGATGGACTTGGCCGGCCGTTACAAACGGTGCAAAGGGCGATGAGTCCGGGAGGAAAGGACTTAGTAAGTCCCGTTAAATATGACGATTTTGGACGGGAGCAGTTTAAGTATCTGCCATATGTACAGCAAAGTGGTAATATCAGCGATGGTAAATTCAAAATGGACCCTTTCAATGGGCAAAAAGCCTTTTATCAGAAGGATACGCTGGTGCCTGGAGCAACAGGTGAAACGGTTTATTACAGCCGGGTGGATTACGAAGCTTCACCTTTGAACCGAACGTTTAAAACCTACGCACCAGGTAATAGCTGGGCCAAAAATGATCTAACGACCGTAGAGCGGGGAGGAAACCGTCCCGTTGAGGCGAGATATCAAATCAACACTTTGGCTGATTCTGTACGGATTTGGGATTTTTCGGGAGGTGTGGTTATTCCTACCAGCGCTGCCGGTAAAATTTACGGAGCAGGGCAATTGTATAAAAATCTGAGTGTTGACGAAGTGGGCAACCAGGTAGTGGAATACAAGGACAAAGAAGGAAGAGTGATTTTAAAGAAGATACAAGCATCTCCTACGCCAGGAACAGCACATATGGGCTGGCTCTGTACATATTATGCTTATGATGACCAAGGTAATCTTCGATTTGTGATTCCTCCAAAGGCAGTGGAGGCGATCATCAGTAATTGGGTGGTCAGTAGTGCTATTGCCGCGGAACTATGTTTTATTTATCGCTATGACGGGCAGCACCGAATGATTATTAAGAAAATTCCCGGTGCCGATTCTTCGGAGATGGTCTATGATGTCAGAGACAGACTGGCCTTTTCCAGGGATGGAAATATGAAAGGGAAAAGTTGGGTAGTAACCTTCTATGATAACCTGAACCGGCCAACAATGACAGCTCTTTATAGTGATGCCAGTAGCAGGGAGGCGCTTCAGACATCCATGAACACAGCAACGGGTAACACACAGGTAATACCGTATACTTTCCCGGGTACCGCCGACCTGGTACTGGCCTCCTATGATGGTACTACTCCTTTATTCCAGGCTACCAGCAGTGTCTTTTTAACTGACGGTTTTGACACTGGTGCTGGCGGATCTGTTACTCTGGAAATCAATCCATCGGTTACGCAAGGGACTACCTCTATTACCGCTACCAATCCGCTGCCGAGTATTCCTGCTAACAAATTAACTCCGTTGAGTTATACCTACTATGCAGATTATTCATTTGCAGGTAGCAGAAACTATGATACCCGTGATATTGCTAAGCCCCAACCTGGAGGTAATCTATATGCAGAGGCTTTACCGGCAATTGCAAGTAGCATGATTAAAGGCTTAGTAACCGGTACCAAAGTAAGGGTGTTGGGAACCGATCAGTGGCTGACGACGACGAGCTATTACAATGACAAAGGCCGCCTGATACAGTTGCAGTCCGATAATATCAGTGGCGGCTATGATGTGATAAATCACCTGTATGATTTTAATGGGAAATTACTAAGTATCTACCAACGCCACCGCAACCAGCGCAGTGGCACTAGTCCTGAGATAACGGTGCGGACCATTATGAATTATGACGCTGGCGGCCGTCTGGTCAGCATTAAAAAAATGCTCAATGATGATCCTGCCCAGGAAAAGACCCTGGCAGTAAACGAATATGATGAGTTAGGGCAACTGAAAAAGAAGCGTTTAGGTGTTACGGGAGGCAGCACACAGCTGGAGATCTTAAACTATGAATACAATATCCGGGGCTGGCTAAAGGCTATTAATAAAGACTTTGTGACGACGGCCAGTGGCTCTGCTAACTGGTTTGGGCAAACATTGAGTTACGATTACGGATTTTCCTCCATGCAATATAATGGAAATATTGCAGGTGCTATTTGGAAAAGCCGCAGTGATACCATTGCCAGGGCCTATGGGTTTGCCTATGATAGGGTAAACAGATTGCTGTCAGCCGATTTTAACCAGGTTAATGCAGGCAGTACTGGTTGGTCAAAAAACCTGAAAGACTTTTCAGTGAGCGGTCTTTCCTATGACGCGGCTGGTAATATACAGTTGATGAATCAAAAAGGGATGAATGGGCTGACCATACTAACGCTCGATAGCCTTAAGTATGGCTATGGTACCGGTAGTAACAAATTATCCTTTGTAACAGACCGTAAGAACAATGCGCAAAGTCAGTTGGGAGATTTTAAAGAGGTCAATAACAATGAAACAATAGATTATGCATATGACGCTAACGGTAATCTGACAAAAGATGCCAATAAAAGTATTGATTCTATCAGGTATAACCACCTCAATCTCCCTGATAGTATTAATATCGCGGGGAAAGGCAATATTAAGTATTTGTATGATGCTGCCGGCAATAAACTTCGAAAAATCGTTACAGATATTACAGGCGGGCCGGCCAAAGTGACAACGACCGATTACGTTGGTAGTTTTGTATATAAAAATGATACGCTGGAATTTGTGGGACATGAGGAAGGCAGAACCAGGCCTGTATTTGCTGCAGGGCAGCCCGTGCGTTATATGTATGATTATTTTGTAAAAGACCATCTGGGCAATATACGGATGGTACTTACCGAGCAATCTGACTTTACCATGTATGCGGCTACCATGGAGGCGCCAGCGGCAGCTAAGGAAAACGCACTATTCAGCAATATAGATAATACCCGTGCAGATAAGCCTGCCGGCTATCCCACCGATGAAAGCGCCGGAGACAATGCGGCAGTGGCCAAACTAACGGCTACGGGTAGTGGTAAGAAAATAGGCCCCTCTATCGTTTTGAGAGTAATGGCCGGTGATACTATTTCGCTGAGCGCCAAAGCCTTCTATAAATCTACTGGACCTAAGGACAAAAATGAGGTTAGCCCTTCCGTTGAAAATATGCTAACTGATCTGGTACATGCCTTTAATGGCAGTGGTGCAGCAGATAATGGGGCGCATGGATTAACGAACGCCAGTGAGCAAACACCGTTTAACATTAACTTTTATAACAACGATTACCGGCGGTTAAAAGAAAAAGAGCCTGATCAGCCAAATGCAGACAGACCTAAAGCCTATCTTAATTTTGTATTGTTCGACGATCAGTTTAAATTAGTGGATGGCAATAGTGGCGTAAAACAGGTGAAAGCAGAGCCAGACCAGCTACAGACGCTTTCCCAGGATAAAATGGTAGCAGAGAAATCAGGTTTTCTTTATGTATACACCAGCAACGAGGGAAGTCAGGACGTGTTCTTTGATAACGTTATTTTGGGGCTAAATTCTGGTCCTTTGCTGGAGGAGACGCACTACTATCCGTTTGGACTCACAATGGCGGGGATTAGTTCAAATGCGTTGAAGGGAAGCAACTATGCTGAAAACCGCTTGAAATACAATGGTAAAGAGCTACAGTCAAAAGAATTGGGAGATGGAAGTGGATTGGAATGGTATGACTATGGAGCGAGGATGTATGATGCGCAGATAGGTAGATGGCATGTGCTGGATCCTTTATCGGAGAAAATGAGAAGGCATTCGCCGTATAACTATGCATTTGACAACCCAATTCGTTTTGTTGATCCTGATGGAATGGGACCGCAAGATATTGTTTATTTTAATTTGCATGGTGAAGAGGTCCGTAGAGTTAAGAGTAGTACTGAATTTAGGACATTTATACAGACCTCAACTCAAGCTGGAGATCCCGCTAAAAGTAACAGTGGTTGGAAAGAGGTGCCAATGCCAAATGTTATCCAAAATAGAACAGAAGGAGGAAATCCCACAACAGACGCAGCTTATCAGAAGAATGATTATGTTATAGCAGCAAGAACAGGATATTTTAATCAGGCAAAAGAGGCCGGTGCTTTAAGCCTTTCGACGGAAGGGGGGAATCCGATACCTAATGACGCCGTCAAAAGCATGCCAGATCTTGATCCAACTTTAGTAAAAGCAGTAGCCATGCAAGAATCATCATTAGGTACTACAGGAGTTACTGATATAATGCAGGCAAATGTGGGAGGCGATTGGGGAGATGGCAAGATGAAAACTAATTATTCGTTGGAAAAGGGTGAGAAACCAAGTGTAACTAACTCGATATATTCAGGAATAAGGATTTTGGGAACAAAAGGGTTTAAGGGTGGCGTTACATATGATAAGAAAACAGGAACTTCTACATTTAGGTTTAAAGGTTGGGAAAATGCAGTCGAACAATATAACGGTGGGGGAACGGCTGGTTATAAAGATAATGTTATACGGATGGTAAGTGAATCAATGAAGCCAGAACCCAACAGTTATTAAAAAATAATAAAGTTATGAGAGCTACAATTTTGCTGTTGATTCTTAGTATGTATTTAAAGCTATGTGCGCAAGATGAATCCAGTCTTAGGACGCAGGTGTTAGGTAAAAATGCTATTGGGAAAGAGTTTATATTTAAAGGAAAAGGCAATAATGAAACTCAATTAAAATATATAGGAAGTATTAGAACGAAAAAAGGAGAAACACTCAAATTTTTGAATTCAGTTTACCTTTTTGGTTTGTATAAAGATTCAAAACGGGCTACATGTCAAATTTTGGTTTATGATGGAGCTAATAAGTATTTAGGCTGCTATAATGTAGGTGGAATATGGTATCTGCCTAATAGATTAGAGAAGGCAAAACTGATCTTTCTTCCACATAAAGGATGTGATCAAGCAACAAAAATAAGTTTTGAAAATGGGATTCCTTCTCAAATTTATATATTATGTAAAGGAAAAGAGGGAGATGTTTTTACATTTGTAGGTAGCTAGCGTTAATCTTGTTTGATTATTAAGAATAAGCCGTAGCGGTTTTGCTACGGCTTACCAGCCCAGGTAACTGGTATTTTTCTTCTTGAATCAATAAATATTTATCTACCTTTACCTATTCATTACTCCTGATTTTAACGGTTACACGTAATCAGGTTAGCATTACGGTTAGCAGTAAACGGTCACCACTATCAAACACAGACACTACAAGACATTACGAACATACGTGCTACTCCCAAGGGGATCACTGGAAGATTACAAAGCTCGCGCTGGTCGCGGGCTTTGTTGTTTTGGTCTATTTGTTAGTCTATCAAAGTGCGAAATTGCGATTCGTGGTTACTTTGTTTTATTAGGGTTGACTTGTCTATATGTAAGGTACAATTTTTTAAGATAATTTTTAATGGATTAGAATTATAGGCAATTCTAGATTATTCATAATTATTTCCGATAATCTTGATTTCGGTTATATGGAATATGTGCTGTCCAAGGCGCTGTATATGGTTTATGCTTCAATCCTTTCACTAATTCATCTCTCGGGATTCCCCACGTGTAAGATATGTAGTGAACATGAGGAGATTCTCCAACTTCTTTGCCGGTAATACTGTTATAGGTAAAAAAGAAACAATGCCATTCTGAGCCCTTATCCAGTAGTTTTGCAATAACAACCTTTCTATTTTCAATTACAGCTTTTATTTGTCCAGCAGTCATGGCTGTATTTCCAATTGTGGAAATGGTGCCTTTCTCGTCATCCTTATAGGCTAATTCAGGCATTTTAGACGCATCCGTTCCATTGGGAAGGTTATGAGATTCATACACACTATAAGTATAACCATACTTTTCCCAAGCTGTAAAAATAAATGCTAATAATATGTCTGGATTCAAAGAAATATTCTTTAACAGTTTAATTTGCTCTTTCTTCTTTGTACTTGCCAATATAGCCAATAAACCATCCGGTAATTGAGTCGCCATTATTCTATTATATTCCTCCTCCCAATATTTAATGGCTCTTTTCAATAGTGTTTTGGTTATGATTGCATTTGGGTCTCTTACACCATTTGGATCGGGGAGCATTTCACGTCTAAGGGATAATATGCTACTTTCCAAACTTATGTGTGCGTTGATAATTGCTTCGGATATCTTCTGGACAGGATTTGCATATTCAAATTCACCTACTTTAAGCAAATTATAATGCTCATTTTCTTTCATATCTGTAATTTTCCTAGAATTCATATAATAAATTGAACGAATCTTAGTTACGAGTTGCAGATTTTTATCAGAAATAGCTCATTATCACCTTTAAAACTTAGCCTTATAGTTCAGTAACAGCGTAGTGAAATGGTGAAAATGACCTTATGTTATTGGCTATCCTTTCTAACAATAGAGCTTACTCTTCCGAATTGATGATCGTAATATCCCATTCCATTCGTATGTTGCATGTAGGCTACAGGCTCAATTACATTTTCCAGAGCTAACCTGTTACTTTTAAAATGGGTGCTATAAATTTCAATATCTTTCCATCCGCCCCATAGTACGGGGATTAAATAAAAATGTACATCCTCTTTAAGGTTTTCCTTCTTTTTATTTATTTTTTTGGTTAATCTATCGGTTAAGAACTTGTTAATAGCGATAGGGTCTGCTTCTATGCGGTCGCTATTCAGGTGTATGTTGACGATTTCAATTAATAGGGAGCTATCACTTTCGATTTTCTTCAATTGAAAATCAATAGAATCACCATTTTTAAGTGGTGCTTCGACACGTTCAAGCCTATAATTTTTTGTTTTCATCAAGTTATTTAGTGTTGCAATTTCACCAACAAAATCGTAGAACTTCAGACTGAATATCGTAAGTATTTTTTTGATAGTTGAGCAAACCATTTTCTTTTCCTTGGCTTCTAGAGAATCAGATAGTTCTTCAAATAGGCAGTTAAGAAAATGTAGCATCCCAATTGCTTGAGATTGACCTTTCCTAGCGGACATAATTGTGAAAAATAATGTAGCATCCACTTCTATTTTATCTCCGACAGCAAGTGTAGCTTTCTCCTTCAAGAAGGTATCGAAAAGACGATCGATTCTGTTCCATGGAAAATCATTATCGATGCATGTTATTTCTAATAATGCAGGCAGATAGAAGGCGACGTTTTGTTTCGCGTAATTTATTTCTGATTTTTTCATTATTTTATTTCGCTTCACGATTCAATCGTTTTTCAATTTTCAATAGTGAGGGAACAGTTATAAAATTACGGAATTTGCATAACTATTAGGCGGTTGCTATAGTATAAGCAGCATACTAAATGCCTACTGATTACTTAAGAAGGTAGGGGCCTGTTAGACTTGTATCATCTTCCATGTTTGGCAATAATGAAATTGCAAATAATATGGATGAGCTTAGTTTGGGCTGGCAAAAATATGAGGCAAAGCTGCTCAGTCAGCCTTGCCTCTATCATTAACTAATCTTCTACAACACTTGCTCCAGGCGCATTCTTTTTCACTGATTCTATTCCATTATCGCGGCTGGCCGTAGCTTCATAAATCTGGAATCAGCGACATTTTAAAAAGTCTTTCCCCATCCTGCGCGATGAAGTTATTTCGCTCAGCCGTATCGGTTCCATGAATACCTATAGCCGTTGTATAAAGGAGCTGCATTGCTACGGTTACATTCTGTATCAACAAGGCCGATTGACCATGCCTGGCATTGTTACCATTCTTCCGCTTCCGGAATCATCTGAGGATGACACTACTCAACTTCAGCTATTTGATGAACTAAATGGGGGTGAATCAGATCCCCAAAATAGTCACTTCAGTCGCAAAAATGATACTGCTTCGTGTCTCAAAAATGCGACTATGCCTTGTCGCAAAAGTGATACTATACCAGTCCCAATTTTGCGACACTTTAATAAACAAATAAACAAGTATAAGCGAGAGAGAGAAAACATGCTCCCGCTCTCAAAAAAAAATTATAAAAATGAAATTACCCCCCCAAGCGATCTGTATACACCCCGCGCGGAAAATGCATATGTTGCCGGGCGTGTTCCCCCCACCTTACCCCAGGTGCAGTACTTTTTTAACACCCACGTCTACCCGCCGGTGGAAGCAGGCAAGTTTTTCCACCACTACCAGGCCAATGGCTGGCGAAAGTCGGGCAAAACGCTGATCACCGACTGGCAGGCCGCTGTCCACAAATGGATACTAAATATTCCCTCTCTTAAAACTGTAACCCATGACAGATACACCAAACAATCAACCGGGCCAGGAGGGCTCCACGTCAATGAAAACAAAAGCTATTCAGAGCCCCTATGACTACTACCTGCTGATGCAGCAGCTGGAAGAGCATGGAAAGAATGTTTACGGGCCTCGTTTCAGGATTGAGGATATTGACCGGCCTGTGGTGATAAAGCTACTGGCTTATTTCCTGCAGGATGAAACGGTGGCAGCAGCGGAAGGGATAGACCTCAACAAGGGCAGGGGCGTATAGGCTGTGGAAAGACCTCGCTCATGACGCTAATGAGGGCATTGGCACCGGAATCGTACAGGCCGCAGATCGTTTCTTGTAGGGATGTTAGTTTTGAATTTGGCAAAATAGGATATGATGTTATTGCGCGGTATGGGAGGAATGCGTTTTTTCCTTATTCTATTATTTCGAGAGTGCATTGCTTTGATGACTTGGGGGTGGAGCAGAATATGAGTTTCTGGGGGAATAGCTGCAATGTAATGGGGGAGATATTGTTCTCACGGTATGATCTGTTGATTTCGAACAAAATGGTTACACATGTAACCACCAATCTCAATAACCCGGAGATTGAAGGAATTTACGGAAATCGGCTACGAAGCAGAATGCGGGCGATGTTTAATCTTGTTACTTTTGATCCGGGAACAGCGGATAAAAGGCGATAAGCTTCGAATAACCATTGAGATTTGCCTAATCATTACTTTCTATTGTTCAGCCTCGTTGTGAGAGAATCAATTATAGGCGGCCAAGGTATGCGAGGAATATCATGATATTGGTTATTGTCTGTATATTGAAGGTAGCATCTTGCAATGGAGGTTCTTTTTGCAGTATAACGGTATTGCTAGAGCGAGATTCTTCCTCCTTCATTGTTCCCTTTCTAACTGTTGCTATGTCAGATAAATTTTTAAGGATAAGATTTATGGCCAGTGATTGTCATCGTAGGACAATTCGCGTCACTACTCAATAGTAAGAGAAGCAATACAGGTAGGTCCCCAACCTATTCAGTTATAAGGATGGATTTCTCTTATTGATGTTGCGTTGAGTATTCTAAATTTAGGGACTTCTCTAACATATTCTTCCTAGAGAGTTTTTTTTTTCAACATAATTTGCTATTACGACGAGCGGTTGTTGGTGATATTGTTATGATATCATTAAGAACCAATTAACGATTTTACTGAATTTTGATTTATAATATTTTACCCCCTTCCTTAAGAATACACCTGCATGTTAAAAAGGTACTATGGTCAAAGCGTTTTTTATAAAATTGGTACCTGACGGTAAGAATAAGTGTAATTGAAGTAAAGCAAAAGAAACATCGGAGCTTATATGCATTTGCAGAATTGTGATCGGGTAGGCACTGGAAAGGAAGATGTTGGCACAAGAAGAAAGTGAAGATTAATGTTCCTTATCGTAATTAAGTGACATTTTTTTTGATCGTTTTGGGAAAATCTACAAACTTCTGGGATGATTTTCGCCGTTGTTTCCATTTGCAAAACATTATAAAATATATAATATTATGGCGCAAGAATTTGCCACGCTTAGGATCAATGCCAAAAGTCTAGGTACAGTATCGCAAGTAATAGGTTTTCTTAGCGATATTGAAAGGGCATATAATAGCCTTTACACGTTTGATTTTATTGTTGAAATAATGGAATATGATAACAAAAGAAAGATAACAATGTTGGAGGATTTTGGGCATCGCAAAGAATTTCGCTATTATGATTTTTACCCCTATCTGAACAACCCACTTCCAAATTTAATAGAGTTACAAAGTAATATTGATATTCAAAATATTACATTGCCAGGAGAACGGCTCAGGCTTTCAAAGATAAACATTCAATCTCCTGGCTTTTGGGAATTCTTTGGGAGCCTTAATCCCTTGCAACAGTTGCGGGAATATCTAAAAGACCGGCATGAAAGAAAGAAGGACAGGGATTTCAGGAACGCTCAAGAGAAGAGACAGGGGGAATTGGATATTTGGGAAAAGGAGGGTAACATTATACGGCAAAGGATTGATACATTGAAAGCTTTGGGATATAATGAAATAGAAATTCGTCAGATGATTGGAGCTCTTGTTATTCAGCCCTTGGAAAGGCTTGGAAGCCATCAGGACTCAGGTTTGATAGAAACGCCATCTAATAGTAATCAGGTGGAGGAGTAAATTGGCAAGTTGGGTTAGTTGAATGGAGATCAACACCTGTAGTGTTTTTATGTATGGTTATGTTTGTGGTAATATGGAAATAACAAGAGAGGTATTGAAACCCTTAATAGCTGGGGTTCAGGGCAATTTGACTGGCGTTGGGGCCGATGATTTGGAACTGGCCTGTACGATTTATGGGCCGTTCGGGACTGACTCTATTAACTGGCAGGATGTTACTAAGTGTATAATGAGGCGTCTACAGGATATTTTGCAAGTAGCCATTAACTCACCTTCCGGGGTACTAAACCGCTGGGATCTTACGGCAGAATATGTATATGAGGCAATTCTTGAGGGCTTCAACAATGACATTTATATCAGTATAACCCAGACTTGGGCTATGTGTGTAGATCATATAGGCCTTCAGTTATCTGAGCAAGATATACGGACAGCCATTAAGTTAGCGAAAGATTATATCCTCATCAACGGTACAGATGATGAGGGGAAGAAACTAACAGAGCGTCATCGCGAGTACTTTGACAGAGGCCAGGCTGCAAAGAGATTGGTAACGCATGGTTGTCTTATTTCCTTAGAAGGTGAACAAATGGAAATTAAGGAGGGCTTAGACCGAGTAGTGACATATATAGAGGAATTGATCGCTCAGGTGGGAGGAATTACTGTTATAAAATACATCTTTGGAAGTCTTTATCGAAAGCAAAATTATCGGATAAATCAGCTTGATAGATACATTTTTCTACATTCATTTGCTGGTCCCGCATACGAGACCCACTTGGTTTTTCCATTTGGTTATATCCTGAATCTGGCGGCCAAATACCCTTATTTTGTAGAGACGGCATTAGATCCAGCCTTTGTCAGCGATAATTTGAAGCAAATTATTGATATAGCTGCTGATTTGTTAATTATCCAGGGTGGGCAACGGAGTAGTGTGTGGGAAGTCCCTTTTCTTAGGCTTTCTGCTATGATAGGTTTTATTACGCGAATGGCTGTATTTGATATCTCCTATGGATTTGTTCAAAGCCAGATACGCAGAGAGTTGCAATTGGTAGGGGCATTACTTTCCTGGCCAGAGATAAAGTTGTTACCTTCTCACTGTGGGTTTAACCTTCTTGAGTATTTGCAGGTGGCAGGCATTATAGAAAGAATGGTGACAGGTAGCCATGGACCTGTGAGACTGAATCGTGCAGATATTACTCTTCAGGCTGCTCGAGCGAAAGTGTCTGATGAAGTTACAAATAGGATTTTAAAGGAACTCTCCCATGAGCCGGGGGAAGTCAACCTGGGATTTGTAAGGCTGCAGGATCAGCAAAAAGTAAACGTATATTTAAAGCCGCTAATAGAGATTTCTCCGCAATCATACCTCATGTACGATAGAAACTGGAGCGCACCCGGATTCTTTGAGGTGATGTACGGATTGGTAAAAAAGATTGTTGCTGGTGCAGATCGTCAGATAGGCATACATCTAGAAAAACATGTAAGATATTTGTTGGCTCAAAAGGGCATGAAGGTACATCATGGAAATTTTAAGAACAATAAGCAGGTTGAAGGTGATTGTGATGTACTGGTGGAAACCGCAGATACCATCATACTAATAGAGGTGAAAAAGAGTCCGTTAACCAGAAAAGCACAAAGCGGCCTGGATCATCATGTGATTACTGATCTGGCAGAAACCCTAATAAAGGCTCAGGAGCAGATGGGTAAAATTGAGATACGGTTGCGTGATTATGGCTTTATCGACTTAGAGCAATCTGATGAAACGCTAAAACGAGTACAATGGGAAGGGCGAAAAATAGAGAAAATAGCTTTAAGTCATCAAGATTTTTATAGCTTCCAGGATCAGGTTTTTGTGGATAGGTTTTTGTCTTTGTTGCTCGATGTCACTTTTACACCGAAAGCTGATCTGCAGCTCACTGCGGGTGTGCGTAATAAGTTTATCAACCTTAACAAAAGTTGTCAGCGTATCACGGAACAAGTTCTAACGATAGGCCCCGACGACCCCAGGATTGATCGACCATTTATTGATACCTGGTTTCTAAGCCTTCCAATGCTCGAACTGTTACTGGAAGGTGTTAGTAGTGCCGCTGAGTTTTTAACGAATTTGCAAACAACTAAGCATATGACTTTCGGTAGCGGTAGTTTTTACTACGAATACTTCACGATGAAGCAGGCCAGAAAAACCGCTTCCTGAAAAACAGCTTCTATTTTGAAGTTATTTCCACTTATTATTCTGTTTTTCTAAGATTTTTTTTATGTAATCGCCTTCAACTTTCAGGTGATCTGGAGATAAAACATCTGCTGTGACCCAAGGTTGTTTCTTGGTATAGCTGCGTCGGGTTATGCAAACAATCTGCTGTAAATTTAATTTCTTATACAGATGTTGGACCATCTCTGGTTCATAAATAGTATCCACCGGAAACATACCCATTTGAATTTCCGGTAGCGACTCACTATCAAGAAAGAAAATTTGATTTGGGTAGTCGGAATTTTGGTGTTGCTCCTTTTTTTCTTTTAAAGCAATTTCCAGGTTTTTGTAGATTTTATTTCGCGGAATTGGGAAATTCACCATAACCTTCATAAGGTACCTGGTAATAATTCCAGGAATTTCAACCTTAGGAGGTTTTAGGTGAAAAAGCACATCAAATGTTTTCTTTTGTTTTAACTCAATCAGGGTGGCAAGGTCAAAATTTACAACATGGAATGAACCAAAGTCATCATCTATATGATAGTCTATGGTATGTAGACTAGAGAGTTCATTAAATGATTTAAAGTATTGGTTTATTTTTTCTTCAAAGTTTTTGGCGTGTTTAGCTTCTACAGGCTTTTTGATGGTAATCGTGCCTATCATACCAAAACCTTTGTTGAGCTGTTGCACAGAAGTATAGATATATGTCATTAATCTCCGGAGTATGTCTAGATGATGCAACCTGGGCATAAATATTTTACGACATTCAAATAAAAACGGTTTGTTAGATAAGACCAAATCTCCCTCCAGCTCCTTAGTTCCAACCATTATTTTTTTTCTGTTAGTTATTTTGTTGTAATCTAAGAGCCTAAAGACATATAGCTCGTAAAAGAAAGTTCTCAAATTCTGTGGGTTTTTCTTTAAGTAAGCCATGTCTTTTTGTAGGGAAGTATCCAACGTTTGTGAATAGTCAATAAGCAGGGCTATATCGTAAAGTGCCCAGATGCACCTTAATTCGTTATGGCTCACAAGTAAAGAGAAGGTCCAACTGATTTTATCAATTGGCCGGTCTTGTCCTACATTCACAATGAAAAATTTTAAACCAAAGAAAATTAAAAACTTGTCAAATATGAACTGAATTTTTTCCCTCGATATTTGTTGGTTTATATTTAATGGGGAAGAGATGACTAGCGCCTCTTTGTACCACTCTTCAAGTAAGTTTTTTTTCATTTAATCTCTATTTAGCCTCCATAATGATATAGGAAAATAACTGTTCTATATTTAAAAGATAAACATTAGAGTTAGAACAAAGTTCTTCAGAAAAATGGATCTACTGGTTTCTATTTTCATAATCCACAGTAGTAAGAAGAATTTTTGTGAGAATATTAGAGTATGCTGTACCCAATGCTAAATTGGAAGAGTACTATTTCCTGTCTTTCTTCCATCTTTCAACCAGGATAGTAAACTGCAGCCAGATTTCGGGATCGTTTATATTGCTCCTTCTCATAGTAATTAAGTCTATATAATCTTCGTAGAATTCAAAGAAAATTCTTCTGAAAAACTTTTTCATAAATAATTCATCCATAATTTCTTCATTTACTGCGACCGATATTGATTCAAGATAATTCAATATGGAAACCAGAGCTTTTTTATACTCAATATTTTCGTTTTTATCGAGGGCTTCCATAAAATCAAGGGTACCTTTTCCTAGAAGTTTAAATTCTTCCTTATCTTCAAAGGTTAAGCAAGTTTCATAGTATCCCATCATAACAGGAGTATACCATACTTCCATTACCTTATATGTAGTTAAGAATTTCTGTATTCTCATGTCATACCGATTTTGACTTTGGTTAGACTCATAGGTAAGAATTGAATACATTAATCCGATGATTACCAGACCGCCAGTTATTATCTTTACTAGTTCAGATACTTTCAGATCTGGCTCTTCATGTTTTAAGTAGCATGATAGAATAGCCAATATTATTACTAAAATTAGAAGTAGTATCAACCTAATGGTTTTCTTTTCAAGCGAAATTGAAGGTGATCTTGAATCGTTCATAATTGAGGGAATATAGAGGTCTGATGGGATTAATTTAAGCCTGCACATATTTTATTTATAGTTTGGCTATGACAGCAATAGCTGTTTACTCAGCTGTACTAAATGGTCTTCTGGCGAGGCGTTGGAGTTATTATATTGTATTGGGATAATAACCATATTCAGGTGATCTTCGGTGTTCTTGTTATTTTCCATATCCCATTCTTTTTGAATAGCTACCAGTCGTTGAGCGGTGTTCAGATCGAAAAGCTCAGGTCAGGGAAGCCCCCTTAACTTCGCTATTAGCCAAAGTAAGGGGGGCACATTCACCTCTACGTAGGGGGGTAAATGCCTTGTTATCGCCGTAATCTTGTACGATCATGTAAAGCTGCGGGATTAGTTCAAAGCCAGTGTATACGGGAAGCAATCGATAATCAGATTGCTGTCTGCCGTCTTTTGAATGGACAGATTCTCCAATCAAATACATCACAGTTGAACGGTCATATAGTTCAACACTTTCATCATGATGGTACTCGTCAGAGGGATTGGCCCAACAAAAGCATTTACTTTCGTCGTCAAAAGTCATGGGATTCCAGTCATTGCTGACACTGTTTTTTCCCATAACGATAAAATATTTCGGACTAAATTTCTTTTTGTCTATCTGGCAGAACAACTTTTTCATACATTTAATTTTTAACCATTTAGTGACTTATATACACAGTAATATGGAGAAGTGTACTATGTCTGTAGATGGACGAAGGAGACATTTTCTTCAGAGTAGGAGGGGAGCGAGTCGGTTTACTTATCTTTCTTTCCAGTTTTCTTTTTGTTTAGCTGTTCCAACCAATGTTCATATGGGGCATTTTTCTCCGCGACAGGTGACCAGCCTTGTCGTTCGTCTGGGTAACGTGGAGCCCAAGATCTTGGAGGTGGTAGTGCAAGTACCTCATCGACTGCTTTCATTATCTCTGGAGAAACTTTTTTTTGCGGATCTATATTAATTAACCACGGCAAACCTTCGTTTGTGAATTTTGGCTCTCCGCTACGGGCAATAATCTGACAATGGCGTAATTCTGTATTTCAGCGTCTTTCTTGGAATAATTATCTACTGCTAACTCTAGTTCGTATGATAAACCTGTTAGAGATTCAAGGTCACCTAGCCTCTTTTCTATTTCTTGAATACTTTTGTCAATTTCAATATTCTTCGAACCTAGTATTGTGAACGGTTTAATTGAGCCATCATCATTGTGAAGCCAGCTCAGATTAGCCCGAACAAAATCAGAGTTGTATACTCGAACTTGTATATTCTCATCTACCAAAGTATTGTGAGTGATTGTACTTTTATCCGTTTTAAAAACGGTAAAGTTTGCGTTTGGGAAGTTTGGATGGAGTGCTTTATCTTCTAGGCATTTAAATACTCGTGAAAATGTCGTTTTGCCTGAATAGTTTCTACCGTATATAATATTTATTCTTTTAAAGACTTCGTTGTCTGCATTTCCAACATTAAATTTCCAGTCGTAATTTTTAAATAAACCAAAATTTTGAATATCAATTTTACTTATCATAAATGGAGCGGTAAAGGGTGCAAAAAATTACATGACAGACGATATTATGAAAAAAGGTTGGTCGAAGTGTTTATAAATATTAAATTATAAAAAATAAAATATAATTCAATGTTATGTATTTCTTAGGTTACATAGTAGACATATGAAAGGAAAATAGTAATTTACTGTTGAAGGATCTGTGTTATGAAAAAGACTTTGCTGCGTTTGGCGTCCTTTGCCACTTTTGATCTCCCCTGTAACTTCGGCTATAGTAAGCTACTACTGCGTACAATGTTAATACGCAGATGATGTCGGGGTTAAATGCGACTGGTATATTAATCAGATAAAAATGAAATATGAGCGAAGAAAATTTTCCGCCACCCCTCCATAATTGTCCATTAATGCTTATCTTATCTTGATTTTAACCCAAACCAATCTAAATCTTGCATTATGAACAACCTTATGTTTAAGCTATTTGTCATGGGAGCAAGCTGCCTGATGTTACTGACTAATTGTAAGAAGGACAATGAAAACACCGTGCTATTGGATAAATCCCAGGGGGCTAACACACAAGTCAATGGCCCCGGTATTTCCAGCCTATTATTTAATGGCGATGCAGCCAACGGCGTCGCTAATGTATGGAAAGACATTAACGTGGAACAAAACGGATCGGTGACAACGGTCACAGATGAAACCGGGACCTTATGCTGGAAGTTTTTAAAACCAGTAGGGTCTCATCGCGCCGAAGGACATGGAGCCAAGAACTTTCAGGCCCTGGAAGGATCGGAGATTTATATCGGCTGGACCAGCAAGATTTACATCCCGGTATCGTTAAAAACAGAGGCGGTATTTCAATGGAAATCTTATCCCACCGCTACGGCCAGCGCCAATCATCCTTTGATGTTGCATACGGTGAATGGTCATCTGGAGTTGCAGTATTTTGACGAAAACCACGTGGCTACCGTGCTCTGGTCCATTCCCATTTCTTCCGGCACCTGGCAGAAATTTGTCATTCACATGAAAGTGTCTAAAAGTGATGCCATCGGATTTGTAGAATTCTGGTACAACGGCGTAAAGCAAACATTGTCCAATGGCAGCCAACACATGGCTTGCAGAACATTGGACAGCGATTTTTGTGATCCTAAATGGGGTGTTTACGGCGGAGATACCGCTCAGGTAACACATATCGTAAAGGGAATCCGTATCGCTTCTACTTATGCAGATGCCGCACAATAAATTACATTTGGAGAACTTTATGGTACGCCACGCTCCATTTACATAGGAAAATGCACATTGTATAAAGTCATTCTACAGTGCTCCTTTTATTTCAAAAACAGCAGCATATTTTGAAGGACGCTGAGCAGGAACCAGGAACGTCAATTTTTCGTCTGTTTGCTGGAAGGTTACTTTTTTCCCATCCATCATTTTTATTGACCTGATCTTCTTTGGACACTGTTTTGATTTGAAGCCTAATGTTGGAAGTGCGATCTCACCTTCGGTTGGGTTCAACACAAAAACATACAAAATTTCACCTTTAGTTGTAAATCTAACCTCGTCATTTCCATATGCCGGACTTTTAATGGTTCGCTGATTAAACTGTTCTGATTCTGCTTGTTTTTTCAATGCTTCCAAATCGGCATTGGCAATATTAGTGGCGCGTTTTAAAACAGAATTTAGATTATCTCCATACACTTTCCATGGTTTACTTGCATAAATTGCAGCACTGTTTTTATTAACCCAAGCTCCAACTTCGTCAAGAATTGCTTTTTCATCGGCTGAAAGGCTTCCATTAGGCAAAAGCTCAACATTGAGCAATAAATTCCCATTTTTACTATTCACATCTGCCATCATTTCGATAATTGTTTGGGCATTGTGAACCATTTCCCGGTCTTTTTTATAGAACCATCCGCTACTAGTTGTAATAATACCTTGCCAGGGTTTTGGATTGATTTCGTTTGAGGTCCCGCATTCAATATCCTTTACAATGGCATCATCATCAGAAATTTTACCTGCTGCAACGGCCATAATTTTACCGTTTTTCTTTAGGCTGTTCTCAAATAAAGTACGGCAAACCTCTTTTCCTGGTTCACCATATGGAAAACCATAACCATCGTACCAAATCATATCCACATCGTATTTTGTGACTAATTCTTTATGGCGCAATACCCATGTTTTTTTCATGTTTGCAATCCATTCAGGCGTTCTTTTGGCAGGTGGTAATCCATATAAGTCGGCTGGATCAAGACCCTCCCACCATAAACCTTTCCCATCTTCTTTAGTCAGATTTCCATCATAGGGAACCCCTTTCAATGGTCCGGATTTATCCGAACCAAAGGCCGGAAGCCACCAATTCAAATAACGGTCATCGTGTGAACTCACGGCAAAAGGCATCTTGTATTTTCGTGCCGATTTTCTAAAGTCTCCTACAATGTCCCGTTTAGGACCAACATTTACAGAATTCCATTTTTGATAGGTCGAATTGAAATTGTCAAAATGATCATGATGAACGGCCAAAATCATAAAATATTTAGCACCCATTTCTTTGAAATATTTCATCAAAGCATCAGGATCTAGCTTTTCAGCCTTCCAGGATTGAAGCACTTCTTTGTAACCGAATTTGGATGGATGCCCATATTGTCTTAATTGATTAGGGTAAGCATCTTTTCCGAAGGTTTCACCACCCACATCCTGCATATACATATGACGTGCATACCAGCCGCCGCCATTATCGGGTTGAGACTGTCCTCCCCAATGCAGCCAAATCCCAAAACGGGCTTCGGTGTACCATGCAGGAAACTCATAGTTTTGTTTTAACTCTTCCCAGGACTTTTCTTTTTCCTGAGCATAGGAAGAGGTAATTGAGCATAAAATTGTCAAACTCAAATACAATGCACATTTGAATGTTATGGAGTGAAAAATTTGAAATGGTTTATTTATCATTTTGTTTGATGTCAATGTGTGTGTCTTGCTGGTTTTATAGAAGATGGAAGGCAAAGCTGGCAGTGATCCGGTTACCACTAAACCTGTAGTTGTGTCTCGGATTACTAACCAATTGTAAATCGATCCTCAAATTAAATGATTTTGAACCGCTAAAATTTGTTCAATATTGCCTAATGATGATGCTTTTTTGCTTACACAACAACACAAAGAGGAAACTACCTCACTGGATCAAAATTATTTTACATAATTAAAAACTTGTAGAAGCTTATTTTACAAGTTTTTTTTCTCACCACCACCATCACCTTCACCTCCCCGTAAATCCGCATAGTGCCGGATGAATTGTTTTCGGTATTGTTTAATAAAAAAAGCCGGTTTCTACTGACGAGAAACCGGCTTTCCATGTTGCTATTTCATTAATGATTCATTGCATTTCCAGTGAGGTTTTTGTTGTTGTCTAATTCGGCCTGTGGGAAGGGATAGTACATCGCTTTGGGGGTCCATCCTATAGCCTTAAGTGGTGCCAGCCATTGTGGATCAGCCATGCCCCATCGGAGTAAGTCGAAGTAGCGCTGGTATTCGCCACAGAATTCTACAAATCTCTCGTGCTGAATAATATTTTTGATATTATTGAGTCTGATACCATTGATGGTTGTATCTTTTGCGAGAAGACCGTCTACATCAGGGATGGTACCTGGCGAATGCTGATACCAGAGTTGCGGTTGTTCAGAGGGCACCACTAAATTAGCGCGCTGCCTCACCATATTGATGTATAGTTTTGCGCTGGCCGCGTTTCCTGCTTCATTGAGACATTCGGCATATAATAGCAGTACGTCTGCATATCTTAAAAGGCGGTCGTTGATGCCATCATCAAAGTCGGCCGTCTGTTTATCCGGGCAGTATTTGCGTGTACCGTATAGATCCTTGTTGGTAGCCAGATGTGCCATCCAATAGTTATAATCTGTTACTTTACCATCGATCTGCGTATAGAAGGCGCCGTTGTCGCAGAATAGCGTCATATATTTACGCGGATCACCGGGCTCGAACTCATTATATGTTTTTTTGTTGGGTGCGAGGTTCCACCATGCTCCGCCGGTACCGTCATAGATGCCGATCTCCTGCCATCTCCAGGAGTCGGACATATCATCGCCCAGCCATCCTGGCCCGTTGTGCATTTGTACTTCAAAAACTGATTCGGGATTATTTTCAGTAGCTTCCAGGGAGTTGTCACGGAAATTATTTACCAGGCTGTATTCTTTGCTATCTATTACAATTTTCAGTTGTTCCTGTGCTTTCGCAAATTCTGCCGGCTTGCCAACTTCCAGTATAGGGCGGTACATATAAGCCTTTGCCAGGTAGGACTGCGCAGCGCCTTTAGTGGCCCTTCCTATGAAGGCGGCGTTGCTGTACAATTCACTTCTGAGTGGGAGAAAGCCTGCCGCCTGTTGGAAATCACTGATTATAAGTGCATAGATCTCGCCGGGTTTGGAATTTGTCGGGTAGTAATCCGCATTGCTTTTCACAGGGGTTTTGATCAGGGGAACTGTTTCACCAAACAGCATTACCAGATGCATATAAAGTAAGCCGCGGAGAAAATGTGCTTCTCCCAACAATCTTGATTTCTGTTTATCATCTATGTGCCCTGTAAAAGCATTGATCCTGTCGATGGCCATATTGGCGGCGAAAATACCGTTCCACATATCTTTCCAGCTACCGGCGGCCATACCATCGCTGGAAGGCGTGTTATAGGTATCCTGGTACATGGGTTCCCATTTGAAGGTATGGTTGAAGTCATCACCGGGAGCCAGCAGTTCGTAGTAAAAAGAGCGGGCATAGCCACCCTGCACTTTACCGATGAGCGCCTGGTATGCCGGGATAACCGCTGCTTCCAGCTGGGCAGGTGTTTTATAATAGGTATCTATGGAAAGTTCCTGCGGGTTATTAAGATCCATATCAGGTTTGCAGCTGTAGGTCATCATTGCAGCGGCAAGTACGCAGGTATATACATTGAATTTTTTCATCTTAAAGCATTTATTGGTTTACGACTAAAAGGAGACCTGCATACCGAAGAAGAATTCACGGGTATTGGTGAAGGTCAGTCCCCATGGCGTTTGTGCATCTATACCGCGATTCAGGTTATAGCGGCCATTGCTTAAGCTGTTGTCGGAGGCCACTTCAGGATCATAACCTGAGTATTTGGTAAACGTGAACAGATTTTTACCGCCAACGTAGAAGCGGATGAAATCTATTTTATACCTGTTCAGTAAAGATGTCGGGAGTGTATAGCCTATGGTAAGGGTTTTCAGCCGGAGGTAGGAGCCGTCTTCTATAAACCTGTCGGATACACGAAGATTTTTATTAGGATCTCCTAACACCGCACGTGGCATATTGGTAGCTGTATTTTTAGGGTAGGTGGTTTTAACGCCGGAGACAGGGTTGGTAAATACCAGGTCTTCCGCGCGGTAGCGGTCGAGCGTAGAGGAGAAGTTGTTATAATAGTGGTACATACCTTCTCCCCAGTATTTGCTGTTGTTATAGATGTCGTTGCCGTAGGAACCCTGCCATATCATGGAGAGATCGAAGGTACCGGCTTTTGAAGCATAGCTGACATCTGTGGTAAATCCGCCGCTGAAGCGTGGGATAGGATTCCCGATAAAGGCTTTGTCGGCAGCATTGATAGCGCCGTCGTGGTTACGGTCTACGAAGCGAACGTCGCCCAGTGCAGCATTCGGAGCGAAGGCTTTATCGGCGTCCAGTTGTTCTTTGTTTTTGTATAAACCGTCGGTGACGTATCCCCAGAACTGACCGATGGAATTACCAACAGCGGTACGGGTCACGTTTTCACCGCCAGGGTTTACGCCTCCTGCCAGGATTTCATTACCATTACCCAGGCCTAACACTTTATTATTTACCGTTGAGAGGTTGGCGCCTACGGCATAGGTAAATTTCCCCACTGTATTTTTATAATTGACGAGGAATTCCCATCCTTTGTTACTGATACTACCTGCGTTCAATATCGGGAAATTGTCCAGGTATCCGGCGGTGTAGGAGATAGGAACATTCACCAGCATGTCGGCGGTTTTCTTATTGAAATAGTCTACCGTTACCGATAGCTTATTATTAAACAGGGAGAGGTCGATACCGAGGTCGGTGGAGTTCTGGCTTTCCCATTTAACATTTGGATTGGCCGGTGTGGCAGGGAGGGCGCCGGTAACCATGACATCATTGAGATAATACCATACATGGTCGAAGCTGACCGTACTCTGATATTGGTATGGACTGATATCGGAGTTGCCTAATTTTCCGTAGCTGCCTCTGATTTTCAGGTCGGAGATGAAAGGTATGGATTTCATGAAGTTTTCCTGGCTTACTCTCCATGCTGCAGAGAAGGAAGGGAAGTTACCGTATCTGTTTGCCTTACCGAAATTCGCGGAGGCGTCGCGGCGGAAGTTGGCGGTGAGCATGTACTTACTATCGTAGGCATAGTTGATCCGGCCTAACAGGGAGTACATGGCGGTCCGTCCTACACCTGATCCAACCACACGTGAAGAGGTAAGCTGAGCGAGGCCCAGGATCAGCAGATCGGGACTAGGCAGCGATCTGGCGCCGGCATTTACAGCGCGGTATTCGGAATTTTCGGAGGTGATACCTGCCAGTGCGCTGATGTTATGTTTTTTTATCTGGCGGTCGTATGAAAGGGTATTTTCGTAGAGATACCTGTTGTTTTGTGCAGTGGAGATGGAGAGTTCGTCCGGATCGTGGTTCTGATATTGACCTACGGAGTAGGCGGAGATATAATTCTGCGTACGGTTCCTGTAAAAGTCGATACCCATATTGAATTTATAACGGAGGCCCGGAATAAATTCGTAAGACACCCATCCATTACCATTGGCGCCTATTGTTTCAGACTCGTTGGCGTTGAGGTAGGCATTGGCCAGGGCGCTGGCCACATCGGTACCATTACCTGCTCCTGCGAACCCTGTGGTGCTGTTAGGGTCGTAGATCGGCAAAGTAGAAGACCATTTCTGTGCATCAATAATATTTTTATTACTCCAGTTTCTGAGGTTGCGGCTGAGTGAAAAAGTTTCACCGGCTTTTAACTTACCCTTTGTAAAATCGGATATGAACTGAATGCCATAATTTTTATAAGCATCTTTTATGATAACAGGCTTATCTGTAGCATAGTTGGTATTGATACGGAAGCGGGCATTTTCGTTACCGCCGGAAATGGCCAGGTTATGTTTCTGGTAGCCTCCTGTTCTCAGCAGGGCGTCTACCATGTTATATCCTTTCCCGATTTTGGTGGGATCTGATAAGGCAGGGAGGTAATCCGTGCGGGAAGGGTTTTGGTTATACATTTCTTCGTTGATCAGTTCCGCTAGTTGCTGACCATTGAGGAGGCCAACATTATGCGACATCTCCTTGGTACCACCATAGCCATTATAGTCAATTTTTGTTTTGCCGGCGGCGCCTCGTTTGGTGGTTACCAGCACAACGCCGTTTGCACCTCTGGCTCCATAGATGGCGCAGGAAGCGGCATCTTTCAGCACCTGGATGCTTTCTATGTTATTTTCGTCCGGCATGGCGCCACCGATCATACCGTCTACCACGTAGAGTGGGTCTGTATTGTTGATAGATCCTACTCCTCTGATCCTGATCTTATCGCCGGTGATTTGTACGCCTGGCACCTGGCTTTGCATGGCTGCCTGGAAACCACCGGGCACCTTCAGCAGGTCCTTGGGATTTACTGTTGCAATGGAGGAAGACAGGTCCGCTTTTTTCTGGGTACCATATCCTATGACTATTACCTCGTTCAGGGCTTTGGTGTTTTCTATTAGTACAACATCTACCACATTACGTCCGTTGAGGGATATCTCCTGTGTTTGATATCCCATGAGGGAAACGATCAGTGTTGCCTGCGTGTTGGGGGCATTTAAAGTAAATCTGCCTGCACGGTCAGTAAAGGCGCCGGTGGAGGTTCCTTTTACCATGACGTTGGCCATTTCAAGCGGTTCCCCTTTTTCATTTTTAATGGAACCGGAAATCCCAATCAACTTGCTGGTATTGGCAGCAGGCGCCATGGCATAGGCTCCTTCTGCCCGGAGCGTGTTGCTGGTCAATAGTAAAATGGAGGCAGCAAGCATCAGGCGGCAGGTAGTGGAAATACCAAACCCCAGGTGGAATTTTGCATGACCTGGTCCTGCCAGGCTGCTGGATAACACTAATTTCATAAAATAAATTGTTGTATTTACCCCACTATAGTATGGTCTTTATACGTACCTAAGTTGGTACGTACAGGAGAGACGTATAGTTTCATAACGGGACTATTAAATAAAATCAGAAGTATTTCATAACGCTTCATTCCCTCCGGAAGGGTGATGAAACAAATATACCGTGGATGCTGAACAATAGCATTCAAAAGCAGATATTTCGGTTTAACTTTTAGATAATATTCCTTGAATGTAGTACGGTTTTCATAGTTGATAAACGATCCGTGTAGCCATGGGCAAAGAAAGGCTGCCTGTTATCCTATTAAATGTATTTTAGACAATTAATAATCGGCGGGTATATATTTTATGCCAAATGAATGTCTCTTTTTAAAATTAATTGTAAAGATGACAATTATATATCTGCGGGAGATTTTCCATAAAATTTCTTGAAAGAAGTACTAAAATAGCTGACACTGGAAAAACCGCATAATTCGCTAATCTCCATTACACTATGTTTTCTGGACTGGAGTAGCCCGAGTGCGTGGTTAAGTCGGATAGATTTGATGAAATCTACCGGCGACTGTCCGGTAAGGCTTTTTAATTTTTTATAGAGCAGGGAGGAGCTAACGAACATGGCAGCGGCAAACTCTTCTTTTCCAAACGCCGCGTTGGCGAGGTTGTTGCGGACTACCATTACCGCCTGTTTCACGAATTTGTCGTTATGCTCATTTTGCAGGATGGGAATATTATTTTCAGGTTGAATCAGGCGAAGGGCTTTTTCCCTGATGACTGTTCTGTTACGTACGATGGTTTTAATTTTCTGGACCAGCAGCGGTATATCGAAAGGTTTGGTCAGGTAATCATCAGCGCCCAGTCCGAGGCCATAAAGCTGGTCGGTTTGGGAATTGAGTGCCGACAACAAGATCAATGGGATGTGTGAGGTTTCGAATGTAGCCTTTATGAGCCGGCAGAGATCATGGCCGTTCATTTCAGGCATTACTATATCGGAAATTACAAGGTCCGGCAGTTCTTTCCGGATGAGTGGCCATGCCTCCTGTCCGTTATTTGCAGTGAATACCTGGAATTCTGTTTGTAAGGCAGTGAGGAGGAAGGCCCGTAATTTTTCATTATCTTCTGCGATGAATACACGTAGTTTGCTTAAAGGTTCCGGTGCATCCACGTCTGACCATAATGGGGCAGGGACGATTTCATGGCTTAATTCCTGCCGTGGAGGTGTCAGATCCTCTACGGAAGCGATCTCAGTATAAGGGATTTCAATTTTGAATAACGCCCCGGCATTTTCCTGGCTGGCAAAAGAGATCTCTCCGTGGTGCAATTTTACATAACTTTTGGTAAGCAGCAACCCGATACCGGAACCTGTAATCCTGGCGTTTACTGCATTTTCGCTGCGATAGAATTCCCGAAAAATACTACGCTGTGCTTTTCTGCCAATCCCTATTCCCTTGTTTGTTACTTCCAGTGTCCAGCTTTGTTTGGTACCGGAAAACACGAGCAGTACAGTACTATTCCTGTACGCATACTTTATGGCATTGGATATCAGGTTATCGACTACTTTTTCCATCATCAGCACATCTACTGCTGAAGTATAATGTCTGATATCCGTATTAAACCGGATAACAATTTCTTCTTGTGCGGCCCAGGCGTCAAACAGCGCTTTTCTGGCTGCAATTAGCTGTACAATATCCACGCTGCTGAAATTGACTATTTCTTTGCCGGCATCTACTTTTTGAAAGTCGAGCAAACGTGAAGCGGTCGTTGTCAGTTCTTTTATCTGCTCCGTAGCCAGTTGCAGGTGTTGGTGGCCTTTCTCTGAAAAAATCTCTTTTTTAAGTTCCTCTATTGGCGCCTTCACCAGTGTGAGCGCGTTTCTCATCTCATGTGCCGTGTTGGTAAAAAAGCGGATTTTATCTGCGGTATGTTTGCGTTGCAGTTTATCAATATATAATCGCAGGGCAAAATACATCACCGTAACCAGCAGCAGCAGAACGGCAGCATAAAACCACCTGCGTTTCCAGAATGGCGGGATTATCCGGATGTCTATTACTTTTTCTGCTACAATTACATCATTGGCCAGGAGATGTATTTTTAATTTGTATTCTCCAGGGGAAATATTACTATAATTTATTTTCCTTCCTTCTCCCGACTTATTCCAATCTTTGTCCCAACCTTCCAGCATCCATTCAATTGCAGAGCGGGACACACCTTCGTCCAGTATCACCAGTTCAAATGAGAAGTCGTGCTGTAAATAATTAAGTTGTAGTGTGGCTAATTTTGAGAGGTCGATACCCATTAATGGCGAAAGACTATCATGTACGGACCTGCCGGCAATTGTAAGATCCTGCAGAAATATCCTGCCATTGCTGGTATTGGGTTGTGTTATATCTGGCGGGAACAACACTGCACCGTTATTGGTGCCAACAATGATGCGACCATCTTTCAGAATGGAAGACGCATTCCTGTTGCAGGCCAGTCGGTATATCGGTGAAATATGAGCAAATGTCTGTACCTGCTGCCGCTGCGGGTCCAATTTTGCGATGCCCCCTTCTGTACCTATCCAGATAAACGAATCAGCTACCATGATACTGTTGGCATAGTCTGACGGCAATCCATTATTCATGTTGAAATGCCGCATCGATTTATCGCCCATATCATAGGACAGTACGCCGTTTCCGGCAGTGGCCAGCCATACTTTGTTTTTGTAGTAAACAATATCGCTTACCAGGAACCCATCAACAATAATCTGTTTATCTCCATTCTGTTTGTCCATGATACCCAATCCATAGGTACATCCCATGAGCAGCTGATGATTGCTTAGCTCCGCGAAAGCAGAAACAGGCTGATAGTCATATTTTTTAAAGCTATTTTCAGCAGCAACATATCTTACCATATTACCCAGGCCACCACCATACCATATATCCTTGTTACTATCTACATAAATATCAAATACATAATTATTAAAAGGCCGGTTACTGCCTTTTTCATTTGCGTAGTGCGCCAGCTCCCTGCCGGTCGCCGGATCAAGTACATATACACCTGCCCCGTATGTGCCCGCCCATATCTTACCGGTACTGTCTTCTGCCAGTACCAGGAAAGCGCTGACCGCTTCTTTTCTATCTGCGTAGAAGGTCTGCCATTTATCGGTCTTTTCGTTCCACCGGGAAATACCATTGTTAGTAGCAAACCAAAGATTACCCAAATGATCCTGTAAAACGCTGTTAACATGATTATTTACCAGGGAGTTTTTGCTGTTTATCTGATGCACTATATGTACCGCGCCTGGTGGATGCTGTTCGAAATAAGACAATCCTCCGGTGAGTGTGCTGATCCAGATCCTGCTGCTATCACAAAATATGTCATAAACCCCATTCCCTTTCAGTGATTCAGGATCGTTCATATCCTCCTTGTAATGATGCAATATCTTTTCCCCCGACCTTGAAAGCTCCCAGATACCTTGTCCGTCCATTCCCAGTAGCATTGTAGCGTCCGTGTTAAATGCAATTGCCAGAATCGGCTGCCGGGGCAAGTCAATATTCACCTTTTTAGCGGCACTCTTTACAGAAAAATCGTAATACATCAGTCCATCTGAAAATGTACCGATCCAAAGCTTGTTGGAAATTTTATCATACGCCAGCGCCGAAACGTTTTTGGGTATATTACCACAAACGTATTTCAGCTCACAGGTACGCTTGTCTATAGTATATAGTGCGTTTCCGCGGACTACAGCGAGCAAACCTTTATCCGATATAGCCACTCGCGACATCTCGTCGGCTTCCCTGCCTATTGCCCGGAGCTTACCATCATAAAATCTGTGTAATCCCATGGACGAAGCCACCCAGATAGCCCCGCTCTCGTCTATTACCGCATTATTGACGCTAAGGTGCCCGGTTTTCAGTGGCCCCCTAAGATCAATCAGCAGCTCAAATTTGTCCAGTCTTTTATTGAACCTGAAAAGTTGACCGTTATTGGAATAGGCTACCAGCATGCCGGCACCATACATTAGTTTCAAAGAAATAACATCCGCCGAAACATAGGGTAAACGGTAAATCCTGCAGTCTGGTTCTGCCACCCGCAATACCCCCATCCGGGATGAAGCCCAGATGAAACCATCCACATCCTTGCATACCGATGCCATTTCTCTGATGGCAAGGGCATAGGTATTATTGAGACTGACAAAATTAACCTGCGAAGCAAAAGTAGCTGCTACATAAAGCATTGCTGCAACAAGCAGACCTCCCCTTTTCATTTAGTAAGTTTTAAAAACGTGGACTTTTAATAGGTAATACTATTAAAGTATACCCGCCATCAATAAGTGCGTTATAAATTAAACGAACTTCTTCCCAAAAAACAAATATTAAATGTTAATGTGACAATTAATGGTGGTTGCCAAACAGATGATTTGCTTATTTCTCTCATCGGAATATTTAATATTAATATTTATAATATTGAATATGAATTATTTGTGTTTTGCCAGAACTTTGTTCCCACTTTCGCCATTACCTGCATTGAGTTTAAAAGGAAGCTCTTCTTTGACGTCCTTGGTGATAACAAATTTTTCCATATTGAATGGTTTAATGTCAGCTCTGGAGATAAGTAAATAATTTAAAATATGACGCGAACATATTGCAGTGTATTTTAATAGGGGGAGGTGCCTGTTCCAGGATCGTCCCAGTCGTGTATACGATACTGTTAGATACCAGAAATATAATTAAGGGCGTACTGCTTACCGGTTAAATCGGCTACGGAAAAACCTCGCATATCAGCCTTATGCGGTCATTGTGTCCAAAAGCCTACAGACCAACCGTTTGGTGTAATGGTATTTTGTATTACAGCCCCCATCTTTTAGTAGAAAAGTGACTTTTTGCAATTTTTAAATTGAAAAGTATCAATTAAACGGAGTGGATCTTCCGGTAACTTTGCCCTATAAAATAAAGTTCCGGTTACAAGTCAGTAAATACCTGGAGACTACTATGAATATGGGAAAGACGAGCGTAGCATCATTATTACTTCAATGGAATAGATTGTTTAGAATAGTGTTTTTGCAGGTTATCGACGAAGAATACGTTTCAAAAATTGATACTTATTTAGACACTCAGGAAATGTTCCCTACTGCATTGACTCACACATTTTGTTTCGCTGATTCAGTTAACCTTTTCCCAACAGCCAATAATATATTCTTTCTAAAATAGTCAGCAATAAACATGGAAAATATTACCTCTAATGCAACGTGGTATGTGAATGATGCGGCATTTGATTGGTTGTATCCAGAACGGATACAGCAATTATCCAAGCGACACTGGACTCCTATGGAGGTGGCAAGAAAATCAGCTAAATTCCTGGCCTCGGGATCAGGTAAGAGAATTCTTGATATTGGTAGTGGAGTTGGCAAGTTTTGTCTGATTGGAGGCCATCAATTTCCTGAAGCTACATTTTATGGTGTGGAACAACGAAAAGAGCTGTATCATTTTGCGCAGGCTGCGAAAGAATTAACAGCCGCAGGGAATGTTGAATTCATAAATGGCAATTTTACGCAGATAGATTTTGAAGCCTTTGATCACTTTTATTTTTATAATTCTTTTTTTGAGAACCTTGTTGATGATGGACAAATTGACCAGGAGATGGAATATTCTACGGGCTTATATAATTATTATTCCCGTTATATGTTCAAGGGATTAGACAATAAACCTAGTGGCACCAGATTGGTGACGTTCCATAGTCTGGAAGACGAAATACCACCTGATTACCAGATGGTTGATGCAACGGTAGATTTTCTCTTAAAAATGTGGATAAAGAGATAACTGGAAAATGATTAAGATTTGATATTAAAATCGAAGATGATGAAGGTAGATAAATATGTATTGTTAGTGATTGATGAATTGAAAGCGGCACAGGATAATAACCAGGTTGAAAGAATTATCTCCGTTGCAATAGCAGGTATTGAGCAAACGGAGTATGCGAATATGATTAAGCCATTTGTCTTGGAATTACAGGCTTGGCTTGAAAATCTATCACCTATCAATTGGAATAGTACTCAATGGGGATGTTTACGTTACGCTAATATGTACCTACGAAAATATTCGACGATGGAATTAGTTTAAGATTAATTTTTTGCGTACTTATTATTTTGATGTTCAATTTTCAATTAAATTAATAAATGCTGCGTCATATAGGAAGAAAGAGAAATTACCGCCATAACTTACGACTGGCGGTACTTTTATGTTTTACCGCTGGAATGGTAAATGCAGCCGGTTTTTTTTCCTTTGCAGTGTTGACCACTAATGTCACTGGACATGCAGCATTACTAGCGCAGAAGTTGGCTACCGGAGATCTGAGATCCGCGCGAATGATTGGGTTATGGCTAATACTTTTTCTTGCAGGGGCTTTTTTTTCAAGTTTTTGTACCGGTAAAACACAACAGAACAAAAGATTTGGCTATGTTATACCTATTGTGAGTGAGATCGCAATTCTTATACTGGTAGGCAGCTTTGGACACACATTTGATCGGTCGATTATCAAAACGGAATACTTTGCTGGTAGCCTGTTATTCGCAATGGGAATGCAAAATGCTTTGGTTTCAACAATTTCAGGATATGTGGTTAGAACTACACACCTTACCGGTATGTTTACAGATCTTGGTATTGATCTGTATACATTAGTATCTGCTCCCGGGAAAAACGTTGCGGCTGTCAGGAAAAAAATAGTACTACGACTCGTTATCATATTTTTCTTTCTGACAGGCGGAATTGCAGGAGGATATCTGTTTTTGAAATTTAAGTACTTCACCTTTTATTTACCGGCAGCTGTATTGGTTATTGCCATGTTTTATGAGGCTTTTCGCGTGAGGTTTTCCAAAATGGTACATCGCATTATGATTCATGATAAAAAAATATTGGGGGAAAACGGATAGCAATACTAATTAATTTGCGCACCACATCTATTTATAATTAGCTATTTTAATCAACTTGTTGACGTCTTTTATCATAATTTTCCTGCCTTTTGTTTCCAGGATGTCATCTTCTTTAAATTCAGTCAAGACCCTTACGATATTTTCCCTGGCGGTTCCAACAAGGCTGGCTAGATCTTCCCGGCTTATATTTATTTCTATGGACATACCATCGACATAATTTTCTTTATATTTTTCCCGTATAATGATCAATTGCAGCGCTAGTCGTTCCCTTACAGTTTTCTGTGCGAACATTGTTAGGCTGTTAGCCAGCACCGCAAATTCATGGCTTAAAGTTTTTAGTAGCCTGTTATTAAGCAAAGGAGAATAATCGAGCGCATTCAAAAAATCCTCTTTAGGAATGAAGGCGATGGAACTTTCTTCTATCACGGCAGCAGAGTCAGGATACCGATCTTCTGATAAAATGGCATGATACCCGATCAGTTGCCCTGTATTGGCCAAATAGATGATCTGCTCTTTACCTTCATTATCAACCTTATATTTTTTGATTTTTCCTTTGGTTATATAAAATATACCGGATGGATAAGATCCTTCTCTAAAAAGGATCTCGTTCTTTTTATATATCTGCTCACTCTTATGGGCAGTCAACAGCTCATAAACATCATGCGGCAAGTCTGCAAGGATGGATTCACTTTTGAAATCCCATTTATCTATTGGAAATATACCCTTGATACTCATAGCACACAAAATTAACATTTTTAAAATTGATAAAAATCACTTTTTAGGATGATAAAGTTTACCGCAGCGAGATTGAATGATAAATACCTTTACAGCATGGATCTGGCAGTTACATTCAATGAATTTTACTGGTTCAATTGTAAACTACAAACATTAGCATAATACATGTCATTAACATCAGCATCAACTCCGTTACGTGGACATTTGGATAAATGGTTTGATTCAGATGATAATTTCCATCATCTCTATCCCCTTTACATACAGGCGCTGGCTCAAAAGCACTGGACCCCGCTAAAGGTGGTTCGGAAAGCATCCGGATTTCTGGCTGCAACTCCGGGTGTCAAAGTATTGGATATTGGTAGTGGGGCAGGTAAATTTTGTATGGGAGGGGCATATTACCACCCCGAAGCGTTCTTTTACGGTATTGAACAACGGTATGACCTGGTGCGCTATGCAACCATTGCTCAGGAAATGGCAGGGCTTAATAATGTTACTTACATGCTTGGTAACTTAATGGAACTGGATTTCACACAATATGACCATTTTTACTTTTTCAACTCCTTTTATGAAAACCTCCCTGGCGCTTATAAAATAGACAATAAACTTACGTATTCAAGGGCTTTGTATAATCAATATAACAGGTATTTATATCATCAACTGGAAAGAATGCCGGCTGGTACGCGGCTTGCGACTTATCACTGCGCAGAGGAGGAGGCACCGAACGGGTATCAAATTGTGAGTACAGATATAGATCGTTTGCTAAAATTCTGGGTAAAATTATAAAAATAGCCAAGACATTGATCACCAGCCTATTGATGCGTTTACCTGATCACTGAAATGTAAAATACGAGGAATATATCGCAAACCCTATAACTGTTGCACTTATAATTTAACACCTAAATGATCAATCAATCCAATCACCAATTAAAACTGAAAATTTAGTAAAATCATGTATTATCCAACACATTTGCTGTATTCAAAAGATCATGAGTGGATTCACCTTGATGGTGAGTTTGCATATATCGGCATTTCTGATTTTGCGCAGAAAGAACTGGGGGATATTGTTTTCCTGGACATTCCTTCAAATAATAAAACGCTTGAATCTGAAGCTATTTTTGGAACGGTTGAAGCAGTTAAAACTGTTTCGGATCTTTTTATGCCCCTGGCAGGTAAGGTGATTGAAGTCAATGCCCTTCTTGAAAAAGGCCCTGAACTGGTAAATAAAGATCCTTATGGTAGTTGGATTATTAAAATACAGGTGAGGCTACCTATAGATACAACACACCTGCTCTCTGCCGAACAGTATGCAAATCTCGTGCAATAGGACGATTGGGATTACTGAAACTATAATAAAAAGGAGATAGATTCTAACTATACTTTAATATACAAAATGAAAGATACAGCATTGACAGATGTTCATCGTCAATTGGGGGCCAAGATAGTGGCATTTGCCGGTTATAACATGCCAATTCAATATGAGGGAATAAATATCGAACATGAAACCGTGAGAAAAGGTGTAGGTGTATTTGATGTATCCCATATGGGAGAGATTATAATCAAGGGCCCAGAGGCTTTATCCCTGGTCCAGCAAGTAGCTACTAATGACGCCTCTAAGCTGGAAGATGGGAAGATACAATATTCCTGTCTCACCAATGATATGGGTGGAATAGTGGATGACCTGCTGGTATATAGATTGGATGCAACTACTTATATGCTAGTTGTAAATGCATCAAATATAGAAAAAGACCTCAGCTGGATTAAGCTGAAGAACACTTTCAATGCGGAGATAAACAATATTTCAGAGAATATTTCTTTATTGGCGGTACAAGGCCCTATGGCGTTGGATACTTTACAAAAATTAACTACGGTTAATTTGTCTGAAATACCCTACTATGGGTTCAGAATAGGAACATTAGGAGGTATATCTAATGTAATTATTTCAAATACCGGCTATACCGGTGCCGGTGGTTTTGAGTTGTATTTCCCTAATAAGAATGCTGCAAGGCTCTGGCATCATATTTTTGATGCAGGAAGACAATTTGGTATAAAGCCGATAGGTCTTGGTGCAAGGGATACCTTACGTTTGGAGATGGGATATTGCTTATACGGCAATGATATTGACGATTCAACTTCGCCGTTGGAAGCGGGATTGGGCTGGATCACAAAATTTACCAAACCATTTACGGCCGATGATCTACTTGAAAAGCAAAAGGCAGGTGGTCTGTCCCGTAAATTGATTGGATTTGAAATGATGGAGAAAAGCATTCCGCGGCATGAGTATAAAATTTATAGCATAAACAGGGTACATATTGGAGTAGTGACTTCAGGTACACAATCGCCTTCGCTAAAGAAAGGTATAGGTCTGGGATATATTGATAGTGACTTTGCTGCAGAAGGCAGCACTATTTTCGTAAAGATAAGAGATAAGATGTGCGCGGCAAAAATCTGTCGCCCTCCATTTATAAAAACGCAGATAAGATAATATTCCTGTGTTTTGTCGGAGTGTGTTGCTGGAATAGTGAATATTGATTAGTATAAATTTTCTGCGGTTAAATATGGTAGAATTCTGCCAGGGCCGGGGATGGCAGGAAGGTGTTAAGATGTCCTTAGTGTAACTGTATCCCCCATTTTTCAGTCAGCATGAATTGACTCTTCAATGCTGACCTGTCATTCTTACCGGCCTTATCGCTAGTGATATCAAAGTAAAGAGAAGGTAAATTGGGATATTGATTGCTATTTATTTGAGCAATAGCGCAAAAATTCAATCGCTGTTAATACCTACACTTACTATGAGTGCCGGAAAATTTAAAGTAACGGTTGGTTCTTGATATAGCAATAGTTAAGTGCCCGATTTTAGGCGCCTGTCTGATATTATTTTTTTGCTTCTTTCAATTGATTTGACGAAAGTATCTGCCACATTTGCTTTTCCAATACTGAACAGTAACCGGGCTTTTCTCAATTCTTCATATACTTCTTTAGTCGGTATTTCTGATAGTATAAGTTTTGTGCCGCGGTGCTGCAGGTCTTTATTTACGTCTTTGAGCGTCTGAATGCCGGTGGCATCAATAATAGGTACCTGCCTCATTCTGATGATCAGCACCTGTGGGCTGCTTTCAATAAATTTGCTGGCATCTTTAAACTTATATGCGGCACCGAAGAAAAGGGGACCGGTTATCTCAAATACTTCTACCCCGGGAGGGATAGTAAAATTGGATATGGATAAAAGATCTTCGTTAGTTTTGTTGCCATCGAATTGTTTGGTTATGATATTAACATTGCTGAACTGAGCCATTTTTCTCATAAACAGAAATACAGACAATATCATTCCAATTTCTATCGCCACCGTAAGATCAATAATTACCGTGAGTAGAAAGGTCGCAATTAACACCGCTGCATCACTCTTAGGGCCTTTGATTATAGCAATAAAATTTTCCCATTCGCTCATGTTATAGGCAACTACTACGAGAATACCAGCTAATGTAGCCATTGGTATAAGGGCCGCCCATTTTCCAATAAAAAGCATTATCAGCAGTAGTGTTAACGCATGAACAATACCTGCAACAGGGGTGCGTCCACCATTTTTAATATTAGTCGCCGTCCTTGCAATTGCCCCGGTGGCAGGGATTCCGCCAAATATTGATGAAAATATGTTGGCTGCTCCCTGAGCGACCAACTCCATGTTGCTTTTATGTTTCCCCCCAATCATACCATCAGCCACAACTGCAGAAAGTAATGATTCAATACCGCCGAGTAATGCTATGGTAAAAGCCGGTTGTATTAGTAGTTTAATAGTATCAAAATCAAGGTGGGGTAAAGAGGGTGAAGGCAGTGAGGTAGGGATGCTCCCAAACCTGCTGCCAATTGTATCCACAGGTAAATGAAACAATTGCGTTGCCAGGGTTGAAAGAATAATTGCGATTAATGATCCCGGAATTCTGTGTGTAACTTTAGGCCATAAAAAAACCAGCAGGGTGGTAAAAATGGCAATAGCAAAGGAATAATAATTGACAGACGAAATATGTTGACCGTATATCATCCATTTTTTTGTAAAATCAGATGGAATCGTTGTTATATTGAGGCCTAAGAAATCTCTTATTTGAGAGGAAAATATTACCAGTGCAATGCCACTGGTGAATCCTACTATTAGTGGATATGGAATGAATTTTATCACAGATCCTAAACGTGCGATCCCCATAATAATGAGGATTACCCCGGCCATAAAAGTGGCTATTATCAGGCCAGTAACCCCATGTTGTTGTACAATACCATACACTATTACAATGAAAGCGCCAGTAGGCCCACCTATTTGGACGCTACTGCCGCCCGCTGCAGAGATGATAAAACCTGCTATGATAGCAGTGTAAAGGCCCCTTTCCGGCGATACTCCGGAAGCAATTGCAAAAGCAATAGCCAGCGGTAACGCAACAATACCGACAATTAACCCAGCAAGTAAATCTTTTACAAATTGTATGCGGGTATATCCTTTTAATGTTTCGAGTAGTTTAGGTGTGAACATAAAAATTACTTAAAACATGGGCAGCCTATGACGGCTTAGTTAAAGTAGGAAGTGCTTATGATAATTTCTCTTTTTTCTTCCGATCTTCGGCGTCAGGATCATGGCCTACATAAAAGGTGAGGTATAATGTCCGGGACAATCGCATTAAGAAGGGCATCGAAAGTGTAAGTATGATCCCATTAACTATCAGCCAATGGAATATACTGTTATCTCTCCAGGTTATGCCAAAGAACAGCCAATACCATACTAAGTTAAATACTGAGAACATCACTGCCAGCACATAGCTAACATATCCGGTTCCATACCAGAATCCTATCTCCAATTCCGTCCGTTGGCCACACACAGGGCAGTTGTCGTGCATATCCAGCACTTTCTTTAGCTCGTAAGGGTTATCATTTTTAAATAATTTCCCTTTTCTGCATCGGGGGCATTTATTTTCTAAAATGCTGGTAATAAAATTTGATTTCTTCATCACAATATTTTCTTCTGGTCTTCAGGTGCGTACTTAACAGATGAATTATTAATGCAGATAAGAGCAAAACGATAACAACCCCATTGTTCGCTACTGCAATTAAAAGAAGGAATTTCGGCTAATGCTGTCTGCAATTTGTCAAGACATCGTTGTATTATAAATCCATTCTTCTTCTTCTCTGTCATGTTGATGATGGATACCTGAATTACCTTCTCTACTTCCGCGTTATCTTTTGCGGCCTGAATTTGTTCAATTATTGTGGCTACATATTCATCCATTGTCATAGCTCCGTGCATTTTATTTTATGTGCAATAACCGATTGTCATTTTTTTATCCACATTTTCAGTAAGGAGTCTTCTGAAGCGTCTACCAGCTGGTAACCTGGTGGGATTTCATCTTCCAGGCTACGGAAAGTCGTTAACCTGGTTCCTTCAGGCTTATTATCGAGTTCCTTATATAGGTACCGGGAGTAATATTGATATAGACTGATTGAATAATCAATCTGATGATCTATTCTATCTTTAGCATCCAGATTTTCAAAAAAGGCATTGTAGAAATAAAAGTGATCATATTCAGTAAGGTCAACTTGTGTGAAGTTGCCATTTATAAATTCTGAATTAACGGTCTTAGTGTATTCTTTTGCTGCCAATGCATAATGATGTAACTCGCTCCTTTGCTCAACACCGTGAAAAAATGATTCGGGAAAGTAATGAGCGCCGATGAGCGCGAATTTTCCAACACCACTTCCAATATCCAGGATCTTTTTGCCTTTTTCTGAGGCCAGGAAGGCAGCAGCCTTTTTGGCGACTCCCATTGGAGTCCAGTGCCGCTTCGACATTTGCTGAATCCTTTCTGGAAACAGCCAGTCAAATGATGCATCAGTCAGATACCAGTTAGGTTTCATCAAGGAGTTTCCCATTAGTATTAAAAATCAATTAGCAACTTTGGATCGTATTAATTTCTGGTAGTTTTCAAGTGAAAGAAGAGGGGCCTGGTGGTGGAATTTCATCGGGGTCACAAAAAATACCCAACCATTGTCCTGTGGACTTTCCAATATAAGGTTCAGGTTCCCCGATAGTTTTTGATTCTGACCAAGATATTTGCAACCAAGAGGAGCGTGTATAGGTATAATCTCGTCAGCTGTGTGGATTTCAGCAATAAGGGTTCCTTTATCAATAATGCCTTTCGGATTATGCCATATTACATTAACTATATTTTTAATCCCTTTTAGTCTGTGTGCAGAAACACCTACAAACCCAACACTACCATTAAGAGCAATCCACTCATGGTTATTGGTGAAATTGATCCTGGGGCGAGAAATAGTTGATATTTTCATATTGCAAAGGTATCTTTGGCAGCATTTGGTTTCATTGATACTTTTCAATTAAAAAACTGCAAAAAATCACTTTTTAGCCCAATGAGTCGATTGCTATGAGTTTAGATGGTCTGTTTCCAATTTATAAATGGAATTTTAAATCCCAGTCCATCCTAAATAGTCTGCCCGAGGATGAATGTACGGATCTCTTTTCCCATATGCAGGAACAATGCTATGGTAAAGGGGAAGTTATATTCAGGGAGGGAGCTGTGGCCTCTGGCATTTTCTTTATAAAAAAAGGGAAGGTTAAAAAGTACCAGGTTGATCGGAGTGGTAGGGAACAGATTATATATGTTGCCAATGCGGGCGAATTAATCGGATACCATGCTATTTTGGCGGATGAACGTTATCCCGACTCCGCTGCTACATTAGAAGAAAGTGTCATAGCATTCATCCCCAAAGAAGATTTCATGACTATTATGGGAAGATCCAGTGTGTTGCCACGTAGATTACTCAAAGCGCTCAGTCATGAATTTACAGTACTGGCAAATAGCATTTCTGTATTTGCACAACGTTCTGTTAAAGAGAGACTCGCCATTACATTAATTGTGTTACGCGAAAAATTTAAGGAAGAAACAGCACCAGGGGAAGATATTATGATTAATCTTTCCCGTAGTGATCTGGCTAACATGGTAGGTACCGGTAAGGAGAATATTGTTAGATTTTTAACAGAGTTTAAAACTGCCGGCATTTTAACATCCCATAGCAGGAAGATTTGTATCAAAGACATAAAGCAACTTATTAAGGTATCAGGTTGCGGCATGGGCTAAATGTTCCAGAAGTATCATTTTTGATTAGAAATCGTACACAAACACCTCCACAAACCGGCATATGACTTCTTTTGAAATTATCGGCTCTATTTGATCCCATGTTCCGCCAGCAAGTCCGCATCCTATTCTTGGCATGTGAACTGTTGCTTTTATTTCTGCCGCAAATTCTCCTACTTGCTTAAGTCCTACTCTTACAGCTTCATAGCGTATCGGGGCATTACCATTTTCGTCCTTGTTGATTTTATGTTGCCCTATTATATTGGCAACCCATATATCTGTTTCAACTTGCACAAATTGCGCTTGCCCCAGCGCAAAATTATCTTTTGACTTGAACCATTCTCTATAACTCTTTTCAGGTTGGGGCCAACGTTTCGAAACAGCCACGACAAAACCTTTGCCCCAACGACCAATATCGTTGCATATGTGGACGATGATTTTATTCCCATTGATAAAAGGCTTTGTTGCGTCACCTTTTAGGTATATGATGCTGCTGTTGTTGCTCACGATTGTTTCTTTTTACAAATAAATATATTTTTTCTTATTTGCGCGTGTCATTTGTTCTTGATAATAGGGGCCTAAATGCTCACCCAACAGGACGTTATTTCATAATGACAACCCTGAAGGAAAACCGCTACGCTAATTGAATCCTTCACCCAAGAGAATATATCTTCGTCTTCACCTGCTTTTTACCTTTTTCCTGAAGATTAAAAACTCCGCGATCGTACATAATAAATAAATCACTGAAAAAACTAAAAGTGTTTTTAGCGGACTTTCATTGTATTGATAAATATCCATCGAAACATTAACCGCTAAGAAAACAATGCAAACGAACGGTATTCCTGAAAATGTCAGAAAGGACAAGAGGGAGTTGTTTTTAATTTTTTCTATCAGATTCAGAAAAAACGTTAAGGAGCTAAAAGTCATTACTACAAGATATATAATTGAAAAACCCAGGTTTAACAGAATATCGATAATGTTGAAAAATTTTCCCAGTAAGGTTGTCTCGATTGGCTGTGTTTCGCGGATAACAACCCTGTAAGAAAAATATAGCACCGCACTTATCAGAAGGTTAGCCAGCCAAAATCTTAATATAGTTTTACTCATTTGTTGTCAGTAGCAGTTTTTATTCATTTGATGAAAGTTTGATAATTTCTATTCTTCGCTGTGCAACCATCACCAGAGAGTAGATGTTTTTTCAATGGTCGTTTGTTTTTTTATAGTATGTTTCAACTAATTGTTTGTAAATACTGTCCCATCCCGGATTATTGTCTGCGTTTATTTTTACATATTGTCCGTTTTGTGTGGAGATGGTTATTTCTGTGTCTATCCCATCGTAGGCCTGGCGGGATGCGCCGTTTTTAGCATTTTTAAATTTTTCCAAATCAATTTTGCTCAATAAACTTTTCCAATCCAGTTCTGTGTTGGGATATGATTTTAGGGTGTTTTGATTTGTATCAATAGCATAAAGCCGGTAATATACACTGTCTTTGGTAATCATAATGGTATATGCCTTCGATGGTATTGCCCTTAGTCCGCCGGAAATGGAAACTGATACTGCTGTAATGCCTGTTTTAGTTTCATTTTCCGTTGCTTGCTGAGATTTGCTGTCGTAGCATGACGACACGAAAATAAGCGAAAGTAAAAGTGATACGCTAAGGATGATTTTGCTATTCATATTTTATTAAGGTCAGTTGCGGGGAACAAAGCTACCAGGCAAATGTAAAAAAAATGTGCCACATGTTGTGGCACATTTCAAGTTTAAGAGAAGCAGGAGCATTTCCCATTCTAATGCTTTCTATCCCTCACGCTAAAATGATATACGCCTGAACCAATACTATAAACGAACCGTTTCCCTTCTTTCCTGATAAAGCGGACATCTTTCACCTGGTTCACCGGCTTGCCGTCAACATACACGTTGTTGCCAGGAGGAACAGGCAGATAAACCGTTGCTGCGGTATTTCCGGGGATCTCCGTGGTGAGTTCAAACGTGCCGTCCTGTTGTTTCCAGTCGCTTCTGATCAGGCCGTAGAGCGACTGGTAGCTGGCCTGCGCAAAGGTAATGCCGCCAACAGGTTGGGGGCGTATAATAATGTGTTTAAAGGCATTGCTGTTTTCAGTCTGATCTATTCCGGCTATGGTATTGTAAAACCATTCCATCAGGTGCCCCAGCATCAGGTGGTTGTTGGATACATTGCGATAGGCCTGCCAGGACTCCGTTAGCGCGGTAGCGCCATGCTCCAGCTGGTAACCATATCCGGGTACATCTGTGCGGGCATTCATCTGGTAAATCAGGTCGGATTTACCGGCAGCCTGTAATACACGTAACAGGAAACTGTGGCTGATTTCCCCAGTAGTGATGCTATTATTCCGTTGTTGTATATCTGTAATAATATGGTTGATCACGGCGGCTTTATCGGGGGATGGTACCAATCCCATGTAAACCGGCAACGCATTGGCTGCCTGGCTGCCACTGATATATTGTTTGGTAGTTTTATCGAAAAAGAACTTATTGAAGGCGGTTTTCACCCTGGCCATTTGTGCCTGGTAGCGGCGAACATCATCGTTGTATCCCAGTACCGCGGCTGTTTTGGTAAGGATGCTCAGATCGTAGTAGTAGAAGGCGGTGGCGGTATTGCCTTTGGGCGTGTTCTGGGATTCTCCGACACCATTTGGACCGATGTCGAACCAGTCGCCCAGCCCAAAGCATAACGTATCATTGACCGATTTACTTTCCAGGTACGACACATATCGCTGCATCATGTGGTAGTTGTCGTGGAGTATTTTTTTATCGTTGTACCATCGCCAGGCGTTCCAGGGTACTATTACAGCGGCGCTGCCAAATTCAGGCGCATCCCGGAAGCCACCGGAAAATTCCACATACTCCGGCGCAATATCTGGCACCATGCCATTGGGTAATTGGGCCTCGCGCATATCGGCGGTTATTTTGCGGAGCAGCAGGGCTACGTCGAAGTTATAGGAGATGGCATTTCCCATCAGGTGTGCCTCTTCGAGCCAGCCCAATTTTTCGCGGTGCGGACAATCTGTGAATACACTGGCCATATTGCTTTTCACTGCCCAGTTGATCAACCGGAAGATCCTGTTGAACAGCTCATAAGAACAGCTGAAGCTTCCCGCAGTAGCGGCTGCATTGCGTGTATGCCATCCTGCAATGGCGTGTACTTCTGGTAGGTGGGCAGGATTATTTTCTCCAACTGGTACAGCCCCTTCTACCTGGAGGTAACGGAAACCATAGTACGAAAACAGCGGATGCCATTGTTCAGCGCCTCCTCCCTTCAGGGTGTATTGGTACAAGCAGGGCCCCCCGGAAGCCTGTTGTGTAACGGCGCCATCTTCTGCTACCAGTTCTCCGGGCGTTATTTTCACGGTACTTCCTTTGCTGCCGGTGACGGTAATAGCCGGAATACCGGACGCATTCTGGCCCAGGTCATATACCCATACACCCGGACGGGGTTGATACACTTTTACCGGTTTCAGTGTATCCATTACCTTTAGGGGATCTGCCTGCTGGCTTTGCAGATTGGCAGGACCGTTTACCAGGAGGGCTGCTTTCCAGGAGCTGTCGTTGAAGAAAGGCTGATCCCAGCCAGCCTGTTCCAGTTCCGCATTATAGTCCTCGCCGCCGTAAATACTGGTGTAAGTTACCGGGCCAGGCGCTGTTTTCCAGGTGGGATCGCTGACGATGTTTTCGTAGCTGCCGTCTTCATATTCCAGTAGCAGCCGGCATATCATCTTAGGATATCCGAAAGTGCCTTCCAGTTTGCGGTAACGCTCTTTTGGGATATGATAAAATCCGTTTCCCAACATAACGCCCAACACATTGCTGCCGGGGTTGATTTGTTTCGTAAGGTCGAACGTGACGTAGAGGGTCTTTTTATCGTATTGTGTCCAGCCGGGATCCAGGAAGTGATCACCCACTTTAGGGCCATTTAAACTCAGCTCAAACTGGCCTAACCCGGAGATATACATGGTGGCCTGTTTCAGCGGTTTTTGCACAGAAAATGCTTTGCGTAACAGTGGCAATATGTTCCGGCTTTTGGCATTGGCAGTACGCTGCCGGTGATCATCTCCCGCCAGCTCTTCAAATGCAATCCAGGCCGCATGGTGCCAATCGGTGGAATCGCGCAGCCCCATTTTCCATTTCGCTGGTTCACTCCAGGAGGAGGCTTGTCCTTTGTTGTCCCAAACCCTGACTTTCCAGTAATAGGTTTTGGCGGGCAACAATGGTTGCCCGGAAAACTGGATCTGTATCGACTGTCCCCCTGGCTGACGCCGGGAATCCCAGATGTTACCGGTGTTTTTCCGCAGGAGATCCGGATCGTCCGACACCAGTACCTGGTAGGCTGTTTGCAGAACGCCGCGTGTAGCAGAAAACAACTCCCATGATAAATAGGGGCTGGCAGTTGTTATTCCCAACGGGTCTTTTTGATATTCGCATTTCAGCTGCGCTATCCGGGTGCTATCTTTCCCGGTAGCATTGACATTGTTCACAAAGAAGAGGCATGCTACTGCCATTATATATCTCAACATGGATACTCGTTACTTTTTATTTTCTAAAACAACCTTGCTGACTGCACTTCGTTTTCCTGACGGCGTAACAACAATGGTCTGAAAGGTTCTTTTTTCGTCCGGAGGAATGATGAACACGGGCGCATTCACAAATTCACGATCGTTGATGCCGGGTGTACTTCCATCGAGGGTAAAATAGATTTTAGCTCCCGGTACGGCAGGCTTCAGGTTAAAAGAAAAACGTTCCCCCTTCAACGTTGTATCTGCCGGGAGAAAGGCAACGGGCACCCGGTAGTTGTAACCCAGCTTATCGAACTTCGCCAGATGACGGGGCAACCTGTTTTCAGAGAAGCTCTGGTAATCTTTATTATTGGTAGCTGTCCAACCTATTTCCGCTAATGCCATTAAACGGGGAAGCGTCATGTATTGGATCTTCTGAACGGTAAGGATGAATTCTGTCCATATGTTGCCCTGTACTCCCAGGATATAGGGTTGCTCGCTGGTGGTGAGGGAGTGTGGCACCGGGTCATAATCGTAAAATGTGGAAGACCCGCCGGCACTGGCAGGCAGGAGGTCTGCAGCAGCTTCACCGTAATCGAAATACAGCCCGTTGGTGGAAGGCGACATGATGACTTCATGCTTCAATTTAGCGGCTTCAATGCCTCCTTTTTCTCCTCTCCAGCTCATCACGGCTGCGTCGCTGGCAAGGCCGCCTTCCAGTATTTCATCCCAGCCGATCACTTTTTTACCTTTCTTTTTTAGCAACTGAACGATGCGGTTGGTAAAATAGCTTTGTACTTCTTCACCATTTTTAAGTTGCTTTTCTTTCATCAGTGCCTGTACGCCGGCATTTTTCTCCCAAAATCCTTTATAGCATTCGTCACCACCGATGTGGATGTATTCATAAGGAAAGAGCGCGGTTATTTCAGTGAATACATCGTCGAGGAACTGGTATACTTTTTCATTGGCGGGATTGAGGGTGTTGTCGAGCAGTATTTCAAATTTGCCGTTGCCATACCAACGGGAGAAGTTACTACCGGGATTTACTTTGGCGCTCGTGTCCTGGGTGCAGGAAAGCTCCGGATAGGCGGCAATGGCAGCGAGGCTATGTCCTGGTACATCTATTTCCGGCAGAATCTGTATATAGCGGTCGGCGGCATATTTTACTACGGACCGGATTTCTTCCTGTGTATAGAAACCGCCGTCGGTAGCGGCTTCTCCGGGTAGCGGTGCTTCGTTAGCACCATAGTGCAGGTAGCGTGGTACGCGCCAGGCGCCGATGGAAGTGAGCCGGGGGTATTTTTTGATTTCCACGCGCCAGCCGTTGTCGTCTGTCAGGTGCCAGTGGAACCGGTTCAGCTTATAGGCCGCCATCAGGTCTATCAGGTCTTTAACTTCGGGTACGGTGAAGAAGTGCCTGGACACATCCAGCATAAGACCACGGTAACCGAATCGCGGGGCATCTTCCACTGTTAAGCAGGGTAGCGTTGCGTTACCGTTGATCTCCGCCGGAAACAGCTGTAGCAGTGACTGAACGCCGTAAAAAAGACCTGCTCCGTTGCCCGTAATAGTAATACGTTGAGGCGTAATTGTTAGTTGATATCCCTCCGGAGGTAATGATTCCGCGCCTTTACCGGTGAGTTCAATCACGTTGGCCTTTCCGGTGGCGGCTTTATCGAGGTAGGTCTGCAGCAATTTGGCAGCCTTGTCTGCGGAACCTACCGTTTTAATAGTAGTCTGGCGGCTTACGGTAAAGGTGCCACTTTGATATTGCACTTTTGATGGTGCAGGAATGATGCCGGCATAATGGTCTGGCGCCTGTGCCATACTCTGTAGGCCCGATAAGGAGAGCAATAACGGCAACGTGTATACGATTTGATGCTTTAAAAGGGTGTAAAGTTTCATAGTAAACCTGGTTTTATATGCTTATTTCCCGGGATGGAACCGGGTATTGTTTTCATACCAGTTGATGCCCTTTTCGCGATGTACGGGTATCACCGTATACATCAGCTTGGGTGGTTGTTGCCAGTCTTTCATCGGGTCGAAGCTGTTGAGCGGAAGTTTTACCAGTACGCTGTTCCAGCCTTTCTTTACTTTTACGGTGGTGGGTGGCCGGTAGGAGAAACCTTCATCTACCAGCGGGTCTTCCAGTCGCCCTGCTTCCCGGCCGGGCACTGCCCACGCGGGTGGTGGAATCAATGTACTGTTCAGCCATATCCGGCTCTTCATATAGTCCCATTCTCCTGCCGGCGGGGTGGCGTCCGCACCGGACCTGGAAAGGTCTTTCAACTCAGTAAACAGGGTAAGCGTGGTATCACTATTGCTCCAGAAACGGGTAAACGCATACCAGGTAGTATTTTCTTTGGGCCGTGGTAACCAGGCAGTGGTGCCCATAAAGGAATGGGTTTGCCAAAGCCAGATGGTACCACCGGTTACCCGCAGCGTGGCTGCTGAGTCGGCCAGCGATACCTGTTTTTCTTCGGGCCAGAAGGCGGTGGTTAGCGCACCTTTATTTTCAAACGGGCCAAACAGTTTCCAATGTATCCCGGTTTGTTTTACATACGGAAACGGCAACTGCGAAAAGTACTGCTGTTTATGAATCAGCAGTCGTGCTTCAAATGCGGCAAAATCTTTCGCTCTTTGAGAACTATCTTCTCCAATATAAAACATTACTCCCGGATATCCACCCCCCCGCCAGCTACGTTCTGCAAAAGCCAGCATCGATGGATATACGGGCGTCATCGATAGGAGGTCGGTTTCCCTGGCAACGCGGCGGTCGCTCCACAGGCAAATCTCCGCGCCCAGCATACTTTCATTTCCCCGTGTACGCTCACCTATCTGCCGGTTGAAAATAGTCACCACACTATTCAATGGATCCAGGTCGCTGAGGTAAAGAGAACGGGAATCGATATACTTTATGGCTGGGTTACCGATCTTCTCGTCCCGCCACATTTGCCGGATGGTGCTGCCGGGATCTCCACCCGGCGCCCAGGTAATTACTTCCTTACCATGCCGGTGAATAATGTCCGCTATCCGGGGCAATAAATTTTTGTTGCTGATATCTACCTCGTCGGCGCCGATATGGATAAACGGAATGTCGTAAGTGCCAGCCACTTCGTCAATCACCTCGGCGATCATTTGGCTGCCTTTTGCGCTTTGCATGTCTTCTCCGGTAGCCCTTCGAAAAGCGGCGCTATGGCCGGGAATATCGATTTCCGGCACCAGGGTAATAAAACGGTCTTTGCAATATTGGATCAACTCTTTCACTGTTGCGATAGAATAAAAATCCCCTTTATTCCTGGTCATGCTTTCGGGGGTAGTCAGCTCCGGATGCCCGGCCACCTGTAGTCTCCAGGCCACATCCTCTGTCAGGTGGAAGTGGAAAATATTCATTTTGTAGCGCGCCATAATGTCAATCTGCTGCTTCAGCTGTGCAATAGATTGGAAGTTCCGGCCCACATCTACCATATAACCTCTCCACCTGTAGGCAGGATAGTCGGTGATGTTACAACCGGGCAGGGTATGGTGTGTGGTGACAAGCTGATATAACGTTTGCAGCCCATTGAAAATACCATGTGCCGTATTAGCGGAAACGACTACACGTTTTTCGGTCACCACCAGGTGATAAGCTTCTTCCGGCAAATAGTCAGCAGGTACCTGGGTGAGCTTTAACTGAATGGTGTAGTCGCCGGTGGCGGTAGCCTTTACCGGAGCCTTCAGGCCATGTACTGCCAGCACCTTTGCCAGTGTCCGGGCCTGCATGACCAGGGAATCTTCACCGGCCACAATTTCCCGGCATCTGCCCAGTGGGAACTGTTCCATCGTCCAGGTGACCGACTGTGGCAGTGGCAGGAGGGCAGGATGTTGTTGGGCTTGTATTTGCCCATAGGCCAACAGCAACAAAATAATAGCCGGGATACAACAGAATGGTTTCCTGATATACTGTTTCACTTTAAAAAATTTAACGTTAAACTTATTAGTGCATTTATCTATCTCCCTGTTAATTCCTATGGTTTACTGGTAAGATAATCTGTATAAAAGGTATCTATACTCATGGAATCCGGTAGAAAAACGGTGCGGTACTGATAGCTGGTGCCGGGCTTCATATCCTTGATGGTAGAGGCATTCATGCTCACCGGGAAACTGCTCACCCGTTCGGCATCCTGCACATCGGTATATTTTACCTGGGTGGCACAGGCGCCGTTGGAGATATCCGCGCTGCTCCAGGTAATCACTATCGAATCGGGATAATGAGCGGTTTCCAGTACCATCCTGCTGAGCAGGCCTGATTGATAGATGGCTCCGTAGCTTGTTCCGAATACTTCTGCAGGCACAGACGAGTGGCCCCGGGCATCATAGGTTTTGATGATAAAAGAATAAGTTTTTTCCGGAAGATCAGGGATGATACAACTGATGGTATCCCCGGTGGGTGGAACGGTGACGCTGATAGAATCTGTATAGTTATTCCAGAAAATTTTTGCGGCTACAACACTGGGATCTGCATTTCTCAGCCAGGTAATTTTAGCCCGGTTGCGACCGGAATGTACCTGTGGCTGATTGGCTTTCCCGGCGTAGAAAATACCATCTGGCACCACAAATTGCTTATAGGTATTGTCCATTTTTTTGCAGGCTGTTCCTGCCAGTAAGGCCAGGCATAGCAGGGGAATATAGCAGGCTGTTTTTTTCATTTTCTTTGGTTTTAAATTCCGGGATCAGGGTACAATTTGCCCCCATAGATCTAGTTCTGCGATGACAATCGCTGTTGGTGAATCATATGTTTCCAGTGTTTTGAAACGTATATACCGCACGGCGGGTACCAAATGATCGAAGCTGAAATCTTCTCCATGAAGCCAGGCGTAGTTCATGTCTTCGGCGGAGTTGTTTCCCATCGGTAACCCGGAGGGTTTGAACGAATTAAAGGTGCCCAGCAGTTCCCAGTTTGTCCAGCTACCGTCGGGGCTGGGGTTGTTGGTGCCCCAAAGTTCAAATCTTTTCACGGCGCCACCGGCATAGAGGTGATCATATCTGAACTGGTGCTCCAGTATACGGCTGATGATTACTTTTTTGCCGATATCAATGGTGAACCACTGTGGTATTGTAGAAGCATTGGTAGAGGCAAATATGTAGTCGTACCAATCTATCCTGTTATCCCACAAGTGATCGATGGTCAGATTGAAGTAGGACTGCCATGTATCGGTAGGAAGCTTCAGCAGACTCCAGGTATTTTTGGGAATGGATACTTCGTATATGGGTTTCAGTGGTTTAATCAGGGTATCTGATTTATTATTCCACCGGTCTCTTACAAATACCGCGAATCTTCTGGCGGTGGTATCGAATCCTCTTACAGAAAAGTTACCGGAAGGCGCGGCGGTATAGAATGTGTTAATGGTAGTCCAGGTATTTTGTCCCGTAGAATCGAGCATGACGGTGATGGCCAGGTTATCTTTCGCCTCATTCTGGAAAGAGATTTGTACACCGCCGAAAGTGGCCGCCATGGCCAGCGAAGCAAACGTAGTGAGTACCGGCGCCCGTAATGGTCTTACGGATATTTCTACCGGTGCGGAAGCTTTTTCATTTCTGCCAACGCTGAAGAGCTGCACTTTATGTGTGAGGGTATCGCCAAAGCCTGTCAGATGCAGGGTATCTGTAAAATAAGAGGCTTTGGTTTCCCGCACGTTGCCCGGCTTGGTTTCATATACCGCTTTTACATAAGACAGGTGTGGATCTGCCGGCAGCCTGTAAGTAACTATTGCACCACCTGGTATGGCGGTTACCTGTATATTGTTTATCTGCGCCGGCGCCGGTGCATTGGAATCGGTGTATTCGATCCGGTCCCCTTTTTTACAGCAGAAGCATCCCAGTAAAAGGAATAAGAGGAGGGCGATATGTTGCAATGATTTCATACAAATGATTTTGAAATAGCAGGTTTACCAACCCAGGTTTTGTACTAAACTTCTGTCGATGGAAAGCGAATTTTCGCTGATAGGCCAGAAGTAATTCTTCAGCCCGAATTGTTGGTTGAAAATATTCTTGGGTCTGTAATAAGTGGCCGCCAGTTCCTGGCTAACATCCCAACCTTTAATGGGGCGGTTTAGCACTGTTTGTGCTTCTTTCCAGCGACGCAAATCCCAGAAACGCTGCCCTTCGAAGGCCAGTTCTATGAGTGTTTCCTGGTGGATGATGTCTCTCAAACCCCGTTGGGTGGTATATTTCGCGGGGTTATTGGAATAGGTGCTCCAGGAGGAGGCCACCGATTTTAGTCCGGCAGCATCTCTCACCAGGTCCAGGTATTGCAGTGCTTCGGTCACTGGTCCGCTGCTTTCATTCAATGCCTCCGCGTACATCAGGTATAAAGCAGACAGCCGCATAATAGGCCAGGGATAATAGGTAACGGAATAATCGTTTCCGGTGCCGATGACGTTTTGGAAATGAATAGGTTTTTTCAGGTAGTAGCCCGTCACCGTGCCGAAGTTGGGTTTACCGCCGCCATTTTGTTCGTGGTGTTTGGCCCGCAGGTAAAAGAGATCGCCGGGTTTGCTGTCGTCATATCTTCCCTGGCCATACATGATACCACCATCAAATCCCAGATCGGCGTAGAACCGGGGTTCCCTGTTGAAGTTCAGGTAGGCGGTAGTATAATCTTTCCGTATGTAGAGGGCATCGCTATCGCCGGCAATTTTCAACGTGTAGCGGTTGCTGTAGTCGTAAGTTTTATCTTCTGCAATGGGGACGCCATGGTTGCTATAAAACATCTCGGCTATATGTAGCGGTGGCGATAGCCAGCCGCGTATCCAGGTGATGTCGGCATTGGCGGGATCCCAGGGAGTGGAGATTAACCACTGGAGATTGGAAGAATTGGTGAGTGTATTGGCCCAGATAATGCCGCTATTCCATCTTTCACAAAGGTTGTTACGGATGCTCAACTGTGTGGTGATCGTATCTGTAAGATGGTACAGTTGGAAATCAGGATGATATTTGTAAAGGTGCATACCTGTTTGGTGACAGGCGTCTATGGCGCGTTTACAGGCTGCAGCGGCGGAGTCCCATTTTGTTTTGGAGAAAACGGTGTTGAAAAGTTGTACCCCTTCCTGGCCTTTGAGGCCGCCTTCATCGGAGTTGCCGTTGAACAGGGGGCTGGCAGCATATACCAATACTTTTGCTTTTATAGCCAGGGCAATAGGCTGCGTAACACGTCCCAGTTCATTGGCAGGGTCTGTGATAACTGGTGGCAGATCTCCGATAGATGCATTGAGCAATGACACCATGTAATGGAAACAGGAATCCATCGGTGCGCGGCCCTTGTTTATTTCGTGCCCTTCTGCATTTACCGGCACATTGGTTTTCAGGAGCGGAATGGGGCCGTACATGGTGACGAGGCAAAAATGATAGTATGCTTTCAGGAACTGTACTTCCGCGGTCCATCTGCGCTTTTCTGTTTCACTGAGGTCAGGTACCTTGCCAACATTTTCCAGGAAAATATTACAGTCGCGGATCGCCTTGTAATAATATCCCCAACGATCGCCAATGGGCGACACCACATTCTGATACCCTTGTGCAATACCAAAATATCCGCCCTCGGTAGCAAACCTCCACAATTCATCGCCACCCACCATCGCGGGGTCGTTGTCGAAGTCCCCGTTCCTGGGAATATAGGAGTAGCAGGTAAACAGGTACTTCTTGGCCTGAATGCGCGAAGTAAAAGCATTGTCCAGGGTGGCCACATTATCGGGTACCACGTCCAGGAATTTAGAGCAGGAGCAGCACAGGCATAGGATCAGCCATAAGCAAGCCTTTTTCATTCCATTATCTTTCATGGTAAAATTTGTTTTGTGTATTTATCCGGTGGCCGGCGATTAATTAAAATTGATATTCAGTCCTATGTTCACCACGCGTTGTACCGGGTATCCAAGGCCATTTCCACCCATTTCCACATCCCACAGGGTAAACTTGCTGATGTTGAGGAGGTTGGTGGCATTGAGGTAAATACGGCACAAAGAGGTATGCATCTTTTGCTGCCAGCGCTTCGGTAAAGTGTATCCCAGTTCTATTTGTTTCAGCCGCAGGAAGGAGCCATCGCGCATGAACCAGGTGCTGGGTTGTGCATTGTTCCAGTTGACATCAGGGCTCAAACGGGGCCAGAGTGCATGTACATCCTGGTGTTCCTCTGACCAGTGACTATCTGCATATGCTTTCAGCAACTGATTCTGCTGGGCAAAAGGCGAGGTGGCAGCGGGGTCTATCCAGAAAGACTCGTTGGCCAATCCCTGGAAAAACATGGAGAAGTCCAGGCTTTTGTAACCCATGGAGAACCCGAACCCATATACGATTTCAGGTACGGTAGGATGACCGATAGGTACCATATCCGCTTCTGTGATCTGTCCATCCCGGTTTACATCCAGGAATTTGATATCACCACCGCCATACGGGCCGAAGTTTTGTTTGGGGGAATTGAGTGCTTCCGCATCGTCTACAAACAGCTTCTCTGCAATGTAGCCGAAAGCCTGGTTGAGAGACTGCCCGGCGCGATACCGATAGGCCTCTGCGTATTTGGGCTCTTCATAGTGTTTGTATTTACTGGTGGCGTAGGTAAAATTACCCATCACGGAAGCCCAGCAATCATTGCGGAAGAATTGTTTATAGTCGAGCGACAAGTCCATACCGCTGGCAGTAGCTACGCCCACATTGGCCATAACAGGCGCCGCAAAGCCCGCCGATTCAGGAATAGACTTCCGGGTCATGAGGATATGATCCCGGTATTGGGAATAGTATTCTGCTGTAAAATTCAGTTTGTTGAACAGCCCCAGATCCAGCGCAATGTTCTTTTGTTTGGCCGTTTCCCAGGTGATATCGGGGTTAGCATACCGGGAGATAGAAATGCCGTTAAGGCTGTATTGGGTGCCAGGATCACGGCCAAAGATGGCGCCTTTGTTGCCGTCATTCATATTCACATTCGAAAGGTAGAAAAACCGGTCCTGAGGCGAGCCGATGGCGTCATTGCCAATAATGCCGTAGGTAGCCCGGAACCGCATATTCGTGATCACCTTATCAATGGACTTCATGAATGACTCGTTAGAAATGGTCCATGCCAGCCCGAAGGCAGGGAAGAAACCGAAACGATGGTGCTGGTCGAACCGCTCAGACCCATTGTACCCAAAGTTAAATTCTGCATAGTAACGTTTGTCGTAATCGTAGGTGAGCCTGCCGGATAAGCCCAGGTTGCGGAAGGGGAGCGACTGCTGCAGGTCGCCGGCGTTGGCGTTCAGGCGGCTTTGTGCCATGAATACCACCATGCCGCTTATGCCGCTTTTATCGAAGCTCCGGTCGTAGTTCAGGCGTGACTCCAGGTAGAAAGCAGTGCTGATAGTTTTGCCACCTTCCTTGTAGCCCAGGTATTCCGTACCATCATTAGGATTGATATTCGTAGTAAAAAAGTTGTTTGATAGTTTGTCGTAGGCATCCAGTTTATACCAGAATGGGTTGTAGTAGCGGCTTACCTCAAAGTAGGAAGTCCGGTTGGTATTCATCATGGCGCTGGCTACCAAACCCGGTGTGATTGCTTTCAGGTTCTGTTTCAGTTCCAGTTGTGCCAGCATCAGGGAGCGGGAATAATTCTTGTAGCCTTTCACCATATCCGCATAAGGGTTAATATACTGGCCCTGGTCGTAGTTCCCGAACATAATATGCTTTACATATCGGTGTGCATCATCTACGGGGTAAAATGCAGGAAACAATACGGGATTGGCACGCATTACTTTCTGGAACATGGTGGTGCCACCATCGAGCGGGCCTGTGTAATCGTCGAAGTTGCCGCTAAGGCGTACCGTCATTTCCGTTGTACGGGTGAGATTTATATCCACGTTAGACCGCAGGCTGTAACTATTGAGGCGGATATTGCTGTTGAAGTTATTACGATGGTCTACTTTCATGAGGCCATTATCGCGGTTATATGCGCCGGATACATAATACCTGGCTACACCGCCGCCACCACTTACACTTAGGTTGGCGCGTTGGTTGGAGGTATAATCTTTAAACATGATTTTTCTCCAGTCATTCGCCGGATAGGCGATGGCGTTAGTACCTGCGGCGGTATTTTCAATTTTTTCTTCGGAGTAGGGGAGTACGCCCAGCGGATCGCGGGTAAGCACTGCTTCATTGCCCAGTTTCATGTAGGTGACGGGGTCTGCGAGTTCAATATTTTTGGTGGGGGCAGAAAGCGAGTTTTCTATGCGGAAAGACAGGTGGGCCTTCCCGATGCCTCCTTCTTTGGTAGTAACGAGAATCACGCCGTTGGCGGCCCGGGAACCATACAGCGCGGTGGCGCTGGCATCTTTCAATATAGAAAAGCTGGCGATATCATCCACCTGGAGACGGGCAAGGTCGGTGGTGGTAAGCTCGATGCCATCAATCAGTATCAACGGATCTTTCTTATATCCGAAAGTAGTGACTCCCCGGATAAAGAATTGTGCATTATCCTGACCGGGTTCCCCGCTTCGCTGGAAGGCGATTACGCCGGCAGCTTTGCCGGCAAGCGCAGTGGTCAGGTTACTGGAGGGCACTTTCAGATCAGCCGGCCGGATGGTGGTAACGGAGCCTACTACATCATTCCGTTTTTTGGTGCCAAATGCTACCACTACCACGTCTTTCAGTTGACTGGATATGGATTGCAGGCTGATGTTTAACGTAGTTTGGAGGCCTACTTTTACATGTTTTTCTATGTATCCGATGTAACGGAAGATCAGGGAGTCGCCGTTTTGCGCCTCAATAAAATATTTTCCCTGCTCATTGGTGGTGGTACCCCGGGAAGTACCCATTACCTGGATGGTGACCCCGGGAATAAAGGAGTTGTCGTCTGATGAAGCCACTGTTCCGGTGATGATACTGCGTTGCTGAGCGGATAGCCCGGCGCTTTGCAGTAATATCAGCAGCAAAAAGAAGTACTGCTTGTAACGTGGACTTTTTTTTAAGGAGACGAGGAGGCGGCGCGTTAGTAATAACGTCGAGTTTTTCATTATGCTTACTGTTTGCATTTAATGTAAGTGGTGATAAGCATCTTCAGTTGCCGGTGGCCAGTATCCGGCAATTAAAGGAGCACTGAAATTTATTCCGGTTGATATTGGATGTCTTTTACTATAATTTTTCAGGCAGATATTTAGCCACCAGTTCAGTCGCCCTTCGTCCGATTTTCTTATTCGCCGGACCAATACGATCACAGTACCCCGGTGCTGGTAACGTCAATGGGGTAGTGCCGGAAACATTGGTTGATAGCGAATATCCAAGGATTGCATAAAGCAAAATTCTTCCAAATAAGGTGAACAAACCAACACTTTAGAAGATATTACCTGCACTTTTTTGACCATTTTTCCGGAGAGAAAGGAAAAAATAGCTCCTGTTTGGATAGGAGTGTTGGGAGATGTATCGCCTGGAAATAATATGGGATTTCACACAGGCAGGTCCGTTAGCGACATAGCGGTACAGGAAGCAATGTACCGGTGCCGATGCAATGCACTACATACCGAAGGAACAACAGTTTACCGAAATGCAAGAATTGCATCCGTAGCACGCAAATAGCCGCCTGCGCTACGGATGGTGTCTTTTATATGGTGTACCGCATGCCTGATCGATTCGCTTTGGAATACTGTGGTAACCGCCTCCCGAAGTGCTTCAGCAGTAAAATTTGTACGGTCAAGAATAAGGCCCAGATGCAAGTCCCGTACGCGTTCTGCTGTTGTTACCTGTTCCTGTATAGAGGGTAGAACAACCATAGGTACACCATAATACAGGCTTTCCATAGTGCTGTTTAAGCCGCCATGGGTGACAAAAACATCCACATGAGGGAGCAGGGCCGTCTGGGGTACGGAGCGTTTTACCACAAAATTACCAGGTATGGGTTCCAGCGCAGGCAAGTCGATGTGATCTCCAACGGACATGACTACGCTCCAGCCAGGTGTTGCAAATGCAGCGAAACACTTGCGGTAAAAATCAGGTTCATTATTTCGTAATGTGCCCAGTGAAACATAGATCCTGATGGTTGGTGATGGGCTGCCTGACGCTATGGGCCAGGAGATGGGAGGTTGTGCTGTAAAGGATGGCCCTACAAAAAGAAAACGCTCGTCGAATTGCGTTCCATCCACCTGGAATGTTTTTGGCAGAAATACCAACGTTAGTCCGGGCACTTCTGAAAGTAGCTCCTGAAGGGTAATGACAGGGAGCTGGTACGATGTTGTAACGGCTGCAAGTGCCTCATTGGCAGCATGCGCAAGTAATTTTAAATTAGGGTCGGTAAAAGTTGCTATCATCTTTTGCTGTCGCCTGGGACTATGAAATGGCCGGAACGCGATAGCGGGTAATCCCAATATCCGTGCTGCGAGTTTGGCCGTAAGCAACATGGTATTAAATATAATACAGTCAGGGTTTATACTTTTCAACTTGTCTACCATTTCCGGTACTATCCGGGGCGATTCACGCGCCATTAAAAACGGTAAAAGCGCAATCTCTTTATCTCCTGGTGGCGTTGTATGTTTGCTTCGTAAAGTTTCTGCTAATGTGACCGGGATAGCACCCGCTTTTTGTACGGCATCAGCAAAGGACTCGCCAATAAAATAATAAACCTTGTGGCCTCGCCTGGTTAGCTCGGTAACAATGGGGAGCGTTGGGTTCACATGGCCATGTGCCGAAATATTGAAAAAAACGTAAGTGGGCATATTTTTTATATTCCTGTGTAAGCATGGTATCTTACCTAAAGATAGATCAATTGTTTCCAAAGAATCTCCTTTGCGAGTCACGTTTTATAGCACCTATTTAGCTTACCTGCGAACCGGCTGTTTAACATAAGATAATATTAATTACTTTACCGTATAGTCCTTTACGTCTACTTCCGATAATCTGAAATATCCATAAGCGAAGTTGGAGAAATGGGTCTGATTGATGATATTTCCTCTCACTGAACCAGGCGTTGTTTGAAACGGGCCGCTACCAGCCCCGGATGCTGCCAACAATTTTCTGAAATAATCATAATATCTCCGGGAAATTCCATACAGCCGGATGTTTATAAGATCTCCGGCTTTCAGATCTTTATCGGAGAAATATTCCTGCATTAGTTTGCCCTGGCTGTTCTCGTCGTCTTTGGCTTTGTAATCCGGATACTTTGATACCGGTGATAGAATACGGTGTAGATAGTAATTTTCTTCATTGCCATTATCCTGGTAGTAATAGGTGATTTCTACTTCATCACCGCCAAATCCGCCATCATTGTCCTGTTTAATATTATTTTCAATATTCGGCGCCCCTATGCAAGTTTCGGTGGCGGTATAAACTTCCCCGTTTAAAGTTACTTTTAATGTATAGGTTTCCCCGATAACCGGCTGGAAATTAGAACAGATATATTCTCCTGTACCGGGATTTTCTATGAAACTAAAAGCAGTATTTGCTGCATTTGTTATAACAATATCCGCTCCTGAAACTGTTGGGAATGTCTTGCTGTAATATCCCGTTGTGGTGGAGAGTTTGATTTTCTGCTCATGGCCTGTTGTGCCTTTTATCCAATCGATCGATGCGTCAATGACCAATTTCGGTGCTGCTGTTTCTAAATCTACTTCCACCACTTTAGTGCAGGATAGCAAAAAGACGCCGCATAGCGCCACCAGGTATTTAAGTATATTTTTCATTTTTATAGTATTAGAATTTGAAATTGTAGGTTACCCCCGGAATGATGCCGAAAATCGATATTCTTTTTGCTTCGCTCAGCCCTGTTTCCCTGTTTTGCTCGAACATAATAGATGCGGCGTTGCCCCTGTTGTAAACATTGTAAATACTGAACACCCATTCGCCTTTCCACCTTTTTTTGCTGTTAGGTTTTGGCGTGTAGGTGGCCGATAAATCCAGGTGATGATAAGCCGGAAGTGAATTAATGTTTCGTTCTCCGTAATTCCCGATCGTAATTCCCTGGTACTCATATTTACCGATGGGATAAGTGGCGGCTTTCCCTGTTTGGTAGGTGAAGATGCCGCCAAAACTCCATTTTTTCGTCAGTTGATAAGCAGCGGTAAGTGAAAAATTATGCGTTTTATCGTAGTTGGCGCGATACCATTCGCCGTTGTTAATACCGGGTTCTTCTGCGTTTCTTCCCGGTGTGCGTTGCTCTGCTTTAGAAAGCGTGTAAGAAAGCCAGCCGGTTACTTTCCCGGTATTTTTCTTCAGCATCAACTCCAGTCCGTAAGCCCTTCCCTCTCCGTTCAGCAATACCTGTTCTATGGCTTTTTGGGCGATTAATTCGGCGCCGTCAATGTAATCAGCTTTATTTTTTATTTTCTTGTAAAAGGCTTCTGTTTCCAGGGAGTATTTCCCATGGTTGAAATTTCTGAAATAGCCCAATGCCACCTGGTCAAGAATCTCAGGCTTCAAAAACTGGTCGCTCGGCGCCCATATATCGAGCGGAGAGACAGAAGCGGTGTTGGAAATTAAATGGATATATTGGCTCATCCGGTTGTAACTCGCCTTAATGGACTGATTGTCATTTATGAGATAAGAAACGGCCAAACGAGGTTCTAAATTTCCAAAACCAGCAATCTTTTCGTTTTTACCATACTGTGTTACACCCGTGGGTTTTGCTGCTTCATAAATTTGTAATCCGGGATTGAATACTACTGCCTGATTATTGGCATAGTTATTTACGTTTTGTTCCCCCAGCCGTAAGAAATTGCTGTATCGTAATCCATAAGTCAATGATATTTTATCCGTGAGTTTTTGCTCGGCACTGATATATATTGCATTTTCCCAGGCATATTTTTTTTCAAGCTGGTCGGGATTGATAGGCGATTTGGCGTCCATTGGTTTTATGGTGCCCGGATTGAATTGGTAGTAGATGGAATTGATACCATAATTCAAAACCAGCTTGTCAGACAGGTGATGGTTAAAATTGTATTTCAGGTTATAATTACGGATATCCGATGCCCAGTCAATGCCAACATATTTTATCTTCAGGCCGTAATCGTACTTGCTATAGATGATGGATGCATTGGAGAAAAACTTATCGGAAAAGTTATGATTCCAGCGAAGGTTAAAGAAGGAGTTCCCATAATTGTTGTTGAAGAAATTGCTGAAATCCATTTTATCCTTGCCGAAATATCCGGAAAGGAAAATCCGGTTATTGTCATTGATGTTGTAATTCAGTTTGGCATTCAAATCATAAAAAGAAACAGCATTGGGATTGTTGGCCAGTTTCATAAACAATTGAGCATAAGAAGTACGACCAGCGACCACGAACGAGCCTTTGTTTTTTACAATAGGGCCTTCTACCAATAGCCTGCTCGAAATGGCTCCTATGCCGCCTGTTAGGTGATATTCCTGGTTGTTTCCTTCTTTTTGGTAAATATCCAAAACAGAGGAAGTACGTCCGCCGAAATTGGCAGGTATACCGCCTTTATACAGTTTCAGATCTTTAATCACATCCGCATTAAAAACGGAGAAAAAGCCGAACAGGTGTGATGTATTGTAAACAACAGCTTCGTCTAACAATATCAGATTGCCGTCAACCGAACCTCCCCTGACGTTAAAGCCTGTTGCTCCTTCCTGTGAGGTGGAAACTCCCGGAAGTTGCAGGATAGCTTTCAAAATATCTACCTCGCCCATTACTGCCGGCATTTTTTTGATAGTGGCGATAGATAGCTTATTCACACTCATTTCCGGTTTTTGGATGTTATTGGCTGACCCATTGTATTTTACCACTACTTCATCCAAAGTTTTACTTTTTTCAAGCATCGAAAAGTTTTTCTTGGTGTTTTCTGTCAGCGTAATATGTTCTTCAATGGTCTCAAACCCTATACAGCTGATAACGATGGTGTATTCTCCTTTAGGCAGGGTGATGGAATAGAAGCCATACGCGTTGGTAACGGTTGAAACTTTTGCCCCGGGAATGAAAATGCTTGCACCGATGATTGTTTCGGTGTTTGTTTTCATGTTGACTGTTCCACTCAATGTGACTTTCTGTTGAGGATAGGCATTGAATGAAATAGCAATAAGCAGCAGTACATAAATGATCTTGTATCCCATTTGTAAGAATAGATTTAACAATTGTAAGTTGGACACAAAATTATTTCTTTGAGGAACTGCCTTTTTTTAATTATACCAAACATGGTATCTTTTATAGCAAATTATGCCGGGGTACTACAAGATATATTTCTGTTTGATGCATTTTTATAATGCTTCCCGGTTTCGTATAAAAAGCATACACTTTCGTATAAAAAACAGGACAGACCATAGCTTTAATGATTAAATTTGTGCTATACAGTTTTATAAATGAATGATTTTGACCATCAACAGCCTATTAGCGAAAATGTGCTTTTTCGTTTCTTGATTTCGCCCGGCCGCAGGATATTCCGGCATTTGTTGCTCATTGTTTTTATTGGTGCTGTATTGTATAACAGTACTTCCGTGATTGCCAATCCGTTGGCAATATTCATATATTTTATTAGTTTGTTCTATGTAAACATGTACCTGCTGGTGCCAAAGCTTTTGTTCAGGAATAAAAATATTAAGTACTGTTTATCTGTGATCAGCATCCTGGTTGTAGTGGCAGTTTGTGGTTATTTTTTCAATCCTTTTAATAAAGATAATGAGCTGAATATTCCGCTTTTTTCCTTCCTTACCGTGCTGCTGTTAGCGGCTTCCTCCTCCATAAAGCTGTTTCAAAAGGGAATGATGGACAGGCAATTGATTTACGAGCTGGAGCAGTCGAAGAGTTATGCGGAATTAGAACAATTGAAAAACCAAATCAACCCGCATTTTTTATTTAATATGCTGAATAATGCCAATGTGCTAACGAAGAAAGATCCCGAAAAAGCTTCGCAGGTTTTGATGAAGCTGAGCGATTTACTTCGCTACCAGCTTTACGACAGCGCAAGAGATAAAGTGCTATTGACTTCGGATATTCATTTCCTGGAAGATTTTTTAAATTTGGAAAAAGTAAGGAGAGATAGTTTTGATTTCCTGATTTCAAAAGAAGGAGATTTGAGCGGCGTGCAAATTCCTCCTTTGCTGTTCATCCCGTTTGTGGAAAATGCGGTGAAGCATAATAATGATGTAACAAAATTGTCTTATATAAACCTGTATTTCGACGTCAGAAATGATGAACTTTTCTTTAAATGCATCAACTCCAAGCCCGCGCATAAATCCGTTAATAGTACAGGCGGACTGGGGTTGACAAATGTTAAACGAAGACTGGAACTTTTGTTCCCGGCAACACACGTTCTAAATATCGAAGATGACTCAGAAAGGTATTGTGTAACTTTAACCATAAAACTATGACTTACGTACCAGTCAATGACGTGCTAACCTTGTAGGAAAGGAAGATTCAAGTATCAGCGGCGATTATTTTGTTATATAGTAAAGCGTATAAAATTATGAACTGTATTATCCTGGATGATGAGCCTTTGGCAAGAGAAGCCATTGAGATGTTGATTAATCAAACCGATGATTTGAATTTAGTGGGTTCTTTCAACAGCCCTGAAACCGTTACAAAGTTTATAGAAAACAATACCGTTGAAATAATCTTTCTTGATATACAAATGCCGGGAATTAACGGGATTGACTTTGCCCGGACCATTCCGAAAGAAACATTTGTGATTTTTACAACCGCCTATTCTGAATTTGCAACCGACAGCTACGAGGTAGATGCGATTGACTACCTGATAAAACCCGTAAAATTAGAGCGCTTTCAAAAAGCGGTTGAAAAAGCCCGTATCTATTCTAAATTGTTCAAAGCAGATTATGCGAATAACAATATTGAACAGGTAGCAGACGATTTTTTCTTTGTGAAAGCAGACAGGAGAATTTTTAAAATCTATTTCAATAACATACTTTTTATTCAAGGGTTAAAGGATTATGTCGTGATGCACAGCGAGAATCAAAAAGTAATTACGGCCATGAATATCAAAACTATCTATGATCAATTGCCCAAAGATATGTTTGTGAGAGTAAGCAAATCCTATATCATCAATGTTAAGCATATTGGCTCTGTAGATAATAACACGGTCTATATAGGTACAAACGAAATTCCTATCGGGAATATTTACAGGGATTTCTTTTTCAATGAATTTGTAACAAAAAGAATGATGAACAGGTAGCCTACCTATTTTCCTGCTTTACCGAAAGACGTCTTCCAACCGGGAGACGTCTTTTTAATTAGGGGTATGGCGGATTTATGGCGTTGTATTGATTATTCCCTAAGCTATTTTTTTGTATAAAAACCAGCAGGTTTGGTATAAAATGAATTTTAGCGGTTCCCCTGTAGACTATTTTAGCAGCATTGTATCAGAAGTCCTTTTACAGACGAAGGAATAAGTTAGCAGGTATGACTAAAATTTTTCCAATTCTTATCATCTTTTGCATATATGTCAAAGCGGAGGCCCAGGGAGGCTGGACGTTGAAGCAGTGCATAGCGTATGGTCTGCAAAATAACCGGAATGCCAATATCTATGCTAATCAGAAAATAGCTGCTGATGCTAAAGCCAGGGAGGTCCTCGCAGATTATCTTCCCAAAATGAGTCTTACTTCAATGTTAGACAACAATCTCAAATTGCAGCAAAATATTATTCCCGCCGGCGTGCTTGGGCCAAATGAAATTAAGGTATCCTTTACGCAGAAGTTTAATTCGAATGCCGTTGCTCAACTTGACCAGGTACTATACGATCAGTCATTGTTGACGGGGCTTAAAGCCAATAAATTAAATAAGACACTGGCAGATCTCAACATTCAACAGAGTCAGGAATCAATTATCTACAATATTAGTTCCGCCTATTTCCAGTTGCTTGTTTACCGGCAACAAATGCTGCTGCTACAGTTTAACAGTAAAACGTATGAACGACAGATGGATATATACCGGTTGCAAGTGGCGAAAGGTATTGTATTACAAAAGGACCTGGATAAAGTGTCGGTAGATTTCAATAACACGATGTCGCAGATCAGGGTAGCGGAAAGTAACTTTCAATTAGCGGAAAATCAATTGAAGTTTGAGATGGGATATCCCATTGATGATAAGCTCCCCGTTAACCTGGTGGCTGCCATAGCCCCGCTGGTTGATTCAGCGGATTCGCAGCTCATTTTTTCTCCGGCAGCCAGGAGTGACTACCAGGTATCATCTACTAATATCAGGTTACTGGAGATAGAGGAAGCCCGCATTAAAGCCGAAGGGTTGCCCAAATTGACAGGATATGTGCGTTACGGCGCCGTTGGATTTGGCAATAAATTAGGCGGGGCCTATGAAGAATTATTGCCCTATTCTGCTGTTGGCGTAAAACTCACGATTCCGATATTGGACTTCTATAAACGTAATGCCAGGCATAAACAGGCCGTGGTGAATGAGATTAATGCGGTAGAGCGCTTAAAGCTTTCTGAAAGTAAGTCCAGGGTTGAATTCGAAAATGCTCAGACGAAAGTTGCCCAGACCCGCATCAATATGGAAAATGATAAACGAAATATGGACCTGGCCGAATCAGTATTTAAGGTAACCAATCTTCAATTTCAGAAAGGTACCACTGATTTGAATGACTGGTTAATTACCCAGAATTCCCTCAAATCAGCGCAAAATAATTATCTGAACGCTATCTATAGTTATTACCAGGCCAGGGTTGATCTTGAGAAAGCTGCGGGTACATTGAAAACATTTTTAAATTCCCTTTAGCTGCGATGAAAAAAAGAATCGTATTGATACTGGTTGTCATTGCCATGGTAGTTTTTATGGTGCTCAGGTTGGCATATAATAAACGTAAAATTGCAGAGAAGAATTTGCCTGCTAAAATTGCGGACAATCGTATACCCGTTACTACTACCATTGTGAAGTCGCAGATGATGCTGGAACGTTTGGTAAAAACTGGTACGCTGGCGCCTTTAAGAGAGTCCAGGGTCCTCTCTGCTTCCGGCGGCCAGTTACAGAGAGTCCTATTCAGCCTGGGAGATCATGTAAGGAAGGGGCAGTTACTCGCTGTTGTTGACAGCAGACTGCTTGCACTTGACTTGCAAAAGGCGGAGGCGAATGTTGCCAAGTTGGAACAGGATAGTCATAATTACAGGGAGTTGCTGGCGGGAAACGCAGCTACCCTTGAAAAGGTAGAGGGCATACAGCAAAACTATAATGATGCGGTGAATCTTGTCCAACAGCTGCGGAAACAGATCGCGGACGCAAGTATTAAAGCGCCGGATGACGGTGTTATTGCTTCCAGACCGATTGAGCCAGGTACATTCATATCGCCCGGAACAGAAGTAGCTTCAATAGTGAATATGTCGTCGCTGAAAGTGCAGGTGAATTTAACGGAGGAGGAAGTGTACAAGGTATCCCAGGGACAAAAAATTGCTATCACCACAAATGTGTACCCGGATAGGATTATTCCCGGGGTGGTGACTTTCATCAGTCCTCAGGCTAATCAGGCATTCAACTACCAGGTGGAGGTTACTGCACCTAACGATAAATCCATACCGCTACGGGCTGGCACATTTGTTAATGCTGATTTCTCAAGGGAAACTGAACGGGAAGTATTACTTGTTTCACGGGAGGCTTTGATTGAGAGTGCGGTTAACGCGGCTGTTTACGTAGTTATAAAAGGCAGGGCTATGTTACGGAAAATTAGTGTAGGTATAAATTATGGAGATGAACTGGAGGTACTGGGTGGCCTGGAATACGGAGATGAGGTAGTTGTTGCTGGTCAGGTCAACCTGAAGGACGGTGCTTTGATTCATGTTATTAAGTAAAGAATAAGCCGTATGTCAATTACTGAAATAGCCATAAAAAGGCCGCTGTTGCTTATTGTGATTTTTACCGTACTAACGCTGTTTGGTATCCGGTCGTACCTGAATTTAAATTACAATCTCCTGCCCAAAATTGATGTTCCTACCGTTTCTGTCAGCACCATCTACCCAGGGGCTGCAGCTGCTGAAGTGCAAACCAATGTTACAAAAAAGCTGGAAGATGCGGTGTCTTCGGTGGAGGGGCTGGATCAAATGAGTTCGACTTCCCAGGAGAATCTTTCAGTAATTACCATTTCTTTCAGGTCGGGAACCGATATCGATAAGGCAGAACGGGATGTTCAGCGAAAAGTTGATCAAATGATCAGTGATTTACCACTTAATGCTGAAAAGCCGGGGATAAGTAAAGTTAACCTGGATGAAACGCCGGTTATTAAAGCTGGTGTAACGGGAAATCTGCCTCCCCGCAAATTGTTTGACCTGGTTGATAACCAGTTGCGACCCATATTACAGAACGTTCCCGGAGTGGGGCAGGTTAACATTATCGGAGGAGAAAAACGGGAAATCCAGGTAAATGTAATGCAGGATAAGCTTTTAGCTTATGGGATTTCCATAGGGCAGGTAACCAATGCTATTGGACGTGCGAACCTTTCCTTTCCTGCGGGGAGCATAGAAACAGTAAACAGGCAGCTTTCCATCCGCTATGATGCAAATGTGGATTCGGTAGAGGAGCTTCGTAACCTGATCATTTTGCAACATCCTACGCAGGGCGCCATAAAATTAGGCGATGTTGCAGATGTGGCAGATGGGGCAGCAAAGCCAGTTGCCATCAACCACATTGATGGGATTCCATCCATTGGCATTCAAATTATTAAGCAGAGTGACGCAAACGCGGTGGAAGTAAGCGATCGGGTAAAGAAGCGTTTTTATGAGTTAGAAAAACAATACCTGGGACAGCAACTACGGTTTAATGTTTCTTCCGATCAGAGTATATATACATTACACGCAGCCAATGCGGTTATATTCGATTTGTTTTTGGCGATAGTAATTGTGGGTATTGTAATGTTGGCTTTTCTCCATAGTATGAGGAGTGCAACATTTATACTGATCTCTCTTCCATCTTCTATCATTCCTACATTTATTGCGATGTACCTGATGGGGTTTTCCCTGAATCTAATGACGTTAATGGCAATGTCTTTGGTAGTGGGTATTCTTGTTGATGATTCAATTGTGGTACTGGAGAATATTTATCGCCATATGGAGATGGGGGCCGATCGCCGGAATGCCGCATTGGAAGGGCGAAATGAGATTGGTTTTACCGCCTTATCTATTACATTGGTGGATGTGGTGGTGTTTCTGCCCCTGGCATTAGCGGGGGGAATGATCGGCGCAATTTTACGGGAATTTTCTCTCGTCGTTGTTTTTTCTACATTGATGAGTCTCTTCGTATCCTTTACCATTACTCCTTTGCTGGCAAGTAGGTTTGGTAAGCTGGAGCACCTGTCTGCAAAAAATATATGGGGAAGGATTAGCCTGAAGCTCGAGTACTTTATCGAAATTATAAAAGAAGAATATGGAAGATGGTTAAGCGTAGTGTTGAGCAAAAAGAGATGGCTGCTGTTGTTTGTAATGTGCCTGATCTTTGGATCAATGGCTTTGATTCCTATGGGATTTATTGGAGCTGCGTTTATGCCGAAGGCAGATCAAAGCGATTTGATCCTGAATATGGAATTGGAGCCAACAGCAAGTATTTACAAAACTAATATGGCGGTTCAGCAGGCGGAGAAGATTATACAGGAACAACCAGAGGTGAAGAGGATCTTCTCCAGCATAGGGTTTGTGAGTGGTGGTGTGGCTGGAGCATCATCCAATGAGAACCTGGCTGAACTGACGGTTGGCCTGGTGGACAAGCACCTGAGAAGTATGAGTGCTGAGGAACTTGGCACGTATCTGCAGCAAAAATTAAGTAGCATCATAGCCGGTGTCAAATTTACAGTGGCCTCCACTTCAATAACCGGAAATGTAAGCAACGCACCGATACAGATAGCTATCAAAGGCGTTAATATGAGAGACGTCCGGCAGGTTGCCGGGGAGTATATGCAGGCTGTTGCAGCTGTTCCCGGGACGCAGTATGTAAAGTTGTCCGTAAAGAACAGGAAACCTGAGGTGGATATCAGGCTCAATAGGGAGAAAATGAGTCTCCTCGGACTGAATGCAGGTGGCGTTGGTACGGCGCTGCAGAACGCATTTAGTGGGGATAATAAAAATCAGTTCAAACAAAATGGAAATGAGTATGACATCAGGATAGGGCTGGATCAGTTTAGTAAATCGGATGTCCGCAATATAGGGAACTTGCCGGTAGTAAATGCTAATGGTCAGGCCATACTGCTGCGGCAATTTGCGGATGTTGAAGAAGCAATGGGGGAAACTACACTCCAACGTATTAACCGGCTCGGATCAATTACAGTACAGGCAAATGTCTCAGGACGTCCAACTGGAACTGTGAGTGCTGACATTAAAGCGAAGGTAAAATCTATAAAGGTGCCGGATGGTGTTAGTATTGAGTACCTGGGAGATTCCAGGAATCAGGCAGATGCCTTTGGAAGTCTTAGTCTGGCACTTATCACCGCGATTGTGCTGGTGTATCTCATTATGGTGGCGCTTTATGAAAACGCGGTCTATCCATTTGTAGTGCTGTTTTCGATACCGGTGGCACTTGTTGGCGCATTGCTGGCGTTGGCGCTTGCGATGGAAACATTGAACATCTTTACGATTATTGGGATGATTATGTTACTGGGATTGGTCGCTAAAAATGCTATTCTCATTGTCGACTTTACCAATAAACTCAAAGAGGAGGGACATGCAACGGTAGATGCACTGATAGAAGCCGGCAAGGAAAGACTTCGCCCAATTCTGATGACAACGCTCGCGATGATTTTTGGCATGTTACCCATCGCAATGGCAAAAGGGGCCGCAGCAGAGATTAAGAACGGAATGGCCTGGGTAATCATTGGTGGGCTGACAAGTTCTATGATACTCACACTCTTTGTAGTACCTGCGATGTACCTGGTTGTGGATGGTATGCTTATCCGCTTTTCCCGTCGTGGGAGGAGGCCTGCTGTGTCTCCTGTGAGTATGCTGTAGTAGAGGAATGTATCAATGGGAGGAGGCTAATATTTTCTTCCGAACATGAAACAGCTATATATTCTTACGCACTGTGGGGTAATAACACGTAAGGTGTAACAGTTTGTAGGTTAGGTAAACAGGCCCCGATATTTATCGGGGCCTAATTATTTAAAAGGGGCGTAAATCCATACATGTGAAGCCTGGCTTATAAAGCATTATTGTTATTCTTCCTTTTCGTTAAGACCATCTGCACTTGCCAGGTCATAATATTTTCTAAAGAAAGCTATTTGTTCTTTCCTGGATTTATGTTGCAGGTAACGTAACAAATCATAATAGAGCTGGCACAACTGATTTTCTGCAAAAGAGGCACTGGTTTGGGCGGGATTGGTAAAATAGGCAGTCACTAATGCTTTGGTCTCCGGTATCTCTACCAGGATATCAGGTAATTGCATATTTCCGGTTAACAGGCTGCCGCCTTCCAGCAGTCTGTCATTATATAACCAGATATTCAGGCCGTCTTCGAGTTTGTATCTATTCTCTTCATCGAGTTGATTAAGCCTTTTTTCCGCAAATGCAAAAAGGCTGTCGGCACGACCCGGCATATCATTCAGGTCTTCATTCAATAAACAGGGTTCTTCCGGAAATGGAAATTGTTTGGCAAAAGAGGAGTCAAGATAGCAGAGGGCATAGATAATTTCTCTTTTATGGAAATTTTTAACCAGACTACTGAACGGTCCCCGTGCATAATTATAATGGGTGAGGGCAGTCGTATCTGCTACGGATTTGTTGGGCTGAGTGGATCCGCAACTCATTAAAATCAATAGCAACAACAGTACAGTGAACTCTTTCATACGCTTCATATAAAGTATAGGATGACTGGGAAACAGCATAAGAAGATAGGTTTATACTTATGAAGATTAAAGTAACAAAAGCAACGGTATGCGGGAATATGTGGAAGTGGAGCAGGATAAATTCGCGTTACCAGGTAACTGATAATGACAGTTATTGTTTTTTTTATGCAGAATAAATTTCTCCGATAATCTTTACAAGACGCCTATATAGTTATCTCCCGGGAATACCGGGTCATATTATACTTTTTTTAAGCGCTTAGCCACCCCAAAAATATTTTTCAGTTATTTTTTCCTTCCCCTTCACCCTTTTTGATGCTTTTTAAGACCTATAGGTACAGAAGCTGAAGTACAATGCGGTCCGGATAGGGGAGATCTGCCCGGAGCCAGGATATAACGATTGTTTTGAATGATTCATGGTTTGATAAGCTGCTTCCGGCTTAGAAACGACCGGTAAGAATAACGCTGACAGAAGTATTGGGAATATGCATCAACCAATTTCAGATGATAATGCTGCGTTCGAGGAGCTCTTCCGGCAACATTTTGTGTCATTATGCACCATAGCTTACTATGTGGTGGATGACAAAGATGCCGCCCGGGATATTGTCCAGGATTTTTTCCTGGGGTACTGGAACAAACGACACCAGATTAAAATTACGCATGACTTTAAAAGCTATGCTACTAAGGCGATCCGCTATTCTTCTATCTCCTTCCTGAAAAAATCAGGCAGGATGAGATTGGAGGAACTGGAGGTGATAGATGGGCTTGCCCAGCACTTTGCTGTTGAGGACGGCGAATCCAGGGAGCGCCAGTATGACGCCTTATGGGAGGTATTGAATAAAATGCCGGAGCAACGCCGGAAAGTATTTCTAATGAGTAACCAGGATAAGGTCAAATACAAGGATATCGCATTACAGCTTGGGATTTCTGTCAACACTGTTAAAACGCATATCAGGCTTGCGTTGCAGTTTTTGAGGGTAGAGTGTAAATGGATGATGGCACCTGTTTCATTGGTGTGTTGTGTGGAGCTGGCAGCCATATTTTTTAAATCTTTTAACTGAGATATTATGCAACTATCACCCAATGATGGCGGAATGGATTGGGAAAAAATATTGGAATCATTAGATGAAGCAAAAATCCCTCAGGATATGACGAAAGAAGAATTCGCCGCCATGTCTGCTGCCCGCGAAGCACGCGCTGTATTGTCTGCCGGAGACTTCAATGAGTCGGATGGTTGGCAGGAGTTTGTAGTATTGCGCGATCAGCAGCGTATCCGGCGTATCCGGTTTACCAGGCTTGCTATCGCAGCCAGCGTGGTAATGGCCCTTGGTGCCGCATTATGGCTCGTATGGCCGTCCACACAACTGCCACAAATGGCGAATGTGCTGCCAACAGGGAAGGTCCGTCTTAAAACATCGAACGGCCAGGTGATTGACCTTAATCAAGAGATGCGTACTATCCAGGACAATAATATTGCGAAGGTGAATGCCGGTGGCGATTCCCTGGTATATATGGCCCGCATGGCCGCATCGGCCGAGGTAAAAATGGACACGCTGGAAGTGCCCCGTGGTAAGCCTTTTCAACTGGTGCTCGCTGATGGCTCCCGGGTTTGGCTGAATGCGGCCTCCAGGCTGGTGTTTCCCGCTACTTTCAACGGACCACGCCGCGAAGTGTTCCTGGAAGGAGAAGGATATTTTGACGTAGCACAAAAGACGAATCAACCTTTTATTGTTCACGCCGGGAAAACGGCTACCACTGTACTAGGTACCTCGTTCAATATCCGGTATTACGATGCAGCTGTAGTGACCACCCTCCGCAATGGAAAGGTACAGGTAAGCGCAGGGGAGCAAACCCTTCTTCTGCAACCCAACGAGCAATCGACGTTTCTTGCAGGCAACGGCTCCCTTCAAAAGCAGTCAGTGGAGTCTGGCGATTATATGGCATGGGTGAAAGGAGACCTGTACTTCGATGTAGCACCGCTCAGCCGTATCACAGAAAGCCTTTCCCGGTACTACGATTACACATTTAAATTTGATGACGCGGCTACCGGCAATCTCAGCTTTACACTGGATATGCCACGTCCGGCCACACTCCAGGAAGTGTTGATTGCTCTTAAAGCCAGCCGGACTGATCTGCGGTTTAAGGTAGACGGCAAAACAGTCACCATTTCCAGGCAACGATAATAAATCAACCAAACTGCCGCCCGGTGCGGATTTTACAGTAAATAAAATATCAAACCAACATGACGAAATTATCTGGCCAGTCCTTTTTATCGAAGGATACCAGGAGATTTTATATCCTGACTTCCGCCATTCTACTGTTTTTCGGATTGCTGTTCGCCGGAGTCAACTCCTTTGCACAGGATAACGACGGCGCAGACATCCTTTCCAGGAAGGTGTCTTACAAAGCGCAAAAATATCCACTGTCGCGCGTGTTGAAGGATTTGCGCAAACAGCTGGAAGTGCGGTTTACCTATAACGAAGAGTATATCCGGGAACAGCCGCCAATCACCGTTAATGTGCAGGGCGTTACGTTTGAAACACTCCTGAAAGAGATCTTTAAAGGTACTGATCTGACCTATACTGTTGTCTTTAATGGCGTCATCATTTCCAAAAAAGAAAAGGTAACCGCTATGGCTGCTAAAACGTCAACACCGGACCAAATGCACGTGGTGATAAGGGGGCAGGTGGCTACCGCTTCCGGTGTTCCACTCGCAGGGGTGAGCATTCGCGCAATGGAAACCGGCGCCATGACAGTTACCCAGTCAGATGGGCTTTTTACCCTCATGCCCCGCGAAAACGAGCAGGTGCGCTTTAGCCTGCTGGGGATGAAGGCCTTCGTGTATAAGGCGGTACGCACAGATGAACAGTTTCTCAGATTGAAGATGGATACCATTGTGCAGGCTATCCAGGAAGTGGTGGTGAATGGTTACCAGAAAATAGATCCACGCTTAGCTACCGGTTCGGTAACAAAACTTACTGCTGCGCAGGTGATTGAGCCAGGTGTTCCCTCCATCGATAAAATGCTCCAGGGTAAAGTGCCCGGCCTGATGGTGGTGAATAACTCCGGGGGGGTGAACGCCTCACCGAAGTTGCGGATGCGGGGAACTTCCACGCTGTTGGGAAACGCTTCGCCGCTGTGGGTGATTGACGGGATGGTTCGCCCTGATCCGGTGAACATCTCTGCTGCATTACTCAACAACGTTCTTAACAGCAGTTCACAATCTAACTTCGAATTGATGGGTAATGCCATCAGTGGTGTAAGTCCCTACGATATTGAGAGTATCACCTTTCTCCGTGATGCTGCGGCTACGGCCATTTACGGAACACGTGCGGCAAATGGTGTAATTGTGGTAACTACTAAAAGAGGGAAAGCTGGGCCTATACAGATTAACTATAATACTGACCTGTCCTTTCAGCAACGGCCGGGTTATCGGCGTATGAACCTGATGAATTCCAAAGAAAGGGTTTTGTTGTCGCGTCAACTCCAGGAAGACTATGTGGTGTTTACCAATAACGGATTCGACGAAACATTGACCTATGAAGGATTACTCCGGAACTGGTGGGCGGGGAAATTAAGTGAGGAGGCGTTCAATCAAAGGGTGGGAGTATTGGAAACCCGGAATACAAACTGGTTCAAGGAACTTTTCAGGAATCAGTTTAGCATGAATCACGCTATCAACATGAGCGGAGGAAACGAGCGAACAACGTATTATGCGTCATTACAGTACAGCGACAATAAAGGATCCGCTAAACAGGACGCATTGCAGCGCTATGCGGCAAATATGAATCTGCACTCCAAAGTAGGTAAACGACTCATCGTTGACCTGACCCTGAACGCCAATTTTCGTAAGTCGCAGGGATATTATGGCGCTTCTCCATTGAGTTATGCGCTGCAAACCAGCCGCGTTATCAGTCCGGAGGATTTTCTGCCCAAGGCAAATTCACCGGTACTCTTAAAGCCAGATGAAAATCCTGATGACCTGAGAAAAGCACTTCCTCCACTCACCATAAATTTTCGTAATGAAATAGCGCATTCCGATAATACCTCTAAAGTCCGGTCAATGACGGCGAATCTGCAACTCGAGTATAAACTGGCAAAAGGGCTTTACTGGCGGAGTAACGGCAGCTTTATCACGGATGCATCGGAGGGTTTGACATATGCTGATTATTATACCTATACAGCCGCCATTAACAGAGGTTGGGATATATCATGGACGCCGACTGCCAGTCAGATCGCGACTTCTCTTCTGCCGGTGGGAGGGATTGCGAACACCACTGCCAGTAATTCTACGGTTTATAATCTCCGGAACAGTGTTGATTACACCACTGGTATCTTCCATGAGCGGGATCAGGTCAACGTTTCTTTTGGTAACGAAATAATCAGCACCACTGGTAACCTGCAAACGCATACGATGCCTGGTTTCTTTCCCGACCGTGGTTATCTTTTTACCCCAACGCCTAAAGGTCTTGCCGACCTTTCCAGTAATAGCCTGACACCTGTAAAAGAAAATCTTGTTTCTGTGTATGCAACAGCAGCATATAGTATGAAGAACAGGTATATCCTCGGCTTTACTACCCGTGCAGATGGTTCCAACCGTTTTGGTAAAAAAGCGAATAGTAACTTCCGGCCTAACTACAGCATGTCTGGCCGCTGGAATGCAACCATGGAAAATTGGTTTCCAAGGAACGGAATACTCAGCGACTGGCAGGTAAGGGCGTCATTCGGTACACAAGGTAACGTGGTGAATGCAATAGGTCCCAATCTCATTTCCGGGTACACCGAAACGAAACGTGATCCTGTTACTCAAATGCCTTACTTAACCATCAAATCCATGCCTTATCCGGATCTGCGTTGGGAAAAAACGTACCAGTTAAACCTGGCAACCAATGTGGGTTTCTTCAATAACAGGTTAATGATAAATGCCGAGTATTACAATAAGATAACGAAAGATGTGGTAGACCGGTTGCCTATTCCTTACGAATATGGCATGTCGTTTATGTACAGGAACGGTAGCGAAATGTTTAATAAAGGATTTGAGCTGGACGTCATGGCTCAATTGATTCAAAAAAAAGATGTCAGTTTTTCTCTTTCATTTAATACCAGCAAAAACCTGAGCAAGCTGGCCAGGCAAACCAGTAATTACGGCTATGAAAGCCTGTTTAATGGATATGGAAACTTGCCTGGCAGGGCTGTTTCAGGGGTCTATTCTTATATTTTCAATGGGCTGAATCCTCAAACGGGTTTGCCCATGTTTAAAAATGTAAACGGATCGAAGGTTACATCCGATCCCAACGATCTCTTTGTATACTCCGGACAACTGGACCCAAAGATGACAATGAGTGTGCAGCCTACGATTACTTATAAATCTTTTTCCCTGACATCCTTAATTTATGTCAGTCTCGGCAGTGTGAAAAGATTGAACCCTGTTTACGGCAATTCCGGTGGGCCTAGCGGCGTCCCGGCACCCATGTCCAATGCCAGCCGCGATTTGCTAAATCGCTGGCGTAAACCGGGGGATGAAAAATACACGAACATACCGGTCGCCATGGACGTTACAACGGCTAGTCAGTCCTTGCTCATCCCTTATTCCACAGGGGCGGTTAGTTCCGCTAACTCCGCAGCATTTATTTCGGTTTCACCCTTTGACGCGTATAACTTATCCGATCTAATGACCGTGAAAAATGACTATGTGCGCTGCAAATCACTGACTTTACGGTATGCCGTGCCTGGTGGCCAGCTGGCAGGTACAGGGCTACGTGCCTTAAGTTTGGGCTTCTCTGTTAACAATGTGTTTACTATCGCCAACCGAAAACTCAAAGGGCAGGATCCTGAGATCACCGGGGTAGGTACATCAGCGCTGCCCATAACACGTCAGTTTGCCGCTTCCATCAACGCATCCTTTTAACGTAAGCACATGAAAAAAATACTTGCCATATTGCTCGTTTCCATCTCTGCAATTTCCTGTAAGAAATTTCTTGAAGAATATTCCCCTTCAGATGTGACACCCAGGTCCACCGCTGATTTCTCAGAGATCCTTTTAACTGACGGTTATCCGGATTTTGTATACACACTGCATCCCTGGCTGACATTCCTGGACGATGATGTACAATCCTACGTGGGCGCCGTGAATGAAGCGGTAGCAGTTGATTACAACGCCTATTCCAGGAATATTTATCAATGGCAATCAATCTTGTCATATGGGAGTAACGGCTCCATTAAGCCTGGTGAAATCAACGCATGGGGCACCTATTACAAAATGATCCTTGGAGCGAATGCGGTGCTCGATTATGCAGACAATTCAATAGGCAGTCAGGCAGCGAAAGATCAGCTGAAAGGAGAGGCCTATGGGTTAAGGGCATTCTACCATTTTATGCTGGTAAACCTATATGCCCGGCCTTATAATGATTCGCTGACAACGCCCGATAAATCTCCCGGAATCCCTGTCCGTACTACCTCTGGGCTTTCCGATACCCGCCCGCAAAGAAATAGTGTGAAGGAAGTATACCAACAGATTACTGCCGATATCGATAGTTCAATCGCTTTGCTGAGTGTATCGAAAGCAACAGATAATCAATTCCGCCTCAATTTTATTGCTATGCATCTGTTGGCCAGTAGAGTGTATTTGTACATGGAAGACTGGCAAAAATGTATCGCGCATGCAGATATGGTGATCAGGTATCATCCACAATTAATGAATTATAATAACTGGGTGAATAATCCTCCGGATTGGGGCAATTTGTTGATTGGTCCTTCGAATGTTGAATCTTTATGGAACTACGGCACCAATGAGGAGCACCTTCCGTATATGCGTGGTGGTTATGGCAGTTGTTTTGAAATTTCCCGTAGTCTTGTTAATTGTTTCGAGGAGAACGACCTGCGTAAAACGGTGGCCATTACAGAGATCCCCGATTTTCTGAAAGACTACATTCCTTTAGATTTCAAGCAGAATAAACACTTGCTGGCAGGTACTCCTATGGGGAATGAGAATATAAACAATTCGTGGCGCAGCTCCGAAGCATATCTCAACCGGGCGGAGGCCTACATTCAGTTGTATCGCACCAAAGGCGATGGAGCAGCCGCCATGGAGGCATTGAAAAGTCTCAATACGCTCCGGGAGCAGCGCTTCAGTCCTGCTACTTTCCAACCCTGGACCATGCAGCAGGCTGCCGGATTACTGGATATGTGCCGTAACGAGCGTAGGCGGGAATTGTTCACGGAGGAGGCCCACCGCTGGTTCGACCTTCGCCGGTACGGAATGCCTGAAATCAAACACATTTTTATGACAAGTGCAACGAACAGGCAAACCTTCACCCTTCGTAAAAGGGATCCACAATACATTATCCCCATTCCGGAAGATGTAATCACCCAGAATCCGGCGCTGATACGTAATCCTGCGATAACCGGAGAACGCCAGCCCGATTGATTGTCATTTAACAAAAAATAATTCATGAAATCATATCTCTTTCTTCTACTGGCACTGGTCATGTTCGCCTGCCAGAAAGAAGCCGCACTCACACGCAGCGAGCCTGAAATCATGTATCATCTGCCACAGGGCAACACCGTGGCAGATGATACCATCCTGTCTATTCATAAGAAATTTGGTACTTACATCCTGTATCGTTTTTCACAGGGTGATTATGCTTATGATTATTTATTTGCGAGGAAGGATAGCGCGTTTAACGCTAATCCGGCTTATGTAGATACCGCCCTGAATTTTTTCAGGAATCAACTGATGCTATTATACCCGGATGATTTTCTGCGCAAAACAGTGCCGGTAAAGGTGTTGCTGGCTTCCAGCGTCACTGCAAAAAATAGTGTAACAGGTCAACTCATCGGGTTTGCCAGCACCTCCAGTATGATGGCCATCGGTTGGGCGGATAGTACATTGGTACATCTGACTCCGCAGGAAACTAAAAAATTAAGAGGTAAGCTTCATCAATATTATTGGGAACGCGCGCTCCGGACAAAAAGTATAGAAATACCTTCCGGATTCACCCCAACCGTGAAGGATTACGGACAAGTGAGTTACGGGAACCGTTATCAGTTTGGAGTAGTTGCCGAAATAGGCGGATTTGGGCTGGATCTGGGACAGGATTTTCTGGGCTATATCTGTATGATTACCGGCAACAGTACCGCAGAACTGGAAGCGAATTACTTCAAGCCCGACATTGATACAAAAGGACTTATTCGCCAAAGATATAATACAATCATCACCTACTATAAAACGGAATACGGTATAGATCTACAGGCTATCGGCAACTTGCCATAAGCCATTTCATCAGTAACTAAAGGATTAAGATATGAACCATGGATACAGGCCCTTTATAATAGCGGCCCTGGCTACTTCATGCTCTTTTGCAGCGCGTGGGCAGGCGCAAACAGGATCATTTCGCAGTGAAATTATCCGTAACGTCCTGGAAAAAATTAAAACAAAACACTTTGAGCCCCGGCCATTAGATGATAACTGGTCGGCCGATGTATGGGACAACTATATCCGTCAGCTGGACCCCAACCGTAATGTTTTTTTAGCGGAAGATATTGACCGTCTCGCCACACAGCGCAAACAGTTGGATGACCAAATCACTGCTTTACACACTGATTTTTTTGATTCCGTATACGCCATTTACCGGTTACGCATGTCGGAAAATAAAGCCCTCACTGAAAAAATCCTGGCGGAAAAATTCGACTACACGAAACGTGAAAGCCTCGTGTTAGCAGGCACAGAACGCAGTTATCCCAAAGGACAGCAAGAGAAAGAAGCATTGTGGCGCAAACAACTCAAATACCAGGTGATGCGTAATTACATGGAACTGAAAAATGCGGCGGGTGATACCCTGCATACTTCTGCACTGCCTGAATCAGCCACCGAAACCAAAGCCCGGGAAAGAGTACACAAATGGTACAATGATCAATTCCGTCTTGCAGAAAAGGCAGGTGCAGAAGATGAAAAATTCAGCGCCTATCTCGCCGCTGCCATGTTTGGAATCGATCCACATACCTCTTACAGCGGACCTAAAGATAAAACCCTCGAACAACAGATCTCTAAGCGATACTTCGGGCTGGGCATGGAACTCGCCGAAAAAGAAACGGAGTATTATATCAAAAGATTACTACCTGGCGGCACGGCAGCAAAAAGTGGCAAACTAAGAGAAAATGACCGCATCCTTTCTATCTCCGACAATAAAGGTACCCTGGTGCCTGTATCCGGCCTCACAGCAGGAGAAGTGACCGCTATGATCCGCGGAGACAAAGACACAGACGTGAAACTACTGCTGCGTCAGCCCGGAGATACCATGCGTACCGTCACTGTAAAAAGAGGAGAAGTGATTGACCAGGAAAACAGGGCGAAGAGTGTAGTGCTGGAGAAAGACGGTAAAAAATTCGGCTATCTCTACCTGCCCATGTTCTATCTCGATCCTTCCGGTCATAATCTCACGGGTGCTTCTGCTGATGTAGCAAGGGAAGTAGAAGTATTAAAGGAACAAGAGGTGGAAGGCATCATCGTAGACCTTCGTGGGAATGGCGGTGGATCACTGGACGAAGTGGTGCGTATGAGTTCCATCTTCCTTCCCAGTGGTCCGGTTACCTGGTTGCGTACGCAAACAGCAGTGAACCGCTACAATGGTCCGGCTATCCCACCGGCCTATAATGGTCCATTAGTGGTGATGGTGAATGAAAACAGCGCCTCCGCTTCGGAAATTTTTGCCGCAGTAATCCAGGACCGCAGGCGCGGCATTATTGCAGGACCATCCTCCACCTACGGAAAAGGCACGGCACAGATGACGATCAACATCGGGAAACTGGGCAATCCCGCGCTGGGCACATCAGATATCAGCTACGGCAGCATGCGGATTACCAGCCAGAAATTCTATCGTGTAACCGGTACTTCCACCCAGCTAAAAGGGGTGGTGCCTGATGTTGTTTTCCAGGAAAGTATGCAGCCAACGGAGGAGCGTGAACGTAATTTCTCTACCAGTTTACCTTGCGATACCATTCAGTTCCCGCCGTTTGAACTGGCCGGTACCCACTTTAACTATGACGAAGTAGTAGCAAAAGCCCGCAGCCGCGCGGCCGCCAGTACTGCATTTGCCACTGTTTCGGAAAATATGGCGCGCCTGAAAGCATACACCCATATGCCTGTGCCACTCGATTTTGCCGCATTCCGGAAACATTATGAAGTGGCCTCACGCATCGAAAAAGATATCCGGGAAGGCAGTAAGCTGCCGCCCGGAAAAGATTTACAGGCCCAATGGCCCGTTAACCAAAGCATCCGCCCTGATCTGCGGAAAGAAACACCGGAGAGCGCAGCGAACAAAGACTGGCTGAAACTGGTGGGACAGGATGTATACATTGATGCATCCGTTTCTATCCTGGAAGATTTGGCTACCTCTGCAAAACAGGCTCACTAATCTATTATCCTATTCATTTATAAAAACACTTACTCGTATCATGAAAAAATATGCTTTACTCCTTTGGTGTCTGCCTGCGCTGAGCGCATTGGCGCAGCAACAGGATGGGAACAAGACTTTTTCCACTAACACGGAAAAAAAGGCAGTCATCACCGCTCATCTCAACAACCTCCCCAACGATACACTGGTGATGCTTTACGAGCCTTATTCCGGAGAATTCGATACCGCTCGTGTCAAAAACCATGGCTTTAAGCTCGAGATGCCTTTGAAAAAAGGAGGAAGTGTGTATGTTATAAAAGTGGGTGATGCAGATGTAAATGCAAGCAACACTAAAATCCTGTACGTTGAAGATGGCAACATGAACATCAGTGGCAAAGAGCCTGCATTGAACAAAGCAAAGGTGACCGGCAGCAAGTGGGTAAAAGAATGGGAGGAAGCATTCTCCATGGTAGACGCGCAGCAGGGGCTTGGCAAAAGGCTGTCTGATTTGGGGGAAAGTATCGAGAAAGCTAACCAGGTAGGTGACGAAGATGCCAGCATCCTATATGCGCATGAACGTGATTCACTCCAGCAAATCCAGCGGAAAAAAATATTGGAATGGATCCGCAAAAACCCTGATTCGGGGGTGAATGGATACCTGATCACCTGCTTTATACCTACCATCCGGGAAAAAGATTCCCTGATTGCAACCCTGGGTGCGCATGCTAAAGAGTCCCGTACTATTCAGCGGTACCTGCATCCCGGTAAAGTTGACGAGGCGCCTATGTCGCTTAAATTTAATACTGCAGAAGAAGGCAACGCGCAATTCAATGCTGTTGCAAATGGTAAGCCAGCGCCCGATTTCAGCATACCGGACGTAGATGGCAAAATCATCCACCTGGCTGATTTCAAAGGAAAATATGTGCTGCTGGATTTCTGGGCCAGTTGGTGCGGTCCCTGCAAAGGACAGATACCTTTCCTGAAAGCAGCCAATGATAAATTCAGGGACAAAAACATGGTGATATTAGGTGTTTCCCTGGATAGTAAAAAAGAAGCGTGGATGAAAGCGATCGAAAGTCATGGACTCAACTGGCTGAATACCTCTAACCTGAAAGGCTGGGCTGAACCGGTAGCCGGACTGTATGGCGCTTCCGCTATTCCTTACAATGTGCTCATCGGACCCGATGGAAAGATCCTGGCACAAGGACTTTACGGCGAGGACATCGACAAAAAACTATCTGAAATCATCAAATAATTTTTCCGTTATCATATCAAACAGGGGGCTTGCCGGAATGGCCGGCCCCTCTTTTTTATCGCGCTTAAAAGCAAATCATCCATGAAATTTATTGTTAAAACAGTCGCTATCTTATTGCTGCCGTTCTATTGCCTGGCGGGCGACGGCTATGTTATCAAAGGAAAAGTTTCCGGGATTATCAGCGGCTACATCAGCCTCCAGGAACTTACTGAAAATGGAGTTGAACCCATTCATGACCAGGTGCCCGAACGTGTGCGCATTATAGATGGTGAATTTATCTTCCGGGGCAAAGTATCTCACCCTGGTCTGGTGAATCTGAAAGTGAGTACGCGCAGCATAAATATTTTGCTGGAGAATACAGCATATACTGTCAATTCTACCCTGCAAACCCTCAGTGGCGAACAGTTTACCGGCAGTGCGCTCAATGACCAGTACTATGAATATTTGAAAAGTAAAACTGGTCCGCTTGACTTTGTAAAGCAATTTCCTGCCAAACCGATATCTGCTTGCCTGGCGTATATGTTTACCCGTGAGTACCAGGAGGTGAAAGACGCATACGCGATACTAAGTCCTGAAAACAAAGCATCCTACTTCGGTTTGAAAATGGGTGAAAGATTGGCAAAGTTCAACACCACGCAGGCAGGCAAAGACATGCCCAATTTCGATATGACCACACCTGGCGGCAAAAAGTTTTCTGTTAAAGAGATGTTGGGCAAAGTAGTAGTACTGGACTTCTGGGCCTCCTGGTGCGGACCTTGCAGAAACTTTATTCCTACGATGCGGGAGTATTATAACGAGTACCATGCAAAGGGGGTGGAGTTTGTGGCGGTTTCCCTCGATGATGATGCGCATAAATGGCGGCAGGCGATCGCCGAAACAAAAATGGAATGGACACAAGGGATTGTTGATGGTGGATTTGGTAATGATGCACCTGTCAAAAACCTGTTGAACATCAAAAGCATCCCGCATGTGATTGTAGTAGGGAAAGATGGAAAAATTGCCGCCTGGCTGAATTTTTCCATGAAGTCGCAATTGCCGGAAATACTGGCGAAGTTAAACCAGGGGCAATAAAGTAGTTGCATAGAAGGGCACTAGTTAGCAACTTTCCTTCTGTATGATTTAGCCTGGTTGATCGGTGTGGCATTCATCACACTGGTCGATAGCAATTGCCGGTTATGGGTGGGAGATATATCACATGAATGACTAAACGTATACGTGTGTCATTCCAACAGCGGAACGTTAGGATTATTTTGGAGTTAGCTATACCTTTGACCGTTAGATACCGTCTTAAAGTACTATAGCATTGCAAAATAGTGAGTTACATAGTGAGAAAGATTTTATTTTAAGTATAAGCGATGGCGATGTAGCCGCATTCGACCAGCTTTTTATAGAAATGTATCCGGCGCTTTGCCTGCTGTCAAACAGGATTGTAGGAGATGAAGCTGCTGCAAAAGATATTGTTTCCGAGGTTTTTTTACAGGTATGGAAAACCAGGGCATTTTTGAATGAAGTAAAAAGCATTAACGCTTATTTGTATGTAGCTACCCGTAACCGGTCAATCAACCATCTGAAGAAATTAAAGCGCAACGAAAAGAGAGTACAGGAAGCTTACGAAAAGCAGCTGGAAGAAAAAACGTATGAAGATATTTTGCAGCATGTTTTTAATGCGGAAGCCGTTCGCATCCTACATGAAGCCATATTAACCCTACCTCCCGAATGCACCAAAGTGGTGCAATTAAATATTGAAGGATGGAGTACCAACGAAATAGCCCAACAGCTGGGCATTTCACCTTCTGCGGTCAGCCATCAGAAAGCCCGGGCCATCAGGTTATTGCGGGAAAAAATTGCGCCAGGTATGGCGTTAATCAGCCTGTTCCTGGCAGAATAATTCACCTGTTTAAAATTTTTTTGAAAAAAAATCATTGGCGGAGTCAAATCTGGTGCATGAGCGTTGTCTTATAATAAACAGACATTGCCTGATGATGAACGAGGAAGAGCTATCAGCTGATGATTTATCTGAACTGCTGAGGGCTGCAAAGCTAACAGTTTATGAAAAACTGGATCAGCTGTCGGACGCAGAAAAGGAAGTGTTGCAGCATTGGCTGCAGCAGAAGGCGCAGCACCAGGACTGGCGGACCTGGCTGAATGAAGGCGATGGCCTTTCCCAGCTGAATAAGGAATATGCCGCCTTTAAAACAGCTGCCGCAACAGCACTGGAAGCATTTCACCAGCAACACCTGCAGCAGCCGGAAGTAGCGGAGCCCATACATCGCATTCCATTCCTGCGCCGCCACTGGCCACGTTATGCTGCCGCTGTGCTGCTGTTGCTGGCTGGCGCCTGGTTCTTTTTCCCGGGTAAACCTACAAAGCCTGTCAAACAAACGCCTATCGCCACCAAAGAGGTGATGCCTGGAAGGGATGGCGCCATTCTTACCCTGGCGGATGGATCCACCATCCTGCTTGATTCAGTTGGAAATGGCATCGTTGCCCAACAAAGCGGTGCAGTACTGTCTGTGAAGAATGGTGAGCTCGAATATAAAGCCGCCGGGCAAGCTTCCGGCGCAGAAGCATTTAATACGCTTGTTACACCTAAAGGCAGGCAATTCAAAATGCTGCTGCCGGATGGTACCGTGGCCTGGCTGAATGCTGCCAGCTCCATCCGGTTCCCAACACAGTTTACAGGTGATACCCGCCGGGTGGACATTACCGGGGAAGTGTATTTCGAAGCAGCTGCTATGATAAAAGGAGGGAAAACAATTCCTTTTATAGTGAATGCAGATAACCGGTTTGAAGTAGCGGTGCTGGGTACACATTTTAACGTGAACGCTTATACGGATGAACCCACGCTGAATACTACTTTGCTGGAAGGTAAGGTGGCGGTTACGATGAACGGACAGAATGGAAAACAGCGGGTAGTATTAAATCCCGGCGACCAGGCTTCAATGACCATGCGTGGCAATATGGTAGCACATATGTCTGTTGGCCCCGGTGATATTGAAAAGGTGATGGCCTGGAAAAATGGTGTTTTTGATTTTGAAGATGCCAGGATTGATGAGGTGATGCGGCAGTTAAAAAGATGGTACAATATAGAGGTTAAATATGAATCTGGCGTGCCAGACATTGAATTTGTCGGGAAAATGACGCGGGATATTCCGCTGAATGGGTTATTGATTGCACTGGAAAAATCGAATGTTCATTTTCGTTTAGAGGGCAGAACACTGATTGTCATGCGCTGATACACCTGAAATAAAAATGCCGGAACCGATTGGCCTCGTTTCCGGCGGTATTTTAGTTGATTCATAAAAGGTTTCGCAAACCGGTTTTTATTCACAACCAAAACTAGTCACAAGTTATGCAAAAAACTGCTTACGGTGGCCTGCATTTCTCTGCCCCGCAGGGAAGCAGGCTACGAGCACAAATTTCAAAAGTAATGAGGCTGCTACCTGTATTTCTGATCACGGCCCTGGTGTCTGTGAAAGCGGCCGTTTCTGCCCAGTCGGTAACACTTTCAGGAAAAAATCTCCCATTAAAAAAGATATTTTCTGTTATCGAAAAACAAACAGGATATGTGTTGTTTAGCAATAAGGAATTGCTGGCTGGATCAGGAACGGTGTCTGTTGCGGTTAAAGATGTTCCGTTAAACAAGGTATTGGACCTGGTGTTGAAAGACCAGCAACTGGATTATGTGCTGCAGGGAAAAACAATTATCCTGTCGCGAAAACTTTCCACTGCGCCCGTTTCCGGGAATGTTGCACCGGTAGCTGTAAAAGTAATTACAGGCCGCGTCACCGATATGCACGGTATTCCATTGCCTGGCGTTACCATCCAGGTGAAAGAAACCCAAAAGGGAGTCGCCACAGCGGCCGATGGCAGCTTTTCCGTGCCGGTAAATGAAGGCAATACGCTCCGGTTTACCTACGTAGGATATACACCCCGTGAAGTGATGGTGACCGCGGAAATGCTGAAAGAGGGACAACCTGCGCTGGTGGTAAAACTTACCCAGGCTTCCACTAAACTCGATGAAGTAGCCGTGACCGTAGTAAACACCGGGTATCAGTCTATTTCCCGGGAAAGGATGACAGGCGCTTATTCTTCCGTGCAAACCAGGCGACTGGAAGGCAAACTGCAACCCAGTCTGTTGACCATGCTGGAAGGGCAGGCCGCTGGTGTTGCCGTCACTAAGGAGGGTAAAGTGGAGGTACGCGGAAGATCTACTTTTTTGGCGAATGGAGATCCGCTGGTCGTGATTGACGGGTTTCCGGCACCGGGTGGACTGGAGTCTGTGAACATTGACAACGTTGAAACCATTACCGTGTTGAAAGATGCAGTGGCTGCATCTATTTATGGTGCCCGTTCTTCCAATGGTGTAATCGTTATCACCACCAAAACGCCTAAGAACGGAAAGTTGCAGGTTGGCTATAAAGGCAGCATGGGCGTAACACTTCGCCCAAAATTATCTTACCTGCATAAAGCCAGTGCGGCAGACTATGTAGATGCTGAAGTGGATTACTACAACAGCGATGCAGCCAGTATTCTGGAGGATTACGAAACCAATACTGCGTACGGCCGTGTTACACAGTTAATGATCATGAAAGACCAGGGGCTGATTTCTGAAGCAGCAATGAATAAAGAACTCGACCAGCTGAGAAAAAACAATACCCAGGATCAGCTGGAGCGGTATTTATTCCGCAGGAGTTTAACACAACAACATAACCTTTCTATTTCCGCCGGCTCAGAAAGATTCTCTACCAATGCGGCTATTCGCTATATCACCACACAGGGTAACATGAAAGGTAATGACAACGACCGCCTGATCCTGGATCTCAAAAACGACTGGAAACCAGTGAAGCGGGTTACCTTTAAAATGTTCTCCAACATCAACTTTTATAATAGCAAAACACCCATGGATGCCGCTGATATGCTTGATTTTACCAGCTGGAAAACCATGAAGCCTTATTATAACCTGGTTGACCCATCCGGTAATCCACAGAATATTCCTGCCGGAAGACCGGATCTGCTGGAGCGTTATGCGAATTACGGTCGTCTCAAATCGATGGACTATAATCCGCTGAACGACCTGGGATTAGCCACTACCAGGAATCAGGCATTTCAGGCGAGATTAGGAGCCAGCCTGTCTGTAGATATTGCAGATGGGCTAAGTGCAGAAGTAGGTGGTTCATGGACCCGGGGAAGTGGTATGCTGCGCAGCCTGCGCGATGCCAACTCCTTCTATGTGCGGTCACTGTATAATGCAACCTCTTCTATTTCCAGTCCTGGCAAGCATTACCTGCCGGAAGGAGCTATATTGAATGAAACCCGTAGCCAGAGTGAGGCTTACACATTCAGAGCCCAGGCAAACTACAACAAGACCTTTAATCGTGTTCACCGGATTTCATTGATTGCCGGTAGTGAGGTAAATAAAGACCTGGTCGACAACAACGTGGTGCCCGGCAAGGTGGGTTATAATGACCAGGCGGGAACCTTTGCTCCGTTCAATTACCAGGATTTCAACAGCAACGCTTATGCGGCAGACTTCCTGTTTCCCGCTGGTGCAAAGGTCATTAACTATGGCTCCTATTCACTGCGTGATAACCGTTTCTTCTCCGTGTATGCCAATGGTTCCTATGAATATGATAATCGTTTTATACTGAGTGGTAGTGCGCGTATCGACCAGGGTAACCTGTTTGGCACCAATCATAAGTACAGGTATAAGCCCAACTGGTCTGTTGGTGGAACGTATAAACTCGGCCAGGAGAAATTCTTTCACGTGCCGTGGATAGATAAATTGGATATACGTGGTTCTTATGGTATCAATGGAAATATTTCCTTTACACAAGGTCCGTTTTTATTGGTCACACCGGCACAGTATTCTGCTACCACAGGAGGCATCCCTTACAGCATAGCTTCCCTGCCGGATAATAACCTGCGCTGGGAGCGTACTATCATTTCAAATTTTGGAACGGATGTACGTTTGTTGAACGGACGCCTGAACCTGACCATTGATTATTACAACAAGCTCAGTAAAGATCTGCTGGCGCCTGATTTTATTGATCCTACTTATGGAAGGGCAATGATTACGAGGAATGCCGGTTCCGCAAGAAATACCGGCATTGAACTATCACTGGAATCAGACGTCGTGAAAGGGGATAAATTTGGTTGGAATGTGTTGTTCAATGGCAGCTATAATAAGAGCAAGGTATTACAGTTTAATTATGATTATCCAAGTCCTAACTACCTGACCTTCGCTTTTTCCAGTACCATACTGGGAAGTAATGCAGGAGGCGCCGTATTAAGAACCGGTTATCCACTCGACGGCATTTTCAGTTATCAGTTTGCCGGACTGGATAACACAGGTACCCCACAATATTATTCCGAAGCAGGAAAGAAAATATATGGAAACGATCTGACCGTGAAAGACATGGTGTATACCGGAACAGCCAGGCCCAAATTTATATTGAGTTTGACCAACACCTTCACCTATGAGCGCTTTGATCTCTCCTTTATGCTGATCGGGCAAATGGGAGGCGTGTTCCGCAGAGATACCTACAACGGAGATAACCTGGATCATAAAGATGCGGCGCTTCGCTGGCGCAAACCCGGTGATGAGAATAATACCATTTATCCGAAGCTCGCTGCTTTCAACTCAGATGCCTGGTATTTCCCTTATACGACTATGATGGTTCAAAAAGCAGATTTCGTGAAACTCCGGGACCTTACCCTGGCTTATCGGCTCAACAATAAAATATGGGGTAATACTGGGTTGAACAATGCCAGAATTTATTTCCAGGGTCGCAACTTGTTGATGGTAACAGCCAACAATGTAGGGATAGATCCGGAAACACTGGAGCAGGTAACGAGTTTCCCCGTTAAGAGGGGACTTCCTATGAGACCCGAGTACTATATCGGATTTTCTGTAAATCTCTAATCTTATTATTATGATCCATCAAAAATATATTATACTCATTGCAGCTGCTTTAATGGCGGGTTCCTGTAAACGATACCTCGATGTAAAGCCTAAAGGAAAGCTCATTCCATCAACGGTAGCAGACTATGATCATCTGCTGGATAATACCAGCACAGTAGATCTCAATTTCCTGGATGGTAATAAAGGGTCGATACTCGCTACCCTGGGTGATAATCTTGAAATAACAGAAGGACAGGGAAAAGTGGGCTTTGTACTCAATAGTCATCCGAATGTGGAACGTTATTATGCACACATTTTCCGTCAACCTTACAAGAATCCCAATATTGATGATCAGTTCTGGAGTTCCGGGTCGCTGGGCATATATCCGCAGATATCGTATTTCAACAACGTCATTGAAGGGATTCGGAGCGTTGGCCAAAAAACACCGGAAGAGGAGACCTTGGGTAAAAGCTCAGTGGCACAGGCGATAGTAGCAAGAGCATGGTGTTATTTCAATGCCAATATGATATACGGACCGGTATACAAACCGGGTACCCCTAATGCTACCAAAACGATTCCTTATGTGGTAGATGTTGATGTCAACAAACCCATTCCTGATTTATCTACTACAGAAGAAGTGGCCACGCGCGTACTTCGTGAACTGCATGGCGCATTACCGGATCTGCCGGTACGGGCTACCTGGCCTTCCCGGGCCGGCAAGGCCACCGGTCATGCGATGTTAGCTTACTACCATCTTTTTACCCATCAGTATGATAGTGTGGTATATTATGCCGACCTGGCCTGGACCGCCGGTGGCGGCCCTGCGGCGGTGTTGTACGATTATAATAAAATCAAACTGGCAGATCCTTCCAGGCCGCTTACTTCGCTGTTGGTGAGTTCCCAGGATGGGTTTATTAACCTGGTCAATAGCCGGGAAATGTTGTTTTACAGGGCTACCGACAGGGATGCCGGTGTGGCGGCTTCATTGTCTTATCCTTCGGCGGAGTTACTGGCATTATATGACCGGACAAATGATCTCAGGTTCAGTTTATTCTTTCTCAATGCGCCCGGCTATAAAACCAGCGTTGGCGGAGGCTATGATGATGGGATGCGCATCAGTACCTACCGCTTCCGGAAAACAAAAATGACGGATGGCTTCTCCTGGCCCGAAGTGCTGCTCATGCGTGCAGAGGGATATGCCAGAACCAATAAACTGGAGTTGGCGATTGCCGATCTCAATACACTTCGCCAATACCGGTTTAAAACCGGTACTCCACTGCTGACCATTGGTACCCGGGATGAGGTGATTCAATGGGTACTGGAGGAAAGAAGACGGGAGCTACCTGTGGGTGGTTTCAAAAGATTCCTCGATCTGAAACGCTTCGCATTGGAGAATGGTAAGCCCTGGTCTAAATCACAAATCACGCATAAAGTGGGTAGTCAGACTTATACAGGTACCATCGACTCTAAAGATTTTATTGTGCCCATCAGCAATGTGGTGCTCAGATTTAATCCTCAATGGGGTATTCCGCTCGAAACCCGTTCCTATTAATCGTTTAATGGATGAATATGCGAAAGTTATTTTCAGTGTTAATAATGGTGGGATGTTCCGCCGCAGTAGTGGCCCAATCAAAAATGGTGATCAAAGGAACTGTGAAAGGAGACCTGGAAGGATATCATAAAGTATATGTGTTGGAAGATGGAAAGAAAAAGGATTCTGTTGAAATACAAAATGGCCGCTTCTCCATTACTATGCCCTGGGTAAAAGATGCAGCGCTTCAGCTTCGTGCGGAGTATGAGACCCGCTCGAAACCTTTTCCCCCGGCATTGTTCCTGGTGACGGAAAGTCCGGGCACCGTTTACGTTGACGTAGCGGATATCAGCAAAGGGCTTCGCTCAGCAAAGATCCGGGGCAGTAATTCGGCAGTGGCTTTCCAGGACTTCGAAGCAGGAAGGGAACGGGTGAGGTTGGAAATGAACGCAGCGGTAAAGGAGCGTTTCCCGGATAAAACGGGTACCGATTCAGCCCGGAATGTGATTTTCCAGGAACAGGTGCAAACACGGCTGATGCCGTATATCTGCCGTTTTATTGAAGCCCGTGCAGATACTTACACCGGCGCGTTTATTCTTGGCCGTTATCAGTCTGTTTTGCCATCGGCTGATTTGGAAAGACTTTATAATAAGCTGAGTCCGCTACAGAAACGTTCCGGTCCAGGAAAGGAAGTGGCCGCGAGACTGGTGGGTATAAAAAGCGCAGTACCAGGTTTTGAGGTGGCTGATTTTACATTGCATACGCCAGTGGATCAACCCATTACTTTTAGTAGTTTCCGGGGGAAATATGTGCTGATTGATTTCTGGTCGAGCTGGTGCGGACCTTGTAAGGCTTCCTTCCCTTATATGAAGGCACTATATCAGCAATACCGCAGTGATAAATTTGAGGTGCTGGGTGTTTCCATTGATTCGGATAAAAATGCCTGGTTGAATGAGTTGAAAAAGCAACAGTTGCCGTGGCCGCAGGTACTAGACACTAAGAACGTGTCTGTGAACAGTTTTGCCGTAACAGCCGTTCCTACTGCTTACCTGGTTGGACCGGACGGAAAGATAATGATGAAGCAGGTGGGCTTTGGGGAAGAGGGTAATGGAGAAATAGAACAGCAGCTGAAAGCATTGTTTGCAAAATAAAAAAACACATGAGAAGTATTGCTCTCAAAGGAGTTAAATCTTTTGGGGGCAATACTTTTTTATTTAACCCCGGCAATACTAAAAAAAATGCTATATTGAAATCCGTATTTTGATACAACAATTGTTGTACAGAAATGCAGATAACCAGTCTTTAAACCTACTATCTCCATTTGTATGACCCAGTTAACTGACACCCAGTTTAGCATCAACGGCAATGCCGTTAAGCAATTCAGATCATTTGCCCTGAAGCAAAGCATATTCGACCATCATCAGTTTGAGCTCGTTTGTCCGGCAGAAACCGTTGACGGCGTAACCGGTATTTTTACTTCTTCCCGGGAGATGATTGGCGCCACTTTTAATGCCCGCATATCTGGTGTTGGTATTAAAGGAGAGATGCAATTTAACGGTATTGTTACCAGCATTGAAACCTCCCGCGTTAATGGCGAATATGGCGATGTTATCATCGCCGGATACAGTCCTACTATTGTACTGGACAGCGGTCCACACTGTAAAAGCTGGGAGGATAAATCTGTCAAAGAGATTGTACAGGACGTCCTGAAGTTCTTCCCGCAAAACCTGTTGGAACCTAAAATCCGGCCTTTGTCTAAGGAAAGCCTGGAGTACATTGTTCAGTACAAAGAAACTGCCTGGAATTTTTTAAAACGATTGACCTCCGAATATGGTGAGTGGCTATTTTGGGATGGCCGCAGCCTGGTGGTAGGACCTCCGGAAGGTGAGGATAAAACTACCCTGGGATACGGCAGTACACTGAGCCATTTTAACATCAACCTGAATGCAAAACCTGCTCAGATGCAATACCTGGGCTGGGATTACCGGAGCAGCCAGTTATATACCAGCGTACCTGTAAATGATGCCATCGGGAAAAAAGCCGGGCTGAATTCGCTGGGCGAAAAAGTACATGAAAAATCACAAACGCTCTATGGCACACAACCTAAACAATGGAGCGTGCGCTATTCCAGCAGCAAAAAACAACAGGACGATATGGCCACCTTGTTTAATGCCATGGAAAGCAGTAAAATGGTGCGTTTAACCGGCAAAAGTGGTCACCCTGGTATAGGAGTAGGTTCCAAAACAGATCTGACCAACAATAATATGTTTAGTAAGCACTCCGAAGAATATGGTGAATACCTGGTAACGGCTGTGGAACATTATGTAGATACAAAAGGAGAATATTATAACGAATTTACCGCTATTCCTTCCTCTGTTCTCCTGCCACCGGTTACTATTCCGGACCTGCCGGTTTGTGAAGCACAGAGCGGCATCGTAACGGATAATAACGATCCACAGGGATTAGGCCGGGTGCGCGTAAAATTGCACTGGATGAACGGAGACGAAAAAACACCCTGGATCAGGGTTACTACGCCTCATGCTGGTGGAGGTAAGGGAATGTTCTTCATCCCTGAAGCCGGTGAAGAAGTGATCACTGGTTTTGAAGGTGACAATGCCACGAGACCCTATATCGTGGGCGCGGTATATCACGGCAAAGCCAACAACAGCTTCGGTAATGCTGCCAACGATGTGAAGGCACTGCAAACCCGCAGCGGAAACAAAGTTATCCTGAACGATAAAGACGGAAGCGTATTTGTGGAGGATAAAGATGGTAATAGTGTGAAGATAGATGGCGCTGGTACTATTACAGTTAAAAGTAAAGTGAAAATAGAGATCCTGTGTGGAGACGGAGAGTCCCCTAAAAGCGCCATTACCCTCAATAACGAAGGGGATATTACTATCTCTGCCGAAAAAGATATCATGCTCAGTGCAAAGAAAATATCGGGAGTAGGGTCGGAATTGGTATCCATGGGATCAGGAAGTGGAGAAGGAGATGCGTTCAGCGGCTCCGGATTTTCGGTAGATCCCCAGGAGGTGAATATCGCTGCCAAACAAAAATGCAGTATTGGCGCATTAACGGAAACAGAACTCGGCTCTGCCGGAAAACTGACCATACAGGCACAGGGCGAATCCATCCTGGTGGGGCAAAAAGTGAGTATCAATTAATCCGGGAGAGTATGCAGAACAATGCCATTATGCAACGGGTGCTACAGCTGAGTGATTTATGGAGCCAGGAAAAGAAAGATCATCCGGATGTACGTACATTTATCATGATAGGAGCCAACCTGGTGGAGTACAAAACCATCAAAGGTTTTGTGATGTTCCAGCTATCTGAGGAGAAAAATCTGCCAGATACTTTCCTGTTGCATCAACAACCCTTTGAAGGAGATGGAGGTGCTTACGCTGCCAGGTTATTACAGCATCTCCACCAATATTTTCAGCAATTCAATGAAGACAGCAAACTGGTAGCTGAATATGGCAGTAAGATAGGGTGGGAATACCCTTATGGAGAGAAAACGGCCGTTAACCAGGAAGAGTTTGTAAGAGCTTTGTCCAGCCTGGCGACTGCCCTGCAGATAGATGGAAGAAACAGCGTGTTGGTGATCACCCTGTTCCCCGAACAGGTAAGCGATTTTGATAAACTGGTAGAATGGATCACCTTACTGGCCGCCACCAGGATACCTTCCTCCCTGCGTTTTTTATTGTATGATAATACAGAAGCAGAATTATATAAGGGGCTGGTAAAAAACAATCCCAGCGCGCGGTATATTAAACCCGACCTGGATATTCCCGGCGCCATGAACCAGATACTGGAAGAGGCAAAGGCGCAGAAAACTTCGCAGGAGGAAATAGATATTATCCAGTTTCAGCAATATCTTATTAAGCTCAATGAAGCGGCTACCTACACCAGTGAAAAGGATCTGCTGTTTTATAAGGAGCAATGTTGTAACATCACCAGGCGGCATCGGTGGCTGCAACAGGAAGCCATTGTTTATTTTTTTCTGCATAATTTTTACGCACAACAGCATAAGGCCAGGGCCCTCGAAAGTATCGACAAAGCCATTCAACTGGCGGATGAAGCAGTACATAAAGGCCTGACATCAACCAACCAGGAACAATTTCATTACCGGATTGCCAAAGGCAATCTTTATTATTTTGATAAGAAACTGGCTGAAGCCGCCACAGTGTATAAATCAGCCCTGGCACTCGATCAAAAAGATGCTAACCCCATGATGCTGGCTGGCCTTTACCAGATGCTGGCCTCCTGCCAGCGACGCACCGAAAACCATAAAGCAACGGCCAGCACCCTGCAGGCGGGTTGGGATTTGCTATCCCGCATGCCGGAAGAAGAATTAAAGGAAAATGCCATGGCCATGTTCTATGGAAAGGATATGCTCGAATTGAACGACCCTGAATTGAATAAGCAAACGTCTTTTATGAACCGGCTCTGGGGCAACAACTGGTTGCAGAAGATCCGGAATAGCAATGTATACCAGGAATATACCGGCGCCACTGAAAATTAACCGGCAGGTAACCATAAAAAAGTATTTTAACCATGGAAAAATCTAAAACTATTATTTACCTCATTGTAGTAGTAGTCATTCTTTCAGTGGCTTATACTGCCTGGAGTTTTGTTAACCAACAACCCGATAAAAAGAAATACCTGGACTATCTGCCGGTAACCGCTACTATCACAGATAAGCTGGCTGGCAGAGTAAGCAGGTATGGTGCCAAGCCTACCCGTTACCATATCTCTTTCACGACAAAAGATGGAAAAAAACATTTTGCTTCCGATGTGGAATTGGGAGCCAATCTGAATCCTGGCGATACTGTTACCGTGTATTACAACCCCGCCAATCCCGAAGATGATGTTGTATTCAGATTACCTTAAAGCAATTTTCTGATGGCCTACATAAGAATAAAGAATAACCCGTTAACGCCTCCACCACCGGTTGATCCAAAACCGGTGGCCAAACATTTTGATATTGTCCTCGGACTCGATTTCCACATGCTGAAAGTGCCGTGGCCGTTTACGCCTTGCCCCATCACGCCTTTTGCAGCATTGATCTTTGATCCGATGGATTACATTCATATCACCCTCCCCGCTATACCGGTGTATACCCCCGGTAAAGGATTTGAGATTGCGCGGAATGTACCCATGGGTGGTACCGTATATTTCAACGGCATGCATAAAGGCGTTGCCCAGGGCGCCCTCTGGGGGATGCCGTCCGTTCCTCCCTTCATGGGGAAATTCAAAGGGCTGGGCAAAGTGGTCAGCAAATTAAATCTCCTGCATTCAGTTATTCCACATCCATTATTCCTATTGCCCAAGTTCTTTCATCCGCATGAAGGCCAGCTATCGCACGGCAGTAAAACAGTGCTCAGCCAGGGGATGTATCAGAGTACGTGGTTATGCAGGGCTTATTCCTGCCAGGATATTGGAAAAATCCTGATGAATAACCCGATTGGAGGTTTCTATCTTAACTTCCTGACCGCCGTAATGGTGGTATTGCCGATTGGAAAACCGGTATTGATAGGAGGTCCCAAAGAAGAACAACAGCTGAAACTGTCGGATCTGATGAACGCCCTCTTCTTTTTAGGGCTGGTGCACGGGTTGAAGTTTTCGTTGAAAATGCTGGGTAAACTGTTGACCAAAGTATTGGCAAAAATAGAATCCCGTTTCCCTAAATTCAACAAGTTCAGGGCAGCCGTACAACCCTCCATCTGTAAGTATTTGGGAGAGCCGGTAGACGCCGCCAGCGGTCATATGACCAGTTACCTGGAAGGCTTTAATTTGCCTGGTCCGATTCCTTTTGTATGGGAAGCCAATTACTACAGCGACAGCCACTATGATGGTCCACTGGGAAAAAATATCTATCATAGTTACGATATGTCGTTGCTGATAAGTGAGGAAGACGAGGTAGTGGTGATGAATGATAACGCCGGCCGGCCGGTAGTATTCCCTTTACTGGAGCGGGGAACCAGCTTTTACCATCCCAAAGAAAAATATGAACTGCATCGCACAACAGCGGGAGAATATTATGTAAGCGATAAAAACGCCTTACAATATCATTTTAACCGCCCTGCTTATAATGACCAGGGACATGGTCAGCTGCGTAGTATCACCAATCGTAACGGGTTTGCGATCCGGTTTTATTATAGCCACGAGGGGCTGTTAGAAAAGATCACAGACAGCGCTCACCGCGATATCCATATCCGTTATAAAGGAGACCGCCTGATTACAGCCATACAGGTACCACATCCGGAACTGGGCGACAGGGGCATACTGGTGGAAATGATGCGTTATACCTACGATAACAAAGGTAACCTCAAAGAAATGTATAATGCGGAAGGGTATCATAACGCCTTTCAGTGGACGGATCGCCATATTATCTCCCGCCGGTTTAACGACGGCACTACCTTTACATTTGATTACGACCGGCATCACCGTTGCATTGCAGCATTAGGCCCGGAAGGCTTATACAGTTACAGGTTTGAATACTTTGAAGGTTATACGGTAGCTACCAATAGCCTGCAACATAAAAAAACGTACTACCATAACAGTGGTATCGTCAACAAAATTGTGAATGGTTATGGCGCCACGCAACTATTCACCTATGATGAAGCAGATAACCTGGTAGCAGAAACCAATGAATTGGGTATTGCCACTACCTATGAATATGATGACCGTGGTAATATGACCAGCCTGCAACTACCGGGAAAGGGCGCCATGCGTATCACCTATAACCAGCAGCAACAGCCTGATACCGTCACCCAGCCGAATGGAGGGATATGGCAGTATGAATATGATGAGGCGGGCAACATCGTGCGGCGCACTGATCCCCTGGGAGTAGTAACGGAATTTGAATACGAACATGGCCAGCTTAGTAAGGTTATCAATGCATTGGGTGCGGGCACCCGTTTGCAACACAATGCACAGCACCTGCTCAGCAATGTTATTTTACCCAATGGTCGTAACATCCACTACGACTATGATTCCCTGGGACGGATAGTAAAGGTGGCAGATTCCACCGGGACTTTGCGGGAACGGCAGTATAATTTGCTGGGCAAACCGATCGAAGAAAAAGATAACACGGGTAATACAGTCAAACTACAATATGATAGCCTGGGTAATGCCATTGCCGTTAGTAACCGGCAACAGTCCGTTGCCCTTCGGTATAATTTTTTTGGAGATGTCATGGAGCGGCGGCAAGGCAATGCTGTCATTCAGTTCGGCTATGACAAGGAAGGGCAATTAGTGCATGTTATCAATGAACACCGGGAAATCTATAGTTTTGAACGGGATGCAGAAGGGCATATAGTGACCGAAAAAGGTTTTGACGGACTAACACGTCAGTATATACGCAATGCAGGCGGCCAGGTAATGCAGGCAACCTTGCCGGATGGTAGTCAGCAAGCTTTCGAATATTCGGCGGCAGGACAGGTGACGACTGTATATTATGAGAAAGATGGCAGCGCGGAGACTTTTGGTTATAACGCGATGGGGGAACTCGTCAGCGCACAAAACCAACATGCTTCCGTACAGTTACAGCGGGATCTGCTGGGATTCGTTATACAGGAAACGAGCAATGAACATGTGTTGAATAGCGAATACAATCAACTGGGGCAACGCGTGGGGCTAAAAAGTAGCCTGGGAGCAACTTTGAGCATGCAGTACAGCACTACTATGAGTTGGCTGGAGCAAATGGAGGCGAATGGTTGGCGTACACAATTCAAATATAATGACCTGGGGCAGGTAACGGAACGTAGCATGACGGGTCGTGTAACCCTGCAAAACCAATTTGATCGTGCAGGCCGGCTGATAGACCAGGTCACGTCAATGGGTAACAAACGGCTGCAACGGCATTATACATGGGATGGCGGCCGGCTGTCAGGGATCAACGACAGTACCACCGGTACCAAACAGTTCAGGCATGATACTTACGGCAACCTGGCGGAAGTGATCTATGGTGACGGCAGTGTGGAATATCGTATGCCCGATTCGGTGGGTAATTTGTTTGAAACCCCGGAGCAGAAAGACCGTAATTATGATAAAGGCGGAAGACTACTGAGTAATAAAAATGCCAGTTATAAATACGATCAGCTGGGTAACCTGGTACGCAAAGAAGAACCGGGTGGCCAGGTATGGCAATATGAGTGGAATCCTGCCGGTATGCTGGAAAGCGTGCTACGACCGAATGGAGAAAGGGTGAGCTTTAAATATGATGCTTTAGGGAGGCGGATTGAGAAACGATACAAACATACCATCACCCGTTGGGTATGGGATGGCAGCAAGCCATTGCATGAGTGGAAAGAGTTCGATGCGAAGGAAAGCAGCGCCGATGATTTGATTACCTGGGTGTTTAATGAAAATAATTTCGCGCCCACCGCTAAGATAAAAGGAGAGAAGAAGTACAGCATCGTAACAGATCAGTTGGGCACACCTATACAAGGATATGATGAAGCCGGAGAGTTAATCTGGCAGCGGGAAATTGACAGTTATGGAAATGTGAGGATGTTACATGGAGATGCCGGGTTTTGTAATTATCTTTATCCGGGGCAGATGATGGACGCGGAAACAGGGTTGGCATATAACCGTTTCCGGTACTACAGCCCGGACGAAGGGATGTATATCAGCCAGGATCCCATCAGGTTAGAAGGCAATAATCCTACCCTGTATGGGTATACGAAGGATCCAAATACCTGGATAGATATTTTAGCCTTGTCTGTTCAGAGTTGTAGTGCCAACAGAGGCCGGGCACAGGCTGAAACGGATATAAAGAATAAAGGTCTTCAGATCATTGGGGAAGAGGTAACCATGGAAGTGAATGGTTCAAGGATTCGGGCTGACTACGTTGCATATGATCCTGCTACAGGAGATATACATGTAATAGAAGTGAAGAATGGAGCCAGTCAGTATACCACCAACCAAACCAATTCCAATGTATTCGACAAAAATAGTTTGGCGAATACCAATAAAACAGGAAACAACAATTTGGATCTGACGAAAGGAAAAACAGCCAATGCAACTATCAGTACCGGCAACCAAACAAAACTGGACGATATAGCGAATGGTATTGGTAATCCGGGTAGTGTTTCCAATGGAACAACATTAAACAACGTTAACTTTCATACAACTTGGTATGATCTATAAAGGATAAAACATGAAAAAAGAAACATTACAGCTTTTGTCATCCAGATTAACAGAAAAGTATAAAGGACTTTCTTCCAAAACACAATTTCAACCAGATAAGATGGTGGTTGAATTTGAAAATGGCAGCATTATAGAAATAAGATTTGATACCTTAAAAGCAGACATCAAAGAGAAAGGAGCATTTCTCCTGAGTTATTCCCTGACAGTAAACAACAGTGAAATATTTGCTATTAAAGAGCAAACGCAAACAAACTCTCTCAATAATCCATTATTGTTTTTTGGGAAAGATTTATACATTTTGCCGGAGAATATGGAAAGACACAGCCGGTATACGGTTTCGTCGTCTAAAAGTACCGCCGAAGTGGTTGACACCATCATAGCTGACTTTGATGAGTATGTATTGCCATTGGGAATGGCCCTAAGTAAAGATTACGCAGCAGCGCTTAAATATTTTGACAACAAAGATTTTCTCATTTGCTTAAAAGACGCCTATGCAACGGCCATCATCATGGCATACCTGACGAAATCACAAAATTGGCTGGCGAAAGATTTACCAACTTTAGTAGACAAATATTCAGAAGGAAATCTTATAAGATTCTATGACTATAGAAGGTCACCTAATCCGCAGGAAAATATTTTAGACAAAATTGCTGCCACCTTCACAAAAGGTAAATGATGAGAAGATAAGGCGGATGGATGATGGCGGTTGACATGAAAGCGATCTTCTTTACAATCTCCATAGCCCTGCCATGATTTCATTCTTTATATCTGCTACTCTTCCCTGGCCGCTGCTGTCATTTACCAATATGATAATGGCGGCATTATGATCCGGATAAAGGTAGCATAGCGCTGCGAAACCGCACCCATCCCTGCCTGTATGCATAATAAAAGGAGTACCATCGTCTTCTTTATCCAGCATCCAGCTTAGCCCCAGGCTCATACCATCTGGTTTGGTAAAAGTAATGGCATGACTTAGGTTAATGGCCGCGTTTTTCTTGTCCAGGTTGGCGGCAGCGTATTTAAGCATATCTGCTGGTGTGGAGAACATGGAAGGCGCTGCCCTGAAACCAGCATCGGGGATAAAGGGTAATACTTTGCCCTGCTCATCGTGGCCCGCAAGTAAATGTTTTTCTTCTTCGGCAGTCAACAGCGGTTTGATGTGTGTGATTCCCATTTGCTTTTTCAGCAACGAAGTAACCAGTTGCTGGAAAGGCGCATGATAGACCCGCTGTAAAATAGCCACCAATACCATCATGGCGTTTCCATTGTAACGATACTTCGTACCGGGAATTGTATCAAGCGTAAAATGATGCATGTCCCGAAACAGGCTGTCAACCGTATAAACGCGATAAAATTCCCGGAATGCTGCTGGCTTTAATTTGGTGACGCTGTCAAGATATTGCTCATCATAGTCTCTCGACATACCGGGCAAAGCAGAAGTGTGATTGGCCAGGTCTACCAGTCGAACCGGATGTCCCTGGTATTGTAAATTAGGATAGCTCCCGGGTAAATATTTTCGGATATCATCCCTTAGTTGCACTTTCTTGTCAAGCACGGCCTGGGCAAGCAGGATGCCTACAAAAGTTTTAGCAATGGAACCCAGGCCAAAGTAAGCGGTGTTTTGACTTAAATCGCCGGGGCCACGATGGAAGGTGTATTGGTGTGGTTCACCATTTTTAATGATGCCAACAGATAAATCAAATGTTACCGGGGATTGCATATAATGTTCGGCTGCCCGTTGCACCAGGCTATCAAGTGAGGTTTTCAGCGGGTTGTTGTGCCGCACTATCGCAGGAACATCCTTTTGCTGGCCAAGGCAGTACTGCGATAAAAGTGTAAATATGGCAAGGGTTTTAAAATGAATAGCCTTCATATGTAGATAACCTTGTAAAGCTTGAAGCAATAAACTACATAAAAGGTGGCTTTTTTCAAAGTGAATTTTATCTTTTGAGGCGAAGGCCCCCATGAGCTATTTGATATTTTAGTCACTAATAATTTGCCAGGCAATAAACTTGCCGGATAATTAAAGGGCATTGGATCTAATTGTCGTATTTTTCATTTATTAATGGCTTTTGAATATTATGATAGACTTATGGAAAGTGCAATTCGGAGATGGATTTATAAAACATGCTGAAAGCAAGTTGCTTTTAATTGGCGGGTTGTATGAAAACGGGTATTTATTCCATTTAAATACCCGTGAGGTAACTTATGTGAATTGTTTTTATGGAGACCCTACCTGTGCTGTTATCAGCCATGACGATCAATGGGCTGCAATGGGAGGATACGATGCACTAACCATTTGGAAGCAGGGAGCTACGTTTGATATCGCCATCAACTATGTTTTTGCCCTCCGGCAAACCGGCCCCGTAGTGATGCAGATTTTAACCGATCCATGGTGTGAAGATGCTGCGATTTGGGAATTAAATGTGACCACGTTTGATCTGCAAAAGGTAAGATCATTTCCCGATTATAGGGACCAGGAATATAGGGATGATGTTAACTGGTAAAACTATCAATAATTCCATAAAATGGAAATAACATATACTACCGAACTGCCAACAGCAGAAAGCATGTATGAACTGTACAGGCATCTCGACTGGAATGGATTTTTGCAACTGGATAAACACCAGCTAATGACTGCCATGCAGCAAAGTTGGTGCGTGGTGACCGCTTATGATGGACATTGCCTGGTGGGCACCGGGAGAATCATTTCAGATGGGGTGATTAACGGGTACCTGTGTGGTTTGGGGGTTCATACGGATTATAGAAAAAAGGGAATCGGTACCGAAATTACCCGTTTGTTGATTACCCAGGGGCAGCAGTATCAGTTGCATTTGCAGTTTTTTTGTGAGCCACACCTGGTATCGTACTATGAAAAGATGCATTTCGAAGTTTTTGCGGTGGGTATGAAAAGAAAACAGGATTAGGTCATCATCTCCTTAAAAAACAAAGCCGCCCCGGGGAATGACTGCGGCAAACAATGTGTTTATTTACTTTTAGCGGCACAAATTATTTTCTATATTGTGCGTTATTCATTCAACATCATGTGATGTTTTAGTCCACGTTATCAGGCCGGCAATAACTTTGTATACCGACGAAAAGCTTCCGAATGGATGAAAAGTGACAATGAAAATGTATTTAACAGGATCCGCCGCCGCTTATTGCTATTTAAAATCGAACAGATGAACCGAAATTTAATGCTGAAAAATCTGGGTATTGCATGTTTTTGCTTTCTTTTTTCTAAACAACTGTTTTCTCAATCTGCCTTTATTCCTCCGTATAAGAATACCTGGACGAAGGCACCCGGGGAAATTCCAACGAATGTGTCGACAGATGCCCCACTGATGGGCAATGGCGACTTACTGGCTACGGTAGGTTATCAGCCGGATAAGCTAAGATTTTATATTTCAAAAACCGATTTTGGGAGATGGGTGTCGAAGTATGGTCACGGGGAGAACGAATTTAACCAGGCTGGTAGCAGGTTGGTAGCCGAGCTCGACATTAACTTTCCCCAGATGGAAGATAAACAGGCAGGTGTTCAGCCATTTTCAGCCAGCCAGGAAATCTGGAATGGTCAAACGACTGCTAAAATCGGGCAAAACATATCCGTTACTTCCTGGGTAGCTGCTACACAAAACCTGGTTTTCGTGCAGGTAAGTGCCCTGAAAAAAGATGTGATGGTATCTGTAGACCTGGGAGCGTCTGAAAATAAAATGGCAAAATTGTCGGCCGGACAGTTGAATAACGTGATCTGGCAAACACGTGCCTTCGAAGAGAACGTAGATATACCTGCCTCCGCATCCATAGCGGTAAAGACAATTAACTACAACAGATCGTCTGAAATGCTTATTAAAAAGGGGCAGCCGCTCGTCCTGGCGATAGCGGTAGAAAGCAACTTCGGGCAGAAGCAGGCATTGGCGTATGTTAAAAACAGTGTAGGTGCTTTGTCATTAAAAAATATACCCCAAATCCTTGCAAAGCATAATGCCTGGTGGAAACAATACTGGCAAAAATCCAGTGTATTCCTGGATGATACAGTAATGATGAAAAGCTATTATCAGGGCCTGTATACAATGGGTGCCTGCAGCAGGAATGTAAATTTCCCTCCCGGTATTTTCGGATGGATTTCCAATGATGCTCCCGCCTGGAATAATGATTATCACCTGAATTACAATTTCGAAGCGCCATTTTATGCGTTATATGCGGCGAACCGCTTGGAGCAGGCATTGCCTTATGACGCGCCGATACTGGCATTTATGCCAAGGGGAAAATGGTATGCAGAACAGGTAACAAATACCAGGGGGGTATTGTACCCGGTAGGAATAGGACCAATGGGGATAGAGATAACGAGACAGGTGGATACATTTTATTCCAGCGTTCATCCAACAGGCATTGAAAAAGGAGGTATGTTCTGGCAGCAACGGTCTAATGCTGCCTATGCCTTACTGAACCTGGGACAACATTGGTATAGTACTTATGATACCAGCTACGCCAAAAAGATTTATCCTTACGGCCTGGCAGTGGCTGAGTTTTGGGAAGATTACCTGAGATGGGAAGACGGTCGGTATGTCATTTACAATGATGCCATACATGAAGGGTCGGGGAACGATATCAATCCTATCCTGTCTTTGGGCCTGGTGCGATATGTTTTCAATTTAGTGATTGATTTGAGCCATGATTTGAATATCAACGAAGATAAAGTGGGGAAATGGAAAAATATATTGAGCCATATCAGTGCATTCCCCACGCAAACAAGGAATGGCAGAACTGTTTTCCGCTACACGGAAAAGGGAATGGATTGGAATCCTGGGAATGGATTGGGGATTCAGCATATCTATCCGTCCAATGCTATCACGTTGGATAGCGATACGGCGTTGTTGTCAGTGTCCCGGAATACCATTGATGAAATGAGGCGGTGGAAAGATCAGAACACCAGCAGCAGTTTCTTTATGGCAGCTATCCGGGTGGGCTATAATGCAGATACGATTTATAATAAGCTGCGTGCTTTTATTGACAATACCCGCCCCAATGGGTTTATTAATAATAACGTACATGGTGTAGAAAATGCTTGTGTGGTAGCCAATGCCATTGATGAAATGTTATGTATGAGCGTGGGAAATGTGATCCGGTTATTCCCGGTGTTGCCAACAGGCGTTGATGCCTCCTTTAGTAAGCTGAGAGCCAATGGCGCGTTTTTAGTGTCGGCCAAAAGAGCATCGGGCAATATTGCTGATGTGGAAGTTATTAGTGAAAGAGGACGGTCTTTGACGTTTGATAATCCCTGGAGGAATAAGAAGGTAAGGGTGATCAGGGGAGGACAACGGGCAGAACTACTTAATGGAACCAGGTTAACCATATCCACCGCTAAAGGGGAAAAGATAAGAATGATACCCGAGTAAGCGGTTGTTGACAAGGTCATAGGTGATATATTTTGAGCAGCCCTGCGATCTCCGCGGGGCTGCTTTGTTGCTATATACAGCCTGAAATAATTATCTTGGCGTCACAAAATCTATCTATGGAAGATAATTACAATCTCTGGTGGGGCCCCCCCAGGAATTTTGCAGACCGGCAGAATGAACGAAAAATCAGCTGGCTCGAATTATTTTATGACCTGGTGTACGTAGCAGCTGTTGGCCAATTGACACATCATATCGCTGAACATCCCACCTGGCAGAGCGTTTGCGCTGCTTTTTTGTTGTTTTCACTGGTTTTCTGGTCGTGGGTAAATGGAAGTCAATATTATGACCTGCATGGCAACGACAGCATCAGAACCCGTTTGTTTACCTTTTTACAAATGCTGGCTGTTGCGGGCGTGGCGATTACGATACAGGATGCATTTGAGGGGCATCAACAGGGATTTGTGATTGCATTTTCGGTGGTGCAATTGATGATTACTTACCTCTGGTGGAGCGTGGGGCTATTTGATCGTTCCCACCGGATCTTTAACCGGTTTTTCACCACCAATTACCTGCTGGCCTTACTGACCCTGGTTATTTCTTATTTTACCAGTTACCAGGTAGCTGTTATATTATGGGTAGTGGCTTTGTTGCTGAACCTGACACCCGGACTGATTGGCGCGCGTACCATTGTACGTGTAGTGCAGGAAAGAGGGCAGGTGTTCAGCGCATCAGCGGCTATAGTAGAGCGGTTTGGTTTATTTGCCATTATCGTATTGGCAGAGAGCATTTTGGCTACCGTTAATGGCGTGGCGGAGGTAAAAGATAAACACCTGACGGTTTGGATAGCCTTTATATTGGGTATTTTGATCGCCTTTTTACTCTGGTGCCTCTACTTTGATATGACGAGTGAACAGGAAACCAAGAAAGGATATAGTTACATGCAGTGGCTGGTGTTCCTGCATTATCCGCTACTGGGGGCTTTCTGTGTGGTGGGTGGTTGTATTAAAACCATATTGGCAGATATTGATGTGCCACTGTCGCCCACCATACAATGGATGTTTAGTATTGCGTTGGCGGTCACTGTTTTTATGATTGTGGGGATTGCAAAAATTATGGAGGAAGAGGAAGAAGACAGGGTATATATCCAACCAGTATCAAAATTATTAATGATAGTTGGGGTTATATTATTGGTTGTTCCTGCATTTGGTCAATATTTAAGTAATCTCGCATTCCTGGGCATCCTGGCAGGCGTATTGTTTGTACCTGTTTTTGTTGGGATCCGGAGTTGGGTACGGTATAAATTTTTTAGCCAGCATATTATCGAAGAATAATGTCTGCATACAACGGAGGAATAAAAAGCGCGCAGTTTTTTATTCCTCCGCTGTTTAAGGCGAGGCCGTCAGGCTTTCGTTAAATGTAGCTGCACAATGTTATTGGTGAGCAGTTTGTGTTCCTTCAGATTAAACCTGCTCTCCAAATCAAAGTTGGTTCCCAGTTCTCCGCCGTTACCGGTAATGGTGGGAATGATGTTGAAGTAGATGTCTGTTGCCAGGTTTTTATCCAGGAAGGCATTATAGGTTTTGGTGCCACCGCCTACTGCTACCGTGTCGAATCCTTTTTCCTGGAGGTATTTAATAGCGGCCTCGGGGCTGCTGACTACTTTGTAGGTAGCTGTATCCTGCAGGGTGTTGGACAGCAACACAATTTCTAACCCGGCAAGGAAGCCTTTTGCAGCCTCCGGAAGTTGCTGAATAAATTCGAAGGTAGATCTGCCAAGTACCATGTTCCGTGCCTGCATGGCTACCTGGATGAAGCTGGTAACTGCCTCTGGAGGAGCTTCATGGTGTTTGTTTTCAGACAGTAGTACTTTCCCATTGGCCGAGATATTGGCCACTAATGTTATAGTCATAAAGTATGCTTTTATCGATTGGGTGTAAAGCTACCGGATGCTGATTTTATCTTCACTATTCGTTACCTTTAGGTAAGTAACTTTTATTTAAAATGATATCAATTGAATTTGGAAATGCTTCGCTTTGTAAAGAAGCCAGGTTGGCTTTAAGAGATGCGATTGAGTTATTAGGAGGTAAATGGAAGATTTGTATCCTGCAGCACTTGGAGCTGGGTACAAAACGATTTAAAGATTTGCAGGAAAAGATGGAGGGTATCTCTTCCAAAGTATTATCGGAGGAGCTGCTGGAATTAGAGCAGAACCTCCTGATAACAAGAACGGTTAATAACACCAGGCCGGTGACGGTTTCTTATTCCCTGACACCATTCGCCTATGAGGCACAAGCCGTATACGATGCCTTGCTGGCATTTGGCATCGCACAAAGAAAGCGGATTAAAGGCAATTTATCTACCGTATAGGCGTGATAGTTTTAGTCATAAGTGTTTCTTCATAGCCCACATTATAGTGATAGATAATAAAATCTTTCACCTTCTGCCATCCGTTTTTATAGTAGAATGCCAGTCCTTCCGGTGATGCTGCCAGCTGTAATGTGGTTAATCCCAGGCTTGCCGCATAACCTTCCAGGTGATCCATTAGTAGTTTACCTATTCCCTGCCGCATGTTTTCCAATCTTGTGTAGAAGCCTACTACCGCATCACCATCTAAGGCAATAGTACCAACAACCTGGTTGCCGATTTCCGCGCAGAATACTGCCTGACTGGAGAGTTTCTCGTGTAGCACCGGTATGGAATAATACCGGGTAAATATTTCCCATTGCTCGTCGCTGTAGTGGGGCCTCAGCATTTTTTGAGCGTTATGAAGGATCAGTTCACTTAATGTTGCTGCATCGGAGGGCCGGGCGTTTCTGATATGGATGGTAGGCATATGATGGGTGTTGAAATGAAGGAGGCGATAAGCTCCATAAAACAGCAATTTAGCAAATTGGCTACAATTGCTGTTTTAAATTACGTATCACTTCAACACGATCACTTTCTCCAAATTAACATGTAATCCTTTCAGCGCGGTATAGGTCAGCTTATCCATAGTGGCGTCATCAAAGCATACTGTTTGCAGGTCGCGGTATGATTTATTGGTGATGGAAAAGGGGAGTTTGAAAGATACATTTTGCAATGTGGCGCCTTTAAACGAGGCATTTTTCAGGGCAGATTTGTTGAACTGCACGCCAACGAAGGTTTGGCCGTCGAAACAACAATCCTGCAGGTTACATTGATTGAAATCTACGCCGTTGAAGATACAGCGCTCAAAGCGCGTTTTGTTAAGTTCGGTTTTGGTGAAATTCACATCCGTCAGGGTTACATCCGTGAATTTCGCTCCCTGCCCGGACATATTGAGTGTAGTGCGTACCAGGGTAGATTGATGGAAGTGCGCATCTGTAAGGTCAACGATGGAGAAATGGCAGTCCGTCAGATTGGTGCGTTCGAAATTGGCTTCCTGGGCATCCAGGGTGTCGAATGAACTGCCGGTTAAGTCGGCCCCGGTAAAGTCGGCTGCACGCAGTGGTGTTACTTTGAATTTCCCTTTATGTAAGATAACGCCCGTGAAGTCTTCCTGCTGCAGATCTATAGCATTGAGGTTGATGAGCACCTGTCGTTCCCGCGAGCGGGAGGGAGGATTAACATCCTTTGCCGGTTGCGTTGGCGGAGATGCCATGGGGGCTGTTTCGGTAGTCTTACCCGGTATATTTTCCGAGAAATGATTAAGGTCAACACCCAATATTTCTGCCAGGCGATTAAAAGTGGTGATGTCGGGCATCGATTCTCCCCGTTCCCACTTGCCGACCGCCTGCGGACTAATAAAGAGTTGTTGTGCCAGCCGTGCCTGGGACATCCCTTGCGCCTTCCGCGCCTGGGCAATTTTACCACCAATAGTCTGGGTATCCATATTGTATTTTTTTACCCTCCAAAGATATTGTGCTTCACACAGGGAATCAACAAAAAGCCACAACGGTTAGTTGTAATTACGCTACTTACAGTGTTTTTTACGAAATATTTGACAGGAATGTCCCCTTTTGGTCAGTTCGGTCGTCATAAAGCCAAACACATGATTTATGACCAGGAAAACAGCTTTGCACATTATTTCCAGCGCCCGGGGCAACGACTCACATAGCAGGGCCTTGAGTTCGGCAATTATCGACAAATTAATCAGCAAAGGGGAGATTGACACTGTAGTGGAAAGGGATTTAACAAAGGAAACACCGCCATTTATAAAGGAAGACCTGGTAGGCGCATTTTATACAAACCCCGGGTCAACGGAGCAGCAACAATTATTAAAGTATGCGGATACGGTGGTGAATGATGTTAGTAGGGCAGATGTCTTAGTGATTGGTACGCCCATGTATAACCTGGGCATGTCGGCCGTATTAAAGGCCTGGATTGATCAGTTGGTTCGCTTTGGGATCACCTATGGGTATGATGGAAACGGTGTCAGGAGTGGCCGTTTAAATGGTAAGAAGATATACCTGGCCATCGCTTCCGGTGGCAGACTGGCAGACTGGCCCAACGGGCATGAGTTTATAGCCTCGCATATTGAAGCCGTTATTCATGCGTATGTAGGATTGGCAGAAATTCATACATTCAGGGTAGAAGGAACGGTAATGCCTGGTTTTCAGGCAGACTACCAAAAGATTTTAGCGCATTTATAATATTACAGGACCATGAAAGAATTCGCATTAATTTTCAGAATAGGGGATATCGCTGATTTCAGGCCATCACCGGAGCAAATGAAGGAACGCATGGAGTGGTTAGCTGCCCTTGATCTGCAACATAAATTAGCAGATAAAGGAAACTCATTGCTGCCAACTGCCGGAAGTGCCAAAACAGTAAAGGCAGATAATGTGGTGACCGATGGTCCTTATACGGAAATTAAAGAGTTCATTGTAGGGTATGTAATTATCAGGGCCAATGATATTGAGGAGGCCGTGGCAATCGCAAAAACAAGCCCGGTGTTTAAAATAAACGGGAATGTGGAAGTAAGGGAGATACTAGGGCGGTAGTGTTTGAATGGGATTCGTTTTATTAATGGCACGATTAGTCAGATTAGAATATCAGTCAGCCGGGGATCTCCCCGGTTGTTCTTTTTTGAAGAGTTAGTAAGGCTGGTTTAAGTGATCTTTTGTTAATCTGGTATTGTTAAACTCAATATATAAATCCTCCGCAGTATAAAGAGGAGTATTGTATTTATGTTAGATAAGCAATTTTTAGAGATTATTCAACTCATCAGAAACGCGCGAATTTCTGCAATAAGATCAGTTAATACTGAATTAATCAATCTGTATTGGAATATAGGTGAGTATATTAGTAAAAAGGTAAAGTGGGCGGAGTGGGGGCAATCAGTGGTGAGTGATTTGGCATTGTATATTCAACATAACGAGCCCGAACTTAAGGGGTTCTCCAAAAAAAACATTTGGCGGATGAAACAGTTTTATGAAATTTACGAGTCTTCTCCGAAAGTAACCCCTTTGTTAAGAGAAGTCTCCTGGACTAATAATTTGACTATTTTTAGCCGTACAAAATCTGAGGAAGAGCGTGAATTTTATCTTAAGCTATGTATTCGGGAAAAATATAGCGCAAGAGAACTAGATAGACAAATTAGTAGTGGCATTTTTGAGAGGACGGTAATCGGTAACTCAAAACTCTCAGCAGTGCTGAGACAAATTCACCCTAATGTAACTAATACGTTTAAAGATAGTTATGTATTTGATTTTTTAAATATTAAAGAACCATTTAACGAAAATGACCTGCAAAAGGGATTAGTAAAGCAAATGAAGAACTTTATTCTTGAATTAGGTAAGGACTTTTTATTTGTTGCAGAGGAATATAAAATTCAAGTTGGGAACTATGATTTTTATATTGATTTATTATTTTATCACAGGGGGCTACAGTGTTTGGTTGCTTTTGAACTAAAGGCAGATAGATTTAAACCAGAGCATATGGGGCAAATCAATTTGTACCTCGAAGCATTGGATAGAGACGTTAAGAATGATAATGAGAATCCAAGTATTGGAATATTGCTTTGTAGAGATAAAGATAGGGAAGTGGTTGAATATACGCTAAGCCGGTGTTTATCACCAACACTTATTGCAGAATACCATACCAAACTTCCGGATAAGAATCTTCTTCAAAAAAAGCTTCACGATATTTTCGAAGAAGAAGAGATGTTTAAAAAAACAGGAAACTTAGTATAGAAAATAGTACCCCCAGGAACGGGCATGATGGCCTAATAAAATCCCATTCTCAACAGGATAATATAATTATTGTCATGTTCAAAATAGCCCGCTACCTACTGGCCGCATTTATCGGATCTGCCGGCTTCACCCACCATCCCCCGCACTTATTTTCTTACATTATGAGACACAAAATTCTAAGTTATGCTCAATAGAAAATTTGCATCCAAAACCTGCCTGGTAGCGGCTTTTAGCATGATAGGGGCGCTGACGGTATCTGCACAACCCCGTGTATCATCCGTAGCTGCCCCCGCGAAGCCGGTTGCTGCCCTGACGGTGTACCAGCAGGAATTTAACTATGGCTACCTGGAAGGTCAAAAGTATCGCCAACGTAACGATCAGGCGGGTTATCAGTACATGTTGAATCACTATCGTTCGGCCTGGCAAATGTATCCCGAAAACGGTGAATTTTACCGTGGCAGAATAGACGGCCTGAATGCCGGCTGGAACAATAATGTGATTGATCTCTAAGGTTCATTTGTGTCAACACTGAAAGCGTGATACGTTCTAAAGAAGGTATCCCGCTTTTTTTACGCCTATCCTTGTTAATGATTATTTAATATGTACATCACTTTCATCGTTTAATTTTGTTGCTGTCGAATTCGGTACTGTAATGACCCAGGAAATTAAAGATTTGTCAGACAAAGACCTGCTACAACAATGCGCAGAAGGTGATAATACCGCCTTCAACGAATTGTTTCGCCGCTATTTTAATAAACTGTACCATTACACGCTCAGCTTTACCAAAGACAGCCTGGTGGCTGAAGAGCTCGTGATGGATGTAATGCTCAACCTATGGCTGAGAAAAGGAGATATTACCATCACAGATAGTTTGAATCCTTATCTTTTCCGTGCCATGAAAAATACCCTGATCAACTACTGGCGGAAAAAAATCCTTCCTACTACTGCGCTGAAAATTTCTGAAGAAATTGATTTTGCAGATGCCCGTTCTGCGGACCACACCATCCTAACCAATGAACTTGATAATTTGTATGCACAGCAGTTGCAGGCATTGAGCCCCCAGCGTAAGAAAGTATTTGAGTTGAGCCGCCACGAGGACCTTACCTACCCGGAAATAGCCAGCCAGTTGAACCTTTCGGTTAAAACAGTGGAACATCATATGAGTGCCTCCCTGGTTTTTCTGAGAAAGAAACTGAAACCATTGTCAGATGCAACGATCATTCTCCTCCTCCTGTTATCTCAATAAAAATTTTTAGCCTGCATTAGGGGTACCGTTCTTTTTTGGTGTTTTAAACAGTATAAGCACAAAAATGGAAATGCGGGTTGACAAAGCACTCATAAAAAAATTCATCAGCAATAACTGCACACCAGCGGAAATAGCAGCTATCCGCCGTTTCCTGGAACAACCCGGAGCCGACGAGGTGTTTGAAGATATCCTCAATGAACGGTGGGAGAATAGTGATCCGGAGATACCGGTGGATGAAATACAGCAGCAGCACTGGGAAAACAAATTTCAGCAGAAGATAGCACAGCTCACTACACCATCTCCAAAGAAAATTAAACGGGCTACTTATCTAAAATACGCCGCCATATGGGCGCCGCTGATCATGCTGGCCGGCATTGGTGCATATCTTATGCGCAACCATTCGAAGCCTGCCACGGTAGCTATGCTGACCAGCAGCACCACTACCGGGAAACTATTGAAAATTCAGTTGTCTGATAGTACCATCGTGCATTTAAATGCGTCCAGCAGCCTGCAATACCCGGAAACGTTTTCTGGGAATAACCGTACGGTGGTGCTCCACGGAGAAGCTTTCTTTGAAGTAAAACAGGATGATAAACATCCCTTCTTTGTTACCACAGATAAATTGCAGGTACAGGTATTGGGCACCTCGTTTAATGTGAGGTCGTATGCAGACGATGCTGATATAGCCGTTACCGTTACCACGGGTAAAGTAGGCGTAACCGTGCCGGAACTGGCCAATACAGCGGCCACCATCTTATTGCCCGATCAGGAGTTCAGCTATACAAAATATGCACATCTTACTAAAGTATCCCCGGTAAACGCCATGGATAGTAAGGCCTGGGGAGAAGGCGCCTTTATATTTAATTACGAAACACTGGAAAATATCACGAAACGCCTGTCACGATGGTACGGTGTTACCTTTGTATGTACAAATGACATGTTGCTGCAAAGACGTTTTAAGCTAAAGCTAAAGAACGAAAACCTCCACAATATTATGTCCGCCCTGAGTACTGCCGGCGATGGATTTAAGTATGAATGCAACAACAAACAAATCATCATCAAATAAGTCTGTCACCTTAAAAAATCCGTATGTGATCAGCTAAATAAGCGCTATCAGCAAAGAAAGAGAAGATCTGAAAGAAAAAGAAGCGGAGGGTTCGAGGCCTCCACTTCCGGGTAGCTTTTGAGATCTATTGACAATCCATGTAACAAATCTTTTAAAAGCCATGTACAATTCTACGAAAAAAAAGAATGTAATTAAACACCTATGTGCAATGACCAGGTTTGCCTTTAACGTACTAGTCATTATTTTAACGCTGGCAGGTACAAGTGTTGCCGAACCGGTAAAGTCGCAGGGCATGAATGATGTCAGGGTATCTGTCACCTTCAGGGAGGTGGCATTAGACCAGGTCCTGGATGCCCTGGAACGCCAGTCCGGCTTTACTTTCGCCTATCCGATGGAAATCGGGAAACTAGGCCCCGTTAGTATTCAAGTGAACAAAGAAACACTTTCCGCTACGCTGGCCTTATTGGCAGCCGATCACCGCCTGGTGTTTAAGCAAGCGGGTAACCTGGTATCGGTAAGCCGCCAGCAGAAGCCTGGACGAATTATCGGGAAGGTAACGGATGAAAAAAATGAACCATTGCCGGGTGCCACTATAAGAGTGCTGCAAACGGGTATGGTGATACCCAGTGGCACCGATGGCGCTTATCAGCTATCCCTTCCTCCCGGTACCTACACCATTGAAGTGAGTTATGTTTCCTTCCGGTCGAAACGTATTACCGAGGTGGTAGTGAGCGAAAACCGCACCACCAGGCTGGATGTGGTGATGACACCCTCCACCAGTACGCTGAACCAGGTAGTGATTACCTCTAAGTACAAAACAGAAAGTACGGCAGCCCTGTATGTGCGTCAGAAGAATGAAGCCGGCATCTCCAACGGTATCAGCCGTGAACAGATTGCGGCGCTGCCAGATAAAAATATCGGGGAAACGCTGAAGCGCATTTCCGGACTTTCCACCAACGACAATCGTCGTGTAGTGGTACGCGGTATCGCGGAACGGTATAACCTGGCGATGATGGATGGCGCCGTATTACCCAGTACAGACGTACAGGTACGCGATTTCGAATTCGATATCGTACCCAGTAACCTGATTGATAACGTAGTGGTGTCTAAAACCGCCACCCCTGATATGAGCTTCGGTTTTGGTGGTGGGTTAGTACAAATCAATACCCTGGCTATCCCGGATAACAAGTTTACTACGGTGAGTATTGGTAGTAAGTATATCGCCGGTAGCACAGGCAAAGACTTCCTGGGATATGGCCGTGGTAAAAACGACTACTGGGGTTTTGATGATGGCAGCAGGGATCATTTTCCCAAAGACCTGGTGATCTTTACCAATCAAAATTATAATCCCTCCAATCCCAATACAGCGCCACCGGCTGGCGTAACGCCCGTTACACCGGCTATGATTGCGGAACAGAATAAAAAGATTGGCGGATTTGAGCGCATGGGGTTGCGTACTTACAAAGCGATGCCGGGTCAGAACTACCAGTTCAGCCTGGGCCGCAGCTACCAGTTGAAGGGTAGCCGGATTGGTTTTGTGGGCTCATTAAGTTATCGCAATGAACAATCTATAGATGATATTCCTCATTTTGAAAGAGGTAACTGGGAGAAATTGGGAGGCACTTCTTATGATGCAGAAACCGGCCAGGAGATTGAACCCACCTATGCCCATCAATACAATTTCAACACCAGTTGGGGAGCCTTGTTCAATGCAGGATGGGCCACTAAAAATCATAAAATCACTGCCCGGAATTTTTACTCCCGGATGTTCAGTAACCAGTTCTCGCGTATTGTAGGTTTTGGAAACGATATTGGTTATGGTAAGGATTTACCGGCAATACGCGAATATGATCGTCCAAAGTTTATTGATTTATTACAAACCCGTATTAATGGCGAACATACGGTGGGTGCCTTTCGCATAGACTGGAATATTTCCCGCAATAAGCTCAATAACCTGGAGAAAGACGCGGTAGAAGCGTGGTTGGCTCCCACCGGTACGCTGAATGGCACGGTGTACAATGTAGTGCCGAACGGGATTACGAATCCAGGCACCGGTACTTTTAACCGCGGACAATACAAATATGAAGAAAGCAACCATATTGCGGAAGCCGCATTGAGCTACCAGTTAAAGGTAGCCGGGCAAAAACAACTGATCAAAGCCGGTTATCAGTACATGGAGCGTCACGGTTATTACGACTGGACCATACTGCCCATAGGTACCCTGCAACCCATCGGTAGTGTATATGGCTATGTACCGGTACAGCAATGGGGACAATTTTTGGATTTCAAAGACCCTAAGAAAGACCTGCTATATTTTCCAGCCACTTTCTCTCAGAATGGATATGAAGGAAAAAATGTGAACCAGGCGGTGTATGGGATGATGGACAACCGCGTCACGAGCTGGTTACGACTGGTATGGGGTATTCGGGCAGAATACTATAAGTATGAACGACTGAAGAATGGCGCAAATGATCTCGTCATCAGTACGCTGATTGACCAAGCCGGTAAAAACAGGTTTGTAGATCCCGAAACAGGAAAAATCGTTACGCCATTTGCTAACGCAGAAACAGAAGAAAAAACCTGGCGTTATCTGCCTTCTGCCAGTTTAACAGCAACGCCTATACGTAATTTTAATATCCGCGCTGCCTATTCCCAGTCAGTAGTGAGGCCTGCATTGATTGAGAACTCGCGCATGATCCGTTATGATCCTGCCATTGGCGCCTATCGCCGCAATGAAGGCGTATTGTCTACCACTATTGACCACTACGATTTCCGGATGGAATGGTATCCTAAGCCAGGAGAAGTAATTTCCGCGGGCGTTTTCTATAAATACTTCGATAAGCCAGTAGAACTATACCGCATTCAACCCGATGCCAGTGGGCGTGTGTATGTAACTACCCAGAACTCGGAGTGGGCAAAGGTGCATGGATTTGAATTTGATATCCGTAAAAGTCTCAGCTTTATAAAGCCCAACTGGAAGTGCCTGGATAACATGTTCTTCAGCGGTAACCTGACGCTGCAAAGCTCGGAAGTACAGGGTAGCTCCTTTGGGGGGCTGTCATTGACTGGAGATAAATACGGCGCCAGCTATGAATACCGTACCAAGATCTTACAACGCGAAAAAAGACCTTTATACGGGCAGGTACCGGTAGTCTATAATGCAGGACTGCAATACATCGGCAACCGCCTGGGCGCCAACTTCGCTTATAACCATATGGGGTATAAAACCTTCTCCACTGGTATGACACCGGATATTGTAGAATATGAACGCCCCCGCAACCAGATGGATGTACAGTTAAGCTATCGTTTTTTAAAGCATAAAAACCTGGATGTGAAACTGAACATCGCCAACCTGCTCGATAATCCTTACCGGTTTTACATCAATAGCAATAGTACCTACAAATTACTGGATAAATGGAAGGATAAGAATCTGTCGTCAATCCCGGAAACAGAGTGGAGCCAAATATACGAGTGGAAGTACGGCTTCTCCCAAAAATATGAAAATGGCTATTATGAAACTTCGGCAGATGGAAAGACTAAAACACGGATAGGTGATAAAGACACCTTTATCCGTAAAATAGGGACTTCCTTTAGCCTGACTGCAGCTTATTCTTTCTAAATCGTATAAAAATTACATCCATGAAGATATACTATATTATTTGCAGCCTGCTGATACTGGCCGCCTGCAACAAAGGAGGAGATGATTTCTATTATAAGGACGAAGTATTGCCGATCAGCATAACAGGGTATAATGGTGGCAATGAGCCCCTGGAAGTGAAACTGGATACGTTCCGGTTTGAATATTCCCCAAATGCACCTTTTGATCAAACGATGGGATATTCTTTTACAGGCCAGCAAAACAACATACACCTGCAGATTACCGAAAAAGGTACCGGCAAACTGGTGATGGAGAAAGTGTTCAAAAGAGATACCGGACCGGTTAAAATCAGCTTTCTATACCTCGACGGGCAAGCCGGAGATATGCCGGAACGGCCCGCAGCTGAGGAGGGGAAAATTAAAATAAAATATCTTTTCAGACCAGTACTCACCCAATACCATGAACCGGTAGACATTGCGCTGGTTAAGTACTATGTGACACCGAAGGTATCTGAAGAAATCACCCGGCTGAAAAATGTAAAGCCTGATGAAATGAGTGGACCTGTCTCCCTGTCTACTTTCGCAACTGTTGGACAACAGTATAACGGACAGCCTACGGCTGTTTTATTCAGGGCCTATATTTATAAAGCGGGTACCAATGAGTTTTATACCAACGGTACCGCTTACTCCTGGCATGTTACTTTGTCAACGGCTCCGTTACCATCCTCTTCCAGCGCATCTTCCAAGGTGTATATCTTCAGCGAAACTGCTGCGGGAAACAGTATCCGATTCACTAAAAACCTGGAATTGTAAACACAACTGCTCATGATGTCAATAATGAAATATCAGAAATTACCGGTACTGCTGCTATGCCTGTTTGTTGGATGCCTGGCCTGTAATAAAGAAGAAATAGCGCCAGAGATGGCCATGCAAGTGCTGATTAATGGATATAACGGTAGTGGCGATTCGTTGGAGGTACAAATAGATACCACTAAGTACGATAAAACTGTGATGCATGCAAAGTATGTTTTTCAGCCGGCTTCCCTGGTTGGCTTTAATACTACCTATACTTACCGGGGTGACGCAGCTCAGCGGATATTAACGATCCGGAATCCTGTAAACGACAGCATCGTGTATAGTAGCCCATTACCTGCCATTGGTACAAAGGCCCTGTTTAATTTTATTTATGTAGACGGAAAGATCCAGGAAGTGCGTCCTCCTGAAGCCAATCCCGGTACCAACAAGCTGGGATTTTACCTGCGATATCCGGATAGTGAGGCGCCGGTAGATATTTTTCTGTATCGGGTGGATGCAAACACGGGCGAGGAATATCGTGCGTACCTGGCAAAAAATGTTCGTCCTGGTAACTGGGTGTATGTAGATTACCTGCCGGCAAAAAACTTTGACAAGACGAATGATTTAAGCAGTGCCACCATCTGTTTCACCAAGGCTGGTACTACTAATGAATGGGCCTTCCTGGATAGTGAAACGCAGAGTAAGGTATCTGCCAGTGGTTTATCCTTGCCGAAGGAAGGTGAAAAAGGATTGGTACAACCGTATTTTATTATTCCCGGCGGTTGGGAATTGGGTTTCTCCCGTTTGTTTTTTTACCCGGACCGGCGATAGTGAACGAAAGATCATCCGGGCCGTTTTACCCGGATGATCTTTTACTATGAAAAAATGCTCGTGGTTAATCTTTATAAGTACCTACTTCGCACATAGCGGCAAACTGTTCTCCATCGTAGGAACTTTTCATATTCAGCTTGAAGTAGCGAAAGTTTTTGGTGGATGATAGCACAATGTTTTGTGGGTTGGTAGTTTGAGCAAGGGTGAAATCACCCAGGGAGGTCCAGGTGGAATTGTTATTGCTGGTCAGAATTTCTACCACCTTCACCATCCGGCTATCCCGTTGTTTGAATGTAAACCGGTTTACATCCAGTGCCTGGCCCATATCGATTGTAATATAGTGTGGATAGCTGGCGGCACTGCTGGACCACCGGGAGTGCCAGAATGTACTGCCGGAGCCGTCAATAATGTTGGCCGCAGCGCCGTTTTCAGAAGCGGTTTCCTGTGAGCTATAAGCGGCTACTGTCCATCCGGTTTTATCGTATACGGCCTTATCTCCGAATGTAATTACCGGAACGCCATTAACGAAGTTATAGGATGCCACATAGCTGGTAATGCTGCCGTTTTCGTGACATAAGCGGATCGTAAATTCGTAATTGGTGTTTCCTTTGTCCCTGAAATCACTAACGGGCATAACAATACGGAAACTGTCGGTGCCAATTGGTTTACTGGCGAAAGTAACGGAATTATAACCACCGTTATCGTTGCCGGTATTGCGGTTGTAATAAGCAATATCTTTTACCGCTTTGGTAGCAGAAAATTTACCCGACACGATAATACTTTGGGAGCCGCTGTTATAGCTGGCATATACTTGTTTCACCTGGCAGCCGGGATCGGTGTACCAGTCGCTCCTGGTAACCGTACTGAATACCTGGCCATTGGCCAATATGGCTGCATCGGCGGGGGAAAAATAAGTGGGCGCTTTACCAAAAGTACCATTGCCATAACCCATTAGCGTAGTGCCATACAGGATATTCTCCGATTGGGCGCCACCGTTGTGGGGGAGGTTGATACCATGTCCCATTTCATGTGCCATTCCGCCAATCCATTTAGTAGAAAATTTATCATCCGGTTTACCGAGATTGATGGTATCCAGGCCGGTATAGTCCAGTGCGAAGCACCAGCGGCCGATGCCATAGAATGGGCCACCACTGGGATCTCCATTGGCGCCATAGGAATAAGTAGGCATAATTACCATGATATGATCACTCTTTTTCTCAGTGGGATGAGCTGCGAACCAGGCATTTACTTCCGTCATCACGGCGCCGGAGCCGCCCTCATAAGGATAACTGGCTTTGCCGAGTTGTCCGCGTATAACGGGTACCTTCAGCCGTCCGGTGGAATCCGTTTGTAACCCCATGGTTTTGCCGGCGTAACCCCATTGGTTCATCCATTTGGAGGTGAAATTCTGCATGTACAGGAATACACCGTTCAGCCGTTCCCGATACGCCGGAACGGTATCAAGGTCTGATGGAACAAAATAGACTACGTTCAGCATATAGGTGCCATTGGCAACGCCATTGACTGCTCCAAGTGGTTTTTTGGTGTCAATTTTCGGAACTGTGGCAGATTCAGGCACTTTTTGGCAACTGGTGATTGCCATCATAAGTACAGTGATGGCCACCATGAAATGGAAGATTTTGGTCATTGTTTACTGTTTAAGGTTTTATGAAGATTGATGGTTTAATTATTTAAGTGCTACCAGGTTTTCAAACATTTTTTAGTATGACGAGAAGGTCCTTTAAATTACGTATAAAAAAGCAAAAATAATGGGAGGAATTTTGAAATGACATCGGGAAAGAGTATCTAGTGTGTTTTTTTAATAATATAACGACAGGGGATCAATTATTTTACGCGAACTATTTATACCTACTTATGTCATATATAGTTGATGGTAAGGCGGCACTACGGCCGCCCAATGGCGCCAGCATAAAGGGTCGGCATGAACGAGTGGTATATTATGAGGCATTTTGCAATACCTTCTCGTAATCATATTTTTTATACTTTTTCTCTAGTTTAATTTCTTGCTCAAACACAAGCATTTCATTTTTAAATTGGACTTTTAGCCATAAGTCAGCCGGGGTATGAAAGAAATAGCCGAATTTTATTGCCAGTTGGGGATTAAATTTTCGATCGTCTTTGTAATATTTATTAAGATTTGACAGGTCTATTTCGATATGGGATGCAAATTCTCCCTTTTTCAGATTAAGAACTGCAAGAAAGTCATTGGCGAAATCTTTTATTGTTTTCATGTTTTTAAGCGTGATACGCTCGTCCAGTAAATAAGCTTCCATTTTATATAAAACAGACAGCATTTCATTTTTAAGTAATCTGGCAGCGCTTCTTTCTAAATGATGCGCTTTAGCCGTAGCCTCAATGAAAGCTTTTTTCTTTGCGCTTCTATTATGTCCGTCATTTGGACCAATAGTAGCATCAATTTTTTTGCTGGTTTGTTTCAAGTTTTCCATTGCTATCTTTCTTGTTAAATTCATTCTATTTCAGGAAGATATCTTTCTATCAGGTCTTCGCCATATTCATCATAGATGACCATTGTGGTCTCATCAAGCCTCTTGGCATTATATTTTGATGAATACAACAACATTAGTTTGATCTGGTCTTCTCTCTTTTCTTCCAATACTTCAAGTTGGAGGTAGGCTTTATAGTGATCTACCCCATGCTGGACACTTTCTTTATATGCATAGGCAATCAGACATCCAGCAACATTCTCATGCAACTTGCTGTTCCCTTTATTATGCGGGGCAACTTCAACCATTGCCAAATATGGTGCTTTTTTATTGATAAGCTGGAAGATCATGCAGCCTTCAATTACTTCAGGAGGGCCTTCACTTACCAATAAATAGCCGGTAGCATTCTTCAGCTTTCTGAGTTCCTTATCAAAATTGAATCTCCATCCATCATGAATAGAAGGCATTTCAGAAATCTTACCGTTTTTGATGAGTGCATCAACCTCTTCGCCTGTACTTGCTTTTAGAATTTTTACCTTCACCTGTTATCTCTTTAACAAAGTACAGATTCCAATGCCTAAAGGTACTAAATATTTTTTTATTGGTACAATTTGTACCAATAAAATTCAAAAATTATTTTTAGGGCAATTTTTAACCTAGTGGGAGCCAATATTTATATTCCACCCGCCCGGATCAAAAAAGCATCTGTATCCGTCAAAATAAAACTGGCCTCTTTGCCCAATCAGGGCTTATATTTGGCGTTGATTGTTTACACAATAAACTACGCGATGTTTACTAAAAATGCGGTTGCATTATTGATAGCTATAGTTACCAGTTCTTCCCTCTTTGCGCAATATGATTTTAATACAGACCGGTTTAAAATTCATATCAATAACAAAGGATGGATTACCAGTATGAAGAATACCACGGTGAAACCCAACCGGGAATTCAGTCCGGCCGATAAACCCTCTCCGTTGATGAGCCTGTACGATAGCCGTAAGAAGGTATACTATCAGCCGGTGGCCGCTACGTATAACAAAGGGAACAAGGCATTACAACTGCGTTACGCCAATGGGGCAGTAGCTACGGTGATCATCTCTCCCAATAAAAAATATTTTAAACTGACCCTGCAATCGCTGGCGCCCAGGAACGGGGTAGATGCAATTCAGTGGGGCGCCTATCATACTAATATCACCAACCTGTTGGGCGAAATCATTGGCGTAAGCCGCGATACCAGTGCTGCTGTTAACTATGCCATTGGTATGCTGGCACTGAATGATAATACGCTGGGCGGTACCGCCGAAACCATCGCAGATGCGGCGCCATTTCAGTATATCATTCACTCGCCGGATGCCCGCCGCTTTCCCTTACCTAAGGAGCTGCACGAAGGACAGGTATTTTCCCTGGGAGGCGATGGTATCAGCGATGTGGCTTTCTACGCACATAAAGAGCCCTATTACCGGATCATGTATGGGAATGCTGCTGAAGTAGATGACAAAGGCCGGATATCTGTTACTTATCAGTCGAGGGACCGGACTTTCGAACGCGAGGTGAATTATTCCCTCATCCCGCATATGGCAGCTAATACTCCCAATCATATACAGGTAGAACCATTGCCGGGCGTGGATTACATTGGTTCTTCCATCGCATTATGGGGTAGCCCGGATAGCACAGCGTTGCTGGACGTGGTACAAAATATTGTGCTGTCGGAAGGACTCCCTTATCCAACTATTAACGGGAGATGGGTAAAAGATCCGGCTGCTTATGTGCCGGATGCAATTACCAGTGGTAACCTGAATGATAGTATTATCTCTTACACCGCGAGGTTAGGATTTAAAACCATCAGCTTATACGACCAGGGATTTTTAAGACCTGACCGTGGAAATGGTGGATACATTGATGGTAAGCATTTCGAGAAACAACCTATCCATCTGACTGCCGGCAACCTGTCGCATAAAGCGTTTTCGGAGCTGGCCGCAAAATCTGGTCTTACTATTGGCCGAACTACCATTACCAATGCGTTGGCGCCAGGCACACTGGATGCCAGCCCGGTGCCGAGTGATAGTTTGTGTTATCAGCAGAAGCGCTTACTGGTAGCAGGTATTCAGGCTACTGATACCATTATCCTGGTAAATGATCCTGCACATCTCGAAGAAATTGCCAGTTGGGAAGGACATTGTGCCAACTTAAATATGATTAAAATCGGCAAGGAGCTGATACATTATTTGGGTGTTTCAGACAAGCCACCTTACCGGCTGTTGAATGTAAAACGGGGTTACTGGGGTACGCAACCGGCCTCTCATGCTGCCGGCGCCGACATTTACAAGCTGCAGGTGACAGTGAACTATGGCTATGATGGCATCATTCCAAATATGGCGTTACAGGATGAAATAGCGGCGTATTATGCGGCCGTATGTCATATCAACGGCCTGGGTTACTACGATTTCGACGGACAGGAGTTCCTGTTTAACAACGGCCATGGTTATTATTCTGCCAAACGTTTTTTTCGTAAAATGTTTGAAAGTGCCCATCAGCTGGGGCTTCCGACTATTCGTTTTACAGGCGCCACTTTGTCGGAGGGCTCCTGGCATTACCAGAGCATCTGGAATGTAGGCGGCGGAAAAAATTTGTATGATGCCACTACCAGGGAGTGGGGAAGTACCACCAGCCAGGGTAAGGATCTCCGGGATGTTACATACGCCAATTTTTTCCCCGTAGGCATGGGGGGCAATTTCCCGATAAAGGCGAATTCCACGGTAGCAGAATATGAACATATACAAGCCATTTCTGTGGGCGTAGGAAGTACCTATAGCCTGTATCTTAATCAGAAAGATGTAGAGAGCTGCCCGCAAAAGGAGGCCATCTTTGCCGTGATCCGCACCTGGGAGCAGGCAAGAGCCGCCAACGCATTTCCCCGCTGGGTAAAAACAGCCCTGGCTGATCCGGCTAATTCGTTTCACCTGGAGGCGGTGAATGCCAATGAGTGGAATTTGTATAAGGTGAGCCGGGATGGAACGCAGCCGCAGTTGTTCGCGCGACTGGTCCGGGCGCAGGGCTATCGGGGATAATATGATCAATATTGTAAGACGGTTTCTGTTTTAAAATTCTACTGACAATCGGCGCCAACAATGGCGCCGTTACTGTTTGAATACAAAAATGTAAAGATGACAAAAAGAACAGGCTTCCTGCTGGGGCTACTACTGGCCATAAATTTCAGCTTGCTGGCGCAGGACTCGCTGCAGTTGATATCTCCCAACGGGCAATTGCAGTTTAATTTACAAACAGATCAGGAAGGGAAAATAGGTTACCAGGTTAGCTTCCGGGGGAAAGAAATCATACAGCCTTCAACGTTAGGACTGGATGGATGGGAAACCCGTTTAATACTCAGGAGTATTGCCGCCATCTCAAAGGATACGGTATGGCGGCCGGTATATGGCGAACGCAGTGAAGTACGCGATGCTTTCCATGAGAAAACGTTTACCTTCTTTAAGAACAACAACGACCGGCAAACCCTTCAATTAGAGGTAAGGGCTTATAATGAAGGGATCGCGTTCCGGTATGTATTTCCGGAGCATCTGGCAGGCGGCGTCGATGTTACAACTAGTAAAGAGTTGACCACCTTTACGTTGCCTGCCGGCACCAAAGCCTGGTTTACCGGGCATGCCCAGGGCGCTTATAGCCTGCTGCCACTAAGCAATTGGCCGGGTGAGGCAGAACGGCCGTTAACCCTGCAGCTGGGCAATGGGTTATATGCGGCATTAGGTGAAGCCGGTATGGTGGATTATTGCCGGATGAAGTTTACGCTCCATCCGTCGAAACCTAATACTATCAGCTGCGCCATGTACGATAAAGTGGAATTAACCACCCCTTTTGCTACGCCCTGGCGTATGATAATGGTGGCAGAAAAAGCCACGCAGCTATTGCAAAACAACGACCTGGTTCTGAACCTGAATGCGCCCAACCAGCTCAAAAATACCAGCTGGATCAAACCAGGTAAGATTATGAGAGAAACGACACTGTCTACCAAAGGGGCAAAAGCACTGGTAGATTTTGCGGTAAAACGTCACCTGCAATACATTCATTTTGATGCGGGCTGGTATGGATTTGAGTACACTACCGCTTCCGATGCAACGGAGGTTAATGTAGATCCGCGTCGCAATCCCAATAAGGATTTAAATCTCCCGGAAGTGATCCGTTATGCGAAGAAAAAAGGTATCGGGGTTTTCCTGTATGTGAATCAGCGGGCCCTGGCCAGGCAGCTGGATACGCTGTTGCCTTTATATCACCAATGGGGCGTGGCGGGGATTAAGTTTGGTTTTGTGCATGTAGGTTCGCATCGCTGGACCACCTGGCTGCACGAGGCCATACAAAAATGTGCAAAGTACCAGCTCATGGTAGATATTCATGATGAATACCGGCCTACAGGATTTAGCCGTACTTATCCTAACCTGCTGACGCAGGAAGGTGTACGGGGAAATGAAGAAATGCCCGAAGCCACCAACAGCACCATCCTTCCCTTCACGCGCTTACTGGCGGGTGCGGCAGATCACACTATCTGCTATTATCATCGGCCGGAGTTGAAAAAGCGTTTGGCCGACACCAAAGATACGCACATAATGAAAACCACTTCCGGGCACCAGTTGGCGCTGGCAGTGGTAATGTATAGCCCGTTGCAGTTTTTATATTGGTACGATCAGCCAACGGATGCACAGGATGAGCCGGAGCTGGAATTTTTTGACCAGGTACCTACTGTGTGGAACGATACCAAAATAGTAGCGGGAGAGCCCGGCCAGTTCATTACGGTGGCGCGGCGCAGCGGGAACAACTGGTTTGTGGGAACGGTTACTAATAACGATGCCAGAACAGTTAGAATAGACTGTTCTTTTTTAACGCCGGGAACAGCCTATAAGGCGGTATTGTATAACGATGATCCGGCAGCTGCGGTGCGCACACATGTTTCCCGTAAAGAGCAGTTAATAGATCATAAAACTGTGTTGGAGGTTTCGTTGCAGGCTTCCGGTGGACAAGCCATCCGGATAGAGAAAATATAACGTCATTGACTATACGAATAACTGATCAAAATAACATCGTATCCCGTCAAATTAAAGGTGCTGTAATTTCCGTCTTTCCTTTAACTTCGGTATGCAATCGTTTACATATGAGTAGAGAGCGTTTAGTGCTGGGAACAGCGGGGCTGGGCGGTGTATGGGGGCCGGTAACAGCGGCGCATTCTGTGCAAACAATATTAGCGGCATTAACGGCAGGCATTGGCGCCATTGATACGGCGCCCGCCTATGGAGATGCGGAAAAGTATGTAGGCATGGCATTGGCACAATGGACTGGGAAAAGGCCGGTCATCAGTTCCAAAGTAGGCCGGTTGAAATCGTACGCGGCAGATGAGGCACATTACGATTACTCGGATGAAGGGATGACCGCCAGTTTGCATCAAACGTTGGAAACGCTGGGCGTACCCTCCCTGGATATACTATTCCTGCACGATCCGGAAGCGGTTCCGCCGGATCAAATAAACCGGATTATAAACACGCTGGAAACATTCCGGGCGCAAGGTTATACCCGCCAGATTGGCGTAGGTGGCAACTGGCCGGAGTGGATGGTGCCTTATATACAATCAGGCGTATTTGAGGTAGTGATGGAGTTTAACCACCTGAATGCGGCCAACGTTTCGGCATTACAAAATAGTCTGCCTTTCTGCATGGTGTATAACATCCGGTATTATGCTGCCAGCCCGTTGAATATGGGATTGTTAGGCAGATATATCACATCTTACGCACACATGAAGCCGGATTGGATACCGGCAGATACTTTACAGGTAGCCGTTTTGTTGCAGCAGCTGGCAGTGGATTATGACATGAGTTTATCTTCCCTGGCGCACCGGTTCCTGTTGTCTATACCTTATCATTTTAATATCGTATTGGGCGCATCGAACCAGGCAGAATTAGCGGCCACCTTGCAGGATATGGCGGCGGGGCCATTGCCGGCGGTTTTGATAAAAGAAATATTGAATTGCAATAAAGGAAAATTGGTGGTCTGATGTACAGTTTTGACGCAGAAGTTTTTAATATCAGCAGCATACAGATAAGAGAGCTGGCCCCGGTGGGAGCAACAATGCCTCTCCAGGACGCTACCATGGGGCCTTTTCAGTCCTTCGGGCTGGCGGTTATTACGATTGAGGATGAAGATGGTAACATTGGAGAAGGACCGGTGTTTAGCTCTTACAATCATATATTCGAGCATTGTCTTTTACCCATTTTATTACATAGCCGTAATATCCCTTATGGTATATTGTATCCGCAGTTATACTGGGCTATCCGCAACGAAGGCTTCAGAGGGCCGGCTGGGGCCTTAATAGGCCAAATAGAGCTGGCGTTATACGATCTGGCGGCCCGACGTGCCGGTGTAACCTTACACCAGTACCTGAACGCTGCGGGCAATAGTGTGAAAGTATATGGCAGTGGAGGAGGCACCAATTATTCCCTGGAAGAACTGGAACAGGAAGCCAGCTACTTTGCCCGCGCGGGCGTAGACTGTTACAAAATGAAAGTGGGGAAAGATTTCGGCACCCGCATGAAAGAAGACGCTGAACGGGTAAAGTTTGTACGTAGTATATTGGGCAAAAACATACGATTGGCGGCAGATGCCAACCAGATATGGACTTGCGAAGAAGCGCTCCGGTTTATAGATCTCACGGCAGGAGCAGACCTGGCCTGGTTCGAAGAACCCATTCATTCTGCCGATTTGCAACAGATCGGGGAGCTGTGTAAACGTACGCCCCTGGCCATTTCCTATGGGGAATCAGAACGTAGTGCCAAGGTATTTCCTACGCTGGTGGAGTTAGGCGTGCGGCATTTGCAGCCGGTACCTACCCATCTGGCGGGTATACGGGAATGGATGGAGGTACGCGACCTCGCCGCCCGGCAAGACGTGGAGTTTTCCTCAGGAGGATACTCCTTGTTTACCGCCGGATTGATGGCATCCGCCGGCGCTCAATGCCAGGTAGAATACCTGCATTGCATCATGCGGGGACTGGAAGTGTACTTTAAAGTGCGCCCGGAGTGGAAAAACGGACGATTTTATTTGCCGGAAACGCCCGGAATGCCCGTACGTATTGACTGGGATTATTGCCATCAGACGAACGCTATCACGAAAAAAAGCCTTTGGACCAGAAAGAACATCAGGGAATACCATCCGATTGTATCTTTATGAGCTATAAGCTTTTAGTGTGACGATACTTTTAACGAAGATTGATTACCTGGTATTATTACTGTATATCGTTGCGCTGTTTATTTTTGGTTTTTACCTGAACAAGCGGGGTACAGCGGCTAATACAGATATTTTTTTGGGAGGTAGGTCATTAAAATGGTGGCAGATCGGTTTTTCCATGTTCAGTGCCAACGCCGGCGCCACGATGTTGATAGGCCTATCCAGCCTGGGTTTTTCACATGGGGTGGTAGGAAGTAATTTTGAATGGCTGGCCTGGATCTTCCTGTTGTTGCTGGCCATGTTTTTTTTTCCACGTTATATTGCCGCAGGTATTCATACCATTCCGCAATTCCTGTTACTACGTTATGGAAAAAGATCGTATAATTTCCTGGTCATATATAGCCTGGTATCTATTTTAATTGTTTGGTTGGGCAGTGCATTGTATGCCGGGGGACTGGTCATTTCGCAGGTGTTTCACCGGCCATTGCTGGAGTCAGTGTCTGTGATAGCCTTGATAGCCGCCAGTTATACGGCCATAGGTGGATTGAAGGCAGTGGTACGTACGGGTATCTTCCAATCAGTGATTATTATTATTTCTTCCGTGATATTAACGATCCTGGCTATGAAGAAAGTGACCGCCATACCTGGCTGGGCACAGAATACGCCGGTCGATTACTGGAAGCTCTTTCATCCCCGGTCAGATCATGAATATTCCTGGCTGGCTATTGTGATGGGGTACCCGGTAGTGGCTATCTACTACTGGTGCGCAGATCAGACCATTGTACAGAAAGTACTGGCCGCAAAAGATATCCGGCAGGGGCAGTACGGCATCATGTTGATTGCCGCCATGAAAATTATTACGCCATTGATCTTTGTGTTGCCGGGCATCATTTGTTTTATCCTGTTCAGGGATAGCGCAACGCCAGACAACGCCTATATTACTATGGTGGAAAGGCTGATGCCGGCTGGTTTGCGTGGGCTTTGCATTGCTGCGCTGATAGCCGCGCTGATAGATACGGTCTCCTCGGGACTCAACTCTTTCAGCACCGTTTTTACGCTCGATGTAGTAGGACAATTCACTGCACTTGAAGGGCAGCGGAAGCGTACCATCGGCAAATGGGTGACAGTATTGGCAGCTTTCCTGGGAGTAGGTGTAGCCGCGCTTTTTGCTCGCTCCGGAAAGGGACTTTTTGAATTAAGTCAGGGCCTTGTTTCTATATTGGCGCCTCCTTTATCCGTAGTATTCCTGGGTGGGATTTTCTGGAAACGTGTGAATAAAGCGGCGGCTGAAATTGTGTTGTATGGCGGGGGACTGATATGTGTGCTGATTGGATCCTGTTATGTGCTGAACTTCCCCTACAAGGGGTACTGGCCGCATTTCCTGTTGTTGTCTGTATATATTTTTATTGGCTTGTCTTTCCTGATGGTGTTGATTACGTTGTTATCTGATCCTGCAAAGGAAACAACGTCTCCCACGGTATGGACTCCGGCTCAGCCATTGTTCCGGAATAGCGCCCGCGTATGGATGGGATGGGGATTGCTGGCACTCGTTATGATCATTATTTATATCGCATTTAATTAATTTAGAAAGATGAATAAGCACTTTCCTATGGTAAGATTTCTTCCCCTGGCCATTTTCTTTTTACTGTTCACCGCCTGCGAAAAGGTTATTGCACCGGAGAAACTGACGGAGCGTGTGTTTGTGGTGAATGTGGTTCCCGGTGAGCAGCCGTTGAAAGAATACCTGGACTATCACCAGCATATCTGGCCGGAAGTGGAAGCGGGCTTCCGTAAAGCAGGCTATCGCAATATTTCATTGTACCGGTATCAGCATTTGCTGGTGATGACCATCACGGTTCCGGAAAATGCGAACCTGGATAGCATGGGGAAAATAGCGGCGGCGCATGATCCCCGTTGCGCCGAATGGAATAAAGTAATGGCTGGTTACCAGGCAGGCGTACCAGGCACGGCGCCCGGAGAAACGTGGGTGGAGGCTGCTCCCTTCTATCATTTTCAGGGAAAATAGTCAGTGCTGAAACGCTCCGCTATGGGAGCGTTTCCACATCCTGCCGGTATTGCCGGAGAAACTCGCGCGGCGATAAGCCCTTTACTTCCCTGAAATGTTTGTTGAAGTTGGAAATATTGTTATACCCGCTTTGATAACAAGCTTCTGTTATATTAAAATCTCCTTCCAGCAAAATTTTAGCGGCATGGCCTATCCGTATTTCTTTGACAAAGTCGATCAGTGTACGGTTCGTTTTACGCTTAAAGAAGCGGCAAAAAGCAGCGGAAGACATGGGGATCAGGTCTGCTACGTCCTGTAAAGCGATCTCCTCTTTAAAGTGCTGGAAAATATAATCGAATACTTTGTTTATTTTTTTGGCCTCACCGGAATTGTCGACCACGTTATAATAAGGAGACGAAAGCACCTGTGAAGTAGTAGACTGCGCCAGGATGTCGAGTAACCGGAGCATCAGTGCAGCACGCGTTAAACCGGATTCGAACAGCATTTGCTGCATAATCATTTTGGCATTTACCAGCGTAGGACCAGTAAATAAAACACCTTTTGCCGCTTTATTGAAAAGTACGTTTAATCCCTGTGCTTCCGGTTTTTCCAATAGTTGTTGTCCCAGGAAATTAGGAAAGAAGTGTATCACAATAGCCTGTGGTTGTACCAGCGGATCAATGGTACGGTAATATTGCCAGCAATGAGGAAGATAGCTGCCCAACAATACCAGCTCCGGACCTTCAAAATCTGCTATATGATCGCCAATAAATCGTTTCCCACTGCAATTTTCCAGTAACGCAATTTCAAAGTTAATATGTGACTTCAGCGAAGTATATTTTTTTATTTCCAGTATGTCTGATCTTACCGTAAACGACTGGTCTGGTGGAAACGTGAAATTTTCATAAATATATTGCATACTGTCCTAATAAATTGTTGATAAAACGATTTACCCCGTATCCAAAAGTACTATAAAAAGTGAATATCTCTCCTAATGGTTTTCTTTCGCGGCTACTGCAAATAAAACATAAGTAATAGTCAAGTTATGGGTGGTGAAAGGCCGATTATATGCAGATCTTTACGTCGTTATCGGTCGGCACCAGGTCCAATTATATTCATTCCACACTTTTATCACCTACGGATAACGATTAATTTTTGATGGCACACAGGGCATATACCGGGAAAGCCCGGTATATGTTTATTTTTTTTAATAGTAATGGAGCAGGAGAAGAGCAGTACCCTGCTTATTATATAGCATTTTTTAATCGATCCAATGAGGCATTCTTTTTTGAAGTGGTCCGTTTTATTTTTATTAGGCAGTAGCATCACCGTTTCCGCTCAGCAATCACCGGTTGATCAGCTGCTACAGCAACTGAGCGGAACAATTTACTTTTCCACCAAACAATACAACGGTACGGCTTTAGTCAAAGAACAACGTTTTCAATCTGCTACATTGAAAGGTGATGATGGCGTTTGGCAGTTGAACATCACCACAACACCGGTAAGCGACCAGCAGGGAGTAAGGGATGTTACAGCGGTATTTCGCCTCAGCAGCGGAACTGCCAGTCATACAGCCGTTAACGTTAGCTTCGATTTTAGCCGCTGGAGCCCCGGGAATTATGTGATGGTACCAGCCTCCGTATATAATGGCAACCGTTATCGTGTTATTGGAGATGGATATAGCCCGGCTTATCCGGATGATATGTATTACCAGCCACAGGTGCCATTAACCATTTCCAACAACCCACGCCTGAAAATAGAAAAGGACGCGGCTTCGCTGATTGAATTACAAACTACCAATACCGCTACGCCTGCCATGTGTTTCTTTTCTCAGCAGGAGAAAAAAGGATTTATTGTGTTAACCACGCAGGCAACGCCATATGGTAACAACGGTTTGACTATCGCAGAAAATGCGCAGAAAGACAGTTGTGCTTTTCGTATTTCCGCGCCTGCCGTACGCGTATTGGCGCCGGGTTTCGGCGACTGGCACGCTAGCGGGGATATAGCACCCAACTGGAAAGCAGGAGATGAAGTGACCCTGCACTTCCGGCTATATGTATTTGATGCTGCTAACATTCCTGCTTTGCTGACCCGCTTCCGGGAAGTGCGCAAAGACCTGGATGGAGGAGGTCAACCCCGCAACCAGGTGCCTATGAGTAAGCTGTTGGAACTGGGACGTGGTATTTGTAGCAACAACTTTGTTACCGTACCTGCGGGAAGTTATTATAAGCCGGAAAACAACAACGATTTCCAGCTGGGTTGGGTGAGTGGCATGATGAACTCATATCCGATGCTGGCAATGAATAATGAAACAGAACGCACTCGCGTGATGGCGGAACTGGATTTTGTGGCGCATCAACTCCAGGGTAAAAGTGGTTATTTCTATGGCGGTATGACCGCCTCCGGCGAGATAAGACCCGAAAAGATGAATCCTCATTTTCCGGAACTACAGGCCATGGTGCGGAAAAATGCTGATGCCCTTCTTTGGCTGATGAAGCACCTGCTGTTGTTTAAAGCACAAGGCTATGGCGCCAGCATTCATAAAGATTGGGAAACCGCTGCACAAAAACTGGCAACAGCGTTTACCACCACCTGGAAGAAACACCATGAGTTTGGTCAGTATATTGCCCCTGCCACTGGTGAAATAGCCGTATTTAATTCCACTGCGGGGGCTATTGCGCCCGCAGGGCTGGCAATGGCTGCCCGCTATTTTAACCGGCCGGAATGGCTGCAAACGGCAAAAGAAGCCGCTGATTTCTATTACGAAAGGGATGTTGTAAAACAAGGACTTACCGGCGGCGACTGTGGCGATATTTCACAGGATGCCAATTCGGAATCTGCCTTTGGTTTCCTGGAGTCGCTGATGGCATTGTACTATCACACCAACGATCGTAAATGGCTACAGAAGGCAGAAGTGCAGGCAGCCCTTTGTGCAACCTGGACTATTTCTTACCCGGTAGTATTCCCGCCCAACAGCACCATTGGCAAACTGCAATGTAACATGACCGGAGCCGTATGGGCCAGTATACAGAATAAGCACGCTGCACCAGGTATCTGCACCGCCTCCGGTGATTATCTTTTTAAATTATTCCGGGCTACAGGAAAAGAAGCCTATGCCGAATTGCTGCGCGATATTCAACATGCCCATTCAGAAGCGGTGAATATGCCGGGACATGTCACTTCCAATTATCTTATTGGCTCTTGTATGGAGCGCATACAACCCAGCGACGCGGAAGGACGTGGCAGCATAGGTAATTTTATTTATACCCGCAATTCATGGACGGAAACCAATGGCATGCTCATGGCCATGGAAATTCCGGGCATTTATCTGCAAACGGATAAAGGCAGCTTATATGTTTTTGATCATGTAACGGCTAAAATAGTGACCAGGAAGAATGGTAATACCGTGCTGGAAGTAACCAATCCTACGGCTTATGATGCCTCGGTAGCCGTAATGGCAGAATCTGGCCGGCAGGCCGCCACTCCACTGGTATACACGGCATTTCTGAAATGGCCGAAAGTGAACATTAAAGCCGGTGAAACAGTACAGGTGCAGGTGCTGGCGAATGGACAGCTATCACGTATATAGCCGACACGGTATACAGGGCTACCCATAGCAAAGTGGTAGTCCTGTATACCGGTTATTGTTCAGGGGGTAACCCGCCAATGAATTCTGCTATCCGCGCCCGGATCCGATCCCGGATCCATTGTATTTTCTCTGCATCCAGTTCTGCCAGCAGATTTCCATTGTCTACGTTAAAATCAGTATATACATCTTCGGTGAATTCGTTCTCTATTTCTTCCAACCGCTTTTCGTTGGCAAAGTCCAGCCGCCCGATCTTCGACAGCACACTATTCAGCCTGTTTGCTGTAATGTAGCCCGCCATTTCTGTTACTAAGAAGGACAGCTCTTCCGACCTGGAGCTAACGTCGGGTAAGAACGACCACTTTTCTGCTTCGTGAAATTTTTCTTCTTCATCGAAGGCAGGGTTTTTATGTTTGATAACCGGACGGCTACTCAGTGTTGCTACTGTTGAATGATGGAGCGGTTTTATCACCACGCCTTCTATGAGGTTAGGCGTGATCTCCGGCAAATGCAATAATGAAGGGATGGTAGAAGAACGGTGGATATCAAAATTTAGCGCATCATTCCATTTCCCGATAAATAATGGCCTGGCATAAAAGATATTAAACCGTTCAAAATAAGCCATGGCTGTATCGTAGTCGAGATAGGTTTTGGTGGTGGTGTCTGCTGCTAACAGCGCAATATCAAATGCGCAAAACCGGATGGAGGGACTATAATATACACCCGTTTGAATAGCCTGTACCTGCTCATCGGGCGCTACTCCCGGATGAGGATATTTTCCGCCAAACAATTCTCCATAGACAATATACCGGTAGGCAGGAAAATCTTTGTGTAATTGCTCAAACAGGGCAATGACAGCATCTTCCATGTTGGCAACTACCTGTTGGAATCCGAAAAAATCATCGTCCCATTGAAGATAGCCTTTCCGTTTAGCGTATCGTAAATGCCTGTTTTCGTATACAAAACTGAAATTGGCGCCATGTATTTTTTCGGTTACTACCCACTTTAGTTTATGCAGGCTGTTTAATTCTTTTTCTGATAAGTGAAGTCCTTTGGAATTTTTGGGCATTTTCTCATATGCGGAATGCTCGCTCATAGCCGTAAAAACAATGGGTTAATAACAAAATAATTTGTTGGCAATATAAGTTTTTTTGCAGATTTAGAGATAGGTTAATACTTGCATTGCATCGGTAATAGGTTAGCCTGGCATACGATTAAAGAAAATAAAAAAAGCCGCAGGTATCCATCTACCTACGGCTAAAACATCCGCTGATAACTGCTGGATGTTATTGTTGGGGCAGCCAGTATTTATATCCCCTGCTTCTCACTTCCAGCCAGCTTTTGGGCGCACTCCAGTAGTTGGGTACATCCAGGGTGAAATCGTCATTTACATAAGTCAGGATATCGGTGTAATCCTGGCCGATAACGTTTTTGTAGTGGATGGTCAGTTGTTTGAGCCGGGGATCATAAAAGTTGTTTTCGGTGGATTGCTGCACCGTGCTATAGGCGAAGGTGCCCATCGGGAAATCGGTATTGCCTCCCAGGATAGGATCCTGTCTGTATATTCCAAAATCCTGGTCTACCAGTGTCAGCATATTATACATCCAGCCTGCACTGTGTAAACCGTGTACTTCAAAGGACCAGGCGCTGGATCCCCAGATCATGTATTTGCCGTTAAACTTAGGATCATCGTCCATGCTTAGCGGGGTAACGAACTTGTATTTTCTGAGTCTTCCGTCCGGTGCGTTTTCGCCGCCATTGCCTGCCAGTTGCACGGAGTAATAGCGACCAATAGGGATTTTAGGTATAGGGAAGCCAGACCAGTTAACGATTTTATCTTTTGTTACCAGCAGGCCGGCAATCATGAATTGGGTGTATTGCCTGCTCAGTGGGAGGCTGTCTGCGCGCACCACTTTTAACGGGAAGGCGTAGTCCTGGTATTCCTTCATTTTGTCCCTTTCCACCGGTACCGTGAAAATGAGAGAGGAAGAAGAGGAGCCTTTCGGGATGGTTACCACAAACCCGTTTTCTTTTGCATCGAATGGTGCGTTAACGGTATATGCAGCAGCATCCGGAATTTTCTTGGTTTCGTTTTTCAGGATGTTATAATCCTCCACTGCTTCCGGATCAAAAGCTACTATCACGCGATAGTCCCGGGAAGCTGGCAGCGAACCGCCGATACCTACTTTAAACTTTATTTCTGCCATGAAAGTTTTGGTATCAATGATGGTATCAGACTCATACTGGGCGTTGAGATACTTGAGTGTATCCACGAAAGTATGTACGGCTACATCGGATATTTCTCTTTCTGTGGCGGAAGTAGAAGAAGCGGAAATAATATAGACTTCCTGTTTGTAGAATTCTTTGTTTTCGTAGTCGGGTTTACCACAGCCATGCAGCATGGCGGCAGCAAATGCGATGGAAAGTATATGATAAATGCGTTTCATGTGGTTTGATTTTAAGTGTATTACCATCCTGGATTTTGTATCAGCGTTCCCCAGTAGTTAGCTACTTCCTGGTAAGGAATTGGGAGGAAGTAATTTTTAGGTCTGAATACATAACCATCGATGACGGCTCGGTCGTAAAACCCGCCATCAGGCGACAGGTAATTGCATCCATATACAAGGCCGCCCATGCCGAGGCTGTTACCCCAGGCGTCGCGGGCAGTTTTAGCGGCATCTTTCCAACGGCGGGAATCGAAGTAGCGTTGTGCTTCAAATGCCATTTCCACATAGCGTTCGTGTTTAATGCGCTCCCGGGTGATTTCTTTGCTGGCGGGTTCATAACCGGGTAGGCCTGCACGGAATCTTACCAGGTTGAGATATTTGAGGATATCTGCATCTCCGGGTGCATATTCATTTAATGCTTCGGCGTAGGAAAGATAGATCTCTGCCAGGCGTATGGCCGGATATGGTTTATCAAAGCTGCCACCTGCTTTCTGCTCATCGTCAGCTACCCATTTTACGATCTGGTAACCGGAACGTACGGAGGGGCGGTCGGTCTGGATAAAGCCGTCCAACGCATTGGCTTTGTAGTCGGCATAGTACATGGTACCGTTGTTCTGCAGGTAACCACGACCAATAAATCCGATAGTGGCATAAAAGCGAGCTTCCCGGTAAAGGCAGCGGTTCGGCACTTTAGCGTTGATATTGGACAGTTTGAACCCGGTAGTAACCGGGCTCGCATCTTCCGGACCATTTCCTCTTATATAGAGGTCATCGCCATTATCCGCCACGCCAACATCGTTGTACAATTTCCTGTTTTCTTCATCTATAGTGTTACCATTATTCATGAAGAAGGCATCTACCAGTTTTTGTGTGGCATATACTCTTCCGGCATATTGTGCTCCTTCACTATTGTTGTAATTTCTTGGAATACCCATAATGGTGAGGTTCCAGGTTTGATTACCCTGATTCAGGAGCCAGATGGCTTCTTTATTCCAGTAGGATTTGCCACCGGAAAACAATCCTTTATAAGAGCGATAGGGGTCGATACCAGCAGGTCCGTTAGGCCAGGCAACGTTATTGCCGGGGAAATTACCCAGGGGAACGGTTAACTTGTCGCTGTTAGCGGGCACTGTAAAGAGTTCAAATTTTCCCTGGTCAATGACTACTTTGGCAGCATCTGCCGCTTTCTTCCATTTCAGTGGATCTGCGGATGGAGAGAAGTAGGGTTTTCCTTTAGCGTCTCTGAAGTTGCTATAGTCGGGGTTACCGTTTACCAGCGGGCTGGCATCCCAGAGCAGTACCCGTGCTTTAATGGCCATGGCGGCTTCACGGGAAGGACGGCCTAAATCTACATTCTGGATTTTTTCTTTCGGAGGCAACTGGCTAATGCAGGAGTCCAGTTCTGACGTGATGAAGTTAACGCATTCTTCTTCGGTATTCCTGGTAGTGGGCAGCTCTTCGGTTTTGGAATAGTCGATAGTTTTACTGACGATAGGAAAAGGACCGTATAGTTCCAGCATCTGTGAATAGTAAAATGCGCGAAGGAACCTGGCATCAGCAGCATATCCTTCTATTTCGCCTGGTACCAGCAGTTTGTCGTTTGCTTTGTGATAATTTTCGAGGAACAGGTTGCAGGTGCGGATCGCTTTGTAGTAATCTCCCCAGAAGCCATATATGGGATTATCCGGGTTGAATTTACCCTGGGCGAAAACGAGGTTGGGATAGTTATCCAACCCTGCGTGGCCTTCATCGTAATTGGTATTAAAAGGCCAGCTGTTAATCATATCTGAATAGTTGGGCATAGCGCCATAACAGGCGGCCCAGGCTTTCCGGATATCGATGCGTTGTGTCCAGATATTATTGAGATTGTTTACCTCATGCAGGTATTCGTCTGCTTCCAGGTAGTGGCAGCTGAAGGATGGAACGAGGAAGAACAGGACTACAAGTAATTTTATGATATTGTTTTTCATGAACGTCATTTTAAAGGTCAAATCCAATTTCCAATCCCAGGGAGATGGTTCTTTTTAAAGGATAGGCGTAGGAAGAAGTTTGTTCCGGATTCCAGTCTTTAAATTTGGAGAAGGTGTATACATTGTCGCATCTGCCGTAGTAGTAAATACTTTTAAACGGTGATTTTTTGGATCGGGGCGTCCAGGTGTATCCCAGTTCTGCGTCTGCAATTCTGAGATAGGAGGCTTCTCTTAACCAGAAAGTAGAAGTTTGTGCGTTGTTCAGGTTGTCTGAGCCATAAGCCAGCCTGGGATAGGTAGCATTTGGATTTTCGGTAGCGGGGTTACCGGAGTAGGAGGTGGGTGTCCAGTGGTCTTTTACTGCCGCTGCATATATAGCACCGTTTTCGTTGCCGCCTGCATTATATGGATTGAAGGGAATTCTGCTTCCGTAAATGGTTCTGAACTGGTTTAGCTTGCCGATGGCGCGGGTAGCGAAGGTCCATTTTTTATATCGCAGGTCAATGGCCAGCGAATAGCTCCATTTGGGATACCGGTTACCGGTCCAGATCCTGTCGTTGGCAGTAATAACGCCATCGCCGTCGATGTCTTTATATTTGATATCTCCGGGCATTACTTTATTCCAGGTTTGCACCGGGCTGTTATCAATATCTTTCTGATCTTTAAATAATCCCAGTGCAATGTAGTTCAGGTCGCGCCCGAAATCGAGTCCAATGCCGCTCTGGTAGGCTACTTTAGGATCCAGCTGTCCGTTTTCTATGATCTTGTTTTTATTGTAGCTAACAATGGCTTTGATATAGTTGATTTTGAAGTTGCCAAATGATTTGGTGTAGGTGAGGTCAAAGTCAATACCTTTTGATTCGGTTTTACCGAGGTTGGCTTGTGGTGTGGATGGCAGTCCCAGTGTAGCAGGCAGCCTGCTCAGGTAAATCAGCTGGTCGCTGTTTACGTATTGGTAAGCGTCTACAATCAGTTTCATATTTCTGAACAAACCTATTTCTGTACCCAGGTTTAATTTCTGATTACGTTCCCAGGTGAGGTTCAATTGTTCCAGGCGGGATTCTCCGATACCAGGAACATAAATGCCACTGCCGGCGGCTTGTCCGAATCCGAAGGTATAACCGGTACGGCCGGCGGTGGTGGCCATGTAGCCAAAGCGGGAGGCACTACCGGAGGCACCTACCACGCCGTAGGACACCCTGAATTTGAGGAAGTCTATTACATCAGCGATACCTCCGTTCCAGAATTTTTCTGCAGAGGGTACCCAGGCGAAACCTATGGATGGGAAGCTGGACCAGCGTTTATCCGGTGTAAACATTTGTGATCCGGATGCGCCGAAGTTGATATCCGTAAAATACCGGTCGGCCCAGCCGAAGGTAACGCGTCCGGCCACTGATTGTTCGCGGGTGGGTAATGCGTTGATCAGCAGGGTACCGCCATCTCCGCTGGGGGCGTCGGTGAGGTACTCGCGTTGTTTATACAGCATCAACCCGGTTACCGCCAGTTTTTTGAAAAAGGTGTGGGCGTAATTCAGGCTACCTTGCAGTTCTACTACACGATCACCGGTAGGTGCGGTGTAATAGAATCCCATTTTGTCGTTAATATCCGGGGTTTTGTTGATCGTTACCAGGTTACCATCTTTATCCCGTCCGGTACCCATATAGCTATTCATATAGTCAATAGCGTGGCGTTGGTAATCTTTAAAATATCGATGTGCGTAATAATTGCTTTTTGTAAACGAGGCAATGCCACTCAGGAACAATCCTTCTGTGAGAAAGTCCAGTTTCTGTGTAAGGTTCAGGTTAGTAGACATGTAGTTGGCATAGTTTTTCACGAACCCTGTTTTGGTTAGCAATGAGTAAGGGTTCACAATGCCGGATGGTTCTTCCGGTGCAGAGCCATCAGAAAATTCTGCAGGGAATAACGTTGGATTTACGTTGTTCATGATATCAAGCAGGGCGCCTGCTCCCTGTCCTGGTTCTGTGGTAGTATTGTACCGGCCATCGAATCCAATTCCCAGTGTAGTGATGGGCGTTAGATCTGCTTTTAAGTTAGAGCGGAAGTTGAACTGGTTGTAGTTGGCATTGGAAGCACTTTTGCTATTGAACATGCCTTTCTCGTTGTACAACCCACCGGACATATAGTAAGTCACCGCATTACCGCCGCCGCTGATATTGAAGTTAGCTTTGGTAGCAGGATTATTTTGTCTTATCATGGTCTTGTACCAGTCCACATTGGGGTAGAAGTCCATATCATTATCTGCAAACTTTGCGATGTCCTGGTCGGTATACATGGGTCGTTTATCTCTTACCGCCAGTGCTTCATTTTTCATTTTGGCAAAGGTGGGTGCATCTACCCAGGTAGGTTTGTAGGTAGCGTTGTTGATAGAATGCGATGCCGAAATGCGAACCGTTGGCTTGGAGGCGATTTTACCGGTTTTGGTAGTAATCACGATAATACCATTGGAACCTTCGAGGCCATATACCGCTGTAGCAGATGCATCTTTCAATACCGAGAATGTTGCAATATCGTTGGGGTCTACGTCATCGATATTTCTTCTTAGCCCATCAATTAATATCAGGGGAGAAGTGCTGCCGGATACGGAGTTAATCCCCCTGATGATGAAAGAGGCACCATCTTGCCCGGGCTGGCCAGAAGACTGTACAAACGTAACACCCGCTACTCTGCCTGCCAGCTGTGAGGTCAGTGAACGGGTAGGGGCTTTTAACTCTGAAGGGTTGATGGTGGTGATAGCGCCTACCACACTTACCTTTTTTTGTGTACCCATGGCCGTTACCACTACTTCGTCTTTGGTAAGGCTCTCTGATTCCATGATGATCGGGAATTTCCGGAGGCTGGCCGTGGGGATATTTTTTACATCTACTTCCTGGGTTTTATATCCTATGGAGGAAATCACCAGGGTAGCATAACGGGAGATATTGCCCACCACAAAATAGCCGTTTTTATCAGATACGGTTCCTACCAGTGGATTAGACTTCAGGTAAATGGTCACCATATTGAGGGGCTGATTCTGCAAATCGGTAATGGTGCCGGAAAGCGTAACAGCGGCGCCTGCACTGTCTTTTACGGCCAGCAACGCGGAGCGGGGCGTATGTAGTGTTACCAGTTTGTTGGCATTGATGCGGAAGGAGATATCAGTATCTTTCAGGATAGCTGTTAAGGCAGCAGAAATATCAGTGGCTTTGCCATCGTATGCGCCTGCCATTTTGTTAAACATCGGATCTTCTGTATAGAGAAACCGGTAGGCAGTTGTTTTTTCAATGTATTCCAGTACTTCCCGTATAGGCTTTTTACCCGCGGGAATGCCAATTTGCTGTGACCACACCTTCAGGGAAGGGCAGACGCATAGCATGACAATAAGATACAGCAGTAGCTTACAGCTTTTTTTCACGTTCATGTGACTGATGGTTTAAAATGATGACTATAGGCAAAGCAGATACCCGCGGACTTCATGACGTCCGCAATACCTCAAGTACGTAAAGCAATCTGGTTTTTAAATGATGTTACTGTGCGGATACTACCTGCACAATTGATGTTTATTGGTTGATATAAATTTTATTGCCTGAACTGGTGTAATGAAATGGAATAGTTTGTTGCAATGCAGGGATAATCTCCTGAATGGATTCATTGGAGAATGTTCCCGTGATGCGAATGTCCTGGAATACGGTATCATTAAAGTAGATGTATACGTTGAATTTTCGTTGCAGCTCATTAGCTACGTCCTGGAATCTGGCAGAACGGAAAACTAATTTATTTTTTAGCCACGCTGTTTCGTCGAAGCTGCTGTCGATACGGTTAAGCGTCAGGTGTTGTAGTGACACGGTTTCGTTATGTATTTCTTTTGGTGTACTGGTGTATATGTTTTGTTTTTGATTAATGGTCACTTTTTCCCTTGGTCTCAGCAGGATGATTCTTTCCGGATCTTTGTTGGTAGCCAGCTGGATAGCACCGGTGAACAGGGATGCTTCCACAACAGAATCTTCTGCATAAGCTTTTACATTAAAGGTGGTACCGAGTACGGTGACGCGTACGCTGGGAGTAGCTACCTGCATTGGCATGGCCGGATCTTTCTTCACATCAAAGTAGGCTTCGCCTTCCAGGTTAATGAGCCTGTTTTTTATGCCAAAATCTTTATCATAGGTGAGGCGGCTCCCGGAGTTCAGGATAACAACTGAACCATCTGGTAAATGAATGGTGGTTTTGGCGCCCCGTTCCGTGTTGATTTTATTCACAAAAGTGCCGGCGGCATTATGACTGGCAAACAGGTATAATCCTGTGAGTACTGCCAGGTTGAGTGTAGCTGCCACGTATAGTTTGGAATAACGCCTGAAATGTTTTTTCAGCGGGTTGTCTGCCGGCGTGGCTTCCTCGTTGGCCTGGAGGTCGTTAGCTGGTTCTTCACCGATTAGCCGGAGTAACCGTTTTTCGCTTCGTTCCAACATGGCGGGATCTTCTCCCTTAACAATCTCCAGGTTGAAAACAGCATCCAATACTTCACCTTGCTGTAATTCCTGCTGATGTTTCTTTAGCAGGAACTCCAGTTCTTTAATCTCGTGATCAGAGATCTCATGACTAAACTTTTTGGCGAGTAATTCCCAGATTCTGTCCATGTAAATGGCGGTCGTTTATTAGAAGGAGTAGTAAAACAACCGTTTACCCTTAAGTGCCGGAAAAAAAAATTATGTAGTAGAAAAGGTGAAGGCTTTGCTGAGCTTTTTCAGGGCAATACCCATTTGGGTTTCCACTGTTTTAGGGGAGATATTCAGGATTTCGGCAACATCGCGGTATTTGAAAGATTCCTCTTTCACCAGCATAAAAATGAGTTTGCATTTGGGCGGAAGCTGGTTGATAGCGGTATTTACCCGGTATAACATTTCGGAGGAGATGAGTAGTTCTTCCGGGGACCGGGCTACTTCCAGCCGGAAGTCTTCGATATTGTCCAGTGGTTCGGTAAAGTGTAGTTGTTGTTTCAGAAAAGCGAAGGCTTTGTTACGTGCCATTACGTACAGGTATACTTCCGGATTGCCGACTTCAAGCAGTTTTTCCCGGCGTTGCCAGAGCTGCACGAATATATCGCTGGCCAGTTCTTCTGCTGACTCGCGCTGTTTCACGAGAGAGTGAATCAGTTTAAATATTCTGCTGAAGTAATGGTTGTGCAATTTTACGAGCACTGCGGGCCCTTCGGCGGTTGGTAACTGCTGGAATAGAAGTCTTGCTTCGGTTCCTCCTTTCATAACGGTTTGGTCACTGCTTTAAAGACAAAAAGGTGTTAAATAATACAGCCTATGCAATAGTTTCTTATGGTTACTAAATTCTTGGTGTGCCAAGCAGGATGAAGGATTGGATGGATCTGTAGTTGATAGCATTTACGGAAATTCCATTTCTGACGATCATATTATGTATCCGTTGTTACAAATTTCAGATGTTCCAAAATCGTTTTTTCTATTAGCATTTAAATTAAAGTCATCCCTTTTGATTTACAAAAGTTCAGGCAAAATTTGAGTAGCAAAAGTTAAAATAGCATCAGTAAGTGAAGGCTTTTTATCGTGTAGGCGGGGGGATATAGCTTTTAGCGTTTAGCAGTTAGCTTTTAGCAAATGCAGCGAAGAATACCATATAACACTTTTCACTGCATTTGCTAAAAGCTAAAAGCTAACTGCTAAAAGCTAATTGTTTATCTGTTGCAGTCTGCCGACCACGCTTTGTTATCCCTGGTAAACCCGATTACCAGTTTATCTTTGTTGATGGTAATAATGCCGGTACCGGAAGATCCGACACTGACCATGGTGTTATCGTCTTTTTTCTGAAACTCAACACCGGTAAGATCGGGGATACCGTCTGAGAAGCGGAAGTCGTACCGGGTACCCACTTTAGTGACAAAAACGCTGCCGTTGTCCTGGCTAACATTTTTACCATCGGCGGTGTAGCCAACTTTGCCCCTGAAGGTACCGGCGAAGATGTCGGTGTCTGCCGGGTCGGTACTTTTGCTACAGGCAGTGAACAGTACGGTCGAAAAGAACAATACGCTAATAATGCTAAACATCCATTTCATTTTCATATATCACGTTTTTGGTTTTTCAATATAGTTCGCTATTCAAAATGCAATTAGCATACCAGCCGGATCGCGTGTATTATATATAGGCAGCGCTTTTTTTATAGCAGCGCCGTGATTTTTGGGTGAAACTATACACAGAATGGGTAGGGAGGTCCTTGTTTAGTGGGCACATCCACCTGGAAAGCAGGTCGTCAGCAAGCAAACGCAGGCAATAAATTAATGTATTGATAATCAGTGACAGTAGATGGAAAATGTGTGTTCTTTTTAATTTTAAAAAAATTTAATTTCATTTTTATTAGCTTGTAAGTCGCAGGTAACCAAAATCGTTTATAAAACTATCAATTGACTTCTTCAATACTGAATCGTTCATGAGTACATTAACAACATCTCCAGCGCCATCTGGAGAAGCAGCAACCGCCGTTGGCGGAGGGGAAAAGAAGGGCCGTCTTTACTCATTAGATGCCCTCCGGGGATTTGATATGTTCTGGATCATGGGTGGTGGCTCAATTTTTCATGCTATCGCCAATGCTACGAAATCACCTTTCTGGGAAGCAGTAGGGGTACAATTAGAACACCCCGAGTGGAACGGATTTCATTTCTATGACCTCATATTCCCGCTGTTCCTGTTTATGGCCGGTGTTTCCACGCCTTATTCGGTAGGACGGGAATTGGAGAAAGGGAAAAATCGCACACAACTACTGGGAAGGGTGATCAAAAGAGGACTAATCCTGGTATTATTAGGCATCATTTACAATAATGGCCTGCAATTGCAGCCCATATCGCAAATACGCTTTGGTAGTGTGTTAGGGCGTATTGGTTTGGCCTATATGTTTGCCAACATCATCTATTTGTATACCAAAGAAAGAGCGCAAATGATCTGGTTTGTAGGGATTTTGCTTACCTATTGGTTGTTGCTGAAGTTCACTGCTGCCCCTGGGTTTGCGCCTGGTACCCTGACCATGGAAGGAAATTTCGCCTCTTATATAGATCGCTTACTAATGCCAGGTAAATTGTACCTGGGTATTCATGATCCGGAAGGACTGGCATCTACTTTCCCCGCTATCAGTACGGCTTTGCTGGGCATTCTCACTGGTAATTTATTACGTAACAACGATAGGGCGCCCATGAAGAAGGTAGGCATCATGGCGCTGACAGGCCTGGTATTCCTGGTGCTGGCACAGCTGTGGAACCTCGATTTTCCTATCAATAAAAATCTGTGGACCAGCTCCTTCGTGCTACAGGTAGGCGGTATCAGCCTTTTGTTGCTGGCGCTTTTCTATTATGTGATCGATATCGCCGGGTATAAAAAATGGGCTTTCTTCTTCCAGGTAATTGGTATGAACTCCATACTCATCTATATTTCCGGGCATTTTATTGATTTCAGCTATACCAACAACGCATTTTTTAAGTGGCTGGGACAGCTGGTAGGAGAGCCATACGGCGCCGTAGCACTGAGTATCACCTTCCTGTTGGTGAAGTGGTTGTTCCTGTATTTTATGTATAAGAAGAAGGTATTTCTCAAAGTATAATCATCGCTATAGCAGAAAGCGTGATACACACCAGGGGTGTATCACGCTTTTTTATTGGGTTATAGTGCTGTTATAAAAGCAATATAATCCCGGGCGCTTTGATCGATCTGTTCCTCTGTTGGACGATGCTCCACGCCATAAAAAGCAAAGAACGGCCGGTAGTCCGCTCTTACATAGTTGAAAGTGATTTCAAAAGGAGCGGTTAGTTGCGCCATGGTGTATTTATATCTCCCGGAGGGCTGATAATCGTATTCGTTAATACCCGCACTAATGGCCAATGCCATCTTTTTACCGGCTACCTGGTAGCCGCTGCCGGCGCCATAGGCCCAACCCTCCGTTAATACTTCATCCAGCCATTGCTTGAAAAACGGCGGACAATTAAACCAGTAAAAAGGGAACTGGAATATGATCTTGTCGTGATTGGCCAGCAGTTGTTGTTCCCGCTGCACATCGATACGCCCGTCCGGGTACTGCCCGTGTAATTCATGTATCACATATCTCTCCGGGTATTTCTTTAATTCTTCTTCCCATCTCTTATTCACCGCAGAAGCAGCCATATTGGGATGGATGATTATTACCAGCGTTTTCTTCATATCTTGTTATATTATCTGTGCTGTCAGCAAAGGTGAAATTCCTAACTTCACCAGCCAATAAGGGTTTAACTTATCCGGTAGTGAAAAATTTATCACTATGCGCGCACACAGGGAGATCATTACTTTTGTAAACTTAAAAAGCGGCGTATGTACCAACGGAAAATTCCCATTGATTATAATTGCGGTCTTAACATTGCGATGGAAGTAGTGGGTTCAAAGTGGAAATTTTGTTTACTCGATGAAATCGCCAAAGGCGCCAAACGCCCAAGGGACCTGGTTCAGGCGATCAACGGTATCACCAGGCGGGTATTACAGAAAGATTTGCGGGAACTGGAAATGCACGGATTGGTAGGAAAAACAATCTATGCAGAAGTACCCCTGCGGGTAGAATACCACCTCACGGCCTCCGGAGAAACATTGCTGCCGCTCATTGCGGCTGTTGACCAATGGGGACTGAGCTTCGCCCCACAACTGAGAAGTATTTCAGAAAGAACAGCGCAACCCATTTTATAGTATGACTTCCACAAAACTACTATCCAAACATTTCAGAGACGTTCATTTCGGTGGTAACTGGACCAGCGTAAACTTAAAAGATACCCTGGCCAACATTACCTGGGAACAGGCCACCACCAAGGTTCACGACCTGAACACCATTGCCGTACTGGTGTTTCACATTAACTATTATGTGAGCGCTATCCTGAAAGTACTACAGGGCGGTCCCTTAGATGCCAGCGATAAATTTAGCTTCGATTTGCCCCCGGTTACTTCGGAAACGGCGTGGCACGCACTGGTGAATAAAGCTTTACATGAAGCCGAACAACTGGCAAAGGCCATAGAAGATCTCGAAGAAACGCAACTATCGCAGGACTTTGCGGGCCCTAAGTATGGCAGCTATCACCGGAATTTACTGGGGGTGACAGAGCATACACATTATCATCTTGGACAAATATCGCTGCTGAAAAAAATGATCTCCGCGGAAAAAGGATGAAAATTTTTTTTGTAGTTTAGAAATAATGTTTACTTTCGCGCTCCCTTCAGGGGAATGATTCCCTAGCTCAGTTGGTAGAGCAATACACTTTTAATGTATGGGTCTTGGGTTCGAGTCCCAAGGGGATCACCACAGAGAGTAAAAAGAAATACTCTTACGTAATTAAAACCTTGTAGAAGCTGATTCTACAAGGTTTTTTTGTTTTTGGTGGTAATTGTGTGAAAAGATATGTTAGGATAGAAAAGTGAGCGTTGAGGTTAGCAACAGAATGATTAAATTGTGCTAACCGTCACTGGCCTTAAATGCTATACTGTATTGCGTTTGACCAATGTTAAGTGATGTCAGGATAAGTGCAATTGAAACAATTTTGGTTAACTTAAAACAAGTGTCGTATGACCAGCTTTTCTGTTCTTTTCTGGCTCAACAAGAGCCGTACTAAAAACAATAAGCCCGCTATCTATCTTCGCGTCAGCGTAGGCGGCAAACGTGCAGAATTTTCCACGTATCAGTATGTAACCCCGGCATTATGGAATGCCTCCGCCCAATGTGTTAAAGGAAACTCCGAAGAAGCACAGGCGATCAACCGACAGTTACTCACGCTGAAAGCCAATCTACACAAACATTACAGCCTTTTAGTTGCTTCTGGTAAACCGGTAACCGCGGCTGCGGTTAAAAATTCTTTCGCTGGAATCACTGAACACTCCCGGACTTTATGCGAAGTGATAGACTTCCATAACCGCCGGTTTGCAGAGAAGGTAAAAGCTAAGATGAAGTCCGAGCGGACGCTGAAACGCTTTGAGATTACAAAAGAGAAGGTGGTAGCTTTTCTAAAAGCACATTTTCATGTATCTGATAAGCCGCTTTCTGAAATTCGTTTTTCTTTTGCCCCGGATTTTGAACACTTCCTCACAACTGTGCAGGGGATGGGGTCTAACACCGCTATGAAGTACGTGAAGATTTTAAAACAGATGCTCAAATTGGCTGTAGATCAGGGTTGGTTAGTCGTTAGCCCGTTGGCAGGGTTTAAATGTACCTATGAAGATCCGCAGCGGGAGCGGCTTACCATGGATGAAATTATGGCCTTGTATAACAAGCAACTGATTCCACGGTTAGCAGAGGTGCGCGATATTTATCTATTCTGCTGCTTTACCGGCTACGCCTACACAGATGTATTGCATTTGACACCAGATAACCTTGTAATTGGTATTGATGGTGAAAAATGGATCGTGAAGGATAGGGAGAAAACCCAAACGGCGGAACGGGTACCGCTGCTGCCTATTCCGTTAGAGATAGTAGACAGGTACAAAGAATCTCCGTATTGCCTGTTATATCGCCGTTTGTTACCCGTTAATAGTAACCAGCGGTATAATGCCTATCTACAAGAAATAGCCACGCTATGCGATATTAAAAAGCATCTAACGACGCATACCGCGCGGCATACCTTTGCTACCACGGTGACGCTGGAAAATGATGTACCGATTGAAACAGTGAGCCAGATGTTAGGGCATAAATGTATACGCACTACACAGATATACGCGAAGATCACTCAGCAGAAGGTTAGCAATAATATGCGGGTGTTACGTGAGCGCCTGGCTGTTGATAAACCGAAGTTGCAGCGGACTATTTAAACACGTGCGCTGCCGCGGGCTGGTGCCTTATGACGAGATGTTTTTTGCAACGGTGGAATGCTATCGGGCTGCATATGAAAAAACATCTCGTCATAAGGCATTTTGTTGTATTACATTATACATTTTTCTTTTCACTGGAAATCTGTTCACTAGTTAAAAGGTAGAGTCTTTTATGGCGTGACCAGTACAGTCTAAGAGGCAAGGTATTTTTGGGTATAGTAAAATAGTGCGATAATTACTCCTATCAAAAACAGTATTCTATCAGCTCTTTTAGTTCTGATTTGATATATGATTAAGAAACCTAGAAACGCACCAGAGAGAGACATGCCGACCACTCCCAGTAGGAAATAGTAAAGATTTTCATTAATTGTGTCACCATTTAAAGTTGGAAACCTTATTATCTGAAAAAGTGTTTCTGCTCCTACACAAACAAGAAAACTGTAGTATGACATTTTAGGCATACTAATATTCTTATCAATGGTTAGTACTTTTTTTTGAAAAAATATGAGTATTGTTAAGAATAAGCCTATAAGCAACAGGCCGTCAATATTAAAGGGTGTATGAGGTATGTTAGTGGGGATACCTAAAGAAAGTCTATGCATAATAATCCAAAGGGTTATTATGCCAACTAGTAATATTGCACTGTACTTAAGGATATAAGGTTTCATTTTCATTTTATTCCGGGACAAATTAAGAAAATAATATATTTTTTTCAGAACCTTTTGATTCAACTGGAGTTAATCTGAACACAATCATGAAGATTTTGATAGTTTGGAAGCGGTACTAGGTGCTCTTCGCGGTTTGTTTTAGGATAGAACCTGTGGCTATGCCACCAGTTCGAGGAGGTTATACAGGCAGCTTCGCAACCTGTATGCGGAGGTCAACGGATCTTCGCTCCGTTAGCGAGCGGTGTTTTTGCTGCGCAAAAACTGCTCTCCCCTTTGCTCCCGGTGGTCGACAAAGGGGGAAATGCAGCGGAGATAGAAGGGGAGATCGGGTGCCGGTGAAAAGAAAAAAGTCATATTGTGTTGACCCAAAATCGGTTTTATGAATGCGGTAGCATGATAGGTTTAAGGGTTTGGGTATTACCAAAACATAGCTGGCTATACATAATTTCCTCTTCTTATAATTTTTTTTCAACCCAATATATCTATATTCATAGCTTAATTTTTATTTCTATGGGCTATGAATTACACATAACACGCCAGGATAATTGGTTCGAAGACGATATCGAAAAAAAAATATCTATTGATGAATGGAAAGATTATGTAACAAACGATATTGAAATGAAGTTGGGTGACCAGATGGAAGTGTTAAATGTAAAGGATGGGGGGGAGATTACCTTGGTAGGATATTCAGGCAGTAATTCCGCTTGCTTCTACTATTACAAGGGAAATATCTGTGCGAAAAGTCCGGATGATGAAACTATAAAGAAAATGATAAAAATTGCTGTAGCCCTTAACGCTAAAGTTCAGGGAGATGATATGGAGTTTTATGGTGAGTAAGGGGATTAATTTTCAATAGGATAAAAATATTTTGTTATTTTTGAGAAACCACGATTACTGACAACATTTTTGGATATACCAATCAGGTTAGCATTACGGTTAGCAAAATCCGCTCACCACTATCAAATACCCATTCTACAAGACATTACGAACATACGTGCTACTCCCAAGGGGATCACGGAAAAATGAAGAAGCCTTCAGGTCGCAAGACTTGAAGGCTTTTTTTCGTTCGATTTTTTTTGCATCAATTTTCAACAAAAAATAAACGGTTTATTTTCAGGGAGATCCGGATTCGAGTCCCATAAGGCTGTAATGTTTGTTAATACAAATTGTTTCACAAGTGGGCAGAACATAGATTTCCTCCCTCGTATTAGTTTTGTGACATATCGATGTTTAATGTCGTAAAATATGCCAGAACAGCACAATATAGAGTACAAGCAATCCTGGAGAGATGAGTATCTTAAATGGGTATGTGGATTCGCGAATGCGCAAGGCGGTAAATTATTTATTGGTATTGACGATAATGGCATTGTGGTCGGAGTTGATGAATATGGAAAATTGATGGATGATATACCGAATAAAGTGGTTAATCATTTAGGACTAGTTGTTGACATCAATTTACATAGAAAGGTAAATAGACATTATATTGAAATCATAGTCCCCGTTAGCAGTGTTCCAATCGCGTATCATGGTATCTATCATTATCGTAGTGGCAGCACAAAGCAGGAATTGAAGGGTATTGCTTTGCAGAATTTGCTTTTGAAAAAGATAGGGAGAAAATGGGAAGATATACCAATAGAAGGTGTTACATTAAAAGACCTAAATGAAAGCACTATCCAATTTTTTATCACTAAAGCTGTTGAGAAGAACAGAATTCCGTCTACAGCGGTAAAAATGAAAATTGATGTGCTATTAAAAAACCTTGATCTAATAACAGAACAAGGCCAATTAACAAATGCTTCTATGTTACTTTTTGGTAAGGATCTTATGAAGGTGACAGTGACCGCAAGTTTTAAAATTGGTAGATTCGGTAAATCAAGTCATGATCTTTTATTTCATGATATTGTCGAAACCAATATTTTTGATATGGCAGATAGGGTCATGGAGGTTTTAAAGATGAAGTATTTAATCAGACCAATTTCATACAAAGGTTTAGAAAGACTAGAGCCTTTGGAGTATCCAGAGCCGGCCTTACGCGAGGCAATATTGAATTCCATTATTCATAAAGATTATTCAAGTACCTACATATTTCTTCGTGTTTATGATGATCGTTTACATTTATGGAATCCAGGAATTTTACCCGAGGAGTTGAGCGTTGATGAATTGCGAAAGGAACACTCCTCCTATCCAAGGAATAGAAATATAGCAAATGTTTTTTTTAAGTCTGGTTATATTGAATCATGGGGAAGAGGCATTAATAAAATCATTGATGCTTGTGTGGAAGCAGGAATGCCTGAGCCTCTGATTGAAGAAGAGCAGGGGGGCTTTAGCATAACATTTCTGAAAGATATTTATACAGAGGATTTTTTGCGGCGATACGATCTCGAGGAAAGACATATTAAGGCATTGTTGTTTATGAAAGCAAATGAACGAATCAGCAATAGAGAATACCAGGAGTTATTTAATGTATCCAAGCGTACAGCGTCATACGACCTCCAGTTATTATTGGAAAAGAATTTGATTTTAAAGATTGGTTCAACAGGGAAGGGGACTTATTATGTTTTGCAAAGGGGCAATAAAGGGGCAAAAGGTGCAGCAAAGGGGCAATAAATGTATTATAGTATTTATTATTATAATATGCAAAGGACTTTCAAGGCAAAAAATAATAAGTTCGATTTCTGTACCAAGGGGATCACTGGAGAAACTTGAAACCTGCGCGCCGCGCGGGTTTTTTGTTTTTGGTCTATTTGTTAGTCTATCAAAGTGCGATTGCGCTGTTTCTGCTTATTTAGTTTTATTTGGGTTGACTTGTGCCATAATATTCTGAAATTTTCGACTAGTTTTATAGGAGGTTGAAAGCTAGGCAATGTTAAAAGACATACCGACTCTAAGTTCGCTTGCAAACAAGTAATGATTATCTACAAATAATTTAAAATGAAGAAAATATATATAATTATGTCCTATTTTAATGTACTCCTTTGGTTGTTAATAGGCTTGTTTACCATTGGTAGTATTATTCTAAGTAGAAATGACTTTGTTATTAATCTTTTTGTTGGAATTATATTCTTATTATTGGCAGTATTATTTTTTTTAAAAGTGCATTTTTTTGTGAAAGCGGTAAAAGGTGAGGAAAAAAGGAGTGTAAATATGGGGTATATTTCAAAATATTTAATAATAGATTTAACATTAACTATAGGGATTATATTGTTTTCATTGATTATTCTTTCTGCCGTTTTACATAGAATATTTTGGAAGGGTAACGCTATATTTGGTTAGGGTGTTGAGTACTACTTTTTAAGCCTTACCTATGAGATTCAAAATAAAAACGAGAGTTATCTTCAACTGATGGAGGATAGAATTTTACTTCCTCAAATTTATAAGGATTTTTATAGACGTTGTTCTCGTTCTTTACCGGCAGGTTTAGTCGGAACAGACCTTCGCAATGATTATCCCGACTTGAACATAGGGGCAATTGCGCTTTTAGAAGAAGATGGAGCCGAAATTTTTCTTGATAGTGATGACTTTGTTTTTATGATGCATCAAGGGTACATGTTTTGGTACTTCAAAGCCGATGGTAATCCAGCGATGGTAATTGATTGATTTTTTAGGTTTTTAAACACGGAAATTAGCTAAGGTGAAAATCACTTATCCCTGGGAAGGGCTTGAAAAGCGTATTTAATTCTTGTAGTTTTAATAAATACTCATCATGTGACAGTGCATCAACATTACGAAGCCATAAAATATTTTGTTGTTGTTGCTCGTATGATAACAACGTTGATATTTGACCATATTTGCCTACAAGATACGCTTTCCTTTTCTCCATAAGGACTTGTATAAACTGTGAGAGTTCTGTTTTGGATGGGTTGTCTATCAAAAAGGCTATAGCATTTGAATTATTGTTTGGAGCGAGATAAATTAATCGCTTATATGTAAACAAATACGCAATGAAGCAAAGTATCGCAGCTGTTAAATAGAATAAATAGGCATTTTCCCCTACTTTCCCGCCTTTACCTTCCTCGACATAGAGTAAGGCTGAAATGCCTGCCAAAAATAAGACTCCAACAAGCCAACCTCTATTGCCAGATTTTGATTTTATTACCTTTACCCCTATGTCTTCGAATTTGAGATAATATTCACTGCTGTTAAGCAATTGTTTATTTCGAATTGCTAACCCATCAGCCTTTATCTCAAACCATTTCTCCTGAAGTAGAAAATTTTTCTGATGTAAGCTACATTTTGTCATATTGAAATTAGGAGATTTTAGCCTAAAGTACAATTATCTTCAATATTGATCAAGTTTTGTAGACAACATTTAGAATTCCCGACAAGATTCGAGCCATTTGCTATTTGATAGGCATGTATCGGCATTATAGTCCCGTGGCTTTCAGGCATTATACCCATTTTGACACCTATGGCAGCAGCAGCCTTTTGCTCAATTATGTTAGCAGGCATGGTTGTTCACGTCAAGAAGAAGGAATACAAAATGCTCCCAATGTTGATTATAGTTTTTATCCTGTCAGCAATTGTTGCATATTTTAGGTTCGCAGCTGTAGCAGCACAATAGGAAATAGCTGAATTGAACATAGCTACTCTTAAATTCACGCAGTGTCGGCAAACTTGCGCAGATCCAAGGGGATCACCACAAAGCGTAAAATTAAATACGCCAGAAACAAATCCCAACGGGCTGATCGAAAAGGTCAGCCCGTTACTTTCCTGCTTTAAATTTCTTATCTTTTACAGGCCATTTAAACCGAATATTTGAGGTAAAAGATAAACAATGAATAAAGACAGCCTGGTTCAGTTTGTACAGCAGGCATTGCCAATCAGCCAGCTAAAGGCCGAACAACTGGCAGGGAAGTTTATGCCGATGAAAATCGAGCGGAATGGCTACCTGCTGAAGGAAGGAAAAGTATGCCATGAATCTCACTTCATTGAGAAAGGCATTGTCAGATCCTATATTTATGACGTTGACGGTAATGAAGTGACCACCGCGTTTTATGCAAAAAACACCTTTGCTACAGACTTGCTATCGTTCTTCAAAAGAGCTCCTGCAAGGGAATATATCCAGGCCGTCACCGATTGTGAAACCTGGTTTATCACCTATGAAGACATGCAGGCAAGCTTCCATACCATCCCGGAGTTTCGTGAATTTGGAAGGCTGAATATTGTAAATCAATACGGCATTTTAAAGGAAAGAATGTTATCGATGCTACAGGAAACAGCTGAACAACGATATAGTCACCTGATCAGTTCAAGCCCGGAAATTTTTCAGGACGTACCCCTAAAATATATCGCTACCTACCTCGGTATCACCGACACCTCATTAAGCAGGATCAGAAAGGAGTTTGCAAAGAAAAATACAGGTAGTTGATTTCTTGCCATTTGCTAAGTGCGAGCTTGGAGATTTGGTTTTCCTTTGTTTTATTATTTTATTAAAACAACTCATCAAATGGAAAATCAGGTTTCGGCCATGCCACTTGGGGCCATCATCATATTTATTGCAAGTTTCCTTTTTTCTATCGCTTTTATTACCTGGCCGGTAAAACAGGCGGCACTTGACGCAGGTATGTCCCTGCGGAAGGCAAGGAATATTCAGATAGGAATTTTTAGCTTCTATGTTGCTTACCTGGCGTATGTATCGGTGTTCGCCCTAAGAGGTACGTTTAACGTCGACTCCGTGCCCCCTAAAGTAGTGGTTTGGGCCGCTTTACCGTTAATGGTTATCCTGTTTGGCTTTATTGGAAATACCCCACTATTTAAAAAACTACTCAGGTCCATTACATTGGAGTCGCTTATCGCTGTACATGTATTCCGGGTGCTTGGCATATTTTTCATTATCCTATACGGCTATCACTTACTGCCGGAAAAATTTGCCTTCTCTGCCGACCTGGGAGACCTCATTACCGCGGTGCTGGCTCTACCAGTGGCGAGAATGGTGTCGAAAAGGAAACCCGGTTGGAAGGTGGCGGTGTACGCCTGGAACATTTTCGGGATACTGGACATCGTTAACCTGCTCACGATTGCCGTTATTATCGGTGCCAATGGGAATCTCCGTGAAATGGCGGTATTCCCTTTTGTTTGGTTCCCTGCTTTTGCACCGGCAACTATTTTATTTTTGCACACCACGGTTTTCAGGAAATTGCAGCTGCTGAAAACTGTGGAGAGCCCCAAAGAGTATTCATATGCAAATAGTTGATATACCAGCCGGTTAATTTTGGCAAAGAAATGGTTAACATCGGTGGCAGCCCCAATAACAATAATAAATATATTCACATCGCTAATATTATTTATCATCACTAAAACAAATTGCGATGAAGAAACAAGGCGTAAAAAAATTGACCCTGGGCAAAATCACCATTGCTGAATTAAGTAAGCCCGGTGGGTTAAGTGTAGCTGTAAAAGGTTCTGCCAATTGTGTGTTCACCTGGCGACCACCTTGCTATACAGACCTTAATTAATTAATCAGCATCAGGATTAATTGAACCTAAATCCTGTCAAGTTTTAACGAATGGTTCCGCTTATGTATTTATAATGTTGATATTAAACAATCATGAAATTGCGGGCCTCCTTTCGTTAGCAGAAGTAATAGTAACGGTGGAGGCTGCGCTCATTGCCAATGAACAAAATAGTTGCCTGGTTCCAAAACGTATGCATATTGACTGGGGCGAAAACACGTTCCTTTCCATGCCTTCTTTTTCTGACATTTATTTTGCTACCAAATTGGTATCTGTAGTACCGGGAAACAGCTCTCAGCAACTGGCGGTTACTAACGGAGTGATGTTGCTGAATGATGCACATACAGGTTTCCCATTGGCCATGATGAATGCCGAAAAGCTAACCGCATTACGTACCGGGGCATTGGGTGCAATAGGTATCAAATATATGACGTCTCCTGACATTGACAGCATTGGACTAATAGGATGCGGTGTACAGGGCTTACAACAGGCGATCTTTGCCTGTGCTGTGCGGCCTGTGGCAAAAATATATTGTTTGCAGCGATCCGCAACAGGTATGGCAGCTTTCACCGCGCAACTCCGGGAACAGTTTCCATCAGTAGCAGTGATTCCATGTACAGATGCGGCTACTATTTTGCAGCATACAACTGTAGTTATTGCAGCCAGCCGGTCTGCTACTCCGGTTTTGCCAAATGATGCGGGTTTACTGGAAAACAAACACTTTATCAGTATTGGGTCCTACAAGCCTGATATGCAGGAATTACCAGATGAGGTTTTCCGATTATCCGGGAAGCTTGCCATTGATTCCGTGTTTGCCAAAACAGAAACCGGGGATATCATTCATCCCCTCAGAAAAGGAATTTTACAGGAAAATGATGTTTTTACGATCGGAAAACTCTTAACCGGTGAGGTTAAGATTGACGTAACCAAAACTACAGCATACAAATCCGCAGGAATGGCCATTTTTGACCTGTTTATGGCAAAGGCTTTGTATGAAAGGGCCAAAGCCAGGAATATCGGAACCGATATTTCTCTTTAGACGTGAAATTGTTTTCATCTCCCTGCACTTCATCAATAATAGTTACAAATCATTGATTCCACCTAAAATGCAAACACTGCTTAGTAACCTGCATTGGGATGCACCTGCCCAATGGTTAAAGATAGAAACAATAGATATGCATACCGGCGGAGAACCGTTACGTGTTTTCGTTAGCGGATTGCCGGCTATTAAAGGCACAACCGTGCTTGAAAAAAGAAGGTACTTCAAAGAACATTTGGATTTTATCCGTACGGGTATCATGTGGGAACCGCGTGGACATGCAGACATGTACGGAGCAGTGATTACTTCTTCTGCAGATGCAGATATGGATGTTTTCTTCCTGCATAATGAAGGATACAGTACGATGTGCGGACACGCCATTATTGCACTAACAAAGCTTGTATTGGAAACCGGTATTGTTAAAAAGACGGAACAAAATCCAGTGCTGACCATTAATGTGCCGGCAGGTAGAATTTACGCCAGTGCCACCATGGAAAATGGTAAGGTAAAGCAGGCGTCCTTTCGCAATGTGTCTTCTTTTTTGTATTTATCCGATCAGGAGGTCGCAGTGCCGGGTATCGGGACCGTAAAATTTGATGTGGCTTATGGCGGCGCTTTTTATGCATTTGTAGATGCAGAGCGTCTGCAACTTAGCCTGGATGCTGACCACTACCATCAACTGATTGATTATGGACGGAGGATTAAGCATGCAGTGATGAGCAATTTTAGTATCAGGCATCCATTTGAAGAAGACCTGAGCTTTTTGTATGGAGCCATTTTTACAGGACGGCCAGAAGAGAAAGGACATCATAGCCGTAATGTATGCATTTTTGCGGAAGGAGAGGTAGATCGCTCCGCTACCGGCTCAGGCGTTAGTGCACGCGCAGCATTGCATTATGCCAAAGGGGAATTAAAGATGAATGAAACTATTATAATTGAAAGCATTACTGGTAGTACTATGGGGGTGACAGTGAGGGAGCTGACTACCTTTGGAGACCATGAGGCGGTAATACCGGAAGTAAGTGGCACTGCTTTTATTACAGGCAGGCACACCTTCCATTTTGATCCGGAAGACCCATTTAACCGGGGATTTATTTTTAGATAACGATCTATACCAGTAGGCCAGGGGTATCAGGATGATAGGGATCTTTGATCTCCTGACCTGCTATTCTCATGTGTGAATTTTAGAGGTTATTAGTATATAAGAAGACATAAATCATTTTCGGGCTTAACGATATCCCTGTGCCTGTAAATGGAATAACCCGGCATAATGCCCGCCTTTTACCAGTAACTCTTCATGGCTGCCAATTTCTATCAGTTGCCCCTTTTCCAGTACTAATATCCTGTCGGCCATACGTACGGTAGAAAAACGGTGCGAAATAAGGACAGAAGATTTGCCCCGGGTAAGATCTGCAAAACGGAGGAAAACATCGTATTCAGCCCGGGCATCCAATGCAGCAGTAGGTTCATCCAGTATAAGTAGCTGTGCATCTTTCATATAAGCCCTGGCCAGCGCGATTTTTTGCCATTCGCCTCCTGATAGCTCCACGCCGTTGCTAAAATGACGCCCCAGCATCTGCTTGTATTTGTCTGGTAGTTTTTCGATGAAAACGTGTGCCATGCTTCGTTTTGCGGCAGCAACAATGAGTGCATGATTTTCTTTTTCGCGGATATCGCCAATCGCTATATTATTGGCAACACTCATCTGGTACTGGAGGAAATCCTGGAAAATAATGCCTACCTGCATCCGCAATTCAGCAGGATCATATTCCCGCAGATCGTGTCCATCCAATAAAATGCGGCCTTCTGTTGGATCATACAGCCGGCTCAGTAATTTTACAAGCGTTGTTTTGCCGGCGCCATTTTCTCCTACCAATGCTAATTTTTCGCCTGCATGCAATGTAAAGTTTAGGTGACGATTCGCCCATTTTTCTGAATGGAGATATTTGAAACCCACATTTTCAAAGGTAAACCCATATTGAATAGGATGGGGAAATGGTCGTGGATTGGCCGCAACTACCATCCTTGGTTTGATGGCAAGAAAATCAAACAGGTCGCGTAAATAAATTGCACCCTGCATGATGGTAGTGAACCTGCCCAATACACCCTGTAATAATCCGCGCAATTGTATAAAAGAACCCGCCATAAAAGTGAGATCGCCGATGGACTGATACCTATTAACAGTACGGAAGATGATGAGAACGTAGGCTCCGTAATAGCCTGCGCTGCCAAGCAGCGAGAATACGGCACTCCAGGAAGTCCGCTGTATATATAGTTTACGGCTGTCGCGGTAAAACCTGTTGGATAAATCACGGAAACGGTCTACCAGGAAACGGGATAGGCTGAATATTTTCACTTCTTTGACTGTTTCATCACTGGCTCCCAGGAAGCGGATATAGTCCAGCTCCCGACGTTCCGAGGTTTGTCCGAAATAAAGCGCATACATTTTATTGTTGAAATAGGATTCGCCCATGAAAGTGGGTATGACAGCCATCAGCAACAACAATATCAGCCAGGGATTGAATATTACCAATCCCGTTATCAGAAACCCCATCGTAATACTATCCTGTACCTGACTTAATGTTTGTGATAATAATATAGTACGTCCTACCGTTTGTTGCCGGGCACGATCCAGCATATCATAAAAGGTGGCTTCCTCAAATTGATCAAGATCAAGTATTGCCGCATGTTCCAATATCTTAACGGAGGTATTGTTGGCAAATAGATCTCCCAATAAAGTATCCGTTAACGCGATTACTTTTCCCATGCTATCAGATAATATCACCAGGCCAAATTCCAGCGCTACCCATTGCCATAAATCGTGTTGGGAATGATGAGCATCCCGATGGCTCAGTAATACTACCTGGTCAATGATCAGTTTACCCGCATATAGCATGGCCAGTGGTATTGCTGATTGCATGATACGCAATAATGTATTAACAATCGTAAGCCAGGGATTGGTTTGCCACACCATTTTGAAAAACGGAGGCAGGTTACGCAAAGCAACTAGTCGTTCTCTATAAGTCAGATCATCGTTAGCAGATAATGATCCTTGAAATAACTTGCGCCAGAAATTCATGCAATTGGATTGAAGATATTTGGAGGAATACAGTATTGAAAAAGGGGCTGACTTTACATCAGCCCCTTTCACGGTCATCACCAGGGCTTACTTACCATCTGTTAGGCTGGCAGCTACCTGCATAAGCGCAGAAACAGTTTAAGTTAGACGGGCCACCGTAACCGCAGTTGTTACCGTTAGGGCCACTCGGACCATAAGGAGGTATGCAGTCAGCGTTAAATAAAGAACAGCTTATGTCTGCTGCTGCTCCACCATTGATGGCTCTTAAATCGTTTCTGCTGAGGCTTTTGCCAAATGATTGCTTTGTTTCCATTTTTCTTCGTTTTTTTTAAGTAAGAGAAATAATATGCTGCAAGACTGCAAATTGCAGCATGGTACTTGTGAGTAGCAGTCCTTCTCACAACTGAGTTTATAATATGTTGAGGTTGTTTTATTGTTCCACAGCAGTACTGAATGAGGCTGCCAGTGAAGGAATCAGTTGAAACATATCCCGTATAACATAATTACGGGGTAGCTGACGGCCGTTAATAAAAAAGGTAGGAGTGCCTTTCACTTTTGCTACGTCATCCATCCAATAGATATGTGTCTTTAACAGGTTTTCTACATTTACATCAGGTATGGGCCCCCATTTTTGCCGCCATTTGTCGAGATCCATCAATTTGAACCAATCAGATAACATCATGGCACGTTCCTCATCCGGAAGAATATGCGTTGCTTTTTGTAAAATAGCTTTCACTGCTATTGTTAAATCATTATTCGGATTATCAAGAGGGAAAAGAAAGCGGAATTTTATACACAGTACTTCTTTATAGGTTTCATATAATTCATCAATAATCTTATGTGCTGTTGCACATGGTCCGCAGTAAGGGTTGCAGGCTATGGTTATTTGTACGGGGGCTTCATTGTTACCCAGCATTAGCTCCTGATCCCAGGTAGTACAATCTACATAAGGCCGCTGGTTGGACTGATATAAATAAAGCGACTCATTCCTTTTCCACCTCCGCAACTCTTTTGCCTGCATCAACTTTTCCCTGATATTTATCGCGAAATTTTTTAATCCCTTGAGTAAATAGCAGACGATACCCTGTACCAAAAAGAAAGAAATGACATAAGAAATGGATATCCTGAAACTACCGGTAACCGAAGTCGCATACAGACACGCCAGCAAGCACTGCGCAATAATAACGGCCACAATGCACAGACAAATAACACACCATTTTTTCAGTATAAATTGTTGTGCATATAAACTTAATCCGGCTACTATTATAACAGGTATGGACAAGAGCAGGGCTGTATTTAGTAAAATAGGATGCCAGTTGGACAAAAGATAAAATCCGGATTGTGTCACGAAATACGATATTGCTGCATCTGCTATTGAGATACCGGCAATTCCTTTGGAGTAACTACTTCTTAGTACAGCATCACACCCTGAAGGGCTTACGGAATTACACACTTCCTTTATCGCTTTTACCTGCATGCCCATCTCCACAGAAAGTACACCTATGCTAATTACAAGGCCCGTGAGTGAGAGTAATCCCCATATGGTATTTATGAGATGGAAACCGGGAATAGTTACGTAAATAAAAGCGGATAGCAATAATAAAACAGCCATAAAAGATGCTGCTTTCGCGGCGCGATGCTGCCTGATCTGTTGCGTGTTTTCAGCATTATTCCAGGAGGGCCGCTTACCAGCCAAAACAACAATACCGGTCCAGTTTTTC